>CBDCQR010000015.1:62500-1298337 GCA_965220685.1 Alphaproteobacteria bacterium
GCGCTTGAGAGAACGGTGCTGAAGGAACTCGGCAAAATGCCTCCGTACCTTCGGAAGAAGGAGGACCTCGCCCGGGCAACCGGGCCGGGGTGGCACAGACCAGGGGGTAGCGACTGTTTACTAAAAACACAGGGCTCTGCGAAGTCGCAAGACGACGTATAGGGTCTGACGCCTGCCCGGTGCCGGAAGGTTAAGGAGAGGGGTGCAAGCTCTGAACCGAAGCCCCGGTAAACGGCGGCCGTAACTATAACGGTCCTAAGGTAGCGAAATTCCTTGTCGGGTAAGTTCCGACCTGCACGAATGGCGTAACGACTTCCCCGCTGTCTCCAGCACCGACTCAGCGAAACTGAATTCTCCGTGAAGATGCGGAGTAGCCGCGGCTAGACGGAAAGACCCCGTGCACCTTTACTACAGCTTCGCACTGGTATTAGGACCGTCATGTGTAGGATAGGCGGGAGCCTTTGAAGCGCTGGCGCCAGTTGGCGTGGAGGCATCCTTGAAATACCGCCCTTAACGCTTCTGATATCTAACCGCGATCCGTGAACCCGGGTCCGGGACCGTGCGTGGCGGGTAGTTTGACTGGGGCGGTCGCCTCCCAAAGAGTAACGGAGGCGCGCGAAGGTTGGCTCAAGCTGGTCGGAAATCAGCTGTGGAGTGCAAAGGCATAAGCCAGCCTGACTGCGAGGCCGACGGGCCGAGCAGAGACGAAAGTCGGCCTTAGTGATCCGGTGGTCCCGGATGGAAGGGCCATCGCTCAACGGATAAAAGGTACGCCGGGGATAACAGGCTGATGATTCCCAAGAGTTCACATCGACGGAATCGTTTGGCACCTCGATGTCGGCTCATCACATCCTGGGGCTGGAGCAGGTCCCAAGGGTACGGCTGTTCGCCGTTTAAAGTGGTACGTGAGCTGGGTTTAGAACGTCGTGAGACAGTTTGGTCCCTATCTGCCGTGGCTGTACGAGACTTGAGAGGAGCTGCCCCTAGTACGAGAGGACCGGGGTGGACGTACCTCTGGTGTACCTGTTGTGGCGCCAGCCGCACCGCAGGGTAGCTAAGTACGGACGGGATAACCGCTGAAAGCATCTAAGCGGGAAGCCTCCCTCGAAACGAGGTCTCGCCTGAGAGCCGTGGAAGACCACCACGTTGATAGGCCGGGTGTGGAAGTGCAGCAATGCATGAAGCTAACCGGTACTAATCGCTCGATCGGCTTGTTCCTTCCCCGGTCCTTTTCGGGCCGGGGCGGAAAATCTCACATGCAGCGGAAAGCGCTGTGTCCCCCGTGCGGCGGTCGTTCCCGATCGCCGGCAGGGGCCGGCAACGCTGCAGATCGTCTTTCCATGCGGCCGCGCGGCCGGCCCCGGTTTTCCCGGGGAGCCGGTGGCGGCGGCGAATGCGATTCCGCCGGCTTTAGGCTTGCCGATGCCGTACGGTATCTGTACGCGTACAAACCCGTACGGAGATCGGCGCCGGCTGCCCTGTGTTTGCATGGCCTGGTGGTTATAGCGAGGGGGAAACACCCGATCCCATCCCGAACTCGGCCGTGAAGACCTTCAGCGCCGATGGTACTGCGTCTCAAGGCGTGGGAGAGTAGGTCGCTGCCAGGCCTTGCAAGCACAGGGGGCCGCCACAGGGAGGCGCCAAGGTGTCGGTCGATTCCGGCGGCTGTCAGCGGCCGGTGAATCCTGGCCTGGCGAAGCCGTCCAGCCATACGGGCCGATCGCGGCCCGGCTACCTGATTTCGATGCGCGAACCTGATTTTACCCGGAAACCGGATCGGCTATTCTGCGATAACCATCCGGAACCGGGCCAGGACGCGGGGTGGAGCAGTCTGGTAGCTCGTCAGGCTCATAACCTGAAGGTCGTAGGTTCAAATCCTACCCCCGCAACCACTCAAAGCCCTTGAAAACATCAATGTTTTCAAGGGCTTTTCGATTCTTGGACCGGGGCACATTTTTGCGCGGTCAACACATGATCAACACGGGCGCTTCAGCGCGAATTGCTCGTTCTCTGCGCAAGCGTCCGGACTGACTGCGCCAGCGAGTTCAGGCGTCGGCTTGCCGGTCTTCGCGCAGCGTGCGGTTCCACGGCAGCAGATCGTCGACGCGGTTGATCCTGCAATCGGGGAGGAAGCCGTTCCCGGCCGAACCGGCTGGCGTCCGGCGGGCTCCGGGAATAGCCTGTCAGCCGTCATGCAGGATGCCCCCACCGTATCGGTATCGGAATCGCAGGTCCCGGAAACGCGGACCGGGGCAACGGACCACTGGACGGGCCGCCTTGCGCTCGCGCTCGGCTTCATCCTCGTCGTGCTCGGCATGGCGAACAACCTGCCCAGCATTCCGGGTCTGCTCGAACTCGTCCAGGCGGTGCCCGGCCTGGAGGGCATTCCACGCCTCAGCAAATACAGTTCGGAATTCTTCTTCCCGCTGATGTTCACGCTGATGATGGCGGTCGCGCTGCTGGTCGTCTCCTTCGGCCGGGACTGGGCCGGCCGGTCGCCCGCGAGGCGTGCGTTCGGCATCCTGCTCGACCTGACGATGCTCGCCGCCATCCTCGGCACGGCGGTCGTCTATCTGATCGAGCACGAGCAGGTCTGCCTGATCGACGAGATCACCGGCGAGCGCGCCCGGCTCATGGCCGAAACGGCCGCGCGGGCCGCCGAGTACAGGGAAATCTTCGGCATCGACCCGGTCGAGGAGTTTCCCGACTGCCAGTCGAACCTCGGCAATTGGATCCTGCCTTTCCTGCTCGCTGCGCTGGCGGTTTTCTTCATCTACATCGTCAAGGCCTGGGGCTTTCCGATCATCGCGGTCGCCATCGTCATCGGGCTCTATACGGTCCTGTCCTCGGCCGCCTGGTATTTCGAATGGAGCGACAACCGCTATCTGACCACATCCATCGGCACGGAATCCGACGGCGTCCGCAACTATTCCGCCGGCGTCATCGGCGCGCGCAACGCCATCATCCAGGAATCGAACAGCATCCTGGGCCGGTTCCTCAGCGTCATCGTCAATATCGTGTTCCCCTACGTCGTGCTCGGCGCCCTGTTCGCCGCATCGGCCGGCGGACAGTCGCTGATCAAGCTCGCCTTCCGGGTCACGCGGAGCCTGCGCGGCGGCCCGGCGCACGCCGCCATCGTCGGCTCGGCGACCTTCGGCACGGTCTCCGGCGCGCCGGTCGTCAACGTGCTGGGTACGGGAACCCTCACCATCCCGATGATGATGCGCACCGGCTTCAAGCCGACCTTCGCCGGCGGCGTCGAGGCTGCCGCGTCGAGCGGCGGGCAGATCATGCCGCCGGTCATGGGCATCGCGGCGTTCGTGCTCGCCGCGCTGTCGACCGTGCCCTATTCGCAGGTGATCGTGGCGGCCTTCCTGCCGGCGCTGGCGTACTTCTTCAGCCTGTTTCTCACCGTCGTGTTCGAAGCCCGGCGCACCGGGATGGCCGCCCTCGGCCGGGATTCCGTAGACCATGAACTGACGCGGAGAGACTGGACCAACCTGTTGATGATCGCCGGGCCGATCCTCGTCATCCTCGTCCTGCTGCTTAGCACGAAAGACGGTATCGGCACGGGCGTCCTGGCGTTTGTGGCCGGATACGACCCGGCCTCCGGAGAAGGACTGCCCTGGTTTCTCCAGGTCGTGAAGAACGCGGCCGGCGATCCGGATTCGGCAGGATTCTGGGCCGTCGTCCTGCTGATCGCCCTGCTGTTCCTCGATCCGGAGATCCGGCGCGCCCCGGCGCGGGTGATCCGCGCCCTCGCCGAGGCCGGGCTGGTGATTGCCCAGCTGTTCCTGCTGCTCGTCGCCGTCGCAGTCATCGACGTCTGCATCAGCTTCACGAGCATCACCGGGATCCTGACCATTGACATCCTGAACTGGCTCAAGACGATTTCGACCTTCAGCCTGTTCGGCCATGAAGTGGTCGTCGGCGGGTCGGTCTATCTCATGATTGCGCTCGTCGTCGCCATGTTCGCGACGATCCTGCTCGGCATGGGGATGCCGACCCTGCCGGCCTATGTGAATGTCATCCTGATTATCGGACCGCTGCTGGTCGCACTCGGCACCTCGCTGTTCACGGCGCACATGTTCATCTTCTACTTCGCGGTCGCGTCGGCGATCACGCCGCCGGTGGCGATCGCGGCGTTCGCGGCGTCGACCATTTCGAAGGCCGAACCGCTTTCCACCGGATTTGCGGCCGTTCGCGTCGGCATCGTGATGTTCACGATCCCTTTCGTGTTCGCCTTCTATCCGGAATTCCTGCTGATCGAGCAGGCCCAGATCGCGCAATCGCTCGACGGCAGCATGAGCGCGGAAAAGACCTGGCTGCCGGGCTATGACGGTACGGTCGATCTTGCCGGCCTCGCCTGGCTGGTCTTGCGGCTGGCGGTCGCCCTTTACCTGGTGGCGAGTGCCCTGAGCCGCTACGACCGGGCGCGCCTTTCGACCCCCGAGATCGTGCTGCGGCTCGCGCTGGCGGTTCTGGTGCTGGTGAAAATGGACGACGTGGCCGTCGCCGCCCTTTGCGGCGCTGCAATCCTTCTCGCGCTCCACCATCTCGGGTTGCTGCACAGGCGCGGCCCGGCCGGGCCGGGAGATCGCGCGCGATGACGGCGCCGGAGCGGACCGATACGCTCTATTTCGAGGATTTCGCGCCCGGCATGGTCTTCGAATGGGGCGAAATGACCGTTACCGAGGAAAGCATCGTCGCGTTCGGCCGGGAGTTCGACCCGGTACCCATTCACACCGATCCGGCAGCCGCGGCGCAGAGCGATTTCGGCGGCCTGATCGCCAGCGGCTGGCAGGTCGCCGCCCTCATGCAGCGCATGCAGTATGAAAGCTACATCAGGCGCGCGGCGCTGATCGCCTCGCCGGGGGTCGACGGCCTGGATTTCCTGCGCGCGGTCCGCCCGGGCGACCGGCTCTCGCTGCGCGTCGAGGTGGTCGAGTGCCGCCGCTCGCTGCGCCGACAGGACCGCGGGCTGGTGCGCGTGCTGGCCCGTCTCATCAACCAGGATGGCGAGACTGTGCTCGAAAAGCGCGGCAAATCCTATTTCCGCACCCGACCGGCGGAAGCCGGCGACCGGGGCGGCGGGGAGATCGAACGACGATGAACGGCGAACCCTATGTCAGCCCCTATGCCGGCCTCGACCAGGCCGGCCTGCTGCTGACCCGGGCGCGAAGCCACGGCCAGCGCGCCTTCCTGACCTGGGCGCCGTTCGACGGCGCGGCGAAATCCTGGACTTACGCCGCCTTCGCCGACGACGCGGCGCGGCTGGCGCACGGCCTGGCGCGCCGCGGCGTGCGGCAGGGCGACCGGGTCATGATCAATCTGGAGAACGCGCCGGAATACCTGCTCTCTTGGCACGCGCTGGCGCGCATCGGCGCGGTCGCGGTGGCAACGAATGCGCGGGCCAGCGGCGAGGAGCTGGCGTATTTCGCCGAACATGCCGGCGTCAGGGCCGCGATCACCCAGCCCGGCCTCGCGGCGCGGGTCCGGGATTTCTGCACCGGGCTCGACTGGCTCGCCGTGATTGAGCACGACGGCGGCGTCGAACCGCGCGACGCCGACCGGCCGTCCGGCGACGACCGGTTCGAGGCGCTGTACGGCGATGCTTCGAAAGCCCCCGCCCCGCCCGGCGACGGCACCCTGCCGATGGCCGTCCACTACACCTCCGGCAGCACGGCACGGCCCAAGGGCGTCGTCTGGACCCACGACAACGTCCTGTGGGGCGGCCAGGTCTCGGCGAACCACGAGCGGCTCACGGAAGCCGACTGCCACCTGGTCACGCTGCCGCTGTTTCACGTCGTCTCCGGCATTTATTCGACCATGGCGAGCCTGTGGGCGGGGGCGGAGATCGTGCTGCAGCCACGCTTTTCGGCCAGCCGGTTCTGGCCCGCGGCGGTCGAACACCGCTGCACCTGGGCCTCGCTGGTGCCGTTCTGCAGCCAAGCGCTGCGGCGCGAGCCGGTGCCGGAGCGGCACTGGTTCCGCAACTGGGGCCACGCCGTCCTCGATTCGTCGGTCGAAGCGCATTTCCGCGTCCCGCTGCTCGGCTGGTGGGGCATGACCGAGATCATCACCCAGGGCATCGTCGGCGATCCCGGCCTGCCCAAGCGCGACGGCGCCATCGGCCGCCCGGCGCCGGAATACCGGCTGGCAGTGCTGCGCGACGACGGCAGCCCGGTCGAACCGGGCGAGACCGGGGAACTGCGCATCCGGGGGACGCCGGGCCTCTCCCTGTTCCGGGAATATCTGGACAATCCTGCCGCAACGGCCGACTCCTTCGACGAGCGCGGCTACTTCATCACCGGCGACCTTGTGACCGTGCATGAGGACGGCCTGATCGGTTTCGCCGACCGGGCCAAGGACATGCTCAAGGTCGGCGGCGAGAATGTCAGCCCGGCCGAGCTTGAGCGGGTCATCGCACAGGTCGACGGCGTCGGGGAGGTCGCGGTCGTCGGCAAGGCCGATGCGCTGCGCGACGAGGTGCCGGTGGCGTTCGTCATGCCGGAGGGCGGGCCGGAGGGCGCGCCCGATCCGTCGGCGCTGATGTCCGCCATCGAGCGGCGCTGCGTGGCGGCGCTCGCCGATTTCAAGCAGCCGCGCGAGATCCGCTTCCTCGACGACCTGCCGCGCACCGGCGGCATCGCCAAGGTCTCGAAACCGGAACTGCGCCGAATGATCAAGGCGGAAACCGGCGACTGAAGGCGATCCGGATTCCTCTCCCTCTTCAGAGGGGGAGACTAGGTGGGGGTGGCGCGTCGCCAGACGCGCTTCGCCGCAAGGCGAATCCGCTGGCCGCCGAAGGCACCCCCATCGACCTCGCTGCGCTCGGCCACTTCCCCCTCTGAAGAGGGGGAAGTATCGGGGCCAAATCGCAACAGGTGCGCTACAGCCGGCCCTGACGACCCGCTACGGCTTGGCGCAGGCCGGGAGCTTGTGGCCGGCGGCTTCCCACGCCTCGACGGCGCCGGGATGGAATTTCACGCCGGCGTTGCACATGCCCATCCGCTTGTCGTCGACGATGCCGAACAGCTGGCCCCTGGCGAACGGCGCCTTGCGGAACAGGTCGGGCAGCGTTTCGATCATCGCGGCGGTCAGCGCCCTGGCCAGGGCATTCGGCATGCTCTTGTGGACCACGTCGCCGCCGGTGTTGGAAATCGACCGGAACATGTCGTCCTCGGAGATCACGTTCACGCCGGCGCCGTAATGGGCGAGGTTCTTTTTCGGAAAGACCATCGCCACGTTGCCGGGCGCCCGGAGGAACTTCCGGAAGGCCACGGACTCCATCTTCGCCTTCGGGATCGAGACCAGGTTGACCTTGCCGGCGGCGATATAGATCGGCAGATACGCCGCCGGGTTGGTGCCCGGCCGCACGGCCGCGTCGACCGCGCCGTCGAGGAAGATCGAATCGGCCTGGCCCCAAGCGATCTGCTTGCCGGTATAACCCTTGCCCTCGTTCATGCCGGTGGTCAGCCGGATCAGCGCGCGCGCCGTGTTCAGCGCGCCGCCGCGCGGCGGGCCGTTGAAGATGGTCTTGCCTTTGAGCTTGTCCCAGCTGTCGATGCCGGAAGCGGCAAAGGCGATCAGGTAATAGTGTGCGAGATGGTAGGGATAGAGCAGGCGGAGATTGCCGGCAGTCTCCTTGCCCTTTTTCTTGCCCAGCCCGGCATAGGGGCCAAGCGCCCGGGCCATCAGGAACTGCAGGATGAACGGGCTGGCGGCGAGATCGGTCTTGCCCTGGGCGACCTGCAGGATCGACTTGGCCAGCACCTTGCCGGCCTGGGCCTGGATCGTCGCGATCTTCCGCTTTGCCGCGACCTCGGCCAGATGCTTGGCCGCCATGTCGGTCGCGCCGCCGACCGAGCCGGATTCCATCGTCAGCGTTGGCGTCTGCGCCTCGGCGGAGGCGGCAAAACAGACTGCGGCACCGAACAGGATCAAACGTCTCATGGGTCCCTCCTCAATTGACTCACGGGTATTGTCATTCTTGCAAATACACGCTTGCGCCGGCCACGTTAGCACAGGCCGCCCCTGGCCCGGCACCCAATTCTCCGCGACGGGCGCTTCCGCCAAGCACGCCTTCTCTTCCGCGCTGCGCCGGAGGGGGATACAATCGCACCGCCGCCGCGTTCGCCGCTTCGGGCCGGATCGCCGCGACACAGGAGAGCGGACGAAAAGGGAGGATCGGATAATGACAGGACGGATCGCGACAGGAAGGTGCGCGACGGTAGTCGCAATCGCGCTGGCGGCCGGCCTTGCGGCGCCGGTAAGCGCCGCAGAGCTCAGCCTGTCCTATTTCATGGGACCGAAGCACCCGATGAATCGGGCGGTCTTCACGCCGTTCGCCAGGAAGCTGGCCGAGGTGTCGGGCGGCAAGCTGACCGTCAAGCAATATCCCGGCGGCGCGCTCAATTCCTCGCCGCCGAAGCAGTATTCAATCCTGCTCAAGGGCGTGGCCGACATCGCCTTCGCCCTGCCCGGCTACACCGGCAACCTGTTTCCGGTGACCAACACGGTGACGATTCCCGGCGTCTGCGCCGACGCGCTGGACTGCACCAAGGCGATGTGGCGGGCGATGCCGCTGATCGAAAAGGAGTTCAAGGCCAAGCTGCTCGCGGTCTGGGCCAACGACCTTCCGGTCCTGCTGACCAAGAAGAAGGCGGTGCGCACGCTCGCCGATCTCAAGGGCATGAAGGTCCGGGTCACCTCGAAGCAGGATGTGCCGTTCATGGAGGCGCTGGGCGCCTCGGCGGTCAGCCAGCCGGTCACGGTGATCAACCGCAACCTCGCCAACGGCACGATCGACGCCATCGCCATCGACCCCTCGGCGATCCGGTCGTTCAAGCTGTGGGAGCCGGCGAACTACGCGACGGTCGGCCTGCCGGGATCGGGTTCGGCTTTCGTCCTGATGATGAACCGGGGCGTCTACGACGGGATGAGCGCGCAGGAAAGGGCCTGGGTCGACGAGGCGTCCGGCCAGTGGCTCTCGCTCTCGGGCGGCGGCGCCTACAAGAAGGCCGCCCGGGCCGGGCTGGCGTTTGCGAAGAAGAACGGAGTCGAAGTCATCGCCCTGTCGGATGCCGAACGGGCCAAGGCGAATGCCGCCATTGCGCAGGCCATGGCCAAGTTCCGCGCCACGACGCTGCGCGGCGGCAAGACCGGCGGCGAGATCCATGACCTGATGTCCGGGAAGTAGCGCGCCATCGCCCGATTCCTCCTTGTCTGGCTGGACCGCTTCGCCGGCGGTCTGGCCGTTATCGGCGGGGCGGCCGTCGTCTTTCTGGTCGGGCTGACGGTCGTCTCGGTGATCTGGCGCTACATCCTGAACGACCCGCTGTTCGGCATCACCGATATCTCGCGCATGTCGCTCGCCGTCATCGTGATGGGCGCGCTGGCCTATGGCGGCCGGCACGGCGGCTTCGTCCATGTCGATATCCTGGCCGCGGTCGGCGGACGCCGGGTGACCCGTTTCACCGACATAGCCGTGCGCCTGATCGGCATCGTCATCCTCGCGCTCGCGACATTTGCCCTGCGCGAGGAGGCGCGCTGCGGCTTCGAATGCGGCGAGTTCACCGACAATCTCGAGATCGTCCACACGCCGTTTTACTGGATGCTCACGATTGCGATGGCGACCTGCGCGCTGATGCTGGTCTGCGAGCTCGCCATCGGCCTCATGGAATTCGACGCCGAGCGCGACCCGTTCGAACATGAGTGATCATGAGTGATCGGGGATGAGCAATCTCGAGATCGGCCTCGCCGGCTTTGCCGCACTGTTTGTCCTGCTGGGCCTGCGCATGCCGGTCGGCACGGCGATGCTGGCGGTCGGCGTCGCCGGCATCTGGTCGATCCATCCGCGCGGCGGCGAGGCGGCGGTCGCGACTCTCGGCGGCGAGATTTTCTCGGTCTCGACCATCTACTCGCTGACCATCCTGCCGCTGTTCATCCTGATGGGAAACCTGGCCGGCATCTCGGGCATGAGCCGCGACCTCTACGACGCGGCGCACGCCTGGTTCGGCCATCTGCGCGGCGGGCTGGCCTCGTCCACCATCGTCGGCTGCGCGGGCTTCTCGGCGCTGTCCGGCTCGTCGCTCGCCAGCGCCGTCACCATGGGCCGGGTCGCCCTGCCGGAGATGCAGCGCTACCGCTACGACAACGCGCTCGCCACCGGTTCGATCGCGGCCGGCGGCACGCTCGGCATCCTGATCCCGCCGTCGGCCGGCTTCGTGATTTACGCCATCCTGACCGAGGAGAGCATCGGCCGGCTGTTCATGGCCGGGGTGCTGCCGGGCATCCTGCTGTCCGGCCTGTTCATCCTGGCGATCTGGATGCTGGTCCGGCTCAAGCCGGAAATCGCGCCGGCCTCGGCGCGGGCGCTGCCGCTCGCCGAACGGCTGGCCGCAATCCGGCGGGCGGCCTGGATCATCGGCATCGTCAGCGTGACCATCGGCGGCATCTACGGCGGCGCCTTCGACGCGGTCGAGGCCGCGGCCGTCGGCGCCTTCCTGTGTTTCCTGGTCTGCATCCTGCGCGGCACGGTGCAGGGGGCGGAAATGAAGGAGGCCATCGCCCACACCCTGCGCTCGACAGCGACGACTTTCTACATCCTGATGGGCGCCTTCGTGTTCACGCCCTTCGTGGCGCTCTCCGGCATCCCGTCGGCGCTGGCGGACTGGCTCGGCGCCCTGAACGCCGACCCCTATCTTGTCCTCATCCTGTGCCTCGGCTTCTTTATCCTGCTGGGCACTTTCCTCGAGGGATTCGCCATCCTCATCCTCGCACTGCCCCTGGTCCAGCCGATCATGGAGGGCTACGGCTTCGACATGGTCTGGTTCGGTGTGATGATGGTGATCGTGCTCGAAATGGGCCTGATCAGCCCGCCGGTCGGCATCAACGTCTTCGTCGTCAAGGGTATCGCGCCGGACGTGCCGATGAACACGATCTTCCGCGGCATCTGGCCCTTCTGGTTCGCCATGATGCTGGCGATCGCCCTGCTCCTGCTGGCGCCGGACATCGCGCTCTTCCTGCCCAACACGATGTTCAACTGACCCGGCAGCGAGCGCGCCCACATCCATGACAAAACCCGACGACCGCTTTGCGACCATGCTCGGCGGCCCGATCCTGCCGATGCTGGCCAGGCTGTCGGCGCCGAACGTCGCGACCGCCTTCGCGTTTGTCGCCATGTGGGTGACCGACGCCTGGTTCATCGGCCGGCTCGGCATCCTGCCGCTGGCGTCGGTCGCCCTGGTCTTCCCCGTCCATACGATGATGCAGATGATGTCGGCCGGCGCCATGGGCGGTGCGGTCTCCTCGGCGATCGCGCGGGCGCTCGGCGCTGGCGACCGGGACCGGGCCGACGCCCTGGTCCGCCACAGCGCGGTCATCGCCGCGGTCATGGCGCTGCTCTATTTGCTAGTCTTCGGCCTGCTCGCCCGGCCGGTCTTCGCCGCGCTCGGCGGCACCGGCGCCGTGCTGGAGGGGGCGGTCGACTACGCCGTCATCATCTTCGCCGGCGGCATTACCATGTGGGTCGCCAACCTGTTTGCCGCGGCGATCCGCGGCACCGGCGATATGACCACGCCGGCGATCTGGTTTTGCGCCGGGGCGCTGCTCCATGCCGCGCTGTGCGGCGGACTTACGCTCGGCTGGGGGCCGCTGCCGCGGCTCGGGCTGGTCGGGCCGGCGGTTTCCGTCACCGCCGCCCACGGCCTGATCGCGCTGATGCTCGGCCTGAATCTTCTGCGCGGCGCCAGCGGTGTGCGGCTTCGCGCCTGGGGAAAACTGACGGGCGAGATGTTCCGCGACATCCTGAAGGTCGGCCTGCTCGGCTGCGGCAATTCCATCGTCAACATCGGCACGGTGCTGATCGTCACCCGGCTGGTCGCGGAGCTCGGCGCCGAAGCGCTGGCGGGCTACGGCCTGGGCAGCCGGCTCGAGTTGTTGATCGTCCCGCTCGCCTTCGGCATCGGCGGTACCCTCACCACGTCGGTCGGCGCCAACTTCGGCGCGCGACAGTTCGGCCGGGCGCGCCGCATCGCCTGGACCGGCGCCGTAATCGCCGGCGGGGCGACGGGCGCAATCGGCCTCGCCGCGGCGCTGTGGCCGTCGCTGTGGCTCGACCGGTTCACCGCCGACGCTGCGGCCTACGCCTTCGGCGCGCAGTATCTGCACATCGCCGGGCCGTTCTACGGCTTCTTCGGCCTCGGCATGGCGCTCTATTTCGCCGCCCAGGGCACGGGCAACATGGTGCTGCCGGTGACCGCCGGAGCGATCCGGCTGGCCGTGGCGGGCGGCGCCGGCGCCATCGCAGTGCTTTGGTTGGGCGGCGGGCCAGCGGCGCTCTACGCATGCGTCGCGGCCGGCCTGTTCTGCTTCGGCACCCTGGTCGCCGCCTCCCTGTTCGGCCGGATCTGGAACCCGCGGGACGGCGGGCAGGGATAGCGCGGCGGGCCGGCCAAACGTCGGGGCCATTGACCCTCGCGGAGGCTGAGCCGATATTCGGGTAAGTACTTAAGTAAGTCAATACTATTTAGGGGACCGGTCATGTCGGCAGTGCGGGATCGTCTGGTGCGCGAAGCGGCGGCGCGCGGCAAATATGCGCCACTCTATCGTCATCTCCTTGCAATGGCCGGATCGGACTGGCGCACGAGCTTCGCGGAGATCGAGGCCGTGCTGGGCTTCCGCCTGCCCGATTCGGCGCGCCTGCACCGGCCCTGGTGGGCCAATTCGGCGAAAGGCAACGGCCACAGCCACGCGCTCGCCTGGCAGGCCGCCGGCTGGAAGACCGGAGAGGTCGATCTCGACGCCGAAACCCTGGTGTTCGCCCGTACGGAAAACGATGCCGATCGTCCCTTGGCCGCACGACAAAGGGAATTCAACCTCGACCGCGACTTTCCCGCTGTCGACCTCGGCCCTTGGCCGGAAGGCTTCACCGTGAGCCGTGAGCA
Source organism: Alphaproteobacteria bacterium (assembly GCA_965220685.1). Lineage (GTDB taxonomy): Bacteria > Pseudomonadota > Alphaproteobacteria > Bin65 > Bin65 > Bin65. The sequence goes on from CBDCQR010000015.1 coordinate 75,451, forward strand.
GATATACGACGATATGGGACGTTTGACAGGCGGTCCCGACGATAGTTCCGGCAGCGGCGCCTGACCGGGATGTTCATCGACACGAATGTCTTCGTTTCGGCTCGCAGCATCCAAGCAGCAGCCGGCACGAGCGCGCGCAGCGTGCTTGCCCGGGTTCAGCAAAGCGGCGAAGCCTTGTACCTCAGCCGCCAGGTGATGCGCGAATACCTGTCGGCCGTTACCCGGCCTCAGACCTGGTCGGCTCCGCTTCCCATGAGCGAGGCCCTGAAGGACATTTTGTGGCTGGGCTCGGCCTTCGAAGTCCTTGAGGACGGGCCGCGGGTCACCGAAATGCTGGCCGAATTGTGCCGCGACGTGCCGGTCGCCGGCAAACATATCCACGACACCAACATCGTCGCCACCATGCTGGCCCATGGAGAGCGCCGGCTATTGACCTTCAACGCCACCGATTTCCGCCGCTATGGCGAACGGATCGAGATGGTGGATATGGGGATGCCCGCGTAGCCGATTCGGCCTCAATCCCGGTGACAACTCACGCCTATGCCATGCCGGTCGTGCACGGCCTTAAGGTCCTCGAGACTGGCGTACTCCGTCAGGTCCTCCCGTCCGGCGGCCTGCCGAAGCGCTTCGCGGGTCCCAGCGTTGGGAACATTCTCGGAAATCGGCACGGCGCCTCGCTCGTCCTTCAATGCGCGATGTCCTTGCGGATTTCGTAGTGGTCGCCGCCGAAGTCGCCGAACATGCTCTTCACCTTCGGATGGCCGACCGGTTTGCCGCTGTCGTCGGGCACCAGATTCTGCTCCGAGACGTAGGCCGTATAGGTGGTTTCCGCATTCTCGGCGAGCAGGTGGTAGAAGGGCTGGTCCTTGCGCGGGCGGACCTCTTCGGGGATCGACTGCCACCATTCCTCGGTATTCGCAAACTCGGGATCGACGTCGAAGATGACGCCGCGGAACGGGTAGAGCCGGTGCCTGACGACCTGGCCGATGGCAAATTTGGCGATGATATGCATGGTTCCGGCCCGGTGATGCGGCGCTGCCGCCGTTCTTCGCCCGATTGCGACGATGGCGCGCCGCCGCCCGCCACGGCTCCACGCACCCGGTCATTGTGACCGGGAACGCGCCTGCGCGCAAACCCCGATAAGCCGGATGTGAAAACGGCGGCCGGCGGACCGGGCGCCGGCGCAGGCCGAAAGAGAAGCCCGCGCTAGAGCTGGTCGCGGACCTCCCAGAGTTCCGGAAAGAACTTGTGGCTGGTGACATTTTGCAGCCATCCGACGCCGGCGGACCCGCCCGTCCCGGGCTTGAAGCCGATAATCTTGTGGACCGTAACGAAATGCCGCCAGCGATAGATGGAAAAGGCTTCGTCGAGGCTCACCAGCGCCTCGGCCAGCCGGTATTCGGGGTTTTCCGCGGTCGGCGTCCGGTAGACCTCGAGCCATGCTTGGCGCACCGATTCGTCGGACGCGTAGGGCCTGGTCCAGTCCCGGTCGAGCATGGACCGGTCGATCCCGTATCCCCGCCGGTGCAGGAGCCTCAGCACCTCGTCGTAAAGGCTCGGGCTTTCGAACGCCTCTTTGATCGCCGGCCAGACATGGGGGACGTTCCTGTGCGCGGCGGCCAGCCGGGCGTCCTTGTTGCCGAGAATGAATTCGACATGGCGGTACATGTAGGACAGCTGGCCGGAAGCCGTCGACAGATAGTCGCGGAACTGGTTGAAGCCCTCGGAGGTGATGGTTCCGAGCACGTTCCAGGAGTTCGCGATATAGTCGACGTAGGCCTTGCAGCGCGACAGGATCTGGAGCGCATTGGCCAGATTGTCCTGCCTCAGCTGTTCGCGTGCGTTGACGAGCTCCATGTGCAGCCCGCGGAACAGCAATTCCTTGCACTGCCCCATGATATAAAAGCACATCTCGTCATAGCCCTCGCTGCGCAGATGCTGCAACGAGTGCATCAGATCCAGCGACTGGTAGTCGATATAGGGATTCGACCTGCCTTCGTGTTCGACCCGCGGCGCGCCGCCGGTTTCCTCGACAGCCCTGGCCCTGTCTTCGTCGCTCGACTTTCCCATCGGCCGCGGTTCGATCGAACAGACCACGCCCTCCGGCTCGACGATCCTCGGGATGACGGGTTTGAAATCCGGCATGTTCAACGTCCTTCGCCGACGAGGTCCAGAATGCTTTTTCCGAGTTCCGTAGCCGGGTCATACATGTCGTGAACCAGGTCGAAGTGATTCCTGGACCGGCTCTCGAAGATGCGGACCGAACGGGCCGGGCTCTGCAACCGTCCGCCGAACGCCAGGCTCTGCCGCTTGAACTCGGAGGTTTCGCGCTCTCCCCAGGTCACGACCGCGTCCGGGAACGCAGCCGGATCGAGAAGAAATGGCGAATTGAGGCGCGCTTCCTCCACGGTCATGCCGACGGCGTCGTTGATGCTCGTTTGCACAAGCGGCTCCAGTTCGTAGACGCCCGACAGAAGAACCGCGCCGGCAATGCGCCGGCGGGTTCCCCGGGTACCCCCGGGCGGCGCGCAGCAGCACATGGCGGCAAGATGCCCGCCGGCCGAACTGCCTGCAACGAAGATTCGCCCCGCATCGATCCCCAGCCCGCCGGCATGGCCGAACAGGGTTTCGAGCGCGGCGCGGCACTCCAGCACGATTTCGGACAGGCCGGCGTGCGGGGCAAGCGTGTAGTCGACGGCCGCGTAAGCGATGCCCCGTTCGCAAAACCTGTCGGCGCCGCAAAAGGATTCGAGTTTCGAGAGCTCCTGCCAGTAGCCGCCGTGAATGTAGGCGATGAGCGGAAATTCGCTTCCGTTTTCGGGCAGGGCGATATCGATCGAGTTGGAAGGCCTGTCGCCGTAGGCAAGAGTCTCGACGCGCCTGCAAGCGGCGCGCGCCCTGTCGCTCCCGGCGCGATAGTCCCGGATGTAGGGCGCGTAATCCCCGCCGATCGCCGAACTGGGCGAGTATTCCCGCTCAAGCTGCTCCGGGCCCATCGTGCGCCAGAGCGGCCGGTTATCGGAGACTGCCGCCATTTCCGGAAAGCGCGGCCCGGTCTAGAAGGCGGTATCGGCCATCGCCATGACCGGCTTCTTGCCGGCCTGGATGGACAGGCCGAGCGAGGCTGTCTCGGGCAGCACCTTCTTCATGTAGAAGCGGGCGACGTCCAGCTTGGCGGCGTGGAAGCCGGTCGGATCGTCGTCCGCTTTTTCCAGCGCAGCTTTCGCGATGCGCGCCCACATCCAGCCGACCGCGACCAGGCCGAAAAAGCGCAGATATTCGCTCGCCGCGGCCGCCGGCTCTTCCGGGTCGGCCAGCCCCTTCTGCGCCAGCAGCAGGGTGATCTGCTGAAGCTGGCCGAAGGCGGCCATGAGCGGCCGGCAGAACTCCTTCATCTGCGGATCGCCCGAATGGGCGAACAGGAATTCCTGCACCGGATGGAAGAAGCGGCGCAGCAGCCGGCCACCGCCCTCCGGCATCTTGCGGCCGATCAGGTCGAGCGCCTGGATGCCGTTGGTGCCCTCGTAGAGCTGGGTGATCCGGGCGTCGCGCACGAACTGCTCGATGCCGTGCTCGTGGATATAGCCGTGGCCGCCATAGGTCTGCACGGCGAGGTTGGCGGCCTCGAAGCCGTGATCGGTGAACAGCGCCTTGACGACCGGCGTGATGACCGCGACGAAATCCTCCGCCGCCTGCCGGACCGCCTCGTCTTCGTGGCGCTCGGCGATGTCGATCTGCATGCCGGTCCAGTAGGCCAGCGCCCGGGCGCCCTCGGTCATCGCGCGTTGCCTGAGCAGCATCCGGCGCACGTCCGGATGGACGATGATCGGGTCGGCCGGCGCATCCGGGTATTTCGCGCCGGACAGCGCCCGGCCCTGCGCCCGCTCCTTCGCGTAGGCGACGGCGTTCTGGTGCGCGACCTCGGCGAGGCCCAGGCCCTGCATGCCGACGCCGAGGCGCGCCGCGTTCATCATCGAGAACATGGCGCGCATGCCCTTGTGCGGTTCGCCGACCAGCCAGCCCGCCGCGTCGTCGAAATTCATCACGCAGGTCGCCGAGGCCCGGATGCCCATCTTGTGCTCGATGGCGCCGCAGCGCACGCCGTTGCGCGCGCCGGCCGTCCAGCCGCCGCCGTCCGGCTTCGGCAGGAATTTCGGCACGATGAACAGGCTGATGCCGCGGATGCCCGGCGGCGCGTCGGGCAAACGGGCGAGGACCAGGTGAACGATATTGTCGGTCAGGTCGTGCTCGCCGGCCGAAATGAAGATCTTGGTGCCCGTGATGGCGTGGCTGCCGTCGTCCTGCGGCACGGCCTTCGTGCGGATCAGGCCGAGATCTGTGCCGCACTGGGGCTCGGTCAGGCACATGGTGCCTGCCCATTCGCCGCTCGCCAGCATCGGCAGGTAGAGCGCCTTGAGGCCGTCGCCGGCCCATTTCTCTATGGCGTTGTAGGCGCCGTGGCTGAGGCCGGGATACATGCCGAAGGCCATGTTCGCCGAGCAGATCATTTCCTCGATCGCGAAGCCGATCGACTTGGGCAGCCCCTGGCCGCCGTAGGCGGGATCGCAGGTCAGCCCCGTCCAGCCGCCTTCGGCATAAAGGTCGTAGGCCTCCCGGAAGCCTTTCGGCGTCCGCACGGCGCCGTTCTCATAAGTGCAGCCTTCGGCGTCGCCGGGCAGGTTGAGCGGCAGCAGCTCGTTCTCGCAGAGTTTCGCCGCCTCCCCGAGAATGGCGTCGACCAGGTCGGCCGTCGCCTCCTCGTAGCCTTCCAGGCGGGCGACGTTCGCTCCGTAGCCGAGCACGTCGTTGAGCACGAAGCGCATGTCGTCGAGCGGGGCTTTGTAGACGGGCATGGATTTCGATCCCTTTCGCCGGCGCTTCGGCCTAGTTGCGCAGCGGTTTGCCGGTGTCGAGCATGTGTTCGATGCGGGCCAGTGTCGGCTCGGTCTTCAGCAGCGTCATGAAGCTCTCGCGCTCCAGGGCGAAGAGCCGGTCTTCGGAGACGGTCTCCGTCACGTCGGTGTCGCCGCCGGTCAGCACCGCGGCGATCTCGCCGGCGACGATACGGTCGTGCGGCAGCGCCACGCCCTGCAGCGCGAAACCCTCGACCGCCAGGTCGAGCGCCGCCCTGCCGTTCGGGCCCGGCAGGTTGAGCTCGACCGGCTCGGGTTTCTCGTATCCGTCCAATAAAGACAGGGCTTTCTGTTTAGCCTCGTAGAGCAGCCGGTCGCGGTTCATGGTGATGCCGTCGCTTTCGCGCAGGATATGCATGTCGCGCGCTTCCTGCGCCGACTTGGCGACCGCGGCCATCGAGATCTGCTCGAAGGCTTTGGCGACCGGCGGCAGCGGGCCGTTCGGTCGCTTTTCGTCCTGCGTGTGGCGGACCAGCATTTCCTTGCAGCCGCCCCAGCCCGGCAGCACACCGACGCCGGCCTCGACAAGCCCGGCATAGGTCTCCGCATGGGCCTGCACAGCGGCGGCGTGGAGCAGCAGTTCGCAGCCGCCGCCCAGCGCCATGCCCGACGGCGCGGCGACGACCGGGAAGGCGGCGTATTTCATCGCCTTCATCGCCTTCTGGCCGTTCTCGAGCATGCCCTCGATCATCGGCCAGACGCCGACATTGGCGGCGAAGAGCGCAAGGCCGAGATTGGCGCCGACCGAAAAATTGCTCCCCTCGTTGTAAAGCATGAGGGCCTTGAATTCCTTTTCCACGATTTTCAGGGATTTCTGAAGCAAGGTAACGACATCGGGGTCCAGGGCGTTCATCCTTGTGTGGACCTCGAAACAGGCCACGCCGTCGCCGATATCCCACAGGCTTGCCGAGGCGTTGCTTTCGACCGGCGCCGACGCGCGCTTGATATCCTCGAGCAGCAGCACGCCGTCCGGCCGTTCGACCGGGCGGTAGGCGCCGTCCGCGCCGAAGACCTGCAGGTGGCCGTCTTCGACCCGGTAGAAGGTTCCGGTGCCGACGTTCTCCAGCAGAGCCGGCACCGCCCGGCCCTCGCTGCGCAGCCGCTCGGCGACGTAGGCCGGATCGAGCCGGTCGGCCAGTTCGAACGGCCCCCGCTTCCAGGCGTAGCCCAGGCGCATGGCGGCGTCGACGTCGGCGGCCGACTCCGCGATCTCCGGCACCAGGGCGGCGCTGTAGCCGATGACGTTGGAGAGCACCCGCCACGCCCACTGCCCGCCCCGGTCCGGATGGTCGACCAGGGCGCGCAGGTCCTTCGCCCCGGCCCGCGCGCTCTCCAGTTCTGAACGGCGCGACGGCGCGTAGTCGCCGGAATTGAGGTCGATCGATTCCTTGACCTTCTCCCCGCCCTCCCGGTTGAGCCGGTAGAAGCCGCCCTTGCCCTTGCGACCCGTGTATCCCTCGTCGATCATCCGGCGGACCAGGGCATGGTCGCGGAAATCCCGGACATAGGGATCGTCCGCCGGCAGGCTCTCGATCATGCTGGCGGCGACCCGGGGAATCAGGTCGATGCCGACCAGGTCCAGAAGGCCGAAAACGCCGGTCCTGGGCACGCCCATCGGCCGGCCGCCGACCGCGTCGGCCTCCTCGACCGTCAGCCCCAGGTCCATCGCGCCGTTGATCGCGCTCTGGATCCAGTAGCCGCCGATCCGGTTGGCGATGAAGCCCGGCGTGTCGTTGCAGGCGATGACCGTCTTGCCGAGCCGGACATCGCAGAACCGGCTGACCGCCGCGACGATCGCCGGATCGGTCCGCGGTCCCGAGACGGTTTCCAGCAAGCGCAGATAGCGCGGCGGGTTGAAAAAGTGGGTAATGAAGAAGCCGGCCGCAAAGCCGTCGTCCATGCCGTCGAGCAGCCGGGCGAGCGGGATCGTCGACGTGTTGGACGTGACCGCTGCGCCAGACTTTATCGATAAGTTTATTTTATTGTATACAGAATACTTTACGGCCAAATCTTCTAGAACGGCCTCGACGATCCAGTCGCAGTCGGCCAGCTTGCCGAGATCGTCCTCCAGGTTGGCCGGCTCGATCAGCTTCGCATTGCGCGGATGCATCAAGGGCGCCGGATCCTGTTTCAGCAGGCGCGCGACCGCGCTCTCGGCCAGCGCGTTCCGGTTCTCCGCCCCTTCGGGCACGATATCCATGAGGACGACCGGCACGCCGGCGTTGGCGACCTGGGCGGCGATGCCGCTGCCCATCACGCCCGATCCGATCACGGCGACTTTCTTGATGTCCATTGCGATATTCCTTCTCGCCGGCCGCAGCGTTGCCCGCCCCCTTCGATACGCCGCCTCCGGCGGCTACTCAGGGTGAGGGAAAGGGTAGAAAACACCCTCATCCCGAGTAGCCCCGGATTTAATCCGGGGCGTATCGAGGGGCCCGCCCCCTCGCTCACCCGGCCGCTTCCAGAACCGTGGCGATGCCCTGGCCGCCGCCGATGCACATGGCGGCGACGGCGTACCGGCCGCCCTCTCGTTTCAGGACCGAGGCCGCCTTGCCGGTTATCCGCGCGCCCGACGCGCCCAGCGGATGGCCGATCGCGATCGCGCCGCCGTCCCTGTTCACCCGGCCGGGGTCGAGGCCGAGTTCGCCGATGCAGGCCAGCGCCTGGGAGGCGAAGGCTTCGTTCAGTTCGAACACATCGATATCGGCAGTCTTGAGGCCCGCCCGGTCCAGCGCCTTGCGCGTCGCCTCGACCGGGCCCATGCCCATGATCTCCGGCTCCAGGCCGGTCGTCGCAATCGCCCGGATGCGCGCCAGCCTGGACAGACCGTTCCGTTCTGCATAGTCCCCGGTGCAGATCAGCGTCGCCGCGGCGCCGTCGGTAAGCGGCGAGGAGGTGCCCGCGGTCACAGTGCCGTCCTTCAGGAAAGCCGGCTTGAGCCCGTCCAGCGCCTCGACCGAGGTGTCCGGCCGGATGCCGCCGTCCTCGCCCACTGTGCCGCCGTCCGGCGTCTCGACTGGCACGATCTCGTCGGCGAATCGCCCCTCTTCGCGCGCCCGCGCCGCCTTGCGGTGGGAGGCGACGGCGAACTCCTGCTGGCGTTCCCGGGTCAGCTGATAGCGCTCGGCCACGGTCTCCGCGGTCTGGCCCATGGAATGGTAGGTTTCCGGCCAGCGCGCCATCAGGCCGGGGTTGGGCGCCGGGTTGAAGCCGCCCATCGGCACCCGTGTCATGCTCTCGACCCCGGCGGCGACATAGGCCTCGCCGGCGCCGGCGCTCAGCATCCCGGCGGCGTTGTGGATCGCCTGCATGGAGGAGCCGCACCATTTGTTGACGGTCGTGCCCGCGGTCGTGACCGGCAGGCCGGCGAGGAAGACGGCGTAGCGGCCCATGTTCATGCCCTGCTCGCCCTCCGGCATGGCGTTGCCGAGGATGACGTCCTCGATGTCGGCCGGGTCGACGCCGCTCTCCTCGACCAGCGCCCGGATCACCGTGGCGGCAAGCTCGTCCGGCCGGACTTTCGCGAGCGCGCCCTTGGTGGCGAAGTGGAAGGGCGAGCGCTTGTAGCCTGCGATTACGATGCTTCTTTCCATGGCTCCGGTCTGTCCTTTGCGGGGTTCCCTGAGGCGGCGAGAGCCTCGTCCAGCAGGGCGACGGTATCGCGGCAGGCGCGCTGCAATACCGCCGGGTCCTTGGTGACTTCCATCAGCAGGATGGCGCCCTGGGCGCGGGCGATGGCGTCCTCGGCCAGTTCGCCGGCGCGGGCGGCGCCGTAGCGGCCTTCGAGCACGGCGGTGAGCGCCGCCTTCCAGTCGTCGAAATAGCGCTGCACCCGGTCGCGGAATTCGGGGATCGAATCGCCGACCTCGAGCGCCAGCGAGCCCATCAGGCAGCCGCCGTCGCGCCCGGCGAAGAAGCGCTCGACCGCGTCGACGAGATTCTGCAGGCGCGCGGACGGCGGCACGGACGGATCGTTGGCCAGGTGGAAAATCTTCTGGCGCGACTCGGCGATCACCCGGTCGAGCGCCGCCATCGCCAACTCCTTCTTGCCCGCGAAGTAATGATAGACGCTGCCCTTGAGCAGCCCGCACGCCGCCGCGATCTCCGCCACCGAGGTATGGTGGTAGCCCTGGGTGCGGATCAGCTCCAGCGCCGCATCGATCACGGCATCGCGGTCGGTTTTTCGCGTGGGCATGGGTGCGGGGTGTGGGTTGCAGAGACGGAAAACGCGGCGCGCTCCAAAATCGAGAGCACCACATTCCACCAAACGTTCGTTTGTCAAGCTAAGAAGTCCAGATCGCTCGTCAAGACTATACAACACTAAATTCGACGATCTCGTTCCACTGGACCGCCCATTCACTTCAAATTAGATTCAAAAGTAAACTAAGCCACTTTTTTCTGTCATCGCATCAACTTAAGCGTGCCAGCATTCTTTTCGCGATATCTTCGGATATTGACTTCCTCAAAGTTGCTATTCGTAACGAGCAGCATTTCCGAAAAATTAGCCCACTACCGCACGGGCATAGCCAGTGACCCTTGATCTTATTCATTAACAAAATGCGTAACACCTCTTGAATTTTTTGTTCATCTGGTTCACAATTTAGCATCTCAGAATACGCCTTAATCAAACCTTCTCTTCCATGAAGCTCTTCGCCAAAAGGCCACTCACCAGACAAACATTTGTGGTGTTGTCCTAAAAAGTAATTCTTCAAGGGACCATCAAAATAACTTCCGATTGACAAATCTGCTCCTGATGATATCCATTTTTCCCAAATTACGACGCAGCAAGTGCCATCTGGGTTAATGTGGTAATCAGAATGCCAAGGGATTAAACCTCCTGTTTCACGGACTATCGGTTCAACACCAGGATATGTATAGTGAAAAAAATCTCGACACAGTATTCAGCAATCGGTCCCAAGATTGCACCTTCATCAGTAGAAGAAGAAATAAAATACTTGCCAGAAACTGTTACTCCATTTTCTTCTTCCGAGGCCGACAATTTTGGCTGATCGAACGCAATTACCTTCAAAATCTCTCCTAGCAAATTCTCTAGCTTTTTGGTCCTCACTGACGCCAAGGTTTCGTCGCTCCACCTTCGCTTTGTATCTTCACAACTTCTGCTGTTCCTGCATCTCTTGACGACACTATAGGTGCAGGAGAAGCAGCGATCATCGGCAAAATTCTTTCAACAGTGGTTTCAGATAGTGCTTTCCTAAAATCAGTTGGTATTTGACCATACGCACTCGCGCTTATGTACTGGCCAAATTCTTGTTGCGCCTTTGCCAGCCAAGTATAAAAATTCTCTTCCTTAGCCGGGGACTCGAGCCATTTGTCTGCAAAGTTTTCGGTCGGATTAACAGGATTCGCAATCCACTTTACGCCGTTTCGATCACCAATGTGCTGATCCATTGTCCTGAGAATGGTTCGGAGCGCCTCCCGAATTGAATTCTCGCCGTTGTACGAATGTGCTGCAAGCGTTGTTATAATTATCGAAATTGGCCGATCATCGTCCACGCCGAACATCGTATCTCTATGGCGTTTCAGAAGTTGTATTGCTCCCTGCAGTGGCGTTTTCACTCTATATTCCGGCACATCTCCAACGGTAAGATAGATTCGTTCGGCCTCAAAGATCGCACGTTTTCGTGCTTCAAAAATTTCTGCCTGACGCGACCGAAACCAGATTGCGTAGCCTTTCGGATTGCTTACCGGCCACTCACTGCACCGCACGTTGTATTTTGGATGAGTCTTGTCTGTTATCGCAATTGCCTGCTCTCGAATTGCTTGATTAGAAGCAAGACCGGTGAAGCCGCTCTTCTCCATCAAAACTCCATAGGTTTGTTCATCGGGGAGGGCAGGAAGAACATCGATGTGAAATCTTGCGTCGTCATGGTACTCAATTGTCCAGCAACGCCGACCTTCTTCTGGTTCTTTGTTGAAACGGTTAGCTCGCACATATTCTATTAGTTCACCCCCCACGATATTTTTCAGCTCAGCCATCGATAGCTGGTGCTTACCTAATTGTAAACTGCATACGAGATCCAGATCGTATTCATCCGCATCGCCGACCGGGCGAGTTACAGTACCTAGCAAAAAGGACCCCTGAGGAGAAATCTCTGGGCTGAACCGCTTTATTGTTGACAATTCGCGGTCAAGCCACCGTCCAATGGACTGATAACGCTCTCGTGCAATTTGGTCTAAGTATTCTGGAATATCTATTGCTTCTGCAATCGCAGCTAGAACGTCTTCGTGGTTGGAGAGCTTTCTGGCCATGGTCGGGTTTCCTTAGCACCGATAGATGGGTTCGTACGCTTCAGCCGCATCAAAAAAGAACACTCTCTCAAGATCGGGCTTGTCAATTCTAGCTTGCGCAATTGCGCGGCTTTTAAGCTTTTTTATCTTGCTGGTATCGTCAAGCGAAAAGAAACCGTCCGGCACATGCTGTGACACACGGTAAACAGCCTTGTGATTTGAGCCGCCAACATCGCCTGTAAGAATATGTGCAAGGCCATTTGACCCATGGGATTGACCAGCCATAAAGAGACCAGCAAGTTTCGGAACGAGTCGCGCAGCACCGTACGAATCGCGCATTTCCACGACGTTCTCTAAGCATCCGATACTCAAGACGCGAATATCCTCTGGACTCCAACCAAGTGTGGCAATTCCTTCCGCAACTGCAATTCCTGTGGGGTTATTTGCCCAAATACCTCCATCAACCAATCCAACATCCCTTGCTGTAATGAATTCACGAAAATACGTCGGAGCCGAAGCCGTAGCCATCGCGGCATCACGAGCAAATTCCTTGTAGTCAGTTTTAAGACGGCAGTGGTGTGGAGTCTTGAAAATATATACAGAACCCATTTGTTGATGCCAAGCCGGGACCATGAGCCGTGTCTTTGCGTCTCCAATCTTCATATTCCCGAGTGCTTCTGTCAGCGCAGTATACAACGCATCCGGTTCGTATTTGGGGCCCCAAGTCATCCATTTCACTTTCCTTGCGTTGCGTTCGATCCATCCTCGCCAGCCACTATGTTGCTGCGAGAATATTTCCGGCCCTCGACTTTCATAGAGGTCTAGAATCTCTTTCGCCTTTAGCCCCATCGCGAGGCCTATCGCAATTATTCCACCTGTCGATGTACCCGCAATCAAGTCAAAATATTCATGAATGGGTCTAGAAATGTCCTCTTCCAGATGCGCAAGATATGCAGCAGGGAAGGTTCCTCTGATGCCTCCGCCGTCGATTGAGAGAATTCGCCGCATCTCTGGGTAGGCCCCATCAGGTGTTTGTGGCGGAACTACTGTCGCAGTCCACTTTAGCGATTTCGCTTATCCGCCCAAATTTCCAACATCCCGATGGGTGAGAGGCCACCGCCCCTTCTGATGAAGGGGATGTCCCAATTCCAGTCGAGATGGTCGTGAGTTTGGGCACGCCAAATTTGTACCCGTTCAGCGACGATCCTATGTGGGTACGCCTGTTTCAATTACAAGATATGGCGGTAGAGAAATTTTGGGGCACACGATATCCGATCGTCGGAAGTCCGCGCCTCAGCCACCTTCGTCAATTCCCCGCCACCTCTGCATGCTGCCGCAGCAGCGCGGGGATCGTCTCCGGCGGGCGGCGGCCGAAGCCGCATTCGGTGGCGATACCGAAGTCGGGCACGACCTTTTCCGCCGCGGCGATGCGGCGGCGGGTGCCGGCGATGCCACCGGTCGTGTGGACCAGGCCGAGATAGAGTTCGCAGCCCGGTTTCAGGGCGAGTCCGGCGAGCGGCGCGAAATAGGCGTCGTCGTCGCGCTCTTTCGGCACCGGCATGTGGAGCCAGTCGATCGCGCGCGCCGCCTTGGCCGAGACGCCGTTGGCGACGGCTGCCAGGTAGCCGGCGTCGGCCGGCTCGCAGAAATGCTTGTGCCCGGAATCGCCGTAGCACAGATGGATGCCGCATTCGGCGCCGGCCGGCACGAGATCGACCAGCCCGGCCAGCCGATCGTTGATCCCGTCGAGCATGTCGTCGCCCAGGTGGCCCGGCATGACGCCTTCGAGCAGCGCGAACTCGACCGCCGCCTCCCACTGGATCGCCAGCCTCTCCGCCGGGACCGCGGCCAGGATCCGGTCCAGCTCCAGCGCCATCGCGCGGCCGTAGGCCTGCTCGAACAGGCTGCGCGAGGGCGGCACGACATAGACGCTCGCAACCGAGAGCGGCGACGGCAGGCCGACCTGGAAGCGCACGCCGGGCGGGATGACGCCTTCATTGGTCAGCCTTTCGAAGACGGCGAAGGACTCGATCGCCGCATCGGCATAGCCGAGCTCCGGCAGCTCGATCTCGTCGGCCGACGCCACCCCCTCGACCAGCGCGTAGGGTGCCACCGGCACATAGACCGGATCGACCTCGACCGGCCGGAACTGCGGGCTCTGCCCGATGCGCGCATGCTGCCACTTTATCCAGCTGTCGCGCTCGCCTACCTCGCCGTCGGGCAGGCGCTTCAAGTGCGCGCCCAGATGCGCCACCGCCGTGCGGAACATCTCCTCGGCGCTCGCATAGGGCGCGCTACCGACGAGATGGACGGGCCTGCCCGTGCTGATGCCGTTCATGCCATGCTCCCTGTCCGCCGCCCGAACCGTATCGTCGCCGACCGCCCGGTTGTAGCGGCCGGGGCAACTTCGGACAACGGGGGCCCGCTGCTTGAAATATCGCGGAACCTGTATTATCTGTCCAGATAGCTAGCCAGATAAAGGAATCGCCATGTGGGCCCTCCAGGATGCCAAGAACAAGTTCAGCGCCGTGGTGGACGCCGCCCTCGCCGGTACGCCGCAGGAGGTGACGCGGCGCGGCAAGCCTGCGGTCGTCGTGCTTGCGACAACAGAATATCGCAGCCTCCTCGCCGATGCACAACGGTCCCGGGGCTCCTTTGTCGATCATCTGCTCGCCTTTCCCGGCATGGACGAAGACGGCGAGACCCAACGCGCCGAGGCGACGCCGCGGCCGGTCGACTTTTGATCTATCTCCTCGACACCGATGTACTCTCGGCGCAGCGCCGGCCGGAACGCGCCCCCCGCGTCGTCGCCTGGTTGAAATCGAAGCCCGAAGCAGACCTTTATCTCAGCGTCGTCACGCTGGGTGAAATCGAACGCGGAATTGCCCGCCAGGAGCGCCGCGCACCGGAATTCGCCGCCGATCTCGGCGCCTGGTCCGACCGGACGTTTCGCCTGTTCGCTGACCGGCTCCTGCCCTTCGGACCCGAAGAGGCGCGGATCTGGGGGCGGCTTTCGGCGAGGCTCGGACATGGCGGCGCCGACCTGCTGATCGCCGCGACCGCTCTGGTGCATGACGCCGTCGTCGTGACCGGCAATGAGTCCGACTTCGAACCCGCCGGCGTCGCGACCGAAAATCCCTTCTAGCGGACGCGTCCGAAACCTTCGAGCGCCCGCTTCCCGAACGCCAGCAGCAGATCGCCGACCGCGGCCGGGTGGGTGGCGGGGGCCATGTGGCCGGCGTCGGGGATAACGGCATAGTCCGCGCCGGGGATGGCATCGGCGATGCGCCGGGCCATGTCGCGCGCCGCCGGGGTCGTGCGCCCGGCGCTCAGCACCTGCGCCGGGCCGGCGAGCGCGGCGAAGGCGTCCCGGCCGGTCCGGTCGGCCCAGGCGAGTTCGACGTCGGCCGTCATCTTGTCCGCCCGGGCGAAGAAAGGCAGCCGGGCCGCGGCCGGAATCGCGTCCCACGCGCCGGGGTCCTCCCAGTATTCGGTGAAGGCGCGCATCGCCGCGGCGGTGTCGCCGGCCGCGATCGCGCCCTGGAAGGCGGCGATCATGGCGCCGATCTCGTCGAGGCTGCGCCCGGCCTGGATTTGGGCTTTCTCGTCCCCGCCCGCCCGGTCCGCGTGCAGGATGCCGACGATCACCGGCTCGATCAGGGTGAGGCCCGCCACCGTTTCGGGATGGCGCAACGCATGGTGCAGCGCCACCAGCGCGCCGAGCGAATGGCCGACCAGATGGACCGGCGCACCGGCCAGAGACGCCATTTCCCGAACCACGGCGATCTCTTCGTCGAGCGGCGGCGCGGCGGGATCGGGCGGCGGCGTGCGGCCATAGCCACGCAGGTTGGGCATGAGCAGGCGGCGCCGGCTTGCCAGCCGGTCGGCGACGCCGCGCCATTGCGAGGCGCCCGTGCCGGCGCTGTGCAGCAGGACCAGCGGCGGCCCGGCGCCCAGTTCGCGATAATGGACGCGCAAGGTCAGGGCTTCAGGCGCATCGTCCGCGTGCGCCAGGCCTTTACGCTCGCCGCCCGCATGGGCAGGCGGATATAGTCGCCGCGCTGCCACATCGGCACCTGGTCGAGGGCGGTCGAGCTGTTGAGCCAGCCGTCCTGGCCGCCGAGCAGCAGGAAGCGGTTGTCGTCCATGTCCGCCAGGTCGGAGAGGTGGCGCGCCTGCTGGCCGTAGCGCGTGTCGTGGCGCTCGTCGCTCGGGCTGTGGGCGGTCTTCATCAGCGTGTCGGAGGAACCGTCGGCGGGATGGTCGCCGAAGCGGTAGCGGTCGCCGATCAGCGGCACGAAGGACAGGGGGTGCCCCATGCTGAGCCGGTGCATGTCGCCCCAGGTTGCAAATTTGCCGAGGCGTTCGCCGGCCGCGTCGAAGGCCTTGCGCAGCATCGCCGCCGCGGCACCGTCGTCCAGCGCCGCGAAATCGGCTGTCAGCATCCGCTTGATTCGCGAGAAGCCGCCATAGGCCTCGGCATGGTCCTCGCCGACTTTCCGCTCCGTCAGATATTGCGAGAAATGGCGGTAGACCAGCTCGAACGCGGCGGGGCCGCGATCTTCGGCGCGGTAGTGGCCGTCCCAGCCGCGCATGAGCGCCAGAACCTTCGCACCGTCCGCCGACAATTGCGGCGCCAGCCCCAGTTCGTCAACGCGCCGGACGATCGCGTTGCGGACGGCGACCGAGGAGGCCATGTAGACGTCGAGCTGGATCGCCTTCATGTCCGCCATCGCGTGCTTCGCCTTCGCGGCGAGCATCTGCTTGATCCGGACGATCCGGTCGTCGGCGGAGAAGAAGCGGCCGACCGGCACCGGCGCCTCGGCCGGCTTGTTGTTAGCCGACGCGACAAGTCCCGTCGCCGGATTGAATACATACGGTAATTGCAGAACGTTCAGAAATCCCTTCCAGCGCCAGGTGTCGTCGGCCGCGTCGAGGATGAAATCGGGCGGCAGCTCGTTGGGGCGCACCGGCAGCACCGTCGCCATCACCTGGCCGATATTCCCCTCCCGGTCGGCATAGATCATGTTCTGTGCCGAGACGGCGAAATTGGCGAAGGCGCGGCGGAAATCCGCGAAATTCCGCGCTTTCATCACCTTGACCATCGCCGTGATCTCGTCGCCCCGCTCGTGTCCGACCCAGCGCAGCGCGAGCGGCCCGCCCTCCCATTCGAGCGGCGGCGCATCGGAAATCACCGGGCCGAGGGACGATTCCCGGATCTCCACCGCGCTGTCGAACCACCAGCGCACCTTGATCTCCTCGGTCCGGCTGCGGATCGCCGAGGGCGGCAGGGCGGAGATGTCGTAGAGGTCGCTCGACGCGGCGCGCATGTTGGTGCCGCCCCAGGCGATATCGGCGTTGCGGCCGACCGCGACGAAGGGCACGCCCGGGATCATCATGCCGACGGCGTGGAAGCCGGGCGACTTGAAACCCGCAAGAATCCACAGGTTCGGCATGGTGGTGCCGAGATGGGGGTCGTTGGCCATCAGGGCGCCGCCGGTGGTGCTGCGCCGGGGGGCCACGGCCCAGGAGTTGCTGCCCGAGCGCGCCGCCGCGCCGAGCAGCCGTTCCAGCCGGCCCGCCCGGTCCTCCGAGCCGAAGCTGAGCACCGAATCGCCGCCGACCGTCGCCAGGCGCCGCCAGAGCTGCGGCCAGTCCGTCCGGTCGCGCAGCGCCAGAAGACGAAAATAGACCAACCAGTTTACATCGGTGCCGGCGATGCGCCCGACCGTCAGCACGTCGCGCGCCGTCCAGGGCTCCCGGTCCAGGCCGAATACATGATACTCGTGCGGCAGGTCCTTCGCCGTGCGCTGGTAATGGTTAATTCCTTGGACAAACCGGTCTATCCATTTACGGGTATCCGCCGGCATTTCCGCCAGCGTCCGCTTGGCGCCGCGGCCGAAATTCAGGATGCGCAGGGCGTGATCGATATCGACGGTGAACGGCCCGGCCATCTCCGAAATCCGGCCGGCCGCGACGCGCCGCAGCACCTCCATCTGGCCGAGGCGCAAATGGGCGTGGACCAGGCCGAGCGTAAAGGCGAGGTCGTCGTCATGCTCAGCCGTGATGAAGGGGACCTGGTTCTCGTTCCAGTCGATCGCGACCTCGGCCCGGAGCGGCAGGCCGCTCGTCGGAAAGGCGGCGAGCCGCTGGTCCAGCGTCGTCTCGTCCGGCAGCGGGCGCAGGACCGAGCAGCCCAGCAGCACGGTGCACAGCGCGAGTGCGCCGGCCCGGGCGGCCCAGCGAACGGACCGGTTGGCGGCGGAACGGGCGGCGGGATGGGCGGCGGTCACGTCGGTCATGTCTCCCCGTCAGGCCGGTTGCGGTTGCCGGACACGCCTTGAACGCAGCGCGCCGGCCGATCCGGCGAAGCGGGCGCGGAAGTCGCCGTCACGCCGCGGCCCGGGCGCCCAATCCGGCGTCAGGACTGGTATTGGAACCGGTCAGGGCAAGCGCCGCGCGCAGGACTTCCGGGCCGGCGCCCGGCCTGTGGGCGTTCTGCGCCAGATAGCGCCGCCAGGCCCGGCCGCCGGGCACGCCGCGGAACAGGCCGGTCATGTGGCGCAGGATGCGGTGCAGCGGCACCCCGGCAGCGGTCTCGCGCTCGATATAGGGCAGCATGGCGAGCGCGGCCTCGCGCCGGGTCCGGCACGGCGGGGGATCGCCGAACAGCCGCCGGTCGGCGTCGGCGAGGGACCAGGGGGTGTGATAGGCCGCGCGGCCGATCATGGCGCCGTCGAAGGTCGCAAGATGCGCTTCGGCTTCGCCGAGGCTGGCGATGCCGCCGTTCAGCACAATTTGGAGGCCCGGGAAATCGGCCTTGACGCGCGCCGCCACCTCGTAGCGCAGGGGCGGGATTTCGCGGTTCTGCTTCGGCGTCAGGCCGGTGAGCATCGCCGTGCGGGCGTGGACGATGACGGTCCGGCAGCCCGCGTCCGCGACCGCGGAAACGAAGTCCCGCAGGAAGCCGTAATCGTCGCGCCCGTCGATGCCGATCCGGCACTTGACCGTGACCGGCACCGCCACGGCGCGCCGCATCGCCCGCACGCAATCCGCGACCAGGCCGGGCTCGGCCATCAGGCAGACGCCGAACCGGCCCGACTGCACCCTGTCGCTCGGGCAGCCGACATTCAGGTTGATCTCGTCATAGCCGCGCCCGGCGCCCATGCGCGCGCATTCGGCCAGCGCCGCCGGATCGGACCCGCCAAGCTGCAGCGCGACGGGATGCTCGTCCGGATCGAAGCGCAGCAGGCGCTCGCGGTCGCCGTGCAGGACTGCCCCGGTCGTCACCATCTCGGTGTAGAGCAGCGCCCGGCGCGTGATGCGGCGCAGGAAATACCGGTCGAACCGGTCGGTGCAGTCCATCATCGGCGCCACGCAGAGCCGCCGGTCGGGCCCGTTGCCCGCCGGCGCCGCGTCGCCCCTCTGTGAAACCCCGGCCGCCATGGTGCCGAAGATGCTCACGGGAGGGGGTGGATTCAAGGCGGCGGAACGCCGGACCGGCTTGACGATCCGGCTTTCCGGGAGCACGGATGCTATCGGGAACGGCTTTCCGGAACGGATATCGTGGCGAGCGGGCGCAACTTTCTGCTGATCATGGCCGACGAGTTCGTCCGCCGCGCAATGGGCTGCGCCGGCCACCCGGCCGTGCGGACGCCGAACCTGGACCGGCTGGCGGCCCGCGGCGTGCGCTTCACGCAGGCCTATACCAACAGCCCGATCTGCGTGCCGGCCCGCGCGGCGATGCATACCGGCCGCTTCGTCCACGACATCCGCTGCTGGAGCAGCGCACAGCCCTACCGCGGCCGGCCCGAAAGCTGGGCGCACCGGTTGCGGCGCCACGGCATGGACGCCGTCTCCGCCGGCAAGCTGCATTTCCGCCGGACGGAGGACGGCAACGGCTTCGCACCGGAGCTGCGGCCGATGCATGTCAAGGACGGCATCGGCTGGGCGCCCGGCCTGTTGCGCGATCCGCCGGGCGACTATCCGGCAACTGCGGACCTGGCCGGCCGGGTCGGCGCGATGGAGACGGAGTATCACGCCTACGACCGGGCGGTGGCCGACGCGGCGACGGGCTGGCTCGAAGCGCGCGCGGCGTCCGGCGGGCCGCCCTGGGCCTTGTTCGTCTCCTTCGTCAGCCCGCACTATCCGCTCGCCGCACCGCCGGAATGGTTCGCGCTCTATGCCGGTGCCGACCCGCCGATGCCAAAGCCCTATGCCGGCAACTGGCGCGATCATCCGGCATTGCGCGAGACCCTGCGCTTCTTCGACTACGACCGCCATTTCGACGCCCGGTCGCGCGACGCCGCG
Organism: Alphaproteobacteria bacterium; assembly: GCA_965220685.1. Taxonomy (GTDB): domain Bacteria; phylum Pseudomonadota; class Alphaproteobacteria; order Bin65; family Bin65; genus Bin65. Next base: position 94,923 of record CBDCQR010000015.1, read on the forward strand.
GTCCGCAGCTATCTGGGGCTGGTCAGTTTCGTCGACGACCTGATCGGGCAGGTGCTTGCCGCACTGGACAGCGCCGGCTTTGCCGAAAACACGACGATCCTGTTCACGTCCGACCATGGCGAGATGCTGGGCGACTACGGCCTCTGGACCAAGCAGGTCATGTTCGAGGGCAGCGCCGGGATCCCGATGATCCTGGCCGGGCCCGGAATCATGGGGGGAACCGCGGCGGGCCGGACGGTCGATACGCCGGTTTCGCTGATCGACGTCTTCCCGACCGTGCTGGACGCGATGGGCGCCCCGGCCCCGTCCGCTCCCCGGCCCGGCCGGTCGCTGCTGGAGGTCGCCGCAGCGCCCGAAGACCCGGACCGGCCGGTTCTGTCGGAATATCACGACGGCGGCTCGGTGACCGGCGCCTTCATGTTGCGCCGGGGCGGCTGGAAGCTGGTCCATCACGAGGGTTTCGCGCCCCAACTGTTCGATCTCTCCGGCGATCCGGACGAACGGTGCGACCTGGCCGCCAATGCGGCGGCTGCCGATGTTCTCGGCGCTATGCAGGCCGGCCTGCGCACGATGGTCGATCCGGCAGCGGCCAACGCGCAGGCCTTCGCCGACCAGCGTGCGCGGCTGGACGAGCTGGGCGGCGCCGACGCCGTCCGCGCGATGCAGGGTTACGATTTCGGCTATTCGCCGCCGGGTCAGGCGGCGCCGTCGTCGACAAGGCGATCCTGACCGTTTCCCGTCATATCGACCGTAGCGGCGCGAAAGGGCCGCAGAGCGGAAATATCTTTCCCGTACAACACATGGTCCGAAGCGCCGTGCGGAAAGATTTCTCCGCTGCGCGGCTGTCGCCGCTCCGGTCGAAATGACGGGTCAAGGATTGGCAAGAGTCCCGGCGAAGGGGCCGGCCGCCGCCGCGCAACGCCGGTTGCACCGCCGGAAACCTTGTACCGTCAAGCGCTCCCATAGTAGCCTGAAACCGGTTCGTTCAGTTCCGGTTCGCTCTCTCGGAGCAAGATCGCGACATGAGACCGTCCAACCCCGGCCTGCAAACGACGGGCGCCGCAGGGGACGTCGAGGCGCCGCTCACCTTTATCGTGCGCCAGAACGGCACGCCTTACTTCCTGAGTTCCGCGCTGACCGGCGGCCCGCCGGAATACCGTTTCCGCACGGAACCGCGCACGGTGACGATCCGCGATGTCCGTCCCGATTCCGACGGCCTGTCGGTCGAGCGCGAGGGCTTCGAACTGGTCCGCCATCGGACCTCGGTCGGCGACCTGTACGATGACGAGGCGATTGCCGGCCCCTACAGCCGCGAAGTCGAAGCCCTGTTGTGCGAGACGACCGGCGCGTCGCGCGCCATCGCCTTCGACCATACCCGCCGCTCCGACGCGACGGACGGCGCCGCCAATCCGGACGGATCGCGCGGACCGGCGCGCATCGTCCATGTCGACTACACCGAGGCGTCGGGGCCGGTGCGCGCCGCCGACGTCTTGGGCGAGGAGACGGTGGACCACATTCTCGGAACCGGCGGGCGAATCGCCGAAATCAATGTCTGGCGCCCGATCGCGGGGCCGGTGCAGCGCTCGCCGCTGGCCGTGGCGGACGCCCGTAGCGTCGACCGGACCGACCTGATCGCCACCGAGCAGAGATTCCCCGACCGGACGGGCGAAATCTACATGATCGCCCATGCGCCGGAGCAGCGCTGGTGCTGGGTCTCCGGCATGACGCGGGACGAAACGCTGCTGCTGAAAGGCTGGGACAGCCTGGACGACGGCCGGGCGCGCTTCACGCCCCACGGATCGTTCAGCCTGCCGGACCAGGACCCGGGCGCGCCGCCCCGCGAAAGCATCGAAACGCGCGTCTATCTCGTCTTCGACGAACAAGAGCCGGGAACCGGCCGCTTGTAACGAAACAGGACTGCACCCAAAGGGAAGGAGTATCTGCCATGGCCCGCCACAAGCATGTGATCAACATCAACGATATCGAACCGAAGGAAATCGCCGTCGCCGACAAGTTCCACCATATCGTCAGGGGGCTGGGCAGTTCGGCCGGCAACGTCGAACTGGGATGCAGCCATTTCCGGGTCGCGCCCGGAAAATACGCCTTTCCGAGGCACTCGCACATCCGCAACGAGGAAGCCCTCTATATCCTCGAAGGGACCGGCACGCTGAGTATCGGCGAAGACGATGTCGTAGTGTCGGCGGGCGACTACGCCGCCCTGCCCGTCGGCCGCCACCTGGCCCACAAGCTGGTCAACACCGGCGACAGCGACCTGGTCTATCTGTGCCTGTCGACCAACCTCATGCCGGAAATCACCGAATACCCGGATTCCGGCAAGGTCGGCGTGCTCGGCGGGGCGGACTGGAACCGGGGACTTGCCGAATTCTATGAGGGCAAGGACATCCACGACGAGTATTTCTTCCGGTTCTACCAGGGCGACACCCACGTCAACTATTTCACCGGCGAGATCGACGAATAGGTCAGGCCGTTCGCGAACGCCGACTCGCCCGCCGCCGCGGCAAGATCCGCGGCGGCGGGCGTATCGAAGGGCGGCCGTTGCCTAAAGCAACCGGCCGGGCCACTCTCCGTTGCGCACCATGCTCTCCATCACTTCGAGCATGAGGGCCGAGACGGCCCTGGTTGCGCGCGACTGTACGCCGCGAACGATGGACGCGATCGAAAGCTGCCAGGAGAGCTGCGGGTCGATCAGCGGTACCGCGGTCATCTGGCCGGCCGCGACTTCCTTCGACACCGCGAACAGCGGAAGAATCGTGCAATAGCCTTCGAAGACCAGCTCGATCATGCTGGGCAGGGAATCCAGGTCGATCCGGACCGAGAGCGCTTGGCCCGTCCGCGCCGCGGTCTCCTCGAGCACGAGCCGGATGGTGTGCGGCAGCGCCGGCAGGACCAGCGGCTGCTTCGCCGCCTCGGCAAACCGGATGGCCTTCATTCGGCGGAATTCGCGGGTCGGCGGACAAATGAGATACAGGTCCTCCGCCATGAAGGGCTGGACGTGGATCCCCTCGTGGGACTTGGCGTCGTAGAGCAGCGCCATATCGAGCCGGCCGACATGGAGCCACTCGGTCAGGTGCCCGCTCATGCCCTCGACGACATGAAGCGAGATGCCGGGGAAGCGGTCCTCGACCGCGTTGACGAGCGGAATGGTCAGGCCGCGGGCGGCCGACGTCGGCAGGCCCAGCCGGACTTCGCCGGACGGGTTCGACGCGTGGTACTGGACCAGTTCCTCCGTCCGCTGGAGCTGAAGCAGGACCGAGCGAGCATGGTCGAGAAGCAGGCGGCCGACCTCGTTGGGCGTCACGCCCCGGGAATGGCGCGTCACCAGTTCCACGCCCAGCTGATCCTCCAGTTTGCGCAGTTGCTGGCTCAGCGACGGCTGGACGACGTTGAGCTGCTCGGCGGCGCGCGACAGGCTGCCGGCCTCGGCGATCTGCACGAAATACTTCAGCTGCTTGAAATCGACCATTACGCCTCGCCTCCCGATAGAGCCTTCGAATCGCGGTGGCGTCTTCGAAACACGGCGCGGGGGTACCCGCCCGATTCGCACCCTGCGGTCGACGGACGAACCGGGGACAGGAAGGACGCCTTTCCGCATTCCGCCGGTCGCAATAACTTTAATACCGATATATTTATATATCATTCCAAATGATATGAGGAATTGGAATATCCGTTAGGGATTAATATAATGTTATAACATAACAATATAATTTGAAATGATATTAGATATTGTCATTATATTATTGATCGATGGCATTGCCGGCGAATACTATTCGCTGTCCGGCGCGGTCCGAGGCAGCACATTCGCCGGACATGCGGATTTTCCTGCCCGGAACATTCCGTCCGCCGGGGCCGCTTCGGCAAGAATCGGCGCCGTCCGGACAGTCACCGCGCCGCGCCCCTGAGAGCGGGGCAACGGGTTCCCGCTCGGTACGGAGTTTTAGTGGGAGGAAGCGATATGTCGAAAATTACACTGCGTGCCGCGCTCGGCGGAGCGGCGGTCGTCGCCACCGCGTTCGCGCTGGGAACCGGCCCGGCGAATGCTGCCGAGGCGAACCCCTGCATCGGAAATTCCGGCCCGGTGACGGGACCGGCGGCCTTCGGCGGCAAATCCATCAGGATGGGCGCCGAGATGGCGGTGGACGAGATCAATGCCGCCGGCGGCGTCCTCGGCAAGAAGCTCAAGTTCATCCAGTACGACGATCGCGGCGCGCCGCCGCGCGGCGTCGACAATGTCCGGCGCATCGGCCTGCGGGACAACTGCGTCGCGATGCTGGGCGGTTATCATTCGACCGTGGCGCTGGCCATGCGCGATCCGATCCACGAGATCAAGATGGTCTATGTCGGCGTGATCGCGGCCAACACCAAGGTGATCGAGAACGGCCGCAATCCCAACTACATGTTCCGCGTGTCGGCCAAGGACCGCTGGGTCTCCAAGTTCCTGGTCGCCGAGGCGCTCAAGCGCTCGCCGAACAACAAGGTCGGGATCATGTACGAGAATACGGGGTGGGGCAAAGGCGCCTATCCCAACATCCAGGCCGCGTTGCGCGAGCAGGGCACCAAGGAGGTCGGCGCCGAGACCTTCAACTGGCGCGACACCGACATGACCCCGCAGCTCATCCGCCTGCGCAAGGCGGGGGCCGAATCGCTGGTCATGTGGGGCCTCGACCGCGAAGGCAACCAGATCATGCGCAGCCTGCAGAAGATCGGCTGGAACCCGGTCAAGATCGGCGCCTGGGGCTTTGCCGGCAACCTCGGCGAACTGGCCGGCAAGCTGGCCAACTGCGCGCTCATCATGCAGACCTATTCCTGGATGGGCAAACTGGAGCCGCAGGCCCAGAAGCTCTACGCCATCATGCAGAAGCGCTATGGCATCAAGAGCCAGAAGGAGATCCGCATGGGCAGCGGCGTGGCCGACGCCTATGACGCCATCCACATCATTGCCAAGGCCATCGCGATCGCCGGCAGCTACGACCGGCAGAAAGTCTACGAGGCCATGTTCAAGGTGAAGCACAAAGGGCTGGTGATGAATTACGACCCGGCCTTCGAGCGGACGGAAGAACGCCACGATGCAATCCTGCCGAGCGCCTACAAGCTGACCGCCTGGTACAATGGCGAGCTGCTGCCGCTCTCGCAGACGCCCTGCAAGTAGACGGACTGCCTCCGGGGCGCGTCGCGGACGCGCCCCGGGGTTTCCTCTGCAATTTTTCTTTGAATTCCCGCCCTTGACAGGCCGCATTCCATGAGCGCCGCCCTCCAGTATTTTCTGGCCGGGCTCGGAATCGGCGGCATCTATGCGCTGGTTGCCATCGGCTTCCACATCATGTGGTCGTCGGCCAAGGCCGTGAACTTCGCCCACGGCGACACGCTGATGCTGGGCGCCGTGCTCACCATCGTCTTTCTCGACCACGGGATTGCCATGCCCGTGGCGATCCTGCTTTCGATCGGCGTCGCCATCGTCTTCGGGGTCGTGCTGGAACGGGTCGCCATCCGGCCCTTCGCCGATCACGCCGCCTCGATCGGCTGGATGCTGACGACGATCGCCATCGGCATCATGCTCGAGAGCTATGCGACCATCGAATTCGGCGCGTTTGCCCGGCCGCTGCCGTCGCCCGGCGTCGACAAGCCGATCATCATTTTCGGGGCCGGCGTCTTCATCCAGGAATTGCTGATTCCGTTCGTCGCGGTTCTGATCGTCGTGCTGCTCGGGATCTTCCAGCGCCGGACGCAACTCGGGCGCGCCATGCGGGCCGTCGCCTTCAACCGGGTGGCCGCCGGCATCGTCGGCATCAACGTGCTGCACGTCGCCATGTTCTCCTTCGCGCTCGCCAGCGCCCTCGGCGGCCTCGCCGGCATCCTGGTCGCGCCGGTCATCCAGGCGTCGGCGACCATGGGCCTGCTGCTCGGGATCAAGGGGTTCGCCGTCGCCATCATCGGCGGAATCACCAGCGCCCCCGGCGTCGTGATCGCCGGGCTGCTCTACGGCATCATCGAGAAATTCGTCGACGGCTACATCAGCACGGCGGCGCGTGAGGCCGTGGGCTTCAGCCTCGTCATCGTCGTGCTGATGCTGTTCCCGCAGGGCCTGTTCGGACGCAGGGAACTCGTCAAGGTATGAGCCGGATCGCGCGCCACTTCAATCCGGCCTTCGTCGTCGCGGCGGCGATCCTCATTCTCGCACTGCCGCACATCGCCGCCAACGAATACGAACTGCGGCTGATCACGCTTCTGCTGATCTACGCGATCATCGCGCTCGGCCTGAACGTGCTGGTCGGCCTGACCGGGCTGGTCTCCCTGGGCCAGGCCGGGCTCTACGCCATCGGCGCCTACACCGCCGCGATCCTCGCGACGCGGCTGGGCGTCGGGCTGGTGCCCGGCCTGATCCTTGGCATGGCGCTGGCAGGCGCCTTCGGCGTCCTGCTCGCCTACCCGACGGTGCGGGTGCGCGGCGTCTACCTGGCCGTCGTCACCATCGCCTTCGGCATCATCGTCGAGAATGTCGCCATCGAATGGGACAGCCTGACGGGGAGCTGGGTCGGCATATCGAACGTGCCGGCGCCGACATTGCTCGGCCTGCCGCTCGACACCAACGCCTATTTCATCGTCGTCGGCGCGAGCGCGCTGATCGCGTTTCTCGTCAATCTGAACCTGATGAATTCGCGTTTTGGCCGGGCCATGCGGGCCACCGCCCAAAGCGAGATCGCGTCGCGATCTCTCGGGATCAACGTGGTCGCGATCCGGACCCTGGCCTTCGTCGTCTCGGCCATGGCGGCCGGCGCGGCCGGCGTCTTCTACGTCTATCTCAACAAGTATATCAGCCCCGACATTTTCTCCTTCACCGATTCGATCCGCTTCCTGCTCATGGTCATTCTCGGCGGATCGGGGACCGCGCTCGGCCCCGTGGTCGGCGCGTCGATCATGACCTACCTGCCGGAATATCTGCAGGCATTCGGCCCCTGGCAGGCTTTCGCCTATGGCCTGCTGCTGGCCGCGGTGATGTTTTTCCTGCCGCGTGGAATTGTCGGATCGATCGAATTCTTCCTGTCGGGCCGCATGGCCGAAGCGAGACCGGACACCGTGCCCGCGGAGCGCCCCCGCCTCGCCGATATCGTCACGATTGCGCCGGCGGACGGATCGGCCTGCCTTGACGCCCGGGGCGTCTCGGTTGCCTTCGGCGGCCTCGTTGCGGTCGACAAGGTCGACGAAACCGTCGATTCGGGCAAGATCCACGCGCTGATCGGGCCGAACGGCGCGGGCAAATCGACCTTCCTTAACGCGATTTCCGGGGTTTACCGGGCCGATTCCGGCAGCATCACCTTCCTCGGCCGGGATACGACGCAACTCAACAGCCATCAACTGGCCCGCCTCGGTCTGGCGCGCACGTTCCAGAATACCGAGCTGTTCTCGAACATGACCGTGCTGGAAAACGTGCTGGTCGCCTTCCACAAGGAATACCGGTCCAACATTTTCTCGACGATCTGCCGGCTGCCGTCCTTCGGGCGGGACGAGCGGCATTTCCGGCAGGCGGCGATGGACCTGCTCGGCTATGTCGGCCTTTCCGCCTATGCCCACGAGAAAGCCGAGAACCTGGCGTTCGGCCATCAACGGCAGCTCGAAATCGCCCGCGCGCTCGCCCTTTCCCCGCGGCTCCTGCTGCTCGACGAACCGGCGGCGGGCCTGACCCACGCGGAAATCGAACAGCTCATTGAGGTCGTTCGCGATCTCGCCGCCAACGGCATCACGATCCTGATCGTCGAGCACCATGTCGAGCTGATCATGGAAATTTCCGATCATGTGACGGTGCTCGACTACGGCGAGCTGATCGCCTCCGGCACTGCCGAGGAGGTGCAGACCGATCCCAAGGTGATCGAGGCCTATTTCGGCAGCCAGAGCTTCGGCGACGGGCTGGCGCCCGAAACTGCAGGCCCCGAAACCGCAGACGGGGAGGCGTAGCCGTGGCCGCCCTGCTCGAGGTGAAGAACCTGTCCGTGACCTACGGGCATGTCGAGGCGGTGCGCGAGGTCTCGCTGCTGGTCGAGGAAGGCGAATATGTCTCGATCATCGGCAACAACGGCGCGGGGAAGAGCTCGACCCTGAAGGCCATCGCCGGCGTCGTCAAACCGGCGGGCGGCGAGATCGTCCTCGACGGCAAGCCGATCGCCGGCATGGCGTCGTACGACGTCGTGCGCCGGGGACTGTCGATGGTCCCCGAAGGCCGCCTGATCTTCGCCGACCAGACTGTCGAGGATAATCTGTACCTCGGCGCCTACGCGCGGCGCGGCGGCGGCCGGTCGAAGGACGTGTCTGAAGACCTCGAGCGCATGTTCGCGCTGTTTCCGATCCTGAAGGACCGGCGCCAGCAGCTTGCCGGCAGCCTTTCGGGCGGCGAGCAGCAGATGCTGGCCCTGTCGCGGGGCCTGCTCTCGCGGCCCCGCCTGCTCATGATCGACGAAATGTCCCTGGGGCTCGCGCCCCGGGTCCTGGAAACGCTGTTCCCGGTCATCGAAAGGCTGAACCGGGAAGGCCTGGCGATCCTGCTGGTCGAACAGCTGGCCACGGTCGCCCTGCGCTATGCCCACAGAAGTTACGTCATGGAGGATTCACGAATTCTTCTCAGCGGCCCGTCCCGGGAACTGGCCAGCGACGAGCGCGTCATCGAGGCCTATCTGGGACGGAGGAAGGCGGGTTGAGAAGCGGTCGCGGGCCGGCCCGGGCCGGTACGCCGCAACGCGGCGGCGGTCGGGAACCGCGCCCCGAACAGGTCCGGCGCCGTTGGGAAAAGCGGCGCCTGAACGAGGAAAGCCCTTAACCGGGAAAGCCCCGGACTGGGAAATCAAGGAGGTAAAGTCCATGTCGCAAATTGTCGATCTGACCCTGACGCTGGAAGACAACATGCCGGCGCACAAGCTGTTTCAGCGGCCGGTTGTCGTCCCGCATCTGACCCACGACCAGACCAAGTCGTTCAACCTCGGCGTGCCGGGCGACCGGCTGACATTCGCCACGACCTATATCGGCACCATCGACCACATCGCCACGCACGTCGACGCCTTCTACCACGTCAATCCGAACGGCGCGTCGGTCGACAAGATGCCGCTCGAGATCTTCATGGGTAAGGCCGTGTGCTGGGACATGACCCACATCCCCGATCTCGGTGATATCGACGTGGCGGATATGGAGGAAGCGGAGGCGAAGGGCGGCGTCAAGGTCGACGGCCATATCGTCCTGCTCAACACGGGCCTGCACAACCGCCACTATCCGGACATCAAGGTGGTCTGGAGCAACCCCGGGCTGACCGCGGAAGCGACCCACTGGCTGGCCGACCGCAACTCGACCTTCCACGGTGTCGAGGGGCCGTCGACGGACAAGCCGTCCTGGGACGAATTCCCGAACCATCGCGTGTGCCGGGACCGGGGCATCTCCCACTACGAATGGCTGATCAACCTCGAAGAGCTGGTCGGCAAGGGAGAGTTCATGTTCTACGGCCCGCCGCTCAAGATCAACAACGGCAGCGGCTCGCCGGTGCGGGCCTGGGCCGTGCTCGATTGAGGGAGGGAGCGCGCCCGCCCTCGCGCCGGCTTCGGCCGGCGTGGGGGTGGGGCGTGAAAGGCTGAAACGGCATGTCGGTCCACCCATCGGCAGCGGATGAAGATCCGCGCGTGCCGATCACCTTCGTGACCGGTTTTCTGGGCGCGGGCAAGACGACGCTGGTCAACCATGTTCTCGCCGATCCCGGCAGCGGCAAGTGCCTGGTCATCGTCAACGAGTTCGGCGAGATCGGCATCGATTCGGACCTGATCGCCCGCGCCTCGGACGACATGCTGGAGCTGACCAACGGCTGCATCTGCTGCGCCAGCAAGGACGACCTTGTCGAAACCCTGTACACGGCGTTCATGCGCCGGGTCGGCGCGCTCGAACCGCAGATCGAGTTCGACCGGGTCCTGGTCGAGACGACGGGCATCGCCGACCCGTCGCCGCTGGCCCAGCTGCTGTATACCGACATGCAGCTCAACCTGTCCTACCGGCTGGATGCCATCATCACCCTGGTCGATCTGAAGCATGTCGGCGGCCAGATCGAAGCCAACGACGAAGCCAGGAAACAGGTTGCGATCGCCGACAAGCTGATCCTCAACAAGCGGGACCTGGTCGGTGAAACGGAGTTTCGCGCGTCTGTCGAGGCGGTGAACGGGCTCAATCCGTATTCGGTGAAGGAAATCACCACCCATTCGGCGATCGCTCTCGACCGGCTGCTCGACCTCGACCTGTTCGAGCCGAAGATCAGGGAAAGTTCGCTCGGGGAGTGGATCGGCATCGTCGATGCTGCCGCGCGGGACGGCAACGGGACCGGGCGCGATCATCACGATCATCACGACGATCACCACCATCACGACCACGGCGATGTGTCGGCGGTGTGCATCGAGGAGGAACGCCCCCTCGACTATCACCGGCTCATGGAGCTGATGGTCGAACTCACCCAGGAGTATGGCGGCGACCTGTACCGGGTGAAGGGGCTGTGCCGCTTCGTCGGCAACGACCGGCCGGTGATTCTCCAGGGCGTGCAGGAGGTCTTCAGCCCGCCGACCTATGCAGAGACGTGGCCGGGCGGCAAGGCGCAGACGCGCCTTGTGCTGATCGGCCGAGGCTTGAAGGGCGACGATATCGAACGACGCGTCGCAGCCTGCCGTTCGGCGTCGGACACGCCGGTGTTCGAACGCGGCAAGGGCGCGATCTGATAAGGCGGTCCGCGTCGGGAGGACAGGAACGATGAGCGACTTCGCTTTCATGACGGCGATCGAGTTGAAGGATCTGATCGCGCGCCGGGACATCTCGCCGGTCGACCTCGTCGGGTCGTCCCTGGAGCGGATGGAAGAGCTGGAACCCACGCTCAACTGTTTTGTCCAGACATCGCCCGACCTGGCGCTCGAGGCGGCACAGCAGGCCGAGAAGGCCGTGATGGCGGGCGAAGACCTCGGCCTGCTGCACGGCCTGCCGATCTCGGTCAAGGACCTGATCGCCGTGGACGGCCTGCGGCTGACCTTCGGCTCCCGCGCCATGGCGGACAATGTGGCGGCGGTCGACGCGCCCTCGGTTGACCGGGCGCGCCGGCAGGGCGCCTGCATCGTCGGCAAATCCACGACCAGCGAGTTCGGCTGCAAGGCGGTCGGCGACAGCCCGCTGACCGGGGTGACGCCCAACGCCTGGAACCTCGCCAAGACGCCGGGCGGGTCGAGCTGCGGCGCCGCCACCAGCGTCGCCGCCGGGATCACCCCGTTCGCGCTGGGCACCGACGGCGGCGGGTCCGTGCGCATCCCGAGTTCGCTCAGCGGCCTGTTCGGGATCAAGGCGCAGTTCGCGCGCGTCGCGGTCTATCCGGCGAGCGCGACGCCGACGCTCGCCCATGTCGGCCCGCTCACGCGGACGGTTCGCGACGGGGCGCTCCTGCTGGGCGCGATCGCCGGACACGACCGCCGCGACCCCTTCGGCGTCGCGCAGCCCGTGCCCGATTTCCTGGCGGCATGCGATCGCCCGGTCAAAGGCATGCGGCTCGCCTGGAGTCCGACGCTCGGCTACGCGCAGCCCTCCGACGAAGTCGTCGCCATCGTCGAAGATGCCGTCCGGACGTTCGAGGACCTGGGTTGCACGGTCGATCTCGTCGAACAGGTCATGGACGAAGATCCGCTGCCGATCTGGATGGCGGAGTTCTATGCCGGCGTCGGAACCCGGTTGAAGGACGTGCTCGCCAACCAGCCGGAATTGCTCGACCCGGCGGTGGCCGACGTCCTGGCCGGCGCGCTCGACCAGGAGATGGGCGATTACTACGCCAAGGTGTTCCAGCGTTACGACTTCCGCGAAAGGATGCGGACCTTTTTCGAGGATTACGATCTGCTCCTGACGCCGACGCTTCCCGTCCCCGCTTTCGACGTGGGGTGCGATGCGCCGCCGGAACTGCCCGACCGCAACATCGTGTCGTGGGTCTACTACACCTATCCGTTCAACCTGACGGGCCAGCCGGCCGCCTCGGTGCCGGCGGGCTGGACGCGGGACGGCCTGCCCGTGGGCATGCAGATGGTCTCGAAGATCCTGCACGAGGAAGACATTTTCCGCGCCGCCGCGGCGTTCGAGGCCGCCAGGCCGTGGGCCGACAGGAAGCCCGATCTGGCGGCCTCATAGAGGATATTGCGGCCGGGGACGCGAACAGGAACAGGCGGTGCCGGTACAACAACCGGAAGTTGCGAGCGTCCACCACACCCGGTCGTTTTCGTGAATTTCGTCAGTTGAGCAGTTGTCTCGGCAGCCACATGGCGATTTCCGGAAATGCCATGATGAGCGCCAATCCGGTCAGCTGCAGGAGCACGAACGGAATGATGCCGACGTAAATCTGCTGGATCTTTACCTGGGGCGGTGCCACGCCCTTCATATAAAACAGTGCAAATCCGAACGGTGGCGTGAGGAAAGATGTTTGCAGGTTCACCGCAAGCAGGATGGCGAACCAGTAAACGACGTCCAGCTTGGACACATGGCCGGAGAAGTCCAGCAACTCCACGATCGGCGCAAAGACCGGAATGACGATCAGCGTGATCTCGATCCAGTCGAAGAAAAAGCCCAAAAAGAAAACGATTGCCATCAGGATAAAGAGTATTCCCCACGACCCCAGACCGGCGCTGTCCACCAGGCCGACGACGATCTCGTCGCCGCCGAGAGAGCGAAACGTGTAGGAAAATGCGGTCGCGCCGATAAAGATGAAAAATATCATCGCATTGGTGAGCATCGACCGCTCAACGACCTCGCGCATCAAAGAGAACGTCAGCCGCCGGTTCAGCGCCGCAAGCAAAATGGCTCCCAGAGCCCCCATTCCGGCGGCCTCGGTCGGCGTAGACCAGCCGAGGATAATCGAACCGAGAACCATGAAGATCAGGAAGATCGCCGGAAGAAATCCGCGCAGGAGAAGGCGGATCAGTTCCCGGTAGCTTTCCGGGCCCAGCTCACGGGGCAAAGGCGGCGCCAGCTTGGGCCGCAGACTGCACAGCGTCGTGATGTAAACCAGATAGAGGCCGGCCAGCAGCAGGCCCGGAAAGAAGGCCGCCACGAACAGATTGCCGACCGATCGGCCGAGGAGTTCGCCCATGATGACCAGCATGATGCTCGGCGGAATCAGCACGCCGAGCGTGCCGGATGCCGCAATCGTGCCGGTGGCCAGGGGCGTGTTGTAATTCCGCTCCAGCATCACGGGCAGGGCCATGATGGTCATCATGACGACCGAGGCCCCGATGATTCCCGTCATTGCCGCCATGATGACGCCCATCGCGGTCACCGAAAGCGCCAGGCCCCCGGGGATCCTGTACAACAGGACCTGCAGGCAATGCAGAAGGTCTCTGGCGACGCCGCTTTTTTCGAACATCGTCCCCATGAAAATGAACATGGGGATGGCAATGAGGACCTGATTGTCGGCAATTCCGCCCCAGATGCGCGAGACGATGTTGAAGAATTCGATCTGGGCAAATACGCCGAATGCGATACCGATAAATCCGAAGCCGAGTCCGACGCCGCCCAGAATGGCGCCGACCGGGTAACCGGTGAACAGAAGAAGGCCGAGAGCCGCAAACATGAAGAGCGGCATATAGTCGATAAAAAAATCGATCATAGCAGCTCTCTCGTCGGGCTCGTTGCCGGCTCATCGCCGACGGTCTCCGGAATGACCGACGAACCGAACAGTTCGACGAACTTGCGCAAGAATATGCTGACCGCCGCGAGGAAGATGAACACAATTCCTACCGGCAGAAAGGCCTTGATGATCCAGCGGTGCGGCAGTCCGGTTGCCGAATCCGAGTTTTCTCCCAGGTTCCAGGATTTCTCCCACCAGTCGGTGCCGTGATAGAAAACGACAACGCAATACGGGATGAGAAAGAGCAGACAGCCCAGCATCTCGATCCACAGTTGCGCCTTGCGCGGCAGCCGTTCATGCACGATTTCGATGCGCACATGGGCGTCCTTCATATACCCCCACCCGATGCACAACAGGAACAGCACGGCATGCAGGTGCCATTCGAGTTCCTGCAGCTTGGTCGAGCCGAGCACAAGAAACCGGCGTGTGACCACGTCGAACGCGATGACCACGATGAGCAGCACGCTCAGCCATGCCACAACCGAGCCGACCAGACTGACAAATCGACCGAGACGATCGCTGATGCGATACAGGATCAACATGCGTTCAGGGAGTTTACCCGGGCGGAAAAGGTTGCTCCGTGCGCTACACGCGATAGCGCACGGAGCATGACTTTACCGCACTGAACCGGCTGGGGGTCTATTTCAGATACCCCAGATCGGACCAGACTTTGTACTCGGCGCGGAAATCGGAATAGGATTTCCAGACCTTCTTGAAGTTCGCGCTCCTGGCTCTGTCGTCCTCGACGACTTCGAGCCATGCCTTTCTGAGCGCATTCAGGATTTCAGGCGACCATTTGTGGATTTTCACGCCCTTCTTGATCAGCTCCTTCAGCGCCTTGCCCTGAATCGCCTCACCTTCGGCAAGGCCCTCACGCATGTTGTCGCCGCAGGCCATCTCGAGGATGATCTTGTGCTGCTTTGACAGCGCATCCCATTTCTTCTTGTTGATCATGATGTCGAACAGGGTCGACTGCTGATGCCAGCCGGGGAAATAGGCGTGTTTGGCGACCTGATAGAATCCCCAGTCCAGATCAATGGCAGGCATGGAGAATTCCGCAGCATCGATGGTGCCCCGCTCCAGTGCGGGATAGATGTCGGCGCCGGCGATCAGCTGCGTCGACACGCCGATCTTCTGCATGACCTTTGCGCCGAGGCCGAAGAAGCGCATCTTGAGGCCCTTCAGATCTTCGAGCGTGTTCATTTCCTTGCGGAACCAGCCCGAGCCCTCAGGCGCAATGACGCCGCACAGGACGGTATGGATGCCATGCGGGGCGTACAGTTCCTCGAACATCTTCTTGCCGCCGCCATAATAGTACCAGGCCATGTACTCGCCGGCGCGCGGACCGAAGGGAACCGCAGCGAACAGGGCAAACGCCGGGTCGCGCCCATACCAGTATCCGGGAGTCGACCAGCAGGCGTCGACCGAACCGGCGCTCACGGCGTCGAAACATTCCTTGGGCGGAATCAACGCGCCGGGCTCCGTGAACTGGATCTTGAACTTCCCGCCGGACGCACCGTCGACCTTGCCGACGAGGCTCTTCCCGAGCGAGCCGAGCTGGATCAGTTTGCTGGGAAAGAAACTTCCCATTTTCCAGCGCACGCGATCGGCGGCATCCGCGGCCGTCACCGTACCGAGGCAGACGGCGGCTCCAAGCATCGCGCCGAGGAGCGATCGGTTAAATCTACGAATGTTCATTACTGCTCTCCCTCTTCACTGTCGTGGCGATCGAATTCGCCTGGAATCGATTACTGTACTTCCGTCGCTAAACGCGTCCTGAATCCGCCCGCTTCGCAGCGCGCGCCTGCCGCCGGTTCGAGCCGCGGGCCGGCTCGATCGGGCTCCCCCCGACAGTCCCGCATGACACAGGGCGTTCGGCGCGACAGGCGTTTGGCGACGCCGGCATACTGAACGGACCGAAGCCGAAAGGCCGGACCGTCCCGTCGTCGATCTGCATACAGGTCGGCAAAACCAGATCTCCGGAGATGCTGATTCCCATAGCCCGCAACACGGGCCAAATGACTGGTAATTTCCCGTGTGGATACAGAGATTGCCTGCAAAACACGCAGCATGTCAACGGCAGGGCCGGTACGAAGGGATGCGGCGGAGAAGCCGGGCCGAAGCGCGGATTGCGTTCGTCGGAACCGGCGACTATGGTTCGAAGCCCGCCAGTGCTTTGTCCTGCGGACACAGGAAATTACCGGAAATCGTCGGCGCGCCGGCCATGCGGCCGTGCATCATGCTGCCCGGCGAACCGGCGGCGGGCTGACGGCGTGCCGGAGACGTATTGAATGGCGGTAGCCGCAACCGAAAAGGGAATGCCGGCAGGCGCCGCCGCGCCGCCGCAGGCCGACGAAAGCTGCGTCGCCTTCCTGATCGGCGAGCGCCGGGTCACCAACGCCGCCGTCGCCGCGGCAATGATCGCCGTGATCGGCGTTACCTTTTCCGTCTTCCATCTCTACGCCGCCTATTTCGGCCAGGCCCAGAGCTACCTGCACCGGACGATGCACGTCACGCTGATGATCGTGATCTGCATCCTGCTGCGGCCGGCCGGGCGGAAGTCGTGGAAAGAGCCGGTCAGCCGCTGGCTGGCCTACGACATCCTTTGCATTGCGCTCACCGTCGCCGTGCAGGTCTATATCTGCTGGGACGTCTTCGCCTTCATCAACCGGCGCGGCCTCGCCGATCCCATCGACATGGCGGTCGGCGTCGTCATGATCTTCCTGGTCATGGACGCGACGCGCCGGGTGATCGGCTGGATCATGGTCCTGCTCGGCGCCTTCTTCATCCTGCAAAGCGCCTATGGCGAGTATTTCTTCGGCATCTTCTACGGGCCGTCCATCGACTGGTCGCTGATCATCAACGACCTGTTCATGGAAGAGGAGGGCATCTACACGATCCCGATCAGCATTTCGGCGTCCTTCGTCGTGCTGTTCATCATTTTCGGCGCCTTCATCATGCGCACCGGCGTCGGCGAACTGTTCAAGGATATCGCCTACGGCCTGATGGGCCGGCAGGTCGGCGGGCCGGCCAAGGCTGCGGTCATGTCGAGCGCCTTCATGGCCTCCATCTCCGGCAGCGCGGTCTCCAACGTCGCGACCACCGGCACCTTCACCATTCCGCTGATGAAGCGCATGGGCTATCCGCCGGCCTTCGCCGGCGCGGTCGAGGCCTGCGCTTCGACCGGCGGTGTGTTCACCCCGCCGGTCATGGGCGCCGTCGCCTTCATCATGGCCGAGTTCCTGGGCGTGCCCTACTGGGAGGTCGTCAAGGCCGCCGCGATCCCCGCCCTGATCTATTTCACCGCCGTGCTCGCTATGGTGCATTTCCGCTCCCACCGCATGGGGCTGGCGGCGCAGGCGGACGCCGACCTGCCCTCGGCCTGGGGCGCGATCCGGGAGCGCGGCCACATGCTGCTGCCGGTCGTCGCGCTGGTCGGCGCCCTGGTCGTCGGTTACAGCCCGATCTTCGCCGCCCTGCTCGGCATCGTCTGCGTGTTCGGCCTGAGCTGGTTCCGCGCCGAGACCCGCATGACGCCGGTGACCTTCCTCGGCGCGCTGGAGGACGCGGCGCGCATGATGGTCTCCGTCGCGGTGCCGTCCGCCGCCGCCGGCCTGATCGTCGGGGCGCTCTATTTCTCCGGCCTCGCCGTGCGCTTTTCCACTTCGATCATCGACCTGTCCCAGGGCAGCACGATCCTCGCGCTCGCGCTGGCGATGGTCATCTGCATCATCCTCGGTATGGGGATCACGGTGACGGCGCTCTACATCCTGGTCGCCGCGCTGGTGGTGCCGGCGCTCACCAAGCTCGGCGTCGAGCCGATGGCGGCGCATCTCTTCGCCTTCCATTTCGGCGTCCATTCCTACATCACGCCGCCGGTGGCGCTGTCCGCCTTCGCCGCCGCCGCCATCGCCGGCAGCGACCCGATGAAGACCGGGTTCCAGGCCGCCCGGCTTGCCCTGGCGGCCTATATCCTGCCCTACATGTTCGTCTATTCGCCCGGCCTCGTCGCGGTCGGCGCGTGGCACGAGATCCTGGTCGCTGCTGTCACGGCGATCGTCGGCGTCGTCGCCCTGGCCGCAGCGGTCGAGGGCTGGCTGTTCGGACCGGCGCCGGGCTGGCAACGCATTGCGCTGGCGGCCGGGGCGATCCTCCTCGTGATGCCGCCGCTGTGGTCTCATGCCGCCGGGTTCGTTATTGTGGCCGCCATAGCCGGAATCCAGTGGCTCGGACGCGCGGCGCCGGCGGGCGCTCGCGAAGGCCGGGAGCATGAAAGACCGGCCGGGAAGAGCGGACCATGACACGCCGCAACGCCTATATCGCCGGATGGGCTGCCATCGCCGCAGCGACCGCGCTGCTGTTCGCGCTCGACGCCCTGCGCATGGTCAATTTCCATTTCAACTGGTTCGTCGCCATCCTGCTGGTCGTCTCGGCCGGGCTGGTCGCCTGCGTTGTTGCGCTGGCCCGCCGGACCGGAGGGGCGGCGCCGTCACCCGATAGCCAGGAGCCGGCGCAAGACCGGCAGGCCTGAACGGCCAATTAAAATCTCAACCGAAGGAGGGAACTATGAAAACCATTTGGACCGTATTCGGAGCCGGCGCTGCAGCCGCCGCGCTGGCGTTCGGGCTGGCCGGCAGCGCCGGCGCCACCATGCCCAAGACGCTCTCGATCACGACCTCGGGCAAGGGCGGCAGCTGGTTCGCCGTCGGCAGCCGGGTCATCCGCGAGGTCGAGAAGGCCAATCCCGGCCTGGTCACCCAGGTCCAGACCGGCGGCGGCCTGACCAACCTGCGCAAGATCCAGGCGGGCCAGGCCGATATCGGCATGACCTTCGCCTTCGCCGCGCCGATGGCCTACAACGCCGTCGCGCCGTTCAAGAAGAAGCACGACAAGCTGACCTATCTCGGCGTGCTGTTCCCCGGCTATCTGCAGATCGTCACCAAGCAAGCGAGCAACATCAAGAAGTTCGAGGATCTGTTCGACAAGCGGATCTCGGCCGGCAAGATCGGCTGGGGCGGCGAGCTGATGTTCCGCCTGATGCTGAACGTCTACGGCATGGACTATGACAAGATCCGCGCCAAGGGCGGCGTCATCAACCATGTCGGCACCGCGCAATCGACCCAGATGATGCGCGACGGCAACATGGACGCCATCGTCAGCGGCGGCAGCCCGCCGAGCCATCCCAAGTTCGCCGAACTGGCGCTGACGACGAAGATCGACCTGCTGTCGATCGGCGACGAGGGGCTGGGGCGTATCTTCAAGGCCTATCCGTCCTTCGTGAAGGCGACCATGCCCGCCGATCCCTACAAGGGCGTCAAGGGCGGTTTCCGCACCATCGGCGGGGCGGTCATCCTGGTCGCGAAGAAGAGCCTGTCCGACGAGGCCGCCTACCGGATCGTCAAGGCGTTCTACAGCAACCTGGACGGCATCAAGAAGGACATGAAGCAGCTTCGCGAGGCCCAGGCCAAAGACGCGCTGACCGGGAACAAGGGCCTGCCCCTGCATCCCGGCGCGGCCCGCTACTACAAGGAAGTGGGCCTGACGAACTGACGGCCGGGACGCCGGTCCCGACCGCCATCCCGCTGGAGGCGCCCGGCTGCATTCGCCGCAGCCGGGCCTCTCCGGCTTTTCTTTACGGTGACAGCATGCGCACGCTGATCGAAAACGGCACCGTCGTCGCCTGGGACGGCAGCCGGCACCATGCTCTCGAGCCCGGTGTCCTGGTCTTCGAAGGCAATGAGATCGTCCATGTCGGCGCGGATTACGACGGCCCGGCCGATACGGTCATCGACGCCGCCGGGCGGCTGGTCATTCCCGGTTTCGTCAATTCGCACCTGCACCTGACGGACACGCCCTTCACCAAGGGGCACCAGGAGGATGTGGGCAGCCGGTCCGGCCCGTCGAACACCCAGAATTACAACGCGCTCTACAAAATGCTGCCGGCCGTCCGCAAGGCGTCGGACCCGGAAGACCAGTATGCCGGCGCACAATGCTCGATCGCCGAGCTCCTGCTCAGCGGGTCGACGACCATCGTCGAGCTCGGCTACGACTACGAGATCGGCGGCGGCGGCGATATCGCGATCACCGAGACGATCGCCGGCATGATCGGCGCCTCGGGCATCCGCTGCTACACCGGGCCGCGCTACCGCACCCGCTATTACGGCGCCGACGACAGGGGCGGCGTGTTCTACGACGACTATCCGAACGGTGCGCGCGAACGTTTCGAGGCCTGCGTCGCCTTCTGCCAGGACTGGAACGGCCGTTACGGCGACCGGCTGCGCACCATGCTGGCGCCGGGCCAGATCGACACCTGCGACGCGCAGCTTCTGAAGGACACGAGGCGCTACGCCGACCAACTGAAGATTCCGATCCAGCTCCACGCCGGCCAGTCGCCCTTCGAATTTTCCCGGGTCCGCGAGACCGAGGGCCGGACCAGCGTCGAATACATGATGGAGACCGGCCTGCTCGGCCCGGACTTCATCATCGGCCACGGCCAGTTCATGTCCGACGACGGCAACATCGGCAGCATGGCGAAGCACGAGATCGACGCCCTGCGCGAGTCGAAGACCGCGGTCTGCCACCTGCCCTGGGTCAAGGCGCGGCGCGGCGGCGTGATCAACTCGATCCAGAAATACGACGACCTGGGCATCCGCCAGTGCCTGGGCACCGACAACTACCCGCTCGACATGTTCCACGAGATGCAGACCGCCGCCATCGTTTGCAAGATTGTCGAGAAATCCTCGGTCGCGGCCACCTGCCAGGACGTGTTCCACATGGCGACGGTCGGCGGCGCCGACGCGCTGGGCCGGTCCGACCTCGGCCGCCTTGCGCCGGGCTGCAGGGCGGACATGGTGTTCGTGCGCATCGATACGCCCCGGGCCGCCCCGGTCTATGACCCGTTCAAGTTCCTCGTCCTGGCGGCGACCGCCGGCGACGTCGACCGGGTGATCGTCGACGGGAACACTGTCGTCGAACAGGGCGCGGTGCTGACCATCGACGTCCCCGAAGCGGTGCGCCGGGTCAACGAGGCCAGCGAGCGCGTCTGGGCCCGGATGGACTATTGAGCCGGATGGGCGAAGCCAGACGCTTTCTGAATCCGCGGCCGCGGTATACCCGGCGCCCATAGGCGGTTTGCGCCATCGGTCTTTCGCGGCGGCAGGCGCGCGACTAACATCCGCGCCGTCTTGAGACCGACGAGATCGGACAGGGGAGCGGAGCATGAAATTCGGCCTGGGGCAGAGCGTGCCGCGCTACGAGGATCCGCGCCTGCTGCGCGGCAACGGGCAATATACCGACGATCTGAACCGCCCGGGACAGGCGCGCAGCCATGTCCTGCGTTCGCCCCACGCCCATGCCCGGATCGCCGCCATCGACTGCGCAGCGGCCCGCGCGGCGCCCGGCGTGCTCGCCGTCCTGACCCATGACGACTGGCGGGCCGACGGCCTCGGCGTCATCGCCTCGCTGGCGCCGCAACTGCTGCCGCTCAAGCGGCCGGACGGCGCGCCGATCCACGAACCCTATCGGCCGCCGCTCGCCGCCGGCGCGGTGAAATTCGTCGGCGATCCGCTCGCCTTCGTCGTCGCCGGGACCGCGGCGCAGGCGCGCGACGCCGCCGAACTGGTCGAAGTCGATTACGAGGAACTGCCGGCGGTCATCGACACGCCGGATGCGCTCGAACCCGGCGCGCCGCTGGTGTGGCCGGACTTGGGCGACAATATCAGCTTCCGCCAGACCATGGGCGACCTGGAAGCGGTCGACGCCATCTTCGAATCGGCGCCCCGTGTCGTCACCGCGGACCTGCCGATCGGCCGGCTCGCCCAGAACCCGATGGAGCCGCGCGCCGCGGTCGGGGAATACGATCCGGTCGCCGACCGCTACACCCTGTGGACCGGCACCCAGGGGCCGCACGACAACCGCAACCTGCTCGCCCGCGACGCGCTCAAGGCGCCGATTTCCAAGCTGCGCCTAGTGAGCCCGGACATGGGCGGCGGCTTCGGCCTGCGCGGCGGCCTGTTCCCGGAAATGGCGCTGGTCGTCTGGGCGGCGAAGCGGGTCGGCCGGCCTGTCAAATGGAACGGGGACCGCAGCGAGCATTTCCTGGTCGACGACCATGGCCGCGACAGCCGGCCGGTCGCCGAACTGGCGCTCAACGAAGACGGCGATTTCCTGGCGGTGCGGGTGAAATCCGTCGCGGCGCTGGGCGCCTATTGCAGCTTTTTCGGCCCGCTGCCGACCTTCGGCAACATGGGCGCCATCGTCGGCATGTACCGGACCGGCGCGGCCTCGGTCGACGTCACGGCGGTGTTCACCAACACCTGCCCGATCGGCCCCTATCGCGGCGCCGGGCGGCCGGAATCCATCTACATCTGCGAGATGCTGGTCGAGAAGGCGGCGGCGGAACTGGGTTTCGACCGGGTCGAACTCAGGCGGCGCAACCTGATCCCCGAAGACGCCATGCCCTACAAGACCGGGCTGCAATACACCTACGATTGCGGCCGGTTCGAAGCCAACATGGACAAGGCGCTCGCCGCCGCCGACTATGCCGGCTTCGAGGCGCGGCGGCGGGAGGCCGCGGCGCGCGGCAAACTGCGCGGCTTCGGCATAACCAACGCCATCGAGCAGTCGGCCGGCCTGGGCGACGAGGGCGCGGAAATCCGCTTCGACGCCGACGGCGGCGTCACGCTCACGGTCGGTACCTTCTCCCACGGCCAGGGGCACGAAACGGTATTCCGGCAACTGCTGTGCGACACGCTGGGCGTGGAATTCGAGCAGGTGCGCTTCGTCCAGGGCGATACCGATATCGTGCGCCACGGACACGGCACCTTCGGCTCGCGCTCCTCAGGCCTGGGCGGTGGCGCGATCCGGCTGGCGAGCGAACGGGTGATCGAGAAGGGCAAGGCGATCGCCGCGCACCATTTCGAGACTGCCGAGGACGATATCGCGTTTGACGACGGCGTGTTCTCGGTCGCCGGCACCGACCGTTCGATCCGCATTTCCGAGGTCGCGGCCATGGCGCACAATTTCTTCGGCGTGCCGGGCGGCCTCGAATCCGGGCTCGGCGCAGCCGCCAATTTCCGCCATCCGGGGCCGACCTTCCCCAACGCCACCCATTGCTGCGAAGTCGAGATCGATCCGGAAACCGGCGCCGCGGAACTGCTGGCCTGGACCGCCGTCAACGACGCCGGGACGGTAATGAACCCGCTACTCCTCAAGGGCCAGATCCAGGGCGGCATCGTGCAGGGCGCCGGCCATATCCTGCTTGAGGGCATCGCCTGGGACGAGGCCGGCCAGCTCGTCACCGGCTCGTTCATGGACTATGCCATGCCGCGGGCCGGCGACATGCCCTTCATCGCGGTCGAATCCAGCCCGACGCTGACGAAGACCAACCCGCTCGGTATCAAGGGCGCCGGCGAGGCCGGCTGCGTCGGCGGCATGGCCTGCACCATGATCGCCCTGCTCGATGCGGTGCGGCCGGCCGGCGTCACCGCCCTGCCGATGCCCGCGACGCCCCACGCCGTCTGGCAGGCGTTGCAGGCGGCGAAAGAACCTTGAATTTTGCACATTCTTCTGAACGTTGCCTCGATCCCCTTCACTCCGCGGCGCTCCGCAGGGCGAGGGCGGCTGCGGGAAGCGCGATTGCGAGGCCGGCGAGCAGGGCGGCGCCAAGCAACAGGATATGCGGCCACGGGTCCGCGGCATGGATGACGGCGTCGACGCTCAGCACGCCGAAGATCAGTACGGGGATGTAGAGCGGCAGCACCAGGATCGCGATCAGCACGCCGCCGCGCCGGGCGCCGAGCACCAGCGCCGCCCCGACGGCGCCGAGCAGCGTCAGGACCGGCGTGCCGAGCAGCAGGCCGAGGGCGAGCATGAGATAGCCGGCCGCGGGCAGGTGCAGCATCGCGGCGAGGACCGGCGACAAAACGATCAACGGCAGGCCGGTCGTCAGCCAGTGTGCGGCGCACTTCGCCAGAACGACCAGCAGCAGGCTGGTGCGGCCGGTCAGGAACAGGTCGATCGTGCCGTCCTCGAAATCGGTGGCAAACAGCCGGTCGAGGGACAGGAGCGTCGCCAGAAGGGCGGCGACCCAGACCACGCCGGGCGCGATGACGGCGAGCGTTCCGGCCGCCGGGCCAATGCCGAGCGGGAACAGAACGACGGCGACGACGAAAAACGCCAGGACGACCGCGGTGTCGGCGCCGTGCCGCACAGCGAAGCGAAGGTCCCGCCGGAAGGTCGCAAGATACGGCTGCATCAGGGGCCTTCCGCCCGATCCGGCACATCGCGGCCCAGCCTCACGGTCCGGGCGTCCGGCAGGCCGGTTGGCTGGTGAGTCGCCACGATGACCAGGCCGCCGCGCGCCCGGTGCCGGCCGATCATGGCCATGAGCAGCGCGACGCCGTCTTCGTCGAGCGAAACCGCTGGCTCGTCGAGCAGCCAGACCGGCGTTTCGGCGAGCGCCAGCCGGGCCAGCGCGAGCCGGCGGCGCTGTCCGGCCGAGAGCAGCCCGCCGGCGACGTCCAGCAGCGGGCCGATGCCCATGGCCCCGGCGGCCGCTTCGACGGCGCCGTTGCCCTCCATGTCGCGCCACCAGGCAAGCTGCTCGCGCACCGTCAGCCACGGTTTGACCGGGTCGCGGTGGCCGCAATAGGTCAGCGGCGGGCGCGCGGCGCCGTCGCCGCCGGTCCAGACAATCGCGCCCGCCGCCGGAGGCAGCAATCCGGCCAGCAGGCGCAGCAGCGAGGATTTGCCGGCGCCGTTCGGCCCGCGCAGTTCGACGGCGTCACCGCCCGCAGCTGCAAAGCTCAACCCGCCGAACACGGCCCGGCCGCCGCGCACGCAGGCGAGGCCCGCGACGTTCAGCGCAAGGGCGGGATAGGTGCCGGAACCGGTCTCCGGTGCATTCATGGCGCCGCACGGTGGCCAACGGGATTGCCGACACTCTGCAATCTGCGGCGCGGTGCGCAAGGGGCAAAAGATTAGGACTGCCGGCGCGAACGGGGAAAATTCTGCGGCGGCACGGATCTATCGATTCGTCCCCTCTTAAGGATTCCTCTGCGAAAGGCCGCCCGGAAACAATTTAGGGCGGGCAACGCAATCCCGCGCGCCCCTCCATCCCTGCCGCCCTGCACGCCCCATAGGGCGGGCTTCGCCGGGACGAATCTGAAAATATTTCTTTTTTTCGATATTTTTCCTTGACATGACGGCTTCGGCACCCTATATCGGCCCCGTCAACGCCCGAAGTGCGCCTGCCGCGGCCGGCCGACGCCTCCCAAAAAAAGCAAACGAAGAACCAGGCGGAGGACCGTGCGGGACCGTTCCGTCTTTCCCGCTCTCTGGCCCGCGCTCCGGCCCGCCGCCGCCAGTCGGACATCCCATGCGCCATTGGGCTTGACGGCCGGACCCCGTCCCATTCGACCCTCCGGTTCGACCCTCCGATTCCGCCGGGCCATGCTGCCCCCGATCGTGCCGAGCGGTGCCGCCCCGGTGTCGACCGGCGCTCCCGCTCGGCCGGGAGGCTGGAAAAATTCCTACCGAAAGTGCTTTTGCGCATTTCCGAAGGGCGTCTTTCCAACGATTCCAAAGGGTTAGGGTTGGCGGTGTGCGAAAAAACACTGCGCATAGACCGGTCTGTCTAATACCAAAAACAGAGCAATTCCAAAGACTTAGGGAAGCTGAATTTGAACATTTATTCAAAATCCGGCGGCTTTCCGGCGTCCGGCCCGTCCGGCACCCTATTCGCAGAGGAATCCCTATGCGGGATGCCCTGCTTTGCCTGCCGGATTCGGCTCACGGCCTCTTTGCGGCGGATTCCAGGAAATCCGGAAATTCCCGGCGCCCGTGTGCCTCCGCCGCTATTCGTACTCCCGCACGTCGTCGATGACCTTGCCGTCGTTGGGCAGGGCGCCGGGCTCGACGATCTCGACCGTCGCCCGCAGCTTGCAGACGGTCTGGAAGCTCACCGCCACCGCGTCTGCGAAGGCCGGGTCGGCCGCGGTGGCCTCGACCCGGAGGTTGGGCGCGTCCTTGCCGTCGACGGCGTCGACCACCAGCCGGGCCCTTGCAATTTCGGCATGGCGCTTGACGATATCGGCGATCTGCTCCGGATGGACGAACATGCCGCGCACCTTGGTCGTCTGGTCGGCGCGGCCCATCCAGCCAAGCATCCGCACGTTCGTCCGGCCGCACGGGCTGGGCGCGTCGGTCAGCGCCGACAGGTCGCCGGTGGCGAAGCGGATCAGCGGCACTTCCGGCGACAGCAGCGTCACCACCAGTTCGCCGACGTCGCCGAATTCGGCGACCGGCTCGCCGGTGCCGGGAACGAGGATTTCGACGATCTTGTCCTCGGCGATGACCATGCCGTTCTGCTCGGCCGTCTCATAGGCGACGATGCCGAGCTCCGCCGTGCCGAATGTGTTGAAGACCCGGATGCCGCGTTCGCCGTACCAGTCGCGCAGGGGCGGGAAGAGGGGGCCGGCGCCGACGATCGCGCATGTCACCGAAGTGAGATCCAGCCCCATCTCGTCGCCCTTCTCCAGGATCGCCTTGAGATAGTCCGGCGTACCGGCATGGCCCTTCGGCCGGTACTGGGCCATCACCTGGGCCTGCTGTTCGGTATTGCCGATGCCGGCCGGAATCACCGGACAGCCGAGGGCGCGCGCCGCATCGTGGAAGATCCAGCCGCCCGGCGTGAGATGGTAGGAGAAGGAATTCTGGACGATATCGCCCTTGCGCAGCCCGGCGGCATGGAGCGAGCGGGCGCCGCCGTAATAATCCGCCCGCGTGCCCATGACCTCGTAGATCGGCCCGGGCGAGGTAAAGGCGATGGCGGCGTCGCCAAGGTCCAGCGCATTGAGCCCGGCGAGCGGTGGCGCGGTCTTCTGCGCCTCGATCAGGCTGTGCTTGCGGGTCACCGGCAGCGCCGCCAGCGCCTCCCGGGAAGTGACCGATGCGGGATCGACGTCGGCAAGACTCCTGCCGTACCAGCCCGTCGCAGCCCTGGCGTGGGCGACCTGCGCCGGCAGCGCCTGCATGAGCGCGGCCTCGCGCTCGGCCGGATCGCGGGTTTCCAGGGCATCGTAATGGTCGGACATGGCGGTTTCCCCGAATAAAAAGCCGCCACCCCGGTCGCAGGATGACGGTCCGCTTGACTCTGTCACGGCCCGGAACGGCGTCCGGCAGTTGCCGCGTCGGGCCCCCTCAGGCGAGCCAGCGCTTGCGGCGTTTGTAGTGTTTCACGTCGCGGAACGATTTCCGGCTCTCCCCGGCGACGCCGAGATAGAATTCTTTCACGTCCTCGTTCTCGGCGAGGTCCTTCGCCTCGCCGTCCATCACGACGCGGCCGCTCTCGAGGATATAGCCGTAGTCGGCATAGCGCAGCGCCATGTTGGTGTTCTGCTCGGCGAGCAGGATGCTGACGCCTTCGTGGACGTTGAGGCGTTTGACGATCTCGAAAATCTCCTCCACCAGTTGCGGTGCCAGCCCCATGGAGGGTTCGTCCAACAGCATGGTCGAGGGGTTCGACATCAACGCCCGCCCGATGGCGCACATCTGCTGCTCGCCGCCGGAAATATAGCCGGCCAGCGCGCTCCGGCGCTCTTTCAGGCGGGGGAAATACTCGTAAACCTTGTCCATCGAGTCGCGGATGGCCGCGTTGCCGTCGCGGCGGGTATAGGCGCCGGTCAGCAGGTTTTCATCGACCGTCAAATGCGGGAAGCAATGGCGGCCTTCCATCACCTGGATCACGCCACGGCGCACCAGATCGTTCGGATCCAGTCTCTGCACCGGGATGCCGTCGTAGAGGATCGATCCCTTCGTCACGTCGCCGCGTTCGGCGCCGAGCAGGTTGGAGATCGATTTCAACGTCGTCGTCTTGCCGGCGCCGTTGGCCCCAAGGAGGGCGACGATGCCCCCCTTGGGAACCTCGAGCGAAACCCCCTTCAACACGAGGATCACATGATCGTAGATCACCTCGATGTTGTTGACGCTGAGCAGCGCCTGGTCAGCACCGTTCGCGCCGTTGGTCGCGGGGGCTTCACTCACGGCGGTTCTCCCTGGTTACGGGCCGTTAGAGGCCCGTAACGGACTAGCACTTGCGCGGCGTGATGTTGTTCTTCTTGGCGTAGGCCGCGGCGGACTTCTCGATCAGCGGACGGACCACATCGCGCATCGGCGTGATGAAGTCGCTGACGATGTTCCACTTCTTGCCGTCCCACTGCTGGATCAGCACCGGGCCGTTGCCTTCATGGTCGGCGCAAGTGTTCTTGACCGGCTGCATGAAGCCTTTCAGGCCCAGCTCCGCCCAGCGCTCTGCGGTGATGTTGAGGTTTTCCATGCCCCAGCGCATCTGGTCGCCGTTGACCGCCTTGACTCCGAACTTCTTCTGCGCGGCGCGCATGGCCTCGGTCGCGAAGATGGCGTTCACCATGCCGCGGTTCCACAGCACCTGACCGACATACTTGTCGCCGCCCTTGATGCCCTTGCCGGCGTCGTAGACGACTTTCTTGATGTCCTTGATCAGCGGGAAATCGGAACCCGCGGCGTGGAACGTGCCGGCCTTGTAGCCCTTCGCGGCATCGCCGGTCGGCACCACATCCTGCTCGGCGCCGGACCACCATACGCCGATCATATGGTCCATCTTGAAGCCGATATTGGTGGCTTCCTTGATGGCGACCTGGTTCATCACGCCCCAGCCCCACAGCAGGACCCAGTCCGGGCGTTCGCGGCGGATCTGCAGCCAGGTGGCTTTCTGCTCCTGCCCCGGATGGTTCACCGCGAGCAGCATGAGCTTGTAGCCAAGCTTGCGCGCGAGCAATTCGAGCGTGCGGATCGGCTCCTTGCCGTAGGCGCTGTTGTGGTAGATCAGGGCGATCTTTTTGCCCTTGAGCTTGTCCATTCCGCCTTCCTGGGCGCCGATATATTTGATGAAGGCCGAGGCCTGGCTCCAGTAGGTGGTCGGGGTCGTGAAGGTCCACGGGAACACCCGGCCGTCCGAGGCGGATGTGTTGCCGTACCCGACCGACAGGATCACAACCTTGTCCTTGTCAGCGTTCGGGATCAGCTTGTAGGTGAGTCCCGTCGAGTAGGGGAACACGATCGTCGCGCCCTTGCCCTTCAGGCGCTCGTAACACTCGACGCCCTTCTTGGTGTTGTAGCCGAACTCGCACTCTTCGGTGACCAGCTTGACGCCGTTGACGCCACCGTGCTTCAGGTTGAGGTAGTTCATATAGTCCATGATGCCGTTGGCCGACGGGATGCCGTTCGGCGCATACGGGCCGGTGCGGTAGGTGAACAGCGGGAAATACTGCGTTTCCGCCGCCTGAACGGCCGGCGCCGCAATGCCTGTCATGGCGACTGCAGCGGCCAGCCCCAAAGTGAGCCCTTTCAGCCTCATACCATTATCCTCCCTGGATCGGATTCGCCCCTGCCGGGGCTGTAGGGGTTGGATGGGTCGCCTGCAGGCCACCGCGGCCCGCAGGTTGCCGGAACCTTAGCATGCGCCCAAGGCTCCGGAAAAGACCGCAACAATGCGGCCGGTGACAGCCTCATCCCTCGCGCCTTCGCGCTTCCGCGGCAGACCGCTAATAGGGGAAGGGCCATTGTCTCAACTTTTCCTTACCGATCTGCCACAGGCGCGCCAACCCGAGCGGCTCCATGATCAGGAAGATGATGATCAGCGCGCCGAAGATCATGAACTGGAAGTGTTCGACGACCGCCGCATCGATCGGGATACCGAACCCGCCGCCCGCCCACGGCAGAAAAACAATCAGGAATATCGGGATCAGCGTGATGAAGGCGGCGCCCAGGAACGATCCGGTGATGCTGCCCAGCCCCCCGATGATGACCATGAACAGGACGGAGAAGGATTCGTTGATGTTGAAGGCTTCCGCCCCCTCGAGCGCGCCGAGATAGAAAATGAACAGCATCGCACCGGCCACGCCGCAATAGAAGGAGCTGACGGCAAAGGCCAGCAGCTTGGTCGCCAGCGGCCGAATCCCGATGAGCTGGGCGGCGATATCCATGTCGCGGATCGCCATCCAGGCCCGGCCGATCCGGCCGCGCACCATATTCTTGGCGACGAAGGCGAAGAACACGACCGTCGCAAGGCAGATCAGATATTTTGTTTCGGCCGCGGGATAGACCGTCACCTGTTTACCGTTTTGCACCACCGTTTCCGAACCGGTGACGATGAGGCCGAACAGCTTCAGTGGCGGTATCTGGATCGTCGATGACGAGACATAGTCGTACAGCCATTCGACGCGCGAATAGCACCAGACCAGGAAGAACTGCGCCGCCAGGGTCGCGACCGCGAGATAGAACCCCTTGATGCGCAGGCTGGGCAGGCCGAAGATCACCCCGACTACCGCGGTTACCGCACCTGCCAGAATCATCAGGATGATAGGGTTGTCGATCGGCGGCAGCATCGGAACGAGGTGCGAGACCAGCTCGCCGACGTCGTCCTCCTTCTGGATCCGGTAGTTCATGCCGGTCGAGAACTTGTAGGCGGCGAACGCGCCGACCCCCATGAAGCCCGCCGTCCCGAGAGAGATCTGGCCGCAATAACCGGTCAGGATATTGAGGCCTAGCGCGGCCATGCTGTTGACCAGCAGCAGCAGCAGGATGGAGTTGTACAGATAGTCCTTGGTCGACGCGGCCATGAGGCCGCCCTGCACCATCAGATACAGGCCGACCGGAACGACGATAAAGGCGATGAACAGGATGATCCACAGGCCGTACTTGTCCTGCCTGAGCTGGAAAATGCCCTGGTCCTTGGCGTAGCTCGTGTAGAACTGCCCGGCTTCGCGATAGAACATTGCGTCAGACTCTTTCGATGATCTTTTCGCCGAACAGGCCCTGCGGGCGGAACACCAGGAAGACCATCGCCAGGATATAGGCGAACCAGTCTTCGATCGCGCCGCCGACATACGGCCCCCAGCCGACCTCGGCCAGCTTTTCGCCCAGGCCGATGATCAGGCCACCGATGATGGCGCCGGGGATCGATTCGAAGCCGCCCAGGATCAGTACCGGCAGCGCCTTAAGGGCGATTTCCGAAAGGCTGAACTGGACGCCGGACTTGGCGCCCCACATGGTGCCGGCGACCAGCGCGACGATGCCGGAGACCGCCCAGACGATGATCCAGATGGTCCGCAGGTTGATGCCGACCGAGAGTGCCGCCTGGTGATCGTCGGCCACGGCGCGCAGCGCCCGGCCGATCTTGGTCTTGTTGAAAAAGATCGCCAGGCCCGTCACCAGCGCCGCGGCGACCGCGCCGGCGGTGAGTTCGAGATACTGGATCTGGATGCCGAAGGGCTCGAAGCGGCCCTGCGGGATGCCGACATCCAGCTTCTTGACGTCTGAGCCCCAGATGGTCTCGCCGAAAGCCGAGAGGAAAAAGGCGAGCCCGATCGTCGCCATGAACAGGATGATCTGCTCCTGGTTCACCAGGTGGCGCAGAATCAGATATTCCACGATGACGGCGAACAGGATCATGATCCCGATCGTCAGCAGGATGGCGAGCGGAATCGGCACGCCGAGCCCTATGAAGCCGGCGAGGTTGAGCGCCGCAAACAGGACGAGCACGCCCTGGGCGAAATTGAACATGCCCGAGGCCTTGTAGATCAGCACGAAGCCGAGCGCGACGAGCGAGTACATCACGCCGGCCAGCAGGCCGCTGATCACGACTTCCATGCCGAATTGCCAGCTCTCGAAAATGAGCACCGGCGCCAGCACGAATTCCCAGAACTCTCCCATACTTTCCCCCTCAAACGGGCGCCCGGGATCGGGTCCGCCCGCTGCGGTCTAACCGGCGCTGTCGCGATGCCGGGCCCGGCAGGGCCGGCGCGCGCCGTCTTTCTGTTCCTACTTCTCGATCAGATCCTCTTCGTGCGCGACGCCGAGATAGGCGTCGATCACGTCCTGGTCGGCCTGGACTTCCGCCGGCGTCCCCTCGGCGATCTTGCGGCCGTAGTTCAGCACGACGACATGATCCGAGATATCCATCACCACGCCCATATCGTGTTCGATGAGCGCGATGGTGGTGCCGAACTCGTCGTTCACGTCAATGACGAAGCGGCACATGTCCTCTTTCTCTTCGAGGTTCATGCCGGCCATCGGTTCGTCGAGCAGCAGCAGGTCCGGCTCCATGGCCAGCGCGCGGCCCAACTCCACCCGTTTCTGCAGCCCGTAGGGCAGGCGGCCGACCGGCGTTCGCCGGATCGACTGGATTTCGAGGAAGTCGATGACCTCCTCGGCGGCCTTGCGGTGCGCCAGCTCTTCCTTCTGGTACGGCCCCCAATACAGGGAATCGAGCAGGAAATCGCCGAGCCACATAGCCGGGTAGGTCAGGTAGTTGATCACCGGCATGTCGGCGAACTGGCGGCGGTGATAGCGCAAGCCGGGGCCGCTCATCTTGAGCAGACGGCCGGTCATCACATTGTCCAGCGTGCTCATGCCGCGGAACAGCGCGACGTTCTGGAAGGTCCGGGCTATCCCGGTTTCGGCCGCCTCGTGCGGCTTCATCTGGTGGCGCTGGTTGCCCTTGTAGGTGATCGTCCCTTCCTGCGGGTGGTAGAACCCGTTGATCACGTTCAGCATCGAAGTCTTGCCGGCGCCGTTCGGCCCGATGATCGCGAATATCTGCCGTTCGTGGATGTCGAAGCTGACGTCGGTGATCGCCTTCACGCCACCGAAACGCAGCGTGATGTTATCGACCTTCAGAAGGGTGTCGCCGAATGTGCGTTCCGAATGCTTCATCGGCGCTCAGCCCGCCTGGCGCAGCGGCTCGGCGCCGGCGTTTCCGGCGGTCGCTGCATCCATGATTCTGAGGTCTGCGGCGCTGACACCCTTGCGGCCGTCCTCAAACGTCGTCTCGACCTCGCAGTGCACCTCGCCCCGGCCGTCGTACAGGGCTTCGATTACCGTGTCATAGCGCTCGTTTATATGCCGGCGGCGGACCTTGCGCGTCCGGGTCAGTTCGCCGTCGTCGGCGTCCAGTTCCTTGTGCAGCAGGGCAAACCGGGCGATCTGGGCGCCGGCGAGTTCCGGGTCGGAGGCCAGGTCCTGGTTGACCTGTTCGATATTCTTGCGGATTTCCTGATAGACATCCGGTTTGGCGGCGAGTTCCCTGTAGCTGGCGTAGGCGACATTGTTGCGCTCGGCCCAGTTGCCGACGGCGTCGATGTCGATGGAGATCATCGCCGTGGAGTAGTCGCGCCCGGCGCCGAAGGTCACCGCCTCCTGGATGAAGGGGAAGAACTTCAGCTTGTTCTCGAGATATTTCGGCGCGAACATCGAGCCGTTGTTCAGCACGCCGACATCCTTGGCCCGGTCGATGATCTTCAGGTGCCCGTTGTTGTCGATGAAGCCGGCATCCCCGGTGTGGACCCATCCGTCTTCGGTCTTGGTCTTCCGGGTCTCTTCCTCGTTCTTGTAATACTCCTTGAACACGCCCTCGCTGCGATACAGAACTTCGCGCGAATCCGGATCCACTTTCACTTCGACGCCCGGGCAGGCCTTGCCGACGGTATCGGCATAGACCTCGTTGTCCGGCTGCAGGGTCACGAACACGGACGCTTCGGTCTGGCCGTAGAGCTGCTTCATGTTCAGTCCGATGGAACGGTAAAAGTCGAAAAGATCCGGACCGATCGCCTCGCCTGCCGTGTAGACCCGCCGAACGCGGCTCAAACCGAGCGTGTTCTTCAGCGGCCCGTAGACCAGGATCTCGCCCAGCCAGTATTGGAACCGGGCAACCGGGCCGACGCTTTCCTTCTGGAGAATTTTCACGCCGACCTTCCGGGCGTGATTCATGAAATAGCGGAACAGGCGCTGCTTGGTCCTGCCGGAGTCCTGCATCCGGACGTTCACGGACGTCAGGATATTCTCGAAGATGCGCGGCGGCGCAAAGAAATAGGTCGGACCGATTTCCTTCAGGTCGGTCAGGAACGTTGCCTGGCTCTCCGGACAGTTGGCGCAGAAGCCGGCGACATAGGACTGGCCGATCGAGAACACGCAGTCGCCGACCCAGGCCATCGGCAGATAGGCCAGCGTGTCCTCGTCTTCGTGGATCTGTTCCAGTTCGACGGACATTTCCGCCATCGAGATCAGGTTGTCGTAGGTGAGGACGACGCCCTTCGGGTTGCCCGTGGTGCCCGAGGTGTAGAGGAATATCGCCGTGTCGCCGCCCGCGCCCCTGGCGGCCTCGGCTTCGTAGAAGCCTGCGTTCGCTGCCCTGTGCGCCTCTCCGGCTTCCTTGATCTCGTCCAGCGAGTGCAGGAAATCCTGATCGTATTCCCGCATGCCGCGCGGGTCGCAATAGACGATCGTCTTCAGCGCCTGCGCCGCCTCCATCGCCTCAATCAGCTTGTCGACCTGCTCCTGATCCTCGGCGAAGGCGAACGAAACTTCTGCGTGGTCCAGGACATAGGACAGTTCGCCCGCCACACTGTCCTGGTACACCGGCACGGGAATCGCGCCCAGCGCCTGCGCCGCCACGATCGCCCAGTAGAGATAGGGCCGGTTGTCGCCGATGATCGCGATCCGGTCGCCGCGCTGGAGGCCGGAGGCGGCAAGGCCGTGGGCGATGATCTCGACTTCGGCGCGCGAGTCGCGCCAGGAGAAGGTCTGCCAGATGCCGAGATATTTTTCGCGAATGGCCGGCCGGCCGCCGCGTTCGCGGGCGTTGCGGTCCAACAGCTTCGGGAATGTGTCTGCCGTCATCGGCGTCTCCACTCGATCCCTTCGGCAAGCCACGCTGCCCCGGCGCGCGGCTCATCGGAGCGCAGCGCGCGCGGTCCCCGACCAAGATTTGAGACTTGCCGGCGCGTGGCCGGAATCATCCCGCCGCCAGCTCCGCCGGTGCAAACCTCCCTGGTGCGCCGCAGCGCTGTTCTTCTTTTTGTGCGCGCCGGCTTGCCTAGCCAATAGGAACCACAGGGTCAAGACGCAAAGCCCGCATGTTTCGCTTCGCCGCGCATGCCGCCCGGACCTCCCTTAACTTTTTGGCCGCAAATAGTTTTTTTGCCCTGATTCCGGCTACGTCCGCAACGGTGCGTCAGGTCCGCTCGAAGCGGTGGATGCCGTCCGGGTCGAGCCGGCCGGTCAGCGTCCCCTCACCTTCCAGATAGGCGAGGTGGGCCAGGCATTCGCCCATCGCGAAACCCATCTGGTGGGTGTCCAGTTCGCGCCGGAACAGCAGCGGCACGGCGTCCGCCGCAGACAGGCGCACACCTCCGGAACCGTCGACGAACCCGCCGGACAGCCGCTCCAGCCGCGCCCGGTGATGGTCGACGATCTGGCCGATCCGGGTCTGGACTCCGCGAAACGGCAGGTTGTGGCTCGGCAGCACCAGCGCATCGTCCGGCAGGTCGGCGAAATTGGCGAAGGAGCCAAGATAGTCCTCAAGCGGGCTGGCGTCCGGCTCGCTCGCCCAGACGCTGATGTTCGGCGTGATTTTCGGCAGGATCTGGTCGCCGGATATCAGGATGCCGTCGCCGGCGCACCACAGGCAGGCATGTTCGGGCGCGTGGCCGGTGCCGACGATGATTTCCCAGCGCCGGCCGCCGATCTCCAGCACGTCGCCCGCGCACAGGCGCCGGTGATGAAAGGGCGCCTCGGCGACCCGCCGGCGATAGGTGTTGCCGCCCGAGAACATCCTGTCCGCCAGCTCCGGCGCCAGGCCGTGGAGCGCATAGAAATCCGCCATGCTCCGGTGGTTGACCGCGTCCGAATCCAGATAGAGCATCCGGGCCATCAGCCATTCCGTCCGGGTGATCCACAACTCGGTGTCGAGCAAATCGTTCAGCCAGCCGGCCAGGCCGATATGGTCGGGATGGAAATGGGTGACGATGAGCCGAGTCACCGGCTTGCCGGCCTTGCCGCCATGGGCGATGCCGAACCGCCGGAAGATCACCCGCCAGTGTTCTTTCGTCTCGTCGAGTTGCAGGCCGGTATCGACGATCGCATAGCCGTCGCCGTCCTCGAGCAGCCACAGGTTGATATGGTCGAGCTGGAACGGCAGGGG
Organism: Alphaproteobacteria bacterium; assembly: GCA_965220685.1. GTDB lineage: Bacteria > Pseudomonadota > Alphaproteobacteria > Bin65 > Bin65 > Bin65. The sequence continues at coordinate 130,616 of CBDCQR010000015.1, forward strand.
CATGCGCAGCCAGTGAACGCCGCTTGCGATCTCGATTGTGCTGCCGGCGGCGGGCCGGCTCCCGCCCAGGGGATAGTCGAGGCCGTCCGCCACACGATTCCGGGCGCGGCTTCCGTTCGCGGAACTCATGCGGCGGCCTTCCTGCCGATATGGCGGACGATGGCGGCCAGCGTCTCCTCGGGCCGGTCGCGATGGGGCGAGTGCCCGCAGCCGGGCAGCATGACGACATCGACAGGCCCGCCTGCACGCCGCTCGACCGCCTGGGGCTGCAGCGGCGAGCCGTATTCGTCGTCCAGCCCCTGGATGACCGTCATTGGAACGTGGATGTTCGGCAGATACTCCTCGATATTCCAGTCGCGGAATTCGGGCATCATCCAGCTCAGGTTCCAGGCGTAGAAGGCGCCGTCCGGATCGTCGTGGTAGCGGGAGAGCCGGCTGCGCAGGTCGGTTTCCTCCCACAATAGCCGGGCCCTGGCGATCGACGGGATGGTGCAGGGCTCGACCAACACATGCGGCGCCATAACGATGAGGCTGTCCGCCATCGGCGCGATATTGCTGCCGGCATAGATCAACGCGATCGAGGCGCCGTCGCTGTGACCGAACAGAATCGGCCGGCGCACATCCAGCGTGTGCAGCAGATCCGGCAGCACGTCCTGGCCTTCCCTGTGCATGAAGTCGAACGGCAGCGGCAGGTCGGCGCGGGTCAGCGTGTCGGATTTGCCGTGGCCGCGCCGGCTGTAGACCAGCACGCGCAGGCCGGCCGTTCGCGCGACCCGGGACGGGAAATCCCGCCACATGGCGACGGAGCCGAGGCCCTGGTGCAGCATGACGACGGTCGGCCCGTCCGTCGGCCCGACCCCCACCCATTCATACTCAAGCCGGCTTCCGCCGGCTTCCACAAAGGCCATCGCCGCCCCGCTTGCCTGTCCCGCGCCAACCTGCGGCCGGGCGCAAACCCCGGCAAGGGACGGAAGGTCGCCGCCGCAGCGGCGGCGCATTTCGATGCGGCGGCGCATTTCGATGCGGGGTCGGATGTGTCCGGCGCGGCGCGGACCGATCTCCGGCGGCCTCCGACCCGGCTGCGCCGGAATACGCGGTGTGCTCAGGCGCCCTGCGCCATGCGCCGCCCGATGCTGCGGCGCATGGCTTGCCGGCGCACCCGGTCAGGGTTTGATGTAGGTGTAGCCCTTGCCCTGCAGATGGGCGAGTTCGGCGACGCCGGACGGAACGATATCTTCCGCATGCGCCTCGAAAAGATCGGTTTCGAAATTGATCTTCCGGCCGCGCAGCGTGTTGGCGCAGATGTAGAAGCCGACCTTCTGGTTCTTCAGGTTCGAGATCGCGCCCTGGAGCCGGAGATTCTTGACCGCGTCGCGCAGGATGTAGACGCCGTTGCCGTGCAGGACGACCCTGATGTCGAGCTTGTCCGCGCCGACGGCATTGATGTGGTTCTGGACGTTGCGCATTGCGCCGAGATACTTCTTGCTCTTCGGGCCGCCCATATAGTTGATGTGATAGACGACCTTCTGTTTGCCGTAGCGGCTCTCGGCGGTCGCGGGCGTTGCCGGCGCGGTCGCCGCCATGGCGACAAACCCGGCGATTGCCAGTGCAATCAGCTTGCTCATTGAAAATTTCCTCCCGTAAGGTTGGCGTGGCCGGACAAGGTTTGCCCCGCCGCCTTCGACAATAGCACCTCCGGTTTCGCTGCCAACCGGCTCAACCGTGGGACGGTCCGCGTCTTCCGGGCGGCTTGCGCCATTCGGGGACGGAAGGTCGCCGCCGGCCCGGCTACTCCGTCGCCTCGCGGACGATAGCGTCGAGCAGCTTGTCGACCGCCGCGAGCGCCTGCCGGGACGCTTCCGATCCCGTCCGCGCCGGGCGGCGGTATCCGACATGGACCGTGCCCGGTTTCGCCGCCAGCTCGTAGACGAAGACGACGTATGGGCAAAAGGCGATGTTGCGCGGATCGGCCTCCATCGTGCGCCGCGAAAAGACCGCCGAGCAGAACTGGAAGAATTGCGCATCCCGGTACAGCGGCTTCGCGCTGCCCGCGTCCTTGCCCGTTCGCGCCAGCATCCGGGCGATATAGCCGCGATAGTCGATCACCAGCCCGCGGTTGACGATCGCGTCGGCGACATATTCGGCGACATCCTCGAACGCGCCCTCGACGGCGACGGTCCTGACGCCGCCGCCGGGTTCGGCCCGCACGCGCTCCGCGGGGCCGCCGGCCACGATGAGGAACGCCGATACGAGCAGAATGGCGAGGCATGCACGGTCCGTCATCTTCGTTATCCTCCGGGTGTCGTTGCCTTTCGACCGCAGGGCCGCGCTGCAATCGAAACGTTGCCATACCGGCGGCGTCACGAGCCTGCGGCGTCCTCCCCGCCGTGACGGGCTTGCTGATCGAAGAAAGATGCCGTCGTGGGCAGTTGGGGCAGATCGATTTCGTAACCGATCGAACGGACCCGGCCGGTCCGCCGGCCGCGAACGAGATGTCCCTGGTAACGGGTCGGCATCGGATTCGGCGAGCAGGGGATCGCGTCTTCCGCGCTGTAAACCGAGATATGCAGGGTCCGCGGCCGGTCGGACCGGTTGGGTGCGGAGCCGTGCAGCAGGCGCGTGTGCATCAGGCATACCGCGCCCGCCGGGCCGGTACAGAGACTGGCGGACGGGCGGCACGCTGCCGTAACATCGTCCGACACCGCCCCCGTGAACACGCCGTCGTGCCAAAGGCCGTGGATCGGGCCGCGGTGAGACGCGGGAAGAACCTCCAGGGCCCCGTTCGTTTCGGTGACTTCATCCACCATCAGCAGGGCCGTCACCACGTCGTCGTTGGTATGGGGCGTGAACGGGAAATCCTGGTGCCACTTCACCTCGGTGTGCCCGCCCGGCAGTTTCGAATTGATCTTGGTGTGGTGCAGCTTGACGTCGGGGCCGATGAGGTCGGTGACGCAGTCGACCATCCGGCTGTCCATCGTCGCCGCGTAATAGGCGTCCGAGACTTCGATCGGCGCATTGACCCGGCGCAGCTTCGGCGCCTCTGCGCTGTGCCCGGGCTCCAGGTCGAAGCGCGGTCGCCCGTCCAGCGTGTCGCCCCAGGCGGCCTCGTGGCCGCGACTTTCTTCCACCCATGCCTCGAAGTCCCGCTGCAGCCGCGCCAGCAGGGCAGCGTCCACCGCGTCTTCGACCATCAGATAGCCGTGCTCGTGGAAGAACGCTCGCTCGTCGGGGCTGAGCCGGGCCATGGGTCCACCCTGCGCTTCAATGCGGTCCCGAGACCGGGCCGTTGCCGCGCTGCTCGCGCCAGATGCCGAGTTTGCGCTGTGCCGCCCGGTCGGAGAAGCTGAACAGCACGGCCTCGCCCGCGCACTCGTGGTGGTGGGGCATCCAGCTCGGCACGATGAACACGTCCTTCGGTTCCCAATCGAGCGCGACGTCGCCGTCCGGCGTGCGCACGACCGTTCGGCCGGCGCCCTCGACCGGCGAATAGACCATGCCGTCGGTCGAGCGGTAGGGCGTCGTCGTCGTGCCCTTGGGCAGAAGCTGCATGAAGGTGGCGATGGTCGGCATGGCGTAGCCGCCGTCGACCGGGTTCGTGTATTGCAGCTTCAGGCCGTGGCAGGGGTCCCATTCCTCGTAGGCCGCCATGCGGTGCAGCGTCTCGCAGGTCCGCTCGTAGGGATAGTTGAAGATCGGCGAATAGTTCTTCGTGTTCTCGTAGCCGACCGGCAGCAGGTTGTGGGAATAGTGGTCCGGCGAATAGTCGGCCGGCCGGGAAAGCTGCTGCTCGTCCTCCGCCAGGTTTTCGGCGAAGGAGGTGTCGAAGCTGTTCACCATCGGCACGTCCAGCCCGTCGAGCCAGATCATCGGCCGGTCGCTGTCGTTGCCGTGGTCGTGCCAGGCCCAGGGCGGCGTGATGACGAAGTCGCCCTCCTCCATGATGGTCTTCTCGCCGTCCACGGCGGTGTAGGCGCCGCTGCCCTCGACGATGAAGCGCAGGGCCGACGCGGTATGCCGGTGCGCCGGTGCGATCTCGCCCGGCAGGATCAGTTGCAGCCCGGCATAGAGCGACTGGGTGATCCGCGATTCGCCGCGCAGCCCGGGATTTTCCAGCACCAGCACCCGGCGCTCCGCCTCCTCGGCGGTGATCAGGCTGCCGGCCTTCAGCACATGGGGCCGGACCTCGGCGAATTTCCACAGATGCGGTTTCGTCCGGCTGACCGGCTCTTTGGTGACGAGGCCGGCCAGCACCTCCCACAAGGGCGTCAGGTTCTGCCGGTCGATCGTGTCGTAGAAGTCCTGCCGGGCTTCCCGGTCGGTGGGGCTGGTTTGCGGCGCTTCCATCGGCGGCCTCGAAGGTTGGATTGCGTCGGGCGCAGGATAGCAGCCGTTCCACCGGCATTGAACGGCGAAGTGCGCATGACGGGCCGGGCCAGGACGGGCCCTATCCCGCCTGGAGCGAGCGCAAGATTTCGCGGCTCGACGGGGCGAGCTCGCACTTGATCGCGTCGAATGCGGAGAGCGGCGGGAACACCAGACCGGTGCCCTCCATGTGGCCGCGCATCTCGGTGAGGTAGCGGTTGACGATCGCCTCGGTAGTGTTCCGCTTGAGTCCGTGCTCAAGGCAAAAATCGTTGTCCGCACCGGTCAGCCGGCCGAAGGCGCGCTTGACGCAGTTGGGCAGCACGCGGTTGAAGATATCCTGGAACTCGGCGAGTTGCGCCGGATCCTTGGCGACCTCCTTCAGGTTTTCGACGCCGTTGTCGTAGTGGTCCTCCTCGTCCGCCAGCACCTCTTCCTGGCTGTCCGCCCAGGGGGTGTAGGACGACTGGCGGTATTCCATGATCTGGTGGCTGCCGGCGCGGTCGACGGTGAAGTTGAACACCGCGATATGGAGCCAGTTGTCGAGGTCGAGCTGCCAGAAATCGGCCGCGTCGGGGCGGCCCGCGATGATCTCCTCGGGGTCCTCGCCGAGGTCGAGCAGGAGGTCGTAGAGCCCTTGGCTGTGGCGCGCCTCCTCGGCCGCGAATTCGGCTGCGAGCGCCTTTTCCTTCCAGTTGGGCGCAACCGAGATCGCCTTTCCGAACACCTCGGCGGTCGCGGTCTCGGCATAGATCTGCCGCGTCATCAGGCGAACCAGAAGATCCTTGTAGGCGCCGCCTACCTGTTCCGGGTGCGCAAATTCGGGTGCCGGGGCCATCGTACTGGATCCTCTCTCGGTGTATTCGGCAATGCGGGGGAGTCTAGGTAGCGGGCCGGTCCTGTCAATGCGGGCGCAGGTATCGCTCAGAGTGGCGATCGTGGCCCGTCGGCGCTTACCGCGCGGCGATCTCCCGTTCGGCGGCCGGGTCGCTGTAGGTTTCCCGCAGGGCCGTCTTGAGGATCTTGCCCATCGCGCTTTTCGGCAACTCGGGCAGGAAGGCGTACTGGCGCGGAATCTTGTAGCCGCCGATCCGCTCCCGGCAATGCTCGACCAGTTCGCCGGCGCTCACGCTCGCGCCCGGCTGCGGCACGACGGCCGCGAACAGGGCCTCGCCGTATCTGCTGTCCGGAATGCCGATCACGGCGCATTCGCCTACCGCCGGATGCTGGTAGAGCGCGGCCTCGACCTCCAGCGAATAGACGTTCTCGCCGCCGGTGATGATCATGTCCTTCTTGCGGTCGACCAGATACATGAAGCCGTCGTCGTCCATCCGGCCGACATCGCCGGTGTGGAACCAGCCGTCGCGGAAGGCCCGGGCATTCTCCTGCGGCAGGTTGAGATAGCCCGCGGTCACGTTGGGCGCGCGCACGACGACTTCGCCGGACTCGCCGTTCCGGACTTCGCGCCCGTCCGGGCCGACAATCCGCATGTCGACGCCGATGATCGGCCGGCCGGCCGCCTTGAGCCGTTCGCGGTTGTCGGATTCGATGGCCTCGACATGCTCGCGGTGGGACATCAGCGTCAGGATCGGCGAGGTTTCGGTGAGCCCGTAGCCCTGGATCAGCTCGACGCCGTCGAACGCCTTGAGCGTCCGCTCGACCCATTCGGCGGCCATGGGCGCGCTGCCGTAGAGGAAGGCGCGCAGGCTGGAGAGGTCGTAGTTCGACAGGTCCTCCTGCTGCAGCGTCATGATGATCATGGTCGGCGCCAGCATGGTCCAGGTGACGCCCCGGTCCTGGATCGCACCCAGGAGGTCGGCCGGGGTGAAAGCCGGCAGGAAGGCGTGGCCGCTGCCCATCAGCGTGAAGCCGGTGCCGAGCAGGTCGGCGGAATGGAACATCGGCGCGACGTGCAGATAGACGTCATCGGAATAGATGCCGACCGTGTGGCCGACCTGCATGCCGTTCGAGACGGCGTTGCGATGGCTGAGCGGCACGCCCTTCGAGCGGCCGGTCGTGCCGCCGGTGTAGAACAGGATCGCGGGATCCGTTTCCTGCGCCTCGTGCAGCCCGGTCGGGTCCGCCGCGGCGATCAGGGTTTCGTAGTCGCGCTCCCGCCACTCCGCGCCGGCATCCGCGCCATCGTCCGGCCCGGCGACCCGGATCGCCCGGTCGCGCCAGCGGGCGAGCGCCTCGTGTTCGAGCAGGCCAAGGAAGGGCGCATCGACCGCCACGACCTCCGCCCCGGCATTGTCGAGGATGTAGGCGATCTCCGGCGGGGCCAGGCGGATATTTACCGGCGCCGGCACCGCGCCCATCCAGTAGCCGGCGTGCAGCAGTTCGAAATTGCGGAAGGTGTTGCGGGAGAGCGTGGCGAAGGCGTCGCCGCGTTTGACGCCCAGCGTCTGCAGCCCGCCGGCAAGCCGCGCCACCCGGTCGAGATGCTCGGCCCAGGTCCAGCGCCCCTCCCGGTCGACCACCGCGGGCCGGTTGGCATAGTAGCGCCGGCAACGGTCCAGCGCCGATGACATGGTCAGCATAGTCGGGTCAGCATGGTCGGGCCTGCCCCCAAGATAACGATGTTCCCTGCCGGGACTGTCCGTTCTTGCCGCCTGCTACTACGATTCGCAAGAGGCCGTTGCGCAAGGCGAAAACGGCGCGGGTCTGGCCGGGCGGCGACAAGGTACGCGCCGGCGGCAGCCGGCCTTCAGCTCGCCCTGATGCCGCGGAGCCGCTCGCTGCGCCGGCGCAGGAGTTCGAGCGTCGTCAGGAGCAGGATCGAGACGCAGACCAGCAGGGTCGCCGCGGCAAGGATGGTCGGGCGGATCTCCTCTCTGATGCCCGAGAACATCTTCCACGGGATAGTGCGCTGTTCCACCGATCCGACGAACAGCACCACGACGACTTCATCGAAGGAGGTTATGAAGGCGAACAGCGCTCCCGAGACGACGCCCGGCAGGATCAGGGGCATCGTGACCTTGAAAAAGGTCTGGAACGGATTGGCGCCAAGACTGGCCGCGGCCCGGGTCAGCGAATGGTCGAAACCGACCAGCGTGGCCGTGACCGTGATCAGGACGAAAGGGGTGCCCAGCGCGGCGTGGGCGACGATGACGCCGAGATGCGTCGAGGAGATGCCGATGCGGGCGTAGAAGAAATACATGCCCGTCGCCGAGATGATCAGCGGCACGATCATCGGCGAAATCAGCAGCGCCATGAGGCCGGTCTTGAACGGCATCTCGGAGCGGCTGAGGCCGAGCGCCGCCAGGGTGCCGAGAAACGTCGAGATCAGGGTCGCGAAGATCGCGATGACCAGGCTGTTCTGCACCGCGTCCTGCCAGGACGCCTCGGTGAAGAACTCATGGTACCATTTGGTGCTGTAGCCGGCCGGATCCAGCGACAGCATTTCCGGGGTAAAGGTGAAATAGGGCAGTTCGTTGAAGCTCAGCGGAACGATGACGAAGATCGGCCCGATGAGGAACACGAAAATCGCGGCGCAGATGACGCGATAGCTGTAGTGCCAGCCTTTTTCTATCGGGGATGCGTAGACGGGCGGGGGCATCGGACCGGCTCAACCCAGCTTCATGTTGTCGATGCCGACAAGGCGGTCGTAGAGCAGGTAGAGCGCCAGGACCAGCGCCAGCAGAAGCGAGCCCAGCGCCGCGGCAAGTCCCCAGTTCAGGGTCTCGCTCACATGCACGGCAATGAAATTGGATATGAACGTGCCGGTCCGCCCGCCGACCAGCGCGGGCGTGATGTAGTAGCCGATGGAGAGGATGAACACCATGATGGAGCCGGCCCCGACTCCGGAGACCGTATTGGGCATGTAGACCCGGACGAACGCGGTGAACGGCGTCGCCCCGAGCGAGCGAGCGGCCCGCATCAGGGACGGCGGAATCGTCTTCATCACCGAGTAGAGGGGCAGGATCATGAACGGCAGCAGGATGTGGACCATCGCCACGAAGGTGCCGAACTGGTTGTGAATCAGCTGAAGCCGGCCGTCGTCCGATATCAGTCCGGTAAAGACCAGCACATCGTTCAGGACGCCTTCCGTCTGCAGCAGCGCGATCCAGGACGTCGTCCGCACCAGCAGGGACGTCCAGAACGGCAGCAGGACGAGGACCATCAGCAGGTTGCTGGTGCGCAGCGGCAGCGTCGCCAACAGATAGGCCACCGGATAGCCGAGCAGCAGGCACAGCACGGTAATCAGCCCGCTCATCCACAGGGTGCGGAAGAACAGGGTCAGGTAGATCCGGCGTTCCTCCGACTGCCAGACGACGTCGCCGGTGTCGTCCGTCTTCAGGTCGACCGAAGCCAGGAAGTATCCGCTCGTGAGTGCATCCGATTCGCGGTGAATGAGCCGCCAGGTGTTCAGGTCGCTCCAGCGCTTGTCGATTCGTAAGATCTGCTCCTTGTATGGCGGCCCGGCGATGCGCCTGGCGCGCCGGCCCGATTTCCGGAACAGGCTGGTCATGCCGGGCTTTTCGTAGTTCAGCCGGCGTGCCACCCGCCCCAGCGTCCTCGCCTCGACGCCGGCCTTGATATCGAGCGTCAGGGCCTCGAAAACGGCTTCGTCGGGCAAGTCCGTGCCGTTCGGATTCCAGTCCTGGATGGCGACAGCGGTGCGCGGCAGGATCGACGCGACGATCCGGTTGTCCACGCTGCGGAACAGCATGTCGCCGATTGGCAGGACGAAGGCAACGGCAATGAAGGCCAGCAGCGGGACGACCAGCAACAGCGCCCGAATCCGGCTGCGCACCAGCGCCCGCTGAAGGCTGATCTTCAGCGGCACGCCGTCTGCCGTGCGCATCACGTCATCCGGTGCCCTGGGCATACGGGTACGCCGGTTGCCGAGGTGAAGCCGAAAAAAGTGCCGGGCGGAAGGCGCGGTCGCTTCCGCCCGGCCGTGCCGGTTCTACTTGGCGAGCCAGGCGTTGAACCGCTCGTCGAGTTCGGCCCGATGGTCCGCCCACCAGACATAGTCGAAGATCAGGATGGTCTTCGCGTTCTTCGGGTTGGTCGGCATGTGGGGCTTCATGTCGATGCCGAGCTTCGCATGGTTGCCGACACGCGCGATGGACGAGTTGCGCGCCGGCCCGTACGAAATGAACTTCGCCTGGTCGGCCAGCCGCTGGGTGTCGGTGGCGAAGCGCAGATACTTCTTGATCGCAGCGATTTTCTTGGCGCCTTTCGGCACCACCCAGCCGTCCAGATCGAAGGCCTGCCAGTCCCACAGCATCGCGATCGGCTGTTTCTTCTCGACAATGGCCGAGAACAGGCGGCCGTTATAGGCCGAGGCGATCACGACCTCGCCGTCCGCCAGGAGTTGCGGCGGCTGCGCGCCCTTGGTCCACCAGACGACATGGTCCTTGATGGTGTCGAGCTTGGCGAACGCCCGCTTCACGCCTTCGGGGGTGGCCAGCACCTTGTAGACGTCCTTGCCGGGAACGCCGTCGGCGATCAGCGCCCACTCGAGATTGGCGATCGGCTTCTTTTCGAGCGCCCGCTTGCCGGGGAACGTCTTCAGGTCGAACACGTCGGCAATTGTCGACGGCTGCTTGCCTTTGAAGGCGTCGGTCCGGTAGCCGAAGGTCGTCGAATAGACGATCTGCGGAATGAAGCAGTTGGTTCCGCCGATCGTGAGCGTGCCGGGGATGAAGTCCTTGGATGCCGGCGTGCCGTCGGGCGCGGCGGCAAGCCAGGTGTCCGCGTCGATCGGCTCAAGCAGCCCCTCGTCGCAGGCGACGATCGCGTCGGCGGCGACCATATCGATGATGTCCCAGGTCACCTTGCCGGATTCGACCTGCGCCCGCAACTTGGCCAGTCCTTCGGCCGCCGAATCGTCGTTGATGATCTTTACGCCCGGGTTCGCCTTCATATAGGGGTTGTGGTAGGCGTTTTGCTGGCTCGCCGTGTAGGCGCCGCCCCACGAAACGATGGTCAGGTCGACCGCGTGGGCGCTTCCGGCAAACAGCGCGGCTGCCGCCGCAATTGCCACAGTTTTCAACGCTGGTTTCAACGCTGGTTTCATCGGATACCTCCCTTTCTGTATCCAGTGTGACCGGATATCCCGGTCGATCCATTGCCTCCCGCAGCCCCGTTCCCTGACGATCTCATCGCCTCGGGATTACGCGGGACCCGATACGTTACCAGACGCATCGAGCGCCCGGCAATCTTCCGCCGCCCAGCAAAGACGAACATTCGTGCCCTGGACGAGGGAAGCGTGGCGGTGCGCATTGGGCACCTTGACGATAAACTCGTCGTTTCCGGCCACCGACAGGCGGGCGCGGATGTGATCGCCGAGGTAAATCAATTCCTCCACGCGGCCGCTGCAGATATTCTCCGCCGCCTCGCCAGCCGGTTCGATGGTGACCCGTTCCGGGCGCAGCGACAGGGTGGTCGGCGCGCCCGCGCCATCCACGTTGACCTTGAGCGCGCGGACCGTACCACCGCCGTCGAGCGTCACGTCGCAGTATTCGCCGGCCTCGGATGCAACCGTGCCGCGAAGGCGGTTGTTCTCGCCGATGAACTGCGCCACGAAGGCGTTCTCGGGCTTTTCGTAGAGCACGCTGGGCGTCGCCAGCTGCTGGATGACTCCGTCGTTGAACACCGCGATCCGGCTGGACATCGTCAGCGCTTCGGCTTGGTCGTGGGTCACATAGACGACCGTCACACCGAGATTCTCGTGAATGTGCTTGATCTCGTATTGCATTTCCTCGCGCAGGTTCTTGTCCAGCGCGCCGAGCGGCTCGTCCATCAGGACTAGCACCGGCTCGAACACGAGCGCGCGCGCCACGGCGACGCGCTGCTGCTGTCCGCCGGAGAGCTGGGCCGGCCGCCTGCTCTCGAAGCCCGACAGGCGGACCATGTCGAGCACCCGCGCGATCCTGGCCTGGACATCCGCCTTGGGAAACCTGCGGACCTGCAGGGGAAACGCCAGATTCTCCGCCACCGTCATGTGCGGAAACAGCGCGTAGTTCTGGAACACCATACCGATGCCGCGCCGGTGCGGCGCGACATGGTTGATCGGCCGGTCGTTGAGATAGATTTCGCCGTGCGTCGCCGGCTCGAACCCGGCCAGCATCATCAGGCAGGTCGTCTTGCCGGAGCCCGACGGCCCCAGCATGGTCAGGAACTCCCCGGTTTTGATGTCCAGGTTCAGATCCTTGATGACCAGCGCTTCCCCGTCATAGGTCTTCTGGACGCGCTCGAACCTGACAATTCTGGAACTGGCCTCAACCATTCAGTCACCCGGTCCCGACCGGACCCGCCCGCCGGCCAACGCCGGCACGGCCGCAGCGGACATTCCGACGATACACACTTCAACGCCTCCCGGTTCCGGATCACGGTATCAGACATATTCGAACGACGGCAACGGCGCGGTCAGCCGGATTCGTCACCTGCGCACGAAATTGTGCACCGGCCGGTACGGGAACCCGGCGATGGTTCCGGCGCCGTCTTCGGCCGCACGCCCGCGCGGCCCGAATCCGGGGGGCGATTTCTGCAGGAGCCCGGCCCGGTCCGCCGGCCGGGTTATCCGCACCCCGGCGACGCCCGACTGCGGAGGCATCCCGATGTGTCATGATGTGTCATGTTTTGTCATGAAATGTCATGATCGGTCCGCGGTCCGCAATTAGACAGACCGGTCTATGCACAGAACTTTTTTGCCTTTCCGCCGCAAAATCCGCAGAAATCAGCCATTCCCGCCCGCCGGCCGCCCACAAACGGCGAGCGCTATGCATAATTTCCCATGCTGTCCACGCCGGGCGGCCACGCCGATGCGGCGGCGGGGCGGCCTTCGGCAGGCATCAGGAAATGTCATGTTTCGTCATGTTTCTCCGTTTCCGGCCAAATTCCGGGTCTCAGGTCCGGCAGCCTCTCTCCCGCTGGATTCTTCTGTGAATAGGGCCACCGACCGAATCCCCCTCCCCCAATGGGAGGGGGGACTCGAACGGAGCCGGTGAGAGGGATGTCCGGCGATGTCAGGAAATGTCATGTTTCGTCATGGCCGATCCATTCCGGCTTGATGTTCATATAATGTTCCAATAAGCCTTGTCAAGCCGGAACTGCAATCCGCTGCCGCGTTCCGGCGCCGGCCGCCCCGCCCCTACTCCTCGATCGCGTCCTCGATGGTGCGCAGGCCGGGGCGCTTGCTGCTCACCAGCACGGCCATGTTGCCGGGCTTGTGCTCGTTGCGGCGCATCTTCATGTGGGCTTCGGGGATGTCCTCCCAGGCGAAGACCTCGGACATGCACGGGTCGATGCGCCGCTCGATCACCAGCTTGTTGGCCTGCGCCGCCTGCATCAGATGGGCGAAATGGCTGCCCTGGATGCGCTTCTGGTGCATCCAGACATAGCGCGCGTCGAAGGTGATGTTATAGCCCGTGGTGCCGGCGCAGAAGACGACCATGCCGCCGCGCTTGACCACGAAGGTTGAAACCGGGAAGGTCGCCTCGCCCGGATGCTCGAAGACGAAATCGACATTGTTGCCCTTGCCGGTGATGTCCCAGATCGCCTTGCCGAACTTGCGCACCTCGGCGAACCAGGCGCGGTAGGCGTCGGAGCCGACCTCCGGAAGCTGGCCCCAGCAGTCGAAGTCCTTGCGGTTGATGACGCCCCGGGCGCCGAGCGACATGACGAACTCGCGCTTGTCCTCGTCGGAGATCACGCCGATCGCGTTCGCCCCGGTCGCCGCGCAGAGCTGCACCGCGAACGAACCGAGGCCGCCCGAGGCGCCCCAGACCAGCACGTTGTGGCCGGGCCGCAAGATGTGCGGCCGGTGGCCGAACAGCATCCGCCAGGTCGTCGCGAGCGTGAGCGTGTAGCAGGCGCTCTCCTCCCAGGTCAGGTGCTTCGGCCGGTGCATGAGCTGCTGGGCCTGGACGCAGGTGAACTGGGCGAAGGAGCCGTCCGGCGTCTCGTAGCCCCAGATGCGCTGGGAGGTTGAGAACATCGGGTCGCCGCCGTTGCATTCCTCGTCGTCGCCGTCGTCCTGGTTGCAGTGGATGACGACTTCGTCGCCGACCTTCCAGTTGCGCACCTTCTCGCCGACCGCCCAGACGATGCCGCTGGCGTCGGACCCGGCGATGTGGAACGGCGCCTTGTGGATGTCGAAGGGCGAGACCGGCGTGCCGAGCGAAGCCCAGATGCCGTTATAGTTGACGCCGGCGGCCATGACGAAGACCAGCACCTCGCGGCTGTCCGGCTCCGGGATGTCGACGACCTCGACCTGCATCGCCGTCTCCGGCTCGCCGTGACGCTCGCGCCGGATCGCCCAGGCGTACATCTGTTTCGGCACATGGCCGAGCGGCGGAATCTCGCCGACCTCGTAGAGATCCTTTTTCTCCCCGCGCAGCAGCGGGTTGGCCGGTTCCTGGTGCTCGGCCAGTTCGACCACGGGAGAGGCTCCGCTCATGGCTCTTTCTCCTGGAAACGGGTGCCCGGAAGCCGTCTCCCGGCCGCCGGGGCGGAAATCATACGTGTCCGCGCTTCATGTTGCAATGCAAAAAGACATAAAATTGCGCAGAATGCCCGAATTTTTGGTCAATATTTCGTGACACGGTGTCCCATGTAATATATGTGCGGAAACGGCCGTTTCGCCGCTTGCGCGCGCGGGCCGCGACGGCGCAGTCTTGATGCAGTGCGGCGAAAGCCGCGCCCTTACTTTATCGGGGCCGGATGCAGCCCATGAACGACACAGCCCGAACCGACCGGCCGCAAGAGGCACGCCCCCAAGGGGACCGTCCCCAAAGAGACCGCCCCCAAAAGGACCGCCCCTGGATCATGCGGACCTATTCGGGCCATTCCTCGGCCGCGGCGTCGAACGACCTGTACCGGACAAACCTAGCCAAGGGGCAGACCGGGCTCTCGGTCGCCTTCGACCTGCCGACCCAGACCGGCTACGACGCCGACGATCCGCTGGCGCGCGGCGAGGTCGGCAAGGTCGGCGTGCCGGTGTCCCATCTCGGCGACATGGAGACCCTGTTCCGCGATATCCCGCTCGCCCGGATGAACACGTCGATGACGATCAATGCGACGGCGCCCTGGCTGCTCGCCCTCTATATCGCTGCGGCCGAGCGGCAGGGGGCGCAGCGGGCCGAACTGACCGGCACGACCCAGAACGACATCGTCAAGGAATATCTCTCCCGCGGCACCTACATCTTCCCGCCCGAACCCTCGATGCGGCTGACCGCCGACGTGATCGCCTTCACCTGCCGCGAGGCGCCGAAGTGGAACCCGGTCAACGTCTGCAGCTACCATCTGCAGGAGGCCGGGGCGACGCCGGTGCAGGAGCTGGCCTACGCGCTCGCCACCGCCGTCGCGGTGCTGGACCGGGTGCGCGATGCGGTGCCGGCGGCCGATTTTCCCGCCGCGGTCGGCCGGATCAGCTTCTTCGTCAACGCCGGGCTGCGCTTCGTCACCGAAATCTGCAAGATGCGCGCCTTCACCGAGCTGTGGGACGAGATCTGCGAAGCGCGCTACGGCGTCGGGGATCCGAAGCTGCGCCGCTTCCGCTACGGCGTGCAGGTCAATTCCCTCGGCCTGACCGAGCAGCAGCCGGAGAACAACGTCTACCGCATCCTGCTCGAGGCGCTCGCCGTCACCCTGTCGAAGGGCGCGCGGGCGCGGGCGGTGCAGCTGCCGGCCTGGAACGAGGCGCTCGGCCTGCCCCGGCCGTGGGACCAGCAATGGTCGCTGCGCCTGCAGCAGATCCTCGCCTACGAGACCGACCTGCTGGAATATGGCGACATTTTCGAGGGCTCGGCCGAGATCGCCGGCAAGGTCGCCGAGCTAAAGCGCGAGGCGGCGGCGGAGATGGCGCGGATCGAGGCGATGGGCGGCGCGGTGGCCGCGGTCGAATCCGGCTACATGAAGCAGCGGCTCGTGGCGTCGAACGCGGCGCGGGTCGCGGCGATCGAGGCCGGCGAGCAGGTCGTCGTCGGCGTCAACCGCTGGACCGAGAGCGCCCCGTCGCCGCTCACTGAAAACGCGCAAGACGAAAGCGGCGACGGCGGCTTCCTCGCCGTCGATCCGGCCGCCGAGCAGGCACAGATCGCCGGGCTCAAGGAATGGCGCGCGGCGCGGGGCGAGGCGAAGGCGAAGGCGGCGCTGGCCGATCTGGAGCGCATGGTGCGCGACGGCGGCAACGTCATCGAGCCCTCGATCGCCTGCGCCCATGCCGGCGTCACCACCGGCGAATGGGGCGCGGCCCTGCGCGGCATCTTCGGCCTCTACCGGGCGCCCACGGGGGTCGGCGCGTCGCCGGCGGTCCGGCCCGCGACCGAAGACGGCATGGCCGCGCTGGAGGCGGTGCGCGGCCGGGTCGAGGCCCTGTCCCGGCGGCTCGGCCGGCGGCTCAAGATGCTGGTCGGCAAGCCGGGGCTGGACGGCCATTCCAACGGCGCCGAACAGATCGCCGTCAAGGCGCGGGACTGCGGTATCGAGGTGGTCTACGAGGGCATCCGCCTGACCCCGGCGCAGATCGCCAACGCCGCGTCGCAGGAGGATGTGCATATCGTCGGCCTCTCCATCCTGTCGGGCAGCCACGCCGCGCTGGTCGGCGATATCGTGGCGCAGCTGGCGGACCTGGGCCTGGGCGACGTGCCGGTCGTCGTCGGCGGCATCATCCCCCCGGCCGACGCCGAAGCCCTCAAGGCCGCCGGCGTCGCCGCCGTCTACACCCCGAAGGACTTCGACCTGACAGCCATCATGGGCGAGATCGTCGGGATCGTGGAGCGGGGGGCAAGGGAGGCGGCGTAGGGGTGCCCCGAACCGTTGGCGCGGACCTCAAGAAGGCCTTGTCCCGTATTGATTGTTTCCTTACATTCCGTTTGTAAGGAAAAGGGCCATGCTCGCGAAACTCACCGCCAAGAACCAATTGACCCTGCCCAAGGCCGCAATCGCCGCCGTGGACGCCGCTGAGTATTTCGACGTGGCTGCCGAGAACGGCCGCATCGTGCTTACGCCGGTGCGCGTCAACCGTGCAGGGGCCGTGCGCGCCAAGCTCGCCGAACTCGGCCTGTCCGAAGCCGATGTGGCCGACGCCGTCGCTTGGGCGCGGTCTGGGGAATGACGCCGCCCCGCCTAGTTCTCGACACCAACGTTCTGGTCTCTGCACTCCTGTTTCATTCCGGCCGGCTGTCGTGGTTGCGCGGCGCATGGAGCTCCGGGCGCATCCGTCCGCTGGCCGGCCGCGAGACGACGGCGGAACTGATCCGCGTCCTCGCCTATCCGAAATTCAGGTTGAGCGAAGCCGACCGGCAGGACCTGCTCGAAGACTATCTGCCCTTCTGCGAAACCGTGGCCGTTCCGGACCCGCCGCCCGCGGTTCCCGAATGCCGCGATCCCTTCGACCGTCCGTTCCTGGAACTGGCGCTCGCTGGCAACGCTGACGCGCTGGTGACCGGTGACGCCGGCCTGCAAGCGCTGGCGGATGTCTTCGCTGTGCCCATCCTGACCCCGGCCGGCCTCAAGCGGCAATTGCCCGGCAATGGATGCACAGGCACTTGAGGCGACTGTTCCCTTGCCAACAAAGTCGATTGCCGCAATCCGAACTACGGAGACACGACCTTGACCCCCACCTTCACCACCCGCTCCGACATCCGCATCGTCGGTCTGGCGCAGCCGTTCCGGAGGGGCGGGGAACTGGACGGGCCGTCGGTCTGGCGGCGTTTCCGGCCTTTCATCGAGCGCATCCCGAACCGGGTCGGGACGCACACCTTCGGGCTGAACGAGGTCGTCGACATGGCGGCCGGCGAGCTGGTTTATGCGCCCGCTATCGAGGTGAGCGAATTCGTCGAACTGTCGGACGGGCCAGCCGGTCCCGACAAGCTGTTCGGCAAGACGCTCGAAGGCGGGCGCTTCGCCGTGTTCGCCGTGCCGCTGTCCAGCGGCGATGTCGGCGCCGAATTCCGCAGCGCGTATGATTTCATCTACGGCGCGTGGGCGCAGCGGGACGATGTCCGCCTGCGGGCATACTACGATTTCGAATACTACGACGCGCGCTTCGACCCGGAAACGCTCAGCGGCGAGGCCTCGATCTGGGTGCCGGTCGCGTAGGGCATCCGGCACAGGCAAACGGTACCAGAATCTCACATTAACTCCGGCTGAATTTCGATAAAATCATTTAATTTCAATTTCTTGCGTGCCGCCTGTATGGAGCCGGCATGCACGCCGAACCGACCCGCAAAGACCGGCTGGCCCGGCCCGCAACCGCAATCGCCGCTGTGGCGAGGATGCGGCCGGGCCGGTCGATGCCGCTCCCGGTCGATCGGCCTGCACCCCGCAGGCAGGACCGGAGTCCCTGACAGTGCACACCTCCTTCGCAACCCGCGGCGATCTCATCGCCGTTGGACTGGCACAACCGTTCCGCCGGGGCGAGGGGCTGGACGGGCCGGCGGTCTGGCGGCGCTTCGCGCCGTTTATCGGGCAAATTCCCGACCGTATCGGCACCCATACCCTCGGCATCAACGAAGTGGTGGACATGGCGGCCGGCGACCTGATCTACGCCCGGGCCGTCGAGGTCAGCCAGATCGGCAACCTGCCGGACGCCTTGTTCGGTCGGGAAAAACCTTATTGGAAGGTGCTGGAGGGCGGCCGGTTCGCGATCTTCACCGTTCGGCTCGCCGGCGGCGACGTCGCCGCCGAGTTCCGCAACGCCTACGACCATATCTACGGGACCTGGGTGCCGGAAAGCGGCGCCGAGCTGCGGGCCTGGTACGATTTCGAGGTTTACGACGACCGCTTCGACCCGGAGACGTTCACCGGCGAAGTCTCGATCTGGGTGCCGGTGCGGTAGCGGCTACCGCCCGCTATTTCCCGCCCAGCGCGCGGTAGATGCGCCGGGCGGCGCGGCCGGTGACGGGCAGGCCGAGATCGCGTTCGGCCGCGCGGATCGCGGCGCGGCTCTTCGGGCCGATCTTGCCGTCCGGCGCGCCGGGATCGTAGCCTTCCACGATCAGCAATTCCTGGAGCCATTTCCGCTCGATGCGCGACAGTCCGGGATCGTCGGTCGGCCAGGCCGCGCGGAACCGTCCGCGCCCGGCGAGCCGGTCGGCGAGATGTGCCACCGCCAGCGCGTACGTTTCGGCGTGATTGTACGCGTACAGCGCGTCGAAATTGCGGAATGTCAGGAAGGCCGGGCCCTCCGCGCCGGCCGGGCGGAGCAGCCCGGCGCGCAGTTTGCCCTTGAGGCGCCGCCTGTCCGCCCGCTTGAGGCCGCGCGCCGCCCAGGTATCCAGTGTGGCCTTCCGCTTGCGCCCTTCGGGCCCGCGATAGCCGCCCGGAACGCGCACCTCGCTGATGCGCGGCCGCCCGGTGCGCCAGCCGGCCCGGCGCAGATAGTTGGCCGCCGAGCCGAGCGCATCGGGCACCGAACTCACAAGGTCCTTGCGGCCGTCGCCGTCGAAATCGACCGCCAGGCGCCGGTAGGTCGTCGGCATGAACTGGGTCTGGCCGAAGGCGCCGGCCCAGGAGCCGTAGAGCTTGGCGAGCGGCAGGTCACCGGCATTCACGATCCGCAGCGCGGCCAGCAGTTCGCGCCGCCAGAAGGCTTCGCGCCGGCCGCCGCGGCAGGTCAGCGTCGCGAGCGCGTGAGGCAGGAAGTTGCGGCCCGCAGTCTTGCCGTAGTCGGTCTCGACGCCCCAGATCGCGGCGATGACGTGGCGGTTGACGCCGAAGCGCTTCTCCGCCCGGCGCAGCGCGGCGGCGTGCCGGCGCATCGCCGCCCTGCCCTCGCGGACCCGCTGGTCGTCGACCACGAAGGCCAGGTAGTCCCAAATCGGGATGCGGCGTTCCGGCTGCACCGTCGACAGGCGCAGCACCCGGGCGTCCGGCTCGGCGATGTCGAGCGCCCGGCGCACCACCGACTTGCGGATGCCGGCCTTGCCGGCGGCCCGTTTCAGGCCGTCGACGCAGGCCGGGAAATCTGCGGCGTGGCCGGGCGGCGAAGCGGCAAGAAAGAAGGCGGCGGCGAGCGCCGCGGTCGGAAAATGACGCATGGAGGCGAGCCTTCCGGACGGTCCGCCCGTTCATATCGCAGGAAACCGGATTGCGGGCCAGCGTCTGCGTGCTCCGGCATCGCTTTCCCGTTATCCGCCGTTGCCGGCCGGCCCGCTTGTCCGGTAGAGACGCGATCATGGTTGCGCTCTTCCGGCGGCGCGCGCACCATGCCGCGCGCCATGTCCGCCGCTGTCCGCCCGTCGCCGCCGCCCTGTTCGCCCTTGTCCCCGCTCTTTTTGGGGCAGAGGCCGGCCCTGCGGCGGCGGAATCCGGGCGGCCGCCTTCCTGCGCGGACGGCGCGACGGGCATGACCGCGACCGGGGACGGGATCGCCTTCCGCGGCGGGGCGGAGGCTTCGGAGCTTGTCACCATCGCGGCGGTCGGCGACGTGCTGCTGCACGATGCGGTGCAGAAATTTGCCGCGACGCGGAAAGACGGCTATCTCAGCCTGTTCCGCCCGGTCGCCGACCTGATCCTGGGCGCCGATATCGCCTTCGCCAACCTGGAGGGGCCCGCGGCGGCCGGTATCACCAAGACCGGGCGTACGACCGCCCCGCCGGACAAGCTGTGGGACGACTGGGTCTACAGCGGCTATCCGATGTTCAACTATCACCCGTCGGTGCTGGGCGCGCTGAAGAAGGCGGGTTTCGACGTTCTGCTGACCGCCAACAACCATGCGCTCGACCGCTACGCCGTCGGCGCGGACCGGACGATCGACGCCATCGCGGCGGCGGGGCTGAAACACACCGGGACCCGCAAGCGGGGCGGGGACGGACAGCCCTGGTATGCGGTTTCGGAGACGGATAAAGCGGGCCGGACGTGGCGGATCGCCTGGCTCGGCTGCACCTACGGCACCAACGGCATCCCGGACCGGGACGGTCAGGTGCTGCGTTGCTACCGCGACCGGGCGCGGGTGCTCGGCATTATCGGGGCCCTCGCCCGGCGCGACGATATCGACGCCGTGATCCTTGCGCCGCACTGGGGCGCCGAATACGAGCACGAGCCCGAGCCGCGCCAGCGCTCGCTCGCCGCCGCCGCCATCGAGGCCGGCGCTGCCGCCGTGATCGGTACCCATCCCCACGTCATGCAGCCGGTCGAGAAGCATGTCGCGAAGGACGGCCGCGAAGGCCTGATCGCCTATTCGCTCGGCAACTTCGTCTCCAACCAGATCAGCCTGGCACGGCGCAGCTCGCTCATCCTGCTGCTCGGCCTGAGCCCCGATCCGCGGCGAGGTTCGGGGGGCAGGCTGCGCGTCGCCGCCTTCGGCTGGATCCCGATCTGGGTGCGCAACGTGAATGGCCGGATGCAGGTCGAGGCCATCGACCGGGCGGGGCCGGCGGCGCAGCGCCATCTGGAGCATCTGAACGGGCACCTGCCGCCGGCCAACCGGTTGCCGGCAAACCCGGACTACTGGCGGCAAAATGCCTGCGGTCCGGCCCATCGACAGGACCGGCTGACCGAAGAATATTGAGGCGGCGTCCGGCGCGCTCGACGCGACCGGAAACCGCGACCGGATACGCCCTGCGATGAACGAGATGTCCCGTACTGCGGCCGAAAGCGGCCTGCTTCCCGATCCGCTGTCGCTGTGCCGCGAGGCTCTGGAGGCTGCCGAGGCGCTGAAGGACTCGGCTCGCCGGGCGGTCGCCGGCCTCGTAGCCCCATCCGGGAAGGTCGATCCGGCCTTGCTGGAGCGGCAGCAGTTCGCCGCCCACGGTCTGGCCTGGTTCAACACCTATGTCGCGGCACTGGAGCAGACGCTGGCCTGGGCCGAACGGCTCGACGCTGCCGGGCGGCTCGGCGAGGCCGAACGGCTCATCCTCCAGGCCGGCTTCGGCGAATATCTCGCCCAGATGCGGGGCGGCATCGCGATCAGCCAGGGCGAGGTGCTGCGCCCGTCCGACATGGGCGTGCCGGAGGCGGCGGTCGCGGCCTTCGGGATACCGGCGGTGCGAACGCTGATCGGAAGCGGCAACAGCGACGCGGCGCGGATGCGTCTGGCAGCCCTGATCGCCCAGGACGGTTCGGGAACCGGCTTCGGCGACGACGGGCTCGACGACGAGATGCTGGCGATGATCCGCGACCAGTTCCGCCGCTTCACCGACGAGAAGATCGCGCCCCATGCCCATGGCTGGCATGTCGAGGACGTGCTGATCCCGATGGACGTGGTGGGCGAACTCGCGGATTTGGGCGTGTTCGGCCTGACGATCCCGGAGGACTTCGGCGGCCTCGGCCTCGGCAAGGTCGCCATGTGCATCGTCACCGAGGAGCTGTCGCGCGGCTATATCGGCGTCGGCTCGCTCGGCACCCGCTCGGAGATCGCCGGGGAGCTGATCCGCCTCGCCGGGACGGCGGCCCAGCGCGACCACTGGCTGCCGAAGATCGCCTCGGGCGCGGTGCTGCCGACCGCCGTGTTCACCGAGCCCAACACCGGCTCCGACCTCGCCAGCCTGCGCACACGGGCGATCCGCGACGGCGAGGTCTACCGGGTGACCGGCAACAAGACCTGGATCACCCACGCAGCGCGCACCGACATGATGACCCTGCTGGCGCGCACCGACCCGGACAAGCCCGGCTATCGCGGCCTCTCCATGTTCATCGCGCCCAAGCCGCGCGGCACGGATGCCGAGCCGTTTCCGGCGCCGGGCATGTCGGGCGGGGAGATCCATGTCCTCGGCTATCGCGGCATGAAGGAATACGAGATCGGCTTCGACGGCTTCGAGGTGCCGGCGGACTGCCTGCTCGGCGCGGCCGAGGGCGAGGGCTTCAAGCAGCTCATGGCGACCTTCGAGAGCGCGCGCATCCAGACCGCGGCGCGCGCCGTCGGCGTCGCCCGGAACGCCATGGAACTCGGCCTCGCCTATGGCCGGGAGCGCATGCAGTTCGGCAAGCCGATCTACGAATTCCCGCGGGTCGCCGGCAAGATCGCCTGGATGGCGGTCGAGACCATGATGGTGCGCCAGCTCACCTGGTTCGCCGCGCGCGAGAAGGACAGCGGCCGGCGCTGCGATATCGAGGCCGGCATGGCCAAGCTGCTCGCCGCCCGGGTCGCCTGGGCGAATGCCGACAACGCCCTGCAGGTCCACGGCGGCAACGGCTATGCCCAGGAATACGAGATAAGCCGCGTGCTGTGCGACGCCCGCATCCTCAACATTTTCGAGGGCGCCGCCGAGATCCAGGCCCACATCATCGCCCGGGGGTTGATCGAGCGGCGGAATTAGGCGCGGATCGAGGCGGCCGATTCGCGATCGTCAGGCAACGCCCGTGTGCGACGGGAGCAGAGCCTTCTCGATCAACACCGCATGATTGCGTTCGATTTCGCCATCCGTTTGCTGGCGAAATACGCCGCGAGGCGCTTGCGCGACAGATTGCTGTTCTGCTCAAGCGCCGGTTCGAATTCCCTGACGCAGGCCGCGAGAAACACATCGTTAAGAAATTCGTCCGTCCCCCGGGCAACAGCCCGTTACGGTTCACATATGAGCATCAATTCGATTTGTCGATCATTTTTGACATATTGTGATTGTCAAGCACCGTTGTGTTGTACAGGCGAGACTCAAGATGCTTCCTCGCCCTCGGTGATGGCCAGCAATGCGGGAAACGCCAGGACGGCGGACCGGCGCCCCCGCGCTTCAACGAGGGCTGTGAGGATGCCGGCCTCGCGCAGGATATTGAGAATCCGCCGGGCCGTGGGGGCCGGAATCGCCGCCTGGGACACGAAATCGGCGCTGCGGAAGATTGGCCGTTCAAAGATCCAGTCCAGGGCGTAGATGGCGTATTGGGACCGGGTCAGGTCAATCGTGCGGCCCTTCATGGCGTTGTAGAGGTCGATAATCTCCTGCGCCCTGGCCAGATTGTCCTCGGCTTGCAGCCTGACGGCATCGAGGAAGAACCGGCACCAACCTGTCCAGTCGTCGTCGCGGGAGACGGCAAGCAAGCCGTCATAATAGGCGTCCCGGCGCGCCTCGAAATAAGCGCTGATGTAGAACATGGGCGCGCGGATAAGGCCGGCCTGCCAAAGGAACAGCGGCACGAGCATGCGCCCCAAGCGCCCATTGCCGTCCAGAAACGGGTGCACGGCTTCAAATTCGGCATGAAGGACGGCCAGTTGTACCAGCTTGTCGGGCGCGTCCGCATGGATGTAGCGTTCCCACGCGTCCATGGCCTCGGGGAGCCTGTTCGCCTCGACCGGCACGAACCGCGCCTCGTCCACAGTGCAGCCGGGCGGACCTATCCAGTTGAGGATGCGCCGGTATGCGCCCGGAGACTTCCCCTGGCCCCGCACCCCGCTCAGCAACACCTCATGCGCTTGCCGGATGACCCTTTGGGAGAGCGGCAGCGTCTCCAGAGATTTCTCCGCATGGCGCATGGCTGCACGATAGTTGAGCACTTCATGGATGTCGTCGCGGCGTTCGGGCGAGACGGGTTCCCGCCCGGCCTCGAATTGCAGCACTTCGCCCATCGTCGCCTGCGTACCCTCGATCCGCGATGAAAGCACAGCTTCCCGGGTGGTGAGCGGCGCGAGAAGGACTCCGGGGTCGGGAACTGCCGCAAGAACTCCATCGTAACGCGCCAGCGCTGCGGCCGCAGGTCCGATATGCGGAATCAACTCACGCCATTCGAGCCGTTCTTCGGGCGGGAAGCGCCCGACATGGTAGTGTACGGCGGGCATCAACTTTCCCCGAATCCCAGCGTTTCGAGATTGGCTGCAATAGCCGCGTCGGGCCGTGCGCCTTCGTTCCGTAGGTCCCGCACATGCGCTGCCGGCCGTTTCATCTTGTCCTCGAACGGTTCGTTGTCGTCCTCGTGCAGGGGCGCGCCGACATAGCGGCCCGGCGCGAAGACGTGGTCGCGCCTGCGCATTTCCTCCAGAGCAGCGTTCCCGCCCTCAGTCCACCACGCCCATGCCGATGACGTTGTAGCCGCAATCGACATGGTGGACCTCGCCGCTGACCCCGGCGCTGAGCGGCGAGATCAGGTAGAGGCCGGTATTGCCGACCTCGTCCAGCGTCGGGTTGCGGCGCAGGGCAGCGTTGCGCTCGACCCACTGGTAGAGGTAGCGCGCATCGCCGACGCCGGCGCCGGCAAGGGTGCGCATCGGGCCGGCCGAGAGGGCGTTCACCCGGATGCCGGCGCCGCCCAGGTCGTTTGCCAGATAGCGCACGCTGGCCTCCAGCGCCGCCTTGGCCACGCCCATCACGTTGTAGGAGCGGAAGACCCGGTTCGAGCCGTCGAAGGTCAGCGTGAGCAGCGCGCCGCCCCCATCGCCATTGGCGTCGCCGTTGGCCGTCATCAGCGGTTCGGCCCGGCGCGCCAGGTCGGTGAAGGAAAAGGCGCTGATCTCCAGCGTCTGGCGGAAATTGTCCCGGCTGGTGTCGATATAGCGGCCGGCCAGTTCCTGCCGGTCGGAGAAGGCCAGCGAATGGACGGCGAAATCGAGTCCGCCCCACAGGCTGCCGATCCGGTCGAACAGCGCATCCATGGCCGCCGGATCGGCGACGTCGGCCGGCATGACGATGGGCGAGCCGGTGCTCTCGCACAGCGGCACGGCGCGGCGCGCGATCGCCTCGATATCCTGGTAGGTGAAGGCGATCTCGGCGCCTTGCGCGGCGGCGGCCCGGGCGATGCCCCAGGCGAGCGAGCGCTCGTTGGCCACGCCCATCACCAGGCCGCGCCGGCCGGCCATCAGGTCGCCTGTCCTCTCGATCCTGTCCGCAGCGCCTTGCGGCATGCCCCCGTATCCCTTTGCCGGACGGAACCCTCCGAAGGGATTCCGCAACGGAAATCCAGCGCGGTTAAACCATGAATGGACCGGGGGCGGAAGCCGCCCGTCGGTGTGGAAAGTCGCCCAGCCCGGCCGGAATGGACCGGCCGACGGTAAATCTTCGATATTGATTCAGGTCATTCAGACTCGTCGGTGAATGTGGCATGCGCTCAAGGAACCGATCAGGGAGTAATTTTAATGTTGGGGATAGCAATCGAGAAAGTGTCCGCATTGATCGAGCGGGTCGAGGCCTTCGACGCCGGCCTGGAGGAATCGGACAAGGCGGCAGACGCCGGTTCCGAGTGCAGGTTCGATCGCCTTGACGATTTCGACGACGGAATCGAACCCCAAAACGATCCCGCGCACCGCGAACTGGTGGATTTCATCGACACGCTGAACCTGGACGAGCAGGTCGAGCTCGTGGCGCTGGCCTGGCTCGGCCGCGGCACCTTCGACAGGACGGAATGGGACGAGGCGCTCAGGGAAGCGCGGGACGGCCATACCAATCACACCGGCGACTATCTCGTCGGCATCCCGCTGCTCGGAACCTACCTGGAAGAAGGCCTCAGCCAGCTCGACCTGCGCTATCACTGAGCGGCCGGGAAGCGGCGGCGCGCGGCCATTCCCGATCCGCAATGCCGTCCGCATTAGGCCCTGTGTAACCTGCGGACGCCAACCGTGGACGCCGGACGCCGGCGGCGGTACCGTCGGGCAATGCCCGCCGGCAGGATAGCGGAAAGAAAACCCGGAGAGCCCGCCATGTCATCGAGCAGCAGACGGTCCGGAGTCACGCTCGGCCGCCCGTTCGTCGGCATCCCGTCGTTCCTGCGCGCGCGGATCGAAACCGACCTCGAAGCGCTCGACGCCGATATCGCGGTCTTCGGGGTTCCCTTCGACGAAGGGTCGCCCTTCCTCGCCGGCTCGCGCATGGGCCCGCGCGCGATCCGCGAGCATTCGCTGCGCTTCGCCGCCCCCGAGGCCGGGTTCTACGACCCCGAGACCGGGCGCACCTATCTCGCGCACGAGATGGCGAACGGGACCATCGCCGATGTCGGCGATGCCGACGTCTGGCCGACCGACGTCGACAGCACGTTCGACAACGCGACCGACCTCACCAGGGCGATCCTCGCCAGGGGCGCGCTGCCGGTCATGCTCGGCGGCGACCACTCCGTGACCTATCCGGTGGTCAGGGGCTACGAGGACGAGGCGCCACTCCACGTCATCCACTTCGACGCCCATATCGACTATGCGCCGTTCATCCACGATCTCCGCTTCACCAACGTCCACCCGTTCCGCAACATCGCCCCGTTGGAGCATGTGCTGAGCCTCACCCAGGTCGGCATCCGCAGCCTGCGCAGCGCCGAATCGGAAATCCGCGATTCGATCGACGACGGCAACCGGGTGATGACCATGGGCGAGTTCCGCGGGGTCGGCCCGCAGGGCGTCGCCGAAGTCGTCCCGCGGGACGCGCGGACCTATGTCAGCATCGACATTGACGTGCTCGACCTGCCGCTGATTCCGGGATGCGTCTCGGCCGAGCCGAACGGGATGAGCTACGCCGAACTGCGCGACACCCTCGCCGCCATCGCGGAGCACTGCACCGTGGTCGGGCTCGATCTCGTAGAGGTCAATCCGACCCTGGACGTCGGGACCGGCGTCACCTCCTACCTCGCCGCGCACACGGTGCTGGAGTTCCTCGGCAACATCTGTCGCCAGCCGCGCTGGGAGCGCCACCGCGAGGCCCGCGCCGCCGCGCGAGACTGACCAGGGCCGGAGCTTCAGAGGTGGGGCAGGTCGACTGCGCGCAGCCTGAAAGTTCGATACGCCACCATTCGCCAGGCGTGCGTCAGGCCCCTACGCCGCCTCCTCCGCCGCGCCCGCCTTCGCGACCCGGTTGGCGGCGCTGACGATGGCGCGGAGCGAAGCGGCGACGATGTTCGGGTCGCGGCCGACGCCGAACAGGGTGCCGCCGTCCGGCGTGCTGACCTCGACATAGGCGACCGCAGTGGCGTCGGCGCCCTTGCCGACGGCGTGCTCGTGATAGCTCTGGACCGCCATGTTGAGATTGAGCCCATTCTTCAGCGCGTCGATGAAGCCGTCGATCGGGCCGTTGCCCTTGCCCTGGATGGTGCGCGGCTCGCCATTCCAGACGATCTCGGCGGTCATGCGCCGGATCTCGCTGGCGTGCGCGTCCGGCACCGTGCGGTAGTTGCCGAAGCCGATCGGGCCTTCCTGGTCGAGATATTCCTTCTCGAAGATCGACCAGAGTTCGTTGGAGGTCATTTCCTTGCCGGTTTCGTCGGTCACCTTCTGGATGACACCGGAGAATTCGACCTGCAGCATGCGCGGCAGTTTCAGGCCGTAGTCGGCATCCATGACATAGGCGACGCCGCCCTTGCCGGACTGGCTGTTGATGCGGATGACCGCCTCATAGGTCCGGCCGACATCCTTCGGGTCCATCGGCAGGTAGGGCACGTCCCACAGCTCGCTGTTGCTGGTCTCCAGCGCCGCGAAACCCTTCTTGATCGCGTCCTGGTGCGAGCCGGAAAAGGCGGTGAACACCAGCTCGCCGCCATAGGGGTGGCGCGGATGCACGGGCAACTGGTTGCAGTATTCGACGGTCCGGATGATCTCGTTGATGTCCTGGATTTCCAGATCCGGATCGACGCCCTGGGTGAACAGGTTGAGCGCCAGGGTGACGATATCGACATTGCCGGTGCGCTCGCCGTTGCCGAAGAGCGTGCCCTCGATCCGGTCGGCGCCGGCCATCACGCCCAGTTCGGCGGCGGCGACGGCGGTGCCCCGGTCGTTGTGCGGATGCAGGGAGAGGAGGTAGCAGTCGCGGTTGGCGATGTTGCGGTGCATCCACTCGATCTGGTCGGCGTAGATGTTGGCCGACGCCATCTCGACCGTGGCCGGCAGGTTGATGATCGTCTTCTTCTCCGGCGTCGGCTGCCACACGTCCATCACGGCGTTGCAGACGTCCCTTGCATAGTCCAGCTCGGTGCCGGTGAAGGATTCCGGCGAATACTGGTGGATCACCTCGGTTTCCGGGACGGTCGGAACCAGGTCGCGGATCAGTTCGGCGCCGTCGGTCGCGATCTTCATGATCTCCGCCCGGTCGGCGTTGAACACGACCCGGCGCTGGGTCGTCGAGGTCGAATTGTAGAGATGGACGATGGCGCGCCGCGCGCCGCGGATGGCGTCGAAGGTGCGCCGGATCAGGTGGTCGCGCGCCTGGGTCAGCACCTGGATGGTGACGTCGTCCGGGATCATGTCCTGCTCGACGAGCTGGCGGCAGAAGTCGAAATCGGTTTCCGAGGCCGAGGGGAAGCCGACCTCGATCTCCTTGAAGCCCATCCGGCACAGCAGCTCGAACATGCGCCGCTTGCGCTCCGGCCCCATGGGCTCGACCAGCGCCTGGTTGCCGTCGCGCAGGTCGACCGAGCACCAGACCGGCGCCTTCTCGATGACCTTGCCGGGCCAGGTCCGGTCGGTCAGGCCGACCGGCTCGAAGCCCTGGTATTTGTGGATCGGCATGGTGGACATGGAACTGTCTCCGGTTCGGCGGGGCGGAGAGACGGCGGCGCCCGCGTGTCAGGCGGCGCAGCGCTCTATTCCGGTTGTCGCGAAGGTTCCTGGGGGGATCCTGCCTTGCGGCGCTGGCCTCGGGGACTTTGAAATCCGGGGCTTCGGATCGGGGATGTCACATGCGGCGGGCGGCGGTCGCGCGCCCTTGGCCCGGCGTCCTAGGACGCCGGGTGGCTAAGCAGAAGCAGACCGGTAATGGCGTGCGGCATGTGCATCGTGCCGCAAACGGTAAGGGCGCCTTCCGCCCCGGTCAAGCTGCATCGTGGCGCAGGATCGGGCGTGCATCGGAACAGCGGTTTCAGGGGCGGGCTAAATCGCTTCCGCCGCCCGCAGCTCCGCCAGTTCTTCCGCGCCGTAGCCGATCGCGCCGAGCACCGCGTCCGTATGCTCGCCGGTCTCGGCCTGCCCCGCCGGCGGCAGGGCCGGGGTCTCGCTCAGCCAGATCGGCGCCTGCGCGACCATCGCGGGCCGGTCGGCGCCGGGCCAGGCGACCGGATGGAGCAGGCCGAGCGCGCGGACCTGCGGATGGTCCAGCGCCTCCTGCGGCTTCAGCACCGGGCCGGCCGGGACGTGCGCCGCGGCCAGCGCCTCCAGCGCTTCGTCGCGGGTCCGTTCGGCGCACCAAGCCGCCATGCGCTCCGACAGGGCCGCGCCGTTGTCGCCGCGCGCGTCGTCGGTGGCGAAGCGCTCGTCCTCCAGCCATTCCGGCTCGCCCATCAGGTCGGCCCAGCGCTTGAACAGCGGGTTGCCGACGGTGTGGACCACGATGAAACCGTCCCTGGTCTGGAACAGGTCGGTCGGGCCGGAGTTGAAGGCGCGGTTGCCGATCGGTCCCCGGTCCAGCTCCAGGACGGACTGTTCGGTCAGCAGGAAGCCGTTGAAGGCTGTGGCGGTCGCCAGCAGGGCGCCGACGACCTCCTGGCCGCGGCCGGAGCGCTGCTTCTCGATCAGCGCCATGGCGACGCCGAAGGCCGCGTGCAGGGCGGTGCCGAAATCGACGAAGGCGATCGGCGCGCGCCAGGGCCGGCCCGGCTCGCCGGTCAGGTAGACCGAGCCGCACATCGCCTGGCCGATGGTGTCGAATCCGGGCCGCGTCGCCCACGGCCCGTCCTTGCCGTAGGACGACAGGTTGGCGAGGATGATGTCCGCCTTGACGGCGCGCAGGCTGTCGTAGTCCAGGCCCATGCGCGCCATGGTCTGGGGCGGCAGGTTGGCGATGACGACGTCGGCCGTGGCGACCAGCCGGTCGAGCGCGGCGCGGCCCTCCGGCTTCATCGGGTCGAGGGTGACCGAGCGCTTGTTGCGGTTCATCTGCAGGAACAGGGCGCCTTCGCCGGGCCGGCCGTCGGCATCGGTCGTGAGCGGCAGCACGAAGCGGTCCTCGCTGCCGCCGCGTTTTTCGATCCGGATCACGTCGGCGCCGAAATCCGCCAGCAGGGCGCCGACATAGGGCCCCGCGATGTAGCGTCCGAAGTCCAGCACCCGAATTCCGTCCAGCACGCCCGGCATCTGTCGCTCCTGCCTTTGTCCTGCCTTTGTCCGGCGGGCAGAATGCGTCGCGCGCGCGCCGCGTTCCAGCGGCTTTTCGGCGCTGCCGCCCGGCCGCTGCCGGGCCGCTGCCGTTGTCGGGTCCGGCGCTGCGGCGGGGCGCGCCCGCATCTTGCAAACGGCGGTTGCAGCGCTATGGTCTTGCGCTCCGGCGCGCCGGACGGCCCCTGTGGCGGAATTGGCAGACGCGGCAGACTCAAAATCTGTTGCCGGCAACGGCGTGGGAGTTCGAGTCTCCCCGGGGGCACCAATTGCGGGCACCAATTGTCCGGTACCGCGCGGCAGGTGGTCAGCGGCTCCGCGCCGAAACCGGCTTGCAACGCCGGGAATTCCGGGCGAGGCTGGGACCGGCCCGGACCCGGACGTCCGGGCGGGAGGAAGGAACGGGACTATGTCGGAAAATACCGATGCGTCGTTTGTCGGCGACGGCCTGCGGATCGAAGGCAATATCGATTCGGAAGGCGATCTGATGGTCGAGGGCGAGATCCAGGGCGACGTTGCCGTCCGGAAGCTGACGGTCGGATCGGGCGGCCATGTCGAAGGCAAGATCACCGCGGAGGAGATCATGGTGCATGGCCGCGTGACCGGCGGGATCGCGGCGCGGACCGCAACCCTCTGCAAGACGGCCCGGGTCGACGGCGATGTCGAATACGAGAGCCTGTCGATCGAAAACGGCGCCGAATTCGAAGGCCGCTGCACGCGCCGGACCGGCAAGGCCAGGGGCGCCGGCCAGCCGACCCTGCTCGAGGCGGCGGGAGGCGGCGCGCGGTAATCGCGCAGCCGGCGGGTCGTCCCGTGCTTGCGGGATCGCCGGGGTTGTTGGCCGGCGGTTGTTGACAGTCCCCGCCCCGCCGCCAAGATACCGCGGGGGAACGGCCCCGTAGCTCAGCAGGATAGAGCACAGGATTCCTAATCCTGGTGTCGCAGGTTCGAGTCCTGCCGGGGTCGCCAGACCCTCGAATTTCGCCCGGAACGGGCCTGCGCAACGGACCCTGCCCGCACGGATATTCCATGACCGGACCCCACAGGGGCGGATCGGGCCGCCGGCTTCCCGGCCATTCCTTCCATCCCGAAATTCTGCGCGAGTACGATGTCCGCGGCGTCGTCGGCAAGACGCTGTTTCCGGCGGACGCGCGCGCCCTGGGCGCCGCCTTCGGCGCGTCGGTCGGCCGGGAGGGCGGGTCGACGGTCTGCGTCGGCTGGGACGGGCGGCGCAGCTCCCCGGCCCTGCGCGACGCCCTGATCGCCGGACTGACGGCGAGCGGCCGGAGCGTCCTCACGGTCGGGCGCGGCCCGACGCCGATGCTGAATTTCGCCCTGCACGACCGCGGCGCCGATGCCGGCGTCATGGTGACCGGTTCGCACAATCCGGGCGACCACAACGGTTTCAAGATGATGTTCGGGCCGGGCTGCGGCGGCGGACGGCCCGTGTTCGGCGACGAAATACGGGAGCTGGGCCGGGCCGCGGCGGCGGGGACCGAACCTGCTCCGGAACCCGGAAAAACCGCCGCGATCGACGTTGCGGAGGCCTATACCGACCGCCTCGTCGCCGAACTGGAGGGCGCCGACCTGTCGCGCCTCACCGCCGTGTGGGATTGCGGCAACGGCGCTGCGGGCGAAATCGCGGCCCGGTTGACCGGCCGGCTTTCGGGGACCCATCGCCTCCTGTACGCCGAGATCGACGGCAGCTTTCCGAACCATCATCCGGATCCCACGGTCGCGGCCAATCTCGCCGACCTGCAGGCGGCCGTCGTACGCGACGGCGCGGACGTCGGAATCGCCTTCGACGGCGACGGCGACCGGATCGGCATCGTCGACGACCGCGGCGCGATCCTGTGGGCCGACCAGGCGATGCTCTACTTCGCCGCCGACCTGCTCGGGGCCCGGCCGGGCGCGCGGATCATCGCCGACGTCAAGGCGAGCCGGCTTCTCTTCGACGGGGTGGCCCGGCTCGGCGGCGCGCCCGAAATGTACCGCACCGGCCATTCTCTGATCAAAAACCGGATGCGGGAGACCGGCGCGCCGATGGCCGGCGAGATGAGCGGCCATCTGTTCTTCGCCGACCGCTATTACGGTTTCGACGACGCGCTCTACGCCGCGGTGCGCCTGCTGCGCCTCATGGCCGGCGATCCGGCGCCGCTCTCGGCCTTCCGCGCCGCCCTGCCGCCCGTTTTCAACACGCCGGAAATCCGTGTCGGGGTGGAGGAGGCGCGGAAATTCGCCATCGTCGAGTCGGTCCGCGCCCTGCTCAAGGCGCAGGGCGCGGATTTCGTCGCCATCGACGGCGTCCGCGCACAGACCGAAGACGGCTGGTGGCTCCTGCGGGCGTCGAACACCCAGGCGGCGCTGTCGTTGCGCTGCGAGGCCGGGACGGAGGCCGGTCTTGCCCGGTTGGTCGCCGGACTGCGCGAAATTCTGGCGAATGAAGGCGTCGATCTGCCGGAGATTTAACCTGCGCCCGCACCGCGCGGCAGGATGGAGAACATCAGACCGAGCGCCAGGACCGCGGCGCCCGCCAGGTTGATCCAGCCGGCTTCTGCGATCGCCTCCGGCGGCAGGAGCAGGGCGAGGCCGGCGGCGCCGATTGCGAGGCGTGCGGCCGGGCCCAACGGTTTCATGGCATAGCCGGCCAGCGCGCTCGTCACCGCGGCGACGCCGAGGACCGCCGTGGCCGCCGCCAGCAGGACGGAGACGGCACCCCCCTGCATCAGCAGGGTCGGCGACAGCACGAACAGGAACGGCACAACGTAGGCCGGCCAGCCGAACCGCACCGCGCTCAGCGCCGTCGCCATCGGCCCGGCGCCGGACAGGTTGGCAGCGGTGAAGGCGGCGATCGCGACCGGCGGCGTGATCATGGAGAGCATGCCGAAATACAGCACATACATATGCGCGGCGATCGGCTCGACGCCCAGCTTGATGAGCGGCGGGGCAGCGAGCGCGGCGAGCAGGAAATAGACGCCGGTCGTCGGCATGCCCATTCCGAGCAGGATCGACACGCCGGCGGTCAGCAGGAGCAGCAGGAACAGGCTGTTCTCGCCGAACTGGACGAGCACGAAGCCGAGACCGAAGCTCAGGCCCGAGCGGTCCAGGATGCCGATGATGATGCCCGCGGCGGCCGTGATCGCGATGATATCGACGACCATGTAGCCGGTATCGCGGAAGGCGGTCAGGATTGCCGCCGGTGTCAGCCGGCGCGCGCCGTAGCCGACGAACAGCGCGATGGCGGCCAGGCTGGCGCACGCTGCCAGCGCGGCGGTCTCCGCCGGCTGGTTGAGGCTGAACAGCACGACGATGAGCACGGCAAAGGGCACGACCAGGAACCACCCGCCGGCCAGCACCCTGCGCGACGACGGGATCTGCTCGGGCTCCAGCGCCTTCACGCCGGTGCGTGCGGCCTCAAGGTCGGTATGGACGAACAGGGCGACGTAGAACAGCAACGCGGGAAGGATCGCCGCCAGGACGATGTCCTGGTACGGCGCCTGCAGGAATTCGGCCATCAGGAAAGCCGCGGCGCCCATGATCGGCGGCGTGAGCTGGCCGCCGGTCGAGGCCACGGCCTCGATAGCGCCGGCGGCGCGCGCGCTGTAGCCGCCGCGCTGCATCAGCGGGATGGTGATGACCCCGGTCGAGGCGACGTTGGAGACCGCGCTGCCGGAGATCGAGCCGAACATGGCCGAGGCGGTGACCGCGATCTTGGCCGAACCGCCGCGGCTCCGCCCCATCAGCGCCGCGGCGATGTCGGTGAAGAAATCCGAACCGCCCGACAGCAGCAGCAACCGGCCGAGCAGCACGAACACGGTAACGATGGTCACCCCGATGACGATGGGGCGGCCCAGCATCGCCGTCGAATCGAGGCCGACATAGCGAACCATTTCGGCCGCGGTCATGGTGCGGGCCTGCAGCTTGCCCTCGAAGACATCGCCATACAGGCCGTACAGGATGAAGACTGCGACCACCAGCAGCAGGCTTACGCCGGTGGCCCGGCGCAGGGCTTCGACGGTCAGCGGCACCAGCACCAGGCCGATGACCAGCACTTCGTCGGGATGATAGAAGGCGTCTTCGGTGAGCACCGGAAAGCGGACGGCGAGCCACAGGCCGGCGGCGAGGCTGGCGATGGCGATCGCCCGGTCGGCGAGCGGCGCCTTCGGCCGGGCGCGCCCGCGGCGGGCCGGCCGCCGCAGGAAGATCAGCGCGTTCGCCGCGCCGAGGACGACGGCGATCATCTGCTCGGTATAGAGTGAGGACAGGCCGGCGAGGCGCGGCAGGTCGGCGGCCCAGGCGACCGCCAGCGCCGTGATCAGCGCAGCCAGGAACGCGCAGAAATGCCGGGTGGCGGGGGCGTCCTGCAAAACGGCGCCGGCGGCTTCATCCGGGGACCGGGCGTCGGCGCCGGGGCGCATCTCCCGACCGGGTTCCGGAACGTGTTCCGGAGCGGCGGGCTGTCAGGCGTCTACTGCCGCCACAGGCCCTTTTCGCGATAGAAGCGGATCGCGCCGGGATGATAGGCGATGCCTGCTTTTTTCGCCATGTCGGCCGCCTTGAAGCCGCGCCACAGCGGGGCGGCGGCGCGCAGGTCGTCGGCTCGCTCGTGCATCGTCCGCGCGACCCGGTAGACGGTGTCGTCCTTGACGTCCTTGTGCGCCCAAAGCGTGTAGTCGAAGGCCATGATCTTCACGTCGCGGCTCAGGCCGGGCAGCTTCGGATTGGCCTTCATTTCGATCACGTAGGACTGCGGCAGGTGCCGGCGCATCCGGGCAATCGAATCGCGGTCGTCGTTGATCGGCAGGATGCGCAGCGCGCCGCGCGCCGCTTTCATGTCCCGGGTCGGTTTGGAACCGACGGCGGCAAGCGCGGCGTCCAGCGTGCCGCGCTTGAAGCCGTCCCACATGCGCGGGAAATTGGGCACCTGGACGAAATTCCAGCCGACGGTGCTGACATTGAGGTTGGCGGCAGTGCCGAGCAGCAGATAGGCGCCCAGAGCCCGCTGCTTGAAGCCGGGCAGGCGCTTGCCCCTGAGTTCGCCGAAGCTCGCGACGCCGGATTTCTCGCTGACGAAATAGGCGACACGGAAGGGCATCAGGGTCGCGACCATGCGCAGGTTCGGGTTCGGCCGGCCTTCCGACATGCCGGTGCCGTTGAGCGCGAAGGTAAGCTGGAAAATGTTCGAGGCGGCGAATTCCAGTTTCCCGCTGTTGACGACCGGGATGTATTGCGAGGTGTTGGCGTAGGGCTGCGGGCGCATCTGCAGGCCGGCGTGGGCGGAAACGACCTTTGCGATCGCAGCCGTGACCTGCGCCGTGGCGCCGCCTTTGGTCGTGCCAATACCGACGCTCTGGGCCTGTGCCGGTACGGCGAGTGCGATTGCAGCGATGCCGGCGAGGCTCAGAAAGGCCTGCCCCCATCCCGCAAGGCGCAGTCCGGCAGGGCGCAACGGTATCGCAATCTGCATGGTTCCCTTCCCCGATTCTCGGCTTTCATCGACCGGTTTTCCGGCCAGAATATAGCGGCGGCCGGGCTTCGCCAATTGCCATTCGCACACGCCGGCAAATGGTTCGATTTGCCGCAATTTCATCGATTAAGGGGCCTTCGCGAAGATTCCGGGTTCAAAGCGGCGGCCAAATGCTCTAGCTTCCGCCGGCCCGATCGGGCGGGACAAGCCCGACGGGTGCTGTGGAGACGTCACGGTTGTTGCGATTTGTTCCGAAATTTACCCTCTGCTGTGGGCGCGGTAGCGCTCATCTTGCTTTTTGCGCCGTCCGTTCATGCCTCGACGATCGACCGGGAATGCCGCGCCGGCAAGCCCGTCTTCCGCGGCGCCGATAGCTGGAACGGCCGGCGCCTGGAAATCGGCCGCCTGGCCTACTGGCAATCATTCCGCGACAGCGTTTCCTGGCGTATGACCGCCGACGGCATCGTGACCGACCGCGGCCCGGTGCGGATCCGGCCGCGCGAGCAATACCGGCTGCGGAGCGTCCCGAAAGCCTGGCGGAAATATGGCGGTTTGATCCGCGCCGCCGCCCGCAGATACCGCGTCCCGGCCGAGCTGTTCCTGACGATCATCGTCAACGAATCGGCGCTCAATCCGAAGGCTTACAAGACCTATCGCGGGTATGTCAGCGACCGGAAGACGCCGGGCCGGATTTCCGTCGGGCTGGGCCAGATTCTGATCGGCACCGCCCGCTTTATGCTGCGCGACCCGTCGATCGACCGGGCCTGGCTGGAGAAGCCGGCCAACAATATCCGCATGATCGGCATCTATCTGAACCGGCAGTACCGCCTGACCCGTTTCGATCCGCCCAAGGTGGCGGCCGCCTATAACGCCGGCGGCCTGTACCGTCAGAACGGCCGGGCAAACCGCTGGAAAATGCGCAACTATCCGGTCGGCCGCTCGGTTTACATCGATCTGTTCGTGGCGGTCTTCGATGAGGCCGTCCGCTACCTCGCCAGGCACCGCCACCGGCCGCGGGAGAGTTTTGCCGCCCTGTTCGCCAGGGATTCGATCGTCGCAGCCTGCGCCCTGGCGCCCAAATTCCGGTTCGGCCACCCTGTCGCACAGGCGGTCGCCCGGCAGCCGTTGGCGCATGAGATCGGCAGCGACGTGGTGCTCGCAAGCGACGGCAGTGCCGGGAGACGCGGCCTGCGTGTCGACTATTTGACCCGTCTGTTCGAGCATCAGCGCGCGCGCATCTCGCTCCAGTCGCGCATTTCCGGCCGGTTCCCCGACGATCCGGCCTTCCGCGCTTCGCCGGCGCCCCGGCGCGCAAGGTAGAACGCCGGTTCCGCGCACCTACCCGCCGCAGGCGCGGTCTTTCCCCAGTTTCACAAGACGCATCCGTTCGCGCACGATGCGCGCCTTGCGCGCGATGCGGCGGTTCGGCCGGTCGGGCCGCCAGCGTAACGGGCCGGGCAGGGTGCTGACGAGCAGGGCGGCCTGGTCCGGCGTGAGGCGGGCGGCGGAACGGCGGAACCAGGCCCGCGCCGCCGCCTCGGCGCCGTAGATGCCCGGCCCCCATTCGGCGATGTTGAGATAGGCCTCCAGAATGCGCCGCTTGCCCCAGAAGGCTTCGATCAGCACCGTGAACCCGGCCTCCAGAGCCTTGCGGATGACGGACCGGTGCGGCGTGAGATAGACATTTCTGGCGGTCTGCATCGAAATCGTGCTGGCGCCGCGGCGGATCCCGCCGGTTTCCTCCAGGGTCTTCAGCACCTGGCGAATCGCCTGCCAGTCGAAGCCGGTATGGCTGCAGAACCGGCTGTCCTCGGCGGCGATGGCGGCGCGGACGAGATGCGGCGAGATCCGCTCGAGCGGCCGCCAGTGCCATCGGGCCGGATACGCGTCGCGGCGCTGCGCCGCCCGCAGGACCATCAGCGGCGTATGGGTTAGTGGCACGGCCCGGTACAGCGCGACCGAAACGACCGCCGACAGGCCGAAAACGAGCCCGGCGACGGCGGCGGCAAGCAGGATTGCGCCGGCGGTGCGCAGCATCAGGGGAATCCGGCGCGTTCGATGCGTCCGGCATTCGGTCCCGCCGCGCCCCGGCGCAGGATAGTACACAGGATAGTACGCAGGATGACTGTCCTGGCCATGGCCGGCATTATCGCGCCGCCGCTCCGGGTGTCATCACCGAAAAGGCAGGGCATCCGGCGCCGCCCCGACGCCCGCGCGGTTTCACCAAGCTGTGAGCATCCGTGGATTGTCCATGCGGCGGCGGCCTGCTGGAATGGAACGGGCGTTGGCGACCCGGAACGAAGCCCCGAATTGAAACCGGGCGCCGGACGGAGACTTTGCCATGATCCGCCTTCGCACCGGCCGCAGGCCGCTTTTCGTCGCCGCGGCCTTTATCCTGGTCGGCGCTTTCATTCCGATCGACGAGGGCGCCGTCGCCGACGCCCCGCTCTCCTGGAAGGGGGAATGGCCGAAGACCGATTTTTCGAACGCCATCGTCGATCTCGCCTCGATCCGCTCGGGCGGCCCGCCGAAGGACGGCATCCCGCCGATCGACGATCCCGAATTCACCACCGTCGGCCAGGCCGCCATGAAGGGCCTTGCGGGGCGGGAGCCGGTCATTTCGGTCGCGATCGGGGAAGACGCACGCGCCTATCCGCTGCGCGTCCTGATGTGGCACGAGATCGTCAACGACAGCGTCGGCGGCCGGCCGGTCTCGATCACCTGGTGCCCGTTGTGCAATTCCGCCGTGGTGTTCGACCGGCGGCTGGGCGAGCGGGTGCTCGACTTCGGCACGACCGGCAAGCTGCGCAATTCCGATCTCGTGATGTACGACCGCCAGACCGAGACCTGGTGGCAGCAGTTCCTCGGCCAGGGCATCGTCGGCAAGCTGGCCGGCAGCAAGCTGAAGATGCTGCCGATGCGGGTCGAGAGCTTCGAGCGGTTCGCCGGCCGCCATCCCGGCGGCAAGGTGCTGATCCCCAACAACGAGGGCATGCGGGCCTACGGCCACAACCCTTATCGCCGCTACGACACCCGCAGCCGGCCCTACTTCGATGTCGGCAGCCTGCCGCCCGGCGTGCCGCCGCTCGAGCGGGTTGTCGTGATCGGCAGGCAGGCCTGGACGTTCAGCCTGCTGCGGGAGAAACGCAAGGTGATTGCGGGCGCATACGTCATCACCTGGGAGAAGGGGCAGGCGTCAGCCCTCGACAGCGCCGTGATCGCGGAGGGGCGCGATATCGGCAACGTCATCGTGCAGCGCAAGGGCGCGCGCGGCCAGTTGCAGGACGCCGTGCACGACGTCTCCTTCGCCTTCGCCTTCCACGCCTTCCATCCCGACGGGAAGATCCACAGCCTTCCGGCTACCGAGTAGAATTCAGGCCGCGCTCGCCCGTGCCGCTGCGGCCATGTCGTCGCTCCGGTTGACCAGCGCGTCGTAATCGCTGACCAGGGCGCGGGTGATCTCGCCGACATTGAATCGGTAGTCGTCGATCTCGCGCACCGGAGTCACTTCCACGGCGGTGCCGGTCAGGAACACTTCGTCGGTGTGCGCGAATTCTTCCGGCATGATCGCGCGCTCGACGATCTGGTAGCCGCGCTTGCGGGCCAGCTCCATGACGGTGCGGCGCGTGATCCCGTCCAGGAAGCAATCGGGGGTCGGCGTGTGCAGCACGCCTTTCTGCACCAGGAAAATGTTGGCGCCCGTCGCCTCGGCGACCTGGCCGCGCCAGTCGAGCATCAGCGCGTCGTTGTAGCCAGCGGCCTCGGCAGCGTGCTTCGAGAGCGTGCAGATCATGTAGAGGCCGGCGGCCTTGCTGTCGGTCGGCGCGGTCGACGGGTCCGGCCGTCGATACTTTGCGACCGTCATGCGGATGCCCTGCAGGCGGGCCTCCGGCGTGAAATATGCCGGCCATTCCCAGGCCGCGATGGCGAGATTGGTCCTGGTCTGCTGGGCCGAAACCCCCATCATCTCCGACCCGCGCCAGGCGACCGGGCGGACATAGCCGTCGACGATGCCCTGCTTTTCCACGACCGTACGGCAGGCGTCGTCGATTTCGGCCACCGACCACGGGATTTCGAAGTCGAGCAGGCTGGCCGACTTGTGCAGCCGTTCGGTATGCTCGGTCAGCTTGAAAATCTCGCCGCTGTAGACACGCTCGCCTTCGAAGACGCAACTGGCATAGTGCAAACCATGGGTCAGCACATGCACGTTGGCATCGCGCCAGGGGATCAGCGCGCCGTTGAGCCAGATCAGGCCGTCGCGGTCGTGAAACGGCGGCGTGGACATTCGCTTAAGCCTCCTGGGGGCAGCCCGCACGGTTGCGGCCCTGCGGCAGCGGCCGCGCGGTCGCTGCAACGGATGGCCTTTACCGGCAAAACGGGTTAGATTCTTTCAACAAAAGGGCGCGCTGGGTAACATTGTTAGGGAATCGAGTCAACGATGGCCAACGTCACACCGTCCGCAAACAGGCCCGCAGATGGGCCCGTCTGCGGCCCTGCCGGCCGGGTTGCCGAACGGGCCGGCAACCCGCTTGTCCCGCCCCGGGAGGCGGTGCGCGCCGGCATTCGCCGGTAGCCCGTCCACTGGGACCGGCGGGGTAACGGCGATGGAAGACAGCGACGCCCACATTCTGGTCGTGGACGACGACCGGCGCCTGCGCGACCTGCTGCAGCGTTTCCTCGCGGACAACGGTTTCATGGTCGACGTGGCGGCCGATGCCGCGGAGGCCCGGCGCAAGCTCGAATCCTTCGCTTTCGACCTGTTGATCGTCGATGTGATGATGCCGGGGGAATCGGGCCTGTCGCTCACCGAGGGCCTGCGCCGGGCCTCGTCGGTGCCGATCCTGATGCTGAGCGCGATGGGCGAGGCCGAGGACCGGATCGCCGGGCTGGAGCGCGGCGCCGACGACTATCTGCCCAAGCCCTTCGAGCCGCGCGAACTGCTGCTGCGCATCGGAACGGCATTACGGCGGCAACGGACGGATTCGGCCAATATCCCGCGCACCCTGGCTTTCGGGCCGTGCCTGTTCGACATGCGTCGGCTCGAGTTGACGCGCGCCGGCGCGCGGGTCCGGTTGACAGAGACCGAGGCGCGGGTGCTCAGGGTTCTGGCCGCGCGGGCCGGCAAGCCGGTCGCGCGGGATACCCTGACCGAGGAAGGCGAACTGGAAGGCAGCGCTCGGGCGATCGATGTTCTGATCACCCGGCTGCGCCGCAAGGTGGAGCCCGATCCCAGGGATCCGCGCTATCTTCAAACGGTGCGCGGCAAGGGCTATGCCCTGATGCCGGACTGACGGAGGCGCGCCGGGATGCCATTGTCCGAAGACCGGTCCCTGTCGCCGCTGCGCCGTTTTCTGCCGCGAAGCCTGCTCGGCCGATCCCTGCTGATCCTCGGAGTGCCGATCATTGCGGTGCAGCTCATCTCGCTCTGGTTCTTCTACGATCGCCACGTCCAGAACGTGTCGCGGCGCATGGCGCAGAATCTCGCCCACAATATCCAACTGACCGTCAACCACATGCGCTATTTCCCGGAAGTGGAGGACCGGGCCTGGATCCTGTCCGCGCTGCGGTCCGGCCAGGGCATGCGCGTCACCTTTCAAAAGGATCGGACGCTCGAAGGCCTCGAGAGCCGGAACATGGACGGGCAGGTGGGACGCGAGGTGATGCGCCAGTTCCGCAGAATTCTGGCCGAGGATTTCGTTATCGACGGCGACCATGATGACCGCCACATCCGCATCCGGGTCGCCGCGCCGGGCGGGGCGCTCGACATCATCGCGACGAAGAAGAAAATCCGGCCCATCACGACGGAGCTCTACGTCGCCTGGTCGATCGGCGCCGCTGTGGTGCTGCTCATCATCGGCGGTCTGTTCATGCTTAACCAGGTGCGCCCGATCCGCGAACTGGCGGCAGCCGCGGACCAGTTCGGCAAGGGACGGGATGTGCCCGATTTCAAACCCTGGGGCGCCACCGAGGTGCGCCAGGCGGCAACTGCCTTCCTGATCATGCGTGAGCGGCTCAGACGCCAGATCGAACAGCGCACGGAAATGCTGGCCGGCGTATCGCACGATCTGCGGACGCCGATCACCCGCCTGAAGCTCGGCCTTGCCCTTGAGCCGGACAGCCCCGAAACCGCCGCTCTGCGCAGCGACGTCGACGAAATGGAACGCATGGTCGAGGAATATCTCGCCTTTGCCCGCGGCGAGGGGCTGGAGCAGGCCGTCGAGGCGAATGTCAACCTGCTGGTGCGCGATGTGGTCGCCAAGGCAAGGGACGACGGCGCCCGCATCGAACTGGCGCTGCCGTCCAGCTTGAAAGCCACGGTGCGGCCGAACGGCTTCAAGCGCGCACTGACCAATATCGTGCGCAATGCCGAGCGCTTCGCCAGCGAGATCAGGGTCGGCGCCGGCCGGCGCGCGGGCATGATCGTGATCTTCGTGGACGACAACGGCCCCGGCATTCCCGAGAACGAGCGGGACAACGCCTTCAAGGCCTTTCACCGCCTCGACGACGCGCGCAACCGGGACGGCGGCGGCGCCGGCCTGGGGCTGACGATCGCGCGGGATATCCTGCGCGGCCACGGCGGCGACGTCATCCTGGCCGAATCGCCGATGGGCGGGCTGCGCGCCGTGCTGCGCTTCCCGGTGTAATCCGGATTCCATCGACACGGGGCGATGCCATGCGGATCGACGGGCGATGCCATTGCGGCAATCTCGGCTTCGCACTCGAGACAGCCCTGACCTGGGAAACCCTCCTGCCGCGCGAGTGCGACTGTTCCTTCTGCCGCGCGCACGCCACGCGCTGCGTCTCCGACCCGAAGGGCCGGGCGACGATCTTCGTGGCAGACCCGGACCGCCTCGTCCGCTATCGCTTCGGCCTGCGGACGGCGGAGTTTCTCCTGTGCGGCCGGTGCGGGGTCTATATCGGCGCCTGGGCGGAGGAAGAGGACGGGGGCTTCGCGACCCTCAACCTGCGCGCCACGGCCCACCACTGCCGGCCCGGCGCCGCAACCTCCTATGGCCGGGAGACCGCCGACGGCCGCCGCGCACGCCGCCGCGAACGCTGGACGCCGTCCGAACTGTGCGTCGGGACTCCGCCGCCGCCGGCAATCGGGCCTGCGTAGCCCGCGGCCCCGCTACTCGGCGGCGACCGCCATCGCGTCCGGCGCCAGGCCTTCCTGTTCGCAGGTCGGGGCGACATCGAGCACGGTCGCGCGCTGGGCGTCGCGCGGCCAGCGCAGGTCGTCGTAGGGCAGACCGCGGTGCATGGTGCAGCGGTTGTCCCACATGACGAGGTCGCCGGCGCGCCAGCGGTGGCTGTAAACGAACCGGCGCCTGGTCGCGTGATCCATCAGCCGCTGCAGCAGTTCGGCCGCCGCGTCGTCGGCGATGCCGTCGATCCGCCCGGCATGCGACGCCAGATAGAGGCCCGTGCGGCCGCTGTACCCGTGATGGCGGACCATCGCCTGCGGCACCGCCGGCATGGCGGTATTCTCGTCCTCCGACATCTCGAAGCCCTGGCGCGCCCGGGAATAGGCGATGGCGTGGCGCGCGATGCGGCCCTCGACCTGCGCTTTCAGGTCGTCGGGCAGGGCGTCCCACGCCGCGCGCATGTCGGCGAACTCGGTCTGGCCGCCGACCGGCGGAATCGCGCGCATGAACAGGAGCGAGGCCTTGGCCGGCACCTCCTTGAAGGAACTGTCGGTGTGCCAGAGCTGGTTGCCCGCCTGGAAGCCGCGCAGACGGCTGTCGGCGCTCCAGATCGCGCCGTCCGGCATCAGGTTCGAGACGTCGGCGATGTCGGTCAGCACCCGCGGCTTGACGCCGTCGAGATCGACGATCATCGACGGATCGATCGGCCCGAAGCGCCGGGCGAAATCGACATGCTGCTCCTGGGTCATCCGCTGATCGGGAAAGATCAGCACGGCGAATTCGTGGAAGGCGTCTTCGATGGTCCGCCAGTCCGCTGCCGACAATGGCTTCGACAGGTCGGCGTCGCCGACCTCGGCGGCAAAGCTCTCGGTTACCGGCCAGATTTCAACCGTCATCGCCCCGGTCCCAACGGATTGCCATTCCTCGATGCGACGCAACGATAGCGCCGAGCGGAGTGCAGGGGCAAGCTGCCGGCGGCGGGCGCTTCGGTCGCCGGATCGTCCGGTGCGCGGACTGCTGTGACCGGTCTGCGGTCGATCGGCGGCCGACCTTTGGGGTTGCAGGAAATGGACGTTCAGCCGATATGAGGGTCCGACCGGCGGCGGCCCCGAAGTCGCGATGAACCCGCCGCCGCCAGAGGAGTCCGGCCATGCCCGAAGCCTATATCTGCGATCCCGTGC
Source organism: Alphaproteobacteria bacterium (assembly GCA_965220685.1). Taxonomy (GTDB): domain Bacteria; phylum Pseudomonadota; class Alphaproteobacteria; order Bin65; family Bin65; genus Bin65. The sequence goes on from CBDCQR010000015.1 coordinate 174,647, forward strand.
GCACGCCGATTGGCCGTTACGGCGGCAGCCTGAGCGCCGTGCGCGCCGACGATCTCGGCGCCGTGCCGATCCGCGAACTCATGGCACGCAACGCAGCGGTTGACGCCGATGCCATCGACGACCTGGTCTATGGCTGCGCCAACCAGGCCGGCGAGGACAACCGCAACGTGGCGCGCATGAGCCTGCTGCTCGCCGGCCTGCCGGACAGCGTGCCCGGCGCGACGGTCAACCGGCTGTGCGGCTCGGGCATGAACGCCGTCGGGATCTGCGCCCAGGCGGTCAGGACCGGCGAGGCGGATCTCACCGTCGCCGGCGGCGTGGAGAGCATGTCGCGCGCGCCTTTCGTCATGGGCAAGGCGGACACCGCTTTCTCTCGCAAGGCCGAGATCTACGACACGACGATCGGCTGGCGCTTCGTCAACCGGATGATGAAGAAGCAGTACGGCACCGATTCGATGCCGGAGACGGCGGAAAACGTGGCCGAGGAGTTCCAGGTGTCGCGCGAGGACCAGGACGCCTTCGCGGCGCGCAGTCAGGCCCGCGCCGTCGCCGCCCAGGAGAACGGCAATCTGGCGTCGGAAATCGTGCCGGTCACGATTCCGCAGCGCCGCGGGGATCCGGTCGTCGTCGACAAGGACGAGCATCCGCGCGCCGGCACGACGGTTGAGAAACTGGCCGGCTTGCCGACGCCGTTCCGCGACGGCGGCACCGTGACCGCGGGCAACGCCTCCGGCGTCAACGACGGGGCGGCGGCCATGTTCGTGGCATCGAAGAAGGCGGTCGAAGACTACGGGCTCGAGCCGCTCGCCCGGGTCGCCGGGATGGCGACCGCCGGCGTGCCGCCGCGCATCATGGGCATCGGCCCGGCGCCGGCCTCGGAAAAGCTGCTGGCCCGTCTCGGCCTCAAGATCGACGACATGGACGTGATCGAGCTCAACGAGGCCTTCGCCGCTCAGGGACTTGCCGTGCTGCGCATGCTCGGCGTGCCGGACGACGCGGAACATGTGAACCCGAACGGCGGCGCCATCGCGCTGGGCCATCCGCTCGGCATGTCCGGCGCCCGGCTGGTCGCGACGGCGGCCCGCGAGCTGCAACGCAGCGGCGGCACCTATGCGCTCTGCACCATGTGCATCGGCGTCGGCCAGGGCATCGCCATGGTGATCGAGCGGGTTTAGGAGCCGCGCTACCGCACCTTCAGCACCAGCTTGCCCCTCAGGTGCCTCGCCTCGCTGACGCGGTGGGCGTCGGCGGCCTGGGCGAGCGGGAAGGTGCGGATCGGCGGGACGGTCACGGCGCCGGCCGCGACCAGTTCGGCGACCCGCTCCATATGGCGCCTGGCGCGGGCGACGTCGGGGCGCAGGGCCGTCACATCGCTGCGCGGCGGCTTCGGCGCCTGCGCGCCCGAGGCGATGAACGCCGCCCGGCCGCTGGGCCGCAGCACGTCGAAGGACCGCATGGCGACATCGCCGCCGACCGTCTCGAACACGGCGTCGACGCCGGAGATTTCCTCGGTGAAATCCTGCGCGCGGTAGTCGATGACCCGGTCGGCGCCGAGGCCCCTGACATAGTCGTGGTTGTCCGCGCTCGCGGTCGTGACGACAGTCGCGCCCAAATGTTTGGCGAGCTGGATCGCGAAGCCTGCGACACCGCCGCCGCCGCCCTGGATCAGGATGATCTCACCGGCCTCCAGCTTCAGTGATTCTTCAAGGGAGACGATCGCCGTCAGCCCGGCCAGCGCCAGGGCGACGGCCTCCTCGTGGGACCAACCCTCCGGCTTCCGAGCCGCCAGGTCCGCCCGGACCGCGACCTTCTCGGCATAGGCGCCCTCCTGGCCGGCATCGAGCACGCCGAACACCGGATCTCCTGGTGCAAGGTCGCTTACGCCCGCGCCCGTTTCCGCGACGACGCCGGAAAAATCCCGGCCCAGGACGCAGGGAAATTCGGTCAGCTTCGCGTAGCTGCCGGAGCGCACCTTCCAGTCGGCGGCGTTGATCGAAGCGGCGTGAACGTCCACCACGATCTCGCCCGGTTTCGCCTGCGGGTCAGGCAGGTCGCCGTAGTGCAGAACCTCCGGGCCGCCTTGTTTCTCGATATACGCTGCTTTCATGGTCTTCACCGGCAAGACTGAATCCGCAGATTTCGGCGCATCCGGCGTTGAATCCCGTGCGCCATGCACCTATCCTTTGCCTCATCCCATTCCGGCCGGCCCAGATGTCCAAAGGGCGCACGACGATGAAGCTCACGCAAGACCAGATCGACCGGTTCCACGAGACCGGCTACCTCATGCTGCCCAACCTGTTTTCCGCCGAGGAGGCGGATGTCCTTCGCCAGGGGGCAGACGAGGTCTACGCCATGGACCGCAAGGAAGTGGTGCGCGAACTGGACGGCGTCTCGCCGCGCACCGCCTTCGCGGCGCACTGCTACCACGAGGCGTTCCGGCGGCTCGGCCGCCATCCGCGCCTGGTCGGGCCGGTCATGCAACTGCTCGACGGCCCGGTGTACATGCACCAGTACAAGGTCAACGCCAAGGTCGCCTTCGACGGCGCCGTCTGGCAGTGGCACCAGGACTACGGCACCTGGTCGCGCGACGACCTGATGCCGGAAGCCCGCGCGATGAACATCGCGGTGTTCGTCGACGAGGTGACGGAATTCAACGGCCCGCTCTGGATCATCCCGGGCTCGCACCGCGAAGGCGTCTACGAGGCCGGCCACGATATCGAGACGACCAGCTATCCGCTGTGGACGCTCGACAATGCGAAGGTGAGCGAACTGGCCGAACGCGGCGGTATCTATTCGGCCAAGGGCGCGGCCGGTGGCGTGCTGATGTTCCACAGCAACATCGTGCACGCTTCCTCGCCCAACCTGTCGCCCTGGGGCCGGACCATCGTCTATCTGTCGCTGTGCCACGTCGAGAACCACATCCGGCGCTTCAAGCGGCCGGACTGGATCGCCCACCGCGACTTCGCGCCCATCGAACCGTTGCCGGACGACTGCCTGCTCGCGCCGATGACGCCGTTCGCGGAAGAGCAGAGCGGGATTCAGGTGGCTGCGGAATAGGCGGCGTGAACCTTCACCGCCTCCTGCTGGAGCGCCAGGCACAGGACAGGCCGGTCCGCGTCGGGATCCTCGGTTGCGGAAAGTTCGCCTCTATGTACCTGGCCCAGGCGATCCGCACGCCGGGCGTCCACATCGCCGCCATCGCAGACCTGAACCCGGCCGCGGCGCGGGAAAATCTGGCGCGCATCGGCTGGCCCGCCGAACGCTTTGCGGCCGTGGATTGCGGTGCGGCGCTCCGTTCGGGCGCGACATGGATCGGCGATGACGTCGAGGCGCTTTTCCGCCAGGAGGCGATCGACCTTGTCATCGATTCGACCGGCGATCCACCGTCGGGCGTCAGGCATGCCCTGCTGGCCTGCCGGCACGGAAAGTCGATCGTCATGGTCAATGTCGAGGCCGACGCGCTGGCCGGCCCGATGCTGGCTGAAAAGGCGCGCCAGGCCGGCATCGTCTATTCGCTGGCCTACGGCGACCAGCCGGCGATGATCTGCGACCTGGTCGACTGGGCGCGCGCCAGCGGCTTCGACGTGACCGCGGCGGGCCGCGGCCACAAATGGCTGCCCGAGTTCCAGTTCTACACGCCGGACAATGTCTGGGACGGCTATGGCCTGACGCCGCAGCAGGCGGCCGAGGGCGGGTTGAACCCGAAAATGTTCACCTCTTTCCTCGATGGCACCAAGCCGGCGATCGAGAGCACGGCGGTCGCCAACGCCACCGGCCTGACGCCGGCGCCCGACGGCCTGGCCTATCCGCCGGCCCGGATCGACGAAATTCCCAATGTCTGCCGGCCGCGCGCCGAGGGCGGTGCGCTCGACCACAAGGGCCAGGTCGAGGTCATATCCTCGCTGCATCGGGACGGCCGGGTCATCGACTACGACATCCGCTTCGGCGTGTTCGTCGCCTTCGAGGCGGACACCGATTACGTCGCGCGCTGCTTCATGGAATACGGCGTGCAGACCGACGACAGCGGCCGCTACGCGGCCCTGTACAAGCGCTGGCACCTGATCGGGCTGGAACTGGGCATCAGCGTCGCCAGCGTCGCCCTGCGCGGCGAGCCGACCGGCGCAGCGACCGGCTGGCGCGCCGATGCCGTCGCGGTCGCCAAGCGCGATCTGAGGGTCGGGGAGCTGCTCGACGGGGAGGGCGGCTACACGGTCTCCGGCCGCCTGATGCCCGCAGCGCGCTCGCTGGCCGAAGGCGCCTTTCCGATGGGGCTGACCCACGATGTCCGCCTGGTGAACCCCGTGGCGAAGGGGCGGGTCGTGCGCTGGTCGGACGTTGCGGCGGACAGCGCCCACCCGGCCGTGCAGTTGCGCCGCGAGATGGAGGAAAGCTGCCGTCCGGCCCTGCTTCAGGCCGCGGAATAGGCCTCAGAACTGCGGCGTCGCGCGCCGTGCCGCGATCAGGGCAGCCGGCTCTTGTTGTCCCACAGCCGGTATTCCGCCCGGAAGGAGATCAGCGACCGCCAGACCCGCTTGAACAGCGGATTGGCCGTGCTCTCCTCTTCGGCCACCTTCTGCCAGGCCAATTCGAGGGCGTTCAGCACGTCCTTCGGGAATTTCCTGATCTCGACTCCCTTGGCGGTCAACTCGCGGATGGCTGCCGGCTGGTGCGAGGCGCCCTCGGCCAGGCCCTCGCGGATTGTGTCGCCGCAGGCATTCCTGATCGTGGTCTTGGCCGCGTCCGCAAGGCCGTTCCAGACACCGCGCCGGACGAGCAGTTCCAGCAGGGTCGCCGGCTTGTGCCAGCCGGGCACATAGTAGAACTTTGCCGCGGTATTCAGGCCCAGGTTCAGATCGATCAGCGGGATCGAATATTCCGCGCCTGCGATCTGCCCCGCTTCCAGCGCCTTTTTAATTTCCTCGGCGTTGAGGCGCACTGCCGTTGCGCCCAGTTTCTCGACCACCCGGGCCCCCAGGCCGAAAATCCGGATCTTCTTGTCCTTGAAGAACCCGGCGCCGACGATCTCCTCGCGGAACCAGCCGCCGCCCTCCGCCGCCGTGACGCCGCACAGAACGGATTTCAGCCCGTGCCCGCCATAGATTTCGTCGAGCAGTTCCTCGCCGCCGCCATAGTAGTACCAGGCCAGATACTCCTGTGCGTCGGGCCCGAACGGCACGCCGGAAAAGAGGGCCAGCGCCTTCTCGGTCGACGTCCAGTAGCCCGGTGTGGACCAGCAGGTCTCGACCTTGCCGTCCACCACGGCTTCGAAGCATTTTTCGGCCGCGATCGGCTGGCCGGGTTCGGCGAAACCGATCTGCATGGCGCCGGCCGACGCCCGGCGCAGTTTCGTCGTGAAGCTCCTGCCCAGGGTGCCGAACTGCGGCGTGTCGCCCCGAAAAGCGCTCGCCATGGTCCATTTCAGATAGACCGATTCCGGGGCCTTGAAGTCCGGCTTTTTTTCGACCGTTTCGCGCACGATGATTTTCTGCGGCCCGGGCGAGAGCAGGTAGCGGCCGGCCGCGCCCCCGGCAACGAGGAAGATGACGGCGACGGTGACGATTCGGATAAAGAACGGGTTCAAGGGCCACGCCTCAAGGGTGAATGTCTGTACTTAGCCGATGTGGGCGCGCATTTCGAGTGCAGCGAGACTCCGTTGCGCCCTTTGCGGGAAGTCGCGGCAATTTCCTGCTTCCCTGCCGATCCGCAACGCCCCACCGGGCGCGCCGGACCGTTGATCGGTCCGCCGCGATGGGGCAGTTTGAGAGCCGGTTCAACGCTGCCCGGCCGCTCTGCGAGAGGAAAAACGGAATAATGTCGAAGAACGATCTCAGGGTGTGGGGAATCGGGACTGCCCGCACCATGCGCGCGCACTGGATGCTCGCGGAAATGGACGTCGACTACGACCTGCGCCCGATCGGGCCGCGCACGGGCGAGACCCTGACCGAGGAATATCTGCGCCTGAACCCCAGGCACAAGGTCCCGGTGATCGAGCACGGCCCGTTCGTCCTGGCGGAGAGCGCGGCCATCGTCAACTATCTGAGCGAGACCTTCCCGGCACCGAAGGGCTTTTTCGTGCCCGGGGATCCGGCGCGCCGCGCCGCGCTGAACGAATGGTGTTTCTTCGTCATGACGGAACTGGACGCGCACCCGCTCTACCTGATCCGGCGGCACCTGCAACTGGCGCACATCTACGGCGAGGCGCCGCACGCCGTCGAATCGGCCAGGGACTATTTCTGCGAGCAGATCGACGGCATGATGAAGAAGTTTCCCGACGGCCTGGAAGCGCTCATGCCCGAGGGCATGAGCGTCGCCGACATCCTGATGGTGACCAGCCTCGATTATGCACTGACGCTGGAAATCCCGATCCCCGACCTGCTGATGGCCTATCGCGCCCGGATCATCGAGCGGCCGGCCTACCGGCGCGCCCGCGAAATCAATTTCCCCTGAGACCCGTTTCCCCCGAGACCTGCCGCGGCGGCCGGCCGACGGCAGCCCGCCGAATACGCGGGAAACACTAGCAGACGGAGCGACGGATGACCGGACCCCTGAACGGCGTACGCATTCTCGATCTGACCACGATGGTTTCGGGACCGATAGCGACGATGTTGCTGGCGGACCAGGGCGCGGACGTCATCAAGATCGAATCGCCCCGGGGCGACCACATGCGCCATGTCGGCAGCATGAACCGGGGCATGTCGGCCTCCTTCCTGTCGTGCAACCGGAGCAAGCGCAGCCTGGCGCTCGATATCAAGCGCCCCGAGGGCATTGCCGCCGTCAGGAGGCTGGCCGCGACCGCCGATGTCCTGGTGCAGAACTTCCGCCCGGGCGCGATCGAGCGGATGGGCCTGGGCGAAGATGTCGTCCGCGAACTCCGGCCCGACATCATCTTCGTGTCGATCAGCGGCTTCGGCGAAACCGGGCCCTATGCCCATCAGCGGGTCTACGACCCGGTGATCCAGGCGCTGTGCGGGCTCGCCGACGTCCAGACCGACTATGCGACCGGCCAGCCGCGCATGGTGCGCACGATCATTCCCGACAAGACCACGGCCGTCGCCGCGGCCCAGGCGATCACGGCGGCGCTGTTTGCGCGCGCGCAGACCGGCGAGGGCCAGCATGTCCGACTCGCCATGCTCGACACCATGGTGGCCTATCTCTGGCCGGAGGCGATTTCCAGCCTGAGCTACGTCGGCAGCGAGTCCGATCCGGCCGAGGGCCAGATGGGCCTCGACCTCGTCTACCGGACCGCCGACGGCTACATCACGGCCGGCGCGGTTTCGGACTCGGAATGGCAGGGCATGTGCCGGGCGCTCGACCGCGAGGACCTGCTGGAGGACGAACGCTTCGCGACCGCCGGCGCGCGCGCGAAGAACCGGCCGGCGCGCCGGGACATCGTGGGCGTGGAAATGGAAAAATGGCCGAGCGGGGACATCCTGGCGCGGCTCGACCGCGAGGACGTTCCCGCCGCCCCGGTTCTGACCCGCTGGCAACTGCTCGACGATGCCCAGATCGAAGCGAACGGGACCATCGAGATCCACGACGATGCCGTGCTCGGCAAGGTGCGCCAGCCCCGGCCGGCGGCGCGCTTCGACCGGACGCCGGCGGCCGTCGGGGCGATGGCGCCGTTCTTGGGCGCCGACAACCGCGCCATCCTCGGGGAACTCGGATATTCGCAAGCCGAAATCGCGCACCTCGCCGAAGACGGCGTTCTGGCATTCCGTGGGCCGGTTACGGATCGCTGAGCAGTCGCATCAGGCTGGAGGTATCCCACCGCCCGCCGCCACGCGCCTGGACCCGGGCGTAGAACTCGTTGACCAGCGCCGTCACCGGCAGCAGGGCGCCGACGCGATGCCCCTGGGCGAGGCAGATATCGAGATCCTTGCGCATCCAGTCGACCGCGAAGCCGAACTCGAATTCGTCGTCGACCATCGTGGTGCCGCGGTTCTCCATCTGCCACGACTGGGCGGCCCCCTTCGAGATCACGTCCAGCACCAGCTTCGCGTCGAGCCCGGAGCGCATGGCGAGGTTCAGCCCCTCGGACAGGCCCTGCACCAGCCCGGCGATGCAGACCTGGTTGACCATCTTCGTGAGCTGGCCGGACCCGACCGGGCCCAGCAGGGTCACGGCGCGCGCATAGGCGTCGACGACGCCCCGGCAGCGGTCGAAAACCTCCGGATCGCCGCCCACCATGACCGTGAGCACGCCGTTCACCGCGCCGGCTTCGCCGCCGGAAACCGGCGCGTCCATGAAGCCGAGGCCCCGGCTCGACGCTTCCGCCGCCAGCTCCTGCGCGACGTTGGCCGACGCGGTGGTGTGGTCGACGAAGACCGCGCCGTCGCCCATCCCCTCGAACGCGCCGTCCGCGCCGATCGTGACCGCACGCACATCGTCGTCGTTGCCGACGCAGGCGAACACGATCTCGTTGCCGGCTGCCGCCGCGGCCGGCGTCGTGGCCGTCGCTCCGGCAAACTCCCCGGCCCACTGTGCGGCTTTTGACGCCGTTCGGTTGTAGACGGTCACCTCGTGGCCGGCTTTCGCCAGGTGCCCCGCCATGTGGTAGCCCATGACCCCGAGGCCGAGGAAGGCGATCTTCCGTGGTTCCGTGTTCGATGAATTGCTCATGCTTCGCTCGTCGTCCGGTGTTCCGGCCCGGTCTCTCTTTTTTGTGCAGCGGGCCCGCGCGGATTATCGGGGCCGGCCCGGGTCCGGTTCAAGGCGCAATCGCGCCGAAGCCGATCCGGTTCGGCATGCGACATCGATTCGGTCGATAGACCGGCGTCCGATCCGCAACAATCCACGCCGGGATTCCCCGGAACGATCTCCCGAATTGCACCACAGGCAAATCGCGGCGAGCGCAGATGAAACCGCCAGCGTTCAAATATGTTGCGGCCGAGACGGTCGAAGAGGCGACGGCCCGGCTGGCCGAATACGGCGACGAGGCCCGGCCGATCGCCGGCGGCCAGAGCCTCGTGCCGATGATGAATTTCCGCCTCGTCAGCCCGGCGGTGCTGGTCGATATCCGCAGGATCGCGCCGCCGGATGCGATCGAGGAGGCCGATGGCCATGTCCGCATCGGCGCGCTCACCCGGCACCGTGCTCTCGAAACGTCGCCCCTGATCCGGGAGCGCTTGCCGGTCCTTGCCGCGGCCATGGGGCATGTCGCGCATCTGGCGATCCGCAACCGCGGGACCATCGGCGGCAGCCTGTGCCACGCCGACCCGGCGGCGGAGCTGCCGGCGCTGGCCGTGCTGCTCGACGCGCGAATCCACGCGGCAAGCTGTGGTGGCGAACGCATCGTCGAGGCCGGTTCGTTCTTTGAAGGCGCGCTCTGGACCGCCCTCGGCGACGGCGAAATCGTCACGCGCATCGATTTTCCGCTGCTGCCGCCGGGCACCGGATGGGGCTTTCACGAGTTTGCGCGCCGGCACGGCGATTTCGGTCTGGCCGGCGCCGCGGCGACCGTAACCGGCTCTGCCGGCCGGGCGGCGGAAGTCAGGATCGCGCTGTTCGGCGTCGGAGAAACGCCGGTCCGGGCCACGGCGGCCGAAGCGCTGCTGACCGGTACCGGTCTGGAGCCCGACGCAGTCGCCGCCGCCGTCGAGGCCGTGCGCGACGGCGTCGATCCGGGCGACGACCTGCACGCTTCGGCCGATTACCGGCGCCATCTGGCGGGCGTCATGGCTGAACGCGCCCTGGGCGACGCCTGGGCCCGCGCCGGAAACGGAGCGGCATGATGGAATGGATCGATATTGCGCTGACCGTGAACGGCGTCCGCTACGAGCGGCAGGTCGAGCCCCGCCGCCTGCTCTCGGACTTCCTGCGCGAGGATCTGGGGCTGACCGGAACCCATGTCGGCTGCGAACACGGCGTCTGCGGCGCCTGCACGATCTTGCTCGACGGCGACAGCGCCCGGTCGTGCCTGACATTCGCGGTCCAGTGCGACGGGGCTTCGATCCGCACGGTCGAGGGGCTGGGCGAGATCGACGCGCTGCACCCGCTGCAGGAGAGTTTCCGGCGGCATCACGCCCTGCAATGCGGCTTCTGCACGCCGGGCATGCTGATGACCGCGCTCGATCTTCTGGCCAAGTATCCACTCGCCACGGACGACGAAATTCGCGAAGGGCTTTCCGGAAATCTCTGCCGCTGCACCGGCTATGTGAACATCGTCAACGCGATCCGCGAGGCGGCAGCGGCGCGCGGAGACGACACCGGATGAGCGAGACTGCGCCGGCAGGCGTGGCGGAGGCGGCCCGGCCCGGCATCGTCGGCGCCCGGGTGCAGCGGCGCGAGGATCCGCGGCTGCTCACCGGTCGGGGCAGCTATACGGACGACCGCAAGGCCGCGGGCGCGGTCCATGTCGCCTTCTGCCGGAGCGACCGGGCCCATGCCCGCATCGCCGGGATCGATCCGGCCGAAGCACGCCGGGCGCCGGGCGTTCTGGGCGTCTTTACCGCCGCGGATATCGACGCCGTCGCCCGCCCGATCCGCGCGACCTCGAACATGCCCGACTACCGCGCCACCGAGTTCGTGCCGCTGGCGCGCGGGAAGGTGCGTTATGTCGGCGAACCGGTCGCGGCCGTGGTCGCGGAGAACCGCTATCTTGCCGAGGATGCCGCCGCCCTGGTGTCCGTGGATTACGATCCGCTGCCGGACGCGGCCGATCCGGAAGCGGCGCTCGAGGATCGCGTGCTGCTGCATGAGGAGGCCGGGACCAACCTCATCGCGGCCCGGGAGTTCGCGCGGGGCGATGTCGACGCGGCGATGGCGGACGCCGCACTGGTCGTGGAAGACCGGTTTCGCATCCGGCGCAAGACGCCGGCGGCGATCGAGAACCGCTGCTATCTCGCCGAATTTGATGCCGGCCGGCGCGCGCTGACGCTCCATGGGACGACCCAGGTGCCCGGCCTGCTGCGCGACGCACTGGCCGAGATCTTCGATCTGCCGGGCCACCGCCTGCGGGTCGTCGCGCCGGATGTCGGCGGCGGCTTCGGCGCCAAGGCTTCGCTCTATCCGGAGGAAGTCGTCGTCTGCGCCCTCGCGCTGCGCCTCGGCCGCCCGGTCAAATGGACAGGCGACCGCATGGAAGACCTGACGGCGACCAGCCAGGCCTTCGACGAGATCGTCCGGGCGAAACTGGCGCTCGACGCGGACGGGCGGTTCCTTGCGCTGGAGGCCGATGTCGTCGGCGATATCGGCGCCTATTCGATCTATCCCTGGACGGCGTCGCTGGAGCCGGTCCAGGTGGTGAGCTTCCTGCCGGGGCCCTACCGGATCGCGAACTATCGCGGGCGGGTCCGCGCGGTCGCGACCTCGAAGGCGCCGACCGGGCCGTATCGCGGCGTCGGCCGGCCGATCTCGACCTTCGTCACGGAGCGGCTGGTCGACATGGCGGCCCGGCGGCTGGATATGGACCCCGCGGAGTTGAGGGCGCGGAACCTGGTGCGCGACGAGGAGTTTCCCTACAAGTCCGGCTCCGGAATCGTCTGGGACCGCGCGGGTTTTCAGGATTGCCTCCGTTCGGCGCTCGACAGGTTCGGCTATGCGGCGCGGCGCGCAGAGCAGGAGGCCGCGCGGGAGCGGGGCAGGGTGGTCGGCATCGGCATCGCGTCCTACGCGGAGCTGACGGGCATCGGCTCGCGCATCTCGGCGGCGCCGGGCATGCCGATCAACACCGGCACCGAGCGCGCGACGATCGAGATCGATTCGACCGGCGCAGTGACGGCGGCCTTCGGTATCGCTTCCCACGGCCAGGGCCTGGAGACGACGCTCGCCCAGATCGTTGCCGAGGAACTCGGCGTCCGGGTCGAGGATGTCGAGATCGTGCACGGCGACAGCGCCGCGGTGGCGCACAGCACCGGCACCTATGCCAGCCGCAGCACGGTTCTCGCCGGCGGCGCGGCGACGCTCTCGGCCCGGTCGCTCAGGGCCCAGGTGGTCAAGGCGGCGTCCCATGTCCTGGAGGCTGCGGAAGCCGATATCGAAGTGCGCGACGGCGCGATTTCGGTCGCCGGGACCGATTCGGCGATCACCCTCCGGGAGCTGGCGCGCGCCTTTTACACGGAAATGCGCCGTATCCCGAAAGAGGCGCGCGAAGCGCTCGACCTTAGCGCCAGCGCGACCTACGACCCCTTTTTCGGCACGGCGACGGCGGCGACCCATGTCGCGGAAGTCGAGATCGACCCGCAGACCTTTGGGGTGACGGTGCGGACCTATGTCGTCGCCGAGGATTGCGGGCGCATCGTCAATCCGATGATCGTGGACGGGCAGGTTCACGGCGGAGTCGCACAGGGCATCGGTGCCGCGCTCTACGAAGAGGTCGTCCATGACGACAGCGGCCAGCTCCTGACCGGGAGCTTCGTCGATTATGTCGTGCCGTCGGCGGCCGAGATCCCGGACGTGGCGGCGGTCCATCTCGAAACCGAATCGCCGTCGACCCTGGGCGGCTACCGGGGGATGGGCGAGGGCGGCACCATCGGCGCGCCTGCGGCGGTCGCCAACGCCGTCGCCGACGCCCTGGCGGGCATGGACATCCAAATCAACGAATTGCCGGTCACGCCGGAACGGCTGTTCCGCCTGATCGGCCCCAATCCGTATGACCAAAGCAAGCGAGGGAGAACCCTGACATGAATCTCGATCTGGAAGGCAAGGTCGCCCTGGTTACCGGTAGCGCCCGGGACATCGGCCGCGAGACCGCGCTGGCCTTCGCCGCGGAGGGAGCGACCGTCGCCGTGAACTACAACCGGTCGGCAAACGCCGCCGGCAGCGTGGTCGGTGAAATTACCGAGAACGGCGGAACGGCGAAGGCCTACCAGGCCGATGTCGCAGACCTCGAGGCGGTCCAGGCCATGACCGATTCGATTATCGGCGATTTCGGACGGATCGACGTGCTGGTGAACAACGCCGGCTATGTCGAGCCGCGCCGTTTCCTCGAGACCGGCCCGGAGGAGTGGAAGAGTCAAATCGATGTCGGTCTCTACGGCGTGATCCACTGCTGCAGCGCGGTCGGCGCCCACATGGTCGAGCGGGGCGGGGGGCGCATTGTCAACCTCGCCGGCGATTCAGCACGGATCGGCGGAAAGTTCCTTTCGGTCACGACCTCCGCGCGCGGGGGTGTGCTGTCGCTCACCAAGTCGCTGGCGCAGGAATTCGGCCCGTCCGGCATCACGGTCAACGCGGTCGCGCTCGGCTACGTCGAGACCACCCACACGGACCCGGACTGGCTGGAAAAGAACCGGGAAAAGATCGTGCGCCAGTACCCGATGCGCCGGATCGGCAAGCCCGAAGACGTCGCCCCTGCGATTGTCTTTCTGGCGTCCGGCGGCGCAGGCTGGATCACCGGCCAGGTGCTCAGCATCAGCGGCGGCTACAGTATGGTGGGGTAGCGTGGGATAGAGCCCGGCCGGGCAACCGGCCCGGTCGGGTCCCGGCTCACGCCTTCCTGAAGCGCCAGCCATACATCGTGCGGCCGTAGAAATTGAACCACTTCCGCGCTTCGGAATCCCGGAACGGGTAGTCCGCGCCCATCTGCCTTGCCGTGACGAGGCCGGACACGAAACAGGTCTCCTGGCTGTTGATGAGCGTATGGGCGCCGCAATGCCAGGTTCGCCGCTTGCCCTGAACGAAGCGGAACAGGTGGATCAGGAATGCGATGTGCGGCACGTCGTGCACGATGTGCTGGAACCACCATCGTTTGACGATCCTGTTTTCGTCGATCCGGCTGATCGGGTTGTAGGTCACCAGGCAGGGCTTGTCCGACAGGTTCGCCCAAGGCTGCTGATTGTGCATGATGTAGGTGATTTCGTAATTGTCCGGCCGCGCGCCATACTGCTCGATATGGTTGCTCCGGGTGGCGAGTGGCCTGGCCTCGTTGTCCGGAAGAACCGAGGCGTCCGAATGAACGACCGTATGGTTGTGCAGCTCGCTCTCATAGCGGATCGAGGAGAGAAGCCAGCTTTCCAGTAAGGTCGGTTTATCCAGGATCATCAGCGTCTGATTGGCGTTGCAAGCGAAAACGACATCGTCGAACGTTTCTTCGTTTCCGTTTTCATCCTCCACGACGACACCGGACGGGCGCCGGTAAACTTTCCGGACCGGCCGGCCGAGGTAAATCCTGTCCCGGAATTCGGCCGACAGGTTTTCGTAAATGCGCCGCGTACCGCGGTCCCAGGTCTGCATCGGGGTCGCGGATTCGATATCGAAAAACTCCAGATACCGGGCAAACAGGGACGCCGGCATGTCGAACACGTTCGTCGCCATCAGGAAATTGACGAACATGGGTTTGAGTATCTTGTACCTGAAATCGCCGGAAAACCTGCCGAAGTTGAGAACGGTCCCCATGCTGACATAGTTGAAGGGGTTGAGCGCGTTGAGCAGCCGGGATCTCGACCGGTTGAGCCGGCCAAACCATTTCAGACGCCGCAAGAGCCTCTGGAATTTCTCGATTTCCGGTTGCAATTGCCTCCTGATGTCCGAATCGAAATCGTGGGCGTAGATGCCGCCGCGATACTTCACGCTGTAGCTGAATCTGGTATCGACCAGCTCGATACCGTGCTGCCGCATCAGAAGCAGAATGTGGTGGTATACCGAGGGTATGCACGCCGTGACGGAGATATCGAACGGGATCGCGGTGCCGTCGTCCTGCGGCATGTCGGCCGTTACGGCGTTGCCGCCGACCTGATCCTGCGCCTCGAACAGCCGGAAATCGAAGCGGTCGGGATGCCGATGCAGGGCCCAGGCAGCCCCCAGCCCCGAGATTCCTCCGCCGACAATGGCAACCCGCCTCGGCATCGCCGCAGACCTCGCATCGCTCGTGGTTTTTCCTACCCTTACCATCGTCCGCGTGCGGCCTTCACTCCCGAACTTCGGAAGATGCGGGCCCGATGTTCCGGGAGTCCGGGACTTTCATTTCCCGCCCGGATTCGATTGCCCTGTACTGCCCGATACCATACATGCCCCGATATCCCTGCGGTCGAGCCGGTCGTTCGGCCGGCGAAACCGCAGTTTTCGGAGCGGGGCAAATCCGCGGCAAATGAAAACCGACCCGAACGAGCGCAATGTTTCCGCCGAGCTTTTTCCGTTTCCGGAGGGCTGGTATTTCGTCGCCCGCCGCGAAACGATCGAGAAGGAAAAGCTGCTTCAGAAAACCTGGCTCGGCGAAAGCATCGTCGTTTGGAGCAACGACGACGGGGACGTCTGCGTTGCCGTAGCGACCTGTCCGCATATGGGCTCCGATCTGGGCCCCGAAGCCGGGGGGCGGGTACGCGACGGCTGCCTCGTATGTCCATTTCACGGCTTCGAATTCGATGCCACCGGCCGGTGCGTCGCCACGCCCTTTGCGCCGGCGCCCAGGTCCGCCAGGCTCAAGGTGTTCGAGACCCGCGATATTCTCGGCCTGATCTTCGCCTGGTGGAGCAGCGGCGGCCGGCCGCCGCAATGGGACCTTCCGGAATCGCCGCCCGCCGGTCCCGACTGGTGCAGAATGGAAATCTGGAGCGTCCGGTTCTCCGGACATCCCCAGGAAACCAGCGAGAATTCCGTTGACCTCGGGCATTTGCGCTATGTCCACGGCTATAACAGCGTGAGCGGGGCCGGGCAGGTTTCGGTCGACGGTGCCTGGCTCAAGAGCTGCTTCGACTTCAAGCGAACCCAGACCGTCGCCGGGATAAAGATTTTCGCCTACGACGTGTCCGCCGTCACCCATGTGCACGGGTTCGGCTATTCGTATGTCGAAGTCCGCGAACACAATATCGGCATGGATACCCGCCTGTGGGTGCTCGCAACGCCGATCGACGGCGACCTCGTTGAAATGACGCTGGTCAGCCAGGTCCGGCAGCTGCTCGGGCCGAAGCGTCCGATCGTCGGGATGCGCTTTCTCCCGCCGCGCCTGCGCACGCGGATCATGAACAAGATCATCATGGCGGCCCAGAGGCACGACGTGTTGCAGGACGTCGTGATCTGGAGCCGGAAACGGTACCGGCCGCGCCCCATGCTCTGCGCTTCGGACGGCCCGATCGGACAATACCGGCGCTATTGCGAGCAGTTCTATCCGGACGGTCAGCTCTACGACTCCCGAGCGGCGGATCGGCTTTCCGTCGGCACGGAGCAGTAGCCGGTCCCTCGCACCTGCTGAACGGCGCGAGGCGCTGCAAGGGCCGGGCGGAGTTCGCGGCCTGGCTGGAGGAGGCCGTTGTGCCGGCCCGCAAAATGCGGAAGCGCCCTCGCCGGCGAAGGCATCGACCCGGAGATTTCAAATTCTGCGGCCTTGACGGCTGTCTGTCCGGGCCCGACATTCGGTTTTGGAATTGAACGCCGACGGCGGTTCAAATTTCCGGATGCGGTGTATCGGCGGCTTGCGAATGTGCCGATCGCGAAATTCGCATCGCTTCGGGCCCAAGGAGGCATGGCCGATGCCCGATTCTGTCGAGGGATTGACGACGCAATCGCTGAGCCTGCCGGAAGAGCTCATCCTGATGCTCCTCAACGAGGAGACCGGCTACTTTCACCAGGTCCATGGCTGGGAATTGAACTGCGCCGTCGTCGGTTCGGTTCTTGCGGAACTCTCCCTCCTGTCGCGCATCGATACGGACCTGGATTCGCTGATCCTCGTGGACCGGACAGAAACGGGCAACCCCGCCTTGGATCGCGTTCTGGAGGAAATCGCGAACGAACCGGAGCAACGCAACGCCCAGTACTGGATCGAACGGCTCGCAATCCAGGCGGAGTCGATTATCGATTTGACCCTGGACCGCTTGGTCGATCTGAAGATCCTGAGCCACCACGACGGCGATTTCTGGACGCTGGCCCCGACCAACTGGTTCACGGATCTGCACGGCAATGACCGGAAAGACACCGCAGGTCAGTTCATCAAAACACGCATCAGCGAGTGCATCTTTACCGACACGATTCCCGATCCGAGAGACATCATCGTCGTTTGCCTCGTTAATACCTGCGACGTCTTTCGCTTCATTTTCGAACTCGACGACGAGGCGGAAAGGCGCATCGGGTTAATCTGCAAGATGGACCTGATCGGTCGTTCCATAGCCGACGCGGTCGAACACACCATCGCCAGCCCGATGCTTCGGCATTCGGCCCTGACCAAGCAGATTCAGCGGGTTTCGCTGCGCGATCTGCTGTTCAATCCTCATCTGCGCCACGGCAACATTCCCGCCACCTTTGCGGATCTCGCAAAAAAATACGGCCCGGTGTTCGAGGTCCGTGTGCCGCTCGGCAGACCGATGATATTTCTCGCCGGGCCGGAGACGAACCGCTGGGTGCACCGGCACGGGCGGATGCACCTGAATGCCGGGAATTATTTTGCGGACTTCGAGAAAATCTACGGCGCGCATGGGGTCATGCCATCGCTGGACGGCGCCGACCATTTCCGCCTTCGCAAGGCCATGGGGCCGGCCTATTCGCGCGGGCGGCTGGCCGGTCAGCTTGACTATGTTTACGACTATGTCCGCAAATACATGGCCGATTGGAAGGTCGGCGAAACCTACCAGGCGACGCGCCTGTGCCGGCGCATGGTGAACGCGCAGCTCTCGCCTCTTTTCATCAGCGTCGATTCTCAGGACATCATCGACGATCTGATGGCCTTCAAAGAGCGTGCGCTCATCACCCACATCATCAAGGCCCTGCCCAAATTCATGCTGAATACCCCGGGTATGAAGCGCCGGGCGAAAACCGTCGACACGCTGCTCGAACGGGTCCAGAGCGTCCATACGCCGGCTCAGCGGGTCGGCTGCCCGCGGAACCTTACGGACGATTGGCTGAGCCTGCACGCGAGCGATCCGCAGCTGGTGCCGGAGGCGAACCTGCGTTTCGCCCTGTCCGCTGCGCTGGTTGCCAGCGTGTATCTCGGCGATGCGCTGAGCTTCGCGGTTTACGCCATGGCGTCGCAGCCCGAGCACTACGAGAAAATCCGGAGCGAAGCCGACGCCCTGTTCGAGAACGGCGATCCGGACGGCGAAGATTTCACCCCGTCCGCGATCGAGTTCACGCACCGCTTCCTCACCGAATGCCTGCGCATGTACCCAATCGTCCCGATGTCCATGCGGGATGTCATGAATACCTTCGTGGTCGAGGGATACGAAATACCGGTCGGGTCGCGGGTCTATATCGCGCAAACGGCATCGCACTACATGGAAGACGTTTTTCCCGACCCATTCTCATTCGATGTCGACCGCTATCTGCCGGAGCGCAGCGAGCACCGCGATCCCGGCTATGCACCCTACGGGCTGGGCACGCACACCTGCCTCGGCAACCGGTGGATGGATCTGCAGCTGGCCGTCAATCTGCTGATGATCGCGCACCACTTCACCCTCGAGGTGTTCCCCGCAAGCTATGCCGATTCGCTCAGCTTCAATCCGCTCCCGTCGATGAAACCGAGCAAGAAACTGAAGTTCCGTGTTGCAGAGCAGAAGCGCGGATTGCCCGTCTGACGCGACAGGGGAGCGACGGAGCGCGGGGGCCGCGGGTCCTAAAGCGGTTTGCGCGCCAGGAAGCAATACAACGGCGTGAAGATCCCGGCTTTGCCACCGGCGATATAGGCGTCGGCGGTGCGATCCAGCAGCCGGACGACATGTGCTGAGCCTTTCGGGAAAACCCCCACCATCTCGGCCAGCCTGGAGGCTCCGATGATCGCCTTGCGGCCCAGCGGAGTCCTGCGCAGAGCGTTGCCGACCGTTCCGCGCCGGGTCTCCATGGGGCCGTACCACGGTGTGGTCGGACCGTTTCCGCCGACGGCCAGGTCACTTCCCTCGATGACCTGGAACCCGGCAATTTCGAGCGCCCGGTCGACCTCGCCCATCGTCGCAATTTCCTTGAGCGCGATGCCATGCATCAGTTCCTGCTTGACGGCCCGGTGCCGACTGTCGTCAGGATCGAACCTGTCCGTCAGGCACATTTCCTGACCCCAGAAAAGAGCGCCGGGTTTCAGCACGCGGTATATCTCGGCGAACGCGCCCGCCTTGTCCGGCGCATGACAGGTCGATTCGATCGCATAGCCCCGGTCAAAGGCGCCGTCCTCGATGGCGCTCATGTCCATGAAGCTGCATGTGACGTAGTCGACCGTGTGATCGAGCCCTGCCTGGAGGTTAAGCGATTTCGCCTTTTCCATCTGGAGCTCGTTGCTGTTGATCCCGATGACCCTGACTCCCGCCTCACGGGCGACACGGCGCATCGGACCGCCTATGCCGCAGCCGACATCGACAACCGTCATGCCTTCCCGCAGTTCCAGCTTGGCGATCATCAGCCGCTGATGCCGGATCTTGGCGTCCTCCAGGCTCTCCCGGGGCGACAGCGGCGCGAAGTGCAGGGATTCGCCCCAACCAAAGGCCATGAACTCGCTGCAAAGGTCGTAATATTCCTTGACGGTTTCGGCGTGATCGTAGCCGGCCGCGCCGGAATCCTCCGCGAAAGCCCGGCCGGTCCAACCATCGAACAGCTGCACCCGGCGCGCCACGTTCGACCCGCGGTACGCGGCCTTCAACCCGTTGGACAATCTGCGGAGTTGCATGGCGGATTTTCCCGAAAAGACCCAGGAAGGTCGTCAAGCTGCCGGCATCAATCGGTCGGCCGCCTGAGCCGTTCCCTGATCTGTGCGGTCGTCTCCCTGGTCCCGTCGAGGGCCATGAGCAGAGGCGGGAGGAACAGGAAATCCGCCAGGAGCGCGATGACGACCGTCATTCCCACGAGCATGCCGAGCGCCTGATTGGTCGTCATCCCCGACGCGCCGAACACCAGGAATCCCAGTCCGAACACGATGGTCGTCGTCACCAGCGCCTTGCCGACCGAGCCAAAGGCGGATTGTACGGACTCCGAGGGCAACAGGCCGCGCTTCCTGGCGCCGACATATTTGGTCATGAAGTGGATCGTGTCGTCCACGATGATGCCGAACGCGATCGCGGTGACGACCGCCGCTGCATTCCCGACCGCTCCGACCGCATAGCCCCACAGGCCCATCGCCATGGCGGCCGGAACGAAGTTGGGTATCAGGCTGATCAGGCCGAGCCGCACGCTCCTGAAGACGAAGAGCAGGAGCAGGGAGACGATCGCCATCGCCACGATGGTGCCGCGCAACATGCCTTCGATGTTCCGCTGGATCGAATTGGCGCCGACGACGGCGACGCCGGTGGCGCCGGATTCCATGCCGGGGGCATTGGTCCGCAGCCAGTCCCGCGCGCGTTCGTCGAGCGCGATCTTCTCATTGGTGGACAGGCTCTTGAGCGTGACCGTCATCCGCGTCGCCGCGCGTCCGACGTCGATGAGATTGTTCAGGTCGCGGCCTTCCGGCAAGGAAAACTCGTAAAGCAGCAGATACTGCGCAGCGAGATCGGAACTGTTCGGAATAGCGTAAAATTCCTGTTTGTCGCCGTGCAGGTTCTTGTTCAGCCGCTTCATGATGTCGGAAATGGCGAAGACGTGGGCCACTTCAGGCTGCGCCCGGTACCATTGCGCAAACGCATCGACGCGGCGCAGGTATTCGATATCGGTTACGCCGCCCTCCCGCCCGGAATTGAGCGAGTATTCGTAAGTTTCCACGCCTGCGAATTTCTCGCTCACGAAATCCGTGGATCGCCGGAACTCGTAGCTTTCGTCGAGCAGTTCGAGCCAGTTTTCCTTGAGCTCGATCCGCGAAATTCCGGCGATGAGCACAACGGTCACGATGCCGAAAGACCATAGAAGTGTCGTGCGGTGGGAAACGACAAACCGCCCGAGACGATCGAAGACATCCGAGTGTCCGGCGCGCACGGGCCGGGGGCGCAGGGGCACGACCGAAAGGAATACAGGCAGTAGCGTGACCGAATAGACAAAGGCGCACATGGCGCCGAACGCCACCATGTTTCCCATGACCCGAAACGGCGGCATTTCCGCAAAATTCAGGCTGAGGAAACCGATCGCGGTCGTCAGCGACGTCAGGAAAACGGGCCACGCATTGATTTGCAGGGAGTGGGCCGCAGCCTGCTTGCGATCCATGCCCTGGCGCAATCCCGCCATCGCCGCCTCGATGATATGGACGGAATGTGCGACGGTGACCGCCATCAGAACGAACAGCGCCGCACCGCTTTCCCCATAGAACTTCATCCCGGCCCAGCCGATGAAGCCCAGCGCGGACAGGAAGACGACGATCAACATCACGACGATCGCCACGGTTCCCCAGATCGAGCGGAGCAGGACTATGGCAACGAGCAGCATCGTCACGAGCGCGAGGGGCGCGAGGATGCCCATGTCGTCGTTGATCGCGTCGCGCATGGCGCGATTGAGGACGATTTCACCGGTCAGGTGGTAATCGATGTTCGCATGTTTCGCCCGGGCCGCGGCGAGCGTTTCGTTGAGGAAATCGACGATTTCCACGCGCGCCGGCTGCCGATTCTCGGGAAGCGCAATGCTGACGACCAGCCCGGCGACCTGACCGTCGCGCGAAACCAGGCGCCCGGCAACTTCCTCGGTTTCGAGCGCGATTTTTTCGATACGTCTTATGTCGCCGGCGCTGAGGGAACCGGCGCCGTCGATCAGCCGTTCGACAATAAGTTCGTCCTCACGGCCCTCGCTGTGCGAATAGTTTGCGATCGAATCGATACGGGTGACATAGGGCGTATGCCAGAGTTGTTCGGTCAGATCTTCTATGGCGACAAGCGCTTCGCGTGTGAAAACTGTGCCGTTGCGCGGCGCTACGGTAACGAACGCGGCATCCGAAAGAGCGTAGGTGTCTTCAAGCTGTTCGAGCGCAACAATGTGCGGGTCGTTTTTGCCGAAATGATTTCGAACGTCGACGTCGACGTTTACGATGAACATTCCGCCGGCGGCGAGAACCAGCATGAGAAGCAATGAAAGAAGAACGGTCAGCCAACGGCGCCCCATAATGAGCGCGATGCATGATTCCAAATTCATATCGGTATGCCGACAGATGAGCAGGAATCGATTATAGCACCCCCCGGTTGCCTTAACACGGGCATTTTCCGGCCGCCCCGGCAGCGCAGCGCACTCTGAAGCCGGCTTGAAAGAGACAGGTGTCGCGAATCATTCCTTCACGGGAGGCGCACCGCCGGCGAACGCATTGGCGCCGGCGTAGTCGCAGGGCGCTTCCTGCATTTCCAGGTGCAATTGCGTTCCCGTGTAGGGATGGGACCGCGCAACGTCCTCGTCGAAGTCGATGCCGAGCCCCGGCGCGGTCGGTGTCCGGATGTAGCCGTCTTCCCATTCGATCGTGTCGCCGATCAGCCGGCGGTGAAAGTCGCCGCCGGTCTGGATGGTCTCGACCATCAGCAGGTTGGGGATGCAGGCCGCGAGCTGGATGTTCGCGGCCCACTCCACCGGGCCGGCGTAGAGGTGCGGCGCGACCTGGGCGTTGAAGACCTCGGCGATCGCCGCGATCTTCTTGGTCTCGAGCAGGCCGCCGGAGCGGCCGAGCGCGGGCTGGACGATACTCGCGCCGCCGGTCTTGAGGACCGCGGCGAACTCGGCCTTGGTCGACAGGCGCTCACCGGTCGCCACGGGAATGCGCAGGGCGGCCGCGACCTTCGCGAATTCGTCGGGATTGTCGGGCGGCACCGGCTCCTCGAACCACAGCGGATCGAACTCCTCCAGCCGCCGGCCGAGGCGGATTGCGCCGGCGGTCGTGAACTGGCCGTGGGTGCCGAAGAGGATATCCGCCCGGCGCCCCACGGCGCCCCGCACGGCGCGGCAGAATTCCGCGGACAGTTCGATATCGCTCATCGCCGGCTGGTGGCCGCCCCGCAGGGTATACGGGCCGGCCGGATCGAACTTCACGGCGGTGAAGCCGAGGCGCACCATTTCCGCCGCGCATTCCGCCGCCATCGCCGGGCTGGTCCAGAACTCCATAAGATCATGACCGGGCAGCGGATAGAGATAGGTATAGGAGCGGAGCCGCTCGTTCATCATGCCGCCCAGGAAGGCATGGACCGGCCGGCCATGCGCCTTGCCCAGGATATCCCAGCACGCCATCTCGAGCCCCGAGAAAGCGCCCATCACCGTCGGGTCGGGGCGCTGGGTGAAACCGGCGGAATAGGCCCGGCGAAACATCAGCTCCGTGTTTTCCGGGTTCTCCCCGGCCATGTGCCGCTCGAAGACGTCACGGACCACGGCCTCCATCGCTGCCGGGCCCACTGCGGCGGCGTAGACCTCGCCGTAGCCTGCGATCCCGCAGGCCGTGGAAACCTTGACGAAGAAGAAATACCGGCCGCCCCAGCCCGGCGGCGGGTTGCCGACGACCAGGACGTCGAGGTCCGCCAGTTTCATCGGCCGTTCCGGCCGAACAGGATGACGTTGCGCCGCGACCGGCCGGACCGCGTGTCGCCGATGGCGTCGTTGATCCGCACGAACGGGTATCGCCCGGTCACCAGTTCGTCGAGTTTGAGACGCCCCTGCCGGTAGAGTTCGACGAGGGCGGGAATGTCCCGCGAGAGCACCGTATCGCCCAGGCACGAGCCCTGGATGCCCTGGCCGAGATACGAGAAATCGCCGGGCGACCATTCCGCCCACGCGTCCGCCGGCGGCATGCCGACCGCGATCAATTGGCCCCGGGGCGCAAGGAAGCGCGGCGCTTGCCGGTAGGCGTCGGCAGCGCCGACCGTGACCAGCACGGTATCCGCGCCGCGGCCTCCGGTCAGCTTTCCGATCTGATGCTCGACATCGTCGTCCGTCGCCAGCACGGTATCGGTTGCGCCGAATTCGCGGGCGGCGTCGAGCTTTTCCGGCACCGGGTCGACGGCGACCACCCGCGCCGCGCCGGCGATGGCGGCGCCCTGGATGCTGTTCAGGCCCACCCCGCCGGCGCCGACCACCACGACATCGCAGCCCGGTTTCACGTCGGCAGTGTTGGTCACGGCGCCGAAGCCGGTGATGACGCCGCAGGAGAGCAGGCAGGCCGCATCCATGCTGATATCGGTCGGTATCTTCTGGACCTGGCTCCGGTCGACGACGGCGCGCTCGGCGAAGGCCCCCGCCGAAATTCCCTGCTCGACCGGCGTGCCGTCCCGGTCCCGGAGCGGGCTGGCGCCGACCCGGTCATACGGCGTCTCGCAGGTTGCCGGATGCCCGTCGGCGCAGGACGGGCAGGTCCCGCAGGCCCGGATCGGCGTGACCAGCACCGGGTCGCCCTTCGCGATGTCGGTAACGCCCTTGCCGATAGCCGTCGCATGGCCCGCCGCCTCGTGGCCGTAGACCGCAGGCAGATAGCCGCCCCAGGCGCCGTCCATCGCGTGGAGATCCGAATGGCAGACGGCGCACGCGGCGATGGCGACCTCGACCTCGCCCGGCCCCGGTGGCCGGAGCTCGACATCCGCGATCTCCAGTGGCGCATCGAATGCCCGGCACACCGCCGCTTTCATTGCGCATGCTCCGGTCTTTTCCGTTCCACGCCGTATCCCGTTTTCCGCACGCGCGCCACCTCCGCCGCGCCTCGGGGCCAACTTACCGCGACACCGTCGGTGTCCGCGGGCCGGTTCCGGCCGTGCCCGGACGATACCGCCGGCCGGCGACTTGGGCCACACATCGCAAGGTTCACAGGGCAAGGTTTCTCCGATGCGCCCGGTATCGTAATGTTTCATTGCAATGTCTTGCGGGGACAAGGCACGCGACGTGCCGGCCGGGCGACACCCCGGCCGTCCATCGAACCCAGGGAGGCCGATCGATGCAGATCATCAAGCGTGGCGAAGTGACGAAATACGCGTTCGATGCGCGAGACGAAGCCGTGCTTCGCGTCAAGCAGGAGGAATCGTTCCAGATCGAGACCGACGATGCGCTGTCGGGCCTGATCGAGGACGACAGCGACAATCCGAAGGTGCACCAGTTCGTCGGCGACGCCCATGTCGAAGCGCTGAACGCGGCCTGGCCTCCGAAATACAATCCCGTCGTCGGCCCGATCTACGTCGAAGGCTGCGAGGCCGGCGACGTCCTCGCCGTCAACCTCGAATTCATCGACCCGTGGCGCTACGGCTTCTCGGGCATCCTTCCGGGTATCGGCCCCTATGGCGAGTCGACGCGCTGGGGCGGCCAGTGCGCGGAGCCGCGGGTCCAGGTCATCGAACATCTGCCCGGCCCGAGCGGCAAGACCCGGGACGGCAAGGGCAAATACTCGGACAAGCTGACCTGGGATCTGGAACCGTTCTGCGGGACGCTGGCGACCGCGCCCGAGCGCGAGGTCTTCACCTCGCTGCTGGGCCAGGGCCCGTTCGGCGGCAACATCGACTGCCGGGACGTTGCGCCCGGCCACACGATTCTGCTCAATTCCTACCATGAGGGCGGATTGCTCTACATCGGCGACATCCACGGCGGACAGGGCGATACGGAGTTCACCGGCATCGCCGACGAGACGCGCGCCACCGTGCAGCTCAACTGCACCGTCATCAAGAACAAGCGCCAGCCCACGGTCCGGATCGTCAAGCCGGAGAGCATCGTCGCGGTCGGCATCAACCTGCCGATGGAGCACGCGGTCTACGACGCCTGCGCCAACATGATCGACTGGCTGAGCGAGGATTACGGCGTCAAGCCGCAGGACACCTACATCCGCATGTCTTGCGATCCCGCATTCCGCATCCGCACATACCAGATGGTGCGCGCGATCACGATTCAGCACGTCGTCGGGGCGGAGTATCCCAAGCACCGGCTGAGCCCCGCCTTCTAGCGGAGGCGCCGGATTCGGACACCGCCCGGCGAATTCGCCGGCATACGACCCACGGACAACATTGCGAAAGGGAACGGACAATGGATCTCGGATTGAACGGCAAGGTGGCCGCCGTGACGGCCTCGAGCCTCGGCCTCGGCCAGGCGATCGCCATGGAACTGGCGCAGGAGGGCGCGAAGGTTTCGATCTGCGCGCGCCGTCAGGGACCGCTCGACGAGACGAGTGCGGCGATCGAGGCGGCCGGCGGTGAGGTGTTCTCGTGCGCTGCCGACATGAGCAGGCGCGAGGATGTCGAACGCTTCGTCAACGATACCGCAACGCATTTCGGGCGCCTGGACATTCTGGTGAACAACGCCGGAGACGCCGCGGTCGGCCGGACCATCGAAGACCCGGACGAGGTCTGGGAGCAGACCTACGACATCAACCTCTGGAGCGCTGTGCGCGCGACCCGCGCCGCGGTGCCGCTGATCCGCGAGCAGGGCGGCGGCTCGGTCGTCAACGTCGCCTCGGTGAGCGGACACAGCGGCCTCGGCGGCATGGCGGACTACAATTCGGCCAAGGCGGCGATGCTCGCGATGACCAAGACCCTGGCCCAGGACCTCGCGGGCGACGGCATCCGGGTCAATGCGGTCAACCCGGCGCTCATCCACACCCCCTTGTGGGAACGCATCGCGGAGGAGGCCTTCGTCGGCGAGGCGGGGGAGACTGTCGACGAGGTGTTCACCAACCTTGCGGGACAACTCCTTCTGACCGGACGCTACGGCCGGCCGGACGAGGTCTCCGGCGTCGTAGCCTTCCTCGCGTCGGAGCGGGCGAGCTTCGTGACCGGCGCCTGCTGGAACGTGGACGGCGGCTTCACCAAGTTCCTGACCTGAGGTGCCCCGGGGCGACGCCGGGCGGCAATCGCCGGACTGCCGCCCGGCTTCGAGCACCGCGGCCGGCCCGCCCGTGCCGCGTGGGTTTCGTTGCGCCGCCGTCAACACGGAATGGAGATGGCGGAGAAGCGAACGCCCGTCATCTGATCGTCTTATGCAATCATTTCAGGAATAAATTTATCTGATGCATATCCGCACCCTAGAATTGCTCCTGTACGCCGGGCACGGCCAATCTGAAGAAGCGACGGAGGGAAGCCATGTCGGACGACATGTTGCACGTCATGGAGTGGCACAACGGCGAGAAGGAGTTCTCTCCGTTTTCAGACGCCGAAATGCAGCGGCGCCAGGACTCCATTCGCCCCTGGATGGCGGACAACGATGTCGATGCCGTTCTGTTCACCTCCCACCACTGCATCAACTACTATTCCGGTTGGCTCTACTGCTATTTCGGCCGCAAATACGGTCTCGTGATCGATCATGAGAAGGCGACGACGATCTCGGCCGGAATCGACGGCGGGCAGCCCTGGCGCCGCTCCTACGGCCGCAACATCACCTATACCGACTGGCGTCGCGACAACTTCTTCCGCGCCGTTCGGCAGCTTACAGGCGGGGTCAGACGTCTCGGCATCGAATTCGACCACATTCATCTCGACTATCGGCGGCAACTGGAAGAAGAACTCCCCGGCGTCGAGTTTGTCGACGCCGGCGTGCAATCCATGTGGACGCGGACAATCAAGTCCGACGAGGAGATCGCGCTCATCAGGGAAGGCGCGCGAATTTGCGACGTGGGCGGCTGGGCCTGCGCCGAGACGATCAAGGCCGGCGTGCCCGAGCACGAAGTGGCGATCGCCTCGACCAACGCGATGATACGGGAAATCGCCAAGAGCTTCCCCTTCGTCGAGCTGATGGACACCTGGACCTGGTTCCAGTCCGGCATCAATACGGACGGGGCGCACAATCCGGTCACCAACCGGGTCATCCGGCCGGCGGACATCCTGAGCCTCAACTGCTTCCCGATGATCTTCGGCTACTACACGGCGCTGGAGCGCACGTTGTTCTGCGACCGCGCCTCGGACGAGCATCTGCGCTTGTGGGAGATCAACTGCGACGTCCACCGCGCCGGGCTCGCGCTGATCAGGCCCGGCGCGCGCTGCGGCGAAATCGCGAAGGAGCTCAACGAGATCTACCGGAGCCACGACCTGCTCAAATACCGTTCCTTCGGCTATGGCCATTCCTTCGGCGTGCTTTGCCACTACTACGGCCGCGAGGCCGGGGTGGAGCTGCGCGAGGACGTGGAGACGGAACTCAAACCAGGCATGGTCGTGTCGATGGAGCCGATGATCATGGTTCCGGAGGGCGTGCCCGGCGCCGGCGGCTACCGGGAACACGATATCCTTGTCGTGACCGAAGACGGCGCCGAGAACATCACCGGCTTCCCCTTCGGCCCGGAACACAACATCATCGCGAACTGAATTTTCTGCTTCCGGCGCGGCCCTGCGAGGCATGCCGCCGGCAACGGTGGCCGGAACGCCGCCATCGCGTCCGAACCGCAACCGGCGAGCTCAGGCCGCCGCGATTCTCGCTTTCGGCTCGAGGGCGAACTCCGCGGTCAGAGCATCGACGATGCCGTTGGTGCAGACCTCAAGCAGTATGTCGCCCTTTTCCTTGCTCGCGTTCCTGGGCGAAGCCGCGCGGGTCCCTCCTATTGACTACCGGGACAACCTCCATCGAACCCCCTGGAGGGGTCAACATTGCACGCCGATCAGGGGTTAAAGTTGAACGCCGATTGACAATACATGGACGTCCTCTTTGCCAAAGGCGACGAAATCCGTACCAAACAGCTTCTCCACCATGAAGGACCGCAGGGATGAGCCTGACCAACACCGACCGCAGGATGCTGCGCATCGCCTACGAGGAAGCCAGCGCCGGGTTCGACGAGGGCGGCTGCGCCATCGGCGCCGTGCTGGCGCGCGGCGACAGGGTTATCGCGCAAGGCCGGAACCAGCGTGTGCAGCAGGGCGATCCCATTGCGCACGGCGAGATGGATGCGCTGCGCAAGGCGGGCCGCCAACGGACCTACCGCGACACCACCCTCTACACCTCGCTCTCTCCCTGCATGATGTGCTCCGGCACCATCGTCCAGTTCGGCATACCCCGGGTCGTCATCGCCGAGAACACGACCTTCGGCGGCAACGAGGCATTCCTGCGCGAACGCGGCGTCGAGGTGATCGTTGCCGACGATCCGGACTGCATCGCGCTCATGACCCGGTTCATCGAGGAACGGCCCGAGCTCTGGGCGGAGGACATTGCCGAAGATTGACCGTCGGCGGCCTGACGCACGCGCGTCGACCGTTCGATCAGGAGTTCGCGCTCCAAGCCGCCCGACTGTCGGGAACGGGCTGCATGCGCAGATCAGCCTGCGGTGCCGGGGATCGCGCCGAGATACCCGTCGAGGAAGCCGCTCCGGTAGCCGTCTTCGGTCCACAGCACAGGGAAGAAGGATTCGTCCATCTCCGTGCTTCCGGCGCGCTTGTAGCGGCCGTAGACGGTTCCGACGTTGGTCGGGTGATAGCGGGCTTCGGAAGACATGCAGTGGGACACCAGCGCCCGCCGGGGTGCTTCAGTGCGGTTGATGCCCGAGCCGTGGAATGTCCGTCCGTGGTGAAAGACTCCGCCGCCCGCCGGGACTTCGACCCGCACCACTTCGGGGACGACGCCCGCCCGTGCGGCGGCTTCGTGCATCTCGCGCTCGTAGTCGTTGGGCGCGTGAAACCGGGCGGCCGGCGGGCCCAGGCTCCAGCGGTGCGACCCCACGACATATTCGATGGTGCCGCCGGCCGCGCTGGTCGCGTCGAGCGCGATCCAGCAGGTGCACAACTCGGGCGGCACGACCCACTGCTGATAGCTGTCGTCCTGGTGAAAGGCGAGCGGTCGCGCGCCCGGCGGTTTCCACAACACATTGTCCTGGTTGATCCGGGCGCCCGGCCAGCCGCTGAGCCGCGCGCACCAGAGGCCGACGCGGGGATGAAGGACCGCGCGCGCCACATCACGGTCCGACTTCCACGCGTTGCAGATCTGGCGTGTCAGGTCTTCGGCGTCCCGCCCTTCGCGCCAGTTCCATTCGTCGGGGCAAAGGCCGGTCTCGAACGCGCCGCGGAAGAGCGGCCCGAAGCGCGCGGCCAGACGGGCGGCAGCCGCGGGTTCGATGAGCCGTTCGACGACAAGGAAGCCATCACGGCGAAAGCGCTGAATGTCCGAAGAACCCGGCTCTTCGATCGCAAACATGGCGCCTCTCGTGCCCTGGCGCAGGGCGCTTTCCGAACGCCGGGTATGGCCCAGCCTGAAACGGATCTGCGCTAGGCCATCCGCGCCAGCTCTTCGAGCAGGTAGCCGCGGAACAGGTCGTAGTTCTCGACCATCGGGAAGTGCCCGATGCCCTTCATCACCGTGAAGCGGCAGCCGGGGATCGCCTCCGCCACCCGGCGCGTCATCTCCGGCGTCGCCGAATAGTCGTATTCGCCGGTCAGCAGCGAAACCTTGCAGCGGTTGGTGTCGATCCGCCCGATGTCCTCGCGCGCGTCCCAGTCCTCGCAGTAGAACCAGACGTCGCCCTTGTAGATGCCGGGGCCCGACTGGCTGTAGTACCACCAGTTCTCGCGGCAGCCTTCTTCCGGCGAGTCGGGGCCGTTGAGCCCGTAGGTGTAGCAGGCCGCGATCTCGCCGCCGTGGATCGCCGGGTGGTGCAGGAAGTCGTTGTCGCGCCCCTCGGCGAAGGCGGTGCTTTCGAGTCCGACGATGCCGGTGATCTCGTCCTGGTGGTCGGCGGCGACCCTGAGCACGATCGCCCCGCCCATCGAGCAGCCCATCACCACCGGGCGTTCGAGCCCCAGCGCGCGCCAGAAATCGCGGATCAGGCCGAGATAGACCTCCGTGGTCAGGCGGTATTTCTCCAGCCACCACTCGTCGGGCGGGTTCGAGCGGCCGTGGAAGGGAAGGTCGAAGGCGAGCACGCGAAACCGGCCGGTGACGTCCGCATCGTTGAGGACGTGGCGGAACTGCCGGCTGTCGGCGCCCGCCGTATGCAGGCAGATCAGCGGCCGCCCTTCTCCCGCCTCCTCGTAAAAGATCCGGTAGCGGCGCCCGCCGCTTTCGAGGTTGAGATAACGGCCGACCACCGGCTCAAGATCGGCCATCGAGCGGCTCCATCGTCTTGAGAATGTTCATCATGCGGTGCAGGGCGCGGGCGTTCTGCATCGCGGCGAGGGAATCGCCGTCGATCCCGAAGTCCGGCACCCGCATCAGCATGGCGAAGAAGTCGTGGTACAGCGGCTCCGGGTCCGGCCGGATGAACTTCGTCCAGACCCGCATCGGCGCAGATATGGTGAACCGTGCCGGCCGGTCGAAGCGCGGGTTGCGCACGATGTCCTCGATCCGCCCTGCGCGCACCGAGAGCAGCCAAGCGTCGCCTTCGAAGGCGAGCTTGAAGTCGAGCGAGAACCAGTCGCCGATCACGGCCATCTCGGGGTCGTCGTTGACCCGCTGCCGGTAGCGCTCCATCCAGTCCGGTGTCGGTAACTCGGCCATCGCGGCTC
The DNA here is from genome assembly GCA_965220685.1 of Alphaproteobacteria bacterium. Taxonomy (GTDB): domain Bacteria; phylum Pseudomonadota; class Alphaproteobacteria; order Bin65; family Bin65; genus Bin65. Next base: position 205,756 of record CBDCQR010000015.1, read on the forward strand.
TCCGGATGTCAGGCGGCGAGCCGGAGGCGTCCGCAGTTCCCGGTGTGGATATCGGCCATGTCGCGCACCATGCGGCGGTATGTCGATCGGCAGGCCAACCGTTTGATTTTCCACATCCCTATAGGGTCAAACCGGGCCGCCGAACAACAGCTTTCGTCAGCACCCGAGCCGCTCTGCAAGGTCGACCATGTTTTCGACCGCGAGGTCCACGCCGGGCGCGGCCCGGGCGTCCTCGATCCGGTCCTCGGCGTCCTCGGCCGGGCGGCGGACGAACGCGGTGCGCAGGCCGCAGGCCGCGGCGGCGCGCAGATCGTCGTTGTGCGACGCGACCATCAGGCACTGCGCCGGTTCCAGCCCGAGCATGTCCACGGCGGTCAGGTAGGCCTCGGGCCGCGGCTTGTAGTAGCCGGTGACCTCGGCCGACAGAATGGCATCCCAGGGCAGGCCGCCGCGCCGTGCCATGGCGACCAGCAGCGCGACGTTGCCGCTCGATACCGCGGCCAGGATGTAGCGCGTGCGCAGCCTGGTCATGCCCGGCACGGAATCGGGCCAGGGGTCGAGCCGGTGCCAGGCCTTCGCGAGCCAGTCGAATTCCGCCGGGGCGAGCGTATCGGACGTAACGCCGAATTCGTCCAGCGCCTCCCGCAGATTGCCGCGGTTGAGATCGTCGGCGCGGATCGAGCGTTGGGCGCGCGCGGCCGCTTCTTCCGGGGAGCCCGCCATCTTGCTGCGCTCCTTGAAGGCGATGGCAAAGGCGTTCCAGTCGAGCGAGAGGCCCTCTTTGCCGCCGAGCAGCGCTTCGGCGTCGCGCGCAATTCCGCCCCGCCAGTCCACGACGGTGCCGAAAACGTCGTAGGTCAGCGCCTCGATCCCTCCAGGCTCCATCCCGTCCTCCCTGCCGCCACGGGCTTCGGGGCGGTATTCCGGGCGCGTCTCCCGGACGGACAATCCTGCTCGCGAACGGGCCCGGCCGCCCTGTTGCGACCGGGTTTCGTTGCGATCGCAAAGATAGCCGGGGGATTCAGAGGATGCGGATTTCCGCTAACCCTCTGAAAAACGATACGAAATATAATGGTCGGAGTGAGTGGATTCGAACCACCGGCCCCTGCCTCCCGAAGACAGTGCTCTACCAGGCTGAGCTACACTCCGGCCGAGCGCGCTATATAAGAGCCGGCCGGTGCAGGTGCAAGCCGCGCCGCCGGCCCGCCGGCCGGTCTTTCAGTAGGGCCGCTCCACGGCAAAGGCGACGAGGTCGCCCAGCGCCTCGCGGATCGGGCTGCGCGGGAATCCGTCCAGCGACCGCAGCGCGGAGTTGGCGTAGTGCCGGGCCCGTTCGACCGTTTCCGCCAGCGCGCCGTGGCGGCGCATCAGGTCGATCGCCCGGTCGAGGTCGCCGTCCTCGATCCGCTGCTCTTCCAGCGCCCGCCGCCAGAATTCCCTTTCCGCCGGCTGCCCCCGCCGGTAGGCCAGGATCACCGGCAGGGTGATCTTGCCTTCGCGGAAATCGTCGCCGATCGTCTTGCCCAGGGTTGCCTGTTGCGCCGAATAGTCCAGCACGTCGTCGATCAGCTGGAACGCCATGCCGATATGCGCGCCGAAGGCGGCGAGGCTGCGCTCCGTCCGCTCCGGCTGATCGGCGACGATGGCGCCGACCTGCGCGGCCGCTTCGAACAGCTTGGCCGTCTTGGCCGAGATGACGTCCAGATACTGCTCTTCCGTGGTCGAGAGGTCGTTGGTCGTGGCGAGCTGGTGCACCTCGCCCTCGGCGATGGCGGCCGACGCGGCGGACAGGGTCTCCAGCACTTTCAGCGAACCGTCGGCGACCATGATCTCGAAGGCCCGGGAAAACAGGAAATCGCCGACCAGGATGCAGGCCTTGTTGTCCCAGACCGCGTTCGCGGTCGCCACGCCGCGGCGCAGGTCACTTTCGTCGACGACATCGTCGTGTAGCAAAGTCGCGGTGTGGATGAATTCCACGCAGGCGGCGAGCTCGACATGGCGGTCGCCTTCATAGCCGCAGAGGCGGGCGCTTGAGAGCGTCAGGACGGGGCGCAGCCGCTTGCCGCCGGCGGCGATGATGTGGCCGGCCAGTTCGGGGATCAGCGCGACCGGGCTTTGCATCCGGTCGAGGACCACCCGGTTGACCCGTTCGAGATCGGCGCCGACGATCCTGAGGATGCGGTCCAGTCCGGGGGCTGAGGCCAGTCCGGAGCCGGTCGCTGCCGTGTTCTGCTGCAGGGTCGCGACTGGCGTCACAGCGTCTCCTCACCTGCCGGCGATGGCCGGCCACGGCCTCGCGGCGACCGGGCGCGCGTCCGTCGAGCGTCCGGTATAACCTCTTGATATTCCTGTCGTATTGGCAAAAAATCGTACCCGCTAGCCAAATATCAGACACCGCCGCGCAAAGGCCGGTCAAGCGGCAAACAAGCGCAGCGATGCTTGGTCCGGAAACGGCGGCAGATGCGCCGGGACATGTCCGGGCCGGCCGGGAGAAAGCCATGCGCGAACTGGTCAGAACCACCGATCCGGTGCTCATTTCCTGGCTCGAGGCGGCCTTGAGGGCCGAAGGGATCGAACCGCTGGTGCTCGATCTGCATATGAGTGTTCTGGAAGGGAGCGTCGCCCTCCTGCCGCGCCGTGTCATGGTGGCCACGGACGATTTCGCCGCCGCCCGGCTCATCCTGTCCCAGGCGCCCGTTGCGTTCGATGACGATTGAAACCACCGACGGCACGCTGCTCGGCGGCCGCATCCGGTTCCGGCAGCCGGCGGCCGGCTACCGCAGCGCCATCGACCCGGTTTTCCTGGCCGCCGCGGTGCCGGCCGGAGCCGGCGACCGGGTGTTCGAGCTTGGCCTGGGCGCCGGCGCGGCGGCGCTGTGCCTGCTGGCGCGCGTTCCGGATTGCACGGTGGCCGGGGTCGAGCCCGATCCCGTCCTGCGGCGCCTCGCGCTGGAAAACGCGGCGGCGAACGGCCTCGACGGCCGGCTGACCGCCTTTGCGGACACGGCGGCGCTCGACGCCGCCGGCCCGTTCGATCATCTGATGTCCAACCCGCCCTTCTGGGTGGAGGGGTCGGGCAACCGGTCGCCGGATGCCCGCAAGGCGCGGGCCAACCACGAAAGCGAAATGTCCGTAGCCGGATGGGTGGACGAACTCTGCCGTCCGGCCCGGCCGAAAGCGACGGCGACGATGGTCTATGCCGCGGCCCGGCTCGACGATCTCCTGGCCGCCCTTTCCGCGCGGTGCGGCGGGCCGGAGATTTTGCCGCTGTGGCCCAAGGCCGGACGGGACGCCAAGCGGATCCTGGTCCGCGCGCGCCTCGGCGGCAAGGGCCCGGCGCGGCTGCTGCCCGGCCTGACGCTGCACGAGGCGGACGGCCGCTTCACCCCGGCGGCCGAGGCTGTGCTGCGCGGTGGCGCCCCGGTCGACTTCCGAGCCTCGAATTCCGGGCCGCGAATCCGTCTCTGATCCCCGGGATTCCTCTGCGATAGGGCCTGCCGGACGGACCGGACGCCGGAAAGCCGCCGGATTTTGAATAAATGTTCAAATTCAGCTTCCCTAAGTCTTTGGAATTGCTCTGTTTTTGGTATTAGACAGACCGGTCTATGCACAGTGTTTTTTCGCACACCGCCAACCCTAACCCTTTGGAATCGTTGGAAAGACGCCCTTCGGAAATGCGCAAAAGCAACCGACATAGGAATTTTTCCAGCCTCCCGGCCGGGCGGGAGCGCCGGTCGACACCGGGGGCGGCACCGCCGGGCAGGATCGGGGGCAGCATGGCCAGGCGGAATCGGAGGGTCGAACCGGAGGGTCGAATCGGACGGGGTCCGGCCGTCAAGCCCGATGGCGCATGGGATGTCCGACCGGCGGCGGCGGGCCGGAGAGCGGGAAAGACGGAACGGTCCCGCACGGTCCTCCGCCTGTTTCTTCGTTTGCTTCTTTTTTCGGGAGGCGTCGGCCGGCCGCGGCAGGCGCATTTCGGGCGTTGACGGGGCCGATATAGGGTGCCGAAGCCGTCCTGTCAAGGAATAATATCGAAAAAAAGGAAATATTGTTGAAAGACCGGCCCGGCGCCCGCTTCCCATTGCCACCCCGGACGGAGCGGAGCGGAGATCCGTGTGTGGACGCCTCCCTGGATGCAAGCGGTTTTTGGTCCGGTCCGGGTCATGCGGTCAGGTGCAGTCGTGTGTCCGGCCTCTCGATGCGGCAGGTTGCGCGCCGCGGGCCTGTATGGAGATACGCGGACCAGGTCCGAATCGGGGTCACGTGCTTGGAAGCACCCCGGATCTGACTGGTTTTCCCGATCCCGTCTCATCGACCGTTTGCCCTTACCCGTCCTCCGACCTGCCCGCATCCCCGACGGCGTCTGCGTACCGGAGCCGCTCTAGGCGGCGGCCGGCGCAGGCGCCCGGTAGCTCTCCTGTTTGATCGTCAAGGCCCAGGCGATGCGCGCCATCCGGTTGGCCAGGGCGACCGCGACCAGCTTTCTCGGCTTGCGCGCCAGCATCCGGGCGAGCCACGGATCGTGGAACCGGCCGCTGCGCACCGCGTTGCGGATCACCGACATGGCGCCGACCACCAGAAGCCGCCGCAGGTCGCGCTGGCCCATCTTCGATATCCGGCCCAGCCGCGGCTTGCCGCCGGTCGTGTGCTGGCGCGGCACCAGGCCGAGCCAGGCCGAGAAGTCGCGGCCCCGCTCGAAGCCCTCCATCGGCGGCGCAAACGCCTGGATCGCCAGGGCGATCACCGGCCCGATCCCGGGCACGCTCATCAGCCGCACCGCGTCTTCGTCCTGCTTCGCTTCGGTGTGCACCTTCCTCTCCAGGCCGGCGATTTTCTCGTCGAGGCCGGCGATCTGCCCGAGCAAAAGCCCGCCCAGCGCGCGCACCGCCGCCGGCAGGTCCGCCGCCGGATCGGCCAGCGCGCCCGCCAGCCGGCCGACATGCACCCGGCCCTTGGGCGCAACGATGCCGAACTCCGCCAGATGACCGCGCAGGGCGTTGATCGTCTGGGTGCGCTGGCGCACCAGAAGATCGCGCGTCCGGAACAGCATCATGCGCGCCTGCTGCTCCTGCGTCTTGACCGCTACGAAGCGCATGGTCGGCCGCGACGCCGCCTCGCAGATCGCCGCGGCATCCGCCGCATCGTTCTTCTGCCGCTTGACATAGGGCTTGACGTAGACCGGCGGCACCAGACGCACCTCATGGCCTAGGCCGCCGAACTCCCGGCCCCAGTGATGCGCCCCGCCGCACGCCTCCATCGCCACCGTGCAACGCGGCTGACCGGCCACGAACGCCAGCAGCTTCGACCGGCCCAGCTTCCGGCGGAACGCCACCGATCCGTCCGCACTCATCCCGTGCAGCTGAAAGCTGTTCTTCGCCAGATCGATCCCGATCATGCTAACCTGTCCCATGGACGCCTCCTCCTCGTGGGGTTGTTCAACACCGCCACCTTGGCACATCGCGATGCCGTCGGCAGGAGGCGTCCACCCCATCGGGGTCCAGGAGCCTGCCCTGAGCCTGTCGAAAGGGGCACACGTCGAGGCCGTGCCGGGCGGCTCTGGGCCCCGGATCGGGTCCGGGGCGGCAATAGTGGGTGTTTGTCGACGCAGCGCGAAACCGGGCGGAAGGGGCAGGCTCTGCCCCCCGGATCGCCCCTGCGGGGCATCCGGCGCGGCAAGGATGGAAGGGCGCGCAGGATTGCGTTGTCCGCCCTAAATTATTTTCGGGCGGCTGTTCGCAGAGGAAGCAAAGGGGAAAGTCCGCCACATTGCCTTCCGCCGGACCCGTCGCAAATATAGGGGCGCCACATTGAGGCGGGCCACGGCGGGGAGCGCCGTGTGGCAGGCGCGCCGGAAAAAGGGGTCGGGGGCGGCATTGTTCGGGCTCGGAAGACGGAAACCGACCGTTGCGGTCTTGCGGCTGAACGGCGCAATCGGCAACATCGGGCCGTTGCGGCGCGGCATGAACATCCAGCGCCTTGCCCCGGCGATCCAGCGCGCCTTTTCGGTCAAGGGGCTGAAGGCCGTCGCCCTGTCGGTCAATTCGCCCGGCGGTTCCGCCGTCCAGTCGGCGCTGATCTACCGGCGGGTCCGCGACCTCGCCAACGAGAAGAACGTCCCGGTGCTGGTGTTCGTCGAGGACGTCGCGGCCTCGGGCGGCTACTGGCTGGCCTGCGCCGGCGACGAAATCTTCGCCGACGCCAACTCCATTATCGGATCGATCGGCGTGGTGACCGGCGGCTTCGGCTTCGTCGAGGCGATCGGCAAGCTCGGCATCGAACGGCGCGTCTACACGGCCGGCGCGCGCAAGGCGATGCTCGACCCGTTCCGGCCGGAGAACGAAGACGACGTCGCCCATCTGAAGACGATCCAGAAAGACATGCACGACAGTTTCATCGACCTGGTCCGGCGCCGGCGCGGCAAGAAGCTGAAGGGCGACGACCTGTTCACCGGCGAGTTCTGGACCGGCCGCAAGGCGCTCGAACTCGGCCTGGTCGACGCCCTGGGCGACATGCGGTCGGTCTGCCGCGACCGCTTCGGCGAGAAGGTGCGCCTGGTCGTGATCGGCGAGCGGCGCGGCTGGTTCAAGCGGCGCTTCGGCCTTGCGGGCGAGCGGGCGCCGCAGGAATCGTGGGGCATCGCGCTCGGCGCCGGCCTGCTCGCGGCGGTCGAGGAACGGGCCCTCTGGTCCCGATTCGGGCTCTAGGCGGGAGGCGGCGAATGTTCGGCCTTTCCATCGGCAAGATCCTGCTGATCCTGGTCGCGGTCGTCGTGCTCCTTCTGGGGTCGCGGATCTTCCGCCAGCTCAAGAGCAACAGCGGCGATTTCTCCTCGCCGGACGCCAGGCGATCGCGCGGCGGCCCGATGGATTCAGGGGAGCCGCCCTCGTCCGGACCGGGGGCATCCGGCTCGGCGGCAGACCTGATCCAGTGCCGTGCCTGCGGCGCCTTCGCCGCCGGGAATTGCGGCAAGCCCGGCTGTCCGCTCGCCTGAAGCCTTTTCTGATTCCAAGCCCGGTTCCGGGCGCGCCGTGCGGCGGCGTGACCCGTGCGGCGCCCCGGCGGTTTTGCCATAGTGCAGCGCACAATCCCGCCGCCCTCCCAAACCAGAAATCCACCCGATGGCCTCTGCCGTTTCGCGCGAGACCTGCTTCCAGCGGCTCATCCTGACGTTGCAGGATTTCTGGGCCGAGCGGGGCTGCGTCATCCTCCAGCCCTACGACATGGAGGTCGGCGCCGGCACCTTCCATCCCGCGACCACGCTGCGCTCGCTGGGGCCGGAGCCGTGGAACGCGGCTTATGTCCAGCCCTCGCGCCGGCCGACCGACGGGCGCTACGGCGAGAATCCGAACCGGCTCCAGCACTATTACCAGTTCCAGGTGCTGCTCAAGCCGTCGCCGCCGGACAGCCAGGAGCTCTATCTCGACAGCCTGCGCGCTATCGGCATCGACCCGATGGCCCACGACATCCGCTTCGTCGAGGACGATTGGGAAAGCCCGACGCTGGGGGCCTGGGGCCTGGGCTGGGAGGTCTGGTGCGACGGCATGGAGGTCACCCAGTTCACCTATTTCCAGCAGGTCGGCGGCATCGACTGCAACCCGGTCTCGGTCGAGCTGACCTACGGGCTGGAACGCCTCGCCATGTATATCCAGGGCGTCGACAACGTCTACGACCTGGACTGGGACGGCATCCCGAAGGACAAGGGCGGCGTCACCTACGGCGATGTCTTCCTGCAGGCCGAGCGCGAATTCTCGGCCTTCAACTTCGAACATGCCGATACCGACCGCCTGTTCCGCCATTTCGAGGATGCGGAAAGGGAATGCATGGCGCTGGTGGCGGCGAGCCTGCCATTGCCGGCCTACGACCAGTGCATGAAGGCGAGCCACCTGTTCAACCTGCTGGACGCCCGCGGCGTCATCAGCGTGACCGAGCGGCAGTCCTACATCCTGCGGGTGCGGACGCTGGCGCGCGCCTGCTGCCGGGCGTGGCTCGACAGCCGGGGCGAACTGGACAACGGCGAAGCGGGCGCCGCCGATGCCTGACCTGCTGCTGGAGTTGCTGTCCGAGGAAATCCCGGCCCGGATGCAGGACCGGGCGCGCGCCGACCTTGAGCGGCTCGTCACCGATGGGCTGAAGGAGGCCGGCCTCGAACATGGCGACGTCTGGACTTTCTCGACGCCGCGCCGCGTCGGCCTGAGCGTCGCGGGCCTGCCCGGGCGGCAGCCCGATGTCCGCCAGGAACGGAAAGGCCCGCGGGTCGGCTCGCCGGACAAGGCGATCGAAGGCTTCCTGCGCTCGGTCGGCTTCGACAGCCTCGAGCAATGCGAGAGGCGCGAGGTCAGGGACGCGGAGTTCTGGTTCGCTGTGATCGAGCGCAAGGGCGCGGCGACGGCCGATGCGCTGGGCGGCATCGTCACCGGCGCGATCCGCGCGATGGGCTGGCCCAAGAGCATGCGCTGGGGCGGCTCGGCCTTCCAGTGGGTGCGGCCGCTGCACAACATCCTGTGCATCTTCGACGGCCGCCCGGTGGCCGGGAGCTTCGACATCGGCGGCGGCGACGCGCTGGCCTTCAACGGAACGACCGTGGGCCACCGTTTCCTGGCGCCCGGCGAAATCGCCGTCGAGTCGGCAGCGGACTATCGGGCGAAGCTGGAGACGGCGTTCGTGCTGGTCGATCCCCCGGAACGGCAGTCCCGGATCGAAGCGGAAGCGAGCGCCCTCGCCGCCAGCCTCGGCGCTTCGCTCCGCCAAGATCGGGCGCTCCTGAACGAAGTCACGGGGCTGGTCGAATGGCCGGTCGCGGTGGCCGGCCGGATCGACGACGCCTTCATGGACCTGCCGTCGGAGGTGCTCATCACCTCGATGCGCAGCCACCAGAAATATTTCGCGCTTGAAACCGCCGATGGGCAAATGGCGCCGCATTTCATCGCCATCGCCGACATGGAAACCGGCGACGGCGGCAAATCGGTCGCCGCCGGCAACGAGCGTGTCCTGCGCGCCCGCCTCGCCGACGCGCAGTTCTTCTGGGACCAGGACCGCGCAACGCCGCTCGCCGACCGGGTCGAGGCGCTGGAGGGCATTACCTTTCATGCAAGGCTCGGCACTGTCGGTGAGAAGGTGCGCCGGATCGAAATTCTTGCGGGCGAACTGGCGCCGAAGGTCGGCGCGAACCTGGAAAAGGCCCAACGCGCCGCGCGGCTCGCCAAGGCCGACTTGACTACCGGCATGGTTGGCGAGTTCCCCGAACTGCAGGGGGTCATGGGTCGTTACTACGCCCTTGAAGACGACGAGGACGCGGCAGTGGCTGACACCATCGCCGAACACTATGCGCCCCAGGGACCGTCCGAAAAATGCCCGGAAAATAGAGTGAGTGTCGCCGTGGCGCTGGCGGACAAGCTCGATACCCTGGCTGCCTTCTGGCTGATCGACGAAACGCCGACCGGATCTCGCGACCCCTATGGACTGCGCCGGGCAGCGCTCGGCGTTATCCGCCTGATCGTGGAAAACGAACTTCGTTTGCCATTGATTGGATTGCTTGGGCAGGCTGCCGTCCGAGCATCGCAATCGGCTTGCGAGCAAGGTGTGAAGAAGGGCGATTCGGCTCGGGAGGCTGCGGCGCAGCAGGCCTTCCGGTTCATCGTCGACCGCCTGAAGGTCCATCTGCGGGATCGCGGTGTCCGCCACGATCACGTCGCCGCGGTTTTCGCCGATGGCGGCGAAGACGATCTGGTCCGGCTGTTGACCCAGGTCGACGCGCTGGCGGCTTTGCTGGGCACGGACGACGGCGAAAATCTGCTGACCGGCTATCGCCGCGCCGCCAACATCCTGCGCATCGAGGAGAAGAAGGACGGCCGCAGCTACGACGGCGCGCCGGTGGCCTGCCTGCTGCAACTGGCGGAAGAAACCGATCTCTCCACGGCGCTGGACGCCGCTGCCGCCGGAGCGCAGCGCGCACTGGAAAAGGAGGCCTTCGGCGAGGCCATGACGGCGCTGGCCGGTTTGCGCGACCCGATCGACCGTTTCTTTGATGTCGTCACCGTCAACGACCCGGACCCGGCCCTGCGCGAAAACCGCCTGTTGCTGCTGTCCAACATCCGCGCGGTGATGGACAGCGTCGCCGATTTTTCCCGGATCGAGGGCTGATGGCCGGCCCGGATCGCAGGCTGATGTCCTGCCCGGACCGAATGCGGGCGGCGGTGCGCCGATGACGCAGTGGGTCTACAGCTTCGGCGGCGGCACCGCCGAAGGCGCAGCCGGGATGGCGGACCTGCTCGGCGGCAAGGGTGCAAACCTCGCCGAGATGAGCGGCATCGGTCTGCCGGTGCCGCCCGGCTTCACCGTCACGACCGAAGTCTGCACCTGGTACTACGACAACGGCCGGACCTATCCCGACGACCTCGCCGGGCAGGTCGCCGCCGGCATCGCCGGGATCGAGGCGATCGCCGGCCGCCGGTTCGGCGACCCGGCCGATCCGCTGCTGGTCTCGGTCCGCTCCGGCGCCCGCGCCTCGATGCCGGGCATGATGGACACCGTGCTCAATCTCGGGCTGAACGACGGAACGGTCCGCGGGCTGGCCGACAGCGGCGGCGACCCCCGCTTCGCCTGGGACAGCTACCGCCGCTTCATCCAGATGTACGGCGCCGTCGTGCTCGACGTCGATCACGACGAGTTCGAACGCGAGCTGGAGCACATCAAGGAACGGCGCGGCGTCTATCTCGATACCGAACTCGGCGCCGACGACCTGGAAGCGCTGGTCGGCCGTTACAAGGAGATTGTGCAGGAACAAACCGGCGCGGCCTTCCCGCAGGATCCGCACGCCCAGCTCTGGGGCGCCATCGGCGCCGTCTTCGGCAGCTGGATGAACGCCCGCGCCGTCACCTACCGGCGCCTGCACGATATTCCCGAGGCCTGGGGCACGGCCGTCAACGTCCAGGCCATGGTGTTCGGCAACATGGGCGAGGACTGCGCAACCGGCGTCGCCTTCACCCGCGACCCCTCGACCGGCGACGGCCGCTTCTTCGGCGAATTCCTGGTCAACGCCCAGGGCGAGGACGTGGTCGCCGGCATCCGCACGCCGCAGAACCTCACGGTCGCCGGCCGCGACCTGCACGGGCCGGACCTGCCCTCGATGGAGGAGGCGCTGCCCGAGGCGTTCGCCGAGCTGGTCCGCATCCGCGGCATCCTCGAGCGGCACTACCGGGACATGCAGGACATCGAGTTCACCGTCCAGCGCGGCAGGCTCTGGATGCTGCAGACCCGCAGCGGCAAGCGCTCCGTCCAGGCGGCGTTGAAGATCGCCGTGGACATGGTGGACGAAGGCATCCTCGATCCGGCCGGGGCGATCGAAGCCCTCGATCCGGCGCAGCTCGACCAGCTGCTTCACCCGACGCTCGATCCGGCGGCGGACGTGACGATCTTCGGGCGCGGCCTCGCCGCCTCGCCGGGCGCGGCGACCGGCGCGGTCGTCTTCTCGGCCGATGAGGCGGTGGCCCGGTCCCAGGCCGGCGCGGCGGTCGTCCTGGTCCGGGTCGAGACCAGCCCGGAAGACATCCACGGCATGCATGCCGCCGCCGGCATCCTGACGACGCGCGGCGGCGCGACCAGCCACGCCGCGGTGGTGGCGCGCGGCATGGGCCGGCCCTGCGTGTGCGGCGCGGGGGACATCAGGGTCGATTACGAGGCCGCCGAAATGGCCTGCGCCGGGCGTATCGTGAAAGCCGGGGAGCAGATCACCATCGACGGCGCGTCCGGCCGGGTCATGCTCGGCGAGGCGCCGCTGATCCAGCCGGAACTGTCCGGCGATTTCGCGCGCATCATGGAGTGGGCCGACGATCTGCGCCGGATGGCGATCCGCACCAATGCCGAAACGCCGGCCGAGGTGCGCACGGCACGGGAATTCGGCGCCGAGGGCATCGGCCTGTGCCGCACCGAGCACATGTTCTTCGACGAGGACCGGATCGTCGCCATGCGCGAGATGATCCTCGCCGACGACGCGGCGGGCCGGCGCGCGGCGCTGGAAAAGCTCCTGCCCATGCAGCGCCGGGATTTCGCCGGATTGTTCGAAATCATGGCCGGGCTGCCGGTGACGATCCGGCTGCTCGATCCGCCGCTGCACGAATTCCTGCCCCACGGCGCGGAGGAACTGGCCGGGGTCGCCGAGGCGGCGGGCGTGAGCGCGCGCGAGGTCCGGCGCCGCATCCAGCGCCTGAGCGAGGCCAACCCCATGCTCGGCCATCGCGGCTGCCGGCTCGCCGTCACCTTCCCGGAAATCTGCGAGATGCAGGCCCGCGCCATCTTCGAGGCGGCGGCCGAGGTGCAGCAGAAGACCGGCCGGCCGGTCGTGCCGGAGGTCATGATTCCGCTCGCCTTTTCGATGGAAGAGGTGGCGCTGCTGAAGGCCGTGATCGACCGGGTGGCGGCGGAAGTTGCCGAACGGAGCGGCGTCGCGACCGATTATCTGGTCGGCACGATGATCGAACTGCCGCGCGCGGCGTTGCAGGCCGGCGAAATCGCCCGCGAAGCCGCCTTTTTCAGCTTCGGGACCAACGACCTTACCCAGACGACCTTCGGCCTGTCGCGCGACGACGCCGGCAATTTCCTGCCGGCCTATGTCGAGCAGGGGATCGTCCCGAAGGACCCGTTCGTCTCGCTCGATGTCGAGGGGGTGGGCGAACTGGTGCGCATCGCCTGCGACCGCGGCCGGGCGGCGCGGCCCGATCTCAAGCTCGGCATTTGCGGCGAGCATGGCGGAGACCCGGCGTCCATCGCCTTCTGCGAGGAGATCGGCCTGGACTACGTCTCCTGCTCGCCCTACCGCGTGCCGATCGCAAGGCTGGCGGCGGCGCAGGCAAGGCTGCGCGGCGGGTTCTGAGCCGGATTCATTCGCTTCGGCGTCCCTCGATACGCCCCGGATTAAATCCGGGGCTACTCGGGATGAGGGTGTTGTAGTGCGTTCACCCTCCTTCGCCCTCACCCTGAGTAGCCCCGGCCCCCGGCCGGGGCGTATCGAAGGGCGGGACAGGGCGGCGCTCTTCCGGCGCCTTCCCCCGTTCGATCATGCACCGCCGGAAGCTGCATCGCCTTCGCGCAGCGCCGCCTTCAGCCACTCCGGCGGCGCCGGGTGCAGGTGCGCTTCGCCGGCCCGCAGGCCGGGTTCCGCTTCGTCGAGGGCGTCGGTCCGGGCGAGGACCATGACGAGACCGCCGGCGGAGGAGCGGCATTCGCCCACCGGTCTGCCGTCCCGCTCGACCGCTGCGCCGCGCGCCGGCACCGGACCGTCCACGCGCATCGGTGTCAGGCGCCGCTTGGCGAGGCCGCGATAGTGCATCCGGGCGGTGACCTCCTGGCCCATCCAGCAGCCTTTGTCCCAGTCGATGCCGCCCAGCAGGTCGGCATTGGCCTCGGCCAGGGTGGAGCGTTCGACCTCAAGGTCGCGGGAACCGTCCGGCAGGCCGAGCGCCAGACGGCGGTGGTCCCAGTCCAGCGGGTCGGCGGCGTCCAGGCCGGCGGCGGCCATCGCCTCCCTGACTGCGGCAGGTTCGCCGATCATCCGGTAGCCGGCGTCCCGGTGCCGGGGGTCCGGAAAACAGGCCGCGGCGCCGGGCGCCGAGGCGGGCTCCGTCGCTGTCAGGGCGACAACCAGATCGTCGGCCGCTTCGACCCGCGCGTCCGAGCGCAGCGTATAGCGCCGCAGCCGCTTGCGCAGGTCGTCCGCCCGTACCTTCTCGCAGTCCAGCAGGATCGACTCGCCGTCGGCGGCGAGGAAAAAATCGTGCAGATATTTGCCCTGGGGCGTGAGGAAGGCCGCCCAGACGCCGCGGTCCCGGCCGGCCTTCGCGGCATCGTTCGAAACGATGCCCTGGAGAAACTCGATCCGGTCGGCGCCGGAAACGCGCAGAACCGCGCGGTCTTCGGCGACATGGTATCCGGTCATCGGCAACGGGCTCATTTCGGTTCCGGGCTCCCGTTATCTAGACGCACCGGGAAATCCTTCAACGCTGCGGCCGCCCGGTATATGAAACGGCTGGGGCGGCTTCGGCAACGGGCGACGGCATGAACGAAAATTCCTTCGACTTGGCGATTTCCGGCGGCACCGTCATGACGCCGATGGGGCGGGTCGATACCGATATCGGCGTGCGCGACGGCCGGATCGCGGCGCTCGGCGACCTCGGCCGGGCGGCCGCCGCAGAGCGCTTCGATGCCGGCGGCCTGCACGTCCTGCCCGGCGTTATCGACACCCAGGTGCATTTCCGCGAGCCGGGGCTGGAGCACAAGGAAGACCTGGAAAGCGGCACGCGCGGCGCGGCCAAGGGCGGCGTCACGGCGATCTTCGAAATGCCGAACACCTCGCCGAACACCGATTCCGCCGACGCGCTCGCCGGGAAGCTCCGCCGGGCCGAGGGGCGGGCCTGGTGCGACCATGCCTTTTTCCTCGGCGCGACGGATGCCAACGCCGAGGCGCTCGGCGCACTGGAGCGGCTGCCGGGCTGCGCCGGCGTCAAGATTTTCATGGGCAGTTCCACCGGCTCCCTGCTGGTCGCCGACGACGCGACGCTGCGCCGGGTGCTCGCAAGCGGCCGCCGCCGGGCCGCGATCCATGCCGAGGACGAAGACCGGCTGAACGCGCGCAAGGCGTTGCTCGACCCGGCCGCCGGGGCCGTGCAGCATCCCCATCTGCGCGATGTCGAGACCGCGGTGCTGGCGACCCGGCGCATCCTGGCGCTGGCGCGCGAAACCGGGCGCCGCATCCACGTGCTGCATATCTCGACGGCCGAGGAACTCCCGCTGCTCGCCGGAGCGAAAAACGTCGCGACGGTCGAGACGACGCCCCAGCATCTCACCCTGTCGGCGCCGGAATGCTACGAGCGCCTGGGCAGCTATGCCCAGATGAACCCGCCGATCCGCGACGCCCGGCATCGCGAGGCGCTGTGGCAGGCCGTCGCCGACGGCGTGATCGACGTGATCGGCTCCGACCACGCGCCCCATACGCGGGAGGAGAAGGACCGGCCCTATCCGTCCACCCCGTCCGGGATGCCGGGGGTGCAGACGCTGGTCCCGCTGATGCTCGACCACGTCAACGCCGGGCGGCTCAGCCTCGAACGGTTCGTCGACCTGACCAGCGCCGGGCCGAACCGGATCTATGGCATCGCCGGCAAGGGCAGGATCGCGCTCGGCTACGACGCCGATTTCACCGTCGTCGACCTTGGAGCCCGGCGCACGATTTCAAACGACTGGATGGAAACCCGCTGCGGCTGGACGCCGTTCGACGGCCTGACGGTGAGCGGATGGCCGAAGGCGACGATCGTCCGCGGCGCCGTCGTCATGCGCGAGGACGAACTGCCCGGCCGGCCGGGCGGGACGCCGGTCGCGTTTCAGGAATGCCTGACCGTTGAATGACGCGAAGAGGGCCGTTCCGGCAGACTGAAATCGAGACTATCGTCGCCAGTAGACAGGAGCGCAGCCGTCCCGATGAAGCATCACGCGAAAATCGTTGCCGCCATCGCCGTATCGGCCTGGTTGACGGCCGGCGCCGCTCCCGCGCAGGCCGAGAAATGCGCCGATCCGGACAACATCACCTACGTCCAGGGACGCGATCATTGCCTGGCGATCCAGACCTATTGGGCGGGCGGCAATCCCGATACGCTGGCGATCCATTTCCACGGCGATGTGCCGTCGGGCCGGCCGGTCGATTTCGTGTTCGGCATCGCACGGGCGATGGCAAGACGCGGCGCCAATGCAGTCGTGCTGATAAGGCCCGGATTCCGGGGCGCCGGTCGCAAGTCGTCGGGCACGGCCACGCACGACCAGTTTTCATTCATGAGCCGTGGCCGCGACGAGATCGAAAGCATGGGGGACGCCGTCGCGCGGCTGAAGGCGCACCATCGGGCGAAACGTCTCGTTCTGACAGGCACGTCCGGCGGCGCGCTGATCGCCGGCGTGCTGCTTGGCATGAGGCCGGATCTGGTCGATGCCGTCCTGCTCATTTCCTGTCCCTGCGACGTTCCGCAACTGCTGTTCGAAAAGGGGTTCAGAAGATCGGAATTTACGCAGTCGCCCCACACATGGCTTGAAAAGGCCAACCCCAAGGCGAAGATCGTTGCGGTTTCCGGTAGCGCCGACCGCACGACGCCGCCGCACCATGTCGAGAAGTATATCGCGGCTGCCAGGGCCACGGGGCACGACGCGCAATTCCTGATCGTTCCCGGCGCCGGACACGGGGGCCGCCCGTTCGGACCGATCGTCGGGTTCGCGCTCGACGATCTGTTCAGGCGCTAATCCGAATCTCCCGCCTTGATCTCCCGCCTGGGCCGTCGCCCCGGGTTTCGCCGGCGCGGCCGGCCGGGGGAACGCGGCGTCTCCGTTACCGGTCGCACATGCGGCGGACCGCCTGCCATTCGGAGTCGGACATCGCGGGGCGCGTTCCCGTCGCGTGCGTCTTGACGAATTGCGCCCGCCCGCGCGTGGCGGGATGCGACGCGAAATACCGGCCGATAGCGTTGCCCTCGGGGCCCGCCTTGCGCGCCATCGTCTGAAAGAAGGCGCGAAATCCCCGGCCGGAAATATTCGCCCGGTTCAGCATCTCGACGGCGATCCCGTCGGCTTCCCGTTCGGCGTCGCGGCTGAACTTGGACGTGGCCAGGTTCTGCGCCATGTCGGTCGCTATACCGGCGAAGCCCGAGGTGTCGCCGATCAGGGCGCTCATGACGAAGCTGAGGCCGAGCGCCTTGACGAGGTTTTCCATGCCGTGGCGCTCGATGACATGGCCCATCTCGTGGGCCATCACGCCGGCGAGCCCGTTGGCGCCGGCAGAATTGTCGATCAGGCCGCGAAACACGACGATATAGCCACCCGGCGCGGCAAAGGCGTTGACCGTCCTGTTGTCCACCACGGTAACGCGGAAGCGGTAGCGCGAGGGCTTGGTGGCGGACAGGCGCTGCACAAGGCGTGCGAAGGCCAGCCGGCCGGAGGTTCCCGTACACAGGCGGGAATCGGCAGCCATCAGGGCGAGCGCCTGGCGCTGGACGGTGCGCCCGAGGCCCTCCTCCCAGTGTAGCGGCACCCAGGATGCGACCGGGCCGGCTGCGAGCGGCAGCAGGAACCAGAATCCCGCCAGGATCGCCGCCGTAGCCCCGATCCAGCCGGCCGCCCGGACCTTCAGGTTCGCGCGGCGCAGGTCTTTCCGGCGCAGTTGGCCGGCATGGGGGCGCAGGCGGTCGAGAAATGCGCTGTCAGCGACGGTCAGGCGCGCCTCGCCGGCGCTGCGCTTCAGGCGGAAGGGGCGGTCGGCGTAAGCCTCGTCGACCAGCCGCAGATCGTCGAACGGCCACGCTTCTGCGACCGCGCCGTCGTCGGATTCGATAAGCAGGCCATCGACCCCGATGGTCGCCCGGACGCTGTGCCGCCGGGCCGTCCGGCCGTCCGTGTAGGTCCCTGCGGCGGAGGCGCCCCGGTCCGGCATCGCTCAGATCATCCCGATGCCGAAGAACTCCATCAGACCTTCGCCGTATCGCGGCGTCCCGACCTCGGTCTGGCCGATCGCCGCGGTCCGGATGTCGCCGTGAATTTCGACGTGCCGAACGATGAAGCGCGTGGTGCGCATGACGACATAGGGATAGGCGAAGCCCAGGGTGAAAGCCATCAGCAGGAAATTGGGAATGCGCAGCTTGAAGACGTCCTTGAAGGTGACATCCGTCCGAAAGCGGACCGAACCGTAGGTGAGAGTCTTTGCAATGTTGCGCACCAGCGCCGCCTTGTAGGCGCAGATCAGCAGTTGGTAGACGATCAGAGGGGTCAGTTCGATCGCGATTACGATTACCTGCATTCGCACCGGATCGACGGCAGTTCCGTGATCGAGGACCTGTCCGCCGAATCCGATGGTTGCCAGGCCGGCAAACATCGCGCCGACAGCGGCGGCAGTGCCGATCCAGGCCAGGGCATATCGGCTGTAGAGACCATCGGCATCGAGGTGCGAATCGAACTTTCCGTTGCCGAACCAGGCACGGCCGAGCCGGTATTTGAACACCACGGAATCGGCCCAGGGCTTGGTCCAGCCGAGGGTCAGGACATTGAGAAAACCGAGCCCGAGGCCGAGGAAGCCGTACCGCCACGCCGACCCCTCCATGCCGCCGCGAATGCCGAGCCACGACGTCCGCCCGATCCGGTACCGATAGGCCGCGAACAGCGCGACGTAGTAGAACAGCATCAGGATCGGGATCGCCAACAGCATGATCGCGATGAAGAGGATCAACCTGTTGAGCTTCGTACCGCCAAATTCCTCCCCGGGGTCCGGCAGTTCGACGTCCAGCCCGAAATACAGGCCGAGGATCGGGCCGTAGATCACGACAAGGGCGAACAGGAAGCCGAGGAACAGCTCGATGCCGCGCCCGGTATATTCCAGCGGCTCGC
This sequence comes from Alphaproteobacteria bacterium, assembly GCA_965220685.1. GTDB lineage: Bacteria > Pseudomonadota > Alphaproteobacteria > Bin65 > Bin65 > Bin65. The sequence goes on from CBDCQR010000015.1 coordinate 224,161, forward strand.
CGAGCAGGCCGGTCTGGCTCCAGACGTAACGGCGGATCCGCGTCCGGCCCCAGAAGCGGTAAATGCCCAGCGTGAGGATCGACAGCCCCAGGTTGACCAGGAAAATGACGAAAAGCTCGCCGCTGCGCCCGTCATGGGTCAGACGATGGATCGGCGGCCGGACCGCGGTTTCCGCTTCCGGGGCGGTTCCGTTCGTCATCGCGCCTCGACCAAATTCGCCGCGCCTGCCTTGCATTGACCGGCAAGACCTGATTTGACAGGCGGAAACCCGGCGCGGCCCTGGCGGCGCGCCGGTCCCTGCCAGCCCTTGAGATACCATAACCCCGTGAGACCGGCATGACCTTCCGCGCCATCCTGCTCGAAGAAGACGACGGCACCGTTACCGGCTCGATGACGGATCTTGACGAAGACCGGCTGCCCGAAGGCGACGTCACCGTCCGCATCGACTATTCCGACCTCAACTACAAGGACGGCCTGATTCTGAAAGGCCTGGCCCGCCTGGTGCGCACCTATCCCCATGTGCCGGGCATCGATTTTTCCGGCACGGTCGAGGACTCGGCGTCGCCGGATTTCGCCCCCGGCGACCGGGTCGTGCTGACCGGCTGGGGCCTCGGCGAGCGCCATTGGGGCGGCTTCGCCCAGAAGGCGCGGGTCAGGGCGGACTGGCTGGTCAAGGTGCCGGACGCGCTGAGCAACCTGCAGGCGATGGCGATCGGCACGGCGGGCTTCACGGCCATGATCTCGGCGATGGCGCTGGAGCATGCCGGGCTTCGGCCCGGCGCCGGCCCGGTGCTGGTGACCGGCGCGTCGGGCGGCGTCGGCAGCGTCGCCGTCGCCATTCTGGCCGCGCTCGGTCACGAGGTGACGGCCTCCACCGGCAAGTCCGGCGAGGAGGACTATCTGCGCGGCCTCGGCGCCGCAAACGTGATCGGCCGGCTGGAGGCGACCGGCCGGCCGCTTGAAAAGGCGCAATGGGCGGGCTGCGTCGATACGGTGGGCGGCGCAACGCTGGCGACCGCCGCCGCCCAGATGGGCCTGCACAGCGCGGTTGCGGTGTGCGGCAACGCCGGCGGCAACGATCTCGCCACCACCGTCCTGCCCTTCATCCTGCGCGGCGTCAGCCTGCTCGGCATCGATTCGGTGATGTATCCGGCCACGCCGCGCAAGACGGCCTGGCAGCGCCTCGCCGCCGACCTGCCGATCGGCAAGCTCGAAGCCATGACCGAGGTGATCCCGCTCGGCGAAACCTTCGCCGCCGGCGAGACCATCCTGAAAGGCGGCGTGCGCGGCCGCACGGTGATCGACGTCAACGCCTGAGGCGGGCTGCCCCGCCTTCGCATCTGCTGCATCGCGGAGTTTCGCTGCCGGGTAACCCGGTGTCTGGGTTCCAGTAGCTCAGCGCTTTGCCGGGCGAATGGCTATTCTCCGCACAATCTGCGGAGAATGGAGGCCTTAATCTCCGCAAGTCTTGCGGAGAATGCAACTTCCACAACCCGCGCTGTCGGCCGCCGGCCGCGGCTATCGGGTATCCGAATTGGTTCGAACCTCAGCGGCTTTCGCGTCGGCAGAGCGTCCCTCGATACGGCGCTTCGCGCCTACTCGGGATGAGGGAATTATTGCCATCTGCAACACTCTCCCTCACCCTGAGTAGCCGCCGCAGGCGGCGTATCGAAGGGCGGTCCGAACGCCACCGCTGCGGCGGCGGTTCCGTCATGAATGGACGGGCCAATACGTTAACTCGGCCTCACGCGATTGCGGTCGGGAAGGGGCTGCGGTCGACGGTCTCGATCTCGGCCTTGGCCAGGCGCTCCAGCATGTCCGCCCTGACCGCGGCATGGGCCGGATCGTCGTACAGGTTCGTCAATTCGTGCGGGTCGTTCTCCAGGTCGTAGAGCTCGCAATGCCCGGCGCCGCTGTAGACCGACAGCCGCCAGCGCCGGGTGATCAGCGAGTGGACGCGGAAGTCGCGCTCGAAGCCCATGATCGAGCGCTGCTGGTCGTCCTCGATCAGGACGGCGCCGCCGCCCCGGTCTTCCAGGGTGGCGATCTCCGGCTCCAGGCTGCGGCCCTGGATGCCGTTATAGGGCACGATGCCGGCGCGACTCAGCATGGTGCGGGCGATATCGACGGTGCCGGCAAGCGCGGAACAGGCCGCGCCCGCGTTCCGGCCGTCCGGCTCGGCCCAGATGAACGGCACCTTGACCAGCGCCTGAAAGTGCATCGGGCCCTTGAGCACGATCCGGTGGTCGCCGAGGAAATCGCCGTGGTCCGCGGTGAAGACGACGATGGTGTCGTCGGCGAGGCCGAGAGCGTCGAGCCTGGACAGGATCCGCCCGACGGCATCGTCGATCATCGAGATCATGCCGCAGGTCAGCGCCATCGATTCGCGCGCCTCCCGCTCGGTGACGGTGTAGGCGACCTGGCCGGCATTGCGGCTGCCGTCGCCCGGCGGCCGGTTTTCCCACATCCACCGCAGCGTCGGCGGCGCCTGATTGCTCAGCCGGTGGAAGCTTTCCGGCAGGTCGAATTCGGCCGGGTCGTACATGTCCCAGTATTTGCCCGGCGGCGTGAAGGGATGGTGCGGGTCGGGGAAAGAGGCTGTGAGGAAAAACGGCCGGTCGCCGCCTTCCTTCGCATAGGCGTCGAGCCAGCCGATGCTCTCCTCGGCGACGTAGCTGGTGGGATAAAGCTCTTCCGGCACCGCGGTGCGCCAGCCCTGCGGCGCGACATAGTCGTGGGGCAGGGCGTTTTCCGGGCCGACCATGGTTGCCGGGTCGCCGCCCCGCGCCTTCATCCAGGCGATATAGGCGGCGCCGACCTTGTCGCTGTGCATCGTGGCGAGCGATACGTCCTCGAAGCCGTAGAAGGGCGTCGCGATTTCGCGCTCCGGATCCGCTCTCCAGGTCCAGGGCCGCTCTTCCTCGTAGGCGCCTTCGGCCAGCGTCTCCGGCTTGCGCGCCTCGGCGAAAGCGTCGTCGCGCGGCTCGATCCGGCGCTGCATCGACGGCGGCTCGCCAGTCATGTTCTGGAGATGGCTCTTGCCGATGAGCGCCGTGCGGTAGCCCTCGTGCCGCATCAGGTCGACGAAGGTGTTCTCCGACAGGGAGAGCGGGATGCCGTTGTGCCGGACGCCGTGCAGCGAGGGCATCCGGCCGGTCACCAGGGTTGCCCGGTTGGGCATGCAGACCGGGTTGGCGACATAGAAGCGGTCGAACCGGACGCCGCGGGCGGCGATGCCGTCGATATGCGGCGTCTTCAGGACCGGATGCCCGGCGCAGCCCAGATAGTCCGCCCGGTGCTGGTCGGTGACGATCATCAGGAAGTTCGGGCGTTTCCGGTCGGGAGCGGTATCGGCCATCCTATTCTCCGGCTGTGGCGGGGACGGGGCGTTCGGCCTGCGGCTGCGCGCGGCGCCTGACGACGTCGGCGGCGATCAGCGCCGCGCCGAGGCCGCCGCCGGCCAGGTTGAGCCACGGCGCCTCTGCAAAGGCATAGACCGGCACGATCAGCGCCAGTCCGGCGGCGGCGTAGACGATGCGGAACGCGGGCGCGATGGGCGTGAACAGGAAGCCCGTGACCGCGACCGAGACCAGCAGCACGCCGAACAGGGCGGTCGTGAAGCTGAGCGCCACCTCGAGCGCGCCGCCCTGCATGATGAGCGCCGGCGACATGATGAAGACGAAGGGTATCAGATAGGCCGACCAGCCGTATTTCACCGCCTGCCAGCCGGTCTTCATCATCGGCGCGCCGGCCAGCGTCGCCGCGGCGAAGGCCGCGATGGCGACCGGCGGCGTGATCATCGACATCATGCCGAAATACATGACGAACAGATGGGCCGAGAGGTCCGGCACGCCGAGTTCGATGATCGCCGGCGCAACCAGCGTGGCGAGCAGGATGTAGACGCCGAGCGTCGGCATGCCCATGCCGAGGACGATGCAGACGATGGCGGCGAGGATCAGCAGGACGAGCAGGCTGCCGCCGGCGATGCCGACCAGTTCGCTGGTCAGCGCGAAGCCGAGGGCGGAGATGTTGAGCACGCCGATGATTGCGCCCGCCGCGCCGCCGATCATCAGCAGCTCCAGGCCGGCCTTGCCGGTCTTGACGAAGCTGGCGACCAGCGAGCGGAGGGTCAGCCGGTCGCCGCCGTAGCCGAGCAGGAAGCCGATGGGCAGCAGGGTGAGCGCCGCATAGAGGGCCGCGGTCTCCGGCTGGAGCGACCAGCGGAACAGGCACAGCACGATGACGACGAAGGGAGTCATGAAGATGCCGCCCCGGCCCGCCACCGGCAGCAGGCGCGGGATCAGCGACTTTTCAATCCGCAGGATGCCGTCGCGCGCCGCCTGCAAATCCACCTGGATGAACAGGGCGGCGTAGTAGAGGATCGCCGGGATCAGCGCGGCGAGCACGACCTCGGCGTAGCCGATCTGCAACAGTTCGGCCATGACGAAGGCGGCGACCCCCATCATCGGCGGCATGAGCTGGCCGCCGGTCGAGGCCACCGCCTCGATGGCCGCCGCCGAGTGGGTCGGATAGCCGCCGCGTTTCATCAGCGGAATGGTGATGACGCCGGTCGAGACGACGTTGGAGACCGCACTGCCGGAGATCGAGCCGAACAGGCTGGAGCCGACGATGGCGATCTTGGACGAGCCGCCGCGGAACCGGCCCATCAGCCCGGCCGAGATGTCGGTGAAGAATTTCGCCCCGCCTGCCGGCTCGAGCAGGAAGCCGAAGAACATGAAGGCGAGCACGATGGTCGTCGACACCTTCATCGGGAAGCCGAACATGCCGTTGGCGTCGAGCACGACATAGATCGCCAGCCGGTCGACCGGGACGTTCTCGCCCTGGAGCCGGCCGGGAATCAGATGGCCGACCAGCGCGAAGACGAGGAAGAACAAAAGGAAGGCGAACAGGATGGGGCCGGCGGTCCGGCGCAGGCCTTCCACGATCGCGGCGAGCAGGATCGCCGCCGCCGCCACGGCGTCCGGCGGATTGTCGGCGAAATTGTCCAGGATGACCGGGTATTCGACCGTCACATAGAGCGCCGCCGCGGCGGATACGGCGGCGATGACCAGGTCGTACCAGGGCACATGCGTGCGCGGTGCGCCCTTGCGCGCAGGCACGCAGAGATAGAGCGCCGCCAGCCCGATCGCGAGCATGGCGGCGTAGAACTGCTCGTTCATGAAGATGAGGCCGACCGCGCGGTAGAGATCGGCCGCCCAGAGCAGGGCGCCGGCGGTCAGCGCTGCGCACAGGCCGCCGCCCACCCAGGTAATCAGGAGATTGCCCGAGGGGGCGGCGGCCTCCGTTTCAACCTCGGCCGCATGGGACTCCGCGTCCGGTGCGGGGTCCGTCACAGCGGCTCTCCGGAAGGTCCGGGGCTACTTCGCCTGGCCGGTCTCGCGATAGTATTTCATCGCGCCGGGATGATAGGGCACGCCGATATCGACATACATCTTCTTCGGATTGAAGCCGGCCATGCCCTTGAAGGCGGCGACCATCATCTTCTTGTTCGCCGCCATCGCCTTGACCAGCTTGTAGGCGATATCGTCGGAGACCTTGGCGTTCGCCGTGATGATGAAGGGCGCGGCCATGATGTTGGTCGGCCCGGTCACCCCGGCGTAGGCCGGCGACGGGCCGATCTTCTCGACCACCGAACCGGGCGCGATTGCCTGCATCTTCTTCACCGATGCCGGATCGTCCGGCAGCGAGACATATTTGAAGCCGCGCGAGGCATAGGCCTGGCGCATCTTGCCGGAGGTGATGGAGAACATGCCGGCATCGACCTTGCCGCCCATGTAATCGTCGACCCCGCGCACGCCGTTCGGCGCCGGCACGCCCTTGACGTCCTTGAAGGTCAGGTCCGCCATGTTCAGCAGGGCGCGCCAGAACAGGCCCTGGATGCGCTGTTTGGCGAAGCCGGAGGACAGGCGCACGCCCTTGAGGTCGGCGACCGAATTGATCTTCGAATCCTTCGGCGCGAAGATTCCCAGCCGCAGGGTGCGCAGCACGGCGACGACGCGGACATTCTTCTGCGGCTTGCCCTTGAACATCGCCTTGCCCTGGTTGGCGAAGGCGGCGACGACGCTGACCGCGATCGAGAAGTTCAGCCGGCCCTTGTCGACCAGCGGCAGGGTGACGACCGGGCCGCCTTGCGGCACGACGCGGGCGCGCAGGTTGAGCACGTCCTTGGCGACCTTGGCGACGGCGGCGCCGGTCGCATAGGCCGACGAGCCCTGCGGGTTGGTCCCGATGCTGTAGGTCTGCGCGAACGCCGGCCCGACGGCGGGAAGCGCGGCGAGGGCGAGGGCGGCCGCGCCCGCGGCGGCCAGGGCAAGTGGTTTCATGGTTTCCTCCCGGATTTCGGTTCGAATTGGTTAACCCGGCGCATTCTTATCGCACCGGGCCGGCTGCCGCTACCGGGCAATCTCCGCCGCATCCGCCGGTTGCGGGCGCGGTCATTCCGCTGCAGCGGAGAACTCGGTAGTGCGCATCTTCCTGATCGCCCGGCGGCTGTAAGCGACCGCCTTGTCGTGGCCGCGCAGGAGGAGCTTGCGGGCCGGGTCCTTGCCGACCGCTTCCTGTTGCGCCTCGATGAACAGTTTGTCCTCGAGGAACGCTTCCAGGATGTCTTCGTGGAACGCGGCGTTGGCCGGCGAATCGAGCGCCTGGCCGCGGACGGCGGTGGAAAAGAAATAGTGGAAGTTTTCCCCGTCGGCCGGGGTCGCGTGATGGAACAGCCGGACGGCGATGCCGCCGGGCTTCTCGCGATTTTCGCGCCCGCCGGTTCCGGAGTCGTGGCCGCCGCCCCACTGCAGGACCGAGGCGGGGGCGACATATTCGAAATCCTGCCAGCGGTCGACCTTGCCCTCGAAGCCGGCGACCTTGACGAAGGACGGCGGCGGGGTCGATTCCATCATCCAGCGGACATAGCGGGCGCCGCGCCGGGTGGGCGTCGTGGTCAACTCGGCGTCGTCGTGTTCGCCCGGGTTGCCGCCGATGGTCGACGTATGGACATAGCCCAGGTGGGTCAGGTCCATGAGATTGTCGATCATGAACATGTAGTTGGCGGCGATGTCGTAGCGCGCGTAGTGGAAATTCCATTCGTCGGTCCTGTCGTGCCAGGCGAAGTCGACGATCAGGCCGGCGTCGGCGTGGTCCGGGTCGCCCTTCCAGATCCAGACGAAATGCTGGCGCTCGACGACCGGAAAGGCGCGGACGCGGAAGGCTGGACTGGGTTTCTCGCCCGGATTGACGACACAGGCGCCGCCGCCGTCGAAGACCAGGCCGTGATAGCCGCATTGCAGGCCCTGCTCGACAGGTGCGCCGAGCGACAGCTTCACGCCGCGATGGCAGCAGCGGTCCTCCAGGGCGGCGGCCTTGCCGCGGCCGTCGCGGAACAGCACGACATCCTCGCCCAGAATCCGGCGTGCGATCGGCCCGCCGTCCAGTTCGTGGGACCACGCGCCGATATACCAGGCGTCGTGGACCAGGGGTTCCATGGCGAAATCGGACATCGGTATCTGCCTCGTTCAGTCTCGTATGAGTTCCGGCGGCGCCGCCGATCGGAATGCGGCGGACCGGGTTATGGCGACCAGCCTTCCGCGATCATCGCGTCGGCTTCGGCGACCAGCGCGCTGAGGTGCCGCCGCAGCCGCGCGCTGTCGGCCGGCGAGAAATCCCTCAGGAGGCGTTCTTCGCGGGCAAGCGCGAAACGGGCGATCTCGTCGTGCACCGCCCAACCCGCTTCCGTGAGCGCGACATAGGAGCGGCGCCGATCCGCCGGATCGCCCTCCCGCCGCACCAGCCCGCGTTTCTCCAGCCGGGCGACCGAGCGGCTGGTGCCGCCGCGATCCATGGCGATCCGGTCCGCAATCGAAAAGATCGTCGAACGGCCGTCGCTGCCCAGGACCTGGACGATGCGCCACTCGCGCAGGTCGAAGCCGAGCTCGCGCGCATGGTGGCGCATCGCGTGCAGCCCGATCTTGCCGCCGAGGATCACGAACAGCGCCGGAATGTGGCTGTCCATGTCGACCCGCAATTCCGCGCCAGGGGATTGCCGGGCGCCGGGTGTGGCCGCTGTCTCCGTCAACTCCCGCTCTCCGGTATTCGAGGCACCGTAACTGAACTTAATGATATGTCAATTATTGATTTCTCCTTTTTCGGTCGTGAGGCGACAGATTTGCTATCGGTGCGGTCGGCAATTACAAGCGCGGCTTTGCGGCCGGTCTGCTCAAACGCCAGGCGCGTCCGACGCTTGAACCGCGCGTCCGCTTCGCCTCGATCATGTCCGACTGATTGAAAGTCAATGCCTGACCAATTGAAAATTTATCCATGACCGATTGAAAGTGTCGACCGGCGAATCGGAACCGTGCGCCCGCCTCGGCGCACCGCTGCCAGCGCTACTCATACTGCACCGGGCCGGTGCGGATCGGCCAGAGCTCGTCGAGATAGTCGCCGCTGTCGCGCTCTTTCACCGCCTGCCTGAAACCGGCCTCCTCGGCGCGGCGCTTGAAGGCCATGCCCTCGGGCGAATGGCGGGTGATGCCGTCGAAGATCGTCGCGATCATCTGGGTCGTCTCCAGGCCCATGTTGGTCATGGCCTGGTTGATCATCAGCTTCTGCATCATCAGCTGGTTCTTCGGCACGCCGGCCATGCGCTGCGCCAGTTCCTCGACCCGCGCGTCCAGCCGGTCGGCCGGCACGGCGTCGGTCACCAGGCCCATCGCCTTCGCCTCGGTCCCGGTCACCAGGTCGCCGGTCAGCAGCATGCGCTTGGCGCCCTCCGCGCCGAGCCGGTAGACCCACATGGCCGTCGTGGGGCAGCCCCAGACCCGGGCCGGCGGGTAGCCGATTCGCGCATCCTCGGCCATCACGACGAGATCGCAGCACAGCGCGATGTCGGAGCCGCCGGCGACGGCATAGCCGTGGACCTTGCAGACGACGGACTTGTAGGAGCGCCACAGGCTCATGAACTTCTCGGTGTAGCCCTTCATCAGGGCGTAATCCCTCATCGGGTCCCAGGGCATGCGCTCCTGGACCCCCGCGCTGGCACCCTCGGCGAAATCCTTCAGGTCGTAGCCGGCGCAGAAGGCCGCGCCGCGGCCGGACAGGACGATGACATGGACCCGGTCGTCGGCATTGGCCTCGGCGACCGCGGCCTCGATGTCGTCCGGCGTGGCGGCGGCGATGGCGTTCAGCCGCGCCGGCCGGTCGAAGGTTATCCTGGCAACCCGGCCGTCGCGTTCATAGGTAAGGGTCGAATAGGCCATGATGCCGGTATCCTTCTGCTTCGTTCGGTCCCTGCCGCAATGGGCCGCAAAAGCTTGCGGCGCACCTGCATCCGGTGTTTAGGACATTGCCTGCCCGTCCCGCAGCAGATTTCCGCGCGCGACCGATAAAGCGAAAGGCCATCCCTTGGACGTCGCCGAACTGATCCGCGAGTATGAGAACCTCTTCTACGCCATCACCTTCGGCTGGGCCTTCATCGAGGGCGAGAGCTTCCTGATCTTCGCCGGGGCGGCCGCGTTCAAGGGCGATCTCAACATCTACATCCTGATCCTCGCCGCCTGGTGGGGCAGCTTCCTGGGCGACCAGTGCTGGTTCGCGCTCGGCCGCTTCTTCGGCGCGAAGCTTCTGGTGCGCCTGCCCAAGCTGAAGGCCGGCGTCGCCGTGGCCATGGACATGGTCCAGAAATACGACGTGCTGTTCATCCTCAGCTTCCGCTTCATCTACGGCGTGCGCAACGTGGCATCGCCGGCGCTCGGCATGAACGGCTATCCGTGGGGACGCTTCGCCCTGTTCAACTTCATCGCCGCCTTCATCTGGGCCAACAGCTTCGCCTGGGGCGGCTATATCCTCGCCAAGGCGTTCGAGGAGGTGCTGGGCGATATCAGCGAAAACTTCGGCTACGTCATGCTCGCCGTCTTCGCGATCGTCTGCTGCATCCTGTTCTTCGTGCACCGCAGCGGCCAGAAGCGCTACAAGAGGATGCTGGCGCAGAGCGAGGCCGATCCGTCCGGCGGCGGACAGACAAGCGCCACCACCACGACAGGCGGCGGCGACTGACGCTGCGGGCCGGCCTTCCGCGGCTGCGATACGGGGGTCTGCAATCCGGGGAGCTGGTGCCGCGGGGGAGATTTGAACTCCCGGCCCCACCCTTACCAAGGGTGTGCTCTACCCCTGAGCTACCGCGGCGCGCCATATGTCGGGCGTCTGTCGGGCGGCCCCCGGAACGGTTCGGGCAGGCCGCGCGAAAGGCGGGCGGAATATGCGGACGGGCCGGACGGGCGTCAATGCCGGGCGGCGCGGCGGGCGCCGGGCGAAGTGAAGCGGAGCGGCCGCCCGCGGAGGCGGGTCCACCCGCCCGATCGCGCCGAATTCCGGTTCACATGCGGCCGGCGTCGCCGGAGACCGACAATATCGGGTCGGACGAGAGCTCCCGAACCAGAAAGTCGATGACCGCCTGCATCTTCGCCGCTCCGCGGGTGTGAGGATGGACCAGCAGCCACACGTCGAGAACGGTCTCGAATATGCCGGGCGGCAAACGCTGCAGTTTTCGTTCCGGCGAGGCCATGTAGTGAGGCAGAATACCGATTCCGAGGCCCGCCTCGACTGCTGCCGCGACACCGAGCATGCTGTTGCAGGCCAGGGCCTCGGAATTCGCGACGTCTCCGAGCCACTCGACGATCCGCGTATCGACCAGCCGGCCGGCCGGCCCGATGACGGCGTGGCGGCTCAAATCCTCCAGTCCGAGCGGCGTACCGTGGCGCTGCAGATATTGGGCCGCGGCATACATGCCGAACCCTGCGCGGCCGACCTTGTGCGCCACAAGAACATCGTCGTCGCCCGCCCGGTCGAAACGCAACGCCAGATCGGCCTCGCCCCTGGCGATATCGGCGATCGCCGCCGCCGAGTGAACTTCAATGCGGATTCCGGGGTGCAGACGCCTTAACCGGGACAGCCTCGGAATGAGCCAGTAGATGGCCATACTTTCCGGGGTGGAAATGGACACGGTGCCGACGAACCCGGTGTCCTGACCCTTGATCCGCAGGCCGATGTCCCGGACATTCGAGTCCAGGCGCCGGGCGAGGTCGAGTATCGCCTCGCCAGCGGGCGTAATCGAGTAGCCTCGCGGATGCCGCTCGAACAGACGCACAGCCAGCCGTTCCTCCAGCAGTGCGATGCGCCTGCCGACCGTCGGCTGGCTGGCGCGCAACCGCTTTGCCGCCGCCGACAGGCTGCCCTCTTCCGCGACAGCCAGGAAATACCGGTAGTCGTCCCAATCAGTCATCCCAACGACACCATATTTATACACATATGAATATTGCTTAAACGAAATTATACAATTTTTTGCAGTCCGGCCGCCGATTATCCTCTTTGCAGCATCAATCCTGCACAGCGTTCTCCCCGTGGCAGGTCCTCGGGCAGAGGCCCGAACGCAAGGCAGGTCGACGGTCGTTCAGGAGAAGAATGAGCCGCAACGACACCTGAAAGGCGGGCCGGGCATTGGGCGGATAGCCGGCGTCGGCGAGGATCCGGGATTGGCAAACGCTTCGGAGACATGCTGCCAACCGGCACGTCACCGGCACGTCAACGGTATCCGCAAGAGCAAACCGGGAGGAAATCATGAAACTCAACAAACTGACCTGTGTCACCGTTGCCGCGATAGGCAGCCTGGCGGCGGCGTCCGGCTCGATGGCCGCGGAGCGCGTGCTGAGCGGCGCCAGTTCTTTCCCGGTCGGCCATATCTTCTCGGTCAAGTTCGAGCGGTTCGTCAAAGTCCTCAACGAAAAGGGCAAGGGCGTGCTGAAGATCGACTACAAGGGCGGCGCACCGGCCATCGGCAGCCCCTTCACGCTTGGCGCGAAGGTCCAGCAGGGGGCGTTCGACATCATCACGATCACGGGCCCCTACTATGCAAGCGTGGTGCCCGAGGCGCAGGCCCTGCAGCTGGCGGAGATCCCGATCCAGCAACAGCGCAAGAATGGCGCTTACGACTATGTGAACAAGGTGCACATGGCCAAGGGCATCCATTATCTCGGCCGGACGTTCAACACGGTGTTCCACGTCTACCTGAAGAACCCGATCGACAAGCCGCAGCTGAAAGGCCTGCACCTCCGGATCGCGCCCCACCACCGCGATTTCATCACCGCGCTCGGGGCCACCGCCCAGCGGTCGAACCTGGCGGAAATCTATACCTACATGGAGAACGGAACCATCGACGGCTTCGCCTGGCCGGCCCAGGGATTCCTGCCCGACTGGTACAAGGTCGTGAAATACCGGGTCGATCCCAGCTTCTACACCCCGGCCATGCACGTTCTGGTCAATCTCAAGACCTGGAAATCGCTGTCCGGGAAGCAGAAAAAGCTGCTGAACGATCTCATCGTCGAGTTTGAGACCACGAACGCGCAGGAGCAGCGCGCGGGCGACGCCGCTGCCTGGAAGAAGATGGCCGACAAGGGCATCAAGGTGATCGAGTTCAAGGGCGCAGACCGCGAGAAATGGCTTGCCACAGCGAAAAAAACCGCGTGGGCCGGCATCGCCAAGCGCAGCCCGGAACACGGGCCCGCTCTGCAAAAGCTGCTTGCCAGGTGACGCTGCGGTGCGGCTCCGGCTGAGTCGCGACCGCCGCCCGGCGGTCGCGGCCTCCGGGCGGCGGTCACATCGGTCTTCGTCGAAACGGTCCCATGGGGACGGTTCGGACCGGCGCGCATCGGGTTCTCCGGCAAAACGATAGCCTCGGCCGCAGATCGGACAGGCGCACCGGCCTTCTTCGGGCGCTGAATCCGGCGCCGACGCATGCCGTAACAGGATGACAGAGAAAAATGGCGGGACCCCTGCATGACGTTCGCGTTCTCGATCTGACGACGATGGTCGCGGGCCCGGTCGCGACCATGTTGCTGGCGGACCAGGGCGCCGAGGTCATCAAAATCGAGTCGCCCCGCGGCGATCTCATGCGGAACTTCGGCAGTATCAACAACGGGATGTCGGCCTCGTTCCTGTCGTGCAACCGGAACAAGCGGGGGTTGGCCCTCGACATAAAGACTCCCGACGGGATCGCCGTTCTCAAGAAGCTGGTCGCCACCGCCGACGTCTTCGTCCAGAATTTTCGCCCCGGCGCGATCGAACGGATGGGCCTGGGCGAAGACGTCGTGCGCGCTGTCCGGCCCGACATTATCTACGTCTCGATCAGCGGTTTCGGCGAGAGCGGCCCCTACGCCCATCAGCGGGTCTACGATCCGGTCATCCAGGCGTTGTGCGGACTGGCGGACATCCAGACGGACTACGCGACCGGCCAGCCCCGCATGGTGCGGACGATCGTGCCGGACAAGACGACGGCGGTTACCGCGGCCCAGGCCATCACGGCGGCCCTGTTCGCCCGGGAGCGCACCGGCGAGGGACAGCATATCCGCATCGCCATGCTCGATACGATGATCGCCTATCTTTGGCCGGAGGGCATCTCCAGCCTGTCCTTCGTCGGCAAGGAGCTCGATCCGGCGAGAGGCCAGATGGGCCTCGACCTCATCTTCAAGACCCAGGACGGATACATCACCGCGGGGGCGTTGTCGGATGCGGAATGGTCCGGCATGTGCGCGGCGCTCGACCGCGCGGACCTGCTCGAAGACGAGCGGTTCAAGACCGCGGCATCGCGCGCCGTTCACGGGGCTGAGCGGCGGGAAATCGTGAGCGCCGAAATCCGGAAATGGCCGACGCGGGAAATCCTCGTGCGGCTCGATCGCGCGGAGGTCCCCTGCGCGCCGGTCCTGACCCGGTGGCAGCTGCTGGAAGACGAACAGGTCAAGGCGAACGAAGTCATCGAGATCCACAGGGACACGACGCTCGGAGAGGTGCGGCAGCCCCGGCCGGCGGCGCGCTTCGACCGCACACCGGCGGAGATACGCGCGCTTGCGCCCTATCTCGGCGGCGACAACGCCGCGATCCTCGGGGAAATCGGATATTCCGAAACGGAAATCGCGCGTTTGGGCGAAAGCGGCGTCCTGGCCGGTCGGGAACCGGACCGGACATGAACGGCGCCGCGCGGAGCATCGGCCCGATCCGCGGGTCCGGGCGGTTTTCTTGCGCCGATACGCAGCCTTAGGCTAGCGTCCGCCCATCATGATTGTACCGATTCGGCAGGCGAAGGCGGTTGTCGGCAAGGGTTACGGCCGTTTGCTCGCCGGCATCGGCTATCTGGTTGCGGCGTCGATCTGCGCGATGGCGGTCCTGATTACCCTCGACGTCGGCCTCCGGTCATTCCGCATCGGCAACCTGCCCTGGCTCAACGAGGTGGCCGAATACGCGCTTTACGCCGGAACGTTTCTCGCCGCGCCTTGGGCGCTGCGCTTGGGGGCGCATGTCCGGATCGACATCGTCGTCGACGGCCTGCCCGATCGGGCGTCGCGGAGTCTGGAGCAGTTCGTCGACCTGTTGGGCGGCGGGGTCTGCGCGGTGCTCCTCTATTTCGGATGCGTCGGCACGCTCGAAGCCTACGAATTCGGGCATATGCAGTTCAAGACGATCACCATTCCCAACTGGCCGCTGCTCAGCGTCTTCGCCCTCTCGATGCTGCTCCTCACGATCGAGTTCGCGCTCAGGTTCGCCCGCGCTTCCCGGCCGGACGCCGCGCGCGACGAAGCCCGCGACCTGACAAGCGGGATGTGAGCGATGGCGTGGCCCGAGGCGCTGGCGTTGATGCTGGGCATTGTCTGCGGCTTCATGGCCCTCGGATTGCCCGTCGCGTTCGCCTTCCTGCTGGCGAATATCGTCGGCGGGTTCGCGTTTCTCGGCGGCTCGATGAGCCTCTCAACCTTCGCGGCCGAGTGCATGCAGGCGATCGGGCGGTTTTCGCTCACGCCGATTCCCCTGTTCATCCTGATGGGCGAGATCCTGTTTCAGAGCGGGGTCGCGCTCAAGGCGATCACCGCGGTCGACCGGTTGATCGCGCGGGTGCCCGGACGGCTTTCGATCGTCACGATTTTCGGCGGCACCCTGTTCTCGACGCTGTCCGGATCGACGATCGCCAACACCGCTCTGCTCGGAAACGTCCTGCTCCCGCAGATGGTGGAGCGGGGCTACGCGCCGAAATTCGCGATGGGGCCGATCATGGCGACCGGCGGCATCGCCATGCTGATACCGCCGTCGGCGCTGGCCGTCCTGCTGGCGAGCCTGGCCGAACAGCCGATCGCGGCGCTGCTGATCGCCGGAATCGTTCCGGGCGTCATGATGGCCATGCTGTTCTTCGGCTATGTCGTCGTCCGCAGCACGATCAGCCCGCATCTGGCGCCGCCATACGATCCTTCGGAGCAGATATCGGGCTCCCGGTGGCGGCCTTTCCTCGTGCAGGTGGTTCCGCTGCTGTCGATCTTCGCGGTGGTTGTCGGCAGCATCTTCACCGGAATCGCGTCTCCGACGGAATCGGCCGCCCTCGGATGCGTGGCGTCGACCATCGCCTGCGCCGCCTATCGCTCGCTGTCCTGGCAGAAGCTGGTCAGGGCGGCGCTGGAGACCGCCAAAATCACCACCATGATCCTGTTTATCATCGCCGGGTCGCTTACCTTTTCGCAGGTGCTCGCCGTTTCGGGCGCGACCACGGGGCTGATCGCGACGATGCAGGCCCTCGACCTCGGCGTGCTGATGATTGTGATCGTGATGCTCCTGATCCTGCTGTTTCTCGGCGCCTTCATGGACCAGGTGAGCATGCTGCTGCTCACCCTGCCGTTCTTCATTCCCCTGGCATTGCAGCAGGGCGTCGAGATGCTCTGGTTCATGGTGCTGATCCTGCTGGTCATGGAGATTTCGCTCCTGACCCCGCCGTTCGGCCTCCTGCTGTTCGTGATGAAGGGGGTGGCGCCCATGCGCGTCACCCTCACACAGGTGTATGCCGCAGCCGTTCCCTTCGTCCTGCTGGAGCTGGCCGTCCTGGCGTTGATCGTACTGGTGCCGGGCGTTGCGACCTGGTTGCCGAAACTCATCGAATGACGTGCATTTCCTGACGGAAGCACGTGAAGCGAAACGACGACAGGATGACCGACCGGAAAGACCGGCAGACGCCGCGCAAAGGAAGCCCGGCACAGCCAAGGGCGAAGTCCGGCGCTGCCCAGGACCGGGAGGCCCGGCTCGCCGCAGCCCTGCGGGCGAATCTGCGCCGCCGCAAGAAAGGCAAGCCGGCCGGCAAGGCGGACTGACCGGCCGCCTTCCCGGGCGCCCCCTGGCGCCGATCCATCCGGGCCGATCCGTCCGGTTGAGGCGCCGGGCCAGGTTCGCTAGAACCGTTGGCGAAGGGCGCGGAAGCACCCAAATAGAGTCTCTCCGGCGCCGCAGCGCCAAAAAAAGCGGAAACTTCAGCGCCGATGGACAGACTCCGGATCAGCGGCGGCGCCGCACTGGACGGCGAAATCCCGATCGGCGGGGCCAAGAATGCCGCGCTGCCGCTGATGGCGGCGTCCCTGCTGACGGCGGAGCCCCTCGAACTGACCAACGTCCCCCGGCTGCGCGACATCGCCACGCTGATCCGGGTGCTGGAGCAGCACGGCGTCGAGATCGAGGCCGGCCCGGCAGCCCTCACGCTGTCCGCGGCGGACATTCCGAACACCATGGCGCCCTACGATCTGGTGCGCCAGATGCGGGCCTCGGTGCTGGTGCTCGGGCCGCTGGTCGCCCGCTTCGGCAATGCGGCGGTTTCCCTGCCCGGCGGCTGCGCCATCGGCTCGCGCCCAATCGACCTGCACCTCATGGCGCTCGAACAGCTCGGCGCGGAGATCAGCCTGGGCCGCGGCTACATTCACGCCGAGGCGCCGTCGGGCGGCCTTGTCGGCAACCGGATCATCTTTCCGAAGGTCTCGGTCGGCGCCAGCGAGAATGCGATCATGGCGGCGACGCTCGCCCGCGGCACGACCGTGATCGAGAACGCCGCCCTCGAGCCGGAAGTGGCCGACCTCGCCCATTGCCTGAACGCGATGGGCGCGCGGATCGAGGGCATCGGCAGCGAGCGGCTGGTCATCGAGGGAGTCGACGCGCTGCACGGTGCGCAGCACAGGGTCGTCGCCGACCGGATCGAGGCCGGCACCTACGCCATGGCCGCCGCCATCACCGGCGGTGCGGTCACGCTGCAGAATGTCGGCGAAGGCCTGTTCGGCGCCGCCGCGTCCGCGTTGCGCGAGGCCGGGGTTGCGCTGGAGCCGAACGGCGCGGGCATTCGCGTGTCCTGCAACAACGGCGACCTGACCGGGGTCGATGTCATCACCGATCCGTTCCCCGGATTCCCGACCGACCTGCAGGCCCAGTTCATGGCGCTGATGTCGAAGGCCGGCGGCGCATCCATGATCACGGAGACGATCTTCGAGAACCGCTACATGCATGTGCCGGAACTCAAGCGCATGGGCGCCAACGTGAATCTCCACGGCGCGTCGGCGATGGTGCGCGGGGTCGAGAAGCTCTACGGCGCGGAAGTCATGGCCACCGACCTGCGGGCGTCCTCCAGCCTGGTCATCGCCGCGCTGGCCGCCGAGGGCGAAACGACAATCAACCGGGTCTATCACCTCGACCGCGGCTACGAACGGCTGGTCGAGAAACTGACCGGCTGCGGCGCCCGGGTCGAGCGCATCGCCGGTTCCTGACGCAGGCGCGCGGGCGGCCGATGGCGTTTCGGAAATTGCGGCTGCGGGCGGAAAGCCCGGACGATCTCGACGTCATCGGCGCGGTGTTGCAGGACGCGCTGATCCCGGTCGCCGACATGGCCTATCTGCCGGGGGAGAGCAGCTTTGCGCTGGTTGCCAACCGGTTCTGCTGGGAAAGCGAGACCGGCGCTGCGCCGCCGGGGCCGGCCGCCGCCCGGCGCGGCGCGCCATCCGGACAGGGCGAACACCACCGGGTCAACGCCGGTGTGCTGTTCGGCGAGGTGCAGGGTGTGCAGACCCGCGGTTTCGACCGCGAGGAGACGTCACGCATTTTGTCGCTGTTGGCGATCCGCACCGAAGCCGGGCTTGATGCAACGGAAATCACATTAATTTGTGCCGGTGCCGCTTCCATCCGCCTCCGCGTTGCGGGAATCGACTGCCGGCTGGATGACATCGGCGAGCCCTGGCCGACCGCGTGGCGGCCGACTCACGGGGATGCCGAAGCGGACTGACCGGCTTCGCGAAGGACCCTTCCTGGCATGGACGCCGCAAATCCGCCTTATGCCGCCAACGAGCCGTTGGTGCTGGCCGTGCCGAAGGGGCGCATCCTCGAGGAGGCGCAGCCACTGATCGCGGCAGCCGGAATCCGGCCCGCGCCCGGGTTTTCCGACCCGTCGTCGCGCATGCTGCGCTTTGCCACGAATTTCCCGAACCTGGAGATCATCCGGGTCAGGAGCTTCGACGTCGCGACCTTCGTCGCTTTCGGCGCAGCCCATCTCGGCATTGCCGGAAACGACGTGGTCGGCGAATTCGGCTATGCCGAATTGTATGCGCCGCTGGATCTGGGAATCGGCCGGTGCCGGCTTTCGGTCGCGGCGACCCGCGATCTGCTCGATGCCGAAGACCCGTCGCGCTGGAGCCACGTCCGGGTGGCGACCAAATACCCGCTGACGACGCGCCGCCATTTCGCCGCCCAGGGCGTGCAGGCCGAATGCATCAAGCTGAACGGAGCGATGGAACTGGCGCCGGCGCTCGGCCTGTGCCGCCGGATCGTCGATCTGGTCTCGACCGGCGCCACCCTGAAGGCGAACGGGCTGGTCGAGGTCGAGAAGATCGCCGACGTGACCTCCCGGCTGATCGTCAACCGTCCGGCGATGAAGACCCGGCCGGCGGAAATCCGCCACTGGGTCGACGCCTTTACCCAAGCGGTGGAGAAGGGCGATGCCGGCGCGGCGGCTTGACCGGTCCTCCGCCGGATTCGAGGCGGAATTTGCCCGGCTGGTCGGCGCGAAGCGCGCTGCCGAAGCCGATGTCGACGGGGCGGTCGCGGATATCCTCGCCGCGGTGCGCGAGGGCGGCGATGCTGCGCTCCTGCGCTACACGCTGCAATTCGACCGGTTCGAGACGGATGCCGCCGGCCTGAGGATTCCGGCGGCGCGGATCGCACAGGCACGCGGCGCGGTCCCGGCGCCGCAGCTCTCGGCCCTGGAGCACGCCGCCCGGCGCATCCGCGCCTATCACGAGCGTCAGCTGCCCGAGGACTGGGCCTTTATCGATGCCGCCGGCTACGAACTGGGCGCGCGCTGGACTGCGGTGGAGGCGGTCGGCCTCTACGTGCCGGGCGGGACGGCGGCCTATCCCAGCACCGTGCTCATGAACGCGGTTCCCGCGAAGGTCGCGGGCGTCGAGCGGCTGGTCATGGCCGTGCCGACGCCGGACGGCGACATCAACGACCTCGTGCTCGCTGCGGCGGACGTTGCCGGCGTCGACGAAATCTACCGGATCGGCGGCGCCCAGGCGATCGCGGCGCTGGCGTTCGGCACGCAGACCGTCCGGCCGGTCGACAAGATCGTCGGGCCGGGCAACGCCTGGGTCGCCTCGGCCAAGAAGCAGGTGTTCGGAATCGTCGGGATCGACATGATCGCCGGGCCGTCCGAAATCCTGGTCGTCTCGGACCGGCGCAGCGACCCGGAATGGATCGCTGCGGACCTGCTGTCCCAGGCCGAGCACGACACCGCGGCGCAGGCCATCCTGATTACCGACAGCCCGGCCTTCGCCGACCGGGTCTCGGCTGCCGTCGAGCGGCATCTGGAAGTATTGCCGCGGGCGGCGATCGCGCGGGAAAGCTGGGAAAGGCTGGGCGCCATCATCGTGGTCGATTCCCTGCCGGCCGCCGTGCCGCTGATCGACCGCATCGCGCCGGAGCATCTCGAACTGGCGATGGACGGGGCCGACGCACTCGCCGCAACGGTCCGCCACGCCGGCGCGATCTTCATCGGCCGCCACGTTCCCGAAGCGATCGGCGACTATATCGGCGGCCCGAACCATGTGCTGCCGACGTCGCGGACGGCGCGATTCGCGTCCGGCCTCGGCGTGCCGGACTTCATGAAGCGGACCTCGACCATCAAGGGAGACGCCGACGCCCTGCGTGCGGTCGGGCCCGACGCGGTGACGCTCGCGACGGCCGAAGGACTGGAGGCGCACGCCCTGTCGGTCGGTATCAGGCTCGATGCGGGCCGACCGCCCGCGGTGGCTGAAGGCGACGGCTGAGGGCGATGGCCGAAAATGCCCGCCTTGCCGATATCCGTCTGGATGAGAGAACGGTCGTCCGGCGCAATGCGGATATCGAACACGAACGCGCCGTCGCGATTTACGACCTGCTGGAGGAAAACAGCTTCGTGCCGGCGGTCGAGGCCGACGGGCCCTACAACCTCGTCCTTTCGGTCAGCGAAAACCGGCTCCTGTTCGATATCCGCGACAGCGACGATGCCGCGCTGACGGTCGTTCCCCTGGCGCTTCAACCGTTCAAGCGGACGGTCAAGGACTATTTCACCGTCTGCGAGAGCTACTTCGCGGCGATCAAGACGGCCAGCCCGAGCAAGATCGAGGCCATCGACATGGGCCGGCGCGGCCTGCACAACGAAGGTTCGGAACTGCTGCTGAGCCAGCTCAAGGGCCGGATCGAGATGGATTTCGATACCGCCCGGCGGCTGTTCACCCTGTTGTGCGTGCTGCACCTCAAAGCATAGCGGCCGGAACGGCGGGCGCGCAGACTGCCGGCATCGGGCGGGCAGCGGAATGAGCGACCTGCCGGGCAGCGTCCTGTTCGCCTGCTCCATGAACGCCATCCGCTCGCCGATGGCGGAGGGCTTCCTGAAATTCCTGCACGGCACCCGGATCTACGTCGATTCCGCCGGCACGCGGAAGCGGGAGGTGGACGGATTCGCCATCGCCGTCATGGAGGAAATGGGCATCGACATTTCGCGGCACGCCGCCAAGACATTCGACGACCTGCCGGACGACCTGTTCGATATCGTCGTCACCCTGTCGCCGGAAGCGCACCACCGCGCGCTGGAACTGACCCGGACCAGCCCGGTCGAGGTCGAATTCTGGAACACCTTCGACCCCAGCCTGGTGGAGGGAAGCCGCGAACAGCGGCTCGACGCCTACCGCCAGGTGCGCGACCGGATTTTCGAGCGGATCCGCGACCGGTTCGCGCCGCAGATGAAACCCTGACCGGGCCACTGAAACTCATGCATCTGTGTTTGAATTTGTTCGCTTTTCATTCAAAATTTTCAATGAATATACGGGATATCCAAAAAAATTACTAATTTCCGAAAATATGCTCGACACGTATATTCAATATGACTAGTTGATTACACAATCTGCAATCCGGCCGGGCCGATATCCGGTCCTGCGCTTCAAATTCCGGCACGGGCCATGACATTCAAAGCAATCCGCCG
This sequence comes from Alphaproteobacteria bacterium, assembly GCA_965220685.1. Lineage (GTDB taxonomy): Bacteria > Pseudomonadota > Alphaproteobacteria > Bin65 > Bin65 > Bin65. The sequence continues at coordinate 245,519 of CBDCQR010000015.1, forward strand.
CCCTCTCGTCTGGCTGTGCCCGGTGCTGGCCGTTGCCGCCGTCTTCGCGGCCACGTCGCACATGGATTACGCCATCGATCCGCGCGACCGCAATGGCGAAAAATGGCTCGCTGAACACGGCGGCATGGCGTTCAATCTCGCCATCGTCGTGGACCGGAATGCGCCCTGCGTTCCGGCCGACCGCACCCTGTTCGCCAGCATACAGCCGCCTGTCCGATAGCGCCGGATACCGCCGGAACTGCAATTCCGGCCGGCCGGAACCGCGACATTTCCGCCATTTTCCGGGCGCCCGGGCTGGTACGATCCCGGCGCGATCCCGGCAAGCCGCTTGACCTGACCTGCGGGCCCGGCCATGTTCGGCCGCGACGAATTCACGGTTCCAAGGAAATCGGCCGCATGGCGAAAGAGGATCTGCTGGAGTTTTCAGGGACGGTCACGGAAATCCTGCCGGACGCGATGTTCCGCGTGAGGCTGGAGAACGACCATGAAATCCTGGCGCACACGTCGGGCAAGATGCGCAAAAACCGGATCCGGGTTCTGACGGGCGACAAGGTCAGCGTGGAAATGACTCCCTACGACCTGACCAAGGGGCGGATTACGTTCCGTTTCAAGTAGGGCCGCTTCAAATAGGGCCGCTTCGAGCAGGGCCGCTTCAGGCGGCGTCGCTTCGTTCGGGCGTCTGCGGCTGGACCGGTCTGTCGGGTGATTGCCGATCGTGACGTTCGTTCTCGCCTCCGCTTCGCCGCGCCGCCTCGACCTTCTGGCCCAGGTCGGCCTCGTCCCGGACCGGGTGCTTCCCGCCGAGATCGACGAGGCGCCGCGCCGCGCCGAATTGCCGGCGGCCTATGCCGCGAGGATGGCGCGGGAAAAATGTGCGCAGGTCAGCCGCCGGTGCAGCGCGCAGCGCGTGCTTGCCGCCGATACGGTTGTCGCCGCCGGGCGGCGCATCCTGGGCAAGCCGGCCGATGCGGCGGCGGCGCGGCAGTGCCTGAACCTGCTGTCCGGCCGGCGGCATCGCGTGATCGGCGCGGTCGCGCTGGCGCTACCCGGTCCGGCGGATTCCGGCCCGCCCAATTCGGACCGGGCGGCGGAACCGGCGCGCATCGCCGTCCGGGTCGTACAGACCGCCGTGACCTTCAAACGGCTGCATCCCGGCGAGATCGACCGCTATGTCGAGAGCGGCGAGTGGCGCGACAAGGCCGGCGGCTACGCCATCCAGGGCCGGGCGGCGATTTTCGTGCGCCGCCTGTCCGGCTCCTATTCCAATGTCGTCGGCCTGCCGCTGTTCGAAACCTGGGCCTTGCTGGAGGGCGCCGGGTGACCCGTCACTGGATTACCGGGCGCGCGGCACTGCCCGGCGGGCCGTCGCGGCCGGATTTCATGCGGCGGGCGCTGCCGTGAGCTGCCCGGTCTGCGGCAAGCCGGCCGAAGCGGCCTACCGGCCTTTCTGTTCGCGCCGCTGCGCCGACGTCGACCTCGGGCGGTGGTTCAACGAGGACTACCGCATCCCGGCCCCGGAAGCGGACGAAGGGCCGGACGACGGTACGGACACCGAAGCGGACGAAGACGTCGACCGCGGCGGCGATGGCGCCGGCAACCCGCGCGGCGGGCTGGCGCATCGGGACGCAGGGGGCGGCGCAGCGGGTGGACTTGCCCGGACGCTAAACCTATAAATCGCCTTCTTCGCGCGGGGTCGCCGATCCGGTTCCAGGCCGCCGCCGCAGCGCATCGGGGCCCAGGTAGCTCAGTTGGTAGAGCACGTGACTGAAAATCACGGTGTCGGTGGTTCGATTCCGCCCCTGGGCACCATTCCGACCCGTCATTGCCATCGCATGGACCGTTCGGGGAGGCCCTGAAGCATGGGGCGCCGACGGGCGGCCGCCACGGGGGCGGCCCGGTTGTTGCCGCTGATCCGGGCGCTCGAAGCCGTGCCGGTCTTCCTGTTCTGGGGCCTGATGCGGCTCGTGCCGTCGCCGGCCGCCTCGGCGATCGGCGGCTTCACCGGGCGCACCCTCGGCCCGCTGCTGCCGTTTTCGCGGCGCGCCAAGGTCAACCTCAAACGGATTTTCCCGGATATGCCGGCGCCCCGCCGTCGGCAGGTCGTGCGCCGGATGTGGGACAATCTCGGCCGGGTCGCCGCCGAATCGGCGCGCATCGAGGCGCTGTGGGATCCCGCCTTGCAGGAGGCCCTGTCCGAGACCGGCATCGCGCGCCTGATGGCGGCGGCGCGGGCCGGCGAGCAGGTCACCCTGCGCGGCGGCCGGATCGAGATCCGGGGCGCGGAAAACTTCGTCCGCCTGCTGACCCACCGGGGCCCCGCGCTGATCTTCGTGCCCCATATGGGCAACTGGGAGTTCCTGGCGGTCGGGGCGGCGAATTTCGGGGCGTTCACCTCCGTCGTGTTCCGCCGCCCGAACAACCCCTATGTCGGCTGGCTGCTGGACCGGAGCCGGGCCGGCCTGTTCGACCTGCTGCCCAAGGGCTACCAGGGCGGCGTCGCCGCGGGCCGGGTCATGGCCGAGGGCGGCCGGCTTGCGCTGCTGGTCGACCAGAAGAACAATCGCGGCGTCGCGCTGGATTTCCTGGGCCGGCCGGCGATGACCGGGCTGACCCTGGCGCGCCTTGCGCTCCGCTTCGATGCACCCGTGTTCGGCGCCTGCTGCCGGCGGCTGGACGGCCGGCGATTCGCGATCGAAATCGCCGATCCGATGACGATCGAGCGGACCGGCGACGACCGGGCCGACGAGGCGCGCTTCATGCAGCGGGTCAACGACCGGATCGCCGGATGGGTGCGCGAGACGCCGGAACAATGGCTGTGGCTCCACCGGCGCTGGGGCCGTTAGCCCGGATTTTCCGCCGCATTCACGGCCTGCGGCGCGACAAAACATACGATGCCCCGGCCCGGCCGCACGACTATTGTTTTCCGGTCTGCGAACTCCAGCCGTGGCCTCGCGCTAACCGTTTGAGATTACATCTTTTTCCGACCTGTCTTCGGTGCGGCTCCCCGCGAATGGCAACCGGAATACCGCAGTGCGAGCGGAGACCTTGATGACCGCCTTCAACCAGGAAACCTTCGATTCGGTCGCCGACATCATCGCCGACATCTGCTCGATCGACCGGGCGGAGATTGCGCCGGACTCCCATGCCGTGAACGACCTCGGGATCGACAGCCTGGATTTCCTGGACGTCACCTTCGACATCGACAAGAAATTCGGCATCAAGATGCCGGTCGAACAGTGGATGGAAGAGGTCAACCAGGGCGATGCCGACGCCGACGAATTCTTCGTCATGAAGAACCTGGTCGTCCGGATCGAGGAATTGCGCGGCGCGAAGGCCGCCTGACCGGCCCGCCGACGGCGCACCCCGCTCCGCTCCGGCGAACGATCGTGAATCTCGAATATTTCCAGATGGTGGACCGGGTCGAGGCCTTCGACCCGGCGCGCCGGACCATCCGGTGCCTTGCGCAGGTGCCGGAACGCTCGACCGTCTTCGAAGGCCATTTCCCCGGTTACCCGGTCATGCCGGGCACCTTGCTGGTCGAAGCGGTCGCCCAGGCCGGCGGGTTCCTGCTCATGGCGCTCGACGGCTACCGCCGGATGCCGGTCCTGACCCAGGTCGTGAAGGCGCGCATCCGGGACGTCGTGGAACCGGGCGCGGTGCTGACAATCGAGGCCGAGGTGCAACAGGTCAGTTCCGGCCTCTCGGCCATCGACGGCCGGATTTCGGTGGCGGGCCCCGAGGCCCGGACTCGTGCGGCGGAATGCGAAATCCGCTATAGGACGGTGCCGTTCCCGGCGCCCGGACTGCGCGACCTGGTCATCGCCCGGGCCCGGGAGATCGGCGCGCCGGTGACCGGGGCGGGGCCAGGCGAGGCACAGAGGTGACGGATCGCGAGGTTTGCATAACCGGCTATGGCCTGCTTTCGCCGCTCGGCGAGACGCCGGCGGCCTGGTGGGCGGCGCTCAACGATCCGGCGGCCCGGCGCGCCCGGATCGACGAGGCGGCGACGCCCCCCTTCCCGATCCATACCATCGGCGACCACGACCTTGCCGCCCAGGTGCCCCGGCCCGGAGACCGGCGCGCCATGGGGCCGATGATGCAGTACGGCGCCTATGCCGCCGGCCTGGCGCTCGACAGCGCCGGCCTCAAGGGCGACGACGACCTGTTGCGGCAGACCCACATGATCGTCGCGTCCGGCGGCGGCGAGCGCGACCTGGCGCTGGACCGGCTCATTCTCGAAGGCGCGCCGGGGCGCAGCGAGCGCGGCGCCCGGGACGAGTGGATTACCGCCCAGATGGCCGACGGGCTGCGGCCGACCCTGTTCCTGGCGCAGCTGCCCAACCTGTTCGCCGGCAATATCTCGATCGTCCACAAGGTCGCCGGGTCGAGCCGGACCTTCATGGGCGAGGAGGCGGCCGGCGCCGACGCCCTGCGCATCGCCCACCGCCGGCTGGCTTCGGGCCAGGGCGAGATCTTCCTGGTCGGCGCCGCTTTCGCCTCCCAGCGCCCGGAAATCCAGATTTCCTACAATGCCGGCGGCATGCTGCTGCGCGGCGGCTTCGCCGACCTCTGGAGCCGGCCCGACGCCGGCATCTGTTTCGGCGCGGCCGGCGCCTTCCTGGTGCTCGAATCGCGCGAAAGCGCAGCGGCCCGCGGCGTCGCCGTGCGGGCGGTCCTGCGCGGCGTGGAAAGCGACCGGACCGACCGCCGCACCGGCGATCCGGCGCAGACCGCCGAGCGGCAGCTCGAACGGCTCGGCGCCGGGCCGGTCGGTTCGGACACGGCGGTTCTCAGCGGCGCCAGCGGCGCCGGCGCGGCGGCCGGCATCACCGCCGCCGAACGGAAATTTCTCGAAGGCCTGGCCGCCGGCGCGCCGGTGCGCGGCATGGCCCAGGCGGTCGGCCACGCCGTCGAGGCGGCGTTCCTGCAGAATGTCATTCTCGCCGCGGCTTGTGTAGAACAGGGGCAGATCTTCGCGCCCCTGTCGCCGGATGCGCCGGTCGAGGCCGTCGGCGCAGGTCCGGTTTCCCGCGCGCTGGTCACCGGCTGGGGCCATGTCCGGGGCGAGGCCCTGGCGCTCGTGGAAGGAACAGGATGACCGGCTCCCGCGATCCCTTTGCCCGCGCCGTCGCCGTCACCGGCGTCGGCATGATCACGTCGCTCGGCCGCGGCGTGGCGGAAAACTGGCGGCGGCTGACCGCCGGCGACTCCGGCATCCGGCGAATCGCCCGCTTCCCCACCGAAGGCCTGCGCACGCAGATCGCCGGCTGCGTCGATTTCATGGATGTCGATCCGGTCACGATCCCGGCGCTCAGCCGGGCGATGGCCGAAGCGGTCTCCGACGAGGCCGTCGCCGCCAGCGGCATCGCGGAGGACGGCGCCATCGACGGCGACCTGTTCCTCGCCGCGCCGCCGATCGAGCATGACTGGGAGTCGCGCTTCGACCTGCTCGATACCGTCGATCCCGGCGGCGGGCCCTATGCGCGCGGCGACGGCGCCGCCGGAACCGAGGAAACGCTGCCCTGGCACCGCGAGTTCATGAACGGCTCGCTGGCCGACGTACTCGCGGCGCGCCACGGCTGCACCGGCTCGCCGATCACGCTGACGACCGCCTGCGCGTCGGGCGCCTCGGCGATCCAGCTCGGCGTCGAATCGATCCGCCGCGGCGAGCGCCCGGCTGCGCTGTGCATCGGCACCGACGGCAGCATCAACAGCGAATCCCTCATCCGCTTCGCCCTGCTCTCGGCCCTCTCGACCAAGAACGATCCGCCGGAGCAGGCCGCCAAGCCCTTCTCGCGCAACCGCGACGGCTTCGTCATGGCCGAGGGCGCCGCCGCCCTGGTGCTCGAACATCCCGACCATGCGAAGGCAAGGGGCGCGCCGGTCCTCGGCTGGATCCTGGGCTGCGGCGAGGCGGCGGACACCTTCCACCGCACCCGCTCGAACCCGGACGGCGGGGCCATCATCCGCTCCATGGCCGGCGCCATCGCCGATGCCGGGCTGGCGCCGGCGGACATCGGCTACATCAACGCCCACGGCACCGGCACGCCGGAGAACGACAAGATGGAATATCTCGGCATTACCGCGGTGTTCGGCGGCCACAGGGAGCGTCTGGCGGTCAGCTCCAACAAGTCGATGATCGGCCACACGCTGACCGCCGCCGGCGCGGTCGAGGCCGTGGCAACGGTGAAGGCGCTGGGCGACGGCCTGCTGCCGCCGACCATCAACTACCGCGAGCCGGACCCCAACATCGCGCTCGACGTCGTGCCCAACGAAGCGCGGGCGCACAAGGTCGAGTTCGCGCTCTCCAACAGCTTCGGCTTCGGCGGCCAGAATGTGAGCCTGGTGCTGGCGGCGGTGTAGGCGGGGGCGGCCTCTCGATCCGCGCCGGACCCGCGCGCCCGCACCGGCGGCCGGGTGCGTCGACCGAGGATGCCGGACCGTAGGGGAGGGTTTCAAACCCTCCCCTACAACCTTGCCGGCCGGGCGTGCCCGAAACCGCTTGAACCTGCCGTGCCTCGCGTGTTAGTTCCCGTATTGTTCCAGGACGGTGCGGAAGTGAAGCAATGGCGGCGCGCCTCCTCGGCAGTGTCGAACGGCTCGGCGGCATCCGGGCCGGGCCCCTTGTGCGCGAATTTCGGTCTTTTCATCGGGCGGTCTCCTCCAGCGATCGGCGCCCATATATTCGCTATTTGTTCGATTAACAAGGGTAAAAATCTTATTTTCAAAAAATATTCATGGATATGCGCGCGTCTGTTTCAAAAATTGCTTGATTTTCTGGAATTCCGGCCAAGAATAAATAATATTTCCTACATGGGCGGTCCGGCACACATCCGCCCGGCGCAACGGCCCGCGGCAAAGGGCCGGCCGGGCACCGCCGGTATCCGTTATCGCCATCGGGAGGCAGCGCCATGTTGACCCACAGCGACGTCTGGGATGCGATCGACCGGCTCGCGAAGAAATACAGCATGTCGGCGTCCGGCCTGGCGCGCCGCGCCGGGCTCGATCCGACGACCTTCAACAAGAGCAAGCGCATCATGCCGAACGGCCGGCAGCGCTGGCCGTCGACGGAGAGCGTATCGAAAGTCCTCAAGGCGACCGGCGCGTCGCTCGACGAGTTCATGGCGCTGCTCCAGGGCGCGGACGGGGACATGCCGGTGCGGCGGATTCCGCTGATCGGCCACGCCCAGGCCGGCGAGGCGGGCTATTTCGACGATGCCGGCTATCCGACCGGCGGGGGTTGGGACGAAGTCGATTTTCCCGATCAGGGCGGCCGCTTCGCCTATGCGCTGGAGATTTCCGGCGACAGCATGGCGCCGGTCTATCGCGACGGCGACCGCATCGTGGTTTCGCCCGACGCCAGCGTGCGGCGCGGCGACCGGGTCGTCGTCCGCACCGCCGCCGGCGAGGTGATGGCCAAGGAGGTCCAGCGCATGACGGCGAGCCGGGTCGAGCTGCTGTCGATCAACCGCGAGCACGACGACCGCAGCCTGGACCGCGAAGACATCGAATTCATCCACCGGATCGTCTGGGCCAGCCAGTAGCGGCGGAGGCGTCCTGACAGGTTTGGGCCGTTCGTATGCGCAACGGGCCGTGAACCGTATGCGCTATGGATATTGAAGTGCTTCCGAAATACGCTTATTCTTACGGAATGAAGACGACCGTCGATATTCCCGATCGCGAGCTTGAGGATGCCATCCGGTTCACGAAGGCACGGACCAAGCGCGAAGCCGTGGTCGGCGCCATCGCAGACTTCAACCGCCGCATGCGCATGGCCGAACTCGCCGGCTATGCCGGAACCTGCGAGAATTTGATTTCGCCGGAAGAACTTCAGGCCCAACGCCGCGGCGCCTGATTCTTGATCCTGATCGACACGTCGAGCTGGATTCACATGCTTCGGCCGAACGGCGACCCGGCCGTACGGGATCGCGTTGTGGCGGCGCTCGCCAGCGGTCAGGCCTGTTGGTGTCCCCCGGTGCAACTCGAACTGTGGAACGGCGCCCGCGGCCAGCAGGAGCGGAAGGTGCTCCGGCACTTCGCAAACGCGCTTCCGGAGCTTGCCGCGGATGAAGGCGTCTGGCGGGAAGCCTACAATCTGGCGCGGCGGGCGCGGGCGCGGGGCGTGACGGTGCCCGCCGCCGATGTGCTCATTGCCGCTTGCGCACGGTATCATGGCGCGGCTCTGGAGACGGCCGACAGCGACCTCATGCTTCTGGAATCGATCGACAGCTGACCGACGCAACAACGGCGCCGGCGATCGGACTCGCAATGCACCGAAGCCGGGTGCTAGGTTGCCGCGCTTCGATACACCCCGTCCTTCGAAACGCCCCGGATTGCATCCGGGGCTACTCGGGATGAGGGAGCCATTGACTTCTCTCTCCTCATCCCGAGCAGGCGCGTCAGCGCCGTATCGAGGGGCCGGCCACAGATAGCGGACGCGATATGGCCCATTATGTTGACAAGGATACCGGCGCCACGGCCTGGACCTGGTATGACGGCGAGTGGCACGACAAGCCGGTCAAGGTCATGGACGCCATCGGCCCCGCCTCCTGGCTCGCCTCCAGCGTTTTCGACGGCGCCCGCTATTTCGACGGCGTCGCCCCGGATCTCGATCTGCACTGCCGGCGCGTCGTCGATTCCGCGGCGCAGTTCGGCCTGAAGGCGATCAAGTCGGCCGAGGAGATCGCCGCCCTGGCGTGGGAAGGGATCGAACGCTACGCCCCGGACCGCTCGCTCTATATCCGGCCGATGTTCTTTGCCGGCAGCGGCTTCCTGATTCCGGATCCGGACGGCACCGAATTCGCCCTGGTCCTGGAGGTCATGGAAATCCCCGAACCGACCGGGTTTTCCGCCTGCCTCACCCGGTTCCGCCGGCCGACGCCCGAAACGGCGCTGACCGAGGCCAAGGCCGGCGCGCTCTATCCCAACGTGGCGCGCTGCCTGCAGGAAGCGCTGGACAAGGGTTTCGACAACGCCGTGGTGCTGGACGGCAACGGCAATGTCGCCGAGTTCGCCACGGCCAACCTGTTCCTGGTGCGCGACGGGGTTGCGGTCACGCCGGCCGCCAACGGCACCTTCCTCGCCGGCATCACCCGGTCGCGGGTGATGGCGCTGCTGCGCGAGGCCGGCGTCGGTGTGGAGGAGCGGCGGGTCACCTTCGAGGAGGTCAAGGCCGCCGACGAGGTTTTCTCCACGGGGAACTACGGCAAGGTGCTGCCCTGCATCCGGGTGGAAGACAGGGACATGCAGCCCGGCCCGATCTACCGGCAGGCGCGCGAACTCTATTTCGACTGGGCGCGCCGCCAGCCCTCGCCCCTGCGCCCGGCGGCGTAAAGCGGCAAAAGAAAAGGGCCCGGAGCGGCGCTCCGGGCCCTGTTTCGGCTGTCCGGGGAGGACGGACGGTTGGACGGCGTACCGCCCTTCGATACGCCCCGGATTTAATCCGGGGCTACTCGGGGTGAGGAGATGGTATTTGCATTTGCAAATATAAACCTCATCCCGAGTAGCGGCGAAGCCGCGTATCGAGGGAGGGGAAAGCTCAGGCAGCCGGCCGGAACGCCTCGCTCACCTTGGCCCAGCGGGCCTGCAGCGGCTCGGACACCTCGGAGGCCAGGCTGGCGGACATTTCCGAGATTTTGGTCGACTCGGCGACCATCCTGTCGAACGCGCTGCGCACCGATTCGGTCTGCTTCTGCACGAGTTCCGGATAGGACTTGACGGAAATCAGGTCCTTCGCGGTGGCGGCGGCGTCGGCGAGCGCGGCCTGGTTGAACGCGGCCAGTTCCCCGGCCATCGTCTCGGCGCCCTTCTTGGCGATCTCGCTGGCGGCGAACAGGGCATCGAGGTTGCCCTTGTTCCATTCGGCCACCTCGTCGATCTTCGGGGCCATGGTCGGCCACGCCTTGGCATACTGCTCCCTGGCGGCGGCGTAGAACTTGTCGACATTCTCGCTCAGCGCATCGGCGCCGACCTGGTAGGCCTTGTCGACATTCTCCTTGCCGGCCTTGAGAGCCTTCTCGGCGCTTTCCTGGCCGGACTTGACGGCGGCTTCGAACTGTTCGACGCCGGCTTTGGCGAAGTCCTTGGCTTCGGCCTTTTTCGCGGTCCTGGCGGTCATGGTTTCGTCTTCCTGTTTCGGGTTTCGGGAAGCGGCGCGCACCGGCCGCGTTTCGGTTCCTGTTGCAGTGCGGCAGGGCTATTGTGCGCTGCGTTATATGCGGCATATATGCTGCGATGCAACAATGTCAAGAAAAAATTGTGCGACGCACAAAATAGCGGGCGGCTGCGGTCTTCGGGAGCGAGGATCCGTTTCCGGACCATGCCCGGGCGTCACACCGACCGGTTCATCGGACCGGGCGGACAATCAGGAGGCGGCAGCCGTGGCGACCTGAAATCCGCTCCACCCTGTCTTTCAGTCGCCGTCGCTTCCGGTAAGATCCTCGGGACGCAGCCGGTAGCGGATCGCGTTGCCTTCATGCAGGCCGCGGAACTCCTTGCCGATATACGCGACGACCCGTTCGCGGTCGGCCTCGGGGATGCCGGCCTCTGACGCCATGTTCCCGATTTCATCCGCCCGGATGCCCTTCCATTCGAGCACGCTGCGCCGGACGGCCTTGCGCACGAAATCCCGATAGACGAGCGCCGCCTTGTCGGGCGATTCCAGCTCGGCGCGCAGCACCCTGTAATTCTCGGCCGAAGCTAGATAGGAGTCGATGTAGACCTCGCGCAGGAGCGAGACATTGCAGAGTTCGTATATGCCGATCAGGCCGTCGATATACGCGGCGTCGTCCATGGCGAGAAAAGACAAGGGCGCAAGATCGGCTTTCAGGAGCGGAATGTTCGAAGCAATTCGCGAGGTCCGTTTATTGATGTCATCGAAAGCTTGCAGATAGGGAATGTGGACGAGAAGGAAGAAAGACTGCTCGAAGGGGTCGGTGATTGCCGCCGCCTTTTCGACAAGCACGCCGAATTCCTCCTCGATCGCAAATGGATCGTCGAGCGGCCGGTAACTCGAAAAAGAGATTCCGACAGGCATACGCCGAAGCCGTCCTGCCATGGCCGGATCGACAAGAAGGCCGTCTGCCAGCAAGGCGTGAATGCCAAATATGTCCGGCCGACCGATCGCGATCTCGGCGAGGTGATCGACGACATACTGGATCGCCTCCTTGTGATTGAGGATCATGACCGCTTCCTTGCGGTCCTTGCCGGAGGCTTCTTCCCCGAAGCGGATCAGCCGTTCGGTCTCGAGGATATCGTAGGTATTTCCCTCCATGCGCGACGATGCCCAGGACAGATCGACAAGGAGCCGTTCCAGGATGCGCCGCGCGTAGGTCCCGGCCGGCAGCGGTGGCGGCGCCGGTCGCCCGGCCTCATGCAGGCGCCGGCGATCGTCCTCGCCGAGATAGAAGCTCTTGTCCGGGACGTAGCGGTCGACAAATTCCTTCCTGTAGAAGGCAGGCCGCCGCCGGTTGTGCGGCGTTTGCAGATGCGCACGCACCACGGCCGCGCCCGCAAGGCTGTAGCCCGTGGCCCGGGCCCTGCCGGAAACCTCAAGCCGGCCTTCATCGACGAGCCTTTTCAGGGCGCGCCAGACCGTCGGCGGACTGACTTCGGACGCAACGTTACGCCGGATAGCTTCCCGTCCGGCGCCGGGATGGCCTGCGATGTAGTCGAGTATGGCCCGGTCGGTGAGTGGCATGAAACGAATTCGTCAAAGCTGTGAAACGATTATGTGCCTAATATATTTAGGGTTTTCCGACTCATCAAGTATCGTTTCAAGAAAATTGAAACGATACTTGAGTATTGCCCTCATGCAACGATAAGCAAGCGGAATGAAACATTTAACTGTTTGATATTATTAGAATAACATCAAGACTGGCCTTATCGTTTCAACGAATGTGAAACGATAAGGCCGGTGTTCGGACGGGATCGCCGCATCCGCCGGCTCAACCCAGAGGCGGCCCGCCTTGCGATACGACATCCCAACGCAGAAAAGAGATCAGCCGGCCCGGAGCCCGTCTTCGTCCAGCGCCTTGCGCAGCAGCGCAACGAAGTCCGGCAGGCCGTAGAGCGCCACGAAGGAGCCCATGCGCGGGCCCTGGCTCTGGCCGAGCAGGATTTCGTAGAGCGCCCGGAACCAGTCGCGCAGATTGTCGAAGCTGTGGCGCTTGCCGACCTCGTAGATCTGCGTCTGGATATCCTCGCCCGTGGCGCCGGCCGGCATCTTTTCGAGCACCGCCGCCAGGTCTTCCAGCGCAACCCGTTCGCCGCCCTCCGGCGCGCGGTAGGACTTGGCCGGCTCGACGAAATCCCGGTAATAGGCGACGGCGTATTCCGCCAGCCGGTCGAGCAGCGGATGGGACGCCGGCGACGCGTCGGGCGCATAGCGCGAGATGAAGCCCCACAGCACCCCCTTGTCCGCCGCGTTCACGACGCTCGCCAGGTTGAGCAGCAGGGAGAAGGACAGCGGCGTCGCCTCCGTCGGCGGGCGGCCTTCGTGGATATGCCAGACCGGGTTCTCCGCCAGGTCCGCCGGCGCCTGTCCGCCGGCCTTGCCCAGAAAGGCCAGATACTCGTCGGACGCCTTGGGGATCGCATCGAAGAACAGCCGCCTGGCGCGCTTCGGCTGCTGGTACATGAACAGCGCCAGGCTTTCGTGCGGCGCGTAGCGCAGCCATTCCTCGACCGCCAGGCCGTTGCCCTTCGACTTGGAGATCTTCTCGCCCCTGTCGTCGAGGAACAGCTCGTAGGTGAAGCCGGCCGGCGGCCGGCCGCCGATCGTCCGGCAGATGCGGCCGCCGAGGCGCACGGAATCGATCAGGTCCTTGCCGGACATCTCGTAGTCGACGTCGAGCGCCGTCCAGCGCAGCGCCCAGTCGACCCGCCATTGCATCTTGCAGCCGCCGTCGAGGACCGAGTGTTCGAACGGCTCGCCCGTCCGTTCGCCGGCATCGTCGACGCACTGGAAGACCGCCGTCCCTTCGGCCGGCCGGCCCTCGACGACGACGGCGTTGTGGATCACCTGGCGGCGCTCCGCGCCGACCGCGTCGTCCCAGGCCGTCACCACCGGGAACAGGGGCGAATAGCTCCTGCGCCGCGCCTCGCCAAGCTCAGGCAAAACGATGTTGCGCACCGGCTCGTACTTCTCGAGCACGCGCAGGATCGTCTCGTTGAACCGGCCCGAGGCGTAGGCGTCGGTCGCGCTCAGGAACTCGTAGTCGAAGCCGAAGCGGTCGAGGAACTGGCGCAGCCGCCCGTTGTTCGCCGCGGCAAAGCTCTCGCTCTCGCCGAAGGGGTCCGGCGTCGAGGTCAGGGGCGAGCCGTGGCGGATCACCCGCCCTTCGGCGTCCTTCGCTTCGGCATAGGGCGCCAGCCGGTCGCGGTTCGGCACATTGTCCGGCACCTTGCGCAGCCCGTCCATGTCGTCGGAGAAGGCGATCAGCCGGGTCGGCATGCCGGTCAGCGCCTCGAAGGCGCGGCGCACCATGGTGGTCCGCACGACCTCCCCGAAGGTGCCGATGTGGGGCAGGCCGGACGGGCCATAGCCGGTCTCGAACAGGACGTGGCCCTTGTCCGGCAGCCGGCCGTTCAGCCGCCTGGCAAGCGCCCGCGCCTCCTGGAACGGCCAGGCCCTGGCATGTTCGGCGATGTCCGGCCCGATTTGCATGGGCGCTACCTATGCCGCACCGCACAACCCGTCAACGCGCCGGCCCCGGCCCCGGCCGCCTTGGGACAAGCGACCGCACGGAGGACCACGCAGGCGGCGTGCGTCCGAAGGAGGTTCGGAATCGGGGTGCGCCGTGCTATCGGTCGGCCATGTTGGGCGGGCACACCGGCACCGGCGCATGGCACGGCCGTGTCGCAGCACTAGCGGTTGCAGCCGGCATGTGGCTCGCCTCCGGCGCCGCCGCGGCCGGCGATTTCTACCTGCGCGGCGGCTTCGGGCTCGACCGGCCGGGCGACACGGCATTCATGGACGAGGATTGTTCCAGCACCGCGCCTGCGGCGCTCTACGGCTGCGGCACCGGCGGCGACGGCGCACCCTACCGGTCGGCCGGCGCGTTCGGGACGGTGCCGACGGTCGGATTCGGGCTCGGCACCGCGCTCGGCGCGGCGCGGATCGAGGCGCTGGTCGAGTATCGTCCGGCCTTCGCGTTCCGGGGCCGCACCAATTTCCTGGCGCCGGAGCGGCGCCAGTCGGTCTCGGCGAACCTGTCCTCCGTGTCCGGGATGCTGGCCGGCTTCGTCGACCTCGCTGCGCTGGGGCTGCCGGAGCCGGGCCCGTTGGCGCCCTTCGTCGGCGCCGGCATCGGTGTCGTGCGCACCCGGATCGGGAAGACGACCATGTCGTTCCCGACGACCACGACGACGGTGCCGGGCGGGACCCGCACGGGGCTGGCCTGGATGGCGACGGCCGGGGTTGCGGTCGCGCTGGGCGAGCGGGTGACGCTCGATCTCGCCTGGCGCTACACCGATCTCGGCGCGGTCCGCACGAAACGCGGGCCGGGCCGGGTGGTCTGGCGCGACGGCAGCCAGGAGCCGCGGCCGCTCGATCTCGCGCCGACCCGGGCCCGGCTTGCCGGCCACGGCGTCCGGCTGTCCCTGCGCTACCATGTCGGAGGATTCTGAAGGCCGGAAGCCGGCCCTTGTGCCCGGCGCCGGGCGGCGGTTATTCGGCGGCTTCGATCCGGCCTTCGATATGGGACTGCCGTTCGGCAAGGCGCAGCATTTCCTGCCGGAAGGCGTCCATGGACGCCTGCCATTGCCGCCGGTCGGCGTCTGCGGCGGTCTGCGCGGCGCGCCGGTCGGCGTCTGCCGCGGCCCTTGCAGCGCGGCGGTCGGCTTCGGCGGCGGCCCTGTCTTCGCCGATCCGCTTGTCGAGGCGGCTCGCCATGCGCCAGCCCATGCCGGCCAGGGCGAAGCCGACGGCAAGGATCGTGCCGATAATCGCGTAGGTGTCCGGGGCGAAATCCACGCCGTGACGATAGTCCCGGCGGGCCGGCAAGGTCAATCGGTGAAACGCCGGACCGGCGCACACCGCCCTGCCTGTCGCGCCGGTTCCGGGGCCGGTCGAATTGCCGGTGGCGGCGGAGGGCGAAACGGCTGCAAGATCGGTTATGACCGGGATCGATGAATTGCCCGGCGCCGTGCTGGTCGTCGGGTCGCGCGCGGCCCTGTGGCGGGCCGGGGGCGTCGACGAGCCGCTCACCCTGCCGGCGCTCGCCGACCGGCTGGCGGCTCTTCCGCCGGACGGGGTGGACCGGGCGCTGCCGCTGCACTGCTACGGCGCCGGGATCGCGCGGCGGCTCGGCATCCGGCGCTTTCCGGGCCGGGATGTCCTCGACCTGTTCGCCTTCGCCCGGCCGGGCGTCTTCTGCCTGCCGACCCCGTCCGGGATTGCGGCCGCGCTGAACCTCGCCAAACCGCACACGCCCGCCGAAGAAGCCGACGCCCTCGTAGACGCTGCGGCGCTGCTGCTGGAGGAGATTGCCGATCTCGCCAACGACCCGGCCGGCCGGAATTTGTCCGGCGCGCGCCCGATCGCCCGGGCCATGGCGGCTGGCGGCTGGCGCTGGGCCGGCCCGGTGCTGGCGGCCCTGACCATCCCTGCGGCCGGAGCCGGGCGCCCCGGCGCGATGGCCGGACTGGAAGCGTGGCGCGATCTGCCGGAATGGGCCGAGCGGGCGCCCGAGCCGCCGCCGGGCGACCGGCCGGTCTCGGCCGAAGAAGCGCGCGCCCGGTTGGCCGCACTGGTGCCGAAGGAGGCCGAAGAGCGCCCGGAACAGGCGGACTATGCCGCGGCGGCGGCGGGCGCCTTCGTGCCGCGCCGGGCCGAAGACGCGCCGAACGTCGTGCTCGCCGAAGCGGGCACCGGCGTGGGCAAGACGATCGGCTATGTCGCGCCGGCCAGCCTGTGGGCGGAGAAGAATAGCGGTGCGGTCTGGCTCTCGACCTTCACGCGCAACCTGCAGAACCAGATCGACGGCGAGCTCGACCGCCTCTATCCGGACCCGGCCGAGAAGGCGCGCAAGGCGGTGCTGCGCAAGGGGCGGGAGAACTATCTCTGCCTGCTCAACCTCGACGACGCCGTCGCTGTCGCCCGCACCCGCCGCGAGGAGGCGGTCAACCTCGGCCTCGTGGCGCGCTGGCTGACCGCGACGCGCGACGGCGCGCTGGTCGCCGGCGACCTGCCGGGCTGGCTCGCCGACCGGATCGGCCGCGCCCGGATCGACGCGCTCACCGACCACCGGGGCGAGTGCGTCTACGCCGCCTGCCGCCATTACAGCCGCTGCTTCGTCGAGCACAGCGCCCGCCGCGCCCGCCGCGCTCGCATCGTCGTCGCCAACCATGCCCTGGTCATGGCCCAGACCGCGATGGCGGCGGTCCATCCCGGCGACTCTCATGCGCCGGCCCGGCTGGTGTTCGACGAGGGCCACCACCTGTTCGGCGCGGCCGATTCGGCCTTCGCCGCCCATCTGAGCGGGCAGGAGACCGCCGACCTGCGGCGCTGGCTGCGCGGGGCCGAAGCGGCCGCCGGCCGCCGGTCGCGGGTGCGCGGCCTGAACAACCGGATCGGCGACTTGATTGTCGACGACGAGGCGGCGGCGGAGGCGCTGGAACGGGTATTGCGCCACGCCGCACAACTGCCGGCGCAGGGCTGGCTGCAGCGGCTGGACGCGGGCAACCCGCAGGGCGCGGCGGAGCGGTTCCTCGCCGCCGTCCGCGAGCAGGTCTATGCCCGCAGTCCGGAGCGCGACAGCCTCTATGGCCTCGAAGCCGATATCCGGCCGGTTCCGGAGTCGCTGCTCGAGGGCGCGGGCGACCTGGACGCGGTCCTGCTCGGGATGGCCGAACCGCTGAAGCGCCTCCGGCTGGCCCTCGAAGACATGCTCGATACGGAGGCCGAGACCCTCGATACGGCAACCCGGCAACGGCTCGACGGTGCGGCGCGCAGCATCCTGCGCCGCGCCCTGATGCCGCTCGCCGCGTGGCGCGCCATGCTGGAAACACTGAAATCCGATCCGCCGGAGGAGTTCGTCGACTGGTTCGCCGTCGATCGCCGGGCCGGCCGCGACATCGACATCGGCATGCACCGGCACTGGATCGATCCGATGGAACCGCTGGCGGCCGTGCTGTCGCGCCAGGCCCACGGCCTCCTTATGACGTCGGCGACCATGAAGGACCGAACCCGCGAAGGAGACGAGGGCTGGGCGTCCGCCGACCTGCGCTTCGGCGTGCGCCATCTGGACGGGCCGACCGCGCGTTTCGCCGTCGCCTCGCCCTTCGACTATCCGGCCCAGACCCGGATCTTCGTGGTGCGCGACGTGAACGGCGGGAATGCCGACCAGGTCGCCGCGGCCTACCGGGAACTGTTCATCGCGGCCGGCGGCGGCGCGCTCGGCCTGTTCACCGCCATCGCCCGCCTGCGCGCCGCCCACGAGCGCCTCGCCGAGCCGCTCGACGATGCCGGCCTGCCGCTGCTCGCCCAGCATGTCGACGGCTTCGACGTCGCGACCCTGGTCGACCTGTTCCGCGCCGAGCGCAACGCCTGCCTGCTCGGCACCGACGCGGTGCGCGACGGCATCGACGTGCCGGGCGACGCGCTGCGCCTGATCGTCTTCGATCGGGTGCCCTGGCCGCGGCCCGACCGCCTGCACCGGGCGCGGCGCGAGCGCTTCGGCGGCGCGGCGTGGGACGACATGCAGACCCGGCTCAGGCTGAAGCAGGCCTTCGGCCGGCTGATCCGGCGCAAGGACGACCGCGGCGTGTTCGTCCTGCTCGATTCCCGCCTGCCGACGCGGCTGACGACCGCGTTCCCGGACGGCGTCGAGGTCCGGCGCACGGGCCTCGCCGAAGCCGTGCGGGAAACGCGTGCGTTTCTGGCCGGTTGATTCCGCCGTACCGGCCCCCTAAGTGCCGGTCCACCGCGCGATTCGCGCCGACGTTACGGCGGAGCCCACCGGCATGAGCCAGCATCACAACGCCCTGATCTACACCATGGTCATCGTCTCGGCGGCGGACCGGGAAATGACTGACGCCGAACTGCGCCGCATGGGCCAGCTCGTGACGATCCTGCCGGTGTTCCGGGATTTTCCGGTCGACGATCTGCCGGCCGCCGCGCGGGACTGCGCCGCGCTGCTGGCCGACGAGGACGGGCTGGAGAAGACCCTGGGGCTGATCGCCGAGGGCACGCCGCCGAAGCTGCGGGAGACCGTCTACGCCGTCGCCTGCGACATCGCCGCGGCGGACGGCAAGGTCGAGGAGGAAGAGGCCTATATCCTCCAGATGCTGCGCCATTCCCTGGGCGTCGACCGCCTCGCCGCCGCCGCGATCGAACGCGCCGCCCGGGCACGGCATACGACGCTGTAGGGGAGCGGTCCGGACTGTTACCGATGTAACCGGTTTGCACCCCTCCAGAATCCCCCTCCCCTTGGGGGAGGGGCCAGGAGAGGGGTTGCCCGGCGTTGCACCAAAATCCGATCCCGGCACCGCGACAGAGGCCGCATACCCCTCCCCCTAACCCCCTCGCCCAAGGGGAGGGGGGACGCCCTGCTTACTCTGTCGAATCCCGTTCGCGGTTTTTGCGGAGGAATTCTTTTCGGAGAGGGAGGCAGGCGGCGCGGCAGCGCCGCCTAGCTCTTGAAAAACGCTTCCGCGCCGCTCTTGTAGTCCTGCTTGGCGGCAATGGCGGCGCGGGCGCGGTCTATTTCCGCCTGAAGCCCGGCGATATAGTCGTTCAGCTCTTCGATGGACATCAGGTCCATGTCCGGCTTGCCGGCCGGCCGCGCGGCGGGTTCGAGATCGTCGGTGTCCAAAACGCTGCCTCCGTCCGCTTCGCACGGCCTGCGCCTGTCTGGACGCAGGCGCGCCCGTTGCCTATATCACGCCTTCGCCGGGCGGCCAAAATTCGCAGCGACGCCGCCCGCGCCGCCCGGGCGCCCCGGATTTCCGGCGCACGATCCACATTTTCCGCAGGAGGGTTGCGATGAACCGGCCGATGATGCCGAAAGCGACAGCCGTGTGGCTGGTCGAGAACACGGCGCTGACCTTCGCGCAGATTGCCGTATTCTGCGAGCTGCACGAGCTGGAGGTCCAGGCGATCGCCGACGAGGATATCGTCTCCGGCATGGCCGGGATCGACCCGATCCAGGCCGGACAGCTGACCCAGGAGGAGATCGACCGCTGCCAGGCCGATCCGGAGGCCCGCCTGGTCCTGAAGGAAACCGATATTCCGATGCCGGTGCATCGCTCCAAGGGCGCGCGCTACACGCCGATCGCCAAGCGCCAGGACAAGCCGGACGGGATCGCCTGGCTGCTCAAGCATCATCCCGAACTCACCGACGCCCAGATTTCCAAGCTGTTGGGGACGACCAAGAACACGATCAACGCGGTGCGCGACCGCTCCCACTGGAACAGCTCGAACATCCGGGCGCGCGATCCGATGGATCTCGGCCTGTGCAGCTACAGCGACTACAACGCCGCCGTCGAAATCGGGCGCGCCCGGCTCCAGAAGGAAAACGAGAAGGCGGAACCGGCGCCGGCGCCCAAGCCGGCGATCGATTTCGGCATTTCCTCGCTGGTCGGCGACCTTCCCGGCGGCGAGCGGGCTTAGGGCCGGCGTCCGTATCGGCCGGTTCCGCCCTTTCAGCGGACTTCTACGAGAGCCTCCCCTGCCGCCAGGGCAGTTTCGATCTCCCCAAGGTGAGGCGCCAGCCGGGCCCGGAGCGCGGCGTTGGTCGTATTCCCCCAGCGCAGCCAGACCACTTGCAGACCCGGTTCGCGCCGCGCCCGGTCGGCGAAGTCCGCATCCTTGGACCAGATGACGGCCTGCGCCGCGCGCGCCCACGCTTCGATTTCGTCGTCCGCGGCCGCGCCGAGACCGATCTCGTTGACATGATCGCAGGCGTGGCCCCGGTCCGAAAGCCACCGCGCGAGGCCCGGCGGCAGCTGCGCATCGACCAGGAAGCGCATGGATCAGGCGGCGGCGACGATGCGATGGTCGATGGTCGTCGCCCCATAGGCGAGCGCGGCGCTCAGGTCCGCCTCTTCGAGATAGGGATAGTCATCGAGGATTTCCGCCGCCGCCGCGCCGGACGCCAGAAGCTGCAAGATGTCGGAAACCCGGACCCGCGTTCCCCGGATATGCGGCCGGCCGGCGCAGATAGCCGGGTCGATGGCGACCCGGCCGGACGTTTCCGGCGCATCGGCAGTAAGGTCGAGTATTTCCGTCGGGATGCAGATTCTGGCGCCCTTGCGGGGCGCTGAATGGCCGTACCTGCTCAGGAAGGCCCGCAGTTCCCGTTCCAACGCGTCGGCCCGGCGCGTGCCGGGTTCGACGGTATGGAACCATTGCTGGAGAACGCGCTCGGTCTGCCGGCCGTCCCGCTCATTCCGTTCAGTGAAATAGGCTTCTGCCGTATTGTTCGAATACCCGACGAATTTGGAGGGCGCAAAGAGCCACCGCTCGCCATCCGGCCTGGCGGCGTACCATGCATGAACCATCGACATCAGATTGCGCAAACCGGCGCCGCGCCGGCTATCCGCAAGTTCGGTCTGATAGCGCAGGATGTTGGTAATCGCCTGATCCCGGTCGGCAACCAAGTTGAGTTTCGCCATGTGAATTACTCCGTTTTAAAATTTACGTAAGATACGTTGAATGTAAATCAGGTATTATTGCGAGTCAACAAGAATCGACATCATCAGCAGATATCGGGACGCGTTCGGCGTTTGGAACGGCATACTGAAGCCCATCTACCGCAACGCCGAAAGGGAAGCGCGACGGGCGTGCCGCTTATCCGATTGCCGGGCCTCCGGCCAGCCTCGACCTACGCCTCCTTCGCGTATCCTGCGGACTGAAGCGCCACGGTGATCTCGTCGAGGATCGCCGGGTCGTCGATCGTCGCCGGCATCTTCCAGGCCTCGTCGTCGGCGATCTTCTGCATCGTGCCGCGCAGGATCTTGCCCGAGCGCGTCTTGGGCAGGCGCGGGACGACGACGGCGGACTTGAACGTCGCCACCGGGCCGATGCGCTGGCGCACCATGCCGACGATCTCCCGGACGATCTCACCGTCCTCGCGCGCCACGCCGGCGTTCAGCACGAGGAACCCGAACGGAATCTGGCCCTTCATGGCGTCGGCCACGCCGATCACCGCGCATTCCGCGACGTCCGGATGGTCGGCCAGGACCTCCTCCATCCCGCCGGTCGAAAGCCGGTGGCCGGCGACGTTGATCACGTCGTCGGTCCGGGTCATCACGAAGACATAGCCGTCCTCGTCGATGAAGCCGGCGTCGCCGGTCTTGTAGTGGCCGGGATATTCCTCCAGGTAGGATTCCAGGAAGCGCGCCTCGGCGTTCCACAGGTTGGGCAGGCAGCTCGGCGGCAGCGGCAGTTTCGCGACCAGCGCGCCGACCTCGCCGGGCGCCACCTCCTGCTGGTTCTCGTCCAGCACCCGCATGTCCCAGCCCGGCATCGGCAGGGTCGGCGAGCCGAGCTTGACCGGCAGCATTTCGATGCCCGCCGGGTTGGCGCAGATCGACCAGCCGGTTTCCGTCTGCCACCAGTGGTCGATCACCGGCACGTTGAGCTGCCGCGCCGCCCACTGGATCGTGTCGGGGTCGGCGCGCTCGCCGGCCAGGAACAGGTAGCGCATGCCGCTCAGGTCGTAGTTGCCGATCAGGTCGCCGTTGGGGTCCTGCTGCTTGATCGCCCGGAACGCGGTCGGCGCCGTAAACAGCACCTTCACGTCATGCTCGGAAATCACCCGCCAGAACACGCCGGCGTCCGGCGTGCCGACCGGCTTGCCCTCGAACAGGATTGTCGTGTTGCCGTGCAGCAGCGGGGCGTAGACGATGTAGGAGTGGCCGACCACCCAGCCGACGTCCGAAGCCGCCCAGTAGGCTTCGCCGGGCTCGACGCCGTAGATGTTCTTCATCGACCAGTGCAGGGCGACCATGTGGCCACCATTGTCCCGGATCACGCCTTTCGGCTGGCCGGTCGTGCCTGAGGTGTAGAGGATGTAGAGCGGGTCGGTCGCCGCGACCGGCACGCAATCGGCCTGTGTTGCACCGGCGACCGCCTCCTCCCAGTCCTCGTCGCGGCCGGGCACCAGGCCCGCCGTCACCTGTTCGCGCTGGTAGACGATGCAGAAGTCCGGCTTGTGGCTGGACAGTTCGATCGCCTCGTCGAGCAGGGGCTTGTAAGCCACCACGCGCCCCGGTTCGATGCCGCAGGAGGCCGAGACGATCGCCTTCGGCCCGGCATCTTCGATCCGCACGGCCAGTTCGTTGGCGGCGAACCCGCCGAAGACAACCGAATGGATGGCGCCGAGCCGGGCGATCGCGAGCATGGCGATGGCCGCTTCCGGGATCATCGGCATGTAGACGATGACCCGGTCGCCCCGGCCGATGCCGCGCGCCTTCAGAACGCCGGCGAAGGCCGCCACCGCGTCGCGCAGCTCGCGATAGGTGTATGTGCGCTGCGCCCCGGTGATCGGGCTGTCGTAGATCAGGGCGAGCTGGTCGGCCCGGCCGCCTTCGACATGGCGGTCCACGGCGTTGTAGCAGGTGTTGCATTCCGCCCCGGCGAACCAGCGGTAGAAGGGCGGATTGCTGCTGTCGAGCACCCTGTCCCAGGGTTTGTGCCAGTGGAGGCCCGCGGCGGCCTCGCCCCAGAAGCCCTCCGGATCCTCCAGGGAACGCTTGTGAATGTCGGCGTAGGGCTGGGTCATGGCGGGCCTCGCAATGTCCTGGAGCGGCGGTCCTGGAGCGGTATCGTGCCGCCGAGCCTATCGCGCCCGCACCCCGGCGCAATCGCGCCCGATGCCGCGCGCCGGAATTGCCGCGCGTTTGAATTTGCGGCGGCCGGCGCTAAAACAATCGGCGGAATTTCCCAGCGGACCCCCAAGCCATGCCGAACATCTACGAACAGCATCTGGACCGGAACCCGGCCAACTTTGCGCCCCTTTCGCCGATCCCGCTGCTCGAACGGGCGGCCTCGGTGTTTCCCGACCGTCCCTCCGTGGTGCACGGCGCCCGGCGCTACACATGGTCCGAGACCTGGACGCGGGCGCGCCGGCTCGGCTCGGCCCTGTCGCGGCGCGGCATCGGCAAGGGCGATACCGTGGCGGTCATGCTGCCGAATATCCCGGAGATGTTCGAATGCCATTTCGGCATCCCGATGACCGGCGGGATTATCAATGCGCTGAACACGCGGCTGGACGCGGCCACCATCGCCTTCATCCTGAACCACGGCGAAGCCGAAATCCTGATCACCGACCGCGAATTCGCCCCGACCGTCGAAGCGGCCCTGCAACAGATCGGCCGCGCGATAACCGTCATCGATGTCGACGATCCGGAATATGGCGGCGCCGGCGCCCTGCTGGGCGAAACGACCTATGAGGATTTCATCGCCGGCGGCGATCCCGCCTACGCGGGCCGGGAGCCGGACGACGAATGGGACGCCATCGCGCTCAACTACACCAGCGGCACGACGGGCAATCCGAAGGGTGTCGTCTATTCCCACCGCGGCGCTTATGTCGGCGCCATCGGCAACCCGCTGACCTGGTCGATGCCGGCGCATCCGGTCTATCTGTGGACCCTGCCGATGTTCCACTGCAACGGCTGGACCTTCCCCTGGGCCCTGCCGGCGGTGGCGGGCACCAGCGTGTGCCTGCGCAGCGTCGACGCCGCCGGCATCTTCGCCGCCATCGCGGACGAGGGCGTCACCCATTTCTGCGGCGCGCCGGTGGTGCTCAACTTCGTCATCAACGCGCCGGAGGACGAGCGCCGGCCGTTGCCGCACACGGTGGAGATCATGACCGCCGCCGCCCCGCCGCCGCCGGCGGTGCTGGAGCGCATCGAGGCGATGGGCTTCCGCGTCACCCATGTCTACGGGCTGACCGAGGTCTACGGTCCGGCCACCGTGTGCGCCTGGCACCCGGAATGGGACGCGCTGGAGCCGCAGGAGCGCGCCCGGGTCAAGTCGCGCCAGGGCGTGCGCTATCCGGTCGAGGAGGGCCTGATGGTCGCCGATCCGGAAACGCTTGCGCCGGTGCCGAAGGACGGCGCGACCATGGGCGAGGTGTTCTTCCGCGGCAACCTCGTGATGAAGGGCTATCTGAAGAACGCCGAGGCGACCGACGAGGCGTTCCGCGGCGGCTGGTTCCATTCCGGCGACCTCGGCGTCTGGCACCCGGACGGCTATATCGAGCTGCGCGACCGCTCGAAGGACATCATCATCTCCGGCGGCGAGAATATCTCGACCATCGAGGTCGAGGGCGTGATCTTCGGCCATCCCAAGGTGCTCGAGGCCGCGGTGGTCGCCCGGCCGGACGAGAAATGGGGCGAGACGCCCTGCGCCTTCGTCACTCTCAAGCCGGGCGAGGAGGCGACGGAGGCGGAGATCATCGCGTATTGCCGGGACAATCTCGCCCGTTTCAAGGCGCCGAAAACGGTGATCTTCACCGACCTGCCCAAGACCTCGACCGGCAAGGTGCAGAAATTCAAGCTGCGCGACCGGGCGGCCGGCCTGTAGGCAGTCGATCCGGTTCCGATGACCGCGCCGGGCCCGTCGATCCCGGATTTCTGCGCCGCTTCGGCCACGCAGGTTACGTTCCGCGGCCGGACGGTCGCCATCGCGGAACTGGCGCGGCAGACCGACGATGCTGCCCGGGCGCTGATCCGCCTCGGCGTCGGCCGCGGCGACCGGATCGCGCTGTGGCTGCCGAACTGCCCGGAATGGTTCACCCTGTTCCTCGCCTCCGCCCGGATCGGCGCGATCGCGGTCATGGTCAACACGCGCTACCGCAGCGCCGAGGTCGCCGATATCGTCGGCCGGTCCGGGGCGAAGGCGCTGTTCCTGTGGCCGGACTTCCGCGGTATCGATTTCCCGGCGGTCCTCGCCGGGGTCGATCCGGCGGACGTGGGATCGCTCGCCGCCGTGGTGTCGGTGTTCCCGGCGGGGAGCGAAGCCCGTCCCGCGCAACTCGGCGGCGTTCCGGCAATGGGATTCGACGAATTCATGGACCGCGGCGCCGCGTCGGACCTGCCTCTGCCCGGCGACGGGCTGCCGGAGGCCGGCGTCGCCATCTTCACGACGTCGGGCACGACCGACAAACCGAAATTCGTGCTGCACAGCCAGCAGAGCGTGACCCGCCATGCGCTGGACGTGATCCGGGCGTTCGGCATGGCCGGGGATGCGTCGCCGCTGCTCCAGACGCTGCCCCTGTGCGGCGTCTTCGGCTTCTGCTGGGCCATGGCGACCATTGCCGCGGGCCGCCCGATGCTGCTGGAGGACAGTTTCTCGGCTGAATCCGGCTTCGCGGCGATTCGCGACCGGCGCATCACCCACCTGGTCGCGACCGACGACATGCTCCACGCCATGCTCGATCTCGACGCGGACGGCACGGCCCTGCGCAGCCTGCGCATGGCCGGCTTCGCCGCCTTCAACGGCGATCCCGGCGCCCTGATGGACCGCTGCGAGGCCCATGGGGTGCCCCTGGTCGGGCTCTACGGCATGAGCGAGGTCATGGCCCTGTTCGCCGCCCAGCCGCCCGGTGCGCCGCGCGAACAGCGGATCAGGGGCGCGGGGCGGCCGGTCTGCGCGGAGACCGCCGTCCGGGTGCGCGACCCGGCGTCCGGCGCACTCTTGGGCAAGGGGGAGACCGGCGCCCTGGAAATCCGCACGCCGAACCGGATGCTCGGCTATTTCGGCAATCCCGAAGCAACCGCCGAAGCGTTCGACGATGACGGCTTCCTGCGCACGGGAGACGCCGGCTACTTGGACGACACCGGCTTCGTCTTTCTCGCGCGCATGGGCGATGCGTTGCGGCTGGGCGGCTTCCTGGTTGCGCCGGAAGAGATCATGGCCCGGATCGACGAAGTGCCGGGCGTCGCCGCGTCGCAGGTCGTCGGCGTCACGGCCGGCGGCAAATCCCGCTGCGCCGCCTTCGTCGTTGCCGAAGCGGGCGCGACGGTTTCGGAAGGGGCGGTGATCGACCATTGCCGGGCCGGGCTCGCCGCCTACAAGGCGCCGGTCGCCGTGTGGGAGATCGGGGAATTCCCGACGACCCCGAGCCCCAACGGCACCAAGGTCCAGCGCCGCAAGCTCCAGCACCTGGCCCAGCAGCGCCTGGATGAGCGGCGCGTGGATGCAACGGCGCGCTCCCGAACGCCGGCTGAAAGCCTGCGCTGAGCCGGACTGAAATCCCTCGGATTCCTCTGCGAAATGCGGTGAGGCGAATCCAACAGACAAAACAATGCGCTCCCCCCTCCCCTTGGGGGAGGGGGATTTGTACGAAGGTGCCGCGGCGGCCGCGGGGGACCGGTCGGACAGTAAATCAGCGCCGTCAGGCGCTGTTCAACATGGCGATTTCGTCCTTGATGCGGAGCTTCTGCTTCTTCAGCTCGGCGATATGCAGATCGTTCGGAAGGGGGCGGGCTTCCTCGTCTGCGATGGACTGTTCAAGAGAATGATGACGGGCTTTCAATGCTTCGATCCGGGGATCGACGGACATGGGCACCTCCGTGTGACATCCGTGTGACATCGGCAGCAGAATTTAACAGACGCCGCCGCCGCAATCCAGCGGTTCGGGCGCTCCGTTACCGGCCGGTGTCGCTGCGGCAGGCCGCGGCCGCGATGGCGGCCAGGGCGGCACCGGTCTCTGCGCCGGCTCCCGATCCGAGAACCGAGAGATACGCTTCCATATTGGCGCGCGCCGCCGCGCTGTCCAGCGGCGCTGCCCGGGAATTGCCGAGTTCGCCGAATCCGCCGAAATCGGGGGTGTCGGCCAGGGCGGCCAGCCGCAACTGCTCGATATGCTCGGCGTCGATCTCGATCTTCTGGACCCGGGCGCGCAGGGCCGCCTGCAGTTCGGACGGCGGGCTGCCGTCGAGCGCCGATTTCAGGCGCCGGCGCACCGAGCGCAGCGGGCGGACGATTTCGCGGTGCCAGCCCTCTACGGCCGCGCACGCCGCCTCGATCTGCGCCCGGTCGAGGCGCACGCCGTTGCGGCCGGCCCAGGCGCAGAACAGCAGGATGTTGACGTCCGCCCCGTGCGCCTCCTGCAGTGTGATGCAGGCGTCGGCCACGCCGTCCCGGCCATAGGTGGCGAGGGAAAAATCCCAGAACGGATGATCAGGAAACTGCATGGGCCGGCCTGCCGTGTCGCCGCGTTCGTTCGCTTCACTTTCGGGCCGGAAAAGGGTAGTCTCAATCCCGGAGAGAGGCCATGGCCGACGACACGAACAGCGGCGATGAAAGAGCGGAAGCTCAGGCCGCGATCCGGCGCAAGCTGGAGGAATTGCGCGTCGAGCACCGCGATCTGGACGACATGATCGCCCGGGTCAGCGAGGAAGCGCCGTTCGACCAGCTCCGCATGCAGCGCCTCAAGAAGCGCAAGCTTGCCCTGCGCGACCAGATCAACCGGCTGGAAAGCGAACTGCTGCCCGACATCATCGCGTGAGGGCGTGCCGGCATGGCGAAGCGGCGTCGAGCAGCGCGACGCAGGCGTTGGCGTCGAGCAGGTGGCGCATCACTCGAACGCGCTGTCGAGCCCGGGACAACGCGGCAGTTCGGGCTGGCTGCGTCCGTCGCCGAAGAAGTCGGAGGAAAATTCGCCGGCAATGGCGTCCAGCCAGGCCCAGTCCGATTCGACGGGTTCCGCGAAAAGCGCCGCCCTACAGCAATTTCACCAAGGCGACAATCAGCCCGCCTTGGGCGATGTCTGTCCTGAGAGCCGCGGCATCGGCCTTGGTGGCGAGGTTGGCGTTAGGCAGGGCGACATGTTCCTCGGCCAGTGCGGAAAAAGAACCGCTGCACCGCTGCTCGGGCCGCTGTCCCGAAAAATACGACAACCGGCAGCTGCTTTGAACATTATGAGAACATTTTGCGCAATGTCAAATCGGAAAGCGCCTGAAATCGGCGCGGCCGGCCCTGATCGGTTGCCCCCGGCCCGGCCCGGCCTATAATCCGCCGCCTCACGCAGGACGGATCGCAACAGGACCATGGAAAGCACGTCGCCGGTGGCCATCGTCATGGGCAGCCAGTCCGACTGGGAGACGATGCGGGAGGCCCGGGACGTCCTCGCCGAACTCGGCGTGGCAGCGGATGTCCGGATCGTCTCCGCCCACCGGACACCCGACCGCCTCTATGCTTTCGCGAAAGGCGCGAAGGACGCCGGCGTGAAAGTGATCGTCGCTGGCGCCGGCGGCGCGGCCCACCTGCCGGGCATGATCGCCGCGCTGACCACGCTGCCCGTGCTCGGCGTGCCGGTGACGTCGGCTGCTCTCTCCGGCGTCGATTCCCTCCATTCCATCGTGCAGATGCCCGGCGGCGTGCCGGTCGGGACGCTCGCCATCGGCAAGGCCGGGGCGAAGAATGCCGGCCTGCTGGCGGCCGCCATCCTCGCCCTCGGCGACGCGCGGATCGATGCGGCGTTGACGGCGTGGCGGCAGGCCCAGACCGACGCCGTCGCCGAAACCCCGGCTTGACGGCAGGGGTCCAGCCCGGAAAGCCCGTGCCGCCGGGCAGCGTTATCGGCATCCTGGGCGGCGGCCAGCTCGGCCGGATGATCGCGCTGGCCGCGCCGCCGCTGGGCTACCGCTGCGCGGTCCTGACGCCGGAGGAAGACAGCCCGGCTTCGCAGGTCGCGTGGCATACGATCGTCGCTCCCTACGACGACGCGGCGGCGCTGGAGCGCTTCGCCGGCCTGTCGGATGTCGTCACCCTTGAGTTCGAGAATGTGCCTGCGGCCTCGGTCGCGGCGCTGGCGGCGCGGGTGCCGACCGCGCCGGACGAGCGCGTTCTCGCCGTCACCCAGGACCGGCTGAAGGAAAAGACGCTGGCGCGCGAGGCGGGGCTCGCGACCGTCGCCTTCGCCGCCGTCGAGGGCGGCGACCTTTCCGCCATGCGCGAAACGGTCGGGTTCCCGGCCATCCTGAAGACAAGGCGCATGGGATACGACGGCAAGGGCCAGCGCCGCGTCGACAGCCTCGAAGAGGCGGAAAGGGCCTGCCGGGACCTCGGCGACTCCCTGATCGCCGAGGCGGTGTGCCCGTTCGAAATGGAACTGTCGGTCATCGCCGCGCGGTCGCCCGGCGGCGAAATCCGGGCCTTCGACGCGGTCGAGAACGCGCACGAAAACCATATCCTGCGCACGACATACGCGCCCGCGCGCATCGCCGAGACCGTGCGGGCGGAGGCCCAGGCCGCGGCCTGCCGGCTCGCCGGGCGCCTGTCGCTCACCGGCCTGCTCGCGGTCGAGTTCTTCTGGTCGCCGGAAGGCGGTCTGCTGGTCAACGAGATGGCGCCGCGGCCGCACAATTCGGGACACTGGACGATCGAGGCCTGCCGCACGAGCCAGTTCGAGCAGCTGGTCCGGGCAGTCTGCGGTTTGCCGCTCGGCGATCCCGCCCGCCGGCACGACGCGACCATGACCAATCTTCTGGGCGCGGAAGCGGAAGGCTGGGCCGGTCCGGTCGCCGACCCGGCCATGCATCTGCACCTGTACGGCAAGGCCGAGGCCCGCGAAGGGCGCAAGATGGGGCATGTCACCCGGCTGCTTCCGCTCGGCGCCCACAGGACCGGCAACACCGGTTAGCGCGCCCCGCGCCCCTGCGATGCGACGTAAAATCCGGCCGGTTCGCCGGGAATCGCTTGTCGCCGGAAGAGGCGGCGGTCTATTGAAAGCGCTTGCAGACGGGCACTGAGGGGTGTCCGTCCTGCGTTCAGACCGGGACGACCCGGCGAGAGCCGGGCCCCGGCCATCAAAATGGGAGGAATCCATGAAATTCAGAGCAACCCTGCTTGCCGCCGCCGTCGTGGCCGTCGCGGCGCCGGCGCAGGCCGAATCGGTCAATATCGGCGTGCCGAACTGGGTCGGCGCCAAGGCGATCGCCAACCTGATCAAGGTCGTCGTCGAGACCAAGATGGGCGGCACGACGGACATGGTGCCGGGCACCAACGCCAGCATCTTCGCCGGCATGGACCGCGGCAAGGGCGAGATCGACGTCCATCCCGACGTCTGGCTGCCCAACCAGGAAACCTTCACCAACGAATACGTCAAGAAGAAGAAGACGGTCGTTCTGAGCAAGAACCCCTATGTCGGCCGCCAGGGCTTCTGCGTTTCCAGGGACTTCTCGAAGAAGCACAAGGTGACCTCGGTCTTCGACCTGACCCGTCCGGATGTCGCCAAGGCGATGGACAGCGACGGCAACGGCAAGGGCGAGATCTGGATCGGCGCGCCGGGCTGGGCCTCGGCCAACGTCAACGAGATCAAGGTTCGGGACTACGGCCTGATGCCGTTCATGGAACCGATCCGCGCAGAGCAGAGCGTGATGACGGCGCGCGTCGGCGACAGCATCAAGAAGAAGCAGGGTTACGCCTTCTACTGCTATTCGCCCCACGCTATCTGGAACATGTACGATATCGTGCGTCTGGAAGAGCCGAAGTTCGATCCGAAGAAGTACATCATGGTCCAGCCGAAGCAGAGCGCGGACTGGAAGAAAAAGTCCAAGGTGATGACCGAAGACGCGCTGAAGGCGGTCCAGGTCGCCTATTCGAAATCGCTCGAGAAGCGCTCTCCGACCATCGCCGCCTTCCTGCGCAACATGAAGCTGGATTCCGATACGGTGAGCAATCTGGTTTTCCAGATCGCGGCCAAGCGGCGGGACCCGGCCGCGGTGGCCAAGGAATGGGTCGCGAAGAACGGCAAGCGGGTGGACGGCTGGCTCGGCCTCTAGGCTTGCAGCCGGTCTCCATTTAGGGAAAAAGAGCAGCCATCGGGGCCCCGGCCCCGGTGGCGCTTTCTTTCAGTCTATCGCCGATCCATGAGGGCCATTCCGACCGCAAGTGCCGCAACCGGTTTGGACCGGACGGACAGCGCCATCGAGATCGAGGGCGTCTGGAAAATTTTCGGCGCCCGGGCCGGCGAGGCGCTCGACGCCGTACGGGCCGAGGGTATCTCGAAAGCCGAGGTGCTGGAACGGTTCGACTGCGTCGTCGGGGTCGCCGACGTCAGCCTGTCGGTCCCGCGCGGCGAAATCTTCTGCGTCATGGGCCTGTCCGGCAGCGGCAAGTCCACGCTCGTCCGCCACATCAACCGGCTGCTCGAGCCGACCGCCGGCCGCATCCTTGTCAACGGCGAGGATATCCTCTCGATGCAGGACCAGGCCCTGAGGCGCTACCGCAACGAACACATTTCCATGGTGTTCCAGAACTTCGCCCTGATGCCGCACCGGTCGGTTCTGGACAACATCTCCCTGCCGCTGGAAATCCGCGGCGCCAGCAAGAACGAGCGCACGGAAGTCGCCCAGCGGGCGCTCCAGATGGTCGAGCTCGGCGGCTGGGGCCACAAATTCGCCCACGAACTGTCCGGCGGCATGCAGCAGCGCGTCGGCCTGGCGCGGGCGCTCGCCGCCGACCCCGAGATCCTGCTGATGGACGAGCCGTTCAGTGCGCTCGACCCGCTGATCCGGCGGCAATTGCAGGACGAGTTCATCAAGCTTGCCGG
The DNA here is from genome assembly GCA_965220685.1 of Alphaproteobacteria bacterium. Taxonomy (GTDB): domain Bacteria; phylum Pseudomonadota; class Alphaproteobacteria; order Bin65; family Bin65; genus Bin65. Next base: position 277,027 of record CBDCQR010000015.1, read on the forward strand.
TGTCATGGAAAAGACGACGGTGTTCATCACCCACGACCTCGACGAAGCGGTCCGTATCGGCGACCGGATCGCAATCATGCGCGACGGCCGGATCGTCCAGATCGGCCGGCCGGAAGAGATCGTGATGCACCCGGAGGACGATTATGTCGCCGATTTCGTCGCCGGCATTTCGCGCCTGAAAGTGGTGCGCGCCCATGCCGTGATGAAGCCGCTCGATGCGCACGAAGCGGAACACGGACCGATCCCGGGCGACGCGCGGCGCTTCGGGCACAACGAGAACCTGAGCGTCCTGATCGAGGCAGCGATCGAGGACGAAGCGCCGGTCGTCGTCGTTGACGGCGACGGGCAGGCGATCGGAGCGATCACGCGCGCCGACCTGCTGCGCGCCGTGGTGGAAGGGACGGAAACGTCATGACCGGCGTAGCCGAGACGGCCCTGCCGGAGGGCGGCGGACAGCGCGAGGAAATCGGCCCCCTCATCGACGAGTTCACGCAAACCGACGGGGCCTACTACCGCCGGACCTTCGAGCGGATCGGCGGCTCTTCCAAATTCGTCTGGATCTTCCATCCCTGGGCGGCGCTGCTCGGCCCGGTCTGGTACGGCGCGCGCGGCCTGTGGAACGCGGCCATCCCGTTCCTGCTGGTCGAGACCTTCGCCTTCATCCAGATGGCGCGCGGCCTGTTCGGCAACCTGGCGACCGACGCCTACGACCGGGTCGCCCAGATCGAGGCCACGCTCGCCTTCCGTAAGAAACAGCTCGAAGCGGCCCGCGCCGCCAATGCCGACAATGTGGAGGTGTTTGAGCGCACGGTGCGGTCGCTCGAAGCCGCCATCGACGGCATCCGGCAGGAAGCGGTCGAGATCGAACAGGGGGCGATCTGGGTCGTCCTTTCCGGGATCGCCATGCTCGTGCTGTTCAAGGCGGCCGAGGGATTCTGGGCCAACCGGGCGCTGGAGAAGCGCTTTTCCGATTGGCTGTCGAACCGGAAGGTCGCCAGCGGCGTCACGCTGCGCCGCACGCTGCTCAGCATCGTCTTCTGCCTCGTCATCGTGGCGGCCTCGATCCTGCACTACGCCTTCCCCGGCGAGTTCAAGATCCTCGCCGGCTTCCCGACCGACGATATCTTCCACAGCGAATCGAGCGAAGGGGTAAAGGCCTTTTTCGAGGCGGTCACGACCGGCGGCGCCGCCTTTTTCGGCTCCATCGCCTACGGCATCCGGGTGATCCTGGACTTCCTCGAAGTCGTCTTCGTCGAGACGCCCTGGCTCGTCGTCGCCAGTTTCATCATCCTGTTGACGGGCCTGTCCGCCGGCCTGCGCGCCGCGGTCTGGTCCGGCGCGTTCCTCGCCTACATGGGCGTGCTGGGCTTCTGGGACAAAGCGATGACCACCCTGGCCCTGCTCGGCACGGCGGCCTGCATCTCCATCGCCATCGGCATCCCGCTCGGCGTTTATTGCGCCCGCCGGCCGCGGGTCTATTCGGCGATCCGGCCGATCATGGATTTCATGCAGACCATGCCGGCCTTCGTGTTCATGATCCCGGTGATCGCCTTCTTCGGCACCGGCAAGCCCGCCGCCGTCGTGACGACGATGATCTTCGGCGGCACGCCGGTGGTCCGGCTCACGGTGCTGGGCCTGCGCGGCGTGCCTGAATCCGTGCGCGAGGCCGCGATCGCCTACGGCGCCTCGAAATTCTACCTGCTGACCAAGGTCGATCTGCCGCTCGCCAAGCCGTCCATCATCGCCGGCATCAACCAGACCATCATGCTGAGCCTGGCCATGGTGGTCGTCGCCTCCCTGATCGGCGCCAAGGGCCTCGGCGAGGACGTGCTGGAAGCGCTGCAATACGCCTCCGTCGGGCAGGGCATCCTCGCCGGCTTCGCCATCCTGTTCTGCGCCCTGATCCTCGACCGCATCGTGGCGGGGGCGAAGACCTGAGTTCGCCCCGCGGTCGCGCTTGGCACTGGAAACCGGCAAGCCGCCCGGCGATAATCGGCCCGCTCCGACACCATGACCGGACGAGGAAATGCCATGACTGCTGTCGAAGAGTTTGAAGCCCTGTGGCCGGGCGGCGTCAATGCGGTTCCGGCCATACCACCGGCGCCGCGGCCGGCGGATCTCAACGGCAAGCGCATCGGGTTCCTGTGGGACTATGTGTTCCGGGGCGACGAAGTCTTCCCGGTCTTGGAACGGGCCCTCGCCGAGGCCTACGACGATGTGGAATTCGTCGGTTACGATGCCTTCGGCTCGACCTTTGCCGGCGACGAGCACGAGACGCTCGCCGCGCTGCCGCAGCGGCTGAAGGAACTGGAAATCGACGCGGTCGTCTCCGGCGTCGGCGGCTGAGGGGCATGCACGCCCGCCGTGATGCGGGCCAGCGCCATTGTCGAGAAAGCCGGAATACCCACCGCCTCGCTGGTCTGCGACGGTTTCGTCGGCCAGGCCGCGGGCATTGCGCCGGGGCTCGGCATTGCCGGCCTGCCGGTGGCCCGTATCGTCGGTCATGTCGACGGGCAGGACCTCGACGAACTGCAACAGAACCTGAGGGCCGTGACGGCGAACGCCGTGATCGACTGTCTCACCACGCCGGTGGAAGCGGATTCCGCGGCATCCGGACTGACCAGCGATACCGTCGTCGCGCGGGGCTCCTTCGATGACGTCAACACGGTCTTTTACGAGCGCCGCTGGAGCGACGGCCTGCCGGTCGTGCCGCCGACGGCGGGGCGCGTGGCCGCGTTCCTGGCCGAGACCGACGACGATCCCGACCGCGTCATCGGCGTTCTGAAACCCTCGGGTGCCGCGGCGACCGTCCGGAACGTCGCCATAAACGGCGTGATGGCGAATTGCATGCCGGCGCATATGCCGGTGCTGATCGCCATTGCCGAAGCACTCGCCGATCCGGGCTACGGCGTCGAACACAGCGGGGATACCACCGGCGGGGATGCGCTGATAATCCTGAGCGGCCCGGTCGTTGACCGGCTGCAGTTCAATTGCGCCGAGGCTTCGCTGCGCGACGGCTACCGGGCCAACACCAGCGTCGGCCGGTTCCTGCGGCTCTTCCTGCGCAACGTCGCCTGCTGCCTGCCGGGCGCCACGGACAAGAGCACGTTCGGCCAGACCTGGCGCGTCGTCCTGGCCGAAAACGGGAACGCGGCGCAGGCGCTCGGCTGGCCGTCGTTCAGCGTCGATGCCGGCTTCGAACCCGATGCAAGCGTCGTCACCGTCGGCCGGTTCACCGGCAGCAGCGTGATCGGCTCGATCTACGGCAACGACCCGGACACGATCGCCCGCTACCTGGCGGACGGCCTGGTCCGCCAATCCGGCTGGGAACTCGTCTTTACCGTCGGCTTTTCCCGCGGCCTCTACCGGCCGCTGCTGGTCGTGAGCCCGATGGTGGCGAAAACGCTGGCGCGCAGCGGCACGACGAAGGAGCGGCTGCGCGGCCTGCTGTTCAAGTATGCGCGTCTGCCGGCGCGCAAGCTGGAGGCCTATATCGGCGCCTGGTCCAACATGGTGCCGGGAAACCGGAGCCTGAACCAGCTGGTCGAAGCCGGCAGGGCGGCGCCCCTCTACGGCGAAAGCGACGATCCCGAACGGCTGGTGCCGATCGTCGAAAAGCCGGAAGATATCCTTCTGGTGCTGAGCGGCGACCCGCTGCGCGCCAATGCCTGCGCCTTCGCCAGCAACGGCATGCACGGTTTCCCGACCGGCAGACGCATCCGTCTGCCGGTGCGTCTGCGCCACGGTTCGAAGCTGCCGTAATCGGGGGATTCGACGGCCGCCCTTCGATACGCCGCTTCGCGGCTACTCAGGGTGAGGGCGAGAAAAAGGAACTCCCTCATCCCGAGTAGCCCCGGATCTAATCCGGGGCGTATCGAGGGACGCTACGCCGCCAAGGTTCTGCCCAGGGCGGATTGCGTCCTAACCCCGGAAGTTGCCCGGCTGCCCCGGCTTCAGGAAATTGCGCAGGCCGAGCGGATCGGGCAGGCGCTCGAGCGTTTCCCGCAGGCGCTGCGTGGCCTTCGGAATCTGCATCGTCTCGTCGATGCGCCGCTCCAGAAAACGCCAGGTCCGCTCCGAGTCCTCGGACCCGTCGTTCAGCCAGTGGACGACCGTCGCGCCGTAGACCCCGGCGAGCAGGCCCCGCTTGGTGTAGAAATTGAAATCCGTCGCCGTATCGCCTGCGGCGCGCCAGATCGTGTCGACCGTCCGGTAGAGGATGCGCATCCCGGCCGGCCCGTTGGGCGGGAGGGACAGCACGGTCAGCCCCCGGCGCACCGCGTCGCGATGGCCGGCATTCTGTTCGAGCCGGAGGCGGACCGCGCGGGCGATCCGGTCGCGCACCCGCATGGCTTCGAGATCCTCTTCGGCCAGCGCGGCGGCCATATTCTCGTCGGCGATGCGGTTGAAATACTCGATCGCGTCGATGGCGCCGCGCGGAAAGGCGCGATGGGGGAATTCCGCGTCGAGGCCGGCCTGTTCCGCCGCCGCCGCCATCGCCGCGCCGGTCCAGCCGTCGAAGGGCACATGGTCGAGCAAGGCGTTGAGCAGTGCCCTCCGCTCTGCCTCGAACCGCTCCTCTTCCGGCGTTTCGTCGTTCATCCGGCCGCAATCCGTCCAACGCCTGTCCCGGTAACCTAGGAACCGCCAGTCAAATTGTCACCGCCTTTTGCTTTTCCCGCGCTCTGTGATAGATAGCGTTCGATTGCACGGGCGTCCCGGCCGGGCAGGCGGGCGCCTGTTCGCGTATGCGGCGTCCGAACCGAACCGCCGGAAACGAAATCGGCCGGAAACGAAATTGGCCGAAACGAAACCGAAGGAGACCCTGGCCATCGTTCAGGTCGTAGTCCGAGACAACAATGTCGATCAGGCCCTGAAAGCGCTGAAGAAAAAGATGCAGCGCGAGGGCGTGTTCCGCGAGATGAAGCTGCGCCGGAGCTATGAGAAGCCCTCCGAGCGCAAGGCCCGCGAAAAGGCCGAGGCGGTGCGCCGGGCCCGCAAGCTGGCGCGCAAGCGCATGGAGCGCGAAGGCTTCTGACCCGAAGCTTTCCGATCCTCCGGGCCGCGGCCGGAATGCGAGGCGGGATTCGCCCCGCCGGTTGAGCGGAGGCGGCAGTAGCGCCGCACCGGCAGCGCACGGAACCGGGGGTAAGTCAGCATGACCGAAGAGGCGGAACTGCTCGGCCGCATCACCGTATGCGCCGGTATCTTCGGGGGTAAACCCGTCATCCGCGATATGCGGATCGCGGTCGAGCATGTCCTTGGCATGCTGGCGGCCGGGGATTCGGCGGAGACGATCCTGCAGGAATTTCCCGACCTCGACGCGGAGGATATCCGGGCCTGTCTGCTCTTCGCCCACCGCTCGGTGGCCGGCGAGCATGTGCACGACCGGGTCGCCATGCGGGAAGCTTCGTGAGATTTCTCCTCGACGTCTGCGTGGCGTCGCAGACGTTGCACACCGAGCTGACCGGCAGCGGGCACGACGTTCTGTCTGCCCGCGACGGATATTCCCAAGCCACCGATGAGACGCTGCTTGCCCTGGCGTACCGGGAGCGTCGGGTGCTCGTCACCCAGGACAAGGATTTCGGCGAACTGGTCTTTCTGCGCCGGCTGCCGCATCCGTGTATCGTGCGGCTGGTCGGGCTCGGGGTTGCGGAAACGGTAGAGGCGATGCAGCACCTGATCGAACGCCATAGCGATGAAATGCGCTCCGGCGCGATCGTCGTCGTGACGGCGGCACGGGTGCGGATACGACCGGCCGCTTCCGCCGGGCCGGACGGGGACTGAAGTTCTCCTTTCCGCCCTGCGGCGACGCGGAGGCGCTAAGCCGCCGCCGGCACGCCGGCGAGGTCCAGCGCCGCCGTCTGCCGCGCCGCCAAGGCATCGACGTCGAAATCGTCGATCAGGCCGTGGAACAGCCGGTGCCAGTTAACCTCGGCGCGCAGCCGCATGAAGACGGAGCCGAGGCCGATGGCAGCCCGGTCCATCAGCACGAATTCGCGCGGCGGCTTCACGCCGCCGACCCGTTTCAGCTCCTCATGGACCTTGCCGACGGTCCGGGCGCCGTATTGCACGCTGTTGTCTTCCTGGATCGACTGGACCTTGTCCTCCATCAGCGGCTCGTAGAGGAAGCGCGCCCAGATATTCAGGATGTCGATGGTTTCGCGGTCCAGTCCCGTGAAGCCCCAGGTCTCGTAGGCATGGACCGCCAGGTCCTCGTCGTCGTCCTTCAGGGCGTTGTAGAGGTCGATCACACCTTTCACGAAGGGCGGCGAGAAGATCCGGATGCAGCCGAAGTCGAGCAGGTTGATCGAGTTGTCCTCCCGCGCCGCATAGTTCCCCAGGTGTGGATCGCCGTGGATGACGCCGTAATCGTAGAACGGCACATACCAGGCGCGGAACATGGTGCGCGCCAGCGCGTTGCGGGTCTCGACCGGGGAGTCCTCGAACGCCGTCAGCTTGCGCCCGTCGAGCCAGCCCATGGTGAGCAGGCGGCGGGTCGACAGGTCGGGCACGACCGGCGGGACGCGGATATCCGCCTCGTCCTTCAGCATGTGCCGGTAGAGCGCCATATGCGCCGCCTCGCGCTCGTAGTCGAGTTCTTCGAGCAGGCGGGCCGAGAGTTCCTTGTGGATGTTGCCGGTGTCGATGGCGCTGTCGTAGCGGGCGTAGAGGCCGAAGATCACCCGCAGCTGCCGCAGGTCCGCGGCAACGACGGAGGCCATGTCCGGATATTGCAGTTTGCAGGCCACCGGCGTGCCGTCATCCAGCGTTGCCCGGTGGACCTGGCCGAGGGACGCCGCGGCCGCCGCCTTGCGCTCGAAACTGCCGAACCGGCTCCGCCAATCCGGTCCCAGCTCCGTCGCCATGCGGCGGCGAACGAAGGGCCAGCCCATCGCCGGCGCGTCGCTCTGCAGCTGCGCGAGTTCTCTTGCGTATTCGCGCGGCAGCGCGTCCGGCACCGTCGACAGGAGTTGCGCCACCTTCATCAGCGGCCCCTTGAGGCCGCCCAGCGCCGCGCGCAATTCGGCGGCGTGCCGCTCCCGGTCGACCGTGACGCCGAGATAGCGTTCGCCGGCGACCCTTGCAGCCAGCCCGCCGACGGCGCGGCCCGCCGTGACATAGCGGCGGACCCGCCCGCCCAGATTGCCGGTTTCGCTCATGCCGGAAAAATGGGGGCCACCGCCGGTGCGGCAACCCCCGGATTGCTGCGAGCGGGGAGCCTGCGGCGCGAAGGCCGCAGCGATGCCCGTACCCGTGGGTCGTGGCGGGCTTGCACCGGTCCCGCTACGGCCGTCGTCCGTATGCCCTCGGGTGGTTTTCGGTCGTTATCCGGGCTGGTTCAACTGTCCGCCCGCACCAGGCCCACCGTCAGCCGCGTGCCGGTCGCCTCGGCGTAGCGGCGCAGGGTGGCGAAGGACGGCGACACCCGGCCGCCCTCCAGCCGCGCGATGGCGGATTGGGTCGTGCCGAGGCGCCGGGCGAGCTCCGCCTGCGTCAGTTTCGCCGCTGCGCGGGCGCGAACCAGCGCCTCGATCAGTGCGAACTCGTCATCGGCCCGCGCGTACTCCTCGCGGAATTCGGGGTCCTCCATAAAGCGCTTTTTGAGGTCGCTCAGTTTCGTCATGGCGTCATCCGCTTCATCCGTTCCCTGGCGGTCGCGAGCGCACGCCGCGGGGTCTTGCGCGATTTCTTGACGAATACATGCAGGACCACCACCCGCCGTTCCGCCGCCGTCACATAGATCCCCCTGGCGATCCCTTCTTCGGCCCTGACCCGCAGTTCCCAGAGCTTGCCGTCGAGATGTTTGACATGAGGCTCGCGAAGCGCCTCCAGACCGACATTCTCCACCGTTTCCAGAAGCCGGATCAGCCGGGCGCGCAACTTCGCCGGCAGGGCCTCGATTTCGGCATCGACGGCCAAAGCGGTTTCGACCGTCCATCCCATGTCGGTCATATAGCGTACTCGCTATATTTGTTCAAGCGATCGGGAACGATCTCTCCGGCCCGGCATTGCCCGGGCGAAGCGGCTGCCCCCGTTGGCGGTCAGAGGCCGTGATAGTCGCGGAACCAGGCGACGAAGCGGGGCACGCCCTCGGCGATGGATGTCTTCGGGCTGAAGCCCAGGTCGCGCACGCTGGCTTCGATATCGGCGCAGGTCTCCTTCACGTCGCCCGGCTGCATGGGTTGCATGTCGAGAATCGCCTTGTGGCCGCACGCCTTCTCGATCTCGCCGATGAAGTCCATCAGATGCTCCGGCCGGTTGTTGCCGAGATTGTAGAGCCGGTGCGGCGGCGCATCGTTATCCGCCGAACCGACATCTGTTCCTGGCGTCCGGTCGAGCGCAGCCAGCGTGCCGGCGACGATATCGTCGATGAAGGTGAAGTCCCGCCGCATGTCGCCGCGGTTGAAGACCGGGATGGGCTCGCCGTTCAGGATCGACCGGGTAAAGATATAGGCCGACATGTCCGGCCGGCCCCAGGGGCCGTAGACGGTGAAATAGCGCAGGCCGGTCTGGGGCAGGCCGTAGAGATGGGCGTAGCACCAGCTCATCGCCTCGGCCGACCGCTTGGTCGCGGCGTAGAGCGAGATCGGCCGGTCGACCCGGTCCTCGACCGCGAAGGGCATTTTCGTATTGCCCCCGTAGACCGAGGACGAACTGGCATAGGCCAGATGCCGGATGCCGCCGTGATGGCGGACCGCCTCCAAGACCGAAAGCTGGCCGCGGACGTTGGTTTCGACATAGGCGCCGGGATTCTCCATCGAATAGCGCACCCCGGCCTGCGCTGCGAGATGCAGGACGGCGGCGCCGTCCGGTAGTCCGCCGACGGCCCGCGCAACCGCGTCCGCGTCCGCGACGTCGATCTTCTCGAAGCGGAACCGGTCGTGCGCCGCCAGCCGGGCCAGCCGGGCCTTCTTCAGCGCGGGATCGTAGTAGGCGTTCAGATTGTCGATTCCGACGACCGTATCCCCGCGCGCCAGCAGGGCGGTGGCGCAACTCATGCCGATAAACCCGGCGACGCCGGTGATCAGGACGGTCATGGCGGAGCGGAATCCGGAGGCCGAAACGCGCCGCAGGATAGTCGGCTGCCGTTCGCCCGCCAGCGCCAAATGCGCCGCACGGTGCGGCCGCCCCTCGATACGCCCCGGATTGAATCCGGGCTGCTCGGGATGAGGGCAGGGGGTGGAGGGACCGAACCCGAACCGGACCCACACCAAAATCCTCATCCCGAGTAGATCCCCGCAGGGGGGCGTATCGAGGGGCGGCCGGAGCGTCAGTGCCGCCGCGCGCACCGGGTGCGGACAGACGGGCCGCCGCGATGTATATGCTGTCCGGAGGAATCCCCGATCGTCCCGCGGGCTTCCCGGGCCGGCAGGGTTGCGAACCGCCTTTCGGGATATCGGGAACGGGATACCGCAATGACCGTGAAACACCCGAACATCGTCCTGATCATGACCGACAACCAGCCTGCGGATGCCGTTGGCTGCTACGGCAACCACGAACTGCACACGCCGAATCTGGACGCCCTGGCGTCGGAAGGTCTCCGGTTCGACAACGCTTATTGCCCCAATGCGATGTGCTCGCCGTCGCGGGCGTCGCTGTGGACCGGCCGGATGCCGTGTCAGCACGGCGTCGCGACCTGGCTCGACGACCGGCTGATGCACACCTGGCCGAAGGACTGGAGCGCCGTCGATGAATTCCCGACCTTGCCGGGAATTCTGAAAGAGGCCGGCTACGCGACGGCAATGATCGGAAAGTACCATCTCGGCAGGCCTGACAGGCCGCAAAACGGAATCGATCACTGGATCGCAATGGCCCGGGGCCACACGTTCAGCTTCTACGGCAACGAAATGCTGTTTGGCGGCGGATCGGGCAGCGCGGGCGCCTCCACCGTCTTCGACGGACATTCGGTCGATTTCTTTACGGACAAGGCGGTAGACTATATCGAGAGCCGCAGGAATGCGGCCGACCGGCCTTTCCTCCTGATGCTGCCGTACAACGGCCCCTACGGCCACTGGCCGTCGATCAAGGGACCTGCGGAGAACGAGTTCTGGGCGCTTTACAAGGACGCGCCCATGACCTCGGTTCCGAGGGAGGGGCTCTGCAAGCAGGCGATAGAAATCTACAATTTGACGACGACCCATCTGCTCAAGGGGCAAAAGGGGCCGGATTTCAGCTCGCTCCTGCAGCTTCCGAACGATCTCACTTCGCTGCGGAACTATTACTCCCAGGTCACGTTGATCGACGACCGGGCCGGCCGGGTCATGAACGCGCTGGAAGCGAACGGCTTCGGCGAAGACACCCTGGTGATCTTCACCGCCGATCACGGCTTCTCTCTGGGTCATCACGGTTTCTGGGGCCACGGCCAGGCGACGTGGCCGTCGAACGGGTTCAGAATCGGTTACAACATCCCGCTGATCGTGTGGGGCGCCGGCGTCGCGGGCGGACGCGTCAGCGACCGGTATGTCAGCGGCGTCGACGTTTTCGCGACCCTTCTGGACCGGCTCGGGCTTTGGGAGGACCGGTTCAGGGCCGGCGTGCCGTCGCGCAGTTTCGCGCCCATCCTGGCGGGCGGGGACATTGACTGGACCGACGAGGTGTTTCTGGAGCAGGAGGAAACCCGCGTCATCCGAACGCCGGAATGGTCGTATTTCAAGCGGTTCGACGGCAGCCGGGCCTATCCGCTGAGGAACGAACTCTACGATTTGAGCCGCGATCCGGACGAGCGCAACAATGTGGCCGGGCAGGCCGTGTACGGTCCGGTCGAACGCGAACTCAGCGAGAGGATCGACGCCTTCTTCTATGAATTCGCCGACCCGGAACGCGACCTCTGGAACGGCGGTGCGCCGAAATCGAACACATCGCGTCCCTGGCTCTGGAAGGACGCCTGGGGCGAAGAGTGGCAACCGGTGACCTGATGGCGGAACCCTGGATTTCGCCGGATACTGTCACGTTGGCGGGAGGGTTGTGGCCATGTGCGGCCACGGATGACGCCGCTCGATTTCGATCGCCGCCGGTTTCCGTTTCCGCCCGTTACTGGCTTTCCCGCCGCCAGCCGAACAGCATCGGCAACAGGGCCAGCAGGAGGGCGAGGAAACCGGCCAGCAGCGGGATCTCGCGGATGCCGGTGACGACGTAGTCGCCGTTCCGCCGCAGGCCGATCCAGCGTCCGGAAACGCCGCCCGCGCCACTGACCCGCCGCTTCGGCGCGACGCGGCGGATATCCGGCACGCCGGTCTCTCCCAGCCATACGACGCTGCCGCCGCGCGCCTGGACGGCGCGACGCGCATGGCGGTCGGACGTGCGGACGTCCGACATCTCGCGCGGGTTCAGCGACCCGATGGCGACCATCGTGTTGAGCTTGCCGTCGGCGACCCGGTACAGGCCGGGCGCCTCGACCGGAATCGAGCCGGTCGCCGTGCCGTCGCCGCGGTCTTTCAGCGGCGCCGAAAGGGTCCGGCCGCCGGGCGTCGTGACCCGCGCCGCCCGGTTGACGGGCTTCAGGCTGCGGCGCAGCACCTCGAGGCGGCGCTCGCGGATCCGGGCGAGGAGATATTCCTCCTCCAGTTCCGGCTCTTTCATGAGCCAGTGGGAAACGCGGCGCAGCATCTCCGACTGCGGGCCGCCGCCTTCGAAGCCGCGGTCCCACAGCCAGGCCTGGTCCGACAGCAGCTGGGCCACGCGCCCCTTGCCGGCCCGGTCGAGAATAAGCAGCGGCCGGTCGTCGAGTCCGCTCAACAGGATATGGCCGCGCTGCCCGTCGGCGTCGATCTGGCGGAACCAGCGGCCCCAGGGTTCGGGGCCGACGCCGGCGCCCGACAGCCGGGCCGTTACCGGATGGCGTTTTCCCTGGTCCGTCCGCTTGGCGCGAAAGCCGCGCCGGTAGACCTCCCCGGTCGGCCGGCCCGGCAGCAACGGGCCGATCGCCGTGTGCGCCAGGCTGAGCGGCCCGGCATAGGCCGGCCCGGCGGCCACCATCAGCGCGCCGCCCTGCCTGACGTAATCGGCGATGTTCTGCAGGAAGTGGGCGCGGATGACGCCGCGCCTGCGGTAGCGGTCGAAGATGATCAGGTGAAACTGGTCGAGCTTTTCCTGGAACAGTTCGCGCACCGGGAAGGAAATCAGCGCAAGCTCGTTTACCGGGGTCATGTCCCGCTTTTCCGGCGGGCGCAGAATCGTGAAATGGACCAGGTCGACGCCCGGATCCGATTTCAGGATGTTGCGCCAGGCGCGCTGGCCCGGGTGCGGTTCGCCCGATATCAGCAGGACGCGCAGCCGGTCGCGGATGCCGTTGATCGTGACGACCTTGCGGTTGTTCTCCATGGTCAGTTCGCTGCGGCCGGGGCCCACTTCCAGCTCGAAGAAGGTCTGGCCGCGGTGGTCGAGCAGGATTTCGACGGGCACGCTGACGTTCGGCTCGACCGTGAACTGCCGCCATGGCCTGGCATCGCGCTTGATCCGGATGACGGCGCTTCCGCCGGGCCGGGCCGCATTGTCGTCGAGCCGGATCGTCATGGTCAGCGGTTTGCCGAGCAGACCGTAGGACGGCGCCGATTCGACGACCAGTCTCCGGTCGCGCTCGTTCTTCCTGCCGGTCAGAAGGAAATGGACCGGCCCGCCGCCGGGCCCGCCGCTGGAGTTGCTGCCGGCGTCGGGCGCATCGTGGATCTGTCCGTCGGTAATCGCGACGATGCCGGCCAGGCGCTTGCGCGGCACTTCGGCCAGCGCGCGCTCGAGCGGCCCGAACAGCAGGGTGCCGTCGTCCCTGCGATCGAGCCCGACCCGGACGGTCCTGACCTCCAGATTGTCCAGCCCGCGCAGTTTCTCCCGGACCGCCGCCAGGGTTTGCGCATTCAGCCGGCGGCGCGGTTCGAGGCGCTGGCTGGGCGATTCGTCCACGACGATCACGGCGATGTCCGGCAGGGGCTCCCGCATTTCGTCGACCAGCGAAGGATTCGCCAGAATCGCCCAGATCAGGGCCGCCGCCAGGGCCCGGTACAGAATGCCCCGCGCTCTCCTGTAAAGCCCGAACAGAAGCAGGGCGGCGGCGACGCCGGCAAGCGCCGCCAGCAGCCACCAGGGCACGAGCGGTGCAAAGGCGATGCTGGTTCCCGCGCCGATCATTTCCGCGCCCGGATCATTGGCCGAGCCGGCGCAGGATCGTCGGGATGTGCACCTGGTCCGACTTGTAGTTGCCGGTCAGGGCATGCATCACGATGTTGACGCCGACCCGGTAGGCCAGTTCGCGCTGATATTCGCCGCCGGGATGCACCGGAAACATCGGCCGCCCGGCGCGGTCGACCGCCCAGGCGGTCGCCCAGTCGTTGGCGCCGACGATCACCGGCGAGACGCCGTCCTTCGCCGTCTGGTCCCGTTGAGCGACCCAGACCGGCGCGCCCGTCCGCCGGCCCGGGAACCGCTGCAGCAGATAGTAGGATCGCGTCAGCACATGATCGGGCGGCGTGCGCTGCAAGGCGGGAATTTTCAGGCCGGCGACCAGCTTGCTCAGGGCGTCGCTCTGAAATCCGTTGCGTATCCGGATGTCGAAAACGATCATCCCGCCGTTCACGAGGAAGGTGTGGACGCGGGCGTTGCCTTTCCGGCCCGGCGCGGCCTGCCGTGTCGTGACCGGCCAGTAGAGCAGCGGATAGAAGGCGAGCGTATCCACGTTCACGTCCACGGCGTGCGGCGGGCCGGGCTCCACGGACGTGCGGGACGCGAGAATGTTCCCCAGCCCGATCAGGCCGCGGCGGCTGACGAGATCGGCCTCCCGGTCGCCGGTCTTGACATAGGCGAAGACGATTTCGCGGGTCGCGCGGATCGCTTCTTCTTCCGGATCCGCGGCCTGGGCCAGCGCCGGGTGCGGCGCGAACAGAGCGCCGGCAGGCACGGCGAGCAAGAACAGGGCGGCCGCTGCCGCTGCGGCGCGGCGCGGCATGAGCCCGCGCATCAGGAAAGCGATCGCCAGATCGAGCAGGAAGAGCGCAAACGCCGCCACCAGGAGCCACGGCCGAAGATCGATCTCACGGGCTTTCTCATACGCCAGTCGCGTAATGTCCGCTGGAAGCGTCGCCAGCGGCTCCAGCCCCCGCACCGTAGCCGACAGGTTGAGGCTCCGCCGGTTGGCCGGGGCGCCGTACAGGCCCGGCGGATGCGTCGGCCCGACGGCCGCCCGGTGCAGTTGTGCCGTCTCAAGCGGCCGGACCCACTCCTGCGGTTCCCCGAGACGGCCGAACCCGTCCAGCACCCGGAAGGGCGCCAGCGTCGTCCGGCGCGTTCCGGATTCGGCGACGCCGCGGCTCTGCGCCACCGTCCGCCGCAGCATTTCGACGAAGAGGCCGGAAAGCGGAAGGCTCGACCAGCCGGGGTTGGCCATCGTGTGGAACAGCACCAGCAGACCCTTGCCGCGCGGCTCCGCGGTCACCAGGGGCGTGCCGTCGCGAAGCCGCGCCCAGGTCTTGCGCTCGAGGTCGACACCGGGTTCGGCGAGCACCTGCCGCTTCACGGTGGCGTCGCCGGGAATCGCCAGGCCCGCAAACGGGCTTTCGGCGTTGAAGGGCGACAGGCCGAGCGGCTGCGCCCAGGTCATGGCGCCGCCGAACGACCGGTTGCCGCCGCGCAGGCGCACCGGGACCAGCGTGTCCGGATTCCGGGCCAGCGCAGGGCCGGCAAAGCGGACCAGGAGGCCGCCGGCCTCGATCCAGCCGGCGAGCCGGGTGCGCGCGGGCCCGGTCAGGGTCGCCCGGTCGTGCAGGACGATGACCGACAGCGGCCGCTGGAGCAGCTGGGAAACCGGGCCCTTGCGGATCTCGCTGAACGGCGAGAGCGCACGCTCGATGTAATACAGGTCCGACATCAGCGGCTGGCTGTCGTTCAGCCGCGCCGGCGCGATCAGGCCGACCGGCCGGCGCTGCAGGCGTTCGTCGAGCAGGAGGGTTGCGCCTGCGCTGCGATGCCGCTCGACCGAGACCCGCGCCAGCCGGTTGCGCAGTTCGGATGGCAGCGAAAGCGCAACCTCGACCTTCGTTTCGCGGGCTTCGAACGTCACGGTCCGCCGGCCGATGCCGCGTCCGTTGTCGTCGGTCAGCGAAAGGTCGTAGCCGGCCGGCCGGCCGGCGGCGGCGCGTTCCAGGGCCAGAACAATCCGGGTGCCTACAAGGCGCGCAGGGTGGAGCAGGACAGGTAAGTCGGCGGCGCCGTCGCTCAGCGCCTCGACGCGCCCGACCTTCTTCAGCGCGGCGGCGAAGGCTTCCGTATCCGGGTGCATCAGCCCGTCCGTCAGCCAGACGACGTTGGCGTTGCGCACCCGTTTGGCCAGCTCCTCCAGCGCCGGCGCCGCCGCCGCGTGATCCGCCGGCCAGGGCCGCGGGCTCATGGCCTGGAATACCGCCCGGGCATCGGCCGGCCGCATCAGGTTGGACGCGCGCATGTTCTCGTCCGGCATCCGCCGCGCCGTTGCGACCAGAACGACCTTCCGGTCCTGGCGCATCGCGCTGTCCAGAAGTTCCGAAACCCTGTTCCGGCGGGCCTGCCAGTTCGGCGCCGCGCTCCAGCCGTTGTCGATCGCGATGACCAGCGGGCCGTCCTGCTCGAACCCCTTTTGCGGATTCATCAGCGGATGGGCGAGGCCGACGATGAGCAGCAACACGACGAGGATGCGCAGCAGTAGGAGCCACCAGGGCGTGCGCGCCGGCGTATCTTCCTTTTCGCGAAGGCGCAGCAGCAGGCGGATCGCCGGGAAGCGCACCAGTTTCGGCGCCGGCGGCGTCACGCGCAGCAGCCACCACAGGATCGGCAGTCCGGCCGCCGCCGCCAGCACCCAGGGCGCCGCGAAGGCGAAGGCCCCGAGCGTCAGCATATCCGGGTCTCCGGCCCCGTCATTCGGCTGCCGCCATGCGCACATAGAGCGCCAGCAGCGTGCGCTCCGGCGCCCGGTCGGTCATATGGACGGTGAAGGACCAGCCGATGCTGCGGGCGACGTCGCGGAGGCCGGCCTGATGTTCGGTCATCCGGTCGATATACTCGCTGCGGACATTCTCGACGCGCTTGATCAGGATGCGGCCCTCGTTTTCCAGCCCTTCGAAGCGCGTCCGGCCGCCGAACGGCAGGTCGGCCTCCGCCGGGTCGAGCACCTGCACGACGTACCCGCCGATCCGGTTGCCGGCGAACTGGCGCAACCGCCGGTCGATGTCATCCAGCGGGCTCAGGAAGTCGCCGAACAGGACCAGTTGGCTGTAGCGCGGCAGGTTTTCGAAGTGCGGCAACTCCAGCGACTGCCGTTCCAGCGCGTCGCCCAGAAGGTTGAAAGCCATGCGGTCCAGCGCAACGCTGCTCGCGGACGGGCGTTCGTCGATGCCGAGCAGTCCGATCCGCTCGCCGGCCCGGGTGAGCAGGGACGCCAGCGCCAGAAGCATCAGGTCCGCCCGGTCGCGCTTTTCCGGCAGACCGCGCGCCGAGGACCAGCGCATCGACGCCGAGGCGTCGCGCCACAGCCAGACGCTCTGCGCCGCCGCCCATTCGGTCTCGCGGACGTAGAGGCGGTCCGATTTGGCCGATTGGCGCCAGTCGATGCTGCGCACGGAATCGCCGGTCTCGTAGCGCCTGAACTGCCAGAATGTTTCGCCCAGCCCGACCCGCCTGCGGCCATGGACGCCCTGGTCGACGGTGGCGGCGACGCGCTGCGCCGCCACCAGCAGCGGCGGCAACCGGCTCGCGCTGGTCTCGGCCTGGCGCCGGATGGCAAATCGGGGAGCGGGGCCTGCCATCGGTCCGGTCTGCGGCTAACGCAGGGGATCGCACATCTGCCCGATCACATGTTCGACCGTGATTCCGTCGGCCCGCGCCGCGAAATTGAGCGCCATGCGGTGCCGCAGCACCGGCGGTGCCAGCGCGACGACATCGTCGACCGACGGCGCCAGCCGGCCGTGCATGACGGCGCGGGCGCGGCAGGCCAGCATCAGCGCCTGGCTGGCGCGCGGGCCGGGTGCCCAGGCGACATGCTCCGTCACGGCGTCGAGATCGGTCGATTCCGGCCGGCCCCGGCGCGTCAGGCTCAGGATCGCCTCAAGCACGCTTTCGCCGACCGGAATCTGGCGGATCAGGCGCTGGGCCTTGCGCAACGCTTCCGGCGCGATGACCTGGACGGGCTGTTCCTCGGTCACGCCGGTCGTCGCCAGGAGCATCTGCCGTTCGGACGCCAGCTCCGGATAGCCGACATCGACCTGCAGCAGGAAACGGTCGAGCTGCGCTTCCGGCAGCGGATAGGTGCCTTCCTGTTCCAGCGGGTTCTGGGTGGCGAGGACGTGGAACGGCTCGGGCAGGGCGTGGTATTTTCCGGCGATCGAAACCCGGTGCTCCTGCATCGCCTGCAGCAGCGCCGACTGGGTCCGCGGGCTCGCCCGGTTGATTTCGTCGGCCATCAGCAGCTGGCAGAAAACCGGCCCCTCGATGAACCGGAACGCGCGCCGGCCGCCCTCCTGCTCTTCCAGCACTTCGGAGCCCAGGATATCGGCCGGCATCAGGTCCGGCGTGCACTGGATACGGTTGGTCTCGAGGCCCAGCACGGTCGAGAGGGTCTCGACCAGCTTGGTCTTGGCCAGGCCCGGTACGCCGATCAGCAGGACGTGTCCGCCGGACAGCAGCGTCACCAGGGTCTGCTCGACCACGTCCCGCTGGCCGAAAATAATGCGTTCGATGCCGTCGCGGACCCGGGTGAGCGTTTCGCCCAGCTGTTCCAGTTCGGCCACGGCCTTGTCAGGCGCTTCGCCGGTCACAAGATTTGCGGTGTTGTCGGCCGGCGCCATCGAGACGGAACCAGCGGGGGAATCGGCGGCGGAATGGCTAGTCAACGACAATCTCCGATAGTGGCGGGAGCAGCCGAATGGCCGGGAAAGGGCCGGAAAAGCCGACCGGCGCCGATCGCCGGAAGTTCCAGGCCATGGTACGCGATCTGCACATGCGGATCGGGTTCGACGGAACGTGGTACTATCATAACTCGCCGATCCGCAGGTTGCCGTTGGTAAAACTGTTTGCAACCGTGTTGCAACGGGACGATGCCGGGGAATATTGGCTCATAACGCCGGTCGAGAAGGGCCGCATTGAGGTTGAGGACGTTCCGTTCGTGGCGGTCGAGATGACGGTTGAGGGCGAAGGACGCGACAGGAGCGTGACGCTGCGCACCAATATTGACGAGAATGTGGTTGTCGGAACCGGGCATCCGCTGCGCTTCGATCGCGATCCGGCGACCGGCGAGCCGCGGCCCTATGTTCATGTCCGCCGCGGGCTCGAGGCCCGCCTGTCCCGGCCGGTCTATTACGAGCTTGTCGACCTCGGCGAGGAAACGCCGGCGGATGTCGGCGGCGACGGCGCGGAGTTCGCCGGCGCGGATTTAGGGCGCGCGGACTTCGGTGTCTGGGCCGGCGGCCGGTTCTGGCCGATCGGCAGCCTTGAAGGGACGGCGGTATGAACCGTCCGTTCATCGCCGGAGTGCTCGCCGGCTCGCTGCCGCGGCTGCGCGACCCGCTGGATCCGGCGGCTGCGGTCGCGCGCCGCCGGTCGCGCCTGCGCGGCGACCATATCGTCGACACCCGTGTGCGCATCCCGGCCGAATTGCGCAACGCCGCGGTCCTCGTGCCGCTGGTCGATCATCCCGGCGGTATCCGCGTCGTGCTGACCCGGCGGACCGACGACCTGCCGCATCACGCCGGGCAGGTCGCCTTTCCCGGTGGGCGGCTGGACGATACGGACCGGGACCCGGTTCACACGGCGCTGCGCGAAGCGGAAGAGGAAATCGGCTTGCCGCCCGGCGCGGTAGACGTGGTCGGCCGGCTCGACGATTACATCACCGGTACGGGCTATGTCGTGGCGCCGATCGTCGGCTTCGTCGAACCGGGTGCGGACTATGTCCCCGATCCTTCCGAGGTCGACGACGTGTTCGAGGTTCCGCTGGGTTTCTTCATGGACCCGGCAAACCACAAGCGGGAAACCAAGCGGTGGAAGGATATCGAGCGGACCTTCTACGCCATGCACTGGAACGGCCGGTATATCTGGGGCGCGACGGCGGCCATGCTGGTCAATCTCTACGAAGTTCTCACACGCAAAGCGGCGGCATAGGACGCCTGGGACCATGGTGCGCACGATCATCCAGCAACTGGCGATCTTCCTCGTCCCGCTGCTGCTCTATTTCATCTATTTCCAGATCGAGCGGCGGCGTGCGCGGAAAAAGGGTCTGCAGGGTCCGCGCTGGGAAGACAGCCCATGGTTCTGGATCGTCCTGTCCGGACTGGTGCTGACCGTGGCGGCCTTCCTCCTGTTTGCCGTGCTGAAGGACGCCAATCCGCTCAACCCGGTCATTCCGCCCACCGGGCCGCAGACCTGAGGCCGGCATCCCGGCATGGCGGCACCGGCCAGCGAGGATACGGGCGCGACAGGCGTTCGCGTGACCGAAGGCTGGATGACCGGCCCGGCCGTGGCGCCGGTCATCGCGGCGCTTGGTGACGGCGGGATCGACGTCCGTTTCGTCGGCGGTTGCGTGCGCGATGCGCTGCTCGGCCGGGCGGTGGACGACATCGATATCGGCGTTCCCCTGCCGCCGGATGAAGCGGTGAGGCGGCTTGAGGCGGCGGGTCTGAAAGTCGTGCCGACCGGCATCGCGCACGGCACGGTGACCGCCATATCCGAAGGGACGGCGTTCGAGGTCACCTCCCTGCGCTGGGACGTCGAAACCGACGGGCGCCGCGCCGCCATCGCCTTCACCGCGGACTGGCGCGAGGATGCGCTGCGCCGCGACTTTACGATGAACGCGCTGTCGCTGCGCCCGGACGGGGCGGTGTTCGACTATTTCGGCGGCCTCGCCGATCTCGATGCGCCCTGCATCCGCTTCGTCGGCGATCCGGCGGAACGCATCCGGGAAGACCATCTGCGCATCCTGCGCTTCTACCGCTTCGCAGCGCGCTTCGGCATCGCAGCCGGCGATCCGGCGGGCCGGGCGGCCTGTTCCGCCTATGCCGGACGCGTCGGGAAGCTGTCGCGCGAGCGCGTCGGCCAGGAGTTTCTCAAGACGCTCATAGCGCCCTTTGCCGGCGAAGCGGTCGCGGCGATGGCGTCGGACGGCATTCTGGCCGCTGTCGCCGATACGGCCTGGAGCCCGGTGCGATTCCGGTCCATGGCGGCGCTCGAATTGGCGCTGGATCTGCCGCCCGACCCGGTCCGGCGGCTCGCGGCCCTGATCGGCGACGCCGGACGGGCGGATGCGGTTGGCCGGTCCCTGCGCCTGTCCCGCAAGCAGGGAGATCGGCTGCTAGCCATTCTGCAGCTTGCGCCGGACGCAGCACCGGACCCGGACGTTGCGGCTGAAGGTTCAGTGCAGCGCCCCGAGCGGCTCAGGGCGGTGCGCGCCGCCTTCTACCGGCACGGCGCGGAAAACTGGCGCGATGCATCGCTGCTCGCGGCGGCGTCGCAGGATTCCGCCGAGACTGCGCCGCTGCACGATCTGGTCCGCGCCGCCGCCGGTTGGGAACGGCCCGTCCTGCCGGTGCGCGGCGCCGACCTGGCCGCCCGCGGCATCGTCGGGCCGGCGGTCGGCACGGGGCTGAAATTCGTCGAGCGCTGGTGGATCGCCCAGGATTTCCGGCCCGGCCGCGAGGCGGCGCTGGAAAAGCTCGAAGAAGCGATCGCACTGGTGCGGGGGATCGAGGGCGGGCGGCGTTGATCGTAGCGGTGCGACCGGTTTGGGGCGCTCTGCACCAGCCGGTAGGCCGGCAGGCTGTCAATCGGGCCAATCGGCGTCGCGCACGAAATCGGCGTGCCACGTCAGTTCCGCCGCCAGCCTCTGTCCGGGAAAGCGGATGAGCACGACCTGCAGGCCGGAAACCCGGGCCAGTTTCATCGCGGGAAGGCAGTCGGTATCCCCGGTTATCAGTATGATGCGGTCAACGGTTTTTCCCGCGGCATGGGCGGCGATATCCAGGCCGAGCCGCATATCGACGCCCTTTTGCTCGAAGCGCGGTTTGAAATCGCTGTCCGAAAGCGGCTGCGAGGCGTCCGGCCGCTTCAGGACGAATCCCCGGAATTTCAGCGTGCCGAGCCGCACGGCGAACTGCGGCTTGGCCGCGAGTTCCTTCAACCAGGTGTCCGATCCCCTGAAGTCGGCCGGTCTGCCGGAAACCGGCAAAGGCGGGCTACCCCGGTAGGGCGCGCAATCGTAGTAGAGATTGCGCAACAGGCTCTCGTTAGGTGCGATGCAGGCGCGAGCGATTTTCCCGATGTAATCGGGATCGTAAGCGCGGCCGGCCTGCCGGGCCAGAACCCGGAGATGTCCGCCGTCGATAAAGAGCGCCGCTTTCAGAGAAAGAACCCCCCGCGGGCTGTGCCGCGGAGGGTCCTGCAACATGCCCGCCTACGGGCGTAGCGGATATTGGACGCCGCATATAGGCGCAGCCGGAGGCTATGTCAACCGGCCCGCCGCCCCGGCCGCGTCTGTGGGACTATGGGAAGAAACCCGCGCTACGGCCAGCGCACTTCCGGCGGCAGGGACATCAGGATGGCCTCGACATTGCCGCCGGTCATCAGGCCGAATTTCGTGCCGCGGTCGTACAGGAGGTTGAACTCGACATAGCGGCCGCGGCGAACAAGCTGACGTTCGCGCTCTGCCGCGGTCCAGGTCTCGGAGAGGTGCCGGCGCACGATCGCCGGATAGACCTCGAGCAGGGCCTCGCCGACCGCCCTGGTGAAGGCGAACGTATCGTCCCATCCGTCGTCGAGCCGGTCGTAGAAGATGCCGCCGACGCCGCGCGCCTCGTTGCGGTGCGGCAGGAAAAAGTAGCGGTCGCACCAGTCCCTGAACCGTTCGTAGCAGGCGGGGTCGTGGGCATCGCAAGCCGCTTTCATTGCAACGTGGAAGGCCGCCGTATCGGCCTCGTCCGGGACCGTCGGCGTCAGGTCGGCGCCGCCGCCGAACCAGCTTTCGGTCGTCACGATATGGCGCGTGTTCATGTGCACGGCCGGTATTTTCGGCGAGCGCATATGCGCGACAAGGCTGATCCCACTCGCCCAGAAGCGCGGGTCCTCCGCGGCGCCGGGAATCTGGCCCCGGAACTCTTCGGAGAATTCGCCGTAGACGGTCGAGACGTTGACGCCGACCTTCTCGAACACCCGGCCGCGCATCAAGGACATGACCCCGCCGCCGCCGTCGCCCCCGGAGCCGGGGCCTGTTGCGCCGTCGCGCCGCCAGGCCGTCCGCTCGAACCGGCCGGCCGGTTCGCCGCCGGCCAGCTTCAGCGGTTCGCCCGACAGTTCGTCTTCCAGCGCTTCGAAGGCCGTGCAGAGGCGATCGCGTAGGGCCTCGAACCAGTGGCGCGCGTCGTTCTTCTGGGCTTCGGTGCCGGCCGCGGTATCCATGTTTTTCTGGTCTGTCTCTATCGAAGATTTCGCCATCGCCGTCGAAAACGAATCCGCCGGGTCCGACGATGCCGCCGCCGGTTCCGGGGCAGGCGGCGGGCCGGATCCCGGCGCCGGCATTCCGCGGGTTGTCCGGCCGGTGGGGGACCGGTCGCGCAAGGCCCTTCCTGCGTGGGGCGCCGGAGGCGCTTCGGCGTCGGATTTTCACCCGTGCGCCGGCCGGAATCGGGCTGCCCGGATGTCTCTGCGTCGCGGTGTCACATTTCGCGTGCGAAAAGCCGGGCCATACCTTGGACGGCGCTGCAAATCCGCTTTGAATGCAGCATAACTATCGGAATTTATTTGCTTTTTCGTGCGCACTAAAGGGTAGGGGGCAGATGGCGAACAGCGCCAGTCCTGACGGTGCCGGCGCGGCCGGCGCACATGAGGAGGGTGCCGGCCGGCGGGACTTTCTGTTCCTGGCCGGCGGCGCTTTCGGTGCGTTCGCCACGGGCGCTTCCCTGTGGCCGCTGCTCGACAGTCTGAACCCGGCCCGGGATACGCTGGCCGCCTCGACCACCGAAGTGGATCTGGGACCGATCGAACAGGGCCAGGCGATCACGGTGAAGTGGCGCGGCTCGCCGGTCTTCATCCGGCGCCGGACGCAAAAGGAAATCGCCGAGGCCAAGGCCGTCGACCCGGAGAACCTGCCCGATCCGCAGACCGACGAGCAGCGCTTCGGCAGCGGCGCCCGTGAGCAGTGGCTGGTCGTCGTCGGCGTATGCACACATCTGGGCTGCATTCCGCTCGGCCAGAAAGGGACCGACAACAAGGGCGAATACGGCGGCTGGTTCTGCCCCTGTCACGGTTCGCACTACGACATTTCCGGCCGTATCCGCAAAGGGCCCGCGCCGCGCAATCTGCCGGTGCCGCCCTACACCATCACGGCCGAGAACAAACTGATCATCGGCAAGGAGCAGCCGGACGGCGGGCAGGGCGGCAAGACCGCCTGACGCCGCCAAAGCATGTTCCGGGCGAAACATGTTCCGAGCGCAACATGTTCCGGACTTGGGACCGGGCGAGCGAACGGGAAGAATGCCTGCCGGATGGCGCGAAGTTCCCGTTGTCCTTCATCGCAGGGCCCCCGAGGCCGGGAACGAGGATAGAGGATGAGCACCAGAGCGCACGGCGCGCCGCGAAACCGGACCCTGAAATGGATCGACGATCGCATGCCGATTGTCTCCCTGGTGGAGCATTCGCTCTACTATCCGGTGCCGCGGAACCTGAACTATATGTGGAACTTCGGTTCGCTGGCCGGTCTCTCCCTGATCATCCTGATCGTGACCGGCATCGTGCTGTCGATGCACTACACGCCGCATACGGATTACGCGTTCGACTCGGTCGAGCGCATCATGCGCGACGTCAATTACGGCTGGCTCATCCGCTACGTTCACACCAACGGCGCGTCGATGTTCTTCATCGTCGTCTATCTGCACGTCTTCCGGGGCCTCTACTACGGCTCCTTCAAGGCGCCGCGCGAACTGCTCTGGTGGCTCGGCGTCGTCATCCTGTTCCTGATGATGGCGACGGCCTTCATGGGCTATGTGCTGCCCTGGGGCCAGATGAGCTTCTGGGCCGCCAAGGTGATCACCAGCATGGTCGGTGCCGTGCCGCTGATCGGCGAAGCCCTGACCGAACTGCTGTGGGGCGGCTTCACGGTCGACAACCCGACCCTCAACCGCTTCTTCAGCCTGCACTATCTGTTGCCATTCGTCATTTTCGGGGTCGTGATCCTGCACATCTGGGCGCTGCACACGGTCAAAGCGAACAACCCGCTGGGCATCGATATGAAGGGCCCGCAGGATTCGGTCGAATTCCATCCCTACTACACGGTGAAGGACCTGTTCGGCACCGGCGTGTTCCTGCTGATCTTCGCCGCCTTCGTCTTCTACGCGCCGAACTATCTCGGCCACCCGGACAACTACATCCAGGCCGACCCGCTGAAGACGCCGCCGCACATCGTGCCGGAATGGTATTTCCTGCCCTACTACACGATCCTGCGCTCGTTCACCGACGACTGGTGGCTGTTCCAGATCCTGCTCGGCTGGTGGGGCATGGAAGCCAAGCTGGCCGGCGTGCTCGCCATGGGCGGCGCCGTCGCCGTGCTGTTCGTCCTGCCCTGGCTCGACATCTCGAAAGTGCGCAGCGCCCGGTTCCGGCCGGTCTACCGGGTGTTCTTCTGGCTGTTCGTGATCGACTGCCTGATCCTCGGCTGGATCGGCGCGCAGCCGGCCGAGCAGCCCTGGACGGCGATCGGCCAGTGGGCGACGATCTGGTACTTCGCCCATTTCTTCGTCATTCTGCCGCTGGTCTCGCGGACCGAGCGGCCGAGGCCGCTGCCGCACAGCATCAGCCAGTCCGTACTGGGCGGCGGCTCCGCCGCAACCGCCGCTTCGCCGATGGAGGCCACCACATGATCCGCGCCCCGATCCGTCCGGCGAACCGCATGATCCGACGTCTCGCTGTGCCGGCCGTCATCGCCGCCGGACTGGCGGCGGGCGCGCCGTTCGCCGCGACGCCGGCCCATGCCGCCGGCGGCGGCGTTGCGCCGAAGGAAGTGGCCTGGACCTTCAACGGGGTCTTCGGCCGCTACAATTACGAGCAGTTGCGCCGTGGTCTCCAGGTCTACCGGGAAGTCTGCGCGGCCTGTCACGGCCTGCGCCTCGTAGCCTATCGCGACCTGGCGGCGATCGGGCTGAGCGAAGCGCAGATCCGGGCGATCGCCGGCGAAAAGGAGGTTGCCGGCGAGCCGGACGAAGAGGGCGAACCGACGACCCGCCCGGCCGAGGCGAAGGACCGGTTCGTCGATCCCTTCCCCAACGTCCAGGCGGCGATGGCGTCGAACAACGGCGCGGCGCCGCCGGACCTGTCGCT
Source organism: Alphaproteobacteria bacterium (assembly GCA_965220685.1). GTDB lineage: Bacteria > Pseudomonadota > Alphaproteobacteria > Bin65 > Bin65 > Bin65. The sequence continues at coordinate 302,338 of CBDCQR010000015.1, forward strand.
GATGGTCAAGGCGCGCGGCGGCGGGGCGGACTATGTCTTTTCGCTGATGACCGGCTATGTCTCGGAAGCGGCCTGCAAGAAAGAGTTCAAGGACAGCCAGGGCAAGCCGCTGGTCCCGGGCGAGGGTCAGTACTGCAACACCTACATGCCCGGCCACATCATCGCGATGGCGCCGCCGCTCACCGAGGACGGCCAGGTCGAATACGAGGAAAAGGGCGCGCCGGCGGCAAGCATCGACCAGATGGCCAAGGACGTCACCGCCTTCCTCGCCTGGGCCGCCGAGCCCTACATGGTCGAGCGCAAGCGCATGGGCATCAAGGTGATGCTGTTCCTGCTGCTGTTCACCGGCTTCATGTATGCGATCTACCGCCAGGTGAAGAAGGACGTGAAGGGGCAGGCGTAGCCCGGAATTCCCGCTCCGCCCGCGCTTCGCGGCGCGCGATATAGATGGCGGCCGCGGCGATGATCGCCGCGCCGATCCCGGTCCATATGTCGGGGATCTGGCTGAAGAAGAGGAAGCCGACGATCGCCGAAAAAATCAGCCGCGCGAAATCGAACGGCATCAGCGCCGTCGCGTCGGCCATGCCGAAGGACCTGGTTACCAGCAGATGCCCGACGGTGCCGGCGAAGCCGATCCCGGCGGCGACGCCGAGCTGCTCCCAGGTCGGATCCCGCCAGACCAACAGCGCCGGGACGAGGGTGATCGGCGCCAGATAAATCACCATCCACACATAGATCGCGTTTGCCGGCTCGGTGCGCGACAGCAGCTTGATGCAGATGATGGAGACGGCCATCATCAGGGTGGAGAACAGAACCGCCAGCGCCGGCCAGGCGACGGCGTCGCCGCCCGGCCGCAGGATGATCATGGCGCCGATGAATCCGACGGCAACGGCTGTCCAGCGCCGCGCCCGCACCACTTCGTGCAGGAAAATCACCGCCAGGATGGTCACGAAGAAGGGCGCGGTGAAACTCAGCGCGACGGCTTCGGCCAGCGGCATTTGCGACAAGGCCCAGAAAAAGGCGAACATGGCCGCCGCCGCGGTCAGGCCGCGCACGGAAATCAGGCCGATCCGGTCGGTCCTGAGAATGCCGAGGCCCGACTTCATCAGCCAGGGCAGCATGAACAGGAGTCCGAAGGCGCTGCGCAGGAAGGCCAGCTGGAAGGGATGCAGATCCTCGCTGCCGTAGCGGATCAGTCCGGCCATGGCGGCAAAGAACACCGAGGCCACGATCATCAGGGCCACGGCAAGGACGAAGTTCGGTTCGGGAGCCCGAAACGCGATATGGCGCGCTTCGACGGGATAGGCGGGTTCCGGCATGGCCGGCCATATAGGCGTCGGCCCGTGCTTTGGCACCCGCTGCCGGCGCATGGCACGCCAGACTTTCCGGCGGGGCCGGCAATCCGCTATCTGTCGGGGGCAGGAGAAAAGAGAACCGGAGGAGACCCATGGCCAGCCGGATGATGTGGCAGCCGGGCCGGGAACGCATCGACGCGTCGAACATGACGGCCTTCATGCAGGCGGCGACCGATCGCTGGGGCACGAATTTTTCGGATTACGCCGGCCTGCACGCCTGGTCGGTCAACGAACCGGAGAAATTCTGGACGACGATTTGGGACTTCTGCGACGTGATCGGCGAACCCGGCGGCCGGGTCGTCGTCGACCGCGAGAAGATGCCGGGCGCCCGCTTCTTCCCGGACGGCCGCGCCAATTTCGCCGAGAATCTGCTGCGCCGCCGCGACGACACACCGGCCATCGTGTTCCGCGGGGAGGACAAGGTGCGCGGGGAGATGAGCTGGCGCGAACTGCACGACGCGGTTTCGCGCCTCGCCCGGGCGTTCCGCGCCGAGGGCCTGACAGAAGGCGACCGGGTTGCGGCCTATATGCCGAACGTGCCGGAAACGGTGATCGCCATGCTGGCGGCGGCCAGCATCGGCTGCGTCTTCACCTCGGCTTCGCCGGATTTCGGCGTGCAGGGCGTGCTCGACCGGTTCGGCCAGGTTGCGCCCAGGGTGCTGATCGCCGCCGACGCTTACCATTACAACGGCAAGGTCCAGCCCTGCCTCGACAAGCTGCCCGGCATCGTCGCCGGCATGCCGTCCTTGGAGCGGGTGCTGATCGTGCCCTATGTCGAGCCGTCGCCGGACATTTCCACCGTCCCGCGCGCCATGCTGCTCGACGAATACATGGCGCCCCACGCGCCCGGCAGGATCGAATTCACCCGCGTCGGATTCAACGACCCGCTCTATATCCTCTATTCCTCCGGCACGACCGGCGCGCCCAAATGCATCGTGCACGGCGTCGGACCGGCCATCCTGACCCACGCCAAGGAGCATCGCCTGCACGCCGACGTGAAGCCGGGGGACCGGGTTTTCTGGTTCACGACCTGCGGCTGGATGATGTGGAACTGGGTTGTCGGCGCGCTGGCCGCCGAAGCGACGATCGTGCTCTACGACGGCTCGCCCTTCTATCCGGACGGCAACGCGCTGTTCGATTATGCCGACGACGCCAGGATCACCCTGTTCGGCATCTCGGCGAAATTCATCGACGCGTGCAGCAAGGCCGGGCTCAAGCCGAGGGAAACGCACGATCTTTCGAGCGTCTCCTCGATTTCATCGACCGGCTCCGTGCTGGTGCCGGAGGGCTTCGACTACATCTACGAGAATGTCAAAGCCGATGTGCACCTCTCCTCCATGTCCGGCGGGACCGATCTGCTCGGCTGCTTCGTCGGCACGAACCCGCTCGCCCCGGTCTATCGCGGCGAGTTGCAGGCACCGTGCCTCGCCATGAAGATGGACGTGTTTGACGAAGCCGGAAATCCGGTCGCCGGCGAAAAGGGCGAACTGGTCTGCACCCGCTCCTTCCCGTCCATGCCGCTGGGCTTCTGGGGCGACGACAGCGGCGAGAAATATTTCAACGCCTACTACGCCGACTATCCGAATGTCTGGCGCCACGGCGACTGGGTGCAATGGACCGAAACCGGCGGCATGGTGTTCTTCGGCCGCTCGGACGCCACCCTCAACGCCGGCGGCGTGCGGATCGGCACCGCGGAAATCTATCGGCAGGTCGAACAGCTGGACGAGATCCAGGAAGCCATCGTGATCGGCCAGGACTGGGACAACGACACCCGCGTCGTCCTGTTCGTCGTTCTGAAGGACGGCCGCGGGCTGACCGAAGCGCTGGAGAGGAATATCCGCGCCGCGATCCGGGCCGGTGCCTCGCCGCGCCATGTGCCCGCCCGGATCGCGGCGGTGCCGGACATCCCGCGCACCAAGAGCGGCAAGATCGTCGAACTGGCGGTGCGCGACGTCGTCCACGGCCAACCGGTCAAGAACCTGGAAGCGCTCGCCAATCCCGAGGCGCTCGACCATTTCCGCGACCGCCCGGAACTGGCGGCCTGATGAGCGAACGGCTCCAGCGCCGCTTCGACCTGCTGGCCCGGGCTGGGCGTTCGGGGCTTGTGCCCTTTGCGGTCGCCGGCGATCCGGACGCCGAGACGGCCGACCTTGTGTTCGACACCCTGCGCCGGCGCGGCGGGGATCTGATCGAGATCGGCATTCCGGCGCGGGAGCCGGCCATGGACGGGCCGGTGATCCGGCGCGCCCATGCGCGCGCCGCGGCGGCCGGCGCCGGCTCCCTGGATGCGCTCACCCAGGCGGCGCGGCTGCGCGGCCGCGATCCCGACGTTCCGCTGATCCTGATGGGATATGCCGCCGAACTCCGCTCGGCCGGGCCGGCGCCCTATCTGGATGCGCTGGCGAATGCCGACGCCGACGGCCTGCTGATCGTCGACGCCGAACCGCCGGAGCGCATCGCCTGGTCGCAACTCGCGCGCGACCGCGGCGTCGCCTTCATCCAGATCGTCGCCAGCGACGAGGACGCCCGTTCGCCGCCGGGGCCGGCCTGGGCGCGCAGCGGTTTCGTCTACTGCGTCGCCTCCGAAGGTCCGACCGGCGGCACGCCGCCCGCGGTCGCCGCGCTCGCCGGCCGGGCCGGCGCCGTGCGCCGCGTGACGGGCCTGCCCGTCGTCGCCGGATTCGGCGTGCGCACGCCCGCCATGGCGACGGCCGTCGGCGGGTTCGCGGACGCCGTCGCCGTCGGCACCGTCGTCGTCGACGCACTGGACAAGGCGTTGGCCGCCGGCCGCACCGGCCGCGCCGCGGCCGATCCCGTCGGCAACGTCGTGGCGGACCTGGCAGCCGGTTTGGCCGCCGCGCGCCTCACCATTCGGTGACTTGACAGCCGAAAATCCCGCCGTTACAAACCGTTTAAATGTTCAACCTTGGGTTTGCAGTGAACCAGTTCCGCACCCCGTTCGGCAATATCGTGACCGCGCCCTCCGGCGCGGCGGTTGCCATGTGGTGGTGGCGCTGCTCACAGGGCCCGGCCGGGGTGCGCGCCTGATCGACTGAACCGATCCTTTCCGCAAACCGGCTTATCCGACTTCTCACAGGGCCCGCCAGAAACAACTGGCGGGCCCTTTCCGTTTCCGAAACGACGATCCGCAACCAGACACCAAAAAGAACCGCCGCCATGTTGAACGACATCCTCGAAAAAATCGCCCGCCGCGAAGATCTGGCCGCCGATGAAATGGCGGCTGCCGTCGGCGCCTTTGTCGATCATGAGTGCGAACCTGCGCAGATCGCCGGTTTCCTGATGGCCCTGCGGGTCAAGGGCGAGACCGTCGACGAACTGGTCGGCGCCGCGACGGCCTTCCGCGAACGTGCGGTGCGTCTGCCCGATACGGTCCGGCCCGTGCTCTGCACCGCCGGGACGGGCGGCGACCGCTTCGGTTCGATCAACCTGTCGACCGCCGCCGCCCTGGTCGCGGCGGCGGCCGGCGTGCCGGTCGCCAAGCACGGCAACCGGTCCGTCTCGTCCCGGTGCGGCAGCGCCGATGTGCTCGATGCGCTCGGCATTCCCACCGGCCTGTCACCTCAGGGAGCCGCGGCGGCGATCCGGGACAGCAACTTCAGCTTCCTGTTCGCTCCGCACTATCATCCCGCCATGAAGAGCGTCGCCCCGGTCCGCAAGGCCCTGGGGGTTTCGACGCTGTTCAACCTCCTGGGCCCGCTCACCAACCCGGCGCGTGTGCCGACGCAAGTTGTGGGCGTTTTCCATCCCTCCCGTACCCGCTTCATGGCGGAGGCGCTGCTGCGTCTGGGAGTTGAGCGGGCCCTCGTTATTTCGGCGGAATGCGGCCTTGACGAAATCGCGCCTGCGGGGCGGACCCTTGTGGTCGAAGTCGGCGGCGGCACCCTGACGGAACGAACTGTCACCCCGGCCGATTTCGGTCTCGCCGAACGGCCGGTCGAATCGGTGCGCGGCGGCGATTGTACGTTCAACGCACGGATCATCCGCGCCGTCCTGGAGGGCAAGGATGTCCCGGCCCGCAACGGAATCCTGCTCAACGCGGCAGCGGCGCTCTATGCCGCCGGCGCTGCCGGAAGCCTGCGCGACGCCGCCGGCCTTGCGGCCCGGACCATCGACAGCGGCGCCGCGGCAACGACGCTGGCCCGCCTCGGTTACGCCGCCGAAACGCAGGCGGTCGCGGCATGAACCGCCTGACGCCGATCCTCGAGGCGCGGCGCGAGGCGGTCGCCGCCGCGAGGCATGCGGTGCCGCTCGAAGCGCTGCGCGACCGGTTGCCCCTGGCGCCGGCCTTCCGCGATTTTGCGGGAGCGCTGCGCGCGCCGGGCCTCGGCGTAATCGCCGAGGTCAAGCGCCGGTCGCCTTCGGCCGGGACGCTCGCAGGCGACGCCGATGCTGGCGCGACCGCCCGGCGCTATGCCGAGGCCGGCGCCGCGGCGATTTCCGTGCTCACGGAGCCGGATCATTTCGGCGGTGTGCTCGAAGACCTGGAGATCGTGCGGGACGCACAGACCGCGCCGGTCCTGCGCAAGGATTTCGTGGTCGATCCCTATCAGCTCTTGGAAGCCCGCGCGGCCGGGGCCGATGCCGTGCTGCTGATCGTCGCCGCCCTCGGCGAGGCGCTGCAGGACTATCTCGGCCAAGCCGCAGAGGCAGGTCTGGACGCGCTGGTGGAGGTCCATGACGAGCCAGAACTGCGCGTTGCGCTGGATGCCGGAGCCCCGGTCATCGGGGTCAACAACCGCAATCTGACCGATCTCAGCGTCGATCTGACGGTGTGCGAACGCCTGCTGCCGCAGGTTCCGCCACAGACCGTCAAGGTTGCGGAGAGCGGCATTCATTCCGGGGCTGACGCCGCGCGGATGTCCGATGCCGGCGCCGACGCCGTTCTGGTCGGAACGTCACTGATGACCGCAGAGAAGCCCGGCGCGCTGATCGCCGAGTTTCGGGCGCAAAGCGGGATAGCGCGCCGGGCCTTCGTCCGGAGCGAAGCGGCCTGAGCGATGCGGATCAAGATTTGCGGCATTGCAAGCGAGCGGGATGCCCGCGCCGCCGTCGGGGCCGGCGCCGACGCCCTTGGCTTCGTGTTTCATCCGCCGAGCGCGCGGGCGGTTACGGCCCTCCGGGCTGCGGAAATTGTCCGTTGCCTGCCGCCCTTCGTCGCCCGGGTCGGCGTGTTTGTGAATTTACCGCCCGCGGAAATCCGTGCGATCCGGGACCGGGTCGGATTGACCGCAATCCAGCTGCATGGCGACGAGCAGCCGGACGCCGCCCATGCCCTGCCCGGCCCGGTGATCAAGGCGTTCCGCGGCGCCGTGCCACGCCGGAAGGTGTTCGAGTACCGGACCGCCGGCTATCTGCTCGACGGCGACGCGGGCGACCGCTACGGCGGCGCCGGGCTGCCGGCCGACGAGGCGGCGGCTTCGGCCCTGGCCGGCGATCCGCGGTTCATTCTCGCCGGCGGTCTGAGCGCGGACAATGTCGCCGGGCGCATCCGCCGCTTCCGCCCGGCAGCCGTGGACGTGTCGAGCGGCGTTGAACTGGAACCGGGGCGCAAATGCCCGGAAAGGATGCAGGCCTTCGTCACCGCGGCGCGGGCGGCTCTCCTCTCCGGCAACGTCGCACTGGCGGCTTAACAGTTCGGAAGGCTCTGCGCGAACCGCCGTTTCCCCGTTCCGGCAGCAACCCTCAATAGCGATAGTGCTCCGGCTTGTAGGGCCCGGCGGCCGGGACGCCGATATAGTCGGCCTGCGCGGCGCTGAGCTGGGTCAGCCGCGCGCCGACCTTGGCGAGGTGCAGGCGGGCGACCTTCTCGTCGAGATGCTTCGGCAGCACATAGACCTCTTTCTCGTACCGGCCCGGATTCTGCCAGACCTCCATCTGGGCGATCACCTGGTTGGTGAACGAGGCGCTCATCACGAAGCTGGGATGGCCCATGGCGTTGCCGAGGTTTACCAGCCGGCCCTCCGACAGGAGGATGATGCTGTGGCCGTCCGGGAACTCCACCCGGTCGACCTGCGGCTTGATGTTGGTCCATTTCATGTTGCGCAGGGCGGCGACCTGGATCTCGCTGTCGAAATGGCCGATGTTGCAGACGATCGCGCCGTCCTTCATGCCGCGCATGTGGTCGACCGTGATGACGTCGACATTGCCGGTGGCGGTGACGAAGATGTCGCCGCGGGTCACGGCATCCTCCATCGTCACGACATCGTATCCTTCCATCGCCGCTTGCAGCGCGCAGATCGGGTCGATTTCGGTCACCATCACCCGGCAGCCGGCGTTGCGCAGCGATTGCGCCGAGCCCTTGCCGACATCGCCGTAGCCGGCGACGACGGCGATCTTGCCCGACATCATCACGTCGGTGCCGCGGCGGATGCCGTCGACCAGCGATTCGCGGCAGCCGTAGAGATTGTCGAACTTCGACTTGGTCACGCTGTCGTTGACGTTGATCGCCGGGAACAGCAGCTCGCCCTTTTTCTGCATCTCGTAGAGCCGGTGGACTCCGGTCGTCGTCTCCTCGGTCACGCCGCGGATCGAGCGGGCGACTTCTGAATACCAGTCCGGCTTCTCGGCCAGCCGCTTGCGGATCGAGGCGTAGGCGGCCTCTTCTTCCTCGTTCTGCGGATCGTCGAGCACAGACGGATCGCTCTCCGCCTTCTTGCCGAGATGGACCAGCAACGTGGCGTCGCCGCCATCGTCGAGGATCATGTTGGGCACGCCGCCGTCGGCCCAGTCGAAGATACGGTGGGAGTAGTCCCAGTATTCGTCCAGCGTCTCGCCCTTGACCGCGAAGACCGGCGTGCCGTTGGCCGCAATGGCCGCGGCGGCATGGTCCTGGGTCGAATAGATGTTGCAGGTCGCCCAGCGGACATCGGCGCCGAGCGCCTCCAGCGTCCGGATCAGCACGGCGGTCTGGATCGTCATGTGGAGCGAACCGGCGACGCGCGCGCCCTTGAGCGGCCGGGCGGCGGCATATTCCTCGCGCGTCGCCATCAGGCCCGGCATTTCGGCTTCCGCCAGCGCGATTTCCTTCTCGCCGAAATCGGCCAGCGAAATATCGGCGATCACATAATCCCTGGGGGGGTCCCGGTCAGCCTCGCTCATCGTCTCTCCTCTGGCGGCGCGTCGGCCCGACGATCATGACGGGCGCCGTCCGGGTCGAATTTGTGTATCGGGGTGGTGTGGCGGCGGCGCCGGTCCGGACCGCGCGACGAAAGACCGGCCCGTGTGTTAGCAGCGGGCGGGCCGGCATGCAAATATAACCATTTCCTTATCCGGGCTTCCGCGCACCGGTGCCGGCCACGCGGTCTGCGATTGCTGCACGCCATCGCCGTGTGCGCCGATGGCGCTTGTGCGAAGGCCGGTTCCATGGTCAACCGCGCGGGCCATGAACGCGCCGCCCGCCCACGACCGGACAGCGACGACCGCGCTTGCCGCAACGAAGGGTTTTCCGGCGGCGGCGGCGCTGTTCCTGTTCGCCATGTTCTGCTTCATCAGCATGGACGCGGTCGCGAAGTGGCTGACCGGCCAGATCGACCTTGTCATGATCGTCTGGGGCCGCTACGCCGCGCAGACCCTGCTGCTCGTGCTGATCTTCGGCACGTCCTTTCCGCGCCGGCTGCGTACCCGGCATGTCGGGCTGCAGACCTCCCGGTCGCTCCTGTTGCTGACGGCGACATTCTTCTTCTTCGCCGGGCTCGAGGCGCTGCCGCTCAGCGAAACCACGGCGATCTTTTTCGTTGCGCCGCTCATCGTCGTAGCGCTCGCTGGCCCCCTGCTCGGCGAGCCGATCGGCCTGTTCCGCTGGACGGCGGTCGCCGTCGGCTTCGGCGGGATGCTGATCATCCAGCAGCCCGGCGCGGCGGCGTTCCAGTGGGCTTCGCTGCTGCCGTTCCTTGCGGCGACCTGTTATGCGGTCCAGCAGATCGCGACCCGCAAGGTGACGGCCGGCGATGCCGCGACGACCACCCTCATATTCACGACGCTCGCCGGGACCCTCGTGGTGTCCTGCATCGCTCCCTTCTTCTGGGAAACGCCGGACTGGCGCCAGGCGCTGGCGATGCTGGCAATGGGGGCGCTCGGCGGCCTTGGCCATTTCGCGATGATCGTGGCGCTGACCCGTGCTCCGGCTTCGGCACTGGCGCCGTTCGACTATTCCTCACTGATCTGGGCGGCGCTGATCGGGGTTATCGTCTTTGACGAGATCCTGCCGCCCAACACGCTCGCCGGCGCCGCCATCATCGCCGCCGCCGGCCTGTTCGTCATCTGGCGCGAGCGGCAGGCGCGGCGGCGCGGTTAGCCGGTCCTGCGCCGCAACGGACGTTCGGCCGACCGGCACGCCCCGCCGACGGCGAAGGTCGGGATGCCGGTGTCAGGATTGAGCATCGGCGTCCCATTCGACGCCGGTCGAGAAGATGTCTCCCCGGATTTCGATGCTATGCTTCAGGCTGCCTGTCGGATCGGTCGCGCCGCCGCCCGGCATCTCGGCAATCTCCTCCCGCATCCAGTCGCGGAAGGCCCGGATGCGCGGGTCTTCCGCGCTGCCGGGCGGATAGACGAGGTAATAGCCGGCCGTCGACGGCATGTGGACGTCGAAGGGCTCGACCAGCCGCCCGTCCGCCAGGTCCCGGGCAAGGATCTGCCGGTCGGCGATGACCATGCCGATATGGTTCAACGCGGCCTCCAGGGCGACGGGCACGGATTCGAAGACCGGGCCGGCGGCCGGATCGACCCCCTCGACGCCGGCGGCGAGCAGCCACATGCGCCAGTCGTCCGGCCGGTTCTCGACATGGATGCGCACGCGATGGGCGACATCGGCCGGCGCATCGAGCGGCGGCCCGCCGGCCGCGACCTCCGGCGTGCAGACCGCGGTGGCGTCCAGCGCCATCAGCCATTCGGATTCGAGCCCCGGCCAGTCGCCGCGGCCGTAGCGCACCGCAAGGTCGAGATCGCCGGACCGGAAATCGTGGACGTCCGACGTGCTGACGAAACGCAGTTCGATTTCGGGGTGGCGCTGCTGGAACCGGGTCAGGCGCGGCAACAGCCAGCGCAATGCGAAAGCCGGCGAAAGGGTCATCGCCAGCGGCCCGTCGGCGCGATTTGCCGACAACCGCCGCGTTGCCGAGCGCAGGATCGCGAGCGCTTCGGCCACCGAGGCCGCGTAGCGGGTGCCTTCCGGCGTCAGCACGACGCGCCGGTGTGCGCGGTCGAACAGGCGCACCTGGAGAGTGTCCTCAAGGGTGCGTATCCGGTGGCTGACGGCCGAAGGCGTCAGGTTCAGCTCGGCCGCCGCGGCGATGAAACTGCCGCGCCGGGCGGCGGCTTCGAACACGCGCAAGGCATCGAGGGAGGGCAGATTCATAAGCTCATTTCAGATGAAAATTTCTAACTTCTACAGTGAGAAACGATCCTTTGCGAAACGTCAGATCACTGCCCACATTGATGTTCATGGAAGCGCCGCACGTTCGATTGCGGCAGTCAGATGAAATTATTCTAATCGAGGACGCATCGCCATGTCGACCTTTACCAACGAACTTTCCCATCGGCCCGACTGGCCGGCCGCAAGCCGGATGGGCCTCGATGACCGGACCCCGGACCTGAAGCGCACCGCCGACGGAGTCATCGACTACGATTTCTACCTGCGGCGCGCCCACCGCATCCGGGCCGAGGCGGCGCGCGGCTTCCTCCGGCGGGCCGGATCGGCGTTGCGCAGCGCGTTCGGCCGGGCCGGAAACCGCTGGACGCCGGGATTCAGGCTGCTCTCAAGCCATTGAGCGCCGGCAGGAGACCGGCCGCCTCCCGATCGCGCCGCGCCGGGCCGGTTCATTCCCGGCGCGGCATCCGGTCCCGCCGATTGCCCGGCGGCTGCGCCCTGGAGTATCACGGGCGCCACCGCCCGCCGTCCGGCCGCGGCCCTCCTTTCGGCAACCCCCCGGCAACTAATCCGCGCGCCATGCCCGACGCTTCGCCGAACACCGGCAATGCCCGCACCCTGCGCTGGGTCGACCCGGGCGTCCTGGCCTACCACCGTCACCGGCTCTCCGGCCTCGAATTCTTCCGGGCGATGGCGCGGGGCGAACTTCCCGCCGTTCCGATCTATTCGGTTCTGGACATGCGCCTGACCGACGTCGGGCGCGGCTATTGCCGGTTCGAATGCGATACCGGCCCGCACATGGTCAATCCGGTCGGCGGCATTCATGGCGGCGTCTACGCCATCCTGGCGGATTCGGCCGCCGGCATCGCCGCCCAGTCCTGGATCGGGGAGGGCTCCGTCACCCGGACCGTGCGCCTCAACGTGGATTTCCAGCGCCCGCTGACCGCCGATTCCGGGACGGTCGTCTGCGAGGGCAGGACCGCGAAGGTCGGCCGCCGGATCGTCCTGTCCGACGCGACGATCACCGACCGGGAAGGCCGCGAAGCCGGGCGCGCCCAGGGCACCTTCATGGTCGTGCCGGCCGCCGGATCCGGAAGTCCGGCCGGGAGTTCGTCCGGCGGGCCGCCGCCGCCCGCCGGGCGCGAATTTCTCGCCGAATGGGGCGATACGGGCACGATCCGCGCTGCGACGGCGGACCGGACGGGACTCGAACTGCTGTCCATGATCGCGGCCGGCCGGCTGCCCGCGGCGCCGATCGGGCAGACGCTCGGCTTCAGCCTCGAAGCCGTCGGCGACGGCGCGGCGACGTTCGTCTGCGCGCCGGCCGAGCGCCAGTACAACCCGCTGGGGATCGTGCATGGCGGCGTGCCGGCCACCCTGATCGACGCGGCGACCGGCTGCGCCATCCAGACGAAGCTGCCGGCCGGATACAGCTTCTCGACCGTCAGCCTGACCTGCGAGTTCTTCCGCGCCATCACGCTCGAAACCGGGCCGGTGCGCTGCGTCGGCCGCATCGTCAAGCACGGCCGGCAGGTCTCCGTCGCCGATGCGGAGGTGGTCGACGGCGAGGGCAGGGTCCTGGTGCGCGGCACCGCGACCTGCCTCGCCCATCCGCTCCGCTGAGCCGCCGCCGTATTGCCATCGCTCCGGGAGGCCCGCGGCTGGTTCCGGCGCGCATCGAAGGCCGCCGGGCGCGGTGCGGGGGTCACCGCTTCGCGACAAGAAACAGGCGCCTGAAGGGGAACAGGGTCCGTCCGTCCGGGCCGGGCGGATAGGCGGCGGCGATGCGGGCGCGGTAGGCCGCCTCGAAACCGGCGCGCCGGTCGTCGTCGAGCGCGTCGAGCATCGGTTTGAGCCAGGTGCCCTTGGTCCACTCGGCGACCGGATTCTCGCCTTCGAGGAGCTGGAAATAGGTCGTCTCCCACAGGTCGATCTCGGAAACGGCCGGCGCGAGCAGCCGGTGGTAGAAGGCCGGCTCGTGCACCGGCGCCGGTTTCAGCATCGGCTCCAGGGTCTCGATCCACGGCCCGTCGCGCGCGGCGTCGGCCATGGCGGTGTGGGACGGTTCGGCGAAATTGCGCGGCATCTGCACCGCGAGCACGCCGCCCGGCGCCAGATCGCCGGCCAGCTTGGGGAACAGGGCCTCGTGGTCCGGCAGCCAGTGCAGCGCCGCGTTGGAATAGATCAGGTGCTGCGGCCGCTCCGGCACCCAGGCCGCGATGTCGGCCTGCACCCAGCGCACGCCGGGCAGCGCTTCCGCCGCCTTCGCGAGCATGGTGGCCGAGCCGTCGATCCCGGTGACCGCCGCTTCGGGCCAGCGCTGCGCCAGCCAGCGGGTGACGTTGCCGGCGCCGCAGCCGAGGTCGGTCACCGCTTCCGGCCGCTCCAGATCGATCCGGCTCAGCAGGTCGAGCGCCGGGCGCAGCCGGTGGCCGGCAAAGCGCAGATACTGCGCCGGATCCCATGCGTCCGCCCTTTCCGCCGTCTCCACTGTGTCAGGAAGTGTCATGAAATGTCATGTTCCGCTTCTCTCCGCCCGCCCCGCCTTGGCCGTCATTCCGACCGGAGCGCCCCGGATTGAATCCGGGTCGCGGAGCGGAGGAATTCCGTCGCTGCACTCAGGCGCCCGGCGGAAAGATCGAGCCGGGATCCCTCCACTCGCTCGCGCTCGGTCGGGATGACGCTTCGGGCAGCCGCCGGGACTTTGCAGGGTGTCATGGAATGTCATGATTTGTCATGTTTCTCCGTTTCCGCCTGAATTCCGCGCCTTAAATCCGGCAACCCGTCTCCAGGGAATTTTTCTGCGAATAGGGCACCGAACGATCCCCCTCCCCCTGACCCCCTCCCCCCAAAGGGAAGGGGGGATCGCTCGGACTTCCCGCGGGGCTTTGCGGCGATGTCATGAATTGTCATGTTCGGCCGCCCGTTTCGCGCCGCCGCCCCATTTCTGCCGCATTTAGCCAGGACAGACCGGTCTATACATCGTGTTTTTTCGCCGGGCTCATGGCCAAAAGACTGTCGAAAACGCAATATGTTGAGGCATCCGACTAGGGCGGACACAAAATATTGTGGTTCGTTAGAAGGAATTTTTGCACACATTCTTTGTACAAGGTTTCTTTTCACACCGCTCTTTCCTGCACGCCGGCCTCTCCGTCCGAATCTGCGCTCCCGAAGCCGCGCCCCAGGCCGAACCTGGGCCCGCACGGCGGTGCGCCGCCCGCCGGAAACGCCGTTATGTTCATATAATGTTCTAGTGCAGAATGTCAAGCCCAAGCCAAACCCGTTCCTTCCCCGTCATTTCGACCGGAGCGGCGCAGCCGCGAAGTAGCCTGTCCTGAGCTTGTCGAAGGGGAGAAATCTTTTCAGCGCAATGCTTTGAACCGTGTTCAGCGGATGAATGATTTCTCCGCTCCGCCCCGGATGAATCCGGGGCTCCGGTCGAAATGACGGAGAGGGGATCGACTCCGGCCGGCACGAAACGTCAAACCGGGACATGACCGCTTTTTTGGCGGCGTCTGCGTCCGCGATCCGCCCCGGGGCGCGCCCTGCCGAAAGGGGCCGGGCCGCGCCGCCGGGCCGCTTTTCGCCTTTTCCGGGCTGCGCCGGGGCCTCTATCATGCGGCGCGGCACGGGGCAGGCGATGGGGGGAAAGGCGATGGGCGGCTACGATCTGTTCATGGAGGATTTCGCGCCCGGCGACCGGTTCGTCACCGAAGGCGAGACGGTGACCGAGAGCCAGGTGATCGATTTCGCCATGCAGTGGGACCCGCAGCCCTATCACACCAACGCGCGCCACCCGCGCACCGTGGCCCAGGGCGGCCTGATGGCGAGCGGCTTCCACACGGTCTGCATGACCTTCCGCCAGTTCCAGATGGACGGCGTCATCGGCGCGGCGGCGCTGGCCAGCCCCGGCATCGACAAATTGCGCTGGCTCAAGCCGGTGCGCCCCGGCGACACGCTGCACGTCGTCTCGGAGGTCGTCTCGGTCCGCCGCTTCGAGTCGAAGCCCGACCGCGGCGCGGTGACCATGGAACACCGGACGGTCAACCAGGACGGCGAGCCGGTCTTCTCCTGCGAATGCACCCACATCCTGCAATGCCGCGACGGGGGCGGGGAGCGGCAGTCGCCGGCGTGACACTCAGGGCCCCGGAGTTCGTCTGCCACCCGAAGCCGTATGACGCGAAGCCGCGTGTGGCCGGGTTTGGCGGAATGCTTCACCACCATGCCGGCCGAATTTGCTTTTCATGCGCCCATATTTACGGATATATGGGCGCATGAAAACGACAATCGAGCTACCGGACGCCATGTTCCGGCAGGCCAAGGCGCTTGCCGCCGCTCGCGGCGTCACCTTGCGGCGCTTCTTCACCGAAGCGCTGGACGAGCAGCTCCGCCGCTGCGCGCGGGAGGATCGCGCCGACGACAGGGATCCGCCATGGATGGCCGGATTCGGCGCGCTGTCCCATTTAGCGGACGAGAACCGCCGCATCCTCGCGTTGATCGAGGAGGAGTTCGAGAAGCTGCCGCCCGAAGACGGCGCTTGATCCTCGACACCAATGCCTTGTCCGCATGGGCGGACGGACGCGCCGCAGTCGAGGCGCCGCTTCGTACCGCCGCCCGGCTAATCGTGCCCAGCATCGTTCTCGGCGAGTATTATTTCGGCGTTCGCCGGTCTCGTCATCAAAGCCACTACGAGGACTGGCTGGCCCGCTATCTGCCGCTGACTGAAATCGCAGCCGTCACCTCGGAGACTGCTAGTTTCTATGCCGATATCCGCCTGGAACTGAGACGGCAGGGTGCGCCCATCCCGCCGAACGACGTATGGATCGCCGCGCTCGCCCGCCAGCACGGATTTCCGGTCTTGAGCAACGACAACCATTTCGACGTTGTCCGTGGCGTCAGACGCATCGCCTTCTGATCTGCGGCCGCATCCTGCAAAGCCGAAATCGGTTGTGCGGCCGATACGGTGTTTCCGCCCTGCGCCGCCGGTCAGCCGTCCAGAAGATTGAGAATGCGCAATCCGGGATAGATGGCGAAGCCGCGGTCGAGCGTCACCCATTCGCAGCCGTGTTCGATGGCAAGCGCCGCGTGGTAGGCATCCGGCAGCCGGTTGCCCGTCAGCCCGAGCGTGTCCGCCATGCCGCGGAAGATGCGCCAGTGGCCGTCGCCGGGGCGCAGCGCCACGGCGGCCGGCTGGGCGCGCAGGGCGTCGACGAACGCAATGGCGGCCTCGCCCGGGGTGGGCGGATGGAAGACCCGGGGATGCGTCAGGAGCCGGAGGACGCCGCTGAGCGCAAGTTCGGACAGGCCGATGCTGTCCCGGCCCGACATCGCCTCGGCCAGCCAGCGCCGGCACGCCCGGTGGTGGGGCGCGTCGGCGCGAAATGCGCTCACCAGCACGCCGGCGTCAGGGCTTTGCATCCAGAACGGCCAGAAGCGCCGCGCTGTCCGTCAGGTCCACGCCGGGCTGCACGCCCTGTCCCCTGAAAACCGGGATGGCCGGCGCGTGGGCGACGGGCGCCGGGTTGGCCAGAAACGCGCGCAGGGCCTGCTCGAACGTCTCCTTCAGGGTCTTGTGCTCGCGCGCCGCGCGCGCCTTGACCGCCTGGAGCAGCGCATCGTTGATGTCGATCGTCGTTCGCATGTGTGAAAACATATCATATAATATGTTTTCACACAAAAAATATCGTCGCCTCCGGCAATGCCGGGATCGTGCGCGTCCGGCTGCCGGCGCGGGTCGTGAGCCAGTCTGAAGTTATCCGTTGCGCAGCAACATCCAGGGCGCGGTCCGCGCCACGCATCCGCGATCGGAGCTACGCGCAGAGTCCAATCCTCCCCGATGCTATCGAACGAGTTCGATTCCATATCGTTCCAGAACACCCGGCAAATCGGGTCGGTCCGCCAGCATGCCCGTTCCGGTGGCCTCCAACCTCGCCAGGCCACGGTCGAAGACGGCATAGACCTCTTCTTCCGTCAGCCGGGACACATAGACCAAGCCGTCGATATCGCGGTGTGCCGCATGGATGGACCTGGCGAACGCGCGCCCCGCTGCATGATTCCTGGCGCGAACCGTGTCGGTCGGCGCTCCGATGCGGGTGCATCCGTCTCCGCGCAGGTCGAGCAGCGTCAACTCGGTTTCGGGTTGCGTCGAGATGCGCACCCATGCGCGCGCCGTGATTTCTCTCAGCGCGACCTGCCGTTCCCGCCGCCGCGTGAACCTGTCCCGCACGACGGTTTCGATAAAGGCGGTGGCGAAGGCGGGCGAGGCGTAGAGTACGGTGTAGCCGGCATTGCGCGAACAAAAGCGCGAGTCCGCAGGCACCGCGCCCAGGGGATTCGCCATATGGCGCGCCGGCACGATCCGGTAGCAGTCGGGAAGTTCCAACTTCAGCAGTACGGACGCAATCCGGTTCCGCGGATAGAGCGCCCCGCTCACGCGAAGGTGGCGCCGAAGCCGGCGGCGGCGCCGAGCACATCGTCGAGGCGGCCCGCCTTCAGCAACGTCAGAGGCGCTGCGGCCGTGTCCTCGAATGGCCACTCCTGGCTGAGAAACGCCCAGGCCAGCTCGGGGTCGCCGATGGCTTCGACGACATCCGCAAGGCCCGCTACCACCTTTCCGGCGCCGAGGATCTGCGCCGCGGGAATGTTGAGCCCGCGCTTGGTCGACTTCCAGGCGATAAGAGTCTTTCGGTCGACCCAGTCATAGACCGTGGTGCGCGATACTTTGAGCCGTTTCGCGGCCTCCGAGACGCCGAGAATGTCTTCGCCGCCGCTCCGGCGAACGACGAACCGCCGCAGTCCTTCCGGCACTTCGGCCGCAGCATCGGCGTCCTCCGTCCCGAGCTGTGCGGCGGCGGCTTCCAACGCGACCGCCACCGCCAGCCGCGCTTCTCGCGGATGATGGCGGACGAACGCCTTGGCGTTGCTCGACAATGCCGGGAACTCGTCCGCCAGAAATCCCATCGTCCCCTTCGTCGCTTCGGTCGGGTTCGCCATGTCGCTCTCGCTGCCGGATCAACAGCCATGATTGCCCAGATCGTCCAGTTTGTAAACTATGTTCGCTTCGTCGAACTCTACCAGCTTCCGGCGCACCGCCGCAGAAGAGGCCGGCGCCCGTTGCCTTAGCGCCCGCCCGCCCGCGGTTAATTCCGCATCGGCGGCAGTTTCCGGTAGCCGGCGGGCACCGCGAACAGGGCCGGATCGACCGGGCCGATCTTCAGGTTTTGCAGCACGAGGGTGAGCGGCTGCGTCTGCGCGCCGCGGACGACGGTGCCCGCCATCCTGACGACGATCCGGTGTTCCGTCGCCCAGGCGAGGCCGCTGAACCGGTCGCCGGCCGCCGACCTGCTCGACACCCTGTATTTCGTCACCGCCAGGCCGGCCAGCGTCTCCTCGCCCAGCTTCTCCCGTTTCGAGGCCGGATCGGACAGGCCGAAGTTGTATTGCGGGGCGGTTGCGGCGACCGGGCGCCAGCCGCGCTGGCTGAGCAGGAGCTGGATCGCCTGGCCGCCCCGCCTGTCGAAGATCATGGCGACGATCTGCTTGCCGGACTTGAACTCCAGCCGCTGCCGGTTTGCCGTGTAGTAAAGCCGCGCGGTGCGCGACCGCCCGCGGTCGTCGGTGAAGACCATGTCCGCCCTGTAGTCGACCGCAGGCGGCCCCCACGACCCGCCGCTCCGATCCTGCGCCGCGGCCGCGGCCGGGATCAGCAGGAGGGCGGCGGCGAAGAGGCGCCGGAGGATCATGCGGCGACGGCCGGTTCGGCGGCGGCATAGCCGCCGTGCAGGTCGAGGATCCGGTCGCGCCAGGCGAGCACCGGGTCGTCGGGGCGCAACAGGGCGCAGTCGCTGGTGCAGCGCGCGAATTGCAGCATTCCGAAGATGCAATAGTCGGCGTAGTGCGGCCGGTCGCCGGTCAGGAAGGGCTGCCTGCCGACGATCCGGCGGACCGGCACCATTGCGGACCGGAAGCGGGCCACGAAGTCGTCCCGCTCCGGGCGCAGTTCCTCGAAGCTGCGCCGCATCATCTTCTCGCGGGAAGACTTGAAATAGGCGCGGTCGGCGTCGACGGTCCACTCAAAGATGTCGTAGACGATGGCGCCGGCGATCGGCGGCAGCATCACCGTGTCGGCGAATTCGTTGGCAAAGCGCGCGAACGCCTTTCCTTCCGGGCTGCCGAACAGGCCGGGCGCGTCGGGATAGGCCTCTTCGAGATACTCCGCGATGGCCCAGCTGTCGCCGATGCCGCTCGCGCCGTCCTTCAGCGTCGGCACCCGCTCGGCGCCGGCAAACGCAACCTTCTCCCTGACCTCGGTGAAAATGCACGGCTCGGTCTCGAAATCGAGCCCCTTGTGTTTCAGCGCCATCTTCGTCTTCCAGCAATGCGGGCTGAAGCGCCGGTCTTCGGTGCCGGCGAGGTCGTAGAGGATGCGGGACATGGGCGGCCTTCCGTCGGTCGGTATTCCCCAAGGGAAAAAGGGGGGCGGTTCCCGGGCGCGGTGCCCGGATGCGGTGCAAAGCGTCACATAAGCCTGACCGCCGGCCCCTCAACGGGTCAGCACGCCGCTTGGCCGAACCTTCGCCGAAATGGCGTGGCCCAGGCCGATTCCGGGCGCCGGCGCGGACTTGCGGCACATTGTCAGCGCGTCGGCAGTCTGTTTGACCGGTCCGGGGCCGGCCCATACCGTTCGCGCCGGTTATCGACCGACCGCGCTCCCGTCCGCCGGCCCGCCCGGGCGGCGGCGGAGCGCCGCGAGGCAGCCATGGCGACACAGCGCGCGAAACCGGCCGTCCGTCCGGCCAATCCGAATTTCTCGTCCGGCCCGTGCGCCAAGCGCCCCGGCTGGACGGTGGACGCTCTGCAAGGCGCGATGCTCGGCCGTTCGCATCGATCGGCCGAAGGCAAGGCGCGGCTGAAGGAGGTCATCGACCGGACCCGCGCCGTCCTCGGCATTCCGCAGGATTACCGGATCGGCATCGTGCCGGCGTCCGACACCGGCGCCGTCGAAATGGCGATGTGGTCGATGCTCGGCGCCCGCCCGGTCGACATGCTGGCCTGGGAGAGTTTCGGCAAGGGCTGGGTCACGGATGCCGCCAGGCACCTCAAGCTGGACGGGATGCGCCTGATCGAAGCGCCCTACGGAGAACTGCCGGATCTGGGCCGGGTCGATCCGGCCCACGATATCGTGTTCACCTGGAACGGCACGACCTCCGGCGTGCGCGTGCCCGACGGCGACTGGATCGATTCCCGGCGCGGCGGCCTGACGCTGTGCGACGCCACTTCGGCGGTCTTCGCCATGGACCTGCCGTGGGACAGGCTGGATATCACCACCTGGTCCTGGCAGAAGGCGCTGGGCGGCGAGGCGCAGCACGGCATGCTGGTGCTGGGCCCGCGCGCGGTCGAGCGGCTGGAGAGCTACCAGCCGCCCTGGCCGCTGCCCAAGCTCTTCCGGCTCACCAAAAACGGCGCCCTGATGGAAGGCGTGTTCGAGGGCGAGACGATCAACACGCCGTCGATGCTGTGCGTCGAGGACGCGCTGGACGCCCTGCGCTGGGCCCAGGGCATCGGCGGGCTCCCGGCGATGATCGCGCGGTCCGAGGCGAATCTGGCCGCTATTGCGGCGTGGATCGGCGGCTCGCCGGCGTTCCGCTTCCTGGCGGCGGACGCGGCGGTCCGGAGCAGCACGTCGATCTGCCTGGTCTTCGCCGACCCGGAGATCACCGCCCTGCCCGAAGACAGGCAGCGCGCCTTTGCCAAATCGATTGCCAGCCTGCTGGCGGCCGAAGGCGTGGCCTACGATATCGCCGCCTATCGCGATACGCCGCCGGGACTGCGCGTCTGGGGCGGATCGACGGTCGAAACCGCCGACATTTCGGCGCTTTTACCCTGGCTCGACTGGGCATATGGTGAAGCAGCCGGCCGGCTGAAAGCCGCCGCCTGAACGCCCGCCGACCGGCCCGGCCGCCCGTTCCGCCCTAACCGAATTCACGGCGATATCATGCCTTCAGACACGCCAAGAGTTCTGATTTCCGACAGGATGAGCCCGCGCGCGGCGGAAGTCTTCCGCCAGCACGGGGTCGAGGCGGACATCAAGCCCGGCATGACGCCCGCAGAGCTGAAGAGCGTCATCGGCGTGTATGACGGGCTGGCCGTGCGCTCGGCGACCCGCGTGACCGGCGAAATCCTCGATGCGGCCGCACGGCTGACGGTCATCGGCCGGGCCGGCATCGGCGTCGACAATATCGATATCAACGCCGCGACCTCGAAGGGCGTGCTCGTGATGAACACGCCGTTCGGCAATTCCATCACCACTGCCGAGCACGCCATCGCGCTGATGTTCGCGCTCGCCCGGCAGATTCCCGCCGCCGACCTCAGCACCCAGGCCGGGAAATGGGAGAAATCCCGTTTCATGGGCGTGGAGCTGACCGGCAAGGTGCTGGGAGTCGTCGGCTGCGGGAATATCGGATCGATCGTCGCCGAGCGGGCCCGCGGCCTGAAAATGAAGGTGATCGCCAGCGATCCCTTCCTGTCGCCGCAGCGCGCCCGGGAAACGGGCGTCGAGAAGGTCGAACTCGCCGAGCTTTTGCAGCGCGCCGACTTCATCACGCTGCACACGACGCTGTCCGACGGCACAAGGCACCTGATCGACGCCGCCGCGATCGGCCGGATGAAGCCGGGCGTAAGGATCGTCAACTGCGCCCGCGGCGGGCTGATCGACGAAGGCGCGCTCAAGGCGGCGCTGGACGACGGCCGCGTCGCCGGGGCCGCACTCGACGTGTTCGAAACCGAACCGGCGAAGGAGAACCCGCTGTTCGGCTCGGACAGGGTCGTGGCGACGCCGCATCTCGGCGCCTCGACCGAGGAGGCGCAGGAGAATGTCGCCGTCCAGGTCGCCGAACAGATTTCCGGGTACCTGCTGAACGGCACGGTCACGAACCCGATCAACATGCCGGCGGTGTCGGCCGCGGAAGCCTTCCGGCTGCGCCCCTATATCGAACTGGCGCGCCAGCTCGGCGGCTTTGCCGGCCAGATCACCGAGAGCCCGCTGGTCGACGTCAAGATCCGCTACGAGGGCCAGGCGGCGGACCTCAACACCCGTCCGCTGACCGCATCGCTGCTCACCGGTCTGCTGGCGCCGTTCTACCAGGGCGTCAACCCGGTCAGCGCGCCCCACCTCGCCCGGGAACGCAACATCGCGGTGACCGAGGAAAAAGACGAGCAGGTGACCGACTACCAGACCCGCATCCACCTCGCGATCACGACCGAAAAACGCCGGCGCTCGATTGCCGGCACCCTGGTGCATGGCGACCAGCCGCGCATCGTCGAGATCGAAGGCATCCAGATCGAAGCCACACTCGGCAGCGTCGTGCTGTTCGTCCGCAACCGGGACAAGCCGGGCATGATCGGTTCCCTGGGCAAGGCGCTGGCCGACGCCGGCGTCAACATCGCGACCTTCCATCTCGGCCGGTCGGAACCGGGCGGCGACGCGATGGCCCTCGTGTCGGCCGATAGCGACATCACGGAGCCGGTCCTGATGCAGCTCTGCACCCTGCCGCACGTCAAACAGGCGAAGGTCCTGCGCTTCTAGGCGCCGGCACCGCCGGCGTTCCGCGCGCGCAATCTATCCATGGCGACCATGGCGACTTCCGACAACCGAGGCCTTCTGCCGGCCGGCCTGCGCGACGTTCTGGCGCCGGACGCGGCGCATGAAGCCGCCGTCGTCGAGCGGCTGCTCGACAGTTTCGCGCGCTGGGGCTACCGCCGGGTCAAGCCGCCGCTGGTCGAGTTCGAGGCGTCGCTGCTCGAAGGCGCCGGGGCGGCGATGGCCGGCGAGACCTTCCGGCTGATGGACCCGGTCAGCCAGGCGATGATGGGCGTGCGCGCCGACATGACCCTGCAGATCGCCCGGATCGCCGCCAGCCGGCTCGCCGCCGAGGCCCGGCCCCTGCGGCTCTCCTATGCCGGCGACGTGCTGCGGGTGCGGGGCACGCAGCTGCGGCCGGAGCGGCAGTTCGTGCAGGTCGGCGGCGAGCTGATCGGCGCAGCGGGGCCGGCGGCGGATACCGAAGTGATCCTGATGGCGGTCCGGGCCCTGCGCGACATCGGGCTCGACCGGCTCTCGGTGGACCTGACCTTTCCGACCCTGATCGCGACGCTCAGCCGGTTCCTCGGCATCGCCGGGGACCGGGAAGCCGCGATGCGGGCGGCGCTCGACAGCAAGGACCGGCAGGCCCTTGCCGCGGCGCTGGGCGGCGATGCGAAAAGCCGCGCGATATTCCTTGCGCTGCTCGATGCGACCGGCCCGGCCGGGCCCGGCCTCGCGCTTCTCGAAGCGACCGGAATGCCGGCGGAGGCCCGGGCCGATGTCGACCATCTGGCCGACGTGGCGGCCCGGCTCGGCGCCGCCGCGCCGGATCTGGTGCTGACCGTCGATCCGGTCGAATATCGCGGCTTCGAATATCACACCGGCATCGGCTTTACCGTGTACCGCAACGGCAGCCGGGGCGAGATCGGCGCCGGCGGCCGCTATCTCGCCGGTTCCGGCTTCGCCGACCGGGCCATCGAACCGGCGACCGGCTTCACGCTTTTCCTGGACACCGTCATCCGCGGCCTGCCGGCGCCGCAAGAGCCGTCCCGCCTGTTCGCACCCTACGGGACGCTGCCGGAAACCGTCGACGCCCTGCGCCGGGAGGGCCGCACCGTCGTCGCGGGTCTCGAGCCGGCCGATGACATCGACGCGGAGGCGCGGCGGCTCGGCTGCGACGCGGTTTTCGAAGAGGGCGCTCTGCGCGCCGTCGCACCCGGCAAGTCCGCAGCGGACGCGCCGGAGTAGGGAGACGGGCCATGGCCAACGTGGCGGTCGTCGGCAGCCAGTGGGGCGACGAGGGCAAGGGCAAGATCGTCGACTGGCTTTCGGAGCGCGCCGATGTCGTCGTGCGCTTCCAGGGCGGGCACAATGCCGGCCACACGCTGGTCATCGACGGCGTCACCTACAAGCTGAGCCTGCTGCCGTCCGGCATCGTCCGGCCGGGCAAGCTTTCGCTGCTCGGCAACGGCGTGGTGATCGACCCCTGGGCGCTGCTGGAGGAAATCGACACGGTGAGAACCCAGGGCGTGGCGGTCGATCCGGACCGGCTGCGCATCGCGGAAAACGCCGCGCTGATCCTGCCCCTGCACCGCGAGCTCGACAATCTGCGGGAGGCGGCAAGCGGCAGCGGCCGGATCGGCACCACCGGCCGCGGCATCGGGCCGGCCTACGAAGACAAGGTTGGCCGCCGCGCCGTCCGCGCGGGCGACCTGGCGCACCCGGAAGTCCTGCGCAGCCGGATCGGGCGCGTCCTGCAGCACCACAACGCGCTGCGCGCCGGCATGGCCGCGGCGCCGGTCGACGGCGACGCCCTGTTCGACAGCCTGATGGAGATCGCGCCGCGGATCGCGCCCTTCCTCGAGCGGGTCTGGGAGCGGCTGAACCGGCTGCGCCGGGAGGGCAGGCGCATCCTCTACGAGGGCGCCCAGGGCGCCATGCTCGACGTCGATCACGGCACCTACCCGTTCGTCACCTCGTCGAACACCGTGGCCGGCCAGGCGGCGATCGGCAGCGGCCAGGGGCCGGGCGCCATCGGCTATGTCCTCGGGATCACCAAGGCCTACACCACCCGCGTCGGCGCCGGGCCGTTTCCGACCGAGCAGGACAACGAGACCGGCGCCCGGCTGGGCGAACGTGGCCACGAATTCGGCACGGTGACCGGCCGGCCCCGGCGCTGCGGCTGGTTCGACGCCGTCATGGTGCGGCAGGCGATCAAGGTCGGCGGGATCGACGGCATCGCGCTGACCAAGCTGGACGTGCTCGACGGCTTCGAAAAGCTGAGAATTTGTACGGGCTACCGGCTGAACGGCGACCTGATCCAGCACTTCCCGTCCAGCGAGAGCGAGCAGGCAGCGGTCGAACCGGTGTGGGAGGAGATCGACGGCTGGTCCGGCAGCACCAGAGGCGCCCGGTCGTGGGCCGAACTGCCGGCGACGACGGTGAAATACGTCCGCCGTATCGAAGAATTGATCGAGACGCCGGTTGCGCTGCTGTCCACCAGCCCGGAAAGAGACGATACAATCCTGGTGCGCGATCCCTATGCGGATTGACGCAAGACGGTTGCCCGGCGGCTGCCGCGCCCCGTAACCTGCCGGCCTTCCGGCGGCCCGGACGTGTATCCGCCGCCTTTCGCGAGGATTTCCGCATGGTGCCAAGACTGATCGGCAAGATGGCGCTGGCGGCGCTGGTTACGGCCGCCATGGCCGGCCCGGCGGCGGCGCAGCGGGTCGATGACAAGCGGACGGAATCCTCCATCTCCGCAGGCGGGCAGGCAAAGGTGGCGGCGCTGGCGCGCAGCTTCATGCGCGCCCGGAAAATCAAGGGCATGTCGGTCGGGATCGGCGCCAACGGCAAGATCCTGCTCGCCACCGGCTTCGGCGAGGCGCGGCCCGGCCTGCCTTCCGGCAAGGATACCGTCTACCCGATCGGCGACATCACCCAGCAGTTCACCGCCGCCGCCCTGCTGTGGTGGCAGGACCGCAACTACCAGAACGCCGGCCCGGTCCGGGTCAACGATCCGGTGACCGAATATTTCTTCGGCGTCGCCCACTGGCAGGGCATGAAACTCGGCCATCTGCTGACCCATACGTCGGGCCTGCCGCCGCTGGCCGATTCGGTCTTTTTCGAGGAACGGCTCTATTCCGGCATCAAGGCCCACCGGATCCTCGACTTCGTCAAGGGCCGGGAGCTGGATTCCCGGTCGGGAGAGAAGTTCCGGGCCAGCCGCTCCAACTATTTCCTCATCACCCAGGTGATCGAGGTCGGACTGCGGCTGTTCTTCCACGACTATATCCAGACCGAGATCTACGATCTGAACGGGATGACCCGATCCGGCTTCCTCGGCACCACGCCGCTCAGCCGGCGGGCGCAGGGCTATGCCGACGGCCGGCCGAGCCGCGAAGTCAACCCGACCATGTTCCTGGGCAGCGCCGATGCGACCTCGACCGTGGTCGACCTGATAAAGTTCGACCGCGAACTGATGCGCGGCCGGCTGTTCTCGGCGGAGGCGAAGCGGGCCATGTTCGGCCGGCACATCCGCGCCGGCAAAAAGGACCTGTGGTATGGCGCAGGCTGGCATGTCCGCGGCGCCGGCGCGCGGCAGGCCTATTTCACCCTCGGCCGGATTCCCGGGTTTTCGTCGATCAACAAGATTTACCGGAACGCCGCCGCCGGCACGGACCGCTACGTCGTCATCCTGACCAATGCCGATGGCATAACCGGGCTGGAAGCGCTGGCCGACCGCCTGCTTGCCGCGGCGCGCTGAAGCGCGTGCGCATATCCGCTTTGGATTGAACCACGGCGGTTGGGCGTCCCTCGATACGGCGCGCAAGCGCGCCTACTCGGGATGAGGGGATTGGTGTTTGAGCTACTCCCTTCCCCTCACCCTGAGTAGCCCCGGATGAAATCCGGGGCGTATCGAAGGGCGGGGCGTATCGAAGGAGCCTGCCCTCAGCGAAGTCGAAGGGGCGTGCGCGGTTCCGACAGAAATCCGGCCTAGTGCAGGGCGACCTGCTGCTCGATCACCATATTCTTCATCGCCTTCTGGAGCTTTTCGAAGGCGCGGACCTCGATCTGGCGCACCCGCTCGCGGCTGATGCCGTATTCCTGGGACAGCTCCTCCAGGGTCAGCGGCTCTTCCTGAAGCCGACGTTCGGTCAGGATGTGGCGCTCGCGCGGGTTCAGCAGTTTCATCGCCTCGGCCAGCATGGCCTGGCGAAGCCGGAATTCCTCGCGATCGGCGACGATGGTCTCCTGGCTCTCCTGGTTTTCGTCGACCAGCCAGTCCTGCCACTCGCCGCCCGCTTCGCCGTCGTTCCGCAGCGGCGCATTGAGGGAATTGTCCGGCGCGGCCAGGCGCCGGTTCATGTTGATCACCTCTTCTTCCGAGACCTTCAGTTCGGTCGCGATCTTCGTCACATTTTCCGGCGACAGGTCGCCTTCTTCCAGCGCATCCAGCCGGCTCTTCATCTTGCGCAGGTTGAAGAACAGTTTCTTCTGCGCCGCCGTGGTGCCCATTTTGACGAGCGACCATGAGTGCAGGATGTATTCCTGGATCGAGGCGCGGATCCACCACATGGCATAGGTCGCAAGGCGGAAGCCGCGCTCCGGGTCGAAACGCTTGACCGCCTGCATCATGCCGACGTTGCCTTCGGAAATCAGCTCGGCGACCGGCAGCCCGTAGCCGCGGTAGCCCATGGCGATCTTGGCGACCAGGCGGAGATGGCTGGTCACCAGCTTGTGCGCGGCCTCGGTATCCTCGTGGTCGCGCCAGCGGGTCGCCAGCATGTATTCCTCTTCCGGCTCCAGCATTGGAAACCTGCGGATCTGCGCAAGATAGGCAGACAGGTTCCCGTCCCGTCCAACGGAAGGGATCGTCGGCAACGTCGCGATTGCCGTGGAGGTCGCCATTTTCGTCTCGCCTCGCTTTCCTCCGGGGGCGTGCGCCGGCGCGCTGCCGGTCTCTTGGTGCCCGCCTTGTATTTGAGGATTGGCCCCGGTCTTTTCAAGATCGCTCATGATTTGCGAAACTCATTGCTCCGCAGAGAGTTGTCCGGCATTTTTTAACGGTTTCAAGGCAGATACCAG
The DNA here is from genome assembly GCA_965220685.1 of Alphaproteobacteria bacterium. Lineage (GTDB taxonomy): Bacteria > Pseudomonadota > Alphaproteobacteria > Bin65 > Bin65 > Bin65. Next base: position 329,750 of record CBDCQR010000015.1, read on the forward strand.
TGCTGCGATGTCCTGCGGCAATGCTGCCCGGAACGACAGGGCCTCGCCGGTGACCGGATGGACGAAGCCCAGACGGGCCGCGTGAAGCGCCTGCCGCCCGAAGGTTTCGACGGCAGCGGCCGGCGCGGTATCCCGCCAGGGCTGCGGCAGGTGCCGCCGGCCGCCATACAGATAGTCCCCGACCAGCGGATTGCCGCGATGCGCCAGATGGACCCGGATCTGGTGGGTCCGTCCGGTCGCGAGCCGGCAATCGATCAGGCTGAGAAGTCCGCCATAGCGCGCCGTCACCGCATAATACGTTCGGGCAGGCCGTCCTCCGTCGCGCCGTACGGCCATTTTCGTGCGGTGTGCCGGATCGCGGCCGATCTGCGCGTCGATCCGGCCGGTGAGCGGCCGGGGCTCGCCCCAGGCCAGCGCCGTGTAATGCCGTTCGATGCTGCGTTCCGCGAACTGGGCCGCCAGGCCGGCGTGCGCCGCGTCCGACTTCGCCGCGACCAGCAGGCCGGAGGTGTCCTTGTCGATGCGGTGGACGATACCGGGGCGGGCGACGCCGCCGATACCCGAGAGGCTGTTGCCGCAATGGGCGAGCAGGGCGTTGACCAGGGTGCCGTCGGGGCTGCCGGCTCCCGGATGCACCACCATGCCGGCCGGCTTGTCGATCACGATCAGATGGTCGTCCTCGAAGACGATCTCGAGCTGTATGGCCTGCGGCGCCGGCCGGGCGGGGGCGGGCGCGGGCACGTCGACCGTGAAGCGCTGGCCGGCCGCAACCTTCATCGCGGGCGAGGTAACGATCCGGCCGTCGCCGTCGCTGACCGCGCCCTGCTTCACCAGCGCCTGGATACGGGTGCGCGACAGGCCGTCGAGCGCCGCCGCGAGAACGGCGTCGAGGCGCCGGCCGGCGGCTGCGTCATCCGCTCTCACCTGGCGCCTCGACACAGGGTCCGGTTCGGCTATTGTCTCGGTTTCCGGAAGCTCGTCGTCCATGGGCCGGTCGCGTCTTGGTTGCCGGGCAGGGCGGCGTCATCCTAGCAGGCAGCGGGTCGGATTGTGAGCGTGACGCGGGTGCGTTTGTTGGTCGGCGCCGTGATCGGCATGGGCGTGCTGATCGCGGTCGGCCTGGTCGTGCTGATCGCCGGTATCGTCTACAAGGCCGGAGAATCGGAAGGCCCGGGAATGGCCGTTTCCGAACCGGCCGGCCCGGCAGCTATCGGCAAACTCCGCACCGATGCCGTGTCGCTCGGGTTGCCGGCCGCGGCGAAAGTGCTGCAGATAACGCAGGTCCGCGGCGCGCTGGCGGTGCTGGTGCGGCTGCCTTCGGGCGAGCAGGTGATCTATGCGGTCCCGCTCGATCGCCGGCAGCCGCCGTTCCGGATTCAGGTTACCGGCCCGAAGGGCGGCAAGTAACGCCGCAAGTAACAGGGGGCGGCAAGCAGGCGGATACGATGAAAGAACCGACATTCCGGCCGGCCGCCGCGCCGGACGCCTTCGAACCGGCGGATTTCGCGCCGGTCAATTTCGCCTCGGACAATGTCACCGGCGTCGCCCCGGAAATCATGGAAGCGATCGTCGAGGCCAACGGGCCGCAGGGCGCCTGGCCCTATGGCAACGACGACGTGACCGGCGGGCTGAACGGGCGGTTTTCCGAACTGTTCGACACCGAGGCGATCGTCTATCCCGTCGCCACCGGCACGGCGGCCAACGCGCTGTGCCTCAGCCTCGTCGCGCAGCCGTTCAACACGGTCTATTGCCTGAAGCACAGCCATACCAACGAAGACGAGGGCGGCGCGCCGGAATTCTACACCAACGGCGCCAAGCTGGTCCCTGTTCCCGCCGCGGACGGCAAGATGACGGCGGCGGCGCTCGAAGCGGCGATCGGCGAGATCGGCGGGGGCGGGGCCCGCCTGCCTCACGTCATGGAGGCCGCCGCCGTCTCCATCGCCCAGGTGACTGAATGCGGCACGGTCTATTCGGTCGACGAGGTCCGGGATATCTGCGCCGTCGCGCGGGCCAACGGCCTGTTCGTGCACCTGGACGGCGCGCGTTTCGCCAACGCCGTCGCCGCCCTGGGGTGCGAGCCTGCCGAGATCACCTGGCAGGCCGGCATCGACCTGATGTCGCTCGGCGCGACCAAGAACGGCGCGATGGCGGCGGAGGCGGTCGTGCTGTTCAACGAGGACCTGGAGGAAACCCTGAGCCGGCGCCGGATGCGCGGCGGGCACCTGTTCTCGAAGATGCGTTTCGTATCCGCGCAGCTCGCCCGCTATGTGGAAGACGGGCTCTGGCTGCAGCTTGCGGCCAACGCCAACGCGATGGCGGATCGGCTCGCTGCGGGATTGGCGGAAATCGACGAGATCGCCATCGAATATCCGGTCGACTCGAACATGATCTTCGCCGCGCTCCCCGGCGATATCGCCGAGCGGTTACGCGACGCCGGGTTCGATTTCTACGACTGGGGCGATCCCGACCGGCCGAATATCCGGCTGGTCTGCGCCTTCAATACCGACCCTGACGATGTCGACCGGCTCATCGAGGCCGCCCGGGGATAGGACCGCGACCTCCGGCCCGCCCCGCCGGTGCAGGCGATTGCGGCCCGATCCGCCCGCTGACCGCGATTCGCCGCCCGAACCGTAATGATCCATACCTCAAATTGGGGAAGTTGCCGGTTTTAGGGTTCATCTGTGCCATTTATGCGCTAGGATTCACCCGTTCGGACAGGCGGAACCGTCCCCGGACTGTCCGCGATACGACGCGCCCGGCTGCGGCGGGGCGCGAAAGGAAATTCCACATGGAGCAAACCGGAGGAACCATGTCTACCACGATCAAACTCGTTGCGGCCGCCGCCGTCGCCGCCCTGGCGTTTGCCGGCACGACGACCGGCGCGTCGGCGCAGAAGCAACGTTTCATCAGCATCGGCACCGGCGGCGTCACCGGCGTGTACTACCCGACCGGCGGCGCGATCTGCCGCCTGGTCAACCGGGACCGCAAGAAGACCGGCATCCGCTGCTCGGCCGAATCGACCGGCGGTTCGATCTACAACATCAACACGATCCGCGCCGGCGAGCTGGAGTTCGGCGTCGCCCAGTCGGACTGGCAGTACCATGCCTACAACGGCACGTCGAAATTCAAGAAGCAGGGCGCTTTCAAGGACCTGCGCGCGGTCTTCTCCGTGCATCCTGAGCCGGTCACGATCCTTGCGCGCGACGACTCGGGCATCAACAACATCACCGACGTCAAGGGCAAGCGGCTCAACATCGGCAACCCGGGCTCCGGCACGCGCGGCACCTGGGAGGTCATCGAAGCGGCCCTCGGCTGGAAGCGCACGGACCTGAAGCTGGCGACCGCCATGAAGTCCGCGGAGACCGGCGCTGCGCTGTGCGACGGCAAGATCGACGCCTATTTCTGGCTGGTCGGCCATCCGTCGGCCCTGACCCAGGAATCGCTGGCGACCTGCGCCGCGCACCTCGTCAACGCCACCGGCCCGGCGATCGACGGCCTGGTCAAGAAATGGCCGTTCTACCGCAACGCGACGATCCCGGCCGGGATGTACAACAACAAGGCCGACGTCAAGACCTTCGGCGTGGGCGCCACCTTCGTGACCAGCGCCAAGGTGCCGGCCGATGTCGTCTATGTCGTCGTCAAGGCGGTGTTCGACAATTTCGGCGCGTTCAAGAAGCTGCATCCGGCCTTCCGGAACCTGAAGGAAAGCGAGATGATCAGCGATTCGCTGTCGGCGCCGCTGCACGCCGGCGCGGCGAAATACTACAAGGAAAAGGGCTGGATCAAGTAACGGCCCGAACGGATTGGCGGGGCCCGTCGCGGCCCCGCCCTTTTTTTGCCCGCCCTTATTTTGTTTAACCCGTATATCGATTTGATTCGCAGCGCTTGAGGAAAAGCCCATGGCCGAAGCTGCCGCGCAACGCCCGACCGCCGAAGAGCTCGTCAGCAGCGTCGACACCGGCGGGCGGGCGCCCCGTGGATGGCAGCGCAACCTGATTCCGGTCATCGCCTTCATCTGGGCGCTGTTTCAGCTCTACATCGCTTCGGCCGTGCCGTTCACGCTGCAGGAGTGGACCGGCCTGCCCTTCGTCGTGCCGAACACCGAAGCGCGCATGATCCATCTGGCCTTCGGCCTGCTGCTCGCCGCCTTCGCCTTCCCGCTGCTGAAACGCGGGCCACGCGATTACATTCCCTGGTACGACTGGCTGCTCGCCGCCGTCGGCATCGCGTCGTGCCTCTACATGATCGCGTACCGGAACGAACTGGCCGAGCGGGCCGGCGTGCCGACGGATACCGACCTCGTCGTCGCGAGCTGCGGCATGGTCGTTCTGGCGATCGCCGTCTACCGGGCGCTTGGCCTGCCGCTGGTCGCGGTCGCCTCGGTCTTCGTGCTCTACGTTTTCGGCGGCGACGCCGACTGGCTGCCCGACGCCGTGCAGTGGAAGGGCGCGTCCTTCGGCAAGGCGATGTGGCATTTCTGGATGCAGACCGAGGGCGTGTTCGGCGTCGCGCTGGGCGTTTCGGCGTCGCTGATCTTCCTGTTCGTCCTGTTCGGCGCGATCCTGGAAAAGGCCGGCGCCGGCAATTTCTTCATCAAGATCGCCTTCGCCCTGCTCGGCGACCGGCGCGGCGGTCCGGCCAAGGCCGCCGTCGTCGCCTCGGCCCTGAGCGGCCTCTATTCCGGTTCCTCCATCGCCAACACGGTGACGACCGGCACCTTCACCATCCCGCTGATGAAGCGCACCGGTTTCACGCCGGAAAAGGCCGGCGCGGTCGAGGTCGCCTCCTCGACCAACGGGCAATTGACCCCGCCGGTGATGGGTGCCGCCGCTTTCCTGATCGCCGAGTTCACCGGCGTCAGCTACACGGAGATCATCAAGCACGCCCTGATCCCGGCGCTCGTCTCCTACATCGCGCTGGTCTACATCGTGCATCTCGAGGCCCTGAAGCTGGGGCTGAAGGGCCTGCCGAAGCCGTCCACCACCATGACGGTCGCGCAGAAGCTGATCGGCTTCCTCAGCGGCTTTATCGGCATCGCCCTGCTCGGCATCGCGGTCTATTTCGGCCTTGGCTGGATCAAGGTCATCGCGCCCGGCACGGCCTTCTTTGTCGTCATGGCGCTGGCGGCGGTCGCCTATCTTGTCCTGCTGTGGCTGGCTTCGCGCCAGCCTGACCTGGTGGTCGATCCGCCGGACGCGCCGATCACCGAGCTGCCCCGGGCCGGGGCGACGGCGATCACCGGCCTCTACTACGTCCTGCCGATCGTCATCCTGATCTGGTGCATCGTGCTGGAGCGGCTGTCGCCCGCCCTGTCCGCCTTCTGGGCGACCATGGCGATGATCGTCGTCACGCTGACCCAGCATCCGCTCAAGGCCCTGTTCCGCGGCACCGGGAACATCGCCGGCGCGTTCCGGCAGAGCGTCGGCGAGCTGGTCGACGGCATGATCTCCGGCGCGCGCAACATGATCGGCATCGGCGTCGCGACCGGCGCGGCCGGCATCATCGTCGGCACGATCTCGCTCACCGGGGCGCACCAGGTCGTCGGCGAATTCGTCGAGTTCCTGTCCGGCGGCAGCCTGATCATCATGCTGATCCTGGTCGCCGTGATGAGCCTGATCCTCGGCATGGGGCTGCCGACCACCGCCAACTACATCGTCGTCTCGTCGCTGATGGCGCCGGTGATCGTGGCGCTGGGCGCCAAGAGCGGCCTGATCGTGCCGCTGATCGCGGTCCACCTCTTCGTCTTCTATTTCGGCATCCTGGCGGACGATACGCCGCCCGTGGGCCTTGCCGCCTTCGCCGCCGCCGCCATCTCCGGCGGCGATCCGATCCGCACCGGCGTCCAGGGCTTCATGTACGACATCCGCACCGCCCTGCTGCCGTTCCTGTTCATCTTCAACACGGAATTGCTGCTGATCGACGTCTCGGCGGGCAAGGCGGTGATCGTCTTTGTCATTGCGGTCGTCGCCATGATGCTCTTTGCGGCGGCGACCCAGGGCTATTTCTTCGCCCGCAACCGGATCTGGGAAACCGCGATCCTGCTGCTGGTCGCCTTCAGCCTGTTCCGCCCCGGCTACTGGCTCGACCAGGTCGAACCGGAATTTGCCGAGCGGCCGGGCGCGGAAATCGTGCAGGTCGTCGAAAAAGTGCCCGAGGGCGGCACGCTGCGGGTGACGGTTTCCGGGCCCAACTTCAACGATCCCGACCGGATCGACGAAACCACCGTGACCATCCCCTTCGGCAAGCCGGGCAAGGGCCTGGCGCGGCTGCGCGCCGCCGGGCTGCTCGTCATGGTCGAGGAAGGCAAGGCGAAGATGGAAGAGCCGCTGCCCACCAGCCCGCTCAAGGCGCTGGCCCGGAGCTTCGATTTCTACGGCGACACGCCGACCGTCATCAAGACGATCCTGGTGCCGAACGAGCGGATGGCGAAGGAGCTCTTCTACATCCCCGCGGTATTGCTCCTGATCCTCGTCATCCTGCTCCAGCGCCGCCGCCAGACCCAGCCGGCCTTCTGAGTCTCGGGCGCGGGGCATTCCCTGCGGAAGGCCGTGAGTCGGTTCTGACAAACAAGCCAACGGTCCCCCCCTCCCCTTGGGGGAGGGGGTCAGGGGAGGGGTATGCGGCGGTCGACTTCTTGCCGAAGGCGGCCTCGGCGCACCGGCAAACGACCCCTCCCCTAACCCCTCCCCCAAGGGGAGGGGGATCTGATCGGTGCTCTTTTCGCAGAGGCATCCTTGGGAGAGAGGGGAGGATCACTTGCGGCGGCCTTGCCGTTGCACAGGCCGACCCGCGCGGGAGGGCGGGCCGGCTACAACCCGGCCACCGTCTCCTCGATCAGCTGCGCCACGACCGCCTCGATGGCGGCCTGGTGGCCCAGCCCGTCGGCCAGGCCGGCCTCGTAGGTCCGGACCTGCCGGCGCGCGCTGGTGCCGTGGGCCAGGATGGCGCGGCTGTGCTCGATCTCGGTCAGGCAGCCGAAGTGCTCGGCGTCCGGCCGGGTCAGTTCCAGCAGTTCCTCCAGCAGGTCGGCGAACGGCACCCTGCGGCGGATGCCGAAATCGATCAGCTCGCCGTCGCAGCCGTAGCGCTGCGCGCGCCACCGGTTCTCGCGGATCAGCAGGTTGGCGTAGCGCCGCCAGCGCTGGTTCTGCCGGCGCAGGCGCCACAGCATGCGCAGGATGCAGCGGTAGAAGGCCGCGATCGCAACCGCATCGGCGAGCCGGGGGCACAGGTCGCAGATACGCATTTCCAGGGTCGGGAAACGGGCGGACGGGCGGATGTCCCACCAGATTTTCGTCGGCTCGTCGATGATGCCGCACTCGACCATCATCTCGACATGGCGGGTGTATTCGCCGAAGCTCTCGAACTGCTCGGGCAGGCCGGTGCGCGGAAGCTCGTCCCACACCGCGAGGCGATAGCTCCTGAGCCCGGTGTCCCGGCCCTGCCAGAAGGGCGAGGAGGTGCTGAGCGCCAGCAGGTGGGGCAGGAAATAGCTGACCTGGTTCATCAGGTCGATGCGCAGGTCGTCGTCCTCGATGCCGACATGGACGTGCATGCCGCTGATCACCAGCCGGCGCACCACGCCCTGCAGGTTTTCCGCCAGTTCGCTGTAGCGCTCCTTCTCCGTCCGCTTCTGCTCGCCCCAGGCGGCGAACGGGTGGGTCGAGGCCGCCATGATGGCGAGGCCGTGCTTTTCGGCAACCCCGGACACCGCCTTGCGCAGGCGGCGCAGGTCGGCGGCGGCCTCCTGCACCGTGGCGCAGACCTTCGTGCCGATCTCGATCTGCGCGCGCAGGAATTCCGGCGCGACCTGGGAGCCGAGCAGTTCCTCGCATTCGCTGAACACGGCCTTCGGCGGATCGGCGGCGAGGTTCAGCGTCTCCCGGTCGATCAGGAGATATTCTTCCTCGATGCCGATGGTGAAGCTGGGTTCCTTCAGTGTCATGGTGCAACCCTCCTCCGCCGGTTCCCTTCGACATGTCAGGGCGGCAGGCTTTCGAACGCGGCGGCCAGCGCGTCGCCGACGATTGCGGCCCATTTTTTCACGCCCTTGGCCTCTGCAATCAGATCCTGGCGGATTTCGACCAGCAGGTGCGGCAGGTCCCGCAATTCGCCGTGCCGGTGGACCGTGTAGCCGAAATTGTTGCGGGCGCTGTAGGGCTGGTTGTCGCCGACCGTCACGTCGCCGCGGGCCGCCAGCGCCGCCATGAAGGGCAGGGCGAGCCGGCCGTCCCGGTTCCGCAGGGCCGAGACCTGCCACGGCCGCGGCCGGCCGCCGAACACCGGCGTGAAGCTGTGCACCGAGACGAAGGCATGGAAGGGCGGGTCGCGCGCGCTGTCCAGCAGCCGTTCGATCTCGGTATGGTAGGGCGAGAAAATCCGCTGCTCGCGCGCCGCCGCCTCGGCCCCGTTGAGCGTCCGGTTGCCGGGAATCGGCACCCCGTCGCTCACCGCCGGGATCGAGGTTGCGTCCGACGGGCCGCGGTTGCAGTCGATGACGAGGCGCGAATAGCCGGACTTGACCAGCGGCGCATCGAAACGCCCGGAAAGAACATCCGCCACCGCCGCCGCGCCGATGTCCCAGGCGATGTGCTCCTTTAGCCGGTCCCCGCCGAGGCCCAGGGCGCCGAGCGCGGCCGGGATCCGGTTGCTGGCATGGTCGCAGACGAACAGCGCGCGCGCCCGGCCCCCGGCGTTGACGACCGTAAAGGGCGGCGGATCGGCCGGGCCGAGCAGGACCGGTGGTTCTTCCGCTGCGCGCAGGACCGGTTCGGCGCCGCCGGCCACTCAGCGCAGCTCCCGGCGCCAGGCGCGCAACTGGTCGGTGACGGTCAATGCCGCCGCCAGCACGTCGCGCACGCTTTCGCCGCTCACCACCGGCTCGCGCCGGGTCCTGACGCAGTCGAGGAAATCGGCGCATTCCATCATGATCAGGTCGGTCTTGTCGTACTCGCGCTGTTCGGCGCCGAAGGTCGGCGGCTCGTCCCGGCCGCCGGTCCGGTTCATGATGACGAGCCGGTTCTCGGCCATGTCGGCGACCATGTAGGCGTTGCGCTGGAAGACGCGCATGGTGCGCTGGATCTTCCAGCTGACCCGGCTGGCGGTCACCGCCGCCACGCAGCCGTTCTCGAAGCGGATGCGGGCGTTGGCGATGTCCTCCGCCGGGCCGACGACCGGCACGCCCACGGCGTCGATCCGGTCGATCGGGCTGTTCACGAGGGTCATGATGTTGTCGATATCGTGCACCATCATGTCCAGGATCACGCTCGTGTCCGTGCCGCGGCCGCGATACTGCGAGATGCGCGTGCTCTCGATATAGCCCGGGCGGTCGGCCAGCGCCTTGACGTCCCTGACGATCGGGCTGAAGCGTTCGAGATGGCCGACCTGCAGGATGCGGCCGCCGGCTTTCGCCAGGGCGATCAGCTCGTCGGCCTCTTCCAGCGACTCGCAGACCGGCTTTTCGACCAGCACGTCCTTGCCGGCCTCCAGGCAGCGTTTCGCGATGGCGTAGTGGGTCGTCGTCGGCGTGACGACGCTGACCGCCTCGACCCGGTCGAGAACCGGCCCGAGATCGGCCGCCGCCCCGGCGCCGGTCGCGGCGGCGACCTTTTCCGCCTGCGCGGAATCGATATCGACGACCGCGACCAGCTCCGCCGCTTCCAGCGCGGCGAATTTTGCGGCGTGCAGGGCGCCGAAATAGCCGCAGCCGATAACGGCGACACGAACCGGCGCAGCGCCCGGGGCCGGATCGGTTTCAGCTGGATCGGTTTCAGACAGTCTCCCGCTCCCGGCAATGGCGTTCGGGTTCCGCCCCTACCCTGCGCGCCGGTTTCACTGCGCGTCGGCGATGGCGACGATGCGCTGCATCGAGCGCAACACCGGCTTCTCGATCAGTTTGCCCCGGTGAACGACGAGCCCGCCGTCGCCCGCCTCGAAGGCGGCGATGATCTCGCGCGCCAGGGCGACCTCGTCCGCGGCCGGGCTGAAGGTTTCGTTCAGGACCGGAATCTGCTTCGGATGGATCGCGGCCTTGCCGGTAAAGCCGAGGCTGGCGCAGCGCCGGGCCTCGTCGCGCAGCCCGTCCATGTCCTCCAGATCGAGCCAGGGGACGTCGATCAGGTCGATTCCGGCGCCCGCCGCGGCATGGACGACCCGGGAGCGGGCGAACAGCAGATTCTCCCAGTCGATGGTCGTGCGCAGGTCGGCGGCCATGTCGATGGCGCCGAAAAGCAGGGAGCGCACCCGCCGGCTCGCCCGGGCGATGTCGAAGGCCTGGTCGAGCGCCTCGTTGGTCTCGATGATGACGTGGAGGAAAGAGGCGGCGCCGGCTTCGCTCAGCACGTCGTCCAGCATCGCAACCTCGCCGGGGCCCTTGACCTTGGTGAGCATGAAGCCGGCGGGCGGGTTGGGCAGGCCGGCCAGCGCGGCCACGTCTTTCACGCCGTCCAGCGCGTGCAGGCTGTTGATGCGGACCGCGGTTTCCGGGCCTGCCGCCTGCGGGTCGAGATCGCGGAAAATGCCGACCGCGCCCTCCCTGGCCGCATCCTTGTCGCCGGGCGCCACGGCGTCTTCCAGGTCGATGCACACCATGTCTGCGCCGGTATCGAGCGCCTTCAGGCACATGCGCGGATTGTCGCCCGGCGCAAAGATCATGCTGCGGCGCGGGCGGTAACGGGTTTCGGGCATGGCGACCTGCCGGCTTCGGGATTTGGCTGCGGCTGCGACGGCCGGCAGACTTAGATCATTTGTCCGGGCCTGTTAATGCGGCCCTTGATCCATCCCTGCGGCGTCAGCGGTTCTCTCCCGGTGTCCAGAGGACGTCGCCGGCGCCGTTATCGTTGTGCGCCCGCGCCATGACGAAGAGGTGGTCGGACAGCCGGTTGATATAGGCGATGGCCAGGGGATTGACGTCTTCGCCTTCGGCCAGCGCCGTCATCTCCCGCTCGGCGCGCCGCGCGACCGTCCGGGCGAGGTGCAGCCACGAGGAAAGCGCAGACCCGCCCGGCAGGATGAAGGATTTGAGCGGCGGGATATCCGCATTCATCGCGTCGATCTCCGCCTCCAGCCGGTCGACCTGGGCCTGGGACATGCGCAGGGGCGGCCATTTCGGATCGTCCTCGTGGGGCGTGCACAGGTCGGCGCCCAGATCGAACAGGTCGTTCTGGATACGCGCGAGCATGGCGTCGGCCGCGGCCTCATCCGCCGCGTGGCGGCGTGCGAGGCCGAGGACGCTGTTGCATTCGTCGACCGAGCCGTAGGCCGCCACGCGGGTGTCGTGTTTCGGCACCCGCGCGCCGCTGCCCAGGCTGGTCAGCCCCTTGTCGCCGCCGCGGGTGTAGATCCTGTCCAGCTTCACCATGGCGCGCCCTAGCTCTGGTACACGGCGAACAGCAGCAGAAGAAGAACGACGGCGATCAGCTGCAGGCCGACCCGCGCGCGCATCAGCTTGTTGCCCCACCGGGCGTTGGCCTCGCCGCCCCGGCCCATCAGGACGACGCCGGTGAACAGCGCGGCGACCACGCCGATCAGGGCGATGACGGTGAGCACGATGAGAACGGTCTTCATAGCCGGAGATTAGGGGCGTCCCGACCCCGGCGCCAGAGCGACTGACTGGCGCGACCCTTCGGCCGGACGGTCCGGGGTCAGACCCAGTTTGCCTCGCGCAATGCCCGGGCGTAGCGGCGGCTGACCGGCACCTCGCCGCCGTTGTCCAGAACCGCCACCGTCCGGCCGGTGCGCCGCACGATTTTCTTCAAGGCGGTGCGCGCGATCCAGTGCGAGCGGTGGACCTGCATCCCCTCCGTGCCGCCCAGTTCCTTCAGCGCGTCGCCGAAGCGCATCAGCACAAGGTCCGAGCCCCGGTCGGTGTGGACCTCGACGTAATGGTCGCGCATCTGCAAATGCAGCAACCGGCCGCGCCGCGCCGCCGGCAGCCGTTCCAGCAGGGGAGGCGCTGCGGCATCTGTCGCCGGCCGGTCCTGCGCTCCTGCCCCCGGCAACTCCGAGAAGGGCGCGCCGGCGCCGTAGCGCATCGGCAGCTCGACGGTTCCCCAGACGATCAGGCCCAGCACGAGGTGAACGAGGGCGACGGCAAGGAACAATTCGCCGGTTCCGAACGTCTCGGGCAAAGCGCCGGAAAACAGGAATTCGAGGGCCGAGATCAGGAGCGTTCCCGGCACGGCGGCGGCGAGACTGCCGCCCAGAACGCAGGCGATGTCCGGGATGCGTCCGGACAGCCACGCGATCGCCGGCAGGATGCAGGCCAGGGCGAACGACCAGTTGCCGGCCACCGCGATGACCCAGTAGGCCATCCGCTCGCCCAGCGGCATCCGGAGGAAGGTGCCGAACGGGCCGAGATAGCCGAGGAACAGGATTGCGACGGCCAGCAGCGCCAGATGCCAGCGCAGCCGCCGCCAGACGAACCATTCGCGAAGCGTGAACGGCGTTTCCCGCACCGTTCGCGAAGTATCCGGGCCGTTTGCGTAGCCGCCGTTGGTCATCGCCGTCCGCCGTGCTCCCTGAGCGGCGCAGCATACGCACTCGACAGGGAGCACCCAACCATGAAGCGCATTCCTCTTCTTCTCGCCGCCCTTCTCGCCACGGGCGCGGTCTTCTCGGGACTGCCGGCTCCGGCCGCACCGGAGACCGGCGGCGCGGCGCAGGCGGCCGAACTGACGGTTGCGGTAACCGGCGTCATTTCCGGCAAGGGCCGTGTTTACGTCGCCCTGCATCGCACCGTTTCGGGCGTCAAGTTCCCCGACATGAAGGGTGCGGTCGCCGGTGCCTGGCGCACCGCCCGGAAAGGCGGATTCAGCTTCACCTTCGCCGGGTTGGAGCCGGGCCGCTACGCCGTCAACGGGTTTCACGATTCCGACGGCGACGGAGACCTCGACACCAACCTGCTGGGCATTCCCGTCGAAGGTTACGGCTTCGGCAATGGCGCGACCGGCATGTTCGGCCCGGCGAGCTTCGACGATTCCTCGATCGACCTGAAATCGGCGGCGACGATCCGGCTGCCGATCGGCTATGCCGGTTCCCCCGGATCGCCGAATCGGGAGAGCAACCGATGACCGCCGACAGCATTCCGCGCCGCGGCTTCCTCGCTGCGTCGGCCGCCTCCGGGCTGGCCGGGCTTGCGCCTTTCGCATCCGCGCTCGCCGCATCGGGCGAGGACTGGGGCGAGGCCTTCGCCGCCGCCCTCGGGCGCAACCGCATGCTGCTCGGCTGGAAAACGCCGCCGGACCGGCTCGATACGGGGTCGCTTGCCGTGACCGGCGCATGGCCGGCCGGGCTGAAGGGCCGCTTCTTCCGCAACGGGCCGTCGATCCACGACCGCTTCGGCCGGCGCTACCGCCACTGGTTCGACGGCGACGGCATGATCCAGGAATTCGCCATCGACGGCGGCCGCATCGCCCATCGCGGCCGGACAATCCGAACGCCGAAACTGGTGCGGGAAGACGCGGGCCGCCGGCGGCTCTACAACGGCTATGGCACCCACCTTCCGGACAGCGCCCCGGTCCGCGGGCCGGACAGCCTGAACGCGGCGAACATCTCCGTGCTGCATCACGGCGGCGAATTGCTGGCGCTGTGGGAGGGCGGCTCGGCGACGCGGCTCGAAGAATCGACGCTTGCGGCCAACGGCTTCAAGGCCTGGAGCCCGCAGCTCAGCGGCGTTCCCTTTTCCGCCCATCCGAAGGTCGATCCGGACGGCGCCCTGTGGAACATCGGCTGCGCCCCGCTGCCCCGGCCGGCGCTCGTGCTCTACCATATCGACCGCGCGGGCAAGCTGGTGAAGGCCGGCCTGGTCGATGCCGGGCCGATGGGGCTGATCCACGATTTCGTCGTTACGCACAAGTCGCTGGTTATCCTGATCCAGCCGTTCCTGTTCGATCCGGGGCGGGCGGAACGGGTCAGCGTGCTCGACGCCCATGTCTGGAGGCCGCAGGCGGAGACCCGCGTCTTGGTGGTCGACAAGGCCGATTTCGGCAAGCGCCGCTGGCACGCCGTGCCAGCCTGTTTCGGCTTCCACTACGGCAACGCATGGGAAGAGGCCGACGGCACGATCCGGCTCGACCACTGCCTCGCCGGCGACCCCGGCATCCTCACCGAAACGCTGCGCTATGTGATGAAGGGGGAATTCCGGCCTTCGGCGCCGCTGCGTTATGCGCAGATCGTCCTGCCGCCAAAGGGCGACGGCCGGATCGAAAGCCGGGCGGAAGAAGCCGAGTTCGCAAAGGTGGCGCCCGCCGTCGTCGGCCGGCGGCACCGATACGTCTACACGCTGGGCGCCCCGGAAAATCCGAAGGGCTGGCACTTCCGCACCGTGGTCAAGCGCGACCTCGAACGCAGCGAGACCGAAAGCTTCGACTATGGGCCGGGCAAGATTCCGGAGGAGCATATTTTCGTCCCGAAACCCGGCGGCCGGGGCGAGGACAACGGCTGGCTGATCGGTACCGTGCTGGACTGGAAGAAGGGCGTCAGCGGGCTATCGGTGTTCGACGCCCGCGCCGTCGCCGCCGGGCCGGTCGCGCAGGCGTGGCTCCCCTATCCGCTGCCGCTCGGCTTCCACGGCTTTTTCAAGGTCTGAGACGTCCCTCGATACGCCCCGGATTTAATCCGGGGCTACTCGGGATGAGGGTTCTCTATAATCTCACCCTCACCCTGAGTAGCCCCGGACTTGTCCGGGGCGTATCGAAGGGCGCGCGCCTCGACAGCGTCGGCAGCTCCCTTTGGAAGCGGACGCGATTCAGCCTGCGGGATGAAGCGCGGCGCGCAGGTCGGCCGCGGCGTCGTCGAAGGCCGCCCGCGCCGCATCGACGATCCCGCCCATGTTGAAATAGCCGTGGATCAGGCCGGCATAGTGCCGCTTGACGACCGGCACGCCGGCGGCCGCGAGCTTGTCCGCATAGGCGATGCCCTCGTCCTGCAGCGGGTCGAAGCCGGCGGTGTGGACCGCGGCCGGCGGCTGGCCGGAGAAATCGGCATAGTGCAGCGGCGACAGGCGCGGATCGTCGTTGGCGACATCGCGGATATAGCCGTTCCGGAACCAGGCCAGGAGCGGCCTTTCCAGCAGATAGCCGTCGGCATAGGTCGTGCGCGAAGGGAAGCTGTTGGTCATGTCGGTCGCCGGATAGATCAGCAGCTGGAAGCAGGGGAGGGGCCGGCCGGCCTTGCGCGCCTCGTGGCACAGCACCGCCGTGAGATTGCCGCCGGCGCTGTCGCCGCCGACCGCGATGCGGGCCGGATCGATACCGTAGTCCGCTGTCCTGGCCTGCAACGTCTCCCACACGAACATTGCATCCTCGACCGCCGCCGGGAACGGATGTTCGGGCGCCAGCGCATAATCGACCGACAGCACCCGGCAATCGGCCTGCGCCGCCAGCCCGCGGCAGGTCCGGTCGTAGGAATCGAGGCTGCCGATGGTCCAGCCGCCGCCGTGGAGCCAGACCAGCAGCGGATCCGGCTCCGCCGTTTGCCGTGGCGTGTAAAGGCGGGTGCGCACGAACCGGCTTTCCCGCCCGAGCGCGATCTCGACCACCGAATCCATCGGCGCCGGCTCGATATCCAGCTTCGCCGACGCCTCGTCATACTGGGCGCGGGCCGCCTCGGGCGAAAGCGTGTAGACCGGCGGCAAGGACGAGTTCGCGACGAGCTGCAGGACCCACTGCATCTGGGGATCGATGGTCATGCCGGCCGGCCGAACGATGCGCGCAGCGCCTCGGCGCCTTTCGCCAGCAGCAGCAGGTCGATGCCGACTGCGACGAAGGTGAAGCCCCAGTCGATGTAGCGCCGGGCCTCCTCCGGGTTGACGGTGAGGATGCCGGCCGGCTTGCCCGCCGCCTTCAGCCGGGTGACCGCGTCCCGGATCGCGGTCTGGACCTCGGGATGGCCGGGCTGGCCGACGAAGCCCATCGAGGCGGCGAGGTCGGCGGGACCGACGAAGACGCCGTCGATGCCGTCGACGGCGGCGATGGCCTCCAGTTCGCCGAGCGCCGGGCGGGTCTCGACCTGCACGAGGACGCAGATCTCCTCATGGGCGCGCCTGGCATAGTCCTTCACCCGGCCGTAGCGCGCCGCGCGGCCGCTGCCGGTAACGCCGCGCACGCCGGCCGGCGGATAGCGCGTCGCCGCAACGGCCGCCGCCGCCTCGCCGGCATTCTGGACATAGGGCAGCAGCAGGCTCTGGGCACCGATATCCAGGATGCGCTTGATCAGGACGGTATCGTTCCAGGCCGGGCGGACGATGGCCGAGGTCTCGCTGCGGCCGAGCGCCTGCATCTGGGCGAGCAGGTCGGGCAGTTCGTTGGGCGAGTGCTCGGTATCCAGCAGCAGCCAGTCGAAGCCGCTGTCGCCGAGAATCTCCGCGCCGACCGTGCTGCCCAGCGTGCTCCACAGCCCGATCTGCAGCCGGCCTTCGGCAATGGCATTCTTGAAGCTGTTCCGGGGAAGGTCCATGGCCCGGACGGCCTAGGCATCGGGGCAGGGGATGTCAAGGAACGGTGCAGCGGGCCGGTCCGCTGAGCGGTCAATGGCGCACGGCGGGTGAACGGGCATTCGGAAGCGCGATTTTTGCTTCGGGGTGTTGACTATCGATCAACTGTAATGCATATTCTGCAATGCAGTTGATTGTCGATCAACCCTTCGACACTACTGCCAAATGGCATCAGACCAACGTACGCACTGAAGACACCGAGCACATCATCTTTGCCAGGAGTATCGTCATGAGTTCAACCGAATATCGGCCACCAGGCCGAAGGAGTACCGACCATGGCTGCGAGTACCCCGCCAAATAGGTTTACGACTAACTTCAGGAATTTCTTTAGAGAATTTCCCGACTTCGGCATTCGGTTGACGCGCCATGCGCGCGAGCGGATGCAGGAACGCGACATTCATTTGCCGCAAATCCGGTCGGTCCTGAGGAGCGGAACGGTTGTTCAGGTCGAGCAGGACATCCGTACCGGAGAGGACAAGTACCGGGTCGCAGGACGCGATACGGACGAACGGAATCTGGAGATCGTCGCTGTTCTGGAGGAAACGGAATCGGGCCGGGTCGTCATCGTGACAGTTATAGACACCTCGGACGCGGGCAGCGGCGCGCGACGAGGGGGAGGCCGAAGCGGCGGTAGCGAACTACCGGAACGCAAAAAAGGAGGATAGAGCGGCGGAGGCCGGCAACGGCAACACTTCCGATTGGCTCTTGAACGAAGGAGGCATGACAAGGACCAGAGAATATGACGCGACCGTCGAGATCGGATTGCCGGTCACGCTGGTCGATACCGTCGCCGAATACGAAGACGGCAGCGCGGAGATCCCGAATCTCGACATGCTGCTGGCGACCGTCGCCGTGGCGCGCGCGCTCGCGCCGGTTCAGATGGTGGGGGCGGAACTGCGCTTCCTGCGCCATGTCCTCGATCTCACCGGAACGGAATTCGCCCAGGCGATCGACCTCAGCGACAAGACGGTCGTTTCCCGCTGGGAGAACGATCGGGCACGCCCCGGCGGCTACACCGAAAAGGTTATCCGGCAGCTCGCCCTGAATCTGCTGGGCAGCCGTGCGCCCGGCATCGACATCGGCGACAACGCTATTCCCGGTATGAAAATTCGACCGCGCGATCCTGCCGAGGGACCGCTCCCGATGGTCTTCGAATTTGCGACGCGCACCGGTTCGGAAGGCCGACCCGTCGATTGCTACGCTGAGGCGGCGTAAGCCGGACCGTGCCGCCCGCCGCTACGCCTCCGCCGGGTCGAGGACGATCTTGCCCATGACCTTGCGGCCGGTGATGACGCCGAAGGCCTCGACGAAACCGGCCAGCGGATAGCGCGCGGAAATCAGCGAATCGAGCCTGCCGGCGGCGAGCAGGGCCAGCCAGGCGTTCACGCCCTTTTCCATCTCGGTGTAGACCATGTCGAACTGGATATCGAGCGGCGCGCCCATGACCGTGAGATTGTTGAACAGCAGGTAGTTCGCCTTCGCCGCCGGGATCGTACCGCCGGCAAAGCCGACGATCACCAGCTTGCCGGCGAAGCGCAGCACGCGCAGGCTGGCCTCGAACAGGTCGCCGCCCACCATCTCGATCACGGCGTCGCAGCCCCGGCCTTCCGCTGCGCCGGTCGCGGCGGCGACCTGGGCCTTGAGATGGGCCTTGAGAGCGTCGACGTCGGCGGCGTTGGTGTCGATCGCCGCATCGGCGCCGCAGGATCGCGCGAAGTCCGCCTTCTCCGCATTCGAGACCGCGGCCAGCACCGTCGCGTTGCGCGCCTTGCACAGCTGGATGGCGGCCGAGCCGACGCCGCCGGCCGCGCCGGTGATCAGCACCGTGTCGCCGGGCCGGACGCCGGCGCGCATGTCGATGGCGACCCAGGCCGTGTTGAACACGGTGATCATGGCGGCGGCGTCCTCGAACGAGACGCCGTCCGGCAACAGGAAGCAACGCTCCTGCGGCGCGGGCACCAGCTGGCCGAAGGCGCCGGTGAAGACCTGCGCCACGACCCGGTCGCCCGGCCTGCAGCGCGTCACCCCGTCGCCGACCGCCCGCACGACGCCGGCGCAGTCGCGGCCGGGCACGAAGGGCCGCGGCGGGCGCTTCTGGTACCGGCCCTGGAGCATCAGGGCGTCCGGGAGGTTGATCCCGATGGCCCGGTTCTCGATCAGCACCTCGCCCGGGCCGGGTTCGGGATCCGGCAGGTTCGCGATGGCGTGGCTTTCGACGGGACCGAATTCGTTGACCAGAACCGCGCGCATTTTCTCTCTCAACCTGTTTGTTGCCGCCGTTCCCGGAGCGCCTTCGCGGCATCCAGGCTGGCGTTGATGATCTCGTGATAGCCGGTGCAGCGGCAGATATTGCCGCTCAGCGCGACCTTGATCTCCTCGACCGTCGGATCGGGATTCCGCTCCAGATAGTCGCTCAGCGACATCAGGAAGCCCGGCGTGCAGAAGCCGCATTGCAGGGCGAAATTCTCGTGGAAGGCCTGCTGCAACGGACCGAACGACCCGTCGGCTTCGGCGAGTCCCTCGATGGTCTCGATCTCCGCCCCGTCGGCCTGGACCGCCAGCATCAGGCAGGCGCGCACCGCCTTGCCGCCGACGCGGACCGTGCAGGCGCCGCAGACGCCGTGCTCGCAGGCGACATGGGTGCCGGTCGCGCCGATCTCGTGGCGCAGGAAATCGGTCAGCAGCATCCGCGGCTCGGCAAAGCCCCCTTCCGGCATCCCGTTCAGGGTGACGCGGACCGGGTGGCGGCCGTTGCGGTCCAGCGTCTTCATGCGCCGGCTCCGTTTGCGGCGGTCGCGTCGATGGCCTGCTTGCCGAGATGGCGCACGAGCTGCCGGCGATGGCGCGCGGTGGCGTGGATATCGTCGCCGCCGCCGAGCGCCCAGGCGAGGTCGTTGAGTGCATCCTCCACGGCGTCGCCGGGCAGGGCGTCCCAATGGCAGACTTCCGGCCGGTCCGCCACGCCGCCGACCGCCAGACTGACCGAGTCGCCGCTGCGCTTTGCGGCGACCGCCACGACGGCGAAGTCGCCGTGGCGGTGCTGAAACTCCAGGAAGGCGAAGCGCTCGCCGCCCTGCGCCTTGGGCAGGCGGGTGCGCACCGCCAGTTCGTCCGGCGCCTTCGCCGTCGTCAGCACGCCCTGCTGAAATTCGTCCGCAGGAACCGTCCGCACGCCGCGCGCGCTGTGCAGCTCGACTTCGCCGCCGAGCAGGGCAAGGCAGAGCGGCAGTTCGGAGGACGGATCGGCATGGCAGATCGATCCGCAGACCGTGCCCCGGTTGCGGGTCTGGAAGTGGCCGACATGGGGCAGCGCCGCGGCGACGACCGGCAAGGCATCGCCCAGTTCCGGCCAGTCCGCCAGATCGCCCTGGGTGACCGCCGCGCCGATGGCGACGGCATCTCCCTCGTCTTCGATACGCGCCAGGTCCGGGAGGCCGCCGATGTCCACCAGCACCTCCGGCCTGACGAGCCGCATGTTGAGCATCGGCATCAGGGACTGGCCGCCGGCCAGCACGCGGGCGTCGTCGCCATGTTCGGCGAGTACCGCGACGGCGTCTTCGACGCTCCCGGCGCGCACATAGTCGAACGGCGCCGGTTTCATGCCCGGCCCCCGACCAGGCGCTTCAATCGGGCGGAAAGGCCGCCGGAGGAACCGGGATCCGCTTCGCCCCCGGCTTCGCGGATCAGGCCGCGCAGGAAGCGGTCGATCAGTTGCCGGGCCGCGCCGCGGACCATGCGCCCGCCGACCGCCGCGACTTTGCCGGACAGTTCGACGGCGTAGCGGTAGCGCACCAGGGTGCCGCCATCCTGCGCGATCAGTTCGAACGCGCCGCTGCCGCGCGACGACCCCAGCGGTCCGTCCGCCGACCCGGTCAGCCGGGCGCGCCGGGGCGCTTCCAGATCGGTCAGGTCGATCCGGGCCTCGAACCGGCCCCGGACCGGCCCGGCGCCGAGCACGACCGCTCCGGTGAAACTGTTTTCGCCGGCCGCTTCCAGCCGCTCGCATCCGGGGACGATGCGCGCCATCCGCTCCGGATCGAGCAGCATGGCCCAGACCTGCTCCGGCGGCGCGGGCACCTGCATTTCGCCGGACCCGTCGATGGTCGGGCGTCCGGGTTCTCGGGCCTCGCCGTCCGGCGCAACCGCGGCCGAGGGCGGCGGCTCGTCCGCCTCCATCCACGCCAGCACCCTGGCCGGCTTGAGCGGCAGTTGAATGTCTTCGACGCCCAGCGCGTCGGCCACCGCGTTCGCGACGCAGACCGGCGTCGTATACTGGTTGCCCTCGGCGATGCCCTTGGCCCCGAGGCGGGTGTAGGGCGAGGGATGGGGCGTCGGATGGACCAGCCGGATCTCCGGCAGCTCGGCGGCCGTCGGCACGAGATATTCCGCAAAGGTGCCGGAGCGGAAGGTGCCGTCCTCCTCGTAGCAGAACTCCTCCAGGAAGGTCGCGCCGTAGGCCGAGGCCCAGGAGCCGCGGATCTGGCCTTCCGCGAGGCCGGGGTTGAGGATGGTGCCGCAGTCGTGGGCCGAGACATATTGGTCGACCGTCACCGCGCCGGTCGCCGGATCGACCTCGACGCCGCAGAAATCGAAGCCGAAACCGTAGGCGAGCGACGTGTTGATCTCGTCCTTCGCGGTGGTCGGCGTCAGTTCCGGCGCATTCCACATGGCGGTTTCTCGGATTCCGGGCTCGACATCGTCCGGCAGGCTCGACGGCGACCAGTGCGCCAGCCCGCCGATGCGGTAGAAGGGAATGGCGTTGTCCGGGTTGTTGGCGGCGTGGATTCTGCCGTCGGTGAATTCGACCTCCGCAACCGGCACGTTCAGGTTCGCCGCCGCGATCCGCGCCATTTTCTCGCGCACCCGCGTCGCCGCCTGATGGGCCGCGCTGGCCGAGGCCGGCGCGAAGCGGCAGGAATAGTTGCCCGCGGCGATCGACCAGCCGTCCTTGGCGGTATCGGTATCGAGCGCGACCACCACGTCGTCCGGCGCCAGGCCGAGCCGGTCGGCGACGATCTGGGCGAGCGCCGTCTGGTGGCCCTGGCCCTGGGGCACCGAATCGCCGATCACGTTGACCGAGCCCAGGGCGTCGACGGAAACGGTGACCGAGGCGACGGCGCCGTCCTTCGGCCCGGCGCGTTCGCGCTCCAGGCCGGTCTTGACCGTCGAGATGTAGCCCATGTTGGACTGGCTGGGCTCGACGCAGGCGGCATAGCCGATGCCGTAGAGCCGGCCTTCGGCGCGCGCCGCGTCGCGCCGCTTTTTCAACGCCGCCAGATCGCCCTGTTCGACCGCTTCCTCGACCGTCCGGCGGTAATCGCCGGAATCGAGCAACGAGCCGGCGACCGCCTTGTAGGGGAATTGGTCCGCCGAAATCAGGTTCCTGCGGATGACGTCCAGCGGATCCTGCCCGGTCAGCACGGCGACGCGCTGCATCATGCGCTCGACCGCGAAATAGAGCTGCGGCCCGCCGAAGCCGCGCACCGCGCCGGTCGGGCACTTGTTGGTCATTACGATATGGTTGGTGACTTCCAGATGGCGGATGAAATAGCCGTTGGTCGAGACGCCGTGCATCCGGTAGATCGGCGCCGGCATCGGCGCGCGCAGATAGGCGCCGTGGTCGTCCCAGTGGGTCAGGCGCAGGCCGGTCACCGTGCCGTCCGTCCTGTAGGCGGCTTCGATCTTCGTGACCCGGTTGGGCGCGACGCTGGAGGCGGAGAGATGCTCCAGCCGGTCCTCGATCCACTTGACCGGGCGGCGCGCCTTGCGGGCGAGCACGCACAGCACGACGATGTAGGGGAAGATCACCAGCTTGGAGCCGAAGCTGCCGCCGGAATTTTTCGGGCTGCGGTGGCGCAGGGCGGCGGTGCGGATGCGCAGGGCGAGCGCCATCACCGTATGCACCGAGAACGGACCCTGGAAGTTGGACAGCACGTCGAAGCCGCCGGTCTCGCTGTTGGCCTCGGCCACGACGGCGTAGGTCTCCATCGGCGTGATGGAGTTGCGCGGGTAGCGGATGGTCAGGTCCGTCGTGCGCTCGGCTTCGGCGAAGGCCCTGCCCGGGTCGCCGTGCACGAAGTGGCGTTTCGAAACGCAGTTGGAGTCGCTGCGCGGGTGCAGGATCGGCGCGTCCGGGGCGCACGCCGCGACCGGATCGACGGCTGCAGGCAGCACGTCATAGGTCACCTTGATCAGGTCCGCCGCGTCCTCGGCGCGGTAGCGGTCCGTCGCGGCCACGGCGACCACCGGCTCGCCGACATAGCGCACCTTGTCGACGGCAAGCCCGTAATAGTCGATCGGGTTCTCGAAGCCGACGATCATCGGATCGGTCTCGGCCGCCATGTCGGCGCCGGTCACGACCGCGAAGACGCCCGGCATGGCGAGCGCCGCGCTCGCGTCGATGGCGACGATTTCGGCATGGGCGTGGGGCGAACGCGCGAAGGCGGCGTGCAGCGTGCCCTTCTTCACCGGCACGTCGTCGACGAACCCGCCTTCGCCGCGCAGCAGCGTACGGTCTTCGATCCGCGGCAGGCGGCGGCCGACATGGCTGTCTTCCGGGCGGACCTGTTCCGGGATGGCAAAATCGGGCATGAGGTTCCTGACAGGTGCGGAGAGAGGCGCGCCCTGAGATAGCCGACCGGCCTTGCACCGTGCAACGGCATTGCCCTGCGGCATGAAACTGCGGCACGAAGAGGTCGGCTATACTCGTGCGATATGGGTTCCGGACGGGCGGGGAGGATTTGCGTTGGGCTGGTTGGTCGGCGTCGATGTGGGCGGCACCTTTACGGACTTCTTCGCCAGCCGGCCGGAAGACGGCGCGACGAAGGTCTACAAACGGCCGTCCACGCCGCACAATCCGGGCGAGGCGATCGTCCGGGGCCTGCGGGAGATGGCGGCGGCGCTGGAATTCGATCCGGCGCAGATCGACCGCCTGTGCCACGGCACCACCGTGGCAACCAACGCCCTGATCCAGCGGCGCGGCGGCGCCGTCGCCCTGGTGACGACCGAAGGCTTCCGCGACCTGCTGGAGATCGGCCGCCAGACCCGGCCGCACATGTATTCGCTGCAACAGGATCATCCGGCGCCGCTGGTGCCGCGCCGGCGGCGCTTCGAAATCCGCGAACGGCTGGGGCCGGCCGGCGAAGTGCTGACCGGCCTCGACGAGGCGGGGCTTGCGACGGTTGCCGAGGCCGTCGCCGCAAGCGGCGCCCAATC
Organism: Alphaproteobacteria bacterium; assembly: GCA_965220685.1. Classification (GTDB taxonomy): domain Bacteria; phylum Pseudomonadota; class Alphaproteobacteria; order Bin65; family Bin65; genus Bin65. The sequence goes on from CBDCQR010000015.1 coordinate 353,457, forward strand.
CTGCGCCGTCTGCTGCCTGTTCTCCTTTATCGATCCGGTTCACGAACGGCGGATCGCCGACGCCCTGAACGCGCGCCTGCCCGATCTCTCGCTCTCGCTGTCCTCGGCCGTCTGGCCGGAATTCCGCGAATACGAGCGCTTTTCGACGACCGTCCTGAACGCCTATCTCCAGCCGGTCATCGCCGGTTACCTGTCCTATCTGCAAGCCGAGATGGACTCGCTGGCCCCAAGCGCCGCGATCCGCATCTACCAGTCCAGCGGCGGGCTGATGTCGGTCGAGACCGCGAAGCAATACCCGATCCGCACGGCGCTGAGCGGCCCGGCGGCGGGCGCGGTCGGCGCGGTACACACCGCGAAGGGCGCGAACCGCCCGAACGTCATTACCCTCGACATGGGCGGTACCAGCGCCGACGTCGCCCTGATCCGCAACTACGACGCCGGGGTCGGCCTCGACCGGGAGGTCGCCGGCTTCCCGGTGCGCCTGCCGACGGTCGACATCCACACGGTGGGCGCCGGCGGCGGCTCGATCGCCTGGTTCGAACGCGACGGGCTGCTCAAGGTCGGGCCGCGCAGCGCCGGCGCCGATCCGGGTCCGGCCTGCTACGGGCGCGGCGGCATGGAGCCGACGGTAACCGACGCCAATCTCGTGCTCGGCCGCCTTTCCGCCGAAGGGCTGGCGGGCGGCGAACTGGCGCTCGATGCTGACGCCGCCCGGCGCGCCATCGAACCCGCCGCGCAAAGGCTCGGCTTCACGGTCGAGAAAACCGCGCAGGGCATTCTGGGGATCGTCGTTGCCAACATGGTGCGCGCGGTGCGCACCATCTCGGTCGAGCGCGGCCTCGATCCACGCGATTATGCGCTGATGCCGTTCGGCGGGGCGGGGCCGCTGCATGCGGTCGAGGTGGCGCGGGTGCTCGGCATCCGGGAGATCGTCGTCCCCGGCGCGCCGGGCATCCTGTGCGCTCAGGGGCTGATCGTGTCCGACCTGAAGGAAGAATTCGTGCGCAGCGGCCGCTTCGAACTGACTGCGGAGGGCATGGCGCGCCTTGCCGGCACGATGGACGGTCTGGAAGCGGCGGCGCGCGCCTGGTTCGATGCGGAAGGGGTCGCTCCGGACGACCGCGGCGCAACCCTGTGCTTCGACGCCCGCTATGTCGGCCAGAATTTCGAACTGCCGGTTTCCTTTGCCGGCGGGCCGCAGGGCGCGCTGGCGCGGCCGGCCGCTCCCGATGCGGTCGCCCGGGCCTTTCACGCCGAGCACGAGCGGCACTACGGCTTTCACAGCGCCGGCGAACCGATCGAAATCGTCAACGTCCGCGTCGCCGCGACGGGCCGGATCGCGTCGGCCGCCACGCCCGCCTCCGGTGAGGCGGCGAAGCGCGCTCCGGCGCCGTCCGGCCGCCGCCCGGTCTGGTTCGACGGCGGCGTCGCCGTCGAAACGCCGGTCTACCGGCGCGACTCGCTGACGGCCGGAATGGCGTTCGCCGGCCCGGCCATCGTCGAGCAGCTCGATTCCACGACCGCCGTCTTTCCCGGCGACCGGGCCGCGGTCGACGAGGCCGGCAATCTGGTCATCGCCGTCGGAGACGCAGGATGAGCGCCGTTGCAACGCCGGTCGATCCGGTCACGCTGGAAATCATGGCCAACGGCCTGCGCTCGGTCGCCGACGAGACCTTCGCCGCCCTGATGAAGAGCGCCTATTCCACCAACATCAAGGAACGGCGCGACCATTCCACGGCGGTCATGGACCCGGCCGGCCGGCTGATCGTCCAGGCCGATGCGTCCCTGCCGATCCATCTCGCCTCCATGGGCGGGCTGATGGAGAGCCTGCTCGGCCGCTTCGGCGACGAGCTGCGCGACGGCGACCTGTTCGTCGCCAACGATCCCCACGTCGCCGGCGGCACCCATCTGCCGGACATCAACATGGCGATGCCGGTGTTTCACGGCGGCGAACTCATCGCCTTCATGTGCAACATCGCCCATCACGCCGATGTCGGCGGCGCGGTGCCCGGCAGCATGGCCGGCGGCCTGACGGAGATCTACCAGGAAGGGCTGCGCATCCCGGTGGTGCGCCTGTTCCGCGCGGGCGTTCTGCAGCAGGACCTGCTCGACCTGATCCTGCTCAACGTCCGGGTGCCGGCCGAGCGGCGCGGCGACTATTTCGCCCAGATCGCGTCCTGCCGGCTCGGCCGCAGCCGGCTGACCGAGATCGTCGACACCTACGGAGTTCCGGCGGTGCGCGACGGTTTCGAGCAGATCGTCCGGCGCAGCGCCGACCGGCTGCGGGCCGCGGTCGCCGAACTGCCCGACGGCATCTACCGCTTCGAGGACGCGATGGACGACGACGGCATGGGCGCGACCGACATCCCGATCCGGCTCGAAATCACGGTGAACGGCGGCGATATCCATTTCGATTTTTCCGGCTCGGCACGGCAGGTCACGGGCAACATCAACGTCACCCGCAACGCCACCCAGGCCTCGGTCTGCTACGCGCTCAAGGCGCTGCTCGATCCCGACGCGCCGAACAACCAGGGCGTGCTCGACCTGCCGCGCCTGACGGTCGAGAAGGGCAGCCTGCTCGACGCCGCCTTCCCGGCGCCGGTGGCGGCCCGGGCCAACACCTGCCAGCGCATCATCGACGTCATTCTCGGCGCGCTGGCGCCGGCCCTGCCCGAGGCCGCGGTTGGCGCGGCCAACGGCGCCAACACGACGGCGGTTTTCGCCGGCACCGATCCGCGCACCGGCGAGGACTATGTCTATCTGGAAACCCTCGGCGGCGGTTTCGGCGGGCGCGCAACGAAGGACGGCAAGGACGGCGTGCAGGTCCACATCACCAACACGTCGAACCTGCCGGTCGAAGCGATCGAGATGGAATATCCGCTGCGCGTCCGCTCCTACGGCCTGATCGCCAATTCGGGCGGGCCCGGCCGGCAGCGCGGCGGCATGGGCCTTGAACGGGTCGTCGCGCCGGTAGGCCATGCCTGCACATTCAACGGGGCGGGGGAGCGTTTCACCCGGCAGCCCTGGGGCCTCTTCGGCGGCGGACCCGGCGCGACCGGGGAATTCCGCCATGTCGCGGCGGACGGCGCGGCGGCCCGCCTGCCCAACAAGCCGATCGCCGTGACCATCGCGCCGGACGAGGCCGTCGTCGTGCGCACGCCGGGCGCCGGCGGCTACGGCGACCCTGCCGAACGCGCGCCGGAGGCACTCGAAGACGACCTGACCAGCGGAAAGTTCGACGAAGCCTGGCTGGCCGATCGCTATCCGCAGCGCGGGGGCAGCAGCGAAGAATCCTGATCCCGCCGGGCGGGCTCTCCGCAACGGCGCCGCGGCCCGGTGCGGTCAGGCATTCTCCCGTCCGAACTTGAAACCGTGTCCAAGGTGAAGCACTTATCCTGCGGCCGGTCCCGCCTGTTCGGGGCCGAGGTCCCGCGCCGGGTTTCAAGTCGGTCTCCGGCATGAAGTTGCTGCCGGAACTGCCTCGCCGATATTGACCGCGGATCGCAGGCCGCGTGAAATATCGGCCGGGCGGATCAAGACGGGAAAAGCGCGATGGCTGAGAACATTGTCGTACCTGACGGTCCGGACCCGGCGGCTGCAAGAACGGTCGCGCCGTCCTTCTTCAGCGCCCTGCCGCAGTTTTTGCCGCTGGCGGTCTTTCCGCTGATCATCCTTGCCCTGGTCTACGGCAGCTGGTGGATCGTCGCGCCCCTCGTTTTCTTCATGCTCGCCGGACCGCTCAATCTGGCGTTCGGCGACGACGAGCGGTCCATGGATCCGGCGAAGACGCCGGAACGGAAGCTGTTCTGGCACAACCTGCCGGTCTGGGGCTGGGCGCTGCTCTGGCCGCCGACGCTGGCATTCGGGCTCTGGCAGATCCTCGTTTCCGGCGAGTTCGCGGTCTGGGAAGGCGTCCTGCTGGCGCTGATTCTGGCCGTCGAGGCCCAGGCGGTCTTCATCGTCGGCCACGAGCTGATCCACCGGCGCGCGACCTGGGAGCGGCGGCTCGGCGAGTTCCTGCTGGCGTCCGCCTCCTATCCCCAATACGCCACCGAGCACGTCTACATCCACCACGCCCAGGTCGGCACGCCGCTGGACGTCGGCTCCGCGCCCAAGGGCCAGAGCTTCTGGCATTACTTTCCCCGGGAGGTCGCGAGCAACCTGACCGGGTCGTGGCGGGTCGTCCGGGAGCGGCTGGCGCGCAAACGCCTCCCGGTCTGGCACTACAGCAACCCGTTCTGGCGCTACGGTATCGAAACCGCGTTCTGGTACGGGCTGGTCTTCTGGATGGGCGGTATCTGGGCGGCCCTGGCCTACGCCTTCCTGTGCCTCGGCGCCGTCTTCTCGATGAAGATCAGCAACTATATGCAGCATTACGGGTTGCGCCGGGTCCGCCTGCGCAGCGGCCGGTTCGAGAAGGTCCGGCCCCGGCATTCCTGGAACGCCAACTACAAGTTCAGCAACTGGATGTTCTACAACATGCAGCGCCACCCGGATCATCATGCCGTGGCGAGCCGGCCCTACCCGCTGCTGCAGAATTGCGGTCCCGACGAGTCGCCGCAACTCCCCTACAGCTACGCCAAGATGTTCAATCTGGTCGTGCGCCCGAAACGCTGGTTTGCGACGATGGACCCGCTGGTCGACCAATGGCGGGCGCAGTTCTACCCGGAAATCGAGGACTGGAGCGCCTACGACAGCCTGGTCTCGGCCGCGCGCCCGGAAGCGTTCGACGCGATCGTCGAGATTTACGGCGCCGCGCCCCGGCTGGCCAAATGGATCGAGCGGCACCCGGAACTGCTCGACAACCTGCAGGACAGGGAGTTCAGCGATCTCGACTTGCCAAAGGGATTCGGGCCGGACCCGGAAGCCGAGGCGATCGCCCGCCGCGGCCTGACGCGCCTCTACTGGACCCACGAGTTCGGCGTCGCCGAAATGAAGGAGCGGATCGCGGAATCCCCGGTCCAGGATGTCCGAGACACCGTGGAAATCGTGCGCAACTGGTCGAACGACAAGGCGTTCCAGATCGCCATGCACACCCTGCGCGGCAACTTGACTCCGGTCGAGGCGGGAACGGCCCTGTCCAACCTGGCCGAAGCTTCGATGGCTGCGGTCCTCTCCGCCGTCGCGGATGAATTCGCCGACCGGCTCGTGCCGCGCGGCGAGGGCGGCGTGGCCGCAGCGGTGCTCGGCGATCTGGCGAGCCGGGAGGCGGCGCCCGGCGCGGCGCTCGATATTCTCTTCGTTTACGAAGGGCAATCCGGTGACAGCTACGACGGTCTGTGCTGGCGTTTCCTCGACGCGCTCAGGGAACTGTCGCGCGACAGCCTGTTCCTGGCGCCGATCCCGGGCGGCCGGAAGGGGCGTCCCGTACGGTCCCTGGCCGGTCTTGCGGAGCATTTCCGGACTGCCGCAACGGCCGGCGAGCTTCTGGAACTGACCCGCGCGCGCTGCATCTTCGAGTATGGCGCGGCCGGTATCGGGCAGCGTTTCGAGGCGGCGCGGCGCGATGCCATGGGCGCCGGCGCCGCGCGCGATACGCTGATCGCCGAATTGCGCAAGGCCGGAAACGGCGCCGCCGAGCCCGGCCTGTCCGCGCTGGAGGATATGCGCGGCGGCGTGCAGCATGTCGAGCGCACCGCACGGCTGCTTCAATTGCACCTTGCCAGCGATGCGCCGAACGATCCGGCGCCCGCTGCCGCTTCGGTCTTTCGTGCCGCTGCCGCACGGGGTTGGATCGCCGACGATGCGGCGGAGGACCTGGCGGACGCCGCGGCGCTGTGGCGGAACCTCCGGGGCGCCCTGCGGCTGGTCGCGGACGACGGCGCTTCGGTCGAGACTCTGGGCTCCCGGGCCAGGGCCGTGCTCGCGCAATCGTGTGGCCGGGACGATGTCGACGCCCTGCACGCCGCGATCGGCGAAACGGCGGCGCGCGCTGCGGCGCAGATCGGCGCACTTGACGATAAGGTGGATCGCGCACCGGCCGGAAACGGGAGCGGCCCGGCGCCGGCCGATCCGGCCTGAGCCCGTTTCTGCCGGATGTCTGACAGACCGCAACCGGACGACGATCCGCCGCCGCCGCGCCGGCCGGCGCCGCAGGGGATTCTCACGAAGGTTTCGGCGGAAGACCGGGGCGTTATCGAACGGCCGACGCTCACCCCGCATCTCGACTTTCATCCCGTCGGGGAAGAGCGGACCCTGCTGGTTTCCGAAGCCTTCAATACATTGCTGCACGGGCCGATCTACGGCGATCTGCTGCCGCTGCTCGACGGCCGCCCGCAGGACGACATCGTCGCGGCCCTCGACGGGGTGCATAGCGCCGTCGATGTCCGCACGGCGCTCGCAGCCCTGGCTTCCCGGGGCTATGCGGTTTCGGGCGATCATTCGATGGACCGGGGCCGGGCGGCCTACTGGTCCGCGCTCGGCGTCTCGCCGCGCCGGGTCGAGCAACGCCTGGTGGCAGCGAAGGTGGCGGTCGACTGCGGCGACGGCGGTCTCCGCCGGCGGCTCGAAACCATGGGTGTTGCGACGGACGCGGAAAGCCCGACGCTCTCGGCCGTCGTCTGCGCCGATTATCTCGACGAGCGCTGCGACGCCGTCAACCGCCGCCACATCGCATCCGGCGCGCCGTGGCTGCCGGTCCGGCCGAAGGGATTGCAGCCCCTGTTCGGGCCGGTCTTCCGGCCGGCGGAGGACGGACCCTGCTGGGCCTGCCTCGCCTACCGCCTGCGCAGCCACCGGGAGGTCCACAACTTCCTGCGCAATCTCGCCGGCGACGAAGCGGCCTTCCGGCCGGGCGCCGCCGAGCCGGCAGTGCTCGACGCGGTCTATGGGCTGGTCGCGGCCGAAATCGCCAAATGGCTGGTTCTGGAGGAAACGGCGCCGCTTCATGCGCACGCCATCTCGCTGGATGTCGGCAAACTGGGGAGCGAGCACCACCCGGTTATGCGCCGGCCGCAGTGCTTCGCCTGCGGTGACGCGGACCTGTACCGCGCCGACCGGCCACCGGTTGCCCTGCAACTGCGGCCGAGCCCGACGGGCGTCGGCAACAGCGGCGGCATGCGGTCGGTTTCTCCGGAAGCGACGCTGGCCCGCTACCGCCATCTGGTCAGCCCGGTCAGCGGCGTCGTCACCTGGGTTGCACGCACGACCGACGAGGCCGACCCCTGGCTCCATGTCTACTGGGCGGGAACCAACTACGGATTGCGCAGCCGGAAACTCAGTTCGCTCAGGCGCAGCCTGCGCAGCAAGAGCGCCGGCAAGGGCAGCACGCGGGAACAGTCGGAGGCGAGCGCCCTGTGCGAGGCGATCGAGCGCTATTCCGGCGCCTTCCACGGCGACGAGATCCGCTGCCGCAAACGCTTCGCCGATTTCGCCGCGGAGGGCGATGCGGCGGCGATCCATCCGAACGACGTGCAACTGTTCAGCGAACGCCAGCTGGACGATGCGGCAACCATCAACGCCCGGGGCCATCCCTACAATATCGTGCCGCCGCGCCTCGACCCCGAGGCCGAAATCGACTGGTCGCCGGTGTGGTCGCTGACGCAGGAGCGCCACCGTTATCTCCCGACATCGATGCTCTTCACGACGCCCGCCGAGCAGCGGGGCGCCGCAGACTTCATCGCCGATTCGAACGGCTGTGCGGCGGGCAACACCCTGGAAGAGGCGATCCTGCAAGGCTTCCTCGAACTGGTCGAACGCGATGCCTTCGCCATCTGGTGGTACAACCGGCTGGCCGTGCCCGGCGTGGACCTGGAGAGCTTCGGCGACGACTATCTCGCCGCGGCGCGGGACTACTACCGCCGGCGCAAGCGCGAGATGTGGATGCTCGATGTCACCGCCGATCTCGGCATCCCGGCCTTCGTCGCCGTCTCGCGCCGGACCGGCGGCAACACCGAGGACATCATCTACGGCGCCGGGGCGCATACCGATCCGCGCATCGCGGCTCTGCGCGCGGTGTGCGAACTGAACCAGTGCCTGACCTGGCTGCCGCGGCCGGGCGGCGGCCCCGGGCCGGCGATCGACGATCCGCTGGCGCTGCGGTGGTGGAAGACCGCGACGCTGGCGGACCATCCCTGGTTGGCGCCGACGGCCGGGGCGCCGCTGCGCGCCATGGCGGATTATCCCGCCGCCGATACGGCGGACGCGCGCGACGCGGTCGAACGGTGCCGCGCGTTGGTCGAGGCCCGCGGCATGGAGTTTCTGGTGCTCGACCAGACGCGGCCGGATATCGGCATGCCGGTCGTCCGGGTCATCGTGCCCGGCCTGCGCCATTTCTGGGAGCGTTTCGCGCCGGGCCGCCTGTACGATGTGCCGGTCGAAACGGGCCGGCGCGATCGCGCGCTCGCCGAAGAAGAGCTCAATCCCGTTCCGGTCATTGCGTGAGGGGGCAGGCGCGAACCGCGGCCGAAGGGTTCCCGAACCCGGCCTAACAGCCAAGGCCCTGGGACACCTGGGCGTAGCTGGTCAGAGGGACCGCGCACATCCGGTCCCGGTCCGCCTTGTCGATGACCGGCCGGTTCAACAGCCCGATCATGTCGTCGAACTTGCCGAGCGCATCGCAACCAACCGCCTCGGGGTCCGCTGCCGTGCGGTGTTTCGGCCAGGCACGGTCGCGGGCGTAGCGCCAGAATTCGCTGTCGTACCGTGAGCCGGCGGAATAGTGCCAGCCGACGAAGAGGCCGTAGCGCAGCATGGTGTTGACGAGGAAGCGGTTGACGACCGGCGCGTCGCGCTCGAGATGCTCGTCCGGACGGTTGAACCGTAAAAGGAGGACCATTCTGATCTGCAATTGGGTGGATACGATGGCGGTCGCTTCGAGGGGCTCCATGAAGGCCGCCGCATTGCCGATGCGGGCTACCGCGCCGTCGTAGATCCGGCGGTGGACGAAGTTGGGAAACGGAATGACGGCGCGCTGCTCGAATTCCGCAACGCCATCGGAGTCCAGGAACGCATCGAAGTCCGCCTCGACGTCTTCGAGGCTGGAGACATCGCGGTTGAAGATGTAGCCGTAGGACGTGTGGACGGTCAGCGGAATGACGAAAATCCAGCCATGGGGACGCGCAACCGCACGGGTGTAGGTATGCTGGAGAACCGGCCCGTTCTCTTCTTCGACGATTGCCGGACAGCGGCGGATGACAGCCGTATTCGTGGGAATGAATGAAATGTCGATATGCTCGTCGGGATGGAGTTCCCCGGGAAACCCGCGGGCGTCGAAGACCAGGTCGTAGCGTTCCGGCGCCCGGCCCTCGAACTCCACCTGCGCGCCGCCCTCGACCATCGCGATATTGCGCACCCTGGCGTCGATGTGGCGCGCGCGCGTGCTTTCGTGCAGCAGATCGGCCAACAGATCGGCGGACAGGTGATAGGCGTAGGACACCTGTTGCGGCGTGAAGTAGTGGGTAAAGTCCCGGTTGCGGCGCCCCCACCCCTCGAACGCAACGCCGTATTTGCGGGTTCCTCTCAGGCGCTGCTGAACGGCTTCGTGGGGCAAGTCCGTCAGCTCCTGCAATTCCTGAACCAGGCTCGGCCAGCTGCCTTCGCCTACGCCGATGATCGGGATACGCGAATCGAAAATGTGATGCAGTTCGCGATCGTCGTCAGGGTGAAGGCGCGATACGCTGGCAGCCGCAAGGGATCCGGCGGTTCCCCGGCCGACGACCGCGATCTTCCGTAAGGATTTGCTGCCCAAGACTCGCCCCCACGGACAGGTTCCGTTCGAAAGTTAGTGCATCGACGGTCTGACGGGCAAGCTGGCCGAGGGAACGCCGCAGGGGCCGCTTCGCTCCTCGATCGGCGGAGCGGGTCTTGCCCCGCCTCGGCCTTCGGTGTGTATTGTCGCGACCGCTAAATGCCTCGATCGTCTTACATTTGGATTCCGCAGGTTCGGAGCATGAGTCTGTATTGGATTACCCCCGGCGCGGCCGGGCTCCAGGCTGCGGGTTCGCGGGATTGCTGTCCGGCCGCAGGGCTTCCGTTGCAATGAAGCCCGGCGCGCCGCCTGCCTCCGGGGGGCTTACGAAACCAATGGCGCCGGTTCCGTGGACGAGCACAGCATAGCAAGAGAGCCGTTCGCAAAGCGATTTGCCGAACGGGTGCTCGCGGCCCGCTGGCTGGTCATTCTGGGCACGCTTCTCTTTGTTGCGGCCGCGTCGGGCGGCATTGCGCTGCTCGAATTCTCGGCCAACTACCGTATCTTCTTCGACGAAGATAATCCGCAGCTTCTGGCGCTGGAAGCGCTGGAGGATACCTACGGCAAGAACGACAACGTCGCCTTCCTGATCGTTCCGGAGGATGGTGACGCTACGTCGCAAAAGGCGCTCTCGGCAGCCGTCTGGCTCACGGAAGCCGCCTGGAACACGCCGCGTTCCAGGCGCGTCGACTCGCTTGCCAATTTTCAATACACGACCGCCGACGGCGACGATTTGTATGTTCAGGATCTGGTCGATCCGAAGGAACTGGGCCGGGCGGACGTACGGTCGCGTATCCGGTCCGTCGCGCTGTCCGATCCGCGTATTGCAGGCAGTATTCTGGCCCGCAACGGCGATGTCAGCGTTGTAAACGTCACCATCGAGCTGCCGGAGGAGGGCCTCCTGGAGGCTTCGGCCGAAGTGGCCGAGTTCGTCAGGTCGGTCGCCGCGGAGGCGGAGAATCGATTTCCCGGCATAGACCTGCGCGTCGTCGGCACGGTCATGGTCAATCAGACCTTCGTGGAGGCCTCGATCGGCAGCCAGACGGTCTTCCTGCCGGCAAGCCTCCTGCTCATGGCTTTGATTCTCGGCATTCTCATCCGGGGCTGGGCGGGGGTGGCGGGGACCGGGCTGGTCATCGTCTTTTCGATTCTCGCGTCGATGGGCCTGGGCGCATGGGCCGGTATGCCCTTCAGCCCGCCGATCTCGCCGGCGCCGACCATCGTGCTGATGATCGTGGTGGCGAACTGCGTGCATCTGCTGGTGGCATTGCAGCAGCGTCTGCGCGCCGGGGATTCGAAGCACGACGCCATCGTCGAATCCGTCAGGCTCAACCTGCACCCGGTGTTTCTGGCGAGCCTCACGACGGCGCTCGGTTTCCTGAGCATGAACTTTTCCGAAGTGCCGCCCTACCGTCATCTCGGTAACTTCGTTGCCTTTGGTATCGCCGCCTCATTCATTCTTTCCGTCACCTTCCTGCCGGCCGTGCTTTCGCTTCTGCCCGTCCGCGCCGCAAAGGACCGCCGGTTCCGCGGACCCACGATGAACCACCTTGCGGAATTTGTGCTGCGCTACCGGAAGGCGCTGATCTGGGGATGGCTGGCATTCGTGGCCGCGATGGCTCTGGCCGTTCCGCGCAACGAGCTCAACGACGTCCTGGTTCATTTCTTCGACAAGAGCGTCGAGTTCCGGCAGGACACCGACTTCATGGACGAGCGCCTGAGCGGCAATACGCTGCTCGAATACTCGCTGCGGGCGTCTGCCGAGGGCGGCGTCACCGATCCCCGTTTCCTCTCCGAGGTTTCGAATTTCGCCGCCTGGTACCGCAAGCAGCCCCGCGTACGCCATGTGTCGACCGTCACCGATACCTTCCGGCAACTCAACAAGAGCATGCACGGCGACGATCCGGCCGCCTACCGGATTCCGGAAAACCAGGACCTGGCGGCGCAATATCTGCTGCTGTACGAAATCTCGCTTCCGCAGGGCCTGGACCTGAACAATCAGATCGACGGGTCCAGATCGGCCACGCGAGTTTCGGTATCGGCGCAGACGCTCAGCTCGCAGGAGCTTCTCGAGTTGAACGCGCGCGCCGGGGCGTGGCTGAAGGAAAACGCACCGCACGTTGCCGGCGTCAACAGCACCGGTCCCGCAGCGCTGTTCGCCTATATCGGGCAGCGCAACATCCGCGCCATGCTGATCGGGACGATCGTCGTGCTCCTGGCCATTTCCGCCATTCTCCTCTTTGCCCTGCGATCGCTGCGGCTGGGGTTGATCAGCATCGTTCCCAATCTGGTTCCCGCAGTGCTGGGCTTCGGCGTGTGGGGGTTGACGGTCGGGCAGGTCGGTCTCTCGCTGTCCGTCGTGGTGGCCATGACCATCGGCATCGTCGTTGACGATACGGTGCATTTCCTCGCCAAGTACCGCCGCGCGCGGCAGGAACACGGCCTGGGGCCCGAAGACGCGGTGCGCCAGACCTTCGACACGGCCGGCCGGGCCCTGTTCACAACGACGGTCGTGCTGGTGGCCGGCTTTTTGATTCTCCTGTTTTCGCCATTCGTTCCCACTGCGCAGGTCGGGGTCCTGACCGCAACGATCATTGCCTTTGCGCTCGTCGCCGACCTGACGCTCCTGCCGGCGCTGTTGACCGTATTGGACCGGAGTCCTGCAAAGCGGGCCGCGCCGGCGCCCTGATCCGCCGCTTCCCCGAATCCGGTTACCGAACTTTCAAACTGGCCCGGCCGCTCCGGCAGTATTTTTCAGCTTGACCTCGCGCCGGAGCGGCGTTACCTGCGAATATGGATTGGGTTCGTTCGCCACATGTGCCGAAGGAGTATTGCCATGCGAAGTGGCGATGACATGCTGCAGCAAATTGTCGAGAAGTCCGCCCTGGACGCGGATTTCAGGCAACAGCTGATCGCGGATCCGAAGTCTACCATCTGTGAGGAACTGGGTATTACGATTCCCGATTCGATGAATATCCAGGTCCATGAGAGCGACATGCAGACGGTGCATCTTGCACTGCCGCCGGACCCGCACATCACAGAGGAGCAGCTCGAAGCCATCTCGGCCGGCCTTTGCTGCTGCTGGTAGCCTTGAATCCCGGCGGGTAGCCGGTCGGGATTCGGAACGGTCCGAATCCGCCTTTGCATACAGTTTGGACCGAATTCACCCGCCCCCGGCCGGGGGCGGGTCGGGTGCGTCTTGATTCAGGCTGAAATTCAGGGAGCGACCGCGCCGGAAAGCACCATGAACACATAGGCCTTGGCTTGCCGAAGCCGAGTTCCGGATATGACGAGTTTTATGTGGTGAATGCCGCGTAACAGAACATAGCGGCCGGATTTCGCAAACAGCGTTGTCGGTTTCGATACCCAGTCGGCCAGCGCCGTGAGTTTTTCCGGAATGACAAGCTCCTCATGGCCCAGGGCTTCCAGAAACGGATCCCAATCGGTCAGGCCGTCGAGCCAGTAGCGTGAATCTTTTGTATATCGCTGCTTGACGATGAGCGTGAGGCCGAGCGTCGGGCCGACACCCTCTTCCCGCACGTCGATATTCGCCCCGATCCTGACGATGTTCACGCGTTTCCCGAGGCGTGCAATCACGGAATCGACGGCCGGGATCCGGCCCGGCCAACCCGTCTTTTCGAGATAGGAACATAGTTCCCGCCGAGATTTGAAGCCCATGATCGCCAGGCGGATCGCCCGCGAGCGGGACGGGAAGATACCGAACGAATCCATGCGCGTGTCTCCCGGCTGCGCCAGGTAGACCCGTTCGACATTCTCCCGCTCGGCGTCGGTCATCGTCCAGCCGACGCAGGAAACGAGCGCATCGACCACCGTAGCGACATCGTTCTCCTGACCGCCGGCGCCGACGATCGGCCGTTCGCCGGGCCTCAGGAACATGCCCGGAAAAGAACGGTCGCCGTCCCGCGCCGATCCGATGTCGTATTCCAGCATCAACTTGCGGCCGACGATCTCGCGCAAAGGCGAATGTTCGGCTTCCATTCGTTCGAACAGCCGCACGATCGCCTTCGCGGTCTCGTCCGTCGAGTCGGTGCGCGCGCGCTCCTCGAAGAACGCCGCCGATCTGGTGCCGCTCGCCAGGGATGCGCCGAAATCCGCCTCCGGCCTGCGTTCATGCAGCGGCAGTTCGAAGCCGAATGGCAGGGCGCCCATCGCGATCGGCAGTTTCCCGGCGCATTCGAGTATGCGCTCCCATTCCGGACCGCCGATAAGAACCGGCGAAATCCGGTTGCGAAAATGCCCAAGCAGATCGCCCATCGTGCCGCCCTCTCCGGCGAGACGGTCCTGGGTCAGGGTGACTGCTTCATCGATATCCATGCGGCCTCCTCACGCGACAAAGGTGCGGGATCATCCGGCCTTCAAGATTTCGACGAGACGCTCCAGAGCCTCGATACAGAACGCAGAGGTCACGGCTTCGGAGCCATGCCCGATCTGCCCGACCGTGCCCCATTTCAATTCCTGGTCGCCGAATGCAAGAAGTTCCGGCCAGCTGCCGTCCTCACGCTGCGAACTCATGATTCTTTCGGTCTCGCATTTCGCATCGATGCGTTCGAGGCTGCCGGTATTGTAGAGCGCCGACACGGCGAGCGCGGTCTGCAATATGTTGCCGAAGCCTCCCTTCCCGGCGTGCAATTCCAGGATTCGGTCCGCAAGGATCGGACGCAGCCGTTCAAGGGCGGTCGGCGCGCGAACCATGGCGCGGGCGATCGCATAGTAGATCGCGACCGCGTCGGGATACCATTTGGACGAACCGTCGACTCCATCCTCGGCAACCAGGGTTTCCAGCCATCTTTGGGCATCCGCGGTTTCCGGGCGGTCGCCGAGATACGCGATGACGTTCGCGTTGACCACCGGGTCGGCTTCGATACGAAACCTCGAAACGACATCGGGCTCGTCTTCCGCCAGGGCCCAGGTCGTGAAACGGCCCGCCTCGTCGCGATTTGCCAATATTCGCGGAAGGTTCCTCTCAAGAAAAATCCAGGGGTGGGTCGCGATGACAAGCGAACAGAGCGCGGTGCTGTCGAGATCCGGGGGAAGATGGCGGTAGTAGCGCCACAAGCCGGGAAATTCGATGGTGTCGACGAGATAAATTTCAGTCGCGACGCACAAGGCCTTCGCCTGCGGCTCCTCGCTACATTCGAGGGCCAGGACGCAGAGCGCCGAAACAAAGGGCGGCCTTTCGAAATGCCGGGGAATGTCCGGGTCGGCTATGTTGAACCGGATGCAGGACCAGGCCCCGTTTTCGTCGACGGTCGATTCCAGGAAATCGAGGCCGCGGCTGATGCTTTCTCTGGCTGCTGCTGCAAGGTCCCCGGACGCGGCAGCGCGCTTTCGGGGCGTCGCCTGTTCGACGGCGGGGGGACGAAGGGGCGGCGCGGGGTCGTACATTGTCTCGCGAAGAAACTCGAGCGACGCCACGCCGGTCTTTGCCGCCTCCCGCTCGGCTTCGCTCAGCTTGCCGGGCGGCGGAAGCACGAAATGCGTCGCGTTATAGCTTTCTTCGTGCACATGAATTTCATGGTTTCCGGCCAGCGTCACGCCGAATTCCTTTTCGATCGTTTCCCTGGGGCTTGCGAGCAGACGTTCGCGAAAATCTCTGTCTTCGCCAGCCCTCGAAACGAGAATTTCTGCCGAACCGACGAGTTTCTTCATTGATGTCTTCCAATTTCGCCGGTTCCGGCAGAGCGTGAGTTTCCGGCAGCCAAAATCAAGCCGGAGTGCAGATTACAACGAGCCCGGTTGCACGAGGAGTGCGGTTGCCGGATCAGGCGATCTGCCTCTTGACCAGCTCGCTGAACACGCCTTCGACCTCCATGAGTTCGTTGAACGAGCCGCTTTGCACGACTTTCCCGGCTTGCAACACATAAATGCGGTCCGCCTGTTCCAGCGTGGACAGGCGGTGGGCGATGACAAGCCGGGTGGAGGTCAGGGCTGTGAGGTTCGACATGACCTTAGCCTGGTTTTCGTTATCCAGCCAATTGGTTGCCTCGTCGAACAGCATAATTCGCGGGCTGCCGATCACCGAGCGGGCGATCGTGACGCGCTGACTTTCTCCGCCTGACAGGACAGCCCCGCTGGTGCCGACCATGGTCATCATGCCCATCGGCATGCCCTTGATTTCGTCTTCGACTTCGGCGATCCGGACTGCCGTCCACACGTCCTTGGTCGCCACGTCGTCGTGGTGGCTGACGAGGTTGTCCCACAGATCCTGGGGATGAAGCCCGACCGACTGCGGCACGGAACCGATTCTCCGGCGCACCTGCTTCAGGTTCAGGTGCCGCAGATCGCGGCCGTCGTAATACACCGCGCCCGCGGTCGGCCGGTCGATGCCGAGCGCGAGCCGGAACAGGGTGCTCTTGCCGGCACCGGATTCGCCGGCGATCGCAACGAATTCGCCGGGGCGGGCGCGAATCGTGACATCGTCGAGAATCAGCGGACCGTCGGATTCGTAGCGGAAGGAAATGCGGTCGAACAGAATGTCGCCGCCCAGATATTCGACCGGCTCACCTTCGACCGCGGCTTCCGGAACGGCGGCGAAAAGAGGGCGCATCTGGTCGAACGCCGGCAGCATGGCGGCAACGGTGCCGAAAGACTCGCCGAGCCGCGCGATGGCGGACTGGAATGCGATGAAAACGGTATAGACGACGAGAAAGTCGCCGACCGGGAGGTTGCGGTCGCCCACCGCAACCACCGCGAAAAGCAACGCGCCGCCGGCAAGAAAGGGGAGCGCGGCGCCGAATGCCTGGGAATGTCCCTCAAGCGCGCCCAGGTCGATCTCCGCGCGTTTCTGCTCGCGGTAGTCCCGCGCCCAAATGGCGAAAGCCGACCCTTCCGCGTTTTCCACACGCAGCTTGGCGATGCCGCCGACAATCTGGAACAGCCGGCCGACGACGCGACGTGCTGCGCTGATCATCCGCCCATAAGGCGAAATCTGGCGCAGCCCGAGAAGTACGGTGATCGACAGCGACACTAGGCTGAAAACGAGGGCGATGACGCCGAGGGTGGCATCGTAGAAAAAGATGACGCCGAACACCGGAAGCAGAAAGATGACCGACAGCAGGCTGTCGGCGACGACTCCCTGCAAGCCGTCGCGAATATTCTGGAACGTCATTCCCGACATGGCCAGATCGCCGGCCGGCTGGCGGCGCAGGACGCTGGGCGGAAGGCGCATGAGCCGGTCCCAGAAGGCCGCCTCGACCCGCGACGCCGCGCGCCCCTCGAGCCGCATCATCGCCGTGCTTTGAAGCAGGTGCAGCAGGGCGCCGAGCAGGCCGAACGCCGCTACCGTCGCGGCCACGGCATAGAGCGCTCCGGCACTACCGCCCGCCGTTACCTGAATTGCGACGAATCCAAGCGCGAGCGCCGGCACCAGTTTGATCAGGCCGCCCGGCAGCCCGGCGATGACCAGCCGCGCCAGATCCGCGGCCGATCCGTGCAGGGCGATTCTCAGCAGGTCTGCCGGTTTCACCTTCGCCGACGGCAATGGCCGATAGAACATCCAGGCTTCGTCGCGCAGCGTGCCGGCGCGACCCGCCGTAATCCGGACGCTGCGCTTGCTGACCGGGTCGAATTCCCGGTAGCGCCCGAACCGTCCCGGCAGCAGCGCTACGGGCCGGCCGTCCTCGGCGCGGAAGGCCAGCATCGCGTTGCTGTCTCCGCGCCACCAGTCGCCTTCGGCCTTGAAGCTGACGCGCCGGGCGCGCACACCCGACGCATCGAGAATGTCGGCGAGGCCGACAGGAGCCTCGGAAGACCCCGAGCGCGCCGGAAACCTGAAATCGATTCCCTCGCGGCGGCCGATGACCCGCAGGGCATCCGCCAGCGCCGTGTCCTCGACATCGGCATCCCGGCCGATCGGCAGGTCGTAGATATTGAAAAGCCGCTGCCGCGCGGCTTTTTCGGCCGTACGGCGGCTGGCAGTCCGCGCGCGTTCGAGATTCGCTTCGTCGACCACGGCCAGCTGGCGGTTGAGGCGTTCCAGCGTGAAGGCCACCGCGTGGAACGTGGCGAGCGCCGGCAGCAGCGTGCCCTGCTGCGCCAGTGTTTCGGTCGATTTGCCCGCAAGCGTCGTCTCGTCGAACAGGGTGAGCCAGCTTGTCCGGGTCAGCGGTATCGCCGGTTCGTGCGGGCCGCCTGCCTCGGCAAGCTCCGCCTGGTCGACGATATCCATATACAGGCTCGCGCCGCGCGGCGGTTCGGAAACCCAGACCACACCGCGCCGTACCGACAGGGTGCCGGGGGCCAGGGTCTGCGTCATGCCGGGTTCGGCCAGGGCGGTCGGACGCGGAAGACGGCTTGCGAAACGCGAAAGCGTGTCGGTAATTGCGGTCAGCCAGGTATCGGTCTGTTCCGCCAGTTCGGCCGGATCGACCTCGGAAAGCAGGGAGGCCGGCAGGCGTTTCAAAAGGGTGCCGGGCGACCCCTTGGCAATCAGGCTGAGCGTGGTGTCTTCTTCGTTATTGCGCCGGTCCGGCGCGACGCCCGGCAGCAACCGGCCCGCTTTGCGGTGCAGCAGATGTTGGGGCGCCGCCTGCTCCACCCCGTCCTTGAACTCCACCAGGAACAGATTGACGGCGCCCCGGTCGATGAACCAGACGCTATCCGGGTCGTCGAGATTCACCGGCAGGTTGCCCGCGCAGGGCACAGACGTGCCGGAGCGGGCGGCCAGTTCGGAAATCGATGTGTAGGTTGGCCCGGTGCCCTGCATCAGCCTGACTTGACCAGTTTGTAGTAGGTGCCATCCCGGTCGGCGATCAGCTCGTCGTGCGCGCCGCGCTGTACTTCCACGCCCTTGTCGAGCACGATGATTTCGTCGCAATCCCGCACGGTGCTCAGCCGGTGCGCCACGATCAGGCAGGTGACGCCGCGCCGCCGCAGGGCATCGTCGACAAATTCCTCCGTCGCGGCATCGAGGGCGCTGGTTGCTTCGTCGAGAATAAGCACCGTCGGGTTGCCCACCAGCCCGCGGGCGATTTCCAGCCGCTGCCGCTGGCCGCCGCTGAAATTCGCCCCGCCTTCCTCCACGACGGTCGCATATCCCTGCGGCCTGAGCAGGATTTCGTCGTGGATACAGGCGTCGCGCGTTGCGGCGAAGATGGCTTCATCCGGAACGGCCGGGTTCCACAAGGTGATGTTGTCGCGCAGGGACGCGAAAAAGAGCGCGTTTTCCTGCGCCACCATGGAAATGGACCGCCGCAGCACTTCCTCGGGGATTTCATCCCGCAGATGGCCGTCGAACAGGATTTCGCCCGACCAGGGCTGGTAGAGGCCCGAGACCAGGCGCGCCAGGGTCGACTTTCCGGAACCGCTGGGACCGACCACGGCGACGCGCTGCCCCGGCTTGATCACGAGGTTGAAATCCTTGATCAGGGGCGGCCGGCTCTTGTTGAACCCGAAGGTGACGTTTCGCAGTTCGAGCTGGCCCGCAAGCTGGAGCCGGCCCTTGAAGGTGGGGATCGACTCCGATTCCGGGCTACGGCGGTCGAAAACGGGGTCTTCGGCGGCTTTGGAGATGTCCTCGACCCGTTGCAAATCCGTTTCGAGCGCCTGGCGTTTGTCGGCGAGCTCCAAAAAGCGTCCGACCGGCGCCAGAAACATCTCCGCCAGGATATAGAAGCCGACCAGCGCTCCGAGGGTCATGTCTCCGGCCACGACCAGACTTCCCCCGACGGCAAGGATCGCCGCGCTGCGAAGCGCCGCGATCAGGCCCGGCAGCGCGGTATTGACGGAGACCGGTACGGAATAGAGCTGCCGCGCCCGCAGCTCGCGGGCCTGCTGACCGCTCCAGCGCGAATAGAACCGGTCGTCCGACCCCGTCATGCGCAGGTTGTCGGCATGACTCAGCATCTGCATGCCGAAGCCGATCAGCAATCCCTGTTCGCGCCTCATCGCCTGGCTTCGAACGGTCCGGAAGGCGTTGAGAAAGTGGGCCAGCATGCCGTGCAAAAGGGCCAGCAGCAGCACAATCAGGGTGAGCAGGACATCGTAGACCAGCATCGCGACGAGCAGCACGACGCTCATCGCCATGTCGATCAGGAGCACCAGAAACCGGTCCGTCAGATTCTTCGCGATTCTGTCGATGGACGAGACCCGGTCGGTCAAATCGCCCGCCAGTCTGTGCTCGAAAAACTCGACCGGCAGCCGCAGCAGCCGCGACACGCTCCGGCTGTAGCCGCTCACCGAAATCCGGACAGCCAGGCGCTTCAGGAACCGGTGCTTGAGCATAAACAGGATGTACACCAGGACCCCGCCGCCGAGCAGGGCCGCCACCAGCCCCTCCCAGGGCGCGCGGTTTTCCAGAACGCCGTCGACGAAAATATGGAGAGACACGGGAACGATAAGGCTCAGCACCGCCAACATGAGCCCGCAGGCGATCACGCCGGTAAGCGCACTCCACGTTCCGGCGAGCAGGGCGCTCAATTGCTCGAACAGGCTCTTCCGTTCCCCGCCCAGCTCGAAATCGGGACCGCGCTTGAAACGCAGCGCAATGCCGCTGTACCCCCTGGCGAACTCTTCGGCGGAGAGCCTTCGTCTGCCGGTGGCCGGATCGTTGAGAAAGAAATTCCGGCTGTCGTACCCTTCGAGAACGACGAAATGGCTGAATTGCCAGAACAGGATCAGCGGCAGCCGCAGCTTCTTCAACTGATCGGCGCGCAGGCTGAGTCCGTTGCATTCCAAACCGTAATGCCTGGAGGCGCGCGCGATACTCGCAGCGCTGCTGCCGTCCCGGCTCACCTCGCATTTCTCGCGCAGTTCGGTAAGCGGCCCCCAGCGGCCGAAGTAAGCCAGTATGCTGCCGAGGCATGCAGCGCCGCACTCGGACGCATGCATCTGCAACGTTATCGGCGTGACGACCTTTTGTTCCGAGAAATCCGTTGCAGCTTTGTCGCTCGTCCCTTTGGGGGCTTGCGCCATATTACGGCCGCCTTGTCCGCAAGAGCGCGACGGGAGACTGTCTGCCGAGTTCGACTACGATCCGGCACTTCCGGCTCGCAAGGGACTCAATATCGAGGCTTTTCCCGAGCGAAACAACGATCCGGTGCGCGGACACCGGCGCCGTCGGCCCGAGCGCCTCCAACACCTTGGACGAGGGTACGGCGGAAATTGCCGCGATCTCTCCGTCGAAGGTTTCCGCGTCTCCGTCTGCCGTCTCCAGCTCTATCGCCGCCGGCATCCCGGCCCCGATCTGCGATGCGGCGCCTCTCTCGATCCAGACGATCGCCTGCACGGACTTTTTACTCCCGGAGTTTTCGCTCCCTGACTGGGTTTGGGCAGGCGGCACCAGGACGCCTTCCAGCGTCACGGTGCGCGCTATTACGCTACCGAGGAAAAGCCATGCCACGAGGATAACCGATAACAGGGCGATGCCGACGACAAGCAGGCGCTCCCGCGGTGTGGAAATTGTCAGCAGCCTGTCGAGTTGTTCGCGTTCTTCTTTTGCCTCGGCAACAGTATTATGAAACGAATCGAATGGATTATTGAACACGATCGCACCGGGCCATTTCACAGAGATCAAGCAAGTACAAAGAAAATTTGTTTCAGCTTGAGTGAAGATTCAAGAAGTTATATGCCATTTTGAACAATAGAGGTCAAGTCCGCCAGGTGCCGGGAATTGGTTGGTCGTGCATCGATTAACGGTTTGCCGCGCAGGCCGGTGTCAGTCTTGCAGTTCCGGTCAACCGCCTTCGTTTCCTGCAGACCGTCGAGGCGACAGACCGGTTTGGCGAGAAGCGCCGCTTGAAGGTCATGGATGACCCTGCAGCGTTGACCTCGACGGAATTCGTGACCGCCCACCGCGCTTTTGCCTTGCGGGATGCCGACCGTAACTGTGTCATAGAGGCCGGCAGAGTCGTGCAGCGCGGCACGCGACGACGGTCGAACGAACAGGCAGCGGGAGCGGTTTCGCATGATCGAACAGCTGAAACCGGTGCCGTCGCGGCGCCACACCGGCGAAACCCCGACGCGCGGGGTGCATCACCTGGCGCTGACCACTGAAGACATGAAGGCGACCGTCGAATTCTACGTCGGCGTGCTGGGCATGCCGCTGGTCCACGCCATGAAGGTGCCGCCCGGCCTCGGCAGCGGGCCGGGCAACCGCGGCAACCCGCCCTACGAGGAAATCCGCCATTATTTCTTCGACATGGGCAACGACGCCCTGATGGCCTTCTTCGAGCTTCCGAAGGGCGCGGAGCCGCAGTCCAACCGCAACGCCGTCGGCGGCATGCAGCATGTCGCCATTGCCTGCACCCCGGCCCGCTTTCAGAACCTGCTGGAGCGGCTGGAATGGCACGGTATCCCGAACAGCGGCCCGATCGAACAGTTGCCCGGCATGGTCGGCGTCTATCTGCGCGATCCCAACGGCATAAGGCTGGAATTCGCCTGCCAGCCGGCCCAGGGCGCGCGCCAGCGCAATATCGAAGCGGTCACCCAGACCGGGGCGGAGGCCGCGGCCGAACTCCTGACGATGGACGGAGTCGATGCGGCCTGGCTTGCCGAGTATGCCGGCGACCTGCCGGATGACTGAGCGGGAGGAGAGCATGTTCATCAGGAACGGCTGGTATGTGGCGGCGGCGGCCGGAGAGGTCGGCCGGTCGCTGCTGGCGCGCTGGATCTGCGGCGAGCCGGTCGTCATGTTCCGCAAGGAGGACGGTACGCCGGTCGCTCTGGAGGATCGCTGCCCGCACCGCAAGACCCAACTTTCGCTCGGCAGCCTGGTCGGCGATGAAGTGCAGTGCCTGTATCATGGGCTGCGCTTCGATTGCGCCGGCGCCTGCACCTTTGTTCCGGGGCAGGCCAATATTCCGCCGCGCCTCAAGGCGCGGGTCTTTCCGCTGTTCGAGAAATACACCTGGCTGTGGATCTGGCTCGGCGACCCGGCGCTTGCCGATCCGGACTCCATCCCCGACTATCACTGGAACGACGCGCCGGGCTGGACGCCGGTCGGCGGCTATCTGAACTTCAGGGCCGATTACCGGCTGCTGGTCGACAATCTGCTCGACCTGACCCACGAGACCTATGTGCATGCGCGGACGATCGGCAATATGGCAGTCGCCCATACGCCGCAGCAAACGGAGGTCGACGGCGATATCGTGCGCGTCACCCGATTGATGAAGGACTGCGATCCGCCGCCGCTGTTCAGGCGGGCGCGGGGTATCGCAGGCAATATCGACCGCTGGCAGAAGATCCGGTTCGAACCGCCGGCACATATCAAGATCGACGCCGGCGGCGCCCCGGTCAGTCCGGCCGAGAAAGACAAGGTTCTGAACTGGTGGATCCTGAACGCGCTCACGCCGGAAACGGAACGGTCGACCCACTATTTTTGGGCGGTATCGCGCAACTTCTCGCAAGATGACGAGGCGCTCTCGAAGATGGTGCACCGGCAGACCGTCCAGACTTTCGAGGAGGATCGCGACGTGCTGGAAAGCCAGCAGCGCATGATTGAGACCGACCCTTCCGGCGGGACTCTCCTTGCGATCAACTGCGATGCGGGTGGAGTCGCCGCCCGGCGGATCATCGACGCCCGGGTCCGGGCCGAGGCCGCGTGACGTATCAAGTGCGCAGCCGGTGCCTGAGCAGTTTGCCGGCCGCGTTGCGCGGCAGCGGAGTCTCCGACAATTCGACCCGCTTCGGGATCTTGTAGCGCGCCAGCTTCCCGGCGCAGTAGCGGGCCAGTGCCGTTTCGTCCGGCGCCGTCGCGCCGGGCCCGGAAACGATCACCGCGGCGGGAACCTCTCCCCATTTCGCATCCGGCCGGCCGACGACCGCGGCTTCGGCGATCGACGGGTGGGTTTCGAGCACGGCCTCGACCTCCGCCGGATAGATGTTCTCGCCGCCGGAAATGATGACGTCCCGGCTGCGGCCCCTGATCCGGAGATAGCCGCCGCTGTCGAGGCTGCCGAGATCGCCGGTGCGGTACCAGTCCCCGGCGAAGGCCTCGGCCGTCGCCGCCGGATTGCGCCAGTAGCCGGCGAACAGGTGCGGCGCCCGCACCTGGATTTCGCCGACCGTATCGGCAGGCAGGGCCGTCCCTGCGGCGTCGGCGATGCGCACATCGGTGTGGAAGAACGGCAGTCCGGCCGAGCCGGCCCTGGCTTCGGCATGAGCGGCGTCGACGACGGTCGCCGGCCCGGCGGTTTCGGTCGTGCCGTAAGTCTGCATCACAGGAATGCCGCGCCGTCCGAAATCCCGGATCAGTTCCGGCGGCACCGGCGCGCCGCCGGCCATGATCCAGCGCAGGCTCGAGAGGTCGGCGCGCGCGAAGCCGGGGGCGCCGAGCAGGCCCCGGAGCATGGCGGGGACGGCGAAGAAGTGGTTGATCCGCTCCGCCGCGATCAGTTTCAGAACGGCGGCCGGCTCCCAGGCCGGCGGCAGGATCGCCGTCGCGCCGGCGTGGACGAAGAAGGTGACGAAGGACAGGCCGCCGACATGGAACATCGGCACCGGGATCAGGCTCGCGTCCCGGCGGCGGTAGTCCAGGGTGTGCGCCATCGTCGCCGACACCCAATACATGCCGGCGTGGGTCATCACCGCGCCCTTCGGCCGGCCCGTCGTGCCCGAGGTGTAAACCAGCAGCACCGGGTCGGCTGCAGCCACCGGCGCCCGGTCGCAAAGGACTGCGGTCGCGGCCGCTGCGCGTCCGGCGGCCGATTTTTCGGGAGGCGGCGGCATCGGCGCTTCATCGAACTGCCAGACGAATCCGATCCCGGTCCGCGCAGCCAGTGTGCCGGCAAGTCCGGCGAAATCCGGATGGGCGATCAGCAGCACAGGCTCGGCGTCCGCCAGAATCCAGGCGAGTTCGTCTGCGGTCAGGCGGACGTTGAGATTGCACAGGATAACGCCGCCCCGCGCTGCCCCGTAATACAGCGCAACGCCCTCTGCGCTGTTGCGCGACAGCACGGCAATCCGGTCGCCCTTGCCGATCCCGGCGGCCGCAAGGGCGTCGGCGACCGCTTCGGCCCAGGCGTGCAACTGCCCGAAACTCAGGCGCAGCGACCCCGCGACGAGCCCCGGCGTGTCGCGGTCGAGCAGGGCGCGGCGCTCCAGCAGGGCACCGACGGTCGGGACCGGTCCGGCCGCGCTTTCAGGTTCGGTCACGGCTTGCGGGAGGATGCATCCGGCCGCGCGGTTTCCCTGAACGGCCCGTCCCGCGCCTCGAGAAAGCCGCGCATGCCCTCCTTCTCCAGAATTTCCTGAAGCGCGCGCTGTTCCGGAAAATCGCCGCCGATCACCAGCGTGTCGGCCAGGGCGTGCTGCCGGATGGCGGTGCCGAAGCCCATCGCATCGTAGGCTGCGCGCAGGCTGCGCTTCTTCATTTGCAAGGCCCAGGGCGGCACCAATGCCAGGCGCAAAGCGGTGCGCATGGCTTCGTCCGCCAGTTCCTCCGGCGGAACCACCGCGTTCGCCAGCCCCATGCGGACCATCGCCTGCGCGTCCAGCGCGTCGCCGGTGTAGTAGAACTCGTGCACCGCCTTGGCGTGGGTCAGGAAGGGCAGGATCAGGAACGGCGAGAGCGCGCCGTGGCGAATTTCCGGCTCCGCCAGCCGCGCGGTCTCCGAAACGATGGTCAGGTCGCCGGCCATGGCGATGGCGCCGCCGGTGCCGACCGCATGCCCGTTGACCGCCGCGATCACCGGCTGGCGCAGGTGCCAGATTTTCAGGAACAGGTCGGTATTGGCGCGGATGAGACCTTCGAGCGCGGGGATCGAGGTGTCCTCGATCAGCGACAGATCCCACCCGGTGGAGAAGGCGCGCTCGCCCGCCCCGGTCAGGATCACGGCGCGCACCTCGTCGTCCGCCTCGAAACCGTCGAGCGCGTGGATCAGTTCGCGGTCAGTGATCGTCATGCGCAGCGCGTTGAGTTGATCCGGCCGGTTGATGACGATCCGGCCGACCGCGCCGCCGCGTTCCAGCGCATGGCGCTCGACAAGAATGTCCCGATATTCCAAGGTCCGCCTCCCCGTCCGGTCGTCGGCCCGCAAGCCGGAACTTCTTTCACAGCGTCACATTTTGAACTAGCATATGAAACGGTTACGAATACAGCCCAAGCGGGCGTTCGTGGATTGTCTTCGTATCGAGGGAGGAAAATTCGGTCATGTATCGCACGATATCCATTATGGCATCCATTACAGCGGCCGCCGCCGCGCTGACCGCCGCCGGCGTGGCCCAGGCGGACACCACGATCCGTCTGGAAACCTATGCCGGCCCGCGCCACGCCATGAATACCAACGGCTGGCCGACATGGATCAAGGACCTGACGAAAGCCAGCGCCGGCAAGGTCAAGGTCCGGATGACCTATCCGCCGATCAACCCGCGCGTCCTGTACGACCGGGTGCGCGACGGCATCGCCGACATGGCCTGGATCACCCACGGCTACACCACGGGCCGCTTCGTGCTCACCCAGATGATCGAATTGCCGGGCGCGGACGGCAACGCCGAGCAGATGTCCCGCGCCTTCTGGCGCACCTACACCGGCCGTTTCGGCAAGCGCGACGAGCACAAGGGCGTGCAACTGGTGGCCCTGTTCACCCACGGCCCCGGCCTGGTCCATTCGCGCGGCCCGATCGCCAATATCGGCCAGGTCAAAGGCATGAAGGTGCGCACCGGCGGCGGCGTCCAGAGCCAGATCGCCAAGCGGCTCGGCATCGTGAGCGTCTCCGCCCCGGTGACCAAGGCGCAGGAAATCCTCCAGCAGGGCGTCGCCGACGGCATCTTCTTCTCGATTGAAACGATCTACAGCTTCAAGCTGGGCGGCGTGGTCAAGCATCACTACGCGCTGCCGGGCGGCCTCTATTCGGCCAGCTTCGCCGTCGTGATGAACCAGCGCAAATACGACAGCCTGAACGCGGCCGACAAGGCCGCGCTGAAGAAGGTCGGCGGCGAGCACATGTCCGGTATCATGGGCCGGACCTGGGATGGCGCCGACAGCCTCGCCGTCGAGAAACTGACGGCCGCGGGCAACAAGGTCGGCGTCTTCGACGCGGCGACCGCAAAGGCGGTCAAGGCCAAGCTCGCCGGGCTCGACGACTGGTGGATCAAGCGGGCCGTGGCCGAGGGCGCCAAGGACGCCGCGGACGTGCTGAAGGCGCTGCGGGCCGAGGTCCAGAAGGTCAAAAAGGGCATGTAGGCAGGACGCGCGGAAGCGCCCTGCGGTCATGCCGAACGCTTCGTCCGATTCGGCGACAGAGCTTCCGCCAGCCCGCTTCACCCAGGGAATTCACCGGGTGTCCGGCGGGCTGGCGGGGCTGTTCCTGTTCTTCATCATGCTGGTCAGCGTGGTCGACGTGATCGGCCGCGAACTGCTCAATGCGCCCCTGCCGGGTGGCTCGGAGATCACCGAGGTGCTGATGGCGGCGCTGATCTACGCCGGCCTGCCCTCGGTGTGCCGGCAGGAAAGCCATGTCACCATCGACCTGCTCGATCCGCTGACGCCGGAAGCCCTGGTGCGGCCGCGCCAGATCGCGATCAACCTGGTCTGCGCCGCCATCCTCGCCGTCCTTGCGTGGCGGCTCTGGCTCTATGCCGTCAAGATCGCCGACTACGGCGACGTCACGGAATATCTGCGGCTGCCCCAAGCGCCGCTGATCTATTACATGGCGGTACTGGCCGGGGTCGGCGCGCTGATTTTCCTGGCGAATATCGGGCGATATCTGCGCGGTCATACCGAGCCGGCGCCGGGGCTGATCTAGCGCGCAGCCGGCAACGCCAGCCATGCTCGCCGCCGCCCTGGGCTTTGCCGTCCTCCTGGTCCTGGTCTTCTTGCGCCTGCCGATCGCCTTCGCCATGGCACTGGTCGGCGCGGTCGGCTACGCGATCCTGATCGACTGGCCGCCCGCCTTTTCGCTGATTGCGCAGATCGCGCGCGACACGGCGGAATCCTACGCCCTCTCGGTCGTGCCGCTGTTCATCCTGATGGGCAATTTCGTCAGCCGGGCCGGCCTGTCGGAACGGCTCTACACCGCTTCCAACGCCTTTCTCGGCCATCGCCGGGGCGGGCTGGCGATGGCGACCATCGTCGCCTGCGGCGGCTTCAGCGCGATCTGCGGCTCATCGCTCGCCACGGCGGCGACCATGGCCAAGGTGGCGATGCCGTCGATGCGCCGGTTCGGCTATGCCGACAGCATCGCGACCGGCTCGATCGCCGCCGGCGGCACGCTGGGCATTCTGATCCCGCCGAGCGTGGTGCTCGTCATCTACGGCCTGATCACCCAGTCGGACGTCAGCAAGCTGTTCGCCGCCGGCATCCTCCCTGGCATCGTCGGGATTCTATTCTACGTCGGCGCGGTGCAGTTCATGATCCGGCTGAAACCTGAGCTCGGCCCGCCCGGCGAGCGGACGGCCTGGCCGGAACGCTGGCGCGCCCTGCGCGACGTCTGGGGCGTGGTGGTGCTGTTCGTCGTCGTGATCGGCGGCATCTATGTCGGCGCCTTCACGCCGACCGAGGCGGCCGGCATCGGCGCGTTCGGGGCGCTGCTGTTCACCCTGTTCAAGCGGGTGCTCGACCGCGGGATGCTGTTCCGGGTGCTGGCGGAGACCGGCGTCACCACATCCATGCTGTTCGTGGTGCTGATCGGCGCGCTGATCTTCGCCAACTTCATCAACGAAACCGGCATGCCGAACCAGCTCGCGGAGTTCGTGCGTTCGCTGGCGATCCAGCCGATCTTCGTGATCTTCGGCATCATGGTGATCTACATCCTGCTCGGCTGCGTGTTCGAGAGCCTGTCGATGCTGCTGCTCACCGTGCCGGTCTTCGTGCCGTTGATCGTGGCGCTGGCCGGCGGTCTCGGCATGACCAAGGCGGAAGTGCTGATCTGGTTCGGCATCGTCGTGGTGGTGGTGACCGAGATCAGCCTGATCACGCCGCCGGTCGGCCTCAACGTCTATGTCCTGCGCGGGGTGCTGCCGGACGTCAGCACCGGCACCATCTTCGCCGGCGTCACGCCCTTCTGGTGCGCCGATATCCTGCGCCTCACCCTGATCGTGCTGGTGCCGCCGCTTTCCCTGTTCGTCCCGTCGCTGCTCTGAGGCCGCCGGCGCGAAGCCGGTCAGCGCCCGGTCGGCGCCCGGTCGGCGCCTGCGCGGACCGGCTATCGCCCGAACCCGCCGGTGCAGTACTGTAATCCGGTCAGGCTTCGCTATCGAAACGGAATTGAAAGATGACTACGACCGGGCTGACGAGCACCGACGAGCTCATGCTGCAGAGCCTCTACTGGTGGGACATCCCTACATTCTTTCGTAGCCCTATCGAGCGGGAACCGGGCAACTGCGACATCGCCCTTGTCGGGGTGCCGCACTCGACCGGCAACGGAACCACTGAACGCGACCAGCATCTCGGCCCCCGGGCGGTGCGCGGCGTTTCGGCGATGGCCCGGCGTGTGCACATGGAATTTGGGATCGATCCCTGGGAATGCGCGCGCATCCGCGACATGGGCGACGTGCCACTGCCCGAGGCCAACGACAACGAGGCCTGCATTGGGCGCATCGCCGAGTTCTACCGCGCAATCGACACGGCCGGCGTGCGGCCGGTCTCGGTCGGCGGGGATCATTCCATCACCGGCGGGATCATGCAGGCTATCGCCGGTAAAGGCGCGCACCTGACCGGCGGGAGAAAGGCCGTGTTTCTGCACTTCGACGCCCACACCGATGCCTACGAGCAGGTTCCGCACTTTCTCGGAGCGGTGAAGTCCGCGGCCCACTGGGCAGCCTATCTCGTGCGCGACGGATATGTCGATGCCGGCCACAGCGTGCAGATCGGCATGCGCGGCAATCCCCGCACGCTCGATTGGCGCAAGCCAAGCGAAGAGCTCGGCTACGAAGTGATTACAATGGACCGTTACCGCGAGATCGGTCCCGATCGAACCATGGCCCTCATCGACGAGCGGATCGGCGATGCGCCTCTCTACATCACCTTCGACCTGGACTGCCTCGACCCGACCGTGGCGCCGGCGGTCGCCAACCTCGAGGCCGGCTGCGAAGGCTTCAAGATCGACGAGGTCATGCGGCTCCTGCGTTGCGTGCGCGGCAAGAACGTGATCGGCGGCGACGTCGTTTGCCTCATGCCGACCAAGGATCATCCGAACCAGATCACGGCGCACACGACGGCCGCCGTCATGTTCGAGATCGTCAGCCTGATCGCGGATGGCTTCGGGCGATAGCGTCCGGGCGGGCTACCGCCCGGGCTGCCGGCGTGCGGTCGAACGCTTGTAGTGTCCCTGGACGATCCGGTCGATCACCATCGCGCAGAACAGGATCGCGAGGCCGGCCAGCATCCCCTGGCCCTTAGCCGCATACTGAAGCGCGATGAGCACGTCCTGGCCCAGGCCCTTGGCGCCGATCAGCGATGCGATCACGACCATCGACAGGCACATCAGGATGGTCTGGTTGACGCCGGTCATGATCGACGGCATCGCCAGAGGAATCTCGATGTCCTTGAGCAAGGTCCACCGGGTACAGCCGAAAGCGGTCGCGCCTTCCTTGATGTTTTCCGGCACGCCGCGGATGCCGAGCGCCGTGAGGCGTATGACCGGCGGCATCCCGAACACGAGCGTCGCCAGCACGCCCGGCGGCTTGCCGGTGCCGAAGAAGGCGATGATCGGGATCAGGTAGACGAAAGCCGGCATCGTCTGCATGAAGTCCAGCACCGGCAGCGCCGCATTGTAGGCCCGCTGGTTCTTGCCGAACCAGATTCCGAGCGGAATCCCGAACAGCACGCACAGGAAGGCGGCGGCGCCGAGCAGGGACACCGTCACCATGCTGGTTTCCCAGAGGCCGAACAGGGCGAGGTAGGCAAGCGCCGCGCCCGTGAAGACCGCGACCCGGGGGCCGGCCAGCCGCCAGGCGACAACGACAATGACGGTCATGACTACCGGCCACGGCGCTTCGACCAACACGGTTTCCAGTCCGTCCAGAATTGTCCTTATTCCCGTGACGACGCCGTTGAAGACGCCTGCGCCCTCGATCGACAGCCAGTCGAACCCCGCGTCCAGCCAGTCGGACACGGGCGCGTAGTAGAGATTTTTCCGGATCGGAAGGCCGGCAATGTAGGGTTCGAGCGCCGGATCGATCCTGCCGACTGTGAAGCGGTAGAGCGTCAACGGCACGATGGCCAGCCACAGCAGGCCGGCAAGCCCGGCCCTTGTCCAGCTCACGCCCACCGCCGTTCCGGCGGGGTTCGCGCGCCAGCTCAGATACTGCTTCTCATAGCGGGTGTTCGCGTAAAACCCCTGCACGAGGCGCAGGACGACCAGCAGCGCAAGGCCGACGAGCAGGATTGTCGCGGCGCCCTGGGCCGCGAGCGCCGCCTCTTCGGCAACGCGGACGGCAATCTTCTTCAGGTTCTCCGCGCGGTTCAGGAAAGAAGTGGCGTCCTGGTCGCCGGCGAGCTTCGCGGCTTCGTATTTCGCCATGAATTCGTTGGACTTGGCGGTGAGCCGTTCCAGCCGGGCAAGCTTGTCCGCCCCCAGGTCGCCCCACCAGCCCCTGCCGATCTGGACGAAGGCGAGCACCTCGAGCACCAGAAACATCCAGAAGAACCCCCACAGGCCGCGGGACGCCCCCCAGAAGGGGCCGGCCAGCGCGGCCGAGGTATTCCACGACCAGGGGAACCGGGTGGCCGACTGGATTTTCCCGAACTCCCGGCTGTAATACCCTTGCCGGGTGACGACGAATTCGCCGACCGAGCTGGCGAGCCTGCCGGTCGCTTCGCGATTTTCGGTCTGTTGCATCAGCTGTCCCCGCCCTTGATTCCCTTGAGCAGCGTGGCCTTGTCGATCACGCCGACATCCCTGCCGCCTTCCTCGATGACGATCGGCTGATCGGTCGCGGCCGCGATGTCGATGAGTCCGCTCAGATCGGTATCGTGCGCAGCCCGGGGCGACAGCTTCAGATCCTCGCCGGGCCGCGGCCGGTAATCGTCGATCCGCGCCATGATCGTGTGGGCGAAGATCAGTTTCAGCGTGGAAATGCCTTCCACGAAATCCCGCACATAATCGTCGATCGGGTTGGTGACGATCTCTTCGGGGGTGCCGATCTGGACGATCCGGCCGTCCTTCATGATCGCAATGCGGCTGCCGAGGCGGATCGCCTCGTCCAGGTCGTGCGTGATGAAGACCGTGGTCTTGTCCAACTCGGCCGACAGCGCCATGAACTGCTCCTGAAGCTGCCGCCGGATCAGCGGGTCCAGGGCGGAGAACGGCTCGTCCATCAACAGGATTTCGGGGTCGGACGCGAGCGCCCGGGCGAGACCGACACGCTGCTGCATGCCGCCCGACAGCTCGCTCGGAAAGCGGTCCTCGTAGCCGTCCAGATTGACGAGGCTGAGGCAGCGCTGGGAAACCTCCCACCGGGTCGATTTCGGCTGGCCCTGCACCTGCAGCGGGAATGCGACGTTGTCGCGGACCGTGCGGTGCGGAAACAACGCCATGTGCTGGAATACCATGCCGATCTGGGCGGCGCGCAGCTTCCGCAATTCGCCTTCTCCGAGTGCCAGCACATCCCTTCCGAGCACTTCGATGCGCCCGGAGGTCGGCTCGATCAGCCGGTTGATATGACGAACCATCGTCGACTTTCCCGAGCCCGACAGCCCCATGACACAAAATATCTCGCCCCGCGGAACTTCGAACGTGCAATCCGCGATTCCGACCACGCATCCGAACTCTTCGAGCGTCTGCGCCTTGGTCAGGCCATGCTGCGCGATGGCCTGCATCGCCTCGTCGCCGCGCGTGCCGAAGATCTTCCACACGCCGTTCAATCTGATCACCGGTTCAGTCAATCGGGTTCACTCCATGGGGGCCGAATCGCCGCGCGCCGCTGCCGGTCCGGCCGGCTGGCTGATCGTTCGCTCTTGCTGGAATTGCCGGGAAGATGATGTATTCACGGCTATGACCGAACACAGGATGAAACCCGCATGACCAGCACCGCAACCGCGCCGCGCCGATGGGGCATCCCGAACGATTACGGGCCGCTCAGGGACGTCCTTCTCGGCACGCCGGCATTCTACCGCTGGATCGACGCCGGCCCGATCATACTGCGGACCCTGAACAACCAGGAGCGTACGGGCGTCGAATTCAACTTGCAGACGGCCATGTCGCAGCATGCCGAGATGGTGTCGATCTTCGAGTCGAACGGAGTCAACTGCCATTACCTGGACGCCGACGAGGTGCTGCATCGCAATTTCTTCGCGCGCGATTCGAGCGTCATGACGCCTTGGGGAGCCATTATCTGCCACATGCAGCTCAAGAGCCGGCGCGCCGACTATGTAACCGCCATCCGCTTCTATCAGGAAAACGACATTCCGATCTGGCGCTACGCCACCGCCGGCCATTTCGAGGGCGGCGATTTCAACATCCTGGAGCCGGGTTTCGTCCTGATCGGCTACAGCGGCGAGCGGTCCGAACGCGAAGGCTCGGAGCAGGTCGCACAGTGGATGCGGGGGCAGGGGTGGGAGGCGGTCGTCGCGCCCATCTCGCGGGAGTTCGTCCATATGGACGGCCTGGTCGTGCCGCTGGCGCCGAAATTGCTCGTCGCCTGCGTCGACGCGCTGGAGGACTGGCTGGTGGCGCTGCTGCGCGGGCGCGGTTTCGAGTTCGTCGAAGTCGGCTACGCGGAAGCGAAAAACCTCGGCGTCAATCTGGTCGCGCTCGGCAACGACCGCGTCCTGTCGATGCGCGGGGCGGAAGACCTGAACGCACGAATGCGGGCCATGGGCTTCGAGGTTTTCGATCCCGATATGTCGATGTTCACCCTGGGCGGCGGCGGTGTCCATTGCCTGTGTCAGGCGCTCTGCCGGGACGAGGCGTAGTCGAGCCAAAAGAGCCGCGCCGTGCCGGGATCCGGTCGGCAGGCGCCCCCGCACGGTTACGATGGGGAGCGTGCCGGAGCCGTCGCCGGCCGGATCGCGCCGCGAGCGAAAGCGGGAGTCGGTATGCAGAAAAAAGGGCGATCCCGAGGGGTCGCCCGAGTTATGCGCCTGTCCGGTCGATTGAAGCGGACGTCGTGGCTCGCACCGGTGGGGCACGGTCGGCCGGGCGGCATGCGCGCCAACGGTGCGGCGGCGCCAGGGAGTCTATTTCATCCACGAATCCACGAGCTTGGCGTTTTCCTTCGCCCATTGCTTGGCATAGTCGGCCGGGCTCAATTTCTTGACGACGAGGGCGAAGGTCATCTTGGAGACCAGATCGGTGGTCAGCTTGACCTTGCTCAGCAGGGCTGCCGCTTCCGGATGCTTTTTCTCCAGGGACGCCGCATAGTGCACATGCAGATAGGCGAGATCCCAGGCGACCGGAGCGCTCGATTTCTCCAGCCATTGCGGATCGTCGGTCGGCTGAATGATCTTCCACTTGGACGCGTCGTATTTGGGTTCCTTCAGGATCACCAGGTCGTGCAGCGCGAACATGTGGTTGGGCGTGTAGCAGTAGAAGACGTGGTTGGCGTTCTTCGCGACGGCTGAGTCGACATTGGCCATCGCCAGCGCCTCGTCCATTTCCATCAGTTCCATGGTCTCGTCGTAGCCGTAGCTCTTGGCGCGGATTTTCTCGACATTCGTCGAAGCCCAGCCCGACGCCCCGATCCAGACTTCGCCCCGGCCGTTGCCGTTGGTATCGAAATTCTTCGCCATATCCGGATCGGCCAGATCGGACACCCTGGTAATGCCGGTCCGCGTTGCGGTCGCCTTCGTCACGCACATGCCCTGAAACGAGGGCACGCCGTTCGGGCTCATCCTGACGGAGCCCCTGGATTTGACGAACTTGTTGTGGAGGTTCGTCTGGTTCGGCAGCCAGACTTCCGG
This sequence comes from Alphaproteobacteria bacterium, assembly GCA_965220685.1. Taxonomy (GTDB): domain Bacteria; phylum Pseudomonadota; class Alphaproteobacteria; order Bin65; family Bin65; genus Bin65. Next base: position 387,944 of record CBDCQR010000015.1, read on the forward strand.
GTGCACATGCATGCTGCCGGAATCCATCGCCTCGAAGATGACCGGATTGGTGCCGTTCTGGAGTTCCACTTCGAGCCCGAGATTGTCCTCCAGCACCACTTTGAGGATGTTTGCGGTGGCCGCTGCCGACGGCCAGTTGGGGACGCCGATAACGACATCGGCTGCATGCGCAGGCGAAATACCGATAACAAGCAGGGCCGCCCACAGGGTGCGGCGCAAATCGCGTATCTTCATCGTTTTCTCCTCCGGTTTGTCAGGTGACGTTTGGGCGAATCGAGCCTCCAATTCCGGCTGGATTGCGGCCTGCCTCAAGTCCGGCGGACTTCGAGGAGCAGCACCGCAATTTCGTTGGCGATTTCCATGCTACAGAGCAGTGATTGACATGTATAATATCGAAATTGCATTATTTGATGCTCTACAGCTATCAATTGGGCGATGGAAACCCGCCACATTCGATATTTTATCGCTGTCGCGGAGGAGCTTCATTTTCGCCGCGCCGCCGAACGGCTCAATCTCGCGCAGCCGTCGCTCAGCCGCGCCGTCCAGCAACTCGAAAGTTCGGTCGGGGTACGCCTTCTGAACCGGACCAACCGCCGGGTCGAACTCACCGTGGCAGGCGAGCTCTTTCTGAAGGGATGCCGCCGCGCCGTGGATTCGCTCGAAACGGCGGCTCATCTGGCGCGCAAGGCCGATGAAGGCGAGGTCGGGCATCTGACAATCGGTTACACGGACTTCGCCATCAGCGGGGTCCTGCCGCAGATCCTGGGGCAGTTTCGTCGCGAATTTCCCGGTGTCTCCGTCGAACTCAGCCACATGTTCACCGAGCCGCAAATCGAGGCGCTCGACCAGGGGACCATCGATTTCGGATTCATGACCGGGCCGGTTCTTGCGAACAATCTTTCTCACAGGGTGGTGCAAAAGGAGCGGTTCGTCGTCATCCTTCCGGAAAATCACCGGCTCGCGGGGCGCGACGCGGTCCGGCTGGCCGAATTGCGGGACGAACCGTTCGTGGCCGGTGCGGCGCGCTGGTGGAGCTTTTACCTCCGGCACATGGACATGCTCTGCCAATCGGCAGGTTTCCGCCCGAGAATCGTCCAGGAAGCGTTCAACAACGAAAGTATTTTCGGAATTGTCGCGGCAGACATCGGTGTGACCATCCACCCGGAAAGCGCCCGCAACTACATTAGGAAAGGGATCGTCATAAAGGACATCGAATCCGAAGACCGTGTCCTGCCGACGGAGGTCGCGTGGGTGACCGGCTCGGAAACCCCGGTCATGCAGAGATTCGTCCGCTTTCTCGAATCGCTGGAGACAAAGCTCTAGCCGCGGGACTTCGGAAATTCGGTCGCAATTTCCGCGATCGAGGCGCCTGGCCCGGGCCGCTTAGCCGGCTGCCTTGCGGTAGGCGTGGTTGGCGTTGAAGCTGGCGGTGAGATAGTCGCCCCACACGACCGGATCGTAGCGCGGCGGGTTGCCGGGGCCGGTGCAGCTTTCCAGGCAGGCGACCTCGGTTTCGAAATCCGGGTCGAAGAAGAAGGGCAGCGAATAGCGGTCCCGGCCCGGCGCGTTGATCACCCGGTGCACCGTCGAGCGGAAGCGGTCGTTGGTCCAGCGCATCAGCATATCGCCGATATTGACCAGGAATACGCCGGGCAGGTTGGGCGCATCGATCCAGTCGCCGTCGCGGGTCTTGACCTGCAGGCCGCCGACATCGTCCTGCGCCAGGATGGTGATGAAGCCGAAGTCGCTGTGCGGCGCCGCGCCATACTGCTCCGGGTCGGCGTCTTCCGGCGCCGGCGGATAGTGCAGGGACCGGACGAACCCCATCGGGTTGCGGTAGCGCGCGGCGAAATACCCTTCGGGCAGATCGAGCGCGGTCTCGAACAGCGGCAGCAGCCGCAGGCCGAGGGCCGACATGGCGTCGCGATAGCCGGCGAGGGCGTCCCGGAACCCGTCCAGCCCGTCCGGCCATGGGTTGACCCCGTGCAACGGCCGTCCTTCCACGACCGCCGGGTCATCCTCCGCCAGTTCCGGACCGATCAGGAAGGATTCGCTGAGGTTCGGTTTCGCCGCATCCGCCCGGTGCTGATCCGCCATCGGCATGTAGCCGCGATGGCCCATGTTGATCCGGACCGTCAGCTTGTCGGCCATCGGCTGGCCGAAAAAGCGCTGCGATGCGGCAAAGGCGTCCCGGACGACGCGCTTGGGAACGCCGTGGTTCGCGATGCCGAAGAAGCCGATCCCCTCGAGCGCGGTGCAGATGTCCGCCGCCGCGGCGGCCCGGCCCGCCTCGCCGCCGGCCAGGTAGCCGTGCAGATCGACAATGGGAATCCGGGATGCCGGAACGCCGCTCATCCTGCCGTTTCCTCGCTGATCCGTTTCAAACTGTAGCTCAATATCCTTCTGTCAGAAACCCGCTGCTGATAGCATGGTCGGGCGAACGCGCCGCCGAGCGCGACAAAATCGGGTCCGCATGCAGCTTTTCCACCCGACCACGATCGACGAAGCCGTCGCCCTCCTCGCCGCCCATGACGAGGCGCGCTGCATCGCCGGCGGCCAGAGCCTGGTGGCGATGTTGAACCTCGGTCTGCTCGACCCGCCCGCCCTGGTTTCGCTCCGCAAGGTCAACGGCCTCGATCGCCTGACCCGGCACGCCGACGGCAGCGTGGCGATGGGCGCGGCCGTCACCCAGGCGGCCCTCGCCTCGGCCGGTCTGCCCGGTGCGCTGGCCGTGCTCAGCGAGGCCGCGCAGCAGGTCGCCCACCCGGCGATCCGCAATTTCGGCACCGTCGGCGGCGCGCTGTGCCACGCCGATCCTGCAGCCGACCTGCCGCCCGCCTTCGTCGCCGCCGACGCCCGGCTCACCGCCATCGGCCCGGACGGCGAGAGAAGCATTCGCGCCGAAGATTTTTTTCTCGACTATCTGACGACGGCGCTCGCAGAGGATGAAATCCTGACGGAAATCCGCCTGCCCCCGCCGCCGCCTGGCTCCGTCGGCGCCTATCACAAATTCGCCCGGGTGGACGGCGACTACGCCACCGTGTCGGTCGCAGTCGCCCTGACCCTGGAGGGCGGGATCTGCCGCGCCGCGCGGGTCGTGCTGGGCAGTTGCGCCGCGCAGCCCTTGCGCCTCGATTCGGCGGACGCGGCGCTGGCGGATACGCGGCTGGACGACGAAGCCGTCGCCGCGGCCGGGGCGCTGCTGCAGGATGCCGCCGAGCCGCTCGCCGACATGCGCGGCTCCGCCGACTATCGCCGGCGCATCATTCCGGGCCTGGTCGCGCGCGCGGTCGAGGCAGCCAGGGCCAGGTCGGAGGCCCCGGTATGACCGCAGCGGTCGCGGTCGCCCTCGCGGTCAACGGCGAACCCTTGAGTCCGCTTGCCGGGCCGGGCAAGACGCTACTCGACATCCTGCGCAGCCGTGCGGAACTGACCGGCAGCAAGCGCGGCTGCAACACCGGTGTGTGCGGCGCCTGCACCGTCCTTGTCGACGGCAAGGCGGCGCGAAGCTGCCTGATGCTGGCCGCCGACTGCGCCGGGCGGGAGATCGTCACGATCGAAGGGCTGGACGGCGACCCGCACGCCGCCCTCCTGCGCGAGGAGATGGCCGAGGCCGGCGCCGTCCAGTGCGGCTACTGCACGCCCGGCATCATCGTCGCCCTGACGGAACTGTTCCGGGGCGCCGCCGAACCGCCCGACGCCGGGGCGGTGCGCCATTGGCTCGGCGGCAACATCTGCCGCTGTACCGGCTATGTCAGCATCGTCGAGGCTGCGGTAAAGGCCGGCCGGCGTGCCGTCGGGAGCGAACCCGGATTGCGCGGGCGATGAACGGACTTCCCGAAGCGATCGGCGCGCGGCTGCCGCGCCGCGACGCCGCGGACAAGCTGGCCGGCGCGGCGCGCTATACGGACGATCTTTCGCGGCCGGGCATGCTGCACGCCGCGATCCTCGGCAGCCCTTGGCCGAGCGCGCGAATCCTTGCCATCGACACCGAGGCCGCCCAGGCGTTACCCGGCGTCAGGGCGGTGCTGACCGGGGCCGACCTGCCGGCGCGCCGCTGGGGCCTGTTCGTCTACGACGAGACCCCGCTCGCCGCCGGCGTCGTGCGCTATGTCGGCGAGCCGGTCGCCGCGGTCGCCGCCGCCGACCTCGCGACGGCGCGTGCGGCGGCGGCGCTGATCGAGGTGGAGTACGAAGAGCTGACGCCGGTGCTGAGCATCGCGGAGGCGCTGGAAGACGGCGCGGTCCCGGTCCACCCGGAATTCGCGAGCTACGAGAAACGCCCGGATCTCGGTTACGAACGCGTCAACGAGATTGCGCGCCAGGAGTTCAGCGAAGGCGACGTCGAGGCGGCCTGGGCCGATTGCGATGTCATCGTCGAGGGCGTCTACGAGGTGCCGTCCCAATCGCACGTCTATCTGGAACCGGTCTCCGCGATTGCCGAGTTCGACCGCGCCGGCAAGCTGACCGTCCGGTCCGCCAACCAGTCGGTCAACAAAGTGCAGGCGACCCTGTCGCGGGCCCTGGATCTGCCGATGTCGAAGATCCGCGTCGTCACGCCGGCGGTCGGCGGCGCGTTCGGCGGCAAGTCCGGCGTCACGATCCAGCCGCTGGTCGCCCATCTCGCCAGGGCGACCGGCAGGCCGGTCAAGCTGACGCTGAGCCGGGAAGAGGATTTCATGACGATGCGCCGGCGTCATCCGGCCGTCGTCCGCGTCAGGACCGGCGCGAAGGCCGACGGCACCCTGGTCGCCCGCGATCTCGACATCGTCTACGACGGCGGCGCCTATGCCGAGGACAGCCCGGCCGTGCTCGGCTTCGGCCTGCTGATGGCGCGCGGCCCCTATACCATCCCCCACTGCCGGCTGCGCGGGCGCGCCGTCTACACCAACCGGCTGCGTGCCGCCGGCTTCCGGGGCTACGGCAACCCGCAGGTGACCTTCGCCACCGAAGCGCAGATCGACGAACTGGCCGAACGGTTGGGCCTCGATCCGGTCGAGCTGCAGCTGAAAAATGCCGTCGAGGCCGGAGGACGCTGGATCGGCGGTCAGACGATCACGTCCTGCGGCCTGAGAACATGCCTGACCGAAGCGCGCGACGCCTCCGGCTGGGCCGAAAAGCGCCGGGACGGCGGCATCGGCGCGGGCGGGAAGCGCCGCGGCATCGGCGTCTCCGCCTTCGCACATATCTGCGGCCTGCTCGGGACGTCGGCGACGGTGCGCCTGCTCGAAGACGGCGCGGTCGTGCTCGCCCACAGCGCCGTCGATCTCGGCCAGGGTGCGGAATCGGCGCTGGCGCAAATCTGCGCCGGCGCGCTCGATATCGATGCCGACCGGGTCGATTCGGCGCCAGCCGACAGCGGCGCGGCGCCCTACAACTGGAGCACCGGCGGCAGCCGGGTGACCTACATGGTCGGCCGCGCCGTGATGCAGGCCGCCGATGCGGTGCGCGAGCAGATCGTGCGCCATGCCGCGGAGACCTTCGAATGCGCGCCCGGCGACATCGAGATCCGGCCGGGCGGACGGGCGGGGATCGTCGGGGTGCCGGAGCGGGAATTGAGTTTCGGAGAAATCTCGCTGCGCGCACACTACCGGACCGGCGGCCCGATCATCGGCAGCGGGGCGCTGGTCTATGACGGCGAGGCGTTCGACTACAAGGAAGCGGTCATCCGGAACTATCCTTTCGAGCGCGTCGGCACCTATGTGTTCGGCGCCCATATCGTCGAGGTCGAGGTCGATACCGTGACCGGAAAGGTGGAGATCCTGCGCGCCTGGGCGGCCCACGACGTCGGCCGCGCGATCAATCCGACGTCGGTCGAGGGCCAGATCCTGGGCGGCTTCGTCCAGGGCGCGGGCTATGCTCTGCTTGAGGAACTGCTTTGGGAGGACGGCCAGCCGGTCAATCCCAGCATGATGGACTACAAGGTTTTCGGCGCGCTCGACCTGCCGCTCGACATTCATCCCATAATCGTCGAAGAGCCGGAACCGTCCGGCCCGTTCGGCGCCAAGGGGATCGGCGAGCCGCCCCTGGTCGGCGCTGCGCCCGCCATCGCCAGCGCGGTCGCCCACGCCACCGGCCTGCGCCTGCGGACGATCCCGATGACGCCGGAGCGCGTGCTCGACGCGCTTGCGCCGGCGGCACCGGCCGGCGTGCAGGAAGTGGTGGGCCCGGCAGGACTCGAACCTGCAACCAGACCGTTATGAGCGGCCGGCTCTAACCGATTGAGCTACGGGCCCCGGGCGCGGCGGCGCCGGTCGGAAAACATTTGCGGCGATGCTTCCACACCGGCCGCGGCGCGGAAGCCCTACATAGGCCGAACGGTAAACGGCTGCAATTGCCGCCTGCCCGACCGCCCCGGCCTTGTGCTCCGGCCGCCTGTCCCCTGCCACGCTCCAGGACGCTGCCCCCGGTTGCGGCCCGGCGTCCGGTTGCCAGCCGGCCCCGGCCGTCCAACATTCCGCAGAACCAACTCCGGCCCCAGCCGCCCGTCCGCCGATGACCGACATCGCCGCTCCGTCCCGTCCCCATGCGTCCCGTCCCGTTGCGCCCCGTCCGGTGGTGCTGTGCATCCTGGACGGTTGGGGCCATCGCGCCGAGGCAGCGAACAATGCCATCGCCCTCGCGGAAACCCCGGTGTGGGACCGGCTTGCGGCGGCCTGCCCATACGCGCTCGGCGATGCGTCGGAACATCATGTCGGGCTGCCAGTCGGACAGATGGGCAATTCCGAGGTCGGCCACATGACGATCGGGGCCGGCCGGGTCGTGCTCCAGGACCTGCCGAAGATCGATGCGGCGGTGGCCGACGGCTCGCTGGCAGACCGACCGGCCTTCCGCCGCTTCGCCGAATCTCTGTGCGCGACCGGCGGCACGGCCCACGTCGTGGGTCTCCTGTCGCCCGGAGGGGTGCATTCTCACCAGCACCATATTGCGGCGGTGGCGAACGCCCTTGCCGCGCGCGGCATTCCGGTTGCGGTCCACGCCATTCTGGACGGGCGGGATACGCCGCCAAAGAGCGCCAGAGCCTTCGTCGACGACTTCGAGACCGCCGTCAGCGATCACGGCAATGTCCGAATCGCAACGGTGAGCGGCCGTTACTTTGCGATGGATCGCGACAGGCGCTGGGATCGCACGGCCGACGCCCATGCAGCGCTGGCGGAGGGGAAAGTCAGTTTGGTGGTCCGCGCCGGTTCGGCCGGCGAGGCCATCGACCTCGCCTGGCAGGCCGATCAGACCGACGAATTCGTCCGGCCGACCGTAATCGGCGATTACAAGGGCATGGCCGACGGCGACGGCCTGTTCATGGCGAATTTCCGGGCCGACCGGGCGCGCCAGATCCTGAGCGCGCTGCTCGATCCCGAATTCGACGGTTTTACCCGGCCGCGGGTCGTGAAATTCGCCGCCGCGCTGGGCATGAGCGAAGTTTCCGCGCGGCACAACGAATGGATGGATACGCTGTTTCCGCCGGAGGCGCCGGCCAACGTGCTGGGCGAGGCGGTCGCCGCCGCCGGCCTGCAACAGCTGCGCATCGCGGAGACCGAGAAATACGCCCATGTCACCTTCTTCCTGAACGGTGGCCGGGAGGCGCCTTTCGCCGGCGAGGAGCGGATCCTGGTCCCGTCGCCCAAGGTGGCGACCTACGACCTGCAGCCGGAAATGTCGGCGCCGGAACTGACGGACCTGCTGGTCGCGGCGGTCGATGGCGGCGCGCTCGACCTGATCGTCGTCAACTATGCCAATACGGATATGGTCGGCCACACCGGCGACGTGGCGGCGGCGGTCAGGGCGGTGGAAACGGTCGATTCCTGTCTCGGCCGGCTGGAGGCGGCGGTGACAGCTGCGGGCGGCGCCCTGCTCATCACCGCAGACCACGGCAACGCCGAGCAGATGGCCGATCCCGAGACCCGGCAGAACCACACCGCCCACACGCGCAATCCGGTGCCGATCCTGCTCGCCGCGGGCGCAGCCGGGCGCACCCTGCGCGACGGAACGCTGGCCGATATCGCGCCGACGATCCTGGATCTCATGGGGCTTGCCCAGCCTCCCGAAATGACAGGCGCGTCACTGCTTGGCGGCCGCGCCGCAGGCTCGGCAACAATTGCTGCCTAGCTCCGCCCGGTCGCTGCTTGCGGCGGTCGCCGCGACGGCCGCCGTTTCCGTTTTTTTTGCGTTGCAAACGGGCGAAGCGGCCGCCCGGAACGAACGGAACAGGCTGGAGGAAGTCGAGCGCCGGATCGACAAGGGCCGCGGCCGGGATGCTGCGCTGACCCGGCACGCCGGCAAGCTCGCCGTGGAGGTGCGCGCCCTTCGGCAACAGGTTGTTTCCGTGGCCCGCCGCCTTCAGGTCCAGGAAAGCGCGCTGATGCGCGTCAAGCTCGGCCTGGCGCGGCTGGAAGAGGCAATTCGCCGGGACAACGCCGAATACCGGCGCAACGAACGGCAGTTCCTGCGCATTGTCGGGGCGCTTCGGCGAATCCGGAGCAACCCGCCGGGCGTTCTTGCCATGCATTTCGCCGACGCGCAGGACGCGATCCGCAGCACGATCGTTCTGCGCTCGCTGGTGCCGCGGCTGCGCGCCCGCGCGGACCTGCTGCGCCGCAAGGTGGCGGACTACAACAAGCGCCGCCGCAACGTCTCCCGGCAGCGCGAAGACATCGCGGCAAAGGCAGGGCAACTGCGCGGCACCCGGCAGGAACTCGCCGCCCTGCTGGGACGCCAGGTCCGCCTGTTGGCCGAAACCCGGGAGGAGAAGGCCGAAGTCCGCCGCCGCCTCGTCCGGCTGACCCGGGAGGCGGAGACGCTGCACGACCTGATGGCGAATCTGGAACGGGAGAATACCGCCGCCCCGCCGCGACGGCCGGTACGCGCGGCGGCGCTGACACGGCCCGACCGGCTCCGCCGTTTCCGCGATGCCCGCGGCAAGGTCGTCCCGCCGGTCTTTGCACGTGTGATGGAACGGTTCCGCGACCGGGACCGGTTCGGCCTCGCCGTAAACGGGCTGCGCTTCGCCGCCCGGGCGGGTGCGCAGGCCGTTGCGCCATACGACGGACAAATTGTGTTTGCAGGGTCGTTCCGCAGCTACGGACCGATCTTGATCATCGAGCATACCGACGGATATCACTCTCTCATCGCCGGTCTGGCGCAAATCGATGTCGTGAACCGGCAATGGGTGCTGGCCGGCGAGCCGGTCGGTATCGTCGGGAAAACGGAAACGCCGGGTCCCCGGCTCTATCTCGAGTTGAGACGGGGCGGACGCCCAATCGATCCGCAGCCCTGGCTGGCGGCGGATAAACGCAAGGTAGACGGATGAAACGTATTGCGCTTGCCGTTCTCTTCCTGGTTTCGGCGACGATCGCCGTGCCGGTCGCCGCTCCGGTCCGGGCCGCGGACGAGAAGGAACCCGACACCTACAAATATCTCGACCTGTTCGGCGCCGTGTTCGAGCGGGTGCGCTCCGGCTATGTCGAGAAGGTCACCGACAAGAAGCTGATCGAAGCGGCGATCAACGGCATGCTGCAGTCGCTCGACCCGCATTCGAACTACATGAGCGCCGAAGCCTTCAAGGAGATGCAGGTCGATACGGCCGGCAAGTTCGGCGGCCTCGGCATCCAGGTCACGACGGAGCGCGGTATCGTGAAGGTGATCTCGCCGCTCGACGACACGCCGGCCGCAAGGGCGGGCATCCGCGCGAACGACCTGATCACCCATATCGACGGCAAGCCGATCATCGGCATTTCCCTGCGCGAAGCCGTCAAGATGATGCGCGGTCCGGTCGACTCGAAGATCACGATCAAGATCCGGCGCAAGGGCGTCGATCCGTTCGACGTCACCATTGTCCGGGCCATCATTACGGTGAAGTCGGTGCGCCACCGGACGATCGGCAATATCGGCTATATCCGGATTACGGCGTTCACTCAGCAGACCAAGGTCGGCCTGGATGCGGCACTCAGCGAATTCCGGCGCAAGCCGGGCAAGGCATGGGGCGGCGTTGTACTCGACCTGCGCAACAATCCGGGCGGCCTGCTGTCCCAGGCGATCGACGTCACCGACAGTTTCCTCGAGCGCGGCGAGATCGTCTCGACCCGCGGCCGCGAAGCCAAGATCAGCAGCCGGTATAACGCCAAGAAGGGCGACATGGCCGACGGTCTGCCGATCGTCGTCCTGATCAACAGCGGCTCCGCTTCGGCCTCGGAAATCGTCGCCGGCGCGTTGCAGGACCATCGCCGGGCCATCCTCATGGGCACCAAGAGCTTCGGCAAGGGTTCGGTCCAGACCGTCGTGCCGCTGGGCAACCAGGGCGCCATGCGGCTCACCACCGCCCGCTACTTCACGCCGTCGGGCCGCTCGATCCAGGCCAAGGGCATCGTTCCGGACATCGTCGTCGAGCAGGCGAAGGTGACCGCGCTGACGCCGCGCGGCTTCGGCCGGGAGGTCGACCTGCCGAACGCCCTGGATGCGGAGAAGAAGGACAACGGCAGGAAGCCGGAAGGCGCCGGTTCGGGCGGCGCCGCGGGCGTCGGCAGCGACGATCCGGCGGCGGCCGGCGAAAAGGCGCCCGACGATTACCAGCTGTCCCGCGCCGTCGACCTGCTGAGGGGACTCGCGCTTTTCGGGAAAGTGAACGGCGGCGAATAGGCGCGGCGCACTTGCAACGGATGCCGCCGCCGTCGACGGACAATGCCGGGCCGGGCCCCGAATACCGGCGCGGCGTCGGCATCATGCTGCTCAACCATGCGGGCCGGGTGTTCGTCGCCGAGCGGATCGATACGCCGGGCGCCTGGCAGATGCCCCAGGGCGGCATCGACTCCGGCGAGGCGCCGGCTGCCGCCGCGCGCCGGGAGCTCGCCGAAGAGACCGGTATCGACAATGCGACGCTTGTTGCGGAGAGCCGCGGCTGGCTCAGCTACGACCTGCCGGCGGACCTGCGCGGCCGGGTCTGGCAGGGCCGCTATATCGGCCAGGCGCAGAAATGGTTCGCCATGCGCTTCGACGGCGCGGACTCCGAGATCCGCATCGACGGCGCCCATGCCGAATTCAGCGCCTGGCGATGGATCGAGCCGGCGCGCCTGCCGTCGCTGATCGTCGGCTTCAAGCGGCCGCTCTACGAAACGGTGCTGGCGGAATTCGAAACGGAGATCGCGGCGCTGGCGCGCAGGTAGCAGGGTCGGGGCGCGCCGCAGGCCCGGTCGTTTCGGCCGACAGCGGGCGGAAATCCGGCGGATCGCCGGGGTTTCGAAGCGCCGGTCAGGCCCCGGCGGCGAGCGGAGGCCGGCCGGCCCGCGTACGCCATTTCAGAACCGTGTAAATGACCCTCGACATCCAGGTGGAAAGACGGCTGTGCGGCTTGAGGCCGGCCGCCTTGAAGGCCATCGCCACCGCGCGTTCGACATGGTGGAAACGGTAGAAGCCGTACACCGTCGCGGAATATTCCCGATTGGCGGCTTTGCGGTCATAGTCGCCGCCCTGGTTGTTCGCCGCGAAATAGGCGTAGGCGAGTTCGTCGTCCTCGGTCTCGCGCGCCCGGTTCAGCGCGACCCAGAACCGCTGCATCCGGCCGACCCGTTCGATTTCCAGGTAGCGCTTCTCATGCTTGTAGAAGAGCTTGTAGTGGCGCAGTTCGTCGGCGGCGATTTTCCCGCAGATCTGCTTGAGCACCGGTTCCTCCGCCGCGTTGGCAAGGGCGGTGTACATGGAAGAGGTGCCGCATTCGACCACGCAGCGGGCGACCAGCTCTCCGACCCGCGAGCCGCGCACGGATCTGGCCATGCCGGTGGGCAGTTTGACGTTGGCGGCAAAATCCTCGAAGGCGGCGGGGAAATCGAATGACGGATCGGCCATTTCGGCCCAGCGGCCGAGCGCATCGCCGTGCTGGACCTCTTCCTCGGCCCACCGCACCGCGGCTTCGGAAAATTCGGGATCGTCCTCGAAGATCTCGACAAGATAGCGGCCATAGTCCCGGCCGTTCTTCTCCACAAGGCTCGCCGCCTTGATGACCTTGACCAGATCGGGATCAACCTTGCCCGGGTCGAAGTTTTCCCAGGCAATATCGTCGAGCGTCCAGTGCTTCACCGCTTTGCCTCGAACCCGTCGGCAGTTCGCTGCCTTGACCGATGACGGGGCGGGCCTCCAATCCGCCCGGATTGACCGCCCATAATATAGGCAACGCGCCGCGGCGCGTCCAGCGGTCGGAAGCGTTTACATCCGGTCCGGTGTTGCGATGAAAGGCCGGTCAGCCGGCCGCGGCCAGCATGGCTTCGCGCGTCGCGATTCGCGCCTCGGCGGCGGTGCGTTCCTCGGGCGATTTGGCGTCGGCGGCGTCTTCGCGCAAATCCTTCAGCTCGGCCTCGATCGCGCTGCGGTCGATGTCCTCGACCCGGACCGCTTCCTCGGCCAGAACGGTGCAGCGCTCGCCGGTGACCTCGCAGAATCCGCCGGCGACGAAGATGCGGTCGGTCACGGCATTGCCGTTCCAGACCTGGATGACGCCGGTGCGCACCCCGGAAATCAGCAGCGAATGGCGCGGCAGGACGCCGAAATCGCCCTCGGCGCCGGGGACGACGACCATGTCGGCGGCCTCGGAGGACAACAGCCGCTCCGGCGACACCAGTTCGAATTCGACTTTCTCGTCAGCCATGCTTCAGCTCGTCTCCGGCCCGTTTGCGCGCTGCCTGCGAGGGCGGCGCTCAGGCAGCCTCCGCCGCCATCTTCCGCGCCTTTTCGAGCGTCTCGTCGATATTGCCGCACATATAGAAGGCGCCTTCGGGAATGTCGTCGTAGTTGCCGTCCACGATGCCCCGGAAGCCCGCGATCGTTTCTTCGAGCGGCACCTGAACACCCGGGAAGCCGGTGAAGACCTGGGCGACGTCGAACGGCTGGGACAGGAAACGTTGAATCTTGCGCGCTCGGGCGACGACCAGCTTGTCGTCTTCCGAGAGCTCGTCCATGCCGAGGATGGCAATGATGTCCTGGAGGGCCTTGTAGGACTGCAGGACCTCCTGCACGTCACGCGCGGTCTGATAGTGCTCCTCGCCCAGAATACGCGGGTCGAGGATGCGCGAGGTCGAATCGAGCGGGTCCACGGCCGGGTAGATGCCGAGTTCGGCGATCTGGCGCGACAGCACGGTGGTGGCGTCCAGATGGGCGAAGGAGGTCGCCGGGGCCGGGTCTGTCAGGTCGTCCGCCGGCACATAGATCGCCTGCACCGAGGTGATCGAGCCCTTTTTGGTGGTGGTGATCCGCTCCTGCAGCGCGCCCATGTCGGTGGCGAGCGTCGGCTGATAGCCCACCGCCGAGGGAATCCGGCCGAGCAGCGCTGACACTTCCGAGCCGGCCTGGGTGAAGCGGAAGATGTTGTCGACGAAGAACAGCACGTCCTGCCCCTCCTCGTCGCGGAAATACTCGGCGAGGGTGAGGCCGCTCAGGCCGACCCTGGCCCGGGCGCCCGGCGGCTCGTTCATCTGGCCGTAGACCAGTGCGGCCTTCGAACCCTCGGTGGTGTCCTCGCCCAGCTTGATGACGCCGGATTCGATCATCTCGTGGTAGAGGTCGTTGCCCTCGCGGGTGCGCTCGCCGACGCCGGCGAACACGGAAAAGCCGCCGTGGGTCTTCGCGATGTTGTTGATCAGCTCCATGATCAGCACGGTCTTGCCGACGCCGGCGCCGCCAAACAGGCCGATCTTGCCGCCGCGCTGGTAGGGCGCCAGCAGGTCGACCACCTTGATGCCGGTGACCAGCACCTCCTGCTCCGTCGACTGCTCGACGAATTCCGGCGCCGGCTTGTGGATCGGCGATGTCCGCGTGTGGCCGACCGGGCCGCGCTCGTCGATCGGGTCCCCGATCACGTTGATGATCCGGCCGAGGGTCTCCGGGCCGACCGGCACCTCGATCGGCTTGCCCATGTCCTCGACGCTCTGGCCGCGCACCAGCCCTTCGGTCGAATCCATGGCGACCGTCCGAACCGTGGATTCGCCCAGATGCTGCGCCACTTCCAGCACCAGGGTCTGGCCGCCTCTCTCGGTATGCAGGGCGTTCAGGATTTCCGGCAACTCGCCTTCGAACTGAACGTCCACGACGGCGCCCAGCACCTGCGAGACCCTGCCGACGTTATTCTTGGCCATCGATTGCTCCCTTTCTCTAGAGCGCCTCTGCGCCCGAGATGATCTCGATCAGTTCCTTGGTGATCTGCGCCTGGCGCGTGCGGTTGTAGGTCAGCGTCAGGCCGGCGATCATGTCGCCGGCGTTGCGCGTTGCGTTGTCCATGGCGGTCATGCGCGCGCCGTGCTCGCTCGCGGCGCTCTCCAGCAGGCCGCGGAACACCTGCACCGCCAGGTTGCGCGGCAGCAGGTCGGCAAGAATTTCCGCTTCGTCCGGCTCGTAGGAGTAGATCGCCGCCGGGACCCCGGCGCCGCTGTCGGAATCCTCCTCCGCCCCGCTTTCCGGCGGTGCGAAGGGAATGAGCTGCTGGGCGGTGACGATCTGGCTGATGACCGATTTGAACCGGTTGTAGATCATCGTGCAGACGTCGAATTCGCCGGCCTCGAACATTTCGGTGATTTTTCCGGCGATCGCGTCGGCATCCTCGAAGCCCAGCCTGCGCCGGCCGATATCGCTGTAGGCGCCGACGATGGCGTCGGCCCAGTCGCGGCGCAGCAGGTCCCGGCCCTTGCGGCCGACGCAGAGGATTTTCACCGTCTTGCCCGCGTCGGTCAGTTCGGCGGCCATCTGGCGGGTCCGGCGCACGATCGCGGTATTGAAGCCGCTGCACAGGCCGCGGTCGGACGTGACCGCGACCAGCAGATGGACCTTGTCGTCCCCGGTGCCGGCCAGCATGGGCGAAACGCCGGCGCGGCCCTGCAGGCTGGCCGCCAGCGAGCCGAGCATCCGGTCCATGCGCTCGGCATAGGGCCGGGCGGCTTCCGCCTGCTCCTGCGCGCGGCGCAGCTTCGCGGCGGCGACCATCTTCATCGCCGACGTGATCTTCTGCGTCGACTTCACGCTCGCGATGCGGTTGCGCAGGTCTTTGAGGCTCGCCATGCCGCCGATCTATCCCTTTGGCTCCGTTTCCCGGCCGGACAGCGCGATTCGCCGGGCGATTTCGCGGTCCTTCCCGAAAGCCCCGAAGCCGTTACGCGAAGGTCTTGACGAAATCGTCAAGGAAGGCCTTGAGCTTTGCCTCGGTCTCGTCGCTGACCACGCCTTCCTCTCGGACCGTTGCGAGAATATCGGCGCCCTTGTCGCGAATCGCGTCGAGATACTGGGCCTCGAAGCGGGTCACGTCCCGCACCCCGATCGAATCGAGATAGCCGTTCACGCCGGCGAAGATCGACACGACCTGCTCTTCCATCGAAAGCGGCGCATACTGGTCCTGCTTCAGCAGTTCGGTGAGGCGCGCGCCGCGCGCGAGCTGGCGCTGGGTGGCGGCGTCGAGATCGGAGGCGAACTGGGAGAAGGCTTCCAGTTCGCGGTACTGGGCCAGCTCCAGCTTGATCGAGCCGGCGACCTGGCGCATCGCCTTGACCTGGGCCGCCGAGCCGACGCGCGACACCGACAGGCCGACATTGATGGCCGGGCGGATGCCCTTGTAGAACAGGTTCGTCTCCAGGAAGATCTGGCCGTCGGTGATCGAGATCACGTTGGTCGGAATGTAGGCGGACACGTCGTTCGCCTGGGTCTCGATGATCGGCAGGGCGGTCAGAGAGCCGGCGCCGTGCTCCTCGTTCATCTTGGCCGCCCGTTCGAGCAGGCGCGAGTGCAGATAGAACACGTCGCCCGGATAGGCTTCGCGCCCGGGCGGGCGGCGCAGCAGCAGCGACATCTGGCGATAGGACACGGCCTGCTTCGACAGGTCGTCGTAGACGATCACGGCGTGCATGCCGTTGTCGCGGAAATACTCGCCCATCGTGCAGCCGGTATAGGGCGCCAGGAACTGCAGCGGCGCCGGGTCCGACGCCGTGGCGGCGACGACGATGGAGTAGTCCATCGCGCCGTTTTCCTCGAGCGTCTTGACGATCTGCGCGACGGTGGATCGTTTCTGGCCGACGGCAACATAGATGCAGTGCAGCTTGGTCGCCGGGTCCTCGGCGGCGTTGACCTCCTTCTGGTTGATGAAGGTGTCGATCGCCACGGCGGTCTTGCCGGTCTGCCGGTCGCCGATAATCAGTTCGCGCTGGCCGCGGCCGATCGGCACCAGGGCGTCCAGCGCCTTCAGGCCGGTCTGCATCGGCTCGTGCACCGAGCGGCGCGGGATAATGCCGGGCGCCTTGACCTCGACGCGCGCCCGTTCGGCCGCCTCGATCGGGCCCTTGCCGTCGACCGGATTGCCCAGGCCGTCGACCACGCGGCCGAGCAGGCCGGTGCCGACCGGCACGTCGACGATGGCCCCGGTCCGCTTGACCGTGTCGCCCTCGCGAATGTCCCGGTCGTCGCCGAAGATCACGATGCCGACATTGTCGATCTCGAGATTGAGCGCCATGCCCTTGATGCCGCCGGGGAACTCGACCATCTCGCCGGCCTGGACATTGTCCAGCCCGTAGACCCGGGCGATGCCGTCGCCGACCGACAGCACCTGGCCGACCTCGGCGACATCGGCTTCAGTATCGAAGTCGGCGATCTGCTGCTTCAGGATTGCGGAGATTTCAGCGGCCTGGATGTCCATGCCCTCAGGCTCCCTTCATCGCAAGTTGCATGCGCTGCAGTTTGGTCCTGACCGAGGAGTCGACCATCCGGGACCCGACCCGGACCACCAGCCCGCCGATCAGCGCCGGATCGACCGCCGTCTCGACCCGCACTTTCGACCCGACCGCTTTCCGCAGAGTCTCCGCCAGCCGGTCAAGCTGTGCGTCGCTCAGCGCCGCGGCGCTCGCCACATAGGCCGTTTCCTCGCCGCGCCGCCGCGCCAGCACGGCGAGAAAGGCGTCGATCATCCCGCCGATCGCGAACAGGCGGCGGTTCTGGCCGACGACGCCGACGAAGCGGCGCGTCAGGTCGCCGACGCCGGCTTTCTCGAGAACGGCCATCATCGCGGCGGTCTGGACCTGGCGGTCGATGAGCGGCGAACGGACCAGGCGGCGCAGGTCGTCGCTGTCCTCCAGCAGGGTTTTCAGCCCGCGCAGGTCATCGGCCACGGCGTCGAGCTGTTTCGCTTCGTCCGCCATGTCATAGAGCGCCGTTGCGTACCGCTCGGCGATGCCGCTGGTATCACTCGAATTTGACGCCAAAATCCGATGTCCCGCTCCACGGCATGCGGCGAACCCTCAGCGCCGGAGCGCGGCAGACTGCCGTGGAAATTGGTGATTTTTCTAGGAATTTCCGGGGCGAACGCATGCCCGGACCCCTGCCTTTCAGGCCGGATTTTGCTATCACACCGGCTTCGGAACCGGCAAGAAACCGGCGCTGCGTAATGTGGCCGCAGCGTTTTGCGGGCGGTTCCGGCGGGCCTGGCGCCCGGCCCGTTTTTCTCAGGAAAAGCTGTAGGGATCGATATCGACCTTGATCCGGACGCCGCCGGGCTGCGGGGTCCGCGACAGCCAGCGCCGGATATAGTCCTGGAGGTTGACCGTCCGGGCGGCCTTCACCAGCAGGCGGTGGCGGAAATAGCCGCGCAGCAGGGCCAGCGGCGCCGGCGTCGGGCCGAGCACCGCCAGGCCGTCCTGCACCGGCGCGTACCGTCCGAGCGCCTGCGCCGCCTGCTGCACCGCTTCGGCGCGGCGGCCCGATACGATGATGGCGGCCAGCCGGCCGTAGGGCGGCATGCCGAAGCGTTCGCGCGCCGCCTTTTCCTCGGCGATGAAACCGTCCCGGTCGCCGTCGGCGATCGCCTGCAGCACGGGATGGTCGGGCTGCCAGGATTGCAGGATCACGCGCCCGGGACGCTCCGCCCGCCCGGCCCGGCCGGCGACCTGGTTGAGCATCTGCCACGTCCGCTCCGCCGCCCGCAGGTCGCCGCCGGCGAGGCCCAGGTCCGCATCGACCACCGCGACCAGGGTTAGCCGGGGAAAATGGTGCCCCTTGGCGAGGATCTGCGTGCCGATCAGCAGGTCCACCGCACCGTCCCGGACGTCGCGCACCAGCGCCTCCGCCGCCGCCGGCCCGCGGATCGTATCGCTGGTCGCCACCAGCACCCGGGCGCTCGGCAGCAGGCCGGCAACTTCTTCCGCCAGCCGCTCGACGCCCGGCCCGCACGGCACGAAGCTGTCTTCCGCGCCGCACTCCGGGCATTCGCGGGGCAGCGTCCGCGTGTGGCCGCAGTGATGGCATTCCAGCCGGCCGGCGAGCCTGTGTTCGACCAGCCAGGCCGCGCATTGCGGGCACTCCAGGCGCAGGCCGCAGCCGCGGCACAGGGTGAGCGGCGCATAGCCCCGGCGGTTGAGATAGAGCAGGGCCTGCTCCCCCGCCGCCAGCGTTTCGGCCATCGCGTGGACCACGCGGTCGGCGAGCCAGCGGCCGCGCGGCGGTCCTTCCTCGCGCAGGTCGAGCAGTTCGACCACCGGCATCGCGGCGCGGCCGTGGCGTTCCGGCAGCACCAGGCGCGCATAGCGCCCCCGTTCGACGTTGGCGACGGTCTCCAGCGCCGGCGTCGCGGAGGCGAGCACCACGGGGACCTCCTCGAGCGTCGCGCGGACGACCGCCATGTCCCTGGCGTGATAGACCACGCCGTCTTCCTGCTTGAAGCTCTGGTCGTGTTCCTCGTCGACGACGATCAGGCCCAACTCGGGCATCGGCAGCATGAGCGCGGAGCGCGCGCCGACCACGACCCGTGCCGTGCCGGTTGCCGCCGCCCGCCAGATCCGCCGCCGCTGGGCCCGGGTCAGGTCGGAATGCCAGGGCGCCGGCGCAGCCCCGAAGCGCTGCTCGAACCGGGCGAGCCACTGGGCGCTCAACGCGATTTCGGGCAGCAGGACGATCGACTGCCGGCCCTGACGCAGCGCCTCGGCGATGGCTTCGAAATAGACTTCGGTCTTGCCCGATCCGGAAACTCCTTCGAGCACGAGGGTCGCATACCCGGCGCCGACCGCCCCGGTGAGCGCCTGCGCGGCATCCCCTTGATCCGCGGACAGGGCGACTCCGGCGCGATCCGGGTCCGGCGCCGGCCAGTCCGCGCGGTCGGCGACCGGCGCCGCTTCGACCAGGCCGGCCTTCGCCATGCCCGACAGCACGGCGGATGACACGCCCGCCGCGGCCCTGAGCCGCTCGGCCGCGACGGTGCCCGCCCCGGCAAGCGCCTCCAGGACGCGCTGCCGCTGTGGGGTGATCCGCACACCGGGCGGGGCGGGGCCCGCCGCCGGGGCCGCAAGCCGGTAGCCGGTTTCCGGCGCCGGCGGATCGAGCGCCTCCGGCACCGGGATGGACATGCGCAGCACCGATCCGGGCGCGGCGACGGCGTAGGTGGCGATCCAGTCGATGAAGCGGCGGTGCGCGTCTGAGAGGGGCGGCGCATCGTGCCGGGCGATCATCGCCTTGAGCCGGTCGTCCGGCACGGCGCCGTCGGCCGCGCCCCAGACCACGCCTGTCATCCGGCGCGGCCCGAGCGGCACCCGGACGAAATCGCCGGGCGAGACCGCCATATCCGCCGGTATCCGGTAGTCGTAGCCGCTGCCGACCGGCATCGGCAGCAGCACCTTCGCCCGGTCCGCCCTAGCCGGCATTGTGCGCCAACGGTAGCGGCCGACCGGAGGGAAAAACGCATGCCCGTACGCCGTGCGTCGCCGGTGGGCTGTAGGGGTGGGTTTGAAACCCTCCCCTACGATGCCAGCGGCGTGCCGGCGTTTCCGCTTCTTCGGAGTAATCGGAGCCGGCCATGGTGTCAGGTCTCCGGCTTGGCGCGCCGATGTTGCTGGGCTATCATGAAACCGACGGATAACAGAGCCATTGGCCGGCGGCCAGTGCGTCGCCGGACGGACAGGACGACCCGATGAAATTCTTCATCGACACGGCCGATCTCAACGAGATCCGCGACCTTGCGGCGACCGGCCTGCTCGACGGGGTGACGACCAACCCGTCGCTGATCGCCAAGAGCGGCGGCGACTTCATGGAAACGATCGGGGAAATCTGCCGCGTCGTGCCGGGCGACGTGAGCGCCGAGGTGACGGCGACCGACTATCACACCATGGTCCGGGAAGGGCAGAAGCTCGCCAGGGTGGCCGACAACGTCGTCATCAAGGTGCCGCTTACGATGGACGGCCTGAAGGCCTGCCGGACCTTCCGCAGCGAGAATATCAAGGTCAACGTCACCCTGTGCTTCTCTGCCGGCCAGGCGATCCTCGCGGCCAAGGCCGGCGCCACCTATGTTTCACCCTTCGTCGGCCGGCTCGACGACATCTCGACCAACGGGATGCAGCTGATCGCGGATATCGTCGGGATCTACGACAACTATCCGGAGATCGAGACGGAAGTTCTGGTCGCCTCGATCCGCAACCCGATGCACCTGGTCGAGGCGGCGCGCATGGGCGCGCACGTCGCGACCCTGCCGCCTTCGGTGTTGCGGCAACTGTTCCAGCATCCGCTGACCGACAAGGGACTGGCGGCCTTCCTCGCCGACTGGGAAAAGACCGGTCAAGCCATCCTATCGGAGGATGCGCCGGCCGAGAAAGCCGGGTGAGGCGGTAACCGGGGGCCGGGGCGGTGAGCAAGGCGGAAGTTTCCAGAGCACCGGCGCCGGCGGCCCTCTCGGCCGACCGGATCGCGGACTGGCTGCGCCGCCATCCGGACTTCCTGACCGACCGGCCGGAACTGGCCGCGATCCTGATCCCGCCTCCGGTGGCCGGCGCCGGCGAGAAGGACGGCCCGATCGATTTCGGCCGGTATCTGGTGCAACGCCTGCAGCGCGATCTGGCTGCGGCGCGCCGGGGCGAGGCGGCGGCGGTTGACGGTGCGCGCCGGCTGGTCAGGCAGCAGGCGCGGGTTCACGAAGCCTGCTTCGCACTGATCGACGCCCGCAACTTCGAACAGTTCGTCGAGGCGATCACCCACGATGTCGCCCGCACCCTGCGGATCGACGCGGTCGGCCTGTGCATCGAGGCCGGCGACGGGCAACCGAACGGCCGGACGCGCAGCGGCGTCAACCTGCTGCCCTGCGGGGCGGTGAATGCGTTGCTGGGCGGCCCCGACATTGCCGAACGGTGCCGCGACACCGTCCGGGCCGAGCGCCTTCTCTACGGCGGGGCGGCCTCGCTGGTGCGGTCCGACCTGTTGATCCGCCTGAGCATCGGCCGCGGCGCGCCGGCCGGCCTGCTTGCCCTGGGCAGCCGCGATCCCGACGCCTTCGTCGAGCGCAGCGGACGTCAGCCCTATCTCTTCCTCGCCCGCGTCATCGAGAGCACGGCCCGCGCATGGCTGGACCTGCCCGGCTAGAGGCCGAGCGGCCGCCTTCCGGAAAAGCCGAGGCCGCCAGCGAGGAAATCGACGCTGCCTTCGATCCCGCGGTCAGCCGCGATCTGAACGGCTGGCTGGCCCGGCTGCGGCACGAAAAAAGGGCCTCGGAGCATACGGTGGCGGCCTACCGGCGCGACCTCATCGCCTTCCTGCTGTTTCTCGGCCATCATTTCGGCGCGCGGGCCGACCGCGCCACGCTCGAACGGCTCGGCGCGGCGGACTTCCGCTCGTGGCTTGCCTCGCGCTCAGGCAAGGCGCGACGCTCGACCGCGCGGGCCGTATCGGCCGTGCGCAGCTTCTATAATTTTCTGGATAAACAGGATATTCTGCATAATCCGACAGTAGCGGCCTTGCGCGCGCCGAAACTGCCCCACGCCGTGCCCAAGCCTCTGAGCGTGGCCGAGACCGGCGAACTGCTTGACATGGCCGGGACAGACAATACGGAGGCTTGGATCGCGGCGCGCGACGAAGCGGTGCTGACGCTGATCTACGGCTGCGGCCTGCGTATTGCCGAAGCTTTGGGCCTGAACCGCAGCGCCGCGCCCTTCGGACCGACGCTGGTCGTTACCGGCAAGGGCAACAAGCAGCGCGTGCTGCCGGTCCTGCCGGTCGTCGGCGAGGCGGTGGCGCGTTATCTCGCGCTCTGCCCCCATCCGCTCGCGCCGGACGGGCCGCTCTTTGTCGGCAAGAAAGGCGGCCGCCTCAGCCCGCGCATCGTGCAGCTGCTGGTCCGGCGGCTGCGGCCGGCGCTCGGCCTGCCCGATACCGCGACGCCGCACGCCCTGCGCCATTCCTTCGCCACCCATCTGCTCGCCGGGGGCGGCGACCTGCGCGCCATCCAGGAGCTGCTGGGCCATGCCAGCCTGTCGACCACCCAGCGCTATACCGATGTCGATGCCGCCCGCCTGCTCGACGTCTACGATTCCGCCCACCCGAAGGCGAAGGGCTAAGCCGCGGCGCGGTCGGGCGCGCGCCCGACGACGTGAAAGGAGGGGTTATGCGCAAAGCCGAACAGATCGCCGCCGGCATAGCCGTCGGGATGCTGTCCACGGGCCTAGCCTGCGCTGCCTACGGTGCGGATCGCCCACAGGGAAGCAGCAGCCATAGCGGTCCGGCGCGCTGGAGCTACTCCGGGCCCGGCGGTCCCGCCAACTGGGGGTCTTTGTCGCCCGACTACCGGGCCTGTTCCAGCGGACGCATGCAATCGCCGATCAACCTCGCTGACGGGTTTCCCGCCAAGGGACCTCCACTCGCGTTCGACTACGGGTCCACGCCGCTGAAGGTCGTCAACACCGGGCATACTGCCCAGGTGAACTGCACGCCCGGCAGCACCGTGACCGTCGCCGGCGAAGTCTACCAACTATTGCAATTCCATTTCCATGCCCCGAGCGAGCACGCTGTCGCCGGCGCCCGCGCGCCGATGGAAGCACATTTCGTCCACCGGAATACGGCTACTGGAACGCTAACGGTCATCGGCGTAACGATCCTCGAGGGCGGGCGCAATGCGGCTCTGGCCCCGGTTTTCGCCGCGATCCCGTCTAAGGCGGGTTCGAGTGCCGCGATAGCCGATGCAACGATAGACCTTTCGGCGCTTCTGCCGCCGGATGCCGGCGCCTATTTCCACTACAGTGGTTCGCTCACCACGCCGCCGTGCAACGAAGGGGTGCGCTGGTTCGTGCTGGCGAAACCAATCCGGGCGAGCCGCGATCAGATCGCCGCCTTCCAGCGGGTCTTCGGACCGAATGCCCGGCCGCTGCAGGGGCGGTACGGCCGGCTCCTCGTCGCGCCTCCCTAGTCCGGTTGTCTCCAGCCGCGGAACCAGGCGCCGTGGGCCGCCGCCGTATCGCAGGACTTTCGCCGGCGCGGGAGCGGCGTCAGGCCGCCACTTCCAGCGCGTCGAGGCCGAGTTCATGGCGCAATCCGGCGGTCGCTTCGCGCTTGGCGTCCTCCAGCGGGATGCCGGTCGCGTCGGCGGCACGCGGATAGGCGTTGAAGGCCGCGATGGTGGCGGCGGCGTCGACCATGGCGGCCTCGCCCATCGCCTCGACAACTGCCGCGCGGGCCGCTGCGATCGCCGCCGGATCTCGCCCCAGGATCGCTTCGACGAAGGCGTTCAACTCGCCGCCATGGGGCATCGCGGCATCGCCGCCGTCCAGGATGGCGGTGAGATCGTAGTCGTCGCCGGTTTCCGTGCCGCTCAACCTGAGCCGCGCCGCATGGCTGGTGGTTCAGTAGTAGCAGTCGAGCATCATCGAGGCGCGCGAGGCGAGGAATTCCATCTGCGCCCGGGAGATCGCCCGGTCCATTCCGTCCAGTTCGCGGATCCGCGGGTCGGGCATGTAGAGCAGGTTCATGACCGCCCAGAATTTGCGCACCTCGCCGGGCAGCAGGGTCAGCGACCGGCGGATGTAGAAGCCGGAATCGTTGCCGTAGAAATCCGCGAAGTCGGGGCCGGCGTTTTCCGGCGCGATGGTGGCGACCCAGCCGGGGCCGGGGGTTGCGGTCGGCTCGCGGCGCCGCGGCGGTGCGCCATCCTGTGCGGCCGGCAGGTCCGGCGCCGGCAGCCCGATGGCCAGCGCGAAGATGTCGATCACCGTCGCGATCGTCGTCACGGTGACAAGCTCGACATATTCATCTTCCGCGATGCCGCGGCCCTGGACCTCGCGGCACCATTTCTCCGTAAGCCGGCCGGCATCGGTGACGACTCGGTGGATGACGTCGACCCACGGCTCGGGCAGGTCCGTCGCCGCATCGTGCGCGCCATCGACGGCATAGGGCGAGAGCGCGGCCTTGCGCGCTCGGCACACCGCGCAATTCCAGGCGGCCCGGGCCTCGCGGACGACGGCCACGCGCTCTTCGCTGGTCAGCCACGCGCCCGTCCCGCCGAGCTGCGCCCAGCCGCGGTCGAGCGCAGCGGCAAGGTCGGCCCGGATCGGCAGGGAAGCGGCGGCGAAGTGGTTCATGGGCGAAAGCTACAGCCCGAGGAAGCGGCGATCAAGCGGGCTACGCCGCTACCACGTCCGCGCCGCCGCCTTCGTAGAGCCGTTCGACCAGCCCGGCCCTTGCGGTCAGGATGGCGCGCTGGTTGAGGTAGCCTTTGTCGGTGATCTCGCCGGCGTCGATGTCGGGCGGCGAAGTCATCAGCAGAACGCGGGCGATCCGCTGGCTGGAGCCGGGATGCTCGCGGTTGTAGGCGGCGATCTTCTCGCGCAGGGCGTCGTGCACCACCGGATGGGCGACGATCTCGGCCGGCGCGAGGCCTTCCGCCGCCTCCGGGCCGATCGCCGCCTTGCAGGCCTCCAGGTTGGCGAAACCGAGCAGGCCGACCTCGTCGCGGTCCTCGCCCGTCACTGCGGCGTCCGAGACCAGCGGGCCGAGGAAGGAGAGCGCGTCCAGCCGCAGCACGCCGGTGGCGACCCAGGTGCCGGTCAGCAGTTTGAAATTCTCCGCCACCCGGCCGTCGAAGCTGAGGCCCTGCATCGGGTCGGCCTCGTCGACCCATTTCACGGCGTCGCCGATCCGGTAGAAGCCCTCCGCGTCGAAGGCCTCGGCGGTCTTTTCCGGGTTGCGGTAGTAGCCCGGCGCGATGTTGGGCCCGCGGAAGCGGATCTCCGTCTTGCCGCCGGCCGGCGCCAGTTTGGCCTCCAGGCCGGGGATCGGCAGGCCGACGGTGCCGCTCCGGTCGCACGGCCAGTAGCCCTTGATCGCGGGCGGGCCGGTCTCGGTCGAGCCCAGCGAGGTCATCATCGGGATGCGCGCGCCGCGCACCCGGATCGACAGCGCCTCGATCCGGTCCCACAGCGCCTGGGGCAGGCCGGCGCCGGCATAGAACAGGTACTGGCAGTCACCCAGGACATGCTCGGCGAAGGCGGGATCGGCCTCGAGCGCGGGGACCAGCAGGTCGTAGGCGCGGGCGACGTTCACATACTGGTTGATCTTCACCTCGCGCAGGTTGCGCAGGGTCGCGTCGAACCGGCCCGGCACCGGTTTGCCCTCGTCGAGCCAGTAGGTGCCGCCGAAACGCAGGATGGTGTTGAAGTTGAAATTTGCCGCAAAGGTGTGGTTCCAGGGCAGCCAGTCGCAGATCACCGGCGGCTCGTCGTGCAGGAACGGCCAGACCTGGCCGATCTGGGTCAGCGACGAACACATCAGCCGCTGGGTGTTGATGACGCCCTTGGGCAGGCCGGTGCTGCCCGAGGTCAGCAGGATCTTGCCGATACTGTCGCCCGTCACCGCCGCGTAGGCCCGCTCGACCGCTTCGCCCGGCGTGCCGGCCAGCAGGTCGTCGAACGGGATGGCGCCGGCGATGGCCTCGACATTCCGCGTCGCCACGATCGTTGCAGCCGGCTTTACCGCTTCCAGCGCCGGCCGGAACAGCGCCGCGTCCTCGACGTAGATCAGGCTCGGCGTGAAGCTGTCGCAGACATGGCGGACCTTGGCGAAGTCCTTCGACATCAGCGAATAGGCCGGCGACACCGGCATCGCCGGGATGCCGACCTGCATCGCGCCGAGCTGCAGGACCGCGAAGTTCAGGCTGTTGTCGCTCAGGATCGCGACCGGGTTGTCGCCGTTATGGCCGTTGTCGAGCAGCCATTGCGAGACCCGGTCCGCCCGGTCGCGCGCTGCGGCATAGGTCAGGTGGACCCACGCGCCCTCCGCGTCGCGCTGGGCGAGAAAGGTCCGGTCCGGGATGCGCGCGGCCTGGCGGCGCAGGTCGTCGGACACCTGAACCGGATAGGGCTCCAGCGGCGTCGGGTTGCGCAGGATGGTTTCGCCGTTGCCCCGCCGCTCGATCTCCAGCCCGCGTTCGGGGAGCCGGAGCGGCGTATACGGCCAGTCCTTGGTCCAGCCGGTCGACGGATCGGCGTCCGGGATCGGTCGGGCGTCGTTCATCGGGCCTGCGATACCTCCACGACGACCGCCATCGCGCTGTCGCCGGCCGCGCAGCCGGTAAACAGGCCCCGCCCGCCGCCGCGCTGCACCAGTTCCTCGACCAGCTCGATCGTCAGGCGCAGGCCGGTCGGCCCGTTCGGATGGCCGAAGATCAGCGAGCAGCCGTAGTTGTTCATTGCGTCGACGTCGAAGCCGGTCTCCCGGGCGAACACGACGTCGTTGACGGCGAAGGGGTTGTGGGTCTTGACGGCGTCGATGTCGCCGATCGTCAGCCCGGCCATGTCGAGCGCCTTCTGCGCCGCCGGCACCGGCGCTGCCGGCATGTAGTGCGGCTTGGTCCGCGCCATACCGAAGCCGAGCACCGCGATGTTGACGGACGGGTCCTTCGACAGGTCGCGCGCCTTGTCCGGCGTCGCGAGAATGACGCCGGCATTGCCGTCGGCCGGGTGGGTCTGGCCGCCGAAGGTGACCGTGCCGTCTTCCTGGACCGGCTTGAGCCGCGCCAGGCCTTCGCGGGTCGAGGGCCGCACGCCCTCGTCGCCGTCGATGGTCCCGGCCGTCCTGCGGAAGCGCTTGTCCGGCACCTCGAAAGGCAGCTTCATGTAGCCTTTCTGGAAGGCGCTGCCGTCCGCCAGCGCCATCTCATACTGTTCCCAGCGCCGAAACACGACATCGTGCTGCTCCTCGGTGGAGACCTGCCAGTCGCGGGCGCAGTTCTCCGCTGTGCCGACCATCGGCGGACCGCCCAGCGGATCGCCCTCGAACCCGTCGATCGGCCAGCGCTCGATATCCGGCGCGCCGCCGGGGTTGGACGGGCTCGGATAGCTGAGCACCGGGCCGTTCGACGTCCGGTCCGCCGCGACGCAGAGCGAGGCGCTGCCCATGCCGCGCTCGATCTCGAAGGAGGCGGTCTGGAGCACGCGCGCGCCTGTGGCGCAGGCCTGGGAGACCTGGGTGCCGGGCACGGCGTCGTTGCCGATCATCTTCATCAGCCAGGGCAGGCCGAAAAAGCTCGATTCCTGGGGCGTCGTGATGCCCATCACCGCATGGTCGAAACTCTGCGGGTCGATCTCCCGCTCGGCCAGCGCCTCCCTGGCGACATGGGCGGCGAACCGGATCGAATGCAGTTCGGCGAAGCTGTTCTGCCACTTGGAAAACGGCGTGCTCCAATAGCCGCCATAGGGGATGCGGACATTCTCGATCGCGGCCATGAGGCGGCTCCTTCTTCGGCTATCCCGGACAATGGCGTGAGTGTACACACGGCGGCAACCCGGTCCAGAGGGGGTGACGCGATGCAGGCCATGCGAAAGGCGGCCTGTACTGTGCGCAGGCATCGGCGCACCGTTCCCGCGGAGCGGCCACGGCCATACGGCGCCGTCAGGGCAGCGGGCAGGTCGGGTCGGTCACCGCGGTAAATCGGGCCAGACGGGAAAGAATGCCGTTGAACGTGCGCGCCGGCCCCGCGGCGCCGTAGAGTTCGGGCATCGTCCTGGGCGTGTCGTTGCCGAACCAGACGCCGATCACCAGGTCCGCGGTATAGCCCATGAACCACGCATCGGTGAATTCGTCGCCCGTGCCGGTCTTGCCCGCGACATGCACGATTGACGGCGGGCCGCACCCGGCTGCTTCGCCCGGTCCGCGCTCGCGCCCCGCCTGGATGGCCTCCGACACGCCCAGTGCCGCCGGCCGGCCGGTGCCGTGCTTCACCACGTCGAGCAGCATGGCATTCAGGTCGCTGACATGCCGCGGATCGAACATCCGGGGCTGCGCCCGATTATCGCGCTGCCACACGATATCGCCCGTTTCGCGCATGATCGCGAGCGTGGCGTATGGCTTCGCCCGCCGGCCGCCGTTGGCGAGCACGCCGTAGGCGCCCATCATCTCGATCAGCGGCACGCCGCTCTGGCCCAGGGCGATGCCCCATTTCGCCTTGAGGTATCGCGTCTCGAGGCCGAGCCGCCGCAGCACGTCGAACAGGCGTTTGTATCCGACCTGACTGTGCAGCAGATGCACCGCCGCCGTGTTGATCGAGTTCACGAGGCCGTCCCGCATCGCAACCTTGCGCCGGTACACCGCGCCGTCATGGTTGGCCGGCTCGTAGGGTTTTCCGCCTGGGACCGGAATGCTGACCGGGCCGGCATCGATGAACCGGTCCGGCGTCAGTCCGCGCTCGAGCGCCGCCAGGTAGAGGAACGGCTTGAACGCCGAGGCCGGCGGGCGCGAGAAGAGGTTCTCCGTCCGCTTCGCCCGGTTGGTGCCGCGCGATTTCGGATCGTCGCCGGCGCCGCCCACCATGGCGAGAACCTTTCCGTCCGGGCGCATGACGACGACCGCGCCCTGGCCGACCGGAATTCCCTTGTCCTGCCAGCGCCGGATTTCCTTTTCGAGTTCGACTTTGGCGTAGATGTGCGCCTCGGCGTCCAGGGCGGTGACGATCTTGTATTTTCCGTCGGGCCGGCCGCGAAGGGCCGCCCTCGCGTCGGGCTCGATCCACATCCACAGATGCCCGAGATAGGGCTTGTTCGGGCGGACCCCGGCCGGGCGCAGGCGGAACCCGGCGCCGAAGGCTGCGCCGGCCGGCGCGTAGCCCTGCTGCTTCATGAGTTCCAGAATCAGCCTGGCGCGCCGCTCGGTCCCCGAGGGATCGTCGATATAGTTCCACCTCGACGGTTTCTTGATCGCCGCCGCCAATAAGACGGCCTCTCCGAGCGACAGGTCTTTCGCATGTTTTCCGAAATAGTGACGGGAGGCCGTTTCCACACCGTAGTTCCGGTTCCCCAGGTAAACGCGGTTGGCATAGAATTCGAGTATCTCGTCGTTCTCCAGATGAAATTCCATCTTGAGCGCCCAGACGAACTCGACGATTTTTCGCCAGATGCTGCGGTATTCGCTGGACAGAAGGTTCCGGGCCAGTTGCTGCGGCACCGTGCTGTTGCCGGCGCAATCCCGCCTTCGCAAGCCTGTCGATTTTGCCAGGTAGCAGAGCGTCGCTTCGCCGAATTTGAAGACGATGTAGGGCAATCGATAGGCCGTCGGCCTGTCGAACTTGTTGTCCTCGCTGGCGATAACCGCATTGAAAAAATCTTCCGAAATATTCTCGCGGCTGTAATTCAGGCTGTAGTCGTAGCGGTTGCCGATCAGCCGCAGACGGATGCGGGATTGACGGTTTCCCTGTGCCGGAACTGTCGTCTTCTCGACATGATAGTGGACCGAGCGGGCAATCTGCCGGGTCTGGTCGGCATCGGGCAGTCGAAACCAGATGTAGAGGACCGGCGCGGCAGGCGCCGCTATCGCGAGGGCCAGGAAAGCGGCGGTGTAGCGGAGCCGCCTTTTCATCCGCCCGGCCGGGCCGGAAGGCCGGACCGCGCCCTTGCCTCTCTTCGCGGAAACCGGCCTGTGCCGCCGGGGCGATGTTCGGGCCGGTTTCCCGGAGGGCTTGCCACCGTCGCCCAGGAGGAACCGGATAGTCGCCTCCCGGAACGCCAGGTCGGACGGCTTGGCCCGGCCCTCGCGCGCGAGTGCGTCGAGGCGCTTCAGGCGCCGGTCGCGGCGCGCTTCGACAGACAGGGTTGCGATCTGCCCGAGGAAGGCGGCGAGCGTCAGCGCCAGCAGCGACGACAGAACGACAGGCGCGTGCAGCGGATTCGGAAACAGGGCTGCCGCCAGCACTGACGCCGCCAGGTGCGCCAGCAACACCGGCATAAACAGCTTGGCGGCCGGCTGCGTGCGCCAGTGGTAATGGTGGAAGGGACCGCCGCGCCGTGCCAGGGCGCCGGCAAGGGCGATCGATACCAGGCCCAGCGCGCCCACTGCGGCGTGAACGGCCGCCGCTTCGAGCCAGCCCTCCATCGCCCGGCCGGAACCGGGCCATAGCGCCCATTCCCGTAGCGCCGGCGCCTCCGTCGCTGCAGACGAAAACAGGTCGGCCCGGTCGTGGAACGCCCGCGCCGCGAGCAGCGGCCAGAACACGGTAAAGGCCATCGCGAAGGCCAGCCGGCCGGGCGGCAGGAAATGCCGGTTGAGGGGCGTAAGGGCGAAAGGATCGCGGATCGGCCCCCGGACCGGATGGAGCGGCACGCGCAGCACCCATAACCGGAAGACGACGAGTGCGATGAGGTTCCAGAGACCCGCCAGGATCGCGACCGGGATCCAGACCGCGGCGGGATGCTCGGGAAGCGCGTATCCCTTCGGCATCGGAAGAAGAGAGGCGAGATCCTTCGCAGTGGGAAGTCCGGAATACGATGGCATCTGTCGTGCCACGAATTCGAACGCCTGCCAGTACGATCGCGCCGCGACGTCGACCTGGGCGACCGCAATCGTGACGAGGACAATGACAAGGCCGGACCCGCCAACAAATCCGGCGAAGCTCCTGAATGCGGCGCCGGCGCTCTGCTGACCGGGGGAAGCGTTCATGATTGTCCGAAGCGACGCCTGAGAAGAACCCGGATGACCGGCCTACGGACCCACAGGAACGACTCGGGATGCAGACGTTGCGCGTTCAGCGAAGGCGATCGGGCAGGCGGCACCGTTGTCCGGTTGGCGGCCGGCGCTGCCGATCGGCCTCCTGGAACGGGGCAGGCTTCCGAAGCGGGCGCGGACTTTCCCCATCGCGGCCATGAACTGCCTCTTTTTTCGGGTATCCCGGAGGTTGCCGCGAGTGTACACACGGCGGCGAACCGGTCCAGAGGGGGTGACGCAATGCAGGCCATCCGCAGGACGGGCGGCTTTCCGGGCGGGCTCCGCAGATGAGGGTCCTGCGCATCCTTGCCGGCGCCGTGCTGCTCAACCTGATGACCGGCTCGCTCTATGCCTGGAGCCTGTTCATCGCGCCCGCCCAGGAGGCGCTGGATGTCGGGCGGGCGGCGGTCAGCAGCATCTTCGCGGTCGCGACGGTCGCCTTCGCCGCCACAATGTTCCTCGCCCCGGTGCTGGTCCGGCCGGGCACGGCGCTCAAACCGGCCCTCGCCACGACGGCGCTGGCGGCCGGCGGGCTGCTGGTGTCCGGTGTGGCCGAAAGCCTGTGGGGTGTCATCCTGGGGTATGGCGTGCTGTTCGGCTTCGCCAGCGGCATCGCCTACAGCGCGGCCCTGCAATCGGCGGTCGGCGCGCTGGAGAGCCGGCGCGGGCTGGCGACCGGCATCGCGGTTTCCTCCTACGCGCTGGGCGCCGTCGTGTTCGCGCCGCTGTTCCGCATCGGCCCCGAACGCTGGGGCGTGTGGGATACCTTCCTGGTCATCGCGGCGATCTTTGCGGCCATGGGCATCGTCAGCGCGATTCTGATCGCCCCGGCGCAGATTCCGCGCCCCGACGACCAGAAGGGCGGCGCGGCGGTGTCCGGCCCGTTCTGGCGCCTGTGGCTCTGCTTCTTCTGCGGCTGCACGGCCGGTCTGATGGCCCTCGGCCACGCCGCCGCCATCGTCAACGCCTACGATCTGGTCGCGCCGGCCGCCGCGCTCGGCACCGGCCTGATCACGGCGGCGAACGGCGCCGGGCGGCTCGCCTCCGGCTTCGCCACCGATTACCTGCGGCCGCGCACCGTCCTGCTCCTCGCGAAGGTGCTGGCCGCGGCCGTGCTCGGCGCTCTCGCCATCTTCGGCTCGGCGCCGCTGGTCTATATCGTGCTCGCACTGATCGGCTTCGCCTATGGCAGCATGGCGAGCGGCTATCCGGCGGCGACGGTGCAGTATTACGGCCCGGCAAACCTGGGCCGGGTCTATGGCCGGCTGTTCAGCGCCTGGGGCGTCGCCGGGCTGACCGCGCCGCTGATTGCCGGCGCCCTGTTCGACTGGACGGGAACCTACACCCTGGCCCTCGCCGTCGCGGCCGGGGCGGCAGTCCTGGGGCTGGTCTTCCTGTGGACGATCCCGCCGCCGCCCGAGACCGCCGAGGCGGCCGGGTAGACGAAGGGGAAGGAAACCGGGAAGGATGTAAACGGACGATGGCGCGCGGACGGAAGGGCAGAGAGATGGTCGACCGCAAATTCTCACTGGCTGCATTTTGTGCCGGGCTGGTGCTGTTGTGGGCCGTCGCGGCGCAGGCAGACTACAAGGCGGGCCAGCGCGCCTGGGAAGACGGGCGCCATGCCCGGGCCGTGGCGCAATGGAAGGTGGCGGCGAAGGCGAACGACGCCCGCGCGATGCTGGCGCTGGGTCTGGCCTACGCCAAGGGGCTGGGCGTGCCGCAGGACTATGTCGAGGCGCACAAATGGTTCGATCTCGCCGCCGCGCGCGGCAGCGCCAGGGCGGCGCCCGAACGCGATGCGTTGGCGATCGAGATGACGGCGCGGGAACGCGCCGAGGCGCGCAAACTGGCCCAGGCCTGGCGGCCCGGCAAGAAGCGGGCAGCGGCGGTGAAAGCTGCGAAGCGAAAACCGGCGGCGAAGAAGACTGCGAAACGCAAACCCGTGGCGGCAAAGAAATCGGCAAAAAGAAAACCGGTGGCGCAGAAAGCAGCGAAACCGAAACCCGCGGCCGGCAAGCAGGCCCGGCAGACGGCTGAGCAAACGCGTCTCGATCTGCTGTGGCCGGCAGGGAAGGAGTTCCGGGATTGCGATTTCTGCCCGCAGATGATCGTCGTCCCTGCAGGCCGCTTCACAATGGGCGGCGAGTCCGAGGGGCCGCGCCATCGCGTGACCATTGCGCGGCGCTTCGCGGTGAGCAAATTTGAAATCACCTTTGCGCAATGGGACGCCTGCGTGAACGCGGGCGGGTGCGGCGGCCACCGGGCCGGGGACCGCATCTGGGGCCGCGGCCAGCGCCCGGCGATCTATGTGAGTTGGCGCGACGCGCGATCCTACGTCCGCTGGCTGCAGCAGTTCCTGGGGCAGCCCTACCGGATGCTTTCCGAAGCGGAATGGGAATATGCCGCGCGCGCCGGCACGCGGTCCGCCTTCCCCTGGGGCGCCGCCGCGGGCCGGAACCGGGCGAACTGCAAGGGGTGCGGGAGCCGCTGGGACGGCCGGAAAACGGCGAAAGTCGGGACGTTTCCGGCCAACGCCTTCGGGCTGCACGACATGCACGGCAACGTCCGCGAATGGGTGCAGGATTGCTGGCACGCCAGCTATCGCGGCGCCCCGGCGGACGGCAGCGCCTGGACGAAGGGCGTCGATTGCCGGAAGCGCGTGCTGCGCGGCGGCGGGTGGAGCGACATCCCCTGGGATATGCGCAGCGGCAGGCGCATGTCAGGCAGGTGGAAGGACCGCAACAGCAAGACAGGGTTCCGCGTCGCCATGACGATCGAGCCCTGAGCCGGTTCCGTGCGGCCCGGACAGGCCGGACGGATCAGAACGCGAAGGCGCAGGTTTCCGACGGGATGTGGATCGTCTGGAAATAGACCGGCCTGTCGTCGTGCGCCACGGCCCGGGCGCGCAGCTCCAGAACCGGCGCGGCGGGCGCGCGCCCCGGAAACAGGTCGCGCACCGCATCGGAATCGGCGCAGTGGATTTCCGTGCTCGCCCGGGCGGTCGCAACGCCGAACTCGTCCTCCAGGAAGCTGCGGATGTTGACCGCGTAGAGTTCTTCGGGCGCGATTTCGAGAATGCCCGGCGCGGTCCGGGTGCGCAGCACCATGCGCCCGGCGACTGCCGCCCCGTTGGACATCGTCAGGGTGCGGCGAATCCGGATATAGCTGTCGTCCGCGCCGAGAAAGGCGGACCACACAGGCGCCAGGGGATCGGCCGGTTCGCCCCGGTCCGGTTCCGGGCCGCCGATCTCGTCGATCCGGATCTGTTCCGCCTCGACCGTCAGACGCCGGCTGCTCCCGCGGTCGACGATGCGGAAATGCCAGATCGCGCTCGAAAAGCCGTCGCCGAGCACGACCCGGCTGCCGTAGCCGCTGCGCCGCACGATCTCGCCGCGTTGCTGCAACTGCTGCAGCGCCGCCTGCACGGTGCCAACGCTGACGCCGAAGATTTCCGCAAGCCGCTTTTCCGGCGGCAGCAGGTCGCCGTCTCTGAGCACGCCGTCGCGCATCGCTTGCGCCACCGCGAGGCGGACGGCGCTGCGCTTGGTCCGGGCCGGCGACCGGGCAGTCCGGTCCAGGCGGTCGTAAAGGGCGCGCTCGACCGGATCGGTCAATGGCGGTCCGTCAGGCACGGCGCAACGCCCGGAGCAGGACGAACAGGGTGAGCGCAAGGAAGGCCAGAGCGATCGGACTGCCGAGGAAGGCAGTCAGGTCCGACTGGTGCAGGCGCAGCGACTGGCGCACCGAATTCTCCAGCATGCCGCCGAGCAGGAAGCCGATCACCATGCAGACGATCGGGAAGCCGAGGCGCTGAAACGCCAGGCCGAGGCAGGCGAAGGCGAGCATAACGCCGACGCCGAAGATCGACTGGTTGGGCAGGTAGACGCCGACGATGCACATGACCAGCACCGGCGGCAGGATGATCGCGCGCGGCGTCCGGGCGATCCGGGCCCAGAGCGGGATGCCGATCCGCCCGATCACCAGGTGGACGCCGTTGGCCATCAGCATCGAGGCGAACAGGGCGTAGACCAGTTCGCCATGATTGGTCAGCATGAACGGGCCGGGCACGATGCCGTGGATGATGAAGGCGCCGATCAGCAGGGCCGCCGCGATATTGCCCGGAATGCCGAGCGCGATGGTCGGCACCAGGTTCGCGCCGACGACGGCGCTGTTCGCCGCCTCGGTCGCGATGATGCCCTGCGGGTTGCCCCGGCCGAAGCTCTGCGGTTCCTTCGAGGCCCGCCGCGCCGCGCCGTAGCTCAGGAAGGCGGCCAGCGTGACGCCGAGGCCGGGCAGCATGCCGACGCCGGAGCCGATCAGCGCCGAGCGCCCGATGGTCTTCCAGTGGCCGAAAAATTCCCGCGCCGGCAGGCGTGTCTCGATCCGGGCGTATTCCTCGACGCTGAGGCGCTTCTCGCCCCTGGCCCGCCACAGCTCGAACAGCTGGCCGAGCACCGAGGCCATGGCCAGCGAGCCGACGGCGAGCGAAAACAGCGGAAAGCCGTCATAGAGTTCGACCTCGTCGAACACCATG
The DNA here is from genome assembly GCA_965220685.1 of Alphaproteobacteria bacterium. Lineage (GTDB taxonomy): Bacteria > Pseudomonadota > Alphaproteobacteria > Bin65 > Bin65 > Bin65. The sequence goes on from CBDCQR010000015.1 coordinate 423,198, forward strand.
CGCTGGGAGCCGTCGACCGGGTCGAGGCCGACGGTCGACAGGAACACGCCGAAGGCGATGGCGATCAGGCCCTTGATCGGCGAATCGCCGGAGATGCCGGAGAGCAGCGCGAAAGCGAACAGCAGGACGGCGGTGTATTCGAGCGGGCCGAATTCCAGCGCGATCGCGGCGAAGGGCACAACGAGCACGATCAGCAGGAGATCGGAAATCGTGTCCCCCGTGACCGACGAGAACAGCGCGAATTTGAGCGCGCGCTGGGACTCGCCGCGTTTGGCCATCGGATGGCCGTCCAGCGCCGTCGCTGCGGCTTCCGGCGTTCCGGGCGAGTTGAGCAGGATGGCCGGTATCGCGCCGCCGGACGTGCCCCCCTTGTTGACGCCGACCAGGAAGGCGATGGCGGCGAGCGGCGACATGTAGAAGGTGATCGGGATCAGGACGGCGAGCGCCGTTACGCTGCCGAGCCCGGGGATCACGCCGATGACGATGCCGAGCGTGATGCCGGCGGCGATGAACAGCAGGTTGGTCACCGTCAGCGCGTTGCCGAAGCCGGCGATCAGCTGCTCGATCACGGCCGCGCTCCGCCGCTATCGCCGGCGCCGGGTCACGGGAGCACGACGCCGAACAGCCGGTCGGCGCCGAACCAGGTCGCGGCGGTCACGCCGGCGATGACAAGCCCGATCGCCCACCAGCGCCGTTCGCCGCCGGCCAGCAGGCCGGCCAGCATCACCGCCGGCGCGACGACGAGATAGCCGGCCGCGCCGAGCGCCCAGGCGACGAGCAGGCCGCCCGCGGCCAGGATCGCGATTTCAGACAGGACCGCAACGCCGCCGGTTTCCGGCCGGATGCTGCGCAGCTTCGGGAAGCGGATCAGCCGGTGACCGACCAGCAGCACCGACAGGACGAGCAGCGCGCCCGCCGCCACCTGCGGGAAGAAGCCCGGCGCGACTTCCAGATCACTGGTGGATTCTCCGGTGTGATTCGGGATCAGCCAGAGCAGCGCAAGCAGCGACGCGGCAATCAGCACCGTCCCGGCGGCGATCTCCTGCCGCGGACCGGGGCCGGCTGACGGGTCTGCCGACGGCAGGGCGCCGTCCGGCGCCGGATCGGCGCCGGACTCCGCCCCGCCTTGCCGGTCGGTCACTTCGCGCCGGCGGCGATCACTCGTTTCAGGCCGGCGACAGTCTTCTCGATGTCCGCGGTCAGCGCCTTGTGGCCCACGAACTTGGCCGGGAACTTCAGCTTGGTGGTCAGGAGATCGACGAAGGCCTTGTCTTTCACGGCTTTCGCAATCGCCCCTTCGATCTTCGTCACCAGCGCCGCGTCAAGACCCTTGGGCGCCACGATGACCGCTTGGCTCGGCATCGCCACGCCGTATTGCTCGCCGATGGACGGAATGTCGGGCGAGGCCACGAGCCGGGTGGCGTTGAACGAAAGCAGCACTTTCATTTTTCCGGCAAAACGGTTGTGGATTCCGCCGCTCCAGGCAAAATCGACCTTACCGCCGAGCAGGAACGGCACCATCTCGCCACCGCCCTTGGTGGGAATGCCGGTCCATTTCACACCTTCCTTCGCAGCGATATATTCGACGAAGGCCCGGGTCATCGCGCCCTGATCGGCATAGTTGAGCCGCTTCTTCTTGGCGTGGGCGATCAGCTCCTTCAGCGTGTTGTAGGGCGCGTCCTGCCGGGCGACCAGCGCCTGCTGATAGTTCGTGATCTGGCCGATATAGGTGAAGCTGTCGAGATCGAACTCGACCCTCTGCCTGAGCGGGGGCCAGAGCAGGGAGACCGCCGCCGCGAACAGCAGGGTGTAGCCGTCCGCCTTCTTCTTGGCGACTTCGGTCGCGCCGACCGCGCCGCCTGCGCCCGGCCGGGTGCGCACGATGACGCGCGTGCCCAGCTCCTTGCCCAGCGCCTTGGAGAAGACCCGGCCCATGGTCTCGGTGCTGCCGCCGGCCCGGTAGGGAATAACCAGCGTAACCGGCTTGCTCGGATAGTCGGCTGCGACCGCCGGAACGGCCAATCCGGAAGCCACGATGGCCGGTACGACCGCGCCGCCGACTGCCATGATCGCCAGACGGGATTTTGGATGATGCGGCATGATTCTCCTCCCACGAAAACTGTTCTGCACAACCCCCGAAAAACTATATAGCTTTCAGCTAGGTGTCGAGTCGGTTGGGCGTGGCGGGAGAACCGCACCGTCCTGAGCGGAACGCCGTAGTTTGCCGCGCGGCCGGCCGGACGAAGGAGGACTGGAGGCATGCTCACCAATACGCTCGACGGGCCGGTGCCGGAACATCTGGTGGGCGAGGCCTGGCCGGCGGTCCAGCCCGGCGCGGACCCGGTGTTGCTGGGTCATGCGAAGCTGGATCCCTCAGACCCGGTGACCGCGCGCTCGGCGCAGACCTTCACGCTGACCTATACGGTCGGCCGCTACGGCCTGGACGATACCGGCGCGATCCGCGTGGCGTTCCGGGCGATGACCGATTTCGGCCGCCTCCAGGTCGACGATCCGGCCGCGCCCGGCTATGTCTCGGCGCAGACCAGCGGCAAGGCGCGCATCGACCTCGACTATGCCGGCTTCGGCGTCGCCTCCCGGCCGCGCTGGCGGGCGCTTACCGCCCGGGTCCGCGGCGGCTATCTGCGCGAGGGCGACACGATCACGATCGTCTTCGGCGATACCTCGGGCGGGTCGCCGGGCATGAAGATGCAGACCTTCGTGGAAGGCGGCTTCGAGTTCAAGGTGCTGGCCGACGTGTGCGCCTCCGGCCATTTCACGCCGATCGTCGATACCCCCAGCGTCGCCGTCGTGCCGGGCGCACCCGCGGTCTGGCGCGCCGTGCTCTCCTCCCTGCGGCGGCCGGGCGAACCCTTCCGTTTCGGCCTCAAGGCCGAGGATGCCTGGGGCAACCCGACGCCGCTGGCCGAGGGCGATTTCGCCTTCGAGACGACGCTGCCGGTCAACGGCCTGCCGGAACGCTACCGCTACGAAAGGGGCAACCGTTCGGTCGTGTTCGACGGATTGACGGTCGATCGGCCCGGACTGCTGCGCATTGCCGTGCGCGACGCCGCGGGCGCTGCGGTCGCCGAGAGCCATCCGATGATGGTCCGCGAGGGCGCCTATGCCGGCTACTGGGGCGATCTGCACGGCCAGAGCGGCGAGAGCATCGGCGTCACCACCGCCGAGCAGTATTTCGATTTCGCGCGCAACAAGGCGGTGCTCGACGTCACCAGCCACCAGGCCAACGATTTCCAGGTCAACAACGCCTTCTGGGCCCATATCAACACTCTGACCGCGCGCCAGGACGAGCCGGGCACGTTCGTGACCTTTCCGGGCTACGAATGGTCGGGCAACACGGCGGTCGGCGGCGACCGCAACGTCTATTTCCGGCAGGAAGGCCGGCAGATCCGCCGGTCCTCCCATGCCCTGCTGGTCGACCGTTCGGACCTGGATACCGACGCGCCAAACGCCCGGCTGCTGTTCGAGGCGCTCGAGGGCGAGGACTGCTTCGTCTACGCCCATGTCGGCGGCCGCTATGCCGATACCGCCTTTGCCCACGATCCGCGGGTCGAAAAGGCGATGGAGATCCATTCGGCCTGGGGCACCTTCGAATGGCTGCTGACCGACGGTTTCGCGCTGGGCCACCGTTGCGGCGTGGTGTGTAACAGCGACGGACACAAGGGCCGGCCGGGCGCGAGTTATCCGGGCGCCTCGATGTTCGGAGCCTATGGCGGGCTGACCTGTTTCCTGGCCGAAGAGCTGACCCGCGACGGCATCATGGACGCAGTGCGCCGGCGCCATACCTACGGCACGACCGGCACCCGGATGCACATGGACGTGCAGGTGGCTCTTGCGGGCGGCGGTACGCTTTTCGACCGGGATCCCAACGTGTATCCCGACGCGGAAACCCGCCGCGTCGATTCCGTGATGATGGGCGATATCGTGCAGACCGCGGACAGGGAAGCGGTGCTCAGCCTGCGTGTCGTCGCCCAGACGCCGATCGAGCGCATCGAGGTGCGCAACGGCAAAGAGGTGGTCCGGACCCTGCGCCCCTACACGGAGCGCGACCTCGGCAACCGCCTGCGTGTACTGTGGAGCGGCGCCGAATACCGCGGCCGCGGCCGGGACAGCGCGTGGAGCGGCGAAGCCCGGTTCAGCCACGCAAGGATCGACCGGCTGGCGAAGATCAATGTCTGGAACCACGAGCGCCGGCTGGAAGCCGAAGGCGACAGCAAGGTCGTCTTCGAGGCCATCACCACCGGCAACTACGGCGGCTTCGACGTCTGGCTGGACGGCGATGGCGGCGGAGTCGAGATCGAGACCAACCGCGGCACCCTGGCGGCGGCGCTGAGCGAGATCGGGCTGGAGGATAGCGTGCTGGAGGCGGGCGGACTGGAGCGGCGGGTCAAGGCCTTCCGGCTGCCGGAAACCCTGAGCGTGCGCGAGATGGAGGAGACGGTGACGATCCCGCTCTCGGATAGCGGCGACAACCCGCTGTGGATCAGCGTCTACACCGAAGACGGCTTCCAGGCCTGGAGCAGCCCGGTGTTCGTTTTCCGCTAGGGCGGACGAATTTGCCCTCTGGAATTTGCTTCCGGGGCGACAAGATCAGAGCGAGCGCCACGCATTGCCGGAGCCGGAAATATGGACGACGCCACCCGCACCGAACTGGAAGCCGCCGCCTTCCGCCGCCTGGTCGGCCATCTGCGCGCGCGCACCGACGTGCAGAATATCGACCTGATGAACCTCGCCGGCTTCTGCCGCAACTGCCTGAGCAACTGGTACAAGGACGCCGCCGACGAGAAGGGGCTCGACCTCGACAAGATGGCGGCGCGCGAGATCGTCTACGGCATGCCGTTCGCCGAATGGAAGGCGAAGTATCAGCAGGAGGCGACCGCCGAGCAGCAGGCCGCCTTCGAGGCCGCACAGGCCGGCGCGGATCACTGACCGGCGTTACCGGGAAGCGTTCCGGACCGCGCTGAACGGAAGGAATCGGGAAACGGCTATTGGGCCGGATCGGTGTGCGTGCGCCCGGTGAACCCTTCGAACAGCCCTTCGAGCCGCGCCATCCGCTCGCGCAGACCGCCCATATCACGCTGCAAACCTCTCACATCGCGCCGCAGCGAGTGAAGCGAGGGCAGGATCGTGGCAGCCAAGGCAATGCCTGTGCCGACGATGGCGATGATCTCAGGGCTCAGCATCATTCTCCAGCCTGCTTGTTTGCGATGTAGCCCTTAGTGCTCCGTTGCAAGCCGGAAAGCCCATTGTTGAGTCGTTTCAATCCGCTGTCGGCGACAACCCGCAGGACAGCGCCGCCGGGCCGCTCTACGATCCGGGCATGACCGAAGCCACCGAAAAGCCTACTGCCGCGCGCAGCCTCGGCATCGTCACCGGCCTCGCGAAAGAGGCCGCCTGCCTGCGCCGGGCCGGCGCGGCCGAGCTTCTGATGGTCCGCGCTGCAGCCGGGCGGCCCGAAGAGGCCGCCGCCGCGGCGCGCGCCATGGCGGCGTATGGCGCTTCCGGCCTGGTCAGCTTCGGCGTTGCCGGCGGGCTGGACCCGTCGCTCGGTGCGGGCGTCATCGTCGTCGCCGCATCGGTTATCGGGCCCGACGGCACTGCGATGCCGGCGCACGAGCCCTGGGTCAAGGCGCTCCTGCGGATCGACGGCGCCTTCGACAGCGGCGCCATCGTCGGCAGCGACCGGCCGGTGATGACCGCGCTGGACAAGCGCCGGCTGTTCCGCCGCCATGGCGCCCTGGCCGTCGACATGGAGAGCCACGCCGTCGCCGCCGTGGCCCGGGACGCCGGCATTCCGTTTGCGGCGATCCGCGCCGTCGGCGATCCGGCCGGCCGGACGGTGCCGCGCGCGGCTCTCGCCGGCCTCATGCCGGACGGCAGGACGCGGGCCTTGCCCGTGCTCGCCGGCCTGCTGCGCCGTCCGCGCGATTTCGCCGGCATCTGGCGGCTGGCGCGGGAGACCGACCGGGCGCTTTCCGCCCTGCGCGCGGCGGTCGAGGCCGGCGCGATCGACGCGCTGCGGTAGAGAGACCCAGGCGTTGTCCGGACCGGAAGGACTCCGGCCGCCACCCGCCGTTACACGCTCGGAATCGTATAGGCCCCGACCCCGACGATGTAGCGGCCGACGCGGATGACATAGGTCATCTTGGGTTGCATGGAGCGCGTGCAGGGGCTGTACCAGTTGTAACGGACCCATCCGCGGCCTGCCGGAGACGCGGCGAGGCGGCGGATGCGGGCATAGGGGCCGCCGGCGCCGTACGGGCCGACGACATTCGCTCCGACATGCTCCGGCCAGCCGCCGCTGGCCAGCATCGTGCCGTGGAAATCGAAGACGAAGACATAGAGATCGCCGGCGCCGAAGCCGTGCGTCCGCGCGGTAAAGGCCGGCAGCGCCACCGCGGCGCCTTTCGATTTCAGGAATGCCGCAGCCTGTTCCGCCAGCGCCCGGGCCCGTTCCTCGGTGGCCACCGGGCATCGCGGGTCGAAAGCCCGGGCGGCGGGGGCGGCCGAAAGGACCGAAAGGAGGAGAAGCGCGGCCGCGGCCTTCCTGAACGGCATCGCGTCGCCGGCGGGTGTCAGTGCAGCTTCGGCGGCTTGAGCATGCTGCCGCGATCGATGCTCTTGACCGAGACCTGGGAGACCTCGCCCTCGCGCGCGATGGTCAGGGGCACCCGGGTCCCGGCTGTGCCGGTTTCCCAGACTGTGCGGAAGAAATCCGGCAGATCGCCGACCGGCGAGCCCATGACCTGGAGCACGATATCGCCCGGCAGCAGTCCGGCCTTGTGGGCCGGCCCGTCCTCGACCAGGCCGATGATGACAAGCTGGTCGGACACTTCGGCGGCATAGAGGCCAAGCCACGGGCGCGCGCTGCGGCTGGAGACGCCGTAGGTCTGCAGATCGCTCAACACCGGCGGCAGCAGATCGATCGGAACGATCATGTTGCCGTCGGAGCGCTGCTCGCCGCCGCGGGCGTTCTGCACGAAAAGGGAGCCGACGCCGTAGAGCCTGCCGTCCGGCCCGATCAGGGCGGCGCCGCCCCAGTTGGGATGGGCCGGCGCCGTGAAGATCGCCTCGTCGAGGACATATTCCCAATAGCCGGCGAATTCGCGTTTGCCGACCACCCGGGCCGCCAGGGCATGTTCGTATCCGCCGTGCCCGGCGACCACGACTTTCGAGCCGGCGCCAAGGTCTCTCGAACTGCCGAATTCGAGCGCCGGGCAATTCAGCCGCCCGAGCGCCTGGACCAGGCCGAAGCCGCTCTCGAAATCGTAGGCTACCGCATGGCCCGGCACCGCGGCGCCGCTATGGGTGTTGAGCCAGATCGTTTCGGCTTCGGTGGTGAGATAGCCGATGGTGAGGACGAGGCCGGATTCGTCAATCACGATGCCGTTGCCGGCCCGCTCCGTGCCCAGAATTCCGGCGGTGAAGGCGTCCTCGGGGATTTCCGCCCGCAGGGCCACCATGGACTCGAGCACCCGGTCGAGATCGTAATCCACCTCGTCCGGATTTGCCCGGTCGGCCTCGGCGAACGCCCAGTCGCCTTCGCTATCGTCGTCGCTCATAGCCGGATGATAGCGCGGCTCGCTGCGGAAGCAATCGGCGCGAAAGACTCCGGCGGCGCCGGTCCCCCGGATGCCCGGCCGGAGTATCCGCCCGGGGCGTCCGCTCAGGCTGCCTGCTCTTCCTCGATCGTGATCACCGGCTCCATCGCCATGAGCTGCTCGGGCTCCAGGTGGCAGGCGATGTTGTGGCGCGGCGCGAACTCACGGACCGGCGGCGCGCTGACGTCGCACACGCCCGGCATGGCGTAGGGGCAGCGGGTGCAGAAGACGCAGCCGGGCGGCGGATCGGCCGGCGACGGCAGTTCCCCGGTCAGCACGACCTTGCGCTTGTTCACCGTCGTATCGGCGATCGGCACAGCGGACAGCAGCGCTTCGGTATAGGGGTGGTAGGGCGGCGCGAAAATCTCGTCCGTCGTGCCCTTTTCCATGATCCGGCCGAGATACATCACGACGATCCGGTCGGAGAGGTAGCGGACGACCGAAAGATCGTGGCTGATGAACAGCAACGTCGTGCGGTTCTCGCGCTGGATGTCCATCAGCAGGCCGGTCACCGCCGCCTGCACCGACACGTCGAGCGCCGAAACCGGCTCGTCGGCAATCACGACCTTCGGATCGCCGGCGAAGGCGCGGGCGATGCCGACGCGCTGCTTCTGCCCGCCGGAAAGCTGGCGCGGGCGCCGCTTGGCGAAATCGCGCGGCAGCTTGACGATATCCAGCAGCTCGTGGACCCGCTGCTCGATCTTCTCCCGGTCGGTCTCGACGCCGAACTTCCGGATGACCCGGCCGATCTGGCCACCCACGGTGTGGCTCGGATTGAGCGTGTCGAACGGATTCTGGAACACCATCTGCAGGCGCGAAATCGTTTCCTCGTCGCGCTTCTGGACCGCGAGTTGGCCCAGTTCGACATTGTCCAGCGTCACCTCGCCTTTGGTCGCCGCTTCGAGGCCCATCAGTACCTTGGCGAAGGTGGACTTGCCGCAGCCGGATTCGCCGACGATGGCGACCGTCTCGGCCTCGCGGGCGCGGAAATCGAGCGCCTCGTTGGCCTTGACCGTCTTCTTCTCGCCGGGCAGGAACAGGCCGCCGGTCTCGATCTCGTAGTGCTTCTGCAACTGCTGCACGTTGAGCACCACATCGCCCGCCTCGACAGGGGGGCCGGTGTCCGGCAGCTCGAGAGGCACCGACCAGTCGATCTCCTTGAAGCGGACGCAGCGCACCGCATGGCGCTCGCCGGCGCCGGTATCCTCCATCGGGATCAGTCCGTGGTCGCAGCGGCCGGCCTCGAAATAGTCGCAGCGGGGGCCGAAATAGCAGCCGTCCGGCCGGTCGTGCGGCAACGGCAACTGGCCGCGGATCGGCAGCAGCGGGCGGGCGTTCTTGTCGGCGCTCGGCAGCGGGATCGAGGAGAACAGGCCCCGCGTATAGGGATGGCGCATGTTGTTGAACACGTCGGTGATGCTGCCGTTCTCGACGGCTTCGCCCGAATACATCACTGTCAGGCGGTCGCAGGTCTCCAGGATCAGCCCCAGATTGTGCGATATGTAGATCATGGAGGTGCCGAACTCGGAGGAAATGTCCTTGATGAGTTCGACGATACCCGCCTCCACCGTCACGTCGAGCGCGGTCGTCGGCTCGTCCAGCAGCAGCAGCCGCGGATTGGCGAGCAGCGCCATGGCGATCACCACGCGCTGCTGCTGGCCGCCGGATATCTGGTGCGGATAGGCGTTCATGATGCGCAGCGGGTCGGGCAGGCGCACCTTGGCGAGCATCTGTTCGGCCCGGTCGTAGGCCGCTTCCTTCGAGGTCTCCTCTTCGTGGTAGAGCGGCACTTCGGCAAGCTGCTCGCCGATCCGCATGGCCGGATTGAGCGACGCCATCGGCTCCTGGTAGACCATGGAAATCTTGGAGCCGCGAATCTGGCGCAATTCCTCGCCGCTCATGGTGCGCATGTCGCGCCCCTCGAAAAAGATTTCGCCGCCGGTGATACCGCCGTTCTTGCCCATATAGTTCATGACGGCGAGCGCGACCGTGGACTTGCCGCAGCCCGATTCGCCGACGATGCCGTGGGCCTCGCCGGGCATCAGCTTCAGGTTGAAATCCACGACCGCGGGGATCTCGCCGGCGCGGACATAGTAGGAAATGCTGAGATTCCGGCACTCCAGGACAGGAGTCGCGTCGTTCATGTCAATCTCCCGTCCCTAGTCGCGCAGACTCATTTCGCGCAGGCCGTCGGCCATCAGGTTGAAGCCCAGGATCAGGCTCGACACGGCCAGCGCCGGGATCAGCAGCATGTAGGAGAACTTCCAGACCATGAGGTTGGAGGCTTCCTTGATCATCAGGCCCCAATCGGGATCCGGCGGCTGCAGGCCGAGGCCGAGGAAGGTCAGCGTGGTGATCGCCACCGTGGTGTAGCCGAGGCGCAGGCAGGCATCGACGATGATCGGCCCGCGCACGTTGGGCAGCAGTTCCCACACCATGATGCGGAACGGATGTTCGCCGCGGGTCTGCGCGGCGAAGACATAGTCCCGCGTCTTGTTGTCGAGCGCGAGGCCGCGCACGATACGCATGATTGCCGGCGCCGAAGCGAATGTGACCGCGATGACGATGTTGAAGCCGCTCGGCCCGAGATAGTTCAGGATCAGGATGAACAGCACCATCACCGGGAAGGACAGCAGCACGTTGGAGACGAAGGAGATGATCTCGTCCCAGATGCCGCTGATATAGCCGGCGATCAGGCCGAAGATGCAGCCGACGACATAGGCGACCGCGGTTGCCGTCACGCCCCAGACGAGGACGCGTTGGCAGCCCCACAGCATGCGGGAGAGCATGTCCCGGCCCTTGAGGTCGGTGCCCAGCCAGAAGGTGATGTCGCCCATCTCGGTCCCGGGCGACGCGAAGGGCCGGATCGGCTTGTTCGGATCGAGCAGGGGCAGGTAGGGCACCGAAACGGCGATGAACACCCAGAAAAAGACCAGAGTGCCGCCCAGCACCGCGACCCAGGATTCGCGCCAGCTCGCCATGGCGATGGCGTAGAGGATCAGCGTCGCCGGGACCGCCGGGGCCAGCACGATTTCCCGGATCCCCGCCTTGGCCAGCGGTTCGCCGAACATGACGTAGGCGACCAGCGGGATGATCATCAGCAGGCAAAGGACGATCAGCACCCTCGGCCGTTTCAGACGCTGCATCAGCGAAAGGCGCGGCGCCGGCATGGTGGTATCTGTCATCGCCGCCTCCTAGCTGAACCGGATGCGCGGGTTGAGGAAAGTGTACCCGACATCCGAAATGATCTGGGAAAGCACGGCGACAAAGACAGCGACCAGGGTTGCCGCCTGGATGACGTAGACATCGCCGAACAGGGCAGCCTCGAGCAGCATCTTGCCGAAGCCGTTGAACTGGAAAAACACCTCCACCACCACGACGCCGGAGAGCAGCCAGTTGAGCTGCAGCACGATCACGGTAAACGGCGCGATCAGCGCATTGCGCAGGGCGTGCCGCATGATCACCCGGGCATAGGGAATGCCCTTCAACACGGCGGTGCGGATGTATTGCGAGGTCATCACCTCGGCCATCGAAGCCCGTGTCATGCGCGCCACATAGCCGAAGTCGTAAAGCACCAGCGTGAGGACCGGCAGGATCAGCTCCGCCGAATTCCAGCCGCCGGTCATCGCCGATTTCGCGGGCAGCCAGCCGAGGCCCAGCGCGATGATGACGGTGAGCAGGATCGCCGTCGCGATCTCGGGGATCGAGGTCGTGAAGACGGCGATGAAGGACACCGATCTGTCCTGTAGCGAGCCCTCCTTCATGCCCGCAACGATCCCGAAGACCAGCGACAGCGGAATCATCAGGAAGAAGACCCAGAAGGCGAGGATGCCCGTATTGACCAGGCGTTCGCCCATCACCTGCGAAACCGGCGCGTTCTTTTCGAAGGACTTGCCGAAATCGCCCTGCAGCAGACCGACGACCCATTGGGCGTAGCGTTCGTACACGGGCACGTCGAGGCCCTTGCTTTTCAGCCACTTCTGATAGTCGTTGTCCGACATCGCGGCGACCGAGAAGCCGCCGAGTTCGGCCGTGGCGATCTGTTTCTTGAACTTGTCGCTGTCGAAAATGACGAACAGCACCAGCGACACCACCACCATGATGAGGACCATCTGGAGGAGGCGCCGGGCGATCAGCTTGAGCATGGGATGCCTACCGGTCCGGAGTCAGAAAAACGCCCCGGCCAATTTTGGCCGGGGCGTCCCGAATTTCCTGAGGCTATGCCATCCAGACCTTGTTGAACTGGTGGAAGCCCGTCGGATGCATCACATACCCGTTCACATTTTTCAGTGCCGCGGTATAGACCGGCTGGTAGATCGGCAGGACCATCACGGCCGCATCCTGGAGGAGCTTTTCGACCTTCTCCATCTTCGCGCGCCGTGCCTCGACGTCGAACGTCGCTTCCGCGTCGCTCAGCGCGTCGTCGAACTCCTTGCTGGCGTAGTGGGTCTCGTTCCACGGCACGCCGGTCCGGTAGCCCAGACCCATCACCATGGTGCCCAGCGCACGGTGCGTCCAGGCCGTGGCGCCGAACGGCGTCGTGTCCCAGACCTCCCAGTATTTCGACGACGGCATCACGTTGATCTTCAGCTTGATGCCCGCTGCCTTCACCTGGTCGCGCAGGGCCTCGCACACGGTCTGTTGCCAAGGACCGTTGGTATTGCCCACGTCGATGGTCAGCTCGATGCCGTTCGGATACCCGGCTTCGGCCAGCATCTTCTTCGAACCCGCAATATCCTGCTTGAGATCCGGCAGTGCGAAATATTCCGGATGCACCGGCGCAACATGGTGGTTCTGGCCGACGTCGCCGCCCTTCGGATAGACCAGATTCTTGATCTTCGCATTGTCGGCGGCCATCACGACGGCCTGACGCAGCTTGTGATTGTCGAACGGCTTCTTCGAGATCTGCATCCGGCAGCACAGGGTGCGCGCCGTCCGCGCCGGGAAGATATTGACCGGCAGGGACGTGGCGAGCGCCATCTGCTCGATCGTGAATTCGAGGATGGCGTCGACCTGGTTCGAAGCGAGCGCCGAAAGCTGGTTCTCGTTCGAGAAGTTGTAATACTGGATCTCGTCCAGATAGACCGCGCCGCCCCAGTATTTGAACGGCTTGCCGTTCGTCATCTTGGAGACGCGCTTGAGGATGCACTGCTTGCCGACCTCGAGTCCCGCCAGGGTATACGGGCCCGTGCCGATCGGGTTTTTCGACAGCGGCCGCTTGAAGGACGGATGCAGGATCGCCGCCGGATAATGGTAGCAATCCTCCGGCACAGACAGGACCGGCTTCGAAAGGTTGAAGCGCACGGTGTATTTGTCGAGCGCCTCGACGGCGTTCTCGATCCCCACCATGATCGCCTTGCCCTTCTTGTCCTTCTTGCCGCTGTCCTTGCGCATGGCGCCGAAGGTCGCGAGACCGACGTTCGAGGTGCCGAGGCCCGGAGTCAGCCAGCGCTTGACGTTCCAGACGACGTGATCGGCGACCAGTTCCTCGCCGTTGTGCCACATCACGCCCTTGCGCAGCTTGAAGGTCCAGGTCTTCAGGTCCTTCGACGGGGTCCAGCTTTCCGCCAGCATCGGCCGGGTGATGTTGTCCGGGCCTGTCATCGACAGGTATTCGACGACATGGCGCGCCTGGTTCGACATCTCGATCCACGAGAATGTCGCCGAATCCTCCATCTTCTGGATCGCCATGCCGACACGAAGCTTGCCACCCTTCTTGGCCTTCGGATCGTCGGCCGGGAAGGGGGAATTCTCCAGCGCCCAAGCCGGAGACGGGATGCCCGCCATGGCATAGGCGGCGCCCGCCGACACGCCCAGAAGGGCAGCGACGCGGACGAATTCGCGACGGTCCATCCGGCCGTCCTTCATCACCTCATAGGCTTCGTGGACTTTCGGATGATCGTCTTTGCGCGGTTTGAGAAACGACATGTTTCCTCCCTGGGTCACGGTTATCCAGCGCATGGCCTAATCCGGGGAAGCCTTCGTCTCCGGGGAGTGCCGCCGTACGCTGCGAACGGCAACCATATCATTTTCGATTGCCGGGAAAAGCATCATTTTCAATTCGCGAATTATTGCAAAAAACAATTTAACGTTATCGAGCATACGGTTCAGGGCGCAGGAATTTATCGTTGCTTCGGCTTTGCCGGATGCCTGAATTACCGGGAAAATTGTTGTTGACATCCGGCAGAGCGGCCGATATGTTCGATAATTGAACAATAGTTCGTATATCGAACATTTTGAGGAGGAAGAACGTGACGGATTACAAGACCGTATTCGGCGGCTTGAACGACTTTACGCCGGGCGGCGTCGACGCCATCGACGACAACCCGAAAAACTACGTGTTCTCCAACGTGTTCGATGTTGCGGCCCGGAGTGCGCCCTACGAACGCGTCGCCGTCGGCAAGAACCTCGAATATGTCATGGAGGCGGTGCGCGCCGAGGGGCAGTCTCCCTGGTATGCCTGCGCCCACGACGAATTCGCCCTGTGCATGGACGGCGAAGTCGAGATCCATCTGGTCAAGCCGGACGATGCCGACAGCCTGGTCGATCCGGACAGCGAAGGGGCCGTCGTTCTCGATGAAGCGCCCGACGGTCGGAAGATGGGACGCATCGTGCTGCGCCGCGGCCACCAGGCCCTGCTGCCCGGCGGCTCCGCCTACCGCTTCGAGGCCGGCGCGCCCGGCGTCCTGCTCACCCAGACCATTCAGGGCCCGGCCACTGTCGAGCGCTGGGCCGAAATCTGCCATTCCGAGAGCCTTTCGGCCAGTTGACGCCGCCGACAGCAGGAACACACCGCATTCGAGAGGACCGACCGATGACCGAAGCCTTGCAAACCCACTACAAGATTAATCCCGCCTCCAACGAGACCGGCTACAAATCCTACGAGGCCGGCTCCTTCACCTTCAAACGCGACGAATACTTCGTCGCCATCGCCTGGCCCAAGGGCGCCCACACCATGGCCGCCGACGCCTTCATGCGCGCCATGATGCGCACGGTCGCCTGGGGCTTTTTCTATGGCACGCTGAGCTACGATCCGGTGTTCGGCACGACGAACCACTACGGCATCGTCGACATGTTCGCCGGCACCTATCATCCGGTGTTCAAGGAGAACGGCCGCGACCATCTCGAGAAGTTCAAGGCCGAGGACCTGCTGGAGCTGTTCCGCGACCTGGTCGACGATTGGACCAACGAAGGCTACGACCCGTTCGCCGCGCCGGGAGAGGACGACGCCGGCCAGCCCTGGGGCCGCAAGAACGGCAACAACGCCGACGCCGTCACCCGGATTCGCGTGACGGCAAACCGGATGGTGGGCCTGCCGGGCGACGCCGAAATCCGCACCGATGGGAACGGCTATCCGCAGAACCGCATGTTCTCCGACGTATCGTCGGATCAGCCGCTGGTCGAGGTCGAGCCCGGCTTCGAGAACGAGGTCGCGGCGTTCAATCTTTACGACTACCTGTCCCGCTCCGACGTGACCTGGAACCCGTCGGTCTGCTCGGTGGTCAAGGAGAGCCTGTTCTGCCCGACGTCGGAGGAGTTCATCCTGCCGGTCGAGCACGGCAACGACCGCTGCGAATGGTTCGTCCAGCTGTCCGACGAGATCACCTGGGAGGTCAAAGACAAGGAGACCGGCAAGCCGCGCAGCCGCATCGTCATGCGGGCGGGCGACGTTGCCTGCATGCCGGCCGATATCCGGCACCAAGGCTACAGTCCGAAGCGCTCGATGCTGCTGGTCTGGGAAAACGCCAGCCCGCGCATTCCGGACATGATCCAGAGCGGCGAGGCGCCGGTCATCGCGGTGCAGTTCTAGCGCCGTCCCTCGCCTTTCGCCCTGCGGGACGGGGCTTCGGGGCGCCCCGGGCCTGATCCGGGGCGGCGCCGGATGACCGTCTCAAAGGACAGCCCGTGCCACTCAGGGAGGAACCAGCATGGACGGCATGAGCGCTTCGAACGATCCGACGGCCTGGAAGCCGGCGTCGCTGCGGAACAAACTGTTCATCGGCGGCCGGTGGGTCGACGGCGTCGAGGGCGGCACGATCGACGTGATCAACCCGCACGACGGGTCGGTCATCACCGCGATCGCCGAAGCGACCGCAGCGGATGTCGACCGGGCCGTCGAGGCCGCGCAGAAAGCCTTCCCGGCCTGGTCGTCGATGGCGGCCATGGACCGGGGCCGGCTGCTGCTCAAGCTGGCCGACCGGATCGAGGAAGAGCAGGCCGAACTGGGTCGCCTCGAAGCGCTCAACACCGGTCATCCGTTCCGCGATACGCAGATTCTCGACGTGCCGCGCACCGCCGTCACCTACCGCTATTTCGGCGGCATGGCGGACAAGTTCGAAGGCTCGGTCATCCCGGTCGAGGCCGGATTCCTCAACTACCTTGAGCGCGAGCCGGTCGGCGTGGTCGGCCAGATCGTGCCGTGGAACTTCCCGCTCATGTTCACGAGCTGGAAGATGGCGCCGGCGCTCGCCGCCGGGAACTGCATCGTCATCAAGCCGTCGGAGATCACGCCGCTCTCGACCCTGCGCATCGCCGAGATGATGCAGGAGGTCGGGATTCCCGACGGCGTGGTGAACGTGGTGCCCGGCTACGGCCACACCGCCGGCGCGCGCATCGCCGAACATCCGCTGATCGCCAAGGTCGCCTTCACCGGCT
This sequence comes from Alphaproteobacteria bacterium, assembly GCA_965220685.1. GTDB lineage: Bacteria > Pseudomonadota > Alphaproteobacteria > Bin65 > Bin65 > Bin65. The sequence goes on from CBDCQR010000015.1 coordinate 439,472, forward strand.
CGACCGCAACCGGCCGGACCGTCGTGAAGGCCTCGGCCGGCAACCTCAAGAAGCTGCAGCTCGAACTGGGCGGCAAGGGCGCCAACATCGTGTTCGAGGACGCCTTTATCCCGGCCGCGGTCGGCGGCAGCGCCTTCGCCATCTGGCACAACCAGGGCCAGGCCTGCATCGCCGGCTCGCGCCTGATGCTGCACGAAAGCATCGCCGATACGTTCATGGAGAAATTCCTCGGCCTCACCGAATCGATCCGGCTGGGCAACCCGCTGGACCCGGCAACCGAGATGGGGCCGCTGACCTCCAGGATGCACCAGCAGCGCGTGCTGGACTATTGCGCCGTCGCCCGGGAGGAGGGCGGCGAGATCGTGACCGGGGGCGCGCCGCCCGACGATCCGGCGCTGGCCGACGGCTGTTACGTCCGGCCGACCATCGTCCGCGCGAAGCCGTCGGACCGGGTCTGCCAGGAAGAGGTCTTCGGCCCGTTCGTCTCCGTCATGACGTTCAGGGACGACGCCGAGGCGCTGGAGATCGCCAACGGCACCGAATACGGGCTGGGCAGCGGGCTTTGGACCGCCGACCTCAAGCGGGCGCACAAATTCGCCGGGGCGCTGCACGCCGGCATGGTCTGGATCAACAGCTACAAGCGGGTTAATCCCGGCTCGCCCTTCGGCGGGGTCGGCCAGTCCGGCTACGGCCGCGAGATGGGCTTCGAGGCGATGCGCGAATACACGCATCCGAAATCGGTCTGGGTGAATGTCGACGCGCAGATCCCGCCCTATTATCCGCGCTGACGCCCGGATGCCGGCCCGATAGCAGGAGCCCCGCGGCGTGATCGATCCCTTCACCTATACCGGCCTGCCCGCCAGGGTCGTCTTCGGGCCCGGCAGGCGCCGTGAACTGCCGGCCGAGGTGGAGCGGCTGGGCGCAAGGCGGGCGCTCGTGATCTCGACGCCCGAACAGCGCGGCGACGCCGAAATGGCCGCCGGGCTGCTGAACGGCCGCGCCGCCGGGATTCACGACAAGGCGGTCATGCACACGCCGATGGAAACGGTGCACGAGGCGCGCCGCGTCGCCGACGAACTCGATGCAGATTGCTATGTCACGGTCGGCGGCGGCACCGCCATCGGCCTCGGCAAGGGCATTGCGCTCGAGTCCGAAAAACCGGTGCTCGCCGTGCCGACGACCTATGCCGGCTCGGAGATGACGACCATCCAGGGGTTTACCGAAGGCGGCGTCAAGACGACGAAGCTCGACCCGCGGATGCTGCCCCGGACAGTGATTTACGATCCCGAACTGACGGTCTCGCTGCCGCCGTCCTACAGCGGGCCGAGCGGCATGAACGCCATCGCCCACGCCGTCGAGGCGCTCTATGGCGAACACGCCAACCCGGTCACCTCCCTGATCGCCGAGGAGGGCATCAGGGCGCTCGGCATCGGCCTGCCGAAGGTGTGCGCCGAGCCCGGCGACCTGGACGGCCGCACCCATGCCCTCTACGGCTCGTGGCTGTGCGGCATCGCGCTGGGGGCGGGCGGCATGGCCCTGCATCACAAGCTGTGCCATGTCGTCGGCGGCAGCTTCGGCCTGGCCCACGCGCCGACCCACACCGTGATCCTGCCCCACGCCATGGCCTATAACGCGCCGGCCGCCGAAGCCGCGATGGCGCGGGTCTGCCGGGCGCTGGGCGCCGGGAGCGCGCCGCAGGCGGTTTACGACCTGATCGGCGCGATCGGCGCACCGCTGGCCTTGAAGGACATCGGCATGCCCGAGGACGGCCTCGACCGCGCCGCCGACCTTGCAGTGCGCAATCCGTATTACAATCCGCGCGAGATCACCCGCGACGGTATCCGCAATCTGCTGGACGACGCCTTTCACGGACGCCGGCCGGCAGCCTGATCGTTCCCATCCGCATCACGCTTCAAAACAGGAGGAAACCCGGGATGACTGAAGCAACCAAGACGACGCTGACACGGCGTCATGCCCTGCAGATCGGCGCCGGCGCGGCGGCGGCATCGGCCATCGGCGCGCCGGCGGCGCTGGCCGCATCGAAGACCGTCAAGATCGGCTTCGTCAGTCCGAAGACCGGCCCGCTGGCGCCGTTCGGCGAGGCCGACCGCTTCGTGATCGACAAGATCCGCGAGGCGCTCAAGGGCGGCGTCAAGTCCGGCGGCAAGACCTACAATATCGAGATCATCGAGAAGGACAGCCAGTCCAACCCGAACCGCGCCGCCGCCGTCGCCGCCGACCTGATCCTGAAGGACGAGGTCCATCTGATGCTGGTCGGCTCGACTCCGGAGACCACCAACCCGGTCGGCGATCAGTGCGAGGCCAACGACGTGCCCTGCATCTCATCGCTGGCGCCGTGGCAGCCCTGGTACTTCACCCGCGGCGGCAAGCCGGGCCAGGGCTTCAAATGGACCTACCATTTCTTCTGGGGCCTGGAAGACGTGATCGCCGTGTTCACCAACATGTGGTCGAAGGTCTCGACCAACAAATCCGTCGGCGCCCTGTTCCCGAACGACGGCGACGGCAACGCCTGGGGCGACAAGAAGCTCGGCTTTCCGCCGGTGCTCGCCAAGAACGGCTACACGCTCACCGACCCCGGCCGTTACCAGAACCTGAACGACAACTTCTCGAACTACATCGATGCGTTCAAGAAGGCGAAGGCCGAGATCGTCACCGGCGTGATGATCCCGCCGGACTTCATCACCTTCTGGAACCAGGCCAAGCAGCAGGGTTTCGTGCCGAAGGCCGTGTCGGTCGGCAAGGCGCTGCTGTTCCCGGTGGTGATCGAGAGCATGGGCAAGAACGCGCACAACCTTTCGTCCGAGGTGTGGTGGACGCCGACCCATCCGTTCAAGTCGTCGATCACCGGCCAGTCGGCGGGCGCCTTCGCCCAGTCCTACACGGCCGGCACCGGCAAGCAGTGGACCCAGGTCATCGGCTTCGTCCACGCGCTGTTCGAGGTCGCCGTGGACGTCGTCAAGCGGTCCGCGGACCCGACCGACAACGAGGCCAACCTGAAGGCGCTGACGGCCACGAAGGCCAGCACCATCGTCGGCCCGGTCGACTGGACGAAGGGAGGCCCGTTCGCGAACGTGTCGAAGACCCCGCTGGTCGGCGGCCAGTGGCGCTATGTGAACCAGAAGTTCAAATACGACTTGGTCATCACGGCGAACGAGACCGCCCCGATCATCCCGGCGGGCGGCAAGATGGAGCCGATTTCGTAGGCCGCCAGGCGGTCTGTCGGGACCGGAGATTCGGGACGGGGCGGCGGCCCCGTCCCGAAGGCCGCGCACCCCAAACGCCGCGCACAGGAAGCCATGCCGCAGATCGAGCTGCATAACGCGCGCAAGTCGTTCGGGTCGCTGGTCGTGATCGACGATCTCAGCATGCATCTGGACGAGGGCGAGGCGCTCGGCGTGATCGGCCCGAACGGCGCCGGCAAGACGACGCTGTTCAACCTGATCAGCGGCGGCCTGGCGCCGGACGCCGGGCGGATCGCTTTCGACGGCGCGGACATCACGAAGTTGTCCGCCCACGAGCGCTGCCGCAGGGGCATCGGGCGCTCCTATCAGATTCCGCATCCCTTCGTCGGCATGACGGTGTTCGAGAACCTGCTGGTCGGGGCCGCTTTCGGCACCGGCAAACCGGAATCCCAGTGCTACGGGCCGTGCGCGGAGATCCTGGAAAAGACCGGACTGATCGCCAAGGCCAACGCGCTGGCCGGCAGCCTGTCGCTGCTCGAGCGCAAGCGGCTGGAGCTGGCCCGGGCACTGGCCTCCGACCCCAGGGTGCTTCTGCTCGACGAAATCGCCGGCGGCCTGACCGAAGACGAGTGCTTCGCCCTGGTCGACACGATCCGCGAAATCCGCGCCGGCGGTGTCTCGATCGTCTGGATCGAGCATATCGTGCACGCGCTGCTTTCCGTCGTGGACCGGCTGATCGTTATCAATTTCGGCGTGAAGATCGACGACGGCGATCCGCACACCGTGATGAACAGCGCCCAGGTGCAGGAAATCTACATGGGGATCAGCGCGGAATGAGCCTGCTCGAAACCCGCGGCCTCACGGCCTTCTACGGCGATTTCCAAGCCCTGTTCGGCATCGACTTCGCGATCGCGGAAGGCGAGACCGTCGCCATCATCGGCTCCAACGGCGCCGGCAAATCGACTTTCCTGCGCAGCCTGACCGGCCTGCTCGCCAACGCCGCCGAGGCCATCCATTTCAAGGGGCAGTCGATCGGCAGCCTGCCGGCCAACCGGATCGTCGGCCACGGCATCGCCATGGTGCCCGAGGGCCGCAAGCTGTTCCCCTCGCTCACCGTCGAGGAAAACCTGAAGATCGGCGCCTACAGCGGCCGGAGCGGCGACTGGTCGGTCGACCGGGTCCTCGACCTGTTCCCCTTCATGCAGGAACGGCGCCGGACGCCGGCGACGGCGCTTTCCGGCGGCCAGCAGCAGATGGTCGCCATCGGCCGGGCGCTGATGTCCAACCCCGAACTGCTGCTGTGCGACGAGATCAGCCTCGGTCTCGCGCCGACGATCATCAAGGACATCTACGACGCCCTGCCCGCCATTCAGGACGCCGGCACCACCGTCGTCGTGGTCGAGCAGGATATCCAGCAGGCCATGGCGGTCGCCGACCGGGTCTACTGTTTCATGGAGGGGCGCGTCACGCTGGAGGGCCCGCCGGACGAACTCAGCCACGACGCCATCCGGGAAGCCTATTTCGGGCTCAAGGGAGCCGCCTGATGGGCCGGATCGACCGATGAGCGGGGCGAACCGATGGACTGGGTAAACGCCGTCATACAGGGCGTCCTGGTCGGCGGGCTTTATGCACTGTTCGCCACCGGCCTGTCGCTGATCTTCGGCGTGATGCGGCTGGTCAACATCGCCCATGGCGACCTGATCGTGCTGTCGAGCTTCCTCGGCCTCGCCATCGTCAGCGGCCTCGGCCTGCACCCGCTGATCTGCCTGCTGATCGTCGTGCCGCTGATGTTCGCCATCGGCTATGCGCTCCAGCGCGGCCTGCTCAACTTCACCCTGGGGCCGGATATCCTGCCGCCCCTGCTCGTCACCTTCGGCCTGTCGATCATCATCCAGAACGCGCTGCTGGAGATCTTCTCGGCGGACAGCCAGAAGCTGCCGGCCGGCGCCTTGCAGACGGCAAGCCTCCAGATCGTCGAGGGGCTGGCGGTCGGCGTGTTCCCGATGATCGTCTTCGCCTGCGCCATCGCCGTGATCGCGGGCCTGCAATACCTGTTCTACCGCACCGCATTGGGCAGCGCCTTCCGGGCGACCTCCGACGATGCGGACACGGCGCGCCTGATGGGCATCGACAACCGCCACATCTTCGCCCTCGCCATGGCGATCTCGCTCGCGGTCGTGGCGCTCGCCGGCGTGTTCCTCGGCATGCGCACCTCCTTCGATCCCAGCATCGGGCCGGGCCGGCTGATCTACGCCTTCGAGGCCGTCATCATCGGCGGGCTCGGCAGCCTGTGGGGCACGCTGGCCGGCGGCATCATCCTCGGCGTCTCCCAGATCGTCGGCGGCAAGCTGTTCCCGGGCGCCGACCAGCTGGCCGGCCATGTCGTGTTCCTGATCCTCCTGGTGGTCCGGCCGCGCGGCCTGTTCCCCCGGGCGGTCGACTGAGGCCGCGGCGCATGGCGGATACCGCGCAATACCACGTCGCGACGGCGACCCGCACGAGCCGGATCGGCCTACTGGTCCTGCTTGCTGGCGTCGTTTTCCTGGCGACGACGCCCTGGTGGGGCGGCCGGGCCGAAATGCGCCTGGTCGTGGAGTTCTGCTATTTTCTGGCGCTGGCGCAGATGTGGAACCTGCTGGCGGGCTATGCCGGGCTGGTCTCGGTCGGCCAGCAGGCCTTCGTCGGCCTCGGCGGCTATGCGTTGTTCGTCTTCTCGATCTGGATGGGCGTCCATCCGCTGCTTGCGCTGCCGCTCGCCGCCGTCGCTGCAGCCCTGTTCGCGATTCCGACCGCGCTCATCGTGTTCCGGCTGCGCGGCGCCTACTTCGCCATCGGCACTTGGGTGACGGCGGAGGTCTACCGCCTCAGCTTCGCCCAGGTGTCGGATCTCGGCGGCGGCTCGGGCATGAGCCTGCCGATCGGCGTGATCAAGGCGGTCGCCGGCAGCCGCTCGGAACGGGAACTGGTGGTCTTCGCCATCGGCGTCGCCGTTGCCGTGGCCGCGACCGGGATCGTCTACTGGATGCTGCGCTCGCGCTACGGGCTGGCACTCACCGCCATCCGCGACAGCGAGGCGGCCTCGGAAAGCCTGGGCGTCGATAATTTCCGCACCAAGCTCTACGTCTATGTGCTGGCGGCCTCGTTCACCGGCTTCATCGGCGCGCTGATCTATCTCCAGAAATTCCGCATTGCGCCCGACGCCGCCTTCAGCCTGATAGACTGGACCGCCTATGTCATCTTCATCGTGGTGATCGGCGGTATCGGGCGGATCGAGGGGCCGATTGTCGGCACCATCGTCTTCTTCATTTTGCGCGAGTTCCTGGCCGATCTGGGCAGCTGGTACCTGATGATCCTGGGGCTGGTCGCGGTCGTCATCATGCTGCGCGCGCCGCAGGGCATCTGGGGCCTGCTCGCTGCGCGCTTCGACCTGCACTTCTTCCCGGTCCAGCGGCGGCTCTATCCGCGCGACGGCCGCCCGCCGGGCGGACCGTAACGGCGCCGCAGTGACCGTTCGTTTCGACCGGCCCTGGCACAGCCGCCCCTTCGCGCCGCCGTCCGGCGAGCGGCTGTGCGGCGCGGCGGAAATCGGCGCCGGCGCGGCGCGCGCGTTCACCTGGGGCGAGGGCAAGACGGCGTTCGACCTGATCCTGGTCGGCACGGAGGACGGGCCGCGCGCCTACATCAACCAGTGCCCGCACTTCAAGATCCGGATGACCGCCCGGCCCGACGAACTGCTGAATTCCGACGGCCTGATCCAGTGCGCCTGGCACTATGCCTGCTTCCGGCCGGAGGACGGCCATTGCGTCTCCGGCCCGGTCGAGGGCTATGCGCTCAACGCGGTGCCGGTCGAGGTGCGCGGCGGCTCCGTCGTGATCGGCGAGCCCGAACCGGCGGTCGCGACCAAAAGAGCGGCGAGGGCGGAGCCTGCCGCGCCGTCGGAGAGCGCGGCATGAACCGGGCGGAGAGCGTGTATCCCGCCCAGCCTCCGACCGCCGACCGGGAACGGGTCCGTTCACTGGCCCGCGGCCTGGCGGTGATCCAGGCCTTCGGGCCGGAGCGGCCGTCGATGACGCTCACCGAAGTTTCCGCCGCCACGGGCATGACACGGGCTGCGGCGCGCCGCTTCCTGCTCACCCTGGAAGACCTCGGCTTCGTCACCTCCGACGGCAAGCATTTCTCGCTGACGCCCCACATCCTGCGTCTCGGCTATGCCTATCTCTCGTCCATGAGCTGGTGGCACATCGCCCAGCCGTTCATGGAGCAGGTCGCCCTCACGGTGCAGGAAAGCTGCTCGGCGGCGGTGCTGGACGGCGACGAGATCGTCTATGTCGCGCGCGTCCCGGCGACCCGGATCATGGCGGTCAATCTCAGTATCGGCACGCGCCTGCCGGTCTATTGCACGTCGCTCGGCCGGGTGCTGCTGGCCCACCGCCCGCCGGACTGGCTGGACGGCTACCTGGCGCGGACGACGCTGGAGAAGCGGGCGCCGCGCACGATCACCGACCCCGACCGGCTGCGCGCCGAAATCGACAAGGTGCGCGCCCGGGGGTTCAGCGTGGTGGACGAGGAGCTGGAGGCCGGCGTCCGCTCCATCGCCGTGCCGCTCTTCGACCGCACGGGCGCCTGTATCGCGGCGTTCAACATCGGCGGCGCGGCCGCGCGCACGCCGGTCCAGCGCATGCTCGACGTCTATCTCCCCGTGCTCCGGGACGCCGTGGGCAAGACGACGGAGGCGTTGCCGTAGCGGCGCGGCCCGCCCGGTGCTCGCCATAGCGCGCGGCTTCCGGTAAGGACAATCGCAATTCGTCCGCCGCCGTTCGGAGCCGCCCCATGCCGCCAACGCCGCCCCTCGACACGATCGCCCGCCAGCGGGCCGCCATCGCCGCGGTCGACACGACCGCCGCTGCGCTGGTCGACGAAGCCTGCGCCCGGGCCGAGGCGACGGAGGGGGAGGGCGGTCTCGTATTCCTCCACCGATACGGAGAGGCGGCCCGGCAACAGGCGCAGCATGCTGATACGATGCGCGCGGCCGGCGTCGATCTCGGCCCGCTCGCCGGGATGCCGGTCTCGATCAAGGACCTGTTCGACGTGGCCGGCGAGACCACCCGGGCCGGGTCGATCATCCGGCGGGATGCTGAGCCGGCCGCCGCCGATGCCGCTATCGTGCGGCGGCTCAAGGGCGCCGGGGCGGTCCTCGTCGGCCGGACCAACATGACCGAGTTCGCCTATTCCGGCATCGGCATCAATCCGCACTACGGCACGCCCGCCAACCCGTGGGACCGGGAGAACCGGCGGATTCCGGGCGGCTCCTCGTCCGGCGCGGCGGTCTCGGTCGCCGACGGCATGGCGATCGCGGCCATCGGCACGGATACCGGCGGCTCGGTCCGCATCCCCGCGGCGCTGAACGGCCTCACCGGTTTCAAGCCGACGGCGCGGCGCGTGCCGCAGGACGGCTGCTTCCCGCTCTCCTTCTCCCTCGACAGCATCGGCCCGCTCGCCGCCTCGGTCGACTGCTGCGCCCTGATCGACGCCGTGATGGCCGGCGAGGCCCCGGCGCCGTTACCCGACATTCCGGCAAAGGGCCTGCGCCTCGGCATCGCGCAGTCCCTGGTCCTGGACGGCCTGGAGGAGCCGGTCATCACGGCCTTCGAGGTTGCGCTGACCCGCCTCTCGGCGGCCGGCGTCCGGCTGATCGACCTGCCCTTCGCGATTCTGGCCGACATCCCGCAGCTCAGCACCGCCGGCGGGCTCGCGGCGGCGGAGGCGCTGGCCCTGCACCGCCGGGATCTGGAAATCCGCCCGCAGGATTTCGACCACCGGGTGGCGGCGCGCATCCTGAACGGCGCAAAGATAAGCGGCGCGGACTATGTCGACCTGCTGCAGGCGAGAGCCCGCTATTGCCGGGAGGCCGATGCGCTGACCGCCCCGTTCGACGCCGTTCTCATACCGACAAATTCGCGCGTCGCGCCGCCGATCGCCGACCTGGAAAGCGACGATGCCGCCTTCGGCGAGGCCAACCTCGCCATGCTGCGCAACACAGCGGCGTTCAACTTCCTCGACCGCTGCGCGACGACGATCCCGATCCATCGGGCGGGCGAGGCGCCGGTCGGCCTGATGGTCGTCGGCGAGACCCTGGGCGACCGTCGCAATCTCGCCATTGCCAGGGCCATCGAGGCGGCGCTTGCCGGGCCCTAGGCGGGCCCTGGTTGGACAGCGGCAGCCATGACTGTCGTTCGATGAGCGGAGCCGTCCGCCTGGTCTTCGTGCTGTGCCTGGCGCAATCGCTCGGCATGCTCGGCTTCGCGACGTTTCCGGCGCTGATGCCAGGCCTGATGGTCGAATGGCAGCTCAGCAACACCGAGGCCGGCATCGTCAACGGCGCCTATTTCGGCGGCTACATGGCGTCGGTGGCGATCCTGGTGCTGCTGACCGACCGGTTCGACGCCCTGTGGGTCTTTCTCTCGGCTGCGGCGCTGTCGGGTGCGGCTCAGTTCGGCTTCGCCCTGCTGGCCGACGGCTTCTGGAGCGCCGTCGTCCTGCACACCCTGATGGGTATCGGCCTTGCCGGGGTCTACATGCCTGGCCTGCGCGTACTGACCGACCGGCTCGAAGGGCCGAAACAGTCGCGCTACATCGCCTTCTACACGGCGACCTTCGGTATCGGCTCGGGCCTGTCCTTCCTGTTCGCCGGCATCGCGGGCGACCTGCTGGGCTGGCGCTGGGCCTTCGGTCTGGCGGCGGCCGGCGCCTGGGTCGCCGGGCTGGCGGTCGCCGCCACGACGCGGCCGCTGGAGGCGCGCCAGCCGCCGGTCGGCCATCTGCTGGACGTCCGCCCCGTGCTGCGCAGCCCGCCCACCATGGGCTATATCCTGGGCTATGCCGGCCATGTCTGGGAACTGTTCGCGCTGCGCGGCTGGCTGGTCGCCTATCTCACCTGGGTCGCGGCGCAGGAGGGCGGGGCACCGCTCTGGCTCGCGCCCACCCTCGTCGCTACGGTCATCGGCCTGGTCGGCGTCCCGGCCAGCATCGTCGGCAACGAAATCGCCATGCGCGCCGGGCGGCGGCGCACCATCGCCTGCGTCATGCTGCTCTCCGCCGTCACCGCGCTGGCGCTGGGGGCGCTGGCCGGGGCGCCCTACTGGCTGGTTTGCCTGGTCGGGCTGTTTTACGGCATCCCGCTGCTGGCGGATTCGGCGTCGCTGACCGCCGGGGCCGTCGCCGCCGCGCCGGTCGGGCGGCGGGGCGCGACGCTGGCGCTGCATTCGACCCTCGGCTTCGGCGCCGGCTTTCTCGGCACCACGGCGGTCGGCGTTGCGCTCGACCTGGCCGGCGGCGCCTCGGAAACCGGCTGGATGGTCGCCTTCGCCACCATGGCGCTGGGCGCCCTGTTCGGGCCGCTGGTGCTGTGGCGGCTCGGCCGCCCGGCACGACAGGAGGTTTCGGCATGAGCCGGAAGTCCAAACCTTCGCACTGGGAAAACCTGGCCACGATCCTCGGGCATTTCGGCGTCACCGTCGTGCTCGATATCGGCGCGCACAAGGGCGAATACGGCGGCTATCTGCGGCGCGCCGGCTGGACCGGCCGGATCGTCTCCTTCGAGCCGCAGTCCGCCGTCCGCCCGGCGCTGGAGGAGAAGGCCGCGGCGGACGGCAATTGGCAGGTCGCGCCCGCCATGGCGATCGGCGGCGCGGACGGCGAGATCGCCCTCAACATCTCCGCGGAGACCGACATGAGCTCCGCCCTGCCTTTGGCCGAGGGCGCGATGCGCTTCACGCCGTCATCCGCGATGGTCGGGCGGGAGGCCGTGCCCCTGCGCCGGCTCGCGACGGTGTTCGGCGATCATGTCCGCGACGATGACACGGTCTTCGTCAAGGCCGACACCCAGGGCTACGAGAGCGCGGTGCTCGACGGCGCGGCGCCGGTTATGGCGCGCATCGCCGGCTGGCAGCTCGAACTCTCCATCGAGACGATCTACGCCGGCGAGACCGACTGGCGCGCCATGCTCGACCGCATGGAGGCGCTCGGCTACGCCGCCCATCTCTTCATCCCCGGCTATTTCAGCCGCCACATCGCCCGCCAGCTCCAGATCGACGGCGTGTTCATGCGGCGGCAGGCGGGATAGGCCGCGCTTCCCGCCCGGCGCTCCGATCGGCTACAAATGCTCTGCGACCCGAATTGCCCATGCCTGCGGTCCCCGGGTTCCGGATTTCCGATTTGCTCCATCCGAAGCGGCGGTTTCGATAGAATCGCACACGTTCCGGAAGGAGAGCAGGTGACAAGGTCCGAGAGCCGAACCGGGACGACCGAGCGATGCGCGCCGTAGTCTGCGAACGCCTGAGCGAAGATTTCTCCGGCACGGCGATCCGCAATGTCGCCCTGCCGGCACCGGGCCCCGGCGAGGTGCTCGTGCAGGTTCGGGCAGCCGGCATCAACTTTCCGGACCTGCTGATGTGCCGGGGCGGCTATCAGCTCAAACCACCGCCGCCGTTCGTGCCGGGCATGGATGTGGCCGGGACTGTGGCGGCCGTCGGGCCCGGGGTAACGGCATTCCGGTTCGGGGATGCGGTGGCGGGCGCGGCGCGGTACGGCAGCTTTGCCGGTTTCGTGAAGGCCCCGGCCGGACAACTGCGCCCGAAGCCGCCCGGCCTGTCCGTTTCCGAGGCCGCGGCCTATCAGGTCGCGTATCTCACGGCCTATGTCGCGCTGGTGCGCCGCGCCGCGATGCAGCCGGGCGAGACCCTTCTGGTCCACGGCGCGAGCGGCGGTACCGGCATGGCGGCGGTTGGCCTCGGCAAGGCGCTGGGCGCGCGGGTCATCGCCACAACGGGCAGCCCTGCCAAGGCCGCCGCGCTCGAGGCAGCGGGCGCCGACCATGTGCTCGAGACCGGCGAAGGCTTTCGCGAGCCGGTCAAGGAATTGACGGACGGCCGCGGCGCAGACGTCATCTTCGATCCGGTCGGCGGCGATGTGTTCGACGAATCGGTGCGTTGCATCGCCTTCGACGGCCGCCTGCTCGTAATCGGCTTCACCTCGGCCCGGATTGCCGAAGTCGCCACGAACATGCCGCTGATCAAGGGGTTCAGCGTGGTCGGCGTGCGCGCCGGCGAATACGGGCGCCGCTTCCCGGATCGGGGAAAGGAGAATCTCGATGCGATCTGGGCGCTTGCACGGGAAGGAAAGATCCGGATGCCCGTGCATGCCGAACTGCCGCTGGAGGACTTCCGGGCCGGCTTTGCCATGCTGGAACGGCGCGAGGCTATCGGAAGAATCGTGCTGAAGATCAGCTAGCCGGGGCCACGTCTATCTGGCGATGGTGGTCGTGTTCCATGGTCTTCCGGCGGCGCAGCAGCGCGGGCGCCAAAACGATATAGATCATGATGCCGGCCAGCGCCGATATTCCCAGAACCGTCTGCAGTCCGAACCGGTCGGCCAGGAAACCCATGATGAGAGCGCCGAGGGCCGGGCCGCCGACCGATACGGACGAACTCATGCTGATCGTTCTGCCGCGCATGTCCGGCTTGGCGATGGTTTGCAAAAGGCTGTTGGACCCGACCTGCACCGACAGCAGCGACAGGGAGACCAGGAAGATGAACCCGGCCGCCAGCCAGAATCTTTCGGTGAGCGTAAACAGAAGCAGGGCGGAACCGGCAGCGAAGGCGCCGGTCAGCATGATCCGGGTCAGGCCTTCGGTCCGCCCGCGGACCAGCAGGAACAGCGCGCCGGCCAGGGCGCCCAGACCGGCCGCGGCGTTGAGCGTCGCCAGCCCCTCGGCGCCGCGTCCGAAAACCGTGTCGGCAAAGCCGGGAAGCAGGTCGTGGAAGGGCCGGATCAGCAGGCCGCCGGCAAACGACATGCAGAGCAGGAACAGGAGCGACGGCGTCCGGCCGACATAGCGGAACCCCTCGAGCAGGTCGGCGAAGATGCCTGGCCCGCTGGGGTCGCGCGGCCGAACGGGGTCGCGCCGGATCAGCCAGATCATGGTAAGCATCCAGGCCGAGGTACAGGCGGACATGAGGATAGACGCGCCGCTGCCGATCCTGGTGATCAGCACGCCGGCGATCAGCGGCCCGATGAACGCGCCCAGGTGGAACGAACTGGCGTTGAACGCGACCGCGGCCGAAATGGACGCCCGGTCCACCAGTTGCGGGATCAGCGACTGGCGCGCCGGGAAGTCTATGCCGAAGAACAGGCCCTGGAGCAGGGTGAGCGCAACCAGCAGGGGCGCCGTCATATGTCCGGCAAGCGCGATCGCGCCGATGGCGAAGGTCGTCAGGAAAATGCCGGTTCCGGAGCGCAGTGCGACCCGCCGATGACCGTAACGGTCGGCCAGCGCGCCGGCGAAGGGCCCGATGACCATCACCGGGATCAGCGATGCGAATGCAATGATGCCGAGGAAGGAGGGCGAGCGCGTCAGTTCCCAGGCAAGCCAGCCCAGGCCGATCCGGTTGCCCCACCAGCCCATGACGTGGACGACATGCCCGCTGACGTAGAAGCGGTATTCCCGGTGCGCCAACGCACGTGAGACGCCGCCGAAAGACTTGAGACTGAGGCGCAAGGAGAAAGGGTCCGGTCAGGGTCTTGAGAAAGGGCGCAGAGTGTGCCGCGCAGCCCGGCGGAAGCAAAGCGACGGATTGGCAGACTGCCCATGCGCGAAGTTGTGGCGGGCCGCCCGGAGGGATTGCGCCGCTTCACCCGTCGATCAGGGCGAACCACGCGTCCTCGGTCAGAATCTCGATTCCCAGTTCTTCGGCCTTCCTGGCCTTGGAACCGGCGCCCGGCCCGGCGACAACGAGATCGGTCTTCTTCGAAACCGATCCGGCCACCTTGGCGCCCAGCGCTTCGGCGCGCGCCTTGGCCTCGCTCCGGCCCACCCGTTCCAGCGTTCCTGTGAAGACAACGGTCTTGCCGGCGACCGGCGATTCTGCAGCGACGGCCTCCGCGTCTTCCACATCCAGCTCGCCGGCCAGGTCTTCGAGTACGGCAAGATTATGCGGTTCGCCGAAAAAAGCGGCCAGATCGTCCGCCATGCCCGGCCCGACCTGGTCGATGCTGCACAGGTCGGCGAAAGCCTCGCCGATATCCGCCGGCTTGGACGCTGCCGGGCTGCGCTCCCGCTCTTCCGCCGCCTGGCGCATGGCCGCGCGCCAGGCGCCGAAAGAGCCGTAGTGCCGGGAGAGGAGCCTGGCGCCCGCCTCGCCGACCTGCCGGATGCCGAGGGCATAGATCAGCCGGTGCAACGGGATCCGGCGCCGGTCCTCGATCGCGTCCAGCAGGTTGTCGACCGATTGCTCGCCCCAGCCTTCCCTTTCTTTCAGCTCGGCCTCCCGGTCGCGCAGGCGGAAGATGCCGGCCGGCGTCTCGATCAGTTCGTCTTCCAGAAAGGCGACGACGTGCTTCGCGCCGAAGCCCTCGATATCGAAGGCATTGCGCGAGACGAAATGCTTCAGCCGCTCGACCTTCTGGGCCGGGCAGATCAGGCCGCCGGTGCAGCGGCGGACCGCTTCGCCCTCGGGCCGGACCGCGTGGCTGCCGCAGGCCGGGCAGGTTTCCGGGAAAACGAACGGCTTGGCGCCGTCCGGCCGCTTGTCGGGCAGCGCCTCGATGACCTGGGGGATGACATCGCCGGCCCGCTGGATGATGACGGTATCGCCGTTACGGACGTTCCGGCGCACGATCTCGTCCTCGTTGTGGAGGGTCGCGCGGGAGACGACGACGCCGCCGACGGTCACCGGCTCGAGGTTCGCGACCGGCGTCAGCGCTCCGGTGCGGCCGACCTGGATGGTGATTTCGTTCAATACCGTCTGCGCGCGCTCGGCCGGGAACTTGTGGGCGGTCGCCCAGCGGGGCGCCCGGCTGACCATGCCAAGGCGGGCCTGCCAGTCCAGCCGGTTGACCTTGTAGACGACGCCGTCGATGTCGTAGGGCAGGGCGGCGCGTTCGGCCTGGACCCGGTCGTAGAGCGCGATCATGTCGCCGACCGAGCGGCACATGCGGGCGAACGGGTTGACGCTGAACCCCCAGCCCTTGATCCGATCGAGAAAGTCCCATTGCGTATGGCCGATGTCGGCGGTCGCGCCGCCGTCTTCGAGTACGCCCCAGGAATAGGCGAAAAAATGCAGCTTGCGCTCTGCGGTGACCGCCGGATCGATCTGGCGCAGCGATCCGGCCGCGGAATTGCGCGGGTTGGCATAGAGGGCAAGCCCGGCCTCTTCCCGGCCGGCGTTCAGCGCCGCGAAATCGTCCTTGCGCATGTAGACCTCGCCGCGAATCTCGATATAAGGCGGCGCGGCGCCTTCCAGGGTATCGGGCAGGTCGGCAACGGTGCGCAGGTTGGCCGTTACGTCCTCGCCGACCGCGCCGTCGCCCCGCGTCGCCCCCAGAACGAACGCGCCGTCGCGATAGTGTACCGCGGCCGACAGGCCGTCGATCTTCGGTTCGGCGACGACCTCGACCGGTTCGCCCCCGTCGAGGGAAAGAAACCGGCGGATCCGGTCGATGAAATCCTCGACATCCGCGCGCGAAAAGGCATTGGAAAGGGAGAGCATCGGCGCACGGTGCCCGATCTGCGCAAATCCCTCCCGCGGCTTCGCGCCGACCCGGTCTTCGGGGCTGTCGGCGCGCTGCAATGCCGGAAAGCGCGCCTCGATCGCCCGGTTGCGCCGGCGCATGGCGTCGTATTCGGCATCGTCGATCTGCGGCGCGTCATCGCGATGATAGGCGTCGTCGTGCCGCTTCAGTTCGGCCGCAAGCCGCGCAAGTTCGGCCTGCGCTTCGGCCTTGGTCAGCGCCTCGACGGGGACTCCGGCAGTCACGATCCCGTCGCCATCAGCGCGGTGGCGGCGGCGCGCGCCTCATCGGTAACGGCGGCGCCGGAGAGCATCCGGGCGATCTCCTCCTGCCGTTCGCTTGCATCCAGCGGGGACACCGACGCGACGGCGCTGTCGTCCCGGTCGGTCCGGGTGACGCGCCAGTGCTGTTGCGCCCTGGCGGCGACCTGGGGCGAATGGGTGACGACCAGAACCTGCGCCTGGGCGCCGAGGCGGACCAGCCGTTCGCCGACGGCCGCAGCGGTTGCGCCGCCGACGCCGGAATCGACCTCGTCGAAAATCACGGTGCCGGGGCCGTCGTCCTGCGCCAGGACGACCTTCAGCGCCAGCATGATGCGCGCCAATTCGCCGCCGGAGGCGATGCGGCCGATCGGTCCCGGCTCCGCACCCGGCGTCGTCGCAACCTCGAAGGCGATCCGGTCGAGGCCGTTGGCGGACGCCTTGCGGTCGTCGAGCGGGGAGACCTTCGTGACGAAGCGGGCGCGGTCGAGTTTCAGGGGCGGCAGTTCGCGGGCGACCGCCGCATCGAGCGCATCGGCGGCAGCGCGGCGGGCATTGCCCAGTGTTCTCGCGGCGCTGCGATACGCCAGATCGGCTTCGTCGGCCAGCCTGCGCACCTCGGCGAGAGCCCCGGAACTGTCGTCGATCGACGCCAGCCGCTGCGCGATCCGGTCGAGCAGAAAGGGCAGCTGGCCGACCTCGCAACGGTGCTTCCGCGCTGCATCGCGCAGGGCGGCGAGCCGGTCGTCGATCGTCTCCAGCCGCTCCGGCTCTGCCTCGGCCCGCGCCGCAAGTTCGACCGTAGCGCTGTAAACCTCGCCCAGTTCGATGGTGGCGCGGTCGAGCGCGGCGACCGCCGGCTGGAGCAGGTCGGGCACCAGCGCCGCCGCTTTCTCCAGCGCCCGCGCGGCGGCGCCCAGCGCCTCGTCGGTGCGGCTGTCCGGGCCGATCGCTGCGATGGTCTCATGGGCGGCTTCGATCAGCTTGCCGCTGTTGGCAAGCCGCGCGCGTTCCGAAGCGAGGGTTTCCTCCTCGTCGGCCGCCGGGGCAAGCTCGCTCAACTCGCCGTGGACGTGGCGCAGATAGTCCTCGTCCCGCCGGGCTTCCTCAGCATCTCGCTCGGCGCGGTCCAGCGCGTCGCGGGCCGCGGCCAGGCGTTCCCAGGCGTCTGCGACCGCCGCGAGATCGCCGTGATGGCCGCCGAAATTGTCGAGCATCTGCCGGTGGTTCGCGGTATCGAGCAGGCCGGCCTGGTCGAACTGGCCGTGAACCTCGGCCAGCGCCGCGCCGATCGACCGGAGCAGGCTGACGCTGACGGGCTGGTCGTTGACGAAGGCCCTGCTGCGGCCGTCGGCGCCCAGGATCCGGCGCAGGATCAATTCGCCGTCGTGCCCTTCCAGACCCTGTTCCGCGAGCACCGTGCCGGCCGGATGCCGGGGATCGATTTCGAAGCTCGCGGAAACGCTGGCCCGGTCCGCACCGCGGCGGACAAAGCGTGCGTCGCTCCGTCCGCCCAGCGCCAGGCCGAGGGACTCCAGCAGGATCGATTTGCCGGCGCCGGTTTCGCCGGTCAACGCTGTCAGCCCGGACCCGAACGACAGATCGAGCGCTTCGATCAATACGAGGTTGCGGATCGAAAGGCCGGTGAGCATTCCCGCTGGCAGGCGATCAATTTGCCGCCGCGCTATCGCCCGGCCGCATCAGAAAATCCGGTCGAAAAGGCGACCGAACCAGGATTTCTTGCTGCTTTTTTCCGCCGTTTTCGGCGGCGCTTTCGCGGCCTCTTTCTTTTCCGCGCCGCCGCTTGGCGCCGCGGTCGAGGTCGTCGCCCTGACCGGCGATGTGCGCTCGCCTTTCAACAGGGCCTGGCTGTGGCCGTACCATTCGCTTTTCGCAAAATGCCGGCCCAGGACCGCCGTGGTCCGTTGCGCCTCGTTGCGCAGGCCCAGGGCGACGTAGCTCTCGGTCATCCGATGCAGCGCTTCCGGAACGTATCGGGACCCCTGATATTCCTGCATCACCGTCTTGAACCGGTTGATCGCCGCCAGATGCTGGTTCTTGCCCTGATAGAAGAGGCCGACCCCCATTTCGTGACCGACGAGATGATCGCGCAGCACGTTGGCTTTGCGTCGCGAATCGCCGGCGTATTTCGAGGATGGAAAGCGCTCGGCGACGAGGGTGAATTCCTCGTAGGCCGCCCTTGTCGGGCCGGGATCGCGTTTCGTGTCGCGCACATCCTGGAAGAAGGACAGCGCCTTCAGATAATGGGCATACGGGACGTCGCGATGCGCCGGATTGAGCCTGAGAAACCGGTCGATCGTCAGCCGGGCGGTTTCGAAATCCTTGGCCTGGTAGTTGGCGTAGGCCACCATCAGCTGCGACCGCGGCGCCCAGACGGAATAGGGATGCTGCCGATCGACCTCGTTGAAGAACTTGGTCGCTTCGGCGAATTCCCTTTTCTCCATCAGGTCCATGCCCCGGTTGTAGAGCTGCTCGACCGAACCTTCGATATAGGTCTCGTCCGCGTCCTCGCCGAAAAGGTTCAGCGAACTGCAACCGCCAAGGACGAGCGCCGCACAGACCGGAACGACCGCCGCAGTTCGCAAACAGGGCCGAATCATGGCTCGGATGGTTCTGGCTATCATGCGGGCGGATCTCACGATGAGGGCACTGCCCGATTCGAGATGCAACCGATCACCGAATCTGCGCGATAATTTCATAGCATACCCGTTGCGGCAGGCGCCACGGGTCTTTCGCTCGGCGATCGGGTCAGCGGTTTCGAAGATTGTGGCAGACAGGCCGGGGCGAAGCCCGCCCGCCGTCGCCGGGTCAGGCGATCGCCCGGGCAGCGCGCATCCGGGCTTCGGCGCTTTCTCCGGCGGCGAAATGGCCGGCCGTCTCGACCAGGCGCCAGGCGCTGTCGTCGGCAAACAAGCGACGCAGCAGTTCGATGTTCAGGGCATGACCGGACCGGTAGCCGTGAAAGTGGCCGAGCATCGGGTGGCCGGCCAACCTCATGTCGCCCAGAGAATCGAGCAGCTTGTGGCGGACGAATTCATCGCGGAAACGCAAGCCTTCCGGATTCAGGACCGTGCCGCCGTCGACGACGACCGCATTGGCCAGGGAACCGCCGCGCGCCAGCCCCGAGGCGTGCATCGCTTCGATCTCCTCCCGGAACCCGAAGGTACGCGCCGAAGCCAGCTCGCGGCGAAAGGCGCCGTTCGAAAGGTCGAAAGTGCGCACCTGCCGGCCGATCGCATCGGAAGCGAATTCGATTTCGAAACTGTAGGTGCTCCCGGCGCCCGGCATGAGGACGGCGGATTTCTCGCCGTTGCCGACCGACACCGGTTTCAGGATTTCGACGACTCGGCGCGGTGCGTCCTGCTCCCGGATGCCGGCACATTCGACCAGGAACGCGAAGGGTTCCGCGCTGCCATCCATTACCGGCACTTCGGGGCCGTTCACTTCGACGGTGACGTTATCGACCTGCAGGCCCGCCAGCGTCGCCACCAGATGCTCGACCGTACCGACGACGACGCCCTCGGCGTTGCCGATGGTCGTGGACATTCTCGTGTCCACGACATTGTCCCACCGGGCGGCGATCTCCGCGCCCCGGCCGGCCAGATCGGTCCGGCGGAAAACGATACCGGTATCGGCTTCCGCGGGGAGCAGGGCCATGCTGACTTTCGCACCGGAGTGGAGGCCACGTCCGGTACAGGAAATCTCGTCTTTCAGCGTCGTCTGGAGGACGTTGCTGCGATCAGCCGGCCGCTGCGCGTAACCGTTCGCGCGGAACCCTTCCGGCGTGCCTGTCGCATCCATGCGGCAATATCCCAATTACCCCGAACAGCTCCGAACGGAAGGACCGATCGTCTTCGCCGGCCTTTCTGCCAGCGCTCCCCCGGACATCGGTGTCATCCCGACAAAGAGCCGGCGACCCATCGGATCGCCGGCCCGTTTTCTAGCAAAATGGTGCCAAGTCACTCAAATCACGCTTTGTTACGCCATGTTACACGATGCTGTCAGCACCGGACTCAGTTTGCCTGCCGACGCAGGAAAGCCGGAATTTCAAGGAGATCGTCCTCGGCGGACGGCTCCTCCTTCCGGTCGCTTCCGGGTCCCGGCGTTTGAGCCCGCACAGTCCGGTCGGCCGCTTCCCGGCGGGAACGATCGGAGTCGGTGATCAGCCGGACCGTTGACTCGGATTGCGCGTCTCCGGGCGGATTACCGGGCGAAGGGTCCCCGTCGTCGTTCCCGCGACCGGAATTGGCCGCCCGGTCGGCAGCCTTGGCCGAATCCCTGCGCCGGCTGCGCAGGAACGAGAACATCGACTCCCGCCGACCGGTTCCGGCCCCGGCTTCGGACGAGGCCGGCTCGTTGGCCGGCCGGCCCTCCGGCCGCAGGACCGAGCGCAGGTCCGGCTGCGTATCCGGCGTTTCCTCGGCCATCGCCGGCCGGGCGGGGGTCAACATTTCCTCCACCTTCCGGGCAAGGTCTGTCGGTCTCTCGACAGGAGCGGTTTCTACCGGCGCGACATCAACCGGAGCGGCGCCGGCCGGCGGCGATTCTGCCTGTGCCATCGCTTCCTGAGCGGTTTCGACCGCCGCCGCCTCGGCCCGTGCAGCTTCAGCCGGCGGTGTTTCGACCGCTCCGATCCCACCGGCGCCGCCGGTTTCCACCGCTGGGACATGCCCGGCAGCGCCGGCATCGACGAACATCTCCGACTGCGGTTCGGCCCTGCCGGTATCTGCATCGGTAACCGGTTCCGGGATTTCAGCCTCGGATGGCATATCCCGGACGGCTCCTGCATCGGCTGATTCGAACGTCGAAACGGCGGCGGCCGCCGCGTCTCCGGAGACCGGAACTTCTGCGGCCTCGGGCTCGGCTTCGTGCGTTGCCGGTCTCAGGACCCTGAGTTCGGTCGGGCGTTGGGACACCTCCACCGGGCTGTCGATTCCGGTTGCAAAGACCGATACCCTGATCTTGCCCTCCAGAGCCGGATCGAAGGTCGAGCCGAAGATGATGCTGGCGGCCGGGTCGACTTCGTCGCGTACCCGGTTGGCCGCCTCGTCGACCTCGTACAGGGTCAGGTCGGGACCTCCGGATATGTTGATCAACAGGCCGCGCGCGCCCTTCATCGAGACATCGTCCAGCAGCGGATTGGAGATCGCCGATTCGGCTGCCTCGATCGACCTGTTGTCGCCCTGGGCCTCACCCGCACCCATCATCGCCTTGCCCATCTCTGACATCACCGAGCGAATATCGGCAAAATCCAGATTGATCAGGCCGGGCATCACCATCAGGTCGGTGATTCCGCGTACTCCCGAATGCAGGACATCGTCGGCCATCCGAAAGGCGTCGGCGAACGTCGTCTGCTCATTGGCGACGCGGAACAGGTTCTGGTTCGGGATGACGATCAGCGTATCGACGACATCCTGAAGTTCCTGAAGCCCGCTTTCGGCGAGGCGCATACGCTGCGCACCTTCGAAATGGAACGGCTTGGTGACCACGCCGACCGTAAGGATGCCGTGTTCCCGGGCTGTCCGTGCGATCACCGGCGCTGCGCCTGTGCCGGTACCGCCGCCCATGCCGGCGGTAATGAACACCATGTGGCTGCCGTTCAGGTGCTCGACAATCTGATCGATTTCCTCTTCGGCGGATGCCCGGCCGATTTCCGGCCGCGAACCGGCGCCAAGGCCTTGTGTAATGCTCAGGCCCAGTTGGATCTGGCGCTCACATTCGGACTGGGCGAGGGACTGTGCATCGGTATTCGCCACAACGCACACGACGCCCTCGATATCCGAGGTGAGCATGTTGCTGACCGCATTGCAGCCGGCGCCGCCGACACCGAAAACGACGATACGCGGCCGCAGTTCGGGCGGAGTTTTGGGCATGGAAAGTTTGAGGGACATCGTGGCCTCCTTGGTGAGCCTTTCCGTCAGGCCGCTGCTGGGGCGGCGCGCGGCGAAGGGAAGATCGTGGATCCTCGGTTAAGGGTGGAAGGAAGATTGCGGTGCATTAGAAATGTTCTCTAAGCCAGTTTCCGAACCGGCCGAGCAGACCGGGGTCGCGCATTTGCGCCGCTGCGAGTGCGCCGAGTGCGCTGCTGATTCCTTCGGTATCGGCCCGGTGCTCGGCGGCGAACCGGAGCAGGCCGGTGCATGCCGTGTAGGCCTGGCCCATCGCGGATTCCGCAAGACCGTCGAAGGGGATCGCGCGGCCGATCCTGACCTTGCCGTCGAATATCGTGCTGGCCAGTTGCGGCACGCCCTTCAGTTGGCAGCCGCCGCCGCTCAGGACGATGCGGCGGCCGGCGCGCGACAGGTACGGCGTGTCCTGCAGCCGGCTGCGCACCAGTTCCAGCGTTTCTTCGACCCGCGGCCGGATGATGCCGGTCAAGAGGCTCTTGGGCGCCGGCTGGGTTGGCGCGTTCTCTTCCGCGCCGATGGCGGGAACTTCGATAATCGCCCTGTCGTCGCTCGCCTCGCCGACCGCGCTGCCGTAGCGGACCTTTAGGATTTCGGCCTGTTCGATCGGTGTCGACAGGCCATGAGCCAGATCCCTGGTGATCTGGCTGCCGCCAACCGGGACGGTGTCGGCAAAGACGATTTCGCCGTCCATGAACACGGCCGCCCCGGTCACTCCGGCGCCCATGTCGATCACCGTTGCGCCCAGCATCCATTCATCTTCGATCAGGGTTGCCAGGCCGGAGGCGTAGGGCGTCATGACGAAGTGCTCGATCTCCAGATGACAGCCGCGGACGCAGGCGGCCAGGCTGCGCACCGGGCCGGCCTCGGCCGTCACCGTATGGACCTCGGCGCCCAGGGTTTCGCCGAACAGGCCGCGCGGGTTGCGGATGCCGCGCGCGCCGTCGAGCCGGAAACCGACCGGAATGGAATGGATAAGGGCGCGGTCCAGTTCGTTTTCGATACGCTGCCCGCGCTGCAGGAGCCGGCGGATATCGGCCGGACCGACTTCCCCGTTTGCGATGGGCGCCTCGAACGACATGATTTCCGACTTCGGCCGGCCGCAACTCACCGAAACGATTACGGACTTGACCGTCTCGCCGGTCATGTTCTCGGCGATATGCACGGTGTTGGCGATCGAGTCGCGCGCGGCGTCCATATTCACGATCGATCCGCGCGCCATTCCCTTCATATCGCGCTTGCCGATGCCGACCACCCGCAACTGACCGGCCGGCAGGAGCTGCGCAATGATGCAGGTGACCTTGCTGGTTCCGATATCCAGCGCCGCGATCAGTTGGTTTCTCGCGGCAGCGGTGGCGCCGTTTCTCTTGGCCATTGGGTGACGCGCCTCCTATCCCCGACCGCCGTTGCGGGTGGCGGCACGCCGCGTCGCGCCGGGCGTCTCTTCGGCCCCGTCTTTCGGTTCCGGTGTGCGGATCACGAATTCGAACCGGGATCGCATGTCGAAGCCCAGCGCGCCCTTGGCGAGCAGGTTGTGTGCACGGTCCAGGTCGGCGAACCGGTGCCAGGCGGCATCCGGCCGCCGTTCCGGCAATTTCAGGAAAACGCCGTTGTCGAACCTGAGATCCCACCGGCGCCGGCCCTGACGGGTCGCCTGGACGACGCGTTTGGCCAGAACCGGCCGGGTTTGCAGCAGCGCGACCAGAGCGCCGGTCCGTTCCGGAGCGCCCGCGCCCTTGACCAGCAGCAAATTCCAGTGATTGCCGTCAGTGGCCAATTCGACGAGGGCGCCGCTCTGTGAGACCAGTTTCATCCCGCCGCCGACTTCGACACGGGCGATGGCCGAATGTTCGTGCAGTCGAACGAAAAGCGCGTTCGGCCAGCGCCGTTCGATTACTGCGTCCTCGACCCACGGCAGGGCGCGGAGCCGCCCGCGCAGTCCGGAAATGTCGATTTCCGTGAGCGAGTCGCCGCGCTTGAGGCCGGCAACGGACAACAAGGCGTGGCGCGACGTGCGATGGCGCCCTGCGACGAAGACATGGTCGAGGCGCAGAGCGAGGGCGCTGCGAAGCGTTTCGGCCGCTTTTCCTGCGCTGCGGTCGATCAGGGCGATTGCGGATTCAGTCCGCCCGGTCTGCCAGAGCCAGACGGGAAAACCGAACAGTCCGATCAGCAGGGCAAGACGCGCCGCCGTGGTCCAGCGCGCGCGCAGTTCCACGCCGATCAGGCGCAGCGGTCGCCTGCGCGCCCGGCGGTTCCGGCGCACCGGCGGATCGGCCGGCGGTACCGGCGCCGTCTGGGACCGCAGGGTCGGCGCAACGCGCGCGTCCTCGCTGGGCGCGTCCTCCGGCATCGTCGACGCAGCCCGGGCGATGATCGCACCGGCGCTCAGGGCCGCGCAGTCTTCAAGCTCCCGCGCGCGGCGGCTCGTTGCGGCTATATTCAGGCGTCGCATGCCGCGTGCTCCACGAGCCAGGTCAGCAGGCGCTCGAACGGCCAGCCGGCATGGGCGGCGATTTCGGGCGCGAGCGACGTCGGGGTCATGCCGGGTTGCGTATTCACTTCGAGGACGACCAGTTCGCCCGGTTCGCCCTTCGTGTCGTCGTAGCGGAGGTCGACACGGCTGATGCCGCGGCAGCCCAGCGCGGTATGGGACCGGGCCGCCAGATCGAGCGCCCGGTCGTAGGCATCGGGGTGGATCGGCGCCGGCATGAGATGGACCGATTCGCCCTCGGCATATTTTGCGCGATAGTCGTAGAAGCGCCTGTCGGTACGAATCTCTATCGCACCGACGGCTTCGCCGCCCATGACCAGGACCTGGATTTCCCGCCCGGGTATGTAGCGCTCGATCAGCGAGTCGCTGTATTTCGCATAGACCTGCTTGAGATCGGCCCAGGATTTGCTGTCGGTCTCGAAAACGAGCTCGACGCCGACCGAACTGCCTTCGCACAAGGGTTTCATCACGTAGGGCCGGTCCGGTTCCGGGAACGCGTCGAGTTCGCACCGCGGTACGACCCAGCCCTCGGCGAGCGGAATCTCCCTAAGCGCGAACATCGCCCGGCTGACCGACTTGTCCATCGCCATGGCCGAGGCGGTGGCGCCGGAATGGGTGTAGGGAATGCCGAGAATGTCGAGCATGCCCTGGATGCGGCCGTCCTCGCCGAAGGGCCCGTGCAGGGCATTGAACACCGCGTCCGGCGCCGGATCGAGCGCACTCAGGAGCGCATTCAGATCGCGCGTCACGTCGATGGCGGTGACCTCGTAGCCGGCATTGCGCAGACCTTCGACGCAGCCCTTTCCCGACGACAGCGATACTTCGCGTTCGGAAGAAAAACCGCCCATCAGGACTGCGACCCGCGTCATTGCCGGTCCCCCGGCGTTCGACTGGCGGGCGCTTCGCCGCCGCGAAGCGGCTCGCCGATGCGGCGGATTTCCCACTGCAGGTCGATGCCGCTGCCGGCCTTCACCCGGGCCCGTATTTCTTCGCCCAGGCCCTCGATGTCGCCGGCCGTGGCTTCTCCCGTATTGATCAGGAAATTGGTGTGTTTTTCCGAGACCTTTGCGCCGCCCCGCTCAAGGCCGCGGCAGCCGGCCTCGTCGACCAGTTGCCAGGCCGTGCGGCCGTTCGGATTGCGGAAAGTGCTGCCGCCGGTGCGGGTGCGCATCGGCTGGCTGGTTTCGCGGTTCTGCCGGATTTCGGCCATGCGCGCGGCAATCGCCGCCGGGTCGCCGGGCGTGCCGCGCAGCGCGGCGCCGATGAAGATCCAGTCTTCGGGAATGCTGCAATGGCGATAGCCGAAGCCCATTTCGTCGGGGCTGAGCCAGTGGACCTCGCCTTCGGGATCCACGACTTCGCAGGAGAGCAGAATGTCCGCTATTTCGCCGCCATAGGCACCGGCGTTCATGCGCAGGGCGCCGCCGATCGTGCCGGGAATGCCGGAAAGGAATTCCAGACCGGCGAGACCGGCGTCCCGCGCCGCGGCGGCGACCGCCGGATCGGGCGCGCCGGCGCCCGCTACGACCGCATCGGCATCCACGTCGATGCCGGCCATCTCGCGGCCCATCCTGATGACGACGCCGCGGACGCCGCCGTCGCGCACCAGCAGGTTGGAGCCCAGGCCGACGACCGTAACCGGCGTGCCCTCGGGCATCTCGCGCAGCATCAGGACCAGATCGTCCCTGTCCGCCGGCCGGAACAGGACTTCCGCAACGCCGCCGACGCGGAACCAGGTTTCCCTGTCCAGCGGCGCGTTCGCGGCGAGATGGCCGCGGACCGGCGGCAGCCGGCCGATCAGGTCGTTGCCCCGGTTGCCCGCGGCGCTCATCGGGCTTCTCCGTTCAGGGCTTCCAGCCGGCCGGGCAAGGCGTGCGCCCAGGCGGTGATGTTGCCGGCGCCGAGGCAGATCACGAAATCGCCCGCGCCGGCGATGTCGGCGATGACGCCCGGCAGGTCGTCTGCCGATGCGAGGGCGCGCACGTTGCGGTGTCCGCGATTGCGCAGACCGTCGACCAGGCTGTCCCGGTCGGCGCCGGGGATCGGGTCTTCTCCGGCCGGGTACACATCCGCGATCAAGACCTTGTCCGCATCGTTGAAGCAGCTGCAGAAATCCTCGAACAGATCGTTCAGGCGCGAATAGCGGTGCGGCTGGGCAACGGCGATCACCTTGCCGCGGCAGGCCGCCCGGGCCGCTTTCAGGACATGGGCGATCTCGACCGGATGATGGCCGTAGTCGTCGATGACGGTGATGCCGTTCGCCACGCCGGTGCGGGTGAAACGGCGGTTGACTCCCTTGAAGCCGGCCAGGGCCTCGCAAATTGTCTTCTCGTCCAGGCCGAGTTCCCAGCCCACGGCAAGAGCCGCCAGCGCGTTGCGGACATTGTGTTCGCCGAGCATCGGCAGGGCGACGTTTCCGAATCTCGCCTGCCGGCCCCGGATTCGCTGCTTGATCTCGACATCGAAGACCGTCCGGTCGGCCCGGTAGCGCAGATCGGCGCCTCGGACGTCGGCCTGGGGCGACAGGCCATAAGTGATGATCCGCCGGTCCGACAGGTGCGGAATCATCGCCTGAACCTCGGGATCGTCCAGGCACAGCACCGCGCAGCCGTAGAAGGGGATGTTGCCGACGAAGCTTTCGAAAGCGACGCGCAGCGCATCGAAATCGCCGTAATGATCCAGATGTTCCGGATCGATATTCGTCACGATGGCGATCGTCGCCGGCAGTTTCAGGAAGGAGCCGTCGGATTCGTCGGCCTCCACGATCATCCAGTCGCCGGCGCCCAGGCGGGCATTGGTGCCGTAGGCGTTGATGATCCCGCCATTGATGACGGTCGGGTCCATGCCCGCGGCGTCCATCAGGGCTGCCACAAGGGAGGTCGTGGTCGTCTTGCCGTGCGTGCCGCCGACGGCAATGCCCCATTTCAGGCGCATCAGTTCGCCGAGCATCTCGGCCCGCCGGACGACCGGCGTGAGTCGCGCGCGCGCCGCCGCGATTTCCGGGTTGTCGCCCCTGATCGCCGTCGACACGACGACGACGGCCGCATCGCCGATATTCTCCGCGTCGTGGCCGAGCGCAACGTCGATGCCCAGCCCCTGGAGCCGCCTGACGTTGGCGTTGGCCGCGATGTCGCTGCCCTGCACCGGGTAGCCCAGATTGTGCAGGATCTCGGCAATGCCGCTCATCCCGATACCGCCGATACCGGTGAAATGGATGGTGCCGAGGTCGAAGGGGAGCCTGGCCATCATGCGGCGGGCTTCCCTTCGGCGACGCCGGCGACCAGATCGGCCAGCCGTTCGGCCGCATCCGGGCGGCCGAGCGCGGCGGCCGCCCGCGCCGCAGTGGCCAACGGCTCCGGATCCTGCAGGAAGCGCGACATCCTTTCGGCGATCGCTGCCGGCGTGAAACCCTGCTGCGGCATCAGCCAGCCGGCCCCGGCCCGGTCGATGTGGCGGGCATTGCAGGTCTGGTGGTCGTCGGCCGCGGCCGGGTAGGGCACATAGATGGCGGGTACGCCGGCAACCAGAGCCTCGGCGCAGGTCGAGGCCCCGGCCCGGCAGATCATCAGATGGGCGGCGGAAAGATGCTCGGGAACGTTCTCGAAAAAACTTGCCAGGTCGGCCGCCACGCCGGCGTCCCGGTAAACGACGCGCACCGGCTCGATATCTTCCGGCCGGCATTGCTGGGTTACCCGGAGCCGGGCGCGTTCGGCCGGCTCCAGCGCCGCTATGGCGCCGGGCAGCACCTCGCTGAACACGGTCGCTCCCTGGCTGCCGCCCATCACGAACAGGCGGAACGGCCCGTCCGGCGCAGGCGGGGCGTAGGGCCGTCCGTGCAACGCATTGATTTCGGGCCGGACCGGATTGCCGGTTTCGACCGTGCGGGCGCGGGTCTGCGGAATGGCCTCCACGGCCGGGAAGGAGAGCGCGATGGCGCTCGCCGCCTTCGCGACCTTGCGGTTGGCAAGTCCGAGATAGCCGTTCTGCTCGTGCAGAACGACGGGCCGCCGCTGCCGCGCGGCCATGAAGGTTGAGGGGAAGGCGGCATAGCCGCCGAACCCGACGACGGCGGCAGGGTTGTGACGGCGCAGCAGCCGGCTTACCGCCAGCGCACCACGGGCCATGATGAACAGGGAAGCGATCTTGCCGGCCGCGCCGCCGCGGAACGGCGATGCCGCCGGGACGACATGGGCCTCGATCCCCGGCGTCCGCTTCGCATAGTCGGCGCCACGCCCGTCCGTATAGAGGCGAACCCTGTAACCGCGCTGGAGCAGCGCTTTGCCCAGTGCGACGGCCGGGAAGAGATGGCCTCCGGTGCCGCCGGCGGTCAGGACGACGCTCCGTTTCACGGGCCTGCTCACAGGGCGCCTCCCGCGCGGTCGCGGGTCAGCGCGAGGATCATGCCTGTGCCCAGCGCCAGCGCCATGATCGAAGAGCCGCCATAGGAAATGAAGGGCAGGGTCATGCCCTTGGTCGGCATCAGGTGCAGGGTTGAGGCCAGGTTGACGATCGCCTGGAGGCCGAAGGCGGCAAGCAGGCCGACCGTGGCGAACAGCACGAACAGGTTGTTGCTCTCCATCGCCCGGAAAAAGCCGCGCAGCACGATGAAGGCATAGGTGCCGACAATGAGCAGGCAGGCGACGACCCCGAATTCCTCGCCGGCGACAGCGAAGATGAAATCGCTGTGGGCGTCCGGCAGCTGGGCCTTCACGGTGCCCTCGCCGGGTCCCTTGCCGAAGATGCCGCCGTTGATGAAGGCGTCGAGGGCGCGGTCGACCTGGTAGTTGTCGCCGCTGGCAGGATTGAGGAACAGATCGACCCGTTTGGCGACATGGGCGAAATTGAAATAGGCCGCGGCCGCGGCGCCCGCGACGACGACGATGCCGGCGCCGATCAGCCACAGCGAAAGGCCGGCCAGGAACATCAGGCAGAACCAGATCGAAAACACGACCGATGCCATGCCGATATCCGGCTGCATCGCGAGCACGCCCAGCGTTGCGAGGCACAGGACAGTGGCAAGCGCGCGTCCGGGAAAGCCGTTTCCCGATCGGGACGCCGCGCACAGCCAGGCGCAGACGACGGCGAAGCCCGGCTTGATGAATTCCGATGGCTGGAAAGCGAAGCCCGCAACCGACAGCCAGCGTCGCGCACCCCTGATCTCCGCTCCGGCAAAGACGACGAAAACGGAAAAAATGAGTGCGCCGGCCAGCACGATAAGCGCCGACCGACGCACCCAGGGCGGGGTAAGCAGGGAGGTCAGCAGCATCAGCGCAATCGCGAGCGGAATGAACAGAAGCTGCTGACGGACGAAGTGAAAACTCTCGATGTTGGCGCGCGCCGCGGCAGACGGGCTGGCGGCGAGGGTGAGCACGATGCCGTAGACGATCAGCAGGCCGACGGCGATGAGCATCCAGCGGTCGACCGTCCACCACCAGCGGCCGATGACGCTCGTATCGATGCGGGACGGCGCATAGCTCATGCCGCGCCTCCCGTAAGGTCGATCGGGTTCCGGTCGATCGGGTTCCGGGCAATCAGGTTCCGGGCACTCTTGCGGAAGGCGTCGCCCCGGGCGCCGAAATTTGCAAACTGATCGAAAGAGGCGCAGGCCGGCGAGAGCAGGATGACGGAATTCGCCGGCGCATCCTCAGACGTGGCGGCTGTCCAGGCGTCCGTGACCGCCCGATCCAGGGTCCCCGATACGGTGACGGGCAGCGTCGACGCCGCCCCGGCCAGGAAGCGCGCCATCGCCGGCGCGTCCTCGCCGATGAGGAAGGCACCCCGGAGGGCGGCCAGGGCCGGCGCCAGTTCCGCATAGCCGCCCTGCTTGCCGCGCCCGCCGGCGATCCAGAAGATGTCGTCATAGGTTGAAAGGGCCCGGGCCGCGGCGACGGCGTTGGTAGCCTTGCTGTCGTTGACGAAGGAGACGGTCCTGCCGCCGTTGGAAGCCTCACCGACCCGTTCCTGGCGGTGGGGCAGGCCGGCGAAGGTTGCAAAGGCCGCCGCAACGGATTTCGGCGCGACGCCGAGCGCCCGGCAGGCGGCCCAGGCCGCCGCCGCATTCTGGTGGTTGTGGGCGCCGCGCAGGGCCATCGTGCCGCCCGGATCCACCGGGACGCCGGCGCTTCCCGAACCGTCCGCCGTATCGTCGCGCAGGATGCCGTCCAGCACGCCGACGCCGCCTTCGATGTGCATCCTGCCGGAAACGCGGATGACCGTCTGTCCGGCCTCTTCTGCCTGACTCGCGAGGGCGCGCGCTTCCGGGTCGTCGACTCCGACCACAACAGTGGCGTTCGGCGCGGCGAGATCGAAGGTCCGGCGCTTGGCAGCGATATAGCCCTCCAATCCGCCGTGCCGCTCCAGATGATCTTCGGCGATATTCAGCAGGACGGTGGCTTGCGCCCGCAGGCTGTAGGTCCGGTCGAGTTGATAGGACGACAGTTCCAGGACATAGATTCCGCCCGCGTCCAGCGGCTCCAGGCTTAGGGCGGGCGGGCCGAAATTGCCGCCGACCTCGACCCTTCTGCCGGCTGCGCGAAGGATATGGCCGATCAAGGCGGTCGTCGTCGACTTGCCGTTCGTGCCGGTCACGGTCACGCATGTCGCGGCCGGAACGGACCGGGCGAGCAATTCGATATCGCACAGGATCTCGGCTTTGGCGGCGTGCGCCGCGGCGGCAACCGGGTGGGGTGCCGGAAACGCGTCGGGAATGCCCGGACTCAGGACGAGCGGCAGGTCGGCGGTCCAGTCGACCGCCCCCAGATCGGTCGCGGCGATGCCGGCAGCAGCCGCGGCGGTGCGGCCCGCCTCTGCGTCGTCCCACGCCAGAACGTCGGCCCCGCTCTCCGCAAGCGCGCGCGCCGTCGCCAGCCCGGCGACGCCGAGGCCCATGACGGCGACCCGCTTGTTGGCGAAGGAGGGCACCGGGATCATGGCGTCTACCGCAGCTTCAGGGTGGAGAGGCCGACGATCGCCAGGATCGCGGCGATGATCCAGAAACGCACGACGATGGTCGGCTCCTGCCAGCCCTTCTGTTCGAAGTGATGGTGGATAGGCGCCATGCGGAAGACGCGCTTGCCGGTCAGCTTGAAGGAAGCGACCTGCACGATCACCGAAAGGGTCTCGAGGACGAACAGGCCGCCGACGATCGCCAGCACGAGCTCGTGTTTCACGGCAACCGCGATGGCGCCCAGGGCGCCGCCCATCGAAAGCGAGCCGGTATCGCCCATAAACACCATCGCCGGCGGCGCGTTGAACCAGAGAAAGCCCAGCGCGGCGCCGACCAGCGAGCCGCAGAAGACCGCCAGTTCGCCACTGCCCGGAACGAAAACGATCTGCAGATAGCCCGAAAAGACGATGTTGCCGGCGAGGTAAGCGATCAGCCCGAACACGCCGGCCGCGATCATGACCGGAACGATCGCGAGCCCGTCCAGGCCGTCTGTCAGGTTGACCGCATTCGAGGCGCCGACCATGACGAAGGCGGCGAACAGGACGAACAGGAAATTGCCGAGATCGAGGAGATAGCCCTTGAGGAAGGGGATCGACAGGCCGGTCGCCAGCGGCAGCTCCGCGTTGACATTGTATTTGAACTGCGCGCTCCAGCCGAGGCGCATGATCCAGTAGGTCGCCACGACGGCAATGACGATCTGCCCGGTAAATTTCAGCATGCTCGGCATGCCCTTGGACGACCGTTTGGTCAGTTTCCGGTAATCGTCGTAGAAGCCGAGAAGGCCGAAACCCAGGGTGACGATCAGCACGCTCCAGACGTAGCCGTTGCCCAGGTCCATCCACAGCAGGGTGGAGATCGCGACCGACAACAGGATCAGGACGCCGCCCATCGTCGGCGTGCCGCGTTTCCGGAAATGCGATTCCGGGCCGTCGTCGCGGATTGGCTGACCTTCGGCCTGGCGGTTCTTCAGCCACCGGATGACCGACGGACCGAGCGCCAGGCCGATGAACAGGGCCGTCATCAGGGCGCCGCCCGACCGGAAGGTCAGATACTGGAACAGCCGGAGCGGGCTGAATTCCGAGGACAGCGGCAGCAGGAATTCAAACAGCATTGCCGCCGGCCTCCCCGCTGCGGGTTTCCAGCGCGACCAGCGCGTCGACGATCGGTTTCATCCGGCTGCCGAGGGATCCCTTGACGCACACCACGTCGCCGGGCTGCACGGCGGCGGTAACCGCAGGAATCAGCGCGTCGGAATCGGCCGCATAGTCGCCTCGGCAGGCCGCGGGCACGGCGTCGTACAGGTGACGCATCAGCGGCCCGGCGGCAAACAGGAGATCGATATTGGCGTCGGCCACGTCGTCCGCGAGGCTGGCGTGCAGGGCCGGCCCGTCGTCGCCCAGTTCGCGCATGTCGCCGAGCACGGCGATGCGCCGCCCGCCGGCGCGCGGATTGGCGAGCATCAGCGTCTCGAACGCCGCGCACATCGCCGGCGGGCTGGCATTGTAGCTCTCGTCCAGGAGTTCGAAGCTGCCGTCCGGCAGACCGATCGTCCGGCGTGCCCCGCGCCCCGCCGGCGCTTCGAGCCCGGCCATGGTTTCGGCGGCGGCAACGACATCGGCGCCGGCCTCGCGCACCGCGGCCAGCATGCCGAGCGCGTTGACCACCCAGTGGTGTCCGGGCACGCCGATCCGGAAGTTCAGGCGCGTCCCGAATACCGAGGCCGTCACATCGCTGCCCTCGGCATCCATGACCGAGGCCAGCAGCCGGACGTCCGCTTCCGGGTGCACGCCGAAGGAGAAACGGCGCCCGATCCCGGCCTCGGCGGCGCGGGAGTCGAGTCGTTCGAAATGGTCGTTGTCGCGTGGCAGGATGGCCGCGCCGCCCTCGATCACGCCCTCGAATATCTCCGCTTTCGCGTCGGCGACCGCCTCGACGCTGTCGAAGAATTCGATATGCACCGGCGCCACGGTCGTGATCAGCGCGACATGCGGCCGGACCATGCGGGAGAGCGGCGCCAGTTCGCCGGGGCTGCTCATGCCCAGCTCGAATACACCGTACGCCGCCGACCGGGGCAGGCGGGCGAGCGACAGCGGAGCGCCCCAGTGATTGTTGAGGTTTCCGGCCGTCGCATAGGTCCTGCCCTGCCGGGACAGCAACGTTCTCAGGCTTTCCTTGACGCCGGTCTTACCGACGCTGCCGGTCACCGCAACGATCCGGCCGGCGCAGCGCGCCCGGGCGGCACGGCCCAGATCCTCCAGACCGGTCCGGGTGTCGCCGACGACAAGGGCAGGGCCTGCGGGTTCGACCGCGCGGTGGATCAGCGCCGCGGCGGCTCCGGCGGCAAAGGCCTTGCCGGCAAAGTCGTGGCCGTCGAACACCGGGCCTTTCAGTGCGACGAACAGATCGCCGGTCGCAATGGTGCGGCTGTCGATCGACACGCCGGTCGCAGACCAGCGGGCGCCCGTTGCCGGAAGCGCCCGGCCGCGGGTCGCGGTCGCAGCTTCCGCCGCTGTCCAGAGGATCGCACTCATGCCGCGCCGTCCCCCGATGCGTCCGCTGCTGCGATCGCCTCGCCGGCGACGGCCGCATCGTCGAAGGGCAAAGCCGAGTCGCCGACGATCTGGCCCTGCTCATGGCCCTTGCCGGCGATCACGAGGGTATCGGCCGGCGCAAGGTCCGATACGGCGGCGAAAATCGCCTCGCGCCGGTCGCCGATCTCGGTCGCGCCGGGGCAGGCCGGCAGAACCGCGGCGCGGATCGCCGAAGGCGCTTCGCCGCGCGGATTGTCGTCGGTGACGAACACCCGGTCGGCGAATTCGTGCGCCGCAGCCCCCATCAGGGGCCGCTTGCCGGCATCGCGATCGCCGCCGCAGCCGAACACCACGGCGAGCGCGCCTTTCGTGTGGGGCCGCAGGGCGTTCAGGACGGTTTCCAGTGCGTCCGGCGTGTGGGCGTAGTCGACATAGACCGCCGCGCCGCTGCGCCGGGACCCGACGCGTTCCATCCGGCCCGGCGCGCCGTGCAGGCGTTTCAGGGCGTCCAGCCCCACGGATGCGTCGACGCCGGTCGCTGTCGCCAGCCCCAGCGCGCACAGCGCGTTCCAGGCCTGGAAGTCACCGGCGAGCGGCAGTTCGACGGTCGTGACCTGTCCGAACACCGTCAGTTCGAGCCGCTGGCCGCCCGATACCGGCGTCAGGCTGCGAAGGACGATGTCCTCCGCTGCGCGACCGTAACCGACGACCCTGAGATTCGCCCGGTCGCAGGCCCGGCGAATTGCTTCGTGTGCCGGGCTGTCGGCGTTTACCACCGCCGTTCCTCCGGCCGGCACGAGTTCGGCGAACAGCCGCAGTTTCGCCGCCAGATATGCGTCGGTGCTGCCGTGATAATCGATATGGTCGCGGCCGAAGCCGGTGAAAGCGGCGGCCTGCAGGCGCAGCCCGTCGAGCCGGAACTGATCCAGGCCGTGGCTGGAGGCTTCAATGGCCAGACACTCGATCCCGGAGCGCTTCAGCGCCGCGAGATCGCGATGCAACGAGACCGGATCGGGCGTCGTCAGCGCGCCCGGCCGTGCGACACCGGGGCCGCTGATGCCGAGCGTGCCCAGGGCGGCGGCCCTGAGGCCCGCAGCCGACCAGATCTGCTGCAGGAACGATACAACAGATGTCTTGCCGTTGGTTCCGGTCACGGCAACCTGGGTCGCCGGCTGGGCGTCGAAGAACCGGTCCGCCATCCAGGCGAGCTGCCGGCGCGGCTGCGGATCGGTGATCAGCGCCGCGCCGCCGCCGTCCAGGCTGTCCCGGGTCACATCCATCGTCGACAGAATGGCAGCGGCGCCGGCGTTGAGGGCGTCGGGAATGAAACGGCGGCCGTCGAGCCGGGCGCCCGGCAGCGCAGCGAAAAGATAGCCCTGCGCGACCTGGCGCGAATCGGCGCTCAGGCCGGCAATGTCGACGTCGCCGAAGGACGGGTCCCAGCGCGCTGTGGCGGTCCGGCCGGCGCGTTCGGACATCAGAGCAGCGAGCTTCATTGCCGGCTCCCGCCCGGGGCCGCGCCGCGGCGGTCCTTTTTCCGGGCGCCGGACGCGGCGCTGGCGAGGAACTGTTTTCGCGATTTTCCCGGTTCCTCAGCCTGACGCGGTACCTTCAGGATCGGTGCAATCCGTTCGATGATTTCCCTGGCCGCCGGCGCCGCGACCCAGCCAGCGGTCGCATAGCCGTAGCTCTTCTTGTTGCCTTTCGGCTCATCGAGCGAAACCAGCAACACATAGCGCGGCCGGTTCATCGGGAAGGCCGCGACGAAGGAAGACAACAGCGCCTTGCGCCGGTAGCCGCCGCGTCCGGCCTTTTCCGCCGTGCCCGTCTTGCCGCCGACCCGGTATCCCCTGGCGTTCGCCCGCTTGCCCGTGCCTTCCAGGACGACGCGGCGCATCAGACCCCGGAGAATCCGGCTGATCTTCGGCGATACGAGGCGCCGCCGCCACAGGGGTTTGCCGTTCAGGCGCCGGAGCAGGGTCGGCGCCACCATCACGCCGTCGTTGACGATTCCGGCAACCGCCGCCACCAGGTGCACAGGCGTGACGGCAATGCCGTGGCCGAACGAAATTGT
The DNA here is from genome assembly GCA_965220685.1 of Alphaproteobacteria bacterium. Taxonomy (GTDB): domain Bacteria; phylum Pseudomonadota; class Alphaproteobacteria; order Bin65; family Bin65; genus Bin65. Next base: position 475,474 of record CBDCQR010000015.1, read on the forward strand.
CAGCGTGTTGACCGGCCGCCAGTGCCGCGGATAGAGCGGCTGGCCCGCCTCCGGCAGTTCCAGCGGTATCCTCGCAAGCATTCCCGCACGGCGCAGGAACTTCTTTTGGCGTTTGCCTCCGACCTGCTTGGCGATGGTGGCGGAGCCGATGTTGGATGATTTGACCAGGATGGTGCCCGTATCGATCGGCCTCGCGATCGGATGCAAATCGCGAATGAAGCGCCGGCCGGCCGGAATCGGCTTGTCGACCTTGTACATTTTTCTCAGGTGGGTGACGCCGTAGTCGAGCGCCATGGCCGTGTTCAGGATCTTGAAGACCGAGCCAAGCTCGTAAACGCCCAGTGTATTGCGGTTGAATCTGGCGTTTTTTGGGACGCGCCGCAGGGCGTAGGGGTCGTAGTCCGGCAGCGAGACCATCGCCGGGATTTCGCCGGTCTGTACGTCCATGACCATCGCCGCGCCGCCGATAGCCCGCCAGTACTCGATCGACCGGGCCAGAATCTCGCGAACGGCGGCCTGGGCGCGCAGATCGATGGACAGTCCGAGCGGCCGGCCGGTGGTCCGAATTCGTTCGTCCATCTTGGCTTCGACGCCGGCGCTTCCCTTGTTGTCGACATCGCTGCTGCCGACGATGTGCGCGACCAGCGCGCGCTGCGGATAGACCCGGCGCAAATCCGGACGGGCCTGGATTCCGGCCAGCCCGAAGCGCAGAATCTGCTGATAGGCTGCCGGCGACGCCTGCCGGCTGATCCACTCGAAGCGGGACTTGCGGCGCAGCTTCGATTCCAGTGTGCGAACGGACTGTTGCGGGAAAATATGGGCGAGGATGCGGGCCGTGCGGCCTGGATCGTCGACCAGGGCGGGATCGGCAAAGATCGACCATGACCTGATGCTGGTCGCCAGCACGATCCCGTTTCGATCGACGATATCGGCCCGATGGCCCGTCGGCAGGGTATTGTTCGCTGCGAGCTTGGCGCGCTCGGCCTCGGCGCCGGCGCGAATTACGCCCAGATCGACGAGCCGGTAGCCGATCGCACCGAACGCGAGCATGAAGACGGCGCCGGCAACGATCAACCTGCGTCGCGCTACGGCAATGGCTTTGCCGGCCTCACCTTCCAGATGGATTTCGCCCGGACGGCACCGGGCGGTCTTGGCGTGCGGGCGGCACAGATCGCGCAGGCGGCGGCTCATTGCAGCTTCCTTGCGCGGTCGGCGGACACACGGGTCGCCCTGTCGGGAGCCCGGCCTTCGTCGACCAGGGCATACAGTGCGACGAAGGTATCGGGCAGTTCCGAGAAACGTTTGAACTGTCCGCCGGACAGCGGGGCGAGGCCTTCGGGCCGCGGCAGTCGCTCGAGACGCTGCGGCGAGGTCAGCAGGGTCCACTCCGCTTGCAGAATCCGCAGGTTGTTCCGGTATGACCGAACGCTCCTCTCGGCCTCCGCGACCTGCTTTTCCAGAGTCTGGACCTGGTGTTTCACCAGGAACAGGGCGCCCGTCAGCCCGCTCAGCAGGACGAGCAGGACGATCGTGGTCGAGCGGATCATGCCGAGCCTCCGGCCGGAATACCGGACGCATTGTCTGCCCAGGCCGGGCCGTCGGTTCGCTCCGCTGTGCGCAGCCGGGACGAGCGGGCGCGCGGGTTGGCGGCAATTTCCCCCGGTGACGGCATAACTGCGCGGCGATGCAACAGCCGGAACGTCGGCGGGCGCCTCCGGCCAGGTTCCGGCCGGTGGCGGGAGCCGCGCGGCGCCTCGGCACTGCGGTCGCGCAGGAAGCGTTTAACCCGTCTGTCCTCGAGCGAGTGAAAGCAGACCACGGCCAGCCGGCCGCCCGGCCGCAGGAGCCGCTCGGCACCCCGCAGTCCGCGGTCCAGCTCCTCAAGCTCTCCGTTCACATGAAGGCGCAGCGCCTGGAAGGTGCGGGTTGCCGGATCGATACCGCCGCCCGTCGCCGGCAAAACCGAGCGGACGATTTCCGCGAGCTGGAGCGTCCGCTCGATGGCGGCGCTGCGGCGCGCGTTGACGATGGCGCGCGCGATGCGGCGCGCCGCGCGTTCCTCGCCCAGTGTGAAGATGATCCTGGACAGGTCCGCCTCGGCGGCGCGGTTCACGACGTCGGCCGCTGTCGGGCCCGACCGGCTCATGCGCATGTCGAGCGGGCCGTCGTGGCGGAAGGAAAAGCCGCGCTCGGGGGTATCGAGCTGGGGCGAAGACACGCCGATATCGAGGGCGACCCCGTCGACCGGCCCGTCGGTGACCGCGCGGACCAGGCGTTCCATGTCGCCGAAGCGGCCTTCGATCAGGGTAAGGCGGCCGCGATACCTGTCGCGAAGCGCGCGGCCCCGTTCGATGGCGTCCGGATCGCAGTCGATTGCGGCCACCCGGCAGTCTGCGGCGCCGAGTATCGCGTCCGTGTAGCCGCCCGCGCCGAAAGTGCCGTCGACATAGGCGCCGCCCGGCCGGGGCGCGAGCGTCCGGATCACCTCGTTCAACAGGACGGGGATGTGACCGGCGGTCATGCGGCGCCTCCGGCTCCGAGCGACCACAGATCCTTGAGACCGATCTGGCCGCGCGGCCCTTCGGACGCCTCGGTCCGCCAGGCTTCCCGCCGCTCCGGCGACCAGATCTGGAAGACCCTTCCGATACCGACGAAAACCGCCTTGTCGCCGATTCCGGCCAGCGCGATCAGGCGCTCGGGCAGGATGATCCGGCCCTCGCCGTCGAAAGGCAGCTCTTCGGAGTCCGAAAGGACGAGTTCGATTGCCTCCTGCTCTTCCGCCGTCAGACCGTCGCGGGCGTCGAGCCGGTCGATCGTGTCCTCGATGCGCTGGCGGTCGCAGGCGTCGATCGCGCCAAGGCCGCCGTTCGGCGCCACGACGACGCCGTTGAAGGCGCCCGCGGCGGGCGGCGCCGCAAGGGCGGCACGGAACCGCGCCGGTACGGAAACCCGCCCTTTCCGGTCGATCCTGTTCGTAAACGTGCCGATAAACGACGCCATACGAAACCCGTCCCCGCGAGGGCAGCGCCGCGGGATTCGCGGCTTGCCCGGATTATCGTTTCCATGCCGTCGGCCCGGTCACACTGCGCCGATCATCCATGGCCGTTTATGGGATATCATGGGATTTCATGGAAGTCAACGCCGTTTCGATTGGAATTTCTTGGCAAATCAAGCGTTTGACCTGCCCCGAGCGCTATCGGCAGCGTCGCAATGTGCCGATGGCGGCGCGCGATCCGAATTGCGCCGCTCCGACTCTTTCCTTCCGAGGGTTCCTTCCGGGGGCCGGCGCCAGACGGCCTGTAAGCCGGGTTCTGTCCCCCGGAGGCCGGGGAGATGGCCATTCATCTGGGACAGCCGTTGCCGGCTGCCTCGCGCGACCCACCCGGACGGCGGCGCGGAAACCCGCCTGGACGCGCCTGCCGTAAACGGAGGCTGTCCGCGCCGTCCCTATTCGGTCTTGCTCCCGGTGAGGCTTGCCGTGCCGCGCCCGTTACCGGCCGCGCGGTGCGCTCTTACCGCACCCTTTCACCCTTGCCCGGCCCGATGCCGGGCGGTTTGCTTTCTGTGGCGCTGTCTCGGGGGTCGCCCCCGCCGGGCGTTACCCGGCACCGTGTTTCCGTGGAGCCCGGACTTTCCTCACCCGGCCGGGTTTCCCCGTTGGCCGGGCGCGGCCATCCGGCCGTCTGGCCCGGTCTAGATTGGCGTCGGTCCGGTCCGGGTCAAGCCGCAGCGCAAATATCCCGGCTCCGGCTCTATCCCGCTGCCGTCGCGACCGCCGCGGCGAGCACCGCCGTTTCGCGATCGACGGCGCCGGTAATCGCACCCGGCCGGAAACGGCGCTGAAAGGCTGCGAGGACCGCCGCCTGCCCGCGCGCGTCCGCCGCCCCTGCTCTGCCGGGCTCTTCCGGCCAGCGATACCCGATGCGCTCAAGGTTCCGGCCGATTGTGTCCCGCTCTGCTTCCGGCTGCGCTTCGAGCCTTGCCCGGACGGTCTCGGCATCGGGCCAAAAGCCGACTCCGGCAGCCGCCAGCATTGGCCAGTCGAACAATTCGCCGGGGTCGGTCTTGCGTTCCGGCGCGACGTCGCTGTGGCCGACGACGCGCAACGGGCGGATGCGGTAGCGCTCCACGATCGCCTTCGACAGGGCCAGCACCGCCTGCATCTGCAATGCGGAAAACGGCCGGTAGCCGAACTCGTGACCGGGGTTGACGATCTCGATGCCGATGGAAGTCCCGTTCACGTCCGTCTCGCCCTGCCAGAAAGCGACGCCGGCGTGCCACGCCCGCCGCTCTTCGGGGACATGGGCGTAGACGGCGCCGTCTTCGTCCACCGTATAGTGGGCGCTGACCTGCGCAGCCGGATCGCACAACCGGTCCAGCGCTTCGGCCGCGGTCCGCATCCCGGTATAGTGCAGCACCAGCATGTCCGGCGGACGGCCGCCGGGCCGCTCGTTATGGTTCGGGGACGGTCGCTCGACGATTCGCATGTCGCCATTCCCGGCGCGTCAGGACTTGAGCGGGGCTTCGGCGGTGGCCGGACGGCGCAACACGATAACCGCTACGCCGGCGACGGTCAGCACCGAACCGAGGATCATCTGCCAGGTCATCTGTTCGCCCAGGATCCAGACGCCGCCCATGACGCCGAACACCGGCACGACCAGCGTGAACGGCATGACCTGATTCACCGTGTAGTGCCGCAGGAAGGAATACCAGATGCCGTAACCGATCAGGCCGACACAGACGGCCATATAGGCCACGGCGCCCCAGCCGTAGACCCCGGCATTCTGAAAGTCGCGCCATTGGTTGTCCTCGAAGATCAGCGAGATCAGGAACAGCTGCGGTGCCGCAAAAAGGCTGCTCCAGCCGAGCACGCCGAGCGGCGGCGCATCGCCCATCGCCTTCACCTGGATGTTCGAGGTCGCGAAGATCAGCGAGGCGGTGACGACCAGCCCGAGATGGAACAGGCTGGATTCCATGCGCGGCTCGCCGGCGATCAGCACGATGCCGGCGAAGGCGCCGACCATGCCGAGCATGCGTCGCCAGCCGAGATAGTCCTTGAACAGGATCGCCGCGAGGATCGAGGCGAACGGCACCTGGAGCTGGATGGCGATGGCCGCGACGGCGGCGTCCACGCCGGCGACCCCGGTGAACATCAGCCCGAAATGCAGCGATCCCATGGTGAAGGACAGGCCGACCACATGGCCCATCTTCGCCCGCGGCATCTCGACGAAGGGAACCAGCACCAGCCCCATGATCAGAAAGCGGAGGCTGAGCAGGAAAATCGGTTCGAGATCCCGGAAGCCGAATTTCGCGGCGACGAAATTCATCCCCCAGAGCACCATGACGCCGAACAGGATAGCGGCGTGGCTCAGCCGCATAGCAGGCAATTCACGCCGCCGTCGCTCCCGCCGAACCGTTCGGCCCGGCCGGCCGACGTGCCGCTTCGATCTCCTCTCGCAGGGTTTCGAGGGCAAGCCAGCGGTCCTCGGCGGCCGACAGTTCGGCCCTTGCAGCCTCGAGCCGGGCCGCGGCTCGCGAGAAGCGGCCCGGATCGGCGGCATACAGGCCGCGGTCCGAGAGCTCCGCCTCCAGTGCGGCGATCTCCGCCTCCAGGGCGGCCATCTCGTCCGGCAGCAGATCGAGCGCGCGCCGGTCCCGGTAACTCAACCGTGTGGCGGGCCCGGATTTTCCGGCCGGTTCCCGGGCCGCTTTGCCGACGGATTTTCTCGGCGGGTCCGCCGGCCGGCGCGCGACCGCCGGTCCGTCTCCGCGCTGGGCCAGGTAGTCGGCATAGCCGCCGGCATATTCCTTCACCCGCCCGCCGCCCTCCAGGACGATGGTGCTGGAGACGGTCTTGTCGAGGAAATCCCGGTCGTGGCTCACCACGATCAGTGTGCCGGCATAGTCGGCGAGCAGGCCCTGCAGCAGGTCGAGCGTGTCCATGTCCAGATCGTTGGTCGGCTCGTCGAGGATCAGCAGGTCGCTCGGCGTCGCCAGCACCTTGGCGAGCATCAGCCGGTTGCCCTGGCCGCCGGAGAGCGTCGCCACCCGCGCCTCGGCCTCGCGCGGGTCGAACAGCCAGTCCTTCAGATAGCCGCGGACATGGCGCATCGATCCGCCGACGCGGACCAGATCGCCGCCCGATTCGCACAGCGTGCTCTTGAGGGTGGCTTTCGGGTCGAGCAGGCTGCGCTGCTGGTCGAAATAGGCCAGGGCCAGCGCCTTGCCGACCCGGACATGGCCGCTGTCGGGCTTGAGTTCGCCAATCAGCATTTTAAGCAGCGTCGTTTTGCCGGCCCCGTTCGGGCCGATGATGCCGATGCGGTCGCCGCGCAGGATCCGGGTCGAGAACCCCTCCACGATGGTGCGGGTATCCGCCCCGCCGGAGCCCGCTCCGTCCGGGCCGAAGTGTTTGGCGATGTCCCGGGCCTCGATGACCAGTTTGCTGCGTACCTCGCCGTCGTCGATCTTCGCGCGGATGCGGCCGGTATCGGCAAGCAGGGCGGCGCGTGCGGCGCGCATCTCCTCCAGTTTGCGCAGGCGGCCCTGATTACGCCGCCGGCGCGCGGTCACGCCGCGCAACAGCCAGCGCGCTTCGTCCTTCAGCCGGCTGTCGAGGCGCTTGGCTTCGCGCGCCTCTTCGTCCAGCACCTGCTCGCACCAGTCGTCGAACGCGCCGAATCCCTGGCCGGTCTCGCGCAGCCGGCCTTTTTCGAGCCACAGGATGCTGTTGGTGACTTTGGCGAGGAAAGTACGGTCGTGGCTTACGACCAGCGCCGCGCCGCGGAAGCTCTGCATGGCGCCTTCAAGCCACTGGATGGTGGCGATATCCAGATGGTTGGTCGGTTCGTCGAGCAGCAGCAGGTCGGGCGGATCGACGAAGACCTGGGCGAGCGCCGCCCGGCGCTGCTCGCCGCCGGAAAGGCTGGCGATGTCGCGCCCGCCGTCCAGTTCGAAGAGGGAGAGCGCGGCCTCCACGGAGTGGCGCGGGTGCGTCGCCTGCGGCCGGCCCGTTGCGATATCGGTCGACACCCAGTCGAACACGCTCCTGCCGGCTTTCATGACGGGCTCCTGGGCCAGGTAGGCGATGGTGAGGCCCGGCTCGCCATAGCGTTCGCCGGTGTCGAGTTCCAGTTCGCCGGCGATCAGCTTCATCAGGGTCGATTTTCCGCAGCCGTTGCGGCCGACCAGGCAGGCGATGTCGCCCTTTGCGATATGCAGGGTCAGCCCCTCGAACAGGGACGGGCCGCCGAAACCGATCGCGGCGTCGCGCAGGGAAAGCAGGGGCGGCGGCGCCATGGGTCAGGATTCGCCGCGACTCAGCCGCGGGTCGAGACGAAGCGGCGATTGCGAAAGGACGGCGATCCGGCCGGCGTCGGCGTGGCGGGGGTTGATGAGAACATTCTCTTCCTCCGGCACGACGGCCGACGGGACAGACAGCACCGCTGACCTGGCGTCGGCGGCCCACCGATCGCCCACGGATTGCGTGCTGCGGAATGCGCCGTGGGCCCAGCGCGCCGGCAGGTCCGAAGGGGCGCGGGCTTCCCGGCGGACGTCTTCGGGGATCGAGATTTCGAGTTTGACCAATCCGTCGGGCATGAGGTCCGGTCCTGTGTGGACGAGGATTTCGAGAATGGCCAGCGAGAGATGACGCGAGGTGTAGACCAGCCGCGTCCCCGGCGAGTTCCAGCGGCCGCCGTAACGGAAGGCGCCCTCGCCGTCCAGCGCTGCATGCCCGGCCCGGCACAGGCGCCAGACAATCACTGCCGCAAAGTCATCCGTAAACGCCGTGCGCCAATCGGCCCAGAACCGTCTCCACCAGCCGCGCGCCCTCGCCGGTGGAACACAGGTCGAGGGGGCGATGGCCGCCGCTCGCACCGTTCGGGGTTCGCAACCACCGCTGCGCCTTCGCCGGTTCGCCGAAGGTTTCCTCGGCCAGTTTCAGGATGTCCAGGACCCGCGCCAGCCGATCCGACTCCCCGGACGTGAATCTGCCGGATCGCTTGCGGCGCATCAGGGTTCTCCGCGGGGCGATTAGCGTTTCCGCCTCGTCCGTCGATATCCGGCTGCGGTCCAGCAGGTCCTGCAATACCGACCAGCGCAGCCCTTCGGCGATTTCGAAGTGGCGCGCCAGCGGCGGCGACTCCGCAACCTGCATCATCGATTCGTATTGTGCCATTTGCCCGATAATTTATCGCAAATGGCATCGATGTCAATATGCAGGCTCGTTACGACAGCCCCCGTTCCTTCCTGATCGCGTCCCAGGCCGCGTTGATCTTGGCGATATGCTCGTTGGCGGCATCGATGAATTCCTGGGGCAGGCCTTCCGCGATCAGCTTGTCCGGATGATGCTCGCGGATCTGGGCCCGCCAGGCGGCCCGGGCCTCGTCGTCGCTTGCGTCCGGCTCGATTCCGAGAATGGTGTAGGGGTCGTCTTGCGGACGCACCGTGTGTTTGGCTTCGATGCGCCGGAAATCGGCCTCCGAAAAGCCGAACAGGGCGGCGACCTCTTCCAGCCACGCCTTCTCGCCCGGATGGTATTGGCCGTCGGCCTTGGCGATGTGGAACAGGGCGTCCAGCAGGGCCTCCAGGATCGCCGGCTCGTCACGGAACATGTCGCGGAGCTGCCGGGCGTAGGGCTCGAAGCCGGCGGCGTCCTGCTTGGCGATATCGAACAGGCGGGCGACCTGTTTGACCTCGCCGGGCGGCACCTGGAACACTTCCCTGAAGGCCGCGATCTCGTCGCGGGTCACGACCCCGTCGGCCTTGGCCATCTTCGCGCCCAGCACGATGACGGCGGTGGTGAAGGCGATCTGGCGCGCCATCCGGCCGCCGGGCGCCCGTCCGGACAGGGTCTGGATCGTCCGGTCGGCGACATGGCCCGCGCCGACGCCGATAATCGCGCCGATCGGCCCGCCGATCGCAAGTCCGGCCGCCCCGCCCAGGATCTTGCCCCAGATGCTCATGGCGCCGGTGTAGGGGGCCGATCCGGCGCGCGCAAGGCGGTGCGCCGCCGCAATCGGCGGATGGAAGGGCCGCTGCCGGCTAGCGGCCGCGATAGGCGTTGGCGATCTCGCGCGCGATTACCCGCACGCCTTCTGCGTCGGGGCCGGGCGTATCCAGCAGCTGGACCCTGGCGCGTCCGAGAGAGGGCAGCAGCGACGGCCGGACGAATACCTTCAGATCCCCGGGGACCAGGTTTTCCGGCATGACGGCGAGTGCCCAACCGGCCCGGACCGCACTGACGATTACCTGCTCGCTCACCCCGCGCAGGACTTCGTCGAAGATCACGCCTGCTTCTTCCAGTTCGGCGATAGTCGAATTGCGGAATGGACACTCCTCCGCATAGCTGGCGATCGGAAGGGGCGAACTCCCATCGAATTCGAAATCGCTGGAACCGACCCATTGCAGACGCGGGCGGCTCAGAGTCGTGGCGCCGGGCACCTCATCGATCAATGCGACCAGAGCAAGATCCAGGCCGCCTTCGTCGACCATCCGCTGCAGATTCCAACTCATGCCGCAGGAGACGGTGATGCTGAGCGCGGTGTAGTTGTGCCGGATGCGCCTGAGCAGACGCGTCAGCAGCGGCGAGCCAAATCCTTCGGCAATGCCGAGGCTGACAGTGCCGCTCACATTTTTCGAATGTGCGTGGCCGAAGAGCTGATCGTGCCTTTCCAGCAGCGCCTGAGCGCCGCCAAACAAATCGCTTCCTGCCGGCGTCATCCTAATGTTGAAGCGGGCGCGGTCGAACAAGCGCACGCCGAGTTGATTCTCGAGCGCGCGAATTCGCGACGAAATCGTTCCCTGCGTGCAGTTCAGCGCCTTTGCGGCCCCGGTAAAGCTTTGTTCCGTGGCCACGCTGATGAATGCGCGCAACTGTTTGATATCCAGGTCCGTATCCGACATTCCACAATCTAATATCAAAAAATAAATTTTTGGATATTAAAATTTAGCTGATAGTCGACCCGATCATTCCGACCGGACGGCAGGCGAATGCCCGATAGCTGCTGAACCTGCTCTATCCGGCCAGGTTCGCTAGATTTCTCCTGCGCCATTGCGCATGAAAAGGCCGAGCCATTCGGCGACCATCGCCGGTTTGTCCTGCCCTTCGATCTCGACCGTCGCGCGGGTCGTGCTGAGGAAGCCGCCGCTCGGGTGGGGATCGAACGCTTCCAGCAGGAAGCGCCCGCGGATCCGGCCGCCGACCGGCACCGGCGCCATCCAGCGCACCCGGTTCAGCCCGTAGTTCAGTCCGTAGTCCGCGCCTTCCGGCCACAAGCCGACCTCATGGGAAAATGCGGTGAGCAACGACAGGGTGTAGAAGCCGAAGGCGATCGTGCCGCCATAAGGCAGTTCGCGCCGGGCGCGCCCGGGATCGACATGCATCCAGTCATGATCGCGCGTCACGTCGGCGAACAGGTCGATCTGGTCCTGGGTCACCGGATGCCAGGCCGTGACGCCGATCTCTTTACCGACGAACGCGCCGACGTTGTCGAAGGTGAAAGCGCAGTGAGCTTCGGACATGGCGCAGGCCCGCATTTCTGTTGCCGGCGAATTTCCGCCGGTTGCCGATGGCCGGGCGACGATAGCGGCACGGGCACTGCGCCGGCAATCCGGTTGGTCTAATTCCGTTTGGTTCAATTCCGTTTGGTTTCGGGGCGGTCCCGCGCTATCGATAGCGCGGCATCCTCCCCGGCCGCGATGGAACCCCGCCATGATCGACTTGTACACCTGGTCCACCTCGAACGGCCGCAAGGCCTCGATCATGCTGGAGGAACTGGGCGCGGACTATACCGTTCACCCGATCCATATCGGCAAGGGCGACCAGTTCACGCCGGAATATCTGGCGATCAACCCGAACGGCAAGATCCCGGCCATCGTCGATTCGGACGGTCCGAACGGCGGGCCGATCACGGTCTTCGAATCCGGCGCGATCCTGATCTATCTGGCGGAAAAATACGGCCGGTTCCTGCCGGCGGAGCCCGTCGCGCGGATGGAGGTCATTCAATGGCTGATGTTCCAGATGGGCGGCATCGGCCCGATCTTCGGCCAGGTCCATCATTTCCTGCGCGCGGCGAAGGAGAAGGTGCCCTACGGCATTGAGCGCTACGGCACGGAGGCGCGCCGGCTCTACGGCGTGCTCGACCGGCGGCTCGACGGCCGGGACCATCTGGCCGGCGACGGCTATTCCATCGCCGACATCGCGACATGGCCATGGGTGCTCCGGCACGAGTGGCAGCAGGTCGACCTTGCGGAATACCCGAATGTCAAACGCTGGTTCGATGCGGTGGGCAGCCGCCCGGCGGTCCAGAGCGGCATTCAGATACCGCCGCCGCCGCAGTAGGCAGCCGGACCGGCGGATGTGCAGGCCAGGACTACAGCCTCGGACTGCGATCCGGTACCGAACCCAAGAACGTAGGGGAGGGTTTCAAACCCTCCCCTACAATGCCGGCCGAACTGCCTCGATGTCTCCGGACGGTTGAGACCTGTGGCGACAAAGCCGCGGTAGAGTTGCAAGCCGGGCGCAAGGCACAGGGCAGGAGCAGGCCAGAGGCAAAGCGCGCCTCGCATTGACAGGCCGAATCGCCACATTCTAGAAGGCGGCCTGGAAGGCGCCGCTGCGGTCGGCGCGGCCGGCAAACGATCCGGAGGGATGGCAGAGCGGTAATGCAGCGGATTGCTAATCCGTACACCCGATAGGGTGTCGGGGGTTCGATTCCCCCTCCCTCCGCCAGCAAGTTCACAAAAACCGGGCAAGAATCGCACAAAATTCCCCCAAATGTCCAAAAATTATCCGGGTCCATGGGCAAACCCTGATGTTCTTCAGTCAATGAAATGAAAAATATGGGGAGTCCATAATGTTCCGTGTCGACAGATTGGGCGTTCATGAGAAATTCATGTTTTGGAGCGGCTGACGTTGAACCCGGAACGCGATCGCTGCAATAATTGTCTCGTCCACCGCCCCGCGTTCCGTCCATGAACTGCAGGAAATTGTTTGCGCAAGTAAGGATACCCGGTTGCCGTAAGTTATGCTTGCAGGATCAAGAGGACTCGACCGGAAATTCGCGCAACGAAACCCGGACCGGAAGCGCCAAAGACAGACCGGACATCCTGTACCGGTATGAAAGCCGCCGTTTAGTCCCCCATGCATAGCGGCCAGCGATCCTCGGGCGCAAGCCTGCGCATCGACACCGGCGGCAGCGGCGCGCCGGTCCTGGTCCTGCTGCACGGCATCGGCGGCAATGCGGCGGTGTGGCGCCGGATGCTGCCGCTCGTCGAACGCCGCTGGCCGGGACGCTGGCTGGCGCCCGACCTGCGCGGCCACGGCCGCTCGGCCCACGCGTGCCCGTATGGTTATGCCGTCTTCGCCGCCGACGTGGCGAACGCCCTGGCCGGTCGGGACGAGGAGGCCGTCCTGCTCGGCCATTCGATGGGCGGCGTCGTGGCGATGGCGCTGGCGACCGGCTGGTTCGGCGTCCGGGTGCGCCGGGTCTTCGCCTTCGGCGTCAAGATCGGCTGGGCGGCGGACGAGGTCGCCCGGATGCACAAACTGGCGGCGGCGCCTGCGAAACTCTTCGGCAGCTACGCCGAGGCGGCCGAACGCTATCTCAAGGTGTCGGGCATGGCCGGCCTCGTCGATCCCGAGTCGCCGGAAGCCCTCGCCGGTGTCGCCGAGACGGACGGCGGATTCCGCCTCGCCGCCGACCAGGGCATCTACGCCGCCGTCGGGCCCGCCGTCGCCGAGTTCCACCGCGCCGCCACCGCGCCGGTCCGGCTCGCCGCGGGGGAGAGCGACCCGATGGTGAGCCTGGCCGAGATGCAGGCGCTCGATCCGCAGGCGGCGCTGCTGCCCGGCCTCGGTCACAGCTGCCATGTCGAGGCGCCGGAGCGGGTCTGGGAGCTGTTCGAACGGACACTCGGCGAGTAGGCGCTCGCCCGTGCCGCTGGACCGCGCGGAACCGGGCGGCCCGTGTCAACTTCGCCCTGTATCCGGACGCTGCCTCGCCCTATGCCTTGTGCCGACCGCGCTCGAAAGCGCAGGCTGGACCGGTGCGGCAGAACGGTGTCGAATCGCCCAATTGCAGGAGCGCCGCATGGCCACTTTGCAAGGAAAAACCCTGTTCATTACCGGCGCGACGCGCGGCATCGGCCACGCCATCGGCCTCCGCGCGGCGCAGGACGGCGCCAACATCGTTATCGCCGCCAAGACGACGGAGCCGCATCCGAAGCTGCCCGGCACCATTTACACCGCCGCGGAGGACATGGAGCGGGCCGGCGGCCGGGCGCTCGCCCTGCCGGTCGACGTGCGCGACGACGGCGGCCTGCGCGACGCCATGGAAGCGGCGGCGGAGGCCTTCGGCGGCATCGACATCCTGGTCAACAACGCCAGCGCGCTCAGCCTGACCGATACGCCGTCGACGCCGATGAAGCGCTACGACCTGATCATGGGCATCAACGTGCGCGGCACCTTCGCGGCGACCCAGGCGGCGCTGCCCTACCTGAAGGAGGCGTCGAACCCGCACATCCTGACGCTGGGCCCCCCGCTCGACATGAACCCGCGCTGGTTCCGCGATTCGACGGCCTACACGATCTCGAAAATGGGCATGTCCATGTGCGTGATCGGCCATGCCGCGGAGTTCGCCCGCTACGGCATCGCCGTGAACGGCCTGTGGCCGCGGACCTTCATCTCGACCGCGGCGCTGAAGCTGGTGCCCGGCATGGACTGGGAAACCGCGCGCACGCCGGAGATCCTGGCCGACTCCGCCCGCATCGTCCTGACCCGCGATGCGAGGACCTGCACCGGCAACCTGTTCCTCGACGAGGAGGTGCTGGCGTCGGAAGGCATTACCGACCTGGACAAATACCGCAACCATCCCGACAAGCCGCTCGCCATCGATTTTTTCGTCGACGGCTTCGGGGAATAGGACCGCGCGGGCCGGACAAGGATACGGGGAGAAACAGCCATGTTGATGACACTCGGCGAAACCATCGGGAGGGCCTCAGCGGTGTTCGGCGACAAGCCGGCGGTGATATTCCGCGACGTGGCCTACAGCTACGATGCGCTCAACCGGCGCGCCAACCGGGTCGCCAACGCCCTGGCCGCGCACGGCATCGAGCCGGGCGACCGGGTGACCCTGTGCGGGCAGAACTCCTACGACTGGGTCGCGGCCTACTACGGCACGGCCAAGGCCGGCGCGGTGCTCAACCCGGTCACCGCCATGCTGACCGCCGGGGAGATCGCCTACATCGCCGGCAATTGCGGCGCGAAGCTGCTGATGGTCGGCGCGGGCAAGGGCGACGGGCTGATGGACGCGCTGGCCGGGTCCGATGTCGAACGGGTCGTCCTGTTCGACGACGACGGGCCGGCGGATGCGACCCCCTTCGAGGACTTCATCGCCGATGCATCGGAGGACTTCGAGGTCCGGCCCCGCGGCCTCGATGACCTGGCCGCGATCGGCTACACCTCGGGCACGACCGGCCATCCCAAGGGCGCGATGATGTCCAACCGCGCCATCGCCGTCGGCACCGCCGGGATGAAGCTCATGCACGGGCGGACCCCGGACGACATCGTCGTCACCGCGCTGCCCTGCTCCCACGTCTACGGCAAGGCGGTGATGAACAGCTTGTTGTTCTACGGCTCGACGCTCGTCCTGCTCGAACGGTTCGTGTCCGAGGACATGCTGCGCTCGGTCGAGCAATACCGCGCGACCATGCTGGAAGCGGTGCCGACGGGCTTCATGTACATGCTGGCCGACCCGGCGATCGACAAATACGACCTGTCGAGCCTGGAGCGGCTGACCTGCGGCGGGCAGACCTTTCCGGCCGCCACGGCCGCCGAGGTCGAGGAGAAGTTCGGCGCGACGCTGCTCGAACTCTGGGGCATGACCGAACTGGCCGGGCTCGGCACGACCCACGCCTCGCTCTGCGAGCGCCGGCTCGGCTCGATCGGCGTCGCCCTGCCCTATATCGAGGCGCGGATCGGCGGCCTCGAAGACCCGTCGGAGACCATGCCGCCGGGCGAGCCGGGCGAACTGCTGATCCGCGGCCCGATCGTCATGATGGGCTATTACGGCAACGAGGCCGCGACGCAGGAGGCCATGGCCGCCGACGGCTGGTTCCGCACCGGCGACGTCTGCACCCGCGACGAAGACGGCTTCCTCTGGGTCGTCGACCGCAAGAAGGACATGATCAACACCGCCGGCTTCAACGTCTACCCGGCCGAGTTGGAGCGGGTGCTGGCCGCACATCCCGATGTCTCGATGGTCGCGGTCGGCGGCGTGCCCGATACGCAGAAGGGCGAGCTCGCCAAGGCCTATATCGTGCCGCGGCCCGGCACCGACCCGGACGCCGACGACATTTTCGCCCACTGCCGCAAGACGCTGGCGCCCTACAAGGTGCCGCGCAAAATCCAGTTCGTCGCCGACCTGCCGACCAACCCGACCGGCAAGATCCTGCGCCGCGAACTGCACACCATCGACGACGGGAATTGAACCGGGAATTCCGACATTGCCGCCCCGGATTTCCGCTCCCCGGATCGGGGTCCGGGGCAGGTCGCTCCATCCGGGGTGGCACTGAAAGGTAAACTGCAGTCCGGGGTGTCGAGTTACGGCAAGATGCTATCGCGCAGAGAAATTCACATCCCCAAGACGAAAGGCCCGACATGACAGCGACCTTCAGGATCTTCGGCAGCGAGATGTCGCCTTATTCGGTCAAGGTGCGCGCCTGGTTCCGCTACAAGGCGCTCCCGCATCTCTGGCTGCAGCGGGCGTGGCACAGCGACGAGTTCAAGGCCCGGGCGCGGTTGCCGCTGATCCCGCTGGTCATTACGCCGGACGACCGGGCGCTCCAGGATTCGACGCCGCTTATCGAAACGCTGGAAGCCGAGAAATCCGAGCCGTCGATCCATCCCGAAGACCCGGCGCTGCGCTTCCTGTCGGCGCTGATCGAGGAATATGGCGACGAGTGGGGCAACAAGCTGCTGTTCCACCACCGCTGGCACGCGGAGGTCGACCGGCGCGGCGCTGCGCTGGGGCTGGCCCGCGCCTTCGATCCCGACGGCGCGCCGGACGCGGTCGGGGCCGCGGCGGAAAAGATCTACGAACGCATGGTCGGGCGGCGGCATTTCACCGGGTCCAGCCCGCAGACCGCGCCGCTGATCGCCCGGTATTTCAACGATCTGCTCGCCATTCTCGAACCACATCTGGCGGCGCGGAAATACCTGTTCGGCGGCCGGCCCGCCTTCGCCGATTTCGGCCTCGCGCCGCAGGTCTACACGATGTCGCAGGATCCGACCTCGGCCTCCGCGCTCCGGGTGCGGGCGCCGAACATGCTGGCCTGGTCCTTCCGGATGCTGGAGCCGCGCAACGACGGGCCGTTCGAGAACTGGGACAGCCTCAGCGAAACCCTGACGCCGCTGCTCACAAACGCCGGCGCCTTCTTCCTGCCCTGGTCGCGGGCCAACGCCGATGCCCTGGAAGCCGGCGCGGAGAGCTTCAGCGTCGACCTGCCGGGCGGGGCCTATGTCCAGGGGCCGCAGAAATACCACGCCCGCTCGCTGGTCGCGCTTCGCCAGAAATACGCCGCGGCGAAGGACGCGCCGGGCCTGGACGCAATCCTTGCCGAATCCGGTTGCCTCGAATGGCTGGAATAGCGGCGCCCTGGTCGAATTCCGAGCCTTGAATTCCGGGCTGCGAATCCGTCTCTGATCCCCGGGATTCCTCTGCGATAGGGCCTGCCGGACGGGGCCGGACGCCGGAAAGCCGCCGGATTTTGAATAAATGTTCAAATTCAGCTTCCCTAAGTCTTTGAAATTGCTCTGTTTTTGGTATTGACAGACCGGTCTATTCACAGTGTTTTTTCGCACACCGCCAACCCTAACCCTTTGGAATCGTTGGAAACACGCCTCTCGGAAGTGCGCAAAATCACTTTCGGTAGGAATTTTTCCAGCCTCCCGGCCGAGCGGGAGCGCCCGTCGACACCGGGGCGGCACCGCCGGGCAGGATCGGGGGCAGCATGGCCAGGCGGAATCGGAGGGTCGAACCGGAGGGTCGAATCGGACGGGGTCCGGCCGTCAAGCCCGATGGCGCATGGGATGTCCGACTGGCGGCGGCGGGCCGGAGAGCGGGAAAGACGGAACGGTCCCGCACGGTCCCCCGCCTGGTTCTTCGTTTGCTTCTTTTTTCGGGGGGTGTCGGCCGGCTGCGGCAGGCGCATTTCGGGCGTTGACGGGGCCGATATAGGGTGCCGAAGCCGCCATGTCAAGGAAAAATATCGAAAAAAAGGAAATATTGTTGAAAGACCGGCCCGCCACCCGCCGCCCATTGCCACCCCGGACGGAGCGCAGCGGAGATCCGGGGTCCAGGGGCCATAGGCAAAGGCCGTGCCGGGCGGCCCCTTCGACAGGCTCAGGGCAGGCTCTGGGCCCCGGATCGAGTCCGGCGCGGCAAATTCGGGGATTCCGGCGGCGCCGGTGCGAGATTAGCAATGATGCCCAGTTTCGGTAGTAGTACCGATTTGCCAAGTCTTGCGCTGCGGAATCCGGCGCGCGGCGGCGGCCGGGCGCGCCTTGCGCTACTTGCCGCCCGTGTCCGGGTCCACCGCCACAGTCTTCATCGGATAATGCCGGTTGCCGCCGGTGAAGGGCGGCAGGGTGTGGAAATCGGCGCGCATGTCCTGCATCACCGGCGATTCCATGGCCGCCTTGAGCGCGGCGCCGTCGTCGAACACCACCTTGTTGCGCTGCATGTGGTCGATCCGCGGCCAGGGCAGGGCGCCGCACCAGTCGATGCGCGAGCAGACCTCGACTTCGCGGATCGCCGGAAAGGTCGCCATGATCCGCGTGTGGTTCGCCAGATAGTGCGCCAGCCAGGCGCTCACGTCCTCCGCCTCGCCGGGATAGTGGACGAGGTAGGTGCAGTACGGCGCGCCCGGTGGCGTGCGGAATTCCGGATCGGGGACGGGGTAGGCGCGGGCCAGCATGGCCTGTTGTTCGCGTGCGGCGCGAGCGAGCGAGGGCAACGCATCGGGCGCCGCCAGCGCGTGAAGGTGGCCGCCCGGAGCAAGCGCCGCTTCGAGGTCGCGGATTTCGTCGAAATAAAGCTGCAGCGCCAGTTGCGGCGCGACGCCGTCGTCGAAATAGAGGCCGCCAACCTCCCAGGGCGTGAAGACGAGGCCCTTCGAGAGACCGGGCGTCGACCGGACAACCTCGCAGACGAAGCGGAAATCGGCGTCCGACACCTGCAAGGAGGCATCGTCCGGGTCGTGGATGAAGGCGAACCAGGCAAACCGCATGGCGCGCGTCTAGCCGAAACTGCCGCGCCGGACAAGCGCGCCGACCGGACAGCGGCGCGGTTGCCCGGCGGCGCTACTTGTTCAGGCTCTCCAGATAGTCGATCACGTCCCGGCGGAATTTCTCTTTCTTGTACTTGTTGGCCATCTTGTTGCTGACCCGTTTTTTGCCGAGATACTTCTGCAGGAACTTCTTGGGATGCTTGAGATATCCCATCAGGTTTTCCCGGTTCCAGACCAGGCCCTTTTCCGCGGCCATCTTCAGACCCTTGGAATATCTGAATTTTTCTGAGGCGCCGGCCTTGCGTCCGTAGATTTTGTACAATGAGGGTCCGGTCAGTTTCTTGCCTTCCGTCAGCGAATGGCAGGCCTTGCAGCGCTTGAAATTCTTCTTGCCTTTGGCGACGTCGGCCGCAGCCGGCGCCGAAAGGCAGGCACAGGCGAGAGCGATCGCGACGGTCAGCTTCAGGACGCACTTCATGACGGCAGGCTCCGCGGGCAGATGTTCTGCCGCGGGAATATCAGGAGACCGCCGTCGGCTGCAACCGTCGTCCGGTCCGGGACCGGCTTCGCCCGGGCGCCGCCGCCGGGCTACCGGTTCCGGTCCGCCGGGCAGACCCGGAACCGCCCTACCTGACGATCACCCCACAGGCGATACGCGCGCCCGCGGCGCCGGCCGGGTCCGTCCGGTAGTCGTCCGGCCCGGCGTGAATCACGATTGCCGCGCCGTCGCCGTCGAACAGGGCAGGGCCGAGCTCGAGGAGGGTGTTCAGAATCTCGATCTCCAGGCTGCCGGAGGCCGGGACATGGATGTTGGGCATGTCTCCCGCGTGCATGCCTTCGCCGCTGTCAAAGCCGTGTTTCTTGCCGCCCGGATTGAAATGGCCGCCCGCCGATTTGAACGGAGGCGTGCATTTCCCGGTGGCGTGAACGTGGAAGGCGTGGGCGCCGGCGGGCAGATTCGACAGTCTGGCGTGTAGCAGCGTGCCGTGCGGCGTCCGGCGCAGCGAGACCTCGCCGACCGATTCGCCCTTTGCATTCTTCATTGCGGCGCGCGCCCGATCCGTCGCTGCGGCCGGCTGGAACGCTGCGATGGCCAGTGCAACGCCGGCGGCGACGAGTGTTGAAACGATCGATTTCATCGGTATGCCCTTCGCGATAATGTCAGCAAACGGGACCAGCTTTGCCATTGAAGGCTTGTGCGAGGAAAGAAAGCGTTTCGCCGCTCCGCATCGAGGCGCGCTGCGCCGCACGCGGCTGGCTGTTGAAGGGAGCACGACCGATTCGGATGTATTTTCCGGCGACCGAAATGATTGCCGAATGCCTACTTCCCGGGAGGGGGCCCGCAAGGCGACGATGCCGATGACGTTCGATGCAGTCGTGGTGGGCGCGGGGTTTGCCGGCCTCTATGCGCTCTACCGGTTACGCGCGCGCGGATACACCGTGTGCGTGCTCGAGGCCGAGGCGGGCATCGGCGGCACCTGGTACCGCAACCGCTATCCGGGCGCGCGTTGCGACATCGAGAGCCTGCAATATTCCTATTCGTTTTCCGACGAGGTGCAGCAGGCGTGGAACTGGACCGAACGCTACGCCTCGCAGCCCGAAATCCTGCGCTATATCCGGTATGTCGCGGACAGGTTCGATCTGCACCGCGATATCCGGCTCAACGCCCGGGTGACGGCCGCGACGTTCGACGAGAACAGGTGCCGTTGGGCGATCGAGACGGAGGCCGGCCCGTGCTACGCCGCGTCCTTCTGCATCATGGCGACGGGATGCCTGTCGATCCCGATCGTTCCCGAAATACCGGGGCTGGCCGCATTCGCAGGCGATCACTACAGAACGACGGACTGGCCCCGTGACGGGGTCGATTTCAGCGGCCGCCGCGTCGGCATCATCGGCACGGGATCGTCGGGCATCCAGACCATTCCGATCGTCGCCCGGGCGGCGGACCGGCTGACGGTTTTTCAGCGCACGGCAAACTACGTCATCCCGGCCCACAACCGGCCGCTGGCCCCGGCCGAGCAGGCAGAATGGAAAAGCGACTACGCGGCGCGCCGCGCCGCTGCGCGCCGGACGCGCAACAACGCCCTGATGGAACACAATTCGCGGCCGGGTGCAGGAATGATGCCCGAAGAGCGGGAGGATGTTCTCGAAGCGCGCTGGCGCCTCGGGGGCCTGACATTCAGCTACGGATTTCCGGACCAGGCGACAGACCGGCGGGTGAACGAGGCCGCTGCCGACTTCGTGCGGCGCAAGATCGCCGGGACGGTCCGCGATCCGGAGACCGCCCGGAAGCTCATGCCGCGGGACCATCCGGTCGGCTCCAAGCGGCTGTGCGTCGATACCGGATATTTCGAGACGTTCAACCGACCCAATGTCCGTCTCGTCGACCTGCGCGACGAACCGCTTCTGACGGTCGAAGCGGAGGGCGTGCGGACCGAACGAGCGCTCTATCCGCTCGACGCCCTGATCCTGGCGACGGGATTCGACGCCATGACCGGAGCGCTTCGGCGAATCGATCCCAAAGGCCGGGGCAGCCGAAGCCTGCGCGAAAAGTGGAACGTCCGGCCCTCCACGCTGCTCGGCCTCGCCGTGGCCGGCTTTCCCAACCTGTTCCTTGTCACCGGCCCGGGCAGCCCCTCGGTGCTCAGCAACATGGTCACGTCGGCCGAACAGAATGTCGACTGGATTGCCGATTGCCTGGACTATCTGCGCGCCAACGGTTACGCCGCGATCGAAGCGCTCCAGAAGGCCGAGGATGCCTGGTTCGAAGAGGTGGCCGCCGCATCGGCGCGCACGCTCCTGCCGGAGGGCGAGTCCTGGTATGTCGGCGCCAACGTCCCCGGCAAGCCGCGGGTCTACATGCCCTATCTGGGCGGTGTGCCGGCCTATCTCGATGCGTGCAGGAAAGCGGCGGCGGACGGCTACGGCGCTTTCGCCCTGACCCCTGCGGAAGCCACCGCCGGGGAGGCGTGGGCGGCGTCCGAAGCGGTCTGACTGCGGCGGAGGTTGCGGAATCGGGGCGATCCTGACAGGAAGGCCCCATGGCGCAGCTCGACTATCGACCGTTCGTTCCCGGGCCCGGGGAAACCCGGATCGCCGGCGCGACGGCGGAAGCGCATACGGCGGCGCGGCTGGCTTCGCCCCGGCCGCAGCAGCTCTTCGCCGAGTGGGCGGCGCTGGCGGACGAACCCTTCTACGGCCTTACCAATGACGGCCGGAAGCGCGAGGGCCTGTTTGCCCTGAAACCCGAGGGCGCGCCGGTCGAGGCGATGGCCGCGGCGGCCTGGCGCCTGCTCGACGCCCTGACGCCGGAAGAACGGGCGCGCACGCTGCACCCGGCCGGCTCGCCCCTGTGGCACAAATGGCAGAACACCGAGATGCTGGTCGAGGAACACGGCCTGCGCCTGGAGACGGCCGCCGCGCCGGTGCGCGCCCTTGCCATGGCGGTGGTACGGGCGAGCCTGAGCGAGTCCGGCTATGCGGCGGGCGAAGGCGTCATGCAGCTCAACGCCTTCCTCGGCGAGGTGCTGGGCGCGCCCGGCGTGCTGAACGAATGGAGCTACACCTTCTGCCTGTTCGGCGAACCCTCGACCGCCGACCCCTGGGGCTGGCAGCTGTTCGGCCATCATCTGTCGCTCAACTGCCTGGCGGTCGGCGGGCAGATGGTGCTGACGCCCGCTTTCCTCGGCGCCGAGATCACCGGCGCCGATACCGGCCGCCACGCCGGCCTGCGGCTGTTCCAGGATCATGAGCGGCGCGGCCTCGAACTGATGAATACGCTGCCGCCGGCGCAGCGGGAGCAGGCAATCGTCGGCCGGTCGATCCTGGGCGACAACCTGCCGGAAGGCCGGCGCCATTTCGCCGACCACATGCATCTGGGCGGCGCCTACCGGGACAACCGCATCGTGCCCTACGAGGGGCTGGAAGCCGGATCGATGAAGGCCCGGCACCGGCAAATGCTGACCGACCTCGCGGGCGACTATCTCTCGCTGCTGCCGGACGGGCCGCGCCAGGCCCGCCTGGAGGAGTTCGAGCGCCATCTCGGCGAGACACATTTCTGCTGGATCGGCGGCACGGGCGACGCCGACGCCTTCTACTACCGCATCCAGAGCCCGGTCGCTTTCATCGAGTTCGACATGCACGGCGGCGTCTTCCTGACCAACCGGGAGCCGGCGAAATTCCACGTCCACACCATCGTGCGCACGCCCAACGGCAACGACTACGGCATCGACCTGCTGCGCCAGCACTACCGCCGGTCGCACGGCGGCGGGGAGGATCGCGGGCATGACCATAGCTGAGGTGGCGGCTGTGGGGATCGACAATGTCTCTAACGCGCAACGCGAACCCTTTTCTTGTCACCGCGGACGCTGCAAAGCAGCGATCCGGGGTCCAGGGACGCATGCGCAGGCCGTGCCGGCGACTCTGGTCCCCGGCTCTCCCTCCGGTCGGCCGGGGAGGCAAAATTGGGTTTTCGGGACACAGTTGGCGGAGGGACCGAAATTTCCCTGCGGACCGGCCAAAGTCCCTCGGCGAACATTGCAGACCGGGCGGACGATGACAGCGGCAGCGCGATGACCCATTACGACGTCGTCATCGCGGGCTGCGGGCCGGTCGGCGCGGCGCTGGGCAACCTGCTGGCGGCGCGGGGGCTCACCGTCTGCATCGCCGAGAAGCATCGCAAGATCTACGACAAGCCGCGCGCCATCACCTTCGACTGGGAGGGCATGCGCGTCCTCCAGTTCTGCGGCGTGGCGGAAGAGTTCGCCAAGGGTATCCGGCCCCATCCCGGCACCGATTTTCGTGGGGTCGACGGCCAGGTCATCAAGCTGTTCGACCCGCTGCCGCCGCCCTGGGACCTCGGCTGGCCGCCGACCTTCACCTTCGTCCAGCCGGAGATGGAGCGGCTGCTGCGGGAGGCGCTCGAGCGGCGTGAGACCGTCACCCTGTTGCTCGGCCGCTCGGTCGAGGGTTTCCGCGATACGGGCGACCGGGTCGAGGTCGATATCCTGGACCCGGAGAGCGGCGGGACCGAGACGGTCACCGGCGATTTCCTGGTCGGCTGCGACGGCGCGAACAGCGGCGTGCGGAAGGCGCTCGGCCTGCCGCTCGACGATCTCGGCTTCGACGAGACCTGGCTGGTGGTCGATACCCTGCAACAGCGCGAGACCGCGATCCCGGCCAAGGGTACGCAATTCTGCCGGCCGTGGCGACCCGCGACCTTCATTCCGGGGCCGGGAAAGCTGCGGCGCTGGGAGCTCAAGGTCATGCCGGGCGAGACGCCGGCGGACTTCGACGACCCGGCGCGGGTGCGCGACGTGCTCGCTGACCTGGTCGATGTCGACGCCGTGGAGATCTGGCGCAGCGCGACCTACCGCTTTGCCGCGCGGGTCGGGCGGGAATGGCGCAAGGGGCGGGTGATCCTCGCCGGTGACGCGGTGCACCAGACGCCGCCCTTCCTCGGCCAGGGCCTGTGCTCCGGCATCCGCGACGCTGCCAACCTCGCCTGGAAGCTGGTCCATATCCGGCGCTGCGGCTTCAACGAAGCGCTGCTCGACAGCTACCGCGACGAGCGGCGGCCCCATGTCGTCGCGGTGGTCGAGGCGGCCAAGGAATTCGGCAAGATCGTCGGCGAGCTGGACATGGACAAGGCAAGGGCGCGGGATGCGGCGCTGATGGCGGACCTGGCGGCGGGCCGGATGGAAACACGGCGCCAGAAATTCGTGCCCAACCTGGAAACCGGCATTCTCCATTTCGAGGAGGGCGTGCCGCGGGAGGACCAGGTCGCCGGCACCCTGATGCCGCAGCCGGAAGTCTACGCTCCGGATGGAAGCAAACGCCTGCTGGACGATCTCGTGCCGATGGAATGGCTGTATGTGACGACGGGATTCGAGGCGCAGCGGTGGATGGAGAGGATGGAAGATGTGTGGCGGGGGATAGGGGGGCAAAGACTCGTTATCGTGAATGACGATTCTCTGCCGCCATCGAACGACACGTCCGGATCGCCGGTCAAATCAGCCGCTGGGATCAACACACTCCGAGAATCCGACGACAGCTTCGCTCAAAAGTACGCATCCACGGGCCTAAACGCCGCTCTCATCCGGCCGGATAGGTATAACTACGGCACTATTAGAGACAGCGCAGAGCTAGCGAAAAAGATTGCGAGACTGGCAATACAACTGGGAGTTTGACGGGTTTCAGATTTGTAGAAGAAATACATACATATTCAATCACCTGAATCCAAATTAATTTAGAGAACTGTCAGGCCTCTAAATCAGTGCCATAAATATAAAAATTTAGTCCACCGAACGAAGCAACACTAAATACAAACGCTAAGACCCCTTGATGCCAGTAATAGTGCCACTGGACGCCCGCAACTAGTTCATAAATAGCGTAAGCGACAAAGTGGCCAATTGTGATAACAGCGACAGCAACGCACACGCTTAGCATTCCAAATTTGTTTTTAGAGTTTACTAAAAAATGCAAAAAGATCGTTATCGGAGGAATTACAGAGTGAAACATAACATAAAAGAATTCAGGCAAGCCAAGGAATCCAAAGAACCTAGAATCCGCCTTGTCAAACATGTCCAAAAAAAACTCTACTCGCATCTCAACTACAAAAGCTGCATTAATTGCTAATGACAAGAAAAATGCGGTTGCTAATGCTTTAACGCAATATTGGACAGAAACCGATCCGCGTTCCTCTCTTATAATGGAAAGCTTCAAAATACCTATAATTATCGGCATAATTGTCGCAAGCGATACTAAAATCAAATCGTAAACTAAAGCTCCGCGTCGGTAGGGCCATACTACTTCGATCGCTTCGAAATATTCCGCCGCTAATGGTACAATTGCTATGTACAGCACACACACTAACGCATATATTGACACAACCGCATAGAAGCGTAAGGCGTTTGCTGAAATTCTCAAGCGTTTCAATTTAAATTGCTTCATCTCCACCACTACTGCTGATAGGTTTGTGCGTCCGTCGCTGTTTCAGAATAGCTGAATTACCTATCTATCTAAACAATTTTCTTTCGACCTTTAAAGGCCTTATACTCGTCTTCGGAAAGTAATTTTGATAACTCTTTATCAGCAACTTCCAGCAACGATTCTTTGAGTCCAATTCTAGGTATGTCCGACTTAGCCATATAAAGCAAGAAAAATGCCAGCTTTGTTGCGTCGTGAGCGTTCTCCAGCTCTTCTGCTAGAGGTAGTTTTGCTTTTCTATAATCCTCCAATAATTTTACTAGATCTTCAAATTTGTTTTTCCTAAGAAGAAGGGTAGCGTATCTGTGCGAAATATCGTTTGCTCGGGTTGCAAATCCGGATATGTATAACATACCATATTCGATTTTTCTGTACAAGAAAGTTAATTGGGAGGCAAAGACGATATACGATAAAAGCAACAGAACTAAAGGCGAAAAAATCGCGGGGTTAGTTTCCGCCATGAAGGTAAGTAATTGGATAAAAAGATCATCAGATTTGTCATCTAAGGGTAGTTTTTTTATTAAATTGTTAATCATTGTATCAGATTTCGATGCGACAAAAAAGTAGATAAAACTTAGTGGAAAAGAAGTTGCTAAAGCACAAATTCTTTTGCGCCACTTTTCTGTAATATCTTTTACTAGAAAGAAGCTAGCGACATTTTGAATGTTACGGGTCCGCCCAGCGTTCCCGAACATGTTTAACTGAATAACAACGACCCAAGCAGAACATACGAGGATAACTATTACAAAGATGACTGGCTCAGCCGTCTCTATATGATTAGACAGCCAAGATTTTCCCGGAGTCGTTGTGTTTTGAGGAATTTAGCGGCACCGCTTGTTTGGGCATGGATTTGCCAAAACGGTTTCTGCAGAAATTGACGCGAACATCGCAGTAGTCGAAGACAACAGAAAAGTGCCGAGAGCTAGACATTTAATCATTTTTAGGACTTGTTTCATTTTGCACTTTACCCCGACTGGTTACCTGTTCTATGCTTTTGTAGGACAACATCAATTTGTAGTATAGGATTATCGTTGCTTTTCTATCGGCATACTTTATCTATTTTTGCTAAAATTTTGCACAGATTTGCTATATACAGCTTGTGAAGGAACTGATGTACCGAGGCATTGGTTCGGTGCATTGTCTGATCCTGCTGTTTTTTGCATTCCTTTGCTTTACGGTTCGATGAATTAGTTGACAGGCTGTTCGCGGGGAAACCATTTTCGATACCACTCAACGCGCCATCGGTGGCATGCAAGGGGTAGGATAGCGTGGTTCTTCTGGCAGGGGACGGGCGGGCGAAATACACGACGGAATCGTTGCTGGGATCAAGCAGCAACTGGCGACTGAAAGGGCTGCTGGCCGGACGCTGGACTTACGGTGAGGCAGGATTCGCCGAATTCCTGCTGCGCCAAACCGAAATTGCCGTCATGCTTGAATCCCTGATCCATCTCCGTCGGTGCGGAGACGGCCGGCTGCTACACAGCGATGCCGTGCTGGGGATGGTCTTGCTGTGCCCGGCCGGCATCCGTGAGGACACGATCAAAGCCTACGGCGATATCGCCGAAACCATCCACATGTACCTGCCGGCGGCGCCGGCAGGTGGAATGCTGGTCGAGGCCCTCGCCGTCGATTAGGGAATTGAATTTTAGGTACCCGTGCAGCACCTCAGTGAATCTGGTCGCTGAACACCGCCTGTTGGCCGGTCATTTCCGCTGGTTTCGCGCTTACAATCTTAGCTCGCGCCAGCGAGAATGTCAGGATCGGCACTCAGCGACAGTAATGCGAAATGGTTCCTCAATCGACCCGACCTCTGAATTTAGATTGATGCTCCAAGGCGAAGTTGAAGCTAATTCCCCGCGCTTAAACGGTGGCTGTTCGCTTCTATCATAAATGTCCGGTTCTTGATTAGGTAAGCAGATCCGCCGAGCAACGCAGCACGAATGTCGTTGACGATAACATCGTTGCTTTTGTGGTACCGATGCTCCTGAAACCCGTCGACAACGTCCGTACAGTCCACAACCGTCACTTTCGCCGGCAGCAAATGTGGATGGCTCGGCCCGTCCGCACCGAGCCGGTCCGGGTTGCCCTTGGTCAGGTCGCTGATTGCCAGCGGGATGTCCTCGCGGTTGTGGTAGACGGTGACGCGGCGTCCCAGCCTGGGCAGCAGCGCCAGTTTGTGGTCGTGCTCGAAGGCGTCGGCGTCTTCGTCGGGGGCGATGAGGAGGATCTCGTCGAACAGGCGGGGCAGGTCGTCGCCGATTTCCCGCCGCATACCCTGGACGGCGTGGCGCAGGGCGTAGGCGCCCATGCTGTGGGCCATCAGGTGCAGGCGGCCGCCGCAGAGCTCCTGCCGCTGCCGGGCCGTCTCCGGGTCGCGGCCGAGGTCGGAGCGCACCCGCGGCCCCAGTTCGCCGGAGACCCGCTGCACGAACGCGCCGAGTTTCAGCAGGCCGCGGCCCAGCGCCGTGCCCGACGTGCGGGCGTCGGCCCGGTCGTTCGCGTAGGCGATATAGGGCATCAGCGAGCCGTCGGACGGCCAGGAAAACACGAAGAAGGTGTAGGGCGTCTCGGCGGTTTCGTATGTCCGTTTCAGCAATGCGGCATCGATCAGCGCCTCGTGGAAGCTGTAGTTGAACCCGTGGATGAACAGCACCGTATCGACTCCGGCGCGCATGCTTTCCCTGATCTCCGCGAATATCGTGTTGCTGCCGAGCAGCTGGGACCGGCGGCCCGGCCGCAGCCGTTCCGGCGCCACGGCGATCTCTTCGACGCTGTCCAGCTCGTCGGAAACCTGCGCCTTTCCGAAGCGCAGGAACGATCCGCGGTTATTCAGCTGATGGCCGAAATCTCTCGGGTCCCTAGCCGGCAGGGGATTCCTGTTCGTTCCGAAATACACGTCGATCACGATCCAAATTTCCTAATCAATTTCAGACGCTCAAAATTTCGGTTCGGTCTACCCGCGCCTGCATGGAGACTCCGGAATTGTCGAAACCTGCCGCCGGATCGACCCTCGGGAAACGCCGCGCCGACCCGACGCCATCAACTAATCGACCCTAAATCGCAGGTGGATTGAATCGCGTTACATGAATCTGCTGTTTCGTTGCACGAATTTGCCCTTTGCATTCCGTGCCGCTTAGTTCCGAAAAAAAATACTAATTGATTGTCCATAACTGCTGTTTTTGCATGTGCTTGCTATTTTGGTAGCAAATACAGGTAAAACCGTTGACTAGAGGCTGCCGGCGAAAGAAGAATCGGCACTAACCGGAGCGTCTTCGGGCTGGACCCAAAGCGCCAAACGGGCTGGCGGCTTCGTGGGGTAGTGCGACGTGGTCCTTCTGGCAGGACACGGGCGGGCAAAATATACGACCGGAACGCTGCTCGCATCGAGCCGCGACCGCGGGTGGGACGGCCTGTTGGCCGAGCGCTGGAGCCATGCCGAGGGCGAACTCGCCGAGTTCCTGCCGCGCGAAACCGAAATCGCAATCCTGATGGAAGGCCGCGTGCATCTGCGGCGGCGCGGCGACGGCCGGCTGCAGCACAGCGATGCCGTGCCGGGCATGATCTGGCTGTGCCCCGCGGGCGTCCGGGAAGACCTGATCAAGGCCTACGGCAAAATCCCCGAGATGCTTCATCTCTTTCTGCCGGCGATGCCGCTGTCGGAGACGGCGCTCCGGGAGCTCGACGTCGATCCGGACACTGTCAAGCTGCATTTCGACGGCGGCTTCCGCGATCCGCTGATCGAACGGATCGCGCACGCGGTTGACGCCGAACTGGCCGAGCCGGCGCCGGCCGGCAAGATGCTGGTCGAGACCCTGGCCGCAGCCCTGGGCGTTCAGATTGTGCGGCAGCATTCCAATCTGGAGCGGGCATCGATATCGCTGCCCAGCATCCGCGGCGCGCTCGATCCGCGGCGCCTGCGGCGGATCGCGGATTTCATCGACGCCCATCTCAGCGAAGACCTGTCCGTCGAGACGCTGGCGAACGAGGCCTGCCTCAGCCCGTTCCATTTCGCCCGGGCCTTCAAGGCGGCGACGGGGACGGCGCCGCACCGCTATCTCACCGACCGCCGCATCGAACACGCCAAGGCGCTGATCGCCGAAGGCCGTCTGCCGCTGGTCGAGATTGCCGACGTCTGCGGATTTTCCTCCCAGGCACATCTGACGCGCTGGTTCAAGCGGATCGTCGGCACGACGCCAGGCGCGTACCGCACGAAGCGCAGTTAGCCGGGAAATCATTGCAGCGGAATTCGGTGCCGCCTGCAGGTCTCGAAACCCGGCCGCGTCCGGAACTTCCTGAACAGCGACGGATCGTCAGACCGGCCGGGGGGCAAGCGCCGTTCCCGACCGATCGAATCGCGTTCGGACGAAAGCCGAATTCATAAGAAAAACAAATAAAATAGGTAAGAACTTAGTATTAGAAATTATTTTTCCGCATGTCATGTTGTTGCGAAATCGCGTCGGGCGATGTGGCAGCCGCGGCCCGGGAGTTCGGTAACCGGGCTTACCGGGTCGCGGCACCGAAGACGAGGGCTCGCAACGCCAGACGGGATCGACGCCGACCGGTCCGCCCGGTCCGAAGAATACGCTGCAGGGGAGTAAACCGGCATGAAGGCAGCCGCCTTTTCTGGCTCCACGGACTTCGACAACCCGGGGTCGAGCCGGTTCTTCTCCTGCCACGAGGCACCAGCCGGCGGTATCCTGTGAGCAATTGTGGCTTGCGAACCCGCTAACGCCGGTCGGGCGCGCGCCGCGGTCCCCCAAGGGCCGCGGCGTTGCGCGTCCGGCTCGATCCTGTCCGCCTCCGGGCCTGCCCGTCCGGATTAAAGGCCGCGCGGCCGCGGCGTCAATCTTGCCCGGGCGATACCGGTTTGCGGGAAATTTGCGCCCCAAATCCAACTGTGCCAGCATCGCGGCCGACCTGCGCTGAACCGGCGGCGGAAAGAAGCATTCATGGGCGGCAGCAGCGGAAAATCGGCGCTGGTGACCGGGGCGGCCGGTGGGCTGGGCCTGGCGATCGCACGGCGACTTGCGGCCGACGGCTGCCGCGTCGGGCTGGCCGATATCGACGGCGACGGCACGGTCCGGGCGGCGGCGGAGCTTGAGGGCGCCGCGGGTTTTTGCTGCGACGTGACCGCGGAGGAGGCTGTCGTCGACACGTTCGGACGGTTCGAATCGGCCTTCGGCGGGCCTCCGGATATTCTGGTCAACAATGCCGGCATCGTGCGCACCGGGGACCTGCTCGAACATACCGTCGAGGACTTCCGGAAGGTGACCGAGGTCAATCTCGTCG
The DNA here is from genome assembly GCA_965220685.1 of Alphaproteobacteria bacterium. GTDB lineage: Bacteria > Pseudomonadota > Alphaproteobacteria > Bin65 > Bin65 > Bin65. The sequence continues at coordinate 506,041 of CBDCQR010000015.1, forward strand.
GGGTGTTCCTGATGTCCCGCGAGGCCGGCGCGCGCATGGCGGCGCGCGGCAGCGGCGCCATCGTCAACATCACGTCGCTCAACGCCGTCCAGCCGAAGCCCGACCTCGGTGCCTATCCGGCGACCAAGGCGGCGGTCGCAAAGCTGACCGAGCAGTTCGCCCTGGCGCTCGGCCCGCGGGGCGTGCGGGTCAATGCCGTCGGGCCGGGCTTCGTCGAGGCCGGCATGTCGGTGCCGATCTACCGCGATCCGGAGTTGCGCGAGGCGCTTGGCCGCGCGGTGCCGGCCGGGCGAATCGGAACGGCGGAGGACGTCGCCGCCGCCGTTGCCTTTCTGGCGTCCGACGAGGCCGGCTTCATCCACGGCCAGCATCTGATGGTCGACGGCGGCGGCTCTTTCGGCCTGTGGAAGCAGATGCCGCGCCTGGCGCTCGGGGAAGCCCGGGCGCTTCGGGGTTCCGGCTGGGAAGGCGATCTGGAGGAAATGCGCGGCGGCGGAGACGCAGGAATCGGGTCGTGACCGACCGGTCGGCAAAGGAGATGAACGCCGACGATGTTATCGCGCGCTACGGGCTGCGGCCGCATCCGGAAGGCGGGCATTATCGGGAGACCTTCAGGGCGTCCGCGAGACCGGGCGAGCGGGCCGCGGTGACGGCCATCTACTACCTGCTGAAGGCCGGCGAGACCTCGGCCTGGCACCGCATCGACGCCGTCGAGATCTGGCACCACTATGCCGGCGCGCCGCTGCGGCTCTCGCTGTCGTCCGACGGCAGGACGGTGACCGAACGACTGCTCGGCACGGGCGTCGGCGCCGAGCCGCATATCGTGGTGCCTGTCGGATGCTGGCAGAGCGCGGTGTCCGAAGGCGCGTGGACGTTGACCGGCTGCACCGTTGCGCCCGCCTTCGAATTTGCCGGCTTCGAACTCGCCCCGGCCGGCTGGCGGCCCGGCGGCCCGCCCGCCTGACGGGAACAACCGTGCCGGGCGTTCGCTGCCGGAAACTCTGCTGGAAATTTGCGGTGGGCTGCGATTGAATGGGCGCCGGCAAGGCATCGGCTTCCCGCCGGCGCCGAGGATGAGGAGGGAACTATGATCAGGATCGTCGACACGGCCGGCAAGCGGGGCTGGAGCCCCGTGCGGAGCCTGGCGCTTGCAGCATTGGCCATCGGTTTCGTCGCCGGCGCCGCACAGTCGGCTACGATCACCGTCTCGGTGTGGGGCGGCGGCTACGGTGCGAAGTGGAAAAAGCACGCCGCCGAGCCGTTCGAGAAGGCGACCGGCCACAAGGTGGTCGTCGACGGCGGCCGCTCGGCGGTGCGGCTGTCCAAGGTGAAGGCCACGAAGGGCAAGGGCACCGACGTCGTCTTCCTGACCGTGCACCAGATGATGATCCTGCGGGACGAGGGCATCCTGGCGCCGATCGACCCGGCGAACGTCCCCAACGTTTCGCAACTCTATGATTTCGCCAAGGATCCGATGGGCGGCGGCATGTGCCCGGCGATCACGGTGCTCGGCGCCGGCCTCGCCTACAACAAGGACCATTTCAAATCGCCGCCGACTTCGTGGAACGACCTGTTCCGCAAGGACCTGAAGGGCCGGCCCGGCTATCCCGTGCTCAGCCAGTCCTATTCGCCGCTGGTGATGACCCGCATCGCTGAGCTGAACGGCGGCGGCATCGACGATATCGGCAAGGGCATGGCCAAGCTGGCGACAATCAAGGACCGGGTGCAGCTGTTCCGCATTTTCGAAATCCTGAAGGCGATCAACCAGGGTGATGCCTCGATCGCGCCGATGCTCAATATCTTCGTCAGGAAGGATCCGAAGGTGCCGCTCAGCTTCGCCTGGCCGAAGGACGGCGGCGTCGGCGTCGTCAACCTCGCCTGCGTGACCAAGGCGAGCAAGAACAAGAAGGTGGCCGAGCAGTTCCTGAACTTCTACCTGTCGGCCGAGCACCAGGCGCGGATCGCCAAGGAAGCCGGCGATTCGCCGGTCAACAAGACGGTGCCGATCCCGTCGGGCACCGTCTACAACATGGTGACGCCGGATCAGATCTCCCGGATGCACCATTACGACGCGACCAAGATTGCGGCGAAGCTCGGCGGCTGGCTCAAGCGGTTCCAGGAAGAGATCGTCGCGAAATAGGCGCCGCGTAAGGCCGTACCGTTCCGCGCCGGGGCCGGTTCCGGGATCGGGCGATGTCCGACGTCGAGGTTTCCGGCGTATCGAAACGGTATGACGATCTGTGGGCGGTGAAGCGGGTCAGCTTCACCGCCCCGGCCGGCAGCTTCACCAGCCTGCTCGGCCCCAGCGGCTGCGGCAAGACGACGACCCTGCGCCTGATCGCCGGCTTCGCGGCGCTCGACGAAGGGGAAGTGCGCATCGGCGGCAAGCCGGTCGATGCCCTGCCGCCGTGGCGGCGCAATCTCGGCGTCGTCTTCCAGAACTACGCCCTGTTCCCGTTCATGACGGTGTTCGACAACGTCGCCTTCGGCCTGCGGCGGCGCAGGGTTCCGCGCGGCGAGACCGCAGCGCGCGTCGCCGAGGCGATCGATCTCGTCGGCCTGCCCGACCTCGCCGGGCGCTATCCGCGCCAGCTTTCGGGCGGCCAGCAGCAGCGGGTGGCCCTGGCCCGCGCCCTGGTGATCCGGCCCGAAGTGCTCCTGCTCGACGAGCCGCTGTCCAATCTCGACGCCAAGCTGCGCGCCGAGATGCGCTTCGAGCTGAAGCGCATCCAGCGCGAGACCGGCGTGACCTCGATCTTCGTGACCCACGACCAGGAGGAGGCGCTCACGCTTTCCGACCAGATCGTCGTGATGAACCTCGGCACGGTCGCCGGCGCGGCGACGCCGAAATCCATCTGGGAACAGCCCGAATCGGCCTATGTCGCCGATTTCCTCGGCGTCGAAAACCTGTTTCCCGGTACGGTCGGCGACGGCGCGGAGGACGACGGGACTGTCGCCGTTTCGGTAAGCGAAGGCGCGGTGACGCTCGATGTGGCGGCGGCGCGGCCCGCGGATGCGGCGGTCGTGCTCGGGATCCGTTCGGGCGACATCAGGATGTGGCCGGTCGACAGCAAACGCGCGCTCGATGGGCCGAATGAACTGGCCGGCACGGTGCGCGAATTCACCTATGTGGGATCGGCGGTCGTTTACCAGGTCGATTGCGCCGCCTTGCCGCGACCGCTGATCGCGACGGTGCAGGAGGAATTCGCTGTCGGCGAAAGCGTCCGGCTGCATCTGCCGCCCGGCGCCATCAAGCTGCTGCGGCCGGACGCGCCCGCCGGCGGGTCCGGGGCGCGGCCGTGAGCGCCCTGACGTGAGTGCCCTGACATGAATGGCGGCCGCGCCCGCTTTCCCGCAAGCCTGGCGACGCCGGTTCTTCTGGCGTTCGGCATTTTCGTCCTGGTTCCGTGCGTCATGCTGCTGGTCAAGGGGCTCGAACCGACGGCCGAAACCGGCGAATGGCCGGACTTTACCAACGTGCTGGGCGTGTTCGACAGCAAGGTCGGCCAGCAGGCGCTGAACCGCACGATCCGGATCAGCCTGATTGTTACGGTGATCTGCATGCTGGCGGGGTATCCCGTGGCGCTGTTCATCGCGCGATGCGGGCCGCGCTGGCGCGGCCTGCTGCTCGCGATCGTGATCTTTCCCTTTCTGATTTCGGCCGTGGTCCGGGCCTTCGGCTGGACGGTCTTGCTCGGCGATTCGGGTCTCGCCAACAAGGGGCTGATCGCGCTGGGCCTCATCGAGCGGCCGATCGCCCTGGTCCAGAACGAGATCGGCATCATCGTCGGCGAAACCCATCTGCTGATGCCCTACATGATCCTCTCGCTGCTCGCCGTGCTCCAGCGCATCGATCCGAACCTGCGGCACGCCGCGGAGAGCCTGGGCGCCTCGCCGGTAAGCGTGTTCTGGCGCGTCGTCGTCCCGCTCACCCTGCCCGGCCTGCTCACCGGCACGCTGCTCGTGTTCAGCCTGGCGATGACCGCCTTCGCCACGCCCTTCCTGCTCGGCGGCGGGCGGACGCCGATCCTGACGACGCTGCTCTACGATTACGCCTTCACCCTGTTCGACTGGCGGCTGGCGGCGTCGATCGGCATCGTCCTGCTGATCCTCGGCATCCTGTTCGTCACGATTCACCGTTTCGTTTCGAGCCGGGGGATGCGCAGCTATGGCTGACCTGTTCCTGCGCTCCGGCCGCGGCCTGGTCACGGTCATGGCGGTCTTCTGGCTGGTCTTCCTGGTCGCGCCGATCGTCGTGACGCTGGCCTCGTCCTTCACCAGCTCGACCTACCTGACCTTCCCGCCGCCCGGCTGGTCGGTGCGCTGGTACCTGTCGGCCTTCGAGTCCGAATGGGTCTGGTCGACCTTCTGGAACAGCGTCGTCATCGCGGTCGTGTCGACGACGATCGCCGTGGCGCTCGGCATCGCCGCCGCCCGGGTGCTGGCGCGCCACCGCTTCTACGGCCGCGGCGCGTTCGAATACGCCGTGCTCAGCCCGCTCGTCATTCCCGGCGTCGTGGTCGGCTTCGCCCTGCTCAACGTCTCGGTCCTGATCGAAACCCAGGACGCCGGCCTGCTGAACCTGATCATCGGCCACACCATGGTCACGACGCCGTTTACCCTGCGCTCGGTCTGGTCGAGCATGGCCGGCAGCGAGATCTCCCTCGAAGAGGCGGCGCAGAGCCTGGGCGCGACCCGCTGGAGCGCTTTCTGGCTGGTCGTCTTTCCGCTGATCGTGCCGGGCATCGTCGCCGGCGCCATCATCGCCTTCACCTTCTCTTTCAACGACGTGACGATCTCCGCCTTCCTGTCGGCCCGGGAGGCGCGCACCCTGCCGGTCGAGCTGATGTCGCATATCGAATATCTGCCCGATCCGACCCCGGCGGCGGTCTCGTCCCTGATGATCGTCATTACGCTGGCCTTCTTCCTGCTGGTCGAGCGCACCGTCGGGCTCGACGTGTTTGCGGACCGCTAACATGGCCGGGCCGGACGATTTCATCGCCGCGATTCCGAAGGCGGAACTGCACCTGCATATCGAGGGCACGCTGGGCCCCGCCCTGCGCGTCGCGCTCGCCCGGCGCAACGGCCTGCCGGTGCCGGACGTCGATCCCGAGGCGGAAACCCAAGGCTACGACTATGCCGGCCTCGAGGACTTCCTCGCCATCTACTACGAGGGGATGGACGTGCTGCGTACGGAGCGGGATTTCTACGATCTCGCGGCGGCCTATCTCCGCCGCTGCCGGGACGAGAACACGATCTATGCCGAACTCTCCTTCGATCCCCAGCCCCATCTCGCCCGCGGCGTGGCCGCCGAAGCCTTCATGGGCGGCATCCTGGCCGCGGCCGGCGAGGCCCGGCGCGATTGGGGCGTTTCGAGCAATCTCATCCTGTGCGTCAACCGCGACCGGCCGCTGGACGAGGCCTGGCCCCTGTTCGACACCCTGCGGCCGTGGCGCGACCGGATCGCCGGCTTCGGCCTGGATTCCGCCGAGCGGGGCAACCCGCCGCGCAAGTTCGCCGCCCTGTTCGAGCGGGCGCGCGCCGAAGGCTACCGCCTGACCGCCCATTGCGACGTCGACCAGGAGAATTCCATCGGCCATATCCGCGAGTGCCTCGACCTGCTGCGCCTGGAGCGCATCGACCACGGCGTCAATGCGGTCGAGGACCCGCGCGTCGTCGAGGCGCTGATCGAGCGCGAAATCTGCCTCACTGTCTGCCCGACCTGGCGCCCCGGCGATCCCGGCCCGCGCCGTCTGCGCCGCCTGCGCCGACTGTTCGACGCCGGCGTGCGGGTCACCGTCAACACCGACGACCCGGCCCTGTTCGCCAGCGGCTATCTCACCAACCTGCTGCGCGCCGTGCAGGATCGCGGCGGCTACAGCCGCGCCGAAATCGCCACCCTGATGCGCAACGCCTTCCTCGGGTCCTTCGCGCCGGAGGCCGAAAAAGCCGCCATGATCGCGCGGCTGGATAATTTTATGGCGGGCGACGCCAACGCCTGAACCGGATTTCTCAAATTCGACAGTGGCCGGCAGACAGCCACGACTCTATGCCGCCAGGCCAAGAGCGGCTTCCGAAAACAAATATTGTCACCCCGGCCGACCGTAGGGAGAGCCGGGGACCAGAGCCACCGGCACGGTCTGAGCCCGTGGCTCTGGTCCCCGGATCGTCGCTGCGCTCCGTCCGGGGTGACAAGAGAAGATGGGAGTGCTGGCCCATTCCGCTCACGCCTCGACCGCCGCCGCCAGCCGGTCGTATTCGGCCAGCCATTCGGCGCGCCACGCCTGTTTGACCGACTCGTCCACCCAGGCGCCGTCGATGCCGTTCAGGACGAAGCCGCGCAGCATGGCGAAGGGCAGGCCGAAGGTCGTCACCATTTCGGCGTGGGCGTTGGCCGGGTCGGTGTGGTGCAACGGCGGATCGTCGCTGTTCGGCATGATCTTCAGCCCTGTCCGCGCCATCGCGGCGATCGGGTGGACCTTCGCAAAGTCCTGCCCTTTCAGCGTCCGGCTGTAGTACGAATTGGTCGGCACGATCGTGAAGACGATGCCCTCGTCCTCGCAGCGCTTCAGCAGGTCCGGCGCGTCGAGCACCGTGTAGCCGTGGTCGATGCGCGCGCAGCCGAGCAGGTCGAGCGCGGTCTCGACGTTGCGCGCCGGCTCGCCGAACTCGCCGGCATGGGCGGTGCGCTTCAGGCCGTTCTCGCCGGCCAGCCGGTAGGCCTTCCAGAATTTCTCCGGCGGATGGCCGGTCTCCATGTAATCCATGCCGATGCCGACCGTCTCGTCGCGCGGATGGGCGACCGCGGCCTCGACCATTTCGTAGCCCAGTTCGGGCGAGGACTCCCGGTCGATCGAGGGAATCAGCCGGCCGGCGATGCCGAAATCCGCCTCGGCGTCGCGCAGCCCGGCGATCATGCCGTCGACCGAGGCCGCGTAGCCGATATCGCCGATGGTCCAGTGGTCGGTCGGGTTCCAGAACATCTCGCGATAGCGCACGCCGGCTTCGGCGGCATGCCGCTGGGTGGCGTAGACCGCGTCGCGGAAGTCGTCCGGCGTGCGCAGGGACCGGCAGACCAGCTTCAGGGTCCGGAGCACCCGGTCGAAATTCTCGCCGCGGGCGTAGAGTTCTTCCGGGTCGTCATGGGGCGGCAGGTCGATCCCGTTGCGTTCGGCGAGCGTCAGCAGCGTCTCCAGCGGCACGGCGCCGGTGAAGTGGACGTGCAGTTCCGTCTTCGGGATCGCGCGGCAGAATTCGGCCAGGTTCATGGGGGCACCTTCCGGCATGGGCGTAACGGCCCGCATTGTCGGGGCCGGGCGGACCGTTGGCAATCCGCGGTGTCATGAAGTGTCATGATTCGTCATGTTTCTCCGTTTCCGGCTGAATTCCGCGCCTCAGGTCCGGCAGCCCCTCCCCAAGGGATTTCTCCGCGAAAAGGGCACCGACCGAAATCCCCCTCCCCCAAGGGGAGGGGGGACGCGCTTGGTATACTTGCGGCTCGTCGCAGAGGAATCCACGGGGAGGAGGATTCGGGCGGCGCCACTGTGGGGATGTGCGGCGGTGTCATGATTTGTCATGAAATGTCATGCGCGGCCCCGTTCGGCTTGCCGCCGCTGCCGGTTTCCGGCGGCGCCGGGCGTTCGGCATGGAGGGAAGGAGGCGGGCATCGGGATATCCTCGATATTCGTTTTATGTTCCTGATCGGCAATATAGGAAATATTACGCGGACGGCAAGTAATTTTCTTGATGTTTTCCTATCCGCCATTTCGGCCAAGGGGAGCGAGCAGCCTGCCCTGAGTGAAGTCGAAGGGGAGAAATGACGGGAAGGGGCAGGCGCTCCGGTCGAATTGACGGCCGGGGGATCGCCTCCGGCCGGGACGAAAAGTCAAACCGGGACCGGACCGGGACGCCGTGCGCCGCGCCTCATTTTCGCGCGGCGCACGGGCCGGCGGCGTCAGAAATGATAGCGGAAGCCGACCTCGAAGAGGTGGATCTTCATGTCGGATTTCGTCTTGATGGTATTCCCCAGCGCATTCCGGCCGTCAAACTCCAAGCCGGGCGCCATGAAGTATTTGTAGCTCAGATGGACCGTTGTCGCATCGTCGACCCGGTAGCCGACGCCGCCCCCGAACTGGAAGGCGAAGGCGGTATCCTTGTCGGCGGGCCGGGGCGTAAAGCCGTCCGGGACATCGCTGGCGCTTCCTCCCGTGTTGGCCGCAATCGTGCGCGCAAGCGCGTCGTTTTCGTACTTCAGACCGCTCTGGTCGATCTGGAAGACGCCGATGCCGCCGCCGACGAAGGGGATAAAGTCCGAGCCCGTCTCGATGTCGTACCAAGCGTTGGCCATGGCGCCCAGCATCTTGACAGTCCCCGAGACGGGCACGCGTGCGCGGACGCCGGGCAGAGCCGGCGAACCGGGTCCGACCCGAATGTTGTCGATGACGTTCTTTTTGACCCGGGCGAAGCCGTAATGGAATTCGCCTTCAACACGCAGGTTGGGCAGGACATAGTAGCCCACGGTGCCGCCGATCCTGAAGCCCGTCCCGTAGGACAGGACGGCATCGGCTTTGTATGGAACGAATACCAGCGGATCCGCGCTAGGATTTTCCACCGAGGTTCCGCTGACCTCGGTCTCCGTGTTATCGATGAACATCACGGGGACGTTCAGGCCGAAATACCACTTGCCCTCGTTCCCCTCGGCCGCCTGCGCGCCCGTCGCGAAGGCCGGTGCGAGGCCCAGCGCCAATGCCGCTGCCGCAATCCGGCGGCCGGCGATTTTCGGTAATGCATTCGTTCTCATAGCATTCCCCAATTTGGCTCGGATCACAAATTTGTGTGCCCGATTAAACCGTCAGATGCGCCGAAACGCAAGCCGAAGCACGGATATTCGGGAATTCGGGTTGTGTCCCGGTTTGACTTTTGGTGCCGGCCGGCCGGAATGGCGGACGGCGCCGGTGCCGCCGATTGCCGGTGCACGGCGGCTGCCCTAGGGCATATCCGCCTTAGGTTGAGCCACGGCGGCAGGGCGTCCCTCGATACGGCGCTGGCGCGCCTACTCGGGATGAGGGGTTGGTAATTCTTCAGAGTCTCAGCCCCCCTTCACCCTCACCCTGAGTGAAGCCGAAGGGGCCTCCCCGAGCCTTTCGAATGGGCGTTCCCGGTTGCGTCGGTGGTTCCGCAAGAAACGGACAGGCTCTAGGGTGCGCGCCGCGCAGACCGCCGAACAAAGGACCGGAGCATGACCGTACGCGTGAACTGCCGCGCCGATCTCACCCTCGACGCGGCCCGGCGGGTCGCCTGGGAGGGCGAGGGCGTCGAGCTCGGGCCCCGGGCGCTCGCGGCCATGGCGCAGGGCCGCGACCGGCTGGAGCGGATCCTGGAGCACGATCCGGACGTCACGATTTACGGCGTGACGACGGGGCCGGGCCAGCTCGCCCGCACCAGGCTGACCGCCGAGCAGCGCGCCCAGTGGGCCGGCATGTCGCCGGCGCGCGCCGCGGCCTCCTGGGGCGATCCGCTGCCCGGCCGCGCCGTGCGCGCCATCGTGCTCGCGCGGCTCGCCAACTTCGTCGAGGGCCATGCCGCGGTGTCGCCGGAGATCGCCTGCCGGGTCGCCGCCATGCTGGACGGGGATGACCTGCCCTTCGTGCCGGTGCAGGGCCATGGCGGGGCGGGCGAGATCCTGGCGCTGAGCCACCTGTTCACCGGCCTGGCCGAAGCCGGGCGGTTGGCGCCCAAGGACGTGATGTGCCTGATCAACGGCTCGCCGGCGGCGGCCGGGCTCGTCACCGACGCCGCGCTCGCCGCCGAGGGGCGGCTGGAGGCGGCGGCGCGGGTCTTCGCCCTGTCCTTCGAGGCCTTCAACGCGCCGCTCGGCCATCTCGACCCGGCGCTGGAGGGCTACTGGAACAATCCCCACGACGCCTGGGCGCTGCGCCGCCTGCGCGACCTGGTGGGCGAGGGCGACGAGGCCGGACGGCGGCCCTACCAGGCGCCGGTCAGCTACCGCATCCTGCCGCGCATGCTGGGCCAGGCCCGGCGCGCCGCGGCGCTGGCTGCCGAAGTCGCCGGCGAGTCGCTGCAGGCCGTGACGGACAACCCGGTGTGGATCGACGATGCCGGCGCGGACCATCCCTTCGGCCGGTTCGTCTCGACCGGCGGCTATCACGATCCCCACGCCGTGCTCGCCATGGACGCGCTGGGTGCGGCCTGCGCCAATCTCTGCGTTCTCGCCGGGCGCCACGGCGCGAAACTGCTGGACGGCAAGGTTTCGCTGCTGCCCGACCAGCTGGCCGACTCCGAAGACCTGAACGATGTCCGCCGCGCTTATCTGGGCTGCCTGCCGATGGCCCAGACCGGCTACGAGGAGGAAGCCCGCCTCCATGCCCAGGCGACGCTGCTGCCGGGCAGCGAATCCGGCGGGTTCGGCCAGAACGACGTCGCGAGCCCGGTCTTTCTGGCCTGGTCGAAGCAGGACCGGGCCGGCCGCTGCCTCGACATGGCGCTCGCCAGCCTGGCGCCGATCGCCCTGCGCGCGCTGGACGTCACGGGCCGGCCGGTCCCGCCGCAGCTGGCCGGGCTCGAAGCGGCGGTCCGCGAAGGCCTGCCCGATCCGGCCCAGCCCGCCGCGCCCGGCCTCGCCGCGGCGGCGATCGCCGAAGCCCTGCGCCGGGGGATCTATCCCGCCTAGCGCCGGACAAGCGGCCATCGCGGCTGGGCCGGTTTTCTCCCTCTGTCCTCCTCTGTCGATTCCTTTGAGAAGTGGGCACCGCTCGAATCCCCCTCCACTTGGGGGAGGGGGGACGTGTGGTTTTGCGTGGCAGCCCGGGGCCGATGGGCATCGCCTCGGCCTCCCCGGTCGTGTTACGAACCGGCCGAATAACCGGGCCGGAATTCCAACACGCGCGGCCGGACGACAGGAGATGCAGGCATGAGCCGCGACAGGGTGAACGAGATTTGCCGGGACTTCCCCGGCGCCGAGGTTTCCGACCCCTGGGGCGGCGGGCACGACGCCTGGAAGGTCGGCGGCAAGATGTTCGCCTGCATGGGCTCGGTGACGTCCGGCGTCTCGGTCAAGACCGACAGCATCGAGACCGCCGAGATGCTGATCGAGTTCGGCGCCGGCCGCAAGGCGCCCTATTTCCACCGCTCCTGGATCAACGTCTCCTGGGACCTGCCGGAAGAGGAACTGCGCCATCGGCTCGCCGAATCCTACCGCCTGGTGCGCGGGGCGCTGAGCAAGAAGGCCCAGGCCGCACTGGCGCCGTTCGCGTGAGGCGCCGTCCTTCCCTTGGATGCGGCGCGGCGGCCTGTACGGCCCGATAGTGAGTCAGTTTGAATTTCAGGTATGGGTGGCACACGAAGTCCTGTCCGCCACCACGATGTGTCACCCCGGCCGACCGAAGGGAGAGCCGGGGACCAGAGCCGACCCGAAAGGCGTTTGCATGTGGCCCCTGGGCCCCGGATCTCCGCTGCGCTTCGTCCGGGGCGGCAATGGAGGGATGCCGGGCGTTGCTACGCAACGGAAAATTTCAAGCTAACCAGCTACCAAAAATATTTCTTACGTTGATTTGTTGAAATTTTTCTGCAATTGAACCGGCGAAGGATTTCACGACCCGATCCGCGAAACCTGCGGGAGTCCGCACGATGCACCCGGGCATGCGCGCTGCAACACCGGCTCGAAGGGGCAAGCCATGGCAATAGCCGCCGAGCGATCGACGGCCGTTTCCCGGATGGTCGGCGAATTGCGCCGGTTGAGCGGCCTGAAGAATGTCGATCTTGCGAACATTGTCGGGGTCTCTCCGCCGACGGTCCATCGCTGGAGCCGCGGCCAGGGCAGCCCGACGATCGAAAAGCAGCAGATCATCGCCGAACTCCGGTGGGTGGCCGAAAGGCTGTCGGACTTCTACGAACCGGACGAGGCGCGCCTCTGGCTCCAGACCGGCCATCCGCAACTTGGCGGCGCGCGGCCGTACGACCTGATCAACGGCGGCCGTATCGCGGACGTTCTCGAGGTGATCGACCGCCTGGAAAGCGGGGTCTACCTCTGAATGGCGGTCCGGCGCGCCGGTCACGAGCTCGGCCTCCTCGATGCGCTGGCGGACCTCCCGGAGACGGCCTTCGATGGCGAATTCTGGCGTGTCGTGCACGGCGCAAGGTCGCCGCTCGACGGCTCGAAAGGCGCCGGCCGGTGGAATGTGCGCGAGAGCGAGGTGCTATATTGCGCCCTGGAGCGGGACGGCGCGCTCTCGGAAATCTCCTTTCACATCAACCGCCAGCAATCGGTCTTTCCGAGCCGCCTGCGCTCGACGGTCCACCGGATGCGCGGCCGGTTCGGCAAGGCGATCGACCTGACCGGTATGGCCCTGCTGGAGCGGCTCGGCGCGAACCCGGCGCGCTATCGCGAGATCGTCTACGGCGACACGCAAAGGATCGGCGAGGCCGTGGGCTTTCTCGGCTTCGAAGCCATGCTCGTGCCGAATGCCCGGCACCCAAGCATTAACCTGGTCGTCTTTCCGGCAAACTGCGACCTGGATGCGATCGAACGAATCGGGGCGGAGGCGGCCGATTGGGCGGCGTGGCGCCGCCGCCGCGCAGGCCGAGACCGGGATGAAAAGTCCTAGCCCGACGCGGTGAAACGGCGGAGGGCGAAGCGGTCGCGGATTTCGGCCCGCGCCCCTTCGACATGGACCCCCTGGTCCCTGAGCGTCGACAGCGCGCGCGAGAATGTCTCCGGCTTCATGCCCAGCCGGTTGGCGATCAGCTGCTTGTCGTAAGGCAGCTGAACGACGACGTGCGCGGCATCCGGCTCCGCATCGGTCCCCGCATCCGTCCCCGCATCTTTCCGGGGCGCCGGCCCGCCGAACTTGAGGAGGAAATCCGCGACCCGCTGGGCGGCGGTCTGGGTTTCCTTTTTCTCGATACGGTTGACCAGCTCCTTGAGCCGCACCGCCATGGAAGCGAGCATGCTGATCGCCAGGTTCGGATCCTGCCGCACCCGCTGGCCGAAGGCCGCGGTCGGCACCGCCAGCAGCCGGCCTTCCTCGACCATCTCGGCGCTGACCGGATAGCCCTCGGGCATATGCATCGCGCCTTCGGCGAAGGATTCGCCGGGCCCGAAAATCTCCACCACCACTTCGGCGCCGTCCGGGCGCAGGCGGAACAGCTTCACCCAGCCGGAGAGGACGACAAAGAAATGCGTTGCCGGGTCGCCCTGCAGGAACAGGGTTTTGCGCTTGCCGTGCATCCGGACCGCGCAATCCCCGAGCAGGTCCATGAGGCTGCCGGCGGACAGGCCCGCGAAGAGGGGCAGGGCATGCAGGCGGGCGATTTCCTGGGCGCTGAGATTCATGGGCGCTCGCAGCGGCTGCCGGATTTCCGCGCCAGCTTGCCACAAGTCGCCGCCTTTCCGCGATCACGCTGTCGTGGCCGGCTTTCAGCGCCGCCGGTCTGTGCTATGGGTTCCCGCCGGAAGACGAACGATACACCGGGCGAAACGGAGGACGCTGCCCCATGACGGCCAAACCGCCCACACGGGAACAGATCGCGCGCGCCGCGGACGTGCTCGGACTCTCGCTCGAACCCGCAGATCTGGACGAATTCACCGACATGATCCGCGGCACCGTGGAGACCTATTACCGGCCGCTCGACCGGCTGCCGGACAACCTGCCGCCGGTGAAGTATCCGCGCACGCCGGGCCATTTCCCGAGCGACGCGGAAGACCCGCTGCGCGCCTGGTACGTCAAATCGACCATCGAGGGCAGCAAGCGCGGCAAGCTGCGCGGCAAGACCGTGGCGATCAAGGACAATATCTGCGTCGCCGGCCTGCCGATGATGAACGGCGCCTCGGTGCTGGAGGGCTATGTGCCGGAGGTCGACGCCACGGTGGTGACCCGCACGCTGGACGCCGGCGGCACCATCCTCGGCAAGGCCCATTGCGAGTATTTCTGCTATTCCGGCAGCAGCCATACCAACGCCCAGAAGACCACGCTCAACCCGCTGAACCCCGAATACACGCCGGGCGGTTCGTCCTCCGGCTGCGCGGCGCTGCTGGCGGCCGGCGAGGTCGATCTCGCCATCGGCAGCGACCAGGGCGGCTCGATCCGCGAACCGGCGGCGTTCAGCGGCCTTGTCGGCATGAAGCCGACCTGGGGCCTGGTGCCCTATACCGGCGCGGCGTCGATCGAGATGACGATCGACCATCTCGGCCCGATGAGCCGGACCGTCGAGGACAATGCGCTCTACCTGGAGGTGCTGGCCGGGGAAGACGGGCTGGACCCGCGCCAGTATGCGCCGCGCACCGCGCGCTATACCCGGGCGCTGGGCCAGCCGGTCGCAGGCCTGCGCATCGGCGTCATGCAGGAGGGCTTCGGTTTCGAGGACAGCGAGGCGGATGTCGACGAGGCCGTGCGCGCCGCCGCGGAGGTTTTCGCCAAATTGGGCGCGACGGTCACCGAAGTTTCAGTGCCGGCCCATCGCGAGCTCGGCATGCCGGTCTGGGTGCCGATCGCCTGCGAGGGCGCCTATGAGCAGATCCTGAAAGGGCTCGGCAACGGCCACAACTGGAAGGGCGCCTATGTGCCCAGCCTGCTGGAGAAGCTCAACGGCTGGCAGGCCAAGTCGAACATGTTCTCCGAGATCTTCAAGCTGGGGATGCTGTGCGCCGAGCACATGCGCACGGTCCATCACGGCCGCTACTACGCCAAGGCGCAGAATCTGAGCCGCCTGCTGCGCGCGGCCTACGACGCGGCGCTGGAGGAGGTCGATATCCTGCTGACGCCGACCTCGCCGATCAAGGGCTCCCGGCTGCCGCCGGACGACCGCAGCCGGGAGGAGGACATGGTGCCCGGCTTCACGCCGATCCCGAACACGGCGCCGATCGACTGCACCGGCCATCCGTCGATCAGCATTCCCTGCGCGATGCGCGGCGGGCTGCCGGTCGGCCTGATGCTGACCGGGCGCCATTTCGACGAATCGACGCTCTATCGCGCCGCCCACGCCTTCGAGCAGGCGGTCGACTGGAAATCCGCCTAGCGCGGCATTTGTACAGCGGCGCCGGTTGCTGTTACGGTGTCCGCGGAAAATTCACGTCATCGCACATGGAGGAGGGTTCAATGCGTAGACGCACTCTGATGACCGGCCTTGCCGTAGGCGCGGCCGCCGTTCTGGCTGTGGCGCCGCCGCTGGCGTCGCAGGCCAAGGCGGCCAAGGACAGCGTGGTGATCGCCTGGCAGGTCGATCCCCAGACCTGGGATCCGAACAAGCGGACGGTTCCCGTCCGGCAATCGCTCTACAAGATGGTCTATGACCAGCTGCTCACGCAGGCGCCGGACATAAAGCTGGAGGCGTCACTCGCGACGAAATGGTCCCAGTCGGCGGACGGCAAGACCGTGACGCTGGACATTCGGGACAACGCCTACTGGCACGACGGCACCAAGGTGACGTCGGCCGACGTCAAATACACCTTCCTCGAACGCGGCAAGGCGGGCCACAAGATCGACCTCGTGCGGATCTGGCGCAACGTCGCGGATATCGAGACGCCGACGCCGACCCGCGCGGTCATCAAGCTGAGCAAGCCGATGGCGACGGCGATCCCGTGGCTGGCGTTCCTGGCCAACTTCGTGGTGCCGAAGCACCATGTCGAGAAGGTCGGCGCAGACGGCTTCGCCGACAAGCCGATGGGCAGCGGGCCCTACAAGGTCGTGGACTATCAGCGCAACTCGCGCATCGTGCTCGAAGCCTTCGACAAATACTGGGGGCCGAAGCCGAAAATCCGCAAGGTGACGATTCTGATCATGAAGGATCCGTCGGCCCGCGTCGCGGCGGTCCAGTCCGGCCGGGTCGATTTCGCGCCGGACGTGCCGATCCGCGAAGTCGCACGGCTCGACAAGATGGCGGCGCTGAGCGGCCGGATCTTCCCGATCTCGCGCGTGATCCTGCTGCAGATCCGCAGCGACAAGGCGTTTGCCGACAAGAATGTCAGGCTGGCCGCGCATCACGCGATCAACAAGAAAGCGATTTCGCAGGCGCTCTATGCCGGCAAGGCGGTGCCGCTGTCGATCGTCGCGCCGCCCGGCACGCCCGGCTATGTCAAGGATTTCGAATTCCCCTACGATCCGGCGAAATCGAAGGCGCTGCTGGCGAAATCCGGTTTCAGCACGGACAAGCCGCTCAAGGTCGGCATGGCCAGCTTCAACGGCAATTTCCCCGGCGACTACGACATCGCCCGGGCGATCGTCTCCATGTGGAAGAAGGTCGGCATCGAAGCCAATCTGCAGGTGATCGAGTATTCGAAATATTTCGAGCTCAACCGCGGCAACAAGCTGCCGGAGGCGACTCTCTACAGCTGGGACAACGCCGTCGGCGACCCGGAGATGTTCACGGGCTACCTGATGCATCCGAAGCTGCCCTTCTCGGCCTGGAAGGACATGGATGTCGGCGGCCGGGTGATGAAGCTGTTCGGCGTCGTCGACTATGACAAGCGCATCCAGGGCTACAAGGATGTTGCCGTCTATGCGTCGAAGCAGGGCGCTGTCATGCCGCTGCTGCAGTCCGTGATCACCTGGGTCCACAAGAGCGATCTCGGGGTGGTGCAGTACAACAACGGCTGGGCGCTGCCCCATACCTGGTCCTGGAAATAAGCCCTGAAACGCCGGTAATGCGCGCGGCCCGGCGGAGAACTGTCCGCCGGACCGCCGCGTTGCCGGTTTTCCTTCTCTTCCCGACCGTCGCTTGCGCGCCCGTGCGCGCGGGCCTTATGTCTGCCCGATGAGCGGCGAAATCCTCGGCATCGTGCTGCGCCGGATCGCGGTCGCGATCCCGCTGATGCTGCTCGTCTCGATCCTCGTCTTCATCGTGTTGCGGCTGATCCCGGCCGATCCGGTGGCCATGTCCATGCCGCCGAACGCGACGAACGAGGATATCGAGGCGCTGCGGCGCGAAATGGGCCTGCACCTGCCGGTCATGCACCAGTATGCGATCTGGCTCGGCCACATCCTCGAAGGCGACCTGGGCCGGTCCATCGCCTTCGGGCAGCCGGTTTTCAAGCTGATCGGCCAGTCCCTGCCGGCGACCATCGAACTGGCGGCCTTCGGCGCCCTGTTCGCGACGGCGATCGGGCTGCCCGGCGGCATTCTCCTGTTCCGGCTGCGCGGCCGGCCGTCGGAGCAGGCGGTCGACGTCGGCAGCACGCTGATGATGTCGATCCCGGAATTCCTCTGGGCGCTGTTCCTGATCCTGGTCTTCGGGGTCGCGTTCAATCTGCTGCCTTTCGCCGGCCGCCTGCCGCCGGACATGACGATCCCCAGGGTTACCGGTTTCCTGCTGCTCGACTGCCTGCTGACCGGCGACCTCACGGCCTTCCTGGAAGCGATCCGGCACATGCTGCTGCCGGCGCTCGCGCTCGCGCTCGGCACCGTGCCGCTGATCATGCGCCTGCTGCGCTCCAGCCTGCTCGACGTGATCGGCGAGGATTACGTGACCATGGCGCGGCTGCGCGGTGTGCCGGAGCGCCGGGTGATCAACCGCCACGCCCTGCGCAACGCGCTGCTGCCGACCCTGTCGCTCATGGGCGTCCAGTTCGGCTTCCTGTTCGGCGGCACGCTGCTGGTCGAGGTCATCTACTCCTATCCCGGCCTCGGCAACCTGATGGTCGAGGCGGTGCGCAACACCGACCTGCCGATCATCCAGGGCGCCGCGCTGGTCTTCGCGCTGGCCGTGCTGACCATCAACCTGGCCGTCGACGTGGTCTATATCGTCGTCAACCCCAAGCTGCGGCGCGCCCGGTGACCGAGGCGGCAGCAAGCGCCGCAACCGAGGTCGCGACCGGCGCGGCGGCCGTCGCCGGCGAGAACCCGCTCCGGCGCGCATTGCGTTCGGGCCGCGTCGTCGTCGGCGGGGCGATCCTGCTCATATTGCTGTTCTGCGCCGCCGCCGCGCCGCTGATCGCGCCCTACGATCCCAACGAGCAGGACCTGCTGAACGCGCTCAAGGGGCCGTTCTGGAGCGACAATGCCGAGCCGGGCTTCTGGCTCGGCACCGACAATCTCGGTCGCGATACCCTCTCGCGGCTGATCTACGGCACGCGGGTCGCCCTGTTCGTCGCAGTCTGCGCCGCGGTCGGCACCATGCTGATCGGCACCATGCTCGCCCTGCTCGCCGGCTATTTCGGCGGCGTCGTCGACTGGCTGATCTCGCGCGCCGTCGACCTGTGGATGTCGTTCCCGCCGGTCGTGCTGTCGCTGATCCTGATCGTCGGCTTCGGCGTCGGCATCGGCAACGTCATCCTGGCGATCATCCTGGTCGACTGGACCCGCTTCTGCCGCGTCGTGCGCAGCGAGGTTCTGGTCATCCGCCGGCAGAATTATGTCGATGCCGCCCGGCTCTCCGGCTTCTCCCACCTGCGCACGATGGTGCGCGAGGTGCTGCCGGCCGCCGCGCCGACGATCATCACCCTGATGAGCCTGGAGATGGGCATCGCCGTGATCGTCGAGGCGATCCTCAGCTTCGTCGGCATGAGCGTCGAGGCGAGCATCCCCGCCTGGGGCGTGATGATCGCCGATGCGCGCAACTACATGTACCAGTCGGCCTGGGGGCTGGTGCTGCCGATCCTCGCCATCGTGACGACCGTGCTCGCCTTCAACCTGCTGGGCGACGGCCTGCGCCGGACCTTCGACGCCCGGCTCCAGCAGCACTGAGCGCCCTGTCATGACGCTCCTTGCCCTCAACGATGTCAACGTGACGACCGAGGCCGGCGGCCGGCGGATCGACGTGCTGCGCGATGTCTCGCTGGCGGTCGGCCGGGGCGAGCTGGTCGGCGTGGTCGGCGAATCCGGCGCCGGCAAGTCGATGGTCGGCCGCCTGATCGCCGGCATGCTGCCCAGGGGGTTCGCAACCAGCCGCGGCAGCGTGACCTTCCTCGACCGCGACCTGCTGGCCATGGCGCCGCGCGAGCGCACCGGCCTGCTCGGCGACGCCATCGCCTTCGTGCCGCAGCATCCGATGACCTCGCTCAACCCGGTCCTGTCGCTCGGCGCCCAGTTCGACGAGCATCTCAGGCGCCTCGGCCAGGACGGCAAGGCGGCGCGGCGGGAGCGCGCGCTCGCTGCGCTCGAGGCCGTCCATCTGCCGCGCCCGGCGGACCTGCTCGGCCGCTTTCCGCATCAGCTGTCCGGCGGCCAGTGCCAGCGGGCGCTGATCGCCATGGCCTTCGCCGGCAAGCCCGACCTCATCATCGCCGACGAGCCGACCACGGCGCTGGACGTCATCACCCAGGCGCGGGTGATGGAGCTGATCGACGAGTTGCAGCGCGACAGCGAGACCGGCCTGCTGTTCATCACCCACGATCTGCGGCTGGCGGCCCAGCATTGCCAGCGCCTCGCGGTCATGTATGCCGGCGAGATCGTCGAGACCGGGCCGGCGGCGGCGCTGCTCAGCGATCCGCTGCATCCCTATACGCGCAGCCTGGTCGCGGCGAATCCCGGCATCGCCGGGCCGGTGCGCCGGCTGGCCGCGCTGCCCGACCACATGCCGGGTCTAAGCGGTTTCGCCGACCTGCCCGGCTGCCGCTTCGCGCCGCGCTGCCCGGTGCGCGACGAGGCCTGCGCCGCCGCCCGCACGGCGCTGACCGAGGTTGCGCCGGGCCGGTTCGTGCGCGGCGCCGGGGCGTGCAGGAAACAATCGTCGGCGCTGGCCGGGCAGGGCGAACTGCCCCGCGCCGCGGCCGACGCCGGCGCGGCACCGATCCTCTCGGTCGACGGGCTGGGCAAGACCTTCCGCTCCGGCCGCGACTGGCTCGGCCGCCGCCGGGCGCCGGTGGTCGCGGTCGACGGGGTGAGCCTCGACATCGCGCCCGGCGAGTTCGTCGGCCTGGTCGGCGAGAGCGGCAGTGGGAAATCCACCGTCGCCCGCCTGCTGCTCGGCCTCGAAACCCCGGACGGCGGCCGGATCGTCGTCGACGGGCAGGACATCACCGGCCCGTTCCAGCGCACCGCGAAGCAGCGCATCGCCCTAATTCAGATGATTTTCCAGGACCCGCAATCGGCGCTCAACCCGCGCCAGCGCATCGGCCGGCTGGTCACCCAGTCGATGGAGGTGCGCCGGCCGCCGGCGAGCTGGCCGGAGCGGCTGGAGCGCGCGCGTGACCTGCTCGGCCAGACCGGCCTGCCCCAGGATACGATCGGCCGCTACCCGGTGCAGGTCTCGGGCGGGCAGCGCCAGCGGGTCAACATCGCCCGGGCGCTGTGTACCGCGCCCAAGGTGCTGGTCGCCGACGAGATCGTCTCCGGCCTCGACGTCTCGGTGCAGGCGCAGATCCTCAACCTGCTGCTCGACATGCGCGCGCAGAGGCGGATTTCCATGCTCTTCATCAGCCACGACCTCTCGGTCGTGCGCTACCTGTGCAGCCGGGTGGCGATCATGAACCGCGGCCGGATCGTCGAACAGGGCCCGACCGAGCAGGTCTTCCGCGCCCCGCAGCACGACTACACGAAAGCCCTGCTGGCGGCGGTGCCGTAGGGGGCGGCGGTTCGCCGATAACCCAAGAAAACCGATAATGCCGCCCCGGACTTGTTCCGGGGCCCAGTCGCGACCCGAACGGTCTCGGCCTGTAGCCCCTGGACCCCGGATATCCGCTGCGCTCCGTCCGGGGTGGCAACAAATGGGAGAATTAACGGCTCCGGCTATCGGAACGGCAGTCCGCCCCTATTCCTTCCCGTCGCCCGTCTCGCCCGCATCCCCCGAGCGCAGCATCCGGGTGAGGGCGCTTTGCAGTTCCTCCGGGTCGCCGGCGGAGAAGCCGACGTCCTTGAGCAACTGGTCGAGCACCGGGGCGTGGGCGCGGTAGCGCAGGGCGCTGTTGACGATCTGGTCGGACAGGCCGGTTTCGCGCTTCTCGCCTTCCGCCGCGCCGGCGCCGCCGCTCTGGGGCGCCAGGCCGTCGACATGGACGATCTTGATGCCCTCGATCCGCTCCAGCGGCTTCACGCTCTCGGCGATCATGCCCTGGAGATGCTCGACGATGGCGAGCCGGATCTTCATGTCGATCAGTTCCGGGCTGAGGCCGGAATCGGCATCGTTCATGGCGCGCTTCGCGGCGGCCTCGATGCTGCTGCGCAGCTCCATCGCGGCGGCGCGCAGCTTCTCGCCCTCGGATTCCGCTTCGGCGATCGCCTTGATCCGGCCGGCTTCGCTGTCGGTCTGGAGCCGGTCGGCTTCGGCCAGTTCGCCGGCGGCTTCGCGCTTCGCGGTCGCCGAGGATACGGTATCGATGGCCGATTTTTCCGCCTCCCGCTGCGCTTCGATCAGGTCGATCCGCTTCTGCCGTTCGGCGCGTTCGATCTCGCGCACCGTCTCGACCGCTTCCGCCGCGCGCTCGGCCTCGGCCCGCGCCTCCTCGGCCTCGGCCCGGACCTTGCTCTGTTCCTTCGCCTTGGTGTCGATCTCGATGCTGCGGTTGTGCCGGGCCAGTTCCACGGCGATGTCGCGCTCGATGTCGCGCTCACGGACCTCCTGTTCGGCGGCGATGCGCCGGGCCTCGATCTCCTGGTCGCTTGCCACCTTCGCCAGGTCCACGGCCATGCCGGACGCGATCCGGGCCTCCTCCATCTCGCGCTCTTTTTCCGCTTCCCGCGAGGCGACTTCGCTGCGCTGCTCGGCGCGCCGGGTCGAGACCGCCCGCTCCTGTTCGAGGCGGGCGAATTCCTCGTCGCGCGCGATCTCGAGCTTTTCCTGCTCCGCCTTCAGGTTGCGCGCCTGGATCTCGACCTCGGTGTCCTGCTCGATCTCGTTGCGCTGGCGCCGCCGGCTCTCGATCTCCTGGGTCAGCCGGGTCAGGCCCTCGGCGTCGAAGGCGTTCTGCGGGTTGAAATGCTCGCGATCGGTCTGGTCGAGGCTGGTCAGCGAGACCGACTGGAGTTCGAGGCCGATGGAGGCGAGGTCGTCGGCCAATGTCTCGCGCACCCGGCGCACGAACTCGATCCGCTTCTCGTGCAGCTCCTCCATGCTCATCTCGGCGGCGACCGAGCGCAGGGCGTCGGTCAGGCGCCCCTCGATCAGCTCCTTGAGCAGTTCGACCCGCAGCGTCTTGGTGCCCAGGCTCTGCGCCGCCGTCGCGATGGCGTCGTGATCGGCGCCGACCCGGACCAGGAAATCGGCCGAGACGTCGACCCGCAGCCGGTCCCGCGTGATCAGCGCGTTGCGCGCCGCCCGCGCCACGTCGATGCGCAGCGCGTTCATGTTGACCTGGATGATGTCGTGCAGGACGGGCAGGACGAGCGCGCCGCCGTTCATCACCACCTTCTGGCCGCCGAAGCCGGTGCGCACGAACGACAGTTCCTTGGTCGCGCGGCGGTAGAGCCACCAGAACAGCAGCCACAGGACGACGATCGCGACGAGGGCGATTACGATCGCCAGAACGGCGTTGCCCAATGTCATGTCCGCCTCCCCGGAGGATGGTTACCGCGCCGTATTCGCTCGGGCCTGCCGCCGCCCCGGACCGCGCAGGACCGGGAGAGCTACCGGGAACCTAATGTTTATCGGGGCAGGTTTGCAATCGCCGGGCGCGGTGCGCGTCGACCGGCCGGCCCGGCCGCGCTGCCGCGTCCCTTGGCGGCGCAAGCAGGAATCCGCAGAATTCTGCAAATTTCCGGGTCCCGCTCGGACCCTCGATCCACCGTTCGGATATCGTACAATACCGGGCCGGTATTGTGCGGCCCGGCAATTCGGGAGAGCGCCCGCGGATCAGGCCTGGAGGCGGCGGCTGACGCTGCGCGCCGTTTCGACGAAACGGTGGACCAGCGGTCCGCGGTTGTCGATCCGCCAGTTCACGCTCAGCTCGGTCTCGGCCTTCACGCCGTCGAGCGGCCGGCAGACCAGGCCCCTGCGTTCGCCGGTGGCGGTCGATTCCGGCACCAGCGATACCCCGACGCCGACGGAGACCAGGCCGGCGGCCGTCTGGTAGTCGTAGACGAGTTGCGCCACCCTCGGCTCCACGCCGCGGGAGCGGCAGATCGCGATAACGTGGTCGGCGAATGTCGGCCGCGGCTTGTCCGGGTAGAGGACGAATTCCCGGTTCGCCAGGTCGGCGACGGTCAGCGCCGGCATCCCGGCCAGCGGGTCGGTCGCCGGCAATGCCACAACCAGCCGTTCGCGGTTGATCGTCTCGTGGCGCAGCTCGTCGTCGTCGATCCGCGGCCGGGCGATGCCGATATCCATGCGCCGCTGGATCAGGGCGTCGCGCTGGCCGGCATTGTTCATGGGCACGAGGGTCAGTTCGACATCGGCGTTTTCCGCCCGGAAGGCGTGGACGATATCGGGCAGCACGCTGTAGGTCGCGGAACTGACGAACCCGATGGTGAGGCTGCCGATCGTTCCGGCGCCGGCCTGCCGCACCGCCTCTTCGGCATTTTCCACCCGGCCGAGGATGTCCCGCGCCCGTTCGCGCAGGATTTCGCCGGCGTCGGTCAGCCGGATCTGGCTGCGCGACCGGTTGAACAGGATCGCGCCGAGCTCCTCCTCCAGCGCCTTGATCTGGCGCGACAGCGGCGGCTGCGCGATGCCCAGGCGCGCCGCTGCCCGGCCGAAATGCAGCTCGTCGGCGACGGCGACGAAATAGTGGAGGCGGCGGAAATTCATGGCCCAGCTCCCGTTCTGCGCCGGGCGGCCGGCGCGCTGCGCATAAGATACCGGTAGATACCGATTCGATGAAAAGATGATACCGAATCGGTTATTGTGCTGACCAGCGGTCACGGCAACAATGCGTTGATTTTTCGGGGGGTCGGCGCGATCGGATTGCGCGCCGGGCCGGGCGGTTCTCCGACGGCGCCGGCGCCGGTTTCCGCGATCGTCCCGCCCCCGGAACGGGCCCCGTGCGCCGCGCGGGGAAGCAGGCGTGGGGAAGACGGCCATGGCAAACGGCGAAATCATCGCGGGCTTCCTGGCGCCGCATCCGCCCCATCTGGTCTACGGCGAGAACCCGCCCCAGAACGAGCCGAAATCCGAAGGCGGCTGGGAGCCGCTGCGCTGGGCCTACGAACGGGCGCGCGAAAGCCTGGACGCGCTCCAGCCGGATGTCCTGCTCGTCCACTCGCCGCACTGGATCACCCAGGTCGGGCACCATTTCCTCGGCGTCCGGCACCTGTCCGGCAAGTCGGTCGATCCGATCTTCCCGAACCTGTTCCGCTACAGCTTCGAGCTTGAGGTCGATGTCGAACTGGCCGAAGCCTGCTGCGAAAAGGCGGCCCAGCACGGCCTGACGGCGATGATGATGCGCAACCCGAAATTCCGGGTCGACTACGGCACCATCACCACGCTGCACATGATCCGCCCGCAATGGGACATCCCGATCGTCGGCATTTCGGCGAACAACTCGCCCTACTACCTGACGACCGAGGAAGGGCTGGACGAAATGGACACGCTCGGCAAGGCGACCCGGGAAGCCATCGAGGCGACCGGGCGGCGCGCCGTGCTGCTGGCGTCCAACACCCTGTGTCACTGGCATTTTCACGAAGAGCCCGACACGCCCGAAGACATGTCGCGCGAGCATCCGCAGAGCTATGACGGCTACAAATGGGACATGCGGATCATCGAACTGCTGCGCCAGGGCAAGACCGCCGAGGTTTTCCGGATCCTGCCGCAATTCATCGACGAGGCGTTCGCCGAGGTCAAATCCGGCGCCTTCACCTGGATGTTTGCCGCCATGGGCTATCCGGAACTGCCCGGCGAACTGCACGGCTACGGCACGGTCATCGGCACCGGCAACGCCGTCATGGAATGGAACCTCGTCAAGGCCGGCCTCGCCGGCGCCGCCGCCGCTCCGCCGCCCGCCGGCACGCGCGAAGCCTATGCAGGCGCGATGCGGTGACCGCGGTTTCCGCCTTCCTCGTGCCGGGCTCGCCCCTGCATCTGTTGCGGCCCGACAATCCGCCCTGGAGACCGATCGTCGCCGGCTTCGAACGGGCGGCCAGGGCGCTGGCGGTGTCGCGCCCCGATGCCATCCTCCTCTATTCGACCCAGTGGATCGCGGTGCTCGACGCCCTCTGGCAGGCCCGGCCGCGGCTGACCGGCACCCATGTCGACGAGAACTGGCACGATCTGGGCGACCTGCCGTTCGACATCAGCGTCGATACCGATCTGGCCCTGGCCTGCGTGGCTGCGGTCAAGGCCGCCGGAATTTCGTCCAAGAGCGTGGATTACGACCAGTTTCCGATCGACAGCGGCACCATCGTCGCGACCCGGCTGCTCGACCCCGACGGCCGCTTCCCGCTCGCGATGGCGGCCAACAATCTCTACCACGACGCCGCCACGACCATGAAAATGGCCGGGATCGCGGCCGCGACGGCGCGCGCCCAGAACAAGAAGGTGGCGGTGGTCGGCGTGGGCGGACTGTCCGGCACCGTCTTTCGCGAGCCGATCGCCATCGAGCAGGACCGCATCGCCGCGGAGTCGGACGACGCGTGGAACCGGCGCATATTGCGGTTGCTGGAAAAGGGCGAAACGGGCCAGCTTGACAGCCGGATCGAGGATTACGCCCGCGAAGCGCGGGTCGATATGGGCTTCAAGCATTTTGCCTGGGTCCGCGGCGCGGTCGGAGGCCGGTTCTTCGGCGCGCGGGTGCACGGATACGGCCCGGCGCATGGCGCCGGCGCCGCGGTTATCGAGTTCAGACTCTAGGGAGGACTTGGAAGATGCGTAAGGAACTAGCCTCTGTACTGGCGCTGGCGGCAATCGCCGGCACCGCGGTTGCAACCGCGCCGGCACCCTCTGCGGCGCAGGATTGCAGCATCACGGTCGGCCGCGTCGTGCCGCTGACCGGCCCGCTGCTCGACATGGGCCGCGAAACGCCGTGGCTCGACGAGAACAAGGTCGGCTCGATCAACAAGGCCGGCGGCCTCGCGGTCGGCGGCAAGAAGTGCAAGATCAACTACAAGATCTACGATTCGCGCGGCACCATGGCAGGGTCCGGCGAAGCGGCGACCCGCGCCATCCTGAAGGACAAGGTGGACGTCGTCTTCGCCCAGGGCACGCCGGACACGACCAACGCGCCGTCCGACCTGTGCGAGCGCTACAAGGTGCCGTGCATCACCTCGAACACGCCGGTCGAGGCCTGGCTCTACGGGCCGGACGGCAAGCCGAAGACCTACAAATACACCTTCCACTTCTTCTTCGGCGTGCCGGACCTGGTGGCCAACCATGTTGGCATGATCAAGGCGCTGCCCGGCGGCTTCAACGGCCGGATCGGCTACCTCTATCCGAACGATCCCGACGGCGTCGTGTTCGCCTCGCTGTTCGATCCGACCTTCAAGAAGGAAGGCTGGAAACCGGTCGACACCGGCCGCTTCAAGCAGGGCCTGCCGGACTTTTCGGCGATCATCAACAAGTTCAAGCGCGGCCGGGTCCAGGTGGTGACCGGCGTGCTCGCACCGCCGGACCTGCAGAACTACCTGCAGCAGGCGGCGCAGGCCGGCTTCAAGCCGCGCATGTACATCATCGACAAGGCGACAGGCTATCCGGAAGCGATGAAGGCGCTCGGCGAATTCGGCATCGACATCCTGAGCGTGAACTTCTGGTCGCCGGCCTATCCGGGCAAGTCGAAATTCGGCGGCTATACCGGCCAGGGCCTCGTCGACCTGTACGAGACGCAGAACGCCGGCAAGTATTATTCGCCGCCGCTGGCCTATACCGATGCGTCCTACGACGTGCTGTTCGATGCCATGCAGCGGGCCGGCTCGACCGACCGGGCGAAACTGCTGGCGGCGCTGGCCAAGACCGATCTCGAAACCGTCGTCGGCCAGGTCAAGTTCAACGCCCAGCAGTTTTCCGTGCAGCCCCTGGGCGGCGCACAATGGCGCGTCGATTCGAAAACCAAGCGCTGGGTCAAGGACAACGTGTATAACGCGGTCTATCCGTCGGTTAAGAAGACTGCGGATATGCGCCTGTACCAGGCCAAGTAACCGGCCGGTTCTCCGGTCGCCCGGCGTGCCGCCCCGACCGGGAACGGGGCGGCGCGCCGGGTGACGCCGCAGAAAGATCGTGCCGGCCGGAGCGCACGACCGGGATGCGATGACGACGGTTCTTTCTGCAACGCGGCTGTCCAAGGCGTTCGGCGCGATCCATGTCGCGGATCGCGTCAGCTTTTCGATAGACGAAGGCGAGATCCTCGGCGTCATCGGGCCGAACGGCGCGGGCAAAACCTCGCTGTTCGGCCTGATCTCCGGCAATATCCGGCCGGATTCCGGCTATGTCGAGTTCGGCGGGAAGGACATCACCCGCTGGGCGCCGCAGGACCGCGCCCGCGCCGGCATCGCCCGGACCTACCAGATTCCGAAACCCTTCACCCACATGACCGTCGCCGGCAACCTCAAGGTTGCGGCGATCTTCGGCGGCGGCGTGGCCGAGGACGAGGTCGACGAGTGGATCGATACGGTCCTCGCGCAGACCCATCTCGCGCCGGCGCGCAACACGCTGGCCGGCCGGCTGCCGCTGCTCATGCGCAAGCGCCACGAGCTGGCCCGGGCGCTCGCCATGCGCCCGAAGCTGCTGCTGGTCGACGAAGTCGCCGCCGGCTTGACCGACCACGAGGTCGGCGAATTCATCGACATGGTCGCGGCTATCCGCGCCGGCGGCGTCACGGTCCTGTGGATCGAGCATGTCATGAAGACCATGCTGACCGCGACGGACCGGCTGCTGGCGCTGGATTCCGGCCGCATCATCGCCCAGGGAAAGCCGGAAGAGGTCATCAACTCGCCGGACGTCCGCCGTGTCTATCTCGGCGCCTGAGCATCCCGCGCTGCTGACCGTCAAGGGCCTCTCGGCCTATTACGGCGAGAGCCGCGCGCTCTACGGCGTCGGCTTCGCCGTCGAGAAGGGCACGATCCATTCCATCGTCGGCGCCAACGGGGCCGGCAAGTCGACCCTGCTGCGCGCGATCGTCGGCATGATGAACCGGGGGCGGGCCGCCCACACGGCCGGCAGCATCGAATTCAAGGGGCGCAGGATCGACGCGCTGCCGACCGAGGACATCGTCGGCATGGGCGTGACCATGGTGCCGGAGGGCCGGCGTCTCTTCGCCAGCATGTCGGTGGAGGAGAACCTGGTGTGCGGCGCCTTCCTGCCGCGCTGCCGGTCGGGGCTGGGCGAGACCCTGGAGGATGTTTACAGCCTGTTCCCGCGGCTCGCCGACCGGCGGCAGCAGCCGGTGTCCCAGATGTCGGGCGGCGAGCAGCAGATGGTCGCGATCGGCCGGGCGCTCATGTCCTCGCCCGAGCTGATCCTGCTCGACGAACTGTCCCTCGGGCTGGCGCCCATCGTGGTCGACCAGATCTACGAGCGGATCGCGGCGATCAACGCGCGCGGCGTCACCTGCATCGTGATCGAGCAGGATACCGAGCGCGCGATGCGGGTCGCCGGCGCGGTTTCCGTGCTGCTGGAAGGGCGCGTGGTGCTCGAGGGCGATCCCGAAGAACTGGGCCGCGACCGGGTCTCGGCGGCCTATTTCGGCATCGAAACGGCGGGACAGGGCGGATGAACGAAGACCTGTACTGGACGTTCATCGACATCGCCAACGGGCTGCTGTCCGGCGTCATGCTCGGCGGCTATTACGGGATCATCGCGATCGGCCTGGCGCTCACCTTCGGCGTCATGCGCATGGTCAACCTGGCCCACGGCGACATGCTGGTGCTCGCCGCCTACCTGGCCGTCCTGGTGCTCCAGTTCGTGCCGATGTCGCCCTTCATCACGCTGGCGCTCGTGATCCCGGTGATGTTCGGGGTCGGCTATGCGCTGCAGCGCTTCCTCCTGAACGCGATCTCGGTCCAGTCGATGGAGCGCAAGGGCATGTCCGCCGGCTTCGGCCTGATGTCGCCGATCCTGGTCACCTTCGGCCTGTCCATCGTCATCGCCCACGCGCTGCTCGGCGGCTTCGCGTCCGACGCGCGGATCATCCGCAACGCGCTCTCCTATTCCGCGGTGCGCCTCACGGAGGATCTGAACCTCTCGACCCTGCGGCTGATCTTCTTCGTGATCGCCGTGGCCATCCTGATCGCCCTGCACCTGTTCCTCAGGCGAACCCATGCCGGCCGCGCGATCCGCGCTTCGGCGGACGATGCCGAAATCGCGCCGCTGATGGGCATCGCCACACCGAAGATCAATGCGCTGGCGAGCGGCATTGCTATCGCAATAGCCGGCGTCGCCGGGGTCATGGTCGGCATGTCGCGCACCTTCCAGCCGTTCGACGGGCCGGTCTTCCTGCTGGTCGCCTTCGGGGTGGTGATCGTCGGCGGGCTGGGCTCGATCGTCGGCAGCTTGGTCGGCGGCGTCCTGCTCGGCATCACCCAGGTGCTGGCGGGCACCTATTTCGGCCCGTCGGCCCAGCTCGTGGCCGGCTATATCCTGATCCTGTTCGTCCTGGCGGTCCGGCCCCAGGGCCTGTTCGCACGGCGGCGCTAGGCGGCGGGCGGGGGCGGGCAGGCGGCGATGCTGGGCGGCTTCCTCGACCGATGGCTCACCGGCTGGCGCGCCCGCGCCTTGGTCGCCGCCGGGCTCGTCGTGCTCGTCCTGCTGCCGCCGGCGCTCGGGCCGAACAGCTATCTCACGCAGTTGCTGCTGACCCTGTTCGTCTTCGCCGTCTTCGGCCATGCCTGGAACCTGCTGGCCGGCTATTGCGGGCTGCTCTCCTTCGGCAACCAGGTCTATGTCGGCATCGCCGGCTTCACCATGGCGATCCTGGTCTATTACGGCGGCGTCCATGTCTGGGTCGCCATGCCGATCGCCGGCCTGGTCTCCGCCGCCTTCGCCTTCCTGCTGGCGATCCCGGTGCGCGCCAGCCTGATCGGCCCGGCGGTGCTCAAGCCGGTTGCCGTCGCGGTCGCCCTCTGGATCGGCTACGAAATCCTCGTCTATTACGATCCGTGGTGGGACGTGTTCGGCGATCCCTATGTCCGCCGGGTGATGATCCTGCTGCTCATTTTCCTCGGCGCGATGCCGCTGCTCACGCTGGAAGGCGCCTATTTCGCGGTGGCGACCTGGCTGATCGCGGCGGCGGTCGGCACCGTCTTCAACGAATGGAAGCTGGTCGGCGCCGGCGGCGGCATGCGCATCCCGTCCTCGGTCACGCTGGAGGAGATGTATTATGTCGGCCTGATCCTGCTGGTCTTCGCGACCTGGATCATCCGGGCCTTGCTGAACAGCCGGATCGGCTTGGCCTTGACCGCCGTGCGCGACGACGCCGAGGCGGCGGGGACCGTCGGCGTCGACGTCGCCAAGGTCAAGCTGCTCGCCTTCGTGCTGTCCGGGGCGCTCACCGGCCTCGCCGCCAGCCTCTTTTTCGTCGACGCGGTGTCGCTCACGCCGCCGTCGGCCTTCACGGTCTTCTGGTCGGCCTATTTCGTCTTCGTCGCGGTCGCCGGCGGCATGGGCAGCCTGTCCGGCCCGATCGTCGGCGCGCTCATCTTCGTCGTCATCGACCGGCTGCTCTCCGGCTGGCTCGACCAGCCGCTGCTCGTGCTCGGTCTGGCCTCGGTCATCGTGATCCTGGTGCTGCCGCGCGGCGTCGTCGGCGCGCTCGACGTGCTGCGCAGCGCGCGCGACGCCCGCTCGGCCTGGCGCGAACTGTTCGAGGCGACGGCGCTGGCCGACCTGATCGGCCGGCTCGGCCGCCATCGCCGCGGCCGTGACGGCAACGCGGTCGTCGCCGCCTTCCTGGTGCCCGGCACGCCGCTGCCGCTGCTGCGGCCCGACGCGCCCGGCTGGAAAACCCTGCTCGACGGATACAGGGAAGCCGCCCGGTCGCTCGAGAAGGCGCGGCCCGACGTTCTTCTCGTCTACTCGACCCAGTGGATCGCGGTGCTCGACCAGCTCTGGCAGACCCGGCCGCGGGTGCGCGGCATCCATGTCGACGAAAACTGGCACGCCTTCGGCGACCTGGCCTACGATTTCGATATCGACGCCGAGCTGGCCCGGGCCTGCATCGACCAGTCCGACGATGTCGGCGTGCGCTCGAAGCCGGTCAACTATGACCGCTTCCCCATCGATACCGGGACGATCGTCGCGGCGAACCTGCTCAATCCGGAGTCGCGCCGGCCCCTCGTCCTGGCGTCGAACAACCTCTACCACGACGGCGCGCTGACCGGGCGGCTGGCGGCGCTTGCGGTGCAGTGCGCGGCGGAGCAGGGCAAGCGGGTGGCGCTGATCGGCGTCGGCGGCCTGTCCGGCGCGGTGCACCGGCGCGAGATCGACCCGGCCGAGGACAGCTTCGCCGGCGACGCCGACGATCACTGGAACCGCCGCCTGCTCGACGCGCTGATCGCCGGCGACGTCTCGCAGCTCCGCGCCCTGCTGCCCGACTATGCCGCCAACGCGCGGGGCGACATGGGCATGAAGCATCTGGAATGGCTGCTCGGCGGGGCGGGGCCGCAATGGCGCGGCGCCTACGTCCATGCCTACGGGCCGGTCTGGGGTAGCGGCGCGGCGGTGGTCGAACTGGCGCTCGACGACCGGCTCGCCCGCCGCGGCCGGGCGCGCGGCATCCCGGCGGAGGCCAAACGCCGGCTGACCCAGGGCGGCGCGACGCCGGAACCTGCCGCCGAGCCGGCACCGAAACCGTCAGCCCCGAAATCGCCAGCCCCGAAATCGCCAGCCCCGAAACCGTCAGTACCCGCGCAGCCGGCCGCTCCGGGTCCGGCCCGCCGGATCGCCACGCCGGCCGCCGCCGTGGCGCCGGCAGCGGCCTCGCCGGGCGGCTTCCTCTACCGCAACTTCCGCACCCGGGCGGAGATCGACGCGCAATATGATGTCGAAGCCTCGGTCGAGGATTTCGGCGTCCATGTCGAGTTCTTCCTGTCGAACAGCGAGCGGGTGCGGCGCAAGCTCAAGCCCGCGCTCGATATCGCCTACGGCCCCACGGCGGCCGAGCATCTCGACCTGTACCCGGCCCGGGCGCCGGATGCGCCGCTGCACCTGTTCATCCACGGCGGCTACTGGCATTCGCTGAGCAGCAAGGAATTCAGCTTCGTCGCCGAGGGGCTGGTCGAGGCCGGCGTCGCCGTCGCCGTCCTGAACTACGATCTGTGCCCGAACGTGACGATGACCGAGATCGTGCGCCAGAACCGGGCTGCCGTGAAATGGCTCCACGAGAACGCCCGGCGCCACAACTGCGACCCCGACCGGATCTCGGTCTCCGGCCATTCCGCCGGCGGCCATCTCACCGCCATGCTGATGGCGACCGACTGGGCCGGCGCCTGGGGCCTGCCGCCCGATGTCGTGAAGAGCGGCTGCGCGATCTCCGGCCTGTTCGACCTCGCGCCCTTCGCGCACAGCTGGCTGCAGCCGAAGCTGAAGCTGGATGCCGGGGAGATCGAACGCAACAGCCCGATCCTGCATGTCCCGCAAACCGCCGGGCCGCTGATCGTCACCCTCGGCGGCGACGAATCGACGGAGTTTCACCGCCAGTCCCAGGATTTCCTCGCCGCCTGGACCCGCGCCGGCCTGCCGGGAACCTATCTCGACCTGCCTGGCCTCAACCACTTCACCGTGCTCGAAGGCTACATGGACCGCCGCAGCCCGCTGTGCAGCGCCATCCTGCGGCAGATCGAGGAGACGCGGGCGGGGTAGCCGGTGGTGCGCCGATTGTCGGACCTGTTACCCATGCAACCGGTCAGAACTGTTACCGATGTATCCGGTTTGCACCGCTTCTCCCCCTCCCCTTGGGGGAGGGGGCAGGGGGAGGGGTATGCGGCCTGCGTCGCGGTGCCGGGTTCGGCCATCGGCGCGGCTGCAGACGACCCCTCCCCTAACCCCTCCCCCAAGGGGAGGGGGATTCGGGTTGCGGTTTCGCTATTCCACAGAGAAGCTCCCGGAAAGGGAGAAGAACATTCCTGCCCAACGCTTCACGCGCAGAATTCGGCCTTTGGGCCCATATCCTGGTGGTGGAGGGTTTCGCGCAGCATGCGTTCGAGGAGTTCGGCCTTGATGCCCTGCGCCGCCGGATCGTTCCACAGGTTGCGCAGCTCCAACGGGTCTGCCTCGCGGTCGAACAGTTCGCCGAGGGGGTCGCCGTCCCAGAAGGTCAGGCGCCAGCGCCCGGTGACCAGCGTGCGCAGGCGCATGTAGCGCTCGACGTTGGAATTGACCGGTAAATCCTCCTCCTCGACCAGGATGGCGTCGCGCACCGGCGTTCCGGCCGCGGCCGCCGCCATGAGGTCGAAGCCCCGGTTGCCGTTTGGCGGCGCCAGGCCGACCCGGCCGAGCACCGTCGCGCCGATGTCGATCGAGCCGGAGAGCAGGTCGCTGCGCCCCTGCACGCCGCCGTCCGGCTCGCTCCAGATGAAGGGCACGCGGATCAGCCCTTCGTAGTGGAAGCCGTGCTTGAGCATCAGCCCGTGGTCGCCCATCAGGTCGCCATGATCCGTGGTGAAGATCAGCACCGTGTTGTCGGCCAGCCCGAGCGCATCGAGCCGGGCCAGCAGGGCGCCGACGGCGTCGTCGATCATCGAAATCATGCCGTAGGTCAGCGCGATCGATTCCTGCGCCTCGCGCGCCGAGCAGGCGTAGGGATGGACGTGCTCGCGCCGGGCGACTCCGTCCTCAAGGTCCCGGTGGAACCTGCGCCACAGGCTCGACGGATCGACATGCTCTGCACCGTGGGAGGCCGGCACGGGGATGTCGTCCGGGTCGTACAGGTCCCAGTAGCGGCCCGGCGGGGTGAAGGGGTGGTGCGGATCGCTGAAGGAATATTGCAGGAAGAACGGCCGGTCCGGCGTTTGCGCAAAATCCTCCAGCAATTCGATCCCGGCCTCGCGGATGTAGCTGGTGGAATAGAGTTCCTCCGGCATCCGGGTGCGCCAGGCCTGGGGCGCGGCGACCGTGCCGCGGTCCAGCGCATTTTCCGGCCCGCGCAGCGCATCCGGGTCGTTGGTTCGCTGGAGCAGCCAGCGGGTATAGTGACCCTGGGTGTCGTCGGCGTGGCGAATGACCAGCCGGACGTCGTCGAAGCCGTAATAGGGCGACGGCATGGTCCGGTCCGGGTCGGCGATCCACAGGTCGTTCATCTCGGCGTCGTAGCCGGGGCCGGAGACCGGGCGGCGCAGGGATTCGGCGAGCGCCGGCGGCGGCGGCCGGCCGGGCGCAGGCGGCGGATAGTTCGTGGCGTCGACGGGAATCGGCATCATGTTCTGGAGATGGCATTTGCCGGCGAGCGCGGTGCGGTAGCCGTCGGCGCGCAGCAGGTCGACGAAAGTGACCGCTTCGAGCGGCAGGGGCAGGCCGTTGGTCGGCACGCCGTTGGCGCTCGGCATCCGGCCGGTCATGATGGTCGCCCGGTTGGGCATGCAGATCGGGCTGGCGACGTAGAATCGGTCGAAGGCCAGCCCGCGCGCGGCGATGGAATCGATATGCGGCGTCCGGACGATCCCGTTGCCGTAGCAGCCCAGATGGTCCGCGCGCTGCTGGTCCGTCATGATCAGGATGAAATTGGGCCTGTCCGGGCGCGGCTTGTCGGGACTCGACCTATCGGACCGGGGCATGGCGGACCTTTCGCTGGGACGGTGGGCGCCGCGGACAGGGCGTCGCGCATCCTATCGCGGCGCCGCCCGCGACGCTATCGGCGCCGGAACGGCGTGCGTTCAGAGGCCGAAGAAATCGGTCAGCCGGGCGTTGAAGATGTCCGCACATTCCCAGTGCAGGAAGCGGCCGGCGCCCTCGACCGGTTCGACCTGGCGGAAATTGCGCACCCCGGCGAGGCGCGCAGGATCCTCGATGAACGGGTCGGCGGTGCCGTTGATCCCCATGACCGGGATGTCCAGCGCCTCGAGCCGGGGAATGACGTCCGGCACGGAAGCCGCCATTTCGAGCATCCCGGTGCGGTATTCCTCGGCCGGATGGTTGGCGAGGAGCTGGATGACCGGTTCGCGGAACGGATGGCCTTCGGGCGGAATCACCTTGAAATACCGGGTGCCGCCGTGCTCGCGCAGGAAGGCGACCAGCCCGTCCCGGCCGCCGGCTTCGAGGGCGTCGGCGGCGGCCCGGCCCGCGACCTGCCAGCGTTCCAGGTAGGACCGGGCCTCGTACAGCTCGCCCCAGGCGATGAGGGCGAGGCCGGAAACGCGCTCCGGATGGTTGACGGCGAAGTTGGCGGCGATGGTCGTGCCGAAGGCGAGGGCGACCAGGAGCGGCCTGTCCAGCCCGAAATGATCGACGAGGCCGAGCAGGTCGACGGTCTGGTTCTCGACCGAGAAGCCGTAGTCGGTCATGCCGGTGCCGGCGTGGCCGCGCCGGTCGTAGGCCAGGCAGGTGTAGCGGCCGGAGAAGGCGTCGAACTGCGGCGCCCAATAGTCGAGGCCGTGGATTTCGCCGTGGATGAACACGATGCCGGGGCCGTCGCCCTCGATCCGGCAATTGAAATCGCAGCCGTTGACGCGCACCTTCATCGGCCGGAAGCCCTGTAGCCCTACAGAATGATCGGTATCCCGCGGTTCTCGCCTTCGGAATCGATCAGGTCGATGCGCTTGAAGGCGATGCGGTAGCTGCCGTTCTCCGGGACGAGCCGGTGGGTGCAGCGGCCGGCGAACAGGCGGGTGCGGTTCTGCCGGTATTCGGCGACGATCTGGTTCGAGCGAACGACGATCCGGCCCTCCTCCGGCTCCGGCTCGACGGCGACGTTGGCGACCGTGTGGAGGGTGCGCGACGGGGGCGCCTGGGCATGGACGCGCGGATGGCCGAGCCGGCGCACCCGGGTTTCGAGCAGCTTGCGGTCGTCGTAGATCAGCGAAACCGTGTGCTGCGGATCGGCCTGGCCTTCTTCCAGCGGCATCCAATAGCGGCAGTCGTCGGTATAGAGGGCGAGCCAGGCCTCGAACTCGCCCCGGTCGATCAGGTCGGCCTCATGGATCAGGAAGGCCTCGATCGCCGCCCGGTCAAGCGCCGCGGCGGGAACGGCGCCAGCGCTCATTCCGCCGCCACGGCCATGTCCGCGGCATCGGCGGCGCCGGCCCCGGTCATATACGCCGCCCAGGCGCGGAACTGGTTGCGCACGGCGATTTCGCTGGTCCCGGTGCCGCCGCGGTCGAGGCCGTTGTCGCCGTCGCGCACGTCGCGGCCGAAGCCGCGGCCGGTGTCGACCCATGCGTTGCCGTCGGCGCCGAGGCCGGCCTGGAGACGCTCGTAGACCTCCAGGTCGTCGGTCAGCACCGGCGAGCCGGTGCCGTTGACCACGTTGGCGAAGGCGACCGCCCGGCGGAACATCGCCTCCGGCGCGCCCTTGAGGCGGAAGACGTAGGTATCGAGGACCGTGCGGCCGGCGGCGAGCGGCCGGACGATGCGCAGCTGGCCGAACTGGCTCATGAAGGAGACGTTGGGGAAGACGATGGAGTTCCAGCGCGTCACCGCCAGGATTTCGCGCGCCCGCGCCTTGCCGTAGGCCGCTTCCATCCGCTTCTGGTATTCGACATGGACCGGATCGTCCGAGGCCGCGACCAGCTTCTCGTCGTCGTGATAGTCGGCCATGTAGCCGTGGCCGCCGCCGGCGACCCACAGGCCGATGCCTTCCCACAGCTCGTCCGGAGCGCCGTTCTGGCGCATCTGGCGTACGCCGACCTCGCCGGCGCCGTCGGTCGGGCTGGCGTCGTCCTGTTCGTTGGCGGCGGCGATCGAGGAGGCGTGGACGTAGCGCGGGTGGATCGTGTCCAGATGGTTCTCCAGCACGAATTTCCAGTTGCCGTCATAGGCGTGGCGCGAGACGCCCCCGGCGACCTCGACTTCGCCCTCCGGCGCCCGGTCGACCAGGTCGTCGAAGGAGGAGACCAGCGGGCCGAGAAAATCGCGCAGCGACGAGCCGTCCGCGGCCAGGCTGGCGAAGACGAAGCCGCGATAGACCTCCGTGCGCGGCACTTCGGCGAGGCCCAGGCGGCGCTGCGGGTCGCGGTCATCCGGATAGCCGGCGGGCGACGGCACGGCGAGCAACGCCCCGTCCAGGCCGTAGGTCCAGCCGTGATAGGGGCAGACGAATTGGGTGACGGTGCCCTTGGCGGCGCTGCACACGGTCGTTCCGCGGTGGGCGCAGCGGTTGAACAGCACGCTCACGCCGCCGCTGCGCTGGCGCACCATGAGGACCGGCTGCCGGCCCATCTGCGTCGTCACGAAATCGCCGGCGCGCGGGACCTGGCTGTCATGGCCGAGCAGCAGCCAGGCCCGGCCGAAGATCCATTCCATCTCCAGGTCGAAGATGCCCGGATCGGTATAGGCATCCCGGTGCACCCGGCCGGGCTGCACCAGGTCCGCGATCCGCTCGGTCGTCCACATGGCGGCCTCGAATGTATAGCGAGGCAGAGAATACACCGCAGGGCGGGGCAGCGGAAGCCGGCCCTCCTGCTGCCTGTCCGACACGCATTTTCCCGCTCAGTCGAGGCGTGGATGCTACGGGCTGCACGGGCTCGAAAGCGTGTAGGGGAGGGTTTGAGCAACCGGTTACATGGGTGACACTATGGACCGGTTACATGGGTAACAGTGTTTTCGGTTTGTTTCGCTTTCGGGCGGCCCGGCCGGGCCGCCCGGAAGCGTCTCAGTTTGATGGACTGTCGGTCGAACAGTCCGAGGTCGATGCCGGCGAAGCGCGCGATCCAGTCGCCGGTGTCGGTTTCGGCGATGCCGATGCGCTCGCCGGCCAGGGCCTCGCTGACGAAGACCTCCGCGCCGCCCCACTTGATGCAGCCGTTGGGACGCACCCGGCGCACCGCGTGCGACGGGTCGTAGACCGGCTCTTCCGGCGCCCGCCATTCCCGCGGCGAAGGGCGGTAGAGCGTTGCCGGCGGCACCTGGCCCAACGCTTCGTGCGGCCGGATCGTGTTGAACGCCTCCCGGAAGCGGTCGAAGCGCGCCTGTTGCGCCGCAGCGCTGGCCGCCGGCGGCTTCGCCGTCTCCGTCTTGAGCGTCCGGTGCATCCGCTCGTGGCGGCCGTTCTGCTGCGGCTGGCCCGGATCGATCCGCTCCAGCTCGATGCCGGCCTTCGCCCAGCGCGCCGACAGGCGCGACAGGCCGCCCGCGCCCGTGCTGGCAAACGGCGTGCCGTTGTCCGAGCGCAGCGCCAGCGGCACGCCGTAGCGCCGGAACGCCGCCTCGACCGCCGCCATGACCGGCGCCGTGCGCGGCGGCACGATCACGACGGCAAGAAGATACCGGCTCCACGCATCGCTGATCGTCAGCGGATCGCAGCGCGCGCCGTCCCCGGTCCGGAACCAGCCCTTGAAGTCGATGCACCAGACGTCGTTCGGAGCCGCCGCCGCCCGGAACGGGCGCGCCGGCGACGCCAGACGGCGCCGCAGCCGGCGGCGCGGCACAAGACCCTCTGCGCGCAGCAGATCGCCCATCGTGCTCGCCGCAGGCCACACCGTCCCCGGATCCTCGCGCATCAGCACCGCCCGAAGCTTCCGCGGACCCCAGAACGGATGCGCCCGGCGCAGCGCCACGACCCTCTCCGCAACCTCCGGCGCCATCGAACGGCCGTGGCGCAAAGGCGCGCGCGAACGTTCCTCCAGACCGGACCTGCCGCCTTCCCGGTACCGGCCGAGCCACTTGTAGCCCGTCTTCCGGCTGATCCCGTACGCCGCGCACAGCGCCGTCATCGGCGCCTCGCCGCGATGCCACGCCAACACAAAATCCAGCTTCTCGTCCATCCGACAGGTCTCTCTCCAGGGCATATCCGGTCCTCCCGGAACTCCCTTAACCTGTCACCCATCTATCCGGTCTAAACTGTTACCTATCTATCCGGTCTGTACCGTTTCAAACCCTCCCCTACGGCCTCTCCGCCCGGACCGGAGTCCGGGACACGACCGGTGCGGGCCGCACACGGACCTAGAACAGCGGCCCCTTGTTCACCATGCCGCCGTCGACGGTGACGATCGTGCCGGTGGTGTAGCGCGACAGGTCGCTCGCCAGGAACACCGCCATGTCGGCGATTTCCTCCACCGTCGCAGCGCGCCCCCAGGCGAAGGGTGCGAAATATTCGGAATAGCGCTCTTCGTCGCCCCAGGCGTCGTGCGCCGCCTTGCGCATCATGCCGACCAGCTTTTCCGTCGCGACCGGGCCGGGATTGAGGCCGACGACGCGCACGCCGTCCTTCGGCCCGCCGCCGCCGAGCGCCCGGGTGAACGCCATCAGGGCGGCGTTGGCCGTGCTGCCGCAGATATAGTCGGCGACCGGCTTTTCGCCGCCGTTGCCGATGATGTTGACGATAACGCCGCCGCCGCGCGCCTTCATCGCGGCGTAATAGCGGCGGCACAGGTTGATCGTGCTGAAGACCTTGAGGTCCCACACCGCGCGCCATTGCGGCTCGAGGATCTCGTCGATCCGGCCCTTGGGGATCGCGCCGGCCGAGTTGATCAGGATGTCGGCGTCGGGGCAGGCTTCGGCGAGCGCGGCCTGGCCTTCGCCCGTCGAGAGGTCGCACGGATGGCAGGTGACGGAGACCGGATGCGCCGCCTCAATCTCCGCCTTCAGGCCGTTAAGCCGCGCCGCCGTGCGCGCGGATATGTGCAGGTGGACGCCTTCGGCCGCCAGCCGCCCGGCGATCGCCCGGCCGATGCCCTCGGACGCGCCGGTGACGACCGCCGTCCGCCCGGCAAGGTTGGTTTCCAGCGCCATGGACCGTTTCCTCACAACAGAAATCGGAACGTCCGAGTCAAAACGTGTCCGATCTATTTCGGGACCGCCGAAGTGGCCGAGGCACGCCCTTCGATACGCCCCGGATAAAGTCCGGGGCTACTCAGGGTGAGGGTATGGGAGTGCCCCGCACACCTTTCCCCTCATCCCGAGTAGGCGCGTCAGCGCCGTATCGAGGGGCGCCTGGCCGCCGCGGTTCCATCAAAGACGGACACACTCCCTACCGCCGCCAGCATTCCGATTACCGGGCGAATGGCAAGGGCGGAAACGGCCAGAAGCGCAAAGGGAGCGCCGGCAACTCCGCCGCTTCAGCGCGCCGAAGCCTCGATCAGGCGTTTGAGTTCCCGAATCTCGCTTTCGTGGCCGGATCGCAGGCTCTCCCAGCGGGCGTCGTCCATGCCGGCCTGGCGCCAGGCGATCAGGGAGACGACGCAGCTCTGCGGATCGCCTTCCAGAACCGCGCCCGGCACCACCCGGATCATGATCCTTGCGACAAGCGAGTCCGGATCGGGGCCGAGGTGGTACAGGATCGTCCCGCGGTCCGGGTCGGCGTCGATCTTCGCCCAGATCGGCTCTCCGGTCTCCGGGAAGGCGCCTTCGACCGTGCCGTCCGGGTGGACCCGGGCCTCGCCCAGCCCGACGGCCCAGGAAGACAGTTTCTCCGGCGCCAGCAGAAAGGCCATCGCGTCGCCGGCCGGGCGGTCGACGGCGGCCGAGCAGATATGGGCCCACCGGTCTTCCATCGCGCGCGCCTCCGTCAGAATCCGAGCAGCCGGGGCAGCCACAGGCTCAGGCCCGGCACATAGGTGACCAGCACGAGCGCGGCCAGGCTGACCAGCAGGAAGGGCCAGGTCTCGCGCAGCAGCGCGGGCAGGCCGCACCCGGCGATCCGCTCCGCCGCGAACAGGCAGACGCCGAGCGGCGGCGTCAGCAGGCCGATATTCAGGTTCAGGATCGCGATGGCGCCGAAATGAACCGGGTCGACGCCCGCCGCCGTAGCCGCGGTGGCGAGGATCGGCACGAACAGGATGATCGCCGCCACCGGGTCGATGAACATGCCGAGCAGGAGCATGATCAGGTTGAGCGCGATCAGCAGCAGCGCCGGCGGCAGGGCAAGCTCGCGCACCGTGTTCTCGAGCAGGGCCGGCACATTCTCCATCCCCATCACCCAGGTGAAGATCGCGCCGCAACCGACGATGATCAGGAGCTGGGCGGAAAACACGGCCGAGCGGTCGAGCACCGAAAGGAACTGGCGCAGGCCCAGGGTGCGGTAGAGGAACACGGCGATCAGCAGGGCATAGAAGGCGGCGAGCCCGCCCGCCTCGGTCGGCGTCATGATGCCGCCCAGGATGCCGGCCAGGATGATCCCCGGAATCATCAGCGGCGGGAAGGCGCGGCCTGCCGACCGGGCGACCGCCGGCAGGCTGCGGTCCATCGCGACGGCGGCGTGGCCCCGCCGGCGCGCCTGGAAGCCGACCAGCGTCATCTGGCAGAGGCCGATCGTCAGGCCCGGCACGATGCAGGCGGCGAACAGCGCGCCGATGGAGATGCCGGTCATCGAGCCGTAGATGACGACGATCAGCGACGGCGGCACCATCGGGCCGATGATCGAGGAGGAGGCGGTGACCGCGGCGGCGTAGGCGGCGGAATAGCCGCTCCGGCTCATCGACGGAATGAAGACCTTGCCCAGCGCCGCGATGTCGCCGAGCGCGACCCCGGTGATGCCCGAGAACAGGATCGACGCGCCGATATTGACCTGGGCCAGCCCGCCGCGCATCCAGCCGAACAGCACGTTCGCGAAGGCGATCAGCCGGTCGGTGATCCGGCTCTCGTTGATCAGTTCGCCGGCCAGGATGAACAGCGGGATCGCCATCAGCACGAACACGTCGATGCCCTGGAAGATCCGCTCCGGCAGGACCGGCAGGAAGCCCGTCTGGCCGCTCGCCACGAGCCACAGGAGCGACGCGGCGACCATCGTCCAGGCGACCGGCAGGCCCGCGAACAGGAGGAACAGGAACGACGCCAGGAACAGGCCGAGCGAGAGGCTCACCCGGTATCCTTCCAAGGCCGGCCGGACCAGGATTGCCGCAGCCGCACGATCAGGAAGACCAGTCCCAGGCCGAAGGCGACCGGCAGGGCCGCGTACGGATATTGCAGCGAGACCTGCAACCCGTCGCTGGTCTGGCCGCCGGCGAAGTCGACGGTGCGCACCGCGGCGACGGTGAGGATCAGCAGCAGGGCGACGGTCAGCAGGTCGAGCGCCCGCATCCAGTACCAGCGCGCGCGGGGCCGCAGCAGGTCGGGAACGAAGGTCACCCGGATATGGCCGTCGATCCGGATCGAGACCGCCACGCCGGCCAGCACCGACCAGACCAGGGCGTAGCGGGCCATCTCCTCGGTAAAGAAGGGCGTGACGCCGAAGCCGTAGCGCATGGCGACCTGCGCGACGATCAGCGCGAACAGCAGCAGCAGCGCCGCCGCGCCGATCGTCCGCAGCAGCCGTTCCAGCCAGCCGGTCATGAATACGCGGTCAGGGCCGGGCGCCCGGCCGGCGGCTCGGCGTCGCCCGGAACGCTATTTCGACAGCCGCGCCACCTCGGCGATGATCTCGTCGACCAGCGCCGGCGTGTCGACATTCTTCTTCAGCCACGTGATGGCCGCGGGCCGCACGCGGTCCGCGAAGGCCTTCTTCATCTCCCTTGTGAAGGGGATGACGGTGACGCCGCGTTCCTTCGCCATCGCAATGTTCTTGGCCTCGGCATCCCGCGACGCTTTGCGGTTATAGGCGATGGCCTTCTTGCCCGCTGCCAGCACGACCGCCTTGTGCTTGTCCGACAGCTTGCCGAACCAGCGGTCGTTGATGCCGAGCGGCCCGAAGGCGTAGATGTGGCCGTCCAGCATCAGGAATTTCTGGACCTCGTGCAGCTTGATCAGGTTGAACACCCAGACGGCGTTGTCCTGCCCGTCGACCACGCCGGTCTTGAGCGAGGTGTACAGCTCCGGGAAGGCGATGGGCGTCGCCGAGCCGCCGAGGGTGAGCACCGGAATGCCGAAGATCGGCGCCATCACGCGCATCTTCAGGCCCTTCATATCGTCCGGTTTGCGGATCGCCCTGTTCGCGCTGTAATGCTTGAAGCCGCCGGATTCCCACCAGCCGAGGACGCGGATGCCGGTCTTCTTGCGGATGTCCTCGGCCATCTTCGTGCCGACCGGCCCGTCGAGCAGCTTCCAGGCTGTCTGTTCGTCCGGGAACAGGTAGGGCATCGAGAGAATCTGGATGTCCTTGTAGATCGAGGCGTAGTTGCCGTCGGACGCGTCGGACATCTGGATGATGCCGTGGCGGACCTGGTTCAGCCGCTCGTTGGGCTTGCCGAGCGCGCCGCCATAGACGATCTCCATCTTGATCGCGCCGCCCGAACCTTTCTCCACCTCGGCCTCGAA
Organism: Alphaproteobacteria bacterium; assembly: GCA_965220685.1. Taxonomy (GTDB): domain Bacteria; phylum Pseudomonadota; class Alphaproteobacteria; order Bin65; family Bin65; genus Bin65. The sequence goes on from CBDCQR010000015.1 coordinate 549,124, forward strand.
CAGCTCGAACATGCCGTTGACCGGCTCGGCGCCTGGGAAGCCCTTCTTGAGCATGAGGCCGGCCTTGATGTCCGCGGCCAAAGCGGGCGCGCCGAAACCGGCCGCCAATACGGCGGTTGCGGCCAGGGTTGCCGCCGCCTTCAGAATACTCCTCATCGTACGTCTCCGTTGACGCCTTGCCAGGGAACAGGCGTATACAATCGGCCGATCGCCGCGGTTCGGCAAGGTGCTTCGGCATGACCAATACCATCCGGCAATGACCGATTCGCCAACCCGCTACCAGATCGGCATCGATGTCGGCGGGACGTTTACCGATTTCCTGCTGAGCGGCGGCGGGGCCGGGCGCATCTTCAAGATCCTGTCGACGCCGGACGACCCGTCGGACGCGGTCATGGCCGGGCTGGCGGAGATCGCCGCGGCCGAGGGGAGGACGCTGGAGGCGTTTCTCGGCAAGGTGCAGCGCATCGTCCACGGCACGACCGTCACGACAAACGCGGTGCTGACCGGCGCGACGGCGAAAACCGGCCTGCTGACGACCCACGGCTTCCGCGACGCCCTGCAGATGCGCCGCGGCGTCCGCGAGGAACTGTACAACAACAAGTTTCTCGCCCCCGTGCCGCTGGTGCCGCGCCGGCTGCGCCTGCCTGTGCGCGGCCGTTTCCTGGCAACCGGCGAGGAGGCGTCGCCGCTGGAGCCCGATGACGTCGCGACCGCCGCGCAGGTTTTCCGGGACGCGGGCGTGCAGGCCGTCGCCATCTGCTTCATGCACGCCTACGCCAATCCGGCCCACGAGGGGGCGGCGGCAGCGCAGCTCCGGGCCCTGATGCCGGAGGCCTATGTCAGCGCGTCGGCCGACGTGCTGCCCCAGGTCCGCTATTACGAACGCACCAGCACGACCGTGCTCAACGCCGCCGTCGGGCCGATCCTGAAGCGCTACCTGGAGCGGTTGACCGGGCGGCTGGATGCGGCCGGCTTCGGCGGCGCCCTGCTGGTCATGCAGTCCAACGGCGGAGTCTGCGCGCCGCAGGCCGCCATCGGCAAGGCGGCGTCGACCCTGCTTTCCGGCCCGGCCGCAGGGCCGGTCGCCGCCGGAATTTACGCCCGCCGGTTCGGTTCGCCGCGCAACATCGCCATCGACATGGGCGGCACGAGCTTCGAGGCATCGCTGACCCTGGACCGCGCGCCTGCGGTGACGACCGGCGCGACGATCGACCGGTTCGCCATGGCCCTGCCGTCGCTCGACATCAAGACCATCGGCGCCGGCGGCGGCTCGATCGCCTGGATCGACGGCGGCGGCCTGCTGCGCATGGGGCCGCAGAGCGCCGGGGCCAAACCGGGGCCGGCCTGCTACGGGCTCGGCGGCGAGCGGCCGGCCTGCAGCGACGCCAATCTCCTGCTCGGCTATCTCTCGGCGGATTTCTTCGCCGGTGGCCGGATGCACCTGGACGCGGCTGCGGCGCGCCGCGCGATTGCCGGGGAGATCGCCGGACCGCTCGGCCTCGATCCGGTCGGCGCGGCGGCCGGCATGTACCGGGTGATGAATGTCAACATGGCCTCGGCGATCCGCGAAGTGTCGATCGAACGGGGCTACGATCCGCGGGACTTTCCCCTGGTCTGCGCGGGCGGCGCCGGGGCGATCCACGCCGCCATGATCGCCCGCGAGCTGGGCATCGGCACCGTGCTCGTGCCGCGCGAAGCCTCGATCCTGTGCGCCGCCGGCATGCTGCGCACCGACCTGCGCCACGATCTCGTGCGCTCCTGGGCGACGCCGTTCACGGCGCGGGACATGGATGGCGAAGTCCTGCTGTCCCTGCTCCGGGATCTGGAAGCCGAGGCGCACGCGCTCCTGCATGCCGAGGGCGTGGCGGATGAAGACCGGGAATTCTTCTACGCTCTCGACCTTCGGTATGTCGGCCAGTATCACGAGGTCCGGGTCGACGAAATCCCGGAAACGGCGCTCAAGTCCCTCGATCTGGAAACTGTCACGGCCATGTTCCACCGCAGCCACGACCGCATGTTCGGCTACGATCTCGCCGAGGAGGAGACGGCGGTGGAGCTGGTCAACGTGCGCATGACGGCGCTCGGCCGGACCCCGAAGCCCGATCTTGAAGTCGGGCCGGATGCCGGCTCCGATCCGTCGGCAGCCCTCAAGGGGCGCAGGCCGGTCTTCGAACCCGCCGCGGCGGAATTCGTCGACGCGCCGGTGTTCGACGGCGGGCTGCTGGCGCCGGGCAACGCGCTTTCCGGGCCGGCCATCGTCGAGACCGCGGTGACGACGATTCTCGTTCCGGCCGGCTTCGATGTCGGGATCGACCCGGTCGGGACGGCGGTGCTGACCGACCGGGCGGCGGGCCCGGCATGACGGCCCGGACCGAAGCCATCGATCCGGTCCTGGCGTCGGTAATCGCCCGGCGGCTGAAGTCGATCACCGAGGAGATGGGCCTCGCCCTGCTGCGCACGACGCGCTCGCCGATCCTCAACGAGGCGCGGGACTTCGTGACCGGCCTCTACGACGCCGACGGCGACATGCTGGAGCAGACGGAATACATCCCGGTGCTCGCCTTCGCCCTGCAGCCGGTGTGCAAGCGGATCATCGCGTTCTTCGGCGACGATATCCATCCCGGCGACGTCATCCTGCACAACGACGTGTTCAGCGGCGGCAACCAGAACAACGACGTCGCCGCGTTCCGGCCGGTTTTCCACGAGGGCACGCTGGTCGCCTGGGCCGCCTGCAAGGGGCACCAGGCCGATATCGGCGGCGCCCAGGCCGGCGGCTACAACCCGGACGCGCGCGAGGTCTGGCAGGAGGCGCTGCGCATTCCGCCGCTCAAGGTCTACGACCGCGGCGTGCTGCGCCGGGACGTGTGGGGCATGGTCTTCGCCAACATCCGCTACCGGATCGTCGAGGAGGATATCAAGGCGCAGATCGGCGGGACGCGGGTCGGCGAGCGCGGCATGCAGGAGCTGATCGCCCGCTACGGCCTGGAGCGGTTTCTCGCCCACAAGGCGCATCTGTTCGACAGCACGGAGGCGACCGTCGCGCGCGGCATCGAGGCGATTCCCGACGGCCGCTACGAGGCGACCAGCACCGTCTTCTATGACGGCGTGACCGACGGCTCGACCATGGAAATCCGCCTCGCCGTGACGGTCGACGGCGGCCATGTCACCTTCGATTTCACCGGCTCGTCGCCCCAGACGCCGGGCTTCGTCAACGCGCCCTACGCGGCGACGGCCTCGGCGGTCATGCTGACCTTCCTGATGCTGGTGGACCCGGACATTCCGCACAACGCCGGCATCCAGCGCCGGGTGCGGATCGTCAATCCGGAGGGGTCGTTCCTCAACGCCGCCTTCCCGGCGGCCACCACCTTCGGCAACTCGATCACCGGCCCGACCTCCGACGCCATCATGAAGGCCTTCGCCCAGGCAATCCCGAAAACCGTGACCGCCGGGTGGAACCGCTTCCTCGGCTTCGCCGTGACCGGCGACGACCCGCGCAAGGGCCGGCCCTATACCGACATCCTGTTCCTCGCGCTCAAGGGCGGCTCCGGCGCGACCTTCGGGGCTGACGGCTACGACCATATCGGCCTGATAAACTGCGCCGGCGGCATCCTCGCCCAGGATTATGAAATGTTCGAAATCCAGAATCCGCACGTCCTGACGAAGCACGAATACCTGCCGGATTCGGCCGGTCCGGGGCGCTGGCGCGGCGGCCTGGGAACCGAAACCGCATTCCGCATCGACGGCGAGAACGTCACCGCCGTGGCGTTCGGCGACGGCATCGAGCCCGGCGCCGAAGCCTTCGGCCTGTTCGGCGGCGGCGCCGGCGTGCTCAACCGGGCCGTGCTGCGTGCGCCGGACGGATCGGAGCGGGTCGCAAAGTCGAAGCAAATCCTGCGCGACATCGCCAGGGGCACGGTGCTGGTGCAGAAAGCGGGCGGCGGCGGCGGTTACGGCGAACCGTTCGAGCGGCCGGCCGAACTGGTCGCCGAAGAGGTGCATAACGGGCTGATCAGCCCGGAGGCTGCGGCGCGCGACTATGGAGTCGCGGTATCGGCGGACGGAGAGATCGACCGCCCGGCCACGGCGGCGTTGAGGAGGGTGAACGAATGAACCGGCCGCGAATCGACCATATCGGCCTGATGGTGGCCGACCTGGACGCGGCCGTGGAGCGGCTGCGCCCGGTGTTTGGCGACGAGGTGTCCTACAAGGACCTGCCGCAATACGAGCTCCGCACCGCGATCTTCCACACCGCCAACCTGGCGATCGAACTGCTGCAGTATACCGGCGAGGCGGCGTTCGCCCGGGGCGTCATGGGCAGCCGGCTCGGCCTCAACCATGTCTCGGCCGAAGTCGCCGACGCCGAGGCGAGCATCGCCGCCCTGAAGGCGCGCGGATTCGCGGTCAAGGAGGGTTTTCCGGCCGACGGCGTGCACGGCCGGGTCGCCTTTTTCGAGCCGGACGACGTGACCGGCCTGCTGTTCGAGATCTGCGAGCCGTTCGCCGCCGGCCCCAAGGCCGATGCCGCCGACTGACAAGCAGCAGCGCCTGTGGAATCCGGCGGTCGAGACCCTGCCGCGCGATGCGCTGCGGGACTTGCAATGGCAACGGCTGATCCGGCAGCTGCGCTATAACTTCGAGGGCTCCGCCTTCTATCGCGCGCAATTCGCCAGGGCCGGCGCCGAGCCCGGCGACATCCGCTCGTTCGAGGATTTCGCCCGCTTGCCGCTCATGGACAAGGCGGACCAGCGCGCCGTCCAGCAGGAATCGCTGGACCGGTTCGGCAACCCGTTCGAACTGCTCGCCTGCGCGCCGCGCGAGAAGATCGTCCGCATCGTCTCGACCTCCGGCACGAGCGGCACGCCGACCCTCTACACCCACACGGCGCACGACATCGCCGTCATCAACGAGATGCACGCCCGGAAATACTGGCGCGCCGGCATCCGGCCCGGCGATGTCATGCTCCAGGCGGTATCGCTCAGCATGTTCACGGGCGGCCTGCCGCTGTCGGACGGCATCCAGCATCTCGGCGCCTGCGTCGTCCCGGTCGGCATCGAGGGCGGGACCGACCGCGTTCTGCAATATCTTGACCTAACCCGGCCGTGCGCCCTGCTGGCGACGCCGTCGTTCGGCCGGTACCTGATCGAGCAGGCGCCGGACCGCGCCGGCCGGCCGGCGCGCGACCTCGGCATCCGGTATTTCTTCTGCGTCGGCGAACCGGGCGGCGGATTGACGGAGGTCCGCCGCCTGCTGGCCGAGGGCTTCGGCGCGAAAGTGTTCGACCATACCGGCGGCGGCCACGCCTTCCACGGCATTTCGCCGGACGAGCCGCCGGAGCGCGCTTCCGGCATGCAGATCGTTTCGGAAGACCATTGCCTGCTCGAACTGGTCGATCCGGAAACCCGCGCGCCGGTGGAGCAGACCGACGGGGCGGTCGGCGAGATGGTCTTCACTTTTCTCGACTGGGAAGGCACGCCCTTCATGCGCTACGCCCTGGGCGACCTGATCCAGCTGTGGGACGCGCCGCCCGATTGCCCGACGCCCGGCCGGCTGTTCCGCATCCTCGGGCGGACCGACGACATGCTGATCGTCAAGGGGGTCAACGTCTATCCGGCGGCGATCCAGGATGTCCTCGCCGGCTTCCGGCCCCGGGTGACCGGCCACTTCAGGATCGCCGTCGACGGGCCGGGGCCGCATGTCGCGCCGCCGCTGGGCCTGAGGGTCGAGCATGGCGCCGCCGTGCGCAGCGACGACCTGCCGGCACTGGCGGCGGAAATCGTCGGTGCGTGCCGGGCGCGACTCCGGGTGACGCCGGACATCGAATGGCTTGCGCCCGGCACCCTGCCGCGCGAGGCCGGCAAGACCTGCCCGATCGAACGGACCGGGCGGCCGCGCGGGAGCGGTCAGGCGACCGCGTCGTCCAGCGATCCGACGTAGGGGAAGCGGGCCTCGATCCACTTCGCGGCGTGTACGAGCCGCCAGTCCCGGCCGATACGGCCGATCAATTGAACGCCCAACGGCCGGCCGGCCGGGCCGGTCAGCAGCGGCAGCGTCATGCAGGGCATGTGCAGAAGCGTCCAGACCCGGTTCAGGATCGGATCGCCCGTGCTCTCCAATCCTTCCGGCGCCTCGCCGGGAGCGGCCGGCGCGAGCAGCACATGGACGCCCGCCCGGCGCAGCATTTCGTTCAGCGAGGAGCGGCTGTGGTTGGCAAGGATGCGGGCGGCGCCGTAGTCCCGGTCCGACAGGCTCTCTCCCAGTTCGAAGATGGCGCGCAGTTGCTCCGAACAGAGGTCCGGATGGGTCAGCCGCTCCCAGGTCAGCGACCGGGCCGTTTCATAGGCCATGATCGTCCACTGGGCGTCGGCCAGGCCGTCGAATCCGACTGGAAAGGTGATATCGGCGACATTCGCGCCAGCCCCGCGCAGCGCCTCGACGAATTCCAGGAGCGGCTCGATCGTGCCGTTTTCCGCGGCGGACCATTCCGCGGTCCGGCACAGGGCGAACCGTGGCGCAGCCTCCGGATCGTCGGGTTCCTGAAAGGGTTGCCGGCCGTCGGACAGCGAGGAAAATTCCGCCACGTCGCCGACGTTGCGCGCAAAATATCCCACGGTGTCGAGCGAGCCTGCCGACGGTTTGAACCCGGCCCGCAGCGTATAGCCGAACGTGGGCTTGTAGGCGACGACCCCGCAATAGGAGGCCGGCCGGATCACCGAGCCGGCGGTCTGGGTGCCCATCGCCACCGGCGCCATCGACGCCGCGACGGCCGCCGCGGAGCCGCTCGACGAGCCGCCGGGCGTCCGGCCCAGGTCGCGCGGGTTTCGCGTCACGGTCGGATTGTTTGCAGCGAACTCGGTCGTCCTTGTCTTGCCCAGGATGACGGCGCCGGCCGCGCGGGCCAGCGCGACGCAGGCGGCGTCGGCGCGCGGCCGGTGCCCGCTGTAGATCGGGCTGCCGTATTCCGTAACGTAATCCGCGGTCTCGAATATGTCCTTGACGCCGAACGGCACGCCGGCCAGCGGTTTGTCCCTGTCCCCGCGGTCGATGGCGCTGTCCACCGCGCGCGCCTGTTCGATCGCCAGGCCCGGGTCCATGGCCGCCCAGGCCTGCACCCGGTCGTCGATTTCGTCGCATCGTTCGAGAAAGGCGCGGATCACCGCTTCGGCCGTCCAGCGCCCTTCGTTCACGCCCTGCGCGATTTCACGCGCCGTCAATTCGACAAAACTGCGTTCCTGGCTCATCCCGACACCCTGCCCGTGTTTGCCGGACCCGCGTTCACGAAGGCCGGCGACACGTCACCGGCCCTCGAAAACGGGCTTGCGTTTTTCCGCGAAGGCGGCGCGGCCCTCGGCGAAATCGCGGCTGTTCGCGCACGCCGCGACCGCCTCCTCGCAGGCGATGCGGCCGGCCTCTGCGGACTCCCCCAAGAGATAGCCTATTGTCTCCTTGGCCGCACGCACCGACATGGGCGCATTGTCGGCGATTGTCCCGGCGATGCGCGCAACCTCGGCTTCGAGCGCCACTTTCGGGTACACGCGGTTGACCAGACCGAACCCGTCCGCCTCGGCGCTGTCGTACCGCCGGCCGGTGAACAGCATTTCCCGCGTCGGGGCTGGGCCGATCAGGTCGACCATCCACCTTACGAAGGCCAGGGGATAAGCCAGCCCGAGCCGGGCCGACGGGATGCAGAACTGCGCGTCGTCGGCGGCATAGCGCAGGTCGCACGCTGCGGCCAGGGCCACGCCGCCGCCGAAACAATAGCCGTGGATCGCCGCGATCGTCGGTTTCGGACAGTCGGCCACCGCTTCGAACAGGTCGCCAGCCAGGGCCAGATACCGGCGCTCGGCCTCGTCCGCATCCCGTCCCTTTTCGAACTCTGCAAGGTCGCCGCCGGAAACGAATGCCCGGTCGCCGCCGCCGGTCAGCACGAGCACGCGCTGGCTGCCGTCGTCGGAGAAGGCGCGCACGGCGTCGAGCGCATCCTCGATCATTCCCATGGACAGGGCATTATGCTTCGCCGGCTGGTCGAAGATCAGCCACCGGACCATGCCGTCGGTGCGCAGGCCGATCCTGCCGGTCGGTGTCGCGGCCGGTCCGACGGCCGGTTTTACGGTCGGGTCGGAGGTCATCGGGGCCTCGCCGGGGCGTCTGGTTCCGCTTCGCCCGAAGCGATGGCGGGCGCGCGTTCGGTCCAGTCCGTCACTTTCTGATAGGCGTGGCCGAGGCGCAACAGGGTGGCCTCGGCGAACGGCCGCCCGACCAGTTGAAATCCGGCCGGCATCCCGCCGGGCTGGAAGCCGCAGGGAATCGAAACCGCCGGCAGCCCGAGGAAGCTGAACGGCCGGGTGCAGCGGCCGAACCGGGCCATGACCCTGGCGGCCCCGTCGGCATCCGCGACGGCGCTTTCGGCCAGCGTCGGGGTCGGATCGTCCAGCACCGGCGTGATCAGGACATCGGCCTTCGACAGGGGCCCGGCGAGCCAGCGCTCGAGAGCCGGCCCGCGCTCGCGCAGGGCCCGGAGATAATCGACGGCGGAAATCGACAGGCCGGCCTCCATGCCCTCCCTGATGCCGTGGTCGTAGCCGCCCGGCCGATTGCGCATCCAGTCTTCGTGGACCGCCGCCGCCTCCGCCTTGAGGACGATCACGGCCAGCCGGAAGGGCAGGGCAGGATCGGGCACATCGACCGGCGTAACGGCGACACCGAGGCCGGCGAATGCCTCCAGCGCGGCGTCCAGCAACGCGCGGATACCGCCGTCGACTTCGTCAAGGAAATAGGTGCTCGGCACGCCGATCCGCAGCCCGGCGACCGGCTCTTCAAGCGCCGCGCGGTATTCGGGGACCGGAACGGCCTCGGCCGTCGGGTCGGCCGGGTCGGGGCCGGCGATTGCCCGGAGCAGGAGGGCGGCGTCTTCGGCGGTCCGGGCGAGCGGCCCGGCGGTGTCCATCGACCAGCTGCGCGGAAAGACGCCATGGCGGCTGACCCGGCCCTGGGTCGGACGCAGGCCGACCGCGCCGCAGAAATGCGCCGGCATCCGGACCGACCCGCCGGTATCCGTGCCGAGGGAGGCGAAGATCTGCCGGGCCGCGACGGCGGCCGCCGAAGCGCCCGAAGACCCGCCGGGAATGCGCGCAGGGTCCCAGGGATTGCGGCAATCGCCGTGGTGCCGGTTGTGCCCGGTGGCGCCGGCAGCGAACTCCGAGGCGCCGAGGGTGCCGATCTCGACGGCTCCGGCGGCGTCCAGCCTGGTGAGGACGGTCGCCGTAGTGTCCGCGATCCGGTCGTTCAGGAGGATACCGCCGGCCGTCGTGACCCGGCCGGCCCGGTCGAACAGGTCCTTGTGCGCCACCGGGATTCCGTCCAGCGGGCCGAGGGCTTCGCCGCGCGCCCGGCGGGCGTCCGAAGCCGCAGCGGCGGCGCGCGCGCCCTCGGCGTCCACGGTCAGGAAAGTGTTGAGAACGGGCTGCTGGCGCACGACCCGGTCGAGGCAGGACTCGGCCAGTTCGCCAGCCGAAATGCCGCCGGCGGCGAGCTGCGCGGCGGCGGTCGATAGCGTCAGATCGGCCGGGTTGCCGGTCACGTCGCGGCGGTACGGACCAGCCGGCGCCGCAAATCGACGCCGGGCTCGACGGCCGGATCGGCCGGCCCGACTTTCTTCAGGACCGCCGAGAAGTGCGCCAGTTCGTCTGCAACCTGGCGCCGGTCCGGCGCGCCTGTATCGGGCCCGGCGCGCGCCGCCGCCGAAGTTTCCTGGGTATCGCCTGTCATGCACGGCCCCAACGCGGAGAAGAAGGCGGCGCAATATTGACGTTGCCTCCGCCTTCTCGCAAGGTTCCCGCGCCGCGCGGCGGCCGTCGGAAAAGGCCCTGCGCACACGCTGGAGGCGCGATTGAAAGCGATCCGATTCGACCGCTTCGGCGGGCCGGAGGAACTGAAACTGGTCGACCTGCCCGATCCGCAACCCGGACCGGGCGAACTGCTGATCGAGGTCCATGCCGTCAGCGTGGTGCCGGGCGACTGGAAACTGCGCAAGGGCGAGCTGACCGCGATCTTCCCGGTCCGGCCGCCCAAGGTGCCGGGGCGCGACGGCGCCGGGATCGTGCGGGCGGTGGGCGCCGGCGTCGACCGCTTCGCCGTCGGCGACCGGGTCTGCTTCACCTGCCAGCATGTCGACCAGGGCTCCTACGCGCAGCTCGCCGCCCGCCCTGCGGACGATGTCGTGCCGATGCCCGAAGGCTTCGGCTTCGTCGAGGCCGCCGCCGTCATGCATGCCGGGGTCTGCGCCTGGATCGCCGTGGTCGAAACCGCCGGTGTCAAGGCCGGTGACCGGGTGCTGGTGCACGCGGCGGCCGGCGCGATCGGCGGCATGGCCGTGCAGTTGTGCAAGCATCTGGGCGCCGAGGTGACCGGCACCTGCAGCGAACGCAACCGCGACCATGTCGCCGCGCTGGGCTGCGACCGGATCGTGCCTTACGACAAGGTGGCCTTCGAGACGGCGGTGTCCGGCCAGGACGTCGCGATCGACCTGGTCGGCGGCGCGGTCCACACCCGCTCCTACGGCGTGCTGCGGCCCGGCGGCATGCTGGTCTGGCTGATCGCCGGGCCCTTCGAGGACCGCTCGGCCGGGCTGGATATCGAGGTGCGCCAGGCCATGATCCTGGACAATCGCGAGATCCTGGCTTCCGTCGTCGGCCTGGCGGAGGCCGGACATCTCCGGCCGCTGGTCAGCCGGGTCCTGCCGCTGGACAGGGCCGCCGAAGCGCACCGGATTCTCGAAGCCGGGGAAAACACCCGCGGCCGGCTCGTGCTGGAAACGCAGCGCTTCGCGGCCTGAAGGGCGTTCCCGGTATTTTCCCAGGCGGCCGCAGACCCGCGCGATACGGCCCTCAAGCCGTCAGCCCTGTTCCGTTTCCGCTTCGCGCTTGGGTTCGAGGAGCCTGGAGATCGCATTTTCGGTCTTGGTCAGATGCGCATCCATCAAATCGGTTGAGGCAGCAACGTCGCGGTCGATGACCGCTTCCATGATCATTTCGTGATCGCGTTGGGCGTCGCGCTGGCGGCTCTTGTCGGCTCCGGTCCGGAACAGCCGCAGTTTCCGATAGCGTTCCGACTGGTCCGCCAGCGTGTTCCAGAACTGCAGGAGCCAGTCCGAACCGCAGGCGGCTACCAGCGCGTAGTGGAACTGGCGGTGGCAGCGCTCCCAGTTGGCAGTCGTTTCCCGGGAGTCGGTCGGGTCGGGAAACGGGGTGCGCGACATGACATGGAAGGACCGCACAATCTCCGCTTCCCAATTCGCATCGCCCAGTTCGATCGCCTTGGTCAGGCACAACCTCTCTATTTCCCGGCGGGTTCGTATCATGTCGCGGAACTCTTCGAGATCGTCGTCGGGCACGCGCGCGCCACGATAACTTTCCCAGGATACGAGCCCCTCGCTGGTCAGGCGCATCAGCGCCTCCCGGATCGGCGACAGCCCGAGCCGGTAACGCTCGTTCAGGTCAGCTACACGAAGCCGGTCGCCCGGCATCAGCGCGCCGTGCAGGAGTTCCTGCCGAAGAAATTCATAGGCATCCGCGCTCGTGCGTCTTGCCATGACCACTCCCGTCATTCCTGAATCGATAAATAATTCAAATAGAGTTTTGAGTAATCATTACTCTATTGTGTCGAATCGAATTTACCGAAACCCGGAGGCCAATTATACCTCGAACAGAAACGATCGGGCCCTCGCTATTTTCGCGCATGCCCGCCCGGTCACGGTCCGGACGGAGGCCGTCGGAAATCGTCGCGATCCCGCGGCCGGCGCGTGACGGTCCGGTCGCGCCGTCCGGCCCGCTGTCGCACCGTCTCGCCGAAACCCGCTGCGATTCTCCTGGGGACGCGGTTTTCCCGATTTGGGCGCTCGGGGAATGCGCGGCTGATTTGACGAGAGAATTCCGGAAAAACGGTTAGCCATGGCGCGTTCGCAATCCGGATGGCGCCTCGGCGTCGACATCGGCGGGACCTTTACCGACCTCGTGCTCGCTGCGCCGGACGGCGCCCTGCACACCCACAAGCTTCTATCCACGCCCGACGACTACGGCCGGGGCATCCGCGACGGCGTTGCGGCGCTGCTTGACCGGCAGGAGATCGAACCGGCCGCCGTCGGCCGGGTCGTCCACGGCACGACCGTCGCGACCAACGCGGTGCTCGAAGGCAAGGGCGCGCTGACCGGGCTCGTCACCACGCGCGGTTTCCGCGACGTGCTGGAGATGCGCCGCCTGCGCATCCCGGAGATGTACACGCTGAACTACCGCCGGTCGGAGCCGCTGGTGCCGCGCCGGCTGCGCCTGGAGGCGGACGAACGGATGGGGCCGGAAGGCCAAGTCTGGCGGCCGCTCGACGCCGCGAGCGTGGAAGCCGCGGCCGGGCGGCTGGCGGCGGCCGGGGTCGAGGCGGTCGCGGTCTGCCTGCTCCACGCCTACGCCAACCCGGACCACGAGCGCCGCGTCGCGGCCATCCTGCGCAGCCGGCTCGGGGAGGAGGTGTTCCTCACCTGCTCCAGCGATCTCCTGCCGGTCATCCGGGAGTACGAGCGGACCAGCACAACCGTCATCAACGCCTATCTCGGCCCGGTGATCCGCGGCTATCTCGGCCGGCTCCGGGAGCATCTGGACGGCATCGGCGTGACCGCGCCGATCCTGGTGATGAAATCCGACGGCGGCATCATGAGCGCCGCCGCGGCGGCGGAGAAGCCGGCCTACATCGTCGAGTCCGGACCGGCCGCCGGCGTGATCGGCGCGGCCCACGCCGGCGCGCGCGACGGGATCGCCGACTGCATCACCCTCGACATGGGCGGCACCACGGCCAAGGCCTCCATCGTCGAGGCCGGCGAGGTCGCCCGGACCGGCGACTACGAGGTCGGCGCCGGCATCAACCTGTCGAGCAAGCTGGTCATGGGCGGTGGCCACGCGCTCAAGCTGCCGGTCATCGATATTTCGGAGATCGGCGCCGGCGGCGGCAGCCTGGTGCGGGTCGACGCCGGCGGGCTGGTCCGGGTGGGGCCGGACAGCGCCGGGGCCGTGCCCGGTCCGGTCGCCTACGGCCGGGGCGGCACGGAACCGACCTTCTGCGACGCGGTGCTGACCCTCGGCTGGCTCAACCCGGACTATCTGGTCGGCGGCGGCCTCGCCATCGACGCCGGGGCTGCGGCGCAGGCGGTCGCCGCGCAGATCGCCGCCGTGCTGGGCCGCGACGTGCTGGACGCCGCCCACGGCATCCTGGAGGTCGCCTGCGGCACCATGATGCGCGCCGTCAAGGCGGTCTCGACCTACCGCGGCCGCGACCCGCGCGATTTCGCCCTGTTCGCCTTCGGCGGCAACGGCCCGGTCGTGGCGGCGGCGATCGCCGACCTGCTGGAGATGACGAGGGTCGTCGTGCCGCCCAATCCCGGGGTGTTCAGCGCCTACGGCCTGCTGCTCTCCGACGTCGAGCAGGAAGCGGCGCGCAGCCATCTCGCGCTGCTTTCCGAAACCGGGCCGGCGGCGCTCGACGCGCTTTATCGGGAACTGGAAACCGGCCTCGCCGCGGACATGGCGGCCGAAGGCTATGCCGTCGGCGACTATGCCCTGCGCCGTCTCGCCGAACTGCGCTACGAGGGCCAGGCGCACGAGCTGGCGGTTCCGGTGCCGGAGGGGCCGGACGGACTGCCCGACACCGCTGCCATGGCTGCTGCCTTCGGCGCCGAGCACGAGCGGACCTACGGCCACCGCGCCGATGCCGTCGCCGTGGAAAGCGTCACCCTGCGCACGGTCGCGACCGTTGCGGTCGACAAGCCCGCGCCGAAGCCGAAGCCGGGCGGTATGGATACCGGCGGCGCCCGCCCGGCCTTTTTCGGCGCGGCGGCGGGCCGGCCGAACGTTCCGGTCGTGCCGCGCGAGGCCCTGACGGCCGAACCGCGGGGCGGCCCGCTGATCGTCGAGGAATACGACGCAACCTGCGTGGTGCCGCCCGGCTGGACGGCGCGCCTCGATACGGCGCAGAATATCGTGCTCGAAAAGGGAGGCGCGGCATGACCCGGCCCCGACTCAATGCCGGCCGCAACGCCGATCCGATCGCCCTGGAGGTGGTGCGCAACGCCCTGTCGTCGATCGCCGACGAGATGGCGCTGGTCGTCCTGCGCACGGCCTATTCCTCCATCGTGCGCGATTCGATGGACTATTCGACCGGCCTGTGCGACCGGCACGGCGCGGGAATCGCCCACGGGCTGACCATGGCGCTGCATCTCGGCTCCTTCCCGGACGCCATGAAGGCACTCATTGCCGAGTATGGCGACGATACGAAGCCGGGCGACATCTTCGTCTTCAATGATCCCTATACCGCCGGCGGGATGCATCTGCCCGACGTCTATATCGTCAAGCCGCTGTTCTACGGCGGCGAGCTGGAAGGTTATGCCGCCACGCTGGTGCATCAGATCGACATGGGCGGCATCGCGCCCGGCAGCACGGCGGTCTACGCCACGGAGATCTTCCAGGAAGGGCTGCGCATTCCCGTATTGAAGATGTACGAGGCGGGCCGGCCCAACGAGACCTTCTTCCGGCTGATGCACGCGAACACGCGGGTGCCGGACAAGCTGGCCGGCGACATGCGCGCCCAGATCGCTGCCTGCAACACGGCCGAGCGCGCCTATGGCGGCCTTGTCGAGCGCTACGGCAGCGAGGCCTTCCGCACCATCCTCGCCGACCTGCACGACTACGCCGAGGCCGTCACCCGGCAGGAAATCGCCGCACTGCCGGACGGGCAATGGTCCTTCACCGACTGGCTGGACGGTCTCGGGGCCGACCCGGAACCGATCCCGCTCAAGGTGACAGTGACCATCGACGGCAGCCGGATGGTCGTGGACTGGGCCGGCACGGCGCCGGAGGTGCCGGGCGCGATCAACTGCCCGTCGCCCTTCGTCAAGTCGGCGGTGCAGCTCATCGTCAAATGCATCGCCGGCGGGGAAATCCCGAATTTCGAGGGTTTTGCGCGGGCCATCGACATCCGCCTGCCGGAGGGCACCATCGTCAACCCGCGGCCGCCGGCGGCCTGCGCGGCGCGGGCGATCGTCGGCTGGCGCGCCATCGACGTGCTGCTCGGCGCCTTCGCGCAGATCGTGCCGGACAGGATCCCCGCGGCGGGCGAGGGCGGCGTCACCTTCCCGGCGATCAGCGGCATGCACCGGGGCCGGCAATTCGTCCTGTCCGAGACGCTGGCGGGAAGCTGGGGCGCCATGCCGGACCGCGACGGCAGCTTCGGCATCCCCAACCCAGGCGGCAACCTGACCAACCAGCCGGCCGAGATGATCGAGGCGCTGCATCCGCTCGAGATCGAGGGCTACGGCATGGTGGAGAACTCCGGCGGGCCGGGCCGCTATCGCGGCGCGCCGGCCTACCGGCGCCAGTACCGGGTGCGCGCGCCGGGCGGCGTGCAGATGGTCATGCGCTCCGACCGGCGGCAATTCCTGCCCTATGGGCTCGACGGCGGCTGCGCCGGCACGCCGTCGTGGAACATCGTCAATCCTGGCCCGGACCAGCGCACCGAGCCGGTCATGCCGATGGAAGCGGTCCGGCTCGCGGAAGGCGAGGTCTTCTGCCATATCGGCGCCGGCGGGGCCGGGCAGGGCGATCCGCTGGAGCGCGATCCCGCGCTGGTCGCCGCCGATGTCGCGGAGGAGCGGATCACCCGGGAATACGCCGAGGCGGTCTACGGCGTGGCGCTCGGCGCGGACGGCGCGGCCGATGCGCAAGCCACCGAAGCCGCGCGGGCGGCGCTGCGCGAGGCGCGGGACAACGGCGGCGGCGCAGCGCCCGCCTATCTGCAGATGTTCCAGGACAGCCTCGGGTTGCCGGGCTTCCGGCTGGAGGGCGAACGGCGGATGGTCTACGCGGAAAAGGAAGGGGAGTAGGTCGATGCCCGGAAAGCTGATCGAGGAATTCGTCATTCCGGCCCGCTACGGGCGCGGCTTCATCGTGAAGAAGGGCCAGGTGCTGCGCATCGCCCAGGTCGAGGGCGGCCAGGTCGGCGACTGCGCCTTCTTCAACGCCGACGATCCGAAGGAGACGTTCCACTGCGGCCAGAGCTGGGCGATCAACGTGACCGCAGGGACCGGCACCAGCAAGGCGTTCAGATATTTCTATTCCAAGCCGCCGCGCGAGAACGTCATGCTGACGGTGCTGGAAGACACCTATCCCAATCACTGGGGCAACATGGGCGGGCGCTGCTCGACCCGGCTCTACGAAATCCGCGACAATCTCCCGCCGGGCAGCCACCGCTCGTGCCAGGAAAACCTGCGCGAGGCGGTCGAGCCGTTCGGCCTGACCGGCGACGACATCATGGACGTGTTCAACGTCTTCATGAATGTCGACCTGTTCACCGACGGGGGCTTCAAGATCCTGCCGACGGAGGTCGGGCCGGACGACCATATCGACCTGCGCGCCGAGATGAACGTCCTCGCCGCGGTCTCCGCCTGCCCGGCCGACACCTCGCCGACCAACAATTTCCGCTCCGCGCCGCTCGCGATCAAAATTTTCGAGGGCTGAGACGCTCCTCGATACGGCGCGCAAGCGCGCCTACTCGGGATAAGGGGGGTGGAGTTGCTAAATCCTTGAAATCCTTCACCCTCACCCTGAGTAGCCCCGGCCACCAGGCCGGGGCGTATCGAAGGGGAAATATCCCGACTACTTGACATTTGTTACTCCAATCCCCCTAACGAGGAGGTTCCGATGTTGCGCCCAAATACGACGCTCATGGTCATCGTTCTGATGGCGGTTTCCCTTGGGGACGCCATTGCGGCGGATGACAGAAAGGCGACTGAAGCCGAAACGACAGTTTTGGGCAGTCCTACTTGGGCCGCAAAGCATAAGACGATTATTTTGAATGACCCTGATGCGCCCCTGAAAATAAAGGCCGCGAAAACGTTTCTTCTCGGAAGCGATCAAAGAGAGGCAGTCAAACACACGATGCTGCGCTACCTTCGCCCTCTTGTCCCAAAGGGTCCGATCGTCGAAATCGACGCCATCAACTCCAACGTGGTAGCCGCCAAATTCGGCGTGTTGTTCTACGATACTTTCAACGAGCCTGCCGGCAGGTTCACTGGACTGATAATTGGGACTCCTGAAAAGGGGATGCGATGGTCCGACCGAGAAAAATTGTCGTGGAGGGAGTTCGGCATTGCATGTGTTTTCGTTCGAGCAGTTCGACTTAAAGACGGCAGCGTGTGGAAGTTTGATCGAAAAAAAATCGCAACCATGTTGGTCGCGGAGGGATGCAGTTCCGAAGGGAAAGCAGGTGCGATGAAGCGCCTTGAAGAACTTCCCAAGGGGAGAGTCCGTCTGTAGCACCGCGTCAATCATTGTTGCGGTGCTCTTGTTCCAAGACATCATCGACCGAGTAGCGCGCCGGATGTCGCGGCGAAAAAAGCGTGAATGCGCCGTCGCATCCTTCCTGATGGTACTGCCCGCCGTCTGGCGTCAAGTGGTCGGGATAATTCCCTATCGAAGGGGCGCGTGCCCCGAAAGTCCGGCTATGCGGCGGACGGGCCAGCGGCGACGCCGGCTTCGATCATGCCGTCGATCTCGCTGTCGCCGTAACCGACTTCGCGCAGCACGGCCCTCGTGTCCTCGCCATAGCCGCGAGGCGGGAAGAATTCCTCCGGCCCGTCCGCCAGGTCGACGGCGCGCGGCTGCAGGCGCAGGGCCCGGCCGGTCGGCAGCACCGTCCGGGTCATCTTCGAGCGGACCGCGGGCATCTCGTGGACCTGCGGGATCGGGTTGATCGGCGTGTTGGGGATCTGCGCCGCCGACAGTTCCGCCGAAACCGTCGCCAGCGTCGCCTGCCCGGTCGCCGCGCCGATCTCCCGGTAGATCGCCTCGCGGTCGGCATAGCGGGCCTCGGGCGTATCGCGCGCGCCATCCTTCGCCACGGGGACGAAGCGGTCGATGCCGGTCAGGCGGCGCCACTGGGCGTTGCTGCCGACGGCGATATAGATAAAGCCGTCGCTCGTCGGGTAGACGCTGGTCGGGATGAACTTGCGGTGGGAATTGCCCCAGCGGGAAATCTCCTCCGGGTCGCAATCCAGGTCGATCAGCGGCAGCAGCGTGATCAGCCACGACGCTGCGGCCTGGAGCATCGAGACGTCGATCCGCCGGCCGCCGGCCCGGTCCGCGCCCTCGGCGAGCGCCAGCAGGACGCTGGCGTAGACCTCGTCGCCGGCCTTGAGATCGACCACCGGCACGCCCATCAGGGTCGGCGGACCGTCCTCGAAGCCGGTCACTTCCATGTAGCCGCACATCGCCTGGATGACGGGATCGTAGCCGGCGACTCTCGGATAGTCCGGCCCCATGGCGGAAATTCCCGCCCAGATCAGCCCCGGCCTGACCGCGCTCAGGGTGTCGTAATCGATGCCGAGCTGTTCGTAACGGCTGGGGATCGTGTTGCAGGTGAAGACGTCGGCGTCGAGTTCGCGGATCATGCGGTGCAGGGCGGCCTGGCCTTCCGGCGCCTTGAGATTGAGGGCGACGCATTCCTTGCCGACATTCTGCGCCAGGAAATAGGAATAGGGCTCGATGCCCGGCACCGGCCCGCCGATATAGCGGTTCGGATCGCCGGGCTGGTCGCCGCCGCCCGTGGATTCGACCCGGATGACGCGCCAGCCGAGCTGCACGAAACGCATCGTCGCGTAGGGCATCGCCAGCGCCTGTTCCATGGCGATGAGGGTACGTCGCTTCACCTTGTTCCTCCGCCGCTTTTCACTCCGGAAGGCCCGGCCGGCCTCAGATCGTTATCGGTTCCTCGAACCGGCCGTAGACATCGGCCAGGACTGTCGTCATCTCGCCGACCGTCGCATAGGCCTTCACCGCCTCCATGATCGCCGGCATCGTGTTGGCCCCGGCGCCGGCATCGGCGCGAAGCCGTTTCAGCGCCCGGTCGACGGCCTCCGCGCTGCGCCCGGCGCGCACCTGCTTCAGGCTCGCCATCTGGATGTCGAGGTCTTCCTGCCGTTCGGGATGGAACGCGACGTCGGGCGTCTCCTCCTCGACCCGGTAGCAGTTGACGCCGACCTTGCGCGCCGCGCCGCTCTCGACCCGGCGGTGATACTCGTAGGCCTGCTGCGAGACCCGGTCCTGGATCCGGCCGCTCGCGACACCGGCGACGATGCCGCCCTCATCCTGCACGCGCCGCATCGCCGCCGTTATCTTCTCTTCCATCTCGTCGGTCAGCGCCTCGACGAAATAGGAGCCGCCGAGCGGATCGACCGTGTCGCACAGGCCGAGTTCCTCGATCAGGAGCTGCATGGTGCGGATCGAGATCTGCTGCGCCCTGGGCGACGGGATCGTGTAGGCCTCGTCGTAGCAGCACAGCGCGATCGTCTGTGCGCCGGACAGCACGGCGGAGAGCGCGTAATATGCGCCGCGCATGATGTTGTTCTCCGGCTGGTCGATGGTCAGCCCGAAGCCGCCGCCGCCGGCGATCATCCGCATCCACATCGTCTTGGGATTTTTTGCTCCATACTGTTCTTTCAGAATTTTCGCCCACATCCGGCGACCGGCGCGGAACTTGGCGACCTCCTCGAACAGCTTGCCGAAGACGTTGAAGTTGAAGGAGAGCCGGCCCGCAAAATCGTCGATGGCGAGGCCGCGCTTCAGCGTCTCGTCGATATAGGCCTTGGCGATCTCGAAGGCGTAGGCCATCTCCTCGGCCGGATCGCAGCCGGACTCGCGGATGTGGTAGCCGCACACGCTGACCGGGCTGTAGTTCGGCGCATGGCGCGCGCAATATTCGATAGTGTCGCCGACCAGCCTGACCGACGGCTCGACCGGGAAAACCCAGGTGCCGCGGCCGACCATCTCCTTGAGGATGTCGTTCTGCGCCGTGCCGCGCAGTTTGGCGATGTCGTAGCCGCGCTTCTCGGCCATCGCGAGATACATGGCGATCATGATCGCCGCGGCGCCGTTGATCGTCAGCGACACGGTGATCTTGTCCAGGTCCACGCCGTCGAATGCGACCTCGAAATCGCGCAGGCTGTCGACCGCCATGCCGACCCGGCCGACCTCGCCCTCGGCGGCGGGATCGTCGCTGTCCAGCCCGCATTGCGACGGCAGGTCGAAGGCGACGTTGAGGCCGGTGTTGCCGGTCTCGATCAGGTAGTGGAAGCGCTCGTTCGTCGCCTGCGCGTTGCCGAAGCCGGTATACTGGCGCATCGTCCAGGGCCGGCGCCGGTACATCTCTGCATGGATGCCGCGGGTGAAGGGATATTCGCCGGGCCGTTCCTCGCCGGCGCCGTTGCCGCCGGCCCCGTTTCCGCCGTCCGCATCCGCCGCCGTGTAGACCGGCTTCACCTCGATCCCGGAGTCGAAAAAGACCGGCTCGACGCCCCTGGGCAGATCGAGCCCGCTTTTCGCGTCCGTCGCTAGTTTCTCGGCCATCTCGCTACATTCTCCTCGATATACCGGACGATGTCGTCGAGCCGGCTGCGCGAATTGAAGACGGCGTCCACGCCGATATCGGCGAGCGCCTCGTGGTCCCGCTCCGGCACGTTGCCGCCGACCAGCCACAGCCGCGTGCCGAGATCGTACTCGTCCCAGAGGTCCTTGAGCCGCCGGGCGAGCGGCAGGTGGGAGCCGGACAGGATCGACATGCCGATCACGTCGACATCCTCGTCCTTCGCGCGCCGGGCGATATCCTCCGGCGTCTTGCGCAGGCCGGTATAGACCACGTCCATTCCGGCGTCCTTGAGCGCGCGCGCAACCACCTTGGCGCCGACATCGTGGCCGTCCAGCCCCGGCTTGGAGATCAGCACCCGGATCGGCCTGTCCGTCATCCGGCCCGTCATCTGGCCCGTCATCCCGCCGAGACCTCCTTGGCGATGACCAGCTTCAGGATCTCGCTGGTGCCGCCGCCGATCAGCAGGAAGCGCACGTCGCGCAGATAGCGCTGGGCCGGATACTCCATGGCGAAACCGTAGGAGGCGAAGATGCGCGAGGCGTGCTCGCAGATGCGCGCCGCGGCCTCCGAGGCGAACAGTTTTGCCATCGCCGCCTCCTTGTGATGCGGCAGCCCGGCGTCGGAAAGCTGCGCGGCGTGGGCGACCAGGTGACGGGCGGCCTCGAGGTCCGTGCCCATGTCGGCCAGACGCATCTGGACGGCCTGGAAGCGGTTGATCGGCTTGCCGAACTGCCTGCGCTCGCCGGCATACTGCACGGCGTCGTCGAGCGCCGCCCGGGCGATGCCGAGGCCCATGGCGCCGGTCATGATGCGGATGCGCGCCAGGATCTTGCGCAGATGGGTTTCGCCCTCGCCGACTTCGCAGAGTTGATGGCTGTCCGGCACGAAACAGTCGCTGAACGACAGTTCCGAGGTCGGCAGGGCGCGGACGCCCAGCTTCTCGATCGCCCGGCCGACCTGCAGTCCCTCGAAGTCCCGCTCGACCAGGAAGATGGTGATCCGATCTTCCTCGCCGGCCTTGGCGAAGACGGTGAAGAAATCGGCGACCGGCGCCGACGTGACCCACATCTTCTGGCCGTTGAGCCGCCAGCCGCCGTCCGTTTTCGTCGCGCGGGTGTTCATGCCGTGCAGGTCGGAGCCGGCGTTCGGCTCGGTCATGCAGATGCCGCCGATCTTCGCGCCGTCGAGCGCCGGAATCAGCAGCCGCTCGGTCATGTCCTCGCTGCCCAGTTCGTTGAGGAAGTGGGTGCCCATCAGCGCCTGCATCGAGCAGGCGGCGGCCAGCGCCATCGAGCCGCGCGACAGTTCCTCGACCGCCAGGCAGAAAGGCAGCAGGCCGA
Organism: Alphaproteobacteria bacterium; assembly: GCA_965220685.1. Lineage (GTDB taxonomy): Bacteria > Pseudomonadota > Alphaproteobacteria > Bin65 > Bin65 > Bin65. The sequence goes on from CBDCQR010000015.1 coordinate 570,918, forward strand.
GCTCCAGCCCGCCGACCCGCTCCGGATAGCGCATGCGGAAAAAGCCGAGTTCGCCGATCTGCCGGAACAGTTCGCGCGGGAACTCGTGGGCCTCGTCGATCGCCTCGGCCTGCGGAAGAATCCGCTCGTCGCAGAAGCGGGCGAAGGTCTCCCGGATCGCGGCAACCTCTTCCGGCAGCTCGATCATGGACAGGCTCCGGCGCCGCCCGAAATTCCGCCGCCCGTCATTCCGCGGCCACGGCCGCGCCGCCGGTCCGGGCGCGCAGGGCGGCGGTTGCCGCGCGGTCCACCCGCATGGCCGCCCGGTCGACCACGGCGTCGTAGTCGCGTTCCGCGCCCTCGGGCGTCACCTTGCCGTCCAGCAGGTCGCGGTCGATGGCGGTGAAGTCCCGCTCGCGCGGATCGCCGTAGCCGCCGGCGCCCGGCTGGCGCAGGCTGACGACATCGCCTTCGGCCAGCGTATCCAGTGCCTTGGACCGCATGCGCGCTTCGTCCGGCGCGCCGGGATTGCGGATAATCGCGCCGGGCGCGCCGGGCCTGCCGCCGAACAGGCCCTGGGGCGGGAATTTCTGCCGGTCGGCGTAGCGCGCGAAGCTCACCGGACCGGTCAGCAGGCGGATGTCCCGGCGCAGGGCGAGGCTGCCGCGGAACTTTCCGGCGCCGCCGCTGTCGGGCAGGAATTCGTAGCGGTCGATGCGGAAGGGGAAGCGGCTCTCGACGGCCTCGACCGGCGTGTTCATGAAGCGGGGCAGATGGCTGTCCTGGCCGTCGGCGCCGTCCTGGCGCGGCCGGCCGCCGTTGCCGCCGCCCTGGATGTCGATCATGATGAAGGTCTCGCCGGTCTTCGGGTCCGTGCCGCCGAAGCCGCAGGTCGTGATCTGGCCGTGGCTGCCGGCGGTCACCCGGTCCGGTGCGGCCTGCGACAGGGCGAAGAAGGTGCCCTCGGCGATCTTCTGCGAGGCGTTGGTGCGCGCAGCCACCGCGCCGGGCGGCAGCGGGTCGGCGATCGTGCCCTTCTTCGTCACCACCTCGACCGGGCGGTAGCAGCCGGAATTGGGCGGCGCGTGCGGATCGACGACGGCGATCATGACGTAGTAGATCGCGGCGTGGGTGTTCGCGATGGTCGAGTTGGTGTTGCCTTCGGCCTGCGAGTCGGACTCCGTCAGGTCGACGATCGCCCGGTCGCCGTCGATCGTGACCTTGAGGGCGATGCGGATTGGATCGTCGTTGATGCCGTCGTCGTCGATGAAATCCTCGGCTTCCCAAGTGCCGTCGGGCAGGGCCGCCAGCCCTTGGCGCATCCGCCGCTCCGAATAGTCGAGCAGGTCGTTCCAGGCGGTCTGCACCACCGCCTTGCCGTAGCGGTCGAACAGGCGGCCGAGCCGTTCGGTGCCGACCATGAGCGAGCTGATCTGCGCCCGGATATCGCCCAGCGTCTTGTCCGGCACACGGATCTGGTTGGCGATGATGCCGACGATCTCGCGGTCCTCGACGCCGGCCTTCATGATCTTCACCATCGGCAGGCGCAGGCCCTCCATGTAGATCTCGCGGATGCCGCCCGCGACGCCGCCGGCGGCGACGCCGCCCAGATCGGAATGGTGGGTGATGTTGCCGACGAAGCCGATCAGCTCGCCGTCGTGGAAGGCCGGCGCGATGGCGTAGAGATCCATGATGTGCTGGCCGCCGCGGTAGGGATCGTTGGTGACGATCACGTCGCCGGGGGCCAGATTTTCCGGCCCGAACTCCTTCACCAGCTCGCGCATGGTGATCTCGAACCCGGCGAGCAGGCTTGGCGTATGGTGGGCCTGGGCGACCGTCTGGCCCTTCGCGTCGGTGACGACGCAGGAAATGTCCTTGATCTCGGTGATAATCGTCGAGCGGCCGGTGCGCACAAGTGTGTAGCCCATCTCGTCGGCGATCTGTTCCGAGGCGTAGCGGATCACCTGCATGGTCACCAGGTCGTTCATCGCAAGCGTCCCCTACGTCCCCCGCAGATCGACGATCAGGCCGAGGTCGGCGGCCACCGCCGCCAGCGTCCCCGGCGGCACCAGGGTGGCCGAAGTATCTTCCTCGATTACCGCCGGTCCGGGCACCATCATGCCACGGGCCAGCCGCGTGCGCTGGAAAATCGGCGTGTCGGTCCAGCCCGGCCCGTCGAAATAGACCGGGCGGCTGCCGGTCTGCACCGCGGCCGGCGAGGTTCCGCGTCCCGCACTTTCCGGGAATTCGACCGGCGGATTGAGGCCTTCGGCGCTGAGGCGCAGGTTGACGATCTCGATCGGCTCGCCCTCGAAGAAGAAGGCATAGCGCTCGCGGTACAGGGCGCCGAAATCCCGGACCAGCGCGGCGACGCCGGCCTCCGTTACCGGCCCCCGGTCGGGCAGCGGCAGCAGCAGTTCATAGGTCTGGCCGACGACCTTGAGATCGGCAAGCCGGGTCAGGCGGATGCGGTCGGAGGGAAATCCCTGGGCGGCCAGCAGGCGCCGGCCCTCCGCCTCCATCGCCAGGAACGCCGCCTCCAGCCCGGCGACATCCGCCTCGGCGGCGACGATGCCGCCGGTCGCCGTCACATAGTCGTGGCGCATCTCGGTCGCCAGCAGGCCAACGGCGGAGAAGGTGCCCGGCATCGGTGGCACGATGGCTTCGGCCATCGACAACTCCTGCGCCAGGTCGACCGCGTGGGCGCCGCCGGCGCCGCCGAAGGAGACCAGCGAGAAATCGCGCACGTCGATGCCGCGCTGGATCGTGACCGTGGCGATGCCCCGGGTCATGTTGGCGTTGACGACCCGGACCACGCCGAGCGCCGCCTCTTCAGGGCTCGTGCCCATCGTGTCGGCCAGCGCGCCGATGGCGCGTCCGGCGGCGCCGGCGTCCAGCGCCATGCGGCCGGCATTGAAATTGTCCGGATTGAGCCGGCCGAGCGCCAGGTTGGCGTCGGTCACCGTCGCCTCGGCGCCGCCCAGGCCGTAGCAGGCCGGGCCGGGCACGGCGCCGGCGGAGTGGGGCCCGACATTGAGCGCGCCGCCGGGATCGATCCAGGCGATCGAGCCGCCGCCCGCGCCGATGATATGCAGGTCGACGATCGGGATCTTGACTGGCAGGCCCTGGAAATCGCCCTCGGTCGTCACCCGCGAGCGGCCCTCCTCGATCAGCCCGATATCGAAGGAGGTGCCGCCCATGTCGACCGAGACCATGCGCTCGCGCCCGTGCCGCCGCCCGTAGGCCGCCGCCGCCACGACGCCGCCGCACGGGCCGGAATTGACCGTCGTGACCGCCTTGCGCCTTGCCTGCTCCACCGTGGTCGAGCCGCCGTTCGCCTGGATGACGGAAAGGCGCGCCGCCGGCGCGGCCTCCGCGATCCGGGTTTCGAGAGTGCCCAGATAGCTGTCCATGACAGGCGTCAGGTAGGCGTTCATCACCGCCGTCGAGGCGCGCTCGTATTCCCGGTACTCCGGGCTCATCCGGCTGGACACGCTGATCGGCACGCCCGGCAGGCGCCCGGCCAGCAGTTCGGCGGCGCGGTCCTCGTGCGCCGGGTTCAGATGGGCGAACAGGAAACAGACGGCGACGGCCTCGACCTGCTGGCCGGCGAACACGTCCGCCGCCGCGAGAACGCTCGCCTCGTCGAGCGGCGTCACGATCCGGCCTTCGGCGTCGATGCGCCCGACGGCTTCGAGGCAGCGGTGGCGCGGCACCAGCGGCGGCGGCCGGTCCACGGTGAAATCGTACAGGCCCTCCATCGGCCGCTGGACCCGGCCGATCTCCAGCATGTCCCGGAAGCCCGCCGTCGTCAGAAATCCGACCTTCGCACCGCTGCGCTCGATCAGGGCGTTGGTGCCGGTTGTCGAGCCGTGAACCACCTCGGCGATGCCGTCCAGGCCGATCCCGGCCGCTGCGGCCGCCGCATGGAGGCCCTCGATCGCGCCGACGGCGCGGTCCTGCGGCGTCGTCGGCACCTTGGCGCCGGTCAGGCCCCGGCCCCGCTCGTCGGCGATCACCACATCGGTGAACGTGCCGCCGACATCGACGGCGACGCGGTATCGGCGCGCGGCGTCGGCGGAAGCCATCTGCGCCCCGCCGCCTACAGCCCCGGCAGCCACAGGACGATCGGCGGGAAGAAGATCATCAGCAGCATGACCATGGAATCGCAGCCCAGGAAGGGCAGGGCGGACTTGTAGATATCCATCATCCTGGTGCCGGCCGGCGCCACGCCCTTCATCACGAAAAGCTGCAATCCGAACGGCGGCGACGTGCTCGCCATCTGCATGTTGAGCAGCATGATCGCGCCGAACCAGATGATCGCCTGCTCCGGCGTCAGGCCGAGGCCGGGCGCGAGCGCCTCGACGATCGGCAGGTAGATCGGCACCGTCAGGAACATGATCGACAGCGGCTCCATGAAGGTGCCCATGACGAGCAGCACGAGCATCATCAGGATGATGATGACGAAGGGCGCGACCTGGACCGCCGTCGCCAGCTCGACCATGCCGCGCGAGGCGCCGGTGAAGGCGAGGATCTGGCCGAACGCCGTGGTGCCGGTCAGGATCATGAACATCATGACCGTCGTGCCCAGGGTCGAGCGCAGCGATTTCGCCGCGACATCCCAGTTCAGGCCCCGGTACAGGGCCGCGAGGATGAAGGTGCCGGCGGCGCCCAGTGCGGCCGATTCGGTCGGCGTCGCCACGCCCAGGAAGATCAGGCCGATCACCAGGAACACGATGGCGGCGAGCGGGAAGACGTAGATCAGCGTGTTGCCGATCTTGGGCAGCAGCGGCTGGGGCGGCACGTCGTAGGGTGGTGCGAGATGGGGCTGCATGATGCAGCGGATCACGATGTAGGAGGCGTAGAACAGCCCCATCAGCAGGCCAGGCAGGATGATCGCGATCAGGAAATCGCCGACCGAGAAATCGCCGATGGCGGCGAGCAGAACGCCGAGCGCCGAGGGCGGGATCATGATCGCCAGACCGCCGGAGCCGAGGATCGGGCCGAGCGTCATCGGCTTGGCATAGCCGCGGAGCTCCATGTCCGGCACCAGCAGCTTGCCGAGCATCGCCGTGCCGGCCATGCCCGAGCCGGTGAGCGTGGCGAACATGGTGCCGCCGCCGACCGCCATCAGGCTGAGCCGGCCCGGCACCCGGCCGAACCAGGAATCCAGCACCTCCATCTGCTTCGAGGCGATGCCCGAGCGGAACATGACCTCGCCCATCAATATGAACAGCGGGACGGGCAGAATCGCGAAGTGGGTGACGGACGCGCCGACCGAAAGGACGAGCTGGTTAAAGCCGGCGAAGCCGTTCCAGAAGATGTAGACGCCGACGACGTTGATGGTCAGGAAGGCGAAGGCGACCGGCACGCCGATCGCCAGCAGCACGATCAGCGCGCCGAAGATGACCAGCAGGACGACCCACCATTCGGGGCCCATCTATCCGATTTCCGTTTCGAAACTGGCCTGGTCGCTGCGCACGCCGGCGGCGAACTCGATCGTGTGGCGCAGGAAGCGCAGGGCGAGGATCAGCGAGCCGACCGGGATGCACAGCAGGACGATCCAGGACGGGAATTCCACGACCGTCGGCTTGTAGGCGCCGGTAACGTATTTTTCCCAGGTCGCGCCGGCGCCCCAGATCAGCAGGACGAGCGCGATTCCCAGCCCGAGCAGCGACGAGATGACGCCAAAGCGCTGCCGCCAGCGTTGGGAAAAGGCATAGAGGAAAATATCGACGCGGACGTGGTTGCCTTCGCGCAACGCCCAGGCCGCGCCGAGAAAGCAGATATAGAGCAACGCATACTCGGCGAACTCGACGACCCAGACCAGCGGGTCGTTGAGAACGTAGCGCATGAAGACTTCGAGGCAGACCGCCACCGTGATGGCAACCAGCAGCAGGACGGCGCCGAACGACATCGCGTCTTCGATCCGGTCCAGGATGCGAAGGAAGCGTTGCATGGGGCGATCCGCAAAAAATCCGGGGGCGGCGGGAGGCCGCCCCCGAACCTACATCCTCAGGGCATGCGTGCCTAGTTGCAGGCGAGCTTCTTCAACTCGGCGACGCGCTTGGCGCCGACCTTCTCGGCGAGGCGCGCCCATTCGGTCTCGTAGGCGGCGTCGACATAGGCCTTGTTCTCGGCGTCCGAGAACTTGATCTTGGTGACGTTGCCCTTGAGCGACTCCCAATCCTTCGCCTCGAGGGCCTGGTAGTATTTCACCATGCCCGGCTCATAGCCGACCGAGATTTCGGTGATCTTCTTCCGGGCGTCGGCCGGCAGCTTCTTCCACTGGTCGAGGTTCATGATTGCGCCCATGTTCGAGTTGCCGAAGAACGGCAGGTCGACGACGTATTTCGCCTTCTTGACCCAGCCGCGCTTGAGCACGCCGGCGGTCGGCCAGCCGAAGCCGTCGACCACGCCGCGCTCCAGCGCCGTGTAGACGGCCGGTGAGTTCATCGTCACCGGCACCATGCCCAGCTTCTTCATCATCTTGTCGTAGAGCGAACCCGTGCGCATTTTCAGGCCCTTGAGATCGGCCAGCGTCTTCGCGTTCTTGTTCATCCACAGATAGAAGTTGCCGTACTGGACCCGCGCCATCAGCTTCAGGTTCAGCTTCGCCATCTGGGCGTCGAGATGGGCGAAGTGGCCGTTGTTGCGCTCGTCCGGAATCGTGCATTTGGACAGCCAGCTCGACGCCGTCTCGGGCGCGCGGTCCTGGATGTCGGCGAACACGGCGAAGATGACGTCGATCACGCCGTTGCTGGCCGCGTCCCATTGCTGGCGGCGGCCGATCACTTCCGGCCCGCCGATATAGTTGATCTTCAACGTGCCCTTGAGCGCGGCGTTCACCTTGTTCACCCAGTCATGGGACGATTTCATCACCGGATGCTTGTGCGGAATGAAGGCGATGGCGCGCATGCCGGTTTCCGCCATCGCGAGCGACGGGGCGGCGGCAATGGCCGCGGCGCCGATCAAAAGACCCAATTTACGCATTGTCTGCTCCTGGTTGTTTCCCGCCATTATGGCTCCTCCCGAAGGAATCCCGGGATTGCAGCGCGAAACCTAGCCGACCATTCGCCGGATTACCAGCGCACGCAGCGCATGGCGGCCCGGACGGGACTCCCGGCCTCCGGGCCGGCGGAGGAATCGTAGGGGAGGGTTTGAGCAACCGGTTACATGGGTGACACTATGGACCGGTTACATGGGTAACAGTGTTTTCGGTTTGTTTCGCTTTCGGGCGGCCCGGCCGGGCCGCCCGGAAGCGTCTCAGTTTGATGGACTGTCGGTCGAACAGTCCGAGGTCGATGCCGGCGAAGCGCGCGATCCAGTCGCCGGTGTCGGTTTCGGCGATGCCGATGCGCTCGCCGGCCAGGGCCTCGCTGACGAAGACCTCCGCGCCGCCCCACTTGATGCAGCCGTTGGGACGCACCCGGCGCACCGCGTGCGACGGGTCGTAGACCGGCTCTTCCGGCGCCCGCCATTCCCGCGGCGAAGGGCGGTAGAGCGTTGCCGGCGGCACCTGGCCCAACGCTTCGTGCGGCCGGATCGTGTTGAACGCCTCCCGGAAGCGGTCGAAGCGCGCCTGTTGCGCCGCAGCGCTGGCCGCCGGCGGCTTCGCCGTCTCCGTCTTGAGCGTCCGGTGCATCCGCTCGTGGCGGCCGTTCTGCTGCGGCTGGCCCGGATCGATCCGCTCCAGCTCGATGCCGGCCTTCGCCCAGCGCGCCGACAGGCGCGACAGGCCGCCCGCGCCCGTGCTGGCAAACGGCGTGCCGTTGTCCGAGCGCAGCGCCAGCGGCACGCCGTAGCGCCGGAACGCCGCCTCGACCGCCGCCATGACCGGCGCCGTGCGCGGCGGCACGATCACGACGGCAAGAAGATACCGGCTCCACGCATCGCTGATCGTCAGCGGATCGCAGCGCGCGCCGTCCCCGGTCCGGAACCAGCCCTTGAAGTCGATGCACCAGACGTCGTTCGGAGCCGCCGCCGCCCGGAACGGGCGCGCCGGCGACGCCAGACGGCGCCGCAGCCGGCGGCGCGGCACAAGACCCTCTGCGCGCAGCAGATCGCCCATCGTGCTCGCCGCAGGCCACACCGTCCCCGGATCCTCGCGCATCAGCACCGCCCGAAGCTTCCGCGGACCCCAGAACGGATGCGCCCGGCGCAGCGCCACGACCCTCTCCGCAACCTCCGGCGCCATCGAACGGCCGTGGCGCAAAGGCGCGCGCGAACGTTCCTCCAGACCGGACCTGCCGCCTTCCCGGTACCGGCCGAGCCACTTGTAGCCCGTCTTCCGGCTGATCCCGTACGCCGCGCACAGCGCCGTCATCGGCGCCTCGCCGCGATGCCACGCCAACACAAAATCCAGCTTCTCGTCCATCCGACAGGTCTCTCTCCAGGGCATATCCGGTCCTCCCGGAACTCCCTTAACCTGTCACCCATCTATCCGGTCTAAACTGTTACCTATCTATCCGGTCTGTACCGTTTCAAACCCTCCCCTACGAACGGTAACGGATATGCGTCCTCCGGAACATCAATCGAAGACGCCGCCGAACAGCGCGAACAAACGCGCGAAATCGGGCAGAGGGTTGTCGATGACGGCCCGTTCGAGCGCATCCGTATCCGGCGCGGGGGAGGCGCGGCGGGCGTTGGCGCGGAATTTCGACAATACCTTGCCGGCATCCGGCGGAGCGGACGAGACCGGCCTTTCGATCCGTCCGCCGTCGGACAGGTCGAGGAACAGCACGCCGTCGAATCCCCGGCCGAGCGCCGGGTCTTCTGCGTGGGTCAGGCGGGCCGCAAGGTCGAGAATCGCCGGGTCCCGGCGCGACGCGGCGTCCAGGGCGTCGAGGGTCACGGCGCCCTCAACGAGCGCGACGGCCAGCAGGTAGGGCAGGCTGGCAATCGCCGCCATTTCGCTGTCCGGGCGGAGCTTGGCGGCCCGCGGCTCGCACACGATCTGCGCCGCCCAGGGCGCGATCCGGCAGACGCCGCCGGCGATGTCGCGCCCTGTCAGGCCATGCTCGCGGCGCAGGTCGATGGCGGCGTCCAGATAGGGCTGAATGACATGGGCGCAGGGATAGTATTTGAAATGGGCCTCCGCGCCGCGCCAGGCCGTGCCCAGCCCGCCCGTCAGCGTTTCCGCGAGGCCAGTCGGCGAAATCTCGTCGCCCGCCAGCAGGGCTGCATAGAGATTGTGCCGGCCGTCGAGCACCCCGGCCGGCCCGCGGAAGCCCTGCGCCGCCATCTGCGCCGCCACGATGCCGCCATGGGCCGCCCAGCCGGCGTGCAGCCATTTCGACCAGGAACCGTCGGCGACGAAGGCCATGAGGCCCCCCGCCATGCTGCCGGCAAGGCCGAAAGCGTTTGCGATGGCCACGCCGTCGAGGCCCATCAGCCGGCCGGCTGTCGCGGCTGCGGCGAACGGGCCGACGATGCCCGTCGCGTGCAGGCCGCGGACGTGGAAGCGGCGGCCGGCGACGCTGCCGAGGCGCGCCGCGATCTCGTAACCGGCAGCGATAGCGGCGGCGATGTCGGCGTCGGCCGCGCCGCTGGCCTCGCCGACCGCGAGGGCCGCCGGCACGACGACCGAGCCGGGATGCACGACGGAATCCTGGAAGGTGTCGTCGAAATCCCGGCAATGGGCGGTCACGCCATGAACGAAGGCCGCCCAGGCCGCCGATGCCCTGCCGCCGCCCGGAACGACGGCGGCTTCGTCCGATGCGCCCTGGCGGCCTGCGACCTGCCGGGCCGCTGCCGCCGCGTCGGTCGAAGCGCCCGCGAGGATGAGGCCCAGCGTATCGAGCACGCGCAGCCCGATCAGCGGATGCTGCGCTGCCGGCACCTCCGCCCATTCGAGACCGGCTGTCCAGTCGGCGAGGATGCGCGCGGCGGAGCGGTCGGCCGGGGCGGTCAAAGAACGTCCCTGAGCAGATCCTCGACCTCGCCGGCCGTCATCGGCCGCGGGACGTGGGGCATCATGTAGTCGTCCATCGCCAGCGCCGCGATCGGGCCGAGATCGGCCTCGCTCAGGCCGGCATCGGCAAGCCGCTGCGGAATCGGCAGGGCGCCGACCAGCTCCGCCATGGCGTCCGCTGCGCGGGCCCCGGCTTCGTCCGGCGAAAGGCCGCCGGCGCGCACGCCCATCGCCTCGGCGACCCAGATCTGCCCGTCGCCCAGCGCCGGCAGCAGGCGGCGCATCGCCGGCGCCAGCAGGATCGAATGGGCGATGCCGTGCTGCAGGCCGTGGCGGCCGCCGAAGATATGGCCGAGGGCGTGGACGACGCAGACCATCGTGTTGATGCCGGCAACGCCGGACATCAGGCAGGCCATCTGGCAGTCGGCGCGCGCGTCCAGATCGTCCGGTTTCTCGACCGCGCGGGGCAGGGCGCTCCGCAGCAGCCTTGCGCCGTGCAGGGCCAGGCCGGTGGTGACCGGCTGACGGGTGCGCGCATAGAGGGATTCGATGCAGCGCGCCATGGCCGTCATGCCGGTGAGCGCGCTCAGCACCGGGTCGGCGTAAATGGCCATATCCGGGTCGAGGATCGTCGCGTCCGGCACCATGCGCCGGTCCCAGAACAGCAGCTTCGCGCGTTTCTCGGGGTCGCGCAGGCCGGCGGTCGGCATGACGTCGCTCGAAGAGCCGGCGGTGGTCGGCACCGCGATATGGGCGATGCCGGGATCGGGCATGGCGGCGCGCTCCATGCCCTTGGCGCCGAAATCGATAACGAAGGGCGCGAATTCGCCGCCCGTCGCCCGCAGCAGAGCGATGCCCTTGCCGGCGTCGATCGCGCTGCCGCCGCCGACGCTCACGACCGTGTCCGCGCCGCAGGCGTCGAACTGCGCCGCCGCCTCCTCGACCTGGGCATAGGGGGTGTGGGCCGCAATGCCGTCATAGACGCCGGCCAGCCGGCTGCCCAGCGCCCGTTGCACGCTTTCGAGCATCGGCCCGGCGGCGACCGTCCGGCCGCAGACGACAAAGGCACGCACGCGCCCGAATTCGGCCATCAGGCCGGGCAGCCGGGCGACGCTGCCCCGTCCGTGGCAGACTTTCCGCGGCCATTCCTGGAACATGCCGTCATGCATCGGCGGCCTCCGCGGTTTGCGCCCCGGCGTGCGCCTGTCGGATCGCCTGCCAGACCCGGTGCGGCGTCGCCGGCATGTCGATATGGCGGACGCCGAGCGGCGCCAGCGCATCGAGGATCGCGTTGACGACGGCCGGCGCCGTGCCCACCCCGCCGGCCTCGCCGATGCCCTTGGCGCCGAGCGGATTGTGCGCCGAGGGAACTTCGTGCAGCAGCAGCCCCAGCGGCGGCACATCCGCGGCCCGCGGCAGGGCGTAGTCCATGAAGGAACCGGTCAGCAGTTGCGCGCTGCCCGGCTCGTAGATCGCGTGTTCGAGCAGGGCCTGGCCGATGCCAGTCGCGATGCCGCCGTGAATCTGGCCTTCGACGATAACCGGATTGACGATCCGGCCGGCGTCCTGCGCGATGGCGTAGCGGTCCAGCGTGACCGCGCCGGTCTCGGGATCGACCTCGACCTCGCAGATGTTGCAGCCGGCCGCCGACGTGCCGTGCTCCGGCCGGTAGGTGGCGGCGGCGCTGAACTCTTCCTCGTCCTGCGCCGCGATCCCGGCAAGCGTCGCCAAGCCGATCCGGCGGTCCGTTCCGGCGATGGCGAAGACGCCGCGCCGGTAGGTCACGTCGGCGCGTGCGGCTTCCAGCGCCTCGGCCGCCCGGTCGCGGCCGGCTTCGACCAGCGCCTCCGCCGCCAGCAGGGCCGAGGTGCCGCCGATGGTCAGCGAGCGGCTCGCCCCGGTGCCGGCGCCGGTTTCGATCCGGTCGGTATCGCCCTGGACGACGCGGATGCGCGCGGGATCGATGCCGAGGTGCGCCGCCGCGACCTGGGCGAAGGTCGTGGCATGCCCCTGTCCGCCGGACTGCGCGCCGATCAGCAGGTCGATCCCGCCGTTCGTGCCGACGACCATCCGGGTCGTCTCGGTAAAGTTGAAGCCCGACAGGTAGACATGCAAGGCAATGCCGAAGCCGCGCCGGAGGCCCTGCGCTTCGGATTGCCGGCGCCGGTCCGCGAAGCCGTCGCGGTCCGCCATTTCGAGCGCCGCATCGAGCAGCGCGCGATAGTCGCCGGTATCCTGGACGAGGCCGGCCGGGTTGGTGCGGGGCAGCGCATCGGGCGGCAGCAGGTTGCGCCGGCGCATCTCGACCGGGTCCCGCCCGAGCCGGCGCGCCGCGGCGTCGACCAGCCGCTCGACGATGTTGACGCCTTCTGGCTCGCCGGCGCCGCGGAAATTGCAGGTCGGCGCGGTGTTGGAATGGAAGGCGCGCATCTCGTAATCGACCGCCGCGGCACAATAGACATTGGCGAGGACATAGCCGGAGTTGCGCAGCGAGACGACGCCCCGCGGCGCGAGATAGGCGCCCAGATTGCCCGTGGAGCGCACGCGGACGGCGAGGATGCGCCCGTCGCCGTCGAACGCCATCTCGGCCAGGCTCGCCTGTTCCCGGCAGCCGACGTCGCTCAGCAGGCCTTCGCTGCGCCCGCCGATCCACTTGACCGGCCGGCCGAGCCGGCGCGCCGCCCACAGGACGAGGCATTCCTCGGGATAGAGCACGTTCTTGATGCCGAAGCCGCCGCCGACGTCCGGCACCTTCACCGCGATCCGCTCCGGCGGCACGCCGAAGATGGCCGCCGCCAGGGTCTTGCGCGTCGAATGGGGCTTGCCGGCCGTGGCGTACAGCACCAAGCGGCCGCCTTCCGCCTCGTAGTCGCCGATATAGCAGCGGGTTTCGATGGGCGCGCCGAAGATCCGGTTGCTGGCGAGTTCGATGCGCTCGACATGGGCCGCGCGGGCGAACGCGGCGTCGGTCTCCGCGCGGTCGCCCAGCCGGATCGTGAAGGCGCGGTTGCCCGGCGCCTGCGGCCACAGGGCCGGCGCGGTCGAAGCGGCGGCTTCCGCGCTGTCTGCCGCGGCGGGCAGCGGTTCGTAGTCCACCGCAATGCGCTCGGCGGCATCGCGGGCGGCGGCTTCGGTCCCGGCGACGACCATCGCCACGATCTCGCCGCAGAAGCGGACCGTGTCACCGGCGATCAGTTGCTGCGGCGCGCAGACCGACGGGTCGCCCACAGGCGGCACGGAGCCGGGCGGCGCATCGGTCGGCGGGCGGACCTCCCAGGGTACGCCGCCCAGCCCGTCGGCGGCAACGTCCGCACCGGTCAGGATCGCGAGCACGCCCGGCATCGCATGCGCTTCGGCTGTGGAAAGGCCGCGGATCCGGGCGTGGGCGTGCGGGCTACGCAGGAAGACCGCCCGGGCCTCGCCCGGCAGCGCGATATCTTCGACGAAGCGTCCGTCGCCGCGCAGAAAGCGCTCGTCCTCCAGCCGCAGCAGCGGGGCGCCGATGCCGGCCGGCGTTTCTTCGCCCGGGCCGTCGGCGGCAGCATCCGCCGCCGGACCGGCCAGGGGGCTGGATCGGTCGCTGTCCATGCCGGTCTGCTTATCGGCCGCTCCGCCTCCGGGCAACCGCATTTCGGGGCCGTTTCAGCCCTCCTTGCGCGTTCTGCGGGCGTTTTCCTCGTAGGCCTGCCGCTCCGGCCCCTCGTAGTGCGGTGCGACGGCGACTGGCTCGAAGGCCGGCACGAACATGTCGATGTAGGCCGCGCCGCAGGTGTGGACGGGCTTCGCCCGGTCCCAGACGAGGTATCCCCGCTCGTCCACGCAATCGGCATCGGCCGACGCGGCGGCGACCCGGCCGGCGACCATGACCCGCCCGTCCCATTCCTTCGTCCAGATCACCCGGCATTCGAAATGGCGCGGGCATTCGGCGATCCGCGGCGGGCGCACGGCCCGGGCCGCCAGCGCGCTCAGGCCGGCCTTCTCCAGCTCGTTCACGCCGCGGGCGAAGGACAGGCCGACGGTCTGCAACCCGGCGAGCAGGTCCGGATCGAACCGGGGCAGGTTGACGGTGAATTCCGGGATTTCCCGGAGATTGGCGACAGTGTCGTGGGTCGCATAGGCGGTGAAGGCGATATCGAGCGGTTCATGGCTGACGCGCACGCAACTGCCGTAGGCCGCGGCGTTGATCCGGCCGGCGCCGTCGTAGGTCGTGACGATGGCGACGCCGGACGACGGCGCAAACGCCCGGTCCCGCTGCCGGCCTTCGAGATCGCGTTTTTCCGGGACCAAGGCGGCTTCCTTTCTCCGCTCAGCGACGGTGGCGGGTCGGGGAAACCGTTACCGGCCGTGCGGGCGCCCCGCCTTATTCCGCTGCGGCGCGGATCGAAGTCGCGCGCAGGGCGCGGTCGAGGTCGGCGATCAGGTCGTCGGCGGTCTCCAGCCCGATGCTCAGGCGGATCACGTCGTCGCCGGCGCCGGCCGCCGCGCGCTGCTCGTCGGTCAGCTGCCGGTGGGTCGTACTCGCCGGATGCAGGATCAGCGAGCGGGCGTCGCCGACATTGGCGAGATGGCTGAACAGCTCGACCGTCTCGACCAGCCGCATCCCGGCCTCGTAGCCGCCCTTGAGCCCGAAGGTGAAGACCGAGCCGGCGCCGCGCGGCATGTAGTGCTGCTGCAAATCGTGAAACGGGCTGGACTCGAGCCCGGCATACGACACCCACTCGACCGCCGGATGGCCCTCCAGCCACTCGGCGACGGCGAGCGCGTTGGCGCAGTGCCGCTCCATGCGCAGGGGCAGGGTCTCCAGCCCGAGCAGGGTGAGCCAGGCGTTCATCGGCTGCTGGCTGGCGCCGAGGTCGCGCAGGGAGACGGCGTGGGCGTAGGTCGTATAGGCGAGCGTGCCGAAGGTCTCGGCGAAGGTCAGGCCGTGATATTCCGGCGCCGGCCGGGCGAGGCTGGGGAACTTGTCGGCGTGTTCGAGCCACGGGAAATCGCCGGTATCGACGACAGCGCCGCCCAGCGAGGTGCCGTTGCCGGACAGGAACTTGGTCGTCGAGTTGACGACGATGTCGGCGCCGAACTCGATCGGCCGGCATAGCCAGGGCGTCGCCATCGTGTTGTCGACGACGAAGGGCACGCCGGCCTCGTGCGCGATCGCGGCGATGGCCTCGAGATCGACGATCACGCCGCCCGGGTTGGCGATGCTCTCGACGAACAGCGCCCGCGTGTCGTCGGTGAGCGCCCGGCGGAAATTCTCCGGGTCCTCCGGATCGACGAACTGCGCCTTCCAGCCGAACTTTTTGAAGCTGTTGCCCATCTGGTTGAGCGAGCCGCCGTAGAGCTTGTTGGCGGCGATGACCTCGCAGCCCGGCGCCATGAGCGGGAACAGGGCGAGGACCTGCGCGGCGTGGCCGGTCGCGACCGCCGTGCCGCCGACGCCGCCTTCGAGGGCCGCCAGCCGCTCTTCGAGCACCGCGTTGGTCGGGTTGGCGAGGCGGGAATAGACGAAGCCCGGCTCCATCAGGTTGAACAGCGAAGCCGCGTGGTCGGCGTCGTGGAAGACGTAGGAGGTATTCTGGAAGATCGGCGTCTGGCGCGCGCCGGTCACCGGCTCGGGCCGGGCGCCGGCATGGATCGCCAGGGTCTCGAAGCCGTAATCCGGATCGCCGCTGCCGCTCATCGCCCCGTCCTCATTCGCCCCGTCCTCATTCGAACCGCCCTCCGGCCTGCCATCGTCAGTTCAGCCGCGCGCGCTGGCGCTTCGCCGTGATGACCCGGGACCAGAAGCCGCCCCAGCTCAACTCGCCGAACAGGCGGGAATATTCGATCTTCGGGCAGCGGTTCATGACGACGCGCAGGCCGGCGGCCTCGGCGCGGTCCGCCGCCTCGTCGTTGCGTACGCCGATCTGCATCCACACCGCCTTCGCGCCGGCCGCGATGGCTTCGTCGGTAATCGGGCCGGCGGCGGCCGAATTGCGGAACACGTCGACCAGGTCCGGCGTCTCGCCCAGCTCTTCGAGCGAACCGGCGACTGGCATGCCGAGGATCTCGCCGCCGGCCTCGCGCGGGTTGACCGGCAGCACGCGGTAGCCCTTGGCCTGGAGATATTTCGCCACGAAATAACTCGGCCGGTTCCAGTTGGCGCTCAGGCCGACAATGGCGACCGAGCGCACATCGCCCAGCACGCTGCGCAGATAGGCATCGGTATAGGCGTCGTGGTTCATGGGCGGGGGAGTCTATGGTGGCGGTCAGGGCGGCGCGCGCGCGGGTGCGGACGTTGTACACCGCCGGCCCGCCCGGTTCGAGGGTGAAAATCGGAGGGTGTGCCGGCGCCATTCCTCCCCCGTCAGAAGACCCTCTCCGCTTCGCGCAGGACCTGCTCGCGGATAGCGGGCTCGAGACCTTCGCGGGTGACGACATCGGCCTCCCGGCCGAACCGGTCGGAGAGAAAGTTCTGCAGGGCGGCGAGATCGACCAGGCTGAACGGGTATCCGGGCGCGATGTCGATCAGGAGGTCGATATCGCTGTCCGGGCCGGCTTCGCCGCGCGCCACGGAACCGAACAGGGCGAGTGAGGCGACGCCCCGCCGCCGGAGTTCCTCTTCCTATCCCTGAAGCCGTTCTAGCGTACCGTCCCTCACCTGTCCCGCCACACAGGCGCGCGCTTTTCCAGGAAGGCGTCGATGCCTTCGACGGCGTCTTCGCTCATCATGTCGCAAGCCATGTTGTGGGCGGCGAAGTCGTAGGCGTCCTCGAGATCGAGGCCGATCTGCCGGTAGAACATCTTCTTGCCGCTGCGCGTCGTGACCGTCGATTTCGCGGCGATCTGGTCGGCGAGGTCGGCCGTGGCGTCGTCCAGTTCGTCGTCCGGCACGGCCCGGTTGATCAGGCCGATCTCGGCGGCCCGGGCGGCCGAGACGAACTCGCCGGTGAACAGCATCTCGAAGGCGTGCTTGCGCGCCACGGCCCGGGACAGCGCGACCGACGGCGTCGAGCAGAACAGGCCGTTGTTGAGCCCGTTGGTCGCGAACATCGCCGTTTCGGCGGCGACCGCGAGATCGCAGGCGGCGACGAGCTGGCAGCCCGCGGCGGTCGCGATGCCCTGGACCTGGGCGATGACCGGCTGGGGCATCGTCGTGACGGTCTGCATCATGGCGCTGCAGCGGTCGAACAGGGCGGTGTAGTAGGCCCGGTCCGGCTGCGCGCGCATTTCTCTGAGATCGTGGCCGGCGCAGAAGGCGCGGCCGGCGGCGCGGATGACGACGACGCGCACCGCGCTGTCCTTCGCGGCGCTCTCCAGCGCGCTCTTGAGCGCATCCAGCAGGTCTTCCGACAGGGCGTTGTAGACGCGCGGCCGGTTGAGCGTGAGCGTGAGAACGCCGCGGTCCGACAGGTCCGGCAGCAGCACCGGTTCGTTCGGGGCGGCAGAGGCTGGGGATTTCGACGGTTCGGTCATGGCCCGGGCCCACTCGTCCTTTCGATTCCCTCCACCGGAATCATAGGCCGACAGCAAGAACATGAAAAGCCGACGCCATGCCGCAATCGCCATGCCGCAATCGCGATGGCGCGCCGCACGGCTGCCGGCGGACCGCGTGCGCTCCCGAGCTGCCGGGCGCCACGGCCCGGGTAGCGTCGCCGGGTCTGGACAAGCGGCGCGCCGGGGAGTGAAAATTGCAACCCGGTCAGTGAGGAGGCGAAGCGTGAAGAAACCCGGCCCCGATCATCCCATTACCGTCGAGCCCGCCGAGGAAACGGTGACGGTCGTCTTCAACGGCAAGACGGTCGCCCGGTCGTCGCAGGCGCTGAAGATGCAGGAGGCGGCCTATCCGCCGGTCTACTATATACCGCTGGCGGACGTGGACCGGGCCGTCATGGCGAAGACCGCGCACCGGAGCTACTGCCCCTACAAGGGTGACGCCAGCTATTATACGGTGACGGTCGGCATCGAGAGCGCGGAGAATGCGATCTGGGCCTACGAGGAGCCGTACGAGGCCGTCGCCGCCATCGCCGGCCACGTCGCCTTCTACTCCGACCGGGTGGATTCGCTGACCGTCGGCTGATTGCGGCAGCCCTGCCGCGGGCGGTTCCCCCGATGCGTCCCGGATCGGGTTCCGGACGGCAGGATCTGCGCCTCCGTCTCACCCGCGGACCGCGGGGATACGCCACCATCGGGCCCGTGGACCGATCCTGCGCCGCCGCGCCGGCGCATAATCCCGCCGCCGTTGACGCCAAATATCCTGTAATATATAGTAGCCTGACGGTTACTGAATTTGAATCGTTCTAAATTATTTGCCGGCGCAGATCGGTCGGCAAGACGCTCATTGAATTCATTCGTATTGGAGGAATTGCAAACGGGGGGCAGGTCATGGCGGAACCGGCAAGAAAGCTGAATGGTGACGATCGCTATCAAATAATTGCCGAAGAGTATCGCTCTCCAACCAAGAAAATCCGTCCCGAGTATTTTGTCATCGATGCCGACCGGCATATCATCGAACCGCCCGAGGCCTTTAACAAATATCTCGACAAGAAATATTCCGACGCCGCGGTCAAGGAAGTGCGGGACAATTTCGGCGCGACCCGGCTGATGATCGAAGGCCGATTGTACCAGAAACCGAGAGGGCTCGGCAGCGGCCGGCCCGAGGGCACCTCCGATCACCGCCCGCGTGGCGTTTCCCTGACCTATCGGGACGCCTGCGAACATGTCTACGCCAACCGGGACGAAGACATGGACCGCACGGGGATCGACGTCGCCCTGTGGATCCCGACGATGGGCGTGTTCCTGCCCGACGTTCTCGACTGGGACCTGCAATACGCGTACATGCGCAGCTACAACGACTGGATCGCCAACGACTGGGCGATCGGCAAACGCCACTTGTGGTGCGCCTCGATTCCCCTGGATCCCGTCAACGCCGTGGCGGAAATCAAGCGGGTCGCGGAGATGGGGGCGAACGGGATCGCGCTGCGCCCCAACGTGATGCAGGACGTCCACTGGTGGGAGCCGGAATGGGATCCGGTCTGGGAGGCCATGGTCGACGCCGGGTTGCCCGTGGTGTTCCACGAAGGGACCGGCACATACCACGCGTCCTACAGCACCGAGTACAAGTTCAAGCATTACTGGTTGACCCACACTGTCTCGCACCCGTGCGAAATGGCCACCGGCCTGGTCGGGATCATCGGCATGGGCGTCCTCGCGCGCCATCCCGGACTGAGAGCCCTTCTGTGCGAGGGCGGCGCGACCTGGGTGCCGTTCTTCCTCGGACGGCTGGACGATCATTTCGAAGACCGGCCGGGCGAGAATGTTTATATCGACAGATTGCCCTCGGAGTATTTCAGGCAACAGTGCTGTATCTGTACGTTCGAGCCCCAGGAACCGCTCCTGAAGGAGACGATGGAGTGGCTGAACGGCAGGAACATGGCGTGCACCAGCGACTATCCCCACTGGGATTCGAGCGGTGTCAGCGGCGTCGAACAATATCTCAAATACTATCCGGATTTCGACGAAGAAACCCGAAACCGGTTCTTTTCTCACAACGCAATCGACGTTCTGGGAAACCTTTAGAAATGAGGCAGGACCGAGACACGCAGAGGTAAAAACTCACCGAAAGTTCGAACTGTACCTGAAACTATTGCGCTGGGAGGAAACGCAATGAGTACGACAGCATACATTCGCAAAACGACCGGTATCGTTGCGATAGGACTCGCGTTGTCGGTCGCAGCATCCGGTTCATGGGCCGCAGAAAAATTCCCCAACAGGCCGATCGACATCATCGCCAACTACGGCCCCGGCGGCGGCGCCGATCAATTCGTCAGGGCCCTGGCGCCGTTGTTGTCGAGAGAACTCGGCGTGAAGGTCCAGCCGTCGAACGTCACGGGCGCACAGGGCAATGCCGGCGTTCATGCGGTCGCAACGGCGAAGCCCGACGGTTACACCATCGGTTCGATCACCGCATTTTCCGTTGCCTCGTGGCTGCAGGGCTACGGCAAGCTCAGGGCCAAGGACATGTCGTTCATCGGCCTCGGCCAGGTCACCGATTCCATGCTCTTCGTTCCGTACAAGAGCAAGTTCAAGAACTTCAAGGAAATCCTGGCCTACGTCAAAGCCAACCCGGGCAAGATGAAGCTTGCGCTCGGCGCCAGTTTCGGCGGTCCCGACGATCTCACCCTGAAGTATCTCGCGACCAAGGGCTACAAGTGGAAGCCGATTCCCTACGAGCTTCCGGCCGAACGGTATGCGGCGCCCCTGGGCGGCCATGTCGACATCATGTATGAGGAACCCGGCGACGTGCGGCAGTTCATCGACGCCAAGCAGATCCGGCCCGTGGTCGTGTTTTCCCCGGAGCAAAACCCGTACTATCCCGATGTTCCGAAGATCACGGACTTCGGTTTCGATATGTATCTGAAGAACTACCGGGCGATCATCACGGCCAAGGACGTTCCGGCGGATCGCCAGAAAATCCTGAGCGAAGCGCTGGGCCGGGCGTTCACCTCGCCCGAATTCAAGAAGTTCTGCGACCGGACCGCGACGTGTACGGCGCCCCGGAATCCCCAGGATACCAGGGCATTCATCGAGAACTACTACGGCACGATGAAAAAGTACTCCAAGCAGTTCGGGATCCCGATCAAGGAGTAGGACCGGAATACGGCCTGCGACATACGTCCGGGACCGGTGTGTGAAGTCCGCTTTGAGCCCCCCCTTCCGTTCTGCGGAAGGGGGGGTTCGGCTGCGTTGAGGGATTAGATTGGTCCAAATCAGTTCAGTATGGAAACAGCTCGGCGTTCCGTTGCTCGTTCTGGGCGCCGGGTGCTTTGTCTTTATCGCCTTGTTCACCGACGTGCATTTTGATGCCGACAGGCCGCATAACCCGGTGACATGGCCGTCGATGATGACGACGGCGCTTATGGCCGTCGCCGGAGTCATGCTTCTCTGGAACCTGCGCAACCTGTGGAAGGAACGCAGGAATTCGCCCGGCCAACAGGCGGCCGCCGGAACGGCGCCGCCCGCGTCCGACGAGATCATCGGCGAGGACGTCGTCGCAATCGTCGCCAGCGAGGGAGTGGAGGCCGGCGAGCACGACAACAGGAAGATGGTCTTGGGATTCCTGGGAATTGTCGGATACGGCGTCGCCACCACATATCTCGGGTTCGCTTTCGCGACCTTCCTGGTGATTCTCTACTGGCTCCTGATCAGCGGGCAGCGCCGGGTCTTGCCGATCCTGCTCACCGGCGTGGTCGCGACCTTGGTCTTCCTGTTCGTATTTCTCAAAATGGCCTACATGCCATTGCCCAAGGGTGTCGGCGTCTTTCACGACCTGACGATCGGGCTCTACCGCACATTGGGATTATTCTAGCATCGCCGCGAAATGACGAACGGCTCGAGATAAGGCACGGCGATGGACATAATTCCGAATTTGATTGCCGGAATGGGCAACCTCTTTCAGGTCACCAATTTTGCATTTCTTCTGGTGGGGTCGTTTATCGGTATCGTCGCGGGGGCCATGCCCGGCATTGCCTTCGTCAACGCCATGGCACTGGGTCTGCCTTTCGCCTATTTCATGACCCCCGTTTCGGCCATGCTGTTTTTGACCGGCATTTACGTCGGCGGCATATTCGGCGGGTCCATTTCGTCGGTTCTTTTGAACATACCGGGTTCGCCCGGTTCGTTGCCGGCGACGTGGGACGGCTATCCGATGACCAAGCAGGGGCGCTCGGCGAAAGCCCTCGGCATCGCCATCACCTGTTCGGCCATCGGCGGCATGGTCAGCGCGCTGCTGATGATTTTCTTCGCGCCGCCCTTCGCCCAGTTCGCCCTGACATTCGACCAGCCGGAGTTTTTCGCCGCAACCTTCCTCGGGCTCGTCACGGTGATATCCATCGCCAAGGGCAATATGCTTCCGGCGCTGCTGTCGCTTTTTGCCGGTCTCATTATCGCGACGATCGGAATCGATTATTTCTACGCCATGCCGCGTCTGACCTTCGGCTGGGAGGTCCTGGACAGCAGGGTGAGCTTCGTCGTGGCGATGATCGGAATGTTTGCGGTCGGCGAGGTTCTGTTTACGCTCACCCAGCACCTGAAGATCGGTCATCGCAACCTGGACAAGCACACCCAGCTCCCGTCTCTCAAAGAATTGTGGAAGCTGAAGGGTACGATCGCCCGGGGCTCCGGTCTGGGGTGCATGATCGGTGTCATTCCCGGCGCCGGCGGCCTGGTCGGGGCGATCATCGCCTATGGCGTGGAGAAGCAGGTTTCGCCGCGCGGGGACCAATTCGGCACTGGCGTGGAGGAAGGGCTGGCGGCGCCGGAAACGGCGAAGAACGCGACCACGGGCGCGGCGACCATTCCCATGCTGACCCTGGGGATCCCGGGAAGCGCGGCGACCGCGATCATGATGGCGGCCCTCATGCTGAAGGGCGTGAATCCCGGCCCGATCCTGTTCGTGAGCGGCAAGGAACTGGTCTACACGGTCTTTGCCGGTTACCTGGTCGCCAATCTCCTGATCGTGGTCATGGGGCTGCCGATTGCGCGCGGGTTCTCGCTCATCATGAAAGTGCCGCCGGCAATTCTTTATTCGATGATCATCGTTCTGGCGGTGATCGGCGCGTTTGCCGTGCGCAACAACATCGCGGACGTCTATATCTGTCTGTTCTTCGGGGTCCTGAGCTACTTCATGAAGCGGTTCAACATTCCCACGACGCCTATGGTCCTGGGCATAATTCTGGGGCCGTTGGCGGAACGGTTTTACCTGACGTCGCTGGCCAGCTACGACACCGCACTGATCTTTTTCACCCGCCCGAAGAGCGGCGTGATCATGGCGCTCGCAATCGCATTCCTGCTGTGGTCCCTGTGGCCGTCCATCATGCAGCTCGGCCGGACAATCAGGAATCGTATCGGCGGCCCGGCCTGACCGGGAGCATAAGCGGCAGTCCGGAACTTTCAGGAAGCGTCTTCCGATTTCTGTTTCGGAATCACGAGTAATTCTTCAACCCGCTTTTTCTGAATAACGTGCCTGAGCAGGATTTTGTCGATGTCCGCGCGGCTTGCGTAGCGATAGCGCACTTCCTCCGGCAGAATCATCATCATGGGGCCGACCTCACAATAGAGATCGAGACAGCCGGCCGAATGAACCCGCACATGCTCGAGGTTCAGCTCCCTGACCCGGGCGATCAGGTAATCGCGCAGGTCGGCCGACCCGTTGAGGCCGCACGACCGGCGCGCGTCCGGGCTGCGCTGAAACGTGCAGCAGAAAATCTGGCAGCGATAGTCTCCCGGATAATAGGGCTTCGGATCGTCGACTATCGCTGTTTCGGCCCTTGGACCCTTCATCGCGACCCATCCGTATCCGTCGCAATTTCCAGGAGATCGCTCTGCATGGAGCGCTATTCCCCGGTCGCCAGCGCGCCGATCCGTTCACCACGCACAATTCAGGCGGAAGGGAAGCGGCGGCGCTTCATACAGGTCTTCCGGCGGCAAACCGACGTAGCGAAGGTCGTCTTCGGTGATCGCCGGCATGGTCGGCTGCATGCCGTCGTAGAACTTGGTATTGACGAGCATGCGGCAACAGCCGGCGCAGTAGGTATCGACGCCGAATTTCTCGGTAATCGATTTCAGGTTGGAATAAATATAGATCATTTCGCGAATGCTCGGCGGCTTCTGGCCTTCCAGTGCCGTGCCCTTTAGCGGCACAAACACGAAAATTGTCGGAATCACCCCCATGGATGCCAGATGCTCGATGCCATCGACCGTTCTTTGCGCCGGTTCCAATCCGGCAAGCAGATTGGCGTTCGCCCGTCCGGTGCCGAAATTCTCGACAATATGCCTGATCATCTTGTCATACTGATCGTGCCCCGGGACGCCGTCTTCGATGTCCTTAACCTTGCCGGGGCACAATTTGTTGAACAGTTGCGGGTCGTAGATTTCGTAGTTGTACCCCACCATGTCGGCGCCGGCCTCGAACAGCATGTCGGCGTATTTTTCCTCTCTTGGCGGCGCGATCGTAAGGCGCAGCCAGTTGTCCGGAAACGCGTCCTTGATCGGCCTGAGGAATTTGGCGTGTACCTTCGCGCCCCGGTCCGGTCCGGCCGTCGTGCCGCCGGCAAAAACCGGGCCGTGCCGGAAGCCGGGGTGTTTACGGGCTTCTTCCAGGGTTTCCAGGAAATCGTCGATGCGTTTCGGATACGGGTCCCGTCCGGATTCCAGGTTCTCGTCGATCCCGCAAAACCGGCACTCGGTGCCTTCGAACTCCTTGAGGAAATGACCGAAATAAACGCATTGCGGAAAGATCGTGGAACCTCCGAAGTCGCCCGCATGAGGCATGATCGACCGCATGGAATGGCCGTTCGAGGTCTTCTTGTCGTAGTAGCCGGGAGTCGCTGGCAGGGTGCAATTCATCAGCCGTTCCGGTTCGGCGTCCTCCTCCATGCAAATCCAGCGGCCGTCCTCTTTCAACCGGGCCGGCTTCTTCCCGATGAAAAACTGACCGTCGCCATCGACCTCCAGTGTGAAAGGCGTGCCGTCCTCGAAATGCTCGTTCACCGCGGCGCCGTGCGGCAGGCCGACATAGACTTTTCCCGGTGTCAGGATGATATCGAGGGCGTGTTTTCCGACCGCGCCGACGGCATGGTCGATCTTGAGGGACTTTCCGATTTCCTCGCTGGCAGACGGTGAAATACGCAAGCCCTGGCTGAGTAGCTCAAGTTTCAAAATGACCGGGTGGTACAGCACGCCAATCTGCTGCGGTACCAAGTCTGCCCGCCGTAAAATCCTATTCATGACCAATTAATCCCGTTCCGAAGAATTTAGGGATTACGTACTATAATGTAGTTTCGGGCAATTTGTAACCGAATTGTCCCGGAGTCGGCTTGACAATGTGATTTCAGATGCCGGATCCGGTCCAGAAGATCGGCGGCCGTTCGTCCGGCAGCCCTGACACCGTTTCGAACGCGGCGGCGACCCGAACGATCAGGCTTTCGTCGTTCCGGTCGCCGACGATCTGCATGCCGATCGGCAGGCGGTCGGCGCTCAGGCCGCACGGCAAGGCGATGCCGGGCAATCCCAGATAACTGACGGGTACGGTGAAACGGCGATGATCGCCCGACAGGTCCGGCGGGTCGTCAATGCCCGCATGCATGCCGGGAAATACCGGCGTCAGCAGGCAATCGACATCGGCGAACAGGTCCGCGGCATCGCGCCGGTGCTGCCGCCGTTCGGCGACGAGCCGGTCGTAGCGGCCCGGAACCGCCTCGCGGGCCCTGGCGATATCCCGGTGCACGATCTCGCCGAACAGGGACGGGTCGGCGCGGTCGTACTCGTTCGCGATTGCCTCGGCGAACTCGTGAAAAATGATTTCAGCCAGCCGGGCCGCATCGAGGGTTCTGCTGACGAGGGGCGCATCGACGGATTTGACCTGCGCGCCCAGGCTTTCGAAAGCGGCAACCGCGCCCGAAAGGGCTTCGGCGACTTCGGGATCGAGCCCTTCGAACGAAAATCCGTCGACGAGGCCAAGACGCAATCCGTCGATCCCCCGGTGCAGGTCCCGCGTAAAATCTTCTTGCGGCAGGTCGAGCGAATTCGGGTCGCCGGGATCGTGGCCGGCCATCGCCGTCAGCAACGCGGCGGCATCGGCAACCCGGCCTGCAACCGGTCCTGCCGTTCCGAAGCTTCGGCACCTCGGAAATATCCCGCGGCAACTGACCCGCCCATAGGTCGGCCGGATGCCGACGACGCCGCACCGCGACGCCGGCCCGCGCACGGAGCCGCCGGCATCGGTGCCCGTCCCGCCAAGGCAAAGCCGCGCCGCCACGGCGGCGCCCGTGCCGCTCGACGAGCCGCCGGGGTCATGGCGAAGCGACCAGGGATTTCGGGTATTCCCGAAATGCGGGTTGAAGCCGCCTTTGCCGCCGGCTGCGAATTCGTTCATGTTGGCCTTGCCGAGGATGACGGCGCCCGCCGCCTTCAACCGCGCAACCGCCGCCGCATCCCGTTCGGCGATGCGCGCTGCGCCCGGGGCCTTGTACAGCGCAGACCCGACGGTTGTCGGATATCCGGCGACGTCGGTATCGTCCTTGACGACGATTGGAATGCCGTGCAGCGCGCCCCGGTCGATGCCGTTTTTCAGTTCGGCGTCCAACGCCATCGATGCGGCGACGGCAAGATCGTCGTCGACCGCGATCAACGCGTTGAGCTGAGGCTGCAGCCGGTCGATTCCATCCAGGAAATGCCGGGTCAGCGCCTCGACGCTGAAGGCGCCCGATCGCAGTCCGGCGCCAGCCTCGGCAATGCTCGTCGGCCAGCCTTCGGCGCTCATGGTCGCGATGGTTCAGACCCCCGTCGATAAACGGCCGCTGCGCGCGGCGCGCCGTTTCTCCGCCGTTAACGCTTGACTCGCCATGCGAAAAGACTTTTGATAAACCGTACTATATAGCACACGGAAATGCCTTGATGGTCACGGCATCGTGCAGAGGATACGGATCGGGTGTCGTCATGGGCGAGACAGCAGCACAACAGAACGGGAAAGACTTCTACGAGGCGGTTGCCGATACATACCGTCAGCCGACCAAAACGGTGGGCAAGGATTTTTTCGTTTTTGACGGCGACCGCCATCTGATCGAGCCGCTGGAAGCCTTCACCAAGTATCTGGACAAGGATTTCCAGGATCAGGCGCCGTATGTGGCGATCGATAACGGCGGCGGCGTCCGTTTCGTGGTCGAGGGGCGCATGTACCAGAAGCCGCACGGCTGGGGCGTGGGCCGTCCGGAAGGCAACTCGGACTACCGGCCGCGCGGCGTATCCCTGACGCGGGACGAAGCCGTCCAGCATGCCCTCGACAAGCGTGACGAGGACATGGACATCACCGGCGTCGATATCGGCATGTGGATTCCCACGGGCGGCCTTTTCCTGCCGGACGTGGTCGATATCGACCTGCAATACGCCCTCATGCGGGCGCTGAACGATTGGACCGCCAAGGACTATTGCGTCGGCAAGCGCCACCTGTGGTGCGGCGCCATTCCGCTCGAGCCCGGGCGCGCCGTCGCCGAGGTCAAGCGGTGCAAGGAACTGGGCGCGTCGGCCATGTGGCTCCGGCCCAATGTCATGCAAGACGTGCGCTGGTGGACCGAGGACTGGGATCCCGTATGGGAAACCATGACGGACAACAACATGGCGCTCCTGTTCCATGAGGCAACCGGGACCTACAACGCCACCCATAGCGCCGACTACAAATACGACGTCTACTGGATGGCCCATGTGGCATCCCATCCGCTGGAAATGTGCGGCGCGCTCATCGCCATCATCGGCTACGGCGTCCTGCAGCGCCATCCCAGGCTGAACGTCATGATGTGCGAAGCCGGCGTCACCTGGGTGCCGTACTTCGTCGGCCGCATGGACGAGCATGTGGAATCCCGTCCGGCCCATGAACTGAACCTGGACATGCTGCCGTCCGACTACTTCAAGCGCCAGGTCTGCATCTGTGCCTTCGAGGACGACGAGCCCCTGCTGGCCGAGACCATGGAGCTCTGGGAAGGCAGGAACATGGGATACACCAGCGATTATCCGCACTGGGACTCCAGCGGCATCAGTGGCGTCGAACGCTACCTCAACGAGTTTCCGGACATCAGCCCGGAGCACAGGGAACTGTTCTTCTCTCGGAACCTGATCGACGTGTTCAATCTGAAACCCGACGACTGAGATCCGGGCCGGGCGCGGCAGTCCCTGGGGCCGCGCCCGTTTTTTCCCATGTTGGACGAGGAAATTGTCGGTCCGGTCACCGCCCGGGTCGCCGGGTGGGCGGCCGGTCTCGCCTATGGCGACATACCGTCCGACGTCGTCGAATTCACCAAGCGGTCGATTCTGGACGGCATCGGCTGCGCGGTGCGCGGCCTCGAGTTCGAAACCGGCGCCCTGATCCTCGACTATGCCCGCAGCCTCGACGCCGGAAGTCCCGACGCCGGCGTCTGGGGAACCGGCATCGATCTGCCGGTTCGCGCAGCGGGGCTCGTCAACGGAACGACGGCGCACGCGCCGAACATCGGCGACTCCTTCAACGCGCATCCTGTCCACACCAACTACCTGATGCCGCAAGCGGCGATCGCCGTGGCCGAAAAGGAAGGACTTTCCGGACGGGATGTGATTGCGGCCTGCGTCGCGGGCACGGAAGTCTGCCTCCGGGCGGCCGTGGCGACCGACGTCAGCGGGCGCGGCGGATATTTCGATGCGGACGGCAGGGGCTGGCAGGCGACGGGCGCGCTTGGCGCCATCGGCACGTCGGTGACGACGGCGCGCCTGCTCGGTCTGGATCCGGATGGAATGGTTCAGGCCCTGGTGCTCGGTGGCACGCAGCTGGCGGGGGTCTACCGTCCGTCGGGCGGCCATATGGGAAAATCGCTGTTCGCCGGCAAGGCCGTCGCCGGCGGCATCGAAAACGGTTATGTCGCCCGGACCGGGTTCGTTGCGGGATACCGGCTTTATGAAGACGGTCTTTGCTTCGGATCGGGGATCGTTTCTCCAAACTATAATCTGGAAGCTGCAGCTGCCGGTCTCGGCGCGGTGTGGCGCTCGCGGGAAGTGGATTTTTGTATCCATCCCGCAAAGAAAACCTTCAATGCCAATATCGATTCGCTGCTTGAAATTCTGCGCAGGGAAAGATTGAAAGCCGGCGATATCGCCCGCATCGATTTGTTGTCCGCCTATATTTCGGCTCACGCCCATGACGTCTTCCGCGAACCGAAAAATTCGACAGAAGCGTTCAACAACCTCCGCTATATCGCTGCGGCAACGGCCATGGACGGCGACTATTGGTTCGATCAATTGTCGGAAGAGAAGTTTACAGACTCCGATATCCTTCGTTTCGCATCGGAGAAAGTGCGGATCGTCCGCAGCCCGGAACTGGAGCGGCTGACCGGCCGGTCATGGCCCGGCGGCGCCGAGATCACGACGGCGGACGGTCAAAGCCACTGTGTCCGTTTGACGGCGCACAAGGGCGAGGTTACCAATCCTTTGACCGGGCAGGAGCTGGAAGCGAAGTTCCGCCGGATGACCGAACGCCTCGAGACCCGCTGGGCTGACCGGGTCCTCGATGTCGTCGACAAGCTGGAGATGCTCGACGATCTGCGGGAGCTGAAAGCGGCGCTCCGCCCGCAGTCCGTGCGCGGATAAGTCGTATGCCGATTCGCAGGGGCGTCTTGTGAACGCTTTTGGCCCTATGCCTGCTTTTCGCCCAATACCAGAAGCCGCCGGTTGGGCGGCAGGTAAACGAGATGGTAGGAAATCGGCCCGTCCCGGTAGCCGTAACTCTGGATATGAAAAACCATGCCGACCGAGTCTTCGGGCAGGTAAAGGCTTTCGCAGACATCGCGGGGAAACGCCTGGCACGCAACCCTTTCGCTGAGCCGCAGTGTCGGCGTTCCGAACCTCGACCTCAGGATTGCACGGATATAGGTGCCGCTGAGTTCCCGGACCGGCATGTCGAGAAGGTCGCCATACTTGTCGCCGGAGACGAAGAAATGGCTGACGGCGCGGAACTCGTCGTTCACGTCGACGGCGCGCTTGATGCAGACATAGAACGGGCTTTCGCCCAGGAAAGCTGCCCACGGCTGTTCGCCCTTGACCCTCTCTATACCGACGACTTCCTGGCGGACGGGCAGGATCGTCTTGCCGTCGTCGTCCATGAATTTCAGATGCCAGGGGCCAAGAAGCGATTGCGGGCCGTTTACGAAAGTGCCGCGGTAATGTTTGCGAATGATGGCGCCCTGGTCATACAGGCGGTTCAGGGCTTTTTGGATGGTTCCGAGACTTGCGGGCAAGACCTCGGCCATGTCGGCTTCCGACGGTAACTTGTCGCCCGGCTTCCAGATACCCGCTTCGATCATGTGCGACAAATGCGTGGCAAGCTGGGCATATTTGGGTTGCTTCAAGACGTTCGGGTCTTCCTCTTGCTCTATCATCTGCAACAGATTTTTGAGCGCGTCGTTCGGCATTGGACCTGTAATTCCCCGACCCTCTTAAGGATGCTTCCCGAGCCACGGTGCCCGGCACCTACCTACCCGTTTTGGAGACGCGAAGCAAACGATGCTAGCCCGGAATTCTCACCACGGTCATGGTCTGCGCGGCGCTGTCGGGCCGGCAGGGCAGGAAAGCCGCGCCGCGCGATGCGGGGACATCGGGCAAGCGGCTTGACGCCCCCTGCCGGCTTGACAGCGCCGCCCTCCGGGTCGCGTCCAGGCGTCCGCCCGCGGCGTCGCGGGCCTCAACCGTAGGCCCCGCTACGCTTTTCGGCCCGCTTCTGGCGGATCGAACGCCTGGACGCGACGCAGGCCGTGACCGTGGTGAGAAATCCGGGCTAGATAGCTGACGGTTAGGATCCGGGGACCTGGCGCATGCAAGACCTGGCATTCAATCCTTATCTCGCGTTCGGATGGTCGGTGTTCGCAGGATTTGTCATGGCCATGGGCGGCGGCGGCGGCGGCATTCTCGCGGGCATCGGTCATATTTCGGTTCTCGGGATCGGCGATCCCAACATGATCAAGGCCGTCAACCAAATCCTCGAATTCATCAGCCGCATCTTCTCGGTTCCCATCTATCAGCGCCAGAAACGCATCGTCTGGCCGCTCGCTCTTGCGTTCGCGATCGGTGCGCCTTTGGGCGCCATCGCGGGTTCGTGGTTCTCGAAGAACTATCTCGGCGATATGGCCGACTACCGGCCCGTATTCGGCGCCCTCGTGGCTCTGGTCGCGGCGCGGGTGCTGTACGAGGCCTGGACCAGGTCACCGTCGCGCGCGGCGCGCAAGGCCGAGGCTGCGTCGGAGCGGGTCCGCCAGGCGCAGATCGATGCCGATTCCGGTACGGTGCCGGCCGGTCACGCGCCGAAGACCCTGTCGATCGCCTGGAACCGGGTGCGCATCGCCTTCGCCGGCGACGAGTTCGATTTCAAGCCCCTGGGCGTCGCCGCCGGCGCCTTCGGTATCTCGTTCCTCGGCGCCTCGGTCGGCGTCGGCGGCGGCTTCCTGGTAACGCCGTTCATGGCGACGGTCCTGCTGTTTCCGATGTACCTCGTGGTCGGTACGGCGCTGGTCGCCCTGATGGTCCCGCTGATGGCCAGCGTCCTCGCCTACATCGCCATGCATGTCCATATCGACTGGTGGCTGGTCGGGATCGAAGGCAGCGGGATCATGATCGGGTCGTTCCTGGGGCCGTTGCTCAACCGCTATATCAACGAAAGGCTGCTGAAGCTTTACGTCGCGATCATTCTATTCGCCATCGGCCTGTATTATCTGATTTAGGCTTGCGGTATCGATCGCGAGTTTCGGTTAATTCAGAAAGCCCGCAAACCGGCCATGAACCCGATATTTGTTCGTCCAACTGCATAGTGGAGACAGTCATGAAAGCGGTAATCGTCAATCGGTTCGGCGGCCCGGAGGTTATGGAAATGGCCGACCTGCCGGTGCCCGGGGCGGCGCCGGGCTGGGTCGTCGTCAGGGTTTCGCACGTCGGCATCAATTTCAAGGACATCTATCTCAGGACCGGCGTCTACAAGGCCCGGCCGACCGGGCCTTCCGGCATCAGCTACGAGCCGAAGTTTCCGTTCACCCTCGGGCTCGAAGCGTCCGGCGTGGTGAGCGAGGTCGGCGAGGGCGTCGATGATGTCAGGCTCGGCGACAGAGTCTGCTTCCAGGAGGGCATCGGCGCCTATGCCGAATTCGTTGCCGTGCCGGCCTGGCGATGCGCGCCGGTGCCGGACGGCGTTTCCATGGAACTGGCGGCGGCGGTCCCGCTCCAGGGCGGGACGGCCCACTACCAGTGCCACGGGTTCACCACCCTGGGCCCCGAAAGTTCGTGCCTGGTTCATGCCGGGGCCGGGGGAGTCGGGCATATCCTGATCCAGCTGGCCAAGCATCAGGGCGCCCGGGTTTTCACAACCGTCGGCAGCCCCGAGAAAGCCGCCTTCGTGCGAAGCCTCGGCGCCGACGTCGTGATCGAATACCGGCATCAGTCCTTCCTCGATATCGTGAAAGAGGAAACCGGCGGGGCCGGCGTCGATATCGTCTGGGATTCGGTCGGCGTCGCGACAATTCACGACAGCATCAAGTGCGCCCGCAGGCGCGGCATCTGCATTCTGTTCGGGTCGGTTTCCGGGCAGGTTCACGCCGTCGAGCCGCTGGCGCTCGGTGCCGCCGGTTCGGTCCTGTTCACGCGCAGCCACCTGGAACATTTCACCAGCAATGCCGGGGAGGTCCGCACGCAGGCGCGGGAACTCTTCGACGGCATTCTCGAAGGCTGGCTGAAGGTGACCATCGACCGGGTTCTGCCGTTCGAGGACTATGCGGAAGCGCAGCGGGTGCTCGAGGATCGTGAGAATATGGGCAAGGTTCTGCTCAGGGTGTCGGACGATTGACCCGGATCGGCCCGTCCTGAGCAGCGCCCGGAGAGCGCCTCACGCCACCGTCAGCACGAACTTGCCGATAT
This sequence comes from Alphaproteobacteria bacterium, assembly GCA_965220685.1. GTDB lineage: Bacteria > Pseudomonadota > Alphaproteobacteria > Bin65 > Bin65 > Bin65. The sequence goes on from CBDCQR010000015.1 coordinate 603,259, forward strand.
GGTCCCCGGCCTCCAGCGCGGCATGGGCGGCGGCGGCGTCCTTCAGGTCGAACGTATCCTGGATGACCGGCGCAATCCGCCCGGAGTCTAGCAGGGGCCAGACGTCCGCGCGCAGCCCGGCGGCGATCGCCGCCTTGGCCCCGACCGATTGCGGCCGCAGCGTCGAGCCGGTGAAGGTCTGCCGTTTCATCATCAGCAGGCCGAAATTCACCTCGGCCTTCGCGCCGCCGAGCAGGGCGATCGTGACCAGCCGCCCGTCCAGTGCCAGGCATTTCTGGTTGCGCGGGACATAGGGGCCCGCGACCATGTCCAGGATAACGTCGGCGCCCCGCCCGCCGGTCATGTCGTTGACGATATCGACGAAGTCCTCGTTGCGGTAGTTGATCGCGCGCGCCGCCCCCAGCTCCTCGCAGGCTGCGCACTTGTCGACCGTGCCGGCGGTCGCGAGCACCGCCGCGCCGCGCGCCGCGGCGATCTGGATCGCCGTGGTGCCGATGCCGCTCGCGCCGCCGTGGACCAGCAGGGTCTCTCCGGATTGCAGCCGGCCGCGCATGAAGACGTTGGTCCAGACGGTGAAGAAGGTCTCGGGCAGCGCCGCTGCCCGCACCATGTCGTAGCCTTGGGGAACCGGCAGGCAATGCGCCGCCGGCAGGGCGCAATACTCGGCATAGCCGCCGCCGGGCGCGAGCGCACAGACCGCGTCGCCGATGGCGAAGCCCTCGACGCGTTCGCCGAGCGCCGCGATTTCGCCGGCGACTTCCAGGCCCGGCAGGTCCGAGGCGCCGGGCGGCGGCGGATAGCTGCCGGCGCGCTGCGCCAGGTCCGGCCGGTTCACGCCCGCCGCGGCGGTCCTGATCAGAACCTCGCCGTCGCCCGGCGCGGGAACAGGCCGGCGGACGGGCTTCAGCACCTCCGGCCCGCCGTGCTCGGTTATCTCGATCGCGGTCATCGTGTCGGGCAGGCCGGCGGGCAGGGCGGTCATCGGCGTTCTCCTCCGGTTGTCGCAAGTGCGGCACGGATAGCAGATCGCGCCTGCGGAATCAGCATTTGATCCTGCCGGGCGGCCCGGTACACTTGCCGGCGAATTCGAGGACCGGAACCATGCCCCAGCCGCCCGCCAATCTCAGCTTCAGCCATGTCGGCTTCTACGTTCACGACCTGCCGAAGATGGAGGCCTTCTACACCCGCGTGCTCGGCTTCGTGGCGACCGACCGCGGCATCGCGCGCGGGGCGCCCATCGTGTTCCTGAGCCGCGACCCGAAGGAGCATCACCAGATCATTCTGGCCGAAGGGCGCACCGGCGGCCCGGAGGCGCGGGTGGTCAACCAGGTCGCGCTGCGGGCCGGATCGCTCCAGGATCTGCGCGACATGGCCGACATCCTCGACGACGAGTCCGAGGTCAGCCAGATCGACCCGATCAACCACGGCAACGCCTGGTCGCTCTATTTCCGCGACCCGGAAGGCAACCGCATCGAGGTCTTCGTCGATTCGCCCTGGTATGTCGAACAACCGCTGATCGAGCCGCTCGACCTGTCGATGAGCGACGATGAAATTCACGACCGGACCCGGTCGGCCTACGGCGACTCGCCGACCTTCCGGCCGGCCGAAGAATGGCGCGCGGAATTCGGCGAGAAGCTGCGCGCGGCCGGTCTTCCGGTCTGAGGCCGCGGTCGGGCTGTCTGCGGCGGATCCGGCGGCGACGCGCGATGCTCGAACTGCACCACAACAACATGAGCGTATGCTCGGCCAAGGTCCGGCTGGTGCTGCGCGAGAAGGGGCTGGCGCCGGTCGAGCATCACTACGACCTGCGCAAGGGCGACCAGTTCGCGCCCGCCTACAGGGCGCTCAACCCGCTGGGCGTGGTGCCGACCCTGGTGCACAACGGCTTTCCGTTCTTCGAATCGACGCTGATCTGCGAATATCTCGACGAGGCCTTTCCCGAGCCGTCGCTGCGTCCGGCCGATCCGGCAGAGCGGACGGCGATGCGGCGCTGGGCCAGCGAGCCGGACCGGGGGTTGCACGCCGCCTGCGGCGCGGTCTCGAACGCGCTCGCCTTCCGCTACCAGTTCCTCGCGCTCACGCCGGAAGAGCTGGAAGCGAATCTGGCGCAGACACCGGATCCGGCGCGCCGCGAGCGCAAGCGCATGGGCATCGAGATGGGCATGGACTGGCCGCCGGCCGCCGCCGCCGTGCGCGTCTACGACAGTGCGCTCCAACGGATGGAGATGACGCTTGCGGCGGGCGGACCGTGGCTCGCCGGCGATGCCTATTCCCTCGCCGATTCGGGGCTCACGCCCTACGTCGTGCGGCTCGACCATCTCAACCTGTCCTGGATGTGGGACCGGCGCCCGGCGCTGGCGGCCTGGTATGACGCGGTGCAGGCCCGGCCCAATTTCGCCGGCCTCGCCGACCATGTAGAGCCGGCCTATCTCGACATCATGGACGCCCACGCCGCCGAACTGCGCCCGAAGGTCGAGGCGGCGCTGGCTGGGTGAGAGAGGCGACGCGCGACAGCCTTCGCCCCGACGCTGTAGGGGAGGGTTTGAAACCCTCCCCTACGAACGGCGTATAAGTCCGCCCACCGAACCTCACGGGTCCCGGATCAGGATGACGTTGCCGGTCGGCGTGCGCGCCCATTCGCGATAGCCGCGTTGGCCGGCGATCTGCCGCCAGTCCTCCGTCCAGTGATCGCTCCAGGTGTGCTCGGCGACGATCGTCCCGGGCAGGAGCGCTTCCGGCGCGTCCCTGAGGAAGGGCACGAGCACCCGGTCCTCGAAGCCCTCGACGTCGACCTTCAGGGCATCCAGGCGCTCCAGCCCCTCGTCCCCAAGAACGTCCAGCAGCGGACGCAGTTCAACGGCAACCGCACCGGCATCGTCGATCCGCGTCCGGCCGAGATTGCGCGAATCCTCGGCAAGGCGGATTTCTCCGTTCCGGTCGCCGACGGCGCATTGCAGGAGCCGCACCGGGCGATCCGGGTTCAGCGCGGCGTTGAACTGAAGCCGGCGGAACATCTCCGGATGCGGCTCGATGGCGACGACCCGGCCGCCGGCCGCCGCGACCCGGAGCGCGTAGAAGCCGCAGTTGGCCCCGATATCGACGAAGGCAAAACCCGGCCGCGCCCGCTGCAGGAGCAGGCCCGTCTCGAGCGGATCGAAGCTGTCGGGGCGCAGGAGCAGCCGGCTGTCCGAGACGTTGCCTCTGCGGTAGAGGCGCCAGCGCAGACCGAAGCGCTCGACATCGGCAATTCCGCCCGACGCGAGCGTCCGGTCGAGCCAGCGCAGGCGCCCGAAAATCCGCTTGCCGACCCAGCCGTACCGGTAAACGTCCGCCATGAAACGATACAGGCGGCGTTGCACCGCATTCGGGCGATAGGCTCCGAACGGGCTGCTGTCGTCGACGATGGCGGTCATGGAAGGTCGTTCTTCTTTCGCGGTCGTGCCTGCGGAGCGGCATTGTAGGAGCAAACCGGCGCCGGCGAAGCGGCGCCCGGCCGATCCCGCCTCGTCATTTTGCCGCCGGTGCGATGGGAGCCGGCTTGAAAATACCTTTCTTGGGTACTAATATCCCTGAAATGGGTATAAACCTTCAACATCCGGATATGGTTGCGCCGCACCGGAACCGCGATGCCGGCAATCCGGGCGTTTCGGCCCTCGCCGGCGCGCTGTTCACCGCGACGCAGCAGCGCATACTCGGTCTGCTGTTCGGCCAGCCGGACCGCAGTTTCTTCGTTAACGAAATCATCGCCCTGGCCGGTTCGGGTCATGGCGCCGTGCAGCGCGAACTCGCCCGGCTCGCCGACAGCGGCCTCGCCGTCGTCTCCCGGGTCGGCAACCGAAAATACTACCGCGCGAACCCCGATTCTCCGTTGTTTCACGAGATCTGCGGCATCGTGCGCAAGACCGTCGGGATCGAGGAAACCGTTCGCGGCGCGTTGGACCCGCTGTCGGGCAAACTCACCCTGGCTTTGCTCCACGGATCGGTCGCCCTGCAGACCGATACGGCTTCGAGCGACATCGATCTCCTGCTGGTGTCCGACCGGTTGACCCTGGAGGATGTCTACGCTGCTCTGGCGCCTGCCGAAAATCTGCTTGGCCGGCGCATCGGTCCCACACTCTACACGGCGGAGGAATTCCGCCGCCGGCGTGCGGCCCGGACCGGATTTTTGACCCGGGTGCTCGAAAGCCGCCACGTCGTTCTTGCGGGAAGCCTCGATGGCCAATGAGCATCTCGACAATCTGTTGCGAACTGGCGGCCTCAAGGCGGAAGCGGCGACGCCGGGCGAAATTTCGGGGTTGATCCGCTCGGGAATTGCGCGGCTCCGGGATGCGAGAAACGCCGACCTCAACCTCGAGTCGCGGTTCGATCTGGCCTACAACGCAGCCCACGCCCTGTCCCTGGCAGCACTACGTATCGCCGGCTATCGTTCGAACAACCGGTATCTGGTGTTTCAATGCCTTCGCCACACCCTCGACTTTCCGAACGAAAAATGGCGGGTACTGGACCAGGCGCACCGCAAACGGAACATCGCCGAATATGAAGGCGCCGCCGAAATCGACACGAATCTCGTTGAGGCGCTGATACGGGTGACCGGGGAGGTCGCCGCGCGCGTTTCCGATACCGGCGCTGCGCCCGGGCGTCCCTAGGCCCGGCGCGGGCGAATTTCAGGCTATCGCCAATGCCGCAGCCCCTAAAACTGCCGGATCAGGCCGATCAGGCGGCCCTGGATGCGGACCTGGTCCGGGTGGAAGATTCGGGTTTCGTATTTCTTGTTGGCTGGCTCCAGGGCGATCGAGTTGCCGCGCTGGCGCAGGCGTTTCAGCGTCACTTCCTCCTGGTCGACCAGGGCGACGACGATCGTGCCGTTGTCGGCCTTTTCGCAGCGCTGGATGACCACGGTGTCGCCGTCCATGATGCCGGCCTCGACCATCGAATCGCCGTCGACCTCCAGCGCGTAATGCTCGCCCCGGCCCAGCATACTGGGCGGTACGGCGACGGTGTTCGAGGTGTCGCGCAGCGCCTCGATCGGCGTGCCGGCGGCGATCCGGCCGTAAAGCGGCAGGGCCGTGGCGTCGTTCGCCGCCTCGATCGCCCGGCCGGCGAGCAGGTTCCCGCGCCCGCCGTCGATCACGTTGGGCGAGAACTTGCTGTTGCGCGCCGGTGTGCCCGGCGTGGTGCCGACCGCGGCAGTCTCCGGCATGCGCATGACCTCCAGCGCCCGCGCCCGGTGGGGCAGGCGGCGCAGGAAGCCGCGCTCCTCGAGCCCGGTGATCAGCCGGTGGATGCCCGACTTCGAGCGCAGGTTCAGCGCGTCCTTCATCTCGTCGAAGCTTGGCGACACGCCGCTCTCGGCGATGTAGTCGTTGATGTAGATGAGCAATTCGTGCTGCTTGCGCGTAAGCATGTCGACCTCTCTGTGTCGCGGGTTCCGTGAAGCCTGGTCACCCGGTTTCACAGAACAAAATAAAAACTTGAACGTTGTTCTACTTTAGTTCGAAAAGCCGGTCAAGTATTCTTTGAGACGGCTTTCAGATCACGGCCAAATCTTTCGACAACGGAATGATGGCGACGCTGTCGCCGGCCGCCGCCGGGGGCGCGTGGGGCGGGCGGACGATCAGCGCATCGGCCGCCGCCAGGCGCGAGAGCATCGAGCTGTCCTGCTTCGCGAACGGCGTCGCGACCGGCCGGCCGGCGTCGTCCGCCGACAGGGTGGCGCGCAGATAGTCCTCCCGCTCGTCATTGGCCGCGAGGTCGGCGCCCAGGACCGCGGCTTCGGTCGGCGGGCCGTCCGCCGGCCGGCCGAGCATGCGTTGCAGCACCGGCGCCATGAACATGAGCGCGCAGACCAGCGCCGAGACCGGGTTCCCCGGCAGGCCGAGGAACGGCGTCTTTTCGCCATTCCGTTCGAGCGCGCCGAAAATCAGCGGCTTGCCGGGACGCATGGCGATCTTCCAGAAATCGACCCTGAGCCCGATCTCGCCAAGGGCCGCCTGGATCAGGTCGTGCTCGCCGACCGAGGCGCCGCCGGTGGTCACCAGCAGGTCGGCCCGTTCCATGCCCCGGACGGCGGCCTGCAGCGCGGCCGGGTCGTCGCCGGCGATGCCAAGATTCTGCGCCGTGCCGCCATTCCGCTCGACGAAGGCGGCGAGCGCCCAGCTGTTGGAACTGACGATCTGGCCCGGCTCCACCGGATCGCCGGGCAGGACGATTTCGTCGCCGGTCGCAAGGATCGCCACGACCGGCCTGCGCATCACCGGAAGCCAGGGCGCGTTCACCGCGGCGGCGAGGCCGATATCGCGCGGCCGCAGCAGCCGGCCGGCGGGCAGCAGCACCTCGCCGGCGGCGAAATCGAGGCCGGCCGGGCGGATATAGCGCCCCTCGGAAACCGGTTCGGCGACGATGACGCTGTCGCCTTCCCGTCCGGCGTTTTCCTGGATCAGGATCGCGTCCGCGCCGTCCGGCACCGGCCCGCCCGTGAAGATGCGCACCGTCTCGCCGGGCCCGACCGCGCCGCCGAACGGCCGGCCGGCCGGCGCTTCGCCGATCACGCGCAGGCGCGCGCCGGGGGCTTGCGTATCGGCCGCCTGCACGGCGTAGCCGTCCATCGCGGAGACCGCCAGCGGCGGCTGGGTCAGGCGCGCCGGCACGTCCTGCGCCAGCACGCGGCCGGCGGCGGCGGAGAGCGGCACGATCTCGGCGGGCAGCGGCGCGAACCGGCCGACGATCCGCGACCGGGCTTCGGCCACCGGGATCATGGGGAACCGCGCGACCAGTCGCCGGATCGGCCGCCCGACTTCTCCTCCAGCCGGATGTCGCCGATGGTCATGCCGCGGTCGATCGCCTTGCACATGTCGTAAACGGTGAGCGCGGCGACGGAAACGGCGGTCAGCGCCTCCATCTCGACGCCGGTCCGCCCCGTACAGGCCACCGTGGCGGCGATCTCCAGCGTGCCGGCCTCCCGGTCGGTCGAGAGGTCGACCGACACGCTGGTCACCGGCAGCGGATGGCACAGCGGGATCAGCTCGGCGGTCCGCTTGGCCGCCATGATGCCGGCGAGCCGGGCGGTCGCCAGCACGTCGCCCTTGGCGATGGCGCTGGCCTCGACCTTGTCCAGCGTTGCCGGCGCCATGCGCACGCTGCCGCGCGCAACGGCCCGGCGTTTCGTGACCTCCTTGCCGCCGACATCGACCATGCGCGCCGCGCCCTGCGCGTCGAGATGGGTGAAGTCCTGCGCTGGATCGGCCATCTTGCGAGCCCGGTTCGAACGCGCCGCGCCGTTTGCCCTAGGAGCCCTGTTGCCGCTGGGCCGCGCGCGAGAACAGCCGGTCGATGCCGGCCCGGTCGATGTTGACCGGATAAGTCCGGCGCAGCAGGGCGCCGTATTGTTCGAGCAGTTCCCGCCCGATCGACGCTTTCACGCTGTCGCGGATCGTCTTGCGATTCTGCGTCGCGTCGCCGCCGTTTTCGACCGCTGCGAGGACGGCGACCGAATAGCCGCCGACGCCGGGCTCGGCTACCGCCGCACCGCTGGCCTCCGCCCTGAACAGGGCGTCGCGCAGCTGGCCGGAAACGTCGGGATCGCCGGTCGTACCGTAGCGGTTGAGCGGCGAACTGTTCTTGATGCTTGCGCCGGCCTCTTTCGCGACGGCCTCGATGCTCCGGCCGGCCCGGATGTGCTGCGCCAGCGCATCGGCCCGGATTTTCAGGGCGCCGGTGCGGGCGTCGGCGGTCCAGTCCCGCGCGACCCGTTTCCCGACCTCGCTGAGCGACGGGATCCGGCTCGCCGTGATCTTGTCGACCTGGACAATGAAAAAGGCACCGTCCTTCCGGTCGATGACGTCGCGGTCGTCGCGTCCGACCTCCTGCTCGAAGATGCGCTGGAGGAAGCGCGGGTCGTCCGGCAGGCCGCCGATCGCCTCGCCGGCGGCGTTGCGCCCGCGGCTGTCGATGGCCGGGATGCGCTGCAGTTTCACCCCGACCTGTGCGGCGATCCTGTCGAGCGGCAGATCGGCGCCCAGCCCGTCGTCGGCGTCCTCGCGCAGTCTGTCGAGAATGTCGCCAGCGCGCGCCCGCTTGATCGCCTCCTCGATGTCGGCCCGTATTCCCTCGATCGGCGTCGCCTTCGCCGGCTCGACCTTGTCGACGATGATGACATGCCAGCCGAGCGCCGATCTGACCGGCTCTGTGATCTCGCCCTGTCTCCGGGCGAAGGCGGCTTGCGCAATTTCGGGAAGCGGCAGATCGGCGGCCGTCACCGTGCCCAGGCTGAGCGGCGTCTGCCCGACGACCTCTTTCGCCACCGTATCGAAGCTCTTGCCGCCGGCCATCGCCATGGCGACCTGCCCGGCGTCCGCCTCAGTCGTGAACAGGAGCTGCCGCAATGTGCGCTTCTCGGGGCTGGTATATTTCGCCTTGTCCCGGGCGTAGGCCGCCTCGATCTCGCCGGCGGCGACCGGGATCCGGTCGAACACGTCCTCCGGCAGGACGATCAGCGCGGAGACCGTGCGGTTGGCCGGCCGCGTGTAGCGCGCCTTGTGCCTGTCGTAGAATTCCGCAAGCTGGGCCGCTGTCGGCTTCGGCAAATCCGTCACCGAACCGGCGCGCAGGGTGAAGAAGGTGGCGCGGCGTTTCTCGTTGCGGAACCGGTCGATGGTGTCGACGATCGCGGCCGGCGCGGTCTCGAGGCCGCCGATGCTCTCGGAGAGATATTGCGCGGCGAGTTCGGTCCGTTGCGCGTCGAGAAATTCCGGCTCGCTCATCTGCGCGGATTCGAGGCCGCGCCGGTAGAGCTGCGGATCGAACCTGCCGTCCACGCCCTTGAACGCATCCATCGCCCGCACGGCTTCCCGGACCACCGGATCGCCGACCAGGATACCTTCGTCGCGGGTCGCCTGGCGAAACAGGGCCTCGCTCACGAAGCTCTCGGCGACGATATCGACGACGCCCATGGACTTCGCCGTCCGGTAGTCGACGCTGGCGCCGCTGCGCCGGTTCAGCGCGTCCAGCCGCTGGCGGAAGGCGCGCTCGTACTCGCGGCCGAGGACTTCCTGCTGGCCGACCGTGATCACCGCCTCGGCGCGGTTGAAGCCGTCGCGGAAGACATATTCCACGCCGACGATGGCGAAGGGCGGAATCAGGATGCAGGCGAGAACGATGCCGAGCCAGGATCGGGCGCCCCTGCGGATGTCTTGCAGCATAATCGCCGGGTCCGGTTGTTGTGCGCGGGCGCGCCCGGAAGGGATGGGGCGGCTGCGCCGGGTCTGCCGGCAATGTAGGGATGCGACCGCGGCGCTGGCAAGCGGACCCGTTCACATCCGCGCGATGCAATTCGGCGCGGCCAAATTCGGTACGGCCCAATGACGTACGGCAGGGCGGCGTCGCAGCAATACCGGCGGACGTGCCGGCGCCGACGGCCGATCTGGCGTCTGGCGTGCGCGGGCCGCCCCTGCTAAGTGCAGCGCGGAAACCGGGCGGAGCCGGTCGCGAGATGAAAGACGCCAAGCCGCTGATCGCCGGCAACTGGAAGATGAACGGCCTGCGCGCCGAGGCCGTCGCGCTGGCGGAATCGGCTGCCGCCGCCGCGGCGGCGTCCGATGCCTGCGAGGTCGCGGTCTTCCCGCCCTTCACCGCGCTCGACGCGGTCGCCGGCGCGCTCGCCGGATCGCCGGTCGCGCTCGGCGGGCAGGATTGCCACGAGGCCGACGCGGGTGCCCATACCAGCTGCATCAGCGCCGCCATGCTGGCCGATCTCGGCTGCCGCTACGTCATCCTCGGCCATTCGGAACGCCGCCACGGCCGCCGCGAAACCAGCGAGACGGTTCACGACAAGGCCAGGGCCGCGTTCCGCGCCGGGCTGATCCCGATCGTCTGCGTCGGCGAGACCCGGGCGCAGCGCATACGGGGACTGGGCGACGAGGCGGTCGTCGACCAGGTCTTCGGATCGGTCCCGCACGCCGAGGGGCCGATGATGCTCGCCTACGAGCCGGTCTGGGCGATCGGCACCGGCAAGACGGCCACGGTCGAGGAAATTGCCGGGATGCACGATATCCTCGGCGGCGTGCTCGAGGCGCTCGAACGGGACTGCGAAGGCAGCCCGATCCTGTACGGCGGTTCGGTCACGCCGGACAACGCCGCCGCGATCCTCGCCGTCGAAGGGGTCGGCGGCCTGCTGGTCGGCGGCGCCAGCCTGGACGCGCACGCTTTCGGCGCGATTATCCGCGCGGCGGGGTAAGCTGCCCGGCTCCCGGTCAGGCGCTGCCCCGGATCGCGTCGGCGGCGCGCCGCTCGATCCGGTCATGGTTTCCGCCCGTCCGTTCCGCCGACACTATTGCCACAACCTGCGCGGGTCTTCGGCCGTCGGGCGTAAGGGCAGCCCGGCATCCGGTCAAATGCTTGACCAAGTACTTGACCAATTTGCTGCCGGAGCTATTCTCCCGGCTGTACAGCGTTCGCAACCGGGCCGGACGAGGAGCGGGGACCCATGACGCGACATGTGAAGATCGGAGAGGCGAAGACCCACCTTTCCGCGTTACTGGCGGCGGTGGAGGCCGGCGAGGATCTGGTGATCTGCCGCGGCGGGACGCCGGTCGCCCATGTGACGCGGATCGCCGGCAAAGGCGAACATGCCGCGCTCAGTGCGACGCTGCGCCGGGAACGGGCGAAGCAGAAGGCAGTGACGACGGCGGAGATCCTGTCCTGGCGTCACGAGGGGCACGGGCGCTGATGGCGTTCGTATCCGACGCCTCGGTGGCGGCCGCCTGGGTGCTGCCGGATGAGGACGCGGCCGTGGCCGAGCATGCACTGGACCGGCTGGGCGCGGAGACGGCGAAGGTGCCCGCCGTCTTCTGGCACGAGCTGCGAAATCTTCTGTTGTCGGCCGAGCGCCGGGGGCGGATCGACGGCGGTCACGCCGACGCTTCCATGGCGCGACTGCGCCGTCTTCCCATCGTCTGCCCGTCTGATACCGACGACCGGGAGGTCATGGCGCTGGCGCGCGCCCACCGCCTGAGCGCCTACGATGCGAGCTATCTGGCGCTTGCGATCCGCGAAAGCTGTGCACTTGCGAGTCTGGACCGGCGCCTGAACGCGGCTGCGGCGTCCGAGGGCGTGGCTCTGTTCGCTTGATCCGGAGTTATGCGTCGGGCTGTCCCATTGTTCCGCCGCGGCGAATGGCGTTGCGGGCTGCGGCCCGCATCCGGTTGACCGGGCGAGCGGCGGCGCCATGATGGGCGCCGATTTCCCGGTGCCCGAATTCCACAAATTGCCAGCAAAGAAGGAATCCAGCCATGCCGGTGACGAAAGGCATCAAGGCCCTGGTCGAGGAAGCCTATGCGCAGGTCGAGACCTGGACGGTCGAGGACGCCATCGCCCGCTTCGGCGACGAGACGATCCAGCTCGTCGACATCCGCGACATCCGCGAACTGTGGCGCGAGGGCACGGTGCCCGGCGCGGTCCATGCGCCGCGCGGTATGCTCGAATTCTGGGTCGATCCGGAGAGCCCCTATCACCGCGAGGTCTTCGCGACCGACAAGAAGCTGGTGTTCTACTGCGCCGCGGGCTGGCGCAGCGCGCTCGCCGGCAAGGCGATGCAGGAGATGGGGCTGACCAACGTCGCCCATATCGACGGCGGCTTCACCGGCTGGAAGAAGGCCGGCGGCCCGGTCGAGGAAAAGCCCCAGCCGATGCCGAAGAAGGATTGAGGGCAGGCGCGCCGTTTGCTGTCCCGGATTTCCGTTCGGGCGGAGAGACCGTAGGGGAGGGTTTGAAACCCTCCCCTACACCGGTTCGTACCGGCTCGGCATTTTGGGAGGGAGGAAGACATGACGACCGATGCACCGGAGTGCGCGGCGCCGCTGGCGGGCGTTCGCGTCCTCAATCTCGGCACGCGCTGGCCCGGCCGGGTCGCCGCGATGCTGCTCGCCGACCAGGGCGCGGACGTGGTCGAGATCGTGCGGCCCGGCCGCGCGCCCCACGCCGCCGACCCGCTGCTCGACCGCGGCAAGCGTCTGGTCGAGCTCGACCTCAAGGACGAGGCGGCGCGGCGCATCTGCCGCGAGCGGGCGGCGGAGGCGGACGTCGCGATCGAGAACATGCGCCCCGGCGCCGCCGCCGCGCTCGGGCTCGACTACGCCGCGCTCGGCGGCGCGCGAAACGGCCTCGTCCACATCTCCCTGCCCGGCTTCGCCGAGGGCGACCCGATGCGCGACGTTCCGGCCTGGGAGGGAACCGTCTGCGCCGCCGTCGGCGTCTATTCCGACATCAGCCCCCTCGGCGCCCTGCTCGGCACGCCGGTCTATACGGCGATTCCCATGGCGTCGGCCTATGGCGGCGTGCTCGGCAGTCTCGCCGCCTCGCTCGGGCTCTACCGGCGGCAGCGCACCGGCCGTGGCCAGCATATCGAGGTGCCGCTCGCCGATTGCGTGATGGCGGCCATGGCGCTGCTCACCTGCAAGATCGAGGGGCAGCCCGCGCGCTACAACTTCCCGCCCATCGACAACGCGGTGCTGGATCTCGTGTTTCCCGCGCTGCGCGACCTGCGCGGCGGCATGACCGAAGACCATGTCGCCCGGATCGCGGATTACGTCCGGGGCCACGCCAACCCGACGATCAACTTCTACGAATGCGCGGACGGGCGGATCCTCTTCGTCTGCGCCCCGGACCACGTGTACCAGAACCGCGCCTTCCTCCAGGCCCTCGGCGTCTACGACCGGGTCATTGCCGAGGGGATGGTGAGCGAGCCCCCCTACACGGAGCACGACGCCGGCAACAACGTGAACAAGGCGGCGAGCCTGACCCCGGCGTGGCGCAAGCGGCTGATCGGACTCATCGCGGAGGCGGTGAAAGCCCGCCCGGCCGGGGAATGGGAAACGATGATGCGCGCCGCCAACGTGCCGGCGTCGATGGTCCGGACGAGCGCCGAATGGCTGGCCGACCCGGCGATCCGGGAGGCCGGGATCACCGCCGACCTCGACGACCCGGTGCGCGGCCCGGTGCGCCAGCCGGGGCGGTTCCTGTCCATCGAGAATGCGGCGGTCCGCTCGCCGGGGCTGCGGGCGGGGACGGCCGCCGGGCAAGACTTCGCGTGGCTGGCCCCGCCGATGGAGCGGCCGGACCCTGCGGGTAGGGGGCCTGACGCGGACTCAGACTTACCGTCGCGAGGAATGCTCGAAGGCGTCCGGGTGCTCGATTTCTCGAACATCGTCGCCGGCCCCGCCGCGGGCCGCACCCTCGCGGAACACGGCGCGGACGTCATCCGCATCGATCCGCCGGCGCCCCAGGCCGGGCCCTACGCGACCATGTGGTTCGGCGTCGACGTCAACCAGGGCAAGCGCGCCGTCGTCCTCGACCTCAAGACCGATGCCGGCAAGGCCGCCCTCGCGCGCCTGGTCGAGGGCGCGGACGTCGTCCTGCACAACTTTCTCGACCGGTCCGCCCGCGCCCTCGGCATCGCGCACGATCAGCTCGCGGCGATCAACCCGGCCATCGTCTCGGCCCAGATCGGCGCCTGGACGGGAATGAACCCCGGCCCCTGGGACGACGATCCGTCCTTCGATCCCGTGTTGCAGGCGGCGACCGGAATCATGGCGCGCTACGGCGACGGCCCGGACAAGCCGGTCATGCACGCCATCGCCTCCTGCGTCGACTATATCACCGGCTTTTCGACGGCGGCCGGCATCGCCCAGGCCCTGCTGGCGCGGCAGCGCGGCCAGGGCGGCAGCTATGTCCGGACCTCGCTGGCGATGGCGGCGCAACTGGTCCAGTTTCCCCACATGGTCGCCTGGGACGGCATCGGTCCGGGCGCGGAGCCGTCCGGCCAGCAGGCGACGGGCGAAGGCCCCGAACAGCGCCTCTACGAGACGGCTGACGGCTGGGCCTGGGTCGGCTGCCGCCCCGGCGACGCTGCCCGGCTCGCCCGGGCGCTCGGGGCGGCGGACGGCGCGGAGGACGACTCTGGCGACGCGATCGCGGACGCCGTGCGCGGGCTTCCGACCGCGGATATCCAGGCCCGGCTCGCCGAAATACCGGGCGCCGGAGCGGCGGCGCTCCGGACGCTCGCCGATATCCGCGCTGACCGCACGGTGGACGCTGCGGAGGCGGCGGACGGGCGCTCCAACTGGATGAGCAGCGGCTCCATAACCCTGCGCCGCGGCCCGCATCCCTCCGGCCATCCCACGACCCTGCCCCTGCCGACCTGGGTGCGCCCCGAAGCGGCGGCCGTCCGGCATCTCGACCCTGCGCCCCTGCCCGGCGCCCACACCGCCGAAGTGCTCGCCGGGGCGGGACATTCCGAAGAGGAGATAGACGGCCTCATGGCGAGCGGCGCCGCCCGGAACGGCTGGGCCGTCCTGCCGCGCTACCTGCCGAGGTGACTGTGGCCGGCGGTTGCCGCTCTTCCCGATGATGGCCCGGCCGGGCCGCCCGGACGCGAAACGAACGGAAAACGCCGTTACACATGTAACCGGTCCATAGTGTCACCCCTGTGACCGGTTGCTCATTCCCGGCGCCGATACACACCCTCGCACGTCACCCGTCGCCCTGGTCGAATTGATCCGTCCGGGAGATCGGACTAGAGTGGCCGGCGCTTCCCGGGAAATTCTCCGGCTTCGGCGGTCGCGTGATGCAGCTGATTGCCAATACCAGAATGTATGGGGTGGGAGAGCGGTGCCGCCGGCTCTGGAACGAACTGGTGACGCACATCTCGGACGGTTCCGGGGTTTCCCTCGATATATTGGAACATGCCGCTCCGTCGCCCATGGCGGACTTGTGGAATCGCCCCGACATGGGCCTCGTGCAGATGTGCGGCTGGCCGTTCTGGCGCGCGAAACCGCAGCCCGGTCTGGTCGCTGCGCCGGTTCTCGATCATCCCAATTGCGGGGACCGGCCGCTCTACTGGACCGACATGGTCGTGCGGCGCGACGAGGCGGCGGCAACTCTCGAAGAGCTGTTCGGGCGCCGGATCGGCTGGACCACCGAACATTCGCATTCGGGCTACAACGCGCCGCGACGAATGCTGCTGCCGCATTTCCTGAAATCGGGCAAACCCCTGTTTTCCGAGAGCCTCGGCCCATACATGTCGCCGATGGGAATTGTCGATGCGCTGCTCGACGACGAGATCGATGTCGGTCCCGTGGACGGCTATTTCCATCTGCTGCTCGAACGCCATCGACCGGAACTTGCTGCGAAGCTGCGCACCGTCGCGGTAACCGAGCCTGCGCCGATTCCGCCCTTCGTCGCGTCGGCGGGAATACGGAAAGACGAACTCGAAAAACTGCAGCGCGCGGCGGTGCGGGTCCATCTGAAGCCGGCTGCGCGGAAAATCCTCGACGATCTGGCCATAAGGCGATTTGTCCTGCCGGAGGCCGAGTTTTATGAGGCGACCGAGCGCTGGAACCGGGAGGCGACCGCAAGGGGGTACGAACAACCGGCGTAATATACGAGAACCGCCGCCGGTTCGGCGGGCCAACGGCGGATCGGCGGAATCCGCACGGCCGCGGCTGCAAAGGCTTCGCTATTCGTGTTTATGCTGTTTCACGGAATCAGACGCGGAGGTCACGGAGGAGTTCCCCTGGAAACAGGAATTAATCCAACCGATCGGGAGGGAAAAATGTACAGGCTGAAATTCGCGGCGTTGGCGTTCGGCGTCGCAGCGATGGCGGGCGCTGCTGTGTCGCCGGCCGCATTTGCCGAAGACAAGGTGACCACGTTGCGCTGGGCGAGTTTCGTTTCGCCCAAGAGCACGAACAATGCAGTGGCGGTTCCGGCGTTTGCCAAAGCGGTCGAGAAAGCGTCCGGCGGTACGCTCAAGATCGAGCTCTACGCCGGCGGCACCCTGGGCAAGGGCCCGGTCCAGCAGCTGTCCATGGTCGAAAACAAGGTCGCCGACATCGCCGAGGTCGTCGTTGCCTACTCGCCGGGACGCTTTCCGGAACTATCGATCTTCGAACTTCCGTTCCTCGTGCGGAACAATGTCGAGGCCGGGCTGGCGGCCTGGAAGCTGTACGAAAAGGGTCTGCTTTCGGATTTCGACGACCTGATGCTCGTCGGGATCATCATTTCCGGTCCGTACGGCGTCTCGGCGACCAAACCGATCACCTCGGTCGCCGATCTGAGCGGACTGCGGCTGCGGGCGGCAGGTCCGATCCAGAACGAGATCGTGTCGCGGCTCGGCGCCGTTCCCGTCGGCAACATTCCCGCCCCGGGGATCGCCCCGAACATCAGCCGGGGCGTGATCGACGGGACCTTGATGTCGGCAAGCAACGTCTACACCTTTCGCATCGCCGACGCCGCACAGCATCATAACTTCGACCTGAAGCTCGGATCGGTCGCGGTGATCTTCCCGATGCGCCGCGACACCTACGAGAAACTGCCGGCCAAGGCGAAGGCTGCCTTCGACAAGTATTCCGGCGAATGGCTGACCCGTATCCTCGGTGAGGGTCTCGACCGGCAGCGCGACGGTGCGGTGAAGAAGCTCCGATCCGGCGGCGGCCACACGATCCACAAATGGGATGAAGCGACCGTCGCCAAGGCCCGGGAATTGCTCGCGCCCATCGTCGCGAAACACGACAAGGCCAATGCCAAGGGCGTCAATCTTTACAGGGAGGTGCTGACCGCCATCAAGGCGGCGCGGGGCGCGAAGTGACGCCTGATTTGCCCCGCCCGGCGCCCTGATATTTGCGAATGGAGTATGGGGGCCGGCGAATGCTTCGACTGATCGGGACCGCCGGGAATTTTTCGGCGGTCCTCGGGCTGGTCTGCCTGCTGTCGATGTCCGCCGCCATTCTGGCCGACGCGCTGACGCGAACGGTC
Organism: Alphaproteobacteria bacterium; assembly: GCA_965220685.1. Lineage (GTDB taxonomy): Bacteria > Pseudomonadota > Alphaproteobacteria > Bin65 > Bin65 > Bin65. The sequence continues at coordinate 620,065 of CBDCQR010000015.1, forward strand.
TTCAATGCGCCGATTTACGGTCTCAACGACCTTCTGGAAATCCTGACGCCCGTCATCGTCGCGTCCTGTTTTCCGGTGACGTTCGCAACCCTGCAGAACATTTCCATCCGCTTCCTGGGGCGGTGGCTGAACCCCCGGGCCGGGCAGCTGGTGGAACTGTTCGGCCAGTTCGCCGCCTTGTTCGTCATGGCCGGAATCGTCTGGGAAGTCGGGCGTTATACGGCAAAGCTGGTCGAGCACGGGCAGTATACCTGGCTTCTCAAAATTCCGGTCTGGCCGAGCTGGGTCGTTTCGACCGCACTGCTGGCCTTCTGCCTGCCCGTCCAGGCGCTGGTCGTCGCTAGCGTATTCCGGGACTTCAGGCGCGGCCGGCCCCTGGCGGGCACGGAATCCGAAATCCCGGATACGGTCGAGGAAACCCGGCGATAGTCGATCCCATCACCATCGGTTTGCTGTCGTTCCTCGGCATGCTGACGCTGATCGCGGTGCACGTTCCCGTCGGCATCGCGATGGCAATCGCCGGGGTCGTCGGGTTTGCGATCATGACGGGAGATCCGCTTGCCGCAATCTCGATGTTCGGATCGGAGACCGCGAGCGCGATCTCCAGTCCGGCATTGATCATCATTCCGATGTTTCTCCTGATGGGGTCGTTCGCGGGGGTCTCGGGTCTCGCGAGCGACCTGTACCACCTCGCCAATTCGCTGTTCGGGCATCGCCGCGGCGGGCTGGCGATGGCGACCGTCGCCGGTTGCGGCGGTTTCGGCGCCGCCTGCGGCTCGTCGATCGCGACGACGGCGACGATGGCGCGGATCGCGCTGCCGGAGATGGAGCGGCGGGGCTATGCGCAAAGCCTGGGCGCCGGCTCGATCGCCGCCGGCGGCACCCTGGGATCCCTGATTCCGCCCTCGTCGATCATGCTGATCTATGCGTTTCTTACCGAGCAGTTCGTCGTCACGCTCTTCATTGCGGGCGTCGTGCCCGGCCTGCTGACAATCGCGATCTATTTCGTCGCCATTCAGATCGTCGTCCGGCGCAACCCGTCGCTTGCGCCGGCCGGCCCCAGGCAGACCTGGGCCCAGACCGCCAGGACGGCGGCAAACAGCTGGGGCATCGTCACGATCATCCTCATCATGACCGTCGGGCTCTATGGCGGGGTGTTCACGGTTATCGAGGCGGCGGCGGCGGGGACGCTCATCGCCTTCGGATTCGCGGTCGCCCGCGGCACGCTGAACCGGGACTCTTTCTTTCGCACCATCGGCGAAACGGCGGGCAATGTCGGCCTCCTCTATACGATCATCATCGGGGCCCACATCTTTTCCAACCTGATTACGATCACCAGGATGCCGGCCGCGCTGGTCGACTGGGTCGTCGGCCTCGGCCTGCCGGCGCTCGCCATCATCTTTGTGCTGGCCGGCATCTATATCGCGCTCGGCGCCATCTTCGATTCCGTCGCCGCCATGGTCATCACGCTCCCCTTCGTGTTTCCGCTGGTGACGGACGGGCTCGGCTACGATCCGATCTGGTGGGGAATCGTGATGATCATGGTGATCGAGATCGGCATGATCACGCCGCCGATCGGCATCAACGTCTTCGTCATGCACGGCGTCCGGCGCGATATCCCGCTCGGCACCATTTTCCGCGGGATCGTTTCGTTCCTGTGCGCCGATTTCGTCCGGCTCACGCTCGTCATCCTGTTCCCGGCCATTGCGCTCTGGCTGCCGCGGACCATGTGAGAAGCATGGCGATGGACCACAGAATGTTTCTGAGATCGCTGTCCAGGGCCGACCGCAAGGCGCTTGCCGAGCAGAAGGACGGTCCCGGCCTGCGCCATCTGGCTGTCTACATCCTGTTGATGTTCGCATTTGCGATCCCGATCGCCCTTCGCGTGCCGGGGTGGCCCTTGTCGATGATCCCGCTCGGCATCCTGTTGGCGTTTCTTTTCAATCTCGAGCATGAATGCGTGCACACGACCCCGTTCAGGACGAATTGGATCAACGAATGGTGCGGCCGGATCTCCGGGCTGCTGATCCTGCAGCCCTTTCAGTGGTTCAGGTACTTTCACTTCTCCCATCACCGGTTCACGAACGACCCGGAACGCGACCCGGAACTGATCGGCAAACCGAAGCCGAAGACCGTCCGTCAATACGTCGTCTTCACGCTGGCGCCGCTCTACTGGAAGAACAAGGTGCTTCTTCTGTTTTCGAACGCGCGCGGCAGGGCCTTCGACGAATTCGTGCCGGAAAACGCCTTCGGGCAACTCAAGAAGGAGGCGCGAATCTCGATCGGGATTTATGCGGCGGCCCTTGTTTTTTCGGTCTGGGCATCGCCGTTACTGGTCTGGATCTGGCTTGTGCCGCTTGTTATCGGATTTCCGTTTCTCAGACTTTATCACCTCGCCGAACACGGTCTTTGTCCGGCAGTCGAGGACATGTTCGAGAATTCGCGCACGGTTTTCACCAACCGCATCGTCCGGTTCGTGACCTGGAACATGCCCTATCACATCGAGCACCATACGCTGCCGATGGTGCCGTTCTTCCGGCTTCCGGACCTGCACCGGCTCGTCAGGGCGCATCTCAGGACGACCAGCGACGGCTATGCGCGGTTTACGGTCGACTACGCAAGTCGACTGACGCTCGAAAGATGACGACCCTCAGGGGCAACCGGCGTCGAGGAGCCCGATAGTGTCCCCGATAGTGTCCCGGATAGTGTCAGGGTCGACGGTGACTGTATCCTGTCAGCCATTCGGCAGCCCTTGTCGGGCACCTCTCGCCGGAATTTCGCCTCCGGCAGCATTGCCGGGGCGGCGGGTATCGATCCATGATTGACGACCGTTCCGGAACCGGACCCCGGAAAGATCCCCGGGATTACGAATTTGCTCTCGGCGCCTGGACGAGGGAGATCTCGACCGCATCGCCCGAGGCCCAGACCTGGTTCGATTTCGGCCTGAACTGGACCTATGCCTACAACCATGAAGAGGCCCTGGCCTGTTTTCGCGCGGCGCTCCGGCACGACCCGGACTGCGCGATGGCCTGGTGGGGCATCGCCTACGCCGGCGGGCCGTTCTACAACCGGCCGTGGATTCGCTACAGCGAACGGGAGATCGCCGAAACCCTGCCCCTGTGCCACGACGCGGCGCGCGAGGCACGCCGCGCGTTGGATCGGGCCGGCAACGGCAGGCCCGACGAACGCGCCCTCATCGAAGCAGTTGCGGCCCGGTATCGATCGCGCGACGAATCCGACCATCGCGTCCTGGACCGGTGGCACCGCGAATTTACCGGCGAAATGCGGAAGGTCCACGCCGCCTTCCCGCACGACCCGGATATTGCCGCGCTCTTTGCGGAAGCGGCGATAACCTGCACGCCGCGGCAGTTATGGGACCTCAAGACCGGCAAGCCGAAGCCCGACGCCCTGACCGGGGAAGCGGTCGTCGTTCTGGAGACGGCGCTGAAGGAGATCGAAAGTTCCGGAGTGCCGCACCCGGGCATCCTTCACATCTACATCCATCTCATGGAGATGTCCGCGTCCCCGGAACGCGCCCTGCGTGCGGCCGACATGCTGCGCGGGCTCGTGGCGGACGCGGGCCATATCGAGCATATGTCGGCGCATATCGACATTCTGTGTGGCGACTATGCGCAGGCGGTCGAGCAGAACCGGCGCGCCGTCCGGGCCGACAACAAGTACCTGCGCTATGCCGGTCCGGATAACTTCTACACGACGGCGCGGTGTCACAACCTGCATCTGCTCATGTATGCCGCGATGTTCCTCGGCCAGTACGAGACGGCGCTCGCCGCCGCCGACCGGGTCTGCGAGACGGCGACACCGGAGCTGGCGGCCTCCAGCCCTCCCTTCATGGCCAGCATCCTGGACGGCTATTCAGCCATGCGGACCCATGTCTGGGTCCGCTTCGGAAAGTGGCGCGAGCTGATCGAAGACCGGCTTCCCGATACCGCCGGGCAGGCTCTTATGCGCGTCGCCATGCATCGATACGGCAGGGGCGTGGCATACGCCGCGCTTGACGAGATCGAACGCGCCGAAGCGGAGAAAGCAGGATTCGAGGCGTATTTCGAGACCGTTCCCGAAGATGCCGTATTCCTCAGCAACACCGTCCGGGACATCCTGGAGGTCGGAAGGGCGATGCTGGAAGGGGAACTGGAATACCGCAAACGGAACTACGACGCAGCGTTCGGCGCGTTGCGCCGGGCGGTCGAGCACGACGACAATCTCAATTTCACGGAACCCTGGGCCTGGATGCATCCGCCGCGCCACGCGCTGGGCGCGCTTCTGGTGCAACAGGACCGGTTCGAAGAGGCCGAGGCCGTCTACCGGGCGGACCTCGGTTATACCGGCGACATCGCCCGATGCAGCCAGCACCCCGACAATGTCTGGGCGCTGCACGGGCTGCTGGAATGCGTGAAGAGAAACGGCGACTCGAACGAGGCGCGGATGCTCCGGCAGAAGCTGACGACGGCCCTGGCAAGAACCGACCTTCCCATATGGGCGTCCTGCTATTGCCGGACGCAAAAGGGGACGGGCTGAAAAAGATCGTCGCGACCGCGAACACGGCCGTCGGCGCGGCCCGTTCGCTGTCTGAAGGTCGCAGGTTCGGGTCGGGCCTGAAACCGCCAAAGCCGTCACGGCTGGATCGTGTAGTGATCGTCGATCGTTGTGCGCGTAAAAGAGATCTGCCGTGCCGCTTTCCACGGCAGGCGGAAGTTGCGGGTGAATTCTTATGGCGTCATCGGAATCGGATCGGAACCTGGGTGTCGTGATCGGTGGCGCGCGGGGAATCGGGCTGGCCGCCGGACGGTGTTTGCTGCGCGACGGCTGGCGGGTCGTCGTGGCCGACCTCGATTCGCCGGAAGCGAGCGAACCCGGCAGTCCGGACATGCCGGACAATGCCGGGAACGGCCTGCACCATATCCAGACGGATGTCGCCGATAGCGCATCGCTGGATCGGTTGGCGGCGGAAGTGGAGAAGATGGGCGGCGGGTCGGTGCACGGGCTGGTGAACGCCGCCGGCTATAACCGCCACGGGGCTGTGAGCGAGATCGACGACGCGACCTGGCAGGGCCTGCTGGACGTCCATCTGGGCGGTGTCATCCGGGCCTGCCGCGCCTTTCATCCCCTGCTGCGCCGGGGCAGCGGCGCAGTGGTCAACTTTTCCTCCATCGGCGCGCGGATCGGCCGGCCGCGCCGCGCACCTTATGGCGCCGCCAAGGCCGGCATCGAAGCGCTGACCCGAACGCTCGCGATCGAATGGGCGGCCGATGGAATCAGGGTCAACGCGGTCGCGCCCGGCATCGTCGACACCCGCATGATCCGGCAGAATGTCGAACAGGGGCTGGTCGATCCGGAGCGCCTGCGCCGCAGCATCCCGCTCGGCCGCTTCGCCGAGCCGGCCGAGGTCGCCGAGGCAGTCGCCTTTCTCCTGTCGGGCCGGGCGGGCTACATTACCGGCCAGACCCTGGCGGTCGACGGCGGCCTGTTGGCGAACGGCGACCGGTAGGTCGGGGAGGTGCCGATGGCGCAACGGCTGAAGGTCATCGTCGACCGGGACAAGTGCGTCGGTTCGGGCGAATGCGTGTTCACCGCGCCGGAAGTGTTCGACCAGGACGAGGACGACGGTATCGTCCTATTGCTGACCGACACGCCGGAGGAGGCGCTTTGGGACGCCGCGCGCCGGGCTGCGCGCCAATGCCCTGCCAATGCCATAAGGGTGGAGGAAGGGTAGGGAGCCCTACATCACCGGATTGCGCAACTCTCCCAGCTTCTCGATGCGGGCGACGACGGTCTGGCCGGAGCGCAGGTAGTATTTCTCGGGTTCGTCCCGCGCCAGCGCGACGCCCGACGGTGTCCCGGTGATCAGGATATCGCCGGCCTCCAGCCCGGTGCGCGACCAGTAAGCGATCAACTCGGCGACCGGGAACATCATATCGGCGGTATTCGCGTCCTGCCGGACTTCGCCGTCGACCTCGAGCGTCAACTGGAGCGTCTGCGGATCGCCGACCGCGTCCGCCGTCGTCAGCCAGGGCCCCATCGGCGCAAAGCCGGGAAAATTCTTGGCCAGCACGATGCCGATCTGGGCTTCCATCTCGCGCCGCTGGATGGCGCGCGCCCCGGCGTCGTTGCAGACCGCGTAACCGGCAACATGTTCGAGCGCCCGTTCAGCGGTCACGTTCAGCGCCGGAGAACCGATAACGACGGCGAGCTCGATCTCGTAGTCGAGATCGTCGACCCCGTCCGGTATGCGAAGCGGGTCGTACGGCCCGGTCAGGCTGGACGGGAATTTCGCAAAAGCCGTCGGAAACTGCGGAACTTCCACCTTCCGGCCGCGCTTCGCCCAGATTTCCTGGCCCTCGCGGACATGGTCCATATAGTTGCGCCCCGCGGCGATGATCTTGCCCGGCCGCGGGACCGGCGGGCCGAAACGCCATTCGGCCGGATCGTCCGGCGCGAGCTCTGCATCGCCGACAAGCCTTTCGATTTCGGCCAGACGGGCCAGCCCTTCGGGAGCCAGCCAACCGTGTCCGACGGGATCGGCCAGGTCCGGCGGCAGCCCTGCACCGACGGCATTGGCGGCGCCCGGGATAGCGAACGCGCCGCCGGCGGCGTCGACCAGGGCGAGAGTCCGGCGGCTGTCCTGCCGGTGAACGAGATTGGCGATGCGCACGGCGGAGCGGCTCTCCGGGTCGACGGCCCTCAGAACAGGTCGAACGGCACCTTCTCGCCATTCGGGCCCCAGCCGACGATCAGCAGCGTGGCGTCCGTCACCGCCTCGAGGGGCGGATGGCCCTCGCCGCCCGGCAGGACGAAGTAGGACAGCGAGTCGAAGTCCGCGCCGGCGAAGGAAAGATCGCCGTCCAGCAGGAACACCGCACGATGGCCTTCCGGCATCGCGCCGGGCAGGGCCCCGCCCGCCGCGATTCGGGCCATCTTGATGTTCGGACCGCATTCGAAGAAGTAGGCCAGGTCCTTGGCTTCCACGCCCGGCAGGTCCGGACGGGCGCGCCACGGCATGCCGGTCGAACGCAGCACGACGTAGCTGTTGAGCCGGGGCGCCGGATATTCGATCCGCTCGCCGGTCAGCTCCTCCAGGATCGCCTCGTAGGCGTCGCGCTTGCGGCCGTTCGGGAAGGTGTAGACCCCTTCCTCGAAGGTGCCGGTCTCGGCGAGGCGGCGCTGGGCGTCGACCACCTCGTCCGGCTCGGGATAGGGGATGCCGGACGGCCCCTCGAACTGGATGTCGGCGAAATGGAGCTGCTCGCCGTTGCCGACCGGCTTGACCGGGCCGTAATAGGCGCCTTCCGGGATGTAGAGGCAATCGCCCGGCCCGTAGACCTCGCTGCCGTATTTCATCTTGCCGGACAGCACATAGCGCACCTGCTGGAAGGTGTGCCGGTGGCGCGGCGAATGATAGTAGGGCTCGGCATAGAGGCTGCCGATCCGGGCGGCGATGTGCCGGCCCTTGTCGAAGAAACCCCGGTAGCGCTGGTTGTAGCCCGGCCGCACGCCGATATCGACCCAGGGCAGGTCCGCCTCGCGGACGCCGGTTGCACCGTGCAAGCTCATACCTGTTTCTCCCTCGGGTCGATTCCGCGGCGGCCGGCACCGCTCCGGCCGACCGGATTATGGCCGGGCCGGCCGGCGTGTCAAACCGGCCCCGCCCGCCAGACCACCGGCAGTTCGTAGAGACCGTAGATCTGCGAATCGTACTTGAAGGCCAGCCGGTGCAGCGGTTCGGCGGTCCGCAGGTCCGGGAACCGCTCGAACAGCTTGCGGAAGACGACCTGCAATTCAACCCGCGCCAGGCCCTGGCCGAGGCAGCGGTGAATGCCGTAGCCGAAGGACATGTGGTGCGTCGCCCGGCGGGCGATGTCGAACCGGTCCGGATCCGGAAACTGGTCCGGATCGCGGTTGACGGAGGGCGAGAGTGCGAAAACCCCGTCGCCCTTGCGGATCGTCACGCCGGCGACCTCGACATCCTCCAGCGCGACCCGGCGCGGCGCGAACTGGACCGGCGACAGGTAGCGCAGCAGTTCCTCGACCGCCGATTCCGTGAGCGACGGATCGGCCTTGAAGGCGGCGAGCTGGTCCGGATGCTCCAGCAGCAGGACCACGCCCAGCGCGATCATGTTGGTCGTCGTATCGTGGCCCGCGCGCAGGATCATCGAACAGATGTTGGCAAGATCCTCGCGGCTCAGGTCGCCGGGCAGGACATGGTCCCGGATCACGCGGCCCAGCATGTCGTCGGCGGGTTGCCGCTCCTTCGCAGCGATCAGCTGCCGGCAGTATTCGACCAGGTCGTTGGCCGACTGCGCCGCTTCGTCGGCCGATTGGGACAGGCCGTGCCGCCCGGCGGCGCATTTCAGGATGTAGGTGTGGTCCTCGTAGGGCGAGCCGAACAGTTCGCACATCACCAGGGCCGGCAGTTCGACGGCAAGGTCCGCCACCAGATCGCAGGGCGGTCCCTTTTCCGCCATCGCGTCGAGCAGGTCGTCGGTCAGCCGCTCGATCTGCGGCTTGAGTGCGAGCATGCGTTTCGTAGTGAACTCGCGGGTGAACATGCGTCGGAAATGATCGTGGCGCGGGTTGTCCATGCCGACAAAAGCGCGTTCCAGCTTATCGATGGCGCGCCGCGCTTCGGTAACGGTAGGGAAGTCCTCGCGGGCGAATTCACCGCTGAAACGCTCGTCGAGCAGAACCTTCTGATAATGCTCGTAGCGGGTCAGCAGCCAGGCGCGCTGCCCGTTCCACAGGGTAACGGGTGCAATCGGGCAGGTTTCCCGGGCAAGGGCGTATTCCCCGGGCAGGTCGAACTGCCGGTCGCGCGTGAAGGGAAAGGCGGGAGGAACTGTGCCGGCCGAGAACGGGCAACCCACTTCATCCGGCATGTTGGCCACTCCCGTTATCTCCTGGGCGTTCGGGCTACTCGCTTCCTGCGGCAGGTGTCCGCCATTCGCCCGGTTACCGTCCGGGTTGTATTGAACGAACGGGTGCGCATGCTATTGATCGGCGCCGCAATTGTGAAGCCTGCCCATCGTGCCGTCCGTTCAGTCCTGCGCCATCCTGCACGCCGATCCGGAATTATCGGCCGGTCCCGCTCACCCGGACACCGGCGGCTTCTTCCATCGGCAGGATGACCGAGGCGATGTCGTCGCCGGCATGGCCGCGGGCCGCGGCGTCGGCGAAGAGCGTCATGGCGGTTTCGCCGAGCGCCAGCCGGATGCCTTCGGCCGCCGCCAGGTCGAGCGCGCCCTGAAGGTCTTTCCTGATCGTCTTGATCGAAGCCGCCGCCTTGAAATCGCGCGGCAGGAAATGGCCGGGTACGACGCGCTCGAGCGTCCGGCTGTAGGCGGAACTCTGCGACAGGACTTCGTAGAGCGCCTCTGCGTCGATCCCGGCTTTCGCGCCGAGCACCATGGCCTCGGCAATCAGGGCGTGGCTGGTGATCGTGATCAGGTTGTTGCACAGCTTTGCCGTCACGCCGGCGCCGGTTCCGCCGACATGAAAGGTCCGCCTGGCGAGACTGTCGAACAGCGGCCCGGCGGCCGCGACCGCCGCCCTTTCCCCGCCGGCGATGATGGTGAGCGTGCCCGATGCGGCGGCATGCGGCCCGCCGCTGACCGGCGCGTCGATGTAGCTTGCGCCGGCGGCTTCGAGCGCCCGGCCGATCTCGCGCGACGCCATCGGGTCGATGGTTGCGAAGTCGATGCACAGCGGCGGTACGGGGCCGGCAGCGAGCACGCCGTCCGGGCCTGTGAAGACGGCGCGCGACTGGTCAGGCGTCACCCGGCAGGCGCAGAACGCCTCGACGCGGCCGGCCACTCCGGCGACCGATTTCCCGGCCACTGCCCCTTGCGCAACCAGGGAGTCTACAGCTTCGGCGCTGGCACTGAAAACATGGACCTCGTGGCCCGCCTCGACCAGGCGGCGTGCCATGGGACGGCCCATCAGGCCGAGCCCGACAAATCCGATTTTCATGGGCTCCCTCCGTCAAAGCGTTCCGTTACGCCGGACCGGGCATCGTGAGCGCGTCCGCCGACATTCTGTTCGAACCGCAGCCGTTCGGCCCGGCGACGCTGCGCAACCGGATCGTCATGGCGCCGATGACGCGCAAGCGCTCGCCGGGCGGCGTGCCGAGCGAAGAAGTCGCCGCCTACTATCGGCGGCGCGGCGAGGGCGGCGCCGGCCTGATCTTCAGCGAGGGCGCCTTCATCGACCACCCGTCCGCCCAGGCCCACGAGGGCAACACCTACGACAACATCCCGCATTTCTTCGGGCGCGACGCGCTGCACGGGTGGGAGCGCGTCCTGGCGGAAGTCCGCGGCGCCGGCGCACTCTTCGTCCCGCAGCTGTGGCATGTCGGCGAGGTCAGGCGTCTCGGCATGGCGGACGATCCGGCCGTGCCGGGTTACGGGCCGCGCGAGATCGTCGAGAACGGCAAGGCCGTCGTGAAGGCGATGTCGGAGCGGGACTGCGAAGAAATTGCGGATTCCTACGCCCGATGCGCCCGCACGGCGCGCGAGATGGGCTGCGGCGGCGTCGCGCTGCACGGCGCCCACGGCTACCTCATGGACCAGTTCTTCTGGCCCGAATCCAACCGCCGGAGCGACCGTTACGGCGGTGGGATGGAGAATCGCAGCCGGCTCGCCTGCCTCGTCGTCGCGCGGATTCGCGACGCCGTCGGCCCGGGATTTCCCATCGTCTTTCGATTTTCGCAATGGAAGATGACCGACTACGACGCCCGCATCGCCAAATCGCCGGCAGAACTCGGGATGTTGCTGGACCGGCTGGTTGCCGCCGGCGTCGACTGGTTCGACGTCAGCACCCGGCGCTTCTGGGAACCGGCGTTCGAGGGCGATCCGCGCAGCCTCGTCGCTTGGACCCGCCATCTCTCCGGCAGGCCGGCGATTGCCGTCGGTAGCATCGGGCTCGACCGGCCCCACCAGTCCAAGGTCTTCCGGGACAAGGTGGATATTGCCGCGAAATACGCCAGCGTCGGGCCGGTCGTCGAGGCGCTGGCTCGGCGCGATTTCGATCTTGCCGCGGTCGGCCGCGCGATCCTGGCGGACCCGGAATGGCCCGAGAAAGTCCGGACCGGCCGGACCGCGGAAATCCGCCCCTTCGAGCGCGCGGACCTGGCGGCATATTGGTGATCGCCGGTTCACGGCGCCGGGTGGAGGACCGTTTCCTCCGTCCAGACGCCCTGCAAATCGCGGACATGTTCCGGGAAATCCGGAGTTTCCCGAATCGGGCCCGCGAGGAGTGCGTCGACACGCATGGCTTCCGCCGACGCAATCTCGTCGACGCAATCGCAGAGCGGCTCCGTTGCGTCGGCGTCCGCCCCGCGCGCGTGGTTCTGCGCATAGCCCCGGCCCGCGCCCGCTTCCGACAGCAGTTTGGCGAACGCCGGCCCGAACGTGTCGCGCCACCATTCGCGGAAGTCTCCGGGACCGACCTGCGGATTGCGCCGGACCTTCACAAACAGTTTCCGCCGTTCGCCGCCGAACGGGACAAGCGGATGTTCTTCGGTGAGGACGGCGAAGGCGCGAACCGGCCGGGCGAAGGTTTCCAGCTCGTCGCGCTTGAGGATCGGCCCGGCGCTGCGGTCGGCGATGTGTTTCAGGCGGTGCTCCTCGTCCCTGTACCAGACCGCCGCCACGCCGTCGCATGGAATGGCCGGCATGCGCAGGCCCGGCAACGCGACGGCGTCGCAGTGCACATAGCGGTGGATGTTGCGCCAGCGCGGCATGGACATGCCGAGCCGGGCGTGTTCGCGCCAGCGTGCCCGGAACGCCTCGCGGCTCATCTCCGGCCGGCGCTCGGCGAAATAGATCAGTTTGGGCCGGCCGCTCACCGTCGCGGAGTCGCTGCCCCGGCGTTGCCGTCGGCGATCATCGCCGGTGCAGGCGGTTGTCGAGGACCAGCAGGAAGCCGTTGATCGAGACGGCGAAGACGCCGATCAGGACGGTGATCGCGATCATCATCGAGACGTCGTTGACCTCGATCCCGCCCATGATCAGATGGCCGAGGCCGCGTACCGAGGCGAACATCTCGCCGATCATGACGCCGAGGAACGTGATCGAGAAGCTGAGCCGCGTCGCGGTCACGAGTTCCGGGATCGTGGCGGGAACATAGATCAGCGGGAAGGTCTGCAGCGGGCCCATCCGCATGCTCTTCGCCGTCCGGAGCAGCGCCGGATTGATCGAGCGCACGGCGTTGTAGGTGATCAGCGTCATCGGGATGATGCCGTGGATCGCGCCGAAGGCGACCTTGGCGGCGAAGCCGAGGCCGAAGAACAGCAGCATGACCGGATAGAGCGTCACCTTGGGCGTCGCCTGGAGCGCGACGAACATGGGCGCGAAAATTTCGCCTGCGCGCCGGTTGAGGCCGAGGATCATGCCGATGAGCGCGCCGCCCACGATGGCGATGACCAGTGCGACGCCGAGCGCCCGCAGCGTCTCTTCGGCGTGTCCCCAGAAGCGGGCGGTCGCGAACATGATCTCGGCGCGCTCGAGGGTTTCGAGCGGCGAGGTCAATGCCTCGCTGCCGACCAGATAGTGGAGGAATTGCCAGATCGCGAGCAGGGCGACGATCACGATGCAGGCGTCGAACGTCTTGCTCAACGCGCCGCCTTCGATCGTGATCTTCTTCGCGGTCGAGACCGTCCAGGCCGATCCGGCGGTAAACTGCGAGCGGCGCTCGAAGATATGGACGCCGGTCAGCAGGAGGGTGACGAGGAGAATGACGAAGAGCAGAAGCCCGTACATCTTCTCGCTTTCGAAGCCGTCGTAGGCGAAGGCGATGGAGAAACCGAGGCCGGAATTGGACAGGATGAACTCCGACCCGATCACCCCGGCCATGCCGTAGCCGAGAACCAGCTTGATGCCGGTGAAAATATAGGGCGCCGCCGCCGGCAGCTGGATCTTCACCGCCGTCTCCAGCCGGCCCATCCGGAAGCTCCGGCCCGTCTTGGCGAGCACCGGCGGGATCCGGTCGAGCCCGCTCAGCGTGTTGGTGATCATGGCGACCAGCGCATAGGCGAAGCCCATCAGGATGATCGAAAAATCGTTCATCCCGACGACGACGATGGCCAGCGGATAGAGCACGAAGAAGGGGAGCGCGTAATAGCTGGCGATGACCGGCTCCATCGCCCGGCGCAGCCGCGGCAGCCGGTAGAGCAGAAGCCCGATCAGGAATCCCAGGACCGTCGCCAGGATGATCGCGATGAAGATGTTGCGGATGGTCTTGGTGGTCTGCTGCCAGAAACCGGCCTCGCCCATCAGGCCGGCCAATGTCGTCGCCATGCGCGAGGGCGCGGTGAGCTGCAGCGGGCTGATCGCGCCGGCCTGGCACAGGATCTCCAGCAGAAGGACCGCCGAGACGAGCAGCGCGATCCGGACGTTGGTCGAACTCCGCCTCACGGGCCGTCGTCTCCCATCGCCTTCATGGATTCGCCGCGCAGCAGCTCCCAGAGATGGGTGGTGACCTGGCCGAATTCGTCCTTGGATGCCATGCGGCTGTCGCGGTCGACCGGCCAGCCGGTCTCCACGGTCTCGATAAAGACACCGGGCCGGGCCGACATGACGCCGATGCGGTCCGACAGCAGGGCCGCCTCGTCGAGCGAATGGGTGATCAACAGCACGGTGGCGCCGGTCTCGCGCCACAGGCGCAGCAGTTCGTCGCCCATCAGGATGCGGGTCTGCTGGTCGAGCGAGCCGAAAGGCTCGTCGAGCAGGATCAGCCGCGGCTCCATGACAAAGGTGCGCGCGATGCAGACGCGCTGGCGCATGCCGCCGGACAATTCCGACGGCCGCGCCTTCGCAAAGCCCTGAAGCCCCATGAAGTCGATGGCGAAATCGACCCGGTCGCGGACCTCGGCCCCGGCCATGCCGAGGCGGCGCAGGCCGAAAGCGATATTGTCGAACACGGTGAGCCAGGGAAAGGAGGCATCGTCCTGGAAGACGATGCCGACGCCTTCCGGCACCGAACCGCGGACCGGGCTGCCCTCGAAAACGACCTCGCCGCCGGTCGGTTCGGTCAGACCGGCGACGATATCCATCATGGTGGTCTTGCCGCAGCCCGACGGGCCGATAGTCGCGAAAAATTCGCCCTGGCGCAACGCCAGGTCGATCGGGCCGAGCGCATGCACGGTGCCGCCGTAGACATGCTCCACGGCGTCGAGCGTGACGGCTGGCTCGGCCGCCGCAGCGGGCCCCTCGGAATTCGTTTCGGCGCGCGCTTCGGGTGACATGGATAGCCGATACGTCGAAAGGCGGCGCCGGGGGTGCGGCGCCGCCTTTCCCTATCCGGTTTCGAAAGCCGGTTTACATGCCTTTCTGGTCGTCCGGCAGGAACGAATCGTCCAGGATATCCTTCCAGTTGATCGGGCCCTTCCAGGCGCCCTGGTCGCGCAAGCCGTCAAGCATGGCGTTGAGCGCCGGGAGATCGAACTTTCCGCGGCCCCAATAGTTGATCTTGACCATATTCTTGACCGCGCTGATCGCGACCTCTTCCGAGACCTTCTTGCCGTAGGCCTTGGCGACCAGCTTCGCCGCCTTGACCGGCTCGCTGTAGAGATAGTCGACAGCCGCCCGCCGCGCCGCGATGATGTTGCGCAGCTTTTCCGGCTGCTTCTTGGCGAATTCGGCGGTCGTCACGCCGACGGTCTGGGTCATGCGTGGCAGGTTGCTCAGATCGAAGGCGATCTGATACTTGCCTTTCCGGCCGCTCCAGATCGGCTCCAGGATGAGGGCGGCCTGGACGTCGCCGCGCTCCAGCGCGGCCAGCCCGGCGCCGACCTTGCCCAGCGAAACCAGTTCGATCTCGTCCGGCTTGATGCCCGCTGCCGCGACCGCCATCTTGGCGAGCGTCTGGCTGGTCGAGCGGGGCCGTGTGTAAGAGACTTTCTTGCCCTTGAGATCGTGGATCGACTTGATCCCGCTGCCCGGCATGGAGACCCAGAACAGGTCCGCCAGGGTCATGACATTGGCGCTGACGATCTTTACGTCGTGGCCTTCGCGGAATGCGGCGAGAACGGCTGCCGTGCCGACCACGCCGTAGCCGGCGCCCGAGGCAATCTGGTTGCGCATCGTGGTGCCGCCGCCGGACGACGAGATCACCTGTGTAATGTCTATGCCGCGCTTCTTGAACTCGCCCCGTTCGATCGCGACGGCAATCGGCGCGGTGTTGAACAGGAAGCCGTAATGCGACGCGACGATCGTCTCGGCCTGGGCCGGTACGGACGCCGCAGCGAAAACGAACGCCAGCGCTCCTATGCGTGTGTTGCGCCAAAACATGGACATGGCCGTCTCCTCTTGATGGCCCGCGTTTCAAACGACGGGTATTTCCACTCGGGATGGTTTCGGATCGTTGTGCAGAAGGGGTCGGACTGCGGTCTGTTCGTCTTTATTGCGCTGCTCTTCCCCCGATCCGCTCCTGTTCGGCGGCGCAGCCGCAGACCGCACCGGCACAGTTGCCCGTCGTCCTGTCGGCGACATGAGCGAAAGTCGGTTTTGCACTCCAAACCCGCGGGCAGTATATGAAGCGCCCTCATGCTGTCAACGGAACGGCGGCGGCAGCCGACGCCGGCGGAACCCGCCGGATTTTCTGGAATTCGACGGAATTCCGCCAATTCTGTCGGTGCGGTTGCACTGAGGCGGTATGCTACGCGTGCATGGCAACCAATCGGGATAGTCGAAGGATGTTCGAAAGGCTTAGCGCTCCTTTCGGCGCGGAAACCCGGTCGGTCGATCTTTCCCGGCCGCTAGACCCGGGTACGGCGACAGCGATCCGTTCGGCGTTCCTGGAACACGGCGCGCTGGTCTTTCGCGGCCAGAGGCTCGAGGACGACCATCTCGCCGCACTGGGCGCACTGTTCGGTCCGCTGGAGCGGCATCTGATCGAGAACAGTGACGGCCGGGTCATGAGCGCCGTCCACTGCATCACGAACTTCGATGCCGAAGGCCGGCCGTCCAGCCGGCCCTACATCAATACCAACTATTTCTGGCACACCGACAAGTCGTATCTCGCAGTTCCGTCGCTCGCGACGATGCTGTATCCGGTCGAACTGCCGCCGGCCGGCGGCGATACCCAGCTTGCCCATATGGGCCTGGCCTACGCGGCGCTGCCAGACGTGACCAAAGAGAAGATCGCCGGTTGCCGGGCGGTTCACAGCCTGGAATTCATGCGCGAGAGCCTCGACAATCCGCCGCCGACCGAGGACCAGAAGCGCAGCGCGCCGCCGGTCAGCCACCCCATCGTCCGGCCCCATCCCGAAACCGGCGAGCCCTGCCTCTACATCGGCATGTACGCCTCCCATGTCGAAGGCCGCCCGGTCGCCGAGGGCCGCACGATCCTCGCCCGCCTCCAGGAACAGTCGACCCAGCCGCCCTTCGTCTATTCCCACCGCTGGCAACCCGGCGACGTGATGATCTGGGACAACCGCTGCCTGATGCACCGGGGCGTCGCCAATTACCGGATGGAGCGCGAACGCCGGGTCATGAAGCGGGTCTGCGTGCAGGACCCGGCCGGGCCTGCTTCAGATACGGTCCAATAGCCGGCGCGTTGCCGCAACGGCGCGGGTGACGCGCCCGGCCGCATCCATACGCGTCGCCAGCGCCGTCTGCGGAATCTCCAGCGCCAGCGGAATGTTGCCGGGCAAGGCGCGCAGGATGCCGGCAAGATCGATATCGCCTGCGCCGGGCAGGAGCCGTTCCTTCGTCGCTTCGTGGATGAGCCGGTCGCGCGATGGCGGTGTTCTGGCCGCCGGGGCATCGCAGATCTGGGCGTAGCGGAACCAGCGCCGCGGCAGGAGGGCCAGCGCTTCGATGGAATTGCCCGAGCGATGGAAGTGGAGGGTATCGACGGCAATGCCGAGGACGTCGCGGTTGCAGGCCTGGACCATGTCCGCTGCCGCCGCAAGACCGTTGAGCGCCATCCAGGGCACGAATTCCAGATCGACCGTCAGGCCGCGCTCGGCCGCCAGATCGCAGAGACCCGTAACATTGTCGAGCGACCGGCCTCTGTCGGCATCGTCGACGGATGCCATGACATGCCTGGCGCCGAGCCGGGCGGCGGCATCGAGGAAGGAAACATAATCGGCCACCCGCGTTTCAGGGACGATCCGCGCCGTGTTGGCGTCGAGCGCCGCGATGCCCGCGTCGGCCATCGCGCGCAGCATCTCCGCTTGCAGGTTGCGGTCGAGCAGCAGGGGCATCTCCCCGCCGCCGGGCTGGCCGCCGAGCAGGCGCAGGCCGACATGGCTGCATCCGGCCTGCGCCGCGACTGCGACCGTCTCAAGCGGCGACAATTCGGGTACCGTATAATAGGAGAGGGAAAGCGGGCGGGTCATTTCGGCGAAGGGCCGGCGGCGATACGGACGGAAGGTGCCGGCACCTAGCATCCGCCTTGCGGCCCGGCAACGCCGCGAATCCCGTCGCCGATCCCGTCGGGGAAGGACGAAGGCAGCGATGAAGGCGGCGAAATCCGATGAGCGATGAGCGCGGCCGGCCTGCCGCGGCCGTCATCGGCGGCGGCAACGGCATCGGCGAGGCGGTCTGCCGCCTGATGCACGCGCGCGGCTGGAGCGTCGCCGTTGCCGACATCGACGGCCCGGCGGCCCGGCGGGTCGCCGGCGATATCGGCGGCCTTGCTCTGGAACTGGATATCGCCGACGAGGCGGCGGTCGAACGTGCCGCCGACCGCATCGAGCGCGAGGCGGGACCCGTCGCCGCGCTGGTCGTGGCGGCCGCGGTTTTTCAGGACATTGTGCCGGCCGAGGAATTGCCGATCGAAGAGTGGGAGCGCATCCTGCGGATCAACCTGACCGGCACGCTGATCGCGAACAGGGCGTTCGGCCGGCACATGATCCGGCACGGCCGGGGCAGCATCGTCAACATTGCGTCGATCGCCGCGTTCAGCTCGATGCCCGCGGAAGCCTACGGCGCGAGCAAGGCCGGAGTCGTTCACCTGACCCGGAACCTGGCCGGCGAATGGGGCCGCGTAGGCGTCCGGGTGAATGCTGTATCGCCGGGTTCGACGCTGGTTCCGCGGGTCGAGGCGCGGCTGGATTCCGGGCGCTACGCCGCGCATCCCGGCGAATTCACCGCGCTCGGCCGGATGGTCGAGCCGAACGAGGTCGCCGAGGCCGTGGAATTCCTGGCCTCCGACCGTTCGTCGGCGATTACCGGGCAAAACATCGTCGTCGACGCCGGCTGGGAGGTGGCGTCGACCTGGGCCCAGTTCGGCGGCGTGCGGAAGTTTTGAGGCTGTCTCCCGGTCCGTCCTAGCCCTGTCGTAGCAGCCGCCTCGCATTGCCGGCCCAGGCCGGGTCGATCTCGCCGTGTTCGCCCTCTTCGGGCTGGTCCCAGCCGGCGAAGTTCGTGCCGTAGACGATGCGGTCGTTGCCGACCCATTGCCGGAGCAGGGCGAGCGCCGAGGGATCGGTGACATGGGCGTCGTACCACAACCGGGTCACGGCTTCCTCGAACGCGCCGTCCTTGCGGATGTCCTCACTGGCCCAGGGCCGTTTGCGCGCCGCCTGGGCGAGCCGCCCGGCCAGCATCGGCAGGCCGCCGCCGCCGTGGCTGATCCAGATATCGAGGCCGGGATGGCGGTCGAGGACGCCGCCGAAGATCAACGTGGCCACGGCGATCGATTCCTGCGCCGCGAAGCCGATGACGACATCGAGGTCGAAGCGTTTCAGGTTCGGGTCGCCCGGCGGACCGTCGATACCCGACGGCGCCGGGTGGAAGAACAGCGGCACGTCCAGCTTGACGAAGGCCTCGTAGAGCGGGTCCAGCGCCGGGCTGTGCAGCGGCTCGCCGAATTCCGTGCCGGTCGCCGCGCCCCACAGCCCGAGTTCGCCGACGGCCCGGTGCAGCTCCTCGGCCGCTGCGCCGGCATCCTGCATCGGCAGCGAGGCGAGCCCGCCGAGGCGGTCGGGATAGCGGCGCACCAGCTCGGCGCAGGCATCGTTATGCTTGCGGCAGAAGGCGACCGCTTCGGCGGTCTCGATATGGTGGAAATAGGTCAGCGGGCTGGGCGAAAGGACCTGGAAATCCGTCCCGTCCCGGTCCATCCGCTTGAGGCGAAGCTCCGGGTCGGTAAACGGACTGGCCTTGTGGCGGACGCCGACGAGCTTGTAATTGCCGACCCGGTACCAGGGTGTGCCGTCCGCGTCCTCGCCGAATTCCGGGCCGTGCCGCCCGGCCGCCCCGGTCGTCGAATTGAGCCGGACATGGGCGTGCACGTCGATGACCGAAGCTGTTCCAATTCCCGCCATCGCGTGCTCTGTTCTCAATCGTCCGAAAAGTGCCGCGCATTATGGACGGCGCTGCCGACGGGTCAAATCCTGCAAGGCGTGACCGGGCATTCGGAAATTTGCGCCCCAAAACCAACTGTGCCAGCATCGCGGCCGATCGTTCATCCCACGGGAAATCCGGATGCCCGCAGGCCGGCCGACGCAGATGACGGTGAGGGAATGCGCCGAAGCGGTGATCGCAGCGCAACGCTGCCACGGAGCCGAGCCGGCGGCCTTCCTTGCCGCGATCGAAAAACCGATCGCCGCCCTGCTGGAACGGGACGATCTGCGCGAACAGGGCATTCCGCGGCAGGGCAACAATGTCGACTGGTCGCAGTATCTTTATTTCGACGGCGACCTGTCCTTCCTGCTGTTCGAGGTGCCCGAGGGCGGCCGGGTCCAGCCCCACGATCACGGGGTCTGGGAGCTGTTCGCCGTCTATCGCGGGCGCATGCGCCATACCGTGTACCGCCGTACGGACGACGGCTCGGTTGCAGGATACGCGAAGCTGGCGGCGACCGACGACAGGGTGATGCGCGCCGGCGAGGCGGCCATCGTGGCGCCGCCGGCGGATATTCACGGATTTTGCGCTCTGGACGGCGGCGCGATGGGGCTCACGGTCGTTTCCGGCACATACAAGCCGGACCGGCACTACTACAATGCCGAAGCGAACAGCTATGTCGTCAAACGCGCGGCCAACCTGCGCTAGCGCGGCCGGCGGGGGATCGGCGTGAGCGGGGACGGAGGCAGATCGGCGCTGGTGACCGGCGCGGCCGGCGGGCTCGGCCTGGCGATCGCGCAGCGCCTGACGGCCGACGGCTGCCAGGTTGCGCTGGCCGATATCGACGGCGAAGGCGCGGCCCGGTCGGCGGCTGAGCTGGAGGGCGCCGCCGGCTACACCTGCGATGTGACGTCCGAAGCCTCGGTCGGCGCGATGCTGGGCCGGTTCGAGGCCGCGTTCGGCGGCCCGCCGGACATTCTGGTCAACAATGCCGGCATCGTGCGCTTCGGCGACCTGCTGGAGCATTCGGCCGAGAACTTCCGCAGGGTGACGGAAGTCAACCTGGTCGGCGTGTTCCTGATGTCGCGCGAGGCCGGCGCGCGCATGGCGGCCCGCGGCAGCGGCGCCATCGTCAACATCACGTCGCTCAATGCCGTGCAGACCAGCCCGGATGCCGGCGCCTATCCCGCGACCAAGGCTGCGGTTGCCAAGCTGACCGAGCAATTCGCGCTGGTGCTCGGCCCCAGTGGCGTCCGCGTCAACGCGGTCGGTCCGGGCTTCATCGACGCCGGCATGTCGGAGCCGATCTACCGCGATCCGGAAGTTCGCGCAGAGCGCGGCCGGGCCGTGCCGGCCGGGCGCATCGGAACGGCGGAAGATGTCGCCGCCGCCGTCGCCTTCCTGGCGTCCGACGAGGCCGGTTTCATCCACGGCCAGCACCTGATGGTCGACGGCGGGGTTTCCTTCAGCCTGAAGAACCAGTTATCCCGCAAGGCGCCCAAGGAAGCCGAGAAGTAGCGACGTGCGGAATCTGATCCTCTCCGGCGGAATCCGGCACGATTTCGCGGATAATGCTGCGGCGCTGGCCGGACGGCTCGCCATCGACGGTTTCGAGTCGGAGATCGAGACCGATATCGAAGCCGGGCTCGCGCGCCTCGACCGCGGCGGCTATGCCCTGCTTACCGTCATGGCGTTGCGCTGGCGCATGGAGGGCGATCCGAAATATGCGCCGGACCGGGCCGAATGGGCGTTCAGCCTGTCGCGTGAGGGACGGGCCCGGCTTGGCGGCTTCGTCCGCAGCGGCGGCGGCCTGTTCGGATTTCACACCGCATGCCTCTGTTTCGACGATTGGGAAGAATGGCGGGACATCCTGGGCGGCGTCTGGGTCTGGGGCCGGTCCTGGCATCCGCCGCTCGGGCCGGCCACCGTTTCGAAAACGGCTGAAGATCATCCGCTGACGACCGGCCTCGGCGGGTTCGAGATCGTCGACGAGGTCTACAGCGGCCTGAGCCTGGCAACGGACGTTCGCCCGTTGCTCGAAGCAAGGTCCGGAACGATGGGGCGGGTTGAACCTGTCCTGTGGGCCCGGCATTGCGGCAAGGGCCGGGTCGTCTTCGACGCGCTCGGCCATAACCGCACGTCGATCGAACAGCCGACGCATGCGCAAATCGTCCGGCGCGCCGCCCGGTGGGCCGCAGGCGATGCAAGCGCCACATCGGACATGCCGGCCTGACAGGCAGGCAAAGCTCCGAAGCAGGAGATCGACGCCGCAAAGTATTTGCGTTTGCAATCGTTTTGAGGTGATCGAAGGAGGCCGCGCGCCCGGACTACAAAACACGTAAGCTCGAAATTCTAGAGCATATCCGCCTTGGGTTGAGCCACGGCGGCAGCGCGTCCCCTTCGACTTCGCTCAGGGCGGGCTCTCGATACGGCGCACCGCGCAGCCGGTTCTTGAGGCAATCAAGGCGGAACTGTTCAGGATCTGCGATCCGGAGGCGGTCGATCGGGCAGCCCGGACGAAGCAGGCGCTTCTGTTGGCGGAAAGCGGCGGCAAGGATGCGGTGATCGCCCGCGGCGATCTCGGCTTCCCGGTCCCTCCCGGCATTGCGCGGCCCCCTGAATTGCCCTAGGGTAGAAACAGACCAAGGGGTTCTACCCTCAAGGATCGGACATGGCCCTCAACATCAAGAATGAAGAGACCTGCGCGCTCGCCCGCGAACTCGCCGACCTGACCGGCGAGACCATGACCGGCGCGATTACCGCTGCCCTGAGCGAACGCTTGGAGCGGGAGAAGCGGGAGCGGGATGCAGAGACCGAAATCGATGAAATGCTTGCTTTCGGCAAGCGTTGCGCTGCGCGCCTGAAGCCGGGGCCGTCGTCCACCGAGATCGGCGATTTCCTGTATGACGAGCACGGACTGCCCAGGTGATCGTCGATAGTTCGGCGATCGTCGCCATCCTGTTCGACGAACCCGATGCAGAGCGCTATGCCGCCGCTCTCCAGGCCGCGCCGCGCCGCTGGATGTCGGTCGGCAACGCGCTGGAAGCGTCTATCGTTGCAGAGCGCCGGGGTGGCGCAGCAGCCGGAGACGACCTCGATCGGTTTTTCGAACGGTTCCGAATCGAACTGGTCCCGGTCACGACCGACCAGCTTGCCGCCGCCCGGCGCGCCTGGCGGCGGTTCGGCAGGGGCAACCATCCGGCCGGGCTGAATTTCGGCGACTGCTTCGCCTACGCCCTCGCCGAGACGACCGGCGAACCCCTGCTGTTCAAGGGCGCCGACTTCGCCCTGACCGATGTGGCTGCGGCGCTGGCGGAAGACGGGGCGGGAGGCCCATGAGCATCGACCGGCCCTTTCCGGGCGGTCTCTTCTCCGACGATCGTCCCGGCGAGGCGGTTGCCGAAACGGACGACTGGCAAGCGGTCGACGATGCGGCACCGGATGGGCCGGACGCCGCGCTCGCCGCTTGGCGCGCAATATTCCTTGATGCCGGCGGCAAGAACATTATATGAACATGATCGAGCCAGGCGGCCGGCGTATTGGCTTCCATTCCGCCGGGTTGCAACGGCTCCGTTCGACGAAAGAATACCGTGGATAGACCAGCCTGTTTTGATTTCTGTGGACGCCCGACCCTGCCGATCATGACATTTCATGACACATCCCGGACTCACCGCCACGCCCTTTTGCCACCCCGGACGGAGCGCAGCGACGATCCGGGGTCCAGGGGCAACAGGCAAACGCCGTTCGGGTCGCCCCTTCGGCTTCGCTCAGGGCAGGCTCCTGGGCCCCGGATCAGGTCCGGAGCGGCAAGACGAGTGGAAATGCAGAATCGTGACGAATCATGACATTTCATGACATCTGTAACGGGGCCCGAATCTCGGCCCGCCCAGCGCGCCATGACGAATCCTGACAAAACATGACATATCCTGACATATCGTGACCCATCCCGACATCATCGTCGCCGGCGCCGGCAACGCGGCTTTCTGTGCGGCGCTGGCGGCGCGCGAGGCCGGCGCCTCTGTGCTCATGCTGGAGCGCGCGCCCGAGGCCGAGAACGGCGGCAACTCCCGCTTCACCGCCGGCGCCTTCCGCTTCGCCTACGGTGGCGTGGACGATATCCGCGCCCTGTGCCCGGACCTTGCCGAAGAGCAGATCGCCATCACCGATTTCGGCGATTACACGGAGGAACGCTTCTACGACGACATGTTCCGCCTGACCCGCTACCGCACCGATGCCGACCTGTGCGAGCGGCTGGTCACGGAATCCCGCGGGACGATGCGGTGGCTGCACGGCAAGGGCATCCGCTTCATGCCGATCTACGGCCGCCAGGCGTTCAAAACGGCGGACGGCCGCTTCCGCTTCTGGGGCGGACTGACGCTGGAGGCCTGGGGCGGCGGGCCCGGCCTGGTCGACGGCCACACCGAGATCGCCCGGGCGGCCGGGATCGACATCCGCTACGGCGCCCGGGCGCTCGGCCTGGTCCATGACGGCCACACGGTCGGCGGCGTCCGGCTGAAGCACGGCGGCAGGGTCGAGACCGTGCGCGCCGGGGCGGTGGTGCTCGCCGCCGGCGGCTTCCAGGCCAACCCGGAATGGCGCACCCGCTATCTCGGCCCCGGCTGGGAGCTGGCGAAGGTGCGCGGCAGCCGCTTCAACACCGGCGACGGAATCCGCATGGCGCTGGAGGCCGGCGCGGCGTCCTGTGGCAACTGGTCGGGCGGCCACGCCGTCGCCTGGGACTACAACGCGCCCGAGTTCGGCGACCTCGCGGTCGGCGACGGCTTCCAGAAACACAGCTACCCCTGGGGCGTCATGGTCAATGCGCATGGCCGGCGCTTCGTCGACGAAGGCGCGGATTTTCGCAACTACACCTACGCCCGCTACGGCCGGGTCATCCTGGAGCAGCCGGACGGCTTCGCCTGGCAGGTCTTCGACGCCCGGGTGGCGCACCTGCTGCGCGACGAATACCGCATCCGGCAGGTCACGAAGGCGAAGGCCGATACGCTGGAGGCGCTGGCCGGCCGGCTGGAAGGCGTGGATCCGGAAGGTTTCCTCGCCGAGATGGCGGCCTACAACGAGGCGGTCGATACCGATACGCCGTTCGACGCGACGGTGAAGGACGGGCGCGGCACGCGCGGCCTCGCCGTGAACAAGACCAACTGGGCGAACCCGATTGCGGAGCCGCCCTTCGAGGCCTACCGCGTCGGCTGCGGCCTCACCTTCACCTTCGGCGGCCTGCGCATCGACCCGGCGAGCGCCCAGGTGCTCGACAGCGACCTCGCGCCGATCCCCGGCCTCTACGCCGCCGGCGAACTGGTCGGCGGCCTGTTCTGGTTCAACTATCCGGGCGGCACGGGGCTGACCAGCGGCGCCGTCTTCGGCCGCCTTGCGGGGCGTTCGGCGGCAGCGGCGGTGGCCGGTTAAGTCAGCCGGTCCGGTCGTTCAACAGCCGCCGCACCGCCTCGCCTGGATCGGCCGCGCCGGCCCGGACCCGCTCGACAAGCGCGCGCCGTTCTTCGGCGGGCAGGGCGTTGAGCGCGTCGCGCACCAGTGTGCCGGCCGTGTTGGCGAGGCGGTCGACGGCCTGCCGTTCGGCCCGCGCGCGGCGCTCCTCCGGCGTCACGGCGGCGCTGAGCCGTGCGGCGGCATCGACCAGTGCGGCGACGCCGTCGCCGGTCGTCGCGACGGTGCTGAGGACCGGCGTATCCCCGCGAAATGCGCTGCGCAGGCCGAGCATCGCCTCGAGCTGCCGGGCGGTCTCGTCGGCGCCGGGCAGGTCGGCTTTGTTGACGACGAGGATGTCGGCGACTTCGAGGATGCCGGCCTTGATCGCCTGCAGGTCGTCGCCAAGGCCGGGCGCGCCGACCACGACCGTCACGTCGGCGACCTGCGCGACCTCGATTTCGGACTGGCCGGCGCCGACGGTCTCCAGCAGGACGATGTCGAAGCCTGCGGCGTTCACCACGTCGATCGAGGCCTGGATATTGAGGGCGAGGCCGCCGAGATGGCCGCGCGCCGCGATCGAGCGGATGAAGACATGGGGATCGGAGCCGTGCTCGCCCATGCGCGCCCGGTCACCCAGGATGGCGCCGCCGCTCTTCGGGCTCGACGGATCGACGGCCAGTGCCGCCACCCGCATGTCGCGCTCGCGCAGCGTCCGGATCATGGCGCTGATCAGCGTGGACTTGCCCGAGCCGGGCGGGCCGGTCATGCCGACGACCGGAGTCTCGCGGCGGTCCCTGTCCAGCGCCTGCAACAGCGCACGGGCCTCCTCGCCGCCGATATCGGCGACGGTCAGCGCCTTGGCGAGCGCGCGGGTCTCGCCCTTGCGCAGCCGGGCGGCCAGGCCGGCGATATCGGTCTGCCGCGGGTCCGGTCGGCCACTCACCAGCCCGGCATCCCTTCCGGCCCGACCGCCTCGACGAGCGCGCCGGCGCGGGCGAGATCGACGGCGGCTTCGATGTCCGGCGCCATGTAGCGGTCCTCTTCGAGCGGCGGCACGACGGAGCGCAACCGCGCGATCGCGTTGCCGAGGCGCGCGCTGGTCTTCAGGGGCTCGCGGAAACCGATGCCCTGGGCGGCGGCGAGCCATTCGATGGCGACGATCTTGGCGAGATTGTCGTTCATCTCGGCCAGCCGGCGCGCGCCGTGGGTCGCCATGGAGACATGGTCCTCCTGGTTGGCGCAGGTGGTCAGGCTGTCGATGCTGGCCGGGGCGGCGCGCTGCTTGTTCTCCGCCGCCAGCGCCGCGGCGGTGATCTCGGCCGCCATGAAGCCGCTGTTGACGCCCGGCTCGGGCGTCAGGAAGGCCGGCAGTTCGCTCATCGCCGGATCGACCAGCAGGGCGATGCGCCGCTCGGTCAGCGCGCCGATCTCGCTCACGGCCAGCGCGATCTGGTCGGCGGCGAAGGCGACCGGTTCGGCATGGAAGTTGCCGCCCGACAGGATCTCGCCGCGCTCCGCCAGGACCAGCGGATTGTCGGTCGCCGCCGCTGCCTCGATGGCCAGAACCGAGCCGGCCTGGCGCAGCAGGGTCAGGCAGGCGCCCATGACCTGTGGCTGGCAGCGCACGGAGTAGGGGTCCTGCACCCGGCTGCAATCGATATGGGAGGCGCGGATTTCGCTGCCCGCGAGCAGCGCCCGCAAGGCCGCCGCCACGTCGATCTGGCCGGGGTGGCCGCGCAGCGCGTTGATCGCCGGATCGAACGGCGTATCGGAGCCGAGGGTTGCGTCGACCGAGAGCGCGCCCGTGACGAGCGCCGCGCGCAGCAGCCGCTTGGCGTCGAACAGGCCGGCCAGCGCCAGCGCGGTCGAGCACTGGGTGCCGTTGATCATCGCGAGGCCTTCCTTGGCCCGCAACGCGACCGGTTCGATCCCGGCCGCCTGCAAGGCCGCGCCGCCAGGCAGGCGCTCGCCCCGGTAATCGGCCCTGCCTTCGCCGATCACGACGGCGGTCAGATGGGCGAGCGGCGCCAGATCGCCGGACGCGCCGACCGAGCCCTGCGCCGGCACCGCCGGCGTCACGCCCGCCGCCAGCATCCGCTCCAGGGTCTCGACGATGGCCCATTGCACGCCGGAAGCGCCGCGGCCGAGACTGAGCAGCTTCAGGGCCATCATCAGCCGGGCGATGCGCTCCGGCAGGTCGGGCCCGACCCCGGCGTTGTGGGAGAGGATCAGGTTGCGCTGCAGCCGCGCGGTTTCTTCCGGCGAAATGCGGGTGCTGGCCAGTTTGCCGAAGCCGGTGTTGACGCCGTAGACCGCTGCGTCGCCCGCCGCGGCCCGTTCGACAACCGCCGCCGCGCGCGCCATGTCCGCCCGGCAGGCCCGGTCCAGAACGGCTGCCGGGCTGTCGCGATACAGCGCTTCCAGGGCCGGCAGGCTTATCGATCCCGGCGTCAGCGTGACCGGTTCGGACGTCATAGCTCTCGGACCAGTTCGGTCATGGTTTCCCGGTATCGCGCACGGATCGCGTCCTCACCCGGATGGCGGCCGTCCTCGATGACGCGCCGCCCGGCAACCCGGACCTCCCTAAGCGCCGAACCGGCATTTGTGAAGACCCAGGCGTCGAGCAGGGTCTCCGGCCCGTGGCCGGCCAGCGTCGGATGCTCGGTATCGAGGACCAGCAGATCGGCGGCTTCGTTTTCGGCGATGGCGCCGCAAGCCTGGCCCATCGCCCGGGCTCCGCCGGCGGCCGCGCCAAGCCACAGGGCAGCGCCCAGCGAATGGGGCGGCGCGGCATCGCCGGCGATCAGCCGGCGTTTCAGCACGAGCCGCTGGGCATATTCCAGCCAGCGCAATTCCTCGCGCGGATCGAGGGAGACGTTGCTGTCGCTGCCGACGCCGAACGCGCCGTTCGCGGCGAGCCAGCCGGGCAGGTCGAAGATGCCGTCGCCCAGGTTGGCCTCGGTGGTCGCGCACAGGCCGGCGACGGCACCGGTCGCGGCGGCGCGGCGAGTCTCCTCTTCCGTCATGTGGGTGGCGTGGACCAGCGTCCAGCGCCCGCCAACCGGCACGCCGTCGAGCAGCCATTCGACCGGCCGCAGCCCCGACCAGGCGAGGCATTCGGCAACTTCCTTTTCCTGCTCGGCGATGTGGATGTGCACCGGGCCTCCGGGGCTTATGGCGTCATAGGCCGCCAGCGCGTCCGCCATGTCCGCCGGCAGGACGGCGCGCAGGCTGTGCAGGGCTGCGCCGGCGGTCTGGGTCGGGGATGCTCCGGCCAGCGCCGCGACGATCCCGGCCCATTCGTCGACCTCCAGCCGGAAGCGCTGCTGGGCCGGCGCGAGCGGCCCGCCGCCGAAGCCGCCCTCGCGGTACAGCACCGGCAGCAGCGTCAGGCGGATGCCGGCCGCTTCCGCGCCCGCTGCAACACGCCGCGCCAGTTCCGCTGTGTCGCCGTAGCGCCCGCCGCCCGGCGGATTGTGCAGATAGTGAAACTCGGCGACACCGGTATAGCCGGCTTTGAGCATCTCGACGTAGAGATGGGCCGCAATCGCCTCGACCTGCTCCGGCGTCAGGCGGCCGACGAAGCTGTACATCGTCCGGCGCCACGACCAGAAATCCGACCTCTCCTCGCCGCCGGATCGTTCGGTCAGACCCGCCATGGCGCGCTGGAAGGCATGGCTGTGCAGGTTCGGCATGCCGGGGATGACCGCGCCCGGAAGCTGCGTATTCCCCGCTGCCGGTACGCCGGTCTCGATGCGCCGGATCGTACCCGCGTCGTCCACATCCAGCAGCACGCCTTCCGCCCAGCCGGACGGCAACAGGCAGAGCGGGCACCAGAGTCGGCCGGCGGCGCCGGTCATCGCCGTGCCGCCTGCGCGGGACCGGCGAATGTGACAGCATTTTCGCCCGTTCGGCGGTACAGTTCCGCTGCGTGCTGCATTGCGACGAACCGCGAGACAAGATCATGACCGCCTGGGACGGCCTGTGGACCAACGCCCGGATCGCGACCATGGCGCCGGACGCGCACGATTCTTCCGGCGACGACCCCTACGGCGCGATCGGGGACGGCGCGATTGCCGTGGCGGATGGAAATATCGCCTGGATCGGCCCGGCGGCAGAGCTGGACCGGGCGCAGGCGCAGGGCGTGCCGGTACACGACGCCGGCGGCGCCTGGATCACGCCGGGACTGATCGACTGCCACACCCACATCGTCTATGGCGGCAACCGGGCCGCGGAGTTCGAGCAGCGGCTCAACGGTGCGACCTACGAGGAGGTCGCCCGGGCCGGCGGCGGCATCGTCTCGACCGTGCGGGCGACCCGGCGGGCTTCGGTCGACCAACTGGTCGAAAGCGCCCTGCCGCGCGTCCGCGCAATCCTGGGCGAGGGCGTGACGACAATCGAGATCAAGTCCGGATACGGCCTCGACACGGAAACCGAGCGCCGGATGCTGCAGGCCGCCCGGCGCATACCGGACCATCTGCCGGTCGATGTCGAGACGACGTTCCTCGGCGCCCATGCCCTGCCGCCGGAATATGCCGGCGACACCGACGGCTATATCGACCTGGTGTGCCGCGAGATGATCCCGGCGGTCGCCGAAGCCGGAGAGGCCGATGCGGTGGACGCCTTCTGCGAGACGATCGGCTTTACCCGCGGCCAGACCGAACGCGTTTTCCGGGCAGCGCGCGACCACGGCCTGCCGGTCAAGCTCCATGCCGAGCAGTTGAGCGATCTGGGCGGCGCTGCGCTGGTGGCGGACTATGGCGGGCTGTCGGCCGACCATCTGGAATATGTCGGCGAGGCCGGTGTGCGTGCCCTGGCGCGGGCCGGCACGGTGGCGGTGCTGCTGCCCGGCGCCTTCTACTATCTGCGCGAGACGCAGGCGCCGCCGATCGGCCTGTTCCGCGAACACGGCGTCGGCATGGCGCTTTCGACCGACTGCAATCCGGGCAGTTCGCCGGTCACCTCGCTGCTGCTGATGCTCAACATGGCGTGCACCCTGTTCCGCCTGACGCCGGCGGAAGCGCTGGCCGGCGTGACCCGCGAAGCGGCGCATGCGCTCGGCCTGCAGGACCGGATCGGCACCCTGGAACCGGGCAAGGCGGCGGATTTCGCCCTGTGGGACATCGGCAGCCCTGGCGAACTGGCCTATCCGGCGGGTTTCAACCCGTGCCGGGCGGTGGTGAAGAACGGCGCCATCATGGCGGGTGGCTAAGCCCGTCGCGCAGCGTCTGTGCGGCGTATTTGCCTTAATTCTTCCGGTATCACCCCGGACCGGACGAAGCAGCCTCCGGCCGGCTTTGTAGGGGAGGGTTTCAAACCCTCCCCTACGGCCCGGTGTCTGTAGCCCGGGTCCGCACAAAAATGCGCGCAAAACATTCAGGAAATTACACCCGGTGTTACCCCGGACGGAGCGAAGCGACAATCCGGGGTCAAGAGCCGACGCGAGAGTCCGCGCCGGCGGCCCTGGACCCCGGCTCTCCCTCCGGTCGGCCGGGGTGGCATGTCGGGTTTGTTGGGAAAGAGCAAACCTTTGTGACGCCGGCAGGTCGGAGAAAACGGTCGACATGAACCTGCGTTACCTCACCCCCGCTCCCGGCCCCAGGCCAGCGCGGCTTCGAGCATGGCGCGCAGGGCAGGGCGGACCTCGGCGGCCTTGTCCGGCAGATAGCTCCACGGCGCGACCTCTTCGCAATAGGTCGCCATCGAAAGTTCGAGCTGGAAGGCGTGGATGCGGTTGTCGGGATCGCCGTACTGGCGGGTGATGAAGCCGCCCTTGAAGCGGCCGTCGACGACCAGCCGGTCCTCGCCGAAGTCGCCCAGCGCCTCGGCCAGATGCAGGCGCAAACCGGCGTCACAGGCGCCGCCTGCCGCGCTGCCCAAATTGAAGTCCGGCAACCTGCCCTCGAACAGGCGCGGCACCTCGGAGAGAATCGAATGGCAGTCGAACAGGATCGCAATGCCGTGTTTGCGGTGGATCGACGCCAGTTCCCGTTCCAACCGCTGATGGTAGGGCAGCCAGCAGGCCTTCAAGCGTTTAACCCTCTCTTCGTCGTCCGGCTGTGCGCCGGAAAGGTAGAGCGGATTGCCGGCAAAATCCTGCTCCGGGACGAGGCCGGTCGAGACCTGGCCCGGATAAAGCGGGGCGTCGTCCGGCGGCCGGTTCAGGTCGACGACATAGCGCGACCACACCGCCTGGAGCGTCGGAATGCCGAGTTCGTTGGCGAAGTCATAGAGCCGGTCGAGGTGCCAGTCGGTATCCGGCCGCATCAGGGCGCGTTCGGTCATCCGCGCCTCGACCGCCGCCGGGATCGCCGTCCCGACATGGGGAATGCTCATCAGGAGCGGCGCGTCCCCCGGCGTAAAGCGGTAGGGGTTCATGCGCTCCACAGCAGGGGAAAGTCGTCGCCGGCCAGCGGCTCGCCCACTTCAAGGCCGAGATCCGGGAAGGGCGGCGAATGCACGCCCTTTTCGGCATAGACGGCGTCGTCGCCGACGAAGCGGATCGAGAAGGCGCGCCGCCGTTCGGTCGAGTCGTTGGCCGGCGCGCCGTGCACCGTCCGGTAGGTGAAGGCGACGGCGTCGCCGGGCTCCATTGCCCAGCCGCGGATGTCGTAATCGTTCCGGTTCGCGGAAATATCGGGCATCCGCTCGCGGGTGTCGCCCGGGGTGAGCGACGTGCCGTTGAACCGTTCGGGCCGGAACTCGCGGCCCCACCGGTGGGAGCCGGCGACATATTCGATCACGCAGTCGCGCGCCACCGGATCGAGCGTGATCCACAGGCTGCAGTTCATCCTGCCCTCGACGCAATAGTAGGGCATGTCGTGATGCCAGGGCGTGACGACCGACGAACCCGGCTCCTTGACCAGGATATGCTCGTGGAACAGGCGCGCCGTCTTCGAGCGCATCAGCCGGGCGGCGGTTTCCGCCGCAGGCGATTCCTTCACGAAGCGGTTGTATTCCGGGATCTTGTCCCAGTTGCAGAAGTCCTGGAAGAAGGGCGCGCTGCCGTCCTCCGGCCGGATGCTGCGCTCGCGCCAGCTCGGCGCCGCCATATTGGTTTCCATGCCGCGGCGCAGGTCGTCGACCCAGTCGGCGAAGGTACCCCGGAGCAGCAGGACGCCGTCCCGCTGGAATTCGTCCACCTGCCGATCGGTGATGATGGGGCTGCCGGCGGCCATCTCGTCCTCCTCGTCGCGCCTGCTCCGGCGGGCCCTGCCGCCGGTTTCCGGATCCGCCGAATGTATGTCAAATCGGGCGGAATTGCATGACCCTTGACTTGTATATATAACCTGATTTCCATTGCCAAGACGCCCCGGCGCGGGGTCGGCGGCGCAACGTGGTGAAAATCGGGCGCGGGATCGCCCGCGCTCGCCCAAGGGAGGAGTACCATGACGTCCTGGAAGTTCAGCATCGCCGCCGTTGCGGCCGTCGCGCTGGCGGCGTCTGCGGCCTCGGCAGAGACCATCAAAATCGGCTTCAACACGCCCCAGACGGGCTTTGCGGCGGCTGACGGCAAGTCGGTCCTGACCGGTGCGCAGATCGCCATCGATACGGTGAACGCGGCCGGCGGCGTCAACGGCAAAAAGCTCGAACTCATCGTCTACGACGACCAGGCAAAGCCGAAATTCGCCGTGCCGATCGCGACCAAGCTGATCCAGCAGGACAAGGTCGCGATGAGCATTTCCGGCAGCTATTCGGCGCCGACCCGCGCTTCGGCCGGCGTCTATCAAAACGCCAAGGTGCCCTACATCTCGGCCTACGCCGTCCACCC
This sequence comes from Alphaproteobacteria bacterium, assembly GCA_965220685.1. Lineage (GTDB taxonomy): Bacteria > Pseudomonadota > Alphaproteobacteria > Bin65 > Bin65 > Bin65. The sequence continues at coordinate 652,585 of CBDCQR010000015.1, forward strand.
GGACATCACCCGAGCCGGCAACTACGTCTTCCGCACCGGGATCCTGGGCAGCGTGCTCGGCAAGGCGGCGGCCAAGCTGGTCGGCGACAAGCTGGGCAAGAAGCGCGTCGTCATCACCATCATGAAAAACGACTACGGCAAGGCGCTTGCCGCCGGTTTCAAGTCCGTGATGGCCAACTACGGCATCAAGGTCGTCAACGAATACCAGTATTCCCTGCGCGACCGGCAGTTCGGCCCGATCGTCTCGTCGATCAAGGGCGACAACCCGGACGCAATCTTCGACACCGGCTACTGGTTCGTCGCCGCGCCCTTCGTCAGCCAGCTGCGCGCCGGCGGCGTCAAGGCGGTGGTCGTCGCCCAGGAGGGCTACGACGGCGTCAAGTTCATCGAGATCGCGAAGAAGGCGGCCGAGGGCGTTATCATCGTCACTGCGCTGGACCGGGACAGCAAGGATCCGGCAGTCGTCAATTTCATGACCGAGTTCAAGAAGCGGGCCGGCTACGGCGCGGACATGGTCGGCGCTTCCGGCCACGCCGCCGTGATGGTCGCCGCCGCGGCGCTGAAGAAGGCCGGCTCGACCGACCGGGCCGCGATCCGCGATGCGCTCGCCTCGATCAAGGTCGATGCGATCACCGGCACGCTGTCGTTCAACAAGCTGGGCGAGGTCCAGAAGTCGCTCAAGGTCCAGGAGGTCCGGGGCGGCGGCTGGCATTATCATTCGGAAATCACGGATGCCAAGCTGCTGACGCCGCCTGAAAAGTAGGGCCTGCATCGGCTGCGGGCCGGGCGGCGCCCTGATTTGCGCGGTCGCCGCCCGGTCGCATGCAGCCCGATGTTCCGTCACGATAATCCCGCGCCCAACAGCAACCGGGGCTTCCCGCGTTGAGCTATTCCGATCTTCTGGTCCAGGGGCTGGTCGAAGGCTGCATCTATGCCCTGATCGCCGTCGGCCTGACGCTGGTCTACGGGCTGCTGCGCATCCTGCACATCGCCCATGCCGGCATCTTCACGCTGGGCGCCTATGTCGGCCTGCTGCTGACCAACGAAACCGGCAGCTTCGCCGCCGCCTTCGTTATCACCGTCGTCGCGGTCGGCTTCTTCGGCATGGCCTTCTACCGGCTGTTCTACGAGCCGATCCTCAACAAGCCGCCCCATGTCGCGCTGATCGCCTCGATCGGCCTGTTCGTGGCGATGGAGGAGATCTACCGGCTGATCTTCGGCGCGACGAGCATCTCCTTCCTGGCGCCGCCGCTGAAGGACACCGTCGAGGTCGTCGGCGTCCGGCTGGAGGAGGGGCGCATCGTCGTCGTCGTGCTCGCCGTCGTGCTGATCGGCGGACTTGCCGTGCTGGCCGGCCGGACGCGCATCGGCGTTGCCTGGAGGGCTACGGTCTCGGACGCCGCAATGGCCGAATCCTTCGGCATCAACCTGGAGAGGGTGCGCTACATCAATTTCTTCGTCGCCTCCGCGCTTGCCGCTGCCGCCGGCGTGATGGTCGCCCTGCTGCTCAACCAGGTGATCCCGACCATGGGCGGCGTGCCGGCCTACAAGGCGCTCGCCATCATCGTGCTGGGCGGACTGGGCAACGTGAAGGGAACCCTGATCGCGGCCCTGGCGCTGGGCGTCATCGAATCATTCGGCACCATCTATCTCGACAGGGTGCTGGACCGCGACGCCATCGCCTTCGCCTTCCTCATCGCCGTCCTGATGATCCGGCCCCAGGGCCTGTTCGCCCGGCGATAGGAACCGAGGGGCGCCGGCATGTACGAAATCTCACTCCTGACCGTGATGAGCTTCAGCGTGATTTTCGCGCTGAGCCTCAACCTGATTACCGGATTCTGCGGCCAGATCAGCCTGGGCCACGCCGCCTTCTACGGCATCGGTGCCTATACCGCCGCCCTGTTCACGACCGATGGCGGCTCCTTCTGGCTTGCCCTGCCGCTCGCCATGGCAATTGCGGGTTTCTTCGGCTTCATCGTCGGCTTCGCCTCGCTGCGCGTGCGCCACGATTTCCTGGCGATCACCACGATGGGAGTCGGTTTCCTGTTTACGGGATTCGTGCGCCAGCAGGAGTTTCTGGGCGGCGAGGAGGGTATCGCCGGCATCCCGGACCCCGGCATCGGCCAGGTCCCCTACATGCTGCTGTGCGCCGCCTTCGCCGCCGCGGTCATCGCCTTCAGCCTCTACATCAAGCGGTCGTGGATGGGCCACGCCTTCGACGCGATCGCGACCGACGAGGACACGGCCCGGACGCTGGGCATCGACGTCGCGCGCTACAAGCTGACGGCCTTCGTGTTCGGCACGGCGCTGGCCGGGCTCGCCGGCGCCCTGTTCGCCCACTATGTCAAGTTCGTCGAGGTCGAGAGCTTCGATTTCATCGAATCGATTTCCGTTCTCGCCATGGTGATCGTCGGCGGCATCGGATCGGTCTGGGGCGTCGTCGTCGCGGCGGCCTTCCTGAGCGTGCTGCCGCTGCTGCTCCAGGTCTTCGCCGACTACAAGCTGCTGATCTACGGCGTTCTGCTTTTCACCGTCATGTATTTCGCGCCGGGCGGCATCGACAGCCTGATGCGCATGGCGTGGCGGCGGATTTCGGGCCGGCGGACGGCGGGGTAGGGCGAAGGCGATGGATGCCCTGCTCTCCATTACCGGCGTCTCGGTGCGCTTCGGCGGCGTCGACGCGCTCACCGATGTCGGATTCGAGGTCCCGCAGGGCGCCTTGCTCGGCCTGATCGGCCCGAACGGCGCCGGCAAGACCACCATGATGCGCGCGATCACCGGCATGGTCCGGCCGCAGGCCGGCAGCATCGTGCTCGACGGCGCCGAGATTTCCCGCCTGCCGACCCATCGCCGGGTCAGGCTGGGCCTCGGCCTGTCCCAGCAGATCGTCCGGCCGTTCGCCGGCATGACCGCGATCGACAATGTTGCCCTCGCCGCCGGCTACGCCAAGACGGCGGACCCGCTCAAGGCGCTCGCCACCGCCTCGCGCCAGGCGGAACGCGACCGGGCAGCCGGCCTGCTCGACCTGGTTGGTGTCGCCGACGCCGCCGACGCCCTGCCGGCCGAACTGCCGCTCGGCACCCTCAAGCGGGTGGAGGTGGCTCGCGCCCTGGCTCTCGATCCGAAGGTCCTGCTGCTCGACGAGCCGCTGGCCGGCCTCAATACCAGCGAGGCCGCACGGTTGGCCGAATCGGTCGTGGACCTGAACCGCCAGGGCACGACCGTGGTGTTGATCGAACACAATCTGAGCGAGGTCATGCGGGTCTGCCGGCATCTCGTGGTGCTGGACAACGGCCGGAAGATCGGCGACGGCGACCCGGCGGAGGTCATGGCCGATCCGGCGGTGCGCGCCGCCTATCTCGGCGCGGCGGGGAATGAGCATGCTGCAGCTTGACCGCCTGACCTGCGGCTACGGACCCTTCCGGGCGGTCATCGACCTCAGCCTGGAGGTCCCGGACGGCAGCGTGCTGGCGCTGATCGGCGCCAACGGCGCGGGCAAGTCCTCGACCCTGATGGCGGTCGCCGGCCACGTCGCCGCGATGGACGGCCGGATACTGTTCGATGGCGCGGAAATCACCGGCGAGCCGGCGCGGGCCCGGGTCCGCCGGGGCATCGCGCTGGCGCCGGAAGGCCGCCGCCTGTTCCCGGACCTGACCGTGCAGGAAAACCTGACCGTCGGCGGCTACAGCCGGTCGCGCCGCGCCGAGGCGCAGAATGTCGAGCGGGTCATGGCGCTGTTCCCGCGGCTGGAAGGGCGGCTAAAGCAGCTGGCCGGCTCGATGTCGGGCGGCGAGCAGCAGATGCTGGCGATCGGCCGGGCCCTGATGGCCGAGCCGAAGCTCCTGATGATCGACGAAGTTTCCCTGGGCCTCATGCCGGCGGTGATCGACGTCTGCTATGAAGCGCTCGACCGGCTGCGCGACGACGGGCTCGCCATCCTACTGGTCGAGCAGAGCACACAGCGCGCATTCGATATTGCCGATGCCGTGTGCGTTCTCGAGTCCGGCAAGGCGGTCTGGACCGGCAGCGCCGAAGCCGCACGCGAGGATCCGGCCCTGGTCGAAGCCTATCTGGGACTGGCGGGATGAGCGGACAGGCGCCCGCAGCGGCCTTCGACGCGGCCGGCCCGACGCCGCTCTATCAGCAGGTCAAGGACTATGTCCGCCGTTCGATTCTGACCGGCGCCTGGCCGGTCGATCACCGCATCCCCTCGGAAAACGAGCTGGTCCGCCTGTCCGGCGCAAGCCGGATGACCGTGCACCGCGCCCTGCGCGAGCTCAAGGACGACGGCTGGCTGCGCCGGGTCCAGGGGCAGGGAACGTTCGTGGCCGACCGGCGCGCCCGGCTCGACCTGCTGGAAATCCGCAATATCGCCGATGTCATCCGGCGCCGCGGCGCCTACAGCTGCGACGTGATCCTGCACGAACGGGCCCGGCCGGCGGCGGAAATCGCGGAAGAACTGGAGACGGCGCCGCGGGCCGAGCTGTTCCACAGCCGGCTGGTCCACCGGCTCGACGGCGCCCCGTTCCAGCTCGAGGACCGCTGGGTCAACCCGGCCGCCGCGCCGGACTATCTCGGCGTCGACCTGACGCGCCAGACGCCGAACGAATATCTCATGCGCGCCGCGCCGCTGAGCGAGGTCGAGCACCGGCTCGAAGCGGTCCTGCCCGGCCCGGTGGAGCAGAAACTGCTCGGCATCGGACGGCACCAACCCTGCCTGCTGCTGCACCGGCGCACGTGGTCCGGCGGCCGGGTCGCCTCGCGCGCCTGGCTGACCCATCCGGGCGACCGCTTCTACCTTTCGACACGCTTCGCCCATGACGAAGGCCTGCCGCGATCCCCCCAACCGGAGCACTTGCCGTGAGCGACCGCCCGACCGAGACCAGCCGCCTCGACAACACGCGCGAAATCCGCGCGCCGCACGGCGACGAACTGAGCTGCAAGAGCTGGCTCACCGAAGCACCGATGCGCATGCTGATGAACAATCTGGACGCCCAGGTCGCGGAGAAGCCGCAGGAACTTGTGGTCTATGGCGGGATCGGCCGGGCGGCGCGCAACTGGGAGAGCTACGACCGGATGGTGGCGGCGCTGCGGGCGCTGGAAGACGATGAAACCCTGCTGGTCCAGTCGGGCAAGCCGGTCGGCGTCTTCCGCACCCATGCCGACGCGCCGCGGGTCCTGATCGCCAATTCCAACATCGTTCCCCACTGGGCGACGCTCGAAAAATTCAACGAACTCGACCGGCTCGGCCTGATGATGTTCGGCCAGATGACGGCGGGCTCATGGATCTATATCGGCAGCCAGGGCATCGTTCAGGGCACCTACGAGACCTTCGTCGAGGTCGGCCGGCAGCATTACGGCGGAGACTTGTCCGGCCGCTGGATCCTGACCGGCGGACTGGGCGGCATGGGTGGCGCCCAGCCGATGGCGGCGACCATGGCCGGGGCGTCGCTGCTTTCGGTCGAGTGCCAGCCGAGCCGGATCGAGATGCGCCTCAGGACCGGCTATCTCGACCGGCAGACGACCGACCTGGACGAGGCGCTGGCGATCGTCCGGGACGCCTGTTCGAAGAAGGAAGCCGTCTCGGTCGGACTGCTCGGCAACGCAGCGGAAATTTACCCGGAACTGGTCCGACGCGGCGTGCGGCCGGATGCGGTAACCGACCAGACCAGCGCCCACGATCCGCTGAACGGCTACCTGCCGGCCGGCTGGACGCTCGCCGACTGGGAAGAGCGGCGCGAGCGCGATCCCGCCGGCACCATGAAGGCGGCGAAGGAATCGATGGCTGTGCAGGTGCGGGCGATGCTCGAATTCTGGGCCCGCGGCGTGCCGACCCTCGATTACGGCAACAATATCCGCCAGATGGCGCAGGAGATGGGCGTGGAGAACGCCTTCGATTTCCCCGGCTTCGTGCCGGCCTATATCCGGCCGCTGTTCTGCCGCGGCGTCGGGCCGTTCCGCTGGGCGGCGCTGTCCGGCGATCCGGAGGACATCTACCGCACCGACGCGAAGGTGAAGGAGCTGATGCCGGACAACCGGCATCTGCACAACTGGCTCGACATGGCGCGCAAGCGCATCCGCTTCCAGGGCCTGCCCTCGCGCATCTGCTGGGTCGGCCTCGGCGACCGGCACCGGCTCGGCCTTGCCTTCAACGAGATGGTCGCGACGGGCGAACTGACGGCGCCGGTCGTGATCGGCCGGGACCATCTGGACAGCGGCTCGGTCGCCAGCCCGAACCGCGAGACCGAAGGCATGATCGACGGCTCGGACGCGGTTTCGGACTGGCCGATGCTCAATGCCATGCTCAACACGGCCTCGGGCGCGACCTGGGTCAGCCTGCACCACGGCGGCGGCGTCGGCATCGGCTTTTCCCAGCACGCCGGCATGGTGCTGGTGTGCGACGGCACGGAGGAAGCCGCGGCGCGCATCGGGCGGGTGCTGTGGAACGATCCGGCCAGCGGCGTCATGCGCCACGCCGACGCCGGCTACGACGACGCCGTCGCCTGCGCCCGGCAGCACGGGCTGAATTTGCCGTTTCTTGACAGCTAGGTGGGGCGCCGCAACACTCCGGCGTACAGCGAAAGGAAGAGCCCCATGCCCGATTCGATGGATCTGAAGGGTCTGGACGTCTCGCCGTCCGGCGGCGGGGTCGGGGCGTTCGTCAACGATATCGACCTGCGGACGATCGGCGTCCGGGAGGCGGCCGCGATCCGGCGGGCGCTGGGGCGTCACGGCGTGCTGTTCTTCCGCGATCAGCAGCTCGATCCCGACGCCCACATCGCCTTCGCCCGCAAGATCGGCGAGATCAACATCAACCGCTTCTTCAGGCCGACCGAGACCCATCCCGAGGTCGCGACCGTGCTGAAGGAGCCGGACCAGAAACACAATATCGGCGGCGGCTGGCACGCCGACCACAGCTATGACGTGGCGCCGGCGCTGGGCTCGATCCTGGTCGCGGTCGAGATCCCGCCCCATGGCGGCGATACCCTGTTCGCCGGCGCCTCAGCGGCCTGGGAGACGCTTTCCGCCGGCATGAAGAAAATGCTGTCCGGCCTGCGCGCCGTGCATTCCAGCCGCCACACCTTCGGCAACGAGGCGGGCGCACGGAACGCGGAGATCCAGGCGGAGCACTTCGGCAACGCCGAACTGGCGACGCAGGATTCGGTGCACCCGGTCGTCATCCGTCATCCGATAAGCGGCCGGCCGTCGCTTTACGTCAATCCGGGATTTACACTGCGCTTCGACGGCTGGACCGACGCCGAGAGCAAGCCGCTGCTCGATTATCTCTACGGCCATGTCGTCAAGCCGGAGCACACATACCGCTTCCGCTGGGAGCCGGGCTCGGTCGCCTTCTGGGACAACCGCGCGACCTGGCACTATGCGCTCAACGACTATCACGGCTACCGCCGGCTGATGCACAGGATCACGCTGGAAGGCGTGACGCTGGACGGTGCGCCGGAGGGAGCGCCGGCGGCGTAACGCCGGTCTATCCGCCGCCAAGCCGGGCGCGCGCCGCCTCGGCCAGAAAACCGGAGCGGTTCGGCGCGACCGCGTCGATTCGGGCAACCAGTTCTTCATCGAGCGTGACCGAGATGACCCTGGACTTGCCGGGCAGGTGAACCGGAACCAGCGACACGAGTTCGGCGCCTTCCCGATCCTCCGCCGGTATCTCTGCAATGGCGGTCGGTTGCGGAATCGGCGTTTTGGTCTGCACCAGTGAATCGACGACCTCGGCGATGACAACTTCAGCGTCGGCAATCGCCGCTTCGACAGAATTGCCGCCGGCATGCACGGGAAAGTCCACGAACGAGACGCCAAACGTCTTGCCGTCGTCGCTGTGTACGATCGCCGGGTATAGCCTTCGTGGCATTGTGCTTCCCTTCTCTTATTGCGGCAGGAGTCTGACGCCGGTCTGCCGTTCGATCGCCCGCACCGTACCTGTCGGGATTTCCGAATGCCGGCCGATTACGGTCCAGCGGCCGTCGGGATGGGACATCCGGGTATGGTTTGCGCCTTCCGTCTGCACGAACCCTGCCTTGGCCAGCTTCTTCAAAATTTCGCGGCGTTTCATATGGATATTATATGGACAATCGACGACCGGCCGGCAAGGCTGCCTTGCGGCGTTTCTCCGGAAGGACTCGCTACGACGTGTCGCCGACCGACCTGTCCGCGGCCCTGCGCCTCTTAAAGCTGCGTGGATCCGATGCCCGTACAGGTTGACGGTGCGGGTATCCGGGGCTACCTGCTGGATATACGCACGGAGTTCGCGATGAGAGTCATCCTCGCCCAGCCGCGCGGCTTTTGCGCCGGTGTCGAACGCGCGATCGAGATTGTCGAGAAGGCGCTGGATCGTTACGGGCCGCCAGTCTATGTGCGCCACGAGATCGTGCACAACAAGCGGGTCGTGCAGGAACTCACCGTCAAGGGCGCCCGGTTCGTCGAGGAACTGGACGAGATCCCCGACGGCGCGATCACCGTCTTCAGCGCCCACGGCGTCGCCCAGTCGGTCGAGGACACTGCGGCCGACCGCTCCCTGCCGGTGCTCGACGCGACCTGCCCGCTGGTCGCCAAGGTGCACAAGGAGGGCCAGCGCTATGCCGAAAAGGGCTTCGAGGTCGTCCTGATCGGCCATGAGGGCCATCCGGAAGTCGTCGGCACGATGGGCCGGATTCCGGGCGTCGTGCATCTGGTGCAGGACGCCGGCGACGTCGCGACGCTGACGCCGGCCAATCCCGACAAGCTCGCCTATGTCACCCAGACCACGCTCTCGGTCGACGACACCCGCGACGTGATCGAGGCGCTCAAGGCGCGCTTCCCGGGCATCGCCGGGCCGGATGTCAAGGACATCTGCTACGCCACCCAGAACCGCCAGGCGGCGGTGCGCAAGCTGTCGGAGACCGTCGATCTCATCCTGGTCGTCGGGGCGCAGAACAGCTCCAACTCCAACCGCCTTTGCGAGCTCGGCGGCGAGGACGGCACGCCCAGCTATCTGGTCGAGGAGGTCGCCGCCGTCGATCCGGGCTGGTTCGAGGGGGTCGGCGCGGTCGGCGTCACCGCCGGCGCTTCGACGCCCGAGCGCCTGGTCGACGAGGTGATCGACCGGCTGCGCGCAGTCGCCCCGGTCGAACTGTCCATCATGGACGGCATCGAGGAGCACATCCGCTTCAAGCTGCCGGAGCAGCTGCGCGCGGCATAGGTCCGGCGTCGCCGCGATACTGGCGCTCGGCGTTCGGACGGGCCGGCAGATTGCCTTCAACCGCCATCGAAAGCGAACAGCCGCCACGGTATTGACCCCCACTCGGTCGCTTTACATCCCGCTGTTCGTGTTTCGTGTCATCGCCGCCCGACCCTTCCTGAAGAAACAAGTGACGCGATTGGCTTGTTCCAAGAGAGCGGCGGTCGCGATCAGGAGGATCGAAGTGGCGATCAACGACGGAGCGAAGCTCATCGTTACATCATAGAGAGCGCTTGCAAACGCGGGCCCGGTCATCTGGCCTGTCGCGAACGCCGCCGTTATCGCTGCGACATGGCGCACGGCGTCGGCGGGGACCGCGATTCGGTGCGCCTCCCGAAGCCCAGCCATGGTGATTACCATGAAGGTGCCGCCCACGCACAGCCCGGCACCGATGATCGAGAGAATGTGGGGAAACAGAACGGGCAACAGCAGTCCGGCGCCCATCACAACTTGGCTGATGCTCCATATCCTCCGGTTGGAGAAACGCCGGTGCAACGCCGCCGAAGCCAGGGTCGAGAGGAAAGCGGCGGCACCGAAAACCGGCCATCCCCAGCCGAAGATCAACGGCGAGGGCACGATCTCCCGCGCCATTGCAGGCAGATATGTGCCGGGAATGATATAGCCGAGCCCGGCCGCGCCGTAGGCGACGACGACGGTCCAGGCGATCGGCGTCCGTTCGGCGGCGGGCGCGCTCCGCGATGGCCGCGCCGCGGGAATCTCGGGGCCGAGCTTTGTCCAAAGCGCGGTCGCGATCAGGAGCGCCAAGGCGCCGAAGACAAGCCAAGCGGCGTCATTGGCGACACCGAAAGCCATCATCGCGAAACAGCCCAAACCGGCGAGTGCGACCCCCGCGCCGACGCCGGAAAACACCCATCCCTGACGATCCGGCCGGCCCTGCTCTGCCAGCGCGTTGACACAATGGGTCCCGACCGACACTAGGACCCAGGCGCTGGCTACGCCGGCGAGCCAACGGAGCGTCAGCCAGATCCAGAACTGCTCGGAAAGTCCCATTGCGGCGGTCGCGAGTCCGATCACGATCAGCGACGCCGGCAACAGTACACGTGGAGACACAGGGAGGCAGATGACCGTTAGCGCGCCCATCAGATAGCCGACGAAATGGAACGTAGCGAGCAGGCCGCCACCGGGGATCGTTACAACCCCGTCCGCCAGCATCATCGGAAGAAGGGGCGTGAACGCGAACCGGCCGATCCCGACCGCGACCGCCAGCGCGGCGAAACCGATGAAGGCAATACGGAGCGTCGGGTCTTTCGCAGGCATCTCGAACCGGCTGCGCAGGGGGGCGTTGCCGGTGACGATAGGACTTGCCTTCCATCTAAAATAATGAATAATAAAGAATATGAATTTCACAAATTATGATATCAATGGCGGGTTTTGATCTCCGCGCGCTGGAAATCTTCCGCACCGTCGCGCACGAAGGCAGTGTGTCGTGCGCCGCTCAGAAGCTGAACCGGGTGCAATCCAACGTCTCGACGCGGATCAAGCAGCTCGAACTGCACCTCGGCAAGGCGCTGTTCCTGCGCCACAACCGCGGCCTCACGCTGACACCGGACGGTGAAGTCCTACTGGCGTATGCCGACCGGTTGCTTCAACTCTCGACCGAGGCGTCCGAGGTGATGAAGAAGGGCATCCCGCGCGGTGTCTTTCGCATCGGCACGATGGAAAGCACGGCGGCGGCGCGGCTCCCGGCAATCCTGTCTCGCTATCACGCGCTTTATCCGGAAGTTCGGATCGAGATCGAGACCGACGTCGCACGCGGCCTGACCCGGCGTCTGCTCAATCACGACATCGAGATTGCGTTCGTCGCCGAGCCTGTTTCGTTCGACCGGTTACGGACCCGGAGCGTCTTCGAAGAGAGTCTGGTTCTTGTCGCACCGCCTTCCTTCCCGCCGCTCAATCGGCCGAGCGAAATCAGCGGAAAGACAATCGTGGGTTTCGAAGCGGGTTGCGCCTACCGGCGCTATCTGGAGGACTGGATCCTCGAAGCCGGTATCGTGCCGGGAAACATCCTCTCGGTCGGCTCCTACCTCGCAATCCTCGCCTGCGTCGCGGCCGGTACCGGATATGCCGTGGTCCCGCAGTCCGTGCTCGACACGGTTTCCTCGACGAGCGCCATCCGGCGCTATCCCTTGCCGGGCAAGCTTTCCCGCATCAGGACCATGGTTGCCTGGCGCGACGACTATCACTCGGTCAATTTCGATGCGCTGCTCGATCTGCTACCGCAACAGAGTCCGGGCGATCTACCTCTCGTTGAGAACGGCGCCGCAGAACCCTAGTATTGGCCACTTCGGTGATTGCCGCCAATCGTCATCCCCGGCCGGGGCGAAACGGAGAGCCACGGTCCTGCGGACCGTTCCCGTCGACATGACGGGCGGAGGGGCCGGGGAACCCTTGGCCCTGCACGCCGCAGCGGGGCTCGCTCTACAGGAACGGCAGTTCCTCCCGCGTATAGAAGAAGGCGCGGAAGACCATGTTGACGTCGAAGCCCATCACGGTTTCGCCGAAGATCGGGTTGATGAATTCCCACACGGTCTCGCCGTCCGGCGTCACCTGGAAGAGCCGGCCGCGCGCGCCCTCGCAGATCAGCGTGTTGCCGCCGGGCAGCCGGACCGCGCCGGAAATCTGCTGGCTGTAGAAGTTGAACGGCGGCGTATCGACATATTCCCAGACGATCTCGTCGGTCCGGGGGTCGATCTCGAAGACCCGGCTGTGCGGCAGCACGCCCATCCAGCGCCGCTGGGTGCCGTTGTCGTAGACCAGCAGGTTGCCGTTGGGCAGGGGCCGCGGATCGTGCTGGCCGCCCATCTGCGGCACGCGGTAGCGCCAGACCACCCTGCCGCTCGCCTTGTCGATGATGCCGATGGTCGAGGTCGCGCGCATCGAGAAGACGACCCGGTCGTCGCCCAGCGGCGCGACGGTGTTGCCGTGGGTCCATTCCCAGCGCGGCTCGCTGTCCGACAGGCGCTCCAGTTCCGGGTCGAGATGCTCGATCGCGCGCCAGCGCCAGATTTCCGCGCCGGTGGCGTCGACCTCGATAATCATGTCGGCATACATGCCCTTGCCGTCGGGCGGCGGGTGGCCGCCGTGGATGCGCTTCTCCAGTTCGTCCGGCATCTTTTCCAGGGAAAGATAGAGCGTCGTGCCGGCTTCGGTGCGCCGCTGGTCGTGATGGTGCATCGGGTCGGCGTGGCGCCACAGGACCGTACCGTCCGGCGCGACCTCGCGGATTTCGCCGCCCTTGAAGGCCTTCCACATGTAAAAGATGTCGTAAGTCGCGTCCCGGATCTTCGCGCCGTAGAGCAGGTTGCCGTTGGGCAGGAGATCGCCGTAAAGGCCGGGCCGGCGGTCGTGGGTCCATTCGTGGACGGTCTCGCCGTCCATGTCGATCAGCAGGGTGCGGCCCGGCCCGCCGAGCGGCGTGTAGAGCACATAGCCCTGTTCGGCCTTGTCCCGGTTGTGGCCGGTGACGCCGGTGCGCATTGTCCGGCGGATGACCTGCTGGTCGAAGGAAGGAGGCATGGAATTCTCTCCTGCTCGGCCGGGCCGGTTTCGGCGCGGGGCGGTGTCCGCCGGGTAATCCCCTTGCAAACGATAATCAAGCGGTTTACCCGGCGGCTTATCGCAGTTAAGCGCCGGAAGAAGAGGGAACGATGGCTGGAAACGGGTTGCTGGAAGGAAAGGTGGCGCTGGTCACGGGCGCCGGGCGTGGCGTCGGGCGCGACATCGCGCTGCAAATGGCGGCACAGGGCGCCGCGGTTCTGGTCAACGATCTGGGCGGATCGGCAACCGGCGAAGGCGCCTCGGATTCGCCGGCGATGGAGGTCGTCCGGGAAATCGAGGCGGCCGGCGGCCGGGCCGCCGCCAACGCGGACAGCGTCGCCGGTTTCGCCGCGGCGCACGGCATGGTCGACCAGGCGTACGAGGAGCTCGGCGGGCTCGACATCGTGGTCAACAATGCCGGCATCCTGCGCGACGCCATCTTCCACAAGATGACGGAGGACGACTGGGACAGCGTCATTTCCGTGCATCTCAAGGGCAGCTTCAACGTCGCCCGGGCCGCCGCCACCGTGTTCCGCGGCCAGGAAAGCGGCGCGATGGTCCACATGACGTCGACGACCGGCCTGGTCGGAAATTTCGGGCAGGCCAACTATGCGGCGGCCAAGCTCGGCATCGTCGGCCTCTCGAAATCGGTTGCGCTCGACATGCGCCGCTTCAACGTCCGCTCCAACTGCATCTCGCCCTTCGCCTGGAGCCGGCTGATCGGCACCATTCCGACCGATACGGCCGAACAGCAGGCCCGGGTGGCGAAGATCAAACAGATGGTCCCGGCCAAGATCGCGCCGGTCGCCGTGGCGCTCGCGTCCGACCGGGCGAAGGACGTCACCGGCCAGGTGATCGCGGTGCGCAACAACGAGATTTTCCTGATGAGCCAGTCACGGCCCCTGCGCTCGGTCCAGCGCAGCGAGGGCTGGACCGCCGAGGCGGTGCTGGACCACGCCTTCCCGGCGATGCAGGCGCATTTCTACCCGCTCGAGCGCACCGCCGACGTGTTCAACTGGGACCCGGTGTAGGAGGCCGGCGATGGTTCTCGACCCGCAGAAAATCCTGAACTGGCCGTTCGAGCCGGTCGAGCAGACCTATACGGAGCGGGATACGATCCTCTACGCGCTGGGCTGCGGGCTGGGTATCGATCCGCTGGACGAGGACCAGTTGCGCTTCGTGTTCGAGGAGCCGGAACTGCTGGCGCTGCCGTCCATGGCGGCCGTGCTGTCGCCGCCGGGCTTCTGGGCGCGCCACCCGGACGCGGGAATCGACTGGGTGCGCATCCTGCACGGCGAGCAGGCGATGGAGATCCACAGGCCGCTGCCGGCCGCCGCGACGGTGGCGGCGACGGCGAAGGTCACCGATATCGTCGACAAGGGGCCGGACAAGGGCGCACTGCTGTTCGTCGAGCGGACGGTGAGGGATCTGGATAGCGGTGAGGACCTTGCGACCCTGCGTTCGACGACCTTTGCGCGCGGCGATGGGGGCTGCGGCGGCACGACGGAAACCGCGCCGACGCCCCATCCGATCCCGGATCGCGCGCCGGACCTGGACTGCGACCTGCCGACGGCGCCCAACAGCGCCCTGATCTACCGCCTGTCCGGCGACCCGAACCCGCTGCACGCCAGCCCGTCGGTCGCGCGCGCCGCCGGCTTCGACCGGCCGATCCTGCACGGCCTGTGCAGCTGGGGAGTCGCCGGCCATGCCATCCTCAAGTCCTGTTGCGGCTACGAGCCGGCGCGCATCCGGTCGATGGCGCTGCGCTTCTCGGCGCCGGTTTATCCGGGCGAGACGATCCGCACGGAGATGTGGCGCGACGGCGACGTCGTCTCCTTCCGCGCCCGGGTCCTCGAACGGGATGCGGTGGTGCTGAACAACGGCCGGGCGGAGATCGCCGCCTGACGGACAGTTTCGAGGGCCGCCGCGACGTGTGTCTCCGCCCCGCTCACACCGCGACCGGCAGGGTGGCGAGGCCGCGGAACCGGGCGCGGCCGTGGAAGCGGCTCGGCCCGTCGCGCCGCAGGTCGGGGAAGCGCGCGACCAGCTTGCCGATCGCCACCCGGCCTTCGATGCGGCCCAGCGTGTTGCCCATGCAGACATGCTTGCCGGTGCCGAAGGCGATCTGCGGGTTGGGATTGCGGCCGATATCGACATTTTCCGGATCGTCGAAGACTTCGGGGTCGCGGTTGGCGGCGGCGACGCCGCAGTGGATGAAGGTGCCGGCCGGCAGCGTGAAGCGCCGGCGGGGCGGTCCGAACTCGACATCCTCCATCGCCTTGCGGTTGCCGATCTGCAGCGGGCTCTGGTAGCGCAGCGCTTCCTCGACCGCCGTTGAGATCAGGTCCGGATCGTCGCGCAGCCGCTGCATCTCGCCGGGATTGTCGAGCAGCATGTCGATGCAGTTGCCGACGAGGTTGGCGGTGGTTTCATGGCCGGCGTTGAGCAGGAAGATGCAGTTCTGCACCAGTTCGACCGGCGACAGTTTCTCGCCGTCGACCTCGCCGAAGATCAGTGCCGCCAATACTTCGCCCCGGGCGCCCGAGGCGGGCTCGAGCCGCCGGTCGGCGATCAGCTCCTCCAGCATGGCGCCGAATTCCTCGACCGCGTCGTGGCCGGCCTGCATCTTCGCCTGCGACACCACCGGGTCGAGCGCACCGAGAATCAGCGTCGAGAAATCGTGCAGCCGGTGGCGGTGTTCCTCGGGGATGCCGAGCATGAAGGAGATGATCGCCGTCGGCAGGGCGAGCGCGTAATCCCCGATCACGTCGAACCTGCCCCGCGCCGCCATGCGGTCCAGCAGGTCGTCGATCACCTCGTGGATCAGCGGCTCCAGCTCGCCGATCTTGCGCGGCGTGAAGGCCGCCGCGAGCAGCCGGCGCACCCGGGTGTGGATCGGCGGATCGTTGAAGACCAGGCTGGTGGTGTGGTGGGTATAGAGCGGCCCGCCGCCGAATTTCGGCTTGAAATCGACCTTCTTGTCCGAACTCATCGCCGGGTGCTTGAAGGATTGCACCACGTCTTCATAGCGCGTCAGCAGCCAGGTGCCGTCCGGGTTGCGGTGGACCGGGTCGTGCTCGCGCAGCGCCCGGTACATCGGGAACGGATCGTCCAGAAAATCCTGGCCGATGGCGTTGAGATCGAAGGATTGCGCGGCCGCGCGGTCGGGCATGGCAGCGGTCATCCCGCAGCGTCGCAGGTCTTCGTCGGCAGGTCCTGTCCGCCGGCGCGCGCGCTGCGGCGCTCGAACAGCACGACGTCGTGCCACACGCCGTCGAGATGGCCGTAGCGCTCCCGATAGCCGACTTCGCGGAAGCCGCATTTCCGGTGCAGCGCGATGCTGGGCAGGTTCTCGGCCATGATCTGCGCCTGAAGGGTCCAGTAGCCGTCCGCTTCGGAGGCCTCGATCAGGCCTTCCAGCAGGGCGGTTCCCGCGCCCAGCCCCTGCGCGCTTTCGCCGACGTAGACGCTGACCTCAGCGACCCCGGCCGCGCCTCATGTGTCGGGCGCCGGCATGAGCGCCGCCCAGCCGACCGTGCGGCCGTCGCCATCCTTGGCGATGAGCCTGCCGATGGGCAGGTGGCCCTTGTTCCAGGCCTTCCAGCTCGGCGGGTTCTTCATGAAGGCGGCAATGCCGGTCTTGAGGCCCGCGCGATAGATGGCCCGGACCTCCGGCCAGTCGCCGTCCTGCATCGCGTCGATCGCGATCATAGGGGGCCCCCGGAAATTCCGGAACCGTCGCCGGCTACCGGGATGGCAATCCGTTGGCCCAGGCCATCCGGGCGTCGTCCCCCCCTCCAGGGGGAGGGGGTTGGGGGGAGGGGAGACCCGGGGTCGGCAGGGGATGCGACGCAGACCATGCCCATGAGTGTATATCCGGGCTAGCCCCCGGTCACGCTCATGTGGCGGCTGACGGCCGGCGCGGTGCGGCGGCGGTCGATGACGAAATCGTGGCCCTTGGGCTTGCGCGTGATCGCCTCGCGGATCGCCGCGTCGAGCAGGCCGTCGTCGTCGCTGGCGCGCAGCGGCGCGCGCAGGTCGGCCGCGTCCTCCTGGCCCAGGCACATATAGAGCGTGCCGGTGCAGGTCAGCCGGACGCGGTTGCAGGATTCGCAGAAATTATGGGTCAGCGGCGTGATGAAGCCGAGGCGCCGGCCGGTCTCCCGCACCGTCCAGTAGCGCGCCGGCCCGCCGGTCGCGTAATCGCTTTCGTCCAGCGTCCAGCGCTCCTTCAGCCTGGCGCGCACCATCGAGAGCGGAAAGAATTGGTCGACCCGGTTGGCGGTGCCGACATCGGCGCCGATCTCACCCAGCGGCATGACCTCGATGAAGGTGAGGTCGAAGCCTTCGTCGCCCGCCCATTCGACGAGCCGGTGCAGTTCGTCCTCGTTGACGCCCTTGAGCGCAACCGTGTTGATCTTGACGGCGAGGCCGGCGGCCTTGGCTGCGGCCAGCCCTTCCAGCACCTTCTCCAGCCTGCCCCAGCGCGTGATGGCGGTGAATTTCTCCGGATCCAGCGTATCGAGCGAGACGTTGACCCGGCGTACCCCGGCCCGCACCAGCGCTTCGCTGTGTTTGGCGAGCTGGCTACCGTTGGTCGTGAGCGTCAGTTCGTCGAGCGCGCCCCCGTTGCGACCGTCCGAGCCCAGCAGCGTCCCAAGCCGCTCGATCAGCGTCATCACCCCGCGGCGGACCAGCGGCTCGCCGCCGGTCAGGCGCAATTTGCGCACGCCGAGGCGCACGAAGGCGCGGCAGAGCCGCTCCAGTTCCTCGATCGACAAGACCTCCGATTTCGGCAGGAAGGTCATGTCTTCGGCCATGCAATAGACGCAACGGAAATCGCACCGGTCGGTGACCGAGACGCGCAGATAGGTGATCGCCCGGGCGAACGGGTCGATCAGCGGCGCGGACTGGGGAAGGGTGCGAACGTCGTCCGGCATCGGCCTTGGTGCAGTCGGGGGCAGCGGTAAGGGGCAGCGGTCTGGATACCCGATTGCGATGTAGACCGTCGGGCCGCGCGCGGCAACCGCGGGACGGATGCTGCGCAAGGTTTTGCAACCGTGCTCCGGGCCGGTCGGATCGCCCGCCCGGCTTGCCTGCCGCGCGCCGGATGCGCATGTTTCCGCCATGACGCCCGAACACCGCACGCAGCCATGAACCGCCCCGCACCGGCCAGGCCGGCCGAAGCGGCCGGAGACCCGGACCGCACCGTCCTGCCGGATCCGGACGATCCCGCGCTCTCGGAGGCCGTCGCCGGCATCGACGAGACCGGCGCGCCGGTCGAGACGCGGGTCGCGGTCGAGCGCCCGCTCACCCTGTTCCTGAACCGGCAGGAGATCGTCACCGTGATGACGATCGGCGACCGGCCGGACTGGCTGGCGGTCGGCTACCTGAAGAACCAGCACATGCTGCGCGACGACGACCGGATCGTCGCCATCGAGCACGACGGGGATCTCAGCGCCGTCGTGGTCCGGACCGAACGGGAAACCGATTACGAGGAAAAGCTGCAGAAGAAGGTTCGGACCTCGGGCTGCGCCCAGGGCACCGTATTCGGCGACCTGATGGAGAATTTCGAGGGCATCGCGCTGTCGCAGAGCGCGCGCATCCGGACGTCCTGGCTTTACGCCCTGATGAAGGCGATCAACACGACCCCCAGCCTCTATCTCGCCGCTGGCGCGATCCACGGCTGCGTGCTGTGCCGCGAGGACCGGGTGCTGCTCTACATGGAGGATGTCGGGCGCCACAACGCGGTCGACAAGATCGCCGGCTACATGGCGTTGCACGGCATCGAACCCGACGACAAGATTTTCTACACGACCGGCCGGCTGACCAGCGAGATGGTTATCAAATGCGTCCAGATGCGCATCCCCATCCTGGTTTCGCGCTCCGGTTTCTCGGCCTGGGGTGTCGAACTCGCCCGCGAGGCCGGCCTCACCCTGATCGGCCGGGCCCGCGGCAAACGCTTCGTGGCGCTTTCGGGCCAGGAACGGATCGTCTTCGATTCGGACGATTGAGCGCATTGGCGGCCGGATTGCCCGGGCGCAGCATCCGCTCTCGATAAGCTCAAATTGAGGATTGGAAGTCCAGATGAAACCGGTTTGTCTCATTATCGGCGCCGGCGCCGGCATCGGCGGCAATGTCGGTATCCGCTTTGCCCGCGCCGGATACCATGCCGTGCTGTGCCGCCGCAGCGATGCGGAAGGCCTCGAAAAACTGGTCGACACCATCGAGGGCGAGGGCGGCAGCGCCTCCGGCTTCCTGCTCAACGCCGTGGAACCCGGCAGCATCGAGGACCGCGTGGCCGCCGTCGAAGCCGACATCGGCCCGATCCAGGTCGCGATCTACAATCTTGGCGCCCAGATCGGCGACCGCTCGCTCGCCGATACCAGCGAGAAGGCCTTCGAGATGGGCTGGCGCCTCGCCACCTTCGGCCTGTTTCGCACGGCGCGCGCGGTTTGCCCGCTGATGGCGGACCGGGGCTCCGGCACGCTTCTCGCGACATCGGCCACAGCCGCCGTGCGCGGCAACAAGGGCCAGCACAGCCATGCGGCGGCGATGGGCGGCCGGCGCATGCTCTGCCAGTCGCTGAACGCCGAGTTCGGCCCCAGGGGCATTCACGTCGCGCATATCGTGATCGACGGCGCGGTCGATGCGCCCGATACGCTGGGGCGGATGCTCGGCCCCGAAGCGTTTCAGAAGCTGCGCGAAACCCGCGGCATGGAGCACGACGGGCTGCTGCTGCCGGCCGAAGTCGCCGAGACCTACTACCACCTGTCGCAGCAGCACCGGTCCGCTTGGACCCATGAAATCGACCTCCGGCCGTTCTCGGCGCTGCCCTGGTGGAACCACTGATGAGCGACCCGATCATGAAGCTGTACATGGTGCCGTTGGCGCCCAACCCGACCAAGGTCATGCTCTACATCGCGGAGCGCGCGGCGGCGGGCGCGGAACTGCCGATCGAGCAGGTCATGGTGAACACGCTCAAGGGCCGCCACAAGGAGCCCGAGCATCTGGCGCGCAACCCGTTCGGCACCTTGCCGGTGCTGGAGCGCGAGGACGGTTCGCACCTGGTCGAATCGCTCGCCATCGTCGAATATCTGGAAGACCGGTTTCCCGACGGCGCGCTGCGCGAGGCGGATGTCGAACGCCGCGCGCGGTCCCGCGATATGGAACGCATCGTCGATCTGCGCATCGCCGCGCCGATGTCGAACTATGTTCACGCCGCCAAATCGCCGCTCGGGCTGCCGCCCGATCCGGAGACGGCGGCGGCGATCGAAAGGGGCCTTCAAGCGCCTCTCGACTATCTTGAAACGTCGCTGGAGGACGGGCGCCCGTTGCTGACCGGAGCGCGCGCCGCCATCGCCGACTGCACGATGCAGGCCGCGCTCCAGTTCCTCCGTTTCATCGACGCCGACCTGCTCGGCGACCGCCCGAACCTGCGCGCCTGGGACGCCCGGTATCGGGAGCGACCGGCTGCGCAGAAGGTACTGAAATGGTGACCGGGGACGGAGTGCAGCGCAGGGACCGGATCCCCTCGCCCAGTGCCCAGCGGCGTCTGCGCGAAATGGTCGAGATCGTCAACAAGGCCGAACCGCGCTTCCGATCGGCGCTGATCGCCTACGTTTGGTTCCGGTTCGAACCGTTGCCCGGTTTCGGCGGTCAGACGGCCCTGCAACTCGTCCGCGCCGGCCAGGCTGACCGGGTTCTCGACTATATCGACGCCGTCGACGCCGGCGTCTACGCGTGAACGGATACCGCCAACACGGCCTCACTCATCGCGCACCCTACCCCGTCTTCGCCCGCGAGCCGCGGTCGGGCTGCGGGGCGGCGTTGTTCGGGAGCGATAAATCCAAAAGCGACTGCCTGTCGCTCATCGACGACGAGAGGCGGCTTCTTCCCTGAGAAAGAAAAAGGCCCGGCGGTGAGCCGGGCCTTTCTCGTATCGCTCAGGAGCGGGGCGCTTATTTCGGGAGCGAGCCCTCGACGCCTTGGACGTAGAAGTTCATGCCGGCGAGCAAGCCGTCGGACGCTTTCTCACCCGCTTTCAGGAACGGCTTGCCGTCCTGCTTGTTCAGCGGTCCCGTGAAGGGATGGAATTTGCCGCTGGCGATATCGGCCTCGACCTTTGCGGCCTGTTTCCGGACGTCGGCCGGAATACGCTCGTGCACGCTGGCGATGTTCAGCATGCCGGCCCCGAGGCCGCCCCAGGTGTCGGTCGATTTCCAGGTGCCGTCCATCACCGCCTTGACCCGCGCGACATAGTAGGTCGCCCAGTTGTTAACCGCGGCGGCCAGCTGCGCCTTGGGCCCGAACGCCTTCATGTTCGAGGCCTGGCCGATGGCGCTGATGCCGCGCTGTTCGGCGAGCTTCATGGCGGCCGGCGAATCCGTGTGCTGGAAGATCACGTCGGCGCCCTGGTCGGCCAGCGCCTTGGCGGCGTCGGCTTCCTTGCCCGGATCGAACCAGGTGCTGACCCAGACGATCTTGAACTTGACGTTCGGGTTGACCGATTTCGCGCCCAGATAGGCCGCATTGATGCCCCGCACCACTTCCGGAATCGGGAAGGACGCGATGTAGCCGATCGTGTTCGACTTCGTCATCTTGCCGGCGATCACGCCGTTGACGTAGCGGGCTTCATAGAAGCGGATGTTGTAGGTCGCGACGTTCTTCGACCGCTTGAAACCGGTCGAATGCTCGAATTTGACCTTCGGGAACTGCTTGGCGACCTTGATCGTCGGGTTCATGAAGCCGAAGGACGTCGTGAAGATGATGTCGTGGCCCTGCTGGGCGAGCTGGCGGGTCACGCGCTCGGCGTCCGGGCCCTCGGGGACGTTTTCGACATGGGTGGTTTCCACCTTGTCGCCGTAGGCCTTCTTGACCGCCAGCAGGCCCTGGTGGTGCTGATAGGTCCAGCCGTGATCGCCGATCGGGCCGACATAGACGAAACCGACCTTCAGTTTCTTGGCGTGCACGGCGGCCGGCGCTGCGACGAACGCAGCGGCAGCCAAAGCGGCCACGGCGAGTTTGGTGAACGATTGATACCTCATCGGGAGCCTCCCTTTATCTGGTTGAAACGTGTGAGGTTGCGGATCGGCGGCTCAGGTCGCCGCGCGGAAGGGCTGGGTCAGACAGGCCGGTGCATTCAACTTCACCTTCAGCCGGTCGCTGGAAATGATCACGAGGACCGCGATGGTCGCCAGATAGGGGAGCATCGATAGATACTGCGCTTCCACATCGACCCCGAAACCCTGGCTGTGCAGCTGCAGAATCGTGATCCCGCCGAACAGATACGCGCCGAGCAAGGCCCGGCCCGGTCGCCATGCGGCGAAGACGACCAGCGCCAGCGCGATCCAGCCGCGCCCGGCGGTCATCCCCTCCGCCCAGAACGGCGTTTGTACCACAGACAGATAGGCCCCGCCCAGACCTGCGCAGGCGCCGCCGAACAGCAGGGCGAGATAGCGGTAGAACACTACCGGATAGCCGATGGCGTGGGCGGCGTCGTGGTTCTCCCCGATCGCGCGGACGATCAGGCCGCCGCGCGTCTTGCGGAAGAACCAGGAAACCCCGATCACGAGCAGAACCGAGAGATAAACCAGGTAATCCTGGCCGAACAGCAGCGTGCCGATCAGCGGCAGGTCGCTCAGCACCGGCAGGTCGAGCCGCGGAAAATTGCCGGCGGCCTTGCCCGAATAGTCCTGCCCCCACAGGGCGGCGAGGCCGAGGCCGAACATGGTGAGCGCCAGCCCGGTTGCGACCTGGTTGGCGAACAGGGTTTGGGTGAGAAAACCGAACAACAGCGCCATCAGCGCGCCGGCGGCGAGCGCGGCGACCACGCCGGCAAGGTAGTTTCCGCTTTCGATCGTGACCGAGAATCCGGCGATCGCGCCGACGATCATCATGCCCTCGACGCCGAGGTTCAACACGCCGGACTTTTCGACCACGAGCTCCCCGATCGCGGCGAACACCAGCGGCGTCGCCGCGATGATGATTCCGAGCAGGATGTTGACGACCAGTTCCATGCCGTCCTCACCCGTGAACCGTGCGCGGGATCCAGCGCACTCGCGAGCCGACCAGCACGTCCATTGCCAGCAGGAAAAACAGCAGCATGCCCTGGAACACCCGGGTCGTCGCGCTCGGCAGGCTCATGGCGATCTGCGCCGCTTCGCCGCCGATGTAGGTGAGCGCCATCAGGAGTCCGCCGAGCAGAATGCCGAAGGGATGCAGGCGGCCGAGAAACGCCACGATGATCGCGGTAAAGCCGTAGCCGATCGGCAGGGCCGGGACGAGCTGCCCGACCGGGCCGGCAGCCTCGGTCGTGCCGGCCAGACCGGCGAGCGCGCCAGAGGTCAGCAGGCATATCCAGACGATGCGCTTTTCCGAATAGCCGGCGAACCGCGCCGCCAGCGGCGCCTGGCCCTGCACCTTGATCTGGAAGCCCAACAGGTGCCGTTCCATGAACAGCCAGGCGACGGCGACGGCCAGCAATGCCAGGATGAAGCCGACATTGGCGCGCGTGCCCTCGATCAGGACCGGCAGGATCATCGATTCGCTGAACAGGCGGCTCTCCGGGAAATTCAGCCCTTCCGGATCGCGTAACGGTCCGTGCACCAGCGCGCTCAACAACAGGATCGCGACATAGACCAGCATCAGACTGGTCAGGATTTCGTTGGCGTTGAACCGGGTGCGCAGGAAGGCAGGGATTGCCGCCCAGGCCATCCCGCCCAGCATGCCCGCAATGCACATCAGCGGCATGATCCAGAGGCCGGCCGTTTCGTGCAGCGCGAGGGCCACGCTACCGCTGGCCAGCGCGCCGATGACGAACTGGCCTTCGGCGCCGATATTCCACACGCCGGCCCGGAAGCCCATCGCCAGCCCGGCGCCGATCAGGATCAGCGGCGTCGCCTTCACCGTGAGTTCGGCCAGCGCGTAGGTCTGGGTCAGAGGTTCGAAGAAGATCAGCCAGATCGCCCGGAACGGATCCTTGCCGAGGATGGCGAACAGGACGAGGCCGGCGAGGATGGTGAGGACGACCGCAAAGACCGGTGTCAGCACCTGCATCGCCCGCGAGGGCTCGCGCCGCGGCTCCAGCCTAAGCATGGGCCGGCTCCGCTGCTCCCGATGTATCTGTCCGGCCGCGCGGCTGTCCGCCCATGCGCAGTCCGATCTGCTCGATCGTCAGGTCGTCGACCGGGTCGGCTGCCGACAGGCGGCCGTTGGCGATCACGGCGATGCGGTCGCTGATCGCGAACAGTTCGTCGAGGTCCTGGGAGATGACGAGGACCGCGGCCCCGCCGTGGGCAAGCTGGATCAGCGCTTCCTGGATGAAGGCGGCGGCGCCGGCATCGACCCCCCAGGTCGGCTGCGAGGCGACGAGCACGCTCGGCTCCTGCATGATCTCGCGGCCGACGACGAATTTCTGCAGGTTGCCGCCGGACAGGCTGCGCGCGGCATGGCCGATCCCGGCCGTCTTGACGCCGAAGCGCGCGACGACATCGCCGGCGTAGCGGGCGGCCCGCGGCAGATTGAGAAAACTGTTGCGCGAAAGGTCCTTGCGCACCCGGGCGGACAGAATGACGTTTTCGGTCAGCGACATGTCCGGCACGGCGGCGTGACCCAGCCGTTCCTCCGGCACGAAACAGATGCCCGCCTTGCGCCGGCCATGCGGCGGGAGGCGGCCGATCGGCCGACCGTCCAGCTCGATCGCATCGGGCCGCCCGCCCAGCGTTTCGCCGATCAGGGCCGACATCAGCAGGGTCTGTCCGTTGCCGGCCACCCCGGCGATGCCGACGATTTCGCCCGCCCGCACCTCCAGCGCAATGTCGTCCAGGTCCGTGCCGAATTGCGTGTCCGCGGCCACGGACAGGTTGTTCAGTCTGAGCCGTGTATCGCCGGGTGTTCGGCGCTCGGCCGCCGGCGCACTGAGCGTTTCGCCAAGCATCATCTCGGCGAGGCTGCGGGCGGTCTCCTCGCTCGGCGTGCAGGTCGCGACGACCTTGCCGCCGCGCAGGATGGTGGCGTGGTCGCACAGGGCGCGGATTTCTTCCAGCTTGTGCGAGATGTAGAGGATCGAACAGCCCTCTCCGGCGAGCCGGCGCAGGGTTTCGAACAGGGTTTCGACTTCCTGCGGCGTCAGGACGGAGGTCGGCTCGTCCATGATGATGAGGCGCGGGTCCTGCAGCAGGCAGCGCACGATCTCGACGCGCTGGCGCTGGCCGACCGAAAGGTCGCCGACCATGAGATCCGGGTCGAGTCGCAGGCCGTAGCGGGTCGAAACCTCGACGATCCTGCCGCGCAAGTCGCCCTTCGCCAGCTCCGGCGCCATGCCGAGCGCGATGTTCTCGGCGACCGTCAATGCCTCGAACAGCGAAAAATGCTGAAAGATCATCCCGATGCCTTCGGCCCGCGCCTCCGACGGCCGGTGCGGTGCAAAGGGCTTGCCGCGCAATGTCATGGCGCCCGCGTCGGGCCGCAGCACGCCGTAGATGATCTTCACCAGGGTCGATTTGCCGGCGCCGTTTTCGCCGAGCAGCGCATGGATTTCGCCTTCGCTCACGCTGAACGAAATGGCGTCGTTCGCCAGGACGCCGGGAAACGCTCTGGTGATGCCGTCGAGTTGGAGAAGAGGTTCAGGCACGCCGTTCATCCGCCCCGCTTACGGCGTCCGCCGAGGCGAGTCGATGCAGGAGTTGCGCCGCGACCGTGACGGCAATGGTCGCAGGCGCCTTGCCCGGGATGCCGGGTATGCCGATCGGGCAGGTCAGCCGGGCCAGCGCCGGCTCCGCGATTCCCGCGTCGCGGAACCGTTTGAAGAAACGCGCCCGCTTGGTCTCGGAGCCGATCAGCCCGGCGAAGCCGAAGCGGTTGCCGGCGAGCAGCGCGTGGCAGATGTCGTGGTCCATCGCGTGCGAATAGGTCAGGACCAGATGGAACGCGCCGTCCGGGGCCGCCGCGGCGATTTCGGCCGGATCGCGCGACACCAGGCGCCGGACCCCGGCCGGAACGTCCCGCGGAAAGCGCGCATCGTCCGTGTCCACCCAGGTGACGGCGAAGGGCAGCCCGTCCAGCGCCCGTACGATGGCGCGGCCGACATGGCCGGCGCCATACAGGAAAAGCGGCTTCCCGGACGGCTCGACGGGATGGAGCAGCCAGCGGCCTTTCTCCGGCGGGGTCAGCACGGTCGCGCGGGGCACCTGGCCCGACAGGATCTCCGCAGCGGGTTTCGCGGCCGGGAAAGGCAAGGACTTCGCCGCCCGCCGGTCGGCAGCGATCTCGACGGGCGAACCGCTCGACACCGGATGCAGGACGATGCTGCCGGCCGGCGCCGGCGCCGGAATCTGCGCAAGTTCCGCCGCGCCGATCCGTTCGTAGAGCAGCCGCACGAAACCGCCGCAGCACTGCTCCAGGTCCGGCCCCAGGGGATACTCGCGCAAGTCCCGCAGCCACAACGCGCGCGGTGCGGCCAGGATTTCACGGGCCCTTTGCGTGGCCTCCCATTCGAGACGGCCGCCGCCGATGGTGCCGGCCTGTCCGTCGCCGTCCACCAGCATCCAGGCGCCGGGTTCCCGGGGCGCCGACCCCTCGGCGGTCGCGACGATCACCGAGACCATCCGGTCGCCGCTGGCTGCGGCCCGTTCGCGGACGGTATCGAGCCAGGCCGCGGTCACGCCGCCGCCTCTGCGTTCGCGCGCACCCGCTCCACGGCGAACAACACCCGCTCCGGCGTCGCCGGCGCATCGAGGAACGGATAGATCTCGTATCCGCCGACGCTCGCCACAGCATCCGACAGGGCCATCAGCGCCGAAATGCCGAGCATCAGCGGCGGCTCGCCGACCGCCTTGGAGCGGTAGATCGTGTCCTCGACATTCTCGCCGCGGTCGAACAGGGCGATGTTCATGACCGGCGCCCGGTCGGAACAGGCCGGGATCTTGTAGGTCGAAGGCGCATGGGTCATCAGCCGGCCCCGGTCGTCCCACACCAGTTCCTCGGTGGTCAGCCAGCCGGCGCCCTGCACGAATCCGCCCTCGATCTGGCCGAGATCGATGGCCGGGTTCAGGGACCTGCCGACATCGTGCAGGATATCGACGCGCAGCAGCCGGTTCTCCCCGGTCAGCGTGTCGATGGCGACCTCGGTGACCGCGGCGCCGTAGGCGCAATAGAAAAACGGCCGGCCCCGGGCTGTCGCCTTGTCCCAGCGGATTTTCGGCGTGGCGTAGAAGCCGGTGGCCGACAGGGACACCCGGGCGGCATAAGCCTTGCCGATCGCCTCGTCGAACGGCAGCGATTCGCTGCCGATATGGACCTGGCCAGCCTCGAAGCGGACATCGGCGGGTCTTGCCTGATATTGCTCCGCCAGAAACTCCGCGAGCCGGCGCTTGATCTTGCCGACCGCCTCCCGGGCGGCCATGCCGTTGAGATCGGAGCCGGAGGAGGCCGCGGTCGCCGAGGTGTTCGGCACCTTGCCGGTGGTCGTCGCCGTGATCTTGACCCGGTCGAGATCGACCTGGAACTCCGAGGCCACGACCTGGGCGACCTTGACGAACAGGCCCTGGCCCATCTCCGTGCCGCCGTGGTTCAGGTGGATCGAGCCGTCATTGTAGACATGGACCAGCGCGCCGGCCTGGTTGAGCGTCGTGTTGGTGAAGGAAATGCCGAACTTGACCGGGGTCATCGCGATGCCGCGTTTCAGCACCGGGCTTGCGGCGTTCCAGTCGCGGATTTCCGTCCGCCGCGCCGCGTAGTCCGAAGTCCGGGCCAGTTCGGACCAGATATCCGAAATGATGCAGTCTTCCACCACCATGCCGTAGGGCGCGATCTTGCCTTCGTCGCCGGCCCGGTCCTTGTGGGGATAGAAGTTCACGGCCCGAACCTCGGCCGGGTCCATGCCCACGGTCGCGGCGATCTGGTCGATGACCCGTTCCATGCCGATCATGCCCTGGGGGCCGCCAAAGCCGCGAAAGGCCGTGTTGGACTGGGTGTGCGTCTTGCACCGGTACGACGTGATCCGCGCGTTCGGCAGGCTGTAGCAGTTGTCGGCATGGAACATCGCCCGGTCGGCGATCGGCCCGGACAGGTCCCAGGACATGCCGCAGCGCAGCGCCTGGTCGAACTCGATGCCCAGAATACGGCCGGAATCATCGAAGCCGGCGCGGTAATCGATCCGGAAATCGTGGCGCTTGCCGGTGAGGAGCATGTCGTCGTCGCGGTCGTAGACGCATTTCGCCGGCCGGCCGGTCAGCCGCGCGGCGAGCGCCGCCGCCGCGGCAGGCAGGTTGCCCTGGCTCTCCTTGCCGCCGAAGCCGCCGCCCATCCGGCGCACCTCGACCGTCACCGAGTGGTTCGGCACGCCCAGCACTTTGGCGACCGTGTGCTGGATCTCGCTCGGATGCTGGCTCGAACAATGGACGGTCATGTCCTCGTCCTCGCCGGGCACGGCCAGCGCCGCCTGGCCTTCGAGATAGAAATGCTCCTGCCCGCCGATTTCGATCCTGCCCCCGACGACGCGCGGTGCACTGGCGATCGCCGCCGCCGCGTCGCCCTTTGCCATCGTGTAGGGCGGTTCGAGCAGGCTCTCCGCCGCCATCGCGTCGTCGATTGTGAGCAGCGCCGGCAGGTCTTCGTAGTCGATTTCGGCCTTCGCCGCGGCGGCCCGCGCCTGTTCCACCGTCTCCGCGGCGACGCCGAACAGGGACTGGCCGAAATACTCGACAACGGCGGCCGGGAAGAGCGGATCGTCGCCGGCCATCGGGCTGACATCGTTGGTGCCGGGAATGTCGCCGGCGGTCATCGCCGCCGCGACGCCGTCAGCCGCCCGGACCGCCGCCAGGTCCATCGAGACGACGCGGGCATGGGCCCGTTCGCTGCGCGCGAGATAGACCTGGAGCGTGCCTGGCGGCTCCGGGATGTCGTCGGTATAGATCGCCGTGCCCGAGACATGCTTGACCGCGCTGTCATGGACGCGCGCCGCCCGCACGCCGCCCTCGATGGCCGGCACCGCCCTGGTCGCTTCCCCGACTGCTTCCCGGGCCGGGAGTTCGGTCATGCGAAGGCCGCGTCCCGGCCGACGAGCCGGGTCTCCTGCAGGGGCTGGCGGCTCTCGTGGAAACAGCGCCGCAGGAGGTTCTGCGCCGCAAGCAGGCGGTAGCCGGCCGAGGCGCGCATGTCGTCGATCGGCGTGAAATCCTCCGCGAAGGCAGGCAGCGCCGCCGCCACCGTTTGTTCGGTCCAGGGCCGGCCCAGCAATGCGGCCTCGACCGCGGCAGCCCGCTTCGGCGTTGCCGCCATGCCGCCATAGGCGATACGGGCCCACGTGATCGCGCCGTCTTCTATGCGCAGGTTGAAACAGCCGCAGAGCGCAGAAATATCCTGATCGAAGCGCTTCGAAATCTTGTAGCACTTCAGCTCTTCCGGGCCGGTATCGAGCGGAATCTCGACGGTCTCGACGAACTCGCCCGGCTCCCGGTCCTGCTTGCCGTAATCGAGGAAAAAGGCTTCCAGCGGCAGGCGGCGCCGGGTATCGCCCTTGCGCAGGACCAGCGTTGCGCCGAGGGCGATCAGGGCAGGCGGGCTGTCGCCGATCGGCGAGCCGTTGGCGATATTGCCGCCGATGGTCCCGGCATTGCGGACCTGGCGCCCGCCGAAGCGGCGCAGCAGTTCGCCGAAGTCCGGCCAGCGTTGGGCAATCGCGTCGAAGGCGCCCGTACAGGTGACGCCGGCGCCGATGCGCAGGGTATCGCCGCGCACGCCCAGTTCGTTCAGCGCCCGGACCCGGCCGATATCGATGACCGTATCGAGCCGCCGGTGCTGTTTGGTCACCCACAGGCCGACATCGGTCGCGCCGGCGACGATGGTCGCGTCGGGATTCGCTTCGCAGAGCGCCGACAAGTCTTCGAGCGTGGTCGGCCCGTACCAGCGCTGGCCGCCGCATTCGTAGGCAAGCGCGCCCCGATCCGCGGCATCCCGGAGCCGCCGGGCACTGTCCGCCGCAGCGGCGCCTTCGCCGTTTGTCGGGCGAACGCCGTTCAGCGCGAGCGTTGCGTCGACGATCGGCCCGTAGCCCGTGCACCGGCAAAGGTTGCCGGCCAGCAGATCTTCGACGCTGCGCTTGTCCAACGGTTCGTTTTCGAGCCAGGCGGCGTAGGCCGACATCACGAAACCCGGCGTGCAGAAGCCGCACTGGGAGGCGTGGCAATCGACAAAGGACCGGGGCACAGGATGAAGGTCCGCTGCGTTCGGCGCCGTTCCAGCGCCGCCGCTCAGCCCTTCGACCGTCGTCACCGAGCGGCCGTGCATCATCGGCAGGAACAGGATGCAGGCGTTCGCCGCCCGATGGCGCAACGTGTGGCGGAGCGCGCCGTCGTCGTCCGGATCGCCCAGCACCACCGTACAGGCGCCGCAATCGCCCTCGGCGCAGCCTTCCTTCGTGCCGGTCAGCCCCTTGTGGCGGCGCAGGAACTGCAGCAGCGTGGTGGTCGGCGGAACGTCCGAGACCGTCTCCACCGCGCCGTTCAGCAGAAAGGTGATCGGCTGCGCCATGCGCGTCAGCTTCCGCGATAGGTCGAATAGCCGTAGGGCGAGATCAGCAGCGGCACATGATAGTGTTCGTCCGGCGCCGCAATGCCGAACCGGATCGTCACCGCGTCCAGAAAGGGCGGATCGGGCAGGTCGACTCCGCGTTGCCGGAAATAGGCGCCGGCGGCGAAGGCGAGTTCGTAGACGCCGGCCGTGAAGGCGTCGCCTTCCAGCAATGGCGCATCGCAGCGGCCGTCGCTGTTGGTGACGGTTTCGGCGAGCCGCACCGGGCCTCCCGATTCCACCCGGTCGAGCGCGATCGCGATACCGGCGGCCGGACGGCCGGCGCTGGTATCCAGAACGTGGGTGGTCAAACGGCCCATAGGGGCGGGTCTCCATGAAACCGGGTCGGTTACTAGAGCCGATTTGCCCTTGTAAGACAATGCGCTACTCTCCGCCGGAAACCAGAGGGAATTGGCCGCGCCCATGCTTTCCCCCCGCCCTTCGTCACTCGACCGCGCCGCGTTCGTCGACGCCTATGGCGGCGTCTACGAACATTCGCCATGGGTGGCTGAAGCCGTTTACGATGCCGGTGTCGGGCCCGGCGACGACACGGCGGCGGTACTGGTCCGTCGGATGGCGCAGGTCGTCGATGCCGCCGACGGCAGCATCAGGCTGGCGCTGTTGCGCGCCCATCCGGAGCTCGCGGGGCGGCTGGCGATGGCAGGCAGTCTGACCGCGGATTCAACCGCCGAGCAGGCCTCGGCCGGCCTCGACCGCTGCACGCCGGAAGAGTTTGCCGAATTCCATACGCTCAACGAGCGCTACACCGCCCGCTTCGGCTTCCCCTTCATCGTCGCCGTGCGCGGATTGAGCCGGCAGGACATTCTCGACGCCTTCCGCAGCCGGACCGGCAACGACCGGGAGACCGAATTCGCGACGGCGCTGCAGCAGGTCCACCGTATCGCCCGCCTCCGCCTGGAAGCGATGGAGGGATAGCGGCCCTGCCGGCGGCGGTGCGACGCGACCTTACTTCCGGTTCATGAAGTCCCGTATCGCCGTCACGAGCTGTTCGGGAGCTTCTTCCGCCAGGAAATGTCCGCAGTCCTCGAATTCGTGCAATTCGATATCGGAAAGCGCCGCCTTCCAACGGTCGAGTTCCTTCTTCCGGAACGCGATATCCTTGTGCCCCCATAAAACAAGCGCAGGCTTGTCCGCGAAGGCCGCGCGCTCGCGCCAGATCGATTCGAGCCACGCCCCCGCGCCGACGATGTAACCCGGCAGAGCGGCGTTGGCGGCGCGCGCCTCGGGCGAAGGCTGGGCATTGCGGTAGTGGGCCATGATCTCCGGCGTCAGGATGTTCCTGTCGCCGACCGCCTTCGGCATCACCCTGTTCACGAATATGTTGTGGCGCCTGATAAGATATTGCCCGACCCAGCTCGACATCAGAAAGCTGAAGGCCCTGAAATGAAAGTCGTCGCCGACCGGCCAGCACCAGCTGTTGGCGATGACCAGCCGCTTGACCCGGTCCGGATGCCGGCGCGCGAAATCGAGACCGATCGGGCCGCCCCAATCGGTCATGAACAGGGTCAGGTCGCGCAGGTCGAGATGGTCGAGCAGGGCGGCGAACCGGTCGGCATGGCTTTCGGGGTGATGATCCTCGCGCCGGCCGCTGCGCGACGACAGACCGAAACCGATATGGTCCGGGGCAATGCACCGGAACCCGGATCGTAGTTCCGCGATCAGATGCCGGAATTCGAACGACCAGGCCGGATTGCCGTGCACGAAGACGATCGGCTCGCCGTCGCCCTCGTCGACGAAATGCATCCGGTGCCCCGACGGGGCACCGAAAAACCTGCTTTCAAACGGGTACAGATCGTCGGACACCCAGTCCGGGCGAACGCTCGTCACGGTTCGGTCCATCGTTGTGTCACCGTGACTCCCGACTGCCCGTCCAGCCGGCGATCGGGGAGCGTCCGCCCGACCGGAGCGGAGCCGGCCGCCGGTGCGCCCTGCACGCCGGGAAGCGATACGGCGCCGCGGGTACACCTGCCCGGATGCTGTATCGGCAGAGGCTTCAACCGGCGTACAGGGCTTCGAGCTTCGCAAGGCATCCGGTCCAGCCGCGCACATGTTCGTCGCGGGCCTCGGCTTGCGAAAACCGGGAATGCGTGAGGGTCAGGCGCGTCGCGCCGTCCGACTCCGGCTCAAGATCGACAGTGACCAGCGATTCGACGTCGCTGCCCTCCCAGCGCCAGGTGTGCACCAGGCGGCGGTTTGGCACGATCTCCCGATAGGTGCCGCGGGTGAGCCACGTCTTGCCGTCCGTTCCGCGCATCTCGACGAGGAACGTCCCGCCGATCCTGGTTTCGGCGACCGCGCTTGCAACCGCGGTTTCGCCGGGGGCCAGCCATTGGCGCAGCAGTTCCGGATCGGTCCATGCGGCGTAGACCGTTTCGACCGGCGCGCGGATGAGGCGATGCAGCGTCAGGTAGATATCCGGTTCATCTGCCCGGCGCCCTGAGGAGTCGCCGGCGCCCGTTCGGTCTTGCCCGGCGTTTTGCACTTCTCGCTTGGATTCAGTCATTGCGGTTCGCCCGGCGTGCCGGAGAGAGTGCCGACCAATGCTTCAAGCGCGTCCAGCCGGCCGGTCCAGAAGCGTTCGTGGAATTCGAGCCAGGCAAGGGCGTCGTTCAGCGCGGCCGGGTCGATCCGGCACACCCGTTCCCGCCCCCGCGCTTCGCGTGTCACGAGGCCGGCGCGTTCAAGCACGCCGAGATGCTTCGACACTGCGGCGAAGGAGAGGGGAAGCGGCTCGGAAAGCTGGCCGACGGTCGCTTCGCCCGCGGCCAGGCGATCGAGGAGGGCCCTGCGGGTGGGGTCGGCAAGCGCCTGGAACACGCGATCAAGGTGTTGTTCAACCATGCGGTTGAGTATATCGCCCTTCCGGCATAACATTCAACCATTAGGTAAAATTATGCGAAAATGCCGGCTGCACGCGACTCGGGCTACCGCGTCACTTTCCCGTCATCGCCGATCTCCACACCGTAGAGCCGCCACGCCGCGTCGGCCGTGACATAGCCTTCGGCGATATCCGCCGCGACCGCCTCGACCGGCCGGTCGTGCGGATCGCCGTGGCCGCCGCCGCCGGGCAGGTCGACCCGCACCCGGTCGCCGGCGCCGACGATCTGCCTGCCCTTGGGCCGCAGCGGGCTGCCGCCGGCGGTCGCGACCGCGCCCGCCGCCCCGTCGGCGCCGCCGTTGCGCCCGCTGGCCGAGTTCTCGACCCGATCGTACATGGCGAACAGGGCGAAGGGTGCACCGTCGCGCGTGCCCATTTCGACCGTCTGGCCGAGGCCGCCGCGCTGCTTCCCCGCGCCGCCGGAATCGGGCCGCAGTTCCTTGCGCCAGACGACGACCGGCGCCCGGGTCTCGATCGCCTCGACCGGCAGGGCCCGCACCCCGCTCGGAAACGCGGTGGCGGAAAGGCCGTCGACGGCGGGCCGGGCGCCGGAGCCGCCGCTGTTGAAAGACAACAGGTCGAAGGCCGCGGCGTCGCTGTCGCGGTTCATGCCGGGCGCGGCGCCGATCTCCGGTCCGCCGCGCACCTGGATGCCCCACAGGCAGGCCGCGCCTTCGGCCGGAACCTCGAGGCCGGGCACATTCGCCAGGCAGCCGAGCACGACATCCGGCAGGAACTGGCCGATGATGTGGCGGGCGCTGACCGGCCGCGGCTTCTCGACGTTGAGGATCGAGCCGAGCGGCGCCCGGACCTCGACCGGCGCCAGCGAACCGGCGTTGTTCGGGATTTCCGGCGCTACCGCCGCGCGCACGCCGAACGCCGTGTAGGCCAGGGTATAGTTCATCACCAGGTTGACGCCGTAGGGGCTGGCCGGCGAGCTGCCGTCGAAGTCGATGACGATGCGCGCGCCGTCGATCGTCAGCGCGGCGTCCAGAATGACCGGCCGGTCGATGCCGTCGAGGGTCATGACATTGCGGTAGGTGCCGTCGGGCAGGGCACGGATTGCGTCCTGCATGGCTTCCCGCGAGCGCTCGAGGATGAAATCGGCCAGCGCGTCGAAACGGACGTCGCCATACTCGTCCAGCATCGCAGCGAGCCGGCGTTCCCCCAGTTGGTTGCAGGTCGCGTAGCTGCGGATGTCGCCTTCCACCGGGTCCGGCTGGCGGACATTGGCGCGGACGATCTCGAACAGGTCCTCGTTGAACACGCCGTCGCGCGCCAGCCGCATGATCGGGATGAACAGGCCTTCTTCGTAGATCGACCGCCCGTCCGGGCACTGGCCCAGCCCGCCGATATCGACCTGGTGGCAGGTGCAGGCGAACAGGGCGACCAGCTCGTTCCCGTGGAACGCCGGCGAAACGACCGTGATATCGTGCAGATGGCCGGAACTGAGCCACGGATCGTTGGTGATGAAATGGTCGCCCGGCTTCATGCCGGCGGCCGGGAATTTCTCCAGGAAGTAGCCGACCGCCTCGGCCATCGAGTTGACATGGCCGGGCGTTCCGGTCACCGCCTGGGCGACCATGCGCCCGCACGTGTCGAACACGCCGGCGGAAAGGTCGCCGGCCTCGCTGACCGTCTCGCTGAACGCCGTCTTGATCAGGCTGCGCGCCTGTTCCTCGACGATGGCGGTCAAGCGGTTCCACAGCACCGGATAGCGGATGCGGGTCAGGCTGTCGCCGGCCGGCCTGTCGGTCATGATTCTGTCGGTCATGGTCCGTCCTCCGCCGTGCGCTCCAGAATCAGGGACCCGAACGGATCGCAGGACAGGGTATATCCCGGCGGGACGATGGTCGAGGTCTGGGCTTCGACGATCACCGCCGGCCCGGCGACGGCCTGACCGGGGCGCAGCCGGTCCCGGTCGAACACGGCCGCCGTCAGAGGCTCGCCGGTGGACGTATCGACAATCCTTCGCGCCGCGATCTCGGGCGACGCCGGTTCCTCAGGCTCTTCGAGCGGCCGGGTCGCGTCCTGCGCGCGGCACTCGGCGCGCACGGTCCAGGCAACGACCTCCAGCGGCACACCGTCGATCGGCGGACCATATTGCCGGCGGTAGGCGGCGGCATAGGCGTCGGAGACGGCATTCGACCACGGCCCGGCGTCGCGCGCATCCGGCGGCGCATCGGGCAGCGGCACCATGATCTCGTGACTCTGGCCGCGGTAGCGCATGTGCGCGGCGCAGGCGATGCGCTCCGGCGGCCGGCTGGCGGCGGTCTCGACGAATGCGGCGGCTTCGTCGCGCATCTCCGCGAGCAGGCCGGCCACCGCGGCGGCGTCCAGCGATTCGAGCTGCTGGTACAGGCTGCGCGCGACCTCGAACGCCACCGGCGCGCGCAGGAATCCGATCGCCGAGCCGACCCCGGCGCCGCGCGGCACAACGATCCGGTCGATTCCCAGCTTGTCGGCGAGCCGGGCGGAATGGAGCGGGGCGCAGCCGCCGAACGCGATCAGGGTCCGCCCCTCGAAGTCCTTGCCGTGTTCGACCGCGTGTTCGCGTGCCGCATTGGCCATGTTCTCGTCGACCATTTCCGCCACGCCGAGGGCCGCCGTCGCGGTGTCGAGATCGAGCGGCGCGCCGACGTCGGCGGCCAACGTGCGTTCGGCCGCCGCCGCGTCCAGCATCATCGTGCCGCCGGCAAAGCCGGCCGGATCGATCCGGCCGAGCACGACGTCGGCGTCGGTCACGGTCGCGCCGGTCCCGCCGCGGGCGTAGCAGGCCGGGCCGGGATCGGACCCGGCGCTGCGCGGGCCGACGGCGATCCGGCCGAGCCCGTCGACGCCGCACAGGGAGCCGCCGCCCGCGCCGATCTCGACCATTTCGACCACCGGGATGCGCAGGGGCAGGCCGCTGCCGCGCTTGAAGCGGTAGGCCCGGTCGACCTCGAAATCCCGCGCCGACTGCGGCCGGCCGTCGTCGATCAGGCAGATCTTGGCGGTCGTGCCGCCCATGTCGAAGGAGACGGCTTTGGCGGCCCCGGTCTGCCTGGCGACGGCGGCGGCATAGATCGCCCCGCCGGCCGGGCCGGATTCGACCAGCCGGACGGGGAACCGGATCGCCGTATCGAGGGTCGCGAGGCCGCCGTTCGACAGCATCACCATCAGCGCGCCGGCGAAACCGGCCTCGGCCAGATCTCTTTCCAGCCGGCCCAGATAGGCGGCGACCGCAGGCTGGACATAGGCGTTTGCGACGGTCGTCGAGAAGCGCTGGAATTCGCGCATTTCCGGCGAGACCTCGCAGGACAGGCTGACCGGCAGCCCAGGATACGCCGCCAGCACCAGATCGCGCAGGCGCCGCTCGTGCGCCGGGTTGGCGTAGCTGTGCAGCAGGCCGATGGCGACGCTCTCGATCCCTTCGGCGGCGATGGCGTCCAGTACGGGCGCGACCGACGCCTCGTCGAGCGGGATCAGGGCGGCGCCGTTGACGTCGAGCCGCTCGCGCACCGTCAGCCGGCGGGCGCGGCGCACCAGCGGCGCCGGCTTGACGATGTTCAGGTCGTATTGGTCGAACCGGCTTTCCGAGCCCATTTCGAGCACGTCGCGGAAGCCTTCGGTGGTGACGAACAGGGTCTCCGCGCCGCGCCGTTCGATCACGGCGTTGGTCGCCAGCGTCGTGCCGTGGATAATCCGGCCGATCTCCGCCAACCCGATCCCGGCCGCATTGCAGGCCGCCGCGACGCCGTCGAGCACCGCGCGCGCCGGTTCGGCGCCGGTGGTC
The DNA here is from genome assembly GCA_965220685.1 of Alphaproteobacteria bacterium. Classification (GTDB taxonomy): domain Bacteria; phylum Pseudomonadota; class Alphaproteobacteria; order Bin65; family Bin65; genus Bin65. The sequence goes on from CBDCQR010000015.1 coordinate 689,623, forward strand.
AGCAGCTTGGCGGAATGGAAGCGGCCGTCGCCATGTTCCAGGGCGATATCGGTGAAGGTGCCGCCGATATCGACCCCCATGCGCCATCCGCCCGGATCCGCCTCGCCGCCGACTCGCCTGCTGTCCTTTTGCATGACGCGCTCATACTCCGTATGGAGAGGGGACGGAACCGTCATGGTGTACGGGGACCGGCACGGAGGACTGCGTCATGCGCGCCTATCTGGACAGCCTGCGCGTTGCCGGCGACCTGCATGTCGTCCGCCGCGAGATCGATCCGAAGCACGAGCTGGCGGCGGTGACGGCGGCGTTCCAGCAGCGCCATGACGGCGCCATCCTTTTCGAGAATGTGCACGGCGCCGCGATGCCCGTAGTCAGCAACGTCTATGGCAGCCGGCGGCGGCTGTGCGCCCTGATCGGGGCGCCGGACCTCGCCTTCTGCCCGGCCTGGGACCGGCTGGTGGCGCGCGCGCCGGAGCGTGCGGAACTACAGGAGGCGGACGCCGACCGCCGCCGGATTGCACTCTCCGAACTGCCTCACGTCACCTATTTCGAGAAAGATGCCGGCCCCTACATCACCGCGGGCATCCTGCTCGCCGAGCATCCGGAAACCGGCGTGCCGAACCTGTCGTTCCACCGCGCCATGCATGTCAGCGACGGCGAACTGCGCATCCGGATCGGCAGCAGCCACGACCTGACGCGCTATCAGCGGGCCGCGGAAGCGAAAGGGGAGGCGCTGGAAGCGGCGATGCTGATCGGCGCGGCGCCGGAAATCTTCCTGGCGGCCTGCGCCTCGATCCCGCCGGACGCCGACGAACTGGCGGTTGCCAACGCCGTGGCGGGCGGACCGATTACGGTGACCCCCTGCAAAACCGTCGGCCTGTCGGTTCCTGCGGACACCCAGATCATTGTCGAAGGGCGCATCCTGCCCCACGAGCGCCGGCCGGAGGGGCCGTTCGGCGAGTTCATGGGCTATTACGTTCCCGAGGAGGACAACCATGTCTTCGAGGTGACGGCGGTCACGGCCTGCGCCGACCCGGTCTATCACGCCCTGGTCTGCGGTTCGCCGGAAGACCTGATCCCGCTCGAAACCGCCATCGCCTCGAAAATCTACCGGCATTTGACGGCATTGCTGCCCGGCATCGTCGACGTGTCCTGCAATCCGCAGCTGCTCAACACGGTGGTGAAGATAGACAAGCAGTATGAGGGCCATGCCCGGCATGTGCTCATGGCGGCATTCGGCGCGCATATGGATTACAGCAAGACCTGCATGGTGACCGACGAGGATGTCGACATCCACGACCTGAACGACGTCTGGTGGGCCTTCGTCACCCGGGGCCGGGCCGATACCCGCAGCCTCGTGGTCCCCGATGTGCCGGGCTTCTACCGCGACCCCCACAAGGACCATTGGGGCCGCCTCGGCATCGACGCCACCAAACCCTGGGGCCGCGAGGCCGAATTCGAACGCAAGCGGATTCCCGGCGGCGATGCGGTCGATCTCACCGGATGGCTGCGCTGATCCGACAATGAAGTCCGTCGGTCGACTCGCGCCGGTCCTCCTTCAGGCCTCGATGCGTACCGCGTTCAGTCCCTTGAAACGGTCGAAATCGCGGTCTTCGGTGATGAGTTGGGAAACGCCGCTTTCCCGGCAGAGCGCAACGATCTGGGCATCGAAAACCAGATTTCCTACTGCGTCTGCCTCGCGAATCGCCTCCGTGAGCAGAACCGGATAGTCAGAACCGGGACAGAGCACCGTCAGGCTCGGCGAAGCGAGCAGCCTGGACAACGCCTCACAGGCTTCGGCTGCTGAGTGCGGGGACTGGAAAAGCCTCGGATGCGTAATTACCCGCACGAACTCGCCGATGCAGAATACCGGAATCGCCCAGCGGGCAGGCGATTCGGCAAGTGCTACGACACGCGCATGGGCTGCGCTATGCCTGGCTGAGTCTCTGCGATGTGCATGGACCAGAACATTGGTGTCGACCGCGATCAATCGCGTCCGTCCATTTTCTCGTGAAGCGCGTTCCGGTCGTCGAGGTCGACGCCTGTGAATGGCGCGCCCCGCTTGGTCAGGAGTTCGACATGGAACCCGGTCGGCCGCTCGCGCGCGGGGCGCAGATAGTTGCGCAGGGCGCGCTCGATCAGCCGCGTGAGCGTGTCGCCGTCCTGGGCCGCGCGCGCCTTCGCGGCGCGAAGCAGACGATCGTCGAAGTTAAGCGTGGTCTTCATACAGAAATATGTATCCCGGTCCGCTGCACCGTCAACCTGACCCGCCATGTTCTTCCGCGCCCCCGCTGTTCTCCCTCCAATCTGCGGAGGCCGGCGCCGTTCGATTCGGCTCACGCGCCTGTCACGCCCCCGGCGGCACGTCGAGCGTCGGGTTGCGGTCGAAGAAGCCGTCGGCTTCGAGGCGGAAGCCGGTGCGGGCGACCGGCTGAACCGGCCAGTCCTCGAGCCGCGGCAGGTGCAGCAGGCCGAAGCTGTGCCAGAGCACGATATCGGTGTCGCGGATCGAGCGGCCCTGCTTCACCCAGGCCGCGATGGTCTCCGAGCCGTCGCTCTGGTTGACGAAGCGGCCGGCCGGATAGCGCTCGGCGGGGTCGTAGGGCGTGCACCAGACATGGTTGAAGATGAAGGCGGCGCGCTTTTCCATCATCGTGCCGGCGTGGAACCAGGGCCGCAGCATGCCGCTGGAATGCAGGCGGTAGGCGGTCGGCCGGCCCACGCCGTTGGTCGCCGCGGCGCTCTCGACCCGCCAGAACCGCTCGGTATCGGCGTTGCGCGTCCGGCCGCCCTCGGTCTCCAGCACGGTCGGTTCGACGCGGAAGGCGTTGCCGTTCGGGTTGCCGTCGCCCATCGGCGGCTGCACCACATTCATCTCGACCAGCCGGTTGGCGTCGCCGTCCACCGCCATGTCGAGCCGGGCGCAGAACAGGTGCTGGTGGTTGGGCGCGGTCACGCCCGGCATAATCTCGGTGCCGTAATCGGTGCCGGAGATCGCGTTCAGGCCCTGGGTGTTCATGATCCCGGTCGCCTTGATATCCAGCTCCAGCGTCCCGTCCATGTGGAAGATCCAGTAGAAGCCGTATTCGTAGTTGCCGACCGTCGCGATCATGGAAATGAGCAGCCGGCGCGCCCGGCGGTGCTCCATCTCGTCGGTCATGTAGTCGGTATGCTTCCACAGCATGCCGTCGTCTTCCTCGTGCAGGCAGATCGCGTTGTCGACCACCACCGGCTCGCCCGAGGTCAGGTTGAACACGCCGTCGAAGTAGTGGATGTTGCCGCGGCAGTCGCAGCCGAGCTTGAGCGGGTTGGCGACCTGGCCGAGGCCGTATTCGCCGACGTCGAAGGCGTTCTTGCGGTAGTGGTTGAAGGAGGGATCGCCGTAGGGCACGACCATTTCCGCGATCGAGGCGCGCCAGATCAGCGGCCGCCAGGGCGCCTTCTCGCCGCCGCGCACCTGGATGTCGTTGAGGACCAGCCCCTCGCGGGGATGGAACTCGACGTGGAAGCGCCAGTTGGCCCAGGTGACGACCCGGTCCTCAACGGTGAAAGTCGGGCCGTCGGGCTGCTCAATGTCGATCGGCTTCATGTCGCTGCGCAGGATCTCCGCGATCTCGGGCCGGTCAGCATGGTAGTTCGAGGACGCCATCGGTACGTCGTGCACCGCGTGGTCGATGACCCGGACGACCTCGACCTTGTTGAGGTCGAACAGCACGTTCAGTCCCTCGACCGGATGGGCGTAGCCGTTGTCTCCCGGATCCGTGCGCAGATAGACCAGGCAGTGGACGAGCCGGCGGCCTTCCTCGTCACCGAAGCCGAAATTACCGGCGGAGAAGGGATCGACCTGGATGTGCGACAGGTCGGTGACGCCGCGCCGTTCCATCGCCGCGATGAAATCGGGGTGCTGGGGCACCGTTTCGGCGCAGACCATGAATTCGTCGACGTTGATCGCCGGGCGGGCGCCGGGCGCGCCGACGGCCGACTCCACCGCTTCCCCGGCCAGATCGACGATCAGCTCGCAGACGCTGTTGTCCGCCGTGTCGTAGATGCTGACATAGGCCTTGCGGCTGCCGCCAGCCTTGCCCGAGGCGATCTCGGTCCGGCACCGTTCCTTGTCCGGATAGTGCAGCCGGATCGATTCGAATTTCGCGGTCTCCGTCCACCCGTCCCAGGCCCGGACGATGGCGCCGGCGGCCTCGATCTCGGCTGGCGTGAGCGCGTTGAGCGGATGGGTGCCGCGTTCGGTCGCGGGGGTGGTGGTGCTGGTATTCGCCATCGGTCTTTCCCTTGCCAAGCGGGCCTGCACCCGCCATTGATCGGCCCGTTTCTGTTCCCCGTTTCTGTCACAGCACCGCCCGGAGCGCCATGCCCATAGAGACCACCGCCGTCATGCCGCACACCCATTTCGAGGATTTCGAGGTCGGGCAGGAAATGGAGTACGGCCGGGCGACCGTGACCGCCGAAGAGATTATTCGCTTCGGCCGCGAGTTCGATCCCGAACCTTTCCATATCGGCGAGGAAGAAGCGAAGGAGACGATGTTCGGCGGCCTGATCGCCAGCGGCATCCACATGGCCGCCATGCTGCGGCGCATGCAGGCCGACGGCTTCGCCAATGTCCCGTCCCAGGGCTCGCCGGGCTGGGACGAACTGCATTTCCTGGCGCCGACCCGGCCGGGCGACGTGCTGCACGTCCGGACCAGCATTCTGGAGATGCGCGTCTCGCGGAGCCGGCCGGCGCTTGGCATCGTGAAAATGCGCCATCTGGTCATCGACGCCAAAGGCGAGGTCAAGACCAGCGTCCTGACCACCGCCTTCTACGACCGGCGCGGGACGGGGGACTGAAGCTGGATCGTCCTTCGGCCCGCGCGGTTGCGTCCGTGCCGGGCGGGTGCGAACATCGTCGGGCGGCGAATAGAAGGGACGGCAACGCCGATGCTGCGCTCGGGTGAGGCGTATCTCGAAGGCATCCGCGACGGGCGGACGGTCTATATCGGCAAGGAGCGGGTGGCCGACGTCACCGACCATCCGGCCTTCGCCAATGCCGCGCGGATGTATGCCGCGATGTACGACCTCAAGCGCGCCGACGACATGCGCGACGTGCTCTGGGTCGAGGACGGCGGCGCGCGCATCCCGGCGTATTTCCTGAAACCGCGCAACCGCCGCGATCTCGAGATCCGCACCGCCGCGCACCGCGCCATCGCCGCCTTCTCGCACGGCCTGCTCGGGCGCTCGCCGGACCATGTCGCGTCATCGATCACCGGGCTCGCCATGGGCTCCGCCGTGTTCGACCGCGACGGCGGCGGGTTTTCCGGGCGCATCGAGGCCTATTACGAGCATGCGCGGTCGCGCGACCTCTACCTCGCCTACGCCATCCTGCCGCCCCAGGGCGCGCGCAAGCCGGAGCTCTACCAGAGCGCCGACCGCAGCCCGCCGACGCTCCGGGTGACGGCGGAGGACAGTGCGGGCGTGGTCCTCAACGGGATGAAGATGCTGGCGACCGGGGCGGTGTTCGCCGACGAGCTGTGGATCGGCAACATCATCCCGCTGGCGCCGAGCCAGGTGAAGGAATCGGTGACCTGCGCGGTGCCGGTGAACGCGCCCGGCGTTGCGCTGTGGGCGCGCAAGCCGTTCGGCGCGGCGCAGGGGATCGAGTTCCACAACCCGCTGTCCCACCGCTTCGACGAATCGGATTCGATGATCGTGTTCAAGGACGTGCACGTCCCCTGGGAGCGCGTCTTCGTGCACGACAACCCGGCGCTCTCGCGCGACATCTACGTCGAGACGCCGGCGCATTACATGTCGAACCACCAGTCGAACGTGCGCTTCGCGGCCAAGCTCCGGCTGCTGGTCGGCCTCGCGTCGAAGATCGCCCGGTCGAACGGCGCGCGTGACATCCCGGCGGTGCGCGAGGTGCTGGCCGACCTCGCCTCGATGGAGGCGGCCTATGGCGGCATGATCGACGGCCAGCTCCAGGCCTGCCAGCCGACCGGGAACGGCTATGTCCACGTCAACCGGCGCTACATGTATGCCGGCATCAACTACGCGGTCGAGCATTACGGCAGGATCTGCGACCAGGTCCGCACGCTGATGGGCGGCGGCGTGTTCCAGATGCCGGCCAGCATCGACGTGGCCGACGATTCGGCGCTCGGCCCGGTCTTCGAGGACTACTGGTCGACGGCGGACGAATCCGCGACGGAACGCATGAAGCTGTTCCACCTCGCCTGGGACCTGCTCGGCTCGGAATTCGCCATGCGCCACGACCAGTACGAGAAATTCTACGTCGGCCCGCGCTTCATCGTCCGCGACTACAATTTCCGCCACGTCCCCTGGGACGACTACGAGGGCCTGGTTGACTCGATCATGGCGGGTTACGGCACGCGTTGAGGGGAGAGACGCGGTCGCCGGGCCGGTGAAGGCGGCAGCACCATCGTGCGCCACCTCCCCTGGAGGATTCCTCCGCGAAACAAGCACTGACCGAATACCCCTCCCCTTGGGAATTCCTCTGCGAAAAGCTGCACGGCGGGCGCCGCCGGGCCGGTCTTTCAACAATATTTCCTTTTTTTCGATAATTTTCCTTGAAACGGTGGATCCCGCGCCCTATATAGGCCCCGTCAACGCCCGAAGTGCGCCTGCCGCGGCCGGCCGACGCCTCCCGAAATAAAGCAAATGAAGAACCAGGCGGAGGACCGCGCGGGACCGTTCCGCCCGTCCCGCTTTCCCGCCCGCCGCCGCCAGTCGGACATCCCATGCGCCAATCGGCTTGACGACCGGACCCCGTCCGGTTCGACCCTCCGATTCCGCCGGGCCATCCTAGCCCCGATCCTGCCCGGCGGTGCCGCCCCCGGTGTCGACGGGCGCTCCCGCACGGCCGGGGGGCTGGAAAAATTCCTATGTCGGTTGCTTTTGCGCACTTCCGAGAGGCGTCTTTCCAACGATTCCAAAGGGTTAGGGTTGGCGGTGTGCGAAAAAACACCGTGAATAGACCGGTCTGTATAATACCAAAAACAGAGCAATTTCAAAGACTTAGGGAAGCTGAATTTGAACATTTATTCAAAATCCGGCGGCTTTCCGGCGTCCGGCCCGTCCGGCAGGCCCTATCGCAGAGGAATCCGTGGGGTAGGGGGGACTCTCGCGTCGATATCGGTTTTTGCAGAGAAATCCGGAGAAGGGGAAGTGAGTGCCCCCTCACATGGCGCTGACGCCGCCGTCGATGACGAGTTCGGCGCCGGTCATGAAGCGGGATTCCTCCGACGCCAGGTAGAGCACGGCGTAGCCGACGTCGCTCGGCGTGCCGATATGGCCGAGCGGCAGCTGCCGGGCCATCTTCGCCTTGATTTCGTCGGTCGTGTGCCGGCCGCTGACCTGGTTGAGGATAGGCGTGTCGACGAAGGCCGGGTGGATCGAGTTGCAGCGGATGTTGTATCCCTGCCGCGCGCAGTGCAGCGCGACCGATTTCGTCAGGTGCCGGACCGCCGCCTTGGCGGAATTGTAGGCGGCGAGGTTGGCCGCAGCGATGATGCCGGCGACCGAGGAGATGTTGACGATCGCGCCGGTCATGCCGGTATCGCGCACGCTGTCCGCCATCGGGCGGCAGGCGTATTTGCAGCCCAGGAACACCGAATCGAGATCGACCGCATGGACCTGCCGCCAGTCATTGAAGCTCGTCTCCTCGACCGTGCCCGGCGTGCCGATGCCGGCATTGTTGACCAGGATATGCAGCCCGCCGTAGGTCTCGACCGTCTCGGCGATCACGGCCTGCCAGCGCGCTTCGTCGGTCACGTCCTGCTCCAGTGCGAGGGCGCCGTCGCCGATCCCGGCGGCGGCTTCTTGCGCGCCGTCGAGGTTTATATCGGTCAGGACGACCTTCGCGCCCTCGCCGGCCAGCATTTCCGCAGTACATTTGCCGAGGCCCGATGCGGCGCCGGTGACGATGGCAACCTTGCCGGCGACGCGGCCTCCCGATTCCGTCATGCTTCCCGTCCGATGAGAATTTTCCGCGAGGGCCGGGGCTCCGGCCCGGCGCTACAAAAGCCCGGTGCTTCGCCGGATGCAAGACACGCGGCGCACTGCGGCGGAGACGTGCGTCCGAGCACCGCATCGTGACGCCCCTTCCCGTCACCGCGGCGCAGGGCCGGCGGCTGATCCTCGATCTCCAGGGCCTCACCGATCCGCCGCACCGGCGGTTTGGCAGCGGCGGGCTGCTCGACCTGATTACGCGCATGGGCTTCGTCCAGGTCGACAGCATCCGGACGGTCGAGCGCGCCCATCACACCATCCTGCACAGCCGGAACCGGACCTACCGGCTGGCGATGCTGGACGGCCTGCTCGAACGGGACCGCAGCCTGTTCGAACACTGGACCCACGACGCCTCGGTCATCCCGACGGCCTTCTACCCGGTGTGGCGCCGCAAGTTCCGGCGCGAGACGGCGGCGCTGCGCCAGAAATACCGCCGCTGGCACGGCCCGGATTTCGAGGCCGAGACCGGGCCGCTGCTCGACCTGATCGGCAGAGAAGGGCCGGTCCGCGCCCGCGACCTTGAAAAGCGGCCAGCGCGCAACCCGCGCGGCTGGTGGGACTGGCACGCCGGCAAGACGGCGCTGGAATTCCTCTGGCGCACCGGCGAGCTGGCGGTAACGCGGCGCGAGAACTTCCAGAAGGTCTACGACCTCAGCCGGCGGGTGCTGCCGCCGCAAGCCTTCGAAGGCGAGCCGGACGAGCCCGCCTTCATCGACCGGGCCTGCCGCTCCGCCCTCGACCGGCTCGGGTTCGGTACAGCGGGCGAGATCGCCGGCTACTGGAACCTGGTGACGACGCGGGAGGCCGCGGCCTGGATCGCAGCCCGGCAGGGCCGGGAGGTCATCGAAGCCGTCGTCGGGGCTGCCGATCCGGACAGCCGCCCGCGAAGACTTTTCGCGCCCGCCGATCTGGAAGCCCGGATCGCGGCAGCGGCCGATCCGCCGCCGGGGCTGCGTGCGCTCAGCCCGTTCGATCCGGTGGTCCGCGACCGCAAGCGATTGCGGCATCTTTTCGGCTTCGACTACCGGATCGAGATTTTTGTGGCGGAAGCGCAGCGGCAATACGGCTATTATGTCTTCCCGCTGCTCGAAGGCGACCGGATGGTCGGGCGGATCGACATGACCGCCGACCGGAGCGCCGGTATCCTCAACGTGCGCAAGCTGTGGCCGGAGCCCGGCATACGCTTCGGGGCCGGGCGGCGGCGGGCCCTGGAGGGTCTGCTCAACCGCGTTTCGAGGTTTGCGGATTGCCGGGATGTGGCGTATGCGGAAAATTCGCTCCCGGACGGTTGACCAGGCCGGCGGGCCGGCCAAGGGTATCGATCATGCTTGATGAACGATCTGCTGTCGATTTCGTCCGGATGAAGGATGGCACTGCCGAGGAATACGCCTTTCTCCAGCGCGAGGAAGCGGCCTTTGCGGCGGACACGGCCGATCGCGTCCTGGCGGCATTGCGCGCGCTGCAGGACAGCATGGGCGGCTACCGGGTCTCGCGGCTCGATCATTCGCTGCAAAGCGCGGCGCGGGCGGAGCGCGATGGCGCGGATACAGACTGGATCTTCAGCGCCCTGCTGCACGATATCGGCGATGCGCTGGCACCGCACAACCATTCGCAGCTCGCCGCGGCGGTGATCGAGCCTTTCGTGCGCGCCGAATGCAGCTGGGTCGTGCGCCATCACGGCGCGTTCCAGATGATCTACTACGGCCATCATATCGGACTCGATCCCGATGCGCGCGAGCGCTATCGCGGCGACCCGAACTATCCGGCCTGCGTCGATTTCTGCGAGCGCTGGGACCAGGCCTCGTTCGATCCGGATTACGACACCCCGCCGCTCGAACATTTCGCGCCGATCGTCCGCGAAGTGTTCAGCCGGAGAGTCTGGGATCCTGCGGTGATCCGCGAAGGGATTCGGCTACCGCTCTACCGGCGCCCCGACGAATGATTGAAGCCGCCATCATCGAATGGGGCGGGCTGCTGATCCGGTGGGTTCATATCATCACCGGAATCGCCTGGATCGGCGCATCCTTCTACTTCATGCATCTCGATGCCGCGATCCGCGCAACGCCGGACATGCCGGCGGAGCAGGGCGGCGAGGCGTGGGAGGTCCATGGCGGCGGCTTCTACCAGGTGCGCAAGTTCCTGGTCGCGCCGGAATTCCTGCCCGACCACCTGATCTGGCACAAATGGCAGGCTTATACGACCTGGATCACCGGCTTCTTCCTGCTGGTCTGGATCTACTATCTGAGCGCCGACCTGTATCTGATCGATCCTGCCGTCATGGCGATGTCGCCCTGGGTCGCCGCCGGGCTCGGCATGGCGGGGCTGGCTGCCGGCTGGCTGATCTACGACCAGCTCTGCAAATCCGGCCTCGGCGCGAACGACACGCATCTTTCCATCGCCTGCTTCGCACTGGTCGTCGCCGCGGCCTACGGCTTCCAGTCCGTATTCAGCGGGCGCGGCGCGCTGATCCATACCGGCGCCTTCATGGCGACCATCATGTCGGCCAACGTGTTCTTCGTGATCATCCCGAACCAGAAGGTCGTGGTCGCCGACCTGATCGCCGGCCGGGCGCCGGACCCGGCCCTGGGCGAACAGGCCAAGCAGCGCTCCGCGCACAATAATTATCTCACGCTGCCGGTGCTGTTCCTCATGTTGTCCGGCCACTATCCGCTGACCTTCTCGACGCCCTACGCCTTCGTCATCGTGGCCCTGGTGCTGGTCGCAGGCGCGCTGATCCGCGTCTATTTCAACCACCGCAACGCCGGGAAGGGCGAATTGTGGTGGACCTGGGCCGTGGCGGCGGTCTGCCTCGCTGCCGCCGCCGCGATCAGCCTGTCCTCGACGCCGCTCGGTCGGCAGGCGCTGGCGATCGCGCCGAAGATCGACGGCGGGGTGCCCATGCAGACGGCCGCCGCGCCCGACGAGATCACCGATATCGTCGCCGGCCGGTGCAGCATGTGCCACGCCCTCCGGACGAGCTATCCGCTTGTCGGCATGGCGCCGAACGGCATCCTTCTCGACACGCCCGAGGCGGTCGCGCGCCACGCGCAGTCGATCTACCTGCACTCGGTGCTGACGACGGCGATGCCGCCCAACAATGTCAGCGGCATGACGCTGGCCGAACGCCGGCAGATCGCCGCCTGGGTCGAAGGGCGGGACAAGGAGGGCGCCGAATGAGCGGGCAGGACGAATACGACCGCGATCTGATCGGCTACGGCCGCACGCCGCCGGCCGTTCAATGGCCGGGCGATGCGCGGGTCGCCGTTCAGTTCGTGCTGAACTACGAGGAGGGCGGCGAGAACTGCATCCTGCACGGCGATCCGGCCTCCGAGACCTTCCTGTCGGAGATCGTCGGCGCCGCGCCGTTCAAGGGCGCGCGCCACATGTCGATGGAATCGATCTACGAATACGGCTCGCGCGCCGGGGTCTGGCGCATCCTCAATCTGTTCCGCGACCGGCAAATCCCGCTCACGGTCTTCGCCGTCGCCATGGCGCTGGAGCGCCATCCGGACGTGGCCGACGAGGTGCTGAAGGACGGCCATGAGATCTGCTCCCACGGCTATCGCTGGATCAATTACCACGGCATGCCGGAAGAGATGGAGCGCGAGCATATGGCCCGCGCGATCGAGATCCAGACCCGGATAACCGGCGAACGGCCGCTCGGTTGGTACACCGGCCGGACCAGCGCCAACACGCGCCGGCTGGTCGCCGCGGAGGGCGGCTTCGTCTACGACTCCGACGACTATTCCGACGACCTGCCCTTCTGGAGCCGGGTGGTGGACCGGCCGCATCTGGTCGTGCCTTACACGCTGGATAACAACGACATGCGCTTCGCCGTCGCCCAGGGCTTCAACAGCGGCGACCAGTTCTTCGCCTATCTGAAAGACGCCTTCGATACGCTCTACGAAGAGGGTGCGGCGGCGCCGAAGATGATGTCGGTCGGCCTGCACTGCCGGCTGGTCGGCCGGCCCGGCCGGTTCGCGGCGCTCAGGCGGTTCGTCGATTATGTGCTCGGCCACGACAAGGTGTGGATCGCCCGCCGTATCGACATCGCCCGCCATTGGATGGATCGGTTTCCGGCCGGAGAGGCTGCATGAGCGATACGCCCGAATTCGCACGGCGCTTCGTCAACCTGGCGTCGCCGAAGATGGGCACGGAGGCTGTGGCCTGCTCCGACGATTTTTTCGCGCCGATGGCGCGGATGCTGCAGGACCACGATCCGGTCTGGATTCCCGACAAATACGACGATCACGGCAAGTGGATGGACGGCTGGGAAAGCCGGCGCAAGCGCACGCCGGGCCACGACTGGTGCCTGATCCGGCTCGGCGTTCCGGGCATCGTCCGCGGCATCGACATCGATACCGCGCATTTCACCGGCAACTTTCCGCCGGAAGCCATGCTCGAAGGGTGCCGAAGCGGGGCCGAGCCCGGCAGCGATGCCGAATGGACGACCCTGGTGCCGCGCAGCGCGCTCGGCTCGTCCTGTCACAATTTCGCGGCGTCGACCAACGAGATGCCGATCAACTGGCTACGCCTCAATATCTATCCGGACGGCGGCGTGGCGCGGTTGCGCGTTTATGGCGAACCGGTCGTTGACTGGGACGCGGTCGCCGACGACGGCGCGATAGAGCTTTCCTCGCTGAAGAATGGCGGACGGATCGTCGGCTATAACGACGCCCATTACGGCGACGTCACGGCGCTGCTTTCCGGCGGCCGCGGCAAAACGATGGGCGACGGCTGGGAGACCCGCCGGCGGCGCGAACCGGGCCATGACTGGATCGTCGTCGCGCTCGGCCACCGCGGCATCGTCGAGCGGATCGAGGTCGATACCGCCCACTTCAAGGGCAACTATCCGGACCGGTGCTCGGTCCAGGGCGCCGTTGCCGGTGCTTCGGGCGATGGCAACGGCGACGAGGCGTTGCTCGCTGCCGCCGGCGGCTGGACCTTCCTTCTGGAGCAAAACAAGCTGGAAGCCGATTCGATCCACGTCTTCGACGCAGGGGACATGGCGTCCGCCGGGCCGGTCGATACGGTGCGCCTGAACATCTATCCGGACGGCGGCGTTTCGCGGTTCCGCATCTTCGGCCGGCTCGACCGCCGATGACGGGAGTCCTGCCAACCGAACCGCTGACCGGGGAAGCATTCGCGCCATTCGGAGACGTCATCGAACGGGCCGGGGCGGAGCAACTGGTCATCAACGAAGGCACGACGGTGCGGTTTCACAACCTGGCGGCGGTCGACGTCGGCCGCGACGGCGGCCATCCCCTGATCTCGATCTTCCGGGCGCAGCCGCGCCCCACGCCGATCGCCATCCGGATGATGGAGCGGCACCCGCTCGGCTCGCAGGCGTTCTATCCGCTGGCGCCGCACGACTGGCTGGTCGTCGTGTGCCGGGGTGCGGCGGCGCCGGACCCGTCGACGCTCCGCTGCTTCCGCGCGACCGGGGAGCAGGGAGTCAATTACCGGCCCGACACATGGCACCATCCGCTGCTCGTTCTGCGACCGCAGGACTTCCTGGTGGTCGACCGGGGCGGCCCGGGGGACAACCTCGAAGAACACTGGTTCGGAACGCCCGAGTCCGCTGGGGTTGCGGCAATCATTCCTGACTGAGCGGCGATCGGGCGGCGCCGGCGGGTGCGGCGCATGTGGGGTGACGGTTTATGGGCTCCTGTCGGCACGGAGGACGGAACTTCGCCGCTAACCCGTTTATTATAATAAATTTTTATGTTCTCCGGCTGAATTGTAAGGCGGGCCCGCCGACAATATGCTCGGGCATAAATTCGTGCCGGATTTGCATCGATTTCGGCGCCGGCCAAACGCAACAGGGCTGACCAAGGGTCCGCGCGAAGCGATCCGGCTTGTGGATAACTTTGTGCGCAAGTGCGCAGCCGCGGGGCCATCCCGATCTTCCGGGCGGACGGGCGATCCGGCTCCTGCGCCATCCGGTGGTCTCCGCAGAATGCAATTGTTGTAAAGTAACCGTTTGTTTCAAGGCATCTTTTTTCGCCGGAAAAAGTGTTTATGCACGTTCATCCGGGACGTGGCCACAAGGCGTTGCGCCGGTCTCCCCGACCGGTCCCGACCGGGCCTTCATCGGGTCGGCACGCACCGGGGAATCGTTCCTCCGGAGCGCCGCCGTCATCGGCCGGAAACGGAAAAAATATTCCTTCGACACGCCCAACATTTCCTCCGGGCATGCCCTGCGCGGCGGCCGTCGCCGCGGAATACGGCTACAGGTCGCGGGCGGCGCGATGGGCGTCGCGATAGGCGACCATGACGTCGCGCTGCCTGACCTCGCCCCTCAGCACCCTGTCGGCATGATTGCTGACCACAGGAAGCATCGTCTCCGCCGTGCGGGAGAACACCTGCATGGCTTCGTCGACATTATCGGTTTCCAGGAGGAAAGGTGGCGTATCCATCACATTCTCGACCGATCCGCCCGCGCTCGGCGCCGCATCGAAACCGAAGGCGAAGAGATCGGCCAGTCCGACCCACCCGCGCAGACGGCCGCCGTCGTCCACCACATAGACCGGCCGGTCCGGCACTTCGATCAGCATGGACCGGGCGTCGGCGACCGAACAGGCGTCGTTCATCGCGGGGACGGCCGTTTGCGCCAGGTCGGCCATGGTCGTCCGGTGGATCGTCTGTTCGGCAGGATCCATGTCGGCCTTGACGCCGCGCAGACCGAGCTGCCAGTGGAAGAATGATCGCCCGAACACGGCCCGCGCGATGACGGAAGCGATCACGACTGCGAACATCACGCCCAGCGTGACCTTGTAGTCGCCGGTCAGTTCGAAAATGATGAGGATGGTCGAAATCGGCGCGCCGAGCACCGCGCCGGAGACCGCGCCCATGCCGACCAGCGTGTACGCGCCGCGGTCGGAGGCCAGTTCGGGGAAGATCGACGCCGCGACCGTGCCGAAAGCGGCACCGACCATGGCGCCCAGCATCAGCGACGGGCTGAATACCCCGCCGCCGAAACCGCTGCCGATGGACAGGCCGGTTGCCGCGATCTTCGCCACGATAATGCCGAAAAGCAACCAGAGGCCGAATTCCCCGTTCAGGGCCCGGTCCGTCGCTTCATAGCCGACGCCGAGCACCTGCGGAAACAACAGCGCGATGGCGCCGACCGCCAGCCCGGCGATCGCGGGGCAGCCCCAGGCCGGCACCCGGCTGCGCGTGGCGACGTAGCTCACCGCGATGATCGCACCCATCATCGCGACGGCGGCGACGGCGGCGGTTACGCCCAGCAGGGCGAAGGCCGGAAATTCCCAGAAGGAAACAAGGGTGTATTGCGGTTTGATAAAGGCCGGAAAATCGCCGAAATGGATGCGCGATACGATGGTCCCGGTCACCGACGCCATCACGACCGGGGCGAACGCCTTCAGCCGATAGTGGCCGACCACGACCTCAAGCGCGAACAGGGCGCCGGCGAGGGGCGCGTTGAACGATGCCGCGACGGCCGACGCCACCCCGCATCCGAGCAGGGTCAGCATGTTGCCCCGGCTGTAGCCGAGCCGCCTGCCCACAGCCGAAGCGAGTCCGGCCCCCAGCAGGACGACCGGACCTTCCCGGCCGACCGAGGCGCCGCCGCCGATCGACGTCGCATTGGCCAGCGAGGCCAGCGCGACATGGCGGAGCGACATGCGCCCTTCGTGCAGGGCCGCGCTCTCGATCACATCGGCGACGCCCTGGGGCCGGCCGTTCGGCATCAGGTAGCGAATGAACAGCCCGACCAGCAGTCCGCAGGCGGCCGGCGCCAGCAGCACCTGCCACCACGGCAGGGCTTGCGCAGCGGAAAAGAGCTTCTCCGCCGATTCGCCGTAGAACAGGTATTGAATCCAGCCGATCAGGAGCCGGAAGCCGACCGCGGCATAGCCGGCAAGGCCGCCGACCAGCAGCGCGAGCAGGGCGATCTGCATCTCCTCGCCCCGGATTCCGCGGGCAAGCCGGGCCAGGCGGGTACGGGTTTCGCCGGCAACGGCCCTGCGAAGCTGCCGCTGACCGGCGCCCGCCGGGGCGCTGTCGCCGGCCGCCTCCGGCCGGCCGTTCGTCTCGTCGCGGTTTGCGGCCATCGCCGCGGTATCGCATGGCGGCAACGCCAATGCCAACAGGCACGGACCGGAGGGGCGCCGGCGGCTCCACAGAAACCGGCCGCGAGGGCGACCGGCAAAAAATTCAGGAAGCCGTGCGGCGGCGGATGCCGATCTTCCGGCCGGCGTGGTCCGGCCAGGGCATGTCCCGGTGGGCCTCGCGGATCGTTTCAAGCGGAACCCTGAGGTCGTCGCGGAACGGCGCCATCCTGCGGGACGTCATATCCATATGCGCGCTGATCCACTCGGCGGCGGCGCAGAGATCGTCCGTCCGGTCGTCGACCATATAGATGAGGAGGTGGAACCGCTTTTCGTCCAGATCGAGCATCTGGACCTCGAAGCGCAGCGGATCTTCCAGCCTGACTTCGCGAATGTAGGAGAGATGGACTTCCAGCGCGAAGGTCGAAACCCCGTGCGTCTCGCGGTAGGGCTGCGTCAGGCCGATCCGGTCGAACAGCGCATCCAGCGCCAGGTCGAACGCCAGCAGGTAATAGGCGACGTTCATGTGGCCGTTATAATCGATCCACTCCGGCTGTACGGCGGACCGATGGACGACCAGCCGTTCGTTCCTGCGAATTTCGAGGCCCGGGCCCGCAGGGTCCCGGAGCGGACGTAACGGTGCTGACATGGTGCGAGTCGCTCGAGGGGAGGGGAGACCGGAGTAAGAACCGCAAAGGGCCTGCGAGGCGGGTATCAGATGCCACGCCGCCCGCGGCCGGCGCAAGCCGGACAGTGCCGCGCGGATCGCGGCGTTGGCGGGGAAGCCCTCCTATCGGCCGTCCTGCGATGGATCGTCGATATCGTCGTAGCCCCGGCGCGCGCTGTAGAAGACCAGCGCCATCAGACCGCCGCCGACGATCAGGGAAAGCGTCACCCCGGCGGCCAGGGCCAGATAGCCGTGCCCGGTCATGGCGGCGCCGTCCAGCCCCGACCAGACATGCCAGGCCGCCGCCGCGGACAGCGCCAGAATACCGATAAGAACCGCGATCAGCAGCTTCATGCCCTTGTCCCCGACCGCCCGATCCGTCTGCCGGGCTCTGCAGATCGGCCTCGCACGCCCGGTACCGGAACGGGCGCGGCAGACTCGATTCGGCAGTTGGTCCCGGCCGGCCGCAATTTCGCTGTGACGAACTGACCAAGGGCCGGGAGTCCCGGCCGGCGCGTTGTTATTCGGTTCAATAAGGCCGGCGTGCGCCGCCCCGCCAAAATAAGGCCGCAAATCGCGATATTATGGGCAAATTAAAACCGATACTGCGCTGTTACGGCGTGGAATTCGGCCTCGCAGTATGCTAACCGCATGCTTCGGCGCGCACCGCAAGACCGGCAGAAAAAAGGCGGCGGCGCGCGCAGCAGGGGGGTGTTGCGTGATAGCAACAACAGGACGGAGCCTGTTGGCGGCCGCGGCTATTTCGCTGGCTGCCTGCGCGACTCAGGACGGCGCCAATCTCGGCGGCGGCCTTTACGATCCTGTGGAAAACGTCAATCGCGCGACCTTCGAATTCAACAATGGGGTGGATGAGGCGATCGGCGAGCCGATCGCCATGGCGTATCGCGAGGCGCTCCCCAGGGGAGTCCGGGACGGCATTCGCAACTTCGCCGATAACCTCAACTCACCGGTCGTCTTCATCAACGATTTGCTGCAGGGCGAATTCGGGCGCGCGCAGGTGACGCTGGCCCGCTTTGTCGTCAATTCGACGGCAGGCATCGGCGGCGTCGCCGATGTCGCAACAAAGGCCGGTTTGCCCGGCCGCCGGTCGGATTTCGGCGAAACCCTCGCGACATGGGGAGTCGGCCCCGGTCCCTATCTGGTCGTTCCGTTTCTCGGACCGTCGACGACGCGCCATCTTGTGGGCCGCGTCGCCGATGTCGCGGTCAACCCGATCGGCTACCTGCTCGCGACGACCGACTACGCCTGGGTCGGACTCGTCGAGCGGACGGTCGAAATCATCGACCAGAGAGAACGCCTGATCGAAGCGGTCGACGGTCTGAAAAAGACGTCGCTGGACTTCTACGCCTCCGCGCGAAGCAGCTACTGGCAGGCCCGCCTTGCCGAAATCCATAATGGCAGGATGCTGCCGGGGGCGCCTGGTGACGACGATATCGACATTGACGACGACGAAGAACCCGAGACGAAGCCGGTCGCAGCCTCGCCGAATCCCGAGGGAACCGAAGCGCGCCGCGCCGCCATCAGCCAATGAAAACCGCTCCCTGCAAATCCCGTCCGGTTATCGCCGACAATAGTCCGGAACCGCCGCCCGGACGTTCGGCATTGCGGCCGTGCCGCCGGGAATTCGGCGTTCCGCGGCTGTCTGTCGGGAGATACCGCCTATGACCCGGGTAAACGCTGACGCCAACGCTTCGCGGCCCCGAATCGGGGGGGTGCGCCGCACGGCGCTTGCCGTTGCCGTGCTGATCGCCGGCGCCCTTTCGCCCGGCGCAGCCGGAGCGGCGGACCCGCCCGTCAATCCGGTCCAGAAGGGGGAGGCGATTATCCGTTCCCTTTCGCAGACGGTATTTACCGTTCTGCGCGATAACGGCGACCGCCGTGCGCAGGAAGCGACCTTCCGCACGCTGTTCGCCATGTATTTCGATGTGCCGCGGATCGCGCGTTTCGTACTCGGCCGCGCCGCCTGGTCGAAGGCTTCAGCCGACGAACGGGCGCAGTATCTCGAGTTATTTCTGCACTATGTCGTAAAGGTCTACACGATCAAGCTAAGGCGCTACAGGGACGGGAATTTCGAGGTCATCGCCGCCGGACCGGACCGGACCGGCGTTGTCGTCACCACCAGGATGGTCGGCCTGCGCAGCGGGCGGCCGTTTCACATGAAATGGCGCATGCGCCCGTCGGGCGGAACGCTCAAGGTCCGCGATATGGTGTTCGAGAATGTCTCCATGTCGCTCAATCAGCGCCGGGAATTCGCTTCGGCCTATCGGCGCTACGGCGGCAGCATGGCCGGCCTGCTCCGGGCCATGCGCATGAAGATGGCGGAACTGGACGGCCAGTAGGTCCTTCGCCGGCCGGCGGCGCACCGCGCCCGCGCTTCGGTTCGCCGGCAAACGGCGCAGCGGCTGGCGCATGGCATAGTGCGCCTTGCCGATGCAGCGGCTGCCGCCTATAGGGTCCGGTCGATCCGGTCCGCCGACAAGCCGATATTCCGCATGGGCCCCGCTATGGGCAAAGTCCGAAACGTCCTGTTCATCATGTGCGACCAGCTGCGGGCGGATTATCTCTCCTGCATGGGCCACCCGACGCTCGAGACGCCGCATATCGATGCGCTGGCGGCCCGGGGCGTCCGCTTCACCCGCGCCTTCACGCAGTCGTCGGTCTGCGGGCCGTCGCGCATGTCCTTCTATACCGGCCGCTACATGGTCACCCACGGCGCGAACTGGAACCGGGTTCCGCTGCCGCTCCATATCCGCACGATGGGCGATCATCTGCGCACGCTGGGCGCGCGGGTGGCGCTGGCCGGCAAGACGCACATGCAGATCGACGAGCCCGGCCTCGACCGGCTGGGGATCGACAGGGCCTCGCCCCACGGCGTGCTGGCGACCCAGGCCGGTTTCGAGCCCTTCGACCGGGACGACGGCCTGCATCCGGGCGGCTACGGCGCGACGGACTTCGCCTATGACCGCTATCTCAAGGCGCAGGGCTATGAGAGCGACAACCCGTGGCAGGACTATTGCGCCAGCGCGCTCGACGCCGGCGGCAACGTGGTCAGCGGCTGGGAAATGCGCCATGCGGGCCTGCCGGCGCGGGTCGAGGAGGCTCACTCCGAAACGGCCTATATGACCCGGCGCGCCCGGGACTTCATGGAGGAATGCGGCGACGGGCAGCCCTGGTGCCTGCATCTCTCCTATATCAAGCCACACTGGCCTTATCTGGCGCCGGCGCCCTACCACGCGATGTACGGCCCGGCCGACATCCTGCCGGCGGTGCGCAGCGCGCGCGAGCGGCAGACCAGCCACCCGGTCTATGCCGCCTTCCAGCAGCATGAGGACAGCCTGAATTTCAGCCGCGACGCGGTGCGGGAAACGGTGATCCCGACCTATATGGGCCTGGTCAAACAGATCGACGACCATCTCGGCAAGCTGTTCGCCTGGATGGAACGGGCCGGCCGGATGGACGACACGATGATCGTGCTGACCTCGGATCACGGCGACTATCTGGGCGATCACTGGCTGGGCGAGAAGGAGTTGTTCCACGATTGCGTCCTGCGCCTGCCGATGATCGTCTACGATCCGGACCCGGCGGCCGACGCGACCCGCGGCACGCAGGACGGCCGCTTCGTCGAGTGCATCGATATGCTGCCGACCTTCTACGAGGCGATGGGCGGCGACCCGGCGGAGCAGGACCATTGGATGGAAGGCCGTTCGATCCTGCCGCTGCTGCGCAACGGCGATGCGGTTGACGACTGGCGCGACGCCACCTTCTCGGAATGCGACTATTCCTACCGCGGCGCCCGGGAGGCGCTGGGTCTGCGCGCCCACCAGGCCAAGGCGTATTGCATCCGCACGGCGGACTGGAAATACATCCTCTACGAAGGCTTCCGGCCGCAGCTCTTCGACATGGCGAACGATCCGGACGAGTTGATCGATCTCGGCGAGAGCGAGGAATATGACGGCGTCCGCGCCGACCTGCACGAACGTCTGTTCCGTTGGCTGCGCACCCGCCGGACCCGGACGACTAGGTCCGACCGGGAAATAGAAGAGGCGCTCGGCATCGCCAGGAAGCGGGGCGTGCTGATCGGCGTGTGGTAGCCGCCGGCGGTTCAGGCCGTCACGCCGCGGTCCGGCCCCGCCGCCCTTCGTACAGATCCCGGCCTTCGACCAGGGCGCGAATCTTGGCGTCGGCGACCGGGCGTTTGAGCATCCAGAAGCCGCAGTCCGGATGAATCCAGCGGACCCGGCCTTCGCCGAGCAGCCGTTCGGCGCGTTCGATGGCGCGGGCGATGCCGTCGGCGCTCTCCACCTCTGTGGTCTTGATGTCGACGACGCCGAGGCCGAGGCCGATGTCCGGGCGCAGGCCCCGGAACGCGGCCAGCTCCTCGGGCGGGCGGTGGGCGACCTCCATGACGATATGGTCGGCATGGAGCGCGTTCAGATAGTCGATCAGCCGGTCCCAGCTACCCTTCTGGATCGACTGGCCGCCATAGTTGCCGAAACAGAGATGGACCGCCGGCAGGCCGTCGACCGCGTCGAGCACACGGTTGATGGCGTCCGCCGCCCACTGCCATTCCTCCGGCGCGCCGGGCAGGTTGGCCTCGTCGACCTGCACCACGTCGGCATCGAGATGGCGGACCTGCTCGGCCAGCACATCGGCGATTGCGAGGGCGAGCGCCGGCACGTCCGGGTAGTGGCGGTTGACCAGCGTTTTCGCCAGCATGTGCGGGCCGGTCAGCGTGAACTTGAACGGCGACCGCGTCAGCCGCCGCGCCACGCGGCAGGCGCCGGGCAGGTCGAGATGGCCGGCCGAGACCGTCCCGGTCACGATGCCGGGCGGCCGGCTGCGGAACTGCATGCCCGGCTGGGACCGGTAGCGCGTCAGCTCGTCGAAGCCGATCTCGGTCGCCACGCCGCCCATCGGCCGGACGAAATATTCGATCATGCCGTTGGTCTCGGGATGGTTCGCATCGAAGCGGTAGAGCTCGCCGTCGCACACCAGGTCGATGCCCGCCAGCTCCTGGGTGTGCAGCACGACCCTCGTGGCGTCGGCCAGCGCCTGCTCCGACGGGCACTGGATCAGCCAGTCGGGCGCCGGGTAGGAACCCACGACAGTCGTTCCGATGCGCGGGCTGTCGGCTTCCATTGCCCTTCCCTGCAACCTATTCCCAAAACCCGGTCAGAATGGCAGGATTCGGGACATCGCACAATCGAGGCAGGCTGCAAGGCGCGCTGGCGCGGCGCGGATCGCCCGCGTCGATAGCGGGAAAGAGACGGAGCGATGGCAGTGCACGACGCGGCCGGTCTGCCCGCGGGATTTGCCGACGAGGCGGAACTGGAAGAGTTCATGACCCGGCCCCCGGCGGCGCTGGTGCGCGACCTGGAAACGGTCGAAGGCGACATCCTGATCCTGGGCGTCGGCGGCAAGATGGGGCCGACGCTGGCGCGGCTCGCCCGGCGCGCGGTGCCCGACAGGCGGGTCATCGGCGTCGCGCGCTTCTCCGATCCGGCGGTCGAGGAGAAGCTGCGAGCCTGTGACGTCGAGACGATAGCGTGCGATCTGCTGAACCGTGAGGCGGTCGCGGCGCTGCCCCGCTGCCCGAACGTCATCTTCATGGCCGGCCGCAAGTTCGGCACGGCCGGCGCCCTTCCGCTGACCTGGGCGATGAATGTCGCGATGCCGGCCATCGTCGCCGAGACGTTCCGCGACAGCCGGATCGTCGCCTTCTCCACCGGCAACGTCTATCCCTTCGCCCGGGTCGCGGAAGGCGGCTCGCGCGAGTCGGATACGCCCGGGCCGATGGGCGAATATGCGATGAGCTGCCTGGGCCGCGAGCGCATGTTCGAGCATTTCTCCGAGCGATACGGCACGCCGGGCCGCATCGTCCGGCTCAACTACGCCATCGACATGCGCTACGGCGTGTTGCACGACATCGGCCGCAAGGTGCTGGCCGGCGCGCCGGTCGATCTGACGACCGGCAATGTCAACGTCATCTGGCAGGGCGATGCCAACAGCCATGTCCTGCGCTGCCTCTCCCGGTGCACCGCGCCGACGACGCCGATCAACGTTTCCGGCCCGGAGACCGCCAGCGTGCGCGCGCTCGCCCTGGCTTTCGGGGAGCGATTCGACCGGACTCCCCGGTTCGAGGGAATCGAGGCGGAGCGGTGCTGGCTGGTCAATACCGGCGAGGCGGCGCGCCTGTTCGGCAATCCTTCGGTGCCGCTTCTCACGATGGTCGACTGGGTGGCCGAATGGCTCCTGGCCGGAGGCGACGCCTATGGCAAACCGACCGAATATGCCAGCCGGGACGGCGCGTTCTGACCGTTATGGCGGCATCGACCGAATCGCTCCGGCAGATTGACCTGTCGCCTGTCCATGCCGAAGCCGGGTTCAACCTCTCCTCCCTGATCGGCTGGAACCAGACGGCGCAGGACTGGCGTTTCGTGCTGGCGCGCGGAGACGGTGTCGGCCTGCTGGATGCCGACGAAACGCTGGTCGCCACGGCGATGGCGCTGCCGTATGGCCGGTTTGCGTGGATCTGCCTGGTGCTGGTCGCGCCCGACTATCGCCGGCAGGGCATCGCCACCCGCCTGATGGACGAGGTGGTCACGCGGCAGGACGCCGCCGGCCGGGTGCCGGGTCTGGACGCCACTCCCGACGGGCGCACGGTCTACCGGCGGATCGGCTTCCGGGACATTTACCGCCTTGGGCGCTTTCGGGCGGAAACGGTTGCCGCGGCGCCCGAGGCACCGGATGTGCTGCCCGGCTTGCTGCGGGACGAGTTGCGCGTGCGGCCCCTGGCAGCGGCCGACCTGGCCCGGATCGCGGCGGCGGACCGCCGCCTGTTCGGCGCCGACCGGATGGAGCTGCTGTTCCATTTGCGCCGCCGGCAGCCCGGCGCCGCCTTCGGCGCGTGGCGCGAGGGCCGGCTGGCCGGTTATGCGCTGGCCCGGGACGGCCGCGAGGCGACGCAACTCGGCCCCCTGGCGGCAGTCGATGATACGGTGGCGCAATCGCTCACCGCCGCCGCGCTCGATGCGGTGGCGGGGCCGGTCTACATCGACGTCGCCGAGGCCCGAACCGGTTTCGTCGCGTGGCTGGAGGCCAGCGGCTTCGCGCTGCAGCGCCCCTACATCCGCATGGCGCGCGGCCAGGCGGCCGGCTTCGGCGACCCGGCATGGCTCTACGCCATCGCCGGGCCGGAGCTGGGATAACGCGCCTTCCTTCTTGGTGCGTCCCTCGATACGGCGCGCGAGCGCGCCTACTCGGGATGAGGAGAACAAGCACAAGATTTCCTCACCCTGAGTAGCTCCGGGTTCAATCCGGGGCGTATCGAAGGGCCGGCAGCGCAGCAATATGGCTGGTAAATTCGGTGCCGGTTTGAGCCGGATCGTGCACGAACTCGCGGCAAAACCTCAGGCCGCTAACTCTGCAATGCGCCGGGCCGCAGGCAGCGGTAGCCAGTCGCCGTGGAGCCCCAGGTCGTGGAAGATCGTCTGCGCTGCGTTGTAGCCCGGCAGCCCGGTGATGTTGCCGCCGGGGTGCGAGGACGAGCCGCAGAGATACAGGCCCTCGATGCAGGTGCGGTAGTCGCCCGCGCCCTCGAACGGCCGGTGGTAGCCGATCTGCCCGTCTGTAAAGGCGCCGACCAGGAGATCGCCGGCGGCCATGTTCGGAAATTCCCGCTCAATATCGAGCGGGCTGCGGGTGAACCGGCCGATCGCCGAATCGCGCAGGCCCGGCGCGTATTCTTCCCACAGGTCGAGCATCGCCTCGCCATGGGCGTCTTTCGCGGCGTCCCAGTTCGCCGGATTGCCGTTCAGGGCGTAGGGCAGCTTCTCCCACATGAAGGCCGCGTGCCTGCCGCCGGCGGACTGGCCGGGGGCGAACTGGGTCGGGCAGGTGCCCCACATGACCGTCGGCGGAAACGTGCCGGCTTCGTGATGGCGGACGATGTCGTCGAACTGACGGACATGATCGAGGCCGAGCACCGTCATGAACGGCCGGGCCAGCTCCGGATACCGTTCGGCCGCGGCATAGGCCGGCGGCGCGTCGAGCGCCAGGTTCAGGGCGAAGAGCGGCGCCAGAAGATTGTAGCGGAAGGCTGCCGCCTTTTCCCGCCATGCGCCGGGCAGAGCCTCGGCGTCGATCAGGTCGAGGAAGGTCTGCTGGGGATTGAGCGAGGAGGCGATCAACCGGCGCGCGCGATAGCGGCAACCGTCCGCGGTCTCGACGCCGACGGCCCGCCCGCTTTCTACGAGGATTTGCGTTGCCTCGGCCGCCGTGACGATGCGCCCGCCCGCGGCTTGTGCCGCCGCTGCCAAAGCCCGGCCCAGCGTGGCGCTGCCGCCGGCCGACATCTGCGCCTTGGACGGGTTGGCGAGCAGGAAGGCGATATGGTGGCCGAAACCGCGGATTCGCAAATCGACTTCGCGCAGCCCGTTGAAGAACAGCAACCCGGCCTGGATGACCGGGCTCTCGAACTCCCGATGGACGAACTCCAGCGGGCTGAGCGCGCTGACCTCGAGCAGCCGGCGCCCCTCGGCGCTCCGCTCCAGGAGGGCGCGCCGCTCGCCGGGCTGGATCGGCGGCGACGTCGCCTCCGGGATCAGGATACCCTCGACCACCGGGCCGAACTCGTCGAACCAGCGCCGCAGCGTGCGGGCGTCGCGTTCGCTGACCTGCGCGAAGGACGCGACCGTACGGTCGATGTCGGTCCACCATTCCAGCGCGCCGCCGTCCCGGGTCAGCATGGCGACATTCAGTTCCGGCTCGATCATGCGGGCGCCGTGGCCCTCCAGATCGAGGTCCCGGTACCAGGGCATGGCGTCGATGGCGCGCAAGAAGAAGGCATGCGTATTGTGGATCAGCCCCGGATGAAGCGGATCCTCCATCGCGGCGAGGCCGCCACCGGGCTCGTCCCGGCGTTCGACGGCCACGGTCTCCAGCCCTGCGCGCGCAAGATAGGCTTGCAGGATCAGGCCGTTGTGGCCCGCTCCCAGGATTATGGCGTCGTAGGTTTCGTCCATTCAGGGGCCTCGGCGGCGGCCCGGTACGGGAGCGGGCCGCCGCCGGGCTTCGCGACGATTATTCGAAGGCCGACTTGCGGTCGATCTTCGGCATCTTGATGCTGCGGTCGAGGAACTCGTTGGTGTAGCGCTCCTCGATCGCGTACTTGGTCTCGATCTTGAAGTAGGTGTTGACCAGCTCGTGGTCGGCCTTCATGCGGTCGGGATCGAAATAGCCGAGCGCGACGGTGCGCGAGACCTTGTCGCTCATCAACTCGGTCACCAGGCCCCAGTTCTCGGTCTCGTTGGCGGCCTTGAGGCCCTTGTTGGCCTCGACCAGCGCGGCGATGCAGGGCGCCGGGGTCTTCACGCAAGTCTGGAAGGCTTTCTGGGTCACCGAAACGAACGCCGCCACCGTCTTCTTGTTGTTCTTCAGATAATCCATGTTGACGATGATCGAGTTGCCGTAGGGGTTGATGCCGTATTTGCTCCACGGGAAGAAGCCCATGTCGTCGCCCAGCACCCGCTTGAAGATGTGGTGGATGTTGTAGAACGAGGTCGTGACGTCGATCGACCCGGCCTTGAGCGCGGCCAGCTTCGCGTTCGGCTGGATGTTGACCCATTTCACCGTTGCCGGGTCGACGCCGACCTTCTTGGCCAGCGCCGGCCACATCTGGCGCGCGGCGTCCCAGGGCGGGTTGCCGATCTTCTTGCCGGCGAAACCCTTCGGACCCTTGATGCCCGAACTCTTGAGCCAGTACATGCCGTAGGGCGAGTTGGCGTAGATGTTCATCACCGCGACCATGCGGGCGCCCTTGCCCATGGTGACCAGCGCGGTGCCGAGATCGGCCAGGCCGATCGGGTTCTTGCCGGCGCCGGTGCGGCGCGACGACATGGACGAGCCCTTGCCCTGCTGGATGTTCAGGTCGATGCCCGCCTTGGCGTACCAGCCCATCTTCTTGGCATAATAGTATGGCGCGTGGTCGCCGCCGGCGATCCAGTTGAGAATGAAATCGACCTTCTCGGCGGCGCCGGCCTGCGTCGCGCCGAGGCTGCCGGCCGCGGCGACGGCCATGGCTGCCAATGATTTACGCCCAATCATGATTGTCCCCATCTTGCTGCTGGATTGATCCGTGCCGGGGTGCGCGGGACTCCGTAGCCGGCGGCGGATCGAGCCGCCTTCGGCGCGCCCGCGCTTCTTCCCTCCCGCGCTTCTTCCCGAAAGTAACCGAACGGGTACAAAATCTTACGGTGCAGCGCGGCGGGTCACAACCGTGTTGTTGGCTCTCTCAGGCGATTGCGGCCCGCCTCACTCCACGCCGAGCAGGTGGTAGATGCGGCGAGCGTAGCCGCCGAAGCGTTCGTGGGTCTTCATGTCGAGGGTGCGCGGCCGGGGCAGGTCGATGTCGATCCGGTCGGCCATGCGCGCCGGGCCGGCGGTGAGCACCACCACCCTGGTTCCGAGGAATACCGCTTCCGCAATGCCGTGGGTGACGAACAGGATGGTCTTGCGGCTTTGCTCCCAGATGCGCAGCAGCTCCAGGTTCATGCGCTCGCGGGTCAGCGCGTCGAGGGCGCCGAACGGCTCGTCCATCAGAATCAGCCGGGGGTCGTGGACGAGGGAGCGGGCGATGGCGGCGCGCTGCTGCATCCCGCCGGAGAGTTCGTAGGGATATTTCTGCTCGTGGCCGGCAAGGCCGACCATGTTGATCAAGCCGCGGGCGCGCTCGCGCGCCTCGCCCATCGGCAGGCCGAGAATTTCAGCGGGCAGCAGCACATTTTCCAGCACCCGCCGCCATTTGAGCAGCAGCGGCTGCTGGAACACCATGCCGACGTCGCGCGCCGGGTCGAAATCGCTGCCGGCGCCGCCGATCTCCAGCGTGCCGCCGTCGTGGGGGAAAAGGCCGGCGACGATCTTGAGCAGGGTGGTCTTGCCGCAGCCCGACGGCCCGACGATCGAGACCAGTTCGCCCTCGTTGACGTCGAAGGTGGCGTCGGAGACCGCCAGGAATTCCTCGCGGCGGGCGCGGAACACCTTCTTGACGCCGACGAGGCGGATAAAGGGCTCCCCGCCGCTGGCCGGTTGTGCGGTCATACGGTCTCGACCCGGGCGTCGCGCACCACAACGAGCCGCTCGAGGCCCAGCACGATCAGATAGAGCGCCACGCCGACCAGGGTGATCAGGATGACCGCCATCATCATCGCCGCGGTATCCAGCGTCACCTGGACCTGGCCGATCAGGTAGGCGAGGCCGGAATCCGACGCGATGATCTCGCCGACCACGGCGCCGGCGACCGCGAGGACGACGGCCACTTTCATGCCGGAGAAGATGTAGGGCAGCGAGCCGGGAAGCTGGATCTTGACGAAAATCTGCCGCCGCGTGGCGCGCAGGGTCCTGACCAGGTCGATCAGGTCGGGTTCGACCTCGCGCAGGCCGCGGGCCGTGGTGATCAGGATCGGCAGGAAACTGATCGAAAAGGCGATGATGATGTTGGTCTGGATGCCGTAATCGAACCAGACGATGATCAGCGGCCCGAGCGCCACCTTGGGGATCATGTTGAGGCTGACGACCAGCGGCATCAACAGGGCGTCCACGGTGCGGAACCAGGAGAACAGCAGGGCGAGGCCGACGCCGACGACGACGGCAAGGAAATAGCCGCCGAAGATTTCCGCCGTCGTCACCATGGTGTTGTGGAACCAGGGATAGGTGTCGAACAGCGACAGGAGGGTTTCGTGGGGCGAGGCCAGAACGAATTTCGGTACCTCGCCCACCTTGACCGCGATGTACCAGATCAGCACGACCGCCAGATGCACGAGCACGATGGCCGTCCATCGCCAGATCGTCTGGGCGGAAAGTCCCGGTCCCATGTCGCGCCTCCTTTCGGCGTCTTCCGGTCGCGGCCGGGCTCGGGTCAGGCCCTGGCCGGCCGGTTCAGGGCGCCAGCCATCTTTCCAGATTTTCCGCGACAAAGGAATCGTCGTCGAGATGCGGATAGGCCCGGCAGACCCGGTCGATCTCGGCAGCCTGGCCGGGGCTTAATCCTTCCTCCGGGTCGAGGCACCAGATGCCTTCGAGCAGGCCCTGCCGGCGCAGCACCTCGTGCATTCCGGCGATGCAGCCGCGGAAATCGTTGGCGACGTCGAAGAAGGCGGCGTTGCAGTCGGTGATCTGGCCGGCGAGCGCCAGCAGGTCCCGGTCGATCCGGTCGGCGCTGGCCGCGGCATGGACCCGGTCCAGCAGTTTCACGACCGACTTCACCCAGACGCTCCAGTGGCCGAGCAGGCCGCCGGCGATGCGCAGGTCTACCGTTTCGTCGCCACGCTGCAGGCGCCAGGGCGTCAGCAGGTCGAGCAGGATATTGTCGTCGTTGCCGGTGTAGAGGGCGATCCGGTCCTCCGCACCGGCTCCGGCGACGCCGCGCACGACGTCGAGCGTTCCGTAGCGGTCGAAGGGCGCGATCTTGATGCCGACGACTGTGTCCAGTTCGGCGAAACGCCGCCAGAAGGAGTAGGGTAATGGCACGCCGCCGACCGCCGGCTGCAGGTAGAAGCCGACCACCGGCATTTCTTCCCCGATCCGCCGGCAATGGGCGATCAGTTCGTCTTCGGATGCGCCTCCGAATGCGGCGAGGCTGAGCAAGACCGCGTGATAGCCCAGGCCGGCCGCGACCTGCGCCTCGGCGACGGCCTGTCCGGTGCGGCCGGCGACCCCGGCGATGAGGAAAAGCGGTCCATCGGCCCAATCGGCCGCCGTTTCGCCGGCGAGGCGCAACACCGGCTCGTACAACCCGGCCTCGCGGATCGCGAACTGCGTGGTGTGAACGCCGACCGCCAGTCCGCCCGCGCCGGCGTCGATATAGTAACGGCTCAGCGCCCGCTGCCGGGTCTCGTCCAGCGTCCGGGCCGCGGTCAGTGCCAGGGGGTGGGCCGGGATCACCGTACCGGCGCGGAAGCGCGCCAGCGCCGCGTCCGGGATATCCGCAACGCTCCGCACCATCGCCGTCACACCGCGCTCCGGTGGCGCTCGATGCAGGTTGCGAGCACGTCGTCCGGCTCCCGCCGCCACCAGTTGTCTTTCGAGAAAATCTCGACCTCCGAAGCGCCGTCGTAACCCGCATCCTCGACCCAGCCGCGGATTTTCGGAATGTCGATGACGCCGTCGCCCATCATGCCGCGGTCGAGCAGCAGGTCGGCCGTCGGCACCAGCCAGTCGCTGACATGGAAGCCGAGGATCCGGCCGGCCGCCCCGGCGCGCGCAATCTCCGCCTCCAGGTCCGGATCCCACCAGACATGGTAGACGTCGACCGCCACGCCGACGCCGTCTCCCAGCACGTCGCACAGGTCGTTGGCCTGCTTCAGCGTATTCACGCAGGCCCGGTCGGCGGCATACATCGGGTGCAGCGGTTCGATGGCGAGCGGCATTTCGGCGGCGCGGGCGTGATCGAGCAGTGCGGCGATGCCGTCGCGGACCTGCATCCGGGCGCCGGCAAGGTCCTTCGAGCCTTCGGGCAGGCCGCCGACCACCAGGATCAGGCATTCGGCGCCGATGGCCGCGGCGTCGTCCACCGCCCTCCGGTTGTCGTCCAGGGCGGCCCGCCGCCCTGCCGGGGTTGCGGCCGGAAACATGCCGCCCCGGCACAGGCCGGTGACGCGCAGGCCGGCATCCCGGATCAACCGGGCGGCCCGCCTGGCGCCGCAGTCCGCCAGCTTGTCGCGCCAGGGCGCGATGCCGCCGATACCGTGCCGGGCGCAGCCCTCGATGCACTGCGCCAGGGTCCACTGCGCCTGCACCGTCGCCGTGTTGAGAGAGAGCAGCGCCGTATCGCCGGAAAAATCGCGCATCGCGAACGATCCGGGGCCTCAGGCGACGCCGCGCACCGCCAGCACCGCGGCCATGCGCGCCGCCGCGGCGTCCGGATCGCGCAGCAGACCGGCCTTGTCGGCGAGGCGGAACAGTTCGCTCAGATGCAGCGTCGAGCGGGCGCTCTCCTGGCCGCCGACCATGGTGAAATGGTCCTGATGGCTATTGAGATAGGCCATGAAGACGACGCCGGTCTTGTAGAAGCGCGTCGGCGCACGGAAGATGTGGCGCGACAGGGGCACGGTCGGCGCCAGGGTCGCGAAATAACCGTCCATGTCCTGCCGGGCCATGGCGAGCAGGGCCGCGCTCGCCGCCGGGGCGATGGCGTCGAAGATGCCGAGCAGGGCGTGGGAGAAGCCTTCCTCGTCGCCGGCGATCAGCGCCGGATAGTTGAAGTCGTCGCCGGTATACATGCGCACGTCCGGCGGCAGGCGGCGGCGCATGGCGATCTCCTTGCCGTCATCGAGCAGCGAAATCTTGATGCCGTCAATCTTCTCCGCATGGGCCGCCAGGATCGACAGGCAGACCTCCATCGCCGCCATATGATCGGGGTCGCCCCAGTAGCCGTCCAGCGCGGGATCGAACATCTCGCCCAGCCAGTGGATCAGGACCGGCTCGCGCACCTGGGAGAGGATGCGGCCATAGACCCTCTCGTAATCCGCCGGGCCGGCGGCGCAGGCGGCGAGCACCCGGCTCGCCATCAGGACGATCCGCCCGCCCGCGGCCTCGACCGCCTCGCACTGTTCCTCGTAGGCACGGATCACCTCGTCCACGCCGGTGTCCGGCCCCGGCGCCAGATGATCGGTGCCGGCGCCGCAGGCGATCCGCCCGCCGCCGTCCCGCGCCTTCGCGGCGGCGACCGAGCGCCGGATCAGTTCGCGCGAGGTCGGCCAGTCCAGCCCCATGCCGCGCTGCGCGGTGTCCATCGCTTCCGCGACGCCGAGGCCGAGCGACCACAGATGCTCGCGATAGGCCAGCGTCGCCTCCCAGTCGAGGGCGGTGTCGAGCCAGGGGTCGGCGTCGGCGCGCGGATCGTTGACGACATGGGCGGCGGCATAGGCGACGCGGGGCAGGGCCTCGGCGCGCGCCGGTTCATAGGTCAGCGGCTGCGACAGGCGGTAGGCCTCGATCCGGCCGTCGCTCGTCGGCAGGTCGACCGAAGGCACGGTCAGAGCTCCAGTTCCGGCACGTCGACCCAGCGCCGCTCGCGCCAGCTGCGGTAGCCGAGTTCGGCAAGCTGCACACCCCTGGCGCCGGAGAGGAAGGTGTAGTCCCACGGCGCGTCCTCGTAGAGGTGGCGGATGAAATCCTGCCACTGGGTCTTGAAGCCGTTCTCGTAGGCCCGGTCGTCCGGCACCTCCCGCCAGCCGGCGCGGAAATCGATGGTCTGGGGCACGTCCGGGTTCCACACCGGCCTGGGCGTGTCGTCCCGGGGCTGGACGAGGCAGCGGGTCAGCCCGGCGACGGCGGACCCGTGGGTGCCGTCGACATGGAAGGTCGCCAGATCGTCCCGCCGCACCCGGGTGCACCAGGAGGAGTTGATCTGGGCGACGATGCCGCCCTCCAGCTGGAACAGGGCGTAGGCGGCGTCCTCGACATCGGCGTCGTAGGGCGCGCCGGCCTCGTCCCAGCGCTGCGGAATGTGGATTGCGCCGTGGCAGCAGACCGCCCGGACCGGCGCGATGGTATGGTCGAGCACATAGCGCCAGTGGCACAGCATATCGAGGATGATGCCGCCGCCTTCGGCCTTACGGTAGTTCCAGGACGGCCGCTGCGCCGGCTCCCGGTCGCCCTCGAACACCCAGTAGCCGAACTCGCCGCGCACCGAGAGGATGCGACCGAAGAAGCCGGTGTCCCGCAGCCTGCGCAGCTTGATCAGGCCGGGCAGGCTGAGCTTGTCGTGGACCACGCCGCCCCTGACGCCCTTGTCGCGGGCGGCGCGGGCGATGGCGAGCGCGTCGTCGAGCGTCTCGGCGACCGGCTTTTCGGTATAGATGTCCTTGCCGGCGCCGATCGCCTTCAGCAGCAGGTCCTTGCGCATCTGCGTGGTCGCGGCGTCGAAGAACAGGGTGTCGTCAGGATCGGCGAGCGCCGCATCCAGATCGGTCGTCCAGCGTTCGATGCCGTTCGCTTCGGCAAGCGCGGCGAGCTTCGCTTCGTTGCGGCCGACCAGGATCGGGTCGGGGACCACCCGGTCGCCGTTGCCCAGGCGCACGCCCCCCTCGGCGCGGATGGCGCAGATCGAGCGCACCAGATGCTGGTTCGTCCCCATGCGCCCGGTGACGCCGTTCATGATCAGCCTGAGGCGATGCGCGGTCATCTCTGCCTTTCCCGTGCGGCCGGCCCCCGGACATCGGTCCGACGCCGCCCGCGAGGCCCAACCAGCCGGTCGCGCGACCGTAATTTCCCGCGCGGGGCCGGTCAATCGTCGGGCGCCGAGGGCGCATCGTGCGCGGCAGGATCGGCTGCTAGAATGGCCGGGCGCCGCCGACGCCACCCGGAGATACACGATCATGCACCGCGCTTCCTTCCGCAGCGTTCTCGCCGCCCATGACCCGCTGATCCTGATCGGCGCCCATGACGGGCTGAGCGCCCGGCTGATCGAACAGGCCGGCTATCCCGCCTTCTTCATCGGCGGCTTCCCGCTGGTCGGCGCGCGCTATGGCGTGCCGGACATCGGCATCAAGGGGCTCGGCGAGATCGCGGCCGGCGTGCGCGACATCCTGGGCGCGACCGGCCTGCCCGTGCTGGTCGACGGCGACGACGGCTACGGCGACGTCAAGAATGTCGCCCACACGGTGCGGACCTACGAAGACATGGGCGCCGGCGCGATCATGATCGAGGACCAGACCTGGCCCAAGCGCTGCGGCCACATGGCGGGCAAGGATGTCGTCGACGCCGTCTTCATGGTCGACAAGATCGGCGCGGCGCTCGACGCAAGGCGCGATCCCGACACCGTGATCGTCGCGCGCACCGACGCCCGCGCGGTCCACGGGCTGGACGAGGCGCTGCGCCGGGGCCGGGCCTATGTCGAGGCCGGCGCCGACGCTGTCTTCGTCGAGGCGCCGGAGACCGAGGAGGAATTGGCGATCGTCGGCGCGGCCTTCGACGTGCCGCAGCTTGCCAACCCGTTGGAGGGCGGGCGTACGCCGATCCTGCCGCCGGAGCGGCTGCACGACATGGGCTTCGACGTGATCGTCTACGGCATCTCGCTGGTCCTGCGCATCGCCCGGACGATGCAGGATGCGCTTGAGGATTTCCGCTCCGGCGAGATGAAACTGTGGGAGACCGGAGTCGGTTTCGAGGACTACAAGCGGATCGTCGGCTTCGACGACTGGGCGGCGACCGAGGACCGGTTCGGCCGCAGCTGCAATGAATGATTGCTCCCTCGATACGGCCCCCTAGATACGGCGCTGACGCGCCTACTCGGGATGAGGGAGATGTCGGTTCAAGAGCCGCAACACTTCACTCCTCATCCTGAGTAGCCCCGGCCGCAAGGCCGGGGCGTATCGAAGGACCGGCGGAACGTCGAAAGTTCAGGTCGGAGAGGCCCTAGGACGTGGCGTAGGCCGGCCGTTCCGCATGGCCGGGAACGCCGCCGCGCACGGCGCCGGGCCGGCGGTCCCGGTAGACGGCAGACCAGCCCTCCGGCAGCGGGCGGCTGTTCGGCACCGAGAGCCACAGGCGCAGCAGGTGGCGCTTGCGCTCCGGTTCGGGGTGGTCTTCGAATTCCGTGCGCGCGTGGTAGGTCGTGTGGCTGTTCAGGAACACCATGTCGCCCGGCTCCAGCATCGTGTCGAGGCAGAAGGCCGGATCGCCCGCCAGCCGGTCGATGGCGGCCAGCGCGTCGCGTTGCGGCCCGGTGAGCGGCGGCACGTCGTGGTGTTTTTGCGCCGACAGGATATGGGTGCGGATGTAGCGGCTGGCGAAATGGCCCCGCTCGACGCCGTAGATCGGCTGCCCGTACCACGCCGCCTCGCCCGCGCGTTCCTGGCCCTGCCGGCTCCACGGAAAGGGTTGGTACAGAACGTCGAGAAGATCGGGCCGGGTCCGGGCGATCTCGTTGTGGATCGCAACCGAACTCACGAAGCGGCTCAGTCCGCCGGACTTGGCTGTCCTGAGGAAAAACAGGGCGCTGACATCCGCCGAATCGGTGTGAAACTCCAGTTCCGCCCGGCTGGTGTAGCCCCGGCCCTCGCGCCCGGACACGTCGGTGCCGATGTCGCGCACGTCGCCCAGCATGTCGCCGCGCTTGCTCTGGGAGACGGCGGTGCCGATATGCCGGCCGATGCCCCAGTAGAGGCGGCGCAGGTCGTCGACGTTGCGGCCCGCCACCGGAAAGCCGCGGAACAGGAACAGGCCGCAGCCGGTTTCCAGCACGTCCCGCGCATGCAGCAGCCGATGGGCGAAGGCCGGCAGCGTCAGGTCGGCGGCGGTCATGTCGGCGAACGGGCGGCCCCCGGCGATGCACCGGTCCAGCCCGGCCGCAATCTCCGCCCGGTCTTGGGCCGTCAGCCGGCAGGTCCAGTCGCTTCGTTTCGCCAGGTCCGGGCCGCGCCAGTCCGCCGGGCTGTCGATCTGGCTGGGCATCGCGTTCGCTTCCGCCCGCTCACGCAGCGACGCCGCAGATTTGCAGCGCCGTCAGGGCGAACACCTTGGCCAGCTTGACTAGGTCGTCGAGGGCGACCGGCCGCTGCACGCCCGCCGCGCCGCGCGGCCCGCCGGGATCGGCGACCGGCGGGCCGTAGCCGATGGCGGGGATGCCGGCCTCGTTGAAGGCGTTGCTGTCGCGCCACATGCTCATCTCGAGCGAGGCCGTATAGTCGAGCGGCCCGCCGACCGTTGCCTCATGGGCCGCGCGCAGCGCGTCGAGCAGCGGTTCGGCGCCGTCCGCGATATAGCCGCGCTTGAAATCGTAGGCGTCGATCTGCACGTCGATGCCGGTCGCCGCCACGGCGTCGCACACCTGCCGGCGGACCGCCGGCGCATGGGCGTTCGGCATCAGCCGCACGTCGAAAAAGATGTGGCAATAATCCCGCTCCTCGGTCCAGGGCGGCCCGGCCGGGCGCATTTCCAGTACCTGGGCCTTCGGGATCAGCGTGCCTCCCCGGAAGGTCTCCTGCCCTTCGGTTTCGTAGCGTCGGGCCCAGTCCTCCAGCGCCAGCACGATCCGGGCCGCACGCTCGAACGGGTTGGGGCTGCCGGCCGGCCCGAGCTCTTTCGAACTGGCGCCCCGGCGCAGGCCGGGCGTGTAGGCCATGTTGCCCGGCACGGCGATGCGCAGGCGCAGATAGCCGGCCTGGGCGACCGTGACGCGGAAGTCCGAGACCTCGCTGACCAAGGCGTAGTCCGCGACCACGCCGTGCTCGACCAGCCAGCGCGCGCCGTGGCCCTCGCGCACCTGGCTGGCGGCCGGGCCGACGCCGGACCAGCCCGCAATGTCGCCGGCCGCGGCGGGCGGCGCCGAGGTCTCCTGACCGCTTCCGGCGAGGTACAGGTCCTCCTTGAGCGTCAGCCCGGACCGGACGATGGCGCGCATGGCGATCATCTGGGCCGCCAGCTGCGCCTTGTCGTTGGCGAGGCCGCGGCCGTACAGCCGGCCGTCCTCGATCCAGGCGCCGCGCAGGCGCCGTTCCGCCGCTTCGCCGCCGGCCGGCCGGGCGCCCTGGGTATCGATATGGGCGTTGAGGATCAGCGAGCGCCCGCCGCCGGCGCGGTCGCCGGTGCCGCGGATCAGGCCGATTGCGTTGACGCTCTCGGCCGCCATGAACTGGAGCCGGGCCTCGATGCCCGCCTCGTGCAGCCAGGCGACGACCGCCGCGCCGACCTCGCGCTCCTCGCCGGAATAGTCGGGCAGGTTGCCGAGGGCGAGGCACAGGTCTGCCAGCGCTTCCCGGTCGCCCTCGATGCCGTCCAGAACGGCCTGGAACTCCTGCTCCACCTTGAACCCGCCCGTACCGCCGTTGCCGGCGGCAGGATACCGCCGTCGCGCGCGCCGGGCTAGCGTCCCATCTTCCGCGCCCGCCGGTCGCGGCCGTAGAAGCGGGCGAGATAGTCGAGGACCAGCCTTTCGTCCTCCGGCTCAAGTTCCGCCATTTCGTGCTCCTCGACCATGTAGACCAGGACTTCGCCCCAGTCCGCGCGGGTCAGGCCCTGCTGGGCGACCAGCTTCATGGAATGGCAGGCGCTGCAATAGCCGAAGACTTCGTCGCGGCCTTCGCCGGGCGGCATACCCTCGTAATCGTCCTCGTCGTCCTCGTTCTCGTCTTCGTCGTCCTCGTCGTCTTTGTCTTCGTCCTCATCGTCGCCCGACCCGGCGGCGGGGGCGTTCGCAGCCTTTTCCGGCTCGGCCTTTCCGGCCGGTGCGTCGGCCGCCAGCGCGCCGCCCGCCGCCGCCAACAGGACGGCAAGCGTCACGGCCAGGATCGTCCGGGCCGCGGCGGCGAAGGCCGCGGCCCGTGCCGGCGACGGTATGGCGCTCAACTGACCCGGACCGAAATGCGGTGCATCGAGTTGTTCAGGTAGCCCTTCGGGTTCCACGCGATGGCGAAAGGCTGGATGACGCCGCGGGAGTCGGTCGCCCGCGCCCAGACCTCGTAATAGCCCTTCTGCGGGAATTTCAGCGCCGCCTTCCAGTGCTGCCAGGCGTAGGGGTTGGCCGGCTTGCCCAACTCGGCCTGCTGCCAGGACGCGCCGAAATCCATCGACACGTCGACCCGCGCCACCGCGTCGTCGCCCGCCCAGGCGTGACCGCCGACCTCCAGCTCGCGGCCCGAGATCGTCAGCCCGGTCTTGGGCGTCGTGATCAGCGATTTCACCGGCATGGCGTGGATGATCCCCATGGCGCTCTTCGGCACCTTCTCGCCCGGCGAGACCGGATAGTCCGGCACGCGGTAGGCGCTGCCGGTCATTTTCGGCCCGTCATGGACCTTGTCGCGCAGCCAGATCCGCTTCAGCCATTTCTGCGAGCACGAGCCCGGCCAGCCGGGGATCACCAGGCGCAGCGGCGCGCCGTTCATCGCATGGAGCGGCCCGCCGTTCATGCCGAAAGCGATCAGGTTGCTCGGGTTCATCGCCTTGTCGATCGGCACGCCGCGCGAGATCGGCAGCTTGCCCTCCTTGCCGGAGAGGTGCGTATCGGCCCCGACATGGGCGGTGTAGACGACGTTCGGCTGGACGCCGGCGGCCTTGAGCACGTCGGCCAGGCGCACGCCGGTCCAGTTCGAGCTGGCGACCGCGCCGACCGTCCACTGGTTGCCGCGCGCCGGCGGGTCGAAGAAGGCCCGGCCGTTGCCGCCGCACTCGATGGTGAGTTGCTGGGTCACGACCTCGAACTTCTTCTTCAGGTCGTCGATGCTGAGCGTCATCGGGCTGTTGACTAGGCCGTCGACGCGCAACTTCCAGGTCGCCGGGTCCATGTCCTCCGGCACGAGGCCGTTGTTGCGGATGAAGTGCCGGGCGGTCGGCGTCACCGCGTCGTTGAGCAGGTGGGCCGGGGTCTCGGCGTTGACCGGCCGGTCGTTGAGCACCGTGAGCCCGTCCTTGCCCTCGATGGTCATTTTCTTGGCGGCGATCGCCTCGGGGATGAAGCCCGACGGCATGGTGCGGTGGAACGGGATCGCCGCGCCGATCAGGGCGCCCATGCCGGCGAGGCCGGCGCCTTTCAGGAACCCGCGGCGGTCCGGATGCGCCTCGCGCCCGAACACGATCCGGTCGGCCTCGTCGGGATCTTCGGCGTAGAGTTCGAACAGGTCAGCTTTCTTGGACATATTCATTTCCTCCTATATTAGACTTATTCCATTATGGCCGGTTCCGGCAGAGCCCGTCAACCGGGAGCGCCGGTCCCGGCCCGGTCGAATCCGCGCCCCGGCGCCGTCCCCTCCGGCCCTCCGACGATTCGCTCCGCCCGTCACTTCGGCCGGGCGCCACCACCTCCCCGTCATTCCGACCGGAGCGGACGCCAGTCCGCGGAGTGGAGGAATCTCGTCACCGGACTCCGGTTTCCCGTAGTCGGGATCGAGCCGAGATCCCTCCGCTCGCTGCGCTCGGTCGGGATGACGATGAGGGGATGGTCGGTCGAGATGACGGGCGGGCAGGGGTGCGTGACGGCCACGTTTGCAGGGGCGGGTTTGAAACCCGCCCCTACGGCCCTTACCGCTTCCTTCCGCCCCCTCCACGCTGGACAGCCCCGCCCCCTTTCGCCGACAATGCCCCCGCCATCGTCAACGGAGGGAGCGCGTCATGGCCAAGCTGCGCCACATTGCGCTTCAGGTGCCGGACCTGGAGAAGGCGGCCGGCTTCTATGAAGACGTGTTCGGCCTCGAACGGGTGCGCGAGGCGGAGAGCCCGATCGGCAACGCCGTCATGCTGAGCGACGGGGTGATGAACCTCACCCTGCTCCACTTCCCGGACGGCCGCGGCGGCCAGGTCAACGGGCCGGACTGGGCCGGGCTGCACCATATGGGCTTCGTCGTCGACGACCTCGACGAGACCGGCCGGCGCATCGAGGACGCCGGCGGCGCCTTCTTCATGCAGCTGCCGGACCATTATCCCGGCGTCGATGCCGAGACCAAATACAAGGACAATCACGGCATCGTCTTCGACATTTCCGACCACGACTGGACCCAGGCCGGGCAATAGGTCGGGGCGACCGCCGCCGGCCATGAAGATCGCCGCGATCCGCGAAAAGACGGTCTCGCTCGCCTCCGGCCTGCGCAACGCCGGCATCGCCTACGATTCGATGACCGCCAGCGCGGTCGTCGTGGAGACGGACGGTGCGCTCCGCGGCCTCGGCTTCGATTCGGTCGGGCGCTACAGCCACGGCGCGCTGCTGCGCGAACGCTTCATCCCGCGCCTGCTCGACGCCGCGCCCGGCGCCCTGCTGGACGGCAACGGCCTGGTCGATCCGGCCGCGGCCTGGCGCACCAAGATGGCGAACGAGAAACCGGGCGGCCACGGCGAGCGCGCCGGCGCGGTCGGCGTGCTCGACATGGCGCTGTGGGACCTGCGGGCGCGCCAGCGCGGCGAGCCGGCCTGGCGCACGATCTCTGATTATTTTGGCCGTGCCGGCGCCCCGGACGTAACCGTCTACGGCACCGGCGGCCATTACGGCGCGGACGCCGCCGATACCGGGCCGCTGCGCGACAGCCTCGCCGAAGCGCGCGACCGGGGCTTCCGGATTTTCAAGATCAAGATCGGCGGTGCGCCGCTCGCAACCGATCTCGCCCGGGTCGAGGCGGCGCTCGGCATAACCGGGCCGGGCGCGCTGGCGCTCGACACCAACGGCGTCTGGGAGCCGGAAACGGCGGCCGGATGGCTGGCCGCGCTGGCGGACTACGACCTCGCCTGGATCGAGGAGCCGGTCTCGCCGCTCGACTATGCCGGGCTGGCCGCTATCGCCGGCCGCTTCGCCATCCCTATCGGCACGGGCGAGAACCTGTTTTCCTTCGACGACGCCCGCAACCTCGAACGCCACGGCGGCCTGCGGCCTGACCGCGACTGGCTGCAGTTCGATATTTCGCTGAGCTACGGCCTGCCCGAATATGTCCGGATGGTCGATTGCTTCACCGCGAAAGGCTGGTCGCGGCGGCGCTTCGCGCCCCATGCCGGCCACGTCCTCGCGTTGCATACGGTGGCGGCGCTCGGCCTCGGCATGGCCGAAGTCGCGCTCGATGCCGCCCTGCCGATCGGCGGACTGCCGGGCGGCGCGGTAGTCGAAGACGGGCGGGTCACGCTGCCGGACGCGCCCGGATTCGGCATCGAAGAAATGCCGGCGCTCCATGCCTGTTTTGCCGACCTTCTCGCCTGAAGAGGAACCCCGCCGCCGCAACCAAACGGCCGTTGGGTCACGCCGCGCCCTTTCCTTTTGCCGCCGGGCGGTGGAACATGCGCGCAAACGGACAGGCGGACCGACAACCTGCAAGGGAAGCCGGGTATGAAAGTGCGGGTCGATCCTGAGCGCTGCGAAGGCCACAGCCGCTGCCATGCGCTGGCGCCGGAACTGTTCGCGCTGGACGATTTCGGCAACGCGACGGCGGTGGGCGACGGCGCCGTGCCGCCGGACCTGGAGGCGAAGGCCCGCATGGCCGTCGCCAACTGCCCGGAATACGCCGTCGAGATTGCGGAGGATGCGGGATGAGCGACAGCAAGGCCGACTCGCAGGTCGGGCCGGGACCCGACGCCGAGGCCGGCGCGGGCGCCTGCCCGGTGGCCGGCCAGCCGCCGGCCGGGCAATCCCTGCACGACGCGCCGGAACGGCCGCCGGTCGCGGACTGGCGGACCGACTGGGACCATCTCGATCCGCAATGGCGCGACAATCCCTTCCCGATCTGGGACGAGTTGCGCAAGGGCCCGATCGCCCGCACCGAGCGCTTCGAGGGCGCCTGGCTGCCGACACGCTACGAGGACGTCAAGGCCATCGCCTACGATACCGAACACTTCACCTCGCGCCGTATTCTCCTGCGCCACAAAAAATACGAAGACCCGCCGCTGCCGGCGCCGCCGATCACGTCCGACCCGCCGGAGCACAAGGCGCACAAGCAGGTGCTGCTGCCCTTCTTCACGCCCCAGGAGGTCGGCAAGCTGGAGCCGATGGCGCGCCGGGTGTGCAACGAGCTGATCGACGACTTCATCGACGACGGGCGCTGCGACGCCGCCCAGCACTACGCCCGCCATATCCCGGTGCGCATCATCGCCTACATGCTCGGCGTGCCGGTGCGCGACAGCGACCGGTTCATTCAGTGGATCCACGAGATCCTGGAAATCGGCATCGTCGACGACGAGATCGGCAAGAACGCGACCAAGGCGATGCGCGACTATTTCCGCCACCATATCGCCCTGCGCAAGGAAGGCCGGAGCGAGGCCGATCCCGACGGGCCGGAGCCCGACCTGATCCGGGTGATGATGGACGGCTCGCTGAACGGCGTGCCCTTCGAGGAAAACCATGTGCTCGGCACGCTCAACCTGCTGATGATCGCCGGCATCGACACGACCTGGAGTTCCATC
Source organism: Alphaproteobacteria bacterium (assembly GCA_965220685.1). GTDB lineage: Bacteria > Pseudomonadota > Alphaproteobacteria > Bin65 > Bin65 > Bin65. The sequence goes on from CBDCQR010000015.1 coordinate 731,266, forward strand.
GGCGCCGCGATCATGCATCTCGGGCAGCACCCGGACGACCGGCGGCGCCTGCTCGAAGAGCCGGAGCTGATGCCAACGGCGATCGAGGAGCTGCTGCGCGCCTATTCGCCGGTCACCATGGCGCGCGAGATCAAGAAGGACGTGACGATGGGCGGCTGCCCGATGAAGAAGGGCGAGATGGTGCTGCTGTCCTTCCCGGCGGCCAACCGCGACCCCGAGATGTTCCCGGATGCCGACCGGGTGGTGCTCGACCGGCAGGAGAACCGCCACGGCGCCTTCGGCCTCGGCATCCACCGCTGCGTCGGCTCGAACCTGGCGCGCATGGAACTGCGGGTCGCCATCGAGGAATGGCTGAAGCGGATCCCGGACTACCGGGTCGACGGCGAGGTCCGCTGGTCCGACGGCACCGTGCGCGGCCCGCGGACCCTGCCGGTCGTGTTCGGGTAGGGCCGGAGAGAGAGCCGGGAGCGCCGCCATGCGTATCGGGCCCATACGCATCGGGATCGTCGGCTACGGCTATATCGGCCGGTTCATCGCCGAGCGGATCGTGGAGAGCGACGGCCGCTTCGAAACGGCGTTCGTGTACAACCGCAGCGCGGCGGCGCTCGCGGACGTGGATCCGGCCCTGCGGCTGGACGATTTGGATGAGGCTGCGGCGCGGCGGCCCGGCCTGATCGTCGAATGCGCCCATGCCTCGATCTCGGCGCGCTACGGCGAAGCCTTCCTGCAATGCGCCGACTACATGCCGCTGTCGGTGACCGCATTGGCCGACGACGCCCTGCGCGGGCGGCTGGAAGAAGCGGCGATGGCGCACGGCACGCGGCTGGTCGTGCCGGCCGGCGCGCTATTGGGCGGCGACGAACTGCTGATGCGCCGCGGCGGCTGGGAGCGGGTGCGCATCACCTTCCGCAAACACCCGGACAATCTCGATTTCTCCGAGAGCGGCCTCGATCCGGCAACCATCGACGGCGAGACCGTGATCTACGAAGGCCCGGTGCGCGGCGTCGCGAAGCTCTATCCGCGCAACGTCAACACGATGGTGACCTGCGCCCTGGTTTCGACCGGCCTCGACAAGTGCGAGGCAAGGCTGATCGCCGATCCGGCGCTGGATGTCGCGGTCGCCGAGGTCGAGGCATGGGACGCGGGCGGCGGCCTGCTGCGCACCGAAAAACGCCAACCCGCAATCGGCGTCTCCGGCACCGAAATGCTCACCTCGACCTGGTACTCCATCCTCCGCGCTGCCAGCGCTCCGCGGGGGCCGATTGAGTTGGTGTAGGGACTCAGGGCCGCGGCCCGCCCTTGCGATTTTTGTCACTACAAATTATACATACATTGCCCGATGGAGTTCGAATGGGACGAGGCCAAGAGCCGGGCCAATTTTGCCAAACACGGGATCGACTTCGAGACCGCGGGGCGGATTTTCGGCGGCCCGGTGTTCACGCGGCCCGCCCGGCGCCAGGACTATGGCGAGGCGCGCCATGTCAGCATCGGCCGGGTGGAGGCCGCTGTGATCGTGGTGGTCCACACCGAACGCGGCGGGCGGGTACGGCTGATTTCGGCGCGGCCGGCGTCCCGCAAGGAAAGGCAATTCTGGCATGAGCAGATACAAGCGGCCCCTGACGCCGGATGAGATCGCAGCCGTGGACGACGGGGAGATCGATTTCAGCGACATTCCGGAGCTGGACGCCACGTTCTGGCGCGAGGCCAAGCTGGTCCGGCCCGACCGCACGGAGCGGATCACGCTCCGGGTCAAGCGTTCGGTACTCGACCATTTCCGGGCGCCGGGCCGGGGCTACCAGACGCGGATCAACCGTGTGCTCGAAAGCTATGTGCAGGCGCAACGCGGATCGGAGGGGCGGTAGCGTCACCCGCGAAACGGCGCTGCGCCCTGGCGATCCGGAGCCGGCCGGGATGCGGCGGCCCGATCAAGTTGGTGTGTAGGGGGCGCCCCCTCGATACGGCCCCTGCGGGGCCTACTCGGGATGAGGCCCCTCGATACGGCGCGCAAGCGCGCCTACTCGGGATGAGGATTTTCTAAACTTACCCTCATCCTGAGTAGCCCCGGATTTAATCCGGGGCGTATCGAAGGGCGGCATCACGCGCTCCGGCGCGCGTCCCCGGCCGTTTGCAGGAATCGGGCGAGGTATTGGCCGGTGAAGCTCTCCGGCACGGCGGCGACGTCTTCGGGCGTGCCGGCGGCGACGATCCGGCCGCCCTTGTCGCCGCCCTCCGGGCCGAGATCGACGATCCAGTCGGCGGTCTTGATGACCTCCAGATTGTGCTCGATCACGATCACCGTGTTGCCGGCCTCGACCAGCTCGTGCAGCACGTCGAGCAGCTTGCGCACGTCGTCGAAATGCAGGCCGGTGGTCGGCTCGTCCAGGATATAGAGGGTCCGGCCCGTGGCGCGCTTCGACAGCTCCTTGGACAGCTTGACCCGCTGGGCCTCGCCGCCCGAGAGCGTCGTCGCCGGCTGGCCGAGCTTGATGTAGCCGAGGCCGACGCGCCGCAGCGTCTCCATCTTCGAGCGGATCGCCGGCACCGCGCGGAAGAAGTCGAGCGCCTCGTCCACCGTCATGTCGAGCACGTCGGCGATCGATTTGTCCTTGAAGGCGATCTCCAGGGTCTCGCGGTTGTAGCGCTTGCCCTTGCAGACGTCGCACTGGACGTAGACATCCGGCAAAAAGTGCATCTCGATCTTGAGCACGCCGTCGCCCTGGCAGGCCTCGCAGCGCCCGCCCTTGACGTTGAAGGAGAAGCGGCCGGGCTTGTAGCCGCGCGCGCCGGATTCCGGCAGGCCGGCGAACCAGTCGCGGATCGGGCCGAAGGCGCCGGTGTAGGTCGCCGGGTTGGAGCGCGGCGTGCGGCCGATGGGCGACTGGTCGATGTCGATGATCTTGTCGAGATGCTCCAGCCCGTCGATGCCCTTATGGGCGCCGGGCAGGGTGCGCGCGCCGTTGAGCCGCCGCGCCGCCGCCTTGTACAGGGTCTCGACCACCAGGGTGGACTTGCCGCCGCCGGACACGCCGGTGACGCAGGTGAACACGCCGAGCGGGAAGACGGCGTCGATCTTTTGCAAATTGTTGGCCGCCGCGCCTTTGACGGTGACGGCCCGGCCCGGCGGGTTGGCCCGGCGGTGCGCCGGCACCGGGATTTCCTTGCGGCCGGTGATGTAGTCGGCGGTCAGGCTGCCCGGCGCCTGGAACACCCTGGCCGGCGGCCCGATGGCGACGACCTCGCCGCCGTGCACGCCGGCACGCGGCCCCATGTCGATCAGCCAGTCGGCGTCGCGGATCGCCTCCTCGTCATGCTCGACGACGATGACGGTGTTGCCGAGGTCGCGCAGCCGCTCCAGCGTATCGAGCAGCCGGCGGTTGTCGCGCTGGTGCAGGCCGATGGAGGGCTCGTCGAGCACGTAGAGCACGCCGGTCAGGCCCGAGCCGATCTGGGAAGCGAGGCGGATGCGCTGGCTCTCGCCGCCGGAAAGCGTGCCGGAATTGCGCGACAGGGTGAGATAGTCGAGGCCGACATTGACGAGAAAGCCGAGCCGCTCGTTGATCTCCTTCAGGATGCGCCCGGCGATCTCCATCTGCTTGGCGGTGAGGCGCTCGGGCAGTTCCGCGAACCAGTCGCGCGCGCCGGCGATGGACATCTGCGCCGCCGCGCCGGCATGGAGTTCCGCCACCTTCACTGCCAGCGCCTCGGGCTTGAGCCGGAAGCCATTGCAGGCCGCGCAGGGCGCGACGGTCTGGTATTTGCTCAATTCCTCGCGCACCCAGCTCGAATCGGTCTCGCGGTAGCGCCGGGCCAGGTTCGGGATCACGCCCTCGAACGGCCTTGTGGTCTCGTATTTGCGCAGCCCGTCGTCGTAGCGCATCGTGATCGGCGTGCCGCCGGAGCCGAACAGGACGGCCTCCCGGTCCTTCTTGCGCAGCTTCTGGAAGGGGGTCGAGAGCTTGAAGCCGTAGTGGGCGGCGAGGCTCTTGAGGGTCTGGCCGTAATATTTCGAGCTGGTGTCGGCCCAGGGCGCCAGTGCGCCGTCGTCCAGGCTGAGCGTCGGGTTCGGCACGACCAGCTCGGCATCGAACTCCGCCTGGACGCCGAGGCCGTCGCAGGACGGGCAGGCGCCGAACGGGTTGTTGAAGGAGAACAGCCGCGGCTCGATCTCGTCGATGGTGAAGCCGGAGACCGGGCAGGCGAACCTGGCGGAGAAGGTCGTGCGTTCGCCGCTGTCGGCATCCTCGGCGAACAGCAGCCCGTCCGACAGTTCGAGCGCCGTCTCGATGGAATCGGCGAGCCGGGCCGCCAGGTCGTCGCGCAGCACGATCCGGTCGACCACCACGTCGATGTCGTGCTTGAACTTCTTGTCGAGCGCCGGCGCCTCGTCGACCAGGTAGATCTCGCCGTTGACTTTGACGCGCTGGAAGCCGCGCTTCTGCAGGTCCTGGAATTCCTTGCGGTATTCGCCCTTGCGGCCGCGCACGATAGGCGCGAGCAGGTAGAGCCGGCTGCCCTCCGGCATCGCCATCACGGCGTCGACCATCTGGGAGACGGTCTGGCTCTCGATCGGCAGGCCGGTGGCGGGTGAGTAGGGGATGCCGACCCGCGCCCACAGCAGGCGCATGTAGTCGTAGATTTCCGTCACCGTGCCGACGGTCGAGCGCGGGTTGCGCGAGGTCGTCTTCTGCTCGATGGAGATCGCCGGCGACAGGCCCTCGATATGGTCGACGTCCGGCTTTTCCATCAGTTCGAGGAACTGCCGGGCGTAGGCCGACAGGCTCTCGACATAGCGGCGCTGGCCCTCGGCATAGATCGTGTCGAAAGCCAGCGAGGATTTGCCGGAGCCGCTGAGGCCGGTGATGACCGTCAGCGTGTTGCGCGGAATCTCGACGTCGATGTTGCGGAGATTGTGCTCGCGCGCGCCGCGAACGCGGATATGGGTCAGGCCGGCAGCGTCCGGTTCGTGCCGGGCAACGGGGGCGGCAGTGGGGGTGTCGAGGGTCCGGGGCATCGGGTCGGCAGGGAAATCGGGCATGTTCTGGAAGGGAATTTCAATTCGGCCGTCGGCCCGTCCGCGTGCCGCCAATATGGAGCGGACGGGTCCGGAAAGCGACTCGGAATTGGGGGAGCAGGCCGTCGCCAATACCCGGAACAGCGGGCCGCAAATTGACCGGCCCTCTTCCCTTCCCGTCATTTCGACCGACCGAAGGGAGCGGAGAAATCTTTCAACCACGGCGCCCCGGACCCTGCACCGCGCGGGAAAGATTTCTCCGCTTCACGGCCTTGCAGGCCGTTCCGGTCGATATGACGAATACGGTTGTCGAAAGCGTTCGATCCGGTGCACCGGTCCCGGGTCCAAGTGCGGCGGTCAGGACACCCCCGAATCCGTCCGGTCTCTGCGAATGCGGCGGGCGACCCTGAGGGACAGGGTCGTCTCCATCTCTTCCAGTTCCGTTGCGATCCGGCCGGCCAGCGCCGGATGCGCATCGGCGCCGCGGCCCAGATGCACGACGATGTCGTCGTCGGCGATGGCGGACAGCGCCCCGACGATCTCGCCCGTCGGAGTCCGTTGAAGCTCGCTCAGCAGTATGGCCTTGGCCCGGGCGTCGCCGAACTGTCCCAGGACGATGGCCGCCGCCCGCCGCACCGCCGGCTGCGTATCGTCGAGGCAGGCTGCGAGCGCCCCGATATCGGGCTGCCCGAACCCGGACAGCCTTGCCGCCAGCTCCCTGATCCGGGGGTCCGCGTGGGCCAGCAGCGGGCTGAGGAAAGTCGGGGGAAGCCTTAGCGAGGTCGACAGGGCGCCGGACAGGGCAGCCGGCAGTAGTAGCGGCGGGAGATCGTGCCCGGTCGCAATATCTGCCAGCAACCGTCTTGCATCTGGCGTTTCGAGCTTGCTGAGCGTTTCGATGACCGCCGTTTGCTCTGCCAGTGGCCGCTGCCGTCCGAATCCCTTGAAGCGGCGCCACAGGGCTTCGATGGCCGGTACGGCGCGGTCGCCGAGCCCGCGCTCGACGATCAGGTCGCAAAGCAGCCGCACATCCGCAATGCCCGCATTCGGAAGCCGGGCGAGAATGTCCTCGTCCGAAAGCGCTTCGGGACGAAAAGGCTTGTTGGCCGGTATGGCGGCCGGCTCGACCGTTCCCCCTCCGGTGAAGAGGTCGAATTGCTCCGCTTCGGGCTGCCGGCTGCGGCGCGTCATCGTCCGGTCTCCGGCGGCGTCCGGGGCTGCTCGTAGTTTACCTTCATTGCAACTCTGTTCCGTCACGGAAGGGGCGCAGGACCGGCAGCCGAAAGGAAAAGGGAAAACAATGTTTGACCATGCATGTGCGCGCCGCAGGCGTTCCGATAATCGGGACCGTTAAAGGCTTCCGGCTCCTCTCGGAAATCATCGCACGGCCGGCAGGGCCCGGCGGGCTTTACCGGGTGATCATGACCGAGTTTTCGGCGCGTTTCAGCACCTTGAAAGCGATGCTGTTGGAGAAGATCTGGCGCCAGCCGGTCCGTTTCTGGAACCGCGATACGACGATGACGGCGTGCGGCCGGCCCTGCTCAACGATCAGGTTCACGGGATCGCCGACCAGCGCCGTCGTGCCGGATACGGGGATCCCCGCCTTTTCGATCCGCTCCTTGGCGGTCGCGACGGTCTTCCGCGAGTCCGGAAGAATATCCGCCGCCCGCGCGACCGACAGCAGGAAGACCGGGGCGGTGCAGCGGTCTGCAATATCCGCATGCTTTTGCGCCGCAACGATGGAGCCCTCGTAGTTGGCGATGCAGACGAGATGACCGTCGCTTTCCTCCCGCGCCCGCGTGACGAGAACGGCGCCGGTATGCTCCCGGGCAACCCGTCTTGCAATCTTGCGTGAAACGAAACCCGGTCCGGAGCGCTTTTCTCCTTCCGGCATGCCGACGATCAGCAGGTCGAACTCGCCGAGCTTCGCCTCGTCGAGAATTCCGGACGGGACGGACGGGGCGATCAGAAGCCGCAGCACGACCGAGCGGCCTTTCGGGCTGGAGTAGATGATGGCGTTGTCGCCGAGCGGATCGCCCTGGACGTCGACATGAGCGAACTCCGCCTGCCAGTCCCTGCCCAGCCATCCGAGTTCGACGAGCAGTTCGCGGCCGCGGCGCAGGGCCGCGCCGCCCGGCAATTCGAGGCCCCAGTCGAGAAGGTTTTCGCGCACGACCGAGATTTGCATGCCGCCGGTCTGCAGGTCCCGGTCGATGGGCCGGACATAGAGCAGCGTCAGGTCGGCGTCGGTTCCCGAGCCGATGCGCACGGCATGGCGCAGCGCCCGGTAGGAGGCGTCGGTCCCGTCGATGCAGACGAGAATGCTGAACCGCGGCGGGCCGACGGCCTCGGGAACGTCCTTCGGGCTTTCTGAATCGCGCAGTGCCGGCTCCCCGGTTTCCGGAGTCTTCCGCGACGCCTTGCCCGCCATCCTACAACCCGATCAGGGGCCAGAAAAGCGAAGCCGAGACAATCAGCAGAACCGTCGACACGATGACCATGCGATACCCGACGCGGAGAAAATCCGTGGTCTTCAGATAGCCGGATGCGTAGACGATGGTGCAGGCCGGCGTTCCGATGACCGTGAGATAGGCGAAGGCGGACGAAATGGCGGTGATGAAGCCGATGAGAAGCGGACTTTCGCCGGAAGCCGCCGCCATCTTCAGGGTAATGGGCCCGATGACCGCGACGGCGGCGCCGTTGGACATGAGGTTGGTCACGCCGGTCGTCAGTGCCGATACCGCCGTCCAGAGCGGTATGCCGCCTTCGATGCCGAGGGGGGACAGCAGGTCGAGGAAGGCGTTGGCGACCCAGAGCGCCGCGCCGCTGTCCTTCATCTGGACGCCGAGTGAAATGGCCGCTGCGTAGAGCAGCACGACGCCCCAGTTGACGCCGGAGTTCAAATCCTCCCAGCGCACCAGCCCGATGACCAGAAAGGCGACCGCGCCGAATATCGCGACGGTGCCGAGCCCGAGCGTATCGGAAAATGTCAGCCAGCCGGACAGCACTGCCGCAAAGGCCGCGATAGAGACCCAGTCGGCCGATTTCATCGGCCCCTGGGCCCTGATCTGCTCCCGCAGCTTGACGACGGCCCGGGAGATGTTCCGGTGCTCCGGCCTGAAGGTGTAAAACAGGATCAGCGTGACGAAGGGGAGCTGGATCAGGAATATCGGATAGCAGTAGAGCATCCATGTCAGGTAATCGACGATGAACTTGGCCGTTTCCGGATTTGTCGGATCGAAGAAGAATTCCTTCCAGTAGCCGATCATGATCGCATTGCGGGCGCCGCCGGACGGCGTCCCGATGCCGGCGATCGAGCATCCGTAGGAAATCGAAAACAGCAGCACCGCAGCAAGGCCGCGCACTTTCCGCGAATCTTCCGATGTCAGCGTTATGAGCGTGATGGCGACGGGCAGCATCATCGCGGCCACGGTGTGTTCGCCGATGAAAGAGGCGAGTATTCCCGAAACGATCGAAATGCCGACGCAGACATTGACCGTGTTGGTGCCGGTCATGCGGACGATCCAATAGGCGATCCGCTTGTCCAGCTTCTGCTTGACGACCGCGACCGCCAGCATCAGCGATCCCATGATGAACAGGACGGAATCGCTCATCAGGCTTTCGGCCACGGAACTCGAATCGATTCCGAGAAGCACGACCTGGCCGACAATGATCATCAGGGCGACTGCAGGCAGCGGCACCGGCTCGGTGACGAACAGGATGATCGCGACGACGGACATCGCAATAAGGATGAGGCCGCGGCGGTCCAGCCCTTCCGGCGGCGAAAAGCTCATCATCACGGCGCCGACCGCGAGCGCAATGAAGAACCAGCGCTTGTCCCACAGAAAGGCGCCGAAGCCGCGCACCACGGGCGCCCTGTGGCGCTGAGCGGCCTGGCCTAATGTTCTGTCGAGTCGGGCCTGAACCGCGGGGTGCATTCAAAGCTCCTTGAATTGACGCGCACGTGGAGGGCGGAGTTCTTGCCGCTACGGATACGACATCATGGAAAACGGTGCAGGGGCACACCGTCACACCTCCGGACTTTCCCCGAAGGAAAGGCCGCCTATTCCCTCAACAAGCCCCGCTTCCGGTGCCAGTCCTCGATCGATTCTTCGGGATACGCCTCGAAATGCCGCTCCTCGGCCGACTCCTCCGGGACCGGGCACCAGGCGGGTTTGGCGCCGAGCATCAGGTGGACGCGCTCCGGCGTCGTCGGCAGCTCGGTGTCGATCGCCGAGGCGAGCGGATGGACCAGTTCCGGCCAGCGCGGGTCCCACAGCCAGAGATGGCTGCCGCAGCGCCGGCAGAAATGCCGCATCGCCGTGCTCGTCCGGCCGTCGATGGTCGCCTGGTAGACCGCGAGGTGTTCGCCGCCCTCGATGCGCAGGGAGGGCGTGTCGCCCATGATGTTGACGGCATATCCGCCGCCGCCGGTCGTCTTGCGGCAGATCGAGCAGTAGCAATAGTTGAACGGGTAGGGCGTGCGGCTCTCGACGCTGAACGTCACCGCGCGGCAATGGCAGGAGCCTTCGAGGAGCATGGCGAATCTTTCCGGTTCGGGCCTTCCGGTCTTCCGGTTCGGGGCGGGGGCAGGTTATAAACGGCTTGCTGACGCGGGCTAGGCGATTTATAAGCGGCTGAAAGCCGAACGAACGGGGAACATCATGGCAGGCAGCGTCAACAAGGTCATCCTGATCGGCAATCTGGGGCGCGATCCCGAAGTCCGCACCATGCAGAGCGGCGACAAGGTCGCCAATTTCTCCGTCGCGACCTCCGAGCGCTGGAAGGACCGCAACAGCGGCGAGATGCAGGAGCGCACCGAATGGCACCGCGTCGTCATCTTCGGGCGCACCGCCGAAATCGCCGAGCAATATCTGCGCAAGGGCTCGAAGGTCTATATCGAGGGCCAGCTCCAGACCCGGAAGTGGGAAGACAACCAGACCGGCCAGGAACGCTATACGACCGAGGTCGTGATCCGGCCCTATCGCGGCGAAATGACGATGCTGGACGGCCGGCGCGACGGCGGCGGCATGAGCGACTCCTATGACCGGGGCGACCGGGGCGGCTCCTACGATTCCGGCGGCCGGGGCGGCGGCTCGGGCGGCGGTTACGGCGACCGGCAGCAGGGCGGCGCCCCCCAATCGTCCGGCGCCGATTTCGACGACGAAATCCCGTTCTGATTCCGGTTGCGGCTGTAGAGAACCGGAACGCGCCCTTCGATACGCCCCGCCCTTCGATACGCCCCGGCCGGGGGCCGGGGCTACTCAGGGTGAGGGGAAATAGAGGCAGCCAAAACTCCCCTCATCCCGAGTAGGCGCGTCAGCGCCGTATCGAGGGACGGCCGCCGGCTACCCGCCCGGCGTTCCCCACGCCAATCGCGCCGCGTAGCCGACCGGCCGCACCTCCGCATCTTCCAGCAGGCCGCCGTCGCGCAGGGCGCGGTGGGCCCTGGGCAGGCTGTAGTGCGGCAGCGACGGGTAGAGATGGTGCTCCAGATGGTAATGGACGTTGTGGGGGAAGAGCAGCCACATCAGCCATTTCGGCCCGAGATTGGTGCGCGCGTCGCGCCAGGCGTTGCCGGTCTCCGTCGTCATGCCGTGCTCCAGGATCGAGCGGAAGCGCATCAGCGGCTGGAGCAGGAACCAGAGCGGGATCGCCCAGAGCAGTAGATATTCGGTGAAGAAGCCGAAGGCGAGCGCCGCGGCCGGCAGGGCCAGGTGGAAGCCCGCCACGACCCAGCGGTCGTTCAGCGCGTCGCGGCGCAGCTTCGGCGCGGTGTCGCCCAGCGGGTCGCTCCTCGCCCCGTCGAGCCGTGCGGCGGACGGCGCGCCCCAGAAATAGGCATAGGTCTTCCAGGCGGTGAGTCCGGCGGCGTCCTTCAGCAGCTTGCCGGCGAGATAGGCCCGGCCGCGCGGATAGCCGCCGTGGATCGGCGTGTCCGGGTCCTGCGCGCCGAACAGGTGGTTGTGGTGCAGCCGGTGGATCACCCGGTAGGCGAACATCGAGATGCCGACCGGAGTCGCACAGACCCGGCCGACCAGGTCGTTGAGCCAGCGGGTCTCGTAGAGCCGGTAGTGCACCGCCTCGTGGGACAGCACGAACAGCGCTTGCGCCCTCGTCGCCAGCAGCGCCATGCAGGGCGCGACGACCCACCATTCCGGCACCAGGACGGCGAGGGCGAGCAGCGCGGCGATTTCCAGCCAGGTCTGCAGCACCGACAGCGTCGAGCGCAGCGGATCGAGCCGCGTCAACTCCTTGATGATGGCAGGATCGAGGCCGCGCCGGTCGCCCAGGTCATCGTGAAACTCGTCGCCGGCGGATGCGGCCGGTTGCGGTGGCGGGGCGTTCATGCGCGCAGGATAGCGAAAGCGGGCGGTTCGCCGAAACCTACTCCTCGCGCCACGGATTGACAATCGCCGCGCCGGTAGCGGCGAGGTTCCGCGTTGGATACCTCCGCGAAAGGGGCACCGACCGAATCCCCCTCCCCTTGAGGGAGGGGCTAGGGGAGGGGTCGTCTGCCGCCGCTCCGATGCCGCCTTCGGTTGCCGCTGCAAGCGTCGCATACCCCTCCCCCTGACCCCCTCCCCTAAGGGGAGGGGGGATGTTTTGCTGTGCCGGTCGGAATGGACTCACGGCATTTTGCAGAGGAATCCGAAAGGGAAGGGGACTACGGCGTTACCCTCGTTGCCGGTTTCCGATTGCCGGGTTTCGCAGAGGCATCCTCGTTGCGGCTCAGGTCGAGTTTCGACAAATCGACCGGTGCGTTGTACAGCCAGCCGCTTCCTGCCTGTACCCGACGATACTACACCCCCAGCGCCGCCCGGAACCGCTCCTTGAGCAGCACGCCGTCGCGCGGGGGCAAAACCAAGCCGTGTGCCGCCGGGTCGATCTTGAGGGTGACGAAGACCGGGCCGCGGGCGGTCCGGGCGAGGGACACCGCCTCGTCGAGCCGCGCCGCGCTGCCGACGGTGGCGACGACGGGAATGCCGCTCGCCTTGGCGACGGCCGCCAGATTGGTGCCGCGGCCGGTGTTGCTGCGCTGCATCCCGGTTTCGCCGTAGCGTTCGTTGTCGAGCACGACGATGGCGAGGTTGGCCGGCCTGCGCGCGCCGACCGCGGTCAGGCTGCCCAGGCCCATCAGCATCTCGCCGTCGCCGGTCACGACCAGCACGCGCTTGTCCGGCTGCGCGACGGCGAGGCCGAGGCCGATCGGCACCGCGCCGCCCATCGCGCCCCACAGCGGGAAGGTCAGGTCATGGTCGCCGGCGGCAGTGCAGTCCCAGGCCGGCGCGCCCAGCCCGGCAACGACGAGCAGGTCGTCGCCGCGGTCGTTCAGCAGGGCCTTCACGGCGGCGCGGCGGTCAAGCATCGCTTTCCCCCTGGCCGTGGAAGCCCTTGAAACCGATCAGGGACTGGGCGAGCTGCACGCAGATCCGCCGGTCCCCTTCGAACGCATCCGCCCCCGCCCGGGCCAGCGCCGGTCCGACTTCGGCCGCATCGTCCACCCGGCGCAGGTCCACGCCCATCGCTCCGAGCAGGGCCGGCACCGCCCGGCCGGTCGATGCCTGCCACGGGTTGGTCTCGCCCGGCTCGCCGCGCATGGTGACCAGCATGAGCAGCGGCATGTCGCAGACCCGCGGCAGGCTCAGCATGTTCGGGAGGTTGCCGACGCCGGAGGACTGCATGGCGGCGAGCGCCCGCTGCCCGCCCAGCCAGGCGCCGCAACACTGGGCGATGGCGTCCTCCTCGGTCGCAACCGACGTCATGGCGATCCGGTCCTCCGCCGCCGCAAGGTCGAGAAACCGCGTCAGCCCGGCGTCGGGCACATAGGCGATCTGCCGGATATCGAGCGCGCGCAGCGCGGCGACGGCGTCGGCGGACCAGTCGGCCGCAGCAGGAGGATCGGTATCGGTCAAGGGTCGATGGCCGGATGGGGTCGGGTATTGGCAGGCCGGTTAATCCGCCGTTTCGCCGGGTTTCGTCAACCGGGCTTTGAGCCGGTCCAGTCCCAGCACCGTCAGGCCGGCCAGCAGGCCCCAGAAGGCCGAGCCGGTATCGAGCAGCGAGACCCCGGACGCGGTGACCGCCAGGGTGACGATAGCGGCGAAGCGGTCGGTCTCGTCGCGCAATGCGCTGCCGGCGGCGACGACCAGCGGCGAGATCAGCGCCAGGCCGGCGATGGTCGCGATCAGGGCCGCCGGCAGGCTGGCGAACAGCGCGACGAACGATGCGGCGAACAGGCCGAGGAACAGGTAGCCCAGGGCATAGACAGGCCCGGTCAGCCAGCGTTTCGCCGGATCGGGATGCGCGTCCGGCGCGCAGCAGATCGAGGCGGTAATCGCGGACAGGTTGGCCGTGTGCGCGCCGAACGGCGCCGTCGCCGCCGAGGCGAGTCCGGTCACCAGCAGGATCGGGCGGGTCGGCGGCGCGTAGCCGAACGAGCGGAGCACCGCATAGCCGGGCAGGTTCTGCCCCGCCATGGTGACGAGATAGAGCGGCAGGCCGAGACCGATCAGAACGCCCGGTTCGAATACCGGCCGGACCAGGACGGGTTCGGTAATCCGCAGTGTCAGAGCCATGTCTTCGGCCATGCCGAGCAAACCGGCGAGCAGGACGCCCGCGACCAGCACCAGGATGACCGACCAGGACGGGCTGATCGCGCGGACGGCGAGGAACAGCAGGATGAGCGGGATGACGAGCGCAGGTTCGACCCCGGCCTGTACGAATACCTCCAGAACGAAACGCAGGAGAATGCCGGCGAGCATCGCCGCCGCAACCGCCACGGGCAGTTTCTCGACCAGCCTGCCGAGCGGCTTCATCGCGGCGGTCAGCACGATCAGACCGGCAGCAGCAAGGAACGCGCCGACCGCTTCGGCCATGCCGATGCCGGCCGTGCCGACGATGAGCGCGGCGCCGGGCGTCGACCAGGCCGCGACCGTGGGCATCCGGTAGCGGATGCTGAGCGCCGCGGTCGAGGCGGCGGTCGCCAGGCAGATCATGGCAAGCCACGAGGCGGTTTGCGCCTCGGTTGCGCCGAGCGCCTGCGCCGCGGAGACGACCAGCGCGATCGTGCTGCCGAACCCGACCAGGACCGCGACCAGGGCGGCGTTGACGATGGAAAGTCTCATGGCGGCGGAGGCGTAGCGCTTCGGCTTCCGCGGCGCAAACCGGGAGGCGCGGCTTTGCGATGAATTGCCTTGCGATGAATTGAAAAAAAACGGCGTTCGGCTATCCCCACACCCGGTCGGCGACCGCCAGCATGACCTCGAGCTTGCGCCATTGCTCGTCCCCGCTGAGCAGGTTGCCGCCGATGCCCGACGCGAATCCGCATTGCGGGCTGATCGCCAGCTGGCCGATGTCGACGAAGCGGGCGGCGTCCTCGATCCGTGCGGTCAGGGCGTCGGCGTCTTCCACCGCGCCGGTCTTGGTCGTGATCAGGCCGAGCACGACCGTCGGCCCGCCCTTCGGCACGAAGCGCAGCGGCTCGAAGCCGCCGGCGCGTTCGGTATCGTATTCCAGCAGCAGCCGGTCGAATTTCAGGCTGGCGAAAAGGAATTCGGCGATGCCGTCGTAGGTTCCCTCCCGGTGCCACATGGAGGCGCGGTTGCCGCGGCAGATATGCAGGCCGAAGCAGGCCTTGCCCCGGTGCCCCTCGATCGCGGCGTTGGAGGCGGCGACGGCGTTGCGGAGATTCGCCACCGGGTCCTCACCGCGCGCCGCCATACGCTCCAGGGTCGCCCGGTCGACATAGCCGGTGTAGCTCGGCTCATCGAGCTGGACATAGGGACAGCCGGCGGCGACGATCTCGCCGACCATCCGGTTCTGGATCGCCGCGACGTCGTCGAGAAAGGCCTGCCGGTCGGAATACCAGGGCGCCGAATTTTCCAGATCGCACATCTGGGACACCCGGTCCGGCCCCATCAGCATGGCCTTCGCCGGCGCGCCGGCGACCCCTTGCAGGAACAGGAACTCGTCCAGCGGCGCGTTGCGGCGCAGGGCCAGCCGGCCGGTCGCCGGCGCCTTGAAATGCTCGACCGCGTCGGCGCCGCGCGTGCCCGGTTCTTCGCCGTCCATCAGGTTCGACGGACTGGCGAGGAAGGCCCGCCACGAGCCTTCCCACTGGTCCCAGCCCTCGACCTCGGAGAAGCTGACCTGCCAGTTCAGCCGGCGATACTCGCCGTCGCTGACGACGGGCAGTCCGATTTCTTCCTGTTTCGCCACGACCGCGCGGATCGCCGCGTCCTGGGCTGCGGTGAGCGCGTCCCCGCCGATCTCGCCCCGGCCGCGGGCGAGAAAGGCGTCGATCAGCGATGTCGGCCGCAGCAGGCTGCCGACATGATCGACGCGGAGATGCTTCAACTCGGTCATGGGCTTCCTCTTCGGAGCGGGCCTGACGCCCGATGGGCGAACGCCGGATCGATTTCCTCGGAGCGTAGTCGCCTCGATCAGAGCCGACCAATAAAATTAGACTGCCGCCCCGGATTTGATCCGGGGCCCAGGGCCGACCCGAAAGAAGCTAGCCTGTGGCTCCTGGTCCCCGGATCTCCGCTTCGCTCCGTCCGGGGCGACAAGAGGGGGATGCCGGGTGTTGCGGCGCAACGGACAATTTCAGACTGACTCACGACCCTCCGTCCGGAATACTTGTCTCCCATCCGGGCTGCTGAAATGATAGCGGCAAACGTCGATGGAATTTCAGGAGGATCATTCGCCGTGACCGGTTCGAATTCCGCCCGGCCGCCGTTCCGGGTCGAGCATATCGGGAGTTTCGTGCGGCCCGGCCGGCTGCTGGAGGCCGCCCGGGCCAACAAGTCCGGCGCGCTGGGCGACCGGGCGTATCTCGACGTCCAGAACGATTGCATCGCGGAGATCGTCGCGTTTCAGGACGAAATCGGCCTGCCTTCGGTCACCGACGGCGAGTTCCGGCGCCGGGTCTGGTCCGGCGGCCTGACCGAAGCGCTCGACGGGATGGGGCTGAAGGCGGAGGGCATGCTCAGCTTCCACTCGGAGAGCGCGGAATACGGCGTGCCGCCCTCGCCCTATGCCGAGGGCCGGCTGTCCCGCCGGCAGCCGATCGTGACCGGCGACTACGAATATGTCGCGTCGCTCCGGCCGAAGGGCGTGCCGAAGGTCACCATCGCCTCGCCCGCCGTGCTGCATTTCTGGCTCGGCGACGGCAGCTTCAATCCGGCGGTCTACGCCGGCCGCGACGCCTTTTTCGCCGACCTGACCGCCATCTTCCGCGAGGAAATCGCCGATCTGGAACGGGCCGGCTGCCGCTACGTCCAGCTCGACGACACCGCGCTGCCCTGCAATTGCGACGAACGGGCACGGGCGGCCGTGGCGGCGCGCGGCGAGGACCCGGACGAACTGACCGGCGCCTACGTCCGGCTGATCAACGCCTGTGTCGGCAAGCGGCGCGACGACACCTTCGTCGGCCTGCACATGTGCCGGGGCAACCTGAAGGACATGTGGATGGCCGAGGGCGGCTATGAGCCCATCGCCGAGCGGCTGTTCGGCGGGCTGGATGTCGACGCCTTCTTCCTCGAATACGACACCGCGCGGGCCGGCGATTTCCGGCCGCTGCGCTTCCTGCCGCCGGGCAAGACGGCCGTCCTCGGCCTGGTCAGCACCAAGACGCCCGAACTGGAAGCGAAGGACGACCTCAGGCGGCGCATCGACGAAGCGGCCCGCTACGCGCCCCTGGACCAGCTGAGCCTGAGCCCGCAATGCGGATTTTCGTCGGCCGGCGGCGGCGGCCAGGTCATGGATCGCGACGGCATCCGCCGCAAACTGCACCTGATCCAGGAGGTTGCGGCCGAGGTCTGGGGCTGATCGGGGAAATCCGGTGCAGAAACGGGATCTCCAACTGCCGAAATCGCGGCGCGAAATCGCGGACATCCAGCGCGCGAGAAAACCGCTCGTCGTCGAGAACGCGAAACGCGCGCGATACTACCGGGGCCGGCTCGACCGTATCGACACCGGCCGCCTCGACGACCCGGAGGAATGGGCCAAAATCCCGATCGTCGACAAGGAAATCCTGCGCGAGATCGGCGTCGAAAATTTCGGGGAGCAGTTCTGCATCGCGCCGCGCGGCGAGATCGCGGAATACTGGCGCTCCGGCGGGGCGACCGGCGTGCCGCTCTATTACCCGCGCACCCATGCCGACATGGAATACAGCTATCTCCAGCTCTGCCGCTGCTGGGCGATCGCCGGCGCGCGGGACGGCGACCTGTGCCACATGTCGTTTCCGCTCGGCGTCCATCCGGCAGGGCAGCTCTGGGCCCGGACGGCCAACCAGAGCGGCGTCGGCGTGATCTGGGCCGGCTCCGGCGCCGGCACCCCGTCCCAGGTCCAGCTCGACCTGATCCTGTCGCTCCGGCCGACGATCTGGATGGGGATGCCGAGCTATGGGCTGCACCTCGCCAACCTCGCCGACAACCAGGGCATCGACCTGGCGGGCCATACCGTCGAGCGCATCCTGGTCGGGGCCGAGGCGCTGTCGGACGCCAAGCGGGAGAAGCTGGAACGGGCCTGGGGCGCCGAGGTCAACGACCTGTTCGGCATGACGGAGATCGGCATTCTCGGCGCCGACAGCCGGCACCACGAGGGCTTCCACGTCTGGACCGACCAGGCGGTATTCGAGGTCGTCGACGAGGAGACCGGCCTGCCGGTGCCCGAGGGCGAACCGGGGCTGATGGTCATTACGCCGCTCTTCGTCAACAACGCGACGCCGTTCCTGCGCTGGAGTTCGGGCGATATCGTCCGCATGGTCGACAACTCGAGCCTGGACGGCCCGTTTTCCGTCTTCCCGGTCATGCGGCACGCCCATCGCACCGTCGGATTCTTCAAGGTGCGCGGGATCAATATCAACCATGCCGAGTTCGAGGATTTCGTCTTCCGCATCCCGGAGATCAACGATTTTCAGGTCGAGCTGCGCAACGACGGCGGGCCGGACATCTTTCATGTCGCGATCGAAGTCAGGCGCGGCAGTGATGCCGCGGCGGTAGCCGAAGGGCTGGCCGGCAAGGTCCGCGAGACCTTCGAGGTCCGCCCGGAGATCGAGCTGCTGGAGACCGGCACCCTGGCCCGGGCCTTCGAAAGCAGCGTCAAGGCGCCGCGTTTCGTCGACCGGCGATAGGCCGGAATTTCCGCCGACCGCGAACGGCAGAGGAGAAAGGGCGCATGTTCGTTGCAATGAACCGGTTCCGCATCGTGCAGGGACGCGAAGCGGATTTCGAGCGGGTCTGGGCGGAACGCGACACCCATCTCGACGGCGTGCCGGGTTTCCTGGAATTCCGCCTGCTGAAAGGCCCGGAGGCCGACGACCATACGCTCTACGCCTCGCACTCGATCTGGACCGACCGGGGCGCCTTCGAGGCCTGGACCCGGTCCGACGCCTTTCGCAAGGCCCACGCCGGGGCCGGGGAACGCCGCGACCTCTATCTCGGCCATCCCGAGTTCGAGGGCTTCGAAACCGTGCTCGACCGGTAGCGCCGGATTGGATTCAGAAATTTCACCTATTTTATTACTTTTTTCTTGACATCCCGGTTTTCGCCTCCTATATCGGCCTCTGCCAACGCCCGAAATGCGCCCGGAGCGCGCTGCTGGCGTTCTTCCCGCCCGATCCAACCCGCACAGCAATATATCCCCCCTCCCCCAAGGGGAGGGGGATTCTGTCGGCGCCCATTGCAGATGACTCCCGTGGCGAATGCTGTGTCCCGGCAGAGCCGCAGGCGGGGCCGTTCCGGCGAATTTTCTGCACAACAGGGGGTGCCCTCTCCAGGCCGGGGCCAGGTCAGGAAAACCGGCCAAGCCGCTGTTTTTGCGGTCCATTTGCCAAGAACCGATAGCGAACAGCCGGGAAAAGAGTACAAGGATTATTGTCCTTGCCGTGCACAATTTGCGTCATATCCGGCCTGGCCCGCCGGGCGGCCGCTGGCCCGGAAAGCCTTGCGGTGCAAGGGTTTGCCGGGATCGCCGCCGGGCCGTGGCCGGGCCGTTCCGGATTTTTTTGTATTGGATGGAACGGTCTGTCCAGTTAAGGGAGACGAGCCAAGCACCTGTTTTTCCGGCCCTTTCGCCGGAATCCGATCTTGACCGACCGCTAAAAAATACAGCAAAAAAACGAAGTCCGGTTATCCCGGATTCCGGTTGCGGCGGCGAGCGCCGGCGCGCCGGCTTACTCCGCCGCCATCTCCCGCCCGGCCTCGATCATGCCGAGCACCTCGCCCGCCGCTTTGGGGATGTTGGTGCCGGGGCCGTAGACCGCGGCGACGCCTTTGGCCCTGAGAAACTCGTAATCCTGCTGCGGGACGACGCCGCCGCAGATCACCAGGATGTCGCCGGCGCCCTGGGCGCGCAGGGCGTCGATCAACTGGGGCACCAGCGTCTTGTGGCCGGCGGCCTGGCTGCTGACGCCGACGACGTGGACGTCGTTCTCGACGGCCTGGCGCGCCGCCTCTTCCGGCGTGGCGAACAGCGGCCCGATATCGACCTCGAAGCCGATGTCGGCGAAGGCCGTGGCGATCACCTTGGAGCCGCGGTCGTGGCCGTCCTGGCCCAGCTTGGCGACCAGCAGGCGCGGCCGGCGGCCCTCGTAACCGGCGAAATCGGCCACCGCCTCGCGAATCCGCAGGAACTCCGCATCCTCGCCATAGGCCGCGCCGTAGACGCCGCCGATGACATGGGCGTCGGCGCGGTGGCGGCCCCAGGCCCGCTCCATGGCATCGGAGATTTCGCCGACCGTGGCCCGCGCCCGCGCCGCCGCCACGCAGGCGTCGAGCAGGTTGCCGCCGCCGGTCTCGGCGACATTTGTGAGGGCGGACAGCGCCGCGTCGCAGGCTGCGCCGTCGCGGCTCTCCCGGATCCGGTTGAGGCGCGCGACCTGCTGTTCGCGGACCTTCGTGTTGTCGACCTCCAGCACGTCGACCCTCGTTTCCTCGGCCGGCTGGAATTTGTTGACGCCGACGATCACCTCCTCGCCCCGGTCGATCCGGGCCTGGCGGCGGGCGGCGCTCTCCTCGATCCGCCGCTTGGGCAGGCCGTCGGCGACTGCGCGGGTCATGCCGCCGGCCTCTTCGACCTCGGCGATCAGGCCGCGCGCGACCTCGGCCAGCGAGGCGGTCAGCCGCTCGACATAGAAGGAGCCGGCGAGCGGATCGACGACCTTCGTCACCCCGGTCTCGTTCTGCAGGATGAGCTGGGTGTTGCGCGCGATGCGGGCGGAAAACTCCGTCGGCAGGCCGATCGCCTCGTCGAAGCTGTTGGTGTGCAGGCTCTGGGTGCCGCCGAGCGCGCCGGCCAGCGCCTCGTAGGCGGTGCGCACGATGTTGTTGTACGGGTCCTGCTCGGTCAGCGACCAGCCGCTGGTCTGGCAATGGGTGCGCAGCATCATGGAGCGCGGGTCCTGCGGCGCGAACTCCCCGGCCAGCAACTCGGCCCACAGCAGCCGGGCGGCGCGCAGCTTGGCGACCTCCATGAAGAAGTTCATGCCGAGGCAGAAGAAGAAGCTGAGCCGCGGCGCGAACCGGTCGACGTCCAGGCCGCTCGCCCTGGCGGCGCGGACATATTCCAGCCCGTCGGCGATGGTGTAGGCGAGCTCCTGGGCGCAGGTGGCGCCGGCTTCCTGCATGTGGTAGCCGCTGATCGAGATCGAGTTGAAGCGCGGCATGTTCTCGGCGGTGTAGCCGATGATGTCCGACACGATCCGCATCGAGGGCTCGGGCGGATAGATGTAGGTGTTGCGGACCATGAACTCCTTGAGGATGTCGTTCTGGATGGTCCCGGACAGGTCCTTCGCCACGACGCCCTGCTCCTCGCCGGCGACGATGAACCCGGCGAGCACCGGCAGCACGGCGCCGTTCATGGTCATGGAGACCGACATGCGGTCGAGCGGGATGCCGTCGAACAGGATCTTCATGTCCTCGACGCTGTCGATTGCCACGCCGGCCTTGCCGACGTCGCCGACGACCCGCGGATGGTCGCTGTCGTAGCCGCGGTGGGTGGCGAGGTCGAAGGCGACCGACAGGCCCATCTGCCCGGCCGCCAGGTTGCGCCGGTAGAAGGCGTTGGAGTCCTCGGCGGTCGAGAAGCCGGCATATTGCCGGATCGTCCACGGCCGGCCGGCATACATGGTCGCCTTCGGGCCGCGCAGGAAGGGGAACAGGCCGGGCAGGCTGTCCGCGGCCTCCAGCCCTTCCAGGTCTTCGGCCGTGTAGAGCGGCTTGACGGGAATGCCTTCGGGCGTCTGCCAGACCAGCGCGTCGGGCGACCCGCCGCGCATCTCCTTCGCCGCAACGGCACGCCAGTCTTCGAGGGTCGGTTTGCTTTGCTCGCTCATGATTCGCGCAACGTGCCGATGACCGCGGTGGTCGCCAGTATAGCGCCGGAGCGCCGCGGCGAGAATATTGCCGATGCATGGAGAATTCCGTGCATCGGACGTTCTTGTCCGGGTGCCGGTTGCGGCCGTGCGCTCAACGCCGCTTGCGGGCGGCGGGCGGCCAGATTAAGCGCTGACCCCATGACCCTCGAACTCCTCTTCGTGCTGCTGGGCGCGCTGGCGGCGGGGCTGGTCAGCGGGCTGACCGGCTTCGGCACGGCGCTCGCGTCGTCGGCCTTTTGGCTTTATGTGCTCGCGCCCACGGTCGCCGTGCCGCTGATCCTGGCCGCTTCGGTGATCGCCCAGGTCGCCGGCCTGCCGGCCTTCAAGGACCAGCTCGACTGGAAACGCACCATGCCGATGGTGGCCGCCGGCGCGGTCGGCATTCCGCTCGGCGTCTGGCTGCTCGATCATCTGCCGGCCGAAACGGTCAAGATGGCGGTCGGCGTCGTGATCGTCCTGTATGCCGGTTTCGGCCTGCTGGTGCGCATAAAGCCGCCGTTTCCCGGCAAGCGTCCGGTGGCCGACGGCGCGATCGGCTTTATCGGCGGGGTACTCGGCGGCATGATCGGCCTGGCCGGCGCGCTGCCGGTCATCTGGTCCCAGTTTCGCGGCTGGTCGCCGACGGTGGCGCGCAGCATCTACCAGCCCTTCAACACGCTGATCCTGTCGATCGCCTGCGGCGTCCAGATCGCCGCCGGGTTTTTCACCGAAGAGGTCGTCTGGCTGGTCGTCTACTGCGCGCCGGTGACGCTCGCCGGCACCTTCGTCGGCGTGAAGCTGTTCCGCCGGATCAGCGCCGAGACCTTCCGCCTGATCGTGCTGTGGTTCCTGCTCTTCGCCGGCATCGGCCTGCTGATCCAGGGTTAGGGCGAAGCCGGTACGGTCGTCCCTCGATACGGCCCCCTCGATACGGCGCGCAGGCGCGCCTACTCGGGATGAGGTCCCTCGATACGGCCGTGCGGGCCTACTCGGGATGAGGGTGTGTAATGAGTTCATCCCCGTCACCCTCACCCTGAGTAGCCCCGGATTTATCCGGGGCGTATCGAAGGGGCGGGCGGCCTACGAGAGCCGCAGCAACGCCACCGCCGCGACGAGCAGGACGATGGCGGCGATGCGCACCGGGCCCGGCCTTTCCTTGAGCACGAAGACGCCGATCAGCGCGGCGAACAGGATGCTGCTCTCGCGCAGGGCCGCGACCACGGCGACCGGCGCCGACACCATCGCCCAGACGACGATCCCGTAGGCGAGCATGGAGAGCAGGCCGCCGGCCACCGAGCGCACGATGTCGCCGCGCGGCGTCGAGGCAAAGCGCCCGCGCCGCATCCACATGACGATGAGGACGGTCGGCCAGGCGTCGACGAAAAACAGCCACAGGATGTAGGGCACGGCATCGCCCGCGGCCCGGGCGCCAAGCCCGTCGGCGATCGTGTAGCCGGCGATGGCCACCGCCGTCAGGCCGGCGAACACGACGGAGCGGTCGCCCGTCCCGCCTTCGTGCGCGGGCCGGCGCTCGCTCGCCCGGCGCCAGGCCACGCCGGAGATCGCCAGCAGGATCAGGAAGATCGCCAGCAGCGCCCGGTCGCCGAGTTGCTCTTCGAGAAAAGCCAGCGATACCAGCGTGACGATCAGCGGCGCGCCGCCGCGGGCGATCGGATAGACCCGGCTGAAATCGCCGTGGCTGTACGCCGTCGCCAGCATCAGGTTGTAGACCGTGTGGATCGCCGTCGAGGCCAGGATGAAAGGCCAGGCCGCCGCCACCGGAAACGCGACGAAGGGCAAAGCGAGTCCGGCGGCGACGCCGGAGCCGACCGACAGCCAGGCGATGCCGATCACCGGATCGGCGCGCGACTTGACGACCGCGTTCCAGGCCGCGTGCAGCAGCGCAGAGCCGAGCACCGCCAGCAGGACGGTCGTCGAGATCATGCCGGCGCTACACCCGGCCCAACAGTCTCGGTGCGAGTACCGCCGTCGCGGCGAAGCCGCCCAGCAGGCCGCCGACATGGGCGAGCCAGGCAATTCCCGGCGACCAGCCGGTCGCGATGAAGACGGCGTGGGCGACGACGAAGACGATCATGCCGAGCCAGTAGGGCATCGGCACGACCACCAGGATGATCCGGCCCCTGGGTTCGAGCAGGAATGCGGTCGCAAACACGCCGGAGAGCGCGCCGCTGGCGCCGACGATCGGCACGAGACTGTTCGGCTCGATCGCGGCGTGGAGCAGGCCGCCGGCGATCCCGGCGGCGAAGTAGATCGCCGCCAGCCGCCAGGCGCCGAGGGCGCGCTCGACGATGGCGCCGAACGAGATCAGCACGATCATGTTCAGCACCAGATGCGCCGTATCGCCGTGGACGAACAGGGAGGTGACGAGCGTAACCGGCGCCGGCAGGGGGCTGTATCCGGCCGTGTCCACCGGATCGCCGAACAGCAGGCGCGGGATCAGCGCATGGCGCACGAGGAACTGCGCATAGTCCTCGCCGGACAGGGTCGTTGCATAGACGAAGACGGCGACGCAGGCGCCGAGCAGCGCGAGCGTCAGGGGCAGGGTGCGGGTCACGGCGGGCCGGCCGATGTCAAGCCCGCCTATCCCAGTGCGGCGGCCAGGCCGGCGAACAGGCCGCGCCCGTCGGTGCTGCCCTGGTCGGCGCGGATGGCGTTTTCGGGATGGGGCATCATGCCGAGCACGTTGCCGGCTTCGTTGCAGATGCCGGCGATGTCGCGCACCGAGCCGTTCGGGTTGAAGCGGTCCGCGCCTTCGCCGCCGAGCGGCGCGTAGCGGAACGCGATCCGCTCTTCGTCCTCCAGCCGGTCCAGGGTGTCCGCATCGGCGAAATAGTTACCGTCGTGATGGGCGACCGGCATGCGCAGGACCTGCCCGGCCTCGTAGCCGGCGGAGAACACCGTCCCGCCGCCGGTGACGCTCAGGCCGATATCCCGGCAGACGAATTTGAGCGAGGCGTTGCTCAGCAGCGCGCCGGGCAGCAGGCCGGCCTCGACCAGGATCTGGAAGCCGTTGCACACGCCGAGCACCGCCACGCCGCGCTGCGCCGCCTCTGCAACGCTGCGCAGCACCGGCGAGTGGGCCGCCATCGCCCCGGCGCGCAGATAGTCGCCATAGGAAAAGCCGCCGGGAATCACGATCAGGTCGGCCTCCGGAAGATCGCTGTCCCGGTGCCAGACCATGGCCGGCGGCCGGCCGGACGCCATTTCCAGCGCCTCGGCCATGTCCTGCTCCCGGTTCGTGCCGGGAAAGACCACGATGGCGGATTTCATCGCCGGCCGCGCCTCATGTCCGATCCCGCTGACGGCCGGCCCGCCGCACGCTCAGGTTTCGATCTCGACGCGGTAATTCTCGATCACCGTGTTGGCCAGCAGCTTCTCGCACATCTCCCTGACCCGGTCGCCGACCCGGGCCTCGGCCCCGCCGGCGCTTCCGTCGCCGCCGGGCCCGTCCTTCAGGTCGATCTCGATATACTTGCCCTGCCGGACGTCCGCCACGCCGTCGAAGCCGAGCGCTTCCAGGGCGTGGGCGATCGCCTTGCCCTGGGGGTCGAGCACGCCGGGCTTGAGCGTGACATGGACTCTTGCTCTCATCGGGATGCTCTCGCGGGGGGCGCTCTCAGGGGGCCGCCATCGTCAGTTGATGCTCTTGGTGCCCTTCAGATCCTGCGGGCCGGCGTCGGGCAGGATGCCGAGGCGGCGCGCCACTTCCTGATAGGCTTCCTCGACATTGCCCATGTCGCGGCGGAAGCGGTCCTTGTCCAGTTTCTCGTTGGTCTTGACGTCCCACAGGCGGCAGCTGTCCGGCGTGATCTCGTCGGCCAGCAGGATGCGCATATAGTCGTTTTCGTCGTACCAGCGGCCGAACTCCAGCTTGAAGTCGACCAGCCGGATATCGACGCCGAGGAACAGGCCGACCATGAAATCGTTGATGCGCAGCGCCAGCGCCATCATGTCGTCCAGGTCCTGCGGCGTCGCCCAGCCGAAGGCGGTGATATGCTCCTCGCTGACCAGCGGATCGCTGAGATCGTCGTTCTTGTAATAGAACTCGACGATCGAGCGGGGCAGGGGCGTGCCCTCCTCGATGCCGAGCCGCTGGGACATCGTCCCCGCCGCCACGTTGCGCACCACCACCTCGAGGGGGATGATCTCGACCTCGTGGACGAGCTGCTCGCGCATGTTCAGCCGGCGCACGAAATGGGTCGGCACGCCGATCTCGTTCAGCCGCAGCATGATGTATTCGGAGATGCGGTTGTTGAGCACGCCCTTGCCGCTGATCACGCCCTTCTTCTGGGCGTTGAAGGCGCTGGCGTCGTCCTTGAAATACTGGACGATCGTGCCCGGTTCCGGCCCTTCGTACAGGACCTTGGCCTTGCCTTCGTAGATCCGTCTGCGTCTGGCCATGGTGCTCCTCAACCCCCGACGATACTGGAAATCGGACTGCCGGATTACGCAGCCTCTCCGGCGGCCGGCATCCACGGTCCCTCGGAATGTTGGCCGCAGGGCACGTTTAGCAACCCGGACCGGTCAAAACAAATTTACGCACCGCGGCGGATCGGGGTTCAGCCGGCGGCGCGGGCAGGGGCGGCCGGCCGGTCGAGCGCTGCAACCGGCTCGTAGGGGCAGGCGGCGGGCGGTCCTGCGGCGAATTTCCAGATCGGGGCCGTGCCCGCCCGGAAAGCACTCGACCCGGCCGCCGGCAGCGCGATCAGCGAGCTGGAGGTCGTGGCGAAGCCAAAGTCCGTATCGATGCACATGGCGGAGTCCGGTTCGCCGCCGGGGCCGCGCTCCGTATCGGCCATCAGGTCGCGCCATTCCGCCCAGTCGCCGCCGAAAGCGTCCGGGTCCGGCGCCAGGGCGTCGGCGAACCGGTCGAGATAGCGGTCGATCCGGCTGGAGACCCGGTCGTTGCGTTCGCGCGCCGTCAGCATGGACAGGCCCTCGGGCAGAGGAAAGCATTCGACCCGGCCGCCGGCGGCGCGGCCCCGGCTGCGCAGCCAGAAGGCGTCGCGGTCGTCGGCGATCGCCAGATTGAATTCGCGCCAGGCGTTGCCGTCGAGATGGCGCATCCGCTCCGCGGCGTCCGCCGCATCGGCCGAATCCAGCGCGTCCAGCACCAGTTCGCCGCGCGAGCGCTTGTCCGCCGCCGGCCCCAGGCTCGCCGTACGGTTCATCACCGCCGCCACGACGCCGGAATCGTTCATGCCGAGCCAGGTGCCGCCGGCTTCGAGATCGAGTCCGGCGACGACCCATGGCCGGTCGGGCCAGTGCCGGTCCGGCCGCCGCCAGGGCCGGTCCTTCATCTCGTCGCGGTTGGCGGCGAGCAGCAGCGGCCACCGGTGACCGGGCCGGCGCAGGATGACAACAGTGCACATAAAATCCGCTACCTGCTGGGGGCGCGCCCTTATATAAGGGCCCGACCATCCAGAAAATACGGGCCACGGCAACGTGTCCCGGCCGCAAGACAGGGACGACGACCGGACGATGGCGACTTTCGACGACCGAGAAAAAGCGTTCGAGAAGAAATTCGAGCACGACCAGCAGCTCCAGTTCCGCACCGAAATGCGGCGCAACAAGCTGATCGGCCTGTGGGCGGCCGACCTGATGGGCCTGACCGGCGCGGATGCCGAGGCCTATGCCAAGCAGGTCGTCGAGGCCGATTTCGAGGAACCCGGCCCCGAAGACGTGATCCGCAAGATCAAGGGCGATTTCGAGGCCAGGGGCGTCGAGAAAAGCGACCACCAGATCCGCCGCCAGCTCGAGGACTGCGAGAAAGAGGCCCGCGAGCAGGTAATGAGCGAGGTGAACTGAGGGCGGATAGGAGCGGTGAGTGTCGATACGGTGAGTCGGTTTTCCGAAAACCCCTTCTTGTCACCCCGGACGGAGCGAAGCGACGATCCGGGGACCATAGCGACAAGCACAGGTCTTTCGGGTCGGCTCTGGACCCCGGCTCTCCCTGCGGTCGGCCGGGGTGACAATGCTGGATTTCCGACAGAATCCAGGAACGCCCAATGACGCTGATCGAAGGCCGGAACGGCGCGTGGGAAACCGTGATCGGGCTGGAAGTCCACGCCCAGGTGATGTCGGACGCCAAGCTGTTCTCCGGTGCGGCGACCGCCTTCGGCGCCGAACCGAACACGCAGGTCTCGCTGGTCGACGCCGCCTTTCCCGGCATGCTGCCGGTGATCAACCGGCGCTGCGTCGAGCAGGCGGTGCGCACCGGCCTGGGCCTCAACGCGCAGATCAACCTGCGTAGCGTGTTCGACCGCAAGAACTATTTCTATCCCGACCTGCCGGCCGGCTACCAGATCAGCCAGTACAAGGACCCGATCGTCGGCGCGGGCGAAGTCACCGTCGATCTGGAAAACGGCGAAAGCCGCACGGTGCGCATCGAGCGGCTGCACCTGGAGCAGGACGCCGGCAAGTCGGTCCACGACCTGGACCCGAAGCGCACCTTCGTCGATCTCAACCGGGCCGGCGTCGCGCTCATGGAGATCGTCTCGAAACCCGACATGCGCACGGCCGACGAGGCCGGCGCCTATCTCGCCAAGCTGCGCTCGATCCTGCGCTATCTCGGCACCTGCGACGGCAACATGGAACAGGGCTCCCTGCGCGCCGACGTCAACGTCTCGGTGCGCCGGCCGGGCGAGGCGCTCGGCACGCGCTGCGAGATCAAGAACCTCAACTCGATCCGCTTCATCAGGCAGGCCATCGAGCACGAGGCGCGGCGCCAGATCGAAATTCTGGAGGACGGTGGGGAGATCGAGCAGGAGACCCGCCTGTTCGATCCCGGCCGCGGCGAAACCCGGGCGATGCGCTCCAAGGAAGAGGCCCACGACTACCGCTATTTCCCGGACCCGGACCTGTTGCCGCTGGAGCTGGACCCGGACTGGGTCGAGGAGATCAGGGCCGGCCTGCCCGAACTGCCGGATGCGAAGAAGGCGCGGTTCGTGGCGGACTACGGCCTGAGCGCGGCCGATGCAGCGGTGCTGGCTGCCGACCGCGAGGACGCCGATTTCTTCGAGGCCGTCGCCCGCGGCCGCAAGGATCCGAAGCTCGCCGGCAACTGGGTGATCAACGAGTTCTACGGCCGGCTCAACAAGGCCGGGCAGCGTCGGGCGGACTCGCCGGTGACGGCGGAGAAGCTGTCGGGCCTGCTGGCGCTGATCGAGAGCGGCGAGATTTCCGGCCGCATCGCCAAGGACGTGTTCGACGAGATGTTCGAGACCGGCGGGGACGCCGCCGCCATCGTCGAGGCGAAGGGGCTGAAGCAGATCAGCGACACCGGCGCCATCGAAGAGATCGTCGACCGGCTGATCGCGGAGAACCCGAAACAGGTCGCCCAGGCGAAGGAACAGCCCAAGGTCGCCGGCTGGTTCGTCGGCCAGGTCATGAAGGCGACGAAAGGCCAGGCCAACCCGGCGGTCGTGAACGAGATATTGAAGAAGAAGCTGTAGATGCCCGAATCCGTAGACGTCACAAAGGAAGCGGCGACCGAAGCGCCGCTGCTGTTCCAGCCCAAGGCGCTGCGTGGGCTGACCCTGCGCAACCGCATCGTCATCGCGCCGATGTGCCAGTATTCGGCGGCCGGCGGGCTGGCGCAGGACTGGCACTTCGCCCATCTCTCCGGCTTCGCCATGGGCGGCGCCGGGCTGGTCTTCACCGAGGCCGCCTCGGTCGAGGAGCGCGGGCGCATCACCTACGGCGATCTCGGCATCTGGAGCGACGCCCATGCCGACGCGCTCAGGCCCGCGATCCGTTTCCTGCAGGGCCAGGGCGCGGCGGCCGGGGTGCAGATCGCCCATGCCGGGCGCAAGGCGAGCATGCAGCGGCCGTGGCACGGCAATGGCCCGATGGACCAGCGCGACGCGGCGCGCGGCGAGGCGCCGTGGGATCCGGTTGCGCCCAGCCCGCTGCCGATGCAGGAGGGCTGGCTGATGCCGGCGGAGTTGGACGAGGCCGGGCTGGCGCAGATCCGCGACGCCTTTGTCGCGGCGGCGCGCCGCGCCGATGCCGCCGGCGCCGACGTGCTCGAAATCCACGGCGCCCACGGCTACCTGCTGCACAGCTTCCTGTCGCCGATCTCGAACCATCGCGGCGACGCCTGGGGCGGCCACCGGGCCGGCCGGATGCGTTTTCCGCTGTCCGTCACGCAGGCGGTCCGCGCCGCATGGCCGGAGACCAAGCCGCTGTTCTACCGCATCTCCACCGTCGATTCGGTCGAGGGCGGCTGGGAGATCGGGGATTCCGTTGTCTTCGCCGGGGCGCTCAGGGAGATCGGCGTCGATATCGTCGATTGCTCCTCCGGCGGCATCGGCGGCCCGGCGACCGCGACCCGCCTGCCGCGGCAATACGGCTTCCAGGTGCCGTTCTCGGCCCGGATCCGCCGGGAGGCCGCGGTCTCGACCATGGCGGTCGGCCTGATCGTCGAGCCGGACCACGCCGAGGAGATATTGCGGACCGGCGACGCCGACCTGATCGCGATTGCAAGGGAGGCGCTCTACAACCCGTTCTGGCCGCACCACGCCGCGAAAGCGCTCGGCGCCGACGGCCGCTGGGAGGCCTGGCCCGAGCAATACGGCTGGTGGCTCTCCCGCCGCGAACGCTTCATGGGGCAGTAGGGGCCGTGCATGGCGTCCCTCGATACGGCCCCTGCGGGGCCTACTCGGGATGAGGGAACTTTGTTCTTATCCGCACCCTCACCCTGAGTAGCCGCGAAGCGGCGTATCGAAGGGCCTGTCCTGAGCGAAGCCGAAGGGGCCTGCCCTGAGCCTGTCGAAGGACGCGACCCCGCCCCGTCGGCGGTTCCGAACGAAACGGCGCCCGCTCAGATCATCGCCATCCCGCCGTTGACGTGGATCGTCTGGCCGGTGACCCAGGCCGCTTCGTCGCTCGCCAGGAAAACCGCGGCGCCGGCGATGTCGGCCGGCTCGCCGATCCGGCCGGCGGGAATCCGTTCGAGCAGGCCGGCCTGCTGCTGCTCGCTCAGCGCGTCGGTCATGGGCGAGCGGACGAAGCCGGGCGCGATGCAGTTCAGCGTCACCCCGCGCGCCGCGACCTCGGCCGCCATGCTCTTGGTCATGCCGATCATGCCGGCCTTGGCGGCGGCGTAGTTGGCCTGGCCGGGATTGCCGGTGACGCCGACGATGGACGCGATGTTGACGATCCGGCCGTGGCGCCGCCGCATCATGCCGCGCAGGGCGGCGCGGCTCAGCCGGAAGGTCGCGGTCAGGTTGACGTCGATCACGCTCTGCCACTGGTCGTCGGACAGGCGCAGGGCGAGCATGTCGCGGGTCAGCCCGGCATTGTTGACCAGGATGTGCAGGTCGCCCAGCGCCGCCTCGACCCGGCCGGGCAGCGCCTCGGTCTCTTCCGCATTGCCCAGGTTGGCGGGCACGGCATGGGCCCGCTCGCCCAACTCCGCGGCGAGCGCCTCAAGCGCCTCGCGCCGCGTGCCCGAGAGGGCGACCGAAGCGCCTTGCGCGTGCAGGGCTGTCGCGATGGCCCCGCCGATGGCGCCCGAGGCGCCGGTGACGAGGGCGTTCCTGCCGGTAAGGTCGAACATGCTGCTGCCCCGAATTTGTCCTTTCGCGCCGCCCGGCCGGTCAGGCCGCGGCGAGGAATTTATCGATGTCGTCCGGCGAATTGACCGACGTTCCCGTGATCTCCGGATCGATGCGCCGCGCCATGGTCGCCAGCACCTTGCCGGCGCCGAGCTCGACCAGCTCCGAACAGCCCGCGTCCCGGGCGAACAGCATGCTCTCGCGCCAGCGCACCAGGCCGGTGACCTGCTGTACCAGCAGATCGCCGATGGTCGGGCCGTCGCTCACCGCCTGCGCCGTCACGTTGGCGATCAGCGGCACGGCCGGCATGCCCGGCGGCACCCGCGCCAGCTCTTCTGCCATTACATCGGCGGCCGGCTGCATCAGGCTGCAATGGAAGGGCGCGCTCACCTGCAATTTCATCGCCCGTCGCACGCCCATCTCCTGCGCCGCCGCGATCGCCCGGTCGATGGCGCCGGCATGGCCGCTGATCACGACCTGGCCGGTGGCGTTGTCGTTGGCGATGGCGCAAACTTCGTCCCCCGCCGCCGCTGCCACGGCCTCCTCCGCCTGCTCAAGCGTCGCGCCGAGCAGGGCGGCCATCGCGCCGTCGCCGACCGGGACCGCCGCCTGCATCGCCCGGCCGCGCGCCTTGAGCAGCCGGGCGGTATCGGCGAGGGAAAACGCGCCGGCCGCGCACAGCGCCGAATATTCGCCCAGCGAATGGCCGGCCACGAAGCGCGCCTTGTCGGCCAGGACCAGCCCCGCTTCCTCCAGCGTGCGCAGGACGGCCAGGCTGACCGCCATCAGGGCGGGCTGCGCGTTCTCGGTCAGCGTCAGCTCCTCGCCCGGCCCGTCGAACATGAGCCGGGAGAGACTCTGCGACAGCGCATCGTCCACCTCCTCGAACACCAGCCGGGCGGCGGCCGAGGCCCCGGCCAGGTCCCGGCCCATGCCGACAGCCTGGGAGCCCTGCCCAGGAAAGACGAAAATGCGCTCTGCCATGACCTGTCTTGCTGCCGTGTCGCGGGTCGCAGGTTCTTAGCCCGGACCTCCGACCGTTGTCACGGGCCGACATGCGGCAATAGCGTGCCGGGCCGGCCCCTTGCGCCAGTACAGCCGCACCGTATATTCCGCGCTTTCCATATCTCCTTGCCGGAGCAGGGGGCGCATCGCCCCGAAGTTCCGGCTAGACCTGTGCGGCTTGAAGTTTTCTGTTGCTGCACCGGCCCTCTCCCCCACCCGGCCACCCATTCAAGGATAATCCCGTTGGGTGGCCGGGTGGGGGAGAGGGCCGGCACCGAAACCGGAAAACAAAGCGGCAGGTCGCGAAACAGCCGTAAGGAGGGTTTGTTTTGCCGTATTACGAATGCGTGTATCTCGCGCGCCAGGACATTGCCGCCAGCCAGGTCGATGCCCTGAGCGACGGCTTCGCCGAAGCGATCGCCGAGGGCGGCGGCGAGGTGAAGAAGCGGGAATACTGGGGCCTCCGCAATCTCGCCTACCGGGTCAAGAAGAACCGCAAGGCACATTATGTGCTGATGAACATCGATGCGCCGGCATCCGCGGTACACGAGATGCAGCGCCTGATGCGGCTCAACGCCGACGTGCTGCGCGAACTCACCCTGCGGGTCGACGAGCTGAACGAGGGCCCGTCGATCATGATGCAACGGCGCGAGGAACGGCGCGACCGCGGCGAGCGGCGCAGCCGGCGCGACGAGGAGCGCCGGGCGGAGCGGGCCGCTGTCGCGGAGAAGGAGGTCGCCGGCAAGGTGCCCGCCGAAGACGCGCCTGCGCAAAAGCCGGCCGAAACGGCTGCCGCCGAGGAAAAGCCGGTTAAAGAAAAGCCGGTCGAGGAAAAGCCGGTTAAAGAGGCTGCCGCCGAAGCTGCCGAAGACTCCGTAGGGGAGGGTTTGAAACCCTCCCCGGCAGACGCCGGGGAGACGGCTGAAGCGGCGCCTGCCGAAGCCGCCACCGAAGAAGCACCGGTCGAGGAGGCTGCCGCCGAAGAATCGCCGGTCGAAGAAGCCGCCACCGAAGAAGCACCCGCCGAAGAGGCCGCGGAGTCCGAAAAATCTGCCGCCGGGGATTCTGCCGAAGACGCTGAAGACGCCGCCGAAAAGACTGCCAAAAGCAAAGGGGGAGACGCCTGATGGCCCGCCGCCCGTTTTTCCGCCGCCGCAAGAGCTGCCCCTTCTCCGGCCCGAACGCGCCGAAGATCGACCATATGGATGTCAAGCTGCTGCAGCGCTTCATGTCGGAGCGCGGCAAGATCGTGCCGAGCCGCATCACCGCGGTGTCGGCCAAGAGGCAGCGCGAACTGTCCCGGGCGATCAAGCGCGCGCGCTTTCTGGCCCTGATCCCCTACGTTTCGGGCTAGGAGGGCGACGCCATGGACGTGATCCTGCTCGAGCGGATCGAGAAGCTCGGCCAGATGGGAGATATCGTCTCCGTCAAGCCGGGCTTTGCCCGCAACTACCTGCTGCCGCAACGCAAGGCGCTGCGCGCGACCGACGACAATGTCGCCCTGTTCGAGGCGCGCAAGGCGCAGCTGGAAACCGACAACCTGACCCGCAAGACCGAAGCCGAATCCGTTTCTGAAAAGATGGAGGGTGCGGCCGTCACGGCGATCCGCAACGCGGGCGAGGCCGGCCAACTCTACGGCTCCGTCTCCGGGCGCGACATCGCCGACGGCCTCACCGAGGCCGGCTACACGGTCGACAAGCGCCAGGTCGTCATCGAGCATCCGATCAAGATGCTCGGCGTGTTCCCGATCCGCGTCGTGCTGCATCCGGAGGTGTCGGTGACCGTCACGGTCAATGTCGCGCGCTCGCCGGAGGAAGCGAAGATGCAGGCCGAACGCGCCGCCCGCGGCGAAGACCCGGTGGTGCTCGGCCGGGCGGAGGGCGACGAGGATACGCTCAACGACGAGGACGCCATCGCCCAGATGGACCGCGAGGAGCGCCGGGCCGCCCGCGAAGCCGCCAAGGCCGCGGAGGCCGAGGCCGAAGCTGCCGCCGAAGCCGCCCGCCGGGCGATGCTCGACCCGGTCGAAGGCGAACAGCCGGGCTGAATGTGCCGGCGACGGTTGGTCTACGCCCTACGCCACCTCCCGCCATCCCGACCGGCGCGCACCCTCTCCCGTCATCCCGACCGACCGAAGGGAGTGGAGGGATCTCGGCTCGGCACGAAACACAAGCCCTGAACGACGGCGACGGGATTCCTCCACTCCGTGCCCCGGACTTAGTCCGGGGCGCTCCGGTCGGAATGACGGGTGCGGGCAAACGGGACGGCCTGGAGGCCGAACATGACAAATCATGACACTTCATGACAATCCGAAGAGTGTTTCCGAACGGTGCGGAGTTCGTCGTCGCGGCAAAATGATCCTTGGTCCGGCGGCGCGTCACCGGCAGGCAGGCGGCGCACGCCGGCGTCAAAGGGGAGAAGCATGACGGAGACGATGCGCGCCGCCTTTCTGGAGGGGCATGAGGGGATCGGCAGCCTGACGGTCGGCCGGCGGCCGAAGCCGGAACCTGGCCACGGCGAGGTGCTGATCCGGATCGCCGCGGCCGGCCTGAACCGCGTCGACCTTTACATGGCGAACGACGGTTCGGGCTTCCGCCACGGATTGCCGCTCACGCTGGGCGTCGACGGCGCCGGAGTCATCGAGACGCTCGGCCCCGGCTGCACGTCGCGCCGGGTCGGTGAGCGCGTCGTCATCTATCCGGCGCGCTACGGCCTCGACGAATTCACCCGGCGCGGCGACCAGATGCTGTCCTTCACCCGCGCCATTCCCGGCGAGAATATCGACGGCTGCTTCGCCGACTATATCGCGATGCCCGAGGCCTGCGCCTTCCCGATCGCCGACGATCTCGGCTTCCTGGAGGCCGCCGTGCTGCCGACGGCCTATCTCACGGCCTGGCGCGCCGTGACCACCGCCGGGCAGGTGCGCTCGGCAGACTGGGTGCTGATCCACGGCGTCGGCGGCGGCGGCTCGACGGCGGCCCTGCAGTTCTGCGCCATGCGGCGGGCCAGGACGATCGTCACCTCCTCCTCCGACGCCAAGCTGGCCGCGGCGCGGGAGCGCGGCGCCACGCATACGATCAACTACCGCGAGCAGGACGTGCTGGCCGAGGTCCGCCGGATCACGGCCCGGCGCGGCGTCGACGTCGTGATCGAGAATGTCGGGGCGGACACCTGGGGCACGTCGCTCAAGGCGCTGACCGGCGGCGGCCGCCTCGTCGTCTTCGGCGCGACCACCGGGCCCAACCCGCCGGCCGATCTCCAGCGGGTCTTCATCCGCCAGTTGCACATCATCGGCGTGACCATCGGCAATTTCGAGGAATTCCGCACCCTGGTCGACGCCGCCGAGCGCAAGCTGTTCGTGCCGGTGATCGACCGGGTCGTGCCGCTCGAGGAGGTGCCGGACGGTCTCGCCTATCTCGAATCCGGCCGGCAGGCCGGCAAGATCGCCGTCGCCGTCGATCCCGCATTGTGCGGTCGATAGGCCGCCGGGCGAAGAAGCGCTTGGCCATTACAGGCGGCCTTGCCGGACAAATGCCGTAACTTTTGTAGGGGAGGGTTTCAAACCCTCCCCTACGGCGCTCATCGGACGGTTACGGCCCGCCCGCGGCCCGGCCGGCGCGGGCGGCCCAGTAGTCCCAGGCGCGTTTCAGCGGGTTGGCGCCGGTGTTGGTCGCCCAGGACAGGTCCATCTCGCCGGGGGACAGGAAGCGGATGTCGCCGAGCGGCCGGGCGGCGAGCAGGAGCGCGGCATTGGTCTCGAGGTAGATCGCCTTCATCACCGTGTCGCGCAGGCCGGCGCCGGTGACGACGCAGCCGTGGCCGCGCATCAGGGCGACGCTGTTTCCGGCGAGCGTCCGCGCCAGGTCTTCGCCCTGCTCCAGGGTCGTGACCAGCATGTTCGTGTCGCCGAAGCGCTCGGCGATATCCCAGACAGGGACCGTATCGCCGATGCCCGACGCCATGTGGAAGACCGGATTCAGCGGCGCGCCGGTCACGCCGAACGGAATCACCGACAGGCTGTGATTGTGCACGATACAGCCGACGTCCGGGCGCGCCGCATAGATTGCACCGTGGATCGGCCGCTCCAGGTAGAGCGCCCGCGTTTCGCCCGCCGACGGCCCGACCGGCGCGCCGTCCAGGCCAAGCGTCGCGATGTCCGCCTCGTCCACCAGCTCCGGGCTGCGCGAGACCGAAATGAGGTAGCGGCCGGGATCGTCCGGATCGCGCAGGCTGACATGGCCGAAGCCGTCGACCACCCCTTCATGCGCCAGGATCCGGTTGGCCGTCACCAGATCGGCAATCAGCGTTTCCTTGTCGGTCATCGGATGTCCCCGCATTCGCCGCCTGCCCGTCCGTGCGCGCGCTACCATAGCCCGGTCATCCCGCCGCTTGACAGGCGTTTGCCAGCGGAAAGCCCGATGCGGAGGTCATTTTGTGATTGAATGACTACGATACGGTCGCAATCGAGCATACCACGCGGTCTTGATGAATCCGCTCTTGACGACCCGTCGTCGATAAACGGTAGTATACCGCCCGACTAAATTAGACCAAACTAGAAGCGCCTGAGGAGCCGGACATTGGGAGACTGGGTGGAATGACGGAGATAATCCTGTCGAACGATGAACTTGACGAATTTCGATCGGTGCCGAAACAGGTGACCGATCGGAAGAGCCGTTGGACCGAAAAACCCGGTCGGCACAAGCAACGGAACCACATTGCTGAATCCGCAGACGGCACACAGTTTCGCCTCTACTTGCGGCAAAACTTGGACGATGAAAGAGATTTCTCTTGCGGCCTTGCTTTGATTCGAAAGGGAGGAAAGCCTCTCAGTCTGGTTCGTTACAATGGGTCGAACCATGCCCACGGCGACATTCTCTACCGTTGCCACATTCATCGCGCCACGGCCGACGCTCTCTCGGCCGGCAAAAAGATCGATAGCTATGCCGAGGAATCCAATCGGTATACGAGCCTCGAAGGCGCCCTTGCCTGCTTGATAGACGATTGTCATATCGAAGGCTTGAAGGCTGAGCACGATCAACGGGACCTGTTAGATGAATATTGATCGGGAGCTTCTTGAAAAAGCACTGTGCGAGCGGCTTTGCGCCAATGTTCGGGTCCACCGCCGTGATGACGGAGTGCTCATGCTAGCCACGCCGTTCTCTTTTCCAGACGGAGACCATTATCCAATATACCTTTCTGAAACGGCGGCCGGTGGTGTGAGGCTGAGTGACCGGGGGCACACCATGATGCACCTGAGCTACGAGCATGATGTTGATACGTTTTATGACGGTGCTCGGGCTTCGCTCCGAGAGCAAATTGTTCGCGAGTGCGGAATTGAAGAGAACGATGGTGTGTTTACGGTCGATACATCGCCCGATCTCGTGGCAGATACCCTGTTCAAATTCGGCCAAGCACTGACGAAAATCTACGACCTTACCTTCTTGAGCCGCGAGCGTGTGGCTTCAACATTCTACAACGATCTCAAGACTCTCTTGGTTACCATTGTGAGTGAAGACAAGTTAGAAACGGACTTTGTTCCCCCCAACGTTCCCAGCGGCGAAAACTATCCGGTAGATTACCGCTTGGAAAGCCGGGAACAGATGCCCGTGTTTCTTTACGGCGTGCCGAATCGCGACAAGGCGCGTTTAACCACGATCATGCTGTCTCATTTTCTTCTGCACGGCTTGAATTTTGAATCCGTGATCGTTTTCGAGGATCAACAGGCCATTCCTCGGCTCGATCTCGCCCGTCTGACCAATGTCGCGGACACTGCAGTCGCGTCCCTTGAGGCGGAAGCAGATCTCCGCAGGAAGATCGAACGATTAGCGGCTTGACCTATAATGTGTCTACGTCAGAATTTAAGAAGTAGCCTTTGCGCAGGAGTCGCAGCTCGGCCATCGGCATCGCAAGTTACCGGAAAGCAGCAAGCCGCGTCGGACAGCCGACCGACCCCCGGTCATCCCGCCGCTTGACAGGTCCCCGCCGGCCGCTACTTGTCCGCTACCTGTCCGTTGCGGGCCGGGCCGCCGGACCCGCCGGATTTTTCTGACAGAGTCTGACCACGCCGGGCGCTTCCGATGCATCCCTTCCGCACGCATACATGCGGCGCGCTGCGCGCCGAGCATACGGGGCAGGCCGCCCGCCTGTCCGGCTGGGTCCACCGCAAGCGCGATCACGGCAACCTGCTGTTCCTCGACCTGCGCGATCATTACGGCGTAACGCAATGCGTCGCCGAAACCGGCGATCCGGCTTTCGCCGTCATGGACGAGGTCAAGCTGGAAAGCGTCCTCACTGTGACCGGCCCGGTCGTCGAGCGTTCCGAGGATACGGTCAACCCGAACCTGCCGACCGGCCATGTCGAGGTGAAGGTGGCCGAGGCGCATGTCGAATCCGCCGCTGCGCCGCTGCCGCTCCAGGTCAACAGCGACACCGACTATGGCGAGGAGGTCCGCCTGCGCCACCGCTATCTCGACCTGCGGCGCGAGAAGATGCAGCGCAACATCGCCCTGCGCTCGGACGTCATCGCCTCGATCCGCCGGCGCATGATCGACCAGGGCTTCCGCGAGTTCCAGACGCCGATCCTGACCGCAGGCTCGCCCGAGGGCGCGCGCGACTATCTGGTGCCGTCGCGTATCCATCCCGGCCGCTTCTATGCGCTGCCCCAAGCGCCGCAGATGTTCAAGCAGCTGCTGATGATCGCGGGCTTCGACAAATATTTCCAGATCGCGCCCTGCTTCCGCGACGAGGACGCCCGGGCCGACCGCTCGCCCGGCGAGTTCTACCAGCTCGATTTCGAGATGAGCTTCGTGACCCAGGAGGACGTGTTTGCCGCCCTGGAGCCGGTCCTGCACGGCGTGTTCGGGGAGTTCGGCAGCCGCCGGGCGGTTACCGCGCCGCCGTTCCCGCGCATCCCGTTCGACGAGGCGATGCTGAAATACGGCACCGACAAGCCGGACCTGCGCAACCCGCTCGAGATCGTCGACGTCACCGGGGCCTTCCGCGGCTCCGGCTTCAAGATCTTCGCCCGGCTGATCGACCAGGGCGCGGTCGTGCGCGCCGTGCTCGGGCCGGGCGCCGGCAGCCGCGCCTTCTGCGATCGCATGAACGGCTGGGCCCAGGACCAGGGCAAACCCGGCCTCGGCTACATCTTCTGGCGCGACGGCGCGGGCGCCGGGCCGATCGCCAACAATCTCGGGCCGGAGCGGGTCGCGCAGATCGCGGACGCGACCGGCGCCGGAGACGGCGACGCCGTCTTCTTCGTCTGCGACAAAGAGAAGGCGGCTGCCGAGTTCGCCGGCACGGTGCGCACGAAGGTCGGCGAGGAGCGCGGCCTGATCGCGCAGGACCGGTTCGATTTCTGCTGGATCGTCAATTTCCCGATGTACGAGATCGACGACGCGACCGGCCGGCTGGATTTCAGCCACAACCCCTTTTCCATGCCCCAGGGCGGACTGGAGACGCTGGAGCGGGATGATCCGCTGGCGATCAAGGCTTTCCAGTACGACATCGTGTGCAACGGCGTCGAACTGTCCTCCGGTGCGATCCGGAACCACCGGCCGGAAATCATGGTCAAGGCGTTCGAGATCGCCGGCTATTCGGCAGCCGATCTGGAAGAACATTTCTCCGGCATGTTGAACGCGCTGAAATTCGGCGCGCCGCCTCATGGCGGCTCGGCGCCCGGAATCGACCGGATCGTCATGCTGCTGGCGGACGAGCCCAACATCCGCGAGGTCATCGCCTTCCCGATGAACCAGCAGGCCGAAGACCTGATGATGAGCGCGCCCGCCGAAGTGTCGGACGAACGGATGCGCGAACTGCATATCCGGCTGCAATTGCCGGCCAAAGCAAAGGCGGATTAAGTCGGGCGCCACGAATCCCGCCGACATCGGGCTTGTCCGCAAATTCGTCCGGATTATCCTGCATGGGCGGAGTCCGGCCGCGGCGCAGTTCTTGCGCGGGGGTCCGGAACTCCGGATCGGGCGCGCCATGCAGCTGAGCCAGCCGACCAGAAAGACGATCGCCGTAGTCGGCGCCGCCTGGCTGCTGCTTCCGGGAGTGG
The DNA here is from genome assembly GCA_965220685.1 of Alphaproteobacteria bacterium. GTDB lineage: Bacteria > Pseudomonadota > Alphaproteobacteria > Bin65 > Bin65 > Bin65. The sequence continues at coordinate 771,282 of CBDCQR010000015.1, forward strand.
CTGCTGCGGAGAGCCTGGAGCAGTTCGCAAGGCGGCAGGCACCGCACAAGGCGATCTACGCGCTCGCAACAGACCGGATCGGGGCCGCGTCCGATCTCGCCCACGCCGACGGTGCGATCTACTACGAGATTCGCGAAACCTGTACGGACTGGCGTATGCGGCAGCGCTTCCGGTTGCGCCTCACCCGAAACGAACGCGAAGCGGTCGAGACCGAGACCGATTCTGTTCTCGTCGAGGCGCGGGACGGCCGGAGTCTGACCTTTACCGTTGTGACCAAAGCCGACGGCACGGTCACCGACCGCCTGTCCGGCATCGCAAGGTTAAACCGGGTCGGCGGTTCCGGGGTGGTCGAACTGCGCGAACCCGAACCGGCACGGATCCTGCTGCCGGCCGGCACCGTCTTTCCGACCTGGCACTACCTGAACGTCGTGCGCGAGGCCGAGCGCGGGCGCCGGACGATCTGGTCGACGATTTTCGACGGCTCGGAAGCGGGCGGTCGGCACAGCGGCATCAACGTCGTGGTTCTCAAGCAGAGTCCGCCGCCCGGCAAGGCGGAAGGCCGGCGACTTCTCCAGCGTCCCGGCTGGCTGATGCGGGTTACCTATTTCGCGCCGGAACTCGGAGACGGACGTCCGACCTATTCGTTCCGCGTGCACATGACCGACACCGGGATCGCGCGGGACATGCTGCTCGACTATGGCTCATTCACCCTGACCGGCACCCTCAAGGCGCTCGAGCCGCTCGACCGCCCGAACTGCTGAGGCTCTGAGGTCAGCCGGAGTCCCGGCGGGCCGTCCGCAGGCTCCGGCCCTTGGCGATGGCGTCGCGGCCGAGCTTGTCGCGCACGGCATCCAGCGTGTGCTCGACGGCGGCGCGCCTGCGGGTGTCCGGGTCGAGCAGGTCCGCCTCGCCTGCGTCGTCCGGCGGCGACAGGTCGCTCAGTCCGATGCCGATCAGCCTGAATGCCGTGCCGTCGCACTCGCCGGCCAGCATCGGAAGGACGGCCCGGTACATGTCCTCCGCCAATTGGGTCGGCTCGCCCAGGCGGCGCTGGCGCGTCCGCGTTCGAAAGGCCGAGGTCTTCAGCTTCAAGGTCAGCGTCCGGCCTGCCAGTTCCGCCGCTTTCATGCGGCGGGAAACCGCTTCGCACAGCGGCCAGAGCCGGGTTTCGAGCGCCGCCGCATCGGACAGGTCTTCCTCGAAGGTGGTTTCCGACGACACGCTTTTCGCCGCGCCGCCGCGATGGACCCGGCGGCTGTCCTCGCCGCGCGAGAATCGGTAAAGCCGGCTGCCCATGCTGCCGTAACGCGCCAGCAGTTCCCGTTCGTCGAGACCCTGAAGCTGCCCCACGGTGCGAATGCCGTCGCGCGCCAGTTTCTTTCGCATCGCCTTGCCGACGCCCCAGACGATCCCGACCGGCTGACGGGCAAGAAATCCTCTGGCTTCCTTCCGGCCGACCACAGAGAAACCGTGCGGTTTGTCGAGGTCGGACGCGACCTTGGCCAGAAACTTGTTGTAGCTCAGCCCGACCGACGCCGTGACGCCGGCTTCGCGGCGGATGCGGCGGACCAGCCCGGCCAGGACGATCGCCGGGGGCGCGCCGTGCAGACGCGCCGTGCCGGTCAGGTCGAGAAAGGCCTCATCGATAGAGATCGGCTCGACCGCGGGCGTGAGGTCTTCCATCATCCGCCGGATTTGCCGTCCGACCGTCTGATACTTCGCCATGTCCGGCCGGATTACCACGGCGTCGGGGCAGGCTTTCAGCGCCTTGAACATCGGCATTGCCGAGTGAACGCCATGGATGCGCGCGACATAGCATGCGGCGGAAACGACGCCGCGACGACCGCCGCCCACGATGACCGGTTTGTCGCGCAGCCCGGGATCGTCCCGTTTTTCGACGCTGGCATAGAAGGCGTCGCAATCGATATGGGCGATGGCGAGCGCGAACAATTCGTCATGACGGAGGATGCGCCGGCCGCCGCAGGCCGGGCAACGGCCGGCCTTTCCCGCGCCGCCGGAATTCTCCGGCACGGCTTTGTCGAGCACGGTATCGCAGTCGCGGCAGAAGGCGGTCATCGGCGATAATGCGTCACCCGTTATGCACCGCCCATCCTATCACAATTACCGCCCGGCCCCGACCGCTTGGCGCCTGAAAAGCAAAAGCGCCGTCGGAGGCGACGGCGCCCGTTTTCCTTCGATTTTCGGGCGGACGGAACTGTCCGCCCCGGCGCTATTTGATTCGCGCTTCCTTGAACAGCACATGCTTGCGCGCGACGGGATCGTATTTCTTCTTTTCCAACTTCTCCGTCGTATTCTTGGGATTCTTGAACGTAACGTAGAAGTAGCCGGTGTCCGCCGTGCTGACGAGCCGGATTTGCTGGGTGTTGGGGCGTTTGGGCATGGTCCGGATGCTCCGCCCGTCAGCCGGATAGGCGCCGGGTTCGCTGGATGATGTCAAGGCGCAGAAAATAGAGAGCCCGTTTCGCCTGTCAACCGGACGCCGGCATCGCTTCTAACGCATGTTTGTCGCGTCGATCGTGCGGTCTTCGGCGCGCTCCTGTCCGGTCGTAACGCGATCTTCCGGTTCCGGCGCCGATGCGGTCAGGGCCAGCCGGTACAGGCGCCGGTCCGCCAGCAGGCTCCGTGCAATCTCTACTTCTACGTCCGGCGAGCCGCTCAGCGTGCGCGCAGGGCAGGCAGCGCGCAGAGTGCGAACGCCGGCGGCCGTCGGTTCGCTGTGCCGGCGCCAGGCGCGGAAGGCCTCGACCGACGCGGTCTCGCCGGCAACGAGCCGGGCGATCGCCCGGCGCGCCGCGTGGACATCTCTCCGATCGTTGCCGGTACAGATGTTCGGCCTCACGCCGAGAGCCTGGAGCGTATAGCCCGTGGGAGCATGAAACCGGGACCAGGTGAGAATGATCTCGCCGCCGTTAGGCAGGGAAGCGACGCTCTGCACGGTGCCCTTGCCGAAAGAATTGCTTCCGACGACGACGGCCCGGCCGTTGTCCTGCAATGCGGCGGCGAGGATCTCGGAAGAGGAGGCGGTGCGGCCGTTGACCAGCACGACGATCGGCTTGCCGCGCAGCACATCGCCGTAACGGGCACTATAGCTGCGGCGACTGTTCGGATGGCGCCCGCGGGACTGCATGATCTCCCCGTCGTCCAGGAACAGGTCCGAAACCCGGATCGCCTGTTCGAGGAGTCCGCCCGGGTTATCGCGCAGGTCGAGGATGGCGCCGCTCAATTTCTGGCTGCCGATCGCCGTGCGCATCCGCGCCACCTTTCCGGCTGTTCTGCGGGCGGTATCGTTGCCGAACCGGACGATCCGGAGATACACGGTATTGTCGTCGCGGCGCGCGATCACGGTCTGCGGTACGATGAATGCACGCGTGACGCTCACCAAGAGGGGCTGTTTGCGGGCGGTGCGCCGCACTGTCAGCCGGACCTCGCTGCCCCGGGGCCCGCGCAGGCGCCGGACGACGTTTTGCAGACTCATTCCGCGAATCGGTACTCCGGCGATCGCCGCGATGACGTCGTTATCCTTGAGGCCCGCTTTGTCACCAGGGGTGCCGGGCATTACGGTAATGATCCGGGTAAGGCCGTTTTCCGACCGGATGGTAACGCCGATACCGCCGTACCCTTCGCGCAGGGCCCTGTTCTCGCGCGCTTCAGCAGGCGTGGAATAGCGGGAGTAGCGGTCAAGCGACACAAGCGCTGCACGGAAAACGGCGCGATAGATTTCTTCCGGCTGGGCATTGCGGACTTTCACAGACACCTTTCCCGCGGCTTCGAAGGCGCGGACGGTGACTCCTGCCCAGCCAAGGAAATCGTCCGCCCCCGGTTGTTCGAGGCGAGCCACGTTCTTGCCGTCGTACTGGATGGCGATCCTGCCGCCTGTCGGAATTGCACGCGCCTTGGGATCGACCTTCGACAGACCGCTCAGGCCCGACAACGCAACGTCCCGAATCGGAACATGGCGTATGTACCGCTTTGCCACGAACCGGTAGCCCGCTCCGATCACCGTTTGTCCGGCTTCGGACAGGGGCGCTGAAATCAGATCGCTACGGCTCGCACAGGCGGTTGCCGCGACCAGGAGAAAGGCGATTGCATGGCGCAAACTCCAACGGGTCATGAATCGTCCGATCGATCGTCCGATGGATTTGCCGGCCGGATCATATCGCTCCATTCGGCTCTCCGCACGTCGTCCCGCCCGGGCACAGGGGTCACCGAATTGCCATTCCTGCCTGCCCGCGGAAAAGAATTGCCGTGCATCCCTGTTTTGTCAAATTCTTTTTGTTCGCATTTTCTCTATATTTCAAAAGGTTGAAAGTATTGGTTAAATCTCGCCATTAAATTACCGAGTATTTTCGTCCGGTTTCTGGCTATTATCTTCCTCTTCGTTTCGCCGCTTTCCCGTCATCCAGAAGATCGAACAGCAGCCCCCCGGTAACCGGCACCGCATCGCGCAGCCGCACCCGCACCCTGTCGCCGATTCGGACGCTCAGACCGCTCGGCGCACGGTGGGACCGGCGCTTCCGCCCGTCGAAACGGAAACAGCGGTCGGGCAGCAGGCTCATCGGGATCAACCCGCTCGCGCCGTTCTCGAGCAAGGTGACAAACAGGCCGGCTCGCGCAATGCCGGAGACGGCCGCGTCGAACTCTGCACCGATCCTGTCCTGCAGGAAGGCGGCCATGTACCGGTCCATTGCGTCGCGCTCCGCCGCCATGGCGCGGCGTTCGGCCGAAGAAATCCGCTCACCCCAGTCGGGCATCGCGCCATCTGCCCCGGCGGGCAGGCCGTCGCGTATGCCGTCAACCATCCCTCCGACGATGGCGCGATGCACGAGCAGGTCTGCGTAGCGGCGGATCGGCGAGGTAAAGTGGGCATAGCATGGCAGGGCGAGTCCGAAATGACCGCAATTCCGCGGGCTGTAGGCCGCCTGGCTCTGGGCGCGCAGGATCAGTTCGTGGATCGTCCGGCCCTGGGGCAGCCCGGCGGTTTGCGCCAGGATACGGTTGAGGTCGGCCGGCCGAAGGCCGCTCGCAGGCATGGACACACCCAAATCGTCGAGGGCCATCCTCAGGGTTTCCAGACCGTCTGCGGTCGGCGGCTCGTGAATGCGGTACATGCATGGCCGGTTGCGTTGGGTCAGATGCTCGGCCGCCGCGACATTGGCGGCGATCATGAAATCCTCGATCAGGCGGTGGCTGTCGTACTGCAGCGCCGGCCGGATGTCGGTCACCCGGCCGGCCTCGTCCAGCCGGATTTGCCGCTCCGGAAGCTGGAGTTCCAGGGTCTCTCGGGCGGCGCGCGCCTTGGCAAGCGCCGCCCAGGCGCCGTAAAGCGGTTCAATGACCGGTTTCAGCAGCGGCGCGGTCTCTGCATCCGGGGAGCCGTCGCGGGCCTGCTGCACCTGCTCATAGGTGAGACGGGCGGCCGAGCGCATCAATGCCCGTTCGAACCGATGGCCGATGAGCCTGCCGCCGGCGTCGATCGCCAGATGTGCCGCGACGCAGGCCCGGTCCTCGTCCGGGCGCAGGGAACAAAGGTCGTTGGACAGGCGCTCGGGCAACATCGGCACGACCCGGTCGGGAAAGTAAACCGAGTTGCCGCGATTCAGCGCTTCGCGATCCAGCGGCCGACCGGGCCGGACATACGAGGCAACGTCGGCGATCGCTACGATCATCCTCCAGCCGACGGGATTGTCTTGCGCAGTGTCCTTTTCGGCCCATACCGCGTCATCGAAGTCCCGCGCATCCTCTCCGTCGATCGTGACCAGCGGGAGGCCGCGCAGGTCCTGCCGGCCGGTGCCGGATGCCGGTTTTAGGGCGGCCGCTTCGTCCAGCGCCTCTTTCGGGAACGCGTGCGGGAGGTCGTGGCTGTGAATACAGATCAGGCTGACCGACTGCGGACCGGACGCCGATCCGAAACTTCGGGCCACGCGGGCCAGCCGCGGGCCGAGCGGCTTGCCGGGAACGATCTCGGCCTCGACCAGATCCCCGTCCCGGGCGTCGTCTTCCATGCCACACGGAATCGCGATGTCGTGACGGACCCGGCGATCCGTCGCAATGAGCTTTCCGCCATACGGCCCGCCACCCGTATCGGCGCGGAAGATTCCCAACACCCGGCCCGGCGCGCGCTCCAGCCGTTTCATGGTTCGGGCAGTCCAGGCGCCGCTGGCGGGTCCGGAGATGCGCGCCAGAACCCGGTCGCCGACACCGGGCGGGCGGCCCCGCTCGGGCAGCAGCCGGATCGGTGGCGGCTCGCCGTCGCCGTCCCAGCGAACCGGCGCTGCCAAAACGTCGCCGTCCGCCGTGACCGAGGTTACCTCTATGACCGTAACCTCGGGCAGTGTGCCGGCCGGCCGATGGCGGCGGTTCCCGGGCAGCAGTCCTTCCTTCTTCATGTCGCTGATCAGATCGCGCAGCCGGACGCGGTCGGCGCCGCCCAGATTGAACGCCCGCGCGATTTCGCGTTTGCCGACCCGTCCGTCGCTGTCGCGGATATATTCGAGGACTTGCTCACGGGTCGGAAAGGGCGCGCGGCCCCTCGGCTTTGCGGATCGCTTGCCCGTCACGCTGTTCTCACTTCACTTCCCGGAAGCGGGGCCTGTGCCGCCGTTTCGCCGCCCGGAACTCGACCTATTCAGTCAACGTGGACTGGTTGATATCGTTCCCGGCGTTCGCTCCGCCCGTCGATGAACTCTTGCCTGCCCGCGCCTTCTTCGCGCCCTGTTTCCTTCCGGCCGCCGGTTTCCGAGCGCCTGTCTTCGCCAGCTTCGGCGCCAGCAGGGCCACGGCCTCTTCCAGCGTGACCGATTCGATGGTTGCCCCCTTTGGCAGGCTGGCATAAGTGCGGCCGACCTTGACGTAGGGGCCATAGCGGCCGGCGCCGGCGGTAACCGGCTGTTTTTTCTGCGGATGCTCGCCGAGCTGGCGCTGCTCGCCGCCCCTGCGTTTCTGCCGGGCTTCCGCGAGCAGCGATACGGCGCGGTTCGCGCCGATCTCGAACAACTCTTCCCAGGAGTCCAGATTCGCATAGACGCCGTCGTTCTGGACATAGGGTCCGTACCGGCCGATGGCGCCGGTGATCGGCTTGCCGTTGTCCGGATGGGTTGCAACGGTTCGGGGCAGAGAAAGCAGCTTCAGCGCGATCTCCAGGTCGACTGTGTCCGGATCGAGCCCGCGGGGCAGCGAGGTCCGTTCGGGCTTGTCGGATGCTGTGGAGCCAGCCCGCTGGACATACGGGCCGTAGGGTCCGGTCTTCAATTCGATTGATGTGCCACTTGCCGGGTCCGCGCCCAGTTGCCGGTCGCCGCTTGCGGCCGCGGCATCGCGCACGCTGTCGTCTACCACTGCGAGCGGGCGGGTGTAGCGGCAGGCCGGATAATTCGAACAACCAATGAAACCGCCGTTGCGGCCGATCTTCAGACCAAGCCGGCCATCGTCGCAGGAAGGGCAGGCACGCGGTGCGGCGCCGTCTTCCCGAGCCGGGAAGAAGTGCGGACCGAGCGCCTCGTCGAGCGCATCGATGACCCGGGCGCGGTCAAGCTCCATGGCGTCGGCAATCGCTGCATTGAACGAGGTCCAGAATTCATGAAGCAGTTTCTTCCAGTCGGCCCTGCCGTCCGAGACGGTATCGAGCTTCTCTTCAAGGCCGGCAGTGAAGCCGTATTCGACATAGCGTCCGAAGAAATTGGTCAGGAAGCTGGTAACCACGCGGCCCCGATCTTCCGAATGGAACCGGCGCTTTTCGAGCCGAACATAATTGCGATCCTGCAGCACCTTGAGGATCGAGGCATAGGTCGAAGGCCGTCCGATGCCGAGTTCCTCCAGCCGCTTGACCAGGCTCGCCTCGGTGTAGCGCGGCGGCGGTATGGTGAAATGCTGCGCCGGGCGCACGGCGGTCCGGTCCACGGCTTCGCCGTCGTTGATTTCCGGCAAAATCCTGTTGTCGTCATCCGCCGTAGCCCGGCCCGGTTCGGGCTCCCGGTCGGATGGGTCGTCCCGACCCTCCCGGTAGAGCTTCAGAAAACCGTCGAACCGTATTGTCGATCCCGCGGCACGCAGCCGGATCATCCGGTTCGCGCTCGCAATGTCGGCCGCTACCTGGTCGAGGACCGCGCTCTCCATCTGGGAGGCGAGGGTGCGTTTCCAGATCAACTCGTAGAGTTTTGCCTGTTCGGCTGTGAGGTGGCGTGCCACATCGCCCGGCCGCCGGAACAGGTCGGTCGGGCGGATCGCTTCATGGGCTTCCTGGGCGTTCTTCGCCTTCGTCCTGTAGCGACGCGGGCTCGCAGGCACATAGGAACTGCCGTAGTCATGCTCGATCAGCCGGCGGCAACCGCCGATCGCTTCGCCTGACAGCGCCGTCGAATCGGTACGCATATAGCTGATCAATCCGACCGTCTCGCCGCCGATATCCACGCCTTCGTAAAGTCGTTGTGCGGTGCGCATGGTGTGGTCAGTGCTCATGCGCAGCTTTCGGGAGGCTTCCTGCTGCAGGGTGGAGGTCGTAAAGGGCGGTGCCGGATGGCGCCGGACCTGCTTGCGCTCGATGCCGGCGCAGGCGAAAGCCGCCGCTTCGATCGCCGCGACAGCAGCCCCGGCCTGGGCCTCGCTGGCAATGGCGAGCCGGTCGAGCTTCTTGCCGTCGAGATGGGTGAGGCGGGCGGTAAAACGGTCGCGCCGCGGCGTCAGGAAATCGGCGTCGACCGTCCAGTATTCCTGAGTCCGGAAGCGCTCGATTTCGTCTTCGCGCTCGCACACCAGACGCAGGGCGACCGACTGCACGCGCCCTGCGGAGCGCGCGCCCGGCAGTTTTCTCCAGAGCACGGGCGAGAGATGGAACCCGACGAGATAGTCGAGCGCCCGGCGCGCCAGATACGCATCGACCAGATCCCTGTCGATGCTGCGCGGCCTCTCCATGGCCTGGCGGACGGCATCCCGCGTGATCTCGTGAAACACGACGCGCCGGACGTCGAGATCCTCGATCCGGTATTTTTGACGGAGCAGTTCTAGGACATGCCAGGAAATCGCCTCGCCCTCGCGATCCGGGTCGGTCGCAAGGAACAGGCTGCCGGCTTGTCTGGCGGCGCTTGCGATTTCGTCGATCCGCTTTCTCGCACGGGCGTCGACCCGCCAGGTCATGGCGAAACCGTTGTCCGGATCGACCGAGCCCTCCTTCTCGGCCAAGTCGCGGACATGGCCATAGCTGGCGAGGACCTGCCAGTCCGCACCGAGGTATTTGTTGATCGTTTTCGCCTTGGCCGGGGATTCGACGACGACGACGTTCATGGCGGCTCGATCATCTGTTGTCCGGCGCTGTCAGATACGAAACCGTCGTACCGGCCGGCCCCCGCAGATGGGCCTGCCAGTGCGCAGCGTCAAGCATTTTGCAGACTATGCGGCGACCAGCGCGACACGGTTACCGGGATAGCGCTCGATCCTGCCAGCCAGTTCGAGTTCAAGCAGAGCGGCCGCAACGGTCGCGGAATCGTCGCCGAATTCGCGCACCAGATCGTCGATCGGCGTCGGCGCCGGCGACAGATAATCGGCGAGGGAGCGGCGGGCGTCCGCAATGACGGGGCCGGCCGCCGCGCGCGGCGCTTCTCCAGCCATATCCGGCGGCAAGACTGTCGGTTCTGCCGTGCCCGGCGCGTCTCGCAATCCGGGTTGCAGGACCTGCAGGATATCGTCAGCGCTCTCGGTGAGGATCGCACCGTCGCGCAACAGGCCGTTGGCGCCGGTGCAGCGCGGATCGAGCGGCGATCCGGGAACGGCGAACACGTCGCGGCCCTGTTCGCCGGCGCAGCGCGCCGTGATCAAAGAGCCTGACCGCGCTGCGGCCTCAACCACCAGAACGCCGCTGGCTATGCCGGAAACGATGCGGTTGCGGCGTGGGAAATGGCGACCTTGCGGCTTCGTGCCGACGGGCTGTTCGGCCAGGATGGCGCCGCGGCCGGCGATGTCCTGCATCAGTTCTTCGTGCTCGGGCGGATAGCAGACATCGATCCCGCCGGCGACGACGGCGATCGTGCCCGTCTCAAGCGAGCCGGCATGGGCGGCAGCGTCGATACCGCGCGCCAGGCCGGACGCGACAGCGACACCGGCCTCGCCGAGCCCTTGTGCGATGGTGCGCGCGATGCGCTTGCCGTTCGACGAAGCATTGCGCGCGCCGACGATCGAGACGACCGGTGCGTTGCCCAGCGCTGCCGCGCCGGAGAGCGAAATCAACGGCGGCGCATCCTCGGTCGTCGCGAGGCGCCAGGGGTAGTCCGGCTCCTGTGCCGCAATCAGCCGGGCGCCGGCTTTCCGGGTTGCGGCGATCTCGGCCTCCGCCACAGCAACCGAAGCGATGCGGACCGGCTTCGACCGGCCGCCGCGGCGGGACAATTCGGGCAGCGCATCGAGCGCGTCCGCGGCCGAGCCGAAATGGCGCAAAAGATGCCAGAAGGTGACGGGGCCGACATTCTCGCTCCGGATCAGCCGCAGCCAGGCGATCCTTTCCTGGTCCGTCAGCGCCTGCCGATGACCGTATTCCATGGGAATTCCCGGAAAGATTTTTTGTTCAATATATGTTCCATAGAATCGGGAAGCACGTCAAGCGTTGGGCTCTTGCAGACCCGATAGGTCTTCAGGGCACAAGCACAATCTTCGGTGCGGCGGCGCGGCCGGCGCCGATGTCGGCGAAAGCGCGGGCGCCCTCGGAAAGCGGCCGGACTTCGGCCCAGTCGAGCGAACCGAGGCGCCCGGCAAAGATCGCCGCAGCAGTATCCCGGAAATCGGCGGCGCTGTAGGTGTAGGTTCCGATGAAGGTAATCTCCTGAAGGGTCATTCGGCGGATGTCGAGTCCGCCCGCCGCCGAGCCGAGGCCGATATGCAGAATGGCGCCGCCGGGCCGCACCGCGGCAGACGCCAGCGCGCGTGTCGGCTCGAAGCCGGCGGCGTCGATGACCAGATCGACCTCTTCCGGGCTATTTTCCCCCGCAGGATCGTAAACGCAGAAATCGCCGGCGCGCGCCACGATGACCCGGCGCGCGGAGTTGGTCTCAGCGATGTGGATTTCCGACACGCCCTGTGCGCTCAGGACCAACGCAGCGCCGAGGCCGACGGCACCGCCGCCGATCACCAGGCAGCGCATCTCTTCGACCGGCCCGTCGAGGACCTGCTGCGACAGGCGCACCGCATGCCAGCCGCAGGCCAGCGGCTCGGCGAGCACGGCCTTTTCGGTCGGGACGCCGTCAGGGATCGCGATGAGGTTGCCGGACGGCATGGCGAGCAGTTCGGCGAAAGCCCCTTCGCGCGGCGGCATGGAGATTATCTGGCGCGTTCCGCAGAGATTGTCCCGCCCCGAACGGCAGGCCGCGCAGGCGCCGCAGGTCACCAGCGGATTGACTGCAACATGGCTGCCCGCCCCCGGTCCATCGATCACGGTACCCGATACCTCGTGCCCGAGAATCAGCGGCGCCGGGCGGCGCTCGTCATGGCCCGCCCAGGCATGCATGTCAGAGCCGCAGATACCGACATGAGCGACCTGGATCAGCGCCTCTTCGCCGGGTTCGGGATCCGGCGTTTCGCGATAGACCAGTGTTTCGGGCCCTGTGTAGACAAGAGCTTTCATTTCGCGGTGTATCCCCCGTCGACATACAGGATCTGTCCGGTGACATAGCCGGCCGAATCCGAACAGAGAAACAGGACAGGGCCGGCCAGATCGGCCAGTTCCCCGTTGCGTCCGATACAGGTCTGCGCAGCGTGTTTTGCCGCCAACGCCGGATCGTCGAACACCGGGCCGGTCAGTACTGTCGGGAAAAAGCCGGGCGCCAGCGCGTTCGCCGTAATTCCATCGCGCGACCAGGCCTCGGCCATTGCACGCGTCAACTGGGCGACCCCGCCCTTCGATGCGCCGTAGGCGAGCCCGCCGGGAAAGGCGCGGGCGCTTTGCAGCGAAGCGATATTGACGATCCGGCCCCAGCCGCGCTCTCGCATCGCGGGAACCAGTGCGCGGGCGAGAAAAAACGGTGCCGCCAAATTGATGTCGATGGTCGTACGCCACCCCTCGTCTGTGACGGCATCGGCCGGCTCACGGGTATTGACGCCGGCGGCGTTGATCAGAATTTCCGGCGGGCCGAAGGGCTGCGCGATGCGCGCCGCCGCCGCTTCGATTGCTGAAGCATCGGACAGGTCGGCGGTGACGGCCGCCGTCTCGCCACCAGCCCCGGCGCGCCAGTCCTCGAGCGCCGCGCCGCGCCGGGCCAGGCCGACGACACGCGCCCCGGCCTGCGCCAGCGTCGTGGCGATTGCCCGGCCAATACCCGAACTTGCCCCGGTAACGCAGGCGGCTCGGCCCGCGACGCTGAACAGATCGGTGCGGTATAGTTCCGACATTTCATCAGCCGGCAGCAGAAAGGTCGAACGTCTCGTCCGGGAAATATTTTTTCAGCCGGATGTCTGCCGTGCGGGCGTGGCCTTCCATCCCTTCGAGCCGGGAAATACGGGCGGTTGCCTCGGCGACCGGTTTCGCTCCGTCGCGCGTGGCCCGCTGCCAGGTCACCAGCTTCATGTATTTGTGCACGGAGAGGCCGCCGGTGTAGCGCGCCGCGCCGGACGTCGGCAGCACATGGTTCGGACCGGCAGACTTGTCGCCGTAGGCCACCGTCGTCTCTTCGCCAAGAAACAGCGAACCGTAGCACTGCAGCCGACCGAGAAACCAGTCGAGGTCGGCTGCCTGGACGTGCAGATGCTCGGGCGCATAGTTGTCGGCAATCCGGACCAGCGTCTCGCGGTCCGGCGCGACCATCACTTCCGCCATGTCCTGCCAGGCAGCTTCGGCGCTCTTCCTGTTGAGGTCGGGCAGCGTTTCAATGCAGAGCGGAACGAGCTCGATCACCCGTTCTGCGAGCGGACGATGGGTCGTGGCGAGCCAGACCGGAGAATTGTAGCCATGCTCGGCCTGGCCGACGAGATCCCAGGCGACAATATCCGGATCGGCCGTTTCATCGGCCAGGATCAGGCTGTCGGTAGGACCGGCGAACATGTCGATACCGACCCGGCCGAACAGGATGCGTTTGGCCTCGGCGACATACTGGTTGCCGGGGCCTACCAGAATATCGGCCCGGGGCAGGCCGAACAGTCCGAAGGCCATCGCCGCGATGCCCTGGACCCCTCCGAGCGCCAGAATTGCGTCGGCGCCGCACAGGTCGGCCGTGTAGACGATCGCCGGCGCGATCCCGATACCGGGCCGGGGCGGCGAACAGGCGGCAATGTGGCCGCACCCGGCGACCTTTGCCGTGGTCACCGTCATCAGGGCCGAAGCGACGTGGCTGTAACGCCCGCCCGGCGCATAACACCCCGCCGCCTTGCACGGGATCGCCTTCTGCCCCGCGATCAGCCCGGGGGAAATTTCGATCTGCATGTCGCGGATCGTGTCCTTCTGGGCCTCGGCGAAGCGGCGGACATTGTCCCATGCAAAGCGGATGTCGTCCTTCAGCTTTTGGGGCACCTGCTCCGCCGCGGCCTCGATCTCGTCGCGAGCCAGGACGATGTTGCCGTCATAGCGGTCGAACCTGGCCGCATATTGCTTCGCCGCTTCATCCCCGCCGGCCTCGATCCGGTTCAGAATGTCCTGGACCGCCGCGCGGATATCGCTTGCGTCGTCCGTGGATCTCCTGGAGGCCTTCTTGAGATACTCGACGGACATCGCGATCCTTATTTGTAGCTGTCGGGCAGCAAGGCAGTAGAAATTTCGGGCAGGTAGGCGATCAGCAATACCACAAGCAGCATGAAGAAGACGAATGGAACCGCGCGCCCCGCGATCTTGAGGATCGATTCGCCCGTCAAACCCGAAACGACGAACAGATTGAGCCCCAGAGGCGGCGTGATGAAACCGACCCCGAGCGCGGTGATCATCATCACGCAGAACTGGATTTCGTTCATACCGATTTCTTGGGCGAGCGGCATGAGGATCGGCGCCAGAATGACGATGTTCGGGGTCGTCTCCATCACGCAGCCGGCCGCGATCAGGATGGCGATCATCAGCAGGATCAGCATGTAAGGGTTTTCGGTCAGCGAGGTGACCGCAAAGACGAACCCTTGCGGGACGCCGAGCGCAGCCATCGCCTGCGCGAGCGGCAGCGACATTGCGATGATCGGCAGGATCACACCGTTGACCTTGGCCGAACTCACAAGCATCGCAGGAAAGTCCGAAAGCTTCAGGGTGCCGAGGATGAAGCCCAGGAAAATCGTGATGACGACCGCTGTCGCGCCGGCTTCGGTCGGCGTCAGCCGCCCCGAGAAGATGCCCCAGAAGATGACTCCGGGAACCAAGAACGCGTACCAGCCGCTCCTCAGCGAACGCCAGAGATTGGCTGCCCATTCGGCTGTCGTGATGAGGTTTCCGCCCTCATAGGCGTGACGGCGATTGACCACGATGTTGGTGACGAGGATCGAGCCGAGGATCAAAAGTCCCGGAATCAGCGCGGCCTGGAACAGGGTCGAAGCCGATATCCCAAGAACCAGCCCGATCACGATGTAGGCGATCGAAGGCGGGATCAGGATGCCCGTACATGCGCCCGCAGCGACTAGCGCACAGGCATGGGCGCGCGGATAACCCGCTTCGACCAGCCGAGCGATCGTCATGCGGCCGACCGCAGCGGCACCTGCGGCATCCGAGCCGGATATTGCGGAGAACATGCCGCAGACCAGAACGGTGGCGGAGCCGAAGCCGCCTTTGGCCCAACAGGTCAATGCCTCCGCCACATCGAGGAACTTGCGGCTGAGGCCCGTGCGCACCAGCACGTCGCCGGTCAGGATGAACAGCGGCACCGCGGTCAATGCGAAATGGTCGATTCCGTCGAACAAACTCTCGCCCAGCAGCGAAAGCGGCAACACACCGGAAACGACCAGCATTGTCACAGCGGCCGCGCCGATCACGGCCCAGACCGGGACGCCAAGGGCAATCAGGATGACAAACAGGATGACCGGGCCGTAGAAATCCCAGCCGATCGCTGCACCTTCCTGCTTCATCTGGTTCCAAAGCATGGCGCGATCCTCAGTCGAAGAGCCGTTCGCCCTCGTATGCGGAGCGTCCGGCAGCGAAGTCTGAGATGTCGCGGAGCAGCGACTGGGTCAGGCGGAAGATCATCAGCGAGAAGCCGAGGGGCACGGCGGCCAGGAACCAGACCATCGACATACGCAGGCCGTGGCTGACCGAGCCGAACTTCCACGACACTGTTACCGTCTCGAAAGACCACCAGACCGCGAGCAGGGCGATGATCATCATGACGATGTCGCCGAATATGTAGAGGCAGGCCTTCACCCGCGGCCCGACATAGTTGAACAGGACGTCGATGCGGATATGCGCCCGGTCGCGCACCGCCGCAGCGGCGCCGATCCAGGCTAGGTAAATGAAGGCGTATCGCACGATCTCCTCGCCCCAGATCGAGGAGTAAGCGAACAGTTCGCGGCGCACGACCTCAACCGCCATGGTTGCGACGAGCATGGTGTAGAACACCAGCAACGCCCAGCGTTCAGCGTTTCGGTTCAGGATAGCCAACATGCGCTCCCCCTTTCCGGGCCGGGTTCGGCCGATCGGGTGGCTGCTTCGATCTACGCGGGCGGTCTGCGCCGGGCGCGGCAACCGCACCCGGCGCGACGACAGCCGTCAGGCGTCGTGGACGTAGTACCGGCCCATCGTTCCAGCGGCCTCGACCAGCTTGTTGAAGGCGTCCATGGAACCGGCGAGACCGGTCTTGAAGCTGTTCCATTCGGAGCGCTGGTACCCGCCAGCTTCCTGCCAGGCTTTCAACTGGGCAGGGCTGAGCGAATGGAACTTGACCCCGGACTTGCGCAGCTCGGCCATCGCGAAGTTGCGCGCGGCGGGGACCTTGGCGAGATTTTGCTGCGAAGTGATCTCGGCTGCGAATTCGATTCCCTGTTTGACGTCTCCGGGCAGGCCGTTGAACCATTCGAGATTGCACGAATAGACTTGGCTGTCCGGAACCGCCTGGGTGAAGGTGATATGGCTGAGAATGTCCTTGAAGCCGAAGACGTGAAGCGCGCCGACAGCAGGGTCGAGTGCGTCAGCGACCCCCTGCTTGATCGCCGAGGGAGTTTCGCCCCAGGCCACGGGCGTCGGGTTGGCGCCGACCAAGCGATAGTATTGCTGCAGCATCTTGGAGCCCGGAACCCGGAACTTGACGCCCTTGAGGTCGGACGGCGAGATCACCGCACCGGCGCCGCCCTTACGGACGGCAACAACGCGGGGATCGATCACGACATAGTAGAGCGGCTTGAAACCCCTGGCCTCGACCTTGGGGTGAACCGTCTTTTTCCAGTGATCCGAGTTCACGAGGTTGACGAAGCGCTGATTGGCGCCGCACAGGTAGGGCAGGTTGATGAGGTCGACGACCGGCGCGAAAGGCGCGAAGTTGGACAGCGAATGCTGCGCTGCCTGGATCGTACCGCCCTGGACCTTCTGGGCCAGCGCCCCGCCCGCGCCGAGCTGGCCACCGGCTGCGAGCTTGACGTAAACCTTACCGTTGGTGGCGTTCTGGATGTTCTCCTTGAAGTCGAGTTGCATGATCGGATAGCTGCGATCCGCCGTCAGCACATAGGCGGTCCCGATCGTCATGATGTGTTTGGCGGCCCGCTTGCGCCGGGCTTCTTCCCGCGCCGTCTGGGCCGAGGCTTCGCTCGATCCAAGCACACCGGCCGCGGCCGCGACCGCGGCTGCGGTAAATCCGCCGGTACCGACCAGTTTGACGAAATTTCGCCGTTCGACCGATGCGATCTCGGCTTTGGTCTTTTCGTCTGTCATCTTGTTTCCTCCCTTGGGATGTTCGTCTATTGGGTGTTGCCGCTGCGTGTTTCGGCTGCCTCCAGCATCAGGACGCCGGTCACGAACAGAAGCGCGGCGGCAAAGAGGGTCAGCATCTCCGCCACGTCGCTGAACGGCGTGCCGAGGCCCGCCGCGCCCAATGCAACGCTGGCGAAAAAGACGAGAAAGCAGATCAGTGCGCCGACAAGGACTATGCGGCCTGTTCGAATCACCTGGGTGTCTCCTTACCCCGACAGCCGGCGACCGACTCGCCATGCTACAAACCAGTATCGAGGCAAATTGTCGCCAATGCAAGCGCTTTTATTTTTCTTTGAAGCGCTTTCATTACAAAAAATGCGGGATTTTTTGAAAATGAAGCCGACCGGAAGATGAGATCTCGGCCCACACTTGAGGACGTTGCCGGAATGGCAGGGGTCTCAACCGCCACGGTATCGCGTGTTCTGAACGAGCCTGAGCGGGTCAGCGCGAAGACCCGCAGCCGGGTCGAAGCTGCGGTAGCCCATTTCGACTACACGCCCCATTTCGGCGGCCGCGCGCTCGCCTCGAACCGGACCAACACCGTGGGCGCGGTGATTCCGACCATGGAGAATGCGATCTTCGCCCGCGGTCTCCAGGCGCTTCAGGAGGCGCTCGCCGAAGACGGGGTCACGCTGGTCGTCGCCACCTCGAACTACGATCCGGAGCGCGAGGCGCAGCAAATCCGCGCTCTTCTCGGGCGCGGAGTGGACGGACTCGTGCTGATCGGCGAGGCACGGGATCCGGCGCTTTACAAGACGCTTGAGCGCCGCGGCGTGCCGTTTGTCCTGGTCTGGTCATGGCGACGCGACTGTCCATGGCCCTGCGTCGGCTTCGACAATCAGGCGGCGGCGCGCGCGATGGCGCAAAAGGTGCTCGATCTCGGACACCGGCGGATCGCCATGATCGCCGGCGTCACCCACGGCAACGACCGGGCGGTGGCCCGGGTGGACGGCGTGCGCGATGCGCTGGCGGCGCGCGGCCTGCGGCTGGACGAAACCAACCTGATCGAGACGCCCTATCATCTCGATGCCGGCGAAAACGCAGCTCGGCAACTGCTGTCCGCGATGCCCCGTCCGACTGCAATCGTGTGCGGCAACGATGTGCTGGCCGCCGGCGCGCTCCTGGCCATCCGCTCCATGGGCCTGAGCGCGCCGGCTGATGTTTCCGTGACCGGCTTCGACGATATCGACCTGGCCTACGTGCTCGATCCGCCGCTCACCACCGTTCACGTTCCGCATCGCCGGATGGGTGCGGCGGCTGCGAGATTGCTGCTCCAGTTGCGCGCCCAGGAAGACAATGCGACCAGTGTCGTCTTCGAAACAGTGCTGGTGGAACGCGGCTCACTCGCCCCGCTGGGGAAATGACGGTCGCGAAGGACACCGACGAGCTTCCGCCGAAGGCCGTCGGAATATGGGGCGCGGCGCACTTGTGCTGCGCAAACGCCACTGTTGAGGGCGCCGGTCGTGTGGCGCGAACATCGGAAACGGAGAAGCGAAATGATCGATTTCGTCGTGCATGACGAGGGCGACAGCGTCGGAGTGGTTGTCGTCGAGGGCGTCGAGGCAGGCGCAGAACTCACCGGCTGGATCATGGACCAGGACGAGGAAATCACGTTCCGGGCGGCGAGCGATATCCCGATCGGCCACAAACTTGCGATCAAGCCGATGAAGACCGGCGATACCGTGATCAAATACGGCATCGACATCGGCCGCGTGGTGGCGGACATCGCGGTGGGCGAGCACGCCCACGTACAGAACATCAAGACCAAACGCTGGTAGGAGGAGACACGATGGCAATGGATCTGGCGAACGCGACGTTCCGGGGTTACCGCCGCGAGAACGGCCGGGCCGGCGTGCGCAATCATGTGATCGTGCTTCCCGTCGACGATCTCTCGAACGCGGCGTCCGAGGCGGTTGCCAACAACATCAAGGGCGCCATGGCAATCCCGCACCCCTACGGCCGGCTTCAGTTCGGGGCGGACCTGGAGTTGCACTTCCGCACCCTGATCGGCACCGGCGCAAACCCAAACGTCGCCGCAGTGGTGGTGATCGGCATCGAGGAAGGCTGGACGCAGCGCGTGGTCGACGGCATTGCCAAGACCGGCAAGCCGGTCACCGGCTACGGCATCGAGCTGCACGGCGACCACGAGACGATCATGCGGGCGTCGAAGACCGCACGCGAATACGTTCAGTGGGCGTCGGAGGCCGTGCGCGAGGAAGCGCCGCTTGCGGACCTTTGGGTGTCCACCAAATGCGGCGAATCGGACACGACCTCCGGCTGCGGGTCCAATCCCACCGTCGGCAACGCCTTCGACAAGCTCTACCCGCTCGGCGCCACAATGGTCTTCGGCGAGACCACCGAGATCACGGGCGGCGAGCATCTGGTCGCCGAGCGTTGCCGCACTCCCGAAATCCGCGAGCGGTTCATGTTTATGTTCAACCGCTATCAGGAAGTCGTCGAGCGCCACAAGACAAGCGATCTCTCCGAGTCCCAGCCCACCAAGGGAAATATTGCGGGCGGCCTCACCACCATCGAAGAAAAGGCCCTCGGCAACATCCAGAAAATCGGCCGCAATTGCCTGATCGACGGCGTGCTCGACAAGGCGGAAACGCCGGACGGCCCCGGATTGTGGTTCATGGATTCGTCTTCGGCCGCCGCCGAAATGGTGACCCTGTGCGCCGCGGCCGGCTTCGTGGTGCATTTCTTTCCCACCGGCCAGGGCAACATCATCGGCAACCCGATCCTGCCGAACGTCAAGATTTGCGCAAACCCGCGCACCGTGCGCACCATGGGCGAGCATGTCGACGTCGACGTCTCGGGCCTGCTGCGCAGGGAAATGACCCCGGACGAGGCGGGAGACGCGCTGCTCGACATGATGATCCGTACCGCCAATGGTAGGCTGACGGCAGCAGAGGCCCTCGGCCACCGCGAGTTCGTGCTCACCAGGCTCTATGAGAGCGCCTGAGCAGGGCGGCTCCGTCGCCCGGAGAGTTGCGGGGCCAGGCCACGGAGCGTCTTGCCGGCGAGAGGACTTTCAACGGCCTGGCGCTCGAAGGAGGGGCCGCAGGTTCGGTGCTTCGCCCTGGGCGCCCATCCTTCGAATTCCCGGCGCGCCGGTCAATTTATCTTGATCCGCCGGTCCGGCTGCAGGGTCGTTTCCCGCCCGGCTTTCAGGCTGTGCCGATTTTCGGCTCCTCGCCGCGCAGCAGACGGCGAATGTTGGCGGCGTGGCGAATCCAGATAATCACCGCGAGCAGGCCGGCGACCTCGGCTATTTGATGGTACGGGATCGCGCTGCCTTGCGCCGGCGCGCCGGCCCAGCCGAGGACCTTGGCGCCGATGGGCGCCGCGAGGAACGCGACCAGCGCTGACAGGCTGGACAAACGGGAAATCAGGGCGGTCGCCAGCCAGGTCAGGCAGGCCAGCGCGCCGACCGGCCAGCAGCCGGCGAGAAGGATTCCGAGCGCGGTCGCGACTCCCTTGCCGCCGCGAAACTTCAACCAGACCGGAAACAGGTGGCCGAGGAACGCGCCGGCGCCGGCAGTCACCGCTATGTCCGGCCCATACAGGCTGTACGCGATCAGCAAAGCTGCGGCGCCCTTGCCACCGTCGAGCAACAGGGTAGCCAGCGCCAGACCCTTGCTGCCGGTGCGCAGGACGTTGGTCGCACCGATATTGCCCGAGCCGATCCGGCGCAGGTCGCCCTTACCGGCGAGCCGGGTCAGCGCCAGGCCGAACGGAATCGAGCCGAGCAGATAGCCGGCCGCCAGCGCCAGGAGCAGGTAAGGCCAGGCAAAGGCCCAGCTGATCGGGTCTGGCATAGCGTGCGGTCCTACGGCCTGCCTACCTTATCCGGTCGTGCAGCACCCGCCCTTCGACCACGGTGCGCATCGCCATGCCCTGGACCGGAAGGTTGTCCCAGGGCGCGTTCTTCGATTTGCTGAGGAAGGTGTCGGGATCGATGCGCCAGGGGCGGTCCGGATCGATCAACGCGAGATCGGCCGGACCGCCTTTCTTCAACCGGCCTTCGCCGAGCCCGAGGATGTCGGCGGGTCTGCAGGTCAGCTTGCCCAACAATTCGGCCATGCCGAGCCGGCCCTTGTGAACCAGCGCAAGGCTAAGCGGCAACAAGGTCTCCAGCCCTGCGATACCATCCTCTGCCTGGGCGAAGGGCACCCGCTTGCTGTCCTGGTCGTGGGGCGCGTGGTCGCTGGCGATGGCGTCGATCGTGGCGTCGGCCAGCCCCTCGACGATGGCCTCGCGATCCTCTTCCGTGCGCAGCGGCGGCGACAGCTTGGCAAAGGTCCGGTATTCGCCGATGGCGGTTTCATTGAGCGTAAAATATGGCGGGGCGGTGTCGCAGGTCACCGGCATCTCCCGCTCCTTTGCACGCCGGATTGCCTCGACCGCTTCCTTCGTCGAAATATGCGCGGCGTGGTAGCGCCCGCCTGTCGCCTCCACGAGCCGCAGGTCGCGTTCGATTGTCATGACTTCCGCGACCCGCGGAATGCCGCGCAGGCCAAGGCGCAGCGCCATCTCGCCGCCGTTCATCACCCCGTTCTCTGCAAGCGCGGAATCTTCGGGATGCTGGACGATGAGAAGACCGAAGGTCCGGGCATAGTTGAGCGCGCGCTGCATGACCCTGGAGTTGGCGATTGCCCGGGTGCCGTCGGTAAAGGCGAGCGCACCGGTTTCCGCCAGCAGACCCATCTCCGTCAGCTCGCGGCCTTGCAATCCAACGGTCGCGGCGGCGTAGCAGAAGACCTTGGTCGCCTTGACTTCACGGGCACGCCGGGCGACGAACTCCACGCCGGCTACGTCATCGATCACCGGGTCCGTATTGGGCAGGCAGACCACGGTTGAGATGCCGCCCGCACTTGCCGCCGCGCTCGCCGTCTCGATGGTTTCCTTGTGTTCCTCGCCGGGTTCGCGCAACTGCGCGCGCATGTCGACCAGGCCGGGCGCCAGGATCAGGCCGCGGCAGTCCACCACCTCGACCGAAGGCGGCGGCGCGTCGCTGAACAGCCTGGGTCCGAAATCGGCAATGACACCGTCGCTCGTAATCAGCGCGCCGGGTTCGTCCAGGCCGCTCGACGGGTCGATCAGCCGTGCATTGACGTAGGCGACCGTACCATGGCGTTCTGCGACCCCCGGCATCAGCTTTCTTCCGGTTCGGGCAGGTTGCGGGTCAGCACCTCGAGGCAGGCCATGCGCACGGCAACGCCCATCTCGACCTGCTCCTGGATCGCGCTGCGGCCGATATCGTCGGCGACTTCGCTGTCGATTTCGACACCACGGTTCATCGGGCCGGGATGCAGGATCAGCGCGTCCGGCTTCGCGTTTGACAGCTTCTGCCGGTCGAGGCCGAAGAAGCGGAAATATTCCCGGATCGACGGCACAAAGCTGCCCTGCATCCGCTCGAGCTGGAGTCGCAGCATCATCACGATGTCGGCGTCCTTCAGCCCGTGCTCCATATTGTGGAACACCTCGACGCCGAAGCGCTCCATCGTGCCGGGAACCAGCGTCGGAGGGCCGATGACGCGAACGCGTGCGCCCATGGTGTGCAGCAGGCAAATGTTGGAGCGCGCCACGCGGCTGTGCACGACATCGCCGCAAATCGCCACGGTCAGGCCCTGCAGCCGACCCTTGCGCCGCCGGATGGTGACTGCGTCGAGCAGGGCCTGGGTCGGATGCTCGTGGGCGCCGTCGCCGCCGTTGACGACCACACATTCGACCTTTTGCGAAAGCAGATTGACTGCGCCGCTCTCCGGATGGCGGCAGATCAGCACGTCCGGGTGCATGGCATTCAGGGTAAGCGCGGTATCGAGAAGCGTTTCGCCTTTCTTGATCGAACTGTGCTCGATCGACATGTTGACGACGTCGGCGCCGAGGCGCAGCGCCGCCAACTGAAACGATGTGCGGGTGCGCGTCGAGTTCTCGAAAAACAGATTGATTACGGTCCGGCCGCGCAGTGTCGTGCCGGGTTTGGACGCTCTGCGGTTGCGTTCGGCGTAATGGTCCGACCGATCGAGCAGCAGGTTGATTTCTTCGGCCGACAGCCCCTCGATGCCCAGCAGGTTGCGGTGCCGGAAATCGAAATTCGGTTTTTTCAGCGCAACGACCATTAAAGCCTTCTTATAGGCGCGCCCGGCGGCGAAGGGCAAGGCGGCTTCGGCACGTCGCCGACGGGTATTGGCCGCTCAATCCGCACGGGAACGCCGGGTCTCGCGCCGCCAGATATAGAGGCCGCTGCAGATGACGACGGCAGCGCCGAGCAGCACCCAGACATCGGGCAGATCGCCGAACAACCGCCAGCCGAAGAAACCGGCGAACAGCAATTGGACGTAAATGAAGGGCGCGACGGTGGAAGCTTCCGCAAGCTGGAATGCCTTGATCAGCAAGAACTGGCCGGCAAACCCGAAGAAGCCCACGAACAGCAGAATCAGCCATTCGATGCCCGTCATCGGGCTCCAGACGACTAGAGCCATCGGCGTGGTAACCGCCAGGCCTACAACGCTGGTGTAGAAGAACAGGGTGAGCGGGTGCTCGGAGAAACTGAGCAGCCGGGTCGAGACCTGGTAGCAGGCGTAGCACAGGCTGGCGAGCAGCGGCAGCAGCGCCGCCCATTGGAGAAAATCCGTCCCCGGCCGCAGGATGATCACCACGCCGAGAAAGCCGACGGCAATGGCCGCGCGCCGTCGCCAGCCGACCGGCTCGTTCAGCAGCCAAGGCGACATCAGCGTGACGAGCAAGGGCGCCGAGAACACAAGCGCCGTGGCTTCGGCCAGCGGCATCAGGCTGATCGCCCCGATTCCGGCCAGGGTGCCGCCCGCCAGGAACAGCGAACGCAGCACATGCATTGCCGGGCGGCCGGTCCTGACCAGGCGGATGGTCGCCGGCGTCAGGAAAAGCGGCACCGTGAGCAGGAAATGGAAAAGATAGCGCCCCCACACGACCATTTCGTATGGCTGGTATTGCGTCAGGTATTTCGCGCCGGCCTCCATGACGCTCAGGCAGAAGATCGCGCCGATCATCAGCAGGATGCCGAGCCGGGGCCGGGTCGTACGGGCGGGCGAGGTCAAGGCGCGGGTCGCAACAAGGAGGTCTGGCCGGGCGCAGGGCCGGTATCGGCGGCGCGGCTTATTGGCAGAGCCGGGGGCTGCCGGCAACCCGTTGGCCATGCCGCCAGCGCGCTGCCGCCATGCGCCTTGCCTCTAAGCCCTTTCGGACGACGAGCCCCGTGCGGCGGCGCTGGCTTTGTTTGCATCGGTGGTTCGGATGGAAACGGTCAGGCCCTTGTGCCGTACCGCCGCATTCACATCGCCCGCAGAATCTCCGCAATCTCCGTCCCGTGGGTCAGGCTCATCATGTGGCCGGCGCCGGGCAGGTCGATCAACGTCGCCTCGGGGACGGACTGTGCCACGAGCTTCGATAATCGGCCGTGCAGCGGATCGGTCGCGCTGCCGCGAATGACTGTGACCGGCGCCGCTACGGACGCGAGATCGGCGCTGCGCAGGTCGAGCCGCCCCACGGCGTCCAGCCCGACGGCGAGGCGTTCGGCCAGAGCGAGCATCCTCGCCTGTGCCCTGTCTTCCAGCCCGCACCAGTAACCCGGCCGGCCGTTGAAATAGTCGATGTACTGTTCCATCGCCTCTGCGTCCCGGCCGGCGCGTACGGTGGCGATGAATCGGCGGTTCTGCGCCTCGATTTCTTCGGCCAGCGCTGCTTCGCCGGCCTCGCGCAACAGCACATAGGGCGCAGGCTCGAGCAGCGTCAGCCGACCGACCAATTCCGGCCAGGCAAGCGCCAGCACGAGCGCGATCGTGCCGCCATAGGAATGGCCGACGATATGGGCGGTACGACCCCGGCTATTGGGCATCTCGGCGCGGATAACTGTCGCGAACAGCGCGGCCTCGTCGCGCAGGGTCATCGGCTCCGGCCCGGCGAAGGCTTCGGTATCGCCGTAGCCGGACGGGTTTACCGCGGCGGTGCGGAAGCGATCCTGCAGCATAGCCGCGACCGGCCGCCAGATCGACGCACCGCTGGCGCCGGGCGGCTGGAACAGGATCAAGGGCGCGGAGCCATCGTCGGGGCCGCCGGCCTCGTAGCTCACGGTGCGGCCGTCGCAATCGGCATAGTGCATGGCGAGGCTTCCATCGGGTTCGACCAGGGGAGATGCACGCTACCGTGTATCCTGACCGGTTTTGCGACGATATCCGGAATGACGACCCTTACCGTTGCCAAATTCGGCAACGGCGGAGCAGCCGAAGCGGCCGGCCTTCGGGACGGTCCGGAGCATCTCCTTCCAAACTTGGGTAATGTTCCCTGTCAGACGCAAGAAAAAACACAGCGATTCCGGCCGGCATTTTTCCGCAGGAAAAGACGGACTTTGTTACATGCATATCTCAGGGGCAATTCAATAATCTGATATTAAAAGATAATTTCAACATTCGCAAAAGTAATGTTATATTATAACAAACGAAAAATGGGTCGATCTTTATAGGTACGATCCGCATTCGATAATATCTCTTAATCTACTAGGTAATAAATCATCGAACGGAGCATAAGTTATTCGCCTCTGCGAAACGAAACCGGGAAAATTCTTGTTGCGAAATTTGTCAATTCAGATAAAGTCTAGTATATTTTATTAAATTTAGAAACGTATTTCACATCGTAAGTATTTGATAACATAGTAGAAATCTATAAATTTGACGAGAGTAGGGCCAATTAAAGATTGGTTTTGCGTGAGTAAAAGCAGAGGTCAAGGAGAGACGAAACAAATCTGAATGTTTCGAGTGAAATTTGTCCCTAGCTAGGAGGAAACTACCATGGCGAATACTGTATTTCGCGCAGAGATGGATAAATGGCCGGAAGATCAGGCGGTAAAGACACACAACCGCTGGCATCCGGACGTTCCCATCGTCGAGACCTTCAAACCGGGCGACGAGTTCCGGGTGGAGTGCTACGACTGGACCGGCGGACAGATCAAAAACGACGAATCGGCCAACGACATCCGGGATGTCGATCTGTCCAAGGTGCACTACCTGAGCGGCCCGTTCGGCTGCGAAGGCGCCGAACCCGGCGATCTCCTGGTCGTCGATATCAACGACATCGGCTGGCTGGAAGATTCGCAATGGGGCTTCACGGGCATTTTCGCGCTCGAGAATGGCGGCGGCTTCCTCGACAAGCACTTTCCGGATGCGCGCAAGGCGTGCTGGGATTTCCACGGGATCTACACCTCATCGCGCCACATTCCGGGCGTGCGGTTCCCGGGGCTGATCCATCCGGGGCTGATCGGCACACTGCCTGACGCCGATCTGCTGAAGCGGTGGAACGATCGGGAATCGGCTCTGTTCAACACCGATCCGGACCGTGTGCCACCCTTGGCGACGCTGCCTGACGGCCTGGCCGGAACGACAACGGCGCTGATGGGCCAGATGAGCGGAGATGCCGGCAAGGCAGCCGGTCTCGAGGGTGCCCGGACGGTGCCCGGACGCGAGCACGGCGGCAACTGCGACATCAAGAATCTGTCGCGCGGTTCGCGGTGCTACTTCCCGGTCTTCATGCCGGGCGGCGGCCTGTCGATGGGCGACATCCACTGGTCGCAGGGCGACGGTGAGATCACGTTCTGCGGGGCCATCGAGATGGCCGGGTGGATCGACATCGGGGTCGACCTCATCAAGGGTGGCGTCGAGAAGTACGGGATCACCAACCCCGTCTTCACGCCGAGCCCGGTCGAGCCGCACTACTCCGAGTACCTGATCTTCGAAGGGGTCTGCGTCGACGAGCACGACGGATCGCAGAAATATCTCGATGCGACGGTCGCTTATCGGCGGGCCTGCCTGAATGCGGTCGAATACCTCAAGAAGTTCGGCTATTCGGGCGAGCAGGCCTACATGATTCTCGGTACCGCTCCGGTCGAAGGCCGGGTCAGCGGAATCGTCGATATCCCGAACGCGTGCTGCACGGTTGCAGTACCGACCGAGATCTTCGATTTCGATATCCGGCCGAACAAGGCCGGTCCGAGCGTCCAGGTCAGCGGTGCAGACGCGGCATCCTGCAGCTAACTGACAGGACGAACCGGAGGCAGGGATGCATTTTCCTGCCTCCGGTTGACTCTTTATCGAGCGTGTAATTACACTAAATGTAGTTGCACTGAATGACGTGTAACATTCGGAGGAAGCGACTATGTTGGGACTGGCACTTCTCTGGGTCGGAGCCGTTCTTTTCCTGAACGGGATCTGGCTCATGGGCCGGA
The DNA here is from genome assembly GCA_965220685.1 of Alphaproteobacteria bacterium. Classification (GTDB taxonomy): domain Bacteria; phylum Pseudomonadota; class Alphaproteobacteria; order Bin65; family Bin65; genus Bin65. The sequence continues at coordinate 798,395 of CBDCQR010000015.1, forward strand.
TCGGATCGCGCGAGATCGCGATCATCAACATTTTCACCGGCGCCGTTACCGCGCTGGTGGCGATGTATCTCGCTTTCGGCCCGGGCAACAATCTGGCGGGACAACAGGCGGCAGGGCTGACTCTGCTGTTCTCGTTTACCTACCTGTGGGTGGCCTACAACCAGTTTAATGATGTCGATGGCCGCGGACTCGGCTGGTACAGCCTGTTCGTCGCCATTACCGCGGTTCCGGTCGCGATCACGACACTGCAGGGCGCGTCGACGCTCTGGGGCTACTGGTTCGGCCTCTGCTGGGCGGCATGGGCCGTATTGTGGTTCATGTTCTTCCTGCTGCTGGCGATGCAGAAACCCATCGCCAAGGTGACAGGAGCGGTGACGTGCATACAGGGTATCGTAACGGCTTGGCTGCCGGGATACCTGCTGTTGGGCGGCTACATCGCCTGAGTTCCAAATCCTGAGGCCCATTCACGAGCCGAGGCGTGCCGTCTGTTTTCCACAGACGGCACGCCGCTTTTCCTGCTAGAGTGGCGCAAGCAGCAAAGGAGGCCGCGATGCCCCTGTACGAATATATTTGCCGGGACTGCGGGCCATTTACCGAGATCGAAAAAATGGCCAGGGCGTCGGAGCCCATGCCTTGCCCATCCTGCGAACAACCTGCCCCGCGTGGCATCAGCGCGCCTTTTCTCGCCGATATGGACCCGTACAACCGGATTGCGCACGGGCGTAACGAAAAGAGCGCCCACGAACCCAAAGTCGGAAACGTCAAGAAACACGATCACAGTCACCACGGCCACGGCCACGGCAAGCATCGCCACGTCCACAAGGGCTCGCGCCCTTGGATGATTGGGCACTGAGTACCGGTCGGGAACCGGGCCTGCCGCTTTCGAACAACCTCAAAGAGAAGCCGGGGATCCCGGCGCCGAACATTCCGATAATGCGGGTATTCCCATGCCATCGGTCCAGGGTTGCGCCACGACGGCACGGCATCGCGTTCGATGTCTGTCGGAACCGGTTCCCCGCTCTCACCGGCCCGCGAAAATTTGCCTGGATAGCACAGTGCAAGGTCAAACGGGATCGGCATTCCCATGACTTATTTCTGGATCGCGCTCGGTAGCGCCATCGGCGGCATGGGCCGCTACTGGTGCAATTCGCTGGTGACGGCCCGGTTGGGGCCAGAATTTCCCTGGGGCACAATGCTGGTGAATGTGGCCGGCTCGTTGCTCATCGGCGTCGTCGCAGCGCTCAGCGCCTCGATCGATCGCCCCTGGCCGGGGCCGGAGGTCCGTGCCTTCATCATGGTCGGCTTCTGCGGCGGCTACACGACATTTTCCGCATTCAGCCTGCAGACGCTGGAACTCCTGCACAACGGCGAATGGATCCGGGCCGGGGGCAATATCCTGCTGTCGGTCGTATTGTGTCTGGTTGCCGTCTGGCTCGGCTATCTCGCCGGCAACGGCATCAACCAGATGAGGGCCGGCTGAGCCGGCCCGAGATCAAGCGACTGCCACCCGCACCGCTTCGATAATCCGGTCGGCTATGTCGTCGCGCATATAGGCGTGCATCGGCAGGCTGAGAATCTGGCCGCACAGCGCTTCGCTGACCGGCAGGGAGCCTTCGCCCTCGCCCCAGGCGTGGTAGGCCGGCTGTAGGTGCATCGGCTCCGGGTAATAGACCGCGGTCGGAATTCCGGATTCGCCAAGGCGCGTGCGCAGACCGTCCCGGTTCCCCGCAAGAATGGAATATTGCGCCCAGCTGGAGAGGCAACCTTCGAAGCGAGCTGGCGTCTGGACGACATCGCCCAAGCCGGCGTCGTAACAGCCGGCCAGTCTGTTACGCGCCGCAATTTCGCCCTCGAAGGCCGGCAGCTTGCCGAGCAGCACGGCGGCCTGCAGACTGTCGAGCCGGGCGTTGAGGCCGACCCGCTCGACCGCGTATTGAACGCTGCCCTGGCCGTGCATGCGGATCGAACGCAGCAGCGCCGCCATCTCCGGATCGTCGGTGAAGACCGCGCCACCGTCGCCGTAACAACCGAGCGGCTTGGCCGGGTAGAAGCTGGTCGTCGTGACCGGTGCAAGCGTGCCGACCTTCCGGTTGCCGCGCCGGGCGCCGAAACTTTGCGCGGCATCGGCGATCAGGCTCAGGCCTTCGGCTTCGGCGACCTGGCTCAACGCTTCGTAATCTGCCGGCAGGCCGAACAGGTCGACGGCTAGGATAACCTTCGGCGTCAAGTTGCCGTCCGCCCGCACCCGGGCGATGCGCCCGATCAGATCCGCCGGATCCATGTTGAACGACTTTTCTTCAACATCGACGAAAACCGGCGCCGCGCCGAGCAGCAGGGCCACCTCGGCGGTTGCGGTGAAGGTGAAGCCCGGCACGAAAACTGCATCGCCCGGTCCCACGCCCATCGCCATCAGCGGCGCCACGAGCGCGTCGGTACCGCTTGAAACGGCGACGGCATACTGCGCGCCGCAGAATTCGCAAAGGGCCTGTTCGAGCGCCTCGATCTCGGGCCCCATGATGAAGCGGCCATGGCGAAAGACTTCTGCGATCCGGGGTGCGATCGAATCCCTGAGCGCGGCATATTGGGCCCGGATGCCGGCAAACTCCAGCTCCGGCACTTCCGCCTCTGGCAGGAAGAAGGCCTGCGGGCCGGTCACCGGTTCTGTCGCAGGCAATGCCGCCCTAGATGTCACGTTATCGCTCTCCGGTTTCCGGCGGGCTGGATCGCACTTCGGCGATCGTCGCCATCGCCGTTCACGCGGCGGACTTGAGCTCCAGCCGGCGCCACACCGCGGACAGGGACGCCGCCAGATGCTCGATGTCGGAGTCCGAGTGGAGCGGCGACGGCGTGATGCGTAGCCGCTCGGTCCCGCGCGGCACGGTCGGATAGTTGATCGGCTGGACGTAGATGCCGTAGTCGTCCAGCAGCAGATCGGAAATCTGTTTGCAGACTACGGGATCGCCCACCATGACCGGTACGATATGGCTGGCATTGTCCAAATGCCGGATGCCGTGGTCGGTCAGCCGCCTGCGAACATTGGCAACTGCATTGCGATGTTTCCGGCGCTCGGCATCGCTCCTCTTCAGGTGACGCATGCTCGTTATCGCTGCCGCGGCAACGGCGGGCGGCAGTGCTGTGGTGAAGATGAAGGCCGAAGCGTAGCTGCGGACAAAATCGACAATCGCGGCCGTGGCGGCGATGTAACCGCCGACGCATCCGAAGGCCTTTGCCAGGGTGCCCTCGATAACATCGATTCGATCGGCGACGCCTTCCCGTTCGGCGATGCCGCCGCCGCGCGGGCCGTACAGTCCGACGGCATGCACTTCGTCCAGATAAGTCAGCGCGCCATAATGCTCGGCCAGATCGCAAAATCGGGCGACCGGTGCAATGTCGCCGTCCATCGAATAGACGGATTCGAAAGCGATCAGCTTGGGTCGGTCCGGATCCGCCTCCGCGAGCAATCGCTCCAGATCGTCGGCATCGTTGTGCCTGAAAATTCGCTTTTCGGCACGCGAGTGGCGGATCCCTTCGATTATCGAGGCGTGGTTCAGCGCGTCAGAGAATACGATGCAGCCCGGCAGTTTGGCGGCCAGCGTGCTGAGCGCGGCGAGATTGGCGACATACCCTGACGTGAAGACAAGCGAGGCTTCCTTGCCGTGCAGATCGCACAATTCCTGCTCAAGCAAGACATGGAAATGATTGGTGCCAGCGATATTTCGCGTCCCGCCCGCGCCGGCGCCGCAGCGGTCGACCGCGTTGTGCATGGCGCGCATGACATCGGGATGCTGGCCCATACCCAGATAGTCGTTGGAGCACCACACCGTCACTTCGCGCGCCACACCGTCCTTGCGCCGCGTCGCCCTCGGAAAATCCCCCGCATGACGCTCAATATCCGCGAACACGCGGTAACGGCCTTCCCGGTGCAAATTCTCGATCTGCTGCTGGAAAAAACGGTCGTAGTCCATGAGCATTCCCATTTGGTCGCCCCAATCGCCGCTGCCGGGATGCTCGGGGCGAAGACCCGATGTTCCCCTACCGCTGATCGCCCGGGAATCCGTCACGGAAAATTGCCGCAAGGATGTTGCCTCCTCTCGCGCCGCACCCGGTCCCGGACGCCGATCGAGCCGTGATGCACGGTTTCGTGTTACCTGCCTCCCCGGCGGTTATCCTCGAAAATTCGGCGAGAATAATGGCCCCGCTGCCAATGCTGCCGGTCAACAATCCGGAACAGGCCATCCGGGCAACCTGGCCACGGCGTGCCTGCAGCCGACAATTACCCCCTGCACTGAATCGGCAATCGGTTGGAATACTTGAGATTCTTTTTTCAGAAACGGACAAATTCGATCAATTAGACGCGTATCATCGCGGGTAACGGAATGCGCCGACTAAGGAGCGTCTGCCGGTGATCGGCAGAATCTTGCTCAAATCTGGTTGCCCCTGCATGGTATTGGTGTATTTCGCTCTTTCGAATCTGTGACTTGTTTTTTGGTCGGGATTGGGCTAGGTCGGCGATTGCCGGGCGGCATACTGTTGTTTCGGAAGCAGGCTGCATGCAAAATTGACGATGCGTCATATCTGTTCGAAACCGAAACAAAGTATCCGATCGGTGCAGGCTATATGTTTGCAGCCGCTACCGATTTCGAGTTGTCGGGCTCTCGAAAGCGGTAGTTTCTTCGGACATTACTGTTAACCGCAAGGGATGAATGAAGGATGTCTTCGCATTCGATTGACCAGAGCGGACTGACGAAAGGGCAGCTCCGCAAACTCAATGCGCTCTGCAAATCCGTGGGCCACGAGATCGGCGAGCGCGCTTTCGTCGAGTGGCTGTCGTCGCAGTCCGCTGAAGACGGTGACAGCAATGCGGATATGATTGCTGACACGCTATGGCCACTTGTCGAGAACGGTAACCTGAAGATTCCGCGCGGCGGGTACCGGGTCAGGCGCGGCCGCGGCCGGATCATCGTCGAACCGGCCGGCTGACCGGACCGATTGCCCGGACCGATTGACCGGGAGGCCGGCAGTCTCCGCTACCGGGCGGTCTTCGCGCAGATCGCCGCTAACGGGCCGGCCCTCCAGCCCTCTCCAGGGCCGATTTCCCTTTTTCGACCGAGGCGCCGGGAACTCCGGAGTTTGAATGACAAACTCCGGCTCCCGGCCTGCTTTTTTCCGATTCGGTGGCCAATCGGTGGAATTTTCCTTTGCCACGCCAGGCCGCAACCTGTTGGACCCTTTGTGAAGGAACGAACAGAATCATTCCGGACCCGTTGCGACTGACGGGGTTCTGCGGGCATCGAACCTTCCTCAAATGCTGTGCGACGCTCCGGACGTTCAAAAGCCGCGCGTATTGTGAAGCCTGCACTAGAAAAATCGAATCGCTCTTGACCGGCCCGAACCGGAAGAAGTTGTGCCGACGGGCCTTCGCAATTCGGTTGCGGGAAAAGGTACTCCGGAAGTTCGAGAAAACGTCTGCATGCGTCTCAACAGTAATGACAGCCACATTCTCTGACGGTAACGGCCCGGGACTAAACATGGCCGAATTACAGTCGCAGGCGTCGATACGCGGCGGTTTGGCGAAGGCCTGACGCGCTCGGCGTGACGCGTTGAACGCGGTCTGCAACTGCGCCTTGGTCGAATGCGTTTCCGGAAAATAATCGAGAACCGGCGAATCTCGCCCGTTCCGGGACGAACCTGAATGCGTCGATCCGGTGCGGCGACGGGGACCGGGGGAGAGGATTGCGCCTGGCGTAATATTCAACCGCCGCCTTACATGGCTCCGTGACCGAAACGCCATTTCATTCGCCGAAGGAAATCGGAATCGCTGAATTCAATGAAAGAATGACGCCGTGACCAGAACGGGGAAGTTTATCGAGGCATGCACCGCGCCGAGGCCGCCGCCCCTGCCGAGTTTGGGCTGGCGCTCGCCGGTATCGAGGGCCGGCGCCAGATCGACGCGCCGCTCAGCCTGTTCAAGCGCGAACTGCCCGATGCCTTCCGCGACGCGAAGGTCGCGGTCTACGGCAACGCAGGCATCCGCCAGACCCGGACCATCATCGGGCGCAGCCACGTCACCGTGGAGGACATCGCCGACCGGCCGCTGAACGCCGGTGGCTCCCTGCACCAGATCGACGTCGCCGCCCTCCAGGAGGCGGTGCACGACAATCTAGAGAAAGCAACAACCGTTCATTGGCTGGTGACATCGTGAGCGAATCCGGCCCGGAGGCGGAAGGGAAGGGAGTGTAAGGGACAGCACCGATGGAGCGGATCGAACCGGACCTTTGGCAAAGCAGCATTCACCGTTCGGGAATATTGAACAGCCATGCCTATCTCCTCACCCGGCCGGGCGGCAATGTGCTGTTCTACAACACGGGCGACGACGACGATCTGGCGGAGATCGAGGCGCTTGGCGGCATCCGATATCAGCTTCTCACCCATCGGGACGAAGCGGCACCCTCGCTGAAGCGCATCGCAGAGCGGTTCGGCTCGCGCCTGGGCTGCAGCACCCTGGAAGCGCCGGCGGTCGGCAAGCACGCCGCGCCCGATATCGTTTTCGAAGCGGGAGACACGCAGCTGGACGACGTTGGGATTTTCCATACGCCCGGCCATACAGACGGCAGCCTCTGCTTCTTCTACCGCTCGCCCCACGGCAAGGCCTACCTGTTCAGCGGCGACACGATGTTCCACTGGAACGGCCGGTGGGCGACGCTCGTCCTGTCCAAGATGGGCGGCAGCAAGGATGCCCTGGCCGAGAGCCTGTTGCGGCTACGGGAACTCGAACCGGACCTCGTCATGAGCAGCGGTTTCGTCGGCGATGTGGCAATGGCGGCGGTCACACGCGACGAATGGCGCCAAGCCATCGACGAGAATGTCAGGCGGCTGGCGAGACGGTCCCGATAGCGCGTCGCGGCGTTTCTAGGGGTCGCGCAGACCCCGCCATCGCGGTATTGGCGAACCCTCGATCCATTGCCATCGGCAATTCCCATTTCCAGCCGGTTTGCGCCTGAGTGGGGCCGGCGGCACAAGGCGAGTAAGGCGGAGAAGCCGCGAATGAAAGACCTGCCGTCCGAGCGCGCGACGAAACATCCGGCGATTGCCCGATTTGGCACGCAAAGCGGCGGCAAACCCGGCGCGGTCGTTGTCCTCGGCAACGAGAAGGGCGGAACAGGCAAGTCGACAACGGCGATGCATTTGATCGTCGCCCTGCTGCGCGAGGGGAAATCGGTCGCGAGCGTCGATCTCGACGGCCATCAGGGCACGCTCACCCGCTATGTCGAGAACCGCCGCGGTTTCGCCGAAAGCGAAGGCCTGCGCCTGCTATTGCCGGACCACCATCGCATCGCCGGCGGCGAGGCGGAAATATCCGGAGCCGATGCGCTGATCGACCGGCTGGCCGCGACCCACGACCATGTCGTGCTCGATTGCCCCGGCACGGACAATCCGCTGGCCCGCCACGCGATTTCCCGCGCCGATATCCTGATCACGCCGGTCAACGACAGCTTCGTCGATCTCGACCTGCTCGCCCGGATCGGCGGCACGCCGCCGCGCGTCCTCGGCCCGAGCGCCTACAGCCAGACCGTCTGGGAAGGCCGCCAGCGCCGCGCCATGAACGGCGGCCGGCCGATCGACTGGATCGTGCTGCGCAACCGGCTGAGCCCGCTCGCCTCGCACAACAAGAAGAATGTCGGCGCCATCCTGGAGCAGCTCGCCCCGCGCATTGGCTTCCGATGGCTCGACGGCTTCCACGAGCGGGTGATCTTCCGCCAGCTCTTCCTGCAGGGTCTGACCGTGCTCGATCTGCGCGAGGACGGCGCCGGCGTCGCGCTCAACATGTCTCATGTTGCGGCGCGCCAGGAGATCCGCCGGCTGGCCGATGCCGTGCTGGGGCGCGATACCGTCCCGGTTGCAGCCGCAGCGCGCGCCGAAGACGCCGAACCGTCCTTGGCCGGGTTGTAATCGGACGGTGCCGTCCAGGGCCCGCTCAGGAGCCGCCCGGGGGCCGCGTTGCAGCTGACAGCTACCCCGCGGTCTCGTACCGGCCGACCCTGGCGAAATCGAGGCTGGGCAGGCCGCCCCAGAAATCGAGCGATTCGGGCACCGGCGGCATCAGCCGCGGCGCGCGGGCGCCGGTTTCCGCGAATTCCTCCATGCCGAAGCTGTATTCGACGGTCATGCCGTCCGGATCGAGGAAATAGAGGAAAACGCTGCCGGACGGCGGATGGCGGCCCGGACCGTAGACAATCTCGACATTGTTCTTCTTCAGCCGGTTGAGTGCCCGGCCGACATCGTCGATGTCCGTCACCATGAAATTGACATGGTGCAGCCGGTTCTCCTCGGCCCGCGCGATCCCGAGCGAATGGTGGAACGGGTTCGGGAAGCAACGCAGGAAGGCGATCATGCCATCGACCTCGTCGGACAGCACGAAGCCGAGGTCGCGTATCAGAGAATCCCGCATCGCCGGCAGGTCCGGCGTCGAAACGACGATATGGCCGAGCCGGGCGATCCTGGCGAGGCGCGCGCCGAACGGCTCGGCCATCCGTTCCATGCCGATGAAATATTCAAGCGGGAGCCCGCTGCCGGGATGGCGGAAGCGCAGGCTGGGGCCTTGGTGCAATGCGGCGCATTCGTCCGCGTCGAGCCACGCCGGCGCGTAGCCGCAGCGCTCCAGATGACGGAAGGCACGCTCAAGATCGTCTTCGGATTCGAGTTCGAAGCCGATTCGCTTCAGGCCGGGCTCGGGCGCCCGGTTCAGCAGGACGTTATGGTGATCCGGCCCGCAGCGCAGCGCCGCCTGCCCGTCCGCCATCTCGGTCGCATCCAGGCCGACGATGTCGGTATAAAAGGCCAGCGTGCGCTCGAGGTCGGTGACGTTGAGCGCCACATAGCCCAGCCGGCTGTAGCGATAATCCGCCGTCATCCGTTCCTCTCGAAACCTATCCCGAACGGTGCGGCTTCGGGGCGCCGAGGTCAATCCGCGGCCCGATTATCCGTCCCCCTCGAGAATAGCGATCGCCTCGATCTCGACCTTGTACTGCGGCTCGGCCAGGGCGCTGACGCCGATCAGGGTCGAGGCCGGCATGCGGCCGTCGAAGAACTCCTTCCTGGCGCGGCCAATCTCCGGCCGGTCGGCGATGTCGGTGAGATAGATCGTCAGCTTGGCGACATCGGCAAGCGAGCCGCCGGCAGCCTCGACAAGCTTCTGGATTTTTTGGAAGCAGACGCGCGCCTGCTCATAGGCCGAGTCGCCGCCGATGACGCCGCCGCTATCGTCGGACGCCACCATGCCGGCAAGGATCACCTGGTTGCCGGCCTTCAGGCAGTTGGAAAAGATATTGCCCGGAAACTCCGGCGCCTCCGGCGCCGTGACCTGCTCGAACCTGACCGATATCGGCATTATTCCCTCCATTTTGCCGCCCGACCTGCCGGGCCGGCGATCGTTCACTGTCCAAAGGTTTCGGCCTGTGCCCCGTCCAACCCCGCCGCCAAAGCCCTCGCCTGTTGCAGCGCCTCGCGCGCCATCAGGCCGCGCACCCGCGTGAGGCCGAGGTCGTGGCTGTAGAGATATTCGCGCGCGTCGGAGTCGGCCGCCATGGTCTCCATGACCAGCCGGTCCTGCTCCAGGACGTGCCAGTGCCGTTCCTCCAGCCGGGTCCGGTAGAGGAACTGCCAGACATCGGCCTGCCAGCCGCTCACCTTGCGGTGGCGCCAGAAGAAACAGGCGGTGGTCTCCGCGTCGATCGGCGTCATGTGGGCGACGATGCCGAAATTGCCGCCCGGCCCTCCGGTCGCCGGATACGGGATTTCCAGGCAGACCGCCTGGAAGTTGCGGTCGTACCACTCGCTCCAGTCGAAGTTCAGGTCCTTCTGCCCGGTCTTCTCGAAGACGAAGCCGGTATCGGTATCGCGGGTGCGGAATTCGGCCTGCCGGGAGCCCTGCTGCATCGAATGGGCCGTCGTGTGCAGGTAGGCGCCGTGCATCGGGTCCATGTTGTTGTCGATCAGGAACCGGTAGGGGCAGCGCCATTCGGCGTAGCAGAGGATCGCCCGGTAGGCCCCGTTCGTCAGCCGCTCGGGCAGGGTGAAGTCGGCCGGCGGCGCCTCGGGATCGGACCCGTACCAGGCGAAGACCGCGCCGCGATGCTCGCGCAACGGATAGCAACGCACGGCGCGCTTGCCTTCGAGGCCGCAGCCGGGCTCGCCGGGAATCGCCGCTACCGTGCCGTCGCCGAGGATCTGGGCGCCGTGATAGACGCAGACCAGCCGGTCGCCGTCGTTGCGGGCAAGCGAAAGCCGCGCGCCGCGGTGCGGGCAGCGGTCGTCCTGCAGGTGGAGCGCACCGTCCCGGCCGCGCCAGGCGACCAGGTCGCGGCCCCAGCGCTTGAGCGCCACCGGACGCGCCGCGATCCGGACCGACGGGCAGATGCCGTACCAGCGGTCGTACAGGCCGGTCGCCAGAATGGCTTGCGCCCGTTCGTCGACCTGCCGTTGCGGGATGCGCCGTGCCATCGAACCGCCGCCGGCCCTTCCGTTACCCGGCACCGGCCGCGCCCGGCCCGGACATGCCGGATTGGGCCGGATCGCCGAGCCGCTGCATGGCGGCCGGGAAATTGGCTTCGGTCCAGGCTTCGCCGTCCGGCGTCATCAGCCCGGCCTCGTTCAGGGCCGCCGCCAGGGCCGGCAGGTCGTGGATGCCGGCGGCGAAGGCGGCCTCCAGTGCAGCACTCAGACGGTCCTCGTATCCGGTCGGCGCCGCCTTGCCGAACTGCCGCGGCTCGATGGACAGGCCATTGTGGGGCAGGCGCGGATGGTCGCCGCCGCCGGCGCCGCTCGGGATCGGCGCGTCGGCTGCGGTCTCCGATGCCGTCCCCGGTGCTTCGGCAGCCTCACTGCCATCGCGCCGCGCCGCCGATTCCCGGGCGAGCCGGTCGCGCACCTTGAGGAAATCGTAGGAGACGAACATCTCGGTCCGGAACACGCCCCAGGCCGAGCGCTCCAGCTCGACATTGACCGCTTGGAGCCGGTCCGGCGGCAGGCGCAGGGTCACGATCTGGCCAAGGCCCATCGCCACGGTCCAGGAGACGATCTCGACTCCCTCGGGCGGAAAGCGCCGCCACCAGTCGCGCGCGTCGAGCGTCGCCTGGAACTCGCCCAGCGTCTTCGACTGATCGTGCTTCAGGAACACGGTCAGCAGGATATCGCCGCCTTCGATGTCGCTCGGCCCGGTCATGGGATCGCCGATCTTCTCCTGACGACTTCTGTATTGCCCGGAAAGCGTGACTCAGAAATGCGGGGAAGACAAGGCAGGCACAGGCCTACCCCATCGTCCCTCCCCGCAGAGCCCGCAGCATCCGCTCCGGCGTGAAGGGTTGGACCGCCGCCTGCGCGCCGAGCGGGCGCAGGGCGTCGTTGACGGCGCACCAGACCGCGGCGATGGCGCCGACGACACCGGCCTCGCCGGCACCCTTGACGCCGGTTTCGGTGCCTGGCTGCGGCGCCTCGACATGGTCGATGCGGATCGGCGGCACCCAATCGGCCCGCGGCAGGGCATAGTCCATCAGCGAACCGGTCAGCAGGTTGCCGTCGCCGTCGTAGACGCAGCGCTCCATCAGTGTTGCGCCCAGGCCCTGGACCACGCCGCCGATAATCTGGCCGTCGACCAGCGCCGGGTTGACGACCCGTCCGCAATCCTCGACCACCCAGTGGTGCAGCAGGTCGATCTCGCCTGTCTCCGGATCGATCGCCAGATGACAGGCCTGGATGCCGTTGGCAGCGTAGTAAGGCGCGGTCTTCGGCACGAAGCTGCGGGTTGCGCTAAGATCCGTCGAGATTTCCGGCGGCAGCAGATGCTGGCGGTAGTGGGCGATCTTCGCGATTTCCACGACGGTCAGCCGCGCAGCACCGGTGCGGTCGCAGACCTGGCCGCCGGCCAGCGTCAGATTGGCGGCCTCCTCCTGCAAAAGGGTCCCGGCGATATCCAGCAGGCATCCCGCGACCGCATCCGCCGCCCGCCAGGCCGCCGTGCCGCCGATCGACAGGCCGCGTGACGCCCAGGCGCCGCCGCCGACCGGGCCGTCGCTGTCGCCGGCGGTGACGGCGACATCCTCCGGCGCCAGGCCGAGCCGTTCGGCCACCAGCTGCCCGACCCCGGTCAGCGTGCCCTGCCCCTGGTCGGTGCAACCGACTTGCACCCGCACCGCGCCCGAGGGCAGCATTGCCACGGTCGCGGTGTCCTCGGCGGTCACGTCGACCTCCTGCGCGCCGTAGATGCCGGCGCCCGGCGCGGTCAGCTCGACCAGCGTCGCCACGCCGATGCCCTCGATCCTGCCCGCCTTGCGCGCCGCAGCCTGGGCCGCCCGCAAGGCCGGGTAGTCCATCAGGGCTTCGAGCCGGTCGAGGCAGGCATGGAAGGACAGGGCATCGGCCCGGATTCCGCCGGCGCTCGTGAAACCGCTGCCGTCGGCCGGATAATTGCGCCGGCGCACTTCCAGCGGATCGAGGCCGAGCCGCCAGGCCGCGTCGTCGATCAACACTTCCGACACCGCCATGGCGACCGGCTGGCCGACGCCGCGATAAGCGCCGGTCGGCGCCTTGTTCTGCGCCCGCACGGCCGCCGCCACATGCGCCCGTTCCGCCGTACAGGCCGCGCCGATCATGGTTGCAGTCAGGGAAGCCTCGCCGGCGCTGCCGCGCGGATGGACCGAATAGGCGCCGGCGCCGTTTTCCATCGTCGCGTCGAAGGCCACGATCCTGCCGTCCCTGCCGGTTTCCAGACCGGCGTCGATCGTGAATTCCCGGGCATGGACGTCCGACAGGAAGGACTCCAGCCGGTCGGCCGCCCATTTGACCGGCCGGCCGAGCAGGCGCGACGCCGCGACGACCGCCAGCTCGTCGGCATAGGCGTGCAGCTTGATGCCGAAGGCGCCGCCGACATCCGGGCAGACGACCCGGACCCGGTGCAGCGGCAGGCCGAGCAGATCGGCCCAGACCTGCTGCATCTGGTGCGGCACCTGTCCGGACTGGAACACCGTCAGCGATCCTGCAGCTGGATCGTAGTCGGCAAGCACGGCGCGGCCTTCCAGGGGCACGCCGGTCTGGCGCTCGAAGACGAAGAGCCGCCGGGCCGGGGGCGCGGGGCCGGCCTCCCCGAAACTTCGCTGCAGCATGACGTTGCTGTCCGACGCCGGGTGGGCCTTGTGGTCGCGGACCGCCGGATCGGCATAGCCGCCCGCCGGCGGCATCTCCTCGATCTCGAGCCGGATGGCTTCGGCGGCATCGCGCGCCCGGTCGGGGCTGTCGGCAACGGCCAGCGCAACCGGTTCGCCCTGGTAATGCACGCTGCCGTCGGCCAGCGCCGGCTGGGGCGGCGGCCGGTGTTCCGGGATCGCAGCCATGCGGGTCACCATCGGCGCGCAGACCGGCCGCAGATCGTCGGCCGTCAGCACCGCGGCGACGCCGGGCATCGCCCGCGCGGCGGACGCATCCAGCGCTGCGATCCGGCCGTGGGCGACCGGGCTGCGCAGGAAAGCGGCGTGCAGCAGGCGCGGCGCCGCGAGATCGCCGGTGAACCGGCCGCGGCCGGCCACCAGCCGGCGCGTCTCGGTGCGCGGGAGCGTTCGGTCGGTGGTGTCGCCCATGGATGAAGCCGGATCGGGTGGCGGAGCGGCGGCACTGTAGCCGCCGGGCGCAAGGTCCGCCACACCGGCCGCCGCTTCGCCTCCCGGCTGGATCGGCAGGGCGGATTGGCGTATTCAGGAAAGCGCCATGCCCGTTCCCCGCGACAGCAGCAGCCAATCGGGCGCGTCCCCGGCAATCGGCGCCGCCGAGATCGCCGCACTGGTCGAGCCCAACCGCGTGCATCGCCGCGCCTATACCGACCGCGCGGTGTTCGACCTGGAAATGGCGCGCATTTTCGGCCGCGCCTGGATCTTCGTCGCCCATGCCAGCCAGATTCCGAAGCCGAACGACCTGATCCGCACCCGCCTCGGCCTGCACGACGTGCTCGCGACCCGCGACGGGGACGGCCGCGTCCATGTCGTCGGGAACCGCTGCACCCACCGCGGAACGACCCTCTGCTCGGTCGAGCGCGCCAGTGCGGCGAGCCTGGTCTGCCCCTATCACGCCTGGACCTTCGCGCTGGACGGCACGCTGCGCTCGGTGCCCCACCGCAAGAGCATGCCCGACTCGTTCGATATCGCCGATCCGCGCCTCACCCTGTTCCGCGCGCCGCGGGTGGCGGACTACCGCGGCTTCGTCTTCGCCAGCCTGGCCGCGGACGGGCCGGGGCTGGAGGACTTCCTCGGCGACATGACGGAGGCGCTCGACAATCTGATCGACCGGGCGCCGGACGGCGAGATTTTCCAGGACGGCGGCATTTTCCGGCTCGAATACCGCGGCAACTGGAAGCTGCACCACGAGAACGCCAACGACACGATGCATCCCGGCTTCGTCCACGAATCCTCGGTCAACGCGGCGCGGGAGGACGGGCGCGACTATGCCGAGCCGGTCTTCGACGAGCACCAGGCGCACACCCAGCTCCTGTCCAACGGCTTCTCGGCGCGCGAATGGCAGTCGCTCGGCCTCCAGGGGCTGGCCAACGGCCACAGCTACATGGACGGCTTCTACAGCCAGGGCGTCCTCTCGCCGGACCGGGACGATCCGCTGTCCCGCGAATACCGGGCGGCGCTGGAAGCCGCGAAGGGGCGCGCGGCGGCCGACGCCATCCTCGGCATGGACCGTTTCAACAACCTGATCTGGCCCAACCTGAACATCAACGCGCAATACCAGCAGATCCGCATCGTCCAGCCGGTCGCGCCCGACCGTACGATCGTCCAGGCCATGTGCTTCCGGCTCGGCGGCGCGCCGGAGGGCATGTTCCACCGCGCGGTGCGCTTCCTCACCAATCTCAGTTCGCCCGCCTCGATGATCTTCGCCGACGACGTCGAGATCTTCGAGAAGGTCCAGGCCGGCCTCGCCGACGGCAGCCGGGAATGGCTCGACCAGTCGCGCGGCCTCGACGCGCCGGTCGGCGGCGGGGCCGGCAACGGCCGCCTCGCCTCGCCGGGCACCAGCGAGCTGCCGATCCGCGGCCAGTTCCGCGCCTGGCTCGACCATATGACGGCCTGAGAGCCGTGGCGGACGGCCCTTCGCCCGAACCCGGCGCCCCCGAATCCGGTATGCCATCCGGTACGGCGGACGCCGTGGACCGCGCCGCCGTCGAGGCCTTCCTCTACCGCGAGGCCCGGCTGCTCGACGACGGGCGCTACGAGGACTGGCTCGCCCTGTTCGACGAGGACGGCCTTTACTGGATCCCCGGCCTGCCCGGCCAGACCGACCGCTTCGGCGCCGTCTCGATCGTTCACGAGGACCGCACGGTCCTGCGCATGCGCGTCCGCCGGCTCGGCCACCCGCGGGCCTGGTCGCTCATGCCGCTGCCGCGCAGCGCGCACCTGCTCGGCAACATCGGCATCGCCGCGGCCGGGGACGGCACGATCGAGGCGGTCGCCGCGCTCCAGGTCGCCCTGTACCGGGCCGGCGACCGCACGCGCTACGACGGCCGCCAGACCATGCGGCTCAGGCCCGCCTCCAGGCCCGATTCCAGGCCCGGCGGCGACTTCAGGATCGTGCTCAAGCGGATCGACCTGATCGACTGCGACGGCGTCCAGGGCGTCATGCCCGTCCCGATCTGAGCGGTAGCCCGGCGCGCCGCGCGGGGTGCGCAGGTGTCATGAAATGTCAGGATTCGTCATGTTCGGCTTTCGAGCCGTACCGTTTGCCCACAATCGTCATTCCGACCGGAGCGGACGTCAGTCCGCGGAGTGGAGGAATCTCGTCGCCGACTTCGGGGTCTTGCACATCCAAAATCGAGCCGAGATCCCTCCGCTCGCTCTGCTCGGTCGGGATGACGGGTGAGGGTTGGCTTGTGTCATGAAATGTCATGATTCGTCATGATCCGTGGCGGTATCCTCCTTCATTTTCGCATTGACGGCCCGGCCTCAAGGCTGAGACAGACCGGTCTATATTTCGTGTCTTTTTCCGCCGTAGAGCCGTCTTTCCGGCTCGGAATCCGCGGAAATCCGCCATTTCCGTTCCTGCACCCGCGCGGAAAAAATGCATACAATGCATAATTTCCCAGACCGACCGCATCGGACGGCGGCGCGGCCGCGGTGCCGGAAAGGCGGCTCCCGGCAGGCGTCATGAAATGTCAGGATTCGTCATGATCCGTTATGCGGCGCCGGCCGGATTTGCCGCACTGCGACGGCGGGGCTCCGCCGAAGCGAACGACTATCTGTTCATATAATGTTCTGTGCGCGGCAGTCAACCCGTCGGCCGCGTTTCCGCCAAGAAAAAACCCGCCGTCCTCGGACGGCGGGTCTTTCGCATTCGCGGGCGTGGAACGCGCCGCCCCTACGCGCTGTAGTACATGTCGAACTCGACCGGGTGGGTGGTGTGTTCGAGATTGTACACCTCCTCCCACTTGAGAGCCATGTAGCCGTCGATCATGTCGTCGTTGAAGACCTCACCCTTGAGCAGGAACTCGCGGTCGGCGTCGAGGCTGTCCAGGGCCTCGCGCAGGGAGCCGCAGACCGTCGGGATGTCGGTCAGCTCCTCCGGCGGCAGGTCGTAGAGATCCTTGTCCATCGGGTCGCCCGGGTGGATCTTGTTCTGGATGCCGTCGAGGCCGGCCATCAGCATCGCCGCGAAGGTGTGGTAGGGGTTGCCGGCCGCGTCCGGGAAGCGGACCTCGACGCGCTTGCCGTTCGGCGAGGCGACATAGGGGATCCGGCACGACGCCGAGCGGTTGCGCGCCGAATAGGCGAGCAGGACCGGCGCCTCGAAGCCCGGGATCAGCCGCTTGTAGCTGTTCGTCGTCGCGTTCGAGAAGGCGTTGATCGCCTTGGCGTGCTTCATCACCCCGCCGATATAGTGCAGGCAGGTCTCCGACAGGTCGGCATACTGGTTGCCGGCGAACAGCGGCTTGCCGTCCTTCCACAGCGACTGGTGGACATGCATGCCCGAGCCGTTGTCGCCGACCACGGGCTTGGGCATGAAGGTCGCCGTCTTGCCCCATTTGGCCGCGATCATGTGGACGCAGTATTTGTAGATCTGCATCGCGTCGGCCTGGGCGACCAGCGGCGCGAACCGGATGCCGAGCTCGTGCTGCGCGGGCGCGACCTCGTGATGGTGCTTCTCGGTCTCCACGCCCATCTGCTGGATCATGGTGACCATTTCCGAGCGCATGTCGGCGCCCTGGTCGACCGGCTGGACCGGGAAGTAGCCGCCCTTGAGGCGCGGCCGATGGCCGAGGTTGCCGTCTTCGTATTCGGTGCCGGAATTGTAGGGGCCTTCCTCCGAATCGATCTGGAAGAAGGTGTGGTTCATGTCGGTGGAGAAGCGCACGTCGTCGAACACGAAGAACTCGGCTTCCGGGCCGAAGAAGGCGTTGTCGGCGATCCCGACTTCCGCCATGTAGCTGACCGCCTTCTTGGCGGTCGAGCGCGGGTCGCGGCCGTAGGGCTGGCCGGACGTCGGCTCCAGCACGTCGCACAACATGATCAGGGTCGATTGCGCGGTGAACGGGTCCATCACCGCGGTGTCCGGATCGGGCAGCAGCGCCATGTCGGATTCGTTGATCGCCTTCCAGCCGGCGATCGACGAGCCGTCGAACATGATGCCGTCCTCGAAGGTGTCCTCGTCGATGGTCTGCGCGGTCTGGGCGGTGTGCTGCCACTTGCCCCGCGGATCGGTAAACCGCAGATCGACGAACTGGACGTCTTCGTCGCGGATTTTCTTCAGTACGGAGTTTACGTCTGACATCTCGGTTTCCACTCTTTTGGCTGGTATGTCCGGGCTTGGATGGGTGCGATTCGCGAAGGTTCCGGTCCGGCTAGACGGCGTCGCGCCCGCGCTCGCCGGTGCGAATGCGGATGGCGTCTTCGATTTCGGTGACGAAAATCTTGCCGTCGCCGATCCGGCCGGTCTGGGCATTCTGGATGATCGCCTCGAGGGCGCGCTCGAGCATGTCGTCGTGCAGCACGACCTCGATCTTCACCTTGGGCAGGAAGTCGACGATATATTCGGCGCCGCGATACAGCTCGGTATGCCCCTTCTGGCGCCCGAACCCCTTGGCCTCGACCACGGTCAGGCCCTGGATGCCCAGATCGGTCAGGGCCTCCTTCACCTCGTCGAGCTTGAACGGCTTGATGATCGCCTCGAGTTTCTTCATGGAATCGTCTTCACGGGAGCGTCTTCGTGGCGGGTCCGGCGCAATTTCGGTTTGCCGCACAATCGGCATCCGGCCCGAAACGAATCCAGGCGGCGGCGCGCGCGGCATACACACCCGATAAGCATCATTCGTGCCAACGGCAATGCGGCAAGTGAACCCCGGAAAGCCCTTCATTCCGGGTCGTTTCCGCATACCGCATCGGCGCGCAAAGGCAAAGTGCCTAATTTCGAGGCAGCGTGCCGCGCGATCGGGCAGCAAGCCATCCCGCCATCCGGTCGATCGCCCGTTCGATGTTGGCGGCGCTGTTGGCGCAGGAGAAGCGCAGGAAGCCCTCGCCGAAGGCGCCGAAGCTGGTGCCGGCGATGACGGCGACGCCGATCTCCTCGAGCATGCCGTCCTGCATGGCGCGGGCGTCGCGGCCCGTGCCCTCGATGTTGGGGAAGGCATAGAAGGCGCCGGCCGGCGTCCGGCAGCGCACGCCGGGCAGGGCGTTGAGGCGGCCGGCGATCAGGGTGCGGCGGCGCTCGAAGGCGGCGCGCATGGTCTCGACGGCGTCCTGCGGGCCTTCGAGCGCGGCGATCCCGGCATATTGCGCGCTGGCGTTGACGCAGGAATGGCAGTTGATCGACAGGCGCTCGGCGGTATCGACCCAGGCCTGCGGCCAGACGCTGTAGCCGAGGCGCCAGCCGGTCATGGCGTAGGTCTTGGACCAGCCGTCGAGCAGGATGGTGCGGCCGCGCAGATGCTCGTAGGCGAGCAGCGTGGTGTGGGCTTCGCCGTCGAACAGCAGCCGGGAATAGATTTCGTCGCTCAGGATGGCGACATGGGGAAAGCGCTCCAGCCCGGCGGCGAGCGCGTCGATCTCGGCCTTCGGGGTGACGCCGCCGGTCGGGTTGGCCGGGCTGTTGAGGATGATGAGGCGGGTCCGCTCCGTAATCCGGTCAAGCACCTCGCCGGCGCTGAAGGCGAAGTCCCGGTCCTCGGCCAGCTCGATCGGCACCGGCGTGGCGCCCGAAAAGCGGATGACGGACTCGTAGATCGGAAAGCCGGGATTCGGGTAGAGGATTTCCGCGCCCGGCTCGCCGAACATCATCAGCGCGAAAAACATGGTCGGCTTGCCGCCGGGCATGATGAGCACGGTGGACGGGTCGATTTCGACCCCGCGGTGGCGCAGGATATCCGCGGCCACGGCTTCGCGCAGGCCCGGCACCCCGGCCGCCGGGGTATAGCCGTGATGGCCGTCGGCGAGCGCCTTGCGCCCGGCCTCGACGATATGCTCCGGCGTCGCGAAATCCGGCTGGCCGATGCCGAGGTTGATGATGTCCTTCCCCTTGGCAGCCAGCGAAGTCGCGCGCGCCAGGACCTCGAAGGCGGATTCGGTGCCGAGCCGCCCGGTTCGGGCGGCAAGCTGCGGTGCGGTCATGTTTCATATCCCCGATGCGCTGGCGCACTACGGCGCCGGTGCGATACACCGCCTACGGATAGCCGACAGGAGCGGGGAGGGCAAAGGCCATGCTGGCGGTGAAGGCGCTGACCTTCGACGTGTTCGGCACGGTGGTGGACTGGCGGCGCAGCGTCGCGCGCGAGGCGAAGGCCGCGCTCGCCCCGAAGGGCTACGCGCTCGACTGGAACGGTTTTGCGCTGGCCTGGCGGGCGCGCTACCAGCCGGCGATGGAGCGGGTGCGCAGCGGCGGGCGGGGCTTCGTCAAGCTCGACGTGCTGCACCGCGAGAACCTGCTGGAGGTGCTGGAGGAATTCGGCGTCGCCGGCCTGTCGGAGGCGGAGACCGGCGACCTGAACCGGGCCTGGCACCGGCTCGACCCGTGGCCGGACGTATTGCCCGGCATGGCCCGCCTGCGCGCGAAATACCCGCTGGCGGCGCTCTCGAACGGCAACGTCGCGCTGATCGTGAACATGGCGCGTCGGGCCGGCATCCGCTGGGACACGATCCTCGGCGCCGAGGTCGCCCGCGCCTACAAGCCGATGCCGGAGGCCTATCTCTCGGCGGCCGAGATGCTCGGCCTGGCGCCGGCGGAAGTTGCGCTGGTTGCGGCCCACAACGACGATCTGAAGGCTGCGACGGCCGCCGGCCTGCGCACGATCTTCATACCCCGCCGCACCGAGATGGCGGACGAAGGCCAGACGAAAGACCTGGAGCCCTGGGACGGCGCCGACCTGGCCGCGGAGGATTTCGGCGACTTGGCCGACCGGCTGGGCTGTCCCTGAAGGACTGTTCTGCAACCGGGTAGCCGGCGCATTTCCCCTTTCCGTCATTTCGACCGGGCGCCTCCCTTTCCCGTCATTCCGACCGAGCGAAGCGAGTGGAGGAATCTCGACTCGGTCTCACGAGCAAGCACCGGAAGCCTGCGACGAGATTCCTCCGCTCCGCCCCGGATTTCATCCGGGGCTCCGGTCGGAATGACGGGGAGGGGGCGGTCGGCCGGGGCCCCTGCGACGCGGCGGACCCATTGATTTGCGGGGGCGGTTGCGGGCAAACAGGCGGCCATGAAACCCGCGAACGCCATCCTCAGCGGCTACGGCACGACTGTGTTCGAGGTCATGTCGGCGCTGGCCAACGAGCACAAGGCGGTCAATCTCGGCCAGGGCTTCCCGGACGGCAACGGGCCGGACGACGTCCGCGCCATGGCCCATACGGCGCTCGACGACCGGCCGAACCAGTATCCGCCGATGTTCGGCGTGCCGGAACTGCGCCAGGCGGTCGCGAAGCACAACAGGCGCTTCTACGGCCTCGACATCGACTGGCGGACCGAGACCCTGGTGACCAGCGGCGCGACCGAGGCGCTGGCGGCGGCCCATTTCGGCCTGATCGAGCCGGGCGACGAGGTCGTGCTGATCGAGCCGCTCTACGATTGCTACCTGCCGATCATCCGCCGCGCCGGCGCCGTGCCGAAACTGGTCCGCATCGAACCGCCGGACTGGTCGCTGCCGGAAGCGGACTTGCGCGCCGCCTTCTCGGACCGCACCAAGCTGGTGCTGATCAACACGCCGATGAACCCGGCCGCGAAGGTGTTCACCCGCGAGGAACTCGACCTCGTCGCCGCCCTGTGCCTGGAGCACGACGCCTATTGCGTCGCCGACGAGGTCTACGAGCATCTGGTGTTCGACGGCCGGCCCCACGTCACCATGATGGGTCTGCCCGGAATGCGCGAGCGCACGGTGCGCATCGGCAGCGCGGGCAAGACCTTCTCGCTCACCGGCTGGAAGGTCGGCTACATCACGGCGCCGCCGGACCTGATGACGCCGATCGCCAAGACGCACCAGTTCCTGACCTTCACCACGCCGCCGAACCTGCAGCGCGCCACGGCCTACGGGCTGGAGAAGGACGCGGGCTATTTCACCGGCCTCGCCGCCGGAATGCAGCGCAGCCGCGACCGCTTCCGGGCCGGCCTGAAGGCGATCGGTTTCGCGACCGTCGCGTGCCACGGCACCTATTTCATCGCCGTCGATATCCGCTCGGTCGGCTTCAACGGCGACGATATCGATTTCTGCCGGACGCTGACGACCGAGGCCGGCGTCGCGGCGGTGCCGGTGAGCGCCTTCTACCAGAACGATCCGCCCCGCCACTTCGCCCGCTTCTCCTTCTGCAAGGAGGACGCGACGCTGGACGAGGCGCTCAAGCGGATGCGCGCCTGGCTGGGGCGGTGAGGCGCGGCTCGCGGGCGTTGCAAATCCGCGCGGGAACACGACATCCGTCCCTGAAAGAAACCGATCCGGAACCCGACCGGGGGGAGGCCAGCTTGATCGCAACGCAACCTGTTACCCGCTTCCTGCTGCTTTCCTTCGCATTCTCCTGCTATTCGGCCTGCCTTTTGGCGACCGGC
Organism: Alphaproteobacteria bacterium; assembly: GCA_965220685.1. Lineage (GTDB taxonomy): Bacteria > Pseudomonadota > Alphaproteobacteria > Bin65 > Bin65 > Bin65. The sequence goes on from CBDCQR010000015.1 coordinate 820,454, forward strand.
CCGGCCGGGGCCGCGGAGATGCGGAAATCGCCCTACGCAGGGCAGCAGTCGCGCCCGATCAAGAGCCTGTCGGCCGACGACCTCGCCGAACTGAGGCGCGGCGGCGGCTGGGGACTTGCCAGGGCGGCAGAACTCAACGGCATGCCCGGCCCCGCCCACCTGCTGGATTTGAAAGACGAGATACCCCTCACCGCGGACCAGGCGGCGGCCATCGCCGCCGTCTTCGAGCGGATGCGGGCTGCCGCGGTCGCCGGGGGACAACGCCTGATCGCCGGCGAACGGGCGCTTGAGGCAGCGTTCGCCAGCGGGACGGTAACCGCGCAGACCCTGCGTCCGCTGCTCACCGAAGTCGGCCGGGCCCGGACGGCGCTCCGCTATACCCATCTGGCGGCACATCTGGAGACTTTGCCCTTGCTGACCGAGGCCCAGATCGCGCGGTACAATCTGCTCCGGGGATATTCCGGCGACCCCTGCGCCAGCCCGCCCAAGGGGCACGATCCGGCGTTGTGGCGCAAGCACAACGGTTGCGACTGAGACCGGCTGCGGCCCGGACGGGGCATATCGATGGGCGGGCTTCCGCGTCCGGCGTTCCGGCCTATATCTGTCGCCTGCCTTGACCCTCAGGAGAGCGGTGCGTACAACGCCGGGCCTGCCCCGGCTCGAGTGCGGGGTTTCCTGCGGCGGATGTAGCTCAGTTGGTTAGAGCACCTGGTTGTGGTCCAGGGGGTCGCGGGTTCAAATCCCGTCATTCGCCCCATTTTTCGCGCTTTTCCGCGTCTTGACAGAAAACGGCCCGCCGTTGCCGGCGGGCCGCTTCGCATTCTGTGCCTTGGGTTCGGCGCAGGTCTACATCGTGGCTGCGGTCACCCAGGGCTTCCATTTCTTCTCGTTGTCTTTCATCCACTTCTCGGCGGCGGCTTCCGCCTCCATCTTGTCGACGTCGACCAGCTTGGCCATGACGGCGATGTCGAGGTTCGAGAAGCTCATTTTCTGCAGGACCTTGTAGGCCTTCGGCCACTTCTTCGCGAAGCCCTTCCAGACGCCGAGTTTCAGATAGCCGTCCTTCGGGTTGCCGCAGTCATAGGATTTGTTCGGATTCAGGCCCCACTTGGGATCCTTGAAGCACTTCTCGTGGTAGGCCGGGAACTCCACGAACTTGCCCTTGTACAGGGCCTCGATGAAGTTCGGCGTCCAGTTGAACAGCACGATCGGCGCCTTGCGCTTGCTGGCGGATTTCAGCTCCGCCCACAGCGCCGCGGCCGAGCCCGCGTTCACCACCTTGAAGTTCATGCCCAGGCCGTCGACGCGCTCCTGGTCGTTCTTCAGCCAGTCGACCGGACCGGCGAGGAAACGGCCTTTCGGCTTCGTCGCGGCGGTCGCGAACATGGCGGCGCACTTGTTCAGCGCCTTCCAGTCCGGCAATCCGGGACAGATCTTCTCGACATATTCCGGATACCACCACTCTTCGCGGGTCTTCGCCTCGTGCGTCGCCGCCGTGATCACGCAGCCCTTGTTGAGCTGCTTCTCGTAGCTGACGCCGAACGCGCCCTGCCACACCTCGTGGACCAGGTGGATATCGCCTTCGCACATCGAGGTATAGACGACCTGGCTGTCCGCGGAGACGTAGTCGACCTTGTTGCCGACCATCTCCAGCAGCTTGCCGACGATACGGGCGCCCACAAGCTGGCTCGACCAGTTGTGGAGCGGAATCTTGATCGTATCGGCGGCCGCTGACTGGGCCCCGACGACCAGCAAAGCGGCAGCACCGGCCGCCATTGCGATTCTGCGCATGTATTCCTCCTCAAATTTGCAGCGCCGAACCAATTTGAACCAATTGGATCTATTCCGGCGCAAGTACCCAACATCATTCACCTTCATTTGTTGCTGTCAATCGTTTATGGGTAGTTATCAATCATTTATGTGGTAAATTTTGGCGTATATTGGTTTGGATTGGTCTTAAATGGTGGGGGAATCCGGATGTATTCAAGGGTCGTATTGGAGAATTCGATAGTTCGTCGCCGCATTCGGCCGGACCGATGGTGCCGCGTCCATTGCAGCCGGTATATACTCGGTCGCGCGGAATGTGGCAGACCGGTCGCCCGGTAGCCTCTGCCCGGTAACCTTTGCGGGGAGTGCAAGAGTTTGGACGCCAAGATCGCCTGCCGGAACGTCTGGAAACTGTATGGCAAGGATCCGGAAGGCTTTCTCGCCGCCCATAACGGCGACCCCCCGGACGACGCCATCGCGGGCGACGGATACATTCCGGCGGTGCGTCATGCGAGCCTGGAGGTCTTTCCCGGCGAGATCCTGGTCATCATGGGGCTCAGCGGCTCCGGCAAGTCGACGCTGGTCCGCTGCCTGTCGCGCCTGATCGAGCCGACCGCCGGCGAGGTCCTGTTCGATGGTCAGGACCTGCTGAAGATCCCGCCGAAAGAGCTGATCGAAATCCGCCGTCACAAGATGGGCATGGTGTTCCAGCATTTCGCCCTGCTGCCGCACCGCACCGTCCTCCAGAATGTCGCCTTCCCCCTGGAGGTGCAGGGTATCGACCGGGGGACCCGGGAGAAGCGGGCGCTCGACGTTATCGAACTGGTCGGGCTGAAAGGGCGGGACGGCTATTATCCGCGCGAACTCTCCGGCGGGCAGCAGCAGCGCGTCGGCATCGCGCGTTCCCTGGCGGTCGAACCCGATGTCTGGTTTCTCGACGAACCCTTTTCCGCCCTCGATCCGCTGATCCGGCGCGAAATGCAGGACGAATTCCTGCGCCTCCAGACCATGCTGCAGAAGACGATCGCCTTCATCACCCACGATTTCGACGAGGCGATCCGCCTCGCCGACCGGATCGCGATCATGAACGAGGGCCGGATCGTGCAGATCGGCTCGCCGGAAGAGCTGGTGACGCGGCCGGCCAACGACTATGTCGCCAATTTCACGCGCGACGTCGCCCGCGAGAAGCTGCTGACCGTCGCCTCGGTCATGGAGGCGTCGCCGGAAAGCGCGGCCCTGTCGGACACGACCGTCCGTCCGACCGACAAGGTGGCCGACGTGGCGCGCCTGATCATCGACAGCGAACGGCCCTTGCGGGTGGCGGACGACGACGGCCGCACCATCGGCGCGGTAAGCCGGGCCCATGTGCTGGACGTGCTCTTCGCCGTGGAGGCCGACGCCCATGGCTGACGCGGCGGTCCTGGGCGGCGCGGTTCCCGTCCGCCGCTGGGTGGCGGGTTCCGGGCAATCCGGCCTTCGGGTCGCCGTCCTGCTGCTGGCGCCGTTCGTGTTCGTCCTCGCGGTCTCTCCCTGGCTCCCCGACTGGCTGCGCATGATCCCGAAGGACTGGTCGGCGCCGTTCGTCGGCTGGATCAATGCGGTGGTGGAGGTCCTGCGCGCGGAAGAGATTTTCGGCCTGTTCACCTTCCGCGACATCACCCGGGCGATCGCAAACCTGATCGACTATCCGCTCGATTTCGTCGAGGCCGTCCTGGTCGGCGGTTTCTCCGATTCGGTTCCGGGCCTGCCCTGGATCGCGGTCACCGGCCTGGCGATCGTGCTCGGCTGGTATCTGCAGGGCCGCCAGCTCGGCATCATCGCCGGCATCTGCTTCGCCTACATGGCGGTCTTCGGCAAATGGGAACTGTCGATGGTCACCCTCTCGGTGGTGCTGGTCGCCGCGCCCATCGCCGGCGCGATCGGGGTGGCGCTGGGCATCGTCGCCTACAAGCGGCGCTGGTTCGAGACGCTGCTGTGGCCGATCCTCAACGTCATGCAGGCGCTGCCGCATTTCTCCTACATGATCCCGGTCGCCATCTTCATCGGCATCGGCCACAAGGCCGGCACGATCGCGACGATCATCTTCGCCTTCCCCGTGATGGCGCGGCTCACCATTATGGGCCTGAAGGGCGTATCGCCGGAAGTGCGGGAAGCGGGCATCATGGCCGGCTGCACGAACCGGCAGATGCTGTGGAAGGTCGAACTGCCGGCGGCGCGCCCGACGCTCATGGTCGGCGTCAACCAGATCATCATGCTGTGCCTGGCGATGGTCGTCCTGGCGTCCTTCGTCGGCGCCAAGGGGCTGGGCCACGACCTGTTGAACCGGCTGCGCTCGCTGTGGATCGGCCAGGCGCTGGAGATCGGAGTCGTGATCGTCTTCATGGCGATCATCCTCGACCGGCTCAGCCAGGCCTGGGCGCAAAAGGAGCCGGAACATCTGCGGGAAGGGCCGTTTCACGTCCGCCATCCTTTCGTTACGGCCGGTATCGCGGTCGTCGTCGGTTCCTACATCCTGGCGGCGTTCATCCCGGCGCTGCAGCTCTGGCCGAAATCGCTCTCGGTCACGACCGCACCGATGTGGGACGCGATGATCGACGCCATCGTCGTCTACGCCTTCGACTATCTGGAGCTGATCAAGGATACGCTCCTGGTCCATGTCCTGATCCCGATGCGCGACCTCTATCTCCTGCTGCCCTGGTCGGCCCTGCTCGTGTTCGTGGTGACGTTCGGCTGGTATTACGGCGGCTGGCAGGTCGCCGCCATCCAGGCGCTGTTCGCGCTCTATCTGGCCTTCGCCGGCTTCTGGGAGCGGACCCTGATCACCGCCTACATGGTGAGCTTTGCGGTGATCGTCTGCGTCATCATCGGCTCGATCGTCGGGGTCTGGGCCGCCGCCGGGCCGCGGCGCACGAAGGTCGTGGAACTCATCCTGGACACCTTCCAGACTTTCCCGTCCTTCATCTACCTGATTCCGGCGATCATGCTGTTCAACGTGAACGACTTCGCCGCCATCATGGCGATCGTGATCTATGCCACGATCCCGACGACCCGCCTGACGATCTTCGGCCTGCGGACCGTACCGCACGATATCGTCGAGGCGGCGATCACATCGGGCTGCACGCCGCGCCAGGTGTTGTGGAAGGTGCGCATGCCGCTGGCTTTCCCAGCCATCATGCTGGGTATAAATCAGACGATCATGTACGCCTTGTTCATGGTCGTCATTGCGGCGTTCATCGGCACGACCGACCTGGGGCAGGAAATTTTCCGCTCGAAGGCCGAAAACGACGCCGGCAAGTCGCTGGTCGTCGGCCTGTGCGTCGCCTTCATGGGCCTGATCGCCGACCAGTTGATCAATTCCTGGGCCCGGGAACGCAAGAAAGTGTTGGGGTTGGAATGACCATCCAGTCGGTTGAACCGCCGCTGGTGCAGCAGCCTGCCAGGGCCGGCGCGGTGTTGATCCCCGGCATGCCCACGCTGGGTATCGGGGTCGAACGCTATGTCGCCCGGGGCGGCGCAGCGACCGTCTTTTCTCTCGAACCCGGCGACGGCCTCACGGTGCGCGACCGGGAAGGCCGGCAGGCCGCGGAGATCGCGGCCTTCGCGCCTGACGGTTCCGTCGATACGGAGGCGCTGGGCGCCGCGGCGGCCGGGTCCGCCGACGGCCTCAAGGCGATCCTCGGCGCCGGCGCCGAACCGGCCCGGTCTCTGGCGGGCAGCCTGCAGCGGCGCGGGCTGGATATCGCCGCGGCGCGCTCGATCGGGGTCCTCGGCGGCGACTCGCGTCCGGGCGACGAGGCGTCCTTCACGGCCGAACGGCCGCTGGTCTGTTTCGTGGCGGCGCCGGGCGGCCCGATGCGCGTCGACCGGCAGGATGCGCCGACGCCGGTCGAGATCTTCGTCACCCGCGCCAACCCGGTCGCGCCCGACGAGCACCCGGTGCCCGAACCGCTCGCCGACCCGCGCATCGACCGGCGCGTCGCCGCGCGGACAGCCGAAGCCTACGAGGTCAAGGCCGGGGAGTTCATCCAGATCATCGACGTGCAGGGCCGGGAATGTTCCGATTTTCAGGCCTTCACCGTCGCCGGCCTCGACAAGGGGCAGGAGTTCTGCCTCGACGCGACGGCGACCCGCACCTTCATGGGCAATGCCTATCCGGCGCCGGGGCTGCTGTCGAAATGCTACGACGTGAATTCGCAGGCGATGGTCGAGGTGATCCGCGACACCTGCGGCCGGCACGACAGCTTCCTCTATGCCTGCACGGCGAAATACTACGACGACATGGGCTATCCCGGCCATGTCAACTGCACCGAGAATTTCAACGGCGCCCTGGCGCCGTTCGGGATCGCGCCGCGGCGCGGCTGGATGGCGCTCAACTTCTTCTTCAACACGGGCTTCGAGGCCGACCAGGCCGTCTTCGACAATCCCTGGTCGCGGCCGGGCGACTATGTGCTGTTGCAGGCGCTGACCGATCTGGTCTGCGTCTCGTCCGCCTGTCCGGACGATATCGACGGCGCCAACGGCTGGAACCCGACCGACATCCATGTGCGGGTCTACCCGCGCGAGAACGTGTTTTCCAAAGCGGTGGCCATTCGCATGACTCCCGACGCCGACCCCAAGCTGACGCAGGAAACCGGTTTCCATAGCCGGTTCGCCGAGCACACCCGCAACTTCACCGAATATAACGGCTACTGGCTGGCCAACAGTTTCGCCAACCGCGGGGCGCTGGACGAATACTGGGCGTGCCGCGAACGCGCCGTCATCATGGACCTGTCGCCCCTGCGCAAGTTCGAGGTGCTGGGGCCGGATGCCGAGCAGCTGATGCAATGGACGCTGACCCGGAACATCCGGCGGCTGGCGACCGGCCAGGTGGTCTATTCCGCCATGTGCTACGAGACCGGCGGCATGGTCGACGACGGCACCGCCTTCCGCCTCGGGGACGACAATTTCCGCTGGGTCGGCGGCTGCGACTATGGCGGCGAGTGGATGCGCGAGCAGGCCGGGAAGCTGGGCCTGAACGCCTGGGTCCGGTCTTCGACCGACCAGCTCCACAACGTCGCCGTCCAGGGGCCGAAAAGCCGGGATATCCTGAAAGAAGTCGTATGGACGCCGCCGGTCCAGCCGTCGATCGGGGAACTGGGCTGGTTCCGCTTCGCGATCGGGCGGATCGGCGGTCCCGACGGAATCCCCCTCGTCGTTTCCCGGACGGGCTATACCGGCGAGCTGGGCTTCGAGGTGTGGTGCCATCCGCGCGACGCCGGCGGGGTATGGGACGCCATCTGGGAAGCCGGCGCGCCGCACGGCCTGTCGCCCTTCGGCCTGGAGGCGCTGGACATGGTGCGCATCGAGGCCGGGCTGATCTTCGCCGGCTACGAATTCGACGACCAGACCGATCCCTTCGAGGCCGGCATCGGCTTCACCGTGGCGCTCAAGACCAAGAACGAGGATTTCATGGGCCGCGAGGCCCTGGTCCGGCGCAAGGACGCGCCCCGGCACAGGCTGGTCGGCCTGGAGTTGGACGGGCAGGAGGCGGCGGGCCACGGCGATTGCGTCCATATCGGCCGGGCCCAGGTCGGCACGGTCACCAGCGGCATGCGCTCGCCCGTCCTGCGCAAGAATATCGCCCTGTGCCGGATGGACGTGACCGCGTCGGAGGAGGGCACGGCAGTCGAGGTCGGCAAGCTGGACGGCCACCAGAAGCGCATCCCGGCAAAGGTCGTGCCGTTCCCGTTCTACGACCCGGACAAGTCCCGGGTGCGGGCCTGAATCGAACCGCCGCCGGTCGTTCGGAAGGAGCCTTCGATGCCGAAGAAATTCGTCGCCGCCTGCGTCCAGAACAACGCGACGCCGGACGTCGATTTCAATATTGAGACGACGCTGCGGCTGGCGGAGCGGGCGGCCGCCGCCGGCGCCGACCTGATCTGCACGCCGGAATATTTCTCCGGCCTGCGCACCGAGAACGGGCTGTTCCACCCGGCGGCCTTCGCCGAGGGGAAACATCCCGTCTTGCCGGCATTCGCCGAAGCGGCGCGGCGCTGGAAGGTCTGGTTCCTGCTCGGCTCGCTCGGCGTGCTCAACCCGGACGGCCGGATTTCCAACCGGGCCTACGTCCTGGACAGCGACGGCGGGATCGTCGCGCGCTACGACAAGATCCACATGTTCGATGTCGTGCTCGAATCTGGCCCGCTCACCGAATCGGCGACGATCGCGCCGGGCGGCCGTTCGGTTGTGGCGCAAACGCCCTGGGGCGGCCTCGGCCTGTCGATCTGTTACGACCTGCGCTTTGCACCGCTCTACAGGCAGCTTGCGCACAACGGTGCGATCGTGCTGACGGCGCCCGCGGCGTTCACCCGGGTGACGGGCGAGGCGCACTGGCATGTGCTGAACCGCGCCCGGGCCATCGAACACGGCTGCTACATGATCTCGCCCTGCCAGTATGGCGAGATCGCGGGCGGCGGCGCCTGTTTCGGCCATTCGCTGATCGTCGATCCCTGGGGCGCCGTGCTCGCCGACGGCGGCGACGCAGAGGGCATCGTCATGGCCGAGATCGACCCGGCGAAGGTGGCGGAGGCGCGGGGGAAAATTCCGGCCCTGGACCATGACCGGCCGATAACGCCGGAAGCGCCGCCCCTGCCTGAATCTCTGGGCGCCGTCGCGGCGGAGTGAGCGTCGGTGCCCGGTCGACTTGCAGTTCCGGAGGCTGTGGCTTATATTAATTCCCGAAAGGGAATGAATTATGCCGATCACTGCCGATCTGACCATTCGCGAAACCGCGGCCCTGGCGGGCGTGCCGCGAACGACGATCGAAAAGGCGGTGGAAGCGAGCATCCTGCGGACCGTCACCGCGCCCGCGCGCCTGCGCGGCGGGGCAACACGTTTTCTTCCGGTCCGTGCTGTCCCGTTTTTTCACTCCCTCGAGGCCGCGAACCTCACAGACCTCCCGGTCCGCCACAAGCGGACGATCTGGACGCATCTGGCCCGGCTCGAGCCCATGCGGCTCGGCACCGTGGAATTTGCGGTCGGCGCCATGCTCGATCTGGAGCGCCTTGCGGCGGACGCGCTGCATAACGCCGAGCGATACCGGGAAGCCCGCGACCGCTACATCGCCTCCGATCCGGACATCCTGGGCGGCACACCGGTCATCGCGGGAACTCGGTTGACGGTCTATGCAATTCTGGGACGGCTGCAAGGCGGCGATACCGTCGATGACCTTGCATCCGACTATCCGGAGGTACCCCGCGAGGCGTTCGCGGCGGCCCGGCTTTACGCGGGCGCCCACCCGCTTCGGGGACGCCCTTCCGGCAGGCCCTGGCGCAATGCCACCTGATTGCCGGCCGCGGTCCGGTCATGCGCCTTTTTCTCGATGAGTGCCTGTCGCCGGGTATTGCACAGGCCCTCAATTCCGAAGGCGCACACCTTGCCATGCATCCGCGGGATTTCGGCGGCCTGGGCGCGCCCGACCGTGCAGTCCTTGCCCGGTGCATTGAACGAGACCTTGTTATCGTAACGGAGAACGCGCGCGATTTCCGCGCGCTGGTCGCCGCGCAAGACGTTCACCCCGGCCTCATCGTCCTGCCATGCGTCGACCGGGTCAGCTCCGAGGCTCTACTTCGCGCCGCCATCGACTTCCTTTCCGAACGTGGCGATCCGATGGATGCGATGGTCAACCATGTGCTCGAAGTAGGCGCGGAAACTGAAATGAGGCTGTATCCGCTTTAGCTTGAACCACGGCGGCAAGGTGTCCCCTTCGACTTCGCTCAGGGCAGGCTCTCGATACGGCGCTGGCGCGCCTACTCGGGATGAGGGTGTGAAATGCGTTTATTCCCTTCACCCTCATCCTGAGTAGCCCCGGCCCCCGGCCGGGGCGTATCGAAGGGCCTGCCCTGAGCGAAGTCGAAGGGGGGGCGTATCGAAGGGCGGGAACCGGGCTTCTAGACCGCCGCGGCGCCCATGAGGTCCTGGCGCGCCTTTTCCAGATGGTCGTTGATCTGCTTGACGGCGTCGGCAATGTCCCGGCGGCGGATCGCCTCGAACAGCGCGCGGTGCTGGCGGTTGTATTCGTCAATTTCCTCCGGCGACAGGATCTTGTTCTTCATGGCGTCCCACTGGTCGTGGCCCCGGACGGCGTTGATCTGCTGGTAGAGATGCAGCATCAGCGGGTTCTTGGAACTCCTGGCGAGCCATTCGTGGAACATGCTGTCGTGCCGGGAAAAGGCTTCCTTGTCGTGCCGGCACTGCTCGAGGTCGTTGAGAATCGCTTCGAGCATCTTGATTTCGTTGGCCGTCGCGTGGAGCACTGCCAGGCGGATCATGTGCGGCTCGACGGCCAGGCGCGCCTCGATCAGTTCGAGCGGGCTGACCCGGCTGACAATGTCATGCGCCGCGCCGATCGAAATGTCGTCATACTTCACGAAGGTGCCGCTGCCGACCCGCCGCTCGATCAGGCCCTCGCTTTCCAGATTGAACAGGACCTTGCGGATCGTGCTGCGCGCCGTGTCGAAGCGCTCCGCCAGCTCCCGCTCGGCCGGCAACTGGTCGCCGTGCACGTAAATGCCGCTGCGGATCGCCTCGCGCAGCTGGGCCGTAATCTGCCCGACATGGCGTCCGCCCTCGCCAAGGCGCGAGACCGCGGCCGGCTTGGTCTCCTTTGCTTCAGCGCCAGTGGAATCCACAGCGGCACCCTCCGAACATTCCCGGCTTATTGCCGTCCTGCCCTAATTGGTCGATATTGGCAAAATTGGTTTGCAATTGGTCATGCGAAGGTGCAAAGTAGCAACAGTTCAGTCAAGCTGGATCGCAAGAAACACGCCGATTGCGGAACCTGTTTGGCGCGGATATCCTGATTTTTCACCGCCGGATATCGAGCGCGGGATCAGTCGGTCGGGTTCAGTTTAATGGTTCATATTGGTCACGTCAATTGTCAGGACGACGTGACGGGGGCGCGGTAATGGCGCTGCGGAAGGGGATGGCGACATGATGGATATCGAAGCCTTTGTGCAAGAGGACGGCCGCGACGAGCTGGTCAAACAGGTGCGCAGCAAGATCGACGAGCTGGGAATCCAGTATCTCTACATGCAGTTCGTGTCGATCACCGGCCGGATCTGCGGCAAGGGCATCCCGGCGGACCATTGGGAACTGGTCGCCGAGCGCGGCTTCCAGCTGGTCTACGGCGCGACCGTCAACCTGTTCCTGAACCGGCACGGCGAATATCTCGGCTACGGGCCGCACGAGAAGGAACTGGTCGGCATTCCGGAGCCGGAGACCTTCTGCCAGCTGCCCTGGGACAAGCGCGTCGCCCGGGTCTGGTGCACCCTGTTCCGCAACCGCGAGGAGCGCGAGCAGCCGGGCGCCTTCCTGACGTCCGACTGCCGCGGCAACCTGCGCCGCATCCACGAGCAGTTCCGGAAGGATCACGACGGCCTGCACCTGCGCCACGGCACCGAGCCGGAGATGATGTGGCTGAAGCGGGGCGAGGACGGCAAGCCCGACGGCGGCTTCTCCAACCCCTATTGCTACCACATCGACCAGTTCGAGAGCCTGCGCCCGGTCTTTCTGCGGGTGATCGAATATTCCCGCGCCATGGGGCTGGACATGATCCAGGGCGACCATGAGGACGCGCCGGGCCAGCTCGAGCTCAACTTCACCTTCGACGATGCGCTCAGGACCGCCGACCGGCTGACGACCTACCGCCAGATCTGCGCCCAGGTCGCCCGGGAGAACAACCTGATTGCCTGCTTCATGTCCAAGCCGTTCATGGGCGTATCGGCCTCGGGCTGCCACCACAACATCTCGCTGTGGCGCGGCGGCCAGGAGGAGTTCAACCGGCTCGGCAACGATCCGCTGCCCGGCATGGAAGGCAACTACATGTATCTGAAGGGCGGCGAGAACACCTTCATGCCGGATACCGACGATCCGCAGCTGCCCGGCAAGGTCGGCCTGCAGGTGGTCGGCGGGATCGTCAAGCATCTCGGCGCGCTCACCGCCATCGGCGCCTCGACCGTAAACTCCTATCGCCGGCTGTGGGACACCGGCTTCTGGGCGCCGGTTTTCGCCGACTGGGGCTACCAGAACCGCACGACCGGCCTGCGCATCTCCGCGCCGGGGCGCTTCGAATACCGTTCGGTCGATTCGATGGTGAACCCGCACCTGATGGCGGGCGCCATCCTCAAGGCGGCCGACGACGGCATCCGCAACGATATCGATCCGGGCCCGCCGGAAGACCGCAACATCTACGAGGCGATGGAAGCCGGCAAGCTGGTCAAGAAGCTGCCGATGACCCTCGGCGACTCGCTCGACGCGCTCGCCAACGACGAGGTCATCAAATCCTCGATGCCCGGCGAGATGTACCGCCTGTACGAGGAATACAAGCGGGACGAGTGGGAGCGGTTCCTGCACACCACCACCGAGTGGGACATGGAAACCTATCTGGATTGCCTGCCCTAGGCAGCGTCCGGCGGGAGGCCGCGGCCGCCCCGCGCAGGACGATCCGGATACTGACAGGAGAGAGAGGCCATGTGTGGCATTGCCGGACTGATCTACCGCGACGGCGCCCGCAACATCGGCGCGGAAATGACCGCCATGCTGCAGGCGCTGAAGCACCGCGGCCCGGATTCGACCGGATTCGCCATGTATGGCGCGCCCGGTCCGAGCGAATACATCATGCGCTTCAAGGTCGCCGAAAAGGAGGACCTGGGCGGCGGGACGAAAATCCACAAGGCGATCGTGGAGCGCAAGGCGGCGGTCGATGCGGTGCTCAAGGACCTGGGCGTCAGCGTCCTGGAACTGGATGAGCCGACGGAATATTCCCTCCGCTACCGGATTTCCTACGACGGGGATCTGAAGGTCCTCGCCGACCAGATTGAGGAGGTCGAGGGTGCGGAAATCCTGTCGATCGGCAATGCGCTGGAACTGATCAAGGATCTGGGCGATGCCGCCGACGTTTCCGGCGCCTACAGCCTGGGCGGCTTCACGGGCACCCACGGCATCGGCCACACGCGCATGGCGACGGAATCCGATGTCGACATCCGCTCGGCCCACCCCTATTGGGCCTATCCGTACAACGACATCGCCGTCGTCCATAACGGCCAGATCACCAACTACTGGCTGATGCGCCGGCAGCTGGAGCGCGAAGGGCAGCGTTTCGTCAGCGACTGCGATTCGGAACTGCTCGCGGTCTATACGGCGGTCAATCTCGAAAAGGGCGTAACGCTGGAAGACTCGCTCCGCCGGTCGATCGACGAGATCGACGGCGTGTTCACCTACCTGATCACGACCGGCAACGAGCTGGGCATGGCCAAGGACACGATGGCCGCCAAGCCGATGGTCCTCTACGAGGCGGACGACCTCGTTGCCCTGGCTTCGGAAGAGGTCGCGATCCGGGCGATCATTCCCCACGAGATCGATACGACCGATCCCTACGACGAGGAGGTCCGGGTATGGCAGGCGTAGGCGAGTCCGTCTCGACCCAGATGGGCATGCATACCGAGCCCCTGACGGGCCGGGACATCAAGACCAAGTTCACGCTCGAGAACGAAGGCGGTTTCGGTTACGACTTTGCCCGGGATGTCGATTTCAACCGCCGCGCCGAGATCGATTGCGCCGATCTGGAACCGACGGCGATCAACAGCAAGATCCGCGAACTGATGGACTCCGGGCACGGCAGCATCGTGCTCCGGAACCCGGGCGCCAGGCATTCGCTGATCGTCGGAATCCTGAACCGGATGAACATCATCGTCGACGGCAGCCTGGGCTATTTCGGCTGCGGCCTGCTCGACGGCCCGACGGTGCGGATTTCGGGCCGCGTCGGCTGGTCGTTCGGTGAGAACATGATGGCAGGCGTCTGCGTGGTCGAAAAGAATGCCGGCTCGACCTTCGGCGCCGCGCTGCGCGGCGGCGACCTGGTGTGCAAGGGCTCGGTCGGCTCGCGCACCGGGATCGACCAGAAGGGCGGCACTATCCTGGTCGGCGGCGACACCGGCGCCTTTTCCGGCTTCATGATGCAGCGCGGTCGCATGGTCGTGTGCGGCAACGCCGGCAAGAATCTCGGCGATTCCATGTATGACGGCACGATCTTCATCGGCGGCGAGATCCAGGACCTCGGCGTCGATGCGGTCCCGGCGGACCTGACCGATCTCGACCGCGCCTGGCTGACCCGCAAGCTGGCCATGTATGAGATGCTGCCGGAGCAGGGCGTCGACCATTTCACCAAGATCGTCGCCGGCAAGCAGCTGTGGAGCTACGACAATCTCGAACCGACGGAGAAGAAGCTGGTCCTCTAGGGGCCGGCCGGCTTCTGCGCCCCGTCGCACCGAAGAAAGACACCGACATGCTGGACGATCCGACCCCGGGTGGCGAGGGCCACTCCAAGCTGGAAGTCGAGGAAAAATACATCCTCGGCAGAAGCCAGATCTTCACGCCGGAAGTCATCAACGACATCCATGTGAAGTCGGAGCTCGGCCGCTACCGGATGCGCGGCTTTTCGATCTTCAAGAAGATCCCGCACTGGGACGACCTTACATTCCTGCCCGGCACGCTGACCCGCTTCGTGATCGAGGGTTATCGCGAGAAATGCGTCACGAAGACGGTGATCGGGCCGCGCGCCAAACGGCCGCTGGAACTCGACATCCCGGTCTACATCACCGGCATGAGCTTCGGCGCCCTGTCGTTCGAGGCCAAGACGGCGCTCGCCCGCGGCGCGACCATGGCCGGCACGGCGACCTGCTCCGGCGAGGGCGGCATGATCCCGGACGAGCGGCGCTATTCGTCCAAATGGTTCTACCAGTGCATCCAGTCGCGCTACGGCTTCAACCCGCATCACCTGCTGCTCGCCGACGGCTGCGAATTCTTCATCGGCCAGGGCTGCAAGGTCGGCCTGGGCGGCCACCTGATGGGCCAGAAGGTGACCGACCAGGTCGCCGAGATGCGCTCGCTGCCGGCCGGCATCGACCAGCGCTCGCCGGCGCGCCATCCCGACTGGCTGGGGCCGGACGACCTGGCGCTGAAAATTCTCGAGGTGCGCGAAGCGACCGACTGGCAGATCCCGATCCAGCTCAAGCTCGGCGCCGCGCGGGTCTACGACGACGTCCGCATGGCGGTGAAGTGCGATCCGGACTCGATCTATATCGACGGCATGGAGGGCGGCACCGGCGCCGGCCCGCACCTGGCGACCGAGGAGACCGGCGTGCCCGGCATGGCCGCGATCCGCCAGGCCCGCCGCGCCATCGACGATCTCGGCAAGCGGGGCGAGATTTCGCTGGTCTATGCCGGCGGCATCCGCAACGGCGGCGACGTCGCCAAGGCGCTGGCGCTGGGCGCCGACGCCATCGCGATCGGCCATTCGGCGATGATGGCGCTGAACTGCAACAAGGACATCCCGGAAGCCGATTTCCCGTCGGAAATGGGGGTTCCCGCCGGCGCCTGCTATCACTGCCACAGCGGACGCTGCCCGGTCGGCGTCGCGACCCAGGACCCGCTGCTGCGCAAGCGGCTGAACCCGGACGAGGCGGCGGAGCGCGTCTACAATTTCCTGCACACGCTGACCATGGAAGCGCAGATGATGGCGCGCGCCTGCGGCAAGACCAATATCCACAGCCTCGAGCCGGAAGACCTGGCCGCGCTGACCATGGAAGCCTCCGCGATCGCGCAGGTTCCGCTGGCCGGCACCGACTTCACGGTCGGCGTCGACGACTATCACCACATCTAGGCGCCACATCCAGGCACCAAATCTGGACGGGAGGGCAGGCACAATGGCCGGAACCGGATACAAGGGCTCCCGGATCGACGATGTCGACCATTTCCTCAAGGGCGGCGGCCTCGATTCGGAACGCGAACAGACCATCGGGCAGCACATCGGCTACCGCTACGATGTCAACCTGCTGCCCGACTACGAACGGCTGACCCCGTTCCTGAAGGATTATCTGGAGTTCATGGGCTGGGACGACCTGAACTGGCTCGAGGACGTCCATATGGGCTACGACGACGGCCAGGCCGCGGTGTTCGACCGCAACATCAACGGCTGGGTCGCGATTCCCGAGGACATGGACCTGCCGGACAACCAGCAGGACCGGGACATGATCGCCCGGGAAATGCTGATCAAATTCCAGATGTCGCCCGATCACCCGATGGTGGACCTGTACAAGGCCTACCGGAAGTTCTGACGCTTCCGCCGTTCCTCCGACCGCCGCCCGGCGCCGGCCGGCCTGTCCGGACTACCGGCCGTCGGCGGTTTCCATTCAGTGTGCCCCCGATCCGAAGAGTCCCGCCATGGCCGTAAAATCCGACATCGAGATCGCCCGCGAAGCCTCCCTGCAGCCGATTACGGCGATCGGCGAAAAGCTGGATATCCCGGCGGAAAGCCTGCTGCAGTACGGGCCGCACAAGGCGAAGCTGTCCTACGATTTCATCCGCTCGCTCGAAGACCGGCCCGACGGCAAGCTGATCCTGGTCACCGCGATCACGCCGACCCCGGCGGGCGAGGGCAAGACGACGACGACGGTCGGCCTGGGCGACGGGCTGAACCGGATCGGCAAGCGCGCCACCGTCTGCCTGCGCGAGCCCTCGCTCGGCCCCTGCTTCGGCATGAAGGGCGGCGCGGCCGGCGGCGGCTATGCCCAGGTCGTGCCGATGGAGGATATCAACCTCCATTTCACCGGCGATTTCCACGCCATCGGCATCGCCCACAACCTGCTGGCGGCGATGGTCGACAACCACATCTACTGGGGCAACAAGGCCGGGCTCGACACCCGCCGGATCGCGTTCCGGCGCGTCGTGGACATGAACGACCGGGCGTTGCGCCAGATCACCTCGTCGCTCGGCGGCGTCGCCAACGGCTTCGCCCGCGAGGACGGGTTCGACATCACCGTAGCGTCGGAGATTATGGCGATCTTCTGCCTGGCGACCGACCTGGATGACCTGACGGAGCGGATCGGCAACATCGTCGTCGGCTACACGCGCAGCCGCGAGCCGGTGCGCGCGGCGGACATCAAGGCCGCACCGGCCATGGCGGTGCTGCTCAAGGATGCCTTGATGCCGAACATCGTCCAGACGCTGGAGAACAATCCGGCCTTCATTCATGGCGGGCCGTTCGCCAACATCGCCCATGGCTGCAACTCGGTGACGGCGACGACGACGGCGCTCAAGCTGGCCGACTATGTCGTGACCGAGGCCGGCTTCGGCGCCGACCTGGGCGCTGAGAAATTCTTCAACATCAAGTGCCGCAAGGCCGGGCTGGCGCCGGACGCCGTGGTCCTGGTCGCCACGGTGCGCGCGCTCAAGATGCACGGCGGCGTGGCGCGGGAAGACCTTGGCGCGGAAAATGTCGCCGCCGTGCGCGCCGGCTGCTCGAACCTCGCGCGGCATATCGAGAATATCAAGAAATTCGGCGTCCAGCCGGTCGTCGCCGTCAACCGGTTCGTCGCCGATACCGAGGCTGAGCTGGATGCCGTGCGCGAGACGGCGGGCGGCCTCGGGGCCGAGGCCATTGTCGCCTCCCACTGGGCCGACGGCGGCGCCGGCACCGAGGACCTGGCGCGGGCCGTGGTCGACATCTGCGACAGCGGCGCATCGGATTTCCGCCCGCTCTACGGCGACGACGTTTCCCTGTTCGGCAAGATCGAGACGGTGGCGAAGGAAATCTACCGCGCGGCCGAAGTCACGGCGGACGCCCGGGTGCGCAACCAGCTCAAGGACTGGGAGGCCGGCGGCTACGACGATTTCCCGGTCTGCATGGCGAAGACGCAATACAGCTTCTCGACCGACCCGGCGCTCAAGGGCGCGCCGGAGGGCCACGCGGTCAACGTCCGCGAGGTCCGCCTGTCGGCCGGCGCCGGCTTCATCGTGGCGATCGCCGGCGACATCATGACGATGCCCGGCCTGCCGCGGGTTCCCGCCGCCGAAGCCATCCACCTGGACGGAAACGGCCTGGTACAGGGGCTGTTCTAGAGCATATCCGCCTTGAGTTGAACCGCGGCGGCAGGGCGTCCCCTTCGACTTCGCTCAGGGCAGGCTCTCGATACGGCGCTGGCGCGCCTACTCGGGATGAGGGGAATTTTGGCTACCTTAATTTCACCATCACCCTGAGTAGCCCCGGCCCCCGGCCGGGGCGTATCGAAGGGCGGGGCGTATCGAGGGACGCCACGCCGCATGATTCCGTCAAGACCGGATAGGCTCTAACGGCAGCGTCATGCCGCTTCGGCCAGGCTTTCCGGTTTCGCCAGACTTCGCGCAGACAAGGTGCGGACCGCCGCCGCCGCTTCGGACACCAGGGCCTGCCCCGTCTCGGTGACCGCGTCCGCCAGACTGTCGATCCAGCGTTGACCCTGGGCGGCGGTCCGGTGGAAGAGAACAATACGGCGCGCCGGCTGGGGCGCTGCAAGACGCAGGAAGCAAAGATCCGGAGACGCCGCGCGCTCCGCGGCTGCCGCGGTCTCCGGCAGCAGGGCCAACCCTGCGCCCTGGGCGACGAGGCGCGAGAGCGTTGCCAACGACCCGGCGCCGCGCCGGACTTCACGGATGCGCCACGTCTGGCAGGCCCCCATGGTCTGGGCGGCGAGGCAATCGCTGTGATCGAGCGTGAGCAACGGACCGGCATCGGTCCGGGCCAGTTCGGCCGGCGAGACCGTATTGTCCGCATTGCGGCGGAACGAGGTGAGCCGCTCGGCATGGCCCGCGAGCAGGAAGCGGTCTTCGAACAGGATGCGCTCGCAGAGTTCGAGCAAGCCCAAGGGGTGCGAAACGACGGCGGCATCGAGCCGGCCGGCGACCAGTTCGGCGGTCAGTGTCTCTCCGGAAGACTCCACGATATTGATGTCGACGCGCGGAGAAGCCTTCTTGAGACGCTCCATGACACCCGGCACCAGGTATGGGGCAAGGGTCGACAGGACGCCCACGGAGACCTGCACCGGACCGTTCTCGAGGCGTGTTCCCAATGTCTCGAGCAGCGTCGTCTCGTCGAGGATCCGGATCGTTTGCTCGAAGGCGTCGCGGCCGAGCCGTGTCAGGACGACGCCCCGGCTCTCGCGCTCGACCACCAAACCGCCCAGCGTGGCTTCCAGCTCGCGGATCTGGATGGAGAGTGCGGGCTGCGAGATGTGAACCTTCTCGGCCGCGCGGGAAAAGGAACCGTGTTCGGCCAAAGCACGGAAATATCGCAATTGACGTAATGTAACAGGCATCTTCGACTACTCCTGGCGGGACCGCCGCGTTTTCCAATGCCAAGCATGCCGATTTTCTAGAATCTATCCAATTTTGTATTGCTATAGCAATAATAAGAAAATCTGATGAAATGCAATTTTACTACCTGGTAAAATTTGAAACTATATAAGTTAAATTCTCCTGAATGAGGCTCATAAATTTTCCGGGTGCAAGTTTCTTTTATTTTCTTTCCTTATTCGATCACAGAAATTTATGGCTGCCGGAAATGGCGCAATTCCGGCCTTTCCTGAGGTGCCACTCCAAGATGCTCAGCCGCCGACCGGTCTTGTGCAGCCTGAAGAACGGCCTCTTTCGGGATAACGCATATAGCTTTCACGCGCTGCAAGAACATTTGCAAGGGGTAATCTTTTTTGCCATCGCCCGATTCGTTTCGGACCGGAGTTATCGGGCGTTGGCGAGTAATTTTGTTGTATCGTCAACGAATGCAAGCGATCATGGTGCCGAATTTACGATCTGGTAAAAATTACTGCGATCGCGAGAGTTTTCGGGCGCTCTTCCCTTTCGGACCTGAATTTCGAGTTTTCTTCGGATCGTGCGTCATTCCGGTCGCGGCAATTTTATGCTCCTGGGGCGGTTCGCGATCCGGCGCCGCTCACGGAAGCGGGGGCCGACGCGCCCGCCGGCCGGCCCGCGGCGGCAAACCGATACGTCCGGCACGGGCCACCGGTGTCGTCGCGGCGCGGCGAACGTTGTATGGAAAGGTTCGAAGCCCGTTTTCGGACGCCGACAGGCGCCGGGTCGCCGGGTTTGCCTCGCCACCGGCGCCGGGAAAGACCGATATGCTACCTTTCAAAGTGTCCGTCTGTGGCCTCGACGAGATCGAGCGGTTCGCCGGCGCCGGGGTCAGCCATGTGATTTCCCTGCTCGATCCAGGGTGGCCGGAGCCGGACGGATGGGCCGCGCTCGGCCCGGTGGAACATCACCGTTTCGACATGCACGACATCGTTTCGGACCTGCCGGGACGGCGGCCGCCGCAGGCGGACGATGTCGAGCGGCTTCTCCAGGTCGGCGACCTGCTGGCGCGCTCGGAGGTCGGCCATCTGCTGGTGCATTGCCATTTCGGCCGGTCGCGGTCGACGGCGGCGGCCCTCATTCTGAAGGCCCAGCACCATCCCGGCCGCGAGACCGAGGCGGCGGAAGCCCTGCTGGCGGTGCGCAACCCGCTGTGGCCGAACAGCCGGATGGTCGCCTATGCCGATAAAATGCTGGACAGGGACGGCGCCTTGGTGACGGCGGCGCACGGCCTCTATGCGCGGGTTACCCGCGAACACCCGCACTTCGCCGACTTCATCCGGCGCACCGAACGCGCGAGCGAGGTGCCCGACGGGTGAGCCGGCCGGACCGGGCACGCGCTGTGGAGCGCGCCGGGCCGGCCGGTCGGGCAGGGGCCGCTATTCCACCGTCACGCTCTTCGCCAGATTGCGCGGTTTGTCGACATCCGTGCCACGGATGACGGCGGCGTGGTAGGCGAGCAACTGGACCGGGATCGCATAGAGGATCGGCGCGACGAAGGGATCGACAAGCGGCAGCTCGACGCTCGCCATTGCTTTCTCGCCCAGCTTCTCGATGCCGCGCCGGTCGCTGAGAAAGATCACTCGCCCACCCCGCGCGATCACTTCCTGGGTGTTGGACGCGGTCTTGTCGAACAAGGCGTCGGACGGGGCGACGACGATGACCGGGACGCTGTCGTCGATCAGCGCGATCGGCCCGTGCTTCATCTCGCCCGCGGCATAGCCCTCGGCGTGGATATAGCTGATTTCCTTGAGCTTCAGCGCCCCCTCCAGGGCAATCGGATAGGCGGTCCCCCGGCCGAGATAGAGCACGTCGCGCGCCTCGGCGACGGTGCGGGCGATGTCCCTGATCGACTCGTCGTGGGCCAGGACTTCGGCGGCGCGCGACGGCACCTCGGAAATGCTGCGGGACAGTGCCGCCTCGCGCGCATGATCGATCGCCCCGCGGGCGACGGCAGCCGAGATCGCCAGGCAGGCGAGCGTCGTCAGTTGCGTCGTGAACGCCTTGGTCGAGGCGACGCCGATTTCCGGTCCCGCCTTGGTCGGCAGCACGACGTCGGATTCCCGGGCGATCGAACTCTCCGGCACGTTGACGACCGAAACGATATGCTGGCCCTGCGCCCTGGCATAGCGCACGGAGGCGAGGGTATCGGCCGTCTCGCCCGACTGCGAAACGACCAGCATCATGCCGCCTTCGGGCATCGGCGCCTCGCGGTAGCGCAGTTCGGAAGCCAGGTCGATTTCGACCGGAATGCGCGCCACCTGCTCAAGCCAGTATTTCGCGACGAGGCCGGCAATATAGGCCGTGCCGCAGGCCGCGACGGTGATCCGCGGCACGGCGGCGATGTCGAACGGCAGGTCCGGCAGGTTGACGGTCTGGCCGGCTGGATCGAAGAAGCTCTGCAGCGTGTCGCCGATGACGGCCGGCTGCTCGTAGATCTCCTTCAGCATGTAGTGGCGGTAGCCGGCCTTGCCGATCGGCGCGCCGGAAGCGGCGGTCTCGACGATCCGGCGTTCGACGGTTGCGCCGTCCGCGTCGTAGATCGTCGCGCCCTCGCGGTCCATGACGACCCAGTCGCCCTCTTCCAGGTAACCGATGCGCCGGGTCAGCGGGGCCAGCGCCAGGGCGTCGGAGCCGAGGAACATCTCGCCGTCGCCGTAGCCGATGGCGAGCGGGCTGCCGCGGCGGGCGCCGACCATCAGCTCCTCTTCCCCGGCGAAGACGATGGCAAGGGCGAAGGCGCCGTGAAGCATCTGCAGGGTCGCGCGGATCGCGTCGCGGAGCGGCATTTGCCGTTCCATGAATTCGGTCAGCAATTCGGCGACGACTTCGGTGTCCGTGTCGCTCTCGAAGCTGCGCCCGCGGTCGCGCAGTTCGTCCTTCAGCTCCTGATAGTTCTCGATGATGCCGTTATGGACGAGCGCGACCCTGTCGGTGATGTGCGGATGGGCATTGATCTCGTTGGGGATGCCGTGTGTCGCCCAGCGGGTATGGCCGATGCCGATCGTTCCGCCGATCGGACGGTCCCGGAGCTTGGCTTCGAGCCGCCCGATTTTGCCTTCCGCCCGCCGGCGCCGGATCAGGCCGTTCTCGACAGTGGCGACGCCGGCGCTGTCGTAGCCGCGATATTCCAGCCGCTTGAGCCCGTCGACCAGCAGCGGAACGCACGGCTCCCTGCCGACAATGCCGATAATGCCGCACACGCGCCGCCGGCCCCTTACGTCTTCCCGCCCCGGGTTTCCCGGGCGCCCGCGGTCTTGCGCCGGCGGATCTTCCCGGCGGCGCGGGGCACGGCCGTGTGCTCGGCCCGGGTCAGCGCCAGGGCATCTGCCTCGACGTCCCGGTCGATCGTGCTGCCGGCGCCGACGATGGCGCGTTCGCCGATGGTGACCGGGGCCACCAGGGCGCTGTTCGATCCGATGAACGCGCCGTCGCCGATCACCGTTCTGGCTTTCCGGAATCCGTCGTAGTTGCAGGTGATCGTGCCGGCGCCGATATTCGCTCCGGCGCCGACCTCCGCGTCGCCGATATAGGCCAGGTGGTTCGCCCTGGCGCCCGGTTTCATCACCGCGTTCTTGACTTCGACGAAATTTCCGACCTTCGCCCCTTCCCGCACCTCGGCGCCCGGCCGCAACCGGGCAAAGGGGCCGACCGTGGCGCCGCGGTCCAGCGTCGCCCCCTCGATGTGGCAGAAGCCCTTGATCTCGACATCGCCGCCGACGACGACCCCCGGACCGAACACAACCTGCGGGCCGACCGTCACGTCCCGGCCGAGCACGGTATCGTAGCTGAACCAGACCGAGTCAGGATCGGTCAGCGTGGCGCCGCCCGCCATCGCCGCACGGCGCATCCGCTGCTGGAATATCCGCTCGGCCGCGGCCAGTTCTTCCCGGCTGTTGATGCCGAGCAACTCGTCGGCCCCGGCCTCGATAAAGCTGCTTGTCCGGCCGTGTCGCCGTGCAATGCCGACGATATCGGTCAGGTAATACTCGCCCTTGGCATTGTCGTTGTGCACGGCGTCGACAAGGTCGAACAGGATCGCGCCGTCGACCGCCATGACGCCGGAATTGCACAGGCCGATTTCGCGTTGTTCGGCCGTGGCGTCCCGGGCCTCGACGATGGCTTCAAGCATCCCGTCGCCGCCCTGCACGAGCCGGCCGTAGCCGCCGAGTTCGGTCGGCCGGAAGCCCAGGACGACGACGGCATGTCCGCCCGCGTGTCGCCGGGCGATCATGGCTTCCAGGGTTTGCGGGAAGATCAGCGGCGTGTCGCCAAAGAGGATGAGGACGGTATCCGCGTCCCGGCCGATCGCGCTGCGCGCCGGTTTGACGGCATCCGCCGTTCCGCGCGGTTCGGCCTGGACGGCCGTCGGGACGGGCGCGACCGCTTCTGCGACGTCCGCCATGTCGGGTCCGACGACAACGACGCAGGTCCCGGCGCCGGCCGCCAGCGCCGCATTCAGGGGGTAGTGCACCATCGGACGGTTGCCGATCGGGTGCAGAACCTTCGGCAATCGCGAATTCATGCGAACGCCCTTACCCGCGCCCAGGATGACGGCGGAGATTCGCAACGGCGCGGGATCGCCGCCAAAGGCGGAGGGCTCCTGTGGCATGGTCCGGTCTGGTCCTTCCGACCCGCAAGTTCGATCCGGGCGGCGCCGGGGACTATGCCGACCGCCGGCCCGTTTCCGGTCCGGCGCGACTGTGCCACAAGCCGCGGCGCCCCACCAAGTCACGTATTGTTACGGTTTGCGACGCTGCTGTGGCCGGCGCCGAAGCGCCCGCAAAGCTACACGCACGCCCGGCTCAAGCGGCTTCGCCGCAGATCGCAGGAGTGGCCCGCAGGCGCCTGTTGGGCGTATAATCCTGCGCATGACGAGAGTGCAGCTCTACATCATGCGGCAGATTGCGGTTGCAACCCTGTACATCGCCGTCACGCTGACGGTCGTCGTCTGGCTGACCCAATCGACCCGCTTTTTCAAGCTCATCCTGAACCGGGGCCTGTCGCTCGACGTTTTCCTCGAGCTGACCGCGCTGCTGGTGCCGTCGTTCCTGCTCATCACGCTGCCGATCGCGCTGTTCCTGGCAACCGTCTTCGTGTTGACCAAGATGCTGAACGACCGCGAACTGGTGGTCATGCGCTCGGCCGGCTTGAGCGATCTGGACCTGGCGATGCCGGTCGTGGCGCTCGGCTTCGCGGGCGTGACGGTCTGCTATTTCATCAGCCTCTATCTCCTGCCGGCCTCGTTCAAGCAGTTCCGGGATTTGCAGGACGACGTCCGCAACAATTTCTCGGTCAGGCTGATCCAGGAAGGCGCCTTCACCAATTTCGGCGACAAGCTGACCATCTATGTCCGCGAGCGGGTCGGCGATGAGGTGCGCGGCATCCTGGTCCAGGACAACCGCGACAAGTCGAGGACCGTCACCATGATGGCGGAGCGCGGCACCGTGACATTTTCGGAGACGGGTCCGCGCGTTCTGATGGGCCGGGGCAACCGGCAGGAACGCGACCGCGCGACCGGCAGGATCGCCACCTTGTATTTTGAGCGCTACAGCTTCGATTTCGCGCTCGGCAAGCCGCGGAAACGCGTCTACATCAAACCCAACGAACGCTTCCTCGGCGAACTGCTCCGGCCGGGCGACAACCCGGGCGACCGGCGAAACCGCAGCAAGCTGATCGCCGAAGGGCATAACCGGCTGATTGCCCCGCTCTATGCGCTGACGCTGCCGGTTCTCGCACTGGTCATCATGCTGGCCGGGCAATTCAACAAACGGGGGCAGGCAGTGCGGATCGCATTCGTGCTCACCGCCGCGGGGCTGTGCGAGGGCGCCGCCATCGGCCTGTCCAATGCCGCCGCCAAGCAGAATGCACTGATCCCGCTGGCCTATGCGAACGCCGTCCTGCCGGCGGTCGGCGGCATGGTCCTGCTCGTCCGGACGGACTGGCTGTCCGCTGTCGCCGGTTTCATCGAAAGGCAGGTGAGCGGCGGCGGCGAGAAAGGGCCCGCCGGCGCATGACGCGGACCGGCGCTCCCGCTGCAGGCACTCCGCACGGCGCTTCGCCGCTGCGCCCGGTCCGGCCGACCCGGCTCTCGCTCGGCGTTTCGATCTATCTGGCCCGGCAGTTTCTGGGCGCGTTCCTGCTCGTCTTTATTCTTTTTGTTGCCGTCATTCTGATCGTGGACCTGATCGAACTGCTCCGCCGGGCCTCCGGCAAGGAAAGCGCAACCTTCGGCGTCGTCCTCAACATGGCATTCTACAAGCTGCCGCAGACCGTCCAGAAAACGATGCCGTTCGCAATCCTGTTTGGCGGCATGCTCGGCTTCTGGCGACTGAACCGGACCAGCGAACTGATTGCGCTGAGGGCGTCCGGCGTTTCGGTCTGGCATTTCGTGCTGCCGGTCGTCTTCGCCGCTGCAGTGCTGGGCGTCTTAAAGGTCAGCCTGATCAACCCGATGGGCACCATCCTGATCGGACGTTACGAGCAGCTTGAGAACCGGCACCTGAAGGGGCGGTCGCCGCTGATGGCGGCTACCCATTCCGGTGTCTGGCTGCGCCAGCCGGTAGACGACGGGCAGGCCGTCATCCATGCCAAGAGTTCGTCGGTGGAGCGGGAAACGCTCACCCTGAAGGACGTGATGGTCTTGCTGTACGGTCGGAACGATCGCTTCGACGGCCGCATCGATGCGGCGACCGCGGTGCTGCGGGACCGGGCATGGCGGATGGAGAATGCCTGGGTCTCCGTGCGCGGAGAGCCGCCGGGGCGCAAGGCCGTTCACGCGATTCCGACGACGCTCACCCTGGCATCGATTCAGGAGAGTTTTTCTTCGCCCTCTTCGGTTTCCTTCTGGGATCTCCCCCGCTTTATCGACTCGCTCGAATCCCTGGGATTCTCCGCCCAGAGGCACCGGTTGCACTGGCATTCGCTGCTCGCGGAGCCGATGCTCTACTGCGCGATGATTCTGATCGCGGCTGTATCGTCGTTGCGGCACAACCGGCGAACCGGAGTCCTGCTCGCCGTCGCCGGGGGTATCGGCGCCGGGATCGTGCTGTTTTTCGTCTCCGACCTCGTCATCGCCCTGGCGCATTCGACCGGCGTGCCGCCAGTGCTCGCGGCGTGGGCGCCGGCGCTGGCAACGGCTTTTCTCGGCATAACCGCATTACTCCATCTGGAAGATGGCTAGCCCCGGATTGCGACACGCCAGGATCCTCGTAAAACGGGTCGGGCCGGTTATCTTCCTGGCCTTCGCGCTGTTGCCGGGCGGTTCGCCGGGAACCCTCGCCCAGGCGCCGACGATCGGCAAACAGCCCGTCGTAATCACCGCCGACAGCCTGCGCCACGACGAGCAGGGCGGCCGAACGGTCGCCACCGGCAATGTCCAGGTGACCCAGGGCGGCCGGACCGTCCGCGCCGACAGGGTTGTCTACGACCGCCGGGCCGGCCGGGTGACGGCGCTGGGCAACGTGTCGATCGCCGAGCCGGGCGGCGAAACGGTGTTCGGCGACCGGGTCGTGCTGTCCGAGGACTTGCGCGACGGGGTGATCGAGCGTTTCCGCATGCTGTTTCCGGACGGTTCCCGCCTCGCCGCCAACGGCGCAACGCGTACCGGCGGCCGAAGGACCGAAATGGCCAAGGTCGTCTTTTCGCCATGCAAACTCTGCGAAGAGGATCCGACGAAAGCGCCGCTGTGGCGGCTGAAGGCCCGCAGGGTGATCCACGACTGGAAAACCCGCGATATCGAATATCGCGACGCCTGGCTGGAGATCTACGGGTTGCCGGTGTTCTACTCGCCCTATTTTTCCCATCCCGATCCGACGGTCGAGCGGCGCAGCGGGTTCCTGGCGCCGACCTTCGGGACCGGAAAGCAGCGCGGCGCCTGGATCATGACGCCCTATTATTGGCGTATCGGGCGCGACCGGGATGCCACCGTGACGCCGCTCATTTCGGCCCGGGAAAATCCGGTGCTCTTCATGGAATACCGGGAAAGACTTGAAAAAGGCGCGATCTTCCTCAGCGGCAGCTACACCTCAACGAGGCGTCCCAACCCCGATGTCAGGCCCGTTTTCCGGGACCGGTCGCGCGGACACTTCTTCGGCAAAATTCGTTACGACATCGACAGATACTGGCGCATCGGCGTCGACGGGAACTGGTCGGCCGACGACACCTACCTGCGCCGGTACGACGTCGCCAATGCCGACAGCCTCAACAGTTCTGCCTGGCTCGAGGGCTTTCACGGCCGCAACTACACGGCGTTCAGGCTGCATCATTTCCAGGGCTTGCGGATCGATGACAGCTATCGCACGTCTCCGCTGGTCGCGCCGTATATCGAGCACGAGCGCTTCGGCGCGACCGTCCCGAGGCTCGGGCGCTGGCGTTTCGGCTTCTCGACAGCCAACCTGACCCGGTGGGAAGGCGCAGACAGCTACCGGACCACGATCAATCTGGGCTGGCGGCTGCCCCACATCCACAAGCCGACCGGCTTGAGTTTCGTCGGCAAATTCGACCTGTTTGCCGACGGATATTACGTAGCGGAAGTCGACCGGCCCGCAGCCGCCAGATTCAACGGCTTCGCCGGTCGTTTCCATCCTGTCGCCGAGGTGGGGGTCCGCTATCCGCTGGTGCGGGAACTGAGCAACGTCCGGCTCGTCGTCGAGCCTCGCGCCGCCCTGATCGGCACGACTTCAGGTCTGAACACGTCGAAAATTCCGAACGAGGACAGTGTCGATTTCGAGCTGGACGACGCGAACCTGTTCTCGGCAAACCGGTATCCCGGCAGGGACCGGGTCGATGACGGCTCCCGTTTCGTTTATGGAGTCAACGCCGCATTTCTCGGCAACCGGGGCGGCCAGTCCGAACTGTTCCTTGGCCAGAGTCTGCGCCTTTCGGGCAGCGGAGACTTCGCCCGCGGTTCCGGTCTTCGGAACACGATGTCCGATCTGGTCGGCCGCCTGCGAATCAACCCGGGGCAATATCTCGATCTGGTGTACCGGTTCCGTCTGGACCCCGCAAATTTCAGGGCGCAGCGCAACGAGGTGACGACGTTCGCCGGAGTTCCCGCGCTCAACGTTTCAGCCAGCTACCTGCTGTTCGAGAGCGGCGAGCCGGGCACCGATATGCCGTCGCGCGAAGAGATGACTCTTGGGGTCCGCTCCGGTGTGACGAAGCAATGGACGATTTTCGGTGGCAGCCGCTGGAACCTGGGGGATGATGCCGGAAACCTGAACTGGCAGGTCGGCGGCCAGTTCAACAATGAGTGTTGCACGCTGCGCCTTACCCTCGGCCAGAGTTTCACGAGAGACCGCGACATCCGGCCGTCGACCAACTTTCTTTTCCGGCTGGGCCTGAAACACCTGGGCCAGATCGGAGGTTAAGGCGGTCGAAGGCGCGCGGTCGCGCCAGACCCGCAACGGTGCGATCCGGCGGCCTGTTGATATCGCCCGCGGCGGCAGCTTATATCCCTGAACCGTCAGGGCTTTCTCAAACGGGATTGGGAGCGCTATCGAATGTTACGCGCGGTTGAACTGGCCCGGTCCGCGGCATTGCTCGCCGCGGGGTTTGTGGCGGGTCTCATGGCAGGACCGGCGATCGGCTTGACGGCCTGGCTTGCGGCCGGAAGCGCTGCATCGGCGCAGTCTTCCGATAGCGCCCGCATCGCGGCCGTCGCCAACAACAAGGCGATTACCGTGCTCGATGTCCAGTCGCGCCTTGGCCTCGTCTTCATGTCGGCCGGCATTCCGGACAATGCGGAAACGCGAAAGAAGCTGCGGCCGCAGATTCTCAACCAGCTGATTGTCGAGGCTGTCCAACTCCGTGAAGCCGAGCGAATCGGCGTCTCGGTCAGCGACAGGGAGATCGCACGCGCGCTGGCAAAGATCGAGAAAGGCAACGGGATGCCGAGCGGTCAGCTGCTCAAGATATTGCGCCGCCGCAACGTCAATCCGGTCGCGATCGTCGATCAGGTCAGGGCGTCGATCGCCTGGACCAAGGTCATCCGGCGGATTTTCGCATCCCGCACCCGGATTTCCGAGCCGGAGATCGACGAAGCGATCGCCCGGCTCAACGCCAACAAGGACAGGCTGGTATACCGCATCCTCGAAATCTACATTCCGTTCGACCGGGAGAGCGGCGACAGCGCGCTGCGCACCACGCGGCGGCTGATCGCGCAAATCCGGCGCGGCGCCAGCTTCGGCGGTCTGGCACGGCAGTTTTCCCAGGCGAGCACGGCGAGTAACGGCGGCGATATGGGGTTCGTCTTCGAGGGCCAGTTGCAGCCCGAGCTGGATGCCGCCATCAAGCGGGTGAAACCCGGCCAGGTGATCGGGCCGGTGCGGACCGCTTCCGGATATTACCTTCTCGCCCTGGTTTCGAAACGCCCCTACGGCGCCGGCCAGCCGCCGACCCGCAAGGAGGTCGCCGATAGCCTGTTCGATCGCAAGGTCGGCGTCCGCGCCCGCCAGTATCTGCGCGACCTGCGCGGCGCCGCCACCATAGACATCAGGATTTGACGCCAGCCGTGTCTCCGGCGCCGGCTTCCGCGATCTCCGAACCGGAACGTCGTAACGGGGACGAAGCCGCGTCCGCCCCGGCGCTGGCCCTGACCATGGGGGAACCGGCCGGCATCGGCGGCGAGATTGCGCTCAAGGCGTGGTGCGCCGGCCGGACAGGGAGGACCGGCGATATTCCGCCCTTTTTCGCGATCGATTCGCCGGACCGACTGCGCGCGCTTGCCGGCCTGCCCGGCTGTGCGGCGCCCGTCGTTCCGATCGCCCGCGCAGACGAAGCGGGTGCGGCCTTCGGCGACGGCCTGCCGGTCTTGCCGCTCCGCGCCGCCGTCGGCGGCGCGACCGGCCGGCCCGACGCGCAATCCGCCGCAGCCGTGATCGAGAGCATCGACCGGGCGATCGACCTGGTGCGCCGGGGCCATGCCGGGGCCATGGTGACCAACCCGATCCAGAAAGCGCCCCTGATGGCCGCCGGGTTCGGCTTTCCGGGCCATACGGACTATCTCCGGTACCGTGCCGGCGGCGGTCCTGTCGTCATGATGCTCGCGAGTCCCGTGCTGCGCGTCAGCCTCGTAACCGCACATATTCCCCTGGCGCAGGTTGCCGCCCTCCTGACAGTCGACACGGTCGAGACCGCCGGCCGGATCACGGCCGATGCGCTGCGCCGGGATTTCGGGATTGCGAAGCCGCGGCTCGCCTTCGCAGGCCTCAATCCGCATGCCGGCGAAGCCGGTGCGCTGGGCCGCGAGGAAATCGAGATCGTTGCGCCGGCGATCGCCGCCCTGCGCGACGCCGGCATCAATGCGTCCGGCCCGTACCCGGCCGATACCCTGTTTCACGAAGCGGCGCGGGCGACCTACGACGCCGCGGTCTGCATGTATCACGATCAGGGGCTGATTCCGCTCAAGACCCTGGATATCGAACGCGGTGTCAACGTGACCCTGGGATTGCCGTGGATCCGGACGTCGCCCGATCACGGCACGGCGCTCGACATTGCGGGCACCGGACGCGCCAGCCCGTCCAGCCTGATCGCGGCGCTGCAGATGGCGGCGGCCATGGCGCAGCGCCGGGCACCGGCCCCGGTCCCGGCCAGCGGCTGAGCGACGTGCCGGAACCGGCGGCCCTTTCCGACCTGCCGCCGCTGCGCGATGTCATCCGCCGGCACGGCCTCGCGGCCCGCAGGGACCTGGGCCAGCATTTCCTGCTCGACGCCAACCTGACCGGCCGGATTGCCCGGACCGCCCGCGATCCCGGCGAGGCCGACCTGTCGCGCGGAACCGTGATCGAGGTCGGCCCCGGTCCGGGCGGCCTGACCCGCTCGCTGCTGCGCGAAGGCGCACGGGTTCTGGCGATAGAGGTTGACGGCCGGGCGCTCGCCGCACTCGCCGAACTCGCCGCGCGCGCCGAAGGCCGGCTGGTCCCGATCGAAGCCGATGCGCTGGAAACAAACCCGCAATCGGCGGCGCGGAAACACGGCCTGCCGCCGCCCTACCGGATCGTCAGCAACCTGCCCTACAATATCGGCACGCCCCTGCTGGTCCGCTGGCTGGACGATCTGGCGGACGTGGAACGCATGGTCCTGATGTTCCAGCGCGAAGTCGCCGACCGGCTGACCGCCCGGCCGGCGTCGAAAGCCTATGGCAGGCTTTCCGTCCTTACCCAGTGGTTGTGCGAGGCGGTCCCGTTGTTCGGCCTGCCGGCCGCCGCCTTCACGCCGCCGCCGAAAGTCGCCTCTGCCGTCGTCTCGCTGCGGCCGCGCGCAGCGCCGCTCGCGCCGGCCGACAAGGCGTGTCTCGAACGGGTCACTGCGGCGGCATTCGGCCAGCGCCGCAAGATGTTGCGCCAGAGCCTGAAGCCGCTGCTGGCCGAGCCGGCAAAGGCGCTCCTGTCGCTCGACATCGACCCGACCGCCCGGGGCGAAACCCTGACGGTGGTACAATTTTGCGCCGTCGCCCGGTGGGTCGCGGCGCAGGGCGGGTGAACCGCCGTCCGGCCCCCCGGCGGGGGCCGAAGACAGAAATCGCAATCTTCCGGTTGTCCCGGCCGGCCGCGGAGCCGGCCCGCCGCGTTACCGCGAATAGAACTCGATGACCAGGTTCGGTTCCATCTTGACCGGGTAGGGCACATCCGCCAGGCCGGGGCCGCGGACGAACCGGCCGCGCATCTTCTCGAAATCGACCGTCAGGTATTCCGGCACGTCGCGCTCGACCTGTTCCTGGGCGTCGAGCACCAGCGGCAACTCGCGGGACTTTTCCTTGATCTCGACGGTGTCGCCGTCCTGGACCCTGTAGGACGCGACATTCACCTTCTTGCCGTTAACCAGGATGTGGCCGTGGTTGATGAACTGGCGGGCGGCGAACACGGTCGGCACATATTTCATGCGGTAGATCACGGCGTCGAGCCGGCGTTCCAGCAGCTCGACCAGGTTTTCGCCGGTATCGCCGCGCCCGCGGACCGCTTCGTCGTAATAGCGGCGGAACTGCTTCTCGCCGATGTTGCCGTAATAGCCCTTCAGCTTCTGCTTGGCCTGAAGCTGGACGCCGAAATCGGACAGTTTGCGCCGGCGCGACTGGCCGTGTTGGCCAGGGCCGTATTCGCGCTTGTTGTAGGGGCTTTTCGGGCGTCCCCACAGGTTGACGCCCAGGCGGCGCGAAATCTTCTCCTTGGAGGAGAGGCGCTTGCTCATCGCTATGCTCCGTGTCCCGGCAACGGAGGCGTGAAGGCCGGCCCGCGCCGATGTTGTTGTTTCACCCTGCGCAGGGCCTTCGGCGGAAAGCCCGTGGCGGCCGGAAACGAAGCCCGGCGCCCGCGTCAGCAGGATCGAAGCGCGGAAGTAGGAGGGGGCGGCCGCCCTGTCAATCGGCGCCCCCACGGCGCAAGGGGCGGCGAAACGGCGCGGCGCCGTAACCCCGCTCAGTCCCGGCCCGCTCAATCCCGGCCCGCTTCGACGATCTTGGCGGCGAGCAGCTCCGGATTGGTGAAGCAGGCTTCGTGACCGCCGGGCATCTGCACCAGCCGGCACAGGCCCAGCCGCGCCGTGAACCGCGGATGCCAGGCGAAATCTCCCGGCGGCATGGCGATGTCTTCCATGCAGTTGATATAGGAGCGGGGTGTCTGCAATTTGTGGAACGATTTCAGCGCCACCCGGTCGGTCAGCGTCCGCAGCGGATGCGGCGTCGTCAGTTCGTAGGTCTTCTGAGCCAGCGCAAGGTCCGCATCGTTCATGAACGCCTCGCGCCACACCGGGAACGGCAGCTTGATCGCGCCCGGGCCGTAGGCCCCGGAGGACGCAATCGCATCCATCAGCTGCTTGTAATGCGGCGGGCTGACCGCTTCGATCGATTCGCCGTCATTCAGCACGAAAGCGTTCCAGTAGATCAGCCGGCGGACGCGGTCCGGCATCTCCTCCGCCATCCGGGAGATGATCGTGCCGCCGTAGGAATGGCCGAGGAGCACGAAATCCTTCAGGTCGTTTTCCACGACATAGTCGACGGCGGATTTGACGGCATCGCTGTGCCCGACGGTCCGGTCAATGCCGTCGCCGGGGCCGTTGCCGGCCAGCGTCGGGGTGTGGACGGTGTGTCCGGCCTTGCGCAGCGGTTTCGCAACGTCGTCCCACAATGCGCCATAGTGCCAGGCGCCGTGAATCAGCACGAATGTCGTCATGTTTGCCTCCTGCTTGGGTGTCCCGGCGGCCAGAACGGTTGTCGGGGCCGTGGCCAGCGCGCCCGCCGCGCCCGCCCCTTGCATGAACTGTCTGCGGTGGATGGTCATCGGTCTGCTCCCTTATGCCCAAGCGCCGGCCGGCGACCGCAGAATTGCCCCGGCCATCGCACTGCCCTATCCTGACAAAAGCGCCGGGCCGGTTCCCGGCCCATAGCGCACCGGAACGGGACTCGAGGGAACGCTTCATGGCCCGCGAGGCCGGACAGGCGCCGTGCGCGCGGAACAGGCGGTACGAAGTTTGGCGCACCGCGGATGTCGCCGAACCGGATCGCTTTGCCTATTTCCGCGAGGCGGTCTGCGAAGCCTTCATGGACCTGACGCCCGAACACGACCGTTCGAGCCCGTTCGACGCCGAAGTCGAATCCGTGCCGCTGGCCGAGGGCGCAGTAAACCGGGTGCGCGGCACGCCGCACGATGTCCGGCGAACGCCGGCGCAGATCCGGCGGACGGCCGAACAGTGCTTCTTCCTCAACATTCAGCTCAAGTCCGAGTGCGTCATCGAGCAGAAGGGGCGCGCGGTCCGGCTCCGGCCCGGACAGGTCGCCCTGTTCGGCAGCGACCTGCCCTTCCGGATTTTCCACCCCGAGGGGCGAAACATGAGCGTCGCCTCCTTCTGGCTGCCGCGCCGACAGGTCGAGGAGTCGTTTCCCGGCGGGCAGATACCGGGTATCCGCCGGGTTTCGGACCATCCGTTCCTCGGCCCGCTGATCGCGTCGGCCGCGCGCACCCTGAACAGAGGCGCCCGCGCCATCGGCCCCGCCGACGGCAGCCTCATGCTCGAGAGCCTGATCCGGCTGGCGGCGCAGGCCGGCTCGGGCAACCGCGATCGGGGCGTTGCGCCTGAAACGCTTCGTCCGGCCCTGCTGGCGGCCGTCCTGGAACATGTCGAGAGCCGCGTGCAGGACCCGGGCCTCACGGTCGGCGGCGTCGCCGCGCATTTCGGCATCAGCAAGCGCTACGTGCACAAGATCTTCGAGCCGACCGGCGAGACCTTTTCCCGGCATGTCCTGAACTGCCGGCTCGAACGCACGGCTGCGGAGCTGACGGCGCCGGAGCAGGCGCGGACACCGATCGCCGAGATCGCATACCGCAACGGCTTTTCCGACCTTTCCTATTTCAACCGCCGCTTCAAGGCGCATTTCCAGGCGACGCCGCGGGAGGTGAGGCGGAGCGGACACCGATAGACCGTTTCCGCGGAACGGCGCAGGCGCAGCGCAGCAGATATTTAGACTAAATTGCTATTTTCGCTTGACTTTTCTGTAATATTTCCTATAATGTGAGATAGTTCCACCGCCGCCGGATTTCCCCCGACGGAAACTGACAATTCATGACATATCCTGACATCCCCATACGTCATCCGGACCGACCGACAGGGAGCGGAGCGATCTCAGCCCGGTCGCTCGCACAATCCCGGAGTACGGTGACGGGAGGGGTGGAGAGATCGCACAATGACGAATCATGACATCGTCGCACATCCCCCAAGGGCGCCGCTCGACTCCCCCTCCCCTTGGGGGAGGGGCCAGGGGAGGGGTTGTCGGGCAGTGCGCCGATGCCGGGTCAAGCTCTGCGGCAACGTCAACGGACCCCTCCCCCTAACCCCCTCCCCCAAGGGGAGGGGGGGACGTATTGAGGTCCTGAATTTGGCCGGAAACGGAGAGACATGACGAATCATGACATTTCCTGACACATGCCGAAGGCTCCCCGTCCGCCCCCACCGGGCCGCGGAACCGCCGCCCCGCCTGTTGTCAGACGGTCTGCAGGCCGAGATGGGCTTCGATGACGTCGAAATCCCGGTCGGCATGGAGCAGGCGATGGCCGTTCTCCAGGCAGAAGGTCGCGATCAGCATGTCGATCGTCTTGCGCACGGTCACGCCGCGCGCGCGCAGGCGGCGATAGTTCCGGGCGCTGGCGAGAGCGGTCTCCCGCCCGACCATCGGTGCAAAAAACAATGTATCGAGAGCGTTGCGGGCGCGGCGGGCGTCGCGGTCGCTGCGAAAGCCCTGCAGTATCTCGCACAGGATAAGATCGCCGGTCAGCACCGGCTCGACGCCGAGAATATCGTCGAGCAGCGCGGTTTCCCTGGTTACAGCCCCGTTGAAAAAATCGATCCAGACCGACGTGTCGACAACGATCACCGGTCCCGCCGCATCTCGTCGAGGGAGCCTTCCCAACGCAGCGTGCCGCGCAGGGCGCGCAGCCGGACCTGCCGCCGCGTTCTCACCAGCAAGCGCAACCCTTCCTCCACGGCGGCTTTCTTCGTCTTGCAGCCGCTCGCTTTCAGGGCCTCCGCCATCAGGTCGTCGTCGATCTCGATATTGGTTCGCATGGCTGCTTTATGTGTATCAATCAAAAAATTATACACATCAGTGACGCCGCCAGTCAACCTCCGGACCGCCGAAACATGACATATCCTGACGCCTCCGGTTCATTCGCACCGCCGGGTCGTCTTCCGGCGGACGGTGGACCGTCATGACCGAAGGCCCCGAAGTCCTCGTCATCGGCGCCGGGATCGTCGGCGTCAGCGCTGCGCTGAACCTGCAACGCCGCGGCCTGCGCGTAACCCTGGCCGACCGGCGGGCGCCCGGCGAAGGCGCGTCGTTCGGCAATGCCGGCATTCTGGTGCCGGGAGCCATGGTGCCGGTGCCCGTGCCGGGCCTGATGAAGAAAGCGCCCGGAATGCTGCTGAGGGGCAGGGGGCCGCTGTTCCTGCGCTGGTCCTACCTGCCGGTCATGCTGCCCTGGCTGGCCCGCTATCTTGCAAACGGGACCGACCGAAACGTGCGCCGGATCGCCGAGGCCCTGATGCCGATCATCGGCGACAGCCTGGAGGAGCATCTGGCCCTGGCACGGGGCACGCCGGCCGAGGCGCACATCCGGGCGCAACCCTATCTGTTCGCCTACCGGGACCGGGCGGCCTTCGAAGCGGACGGTTACGGCTGGGCGATCCGGCGCGCCCAGGGCGTCGGCTGGCGGGAATATGAGGGCGATGCGGTCAGCGGGCTCGAACCGGCGCTCGGGCCCGGCTACAGGTTCGTCGCCGCGCTGGAGGCGAGCCACGGGAGGGTCGACGGGCCCGGCGACTATGTGAAGGCGCTCGCGCGGAGCTTCGCCGCGGCCGGCGGCGTCATCCTGGAGGCGGCGTTCACCGGTTTCGAACGCACCGGCGACCGGGTCGAGGGCGTGCAATTCGGCGGCAGGACCGTCCGGGCTGACAATATCCTGATTGCCGCCGGCGCCTGGTCGGCCCGGGTCCTCAAGCCGCTGGGACTGCGGATCCCGCTCGAGAGCGAGCGCGGCTACCACGCGGAACTGTGGGAACCGGACGGCGGGCCCGCCCATTGCATCATGCTCAGCGACCGCAAACTTGCGGTCACGCCGATGACCGGCCGGGTCCGCCTCGCAGGGCTGGTCGAATTCGGCGGGCTCGATGCCGGTCCGCGCCGGGCGCCGCTGCGCGCTGTCCGGGCCGGCGCTTCGGCTTTTCCCGGCATGAGCTGGCGGCGCGAGACCGAGTGGCTGGGCCACCGCCCGGCGCCTGCCGACAGCATTCCCTATATCGGCGCCGTGCCGGGCCATCCCAACGTCTACACGGCATTCGGTCATCATCATGTCGGTCTGACCGGCGGTGCGCGGACCGGCCGTCTTGTGGCGGATTTGATCGCGGGTGCGACACCGAATATCGACATGACACCCTATCGAGTGGATCGGTAGGGCAAGCGGCCGGCAATCGCTTCCGGCCGCTTCAGATCGGAGGAGATACCCGGCATGAACACCGCATTTCGCACGGCGCTGCTCGGCGTCTGCACGCTCGCTCTGGCCGCCGTCCCGGCCCGGGCCGAGAAATGGGACATGCCGCTGGCCTATGCGGCCTCCAACTACCATTCCAGGAACGCCGTGAAATTTGCCGAAGCGGTGAAAGGGAACAGCGGCGGCAAGATCGAGATCGTCACCCATGCGAGCGGAACGCTGTTCAAGGGCGGCGAGATTTTCCGCGCCGTACGCACCGGCCGGGCGCCGATCGGCGAGCGCCTGATATCCGCGTTGGGCAATGAAAGCCCGCTGTTCGAGATCGACGCGCTGCCCTTCCTCGCCACCTCATTCGAGGACGCAAAGAAACTGCACAAGGCGTCGGCGCCGGTGTTGCAGAAGATCCTGGCCAGGAAGCGCGTGCGCATGCTTTACGCCGTGCCGTGGCCGCCGCAGGGCCTGTACAGCAAGACGCCGGTCAGGACGGTCGCCGACATGAAGGGCGTCAGGTTCCGCGCTTACAATGCGATCACGGCCCGCCTCGCGACCCTGATGGGCGCGATACCGACGAAGATTGAAGCCGCCGAGCTCACCCGGGCCTTCGCCACGGGTGTCGCTGAAGCGATGATTACTTCCGCCTCGACCGGCTACGACCGGAAGATCTGGGAGCATGTCGAATACTGGTACGACACCCAGGCCTGGGTGCCGAAGAACATGGTGATCGTCAACGCCAAGGCGTGGGACGGCCTGGACGACGCAGGCAGAAAGGCGCTGAGCGCCGCCGCCGCCGCTGCCGAGAAAGCCGGCTGGGCGGAGGCCCGGCGCCTCGCCGGCTGGTACAAGGAACAGCTCGCCGGGAACGGCATGACGGTCGGGCCGCCGGGCGCGACGCTCGCCAGGGAGTTCCGCGCGCTGGGCAACACGATGATGGCGGAATGGCTGAAGCGCGCCGGGGCCGATGGCAAGGCCGTAATCGACGCCTACAAGGCTATGAAATGACGCTTTGTCCGGTATTGCGGGGCGGGACCGGCGCACCGGGCGGCCCCGCCGTGCCCGGCGGACGGCCGGTTTCATACTGGACTGCGGGCCGCTGACGGTCGTCCCGGCCGCCGGCGGCTTTGCTTTGTCGGCCAGCCCTGCGCTGCCGCAATTGACCGGCATCGCAAGTCTCCCTACACCGGAAGCAGATTCCGGTCTCAGGCACGCAACCTTCGGAGGAGGCCATGTCTCACACCCGATCCGTCATCGTTACCGGCGCCGGCTCCGGCATCGGCCGTGCAGTGGCCCTGGCGATGCAGGCCGACGGCTACAATGTCGCTTTGGCCGGCCGGCGCACAGAGGAGCTGGACATAACGGCGGCGCGCGCGGCCGAGGGTGGCGGCCGGATGCTGGCGCTGCCGACGGACGTGACCGACGACGACCAGGTCGCCCGGCTGTTTGCGCGGACCGTCGAGGAATTCGGCCGGCTCGACGTGCTGTTCAACAATGCCGGCCGCGGCGCGCCCCTGGTGCCGATGGAAGAGTTGACGCCGCAGCAGTGGCGCGACGTGGTCGATCTGAACCTGACTGCCTGCTTCGTCTGCGCCCAGCACGCCATCCGGATCATGAAGGCGCAGGACCCGAAGGGCGGGCGGATCATCAACAACGGCTCGATTTCGGCGCAAACGCCGCGGCCGTTCAGCGCTCCCTATACTTCGACCAAGCACGGGCTCACCGGCCTGACCAAGTGTATCGCGCTGGACGGCCGGCCCGACGACATCACCGCCTGCCAGATAGATATCGGCAACGCGGTGACGGACATGACGGAAAGAATGGTCACAGGCATGCAGCAGCCGAGCGGCCAGATCATGGTCGAGCCGCGCATGGACGTCGAACATGTCGCGACGTCGGTCCTGCACATGGCCAACCTGCCGCTCGACGCCAACGCGCTTTTCATGACCGTCATGGCGACCAAGATGCCCCATATCGGCCGGGGCTGAGGCGCCCGCGCGATACCGCGTTTCCGGCGGTTACAAAGAAAAAGGGCGCCCCAAGCGGGGCGCCCTTGCGATTCGGTTCGAGCCGGGGGTCAGTTCCAGCTCTTCTTCGGGCACTTGCTGCCGAAGCTGTCCGGCCTGAACGACACCATCTGGTTCGCCTGGATTTCCGGCACGCCCTTGGCGTTCAGCACCACCGAGCGCTTGTACCAGGGCTGGATCAGGAAACCGTTGACATTGTATTTCAGCTGCCCGCGGACCGAGTTCAGCCCCTGGGCGCGCATGGTTTTCACCAGGTTCTTCAGGTTCTTGAAGTTGCCCTTCACGCCGCGCAGGCCGTCGGCGATCTTGCGGGCGCCGTCATAGGCCTGGAGGGCGAACATGTCCGGGATCCGCTTGTTCTTCGCCATGAAGGCCTTGATGAACTCGGCATTGCGCGGGTTGTCCAGGTTCGGGCCCCAGTGCAGCGTGTGGAACGTCCCCACGGCCGCCTTGCCGATCGGCTTGATGGTGATGTAATCGACCGCGTAGTTGGTGTAGAGCTTCACCGTCTGGCCGGCGCCGGAAGCCGCCCACTGCTTCATGAAGGCGATTCCCATGCCGCCGGGCACGAAGATGAACAGGGAATCGGCGCCGCTGGCGCGCACCTTGCTGATCTCGGCCTGGAAGTCGCGCGTGCCCAGCTTGAACAGGATCTGGCCGACGACCTTGCCGTCCTTGTAGGTGCGCTGGAAGCCGTTCAGCATGTCCTTTCCGGCTTGGTAGTTCGGCGCCATCATGAACACCTTCTTCAGGCCTTCGAGGTTCAGCAATTCGCCCATCGCTTCGGCATTCTCGTCGTTCTGGAACGAGCTCGAGATGAAGTAGGGGCTGCAATTCTTGCCCGCCATGCCGGACCAGCCGGCGTTGGTGCTCATCATGATCCGCCTTCCGCGGATCACCGGGCGCTGCACGGCGGCCAGAATGTTCGACCAGATGACGCCGGCCACCATGTGGACCCGCTCGGACTTGAGCCATTTGCGCACGGCGCGCAGGCCGACGTCGACCTTGCGCTGGTCGTCGCCGACATGAATGTCCGTCGGAACGCCGCCCAGCTTGTCGCCATTTTTCTTCCAGCCTTCCAGTTCGAGGCCGAGCTGCCAGCCGGCCAGCTGGGCCTTGCCGAGAATGGCGGCGCCGCCGGACAGCGTGTTGAGGAAGCCGATGCGGAAATTCTCGGCCTGCGCCGGCGCCGCTAGGCCGGCGGCAAGGGCCGTCGCCGCGACGGTCCCGATTATGAGTTTTTTCATGACGTCCCTCCCATTGGGTCCTGACGATCGTCTCCGATTGGCCGTTTTGTCCTGCTGTCGAAGTGTTGCGGCGGCCAAACCGATACCGTTATAGCGTGTTTTTGCGAGAGGCGGTCAACAAGATTGTCCGATCCCCGTCGGTCCCGCCTTTCGCCGAAGCGAACAGTTCCGGGCGAAACCTTGCATAGAGAAACCCATCGATCGCTGGTCCGGCGCGTGTTCGACCATCTGGACGCCGGCACGACCGACAGCGCGCCGGACATCCTGCGCAACCCCGTCAGCATCTACACCGATCCCGACAGGTTCGAGGCGGAGATGGCCCGCATCCTGCGCCGCAAGTCCCTGCTGGCCTGCCTTTCCGGGCGGTTGCCTGAACCGGGCAGCTACCTGGCGGAGGATCTCGCCGGTGTGCCGGTCCTGCTGATGCGCGGCGAGGACGGCGTGGCGCGCGCCTTCCTGAACAGCTGCCGCCACCGGGGCACCCGCCTGCTCGACGGGGCGGGCGCGGTGCGGCGCGCCTTCGCCTGCCCCTATCACGGCTGGACCTATGGCGCTGACGGGCATCTGGCCGGAATCCCGAACCGGGACGCCTTCGACGGCGTGGACCCTGCCGACTGCGCGCTGGCCGCGCTGCCCTGCACCGAGGCCGGCGGGATGATCTGGATCCGGCTGTCGGGCGAGGCGCCGCCCGATCCCGGCGAGTCGCTGGACGGCCTGGCCGACGAGTTCGCCGGCTACGGGCTGGCCGGGCTCCACCACTACGACAGCCACCGGATGACCCCGGCGGTCAACTGGAAGATGGCGCTCGATACGTTCATGGAGCCCTATCATTTCGCCGTGCTCCACAAGGAGACGGTGGCGCCGATCTTCTTTCCCAACCTCTGCCTGTACGACGATTTCGGCCACAGCTTCCGGGAGTTCCTGCCGCGCCGCTCGATCGTCGAGATGCGCGACCGGCCCGAGGCGCAGTGGGATGCGGTCTGGCATTCCGCGATCGTCTATTACCTGCCGCCCAACGCGGTCTTCGTCATGCAGCAGGATCACGTCGAACTGTGGCGCGTCTTCCCGCGCGACGGCCGGGTCGACCGGACCGAGGTCCGTCTCGACCTCTACATTCCCGAGCCGGCGGAGAGCGACAAGGCCCGCCGCCACTGGGACGCCAACCTCGATCTCGCCGTGCGCACCGTCGAGAACGAGGATTTCGCCGCCGCCGAATCGGCCTATGCCGGCTTTGCCAGCGGGCTGGTCAAGGAGGTCGTCTACGGCCGCAACGAACCCGCGCTCCAGGCATTCCACCGCAGGATGGCGGCGCTGACGGCTCCCGAT
This sequence comes from Alphaproteobacteria bacterium, assembly GCA_965220685.1. Lineage (GTDB taxonomy): Bacteria > Pseudomonadota > Alphaproteobacteria > Bin65 > Bin65 > Bin65. Next base: position 862,007 of record CBDCQR010000015.1, read on the forward strand.
TGAGCGTTGGGGACCGAACGTAGAGGTCGGGCGCCGGGTTTGCTCCTGTCCGGCCGTTGCGCTTATCTTCGATCCGTTTCCCGCAACCCGTGAGAGCCATGTCCGAAGACCGCGCCGCCGCCACCCGCCGCGCCTATATGGCGGTTCTCGAACGCTATCGCCGGGATTTCGCCGGGCCGGGCTCGGCGGACTACTGGTCGCCGGGCCTGGAGACCGCGTCGCGCGACGAAATCCGGGCGATCCAGAACGCCAAGCTGGAGAAGCTGTCGCCGTTTCTCTATGAGAACAGCGCCTTCTACCGCCGCCGGTTCGACGATGCCGGGATGATCCCGGACGATATCCGGACCGTCGACGATCTGCCGAAATGGCGGCCGGTCGACAAGAAGGAGATGGTCGCCGACATGGCGGCCCATCCGCCCTGGGGCACCTACACCACCCATGACGACGCAATCTGGAACGACCGGGGCTGGACGATTTTCCCGACCTCCGGCTCGACCGGCACGCCGCGGGTGTTCCGCTATTCGAAGACCGACCTGGACTACTGGAAATGGGCGAACAGCCGGGCGCTGTGGTCGCTCGGCGCCCGGCCGGGGGAGAAGGTGTTCCTGGTGGTCGGCTTCGGCCCCCATGTCTGGGGCTGGGGCGTGCTGCACGCGCTCGCCCATATGGGCGTGCCCTGCATTCCGGGCGGCGGGCTGACGGCGGAACTGCGCTGCAACTTCATTCTGCGCTACGAACCGACCATCCTGGCGACCCTGCCGTCGCAACTGCTGCGCCTCGGCCATGTCATGCGCGACCTGGGCCACGATCCGGCGCAGACCGCGGTGACCCGGCTGTTCACCGGCGGCGAGCCGGCGGCCGGCATCGCGGCGACCCGCCGGCGGCTGGAGGAGATGTGGGGCGCCGAGGTGGTGGAGTTCTACGGCTGCACCGAGGCCTCGCCTCATTCCGGCGGTTTCTCCTGCAGCCATCCGGTGCGCGCGGACGGCACGGTGCAGACCCATCTGATGGAGGATATCCAGGTCTGGGAGCTGTGCGATCCGGACAACGGCATGGCGGTCGTGCCGGAGGGCGGGCGCGGCATCACCGTCTGCACCAACATGAACTCGGAAAGCTCGAGCCACCTGCGCTTCGTGGTCGGCGACTATACCCGCTTCGATACCGCGCCCTGCGCCTGCGGCCGGACCCATGTCCGCGCGCTCGGCGGCTTCCAGGGCCGGGCCGACGACCTGATCAACCTGCGCGGCATCAAGTTCTATCCCAGCGTCGTGGAGGAGGGGGTGCGCGCCGTCGACGGCGTGGGCGACGAATACATGGTCCGGCTCGACACCACCGCCGAAGGCATCGATTTCATGCGCATCGAGGTGGAACACGCCGACCATGCCGGCCCGGACGGCATCATCGCCGCCGTGCGCAACGCCGTGACCAGCCGGATCGAGGTGCGCGTCGAGGTCGACGTGGTGCCGCCCGACACCTTCCCGAAAACCGAGATGAAGGCGAAACGGGTGGAGGACCGGCGGGGGAAGTAGGTCCGGCGACCGGCTTTACTGCGCCGCCCCCTCGGCGGTCGCGCACTCCATATCTTCCAGCGATACCGGCGGACCGTCGTGCTTCAGCGCCCCGAACAGCCGGGCGACCGGGCGGATCGGCAGGAGCCGGACTTCGTTATTTTCCAGGATGAAATAGCGGACCCGGTCCCCGGGCCCGATGCCGAGCGCATCTCGAACGGACTTGGGCAAAGTCGTTCGTCCGATCGAATCGATTGCCGATTCGATGCAACTTTCGTCAATGCCGGTGCGGTCCGTCACCGCGCCGCCTTCCAGGCGTTCCATCTCGTCAGGTTGGCGCGCGCTTCCGCGGCTTCCTGCACCAGAGCGGCGCGCTCCGCTTCGTTCTCCGCGGCGAATTCCAGCACATAGCCGTTCGGGTCGCTGAAATAGATCGAGCTGCAGATGCCGTGGTCGATCGGGCCTTTGACCGCTATGCCGTTATCGCGCAGCCGGGATTTCCACGCCCGCAGGTCGTCGTGTCCGTCCACCCGCATGGCGAGATGCAGGTCGAAGCCCCATTTCTGGGCGAAGGTGGTCTCGTCGGCCGGCGTATCGGGCAGTTCGAAGAAGGCGATATAGTTAGGCTCGTCCGCCTTGTGGCTGCCGATATCGAAAAAGATGTGCAGGTATTTGAGCGGATTGCCGGTCGAGGGCTCCTCCTCGATCTCCAGCGCCAGGGTCATCGGGAAGCCCAGCTTGTCCTCGTAGAACGCGCGGGTTTCTTCCGCATCGCGGCAGCGGTAGGCGGTGTGGTGCACGCCGAAGACCGGCGGGTGCGCGTCTGCTGTCGTCATCATCTCGCTCCCTTTACGGCGTCATCATCGGCCCGCCGCCGGGCGATGTAAACGGGGCGTTCCGGTACAACCCCCCGGAAGCGGCTGGAACGTATCTGGCTTTGTCGAAACCGTAGCGAAGTGGCGTCCCTCGATACGGCGCTTGCGCGCCTGCTCGGGATGAGGGGAATTACAAAATTCCTCACCCTGAGTAGCCCCGAAGGGGCGTATCGAAGGGCGCTCCCAAGCAGCGTCAGCGGTTCCGATCGAAACGGACACGGCTTAAGCCGGTGCCGCCACCGGTTCGCTGAGCGTGGCGATGCCATCGGGGCGGACGGCCCGGAAGAAACAGTTGGGGCGGTTCGTGTGGCAGGCCGGGCCGGTCTGGTCGACCAGCAGCAGGACGGTGTCGCCGTCGCAGTCGTAGCGGAAGTCGATCAGCCGCTGGACGTGGCCCGAGGTCTCGCCCTTGCGCCACAGGCTGCGGCGCGAGCGCGACCAGTAGCACACCCGCCGGGTCTCCAGCGTTTCCCGCACGGCGTCGGCATTCATCCAGGCCATCATCAGCACTTCGCCGCTGTCGTGCTGCTGCGCGATGCACGGGATCAGCCCGTCCGCGTTGAACTGCATCTCGGTCAGCGCGCGATCGATCATGGAGTCCACGGTTGCCTCGCTTCCTGTCGCAGGTGCTGTCGGGAATGTCTTTTCGCCGTTTGCCGGCCGATCCGGCCGCTTCGGCGGTCGCTCTATACGCGGCCCGTAATTCGTCGAAAGAACCGAATGGCCGGCCTCCGGCAGAAGGCCGGCGACATCAGGTCTGCGGTTCCGGCTCCATACCGCCGGGGCCGCCTTCGGGTTCCGGCCGGCTGCTGGTCGGCACGCTGGTCCGGCGCGGCCGGCCGGCTTCGCGGGCCGCCTGGGCTTCTTCGCTTTCGTCCGGCCGGACGATCTTCTCGCCTTTCAGCAGCTGGTCGATTTCGGCGGCGTTGAGGGTCTCGAATTCCAGCAGGGCGTTCGCCAGCGTGTGCAGCTGGTCGATATGCTCGGTCAGGATCGCGCGGGCCGTGGCCTCGCCTTCCTCGACCAGCCGTCGGACCTCGTTGTCGATCGTTTCGGCGGTCTTGTCGGAGACGTTCTTATGCTGGGTCACGGAATGGCCGAGGAAGACCTCTTCCTGGTTATCCTCGTAGCGCAGCGGCCCCAGCTTGTCGGAGAAGCCGAACTCGGTGACCATCTTGCGCGCCAGATTGGTCGCCTGCTGGATATCGTTGGTCGCGCCGGTCGTGACCGCGTCCTTGCCGTAGATCAACTCCTCGGCGATCCGGCCGCCGAAGGTCATGGCGATCTTCGCCTTCAACTCGCGCTCGGCATAGGCATACTTATCCCGCTCGGGCAGCGACATGGTCACGCCCAGCGCACGGCCGCGCGGGATGATGGTCACCTTGTGCAGCGGGTCGTGATATTCCTGATGCACGGCGATCAGGGCATGACCGGCCTCGTGATAGGCGGTCATCTCCTTCTCTTCCTCGGTCATCACCATCGACCGGCGTTCGGCGCCCATCAGGACCTTGTCCTTGGCCTCCTCCAGCTCCAGCATGCCGACGACCCGCTTGTTCTTGCGCGCGGCAAGCAGCGCCGCCTCGTTCACAAGGTTGGCGAGGTCGGCGCCGGAGAAGCCCGGCGTGCCGCGGGCGATCACCGAGGCGTTGACATCCGGGCCGAGCGGTATGCGCCGCATGTGGACCTTCAGGATCTTTTCGCGCCCGGCGATGTCCGGATTGGGCACCACGACCTGCCGGTCGAACCGGCCCGGGCGCAGCAGGGCCGGGTCCAGCACGTCCGGCCGGTTCGTGGCTGCGATCAGGATAACGCCTTCGTTGGCCTCGAAGCCGTCCATTTCGACCAGCAGCTGGTTCAGCGTCTGCTCGCGTTCGTCGTTGCCGCCGCCGAGGCCGGCGCCGCGGTGCCGCCCAACGGCATCGATTTCGTCGATGAAGACCAGGCAGGGCGCATTCTTCTTGCCCTGTTCGAACATGTCGCGCACCCGGCTGGCGCCGACGCCGACGAACATCTCGACGAAGTCCGAGCCGGAGATCGTGAAGAAGGGCACATTGGCCTCGCCGGCGATCGCCCGGGCGAGCAGCGTCTTGCCGGTGCCCGGCGGGCCGACCAGCAGCACGCCCTTGGGAATCTTGCCGCCCAGGCGCTGGAACTTCTGCGGATCGCGCAGGAACTCGACAATCTCCTCGACTTCCTGTTTCGCCTCTTCGACCCCGGCAACGTCCTCGAACGTGACCCGGCCGGTGCGCTCGGTCAGCAGGCGTGCGCGCGACTTGCCGAAGCCCATGGCCCGGCCGGTCCCGGACTGCATCTGCCGCATGAAGAAGATCCACACCGCGATGATCAGGATGATCGGCAGCCAGGACACGAAGATGGAGAGCAGCGGATGCATCTCCTTGTCCTTCGGCTCGGCGCGGACGCCGACCTTCTTGTCGATCAGCCGTTCGACGAGCTTCGGGTCCGCCGGGCTGGTCACTTCGAAGGTCCGGCCGCTGCGCAGGACGCCCTTGATCTTCTCGCCCTGGATAACGACCTCCCGGACGTTGCCGCCATCCACCTGGCCGATGAATTCGGAATAGGACATCTCGCTCGCCGCGTTCCGGCTGGAGCCGCCCTGGAACAGATTGAACAGGGCGATCAGCAGCACGCCGATCACCAGCCACATGGCGAGATTTCTGCCGAAATTATTCACGAAGCCACGCCTTTCGAAGATTGGGGCTTGTGACGGGCGCGCATCCGTCGGCGGACCGTTTATTCAAGATAAGGGAATGTGGGGTCGAGTCCAGCCGGCGCAACCGCCGGAAACGGCGCATCGGCAGCGCCCGGCGCCGTCGCCCGGACGGCGGGCGCGAACGCTGCAGGTGCGAGGGCAGGGCGGTCCGTCCCGTCGCCATGGCGCACACCGTCCTTCGACCGCCCGGGTTCGGGGGCCAGTATCGCCCGGCTGCCTTCCAGCCGCACGGCGCATCCCCCGATCGTCCTGCGGCCGAGCCGGGCCTCGCCGCACAGCCAGCGCACATGGCCGGCCAGCCGTTCCGTCCGCGGCGGCGCCGGCGCGTTGCCGGTCCATTGAACTACGGCGGCGACGGCGGCGGCGGCGATTTCCGGCTCGGCCTGCCGCAACGCCGTGCGGTCGAGCACGGCCTGCGGGCCCTCCGGAAAGACCGAGGCCGCGAGCAAATCGGCGACCCGGCGATCGAAGCTTTGCCGCGCCCCTCCGGCGGTGATCGCCCGCGCCGCCAGTTCCGGCCCTTCGCGGCCGCGGTCCAGCCGCTCACGCAGGCGGACGCGGCGGAAGCGCCGGTCGCGGTTCGACGGATCGTCGATCCAGGCGACGTTTCGGGCCTCCAGCGTTGCCGTCAGCCGGTCGCGCGGTACGCCGAGCAGGGGCCGGAGGATCCGGCACGCCGGAAGCTCGCGCACGGCCGCCATGCCGGCGATGCCCTGCAGGCCCGTGTTGCGCGTCAGGTTCGCAAGCAGGGTTTCCGCCTGGTCGTCGCAATGATGCGCCACCAGCAGGTGCAGCACGCCGGCGCTGCGGCACCAGTCTTCCATCAGGGCGTATCGCGCGGCGCGCGCCCAGGCCTGAACGTTCTTCCGCGGCCGGCCCGATGCTTTCAGGATGACGGCGGCAATGCCCGACCGGTCGAGCGTCTCGTGAGTCCGGGCCGCTTCGCCGGCGGAGTCGCGGCGCAGGCCGTGATCGACAATCAGGCCGGTGATGCGCCCGTTGTGGGCTGCGGCCCAGTCATGCGCCAGGAGGCCGAGCGCGAGGCTGTCGCGACCGCCGGAAATGGCGACGGCAAGATGCGGTGCGGGTTCGAACGGGCCCAGCTGCCCGATCAGCCGGCCGAATTCCGACTCCCCGACCGGGTTAGGGACCGGGTCAGACCCGGCAGCCAAGCTTCTTCCGTTCCTGGGCCGCCTTGCGTTTGACATAGCCCGGCGCAGATGGATAGCGGCGCTTCAACTCGGCCCATGTCTTGCAGGCTTCCTTGGGTTTCTTGAGATGCGCCATGGACATTCCGAGCTTCAGCAGATTGTCCGGCGCCTTGGGGTGCTTGGGAAATTTCTTGAAACCGTCAGCGAAGCGGATGGCCGCCAGCCGGTAATTCTGTTGCGCGTAGTAGGTTTCGCCCAGCCAGTAATAGGCGTTGCCGGCGAACCGGCCCTTGGGATGGCGACGCAGGAATTCCTGGAACGCTTCGGCGGCCCGGTCGTAGCGCGCCTGCCGCAATTCGCCGATGGCAAACCTGTATTGCTCGATCTCCTTGCCGGGTGGCAGGATGGATGGCGCCGAAGCCGTCGCCGGCTCCTTCCCGGCGCTGTCCGGCCGCGTGCCGTTCGGCCCCGCGCCGTCTTGCCCAGCGCTATCCTGCTTGAGACCGGCAACGTCCGCAGGCGCCGGTTTCGGGCGTCCTGCGCCCGCTTTCACGCCGCCCCGCTTCTCAAGCCGGCCGAGGCGGTAGTCGGTGTCGGTTTCGAACGTCTTGCGCTCCTTCTCCAGCTTCTCGACCCGATGGATCAGGTCTTCGACCCTGTCGGTCAGGCTCTGGATCGTCCGTTCCATCTGGTTCAGCCGGTTCTGGAACCGGGTCGCCAGGGATGAGGGGATGTCCCGGTCGCCGCCCCGCAGCGCATTGAAGTCCCGCTCGAGGCGCCGGAGCCGGAATCTCAGATCGTCGACGTCGGCGCGTGACACCTGCGCCTGCGCCGCCGGCAGGGAAGGGCCCGCCGCCGAGCCGAGGCCGACCAAGAGGGCGATGGCCGCCCTGCAGGCGCCTTGCCTCACCGTCATTGCCGCAGCGCCTCTCGCTTCGGCTTCTGGCGGGGGCGCTATGCCCCGCCGGTGCTGGGCCGGGCAACGCCACGCCGGTTCTGCTGATAGGCGCTTTCATCGTCACCCGCGACCGCCGGCCGTTCCTTGCCGTAGGAGATGGTGCGGATGCGTCCGGCATTCACGCCTAGGGCGATCAGCATGTCGCGAATTGCGGTCGCCCGTTTGGCGCCCAGGCCCAGATTGTATTCCCGCGTGCCGCGCTCGTCGGCGTGCCCCTCGACCAGGATGCTGGCGTCGCGATGGGCGCGCAGCCATTCCGACCAGGCCCGGATCGTGGTCTGGGCGCCCTCGTCGAGATCGAAGCGGTCGTAAGCGAAGAGGACGCGGTCGCTGTAACCGTTCCGGGACGGCGCGGTATAATCCTGCCAGCTTCGTCCGGGTTCCGGCCGGGCCAGTTCGGATTCGCTCACCCGGTTGCTTCCGACGCGGTCCTTGGATTTCGTGCTGCAGCCGACCGACGCGAGGCCGATCGCGAGCACGACCAACGCAAGTCTCAGTTTCATGACGTGATTTCCTCGACCCATCGCGATCCTTGTCCGGTTCGCCGGATCCGGATCGACTCGTTGCGAACATTACTACGTTTCCCTGCGCCGCCAGCAAACCATCGTGGGTGCGCATGCGGAGCAATTGACGCACGACGGCGAATGCCGCCGCGCGCAACTAGTTTTTCAGAAGTGGCGACCATGCCGGATCCGAAGCCGAAACAGGCGTCTCGACCAGCCGCTCGTTCCGGCCGGTCAGATCGATCGAATACAGCTGCGCCGTGCCGCCGCGCTGCTTCTTGTAGTACATCAGCACCCTTCCGTTCGGCGACCAGGTCGGGCCCTCGGTCAGATAGCCCTGGGCCAGGATGCGCTCCCCTTCGCCGTCCGGCTGCATCACGCCGATGTAGAATACGCCCTCCAGTATCTTGGTGAAGGCGATCAGGTCGCCGCGCGGGGACCACACCGGCGTCGCATAGCGGCCGGGTCGGTTGCTGATCCGGCGCACGCCGCTGCCGTCGGCATTCATGACATAGATCTTCTGCCGGCCGCTGCGGTCGGAATCGAAGGCGATCTTGGATCCGTCCGGCGAAAAAGAGGGCGAGGTATCGATGGCCTGGTGGCTCGTCAGCCGCTCGGTGGCGCGCGTCCGCAGGTCCATGGCGAAGATTTCCGCATTGCCGTCGCGCGACATCGACAGGACGATCTTGTTACCGTCGGGCGAGAAGCGCGGCGCGAAGGTCATGCCGTCGAAGTCGCCGACGATCTCGCGCTGCCCGGTGTCGATGTCGAGGATGTAGACGCGCGGCTTCTGGCCGACGAATTCCAGGTAGGTGATTTCCTGGACCGACGGTGCGAAACGCGGCGTCAGCACCAGGTTTTCGCCGTTGGTCAGGTATCGGTGGTTGGCGCCGTCCTGGTCCATGATCGCCAGGCGCTTGACCCGGCTCAGCACGGGCCCGGATTCGGCGACGTAGACGATCCGCGTATCGAAATAGCCGCTTTCTCCGGTGAGCCGCTGGTAGATGGCGTCGGACATCTTGTGCGCCAGCCGGCGCCAGTTGACCCGGCGTGTCTCGAGGGCCCGGCCGACCAGCTGCCGGCCGGTCGAGACGTCCCACAGGCGGAATTCGATCCGGATGTCGCCGTTGGTCCGGTGAAAGACCCTGCCGGTAACCAGCGCGTCGGCGCCGATCCCCTTCCAGTCGTTGAACCGCGGCGCAAGCACCTCGGACCCGTCGCGCTGGACGAAGGCATCCGGATCGATCGCGCGGAACAAGCCCGACCTTTCGAGATTGCCGGTCACGACGCCGGCGATCTGCTCCGCGGTCGTGCGTTCTTCGCCGGCCGAAGCCTGCGGCGCCACGATGGCGATGGGCAGCGGCTCGAAGTTCGGATCGTCGATCCTGATGATCAGTTGGGCGCCGGCCGAGGCCGGCACGATCGCGGCGAGCAGGCCGGCCAGGAACAGCCGGCGGCACAAACGGGATATCGGCGAGTGAAACGGCATGATTACCCCGATTTCAATTTGGACGGGTCGAAGTCGATGGTCAGCACTTTCCATCGGTCGAATTTTTCAGGCGGCAACCTGAGTGGGCTGCATCTGGGATTGTTGACGGCGCGAAGGCCGGCGTCGGCCGCGGCGCGAAGCTTCGAATTGCCTGCAATGCGCCCCTGGTCCAACACCTTCGCATCGCGCACCGAACCGTCGCGGTTGAGCCAGATCCTTATCAGGACGCGCAGCGATCCGGCGTCCTGCGCGCCGGCCGGGAAATTCCAGCACGGCTGAATTTGCCGGCGGACCGCCTCGATTTCCGAAAGGGTCATCGGAAGGCTGCGCGCTGCCGCCTTTACGCCCTCCGGCGTCCGGGCCGCAGTCCGGTCGCGGTCGGATTGCGCCACCGATTTCTTCAGTTTGCCGACGGTTTTGAACACCGAGTCCAGCGGATCCGTCCTGGCCGGCTGTTTCTTCACGGTCTTTTTCGGCGGCTTCGCCTTTCTTATGGGGCGCGGCGCCGGCGGGCGCAATCGGGGCAGGGCGGCGACCTCCAGTTCTTTGTCAGGTGTGGATTTTTCGGCGGCCTTCGGCGGTTTCCGTTCCGGTTCCTTCTTCGCTTCGGCCGCTTTTTTCTCCGGCTTCTTCGGCTCGGTCTTCGGCTTCTCCGGTTGCGGCGCCGGTCTGGCTACGCGCTTTTCCGGTTCTTTCGCCGGCGTCTTCTTCGGCTTCGCCACGGGCTTGGGTTTCGGGGGTGCCGGTTTCTTCGCCGGTGCCGGCTTCCTCGGCTGCTCGGGCTGGCGCTGCAGGGCGCGGGGGTCGATTTCGACCCGCTTCGGCGGAGCGGCCCTGGGCCTGGGCGCGGGTCTGGCGATCTTCGACGGTGCCGGCCGCGGCGGTGTCTTCTTCGGCGGCGCGACAGGTTTCGGCTTCGCTGCGGCCGTCTTGGGCGGTTCGGGTTTCGGCGGTGCCGGCTCGACCGGCGGTTTTTCCGCGCTCCGGTCGCGGGCCACCGGCTTCTTCGTGGTTTCGCGCTCGGCGTCCGGCTTGCGCTCGGTCTCCGGTTTCGGCCTTTCGCCCTTGCTGGTCCGTGTGATGTCGGACAGGCGGACGATATCCACCGTTATGTTGCGCGACGCGTTTGCCGGCGGCTTCGTCAGCCAGGGCAGTCCGAGCGCCACGGCGAGCACGACCAGCGTATGCAGGGCGACGGAAAAGAAGATGCCGCGCATGGCCGCCCGCCGCCTATTCCGTGCCGTCTTCCGCGACGAGCGCGACTTTCGGGAAGCCGGCGGTCGAAATCGAGCTCATCACCTGCATGACCCGGCCGTAGGGCACCGCCTTGTCGCCGCGCACGAAGATCCGCGGGTTGTTGCGCACCCGGGCGATCGCCTTGAGCCGCGCGATCAGGGTTGCCGTATCCATCTGCGTTTCCTGCAGGAAGACCGTGCCGTCGGCGCGGACGCTGACGATCAGCGGCTTGTCGGGCTGGCCGATGGCGGCGGCCCTGGCCTTGGGCAGGTCGACAGGGACGGCGACCGTGAGCAGGGGCGCGGTCACCATGAAGATGACCAGGAGCACCAGCATCACGTCCACGAAGGGCGTCACGTTGATTTCCGACATCGGCTGGTAGCTGCGGCGCGCGCGGCCGCGCCGGACGGGGGCTGCGGCCATCGTCAGTCTCCGCTGGTGTCGAGTTCGCGCGAAACGATGGCGCTGAACTCGCCGGAGAAGCCCTCCAGCCGGTGGGCGAAGCGGTCGAGGTCTCCCGAGAGCTTGTTGTAGGCGACGACCGCGGGAATTGCCGCCAACAGGCCGAGCGCCGTCGCAAACAGGGCCTCGGCGATGCCCGGCGCCACGGTCGCCAGGTTGGTGTTCTTCTGGATCGCGATGTCCTGGAACGCGCGCATGATGCCCCAGACGGTGCCGAACAGGCCGACGAAGGGCGCCGTGGCCCCGATGGACGCGAGCGAGCTGAGAAAGCGTTCCGACCGGCTCATTTCCCGGGTGAGCGTGACATGCATCACCCGGTCGATGCGGTCACCCAGGCTTCCGCGCAGCGACCGGCTGCGGGTGTCGTCGCCGATCGAGCGCTTCCACTCCCGCATGGCGGCGGCGAAAACGGCGGCCATCGGGTTGTTCGGCCTGTCGCCGACATCGGCATAGAGCTCGTCGACCGAACCGCCGGCCCAGAACCGGTTCTCGAAGCGGGTCGCGCGGCCGTTGATCCGGCGCAGCAGCATCAGCTTCTCGAAGATGACCGCCCACGACCAGATCGAGGCGAACACCAGGATGGCGATGACTCCCTTGACGATCCAGTCGGCCCGTTCGATCACGGCCAGGATCGAGAAGTCGTCGGCCGGCGGCGCGCTGCCGCCGAGATCGGCTTCCACGACCTTGCGGTCCAGCCCGAACCTCGCGGCGTCGTCCTTCGCGGCGCCGGCATCGGGCGCGGTGGCCTGGGCCAATTCCACCATCCCGGCGCCGGAACTGTCCGGCGCCGTTCCGGCTGCCTGCAGCGGATCGAGAATTGCCGTCAGATCGGTAAGGATCGAAGGGTCCATAATGGCTCGTCGGATGGAGTCAGCTGAGGGGTCAAGGGCAAAACTGTGGCAATCCCGCGGCGCCTGCGATCATCGCGGCGTGCTGCCGCAGGCCGAATCGCCGGTTTCCGCATGGGTGCCCGCCTCGCCCGGAGGCGGTGGCACGATCAGGGTTTCCAGCGCCGCACGGATCTCTTTCGGGATGCGCGTCGGGCGGCCGTCCCGGTTCATGACGGCTATCCGGAGCCGCAGATCGCACAGCAGCCGGTCGCCGCGCCAGATACCCTGGTTCATGCGCATGCTGGCGCCCAGGACTTCGGTCACCGTGCTGCGGACATCGAGGACGTCGTCGAGGCGCGCCGGCGCCAGATATTCGGCCCGGCAGGAGCGCACGGTAAAGCCGATACCCCGCTCGCGCAGCAGGTCGAATTGCTGCCGGCCGGTCCGGCGCAGCAATTCGGTCCGCGCCCGTTCGGCAAACTTGAGATAGTTGGCGTAATAGACGATGCCGCCGGCGTCGGTATCCTCATAGTAGACGCGGACCCGGAAGACATGGACGGGGTCCGCGCCGGCCGCCCGGCCGCGTGCAGGGCCCGGCTGCGCTGCGATGCCGGACTCAGTCATCCTGCCCGCCCGGCATAAGTTCGAACTGGTCGGGCGTCGAAGGCGGCGGCGCCATGCCCAGGGCCTTCCAGCCGTCCGCCGCCAGCATCCGGCCGCGCGGCGTCCGCTGCACCAGGCCCTCGCGGATCAGATAGGGTTCGATGACATCCTCGATGGCGTCGCGCTGTTCGGACAGCACGGCGGCGATCGTCTCGACGCCCACCGGCCCGCCGCCGTATTTCTCGGCGATGCAGGCCAAGTAGCGGTGATCCATGCGGTCGAGGCCGGCCTTGTCGACATCGAGCCGCCTCAGCGCCGAATCCGCCTCGGCGGCGCCGACCTCGGCCGCGCCGTCGACCGCGGCGAAATCCCGGACCCGGCGCAACAGCCGCGACGCGATCCGCGGCGTGCCGCGCGAGCGGGCCGCGATTTCCTGCGCCCCGTCCGGCGACAGCGGCAAGTTCAGCAGCGCGGCGGCCCGCGCCACGATGACGGCGAGATCGTCGACATCGTAGAAATCCAGGCGCAGCGGAATGCCGAACCGTTCGCGCAGCGGGGTGGTGAGCAGGCCGGCCCGCGTCGTGGCGCCCACAAGGGTAAAGCGCGGCAGGTCGATCCGGACCGAGCGTGCCGCCGGTCCCTCGCCGATCACGAGGTCGAGCTGGTAGTCCTCCATCGCCGGGTAGAGCAGTTCCTCGACCGCCGGATTGAGGCGGTGGATCTCGTCGATGAACAGGACTTCCCGGGGCTGCAGGTTGGTCAGGATCGCCGCCAGATCGCCGGCGCGGGCGATCACCGGGCCGGAGGTGCCGCGAAACCCGACGCCTAGTTCCCGCGCCACGATATGGGCGAGCGTGGTCTTACCCAGGCCCGGCGGGCCGTGAAACAGGACATGGTCCATCGCCTCCCGGCGCGCGCGCGCCGCCTCGACGAATATGCGCAGGTTGGCGCGCATCTCCCGCTGCCCGACGAAATCGTCGAGCCGCACCGGCCGGAGGGACGGGTCGTCGCCTTCGACGGCCGACGGATCGCCGGAAACCATGCGGGTGTCCTGTTCGGCCGCCATCGTCCCGCGCCTATCCGGACAGGTCCTTGAGCGCCAGCGGGATGAGCTGCTCGACCGTCGCTGCCTCGCCCACGTCGCCGGCCGCCCGGTTTACCGCGGCGAAGGCCTCGCTGCGGCCGTAGCCCAGATTGACCAGAGCGGAGGTCGCCTCGGCGGTTGCGCCCTGCGGCGCGCCGGTTCCGGCCGGCAGCCGCCCGCTTGCGATGTCGCCGGCCAGCGGGTCGCCGCCGATAATGCCTGCCTTGTCCTTCAATTCGTTCAGGATACGCGCCGCCAGCTTGGGGCCGATGCCTTCGGCCTGGGCGATGGCGGCCCGGTCCTGCGCCGCGATCGCGGTGGCCAGCGCTTCCGGCGTCAGGACCGACAGCAGGGCCAGCGCGACGCGCGCGCCCACGCCCTGCACGGTCGTGAGCAGCCGGAACCAGTCCCGCTCCTGCCGGTCGGCAAAGCCGTAGAGGTGGATATGGTCTTCGCGGACGTGGGTTTCGATCATCAGGCGGACCGACGATCCGGCCGGCGGCAGCGAATCCAGCGTGCGGGCCGAGGCGAAGACCAGATAGCCGACGCCGCCGACATCGATGACCGCATCGTCCTTGCCGACATGATCGACCAGACCGGTGAGCGCGCCGATCATTGCGCCGCCGCTTCCCGTGCGCGCCACGACGCCTGCGTCGCCGCGTGATGAACATGGCAGATCGCGACGGCCAGGGCGTCCGCGGCATCGGCCGATTGCGGCCCGGCGGCCGGCAACAGCATCCCGACCATGGCCTGGACCTGCACCTTGTCGGCATGGCCGGCGCCGACGACCGATTTCTTCACCGCGTTGGCGGCATATTCGTGCACCGCGATTCCGGCCAGTGCCGGCGCCAGCATGACCGCGCCGCGGGCCTGGCCGAGCCGCAGGGTGGAGCCCGGATTCCGGTTGACGAAGATCTCCTCGATCGCCGCCGCGTCCGGCGTCCAGAGCTCGATCAGCCGGGCGATGCCGTCGTGGAGCAGCTTCAGCCGCTCGGCCATTTCGCGCTTCGGATCCGCCGTCACCGTGCCGCTGGCGACGTAGCGCAGACGGTTGTCGGCCGAATCGATCACGCCCCAGCCGGTCCGGCGCAGGCCGGGGTCCAGTCCGAGGATGCGGATCGCGCCGTGCTCGCGGGGCGCCGTCATGATCGTCACCCGCCCAGCTTCGCCATGACCTCGTCGGACACGTCGAAGTTGGCGGAAACATTCTGGACGTCGTCGTTGTCGTCCAGCGCGTCCAGCAGCCTGAACAGGCTGGACGCTTTCGCCTCGTCGACGGCCACGGTGCTTTGCGGCCGCCAGGCGAGCGCGGCCGCTTCCGGATTGCCGAAGCGCGATTCCAGCGCCTCGCGCACGGCGTTCAGGTCGTCGGGCTCGCAGACGATCTCGTGCATGTCGTCGCCCGACTCGACATCCGAGGCGCCGGCCTCCAGCGCCGCCTCGAACATGTCGTCGGCGCTCGCTGCATCGGCCGGATACTGGATCTGACCGACCCGATCGAACATGAAGGCCACGCTGTTGGTCTCGCCCAGGTTGCCGCCATACTTGCTGAAGGCCGTGCGGATATCAGAAGCCGCGCGGTTGCGGTTGTCGGTCACGACGTCGACGATCATGGCGATGCCGCCGGGCCCGTAGCCTTCGTAGCGGATTTCCTCGTAGGTATCGGCTTCGCCGCCGCCGCTGCCTTTCTTCACGGCCCGGTCGATCTTGTCGTTCGGCATGTTCTGCGCCTTGGCGGCGGTGATCGCGCTGCGCAGGGAAGCATTCATGTCCGGGTCGGCGCCGGCCCGCGCGGCGATCATGATTTCCTTGGCGTGACGGGCGAAGATTTTGGCGCGCTTCGCATCCTGCGCGCCCTTCCGGTGCATGATGTTCTTGAATTTGGAATGGCCGGCCATGTGGGGTGGCGTTCCTTGCGGATAGACCCGGGTGCGAAGCTAGATAAAGCCCGTCAATGGCCGCGACTATACAACATATTGTGGCTATTGCGTAGCAATCCTTCGGCAAATGCCCCGCCGAGCGGATTGCCGCGTCAGGCCGCCGCGACCTCCGGAACGGCGTTGGCCAGCCGCGGGCCGATGCGCACCGCCTCGACGCGCGTCGCCAGGCCGGTCGCGTCGTCGGTCTCGACATAGACGGCGCACAAAGTGCCTTCGCCGTCGGCCGGGCCGAGCCGGTCGCCCGGCATCTTGCGCCGGAACCGGTCGATCGGCGCTTCCTTCTTCATGCCGATGACCGAGTCGTAGTCGCCGCACATGCCGATATCGGTGATGTAGGCCGTCCCGCCGTTGAGAATCTGGGCGTCGGCCGTCGGCACATGGGTGTGGGTCCCGGCGACCAGCGAGACGCGGCCGTCCAGGAAGTGTCCGAACGACGTCTTCTCGCTCGTCGCCTCGCCGTGCATGTCGACCAGGATGGCGTCGGCTTCCCGATTGAGCCGGTGGGTCGACAGCGCCTTTTCCGCGGCGGCGAACGGGTCGTCCAGAGGGTCCATGAACAGCCGCCCCATCACCTGGAGGACATAGACCTTCCGCCCGCGGCCGATGTCGATCAGGGCCTCGCCCTTGCCCGGCGTCCCTTGCGGATAGTTGATCGGACGGATCAGGCGCGGGTCGCTGTCGATATAGCCGATGATGTCGCGCTGGTCCCAGGCGTGGTTGCCGAGCAGGATGCAATCCGCGCCGGCGTCGTAGACCTTGCGGCAGATGTCGGCGGTGATGCCGAAACCGTGGGCCGCATTCTCGCCGTTCACCGCGACGAAATCGAGCCCGAGCCGGCTCCGGAGGCCTGGCAGATGTTCGATGACCGCATCGCGGCCGGCCCGGCCGACAATGTCGCCGCAATACAACAGTCGCATGAAAGGGTCCGTCCGTCGGGGAAATCAGGCCGAGATGTAGATGGCTTCCCGTTCGGTGACAATCCAGTCGAGCCTGGCGTCGTGCGGTTCGGCGGGCACGGCTTCGACTTCCTGCGTGGCGAAGGCCCATCCGACGGCTGTTATCGTGCCTCCGGCGCGCAACCGGGCGAGCGCCGCGTCATAGAATCCGCCGCCGTAGCCCAGCCGGTAGCCCCGCCGGTCGAACGCGGCGAGCGGCACCAGAAGAAGATCGGGATCGAACTCCGCCGCTGAGGCTGGCGGGGCGGCGATCCCGAGCGCGTCGGTGCTCCCGGCAACGCCGCCCGGCGCCTCCAGGAAGCGAAGCGGTTCGTTCCTGCCCGTCGTATGCGGCAGGACCGTCCGGCAGCCCCTGGCTTCGAGGGCCAGCAGGGCCGGGCGCGGATCCAGCTCGCCGCGCATCGCCGCATAGCCGGCCACCGTGACGCCGGGCGCGATGTCGGCGGCCTGGAGCAGATGCGCCGCTGCGGCCCCCGCGGCCCCCGGAATGTCGAGGAGCGCGCGCTGCGCCAGCGCGCTGCGGCGCAGCGCCCGTTTCGCCGCCGCGACGGTTGCGGGCAAACGCGTCAGTCTTTCTCGATCGCGCCGGCCAGTGCTTCGACTTTGGCCGCCAGGTCTTCGATGGCGCCTGCGGTCTTGTCCTCCGCCTCTTTCCCGGCGCTCAAGGCATCTGCCTTGTCCTGCGCCGCTTTCAGGGCGTCGCGTGCGCCCTTGGCATCGTCGGCGAACAGCAGGCTTGCCATCACAAGCAGCTGTTGATCGCCGATCTGTCCCATCGATTCGACCATTTCACCGACCCGCTCTTCGACAAGACGGCCCAGACTGCGCAAATGGTCTTCCTGGCCGTCCTCGCAGGCGACCTTGTAGGCGCGGCGGTTGATCGTCAGCGTCACGTCGCTCATGAGCCGCTCCCGGCGCGCTCGTTGTCATTGATCCCCGCCGCCCGGCGCACGTTGCCGAGGATTGCGTCGACCCGGTCCGCCACGGCTTCACGCTCGGCGACCAGTGCTGCATTCTCGCGCTGCGCTTCTTCCAGGGCACGGATCAGGTCGCTGATGTCGCCGGCGTCCGGTCCGGCGCCCGGTTCCACGTTCAGCGCCTCCTTCATTTCGGCGAGGCGTTCGGATTGGGTATTCCGGGCGCGTTCGAGCCGAGCCACCGCGCGCGCCAAACGTTCCTGAGCTTGTTCGATTCGGGACATGGGTAAAGCCAGCAGACTGCGATTGCGAAACGAAGTTGGGATATTCTTGTTACGTTTCCGGCCGTTATGGGCACCGCCTCACATGTCACAATAGGAATATCGGAAAAGCCGGTCAATCGCCCATGAGGCGGCCCCTGCGACGGGTGCGCGCGGTTGACGATGCTGGGCTGCGGCTGCATTGTCGCTCCCGGTTCCGGATGCGGATTTCCGTCTTTCGCCCCGGCCTCGAACGGCCGGGCGACTTTTCTTCGGGCGGCCGGTCCGTCCTCACCGCCCGGTGGCTCGCCCATGTCAGACAGCTCTGTTTCCGTGCCGCATGACCGGATGGCCAACGCCATTCGCGCGCTCGCCATGGATGCGGTCCAGGCCGCAAAGAGCGGCCATCCGGGGATGCCGATGGGCATGGCGGACGCGGCGACGGTCCTGTTCACGCAATTCCTGAAATTCGATCCGCAGCGGCCCGACTGGCCGGACCGCGACCGCTTCCTGCTCTCCGCCGGACACGGCTCGATGCTGCTCTATGCCCTGCTGCATCTGACCGGTTACCCGGACATGACGATGGCGGAACTGCGCAATTTCCGCCAGTTGCACAGCCGCACCGCCGGGCATCCGGAATACGGCGCAGCGCCCGGCATCGAAACGACGACCGGGCCGCTCGGGCAGGGGCTGGCCAACGCCGTCGGCATGGCGCTGGCCGAACGCATGATGAATGCGCGCTTCGGCGACGATCTGGTCGATCACCGGACCTGGGCGGTCGCCGGCGACGGCTGTCTCATGGAAGGCATTTCGCAGGAAGCGATCACGCTGGCCGGCCATCTCGGGCTCGACCGGCTGATCGTTCTGTTCGACGACAACGAGATTTCCATCGACGGGCCGACCGGCCTCGCGACGTCCGACGACCAGGCCGGGCGTTTCGAGGCCTGCGGCTGGCACGTTCAACAGGTCGACGGCCACGATCCGGCGGCGCTCGCCGACGCCATGCAGGCGGCCTGCGCCGACAGCCGGCCCTCGATGATCGCCTGCAGGACGGTCATCGGCTACGGCGCGCCGACCAAGGCCGGCACGGCGGCGACCCACGGCGCGCCGCTCGGCGAAGACGAGATCGCAGGGGCCCGCGAGCGGCTGGATTGGCATTATCCGCCATTCGAGATTCCGGCGGATGCAGAGAAGGCCTGGCGGGTGGCCGGCGCGCGCGGCGCGGCCGAGGCTGACGCGTGGGAGGCGCGTCTGGCTGCTGCCGAACCGGACATCCGCGCGCAGTTCGAGCGGGTCGTAGACGGCAGATTGCCGGCCGGACTCGGCGATGCCGTCAACGCGCTCAAAACACAGTTCGCCGCCGAAGCGCCGAAGATGGCGACGCGCCAGGCGTCCGGTAAGGTCCTCGACCGGCTGACGGAGGTCGTGCCCGAACTGGCCGGCGGTTCGGCCGACCTCACGGGGTCCAACAACACCCGCGCCGCCGCGCACAGCGACGTCGCCGCCGGCGAATTCTCGGGCGGCTACATCCGCTACGGCGTGCGCGAACACGGCATGGCGGCGGCGATGAACGGCATGGCGCTGCACGGCGGGCTGATTCCCTACGGCGGCACATTCCTCGTCTTCACCGACTATGCCCGGCCGGCGATCCGCCTCTCGGCCCTGATGGAGCAGCGGGTGATCTATGTGATGACCCACGACAGCATCGGACTCGGCGAGGACGGGCCGACCCATCAGCCGGTCGAACATCTCGCCGCCCTGCGCGCCATGCCGAACCTCAACGTCTTCCGCCCGTGCGACGCCGTCGAGGTGGCGGAATGCTGGGAGCTGGCGCTCCAGGCGCGCGAAACTCCCTCCGTCCTGGCGCTGACCCGGCAGGGCCTGCCGACCCTGTGCACCGAACACCGGGCGGAAAACGCCTGCGCGCGCGGGGCGTATGTTCTGGCGGAGGCCGGCGCGGGACGGCAGGCGACCCTGCTCGCCTCCGGCTCCGAGGTTTCGATTGCCGTCGAGGCGCAGGCGCTGTTGAAAGCGGAGGGCATCGAAGCCGCCGTGGTGTCCATGCCGTGCTGGGAGCTGTTCGAACGCCAGCCCGACGACTACCGCGCCGCCGTGCTGGGCGATGCGCCCCGGGTCGCCTGCGAGGCGGCGGCCGGCTTCGGCTGGACGCGCTGGACCGGCGACGGCGGCGGTTTCGTCGGCATGAAGAGCTTCGGCGCCTCCGCCCCGGCGCCCCGTCTCTACGAGCATTTCGGCATCACGGCCGCGGCGCTTGCCGAAGCGGCCGGGAAGGCTATCGCCGGCCGGGGCTGAGCCGGCCGGCCGTACGGAAGCAAACAGGAGAAACCATGGCTGTACGGGTTGCCATCAACGGTTTCGGCCGCATCGGCCGGCTGGTCTACCGCGCCGCGCTGGAGTCCGGGCGCACGGACGTCGCGTTTGTCGCGATCAACGATCTCGGCCCGGTTGCGACCAGCGCACACCTGCTGCAATACGACTCGGTGCACGGCACCCTGCCCGGGCGGATCGAGACCGGCGACGACTGGATGGACGCCGGGCGCGGCCGGGTGACGGTCCTGTCCGAGCGCGACCCGGCCCGGTTGCCCTGGGGAGAACTCGATATCGATGTCGTGATGGAATGCACCGGCCTCTTCGCCAGCCGGGAGAAGGCGAGCGCCCATCTCGAAGCCGGGGCGAAGAAGGTTCTGGTCTCGGCCCCGGCGAGCGGCGCGGACCTGACGGTGGTCTACGGCGTCAACGACGACAGGTTGGAGGCCGGCCACACCGTCGTCTCGAACGCGTCCTGCACCACCAACTGCCTGGCGCCGGTCGCCCATGTCCTGCACGAGGCCATCGGCATCGAGCGCGGCTTCATGACGACGATCCACGCCTTTACCGGCGATCAGCCGTCGGTCGATACCCTGCACAAGGACCTGCGCCGGGCGCGCGCGTCGGCGGTTTCGATGATCCCGACCTCGACCGGGGCGGCCCGCGCCGTCGGCCTCGTCCTGCCGGAGTTGAACGGCAAGCTCGACGGCACCTCGATCCGCGTGCCGACGCCGAACGTCTCGCTGATCGATTTCACCTTCACCGCGCCGCGCGACACCTCGGCCGAGGAGGTCAACGGCGCCGTCGTCGCGGCGGCGGAAGGCCGGCTCGCCGGCGTGCTGGCGACCAGCGAGGCGCCGCTGGTCTCCGCCGACTTCAACCACAACCCGGCCAGCTCGACCTTCGACCTGACCCAGACCCAGGTGATCGAGGGCCGGTTCGTCCGCGTGCTCAGCTGGTACGACAACGAATGGGGCTTCTCCAACCGCATGAGCGATACGGCGGCGAAGATGGGCGCGCTGGGGTAGGGCTGAATTTTCGCGGGAGCCCTGAGCACCCGCGATATCGCACCGGATGGAGCGGTGGGCGCCATCCGCGGCCCGGAATCGCGGCGCCGGTCCATGATCCCGCCGCCATCGACACGTTCATCCCGGCCGCAGAGGCTATGAACGGGAAGCGGGGCGGGCCGTCCAGTCACACCGGCAAGCAGGCGGCGACAGCCCCCGCGCGCGCCCCTAGTCCTGCGTCCCCGGCAGGCTCGACAGGGCAAGAATTGCCTGCGCCACCTCGAACTGCCGCGATACCCCGAGCTTGGCGAAGATGTGCTTGAGGTGGGTGCGCACGGTGCTGTAGCCGCGTCCGGTTGCCGTCGCGATCTGGCGCACGGTCCGGCCCTGGGCGAGCATCACCGCAATCTCGGTCTCCGCCGGCGTGAGCCCCAGCATCGCCTCGACGAGTTCCGGCTCGACGCGCGCCCGGCTTACCGGGTCGACGACCAGCACGAGCGCGGCTACGCGCCGGGAGCGATGGTCCGCGTCCCGGCTCGACACCGGCTTCACATGCAGCGCCAGCTTCGGCAGCGGCGCCTCTCGTTTCACCAGCATCGAGCCGCTCACAGCCTGTCCGACAAAGTCCGGCAACGCCCCGGCCAGCAGCTTCCGGAGCCTTTGGTCGTCGTCCGGCCAGGTGGCGTGCAACTCTTTGCCCGTATCGGACAGCCCTTCCTTTCGGCCAAGCAGCTCCTGCGCGCTGTCGTTGGTCTCCACGATCCGCCCGCGCCGGTCGATCTGGATGACGCCCATCCGGGCGTTGGTGAGGAGTTCGGTGGCCGACGCGCCGAGGGCGCCCGCATCCACGAGGGCGGCGCGCACCCGAACATACTGGCGCAGGTGGGGAAGAACCCGCGCGACCATGTCGAGCCGGGGCGCTGTCCAGCCGCTCGGGTCAGCCGGATTCGCCAATCCCCAGAGGATGCGCGAACCGCCGGGTCCGTCCAGGCGCACGCTCAGGCCGTCGTCGTACTCGAAACGCGGCGCCGCCTCGTTGTAGGCGGCCGACGTCCTGCGCTCCTCTTCGCTGAACAGATCGGCGGTGCGGCCGATCCTGCCGTCCGGGAGCTGCCGCCATCGCGGGAGACTTTCGTCCGCCGCGTAGTAGGTCCGACGGTACTCTTCCACCCATGCTGCGCGGTCTTCTCCGCGATAGTAGGACTTTGCGACGAAGAACCGGATATCGGCCGCGGGGACCCCGTCCTCGATGGTCAGAATGTTGCCCCTCGCCCCGCAGGCCTCGTCGATGAGCGCAGAGGCGTGCGGCCAGCCTGCGTCGTCGAGCATGGCTTCGTTGAGCGAGTCCACGGCCAGTTCGAAGGCATCCGGCCGGAGCATGTCACCCGCACGCTGCCGGTATCGTGGTCGCGGTCGACCCCGTCCGGTTCCGCTCCGATGCCACGCTAGGCGCCCGTGCGGACCCCCGGCGACGGCACCGGTCAGTGCGGATACGCAAGGGCTGCGGCCATGCTTCGCGATGCAACGTCGTTCACCGTCCACGGATTGCAGTAGCCCGACTGTAGGGTGCGGCATTGGTCGCACAATCCTCCAATTGGGGGATGCCGCGCTCCTGCTCGCTGCGACCGCGCCGTCCCTTGGACCGACGAACCAGTTGTACTCCGCCGCCGCACCGCGAGCCGCGGCGACCGGATAGTCGCGGCAACGTCCATCTCAGAACTCCGCTGAATCATTTGCAGTTTTGTCCCCCAATTGGGGGGCGACAAGTGGTGAGCGCACTCTACAACTTTTCCCGATTTCTTGGAGCGGGCCCCTGCCGTCGCCAAAGGGCGGCTTCGGACCGGAAATAGCGGGCGCCTGGAACGCGGGAAGATTGGAATGAAGCACGACCGTCAACTTGCAATGCTCAGCAGACTGATCGAGCACCGTGTCAACGGCTATAAGCAGATCGTAACTGACGAAGTTTCGTATTTTCCTGTCGATCTTTATACCAGCCAGGAAATATTCGACCGCGAAATGGCAACCGTTTTTTCCGACCATCCCTTGATTGCCGGTCACGTCGACAGTGTTCGCGAGCCGGGCAGTTATATGCTCGGCGAATGGAAACGCTATCCCTACATCGTCGTCCGGCAACAGGACGGCGCCTTGCGGGCATTCTGGAATACCTGCCGCCATCGCGGTTCCACACTGGTCAAATCGGAGACCGGCAAACCCCTGAGATCGTTCGTTTGTCCGTTTCACGGCTGGACGTATGACCTGGGCGGCCGGTTGCAGGCCATTCCGCGATCGTTCGGCTTTCCCGGTCTCGACAAGAAGGAATACGGCCTGAGAGAAATCCCGGTCAAGGAGAGCATGGGCTTCGTGTGGGTCTATCCGAAGCATTCGGGCTCGTTCGATCCGGTCGCCTATACCGGCAGCTTTGCCGAAGACATCGAGCATTTCGGCCTGGGCCGGTTCTCCAGGTACAAGAAGGTTGTGACGGAGATAAAGGCCAATTGGAAACTTCTTGTACAAAATGGTATTGAAGGGTACCACGTCCCGATATTGCACAAAGCGACGATCGCCAAGGACTTGGAAGATGGGGTTTTAGTTCATGATATAGACGGGCCGCAACTGCGCATTTGCGTGGGACGGAGCAACCTGATGGAGGCGGCAGGTGTTCCAGAGGAAGAGCGGAACATACTGGATTATGTGTCGATTTTGTACGTCGTCTTTCCTAATGTCATTATCCATCTTTACGATTCGCACTTCTGGATAAAATGCTTTTTCCCCCTGGCCCCGGACCGGACACTATGGAGGCAGGAATTCCTGTATCTGCCCGACCGGTTCAATGGGGAGAAGGGCCGAAGATCCCTGAAAAATTTGTATATCTACTTTCAGGATGTTGTGTTCGGGCTGGAGGATTACCCGGTTCTCGAAGGGATTCAGGCAAATTTGCTCAGCGGCGTAAACGAGACCCATACGATCGGCCGCGAGGAAGGCCTTGTCAGGGTGTTTCAGGACATCGTCAGCAGCAGGATGCGATCGACGGCAGGCGTTTGACGCTCCGAATGTCCGCGCCGAACTCGGAGCCGGGCGCGATATCGACCAGCGAAGCGCCGCTCGTCTCGGCCGACTTCAACCACAACCCGGCCAGTTCGACCTTCGACCTGACCCAGACCCAGGTGATCGAGGGCCGGTTCGTCCGCGTGCTCAGCTGGTACGACAACGAATGGGGCTTCTCCAACCGCATGAGCGATACGGCGGCGAAGATGGGGGCGCTGGGGTAGGCAAAGCGCCACGGTTCCGAGCCCCGCCGGCCGTGGCGGTTGACGCGCTCTGAGGCTGCGCCCAGTCTCTCCGGATGAATGCCCCCCACCGTCTCGAAACCGCCCGCCTTGCCGCCCGGCCGATATCGCTGGACGATGTCGCGCAGTTGCAGGCCTTGCACCGGGCCGAGGCGGTCGCCGAGCATATCGGCGGCTCGTGGACGCTGGACCGCAGCGAGCAGTTCGTGCGTGGCGCGGTCGAGCACTGGCAGCGCATGGGCTACGGCCAGTGGATGTTCGGCGAAAAGGCGACCGGCCGGGTCGTCGGGCGCAGCGGTCTGCGCCACTACTATCTCGACAACCGCGACGAGATCGAACTCCTCTACGCCTTCGAGCCGGAGGTCTGGGGCCGGGGCTACGGCACCGAGGCGGCGGTCGCCGTGGTCGACTTCGCGTTCGGGAAGCTCGGCGTCGAGAGCATCGTCTCCTTCACCCTGCCGGACAATCCGGGCTCCCTGCGCGTGATGGAAAAGGCCGGCCTGACCTTCGAGAAGGAGATGATCCGCCTCGAACCGCCGGCCTTCCTGGTCTACCGGCTGACCCGCGAGGACTGGGAAGCCGCCCGTTGACCGGCCCGGCTTCGGCGGAGCGGCCCGACCTCTGGCAACTGCGGTTCTCCGGAAGCCGGCAACTGGTCGATGCTTCGGAGCCCCTGTTCGAATCGGCGCTTTCGGTCGCCCGGGTGCGGGCAGGCGACGGATCGGAACGCTGGAGCCTGGAAGCGCTGTTCGATGGCGAACCCGCCGCTGCGCCGATCGAGGCCGGGCTGGCGCTCGCCGCCGAAGCCCTTGGCGTACCGGCGCCCGCTGTCGAAGTCGCCTGCCTCGAACCGCGCGACTGGCTGGCCGAGAACCGGGCGGCGCTGACGGAAATCGCCGTCGGGCGTTTCCGCATCGTGCCGGAACACCGGCGCAGCGCAGCGTCGCCGTCGCACCTGCTGGATCTCCATGTCGACGCCGGGCCCGCCTTCGGCTCCGGCCGGCACGAGACGACGCAGGGCTGCCTGCTGCTGCTGGAAGAGATCGCGTGCGAACGGCGGCCGCGGCGCATCCTCGATCTCGGCGCCGGATCCGGCATTCTCGCCCTGGCGGCGGCACAGTTGTGGAAACGCCACGTCGTCGCGACGGATATCGACCCGGTCGCCGTGCGTACGGTCCAGCGGAACGCCGCGCGAAACGGCTGCCTGCCCCGGATCGACGCGCGCTGCGGCCGTGGCCTCGACCCGGTGCGGCGCGAACGGCCGTTCGATCTGGTCGTTGCGAACATCCTGGCCGGACCGCTGGCCGACCTTGCGCCGGCCATGCGCGGCGCGGTTACACCGCGCGGGCAGCTGATCCTGTCGGGTATCCTGTCGAGCCAGGAAAACCGCGTGCTCTGCCGCTACCGGGCCGCCGGCTTCCGGCTCGAGCGCCGCCTCGTCAGGGGGTCGTGGTCCAGCTACCGGCTGAGGTTTCTCTGAACCATTGCCGTCGCGGAACCCGTACCTCCCGGGCGTAGTATATGCCGCGCGGGGCCTCGGCAGAGAGCAGCCGTCGCAGCACATTCCATGCGCCGAGGGCATACGAGCGCAGGAACCGGGCGCGCAGGGCGGCGGCGTCGCGGCGCACCGACAGTTCGTCGAAACCCGTGACGCTGCGGGTCGATTTCGATAGAAACATTGTCCGAAACATTGTCCGGGAACCTTCGTTGGGTGGAACCTGTTGTCCTGCCCGTCACATGAGGTGCGCCGGAACCGGCACAATCGACCGAAACCCTCGTCTGCCATGCGCATGTTGCATATCTCGACCCCTTCAATTTGCCCGGACGCGCCCTACCGCGCCGCCGGTTGTCGCGCATGACGTTCCCGGATCCGGCTCGCCGGTCCGCCGGGCGCGTGGCCGCCCTGCGCGCCCTGCTGGCGCAGGACGGCCTCCAGGGGTTCGTGGTGCCGCGCGCCGACGCGCATCAGGGCGAATATGTGCCGCCCCATGCCGAGCGGCTGGCCTGGCTGACCGGCTTCACCGGCTCCGCCGGCATGGCGATCGCGCTGGCGCAAAAGGCGGCAATCTTCGTCGACGGGCGCTACACACTGCAGGTCGGCGACCAGATCGATCCGGCGGTGTTCGAGGTCCGCCACGTCACCGACGAACCGGCCGCGGCATGGCTGCGCGAATCGCTGAGCGGCGGCGGGCGGCTCGGCTACGATCCGTGGCTGCACACCGCCGAGGGCGCGGCGCGGCTGCGCGCCGCCTGCGAGGCGGTCGGCGCGGAGCTTGCGCCGGTCGCGGAGAACCCGATCGACCGGCTCTGGGAAGACCGGCCGGCCCGGCCGGGCGCCCCGTTCGAAATCCATCCGCCGGAACTGGCCGGCGAGGCTTCGGCGGACAAGCGCGCGGCGCTGGCGCAGAAGCTCGCCGAACGCGGCGTCGAGGCCGCCGTGCTCACCCTGCCGGATTCGATCGCCTGGCTGCTTAACATCCGCGGCCGCGATGTGCCGCGCACGCCGTTTCCGCTGTCCTTCGCCATCCTGCGCAACGACGCCACGGTCGCCCTGTTCGCGCCGGCCGGCAAGATCGATGCGGCCCTGGCGGACCATCTGGGCGGCGATATCGCCGTCGAGCCGCCGGATGCGTTCGAAGCGGTGCTGGGCGGTTTCGCCGGCCGCAAGGTGCTGGCCGATCCGGCGAGCGCGGCCGACCGGATCTTTCAGGTGCTGGAGGACGCCGGCGCGCTTGTCGAGCGCGGCGCCGACCCCTGCCAGCTGCCCAAGGCGTGCAAGAACGCCGTCGAACTGGAGGGCGCGCGCAACGCCCACCGGCGCGACGGCGCGGCGCTGACCCGCTTCCTGGCCTGGCTGGCCCGGGAGGCGCCGGGCGGCGCGGTCGACGAAATCGCCGCCGCCGACCGGCTGGAGGGCTTCCGGCGCGAGTCCAACCTGTTGCGCGACCTCAGTTTCGACACCATCTCCGGGGCCGGCCCGAACGGCGCCATCGTCCATTACCGCGTCACGCCGGAGACCAACCGCAGGCTGGAGCCGGGCGCGCTCTATCTCGTCGATTCGGGCGGCCAGTACGCCGACGGCACGACCGACGTGACCCGGACGCTCGCCATCGGCCCGCCGGCCCCCGAAATGCGCCGCCGTTTCACCCTCGTCCTCAAGGGCCACATCGCGCTCGCCGCCGCGCGGTTCCCGGAAGGGACGACCGGCAGCCAGATCGACGCCCTGGCGCGCATGGCGCTGTGGGCCGACGGGCTGGACTACGACCACGGCACCGGCCACGGCGTCGGCAGCTACCTCTCGGTCCACGAAGGGCCGCAGCGCATTTCCAAGCTGCCCAACAGCGTCGCCCTGAAGCCGGGGATGATCGTCTCCAACGAGCCCGGCTATTACCGGACCGGCGCATACGGCATCCGCATCGAGAACCTGGTCGCGGTGCAGGAAGTCGAGGTCCCCGGCGCCGAGCGGCCGATGCTCGGTTTCGAAACGCTGACCCTGGCGCCGATCGACCGCGCCCTGATCGATCGCGCGCTCCTCACGGCTGACGAAACGGGCTGGGTCGACGGCTACCACGCCCGGGTCCGCGAAACGATCGGCCCGCTGGTCGATCCCGACACTGCCGCCTGGCTGGACGGGGCGACCCGGCCCCTGTAGCGTCCGGCTGCATGTCAGCGTTCTTAGGAATTATTCCTCCTGTTATTAAACGATCGTTCCTTTTCTCCGTACCGCGTAAGCCGCGGATTTCCGCCGTTTTCCGGCAGGGCACAAATTATACTGACCGGTCTATCCATCGCGGTTTTTTTTTGCAGCCGGCCCGGCCCGCACTGTCGATAATTTGTTCATATAATGTTCTTTAACGCCCGAGTCAAGTCTTTCCGGCGCGGGGTAGCGAGCCGGGTTGAAATTTCGCACTGCCTGCAACAGAGCCTCTTTCTCAACTCCGACTCGTCATTCCGACCGGAGCCCCGGATTCATCCGGGGCGGAATGGAGGAATCTCGTCACTGCACCCGGGTTCTTGTGGGTGAGATCGGGCCGAGATTCCTCCACTCGCTGCGCTCGGTCGGAATGACGACGCGGGGGTTTGCGCTCGGTCGGAATGACGATGAGGGGATTGCGCCCCGGCCCGTCGCACGGCCGGCGCTCAGTCCGCGAAGAAGTCGAGCAGCCGGGCGTTCAGGTCTTCCGGCGCTTCTTCCGGGATGAAGTGGCCGCAATCCGAGATCGTGCCGCCGGCAACGTTGTCCGCGACCCGGCGCAGCGATTCTTCGGTTTCCGTCCCGCGCCCGCGGCCGTGCGGATAGCTGACCGCGCCGCCCAGGGCGAGCACCGGCATCGGCAGCTTGAAGCGGGCGATGGTTTCGGCATTGGCCGCCGCATCCTCGGGCAGCGCGCGGTAGTAGGCGAAACCGGCGCGCAGGGCGCCGGGCCGGGTATAGGTGCGCAGATATTCGGCAACATCGGCCGGGCCGATGGCGTCCGGCCGGTAGGCGAATGTCCGGTAGAACCAGCCGAGATACTCGGCCTCGCGTCCGGTCACCAGCGCTTCGGGCAGGTCCGGCGTCATGTGGAACTGGTGGTGCCAGCGCCGCCCGCCCTGCGAAAAGTCGCCGCCGCAGCCGGGTATCGTGACATCGAGAATCGCCAGCTTGCGCACTGCTTCCGGATGGGCGGCGGCCAGCGCATAGGCGACCGGACCGCCCCAGTCGTGGCCGGCGAGCAGGAACGCGCCGTGGCCCAGATGCTCGTGCATCAGTTGCCGGATGTCGCCGGCGACGGTCCGCTTGTCGTAGCCGGCGAGTGGGCGCGAACTGTCGCCCAGGCCGCGCATGTCCGGGGCGATCACGGTGTAGCGCCCGGCCAGCGCCGGAATGGTGTGGCGCCATTCCCACCAGGTCTGGGGCCAGCCGTGCAGCAGGACGACCGGCGGCCCGCTGCCCGCGGTCACATAGTGGAGCAGCACCTCGCCCAGGTCGGCGAAGCGGTGCTCGAACAGGGGATCGTCCGGAGTCAGGATGGCGGCGGCCCGGCGGCGGGTGTCAGGTGGCGGGCGTCAAGCGTCGTGGCGGCCGACGATCGAGACGCTGGAGACGTTCTGGTGTGGGAAGCCGCCCAGATTGTGGGTCATGCCGATCTTCGGATCGTCGAGCTGGCGCGCGCCGGCGCGGCCGTGGAACTGGAGATACATCTCGTAGAGCATGCGCAGGCCCGAGGCGCCGATCGGGTGGCCGAAGCATTTCAGGCCGCCGTCGATCTGGCAGGGGATTTTCCCGTCGGCATCGTAGAAGCCGTCGAGAATGTCCTTCCAGGCCGTGCCTTCCTCGGAGAGATACAGGTCTTCCATGGTCACCAGCTCGGTGATCGAGAAGCAGTCGTGGACCTCGAACATGCTGACTTCGTCGCGCGGCTTGCGGATTTCGGCTTCCTTGTAGGCCCGCTCGGCGGCGCGGCGCGTGGTCATGAAATAGCTGCCGTCCCAGGAATTGTGGCTTGCTTCCTGGCCGTTCGAGACCGCAAGCTGCAGGGCCTTGACGCTCACAAGGTCGGTCTTGCCGAGGCTCTTCGCGATTTCCGGCGTGGTGACGAGGGCGGCGGCGGAGCCGTCGGAGACGCCGCAGCAGTCGAACAGGCCGAGCGGCTCGGCGACCATCGGCGCGTTCAGCACCGTGTCGATGTCGATCTCCTTGCGCAGATGGGCCTTCGGGTTCTTCGCGCCGTTGGCGTGGCTCTTCACCGAGACCCGGGCCATCGCCGTTTTCAGGTCGCCGGCGTCGACGCCGTGCTTGGCCGAATAGGCGGTCGCCAGCTGGGCGAAGCTGCCCGGCGCCGAGGCGTTCGGCCAGACCATGTCGGCGACCGCGCCGCGGGTGCGCTGGGGCAGGCCGCCATAGCCGGTGTCCTTGAGCTTCTCGACGCCGACCGCCAGCGCGATGTCCGCCGCGCCCGACGCCACGGCATAGCAGGCGCCGCGGAAGGATTCGGTGCCCGAGGCGCAGTAGTTCTCGACCCGCGTCACCGGGATGTAGGGCAGGCGCAGGCTGACCGCGAGCGGCACGCCGGACTTGCCGACATGCTGTTCCTCGATCGCGGTCGAGAACCAGGCGGCGTCGATGCTGCTGCGCTCGATCCCGGCGTCCTCAAGGCATTCCTCGACCGCCTCGACGATCAGGTCCTCGGCGTTCATGTCCCACCGCTCGCCGAACTTCGAGCAGCCCATGCCCAGAATGGCCACCTTGTCCTTGATGCCGCGTGCCATGTTTCCTGTCCTCGCTGTCCCGTTGGCTCGATGGCCTTCCCGGCGACCGGCCCTAACCTACGCCGCCATGCGCCGCAGGTGAAGCCACGTCATACCGTTGCTGCGCTCTCGTACCATTCCTTTGAAATATCCGCGTAATCCGGATTTTCCTGTTCGATCAGCCGCTGTTTCTTGTCCCGACGCCAGTTTTTCAACTGCTTTTCCCGGGCGATCGCGTCCTCGATTCGGTCGTAGCGCTCGTACCAGAGCTGCCGGTTGACGCGGTATTTCTTCGTGAAGCCTTCGACCGACCCGGATTTGTGCTCCGACAGGCGGCGTTCGAGATCGTTCGTCACGCCGATATACAGCACGCCCGACCGGCTCCCGAGCATGTAAACGAACCCGCCCTTTTCCATCGCGTCACCCTATCCCGTCATTCGGACCCGGACACTGAAACCGCAAACCCTATCCCGTCATTCCGACCGGAGCGATCCGCAGGATCGCGGAGTGGAGGAATCTCGTCGCCGGACTCGGGTTTCCGTTGTCGGGATCGAGCCGAGATTCCTCCGCTCGCTTCGCTCGGTCGGAATGATGATCGGGGGTTTGCGCCCGGTCGGGATGACGATGGGGCATTGTCGCTCGGTTGCGGTGCGATGGACGCAAAGCTGAAACTCAAACCTTCACCCCCAGCGCCTCGGCCAGTTCCGGGAAGCTGTCGACGGCGATGTCGCAGGCCGGGTTGGGGTCCGGGTCGGGCGGGCCTTCGGGGCCCCATTCGTCGGCCCGGCGCACGAAGGCGGTTTTGAAGCCGACCGCCCGGGCGGCGTCGAGGTCGAAATTGTGGCAGGCGACCATCAGGCATTCGCCCGGTTCGAGTTGCAGGCGCGCGGCGACGGTGAGGTAGGCCTCCGGTAGCAGCTTGTATTTGCCGATGCCCTCGCAGCTGAACACCGCGTCCCAGGACAGGCCGTTTCGCTTCGCCGTGTCCAGGATCAGCCGGTAGGACAGGATGGTGAAGGAGCAGACCAGGTAACGCGCGCGCAGCTTCGGCTGCACCGCCGGAAAATCGGGCCAGCATTCGAAGTTGTGTGCCGCGTCCCAGGCGATGGCGCGGAAATCCTCCCCGGTGAAGGCGTCGAGCCCGTTTTCCTTCGCGATGGCCTCCAGCGAGAAGCGGTGGGCGTCGTCGAAATTGTAGCCGGGCGGCTCGTGCTCACCGAGGTTGAGCATGGCCTTGAGGCCGCGCCGGCGCAGCTCGTTGGCGAGCGCCGGCCAGTCGCGCGCGATGCCGTGGCGCGCGCCGGCGGCGGCCAGCGCGTCCCGGAAACCGCTGTGCCAGTCGAGGATCGTGCCGCCGGTATCGAAGGTCAGGGCTTTGACGTCGCTCAGGCTCATATTCCGCCTCTTGTCTCTTGTTCCGCCGTGTGGTCCGGCGTCGCTTTCCAGAAATACTTGATGAAGCCGCGCTTGTCGTCGACCGCCCGGCGGCGGAACACCATGCGCACCGGCATGCCGACCGCGACCTCGCCGGGCGCCACGTCGGTCATGTCGGCCATCAGCCGGCCGCCCTCGTCGAACACGACCATGCCGAAGTGGGCCGGCGGATCGGGCGAGTAGGTCAGGTTGTCAGCGGTCCAGCTCTGCACCTTGGCCGGGATTTCAGCAAAGGGGTGCGGGTCCTGGCTGTTGAAGGCGCCGCAATTGGGGCTGACGCAGGCCCGGGTCTTCGGATACTGCACCGTGCCGCAGATCCGGCATTTCCCGCCGACGAAACCCAGCACCATGTCGCGGTTGCGGTAGAGCGCGCTCAGCGCCGTCGGCGCGTCGACTTCCGACCGGATGCCGCGGTCCTGCTCCAGCAGGTCGTTGAAGCTGAGATAGCGGGTGTAGTTGGTCTCCTCCCGGCGGCGGGCGAGATAACCTTTCACGCCCTGGCGCGGCGGCAGCGACTTCAGCGCCTCCGTAGTGCGGAACAGCAGCACGTCGCAGCCCTGGCCCCAGCCCACGACCATGATCGTCTCGCCCGGTTCCGATTCCTGCAGGCAGTCGACCAGCATGACCAGCGGATGGGCGGTCCCGGCCTCACCGAGCTGCGCTTGGAGGGTGTCGCGCACCGCGTCGGGCGCGATGCCGCTCATGGTCGCCACCTTCTGCGGCACGCCGCGGATCAGCGCCGGCATGATGAAATTGTCCACGGCGCCGCCGTCCAGGCCGGTCGCTTCGAGCGCCGCCGCGATGGCGCGCGGGGCGATCTTGAAATAGCCCTCGTCGCGGATCCAGCGCTCTTCCCAGTTGTAGTCGAATTTCGCATCGCCGCCGCGGTAATGGTCGACGAAGTCGGTCGAGAGCTGGTGGCCGCCGAGATAGTCCGCGATGAGGTTGCCGCTGCCGACGGTGAAGGCGGCAGCCGCGTCGCCGAACTGCAATTCCTGTGGCCCCGAGGCCCGGGTCCGGCGCTTGTCGGCGGCGACGAACAGCGCATCGCCGGCCCCCGCGTTGCGCAGGGCGTTCAGCAGGCCCGAGGTGCCGGCGCGCTGGGAGGCGGCGAAGTCCATCGTCACGACGGTTTCGTCGAAATTCAGCGCCGTGGCGAGGATGCCGGCATTCTGGCGGTCGCCGAAGGGCAGGGTGGTCGAGGCGAAGGTCACGGCCGCGACCGCCGCCGCACCTGCATCGAGCCGCGCCGGGGTCAGGCAGTCGCGCGCGGCCTCCACGCCCATGGTCAGGCTGTCCTCGTCCCAGTTGCAGATCGCACGCTCGCCCTTGGCCAGCCCCTTGATTGCCGGGTTGAACCAGGCGTTGGCCTCGGCGATCGCCCTGCGGCTCAGCCGCAGCCGCGGAACATAGGCGCCATAGGCCTTCAGGCCGACGGTGTCGCTGCCGGGCATCCCTTCCCTTTCCCTCCGCAATGTGTCCTTCGGGCGTCGCGCCCCTTATGGCGTAACTGCGCGCCCCGCGTCACCGGTTTGCGACAATGGGGCCGGGCTGTCCCTCGATACGGCGCGCGAGCGCGCCTACTCGGGATGAGGGTTTCTGGATTGTCTCGCTTTCACAACCCTCATCCCGAGTGGCCCCGGATTAAATCCGGGGCGTATCGAGGGGCGGCGCGGGAATCACCCGGCGCCGGCCTTGCGGAAGTCGGGCTTCTGCTTGTTCAGGAAGGCCTCGAAGCCGATCCGGGTTTCCTCGTCCCGGAACGAATCGGCAATGAAGCCGCCTTCCATGTCGAGCTGTTCGCCGAAGCTGTTGCCCGGTGCGGCGTCGATCAGCCGCTTGATCCGGCCGATGGCGTTCTGCGGCCCGTCGGCGAGCCGGCCGGCCAGCGCCAGCGCCTCGTCCAGGGCCGCTCCGGGTTCGGTCAGCCGGTTGATGACGCCGTGCCGGTGCAGGGTCTCGGCATCGACCGGATCGCCGAACAGGCACAATTCCGTCACCAGGTGGCGCGGCAACAGGCGCATCAGCGAAGCGGTCGCGCCGCCGTCGGGGCTGAGGCCGATCTTGACGTAGGCGACGACATAGCGGGCGTCGCGCGACGACACGATCAGGTCGCAGGCCAGCGCGAGCGAGACGCCGGCCCCGGCGGCGACCCGCTCGACGGCGGCGATCACCGGCTTGGGACAGGCGCGGATCGCCTTGATCCAGCTGTGCAGCAGCCCAACCGAGCCCAGGCTGACCGAGCGCGGCTGCTTCCGCCGCTCCGGGAAGTTGCCGACATTGCCGCCGGAGCAGAACACGCCGTTCGCCCCGGTCAGCACGAGGGCGCGCACCGCCGGATCGCTGCCGGCGTCGACGATGGCCGCGGTCGCCTTCTCGTAGATCTCGCGGGCGATGGCGTTGCGGGTCTCGGGATCGTCCAGGGTCAGGACCAGGATCTCGCCCCGGCGCTCGATGTGAATGTCGGCAGGCATGGCGGTTTCGCGTCTGGAGGAAGGGATGCTGCGGTATGTCAGGAAATGTCATGAAATGTAATGCGACCTCCACGGCACGGCAGGCGCGCGCGCCGGCTCGTGTCGGGAATGTCAGGATTCGTCGCCCTCGCTCCCCGGCCTAAACCTTCTTGTCGCCCCGGATGGAGCGCAGCGGAAATCCGGGGCCCAGAGTCGCCCGGCAGGGCCCTGCCCGTGGCTCTGGCCCCCGGATCGTCGCTGCGCGCCGTCCGGGTGGCATGCAGGGGTTCGGGAACGTCATGATGTGTCATAAAATGTCATGATCCGTCATGACCGGCGTTGCGCCGGCGCGCCGGAGAGGAAGCCGCGTTGCGCGCCATAACGCGAACTTGCCTTCCCGGCCGGTGCGCGCCTAGGTTCGCTCCGGACCGGCCCCCGACGACCGGGAGCCCCGCAACAGGGAGACTGTCATGAAATATGTGCTGCTCGGCAAACAGAGCGACGAATGGCTGACCAGGCACGAGGAGCGGATCAGGCTGGCGCGCGCCAAGGCCAGCGAACTCGGGATCGAGTTCGATTCGATCCACTATACCCAGGGCCGGTACGATTTCGTCGACATCGCGAGTGCGCCGTCGCCGGAAGCCATGCTCAATTTTTCCGTGTGGTACGTGAAGCAGGGTTTCGGCTCCTTCGAGAGTTTGCCGGCGTTCGACGATGCGGCCATGGCAGCGGCATCGAAGGACCAGTAGCGGGCCCCCTTTCGGACACAAATCCCGAATCCGGCAGTTTAGAGGAATTTAGTCAATATCCTGCGCCGGTCAACAGGTGCGGACCTGTTGCGGCGTCAGAACTTGCCGGCCGTTGAGGGATAGTCCGCAATCCCCAGCGCGTCCCGGAAGTCTGCCGACATCTCGGCTTTCTGGTCTTCCAGCGGAATGCCGGTCGCGTCGGCGATCCGCACGACCGCATTGAAGATGGCGAGCACGCCGGCCGCGTCGACCAGCGCTTCGCCGCCGATCTCCGCGTGCAGCCGGTCGCGCGCCGCGGCAAAGCCCTGCCCGCCGTCGAAGAAGGCGTCGGCGTAGGCGGTCAGCGCTGCCGCTGCGGCAACGCCGCTGCCGCTGCCGCCGTCTTTCTCCCGGTCCGGCACGATGGCCGCCAGGTCGTAGTCGTCGCCGGTATGCTCGCCGCTCCCCCGGAGCAGCACCGCGTGGCTGGTGGTTCAGTAGACGCACTGGTTGATGGCGGAGACCCGGACGGCGAGGAACTCGATCTGGGCATGGGTCAGCGCGCGGTATTCGGTGCCGAAATCGCGCAGTTGCGCGTCGGGCAGGTAATGCTCGGCGTCCAGGTCAAAGAAACCGACGACTTCCGCCGGCACGAGGGACAGCGCCCGGTGGATGTTGACCGCGGCCAGTCCGTCATACATGCCGGCCTCCGCCTCGGTCATGTCCTCGGGCGCGACCGTCGGCATCCAGGCCAGCCCGTCCTTCGCCCCGGCGGGCCGCCGCCGGCGCGGTTCGCCGGGAACCGGCGCGGGCAGGGCGTGGCGCGGCAGGCCCATGGCGTCGCAGAAGGTATCGACGGCGACGACCGTGGCTATGACGGCGACGGTTTCGACATATTCCGCGTCGCTCAGGCCGCCGGCGAGGGCATCCTCGTAGAAGCGCCGGGTCAGGCGCTCCGGATCGGTGCGGATGCGGTGGACGACCTCGACCAGCGCGTCCGGCAGCCCGGTCGCCGCGCTGTGTGCGCCGGTGACGGCATAGGGCGAGAGCGCCGCCTTGCGCTCGATGCAGAAGGCGCAGTCCGGCGCCGCGCGGGTCTCTTCGGCGATGGCGATGCGCACCGCGCCGGGCCACCATTCGCCCGGTTCGCCCAGCCGGGCCCAGGCGCGCTGCTGCGACGCCGCCAGACCCTCGCGCACGGGCAGCGGGCTGTGGCGGTAGTCGAGGGTCTCGACCTGTGCGGTTTCGGCGGGCATGGGCAGGCTCCCGTTCGCGGCGCCCGCGGACTGTGCCGCGGCCGTTGAGGCGCCAGGATTATAGGCTGGCGGCGGCTATGGGAAGAGCATGGTGCTTGCGTCCCTCGATACGGCGCTGGCGCGCCTACTCGGGATGAGGATTATTGATGCTCTTTCTTCAGCCTCAACACCACATTCCCTCACCCTGAGTAGCCGCGAAGCGGCGTATCGAAGGGCGTTTCGCCGGCCAGCCACCGGTCGAGGTCGGCGAGGGCCCGCTGCGCCATGGCCTGCTTGCGCATCCGGCCCTTCAGGCGCTTGCCCCCGGTCGGCGCCGGTGGCGGCGGCATCAGGCCGAAATTGACGTTCATGGGCTGGAAACTGTCGGCCGCCGCGCCGCCGGTGATGTGGCGCAGCAGGGCGCCCAGCGCGGTGGTATCCGGCGGCGGCGCGAAATCGCCACCCAGCCGCTCGGCCGCTGCCATCCGCCCGGCGAGCAGGCCGATCGCCGCGCTCTCGACATAGCCTTCAACGCCGGTGATCTGGCCGGCGAAGCGCAGCCGGGGATCGGCCTTCAGGCGTAGCTCTTGGTCCAGCAGTTTCGGGCTGTTCAGGAAGGTGTTGCGGTGGATGCCGCCGAGCCGGGCGAAGCGCGCGTTCTCCAAGCCCGGTATCGTCCGGAAGATCGCCGTCTGGGCGCTGTGCTTCAGCTTGGTCTGGAAACCGACCATGTTGAACAGGGTACCAAGCGCGTTGTCCTGGCGCAGCTGGACCACGGCATCGGCGCGGCGGCCGGTGCGCGGGTCGGTCAGGCCGACCGGCTTCATCGGGCCGAAGCGCAGGGTCTCCCGGCCGCGCGCCGCCATGACCTCGATCGGCAGGCAGCCCTCGAAATAGGGCGTGTCCTTTTCCCAGTCCTTGAACTCCGTCTTGTCGCCGGCGAGCAGGGCGTCGATGAAGCCGTTGTACTGCGCCTCGTCCATCGGGCAGTTGATGTAGGCCCTGGCGTCGCCGCCGGGGCCCGGCTTGTCGTAGCGAGACTGGCGCCAGGCGACGCTCTCGTCGATCGAGTCGGCATGGACGATGGGCGCGATGGCGTCGAAGAAGGCGAGCGAATCTTCGCCGGTCAGGTCGAGGATCGCCTGCGCGAGCGCCGGCGAGGTCAGCGGCCCGGTCGCGACGATAACCGCGTCCCAGTCCGCCGGCGGCAGGCCGTCGACCTCTTCGCGCCGGACCGTGACCAGCGGATGCGCCTCCAGCCGGGACTGCACCGCGCCGGCAAAGCCGTCCCTATCGACCGCCAGGGCGCCGCCCGCCGGCACCTTGTGTTCGTCGGCCGCCGCTAGGATCAGCGAGCCGCAGCGCCGCATCTCCGCGTGCAGCACGCCGACGGCGTTGGCTTCGGCGTCGTCCGACCGGAAGGAATTGGAGCAGACCAGCTCGGCGAGCGTGTCCGTTTGATGGGCGTCCGTTCCGCGCTCCGGCCGCATCTCGTGGAGGATCGCAGGGACGCCGGCGCCGGCCGCCTGCCACGCCGCCTCGCACCCCGCCAGCCCGCCGCCGACGATGTGGATGGGGGAAGGGGAGGTTGGAGCGTTCATGGCGGGAATATTGTCGAACCGGGATTGCCGGGAAAGGGGCCGCCAGGCCGGCTATGGCAATTTGTGTTCGGCAGCCGCTGCAAAGGCGCCCTGCCACACCTCGTCATCCCGACCGAGCGAAGTGAGTGGAGGGATCCCGGCTGGGCCTCACAAACAGGCACCGGACGCCGGCGACGAGATTCCTCCACTACGCGATCCGTTGGATCGCTCCGGTCGGAATGACGGCTTAGCGGGCGGCGCCGCACCGCTCTATTCCACCTCCCGGATATCCAGTCCCTCTTCCACCATCCCGCGCATCAGGGCGTTGCCTTCGTCGGAGACGGCGAGGTCGAGGAACAGGCGGCTTTCCAGTTGCAGCGTCTCCGGGTCGACGGGCGGCAGGGCGGCGCGCACCAACCGCTTTATGTGAGCCAGTGCCTTTGCCGGACGGGCCGCCAGTTCGCGGGCGATGTCGGCGGCGCGCGTGGCGGCGTCGGGCGCGACCTCGTGGACCATACCTAGAGCCAGCGCCTCCGCCGGGCCGACGGTGCGGCCGCGCAAGGTCATTTCCAGCGCCCGGGCTTCGCCGACCAGCCGGGCGAGCCGCTGGGTGCCCCCGGCGCCGGGCAGGATGCCGAGCCGCGCCTCTGGCAGCCCGTAGGCATGGTCGCCGGCTTCGGCGATGCGCAGGTCGCAGGCCATCGCCAGCTCCCAGCCGCCGCCCATCGCCGTGCCGTTGAGCGCTGCGATGACCGGCCGGGGCAGCGCCACCAGCCCCTCGGCGATCCGGTTCATCGTGTGATGGTCGACCGGCGCGGTCTCGTCGAAGCGCCGGCCCTTCGCGCGCAGCGCATCGGACAGCGCCGCCAGTTCGGCGACCGAATAATGCCGGATGAAGACGCCCGGCACGCCGCCCTGCAATATGACGGCCCGCACCCCGTCCGCCGCCATCGCCGGCAGCAGCGCGAGCAGGTCCTCCGCCATCGCGCCGGTGAAGAATCCCTCCGGCGGATTGTCGAAGGTGACGGTGAAGATGCCGTCTTCGAGGGTGTGGCTTACGGCTGACATGGCGTCCGGGTTCCTGTCGGGGATTGAACTTTATTGTGCGAATTTTCGCTTTCGTCCATTACCACCAACATCTTGCGAGGACACACCGACATGACCCGACTGGACCAGGTACATCCCGGCGAAGTTCTCAAGCACGATTTCATGGATCCTTTCGGTTTGTCCGCCACCGGGCTGGCGAAAGCGATCGGGGTAACGCCGGCGCGCATCGCCGAGATTGTCCGCGGCCGCCGCGGCATCACGGCCGAGACCGCACTGCGTCTGGCGCGCTACTTCGGTACCGACGCAAGGAGCTGGATGAACCTCCAGGACCGGTATGAACATGAACTCGCGGAGCCGAAGCTACTTTAGAAAGATGTCACGCAATGCGTCGTGCAGTAGTGTGGTCAATACTGTTCCTGGTCCACCTCGCATGGGTAGCGTTCTGTGTGCTTGGCTCCCTTGGCATAGTAGGGCGAGAAAATCCGGGGTGGGCAGCATTGATCGGCACTGTCGTTTATGTGCTGGGGATGTATCTGGCCGTCAGAGAGTGGGAGCGGCGCAAAAACCCGTAACTTAACATTTCGAAACTTTTGACCTGCAAAGGGCCGCCCGCTAGGGTCGCGTCTGCCACAGACAAGGACTGCCGGACCCGCATGACCAGCCCGCGCATGACCCACCCGCTCGCCGGGATCGACTATGCCCGCCAGTGCCGCGACTGGGAGGAGACGCCTTACACGAAGGCGCTGGGCGATGCGCTCGAGAGCCTGTTCGACCGCAGCGTCCACGATCTCGACGGCATCGTCGCCGGCCTGAACGACGCCGACGTGGCGCCGCCGGACGGCGGGCGCTGGACCGCCGACGTCTTCAGGGCGGAAATGGCCCGCCTCGGCGCCTGACCCGCGGTCCGGACCGCTTCGGGCGCCCATGCTCCGGCTCAGCTTCAGGGAGGTCTCGCGCTACTTCCCGCCGGTGCGCGGCCGGACCGGCAGCGAGGGCGTGCTCGCGGTCGAAGGCGTCAGCATCGACATCGAGGATGGCGAGGTCGTCGCGCTGATCGGGCCGAGCGGCTGCGGCAAGAGCACCCTGCTCAACCTGGCCTCCGGCCTCGACCGGCCGTCGCAGGGCGAGATTTTCGTCGACGGCGAACCGGTCAGCGGGCCGAACGAGCATGTCGCCTTCATGCTCCAGAAGGACCTGCTGCTGCCCTGGCGGACGATCCGCAAGAATGTCGAGTTCGGCCAGGAAATCCGCCGCATGGACCCGGCGCAGCGCGAAGAGCGGGCGCAGAAATTCCTCCACCGCTACCATCTGGACGGTTTCGCCAACCATTATCCGCACGAGCTTTCCGGCGGCATGCGCCAGCGCGCGGCGCTCGCCCGCACCATGATGATGGACCCGGACGTGCTGCTGCTCGACGAGCCCTTCTCGGCGCTCGACGCCCAGACCAAGATGGTGCTCCAGCAGGATCTGGCCCAGACGGTCGCCGAGGAGAAGAAGACCGCCTTCCTGATTACCCACGACCTGGTCGAGGCGCTGGCGCTGAGCGACCGGGTGCTGGTGATGTCGCGCCGGCCCGGCCGGATCATCGAGGAGATCCCGGTCGACATTCCCGGCCGCGACGAACCGATGAAGCGGCGCCAGCACGAGAAGATCGGCCCCATGACCGCCCGGCTGATGTCGCTGCTCGACATCGGCAAGGTCGAGCAGACCGTCTGATGGCGCCCGACGGCCAGCTCGCTGCGACTCCGGACCGGGCGCCGGAGAGGGCGGCGGAGCCCTCGGTCCGGCAAAGCCTGGCTTCGGCTGTCCAGCGCCGCGAGGTCTGGCTGAGCGCGCTGGCGCTGGTCGCCTTCCTGGCCGGCTGGGAATGGGGCCCGCCGCTGCTCGGCATCGCGCCCTACAATATCCCGCGCCTGTCCGCCGTGTTCGCGGAAGGCATCCACATGTGGGTGAACGGCGACCTGCTGCGTCACACGCTCATCACCTGCTTCGAGGTCATCGTCGGCTTCGGCCTGGGCTGCCTGATGGGCGCGGTGATGGGCTATGCGCTCGGCATGTCGCGCCTGATGGAGGTCGTCGCCTCGCCCTATATCCTGGCGCTCCAGATCGCGCCCAAGGTCGCCTTCGCGCCGCTCTTCGTCATGTGGTTCGGCTACAACATCACGCCGCGCATCCTCACCGCCATCCTGATCGTGTTCTTCCCGGTGCTGATCAACGTGCTGACCTCGGTGCGCAGCGTCGACCCGTCGATGATCGACCTTGCCCGCCTGTTCAAGGCGACCCGTGCGCAGATCTTCTGGAAGATCGAGTTTCCCTGGTCGCTGCCGGCCCTGTTCAGCGGCCTGCGCATCGGCGCGACCCTGGCGGTGATCGGCGTCACCGTCGCC
Organism: Alphaproteobacteria bacterium; assembly: GCA_965220685.1. GTDB lineage: Bacteria > Pseudomonadota > Alphaproteobacteria > Bin65 > Bin65 > Bin65. The sequence continues at coordinate 903,227 of CBDCQR010000015.1, forward strand.
GAGCTGGTCGGCGGCAATGTCGGCCTCGGCGCCGAACTGGCCAAGGCGGAGGGCGGCGCCAACACGGCCGGGGTGTTCGTCACCATCATTCTGCTTACGGTGATCGGCATCCTGGCGTATGTTCTGGTGATCCTGGCCGAGCGGGCGGTGCTGCGCTACGCGCCCCAGCGGCCGGCCGGGGGCGCGGCCGGCGACATCGCCGGCTGACGGGAAAAAAAGAGCGAGGGAGACAGGCATGGCGCCCGATTCCGGTCCCGCCCCGGTCGAGACGGCGGCGGCGCCGCTGGCCACGCGGATCGAGACCCGCATCGCCCGTTACGCCACGCGCACCTACGACTGGGACGCGCTGAAATTCCAGGCCGATTTCGATCCGAAATACCGGCGCGCCCAGATGCGCTACATGGGCACCGGCGGCACCGGGGTGGACAGCGACGCCAATACCGTCCCGTCCGAGCATTTCACCTTCTCGACCATGGTGCTGCCGCCGGGCTGCGAGGGCCCGCTGCACGTCCATGACGATGTCGAGGAGGTCTTCTTCATGCTGCGCGGCCGGGTGCGCCTGTTCTTCGAGGACGGCGGCGAAACCTGGGAGACCGAACTGGGCGAGCGCGACCTGATCTCGGTGCCGCCGGGCGTCTACCGCGGGCTGGTCAACGAGTGGGACGAGGAGGCGCTGATGTGCGTGATGCTCGGCGCGACCAAGCCCCGGATCCCGACCTACCCGCCCGATCACCCGCTGGCGTCGGTCAAGCGCGGCTGAGCGGCGGCGGAACGAGCAAGCCGAGGCAAGAAGCATGGCAACCGGCGCGGAGACCGACGCAATCCTCGAAACGGGCCTGCCGGAGCAGTGGTACGCCCTGCTGCCGGCGAACTGGGTCAAGGACGAGCCGGTCGGCATCACCCGGCTCGGCCGGCGTCTCGTGCTGTGGCGCGACGGCGACGGCGCGGTCCGCGTCCACACCGACCGCTGCCCCCACCGCGGCGCCCGGTTCAGCCAGGGCCATGTCATCGACGGGCTGCTGACCTGCACCTATCACGGCATGCAGTTCGACGGCGACGGCACGGTCGTCCGGGTGCCGGCCTATCCGGGCTGCCAACTGGAGGGCATGCACGGTGTCCGGACATTCCCGGCTGTCGAAAAGGCCAATTGCATCTTCGCCTGGATGGGCGAGGGCGAGCCGGCGCCGCTGGCCTTCCCGGAGGAGTTCGACGATCCGGAATGGTCGCATTTCCTGTGCACCGGGACGTGGCAGGGCAGCTACCTCTACGCCCTGGAGAATGTCGTGGACCCGATGCACGGCACCTATCTGCACGCCAAGAGCTACACGCTGGCCTACGGTTCCGGCGCGGACGAGATGGAGATCGAGCGCACCGGCGACGGCTTCACCGTGCGGCGCACCCAGCAGGTCGGCAGGAATTTCGACTGGACCGAGTTCCATTCGACGGGCGCGGACTGGGTGCGCCTCGACCTGCCCTATCCGCCGGGCGCCGGGCCGGGCGGCATGTTCCGGATCCTGGGCTACATCACGCCGGTCGATGCGTCTGCGTGCCAGGTCTTCTTCTGGCGCCTGCGCAAGGTGGAGGGCTGGCAGCGCGACCTGTGGCGCTTCATGTACAAGAGTCGGCTCGAGGAACGGCACTGGCACGTCCTGGAGCAGGACCGGGTGGTGATCGAGCAGATGGAGCCGCCGGAAGCCGAGCTGCTCTACCAGCACGATATCGGCGTCACCCATCTGCGCCGCCTGCTGCAACGCCGGGCGCGGGACCATCTGAAAAGCCGCGCCGCGCCGCAACTCGCCGCCGAATAGCGCGAAGCCGGCCTTGCTTCCCAAAGCCAATCCTGTCACCGCGGCAGACCGGACGGAGTGCCTCCTATGCAGGCACCGTGCGTGGACGACGATCCGTAGGGGAGGGTTTCAAACCCTCCCCTACAAACCCGGCCGGATTCCGCCGCTCGAATCCCTCTCCCCCTGGGTATTCCTTTGCGAAAGAGGCACTGACCGAATCCCCCTCCCCTTGGGGGAGGGGCCAGGGGAGGGGTCGTCTGCCCGCGCGCCGATGCTGCCTTCGGCAAGGCTCCGGCCGCCGTTTACCCCTCCCCCCGACCCCCTCCCCCAAGGGGAGGGGGAGACCGCGACGCTTCCTCGGTTGGCCCCCGCTCGCAGTCCGTTTGCAAAGAGATCCTGATGGGTTTGCTCGATGGAAAAATCATCGCAATTACCGGGGCCGGGCGCGGGCTCGGGCGGGCCTTCGCCGAAGCCGCGGCGGCGGAGGGCGCGGCCACGGTGATCGTCGCCGAACTGGTCGAGGATTGGGGGCGGGAGACGGCCGAAGCGCTGACGGAAAACTGTGTCGATGCGCCCTTCATGCCGGTCGATCTCGGCGATCCGGCAAGCGTCGCCGCCCTGGGCCGGGAAATTTCCCGGCGCTACGGCCGGCTCGACGGGCTGGTCAACAACGGCGCCGTCGCCACCGGGGTCGGCGGCAGGACCTTCGAGGAAATCGACATCGAGGCCTGGGACCGGGTGATGGCGGTCAACGCCCGCGGCGCCTGGCTTGCGGTCAAGGAACTGGCGCCGCTGCTGCGCAGGGCCGAAGGCGGCGCGCGCATCGTCAACCTCGCGTCCGACACCGCGCTCTGGGGCGCGCCGAAGCTGCTGCACTATGTATCGAGCAAGGGCGCGGTGATCGCCATGACGCGCTCGCTGGCGCGCGAGCTCGGGCCGGACGGGATCGCCGTCAACGCGGTCGCGCCCGGCTTGGTCATGGTCGAGGCGACCGAAGACGTAGCCCAGGCGCGCAAGGATCTCTACGTCGCCGGCCGCGCCATGCCGCGGACGCAGCATCCCGACGACGTCGTCGGCGCGGTGATGTATCTGCTGTCCGAAGGCGCGGCCTTCGTCACCGGGCAGGTGCTGCCCGTCAACGGGGGGTTTGTATTCAACTAGCGATGTCCCTTCCCGAAATCGAAATCGTCCAAATCGGAAGCCGGCAGGTCGAAATCCGCCAGGCCGGCAGCGGACCGGTCCTATTCCTGCTGCACGGGATCGGCTCGGCCTCGCGCGGCTGGATCCACCAGTTTCCCGCCTTCGCCGGCCGTTACCGGGTGGTCGCCTGGGGCGCGCCGGGCTACGGGCGATCGACCGACGTGGACAGCGAAACCCCGGCGCCGCGCGACTATGCGCTGGTGCTGCGCGACCTGTTCGACGCGCTGGAGATCGAGCACGCGATCCTGTGTGGCAATTCCCTGGGCGCGCTGTTCTCCGCCGCCTTCGCCAACATCGCGCCGGAGCGGGCCGCTGGGCTGTTCCTGTCCGACGCCGCCCAGGGCCACGGCCGGCTGTCCGCAGAGGAGCGGGAAGCGAAATTGCGTGCGCGGCTGGAGCCGCTGGAACGGCTGGGTGTCGAGGGCATGGCGCAGGCGCGCGCCGGCAACCTGCTGGCGCCGGACGTGCCGGAGGAGTTGCGCGACACCGTCGCCGGGATCACCGCGGAGATCCGGCCGGTCGGCTACCGGCGGGCGGCCTGGGCGCTGTCGGTCGGCGACCTGATGGCGGAGATCGCGGACTATGACGGGCCGATGGCGGTCGTCTGCGGCGAGGAGGACCGGGTGACGCCGCCCGACACCAACCGCGAGATCGCCGCGAGCCGGCCCCAGGCGTCGTTCACGCTGATCCCCGGTGCCGGCCATCTGCCCTATATCGAGCAGCCCGATGCGTTCAACGCACTGCTCGCCGGATTTGTCGATCCGCTGACGGAGGCCGCCCGATGAATCTCGGCCTCGGCGGCAAGCGGGCGCTCGTGACCGGCGGCTCTTCCGGCATCGGCCTCGCCACGGTGCGGCTGCTGCTCGAAGACGGCGCGCAGGTCGCCCTGTGCGGCCGCGATGCGGCCCGGCTGGACGCCGCCGCCGCACCCCTGCAGGAGCGCTTCGGCGACGCCGTGCTGCCGGTCGTCTGCGACGTGCGCGACGAGGCGGCGGTTTCCGCGATGCAGGGCCGGGTGCTCGACGCTTTCGGCGGGCTGGATATCCTGGTCGCCAATGCCGGGCAGGGCCGGATCGGCACCTTTGCCGACACCGACGACGCGGCCTGGCGCGACGAGTTCGACCTGAAATTCTTCTCGGTCATCCGGCCGGTCCGCGCCTTCCTGCCGGCGCTCATGGAAAGCGGTTCCGGCAGCATCGTCGTGGTCAATTCCCTGCTCGCCCGCCAGCCGGAGCCGCACATGGTCTGCACGGCCGCCCTGCGCGCCGGCGTGCAGAACCTCGTCAAGTCGATGAGCGCCGAGTTTGCACCCGACGGGGTGCGGGTGAACGCCATCCTGCTCGGGCTGATCTATTCGGGGCAATGGCAACGCCGCTACGAAGCCCGGTCCGATCCGGAGCAGAGCCTGGAAGACTGGATGGCGGTGCTCGCCGAGGAAAAGCAGCTCCCTCTCGGCCGGCTGGGCGCGCCGGAGGAAGCGGCCTCGGCGGTCGTCTATCTGGCGTCGCCGGCTGCGGCCTACATCTCCGGCGCGGCGCTCGAAGTCTCGGGCGGAATTTCCCGCTTTGCCTGAACCGTCGGCGACCGTCGGCGACCTGGTCGCCGCCTTCCTCGACGCCTGCGGGGTGCGGACCGCCTTCGGCGTCATCTCGATCCACAACATGCCGGTGCTCGACGCCTTCGCGCGCGGCAACCGGATGCGCTTCGTGCCGGCGCGCGGCGAGGCCGGCGCGCTCAACATGGCGGACGCCTTCGCCCGGGTCTCCGGCGGCCTCGGCGTCGGCGTCACCTCGACCGGCGTGGCGGCGGGCAATGCGGCCGGCAGCCTGGTCGAGGCCTGGACCGCCGGCTCGCCGGTGCTTCATCTGACCGGGCAGATCGAGCGCGGCTGGCTCGACCGCGGCTGGGGTTACATCCATGAGGCGCCCGACCAGCCGACCATGCTCAAGGGCGTGTCCAAGGCGTTCTTTCGTGTCCACACGCCGGAAGAGACGCTCGACGTGCTCCATGAGGCGGTGCGGACCGCGCGGACGCCGCCGGCCGGGCCGGTCAGCGTGGAAATCCCGATCGACGTTCAGTCGGCTTCGGTCGACGTTCCGGCGTCGCTCGCCGCGCCGAAGTTTCCCCGCACCCGGCCGGCGCCGGCCGATCTCGATGCGCTGGCCGAGGCGGTCGCCGGCGCGCGCCGGCCCATCCTGTGGCTCGGCGGCGGCGCGCGCGGCGCGGACTCTGCGGCCCTGCGCCTCGCCGACATGGGCGTGGGCATCGTCACCAGCACGAACGGCCGCGGCGTGGTGCCGGAAACCCATCCGCTGACGCTCGGCGCCTTCAACGCCGCGCCGCCGGTCGAGGAATTTTACGGCACCTGCGATCTCCTGATCGTCGTGGGCTCGCGCCTGCGCGGCAACGAAACCCTGAAATGGAATCTGGGACTGCCGGAACAGCGCTGGCGGGTGGACTGCGACCCGTCGATGGACGGCCGGGGCTACACAACCGGGCGCTTCGTGCAGGGCGACGCGGTCGCCGCGCTCGGCGGCCTCGCCGACCGGCTGACCGGGCGGCTGCGCACCGACCCGGCGTTCGCCGGCGATCTCGGCGCTGCCAGGCAAGCGGCGGAGGCGGGCTTGCGGGCCAATCTGGGCGAGAGCTGGAGCGCGGTGCTGGACGCGGTGAAGGCGCACTTCCCGGCCGGATCGCCCTGGGTGCGTGACATCACGCTTTCCAACAGCATCTGGGGCAACCGGGCAGTGCCGCTCACCGGATCGCGCCAGGGCGTCCATTCGCTGGGCGGCGCGATCGGGCAGGGGCTGCCGATGGCGGTCGGCGCGGCGCTCGCCGAACCGGGCCGCCGCACGGTCGCGCTGGTCGGCGACGGCGGCTTCGCCCTCAATCTCGGCGAGCTGGCGACCGCGGCGCAGGAAAAGGCGCCGGTCACGATCCTGCTGATGAACGACGGCGGCTACGGCGTGATCCGCAACATCCAGGATGCGCGCTACGGCGGCCGGCGGCACTATGCCGACCTGCTGACGCCGGACTTCGCCGCGCTGTGCGCCAGCATGGAGGTACGCCATCTGAAGGCCGCGAGCGTCGATGCGTTCCGGCAGGTCTTGCCCAAGGCGCTGGAGGGCGACGGCCCGGCGGTGCTGGAGGCCGACATGGCCGGCATCGGCCCGTTCGCCCGGCCCTTCGCCGGCCCGCCGGTGCGGGAGAAGAAGGTGCGCAAGAAGAAGAGGAGCGCAGCGTCATGACCGCCACGGCAAAGGCCGGCATCGCCATCGTCGGCTACGGCGCGATCGGGCGCTATACCGTCGGCGCGCTGGCGGACGATGCGAACTGCCGGATCGGCGCCATGATCGTCCGCCCGGCGCGGGTCGCCGAGACGCAGGCGGCGCTCGGTCTGTCGATCCAGGTCTGCGACAGCGTCGCGGCGCTCGCCGAGCCGCCGGACCTGATCGTCGAGGCGGCGGGCCACGGCGCGCTCGGCGAGCACGGCGTGCCGGCGTTGCGCGCCGGCCATCGTCTGCTCGTCGTCTCGGTCGGCGCGCTGGCGGACCGGGCCCTGCTGGCGGCGCTGGAGCAGGCTGCGAAAGAGGGCGGCGGCACGGCCGAGATCGCGCCCGGCGCGGTCGGCGGCATCGACGCGCTCGCCGCGGCGCGCCAGGGCGGGCTGGAGCGCGTCACCTACACCTCGCGCAAGCCGCCGCTTGCCTGGAAAGGCACGCCGGGAGAGGCCCTGTGCGACCTCGACCGGCTCGACGCGCCCTTCACCCTGTTCGAGGGGCCGGCCGACGAAGCGGCGCGGACCTATCCGAAGAACGCCAACGTGGCGGCGACCGTGGCGCTGGCCGGCGCCGGCTTCGACCGCACTTCGGTGCGCATCGTCGCCGACCCGGCCGCGCCCGGCAACGTGCACGAGATCGAGGCCACGGGCGCGTTCGGCCGGATGGCGCTGCGCATGGAAGGCAAGCCGCTGCCCGACAATCCCAAAACGTCGAGCCTCACCGCCTTCTCCGTCCTGCGCGCCATCCGCAACGAGGCGGCGGCGATCCGCATCTGACGCCTGCGATCTGGTCATGGCAGCCCGCACGGCCGCGCCGGATGACGCGCCGGCCGTCCTCCGGTAAAAATCGCTCTGCGACACGCCGTGAATCGGCCCCGACGGACACCGCAACGCGTCCCCCCTCCCCTTGGGGGAGGCGGAATCGATGGTCCAAACCGGTTACATGGGTAACAGCCCAGACCGGCGACATGGGTAACAGGGCCGATAAACGGCGAGAAGGTATCTGCCGATGCGCGACGCCGACGCGAGCGAATTCCGGCTGACCCGCGAGGTTATCCTCAGCGGCGCGCTGCGCGACTATATCCGGGCGAACAATCCGGGCATGCCGGTCTGGTCGGACGAGCAGCTCGAAGCGTCGTGGCGGGAAGCCCTTGCCGCCCATCCCGATCCGGGCGGCGATGTCTGGGTTTTCGGCTACGGCTCGCTGATCTGGAACCCGGCGATCCACTTCGTCGAACGGCGGATCGCGCGGCTGCACGGCTATCACCGGCGCTTCTGCCTGTGGACCCATCTGGGGCGCGGCACGCCGGAGCGGCCCGGCCTGATGCTCGGGCTGGAGCCCGGCGGCTCGTGCGTCGGCATGGCGTTCCGCATCGCCGCCGCCGCGGTCGCCGAAGAGATCGAAATCGTCTGGCGGCGCGAGATGTTCGGCGACGCCTACCGGGCGCGCTGGTGCCGCGTTGCAACCGGCGAAGGGCCGGTCCAGGCGGTGACTTTCCTGATAAACCCGGCCCATCCGCGCTATGCCTGCCGGCCGCCGGAGGCCGAGATGGTGGATGCGCTTGCCCATGCCGAGGGGCCGCTCGGCACGACCCGGGCCTATCTCGACAACACGCTCGCCCACCTTGCCGAATACGGCATCCGCGACCGTCCCCTCGCCCGCCTGCAACGGCTCGCGGCGCGGGCGGCGGGCGATGCTTAGCCGATCCTGATTTCGAAATTGCGAGGCGGCCCCGTTCGGCCGGTCAGTCGCCAACCGTACCGCGCAGCCTGTCGATCGATTCGTTTGTGACGAGCCGGCCCCCGGACTTCCGAAAGGGGCGGAAGCCAAACTCGGCAACTGGCTGATCCATGCTGTCTTCTTCGCCGCTTCGGTCGGCGCCGGTCAGCGACCGCCTGAGCAGGTCGGAGACCACGGCGCCTGCCGGCCTCGATCGGCGTTTCGCGATGTCCCGGATCGCCTGCAACACATCGTCGTCGATGTTCAGCGTCGTACGCATGGTCGGTCGATTGCTCTTGTCGGTCACCAAACGGCGAAACTCGTTCTCCAGGTTCCGGCGTTCAAGGGATCGGTGTCGAAAGAAAAAATCCAGGATGTCGCGCCGGACTTGATCCGGCGCCCAGGGGCCGTTCCAATCGCTGTAGCCTGTGGCCCCTGGCCCCCGGATCTCCGCTCCGCTCCGTCCGGGGCGGCAAGTAATTTACTGGGTATACTATGCAAGAAATCTTATGCGCCTAATGGCGGCCTGCCCATTCCCGCAGCCATTGAGCTTCTCGCCCCGGCCTGCCACACTGGCCGCCGCAGCAACGAACCGGAGCCGCCTTATGTCCGATGTCCTTCTCGCCGACGTCGACGCCCTCGCCGCCGAGGTGCCGGACGGCGCCAAGCTCGCCGTGTTCAAGGCCGAGGGCGGGTGCGCGGCGATGGCGGCGACCTGCGCCCTGATCCGGCGCGGCGTGCGGGACCTGCATCTGGTCACGGTGCCGACCAGCGGGCTCCAGGCCGACATGCTGATCGGCGCCGGCTGCGTCGCGACGGTCGAGACCAGCGGCGTGACCCTCGGCGAATACGGGCAGGCGCCCTGCTTCGGCCGCGCCGTCCGGTCGGGCGCCGTCCGGGTGATCGACAGCACCTGCCCGGCGGTCTATGCCGGCTTGCAGGCGGGCGAGAAGGGCATCCCCTTCATGCCCCTGCGCGGCCTCATCGGCTCCGACATCGTCCGCCACCGCGACGACTACCGGATCGTCGACAATCCCTTCGCCGACGACGACCCGATCGTCGCCCTGCCGGCCATCGTGCCGGACATCGCGCTGTTCCACGCGCCGCTGGCCGACCGGTCCGGCAATGTCTGGATCGGCCGTCAGGCCGAACTCAAGGTCATGGCCCATGCCGCACGGACAACGCTGGTGACCTGCGAACGGCTTTATGACGGCAACCTGCTGCAGGACGAGACGCTGGCGCCGGCGACGATTCCCGAAATGTATATCGGCGGCGTCGCGGTCGCCGAGCGGGGCGCGTGGCCCTATGGCGTGACCGGCCTGTACGAGGATGACGCAGATCGGTTCACAGCCTATGCAGGCATGGCGAAGACAGAGCAGGGTTTCGCCGCCTGGCTCGACGAGACCGTTTACCGCAATGCGCCCGCCGTCGCGGCGGAATAGCGGCCCGATGAGCCGGTAATGGCGGAATACGCCCTCGAAGAACTGCTGATCGCGGCGATTGCCGGTCTGCTCGACGGCTGCGGCCACATCGCGGTCGGCGTTTCTTCGCCGATCCCCGGCTCGGCGGCGTTGCTGCGCCGGCACCGCGACCGGGAGGCCGGTAAACGCACCCGGGTTTCGATCATCGGCACCACGATCCCGGCCTACCGCACCGACGGCGGGGTGGATCTGTTCGACAGCGCCGGCCAGGGCCGGGTCGACGCCTTCTTCCTGTCCGGCGGCCAGATCGACGGCAGGGCGAACATCAACCTGGTCGGCGTCGGCGAGGGCTATCCGCAGCAGACGGTGCGCTGGTCGGGCTCGTTCGGCAGCGCCTATCTCTACTTCATGGTGCCGAAGGTCATCCTGTTCCGGCTGGAGCACTCCCGGCGCACGATGGTCGAGGCGGTCGACTTCATCAGCGCGCCCGGCACCAGCCCGCCCAACGTCCACCGGCCGGGCGGCCCCTACGCCCTGGTGACCGACCTGTGCCTGTTCCGTTTCGACCGGCAGCGGGCGCGCTTTTCGCTCGCCAGCGTCCATCCCGGCCACACGGTCGAGGAGGTGCGGGACAATACGGGCTTCGGCTTCGATATTCCGGAGACGGTGCCGGAAACCGAACCGCCGGACGGGCAGACGCTCGCCATCCTGCGCGGGACCGTGGCGCCGGATATCGCCGATCCCTACCCCAAATTCGCGCGGCGCGTCTGGGGCGTTTCTGCGGCGGCTTAGCGCGTCGCCGCGCATTACTTAACATGTTAAATTTCGAACCGGCGGCGCGTCCGTCGATTGGCTGCCGGCCGGCCCGCTGTCCCGCGCCGGACCGGACGCCGCATCGCGTGCGGCGCGCTTAGGCCGCGGCTTCACACGCGATCCAACTTTCCCGGTCCCGTCGATGCCGCTATAAAATGCCGGTCGTTGACAGTGCAACGAAACAGGGAGGAATCATGTCCGGAAAACTTACGCTGACCGCCTTGGCGGCGACCTTGGCGTTCGCCGCATCGGCCAACGCCCAGCAGAACCTGACCGCGGAAACCGCCAGCCCCGGCGGTGTGCCCCATGCCACGATCACGACCCTCGCCGAACTGGCCGCGGCGCAGGGGGTCGCCAATTTCCAGGTCGCCGAGGGTCAGACCCTGACCAACTCGCTTCAGAACCTGGCCCAGGGCAAGACGGATGTCGCGGCGGTTCCGCTCATCCTGCCCTTCCTGCTGTCGCGCGGCGCCGGGCCCTACGGCAAGCTCGGCAAGAAGAAGGGCGCCGAGCTCGTCAAGAATACGGCAGCGCTCTACACCTACACCTACGGTGGCTACGGGCTTTATGCGTTTGACAGTTCGAGCGTCAAAGGCTGGAAGGACATCAAGGGCAAGACCATCGTCAACGGCCCGCCCCGCGGCGCTGCGCTGAACATCGCCCGGGCGATCGTCAGGATCGTGACCGGCTATTCCGACGGCAAGGACTACAAGGGCGTGCAGTCCAACTGGGGCCAGATGGTCAAGACCATCACCGACGGCACCGGCGACGCCATGGTTCTGCCGATCACCTTCCCGGATACCCGGATCCTCCGTTCGCTCGGCTCCGGCAGCATCACGCTGTGGTCGGTGCCCAAGAAGGCGTGGGACTCCAAGGCCATGCAGAGGTATCTCAAGGCGCCCGGAACGGCGCCATGGGTCATCGACCTCAAGACCGTCAAGCCGATCAAGGGGCTGACCATCGTCTCCGAGGACGGCACCTACCGCGCCCCGGGCACGGCGGGCGCAGAGATGGTCCAGACGTCGATGAGCTTCGACCTGGCCAAGGCCCTGACCAAGGCGGCGATCTCCAACGTGAAGAAATTCACGTCCAAGGCGCCCTACATGGCGAACATCTTCCTCGGCGAAATCGATCCGGCGAAGACCGGCATGTGCGGCCCGATTCCGGTGAAATACCATCCGGGCGCCGTGGCGGCCTGGGAGGAAGCCGGCCACAAGGTTCCCGATTGCGCCAGACCGTAGTCTGAACCGGCAATCCTAACCGGCTCAGGAGGGCCGCGGCTTTCGCCGCGGCCCTCCCGCCGCACCGGGCGAATGCGCACGTGTCCGAAGATGCAATTCCGGGCCCCGCCCGCCGCGGCCTCAGTCATCACGTTGTCTATGTTCTGTCGATCGCCCTCGTCGTCGTCGGCCTGATCAACATGATGCCGGGAATCCCCGGCCTCGACGATCTGGCGCGGGACATCGCGGGCAATCCCCGCTTCATAATCCGCAAGTTCCCTTACGAATATTATTACCCGCTCTATTTCGCCGCGATGATGCTGACGGTTGCGCTGCATCATTCGATGTGGCGCGCCTGGACCGACAGAAGCCGCCTGCGCCGCGGTTTCGGCCTGTTCATGGACCTGGCGCTCGTGACGATGGCGATCGCCATTTCGCTCACCTACCTGGTCGAGTTCGAATCGGTCTGCCTCATCGACCGGTTCACCGGCGACCGCGAACGCCTGATCGCCGAGAGCCTGAAGGTCGAAAAGGAGACCGCCCAGATGCTCGGCCTGCCCGAGCCCCTGACGGTGGAAGACCCGCAATGCCTGTACACCACGGGCGGCTGGATCGTGGCGATCGTCGGGCTCGCGATCGTCGTTTTCCTGACCTTCAACATCAAGGTCTGGGGGTTTCCGCTCGTCCTCGTCGCCCTGCTGATCGCCGCCTACACCATCGTCACCATCCTGATCTGGTATTTCTACGGCGCCCAGGACATCGACAAATATCTTGTGACCAAGCTCGGCGGCGAGCCGCGATCGCTGGCGGACGGCCGGCCGCGGGTCCATGACATCCTGACCAACAACGCATCCGGCCTGCTCGGCCGGTTCATTGACATCACGCTCAACGAGATTTTCCCCTACCTGATCCTGGGATCGCTGTTCGGCGCCTCGGCGGGCGGGCGGTCGCTGATCAAGCTCGCCTTCCGCTGGACGCGGCGCCTGCGCGGCGGGCCCGCCCACGCGGCCATCGTGTCCTCGGCGATGTTCGGCACGATTTCCGGCGGGCCGATCGTCAACGTGCTCTCGACCGGCGTTCTGACCATTCCGATGATGATGAGGCGCGGTTTCTCGCGCGTGTTCGCCGGCGGGATGGAGGCCGCGGCCTCGTCCGGCGGCTCGATCATGCCGCCGGTCATGGGCGTCGCCGCCTTCGTTCTGGCCGCGATGACGGGGGTTCCCTACGGCGACGTGATCGTCGCGGCCGCCATTCCGGCGTTCGCCTATTTCCTCTGCCTCTTCCTCTCCGCGGTCTTCCAGTCGCGCAAGCAGAATATCGAAGCCCTGGGCGTGCTGACCGAGGACATGCACCTGTCGCGCCAGGACATCTACAACCTGATCATGATCTTCGGGCCGATCCTGATCATCCTGTTCCTGCTGCTGACGCCGAAGCAGAATGTCGGTTGCGGCTGGTTCGACGGCCTGCTCGGCGCCGAGCGCGTCTTTGCCGAGGGGGTATGCAGGGTCACCGAGCTTCCATGGTTGCTGAAGCTGGTCCAGAACGCCGCCGGCGATGCCGGAAGCGCGGGCTGGTGGGCCGTCGCCCTGCTGATCTTCCTGCTCTTCCTGGATCCCGAAATGCGCGCCCGGCCGCGCAAGCTGCTCGATGCGTTGTCGAACGCCGGTATTCTGATTTCCACGCTCTACCTGATGTTCCTGGCGGTTTCGATCATCGATTTCTGCCTGAAATTCACCGGGTTGCCCTTCTCCATCTCCCTCGACGTGCTGCAATGGCTGCAGAGCCTCAACCTGGGCGCCGGCGGCTCCGTCGTGTTCCAGTTCATGGCGCTCGCCATGACCATGCTGCTGGCGGTGCTCCTCGGCATGGGCATGCCGGCGGTGCCGGCCTATGTGAACGTCGCCCTCCTCATGGGGCCGGTTCTCGCCGGGCTCGGCATCTCCATCTTCACCGCGCACATGTTCATCTTCTATTTCGCCGTGGCGTCGGCGATCACCCCGCCGGTGGCGATCGCGGCCTTCGCGGCCAGTTCCATCACCAAGGCCGAGCCGATGGCGACCGGGTTTTCCGCGGTCCGGTCGGGCATCGTGATGTTCGTCATCCCCTTCGTGTTCGCGGTCTATCCGGAACTGCTCGTGATCGAGGAAGCATTTCTGGATCCCACGGCGAGCGGCACCAAGGTTTCCTACCTGCCGGGCTACGACGGCACAGTGGATGCCGCATCCCTGCTCTGGCTGATCGCGCGGCTGGTGCTCGCGCTCTACCTGCTTGCGAGCGCGCTGGCGCGGTTCGACCGTGCCGGACTGCCGTTGTGGGAGACCGGGCTGCGCCTGGCGCTCGCCATCCTTGTCATATCGGCCGATCCCACCGTCTACGGCCCCGCCATCGCCGCCGCGGCCCTGTGGATCGGCTGGCACGGTTTCCGGACCCGCCGTCTCGGCATTTCCGGCGACACCGCACCCCAACCGGTCCGCGACTGAGCGACGGCCGGCGCTCCCGATCTCTTCGATGGCCGAGGAATTCGACTATATTGTCGTCGGCGCGGGCAGCGCAGGCTGCGTGCTGGGCGCCCGATTGTCCGAAGACCCGTCCGTCCGCGTGCTGGTGCTCGAGGCCGGCGGCAGGGACTGGATGCCGCTCTACAAGGTGCCGATGTTCGCCGGCATCCTGTTCCGCAAGCGCTACAACAACTGGAACTACCGTACCGAGCCGGAGCCGGGCCTGGACGGCCGCCGGCTGAACTGGCCGCGCGGCAAGGTGCTGGGCGGCTCGAACCAGATCAACGGCATGATCTACACCCGCGGCCACCGCCTCGACTATGACGGCTGGCGCCAGATGGGCTGCACGGGCTGGTCCTATGACGACATCCTGCCCTTTTTCACCATGTCAGAGGATTTCCAGGGGCCGGCGGCCGACCATCACGGCAGGGGCGGGCCGCTCACCGTCCGCCGCGGCCGGGCGACGGCGCCGCTCTACGACGCGCTGATCGAGGCGGGCGCCGAGGCGGGCTATCCGGTCACGGAGGATTTCAACGAGCCGGAGCGCGAGGGTTTCGGCCGCTACCATTTCACGATCCGCGACGGCCGGCGCTGGACGACGGCGCAGGCCTTTCTCAAGCCGGCGATGGGCCGGCCGAACCTCAGCGTGCGCACCGGCTGCCACGCGACCGGGATCGCGGTGGAGCGGGGCAGAGCGGTCGGCCTGCGCTATCGCCGCAAGGGCCGGACGCAGGAAATCCGGGCGCGGCGCGAGATCGTCCTGTCCGGCGGGGCGATCAACTCGCCGCAACTGCTGCTGCTGTCGGGCATCGGCCCGGCCGACGGGCTGAGAGCGGCCGGCGTACCGGTGGTTCACGACCTTCCGGGGGTTGGCGAGAACCTGCACGATCACCTGGTCGCAAGGCTGCAATACGCCTGCAACGCGCCGGTCGGCATCTATGACGAACTGCGGCTCGACCGCGCCGCCTGGCACACCGTCAACGCTCTGCTGCGGGGGCGCGGCTTCGGTGCGGATTTCGCCTTGCAGGGCGGCTGCTTCATCCGTACGCGGCCGGAACTGGCGGCGCCGGACATCCAGCTCAACTTCGTTGCCGCCATGAAGCCGGTGACCCACCTGCCGTTCGCGAAACCGGGACCGGACAGCGGCCACGGCTTCTATGCCGGCGTGCACATGACCGTTCCGGAGAGCCGCGGGCGGCTGTGGCTGGCCTCGGACGATCCCTTCGCGCCGCCGCGCATCCACGCCAACTATCTGGCGACCGAGGGCGACCGCCGCACCATGCGCGACGGCGTCAGGGCCCTGCGCGAGGTGTTCCGCCAACCGGCGATCGCCCACTATATCGAGCGCGAGCGCGTGCCGGGCCCGGAGGTCGAGAGCGATGCGGACCTGGACGCCTGGATCCGCAGCGCCGGCGATACCGTGTTCCATCCGGTCGGCACCTGCAGGATGGGCGCCGACGACATGGCCGTGGTCGACCCGCGCCTGCGCGTCTGCGGCATCGACGGCCTGCGCGTCGCCGACGCCAGCATTATGCCGGTCATCAACGGCTCCAACACCAACGCGCCCACTATCATGATCGCCGAAAAGGCGGCGGCGATGATTGCGGAGGACCGGGAGGGCGGGGCGGCAATCCCGGCGACACTCTTACCCTCTTGAAATTATTTATGACAGCATATATGCTATCACATCATGGTGCGCAGGATCGTTGTCGATACGAACATTCTCGTCTCCGCGATCCTGTCGCCCGACGGCGCCGCGCGGGAGGTTCTCCGGCGATGCCTGACGGGCAAATGCCGGCCTTTGATCGGCAATGCCCTATTTCTGGAGTATGAGGATGTCCTGTCGAGGGAAAAGCTCTTTGCCGCGGCGCCGATCGGTCCTGCAGACCGGGAAGCCTTGCTCGATGCGTTTCTCGGAGCGTGCCAGTGGATCGAGATCGCTTTTCTCTGGCGCCCGAACCTGCCGGACGAGGCCGACAATCACCTCATCGAACTCGCGGTTGCCGGCAACGCAACCGAGATCGTCACCCACAACGCCAGGGATGTGGCGTCGGGCGAACTAGCGTTCGACAGCTTTCGCGTCGTCGCGCCGGGCGACCTGCTGAAGGAGGAGAGGCTGACATGGCAACCCTGACCATCCGGCTGCCCGACGCCCATCGCGACCGGCTGGCGGCGATGGCCGCACGCCGCGGCCTGAGCCTGAACAAGCTGATGGAGGAACTGTCCGTGCGGGCGCTGGCCGAACACGATACCGAACTGCGCTTCCGAATGCGCGCGGCGCGCGGCAATGCCGAGCGCGGCCTGGCCGTCCTCGACGAACTGGACCGCCGCTACGGCGGCTTGGCAGAGCCCTGACGCGACGACAGCCCGTCTGCCTCCGCCGGCCCGACGGACGGCGGGGTGCGGCCGGGATCTTCGCCGGGTCTTCACCGGGTTCTTCAAGGCGGCCTGGCTCTTGCCAAGCCGCGCCGCCGCCGCTACATCCTGCGACGCTGCGCCGATTTGAGCACCAGCTTGCGGGCGCATAACAAATGCAGCTAAAGCGGCGCCGTGTCTCTGGCCCCGCTGGCAGGAACGCTGAAGCGGGTTTTTTGCTGCCCGTTTTCTCTTTTTCTGTCCGCGCGCGGCCGACCGTCGCTGCCGGCTGACTTTGCCGGATTCAAGACCGGCTTCAAGAACCGTGCCCGGGTTCCCGCCCGGGCCGCGCAACAGGCCAGGAAAAGGATTCATGAGCCAACATCCCGAGACCATCGCCCTTCATCACGGCTGGCGCGCCGACCCGACGACCGGGTCCGTCGCCGTGCCGATCCACCAGACGACGTCCTACCAGTTCAACGACACGGATCACGCGTCGAACCTGTTTGCGCTGGCGGAGCTCGGCAACATCTACACGCGGATCATGAATCCGACCAACGACGTGCTGGAACAGCGCGTCGCGGCGCTCGAGGGCGGCGTGGCAGCACTCGCCCTGTCGTCCGGCCAGGCGGCCTCGGCCTTCGCGCTGCAGAATCTGGCGCGGGTCGGCGACAACGTCATCAGCTCGACCGACCTGTACGGCGGCACCTGGAACCTGTTCAACAACACGCTGAAGGACCAGGGCATCGAAGTCCGCTTCGTCGATCCGGCCGATCCGGAAGCCTTCCGCGCCGCCATCGACGACCGCACCAGGGCGATCTATGCCGAGACGCTGCCGAACCCGAAGCTGCACGTGTTCCCGATCGCCGAGGTCGCCGCGATCGGGCGCGAATACGGCATTCCGCTGGTCATGGACAACACGGCCTGCCCGATCCTGTGCAAGCCGATCGAGCACGGCGCCGCGATCATCGTCCACTCGACGACCAAGTATATCGGCGGCCACGGCAACTCCATCGGCGGCCTGATCGTCGACGGCGGCAACTTCCCCTGGGCCGAGCACAAGGAGCGGCAGCCCGCCCTCAACACCCCGGACCCGAGCTATCACGGCGCGGTCTGGGTCGAGGCGACGGCGCCGCTCGGCCCGGTCGCCTACATCATCAAGGCGCGCACGACCCTGCTGCGCGACCTCGGTTCGTGCATGAGCCCGTTCAACGCCTTCTTGTTCATCAACGGTCTCGAAACGCTGGCTCTGCGCATGCAGAAGCACAGCGAGAACGCGGCGCAGGTTGCCGACTGGCTGGCGACGCGCAGCGACGTGAGCAAGGTCATCTTCCCCGGCCATCAGTCCGGCGAATTCAGGGCCCGCGCCGACAAGTACATGAACGGCGGTTACGGCAGCCTGGTCGGGTTCGAGCTGAAGGGCGGCCGCGCCGCCGGCCGCAAGTTCATCGACTCGCTGGAGATGCTCTACCACGTCGCCAATATCGGGGATTCCCGGTCGCTGGCCATCCATCCGGCGAGCACCACCCACAGCCAGTTGTCGCCGGAAGAGCAGCTCCAGACCGGCGTGACGGACGGCTATGTCCGCCTGTCGGTCGGCATCGAGCATATCGACGACATCGTCGCCGATCTCGAACAGGCCCTCGACAAGGCGGCCTGAGGCTGTTCGGCGACGCCCGCCAATAGTCGCCGTCATATCGACCGGAGCGGCCCGTAGGGTCGCGGAGCGGAGATATCTTTCTCGTGCGGTGCCAGATTCATAGCACCGAGCGAAAAGATTTCTCCGCTCGCTTCGCTCGGTCGAAATGACGGTTCTCAATCAGGTGAAACGGACGTCGCGAGGCACAAATGCAGCCCGGGCGATTGTGCTGCGCCGCTCGGCCCGTTGCCGGACACCCTCAGGAAACCTCCGCCATGCAACTAAAGCTCTACCAGGTCGACGCCTTCACCGAGCGGACCTTCGGCGGCAACCCGGCAGCCGTGGTGCCACTCGACAACTGGCTGCCCGACGCGACGATGCAGGCCATCGCGCTGGAGAACAACCTGTCGGAAACCGCCTTCTTCGTGCCCCGCGATGACGGCGGGTTCGAGCTGCGCTGGTTCACGCCGCTGATCGAGGTTGACCTGTGCGGCCACGCCACGCTGGGCACGGCCTGGGTCCTGTTCAACCGGCTCGGCCATGCCGGCGAGGCCATAACCTTCCACACCCGAAGCGGGCCGCTGACCGTGGCGCGCGACGGCGACCGGCTGGCGATGGACTTCCCGGCCCAGCCGCCGGCGCCGATCGGGCCCGCGGCGGGAATCGGCGACGTTGCCGGCGCGATCGGGGTTCGGCCGGAGGCGGTGCTCGCCGCGCGCTACGCCCTGGCGGTGCTGGACAACGAGGAAACCGTGCGCGCCGTCCGGCCGGATTTCCGCCGGGTCGCCGCGCTCGACATCCCTGAACTGATGATCACCGCGCCGGGCGCAGAGGGCGGGGACTGCGATTTCGTCTCGCGCTTCTTTGCGCCGACGGGCGGCATCGACGAGGATCCCGTGACCGGTTCGGCGCACTGCATCCTGATTCCCTACTGGGCCGAACGGCTCGGCAAGACCGAGATGTTCGCCCGCCAGATCTCGGCCCGCGGCGGCGCCCTCTGGTGCGCAATGAAGGGCGACCGGGTCTCCATCGCGGGCTACGGCGCACCGTATCTTGAAGGAACCATCACGGTTTGACCGCCGCGGCCGCGACCGACGCGGGGCCCGGCGGCGCCGGCCGCGGCCTGCCGCCGGTTGCCCTGGCGGCGGCGCTCGTCACGCTGGTCTTCTGGGGCGGGACGGTCGTGGCCAACCGGGTTGCGGTCGAGAGCATCGACGGCATGACGGCGGGCGCCCTGCGCTCGATGCTCGCCGGCTTCGTCGGCCTCGGCATCGCCCTGGCTTTCCGGCTCCCCTTTCCCGAAACCGCGCGCCACCGTTGCCTGCTGGTCTTCTCCGGCTGGCTCAACTTCGCGCTGTGGCCGACGGTCCTGAGCCTCGGTGTCGCACTCGCCAACGCCAGCCATGCTGCGCTGATCATGGCGCTGCTGCCGGTCACCACCGGTCTGGTCGCTGCGATCGTGGACCGGGTGAAACCGCGCCCCGGCTGGTGGCTTGGTGCGGCGGTTGCCCTGGCCGGTACGGTCCTGCTGGTCCTTTACACGCGGCCGGAGGGCGACCTGACCCTGTCGCCGACCTGGCTGATCGGCGATCTGGTCGTCTTCGCCGGGGTCTGCCTGTGCTCGGCGGGCTACGTCAGCGGCGCCAAGCTGGCGCCGGTCGTCGGCAGCTGGAGCGCGACCTTCTACGGCCTCGGCGCCGCGCTGCTGCTGACCGTGCCGGCCATATTGATCCTCTATCCCTACACCGATTGGGGCGCGGTGACGGCCGAGAGCTGGCTCGGCGTCGGCTGGCTCGTCCTGTTTTCGTCGCTGGCCGGGTATGCCCTGTGGTTCCTTGCGATGGACCGGGGCGGCATCGCGCGGATCGCGGTGTTCCAGTTCCTGCAGCCGGTCTTGTCGGTTATTGCCGCAGCGGCCATTCTGGGCGAGCGGATCACCTGGACCATCGTCGCCGCCGGGCTGCTCATCCTGCTCGGCACCTGGATCGCTCAGAAATACGCCCACTAGCTCCTCGCCTTCAGGAGACGCCGATGAAGCTCCCCGACCTTGCGGCCATCGAAGCGGCGACCGGAATGGTCCGCGCCGTCATGCCGCCGACGCCGGCCCATTGCTGGCCGCTCCTGTGCGCGCGCACCGGTGCCGAAGTCTGGGTCAAGCACGAGAACCACTCCCCCATCGGCGCTTTCAAGATCCGCGGCGGGCTGGTCTACATGGACCGGCTGCGCCGCACCGAGCCGGCGGTCGGGGGCGTGATCGCAGCGACCCGCGGCAACCACGGCCAGGCCATCGCCACCGCAGCGCGGCGCAACGGCCTCACGCCGGTGATCGTCGTGCCCGAGGGCAACAGCCGCGAGAAGAACGCCGCGATGCAGGCCCAGGGCGCCGAACTGATCGTCCACGGCAGCGATTTCCAGGAGGCGCTGGAACATGCCGAGGCGCTGGCCGGCGCGCGCGGCCTGCACATGGTCGCCTCCTTCGCCGGGCCGCTGGTCCAGGGCACCGCGACCTACGCGCTGGAATTCTTCCGCACCGTGCCGGACCTCGATACCGTCTACGTCCCCATCGGCCTTGGCTCGGGCATCAGCGGCGTGATCGCGGCGCGCGACGCGCTCGGCCTCGCCACCGAGGTCGTCGGCGTGTGCGCGGAGAACGCCGCCTGCTACGCACTTTCCTTCGAAGCCGGGAAGCCTGTCTCGACCAACTCGGCCGACACCGTGGCCGACGGCATGGCCTGTCGCGTACCGGCGCCCGACGCAGTCGCCATCGTCAACCGCGGCGCCGCCCGGATCGTCACGGTGAGCGACGCGGAAATCGAGGCCGCCATGCGGGCCTACTACACCGATACCCACAATATTGCCGAGGGCGCGGGCGCCGCGGCGCTGGCCGCGCTGGTCAAGGAGCGCGAGACGATGGCGGGCCGCAAGGCCGGACTCGTGCTGAGCGGCGGCAACATCGACCGCGAAGTCTATCTGCGCGTGCTGGGCGGCGGCGACGCGTGACGACGAAGAGGGTTCCATGACCGAAGAACTGTTCCGCCGGGACGCTTATCTGAATACCTGCGAAGCCACCGTCCTGAGCGCCGGGCCGGAGGGGATCGTGCTCGACCGCACGGTGTTCTATCCGGAGGGCGGCGGCCAGCCGGGCGATACGGGGGCGCTGGCGCTGCCCGGCGGCGGCGCGGTCGCCATCGCCGACACACGCAAGGACCGGGCGAGCGGAGAACACCGGCACATCCCGGCTGAGGGCGCGGCGCTCCCGGCAGCCGGCGGCACGGTGACATGCGCTATCGACTGGGACCGGCGCTACCGCCACATGCGCGTTCACACGGCGATGCATCTGATGTGCGCCGTGATCGAAGGCGACGTCACCGGCGGCCAGGTCGGCGACGGCAAGGGAAGGCTGGATTTCGATCTGCCCGATACGTCCCTCGACAAGGCCGCCATCGGGGCCGCGCTCAACGCGCTGATTGCGGCCGATCTGCCGGTCGGCGCCGAATGGATCGCCGACGCGGAACTGGCCGCCCGGCCGGACCTGGTGCGCACCCTCTCGGTCAAGCCGCCGGTGGGCGCCGGCACGGTCCGCCTGCTGCGGATCGGCGACGCCGCGAACACGGTCGACCTCCAGCCCTGCGGCGGCACCCATGTCGCGCGCACCGGCGAGATCGGCCCCGTCGCCATCGGCAAGATCGAAAACAAGGGCCGCCGCAACCGGCGGGTGAATTTGCGGCTGGCGGAGTAGGGCGGGGCGGACCGGTTTTCGCCGTTTGCACAAATCGCAATTTCTACTTTCAGATTGTGCAAACCCCCTTGCGGCAACGGTTTTTTTTGCGTCCGGCGCCGCTCCCCTCGCGGTTATCCGGCGGCTGCCGCCAGCAGGCAGTCGTCCGGGAGGGGTTCGACCGGGGTCAGGTCGCGGTGGTGCTGGTGGTCCGGCCGCCGGTGGCGGGTCAGCGCGTTGGCGACCGGGTTGAGGATCAACGAGAAGATGGTGCGGGGCCACGGCGTCATGTTGATCGACGAGCCATGGACCAGCGTGTCGCCGAAGATCAGCACCGTGCCGGGCGGCCCCTTGGCGGCGACCAGCCCGCCCTCGGCGACCAGGCCGGTCACGGTCGCGTCGTCGACCACCCAGAGCGGATAGCTCGTCGTCTCGGTGTCCAGCGTTGCCGGAGCGGCGCCCCGCCGGTGCGAGCCGCGGATGAAGACGATCGGCCCGTTGAACTCGTTCACCTCGTCGAGCAGCACATGCAGGTTGAGCGCCAGGGGTTCCGGCACGCCGTCCTCCCCATGATGGGTCGCGAAGTCGTAGTGCCATTGCCAGACGTCGCCGGAGAAGGCCGCCTTGGCGTTGACCTTGACCTGCTGGACGTAGAGCCCGTCGCCGAGGATCTGCTGCGCCGGCTCCACGAGCCGCGGATGGCGGACGAGGCGGGCATAGACCGCGCTGCGCAGGTGCAGGGCCATCGCGGTGCGCACGGCGTCGCTGCGCTTCTCGCGGAAATTCTCCGGCCGGCGTTCGGCGAACAGGCGCGGCAGCTCCGCCTTCAGGACCGAGACCTCCGCTGGCGAGAACAGCGCCGGCAGGATGAGGAAGCCGTCGTCCCGGAACCGCGCGATCTGTGTATCCGTGAGTTTCATTGCGCTCTTTCGGCCGTGGCCCGCCCTGGGGCGGCTGCGCTACCGGCCGGTGAATTGCGGCTTTCGTTTCGCCATGAAGGCGTCGACCCCTTCGAGATGGTCCTCGGTCCGGGCCGAGCGGATGGTGCGGTCGGCCTCCATGTCGAGGCAGGTCTTGAGGTCGGCGACGGCGGCGCGGTTGAAATTTTCCTTCATGTAGCGCAGGGCGACCGGCGGGCCGGATGCAATCGCGCCGGCCAGGTCCCGCGCCCGCCCGGCAAGTTCGGCATCCGGCACGACCTCGTTGAAGATGCCGAGTTGCAGGGCCTCGGCGGCGTGGACCCGGCGGCCGGTGAAGTAGATTTCCCTGGCCCGCCCCGGGCCGACCAGCCGGGTCAGGAACCAGCTTCCGCCGTAATCGCCCGACAGGCCGATATTGACGAAACCCGGCGCGAGAAAGGCGCTCTCGGACGCCAGCCGGATGTCGCAGGCCAGCGCGATCGACATGCCCGCGCCGGCCGCCGGACCAGGCAGTGCCGCGATCGTCGGCTTGGCGAGGTGGTAGAGCCGCAGGGTCAGCGTATCCTGCTTGTGCTGGAGGCCGCGGATCGCGTCGTCGGCGCTCGGGCGCGGCGCGTCCGCCTTACCTTCGTTGAAGGGCCGGCCCAGGCCGGTCACGTCGCCGCCGGCGCAGAAGGCGGTTCCCGCACCCGTGACGATGACGGCCCGCACGTCGGGATCGGCCTCCACTCTGAGCAGCGCTTCGCGCAGCGCCGGCGTCAGCGTATCGCCGAGCGCGTTGCGCTTCTCCGGCCGGTTCAGCGTGATCGTCGCAATCCGGCTGTCGACTGCGCACAGCAGTTCGTCCGTGCCCGTGTCGATCGTTCGTGCGGCCATGTCCTGCCTCCCGGTGTTCGCCGGCCCGCGCGCCCTCACGCCGCGAGCGCCGCCACGTCTTCGGGCGGGGCAAAGCGGGTACCGTGCCGGTCGGCGAGGGCGTTGCACTGGTCCTCGAATGCTGCGGCGCCGACCTGGCCGACCCAGGAGAGCACGCCGCCGGTATACATCGGGAAGCCCCAGCCGAGGATCGAGCCGACATCGGCGTCGGCGCGGCCGGTCACGACATTCTCGGCCCGGCAGCGCAGCGCCTCGACCGACTGGATGTGGAGCAGGCGACGCCTGGCCTCCTCGACGTCCGGCTGTTCGGCAGCGCGCGGGAAATGGCGGCTCAGCTCCGGCCACAGGCGTTTCGTTTCGCCGGGGCGCCCGCCCTCCGGCCAGTCGTAGAAGCCCTTGCCCGCCTTGCGGCCCGGCCGGTCCAGCGTCTCGACGAACAGTTCGAACACGTCGTCGGCGGGATGGCCGGCATAATCGTCGCCCAGGTCCTTCTTCCACTGGCGCCGGATCGCGAGCGACAGGCCGAGGCTGGTGTTGTCGACGACCTCGAGCGGGCCGACCGGGAAGCCGGCGATCTTGCCGGCATTCTCGATCAGCGCCGGCGCGACGCCTTCCTTGAGCATCGCCACGCCTTCCATGACGTAGGTCGCGAAGACCCGGCTGGTGAAGAAGCCGCGGCCGTCGTTGACGACGATCGGCGTCTTGCCGATGGCCTGGACATAGTCGAGGGCGAGGGCGACCGCGGCGTCGCCGGTCTCGGCGCCGCGGATGATCTCGACCAGCGGCATCTTCTCGACCGGCGAGAAGAAGTGAATGCCGATGAAGTTGGCCGGCCGCGCGCTCGCCCTCGCCAGCCCTGTAATCGGCAGGGTCGAGGTATTGGAGGCGAAGACCGCGCCCCCGGCGAGCCGGGCTTCGGCGGCCTTCGTCACCTCGGCCTTGATCGCGCGGTCCTCGAACACCGCCTCGATCACAAGGTCGCTGCCTTCCAGGGTGGCGTAGTCGTCGGCTGGGGCGATGCGGTCGAGCAGGGCGGCCATCTGCTCCTCGCGCATTCGGCCCCGTTTCACCCGCTTCTCCAGCGGCGCTGCAGCCCGCGCCTTGCCCGCTTCGGCGGCCGCCCGGTCGACATCCATCAGCACGCAGTCGATGCCGCGGCCGGCGCTGACCGAGGCGATGCCGGCGCCCATCATGCCGGCGCCGAGGATGCCGAGTTTGCCGATCTTCGCCTTCGGGATGCCTTCGGGCCGGCCCTTGAGCTTGCGCGCCCTGGCCATCTCGAAGAAACCGGTGCGCACCATCGCCTTGGTCACCGGATGGCGGATCATGTTGACGAGATACTTGCTCTCGACCCGGAGGCCGACATCGATGTGGCGCTGGCAGCCCTCGTAGACGCAGGACAGGATGGCCTCGACCGCCGGATAGTTGCCGTAGCTGCGCTCCCGCCCCATGGCGTTGGCCGCCGGGAACAGCTGCATCCCGGTCGGGCTTTGCACGTCGCCGCCGGGAATGCGGAAGCCCTTGCGGTCCCATGGCTGGGTTGCGTCCGGATGGTCCAGCGCCCAGCGTTTCGCCGCCGCCAGCAGTTCCCCGGGCGGCACCACCTCGTCCACCAGGCCCATCTTCGCCGCCTCGGCGACCGTGTGCTTCCGGCCGTCGAGCAGCATCTTCAGGCCGGCCTGGAGGCCGAGCATGCGCGGGATGCGCTGGGTGCCGCCGCCGCCCGGCAGCACGCCGAGGCCGATCTCAGGCAGGCCGATGCGCGCTTTCGGATTGTCCGCCGCGATCCGGTAATGGCAGCACAGGGCGGTCTCGTAGCCGCCGCCCAGCGCATGGCCGTTGATCGCCGCGACGAACGGCTTGCCGCAGGTCTCCATCAGCCGCCCGACCTTGTCGAACATCAGGAACTGGGGCAGCAGGGCCTCGACGCTCAGGTCCTCGAGAAAGCCGTCGATATCGGCGCCGGCGATGAAATCCTCCTTGGCCGAGGCGATGACGACGCCCTTCACCGCATCGTCGGCGATCGCCTTCTCCACCTCGTCGCGGAAGCCGGCCATCGTGGTCTCGTTCATCACGTTGACCGGGCGGTCCGGGATGTTCCACTTGATGACCGCGATGCCGTCGCTGTCGATGCTGGTTTCGAACATGGTGCGAGAGTCCTTCCGGAGGCTGGCGCAGCGTGGCCGGACTATAGGGATCAGGGGTTGAAAGACGAAGGGTCCGGGTGTCACATTCGTCCGGCAACCCCGACCCAAGGGCAGGGATATTCCCGATGAACGACGCCGCCCGCGTAAGCGGGATCCAACAGGAAGCAGGACCGGACGCGGGCCGCATCGCGACCGAACGGCGGGGCGGCCTGTTCCTGATCGGCATCGACCGGCCGGCGAAATACAACGGCTTCACGCCCGGAATGTGCGTGGCGCTGGCCCGGGCCTACAGCGAATACGAGGCGGACGGCGATCTGCGCTGCGCAGTGGTCCATGCCGAAGGCGCGCACTTCACCGCCGGACTGGAGTTGAGCGCCTTCGACATTACGGAGCCGGGTTTCTTTCCGCCTGACCTGGTCGACCCGTTCGACCTGCGTCCGCCGTTCCGCACCAAGCCGGTGGTCGCGGCGGTCAAGGGCATCTGCTTCACGCTGGGCATCGAACTGATGCTGGCGGCGGACATCGCGGTTGCCGAGGAAGGGACGCGTTTCAGCCAGCTCGAGGTGAAACGCGGGCTGATGGCCTTCGGCGGCGCGACGATCCGCTTCGTCGAGCGCGCCGGCTGGGGTAGCGCCATGCGCTGGCTGCTGACCGGCGACGAGTTCGACGCCGCAACCGCACATCGCCTCGGCTTCGTGCAGGAGGTCATGCCGCAGGGCGAAGGTCTGGCGCGCGCCGTCGAACTGGCCGGAAGGATCGCGAAACAGGCGCCGCTCGCTGTGCGCGCGACACGGGAAAATGCCGCCGTTTCGGTGCGGCAGGGGCCGGACGCGGCGGTCCGGGCCTTCCGGGGCCAGCTTGCGGAGATCGCGGCGAGCGAGGACTTCGCCGAGGGCGTCCGCTCCTTTGTCGAGCGGCGCGAAGCCGAATTCAGGGGACGTTAGGAGACGCGGCCATGCCCGACTACGACAATATCCGCCAGCAGCACGATATGGGCGGCCTCGACAAGGGGCCGGTCGCGCCGTCCGAACACGAGATCGTGCTGTGGGAAAAGCAGGTCGAGGCGATCATGCGCCTGCTCTCCATGCGCGAGGACAAGATCGTCACCGTCGACGAACTGCGCCGCGGCATCGAGGAACTGCCGCCGGATCTCTACGACACGATCGGCTACTACGAACGCTGGATCATGTCGCTGAGCAACATCCTGGTCGAGAAGGGCGTGCTCGGCCGCGCCGAACTCGACGCGCGGGTGCGCGACCTGGAGGCCGGGGCATGAGCGCGCCGGCCCTCCGGCCCCGGTTCGGTCCGGGCGACGCCGTCACCGTGTCGGCCCGCTTCCCGACCGGCCGGCGGCATCTCCGCACCCCCTTCTACATCCGGGGCAAGACCGGCGCGGTCGAGCGGGTGTGCGGCGCCTACAGGAACCCGGAGGAACTCGCCTTCGGCGCCTATGACGGCGCGCGCATCCCGCTCTACCGGGTGCGTTTCGACCAGGCCCATGTCTGGGACGACTATGCCGGCAATCCGGCCGACACGATCGATATCGAAATCTATGAAAGCTGGCTGGAGCCGGCCGGGGGAGGCGACGACGATGCCGCATGATTCTCACGAACACGCCGCCATCGAGGCCGAGGGGCCGCAGGGCTATTACCAGCATCTCGCCGCGGCGACGCGCAGCCTGCTGATCGAGAAGGGCGTGTTCAGCGCCGGCGACATGCGCGCGATGATCGAGAAGATCGACGAACGCACGCCGGCCCTCGGCGCAAAGATCGTCGCCCGCGCATGGACCGACCCGGCCTTCAGGGGGCGGCTGCTGGCGCGAGGCAAGAAGACGATGAATGAGGAGATGGACATCGACCCGGTGGTCGCCGACATCGTGGTCGTGGAGAACACGGCCGACGTCCACAACATGGTCGTCTGCACCCTGTGCTCCTGCTATCCGGTCTTCATCCTCGGCCGGCCGCCGGACTGGTACAAGAGCTACGCCTACCGCAGCCGGACGGTACGCGATCCGCGCGGCGTGCTGCGGGAGTTCGGCACCGAGATCGACCCGGGCCGCGAGGTCCGCGTCCACGATTCGACCGCCGACATGCGCTACCTGGTGCTGCCGATGCAGCCGGACGGCACGGAAGGCTGGCCGGAGGAGCGGCTGGCCGGGATCGTCACCCGCGACACCATGGTCGGCACCGCCGAGGTGCGGGCGGCGGGGTAGGGGAGGCCCCTCGATACGGCCCCTGCGGGGCCTACTCGGGATGAGGTGAGTTTGGCGTTGTGCCGCGGTTCGAATACCCTCCTCGCCCCTCGTCCTGAGTAGCCGCCGCAGGCGGCGTATCGAAGGACCGGCCTCCAGTTGGAATATCCCCGGCGGGCATCCCCACTACACGCGGCCCTTCAGCTCCGGCGCGTCGGGGGCGTAGCGGCGGGCGCGGAAGATCCAATTGAGGTCGGTGCCGAACATGCGTGAATAGGCGGTGTGGGGAGACAGATATTCCCACACCACATCGCCTTCCGGTGTGACCTCGAACAGGCAGCCCCTGGCGCCCTCGCAGATGAAGGTGTTGCCGCTCCACAGGCGCTGCACGCCGGAAATATTGGCCGAAAAGAAGCTCTGCGGCGGCCGGGCGTCGTAGCGCCAGACGATCTCCTTCGTCTGCGGATCGATCTCGAAGATGTGCGAGAACATGTCGTCGGTCCGGCCGTGGAAGCCGTTGGCGAAGACCAGCACGTTGCCGTTGTCGAGTATCTGGCAGTCGTGCTGGTGGCCCAGGACCGGATCGCACATCTCCCAGACGATCCGCCCGGATTCCCGGTCGACGATGCAGATCAGGTTGAGCACCCGGAAGCTCAGCATCACGTTGCCGTCGGCAAGCGGCGCGCAGGTATTGGCATGGCCGAACTCGGCCCGGTCGCAGATGCCGCAGATCGGGTATTTCTCGATCTCGATATCGCGGATCCGCCACTCCCAGACCGTCTTGCCCGAGGGCTCGATCTCGCGCACGAGGTCGCCGTAGATCCGGCCGTCCTTTTCCGTTCCGGGCAGGCCGCCCCGCACCCGCCGTGCGGTCGCGTCGTCGAACGGATCCCAGGCGATATAGAGGGTGTTGCCGTTCTTCAGCCGGCGCGCATCGTGATGATGGTTCTCGTCGTAATGCTCCCAGACGATGTTGCCGTCCCAATCGTATTCGCGCAGCAGGCCGCCCTTGCCCGCCATGAGCGGTGGGCCTTCCAGCGTGGCCTGGGTAACGAACAGGGTGCCGTCATCGGTTAGCTGGCAGAGGTTGACGCCGCCCAGCCCCTCAAGCCGCCACTCGTGGACCGGCCGGCCCTCCATGTCGATCAGGAAGGCGCGGTCGCTCCGGATCGCCGAGAACAGCGTGTATCCCGGCGTGGCGCGCGCGCGGTCATAGGTCCTCAGACCCGGTTCGGGCATCAGCATTTCGGTTCTCCGGTCTGTCCGGCTTCTGCCGGCGCGCTCCAGTCTCGTATTTCTGCCTTTACCGGCCGCCGGACCACCAGTCCCTCGGCCTCAGCCGTTGCGCACGGCTGGACCGGTCGTCCAGCCAGAGCGCCAGCCGGCGCAGCGGCGAGAGGGCGAGGCGCAGCCACAGCCGGTTGGTCCAGCGCCGGAAATCCCGGTTGAAGGGGCAGACGCGCAGGCAGATCGCGCAGTCGGAGGCCAGCTTCGCCCAGTAGCCGAAACACGTCTCGGCATCCGACGTCCACTTCACCACGCCCCGGATGGCGGACCGGTTCGGGCGGTCCACCTTCGGCGGGCCGTAGGGCAGGGCGTTCACCGGGCAGGCATCGGCGCAGCGCGTACAGACGGCGCAGAACTCCGCGACGCCGAGTTTGCGCGGCGCGTCGTGCGCCAGGGGCAGGTCGGTGAAGATCTTGGAGAAACGCAGGCGCGGGCCGGTCTCCGGCGTGATGACGAGCTGGTTGCGCGCGTATTCGCCGAGCCCGGCCTTGAGGGCGTAGGGAATCACGAGCGCCGTGTCGTTCATGGAGGCGACCGCGCGGTAACCGAGCGCCCGGATGTAGGCGGCGGTCTGCATGACAATGGCCGCCTCGTGGCTGTACTCCCGCCCCGTCGCCGCACCGGCCAGCGCGGAGGGGTAGGTCGCGACCAGCCCTTCGTCCATTTCGTGGCCGAGCACGATGACGCTTTCCAGATCGTCCGGCAGACCTGTCGGCGCCTCGGAGAAGTCGCGCACGTCGACCCGCGACTCATAGGTCCAGCGCTCGTCGTATTCGGTGATTCCGCACAGGCTCGCGCCGAAAAACCGGGCGACCTTCTTGATCTCGGCCGACATCGCAGCCCGGTCCTCGATCGCGACTTTCTCCGCGACGACCGGCGTGTCGTCCGAGATCGCCGCCTGAAAGCCTTCCCGCCGGCCCTGCTCGATATGGCGATCGGTGATCAGGTCGGAGATCAGCCAGGAGGCGTTGCGGAGCGCGAAATCCCGCTGGTTGAAGCCGTCGCCGCGGCGCGCGGTGAAGTCCGCCCGGTAGGAATCGAAGAAGGCATCGGACTCCTTCGTGCGCACGCTCTCGTCCCAGAAGGCCCGGGTGAAGACATCGTCGATCTGCCGAAACGGCGTGAAGTCCCCGGTCGTCTCGATTCCCGCCGCCGCATCGCTTTCGGCATAGCGCGCGCGCCAGCGCGTGCGGCGGTCTTCCAGGCTTTCCTCGTTTTCGGGCCAGCTCATCGGACCCAGTCTAATCCGGATTTCTCGCCAGGGTCACGGTCTGCCTGCCGGGTTGGGCCGAACGGGTGGTCCTACCGCCGCCACTCGGTATCCTGACCCAGCGCGATCACGTCTTTGCGGACCTGCTGGGTGCGGGCGAGGCGGGCCATGATGGCGTCGGCGTCGCTGCGCCGGACGGCGCGGCGCAGGGCCGAGAGGTCCTCGGTGAAGCGGTCGAGCATCTCCAGCACGGCCTCCCGGTTGGTCAGGAACACGTCGCGCCAGAAGTCCGGTTTGGTCGCGGCGATGCGGGTGAAATCGCGGAAGCCGCCGGCCGAGAATTTGACGACCTCGGCCTGCACGTCCTCCTCCAGTTCCGTCGCCGTGCCGACGATGGTGTAGGCGATCAGGTGCGGCAGGTGCGAGGTCATGGCGAGCACCAGGTCGTGGTGCAGCGGGTCCATGATCTCGATCTCCGAGCCGGCGGCGCGCCACAAGCCGGCCACGGTCTCGACGGCGGCCGGGTCCGTGCCGTCCGGCGGGGTCAGGATGCACCAGCGGTCCTCGAAGAGTTCCGCGAAGCCGGCGTCCGGGCCGGAAAACTCGGTGCCGGCGATCGGGTGGCCGGGCACCAGATGGACCCCATCGGGCAGGGGCGGGCCGAGCGCGGCGATGGCGACCTGCTTGGCCGAGCCGACATCGGTCACGATGGCGCCGGGTTTCAGGTGCGGGCCTGCGGCTTCGGCCAGATCGGCGTAGCCGCCGAGATGGATCGCGACGACGACGAGATCGGCGCCGGCGACCGCCTCGGCCGGATCCTCGACCGCCCGGTCGACGATGCCCAGTTCGAGAATGCGCGCTCTCGTCTCGGCGCGGCGCGCGCAGCCGACCAGTTCGTCGGCCAGATTCTCGCGCCGCATCACGCGCAGCAGCGACGATCCGATCAGGCCGGTGCCGATCACGGCGGCCCGGCCGAACCGGGGGGCGTTGCCGTTCATCGGCCGACGAATGTGCGCAGCGAAGCCACGACCGCCCGCATTTCGTCCTCCAGGCCGACGGTGATGCGCAGGAAGTCCGGCAGGCCATAGCCGGCGACCGGCCGCGGAATGATGCCGTCGCCTTTCAGATGGGCTTCCGCCCCCGCCGCGTCCCGGCCCTCTTCGGCGGGAAATCCGACCAGCACGAAATTTCCGATGCTGGGCAGGACGGTCAGCCCGAGCTGCTGGACCTGTTCGGCGAACCAGGGCAGCCAGATATCGTTGTGGGCGCGCGCCCGGTCGATATGGCCGACGTCGTCGAGCGCCGCCAGCGCCGCCGCCTGGGCCGCCGCGTTGACGTTGAAGGGTCCGCGCGTCCGGTGCAGCACGTCGCAGACCGCCGGAGCGGCATAGCACCAGCCGACCCGGAGCGCGGCCAGGCCGTATATCTTGGAAAATGTGCGCATCATGGCGACATTGTCGTACTGCCGCGCCAGCTCCAGCCCGTCGGTATAGTCGTTGCGCGTGACATATTCGGCATAGGCGGCGTCGACGACGAACAGGACATGCGGCGGCAGGCCGGCATGCAGCCGTTCGACTTCCCCGGCGGTGACGTAGCTGCCGGTCGGGTTGTTGGGGTTGGCGAGGAAGACGATTTTCGTTCGTTCCGTCACCAGGTCGAGCATGGCGCCGACATCGGCGCAGTAGCCGGTCTCCGGGGCCATGACCGGGGTCGCGCCGGCCGCCAGCGTCGCGATCGGGTACATGGCGAAGCCGTGCCGGCTGAACAGCACCTCGTCGCCCGGACCGGCGTAGGCCTTGGTGACCAGGCTGATGATCTCGTCGCTGCCGTTGCCGACGACGATCCGGTCGGGATCGAGGCCGTTGCGCGCGCCGAGCGCCCGACGCAGGTCCGCCGCGCCGCCTTCGGCATAGCGGTGCAGCGAGTCCCCGGCCGCGGCGTAGGCTTCGACGGCTTTCGGGCTCGGCCCCAGCGCGCTTTCGTTGCTCGCCAGGCGGATCGGATCGTCGAAGCCGGGCAGGCCGCCTTCGCCGCCGACATAGCGGGCGATCTTCATGATGCCCGGCCTCGGCTGCGGGCGCTGTTCAGGCGCACTCATGGCGTATACTCTCTTGTTGGAACGAAATGAAAGTCGCTGTACCCCGTCTATTGGCGCGCCGAGCCGGCATCGCCTCTTTTGGACGATACATCGCCCGGTTCTCCGATGCCGCCAATCTGCATAGGGGCGCGGTCGGGGAATTCCACTACCAGTTTCAGTTTGCCGCCCATGCCTTCGATATAGCCGCGAAGCGTGGAGATCATGAGATCGCTGCGCTTTTCCATCTGGGCAACCGTGGCCTGGCGAATGTTCAGCGTCCTGGCAATTTCGACCTGGGTGAGTTCTCTCGCTTTACGAAGTTCCTGAAGGGTCTTGTACTCCTCGTGGAGGCGGTCCGCCTCGGCTTCGATGCGCGCCCTGCGCTCCGCCGGAAGACCATCCATGATGTCTTTCAACATTGTTGCCATCGGTCTAACCTTTCACTTCGCCGAGATGAACGTCGAAACGCTCATCGGCCTTGGCGATGAACCGCCTGTAAAATCGCCTTTCGGCGACTCCCGATTTGTCGCCGGCGACCAACAGAACAGCCCTTCGTTTCGGGTCGAAGGCGTACGCGATGCGCCACACCCCATCGTCGGCGCTGCACCGAAGCTCTTTCATGTTCGCATGTTTCGACCCGGCGAGGGTGTCGGCATACGGCCGGCCAAGCTGCGGTCCGACGCGCTCCAGAAGTCTCGCCCGGGCAAGGATCGCGTCCTGAACCGCTTCCGGAAATTCATCGAACTCAGCCTCGAAATCTTCGAAAAAGGCAAGGCTCCACCCGTTCATAATATAGCATATAGCCTATATAGAGTAGAGCCTATGCTCTGTATGTTGTCGGTTTCACCGTTTGTCGCTTCGATCCCGTGCCAACCATTTCGGGAAGTTCCGGCGAGCCGCTTTGGGGACGAGACGAGAAAGATCATATTTCCAGCGGGGCGGGAAACCGGCCCAATCGCAGCACCGGCCGCTCGTCGGCCGGCCCCGCGTTTTCCGGCGCGTCGGCCAACTCGCCGTCGACGGCGAGCACGACCCGGCCGTCGGGCAGGGAGCACAGGGTTTCGATTGCCGGATCGTCGGGCACCCGGTCGCGCGGCACGATGGCCACCGTCAGGTCGTCGCCGCTTTCCTCGGCGACACCACGTCCGACCGCGATCCAGCCGCCGCCTCGCGCAATGAAGGGCAGGCGCCACAGCAGCGCGCAATCCGGCCGCACCGCCAGCAGTCCCGCCGCCGCCTTCCACGCGTCGCCGTCCAGCACCCGGAAGAGCGCGATGTCCGCCTCGCCGCTCGCCACATCGACGATCGGGCTGGCTGCCCAGGTATAGCGCTGGCTGGCGCCGAAATGCAGCCGCGCGGTCTGTTCCGCCGCGCTGTCCGGCGCGACGACGACAAGCGGTCGCTGAACCGCGATGGAGGCGCCGATTATCTCCCGCCAGACCGCGAGTATTGCCGCCGGCTCCATCGGTCCGTCGTAGCGCGCAACCAGCGCCCGGATCAGGGATGCTTCTCTGCCCGGACGATGCACCGGCGCGCCGTCGTCCGCCGTCCCGCCGGCGTTCTTGGCGGCGCCGACCCGCTGCGAAATCTCCATACGCTCGCTAATGGCGGCGAGCATGCGGGAATCGACATCGTCGATCCGGGCGCGCAGCGCGGCGAGGGTATCGGCAAGGGCGGCCGCGGCATTATCGCTGTCGGCAGGCATATCGAGGCGTTGTCCCGGTATCGCGGGAGAATGTTACGCTCTCTCCCCTACACCGGCCGGGGGTATGGCGTCCATGTTCCCGCGATCTCGACAACCGCACCGCATATGCCATATCAGCGTTCCGCAACCCCATTTGCCGCCGAGCGCGTCCATGCCGATCAAGATCCCCGACGACCTGCCCGCCGCCAACATCCTGCAGAAGGAAGGCGTCGACGTGATGCGCGAGCAGGATGCCGTCCGGCAGGATATCCGGCCGCTCAGGCTCGCCCTGCTCAACCTGATGCCGAAGAAGATCGAGACCGAGACCCAGCTCTCGCGCCTGATCGGGTCGAGCCCGCTGCAGATCGAGATGACGCTGGTCTCGCCGTCACACTACATTCCGTCGAACACGCCGCAGGAGCACATGCTTGCCTTCTACAAGCCGTGGGAGGACATCCGCGACGAGAAGTTCGACGGGCTGATCGTCACCGGCGCGCCGGTCGAGGAGATCGAGTTCGAGGAGGTCAAATACTGGGACGAGCTGGAATCGATCATGGACTGGTCGAGGACCAACGTCCATTCCAGCTTCAACATCTGCTGGGGCGCCCAGGCCCAGCTCTACCACAATTACCGGGTGCCGAAATACCTGCTGCCGCGCAAGCTCTCGGGCGTCTTCCCCCACCGGGTGGCGCGGCGCACCGACCCGATGGTGCGCGGCTTCAACGATGTCCTGCCGATCCCGGTCTCGCGCTACACCGAATGCCGCGCCCGGGACATCGAGAAGCACGAGCCGCTCAACATCGTGCTCGAATCAGACGAGGCCGGCGTCTGCATGGTGACCGACAGGGCGCTCAACGCCGTCTACATGTTCAACCATCTCGAATACGAATCGCGCACCCTCTACAACGAATATGTCCGGGATATAGAGGCGCGTCCGGATACGGTGCGGATTCCGGAAAACTATTTTCCCCACGACGATCCGTCGAAGACCCCGCGCAACACCTGGAAGGCGCACGGCCATCTGCTGATGGGCAACTGGATCAACAAGCTCTACCAGACCACGCCGTTCGCGATCGGCGAGATCGGCGGCGTCTAGGGCGCCTCCCTCGCTGCTGCCGGGCGCACCGGGGCGGGCAGGATGCGGAAGGGCGAGCGCATTGGCAGCGCGACGGCGGAATAGACCTGCTTGGTCGCCTCGGTGAGCGTCACGCCTGCAATCAGGCCGAGCCAGCGCTCGCCGGCCCGTTCCCAGGCCCGCGCGGTCGAGAGGATGGCGCGGCGCCGGATCGGCGGGGCGAACAGGGCGGCCTCGCTGCGCACGGGCGTGAACTGGGTCTCGCGCAGCAGTTGGCGGATCTGGCCTTCGGAAAACGGCCGGCCCTGACCGAAGGGCGTGCGCTCCAGCCGGGCCCAGATGCCGCGCCGGTTCGGCGCCACCACGATCATCCGGCCGCCGTCCGACATGACGCGCCAGCATTCCCCCAGCATCGGGCGCAGGGCCTCGCTCGCCTCGACGGCGTGGATGAGCAGCAGCCGGTCGATGCAGCGGTCGGGCAGGGGGAACATCGTTTCGTCGGCCAGGCCCGCGGCGACCTTGCCGCCCAGGGTCCATTGCAGAATGCCCTGCTGCGGCGGCATCAGGGCGCAGACCCGGACCGCCTCGCGGTGGAAGGTGCGCAGATAGGGCGTCGCATAGCCGAAGCCGAGCACCGTCGCGCCGCCGACATTGGGCCACATCAGGCGCAGCTTGCGCCGGATCAGCCGCCGCGCCATCAGGCCGGTCGGCGAGGCGTAAAACGCATGCAGGTCGGCAACGTCGGTCCACATGGGCGGTCATACAGAGGGGCTGGGCGACACGTTTTCCGCGCGAGCCTTTTTCGTCTGCGGTCTCAGGCTATCGCCGGCGCGCCGATGCCTGCAGCCTGTCCGGCGGTGCGGAGCTTCTGATCGAGCGTGGCGAGCGGTACCTGCAACCGCACCGCAAGCTCAAGATACATCGCGTCGTAAGCGGACAGATCGTGCTTGCGGGCGAGATCGAGCGTTGCGCCCCAGGCACGGGACGGCGAGACCGGGTCGATCTCAATGGGAAGCGCCTCCAGGTTGGCGCGAATTGCCGGCCACTCATCCGAGTCGATACGGCCTCTCCGGGTCGCCTTGAGCAACACATGGCCGACCTCGACGGGCCAGATGGAGGGTACATACGCACGATTATCGATAAGGGAGTCCCGTAACCGGGCGGTCGCTTCGTTGGCCTCGTCGGGGAATATCCATGCCATGGCGACCGAGCAATTGAGAACGAACGCCGTCAATATTTCCGCGCTTCTTCGATCGTGCGGCGGACCGACAATCCACCGAGACTGTGTGTTTTCTGAAATGCCTTCAGGCCGGCGATCGCCGCCCGCACTTTCTCGGCGTCATGCGGCCGGAGCGGGGAAACATCCTGCCCTGCACGGATTTTTCGGACGAACCGGGCGCAATCGCGCCAGGGTTCCGGCTTCCAATGGCCGTTTTGCCCCGAGGTCTGGGTCAGGACGAAAACGACCGTCTCGCCATTCCGGCCCGGCTGCAAACCGTAGTCGAGTTTACGGATGCGGACACCGAAATAAATCGACGCCGCTTTTTTGCCGTTGAAGGCCAGGACACGGGGTTGCGCTTCTTCGATCTTGCGGCGGAAGCGGCCGATTTCCGAAACGCCCGGTTCGAGTCCGGCGTCGGTCCCGCTGTAGCGTTTGGCAATGTCGGTAAGGCCAATGCCGAACTCCGGCAAACGCTCGAATTCATGCGGCGTCAATTGGCAGGGCGTCAGGCCGGTTTCCGCCAGAATCCGCCAGAACCGGTTGCCGGGATGCGCATAGTATGCCTTCTCCGCGGCCGAAGAGTTTCCCGCAGCCGTGCCGCAAATAACCAGATCGAGACCGGGCTTCAGCACATCGGGAAGGGCTTCGGCGGGAGCGGGCATGTATGTCGATCGAACGATGAGGTTCGGGATTCCCTATCTGGCGTTACCCGCGATAACCGTCAATAGCCGCGGTCGAACGGGGAGGTCCGCTCCCGCGGCTACCCGCGCATGAAGCGCGCGATGTCCGGCGTCGACATGGCGTCGTCGACATAGGCGAACGTGCCCTTCTCCATCGCTTCGGTCGCCGCCGCGGCCATGCCGGTCATCGCCGCGCGGTACAGCGATGTCGCGAGGCTGATGCGCTTCGCCCCGGCTGCTGCAACGTCGGCGACGGGAAACGACCTGCCGCCGACGCCGACCATGAAATTGACCGGCTTCGAAACGGCCTGGCACACCGCGCGGACGGCGGCGAGGTCCGGCAGCGCCGGCGCCATCAGGACGTCGGCCCCGGCCCGCTCGTAGGCCTGCAGCCGGGCGATGACCTCGTCGAGGTCCGGAAGGCCGCGGATGAAACATTCGCTCCGCCCCGTGAGCGTGAAGCGGAAGCCCACAGACCGCGCCGCTTCGGCCGCCGCGGCAATGCGTTCGGCGGCCAGGCTGCGGTCGTAGAACGGGTTGTCCGGGTCGCCCGTGTAGTCCTCGATCGAACAGCCGACCAGCCCCGCTTCGGCCGCCTGCGTTACGGTCAGCGCGGCGGCTTCGGGCTCGTGGCCGAAGCCGTTCTCCAGGTCGCCCGACACCGGGAGGTCGACCGCGTCCGCGACGGCGCGGGCGTGGTCAATGGTCTCGCCGCGCGTGACCCCGCCGTCGCGCCGGCCGAGCGTGCCGGCAAAGCCGCCGCTCGTTGTCGCCAGCGCCTCGAAGCCCAAACCGGCCAGGATACGGGCCGAGCCGGCGTCGAACGCGTTTGCGAGGATGAAAGGTTCGTCGCCCATGTGCAGGGCATGGAACCGCTCGGCCTTTTCGGCCTGGGTGGGGCGATCGTCGGCCATCGGTATGTCACCTTCCGCAGCAATTTGACGACTTGATGGTGAAGGGGCCGTTGCCCGCCTGTCAACGGCCCGCCTGTCGATGGACAGCGCCGCGCGGCCCGGTTGCAGCGTGCGCGCAACGGTTGGCCCGGTCCGGACGCAATGCTAGATATCGGCGGCATCCCGTTCTACTGCCGGATACATACCGATGTCGCAGCTGGAAGTCGTCCGCATCCCCGTGCTGAACGACAACTATGTCTGGCTCGCCCACGAGCCGGAGCGGAACCTGACGGCGGTGGTCGACCCGGCGGTTGCCGACGCGCCGCTCGCCGAGGCCGCGCAGCGCGGCTGGGCGATCACCCATATCCTCAACACCCACCATCACGGCGACCACACTGGCGGCAACCGCGAGATCAAGGCGGCGACCGGCTGCACCATCGTCGGCCCGCGCGCCGACCGCGACCGGATCCCCGGCATCGATATCGAGGTCGGCGACGGCGACACCTACGATTTCGGCAACGCCCGCGCCGAGGTCTTCGACGTGCCCGGCCACACCCGCGGCCACATCGCCTACTGGTTCGCCGGGAGCGACGCCCTGTTCTGCGGCGACACCCTGTTCCTGCTCGGCTGCGGCCGCCTGTTCGAGGGCACGCCGGCGCAGATGTGGACCAGCCTCGGCAAGCTGCGCGCCCTGCCGGACAGCGCCAACGTCTATTGCGCCCACGAATACACCCAGGCCAACGCGCGCTTCGCCGTCACCGTCGATCCGCAGAACGCCGACCTGACGGCGCGGGCCGCGGAGATCGACCGAATGCGCGCCGCCGGCATCGCGACCGTGCCCGGCCGGCTCGGCGTCGAGAAGCGCACCAACCCGTTCCTGCGCGCCGACAGCGCCGGAGTCGCCGCCGCGGTCGGCCTCGCCGGCGGTTCGCCGGTCGAGGTCTTCGCCGAGGTCCGGCAGCGCAAGGACGTGTTCCGGGGCTGACCCGGCCCTTTCCCTAACCCCGACAGGCTCCCACAGCCCCTACAGGATCGATCCATGAAACTGTTTGCCGCCCTGGCCTCCCCCTTCGTGCGCAAGGTCCGCATCTTCGCCATGGAATGCGGTCTCGACGACCGGATCGAGCTGCATGTCCTTGCGACGGCGCCGCACCAGCCGGACCCCGCGCTCGCCGCCGTCAACCCGGTCAAGAAGATCCCGACCCTGGTGACCGACGACGGCGCGGTGCTCTACGATTCCGGCGTCATCACCGACTATCTGAACGCCGAGAGCGGCTGCCGGCTGGTGCCGGCCGACGGTCCGGCGCGCTGGACCGCCAAGCGGCAGGAAGCGCTCGCCGACGGCCTGCTCGACGCCGCCGTTCTGTGCCGCTACGAGACCTTCGTCCGGCCCGAAGAGAAACAATGGGACGGCTGGATCGCGGCCCAGATGGGCAAGATCGACGGCGCGCTGGAACAGATGAGCGCGGAGGTGGCGGACCTCGGCGACCCGGCAGCGGCGGAGACGAGCCTCGGCGCGATCGGTTTCGGCTGCGCCCTCGGCTATCTCGACTTCCGCTCCCCCGACAAGGACTGGCGCGGCGGCTGGCCGGCGCTGGCCGACTGGTACGCGACCTACGCAAAACGACCGGCCATGCAGGCGACCGTGCCGAGTGGGTAGGGGCGCCGCTATGGCCGGCGATCTCACGCTCTATTGGGCGCCGACCTCGCCCTTCGCCCGCATCGTCATGGCGGCGGCCCACGAGCTTGGCGTGGCCGACCGTTTCCGGCTGGTCGAAGCGACCGTGGAGACTATCGTCGATGTCGTGTCGCCGGCGAACCCGCTGGCGCAGATCCCGACGCTGGACCTCGGCGACGGCACGATCCTCTACGATTCTGCCGTGATCGTCGCCTGGCTGGATGCGCATTTCGGCGATGCCCTGGCCTCGCCGCTGGGCGGCGCCGGCGACGAACGCTGGCGCATTGCCGCCCGCACCGCCGCGGCGACCGGCCTGATGGATGCCGCGGTCGCCGAACGGCACCTGTCGCTTCAGCCCGAGGGCCACCGGCCGGACGGATTCATCGAACGGCTGCGCGACCGCCGGGCGCGCGTGCTGACCCATCTGGGCGAAACCGTCGCGCCGGTCGACGCCCCGGTGACGACTGACGCCATCGCCGCCGGCTGCGCCCTCGGCTATCTCGATTTCCGCTTCCCGGACGAGGACTGGAGCAGCGGCCGCTCGGCGCTGGCGTCCTGGTACGACGGCTTCGGCAAACGCCCTTCGATGCGGGCAACCGCGCCGAACGGGTAGCGGACGCTTAAAAGGCGTCGCGAGAATCCCCCTCCCCTTGGGGGAGGGGCTAGGGGAGGGGTCGCCTGCCGCCGCGCCGATGTACGATTCTGGCACCGCTCCGGCCGCCCCATACCCCTCCCCCTAACCCCCTCCCCCAAGGGGAGGGGGGATTGCCATGTGCTCATTGCGGTACCCCGCGCACAGCGTTTCTTAATGGATTCCAAAGGGCAGAGGCGCATTTCGCCTTATTTCGCCTCGACGCCGAGGATCGAATCCGTTGCCGCGCGCGGATCGCGCTCCGGCCAGCGGCCGGCATCGACCTGGGCGAAGAATGCGCCGCAGAGGCGGTTGAATGTGTCCGGGTCCTCGAGGTTGACGGTGTGGCCGCAATTGACCATGACCGCCAGCGCCGCCGACGGAATCGTCTGTTTCATCAGCACCCCCGGCAGCAGGCAGGGCCAGTCCTCGTCGCCGGTCAGCACCAGGGTCGGCACGCGGAGCGCCGCCATGTCTTCGGTGAGGTCGTAGAGCGAGGGCCGCTGCGCCTGCACGCCGCGCATCGTCGCCGCCGAGCCCGCCGCCGAATGTCCGGCCAGCCGGTCGCGGAACGCGCGCCAGCCGCGCGGGTCCTTGTTCTCGAACTGCACGCGGGTCGGGCCCTTCGCATAGGTATCGGCGAAGGCTTCCATGCCGCCCCGCTCGATCAGCGCCGCCGTCGCCTCGGCCTCGGCCCTGAACTGCGCGCGCGTGTCCGGCTCCGCCCCGTAGCCGCAGCCGGCCACGACCAGCGAGCGGGCGCGCCCGGCGTGGCGGAAGCCGACATGCAGCGTGGCGAAGCCGCCCATCGAGAGGCCGCAGACATGGGCCCGGTCGATCCCGGCGGCGTCCATGACGGCGGCGATATCGTCGGCGGCGCGTGCCTGGCCGTAGCGCTGCGGGTCTTCCGGCACGTCCGAAGGCGGATAGCCGCGCGCATTGTAGGCCAGCGCCCGGTAGCGACGGGCGAAATGGCGGAGCTGCGGCTCCCAGGAGCCCATGTCGCCCGCGAATTCATGCACGAAGACGACCGGGATCCCGGCTCCCGCCTCCTCATAATACAGGCGCATCCCGTCGTCGGTCGTTGCGTAAGGCATGGGGGTTCGATCGTCCTCCGTTAAGGGCCGCTACTCCCGCCACTCCCGCGAGAGGGCGATTATCCGCAGGGTTTCGCTCCACAGGCCGTAGGGGGCCAGGCCGTCCGGGTCGGCCCATTCGGCGTGCTCGGCGTCGCTGGCGGCCTGCGGTTCGCCGGCGGTCCAGTCGGCGTCGAAATCGACCAGGGTGTATTGAAGGGTGACGGCGCCGGAGTCGTTGCGCCGCATGGTGTCGACCACGTCGAGCAGTTCGCCGAGGCGGATCTCCACGCCGGTTTCCTCGCGGACCTCGCGCACCGCCGCCTCGCGCACCGTCTCGCCGAGCTCCTGCCGGCCGCCGGGCAGGCTCCAGCGCCCGCGCATCGGGGATTTGCCGCGCCGGATCAGCAGCACTTTGCCGTCCTTCCAGACGACGACGCCGACGCCGACCAGCGGGACTAAGTTCTCCACCAAATCACCTTGCTACTTATTAAAGATCCACACCAAAACAAATCTCAACCCGAAATAACACAAAAATCCGAATATTCACTGTACATCAAATAAAATGTGTTTACCTTAATGCATATTTGTCATTTGAGTACAAATATCGTGCAGATATCTTCCGTGATACATCAGTGCAGGACGTAATGCATCTCCTCTACAATAGGCTTTTCCTTCATTTGTGCCGGAATTACAATTTGTCATTTTTCCTTCTTTGTTGCCGTAATGCAATTTTGGATCGTGAGAAAGCTCTTCTTTCGATCGAATTACCAGTTCCACGTGACTCTCAGCGCTCAATTGTTGAAATCTAATATAGTATTGCGACATCTTTTTGTCGACGAATTCACATTGTTCTATGAAGGTACCGCGGGTAAAGGGTTTAACCCATCTCACACCTACAATTTCTTTTCTGAAGCGCAGCAAAAACTCTGCGCCGGCGCTATCGCGCAGAGACGCGCCGACATTTTCTATTCGAAAAGTATACTCGTGATACACATGTCTTGCGCTCAAAAATCCGGTTGTTCTATGATCCATTTCATAGCGTAAATTCGGCTCCGGTATTGATACTGGAAGCACGAGCCGCTCCAACACAATAAGAATGACAGGAAAAAATAGTGAAACAGCGACAGAAAGAAAAATTGAATCCCGCGCGTTGAGCTGCCGCTCTGATAACGACCTCCACCAATTGCAACTTAACATTACTTTACAGTGAAGCTAAAAATTTGTGCATACTGGAATGTTCGACTTTCCGCCATCATTCCGCCGTTGGTTATTTTTGAGGAATTGAAAATCGATAGCTTTTCGGCTCGCTAGATTCCACAAGGTATCCAGAGTTAATCATACCTTTTACTGCCTCCCAATATTGTATCTTATCACCTGCGAGCCCGGAGATAGGGTTAGATGTCTTAAGAAATTCCCAAGGATTATTGGTTGAATTTTTGAGCCCTACCTCCTTCCATTTTCGCCACGCAGTAAAGCCGACTTTAGTCGCCTCATATGCATCGATAGCAAACGAACTAAATGCATATGACTGCCAACCGAGCATTTCATTTACCTTCGAGGAAAAATTTGAAACTGTTAAATTCTCTTCCGCACTGTTTCCAGAAATCCACATAGTACTATAAGTTACCTTTGGCAACTTAATTGACCTTACAAACCCAAGATTCGGACCACCATATTTGCCCGAAATGTATACCGGAAGGTCGATATTGTTTCGTTTAATCTGTGAAGCAGCCATTGCCATTTCTGAGGGGTGTCCAGCAAGAATAACTCCATCTGGATAGTTATGGCCCTTGGAGAAACCAACAAAATTAGCCAACGGAAGAGATTGAACTTTTTTGTCAATTAGCGCAGCTTTCAATAAATTCTTCTGCCGTACGTAATTTTGGCCGTCGGCATATAAAACCATTGGCCGTTCGACCTTGTACTGCTTCGACCATGTATCTAAAGATAATCTATGGAAGTCATAGAACGTGTACCCAAAGTTCAACACATTTGAAAACTTTTTTAGAGAACCTATGCTTTGAGGAGTGTGATTTCGTGCCAAAAAAATGTACGGTGTCTTCCCAGAAATATTTGAAGGCTTCTTTAATTCGTCAACAAAATGACCGAGGTTTTGACCCCCAATCCCGACGATTACAAAAGTAGGTTTTTTTCGTTTCAAATTTAACAGTGCTTTTCTAAAATTCTCGCCATCCCACTCTAAATATACAATTTTTGCATTAATATTTTTTGTCTCCTCGGCTGCAATTTTCGCGCCAGCGATAATCTGATTTCCCATAGATTGGTTTTTTCCAGAACTTGGAGAAAAAACTCCAATTCTTAAAGTATCGCTAAGCGCAAAGTGTATTGGAAAAAGTAGCAAATTTAACAACATCACAATCGATGTTGAAATTAATGTGCAGTAGCAACTTCGCAAGTTTTTCTGCAACAAGGTCTGACCTCCCGCCGTTAGAATAAAGGGATCACAAAAATAAGGAAGTGTAAATTCTAACTTGCCAAAACAGTTTCACAGAAGTAATACCTGAAATAGCGAAGCAATCATTGTAATGATATAGAAATTGTATAGGGCGTGTCCAGTATTTTTCTGAGTGCCGCCGCCTCAGGCCGCGCAATAGACCAGCGCCACGGTCAGCCGCTTGCGCAGCCCGGCGCCGACCTCGGCGAAGTTGCCGGCGTCGATCGCGCCGCGCCGGCCGCCGCCCCGGTCTGCCGGCGCACCCGCGCGCTCCAGCGCCGCGGCGATCGAGGTGAGTGCCGTGGTGAAGATCCGCCCGCGCCGCTTCGAGCCGGCCACGGTGACGCCGATGATCTCGCCGCGGCCGTCCATGGCCGGGCCGCCGCTGATGCCGCCCAGGCCGCCGTAGCTGTCGGGCACGCGCACCCGGTCGGCCCAGGCAACCAC
Organism: Alphaproteobacteria bacterium; assembly: GCA_965220685.1. GTDB lineage: Bacteria > Pseudomonadota > Alphaproteobacteria > Bin65 > Bin65 > Bin65. The sequence continues at coordinate 947,430 of CBDCQR010000015.1, forward strand.
CGGTTCTGTCACGTTGTAGCGCCCGACCGAGCGCATGCGCCGCCGCCCGATCAGGGTGGACTGGATCGCCGCAGGCTCGCCCCTGGGATAGCCGAAATGGTAGCCAGTCTGGCCGCGCCGCAGCGTCTGCCGGGTGAACGGCACCGCCGGCGCGCCGCCCCTTGTCTGGAGCACGGCAAGATCGGCGCGCGGATGGATGTAGGTCTGCCGGACGCGCACGCCGCGGCGCGGGCCGGTGACGATCAGCACCCGGGCGCAGCCGTCGACGACGTGGCGCGCCGTCATCCACACACCGCGCCGGTCGAGGGAGAAGGCGGTGCCGATGGAGTTGCTCTTGCCGGTCGGGATGGCGACGCTGAACGCCGGATCGCTGGCCGAGGGCGCTTGCAGGCCGCCGCTGCCGCCGGATTCCGCCGGCGGTTTCCAGGCCTCGCGCCGGCCGGCGTCATCGCGGCGCACGAACTGGCCCGGATCGGGCCGGCGCATCCGATTTTCGTCGCCCGGCCGCCGCCCATCGTCCGGAAGGAACAGGTCGGCCAAGCCGGCGATGACGACGATCAGGATGGCGATGAAGGGGGTGCGCCGCATGACGAACCGGGGGGCGGGCCGGGCGCGCCTCTAGACCGCGATGGCGGCCGCGTTGATCGCGCCGACCGAGATCTTGGCGCTGGAGAGCAGGACCGCGGCGCCGGTTTCGCCGTTCTCGATCCGCTTGGGCAGGTCCTTGAGGATCAGATCGACGACCTTGAACACCGCCATCTGGAGGATCACGATCAGGATGCCCCAGAGCACGATGTCCCACAGGTTGACGCTGCCGCGCAGGGTGATCGCCAGCGGGATCGCCATGCCGAGGATCGCGCCGCCCAGCGCGATGCCGGCTGCGCCGTTGCCGGCGCGGATCTGGGCGATGTCCTCGTAGGGCGTCATCCACATGTAGAGGGTGACGCCGATGACCAGCATGGCGATGGTGACCCCGGCATGGAGCAGCAGGAACGGCGCCCCGCTCAGGATGCTCTGGAAGACTGCGTCCATGGGCTCTCCGCCGCTTGCCGGTTTGTCGCCAGGTTAACATAGGGGGCGCAGGCGGCGTGCGCCAGCGCGGGGCGGAGGCAATCAAACGGTTCGGCTGCGCAGGGCGCTCTCGTACCGCTTGTATTCGGGGCGGCTCTTCTATCTTTATCTCCATGAACTCCACGCCCGGATGCCGCTATTCCGGCTCCACTCCCCAAACAGACCGGATATCCCATGACCGACACCACCAGCTACGACGTCATCGTCATCGGCGCCGGGCCCGGCGGCTATGTCTGCGCGATTCGCTGCGCCCAGCTCGGCATGCGCGTGGCGGTCGCCGAGCAGCGCGAGGCCCTGGGCGGGACGTGCCTCAATGTCGGCTGCATCCCGTCCAAGGCGCTGCTGCAGAGCTCGGAGAAGTTCGCCGAGGCGCAGCACGGCCTGGCGGCGCACGGCATCGAGGCGACGGCGACGCTCAACCTCGGGGCCATGATGGCGCGCAAGGACGGCGTGGTCGACAAGCTGACGAAGGGCGTCGCCTACCTGTTCAGGAAGAACGGGATCGACCACCTGAAAGGCCGCGGCCGGCTTCTCGGCGGCGGCGCGGTCGAGGTCGCCGGCGAACGCTACGCGGCGAAGCACATCGTCATCGCCACCGGCTCGGACGTCATGCCCCTGCCCGGTGTGGAGATCGACGAAAAGCGCATCGTCTCCTCGACCGGCGCGCTCGCCCTCGGCACGGTGCCGAAGACGCTGGCGGTGATCGGCGCCGGCTATATCGGCCTGGAGATGGGCTCGGTCTGGGCCCGGCTCGGCGCGCAGGTCACCGTGGTCGAATTTCTCGACCGCATCCTGCCCGGCATGGACGGCGAGATCGCCAAGCAGGTCCAGCGCATCCTGAAGAAACAGGGGCTGGAGTTCCGCCTCGGCCGCAAGGTGACCGGCGCGAAGGCGGGGCGGGGCGGTGTAACTTTGTCCGTCGAGCCCGCGAAGGGCGGCGATGCGGAAAGCCTGAAGGCGGAGGTCGTGCTGGTCGCGATCGGCCGCCGGCCGTTCACCGACAATCTCGGCCTGGAGGCCGCCGGCATCGAGCCCGACCCGCGCGGCTTCATCCCGGTCGACGGGCGGTTCCGCACCGCGGCGGAGGGCGTCTACGCCATCGGCGACGTCGTGCCCGGCCCGATGCTGGCCCACAAGGCGGAGGAGGAGGGCGTCGCCCTCGCAGAGCTGCTCGCCGGCCAGGCCGGGCACGTCAACTACGAAACGGTGCCCGGCATCGTCTACACTTGGCCGGAGGTCGCCTCGGTCGGCCGGACGGAGGAGCAGCTCAAGGAGGCGGGGACGGCCTACAAGGCCGGAAAGTTCCCGTTCGGCGCCAACAGCCGGGCGATCTGCACCGGCGAGACCGACGGCATGGTCAAGATCCTGGCCGACGCGGAAACCGACCGCATCCTCGGCGCCCATATCGTCGGGCCGGAAGCCGGCAACACGATCCACGAGGTCGTCAACGTCATGGAGTTCGGCGGCTGCGCCGAAGACCTCGCCCGCTGCTTCCACGCCCACCCGACCTACAACGAAGCCGTCCGCGAAGCCGCGCTGGACGTGCGCGGGGCGGCAAGGCAGCGGTAGGGGGCGAAAGAGCGCGCGCTACTGCACCGCTGCCGTGCCGCAGTCCGTGCAGCGGCCGTGGACCTCGATGATGTGGTGCGTCGGGTTGAAACCGGACTGCTCGGTGAGCGCCGAAAGGCCGTGCAGCAGGGCGTCGTCGTGATGCTCCTCGACCGCGCCGCAATCGTCGCAGATCGACAGGACCGAGGCGTGGGCATGCCCGAGGCTCTGGCAGGCGACGAAGGCATTGATCGATTCGATCCGGTGGACCCGGCCCTGCTCGATCAGCGAGGCCAGGGCACGATAGATCGTCGGCGGTGCAAGCTTGCTGTTCTTCCGGTTGAGCCGGGCGAGGATTTCGTAGGCGGACAGCGGCTTCCCCTGGCGGCGCAGCGCGGCCAGCACTTCCGATTGAATCTTTGCACCCTGCTTGCGCATCGGCCGTTGCAGCCCCCCGGAACCAGCGGGTCGGAAACGGCGTAGTCTAGCCCGGACTTCTCGCGACTGTCACGGCTTGCGTCGCGGGCGGAGGATCGGTCAGCCGGAAACTGGCGCGGCACAAGGCGCCCGGACTGGAGTGCCCCGCCGCCGGGTTCAGTGCGCGTGGCCGGCGTGGTCCGGCGCGCCGAGGCCGAAGGACCAACTGGCGCTCAGGAACACCGAGTGCGCGTAGCGATCCTCCAGGAACTGGGTGTCGTCGAAGTTGTATTGCAGCTTGAGCCGGCCGAGTTCGGAAAACTGCCAGAGCAGGAGCGGGGATATCCGCGTGCGGTTGCCGCGCATCGGGTCTTCCGCGCGCTCTTCGGCCTCGCCGCCGCGGCTGCCGACGCGTTCGTAGCGCAGGCCGAGGCCCCAGCCGTCCGGCGTGTACCACATGCCCTGAACATAGAAGCCGTAATCCTGGACGCGGATCAACTCTTCATGTTCCTCCTCCTCGGCCCCGTTTTCCTCCTCTTCGTGATGTTCGGCCGCTTTGGCGTTCCGGTGCAAATATTCTGCGCGCAACTCGATCCGGTTCTTCGAGGGCAGGCGATGGCTGATCGCGACGTCGCCGCCGAAGATCGTGGCCCGGCTGTCGCTGCCGTCCGGGTTCGCCTCGAACATCGCCGATCCGCCGAACGCAAGGGTCGTTTGCGGCGATATCGTCAGCCGGTTTTCCATCCGGAGCGTATAGGCGAAATCCTCCAGCCCGTCGGCGTCGGTCCCGGCCTCGTCGGCATGGTCGTCCTCCTCATAGATCGCTTCGCCGGTCGTGTCGTCGTGCGTATGATGAGGACCACCCTCCTCTTCCTCTCCGTGCCCGTGGAGATGGATGCTGCGCCGGTTCTGCATGCTCACAAGCAGGGAACTGCGCCACGCGCCGTTGTTGGACAGCCGGGCCTCAAACTGGCCGCCCAGCCCGCGGGCGCCGTCCGCGCCGAATACCCGCGTCGCGGCGATCGGCCGGGTCTGCCAGGCCCAGTCGTGAATATGGGTCCGGTTGACGATGCCGAAGGGGGCGTAGAACTGCCCGGCCTGCAGGCGCACGCCGCCGGCCAGCCATTTCGTGCGGGCCCAGGCTTCTTCGAGTTCGATGGCGGTTTCGCCGCCTCCGTCAACAGTGAAGGTGACGTTGAAATAGGCGTCGAAATAGGGGTCGTAGCTGCCGGACATGGAGAGGTCCACGCCCTGCAGCGTGAAGCCGGTCCGCTGGGGATCGTGATGGCCGCCGAACAGGGCTTCCATGTCCTCGCCCTTGGCCGTGCTGGCGCCCATGGCGAAATCGACGTCCAGTCCGAGGCGTTTCAGGCGCAGCACGCCGTCGCCGACCCGGGCCGACCAGACCTCCGCGGCATGCTCGTCGGCATGCATGTCGGCGTCCTCGCCGGGTTTATGGTCGTGCCCGTGCTCGTCCTTCTTCCGGCCCGCCATCTCTTCCTTGTCGGCGGCCGGTTTCTTGGCGTGGTCGTGGCCGTGGTCGTCCGGCGCCGGTTTGTCCTTGGGCGCCACGGTGGCGAGGCCGCGCCCTCGGCGCAGCCGCTTCAACTCGGCCTCCATCGCCTTCATCTTGCGCTCGCGTGCCTCGTCGCGCGCCAGCAACTCCTTCACCGTCTGCTCGAGGAGCTTGAGGCGCTGTGCCTGCGTCTGCGCGACCGCCTCGGTGGCGGACGCAGTCACGGCGATTGTCGCCACCAGGGCGCCGGCCAGCGTCGTGAAGATGCCGGGCCGGGCCCGGCCGATTCCTGTCCCAACTCGCATTTTCTCATCCCCTCGAAAAGAAACAAAATTCTATAAGATAATCCGTATTGCGATCCGCACTTTCGGAACGTTCCGGCCGGCAAACGAGCGCGGCGCTAACCGGTAAGGCAGGTGCGCAGGCCGGCGACGAGGCGGCGCAGCAGCGTCGTGTAGGCGTCCTTGCCGGCGGGCAGGCCGGCGCCGACCGGGTCGAGCGTGCCGACCTTCGCGGACGTGCCCCTGACCAGCACGTTTACGACCTTGGGCTCGAATTGCGGCTCGCGGAAGACGCAGGACGCGCCGCGCTTGAGAATCCGGGTCCGGATATCGAAGAGGCGGCGCGGCGACGGCGTCCGGTGCGGATCGATGGTGATTGAGCCGGCCGGCTTCAGGCGGTAGCGTTTCTCGAAATACTGGTAGGCGTCGTGGAAGACGATGTAGCGCTTGCCGCGGACCGGTCGGACCGCCTTCGCGATTTCGGCGTCGAGCGCCTTGAGCCGGTCAACCGTCGCGGCGGCGTTGGCCCGGTAGGCCGCGGCGTTCGCTGCATCGGCCCGCGCCAGCGCTTCTGCGATCGCGCGTGTCATCGCGATCGCATTGTGCGGGTCCAGCCAGATATGCGCATCGATATCGGCGCGTTCCTCGTCTTCGTCGCCCTCTTCCTCGCCATGTCCATGGCCATGATCATGATCGTCCAACTCCCAAATCCCGCCCTCGCGCAGCTTGTAGAGCCGGACACCCGGGGCGTCCTGAAGCGGAAGCGAAACCGCCTTGCCGGCCAGGTTCCTGACGATTTTTGCGACGGACTGTTCGAGCGCCGGCCCGGTCCAGACCACCATCTCCGACTCGGCCAACATACGCGCCTGCGACGGCCGCAGGCTGACGCCGTGCGGCGACATCGAACCGCTGAGGAGCAGGGCCGGCGTGCCGATGCGGTCCATCACCGAAGCGACCAGCGCGTGAATCGGCTTGATCGTGACGACCACCCGCGGCGCCTCGGCGCGTACCGGCGCGCCGGCAGCGACAAGAGCCAGGACGGCGGCTGTGGCGGCCGTCCCGGCCCTCGCATTCCGGATTTTCGAACGAATCATCGGCGATGCTCCCGCAAGCCGCCTGTCAATTCAAATGTATAATATAACATTATTCTAGGCAGACAATGGAGAATTGCCACGCCGGTCGGCACCTGCCCTACCGCCGGTGATAAGGATGGCCGGCGAGAATCGCGGAGGCGCGGTAGAACTGCTCCGCCAGCATGACGCGGACCAGCTGGTGCGGCCAGGTTGCCCCGCCGAAGGACAGCACAAGGTCGGCCGCCGCGAGAGTTTCCGGCGCGTGGCCGTCGGCGCCGCCGATGGCGAAGCTGACGGTGCCGGCGCCGTCGTCGCGATAGCGCGCCAGGGTTGCGGCCAGGGCCTCGCTGGTCAGGTCGGCCCCGGACCGGTCCAGCACGATCAACGGCCCGTCCGGAGCGCGGCGGCGCAGGTCCTCGCCCTCGCGCTGCACCCGGACGGCCGGCGGATCGCTGCTGCGCTCGGCGACCTCGACTACCGTAAGCGGCCAGGGCAGACGCTTGGAATAGGTTGCGAACAGGTCTTTCAGAGGGCCGTCGCGCAAACGGCCGACGGCGATCACGCAAATACGCATCGCGCCTGAAGTCCGCCGGCCGGAAGATCGCGCATATCCGGCCCGTCCGTAGCCTGTGCCATGACGGCGGAGATTGCCCTAGCCGGCCATCTCCAGCGCCCTCGACTCGTCCCGGGCGTCGGCTTCCTCGTTCCACAGCTTCTCCAGATTATAGAAGCTGCGGACTTCCGGCTTGAAGAGGTGGACGATCACATCGCCGCCGTCGATCAGCACCCAGTCGCTGCGTTCGATTCCTTCGGAGGGGACCGACGGCAGCCCGGCTTGCTTCATTTTTCGAATCAGGCGGTCGGCCATCGCGTGGACGTGGCGGTCCGAGCGGCCGGTGGCGATGACCATGTAATCTGCGAACCCGGCCCGTCCGGCCAGGTCGATAACGACGATATCTTCGGCCTTGTCGTCGTCGAGCGAAGTCTCGGCAACGGATTTCAGTGCGTCGGCCGAGGGTAAGTCACGCAATTTGTGGCGGATCTTCGGGCCTCCCGTTTCGACTGCGCCCGGCAGGTCGCGCCGCCGGACGCCGGTTCACGTTTCCGCCGGGAACGCCGCTTCCTGGGAAGCCGCCGTCCCGGCGCGGATCGCGCTCGCTGACGCATCGTGCAGCCGGCAATGAAAGAATGTCCAGGCCGGCGGCGCGCACCGCGCCAGGCGACGCGCACGGTTCTCCGGCACCCGGCGGCGGGCGAACCGCTGCGCCGCCACGCCGGATAACGCACGGGCAGAATAGGACGGACGGGCAAAAACGGCAACGGGAGTGGAATAAAAGATTTTCGGCCAGTTCTTCCATGCGGGTATTTGAACGAGATTGTCGGCGCCCATGATCCACACGAATCTGTTGCGCGGATACAGCGCCTTTATTTTCTCCAGCGTATCGGCGGTGTAGGCCGTGCCCAGGCCGGCTTCGAGGCCGGTCGCGCGCATCGCCGGATGCCGGGCCATGCGGGCCGCGGACGCCAGCCGGTCGGCCAATGGCATCATCCCGTCGTCGGCCTTCAGCGGGTTCTGCGGCGACACCAGCCACCAGATTTCGTCGAGCCCGAGGCCGGCCAGCGCCGTGAGCGCGATATGCCGGTGGCCGTCATGGGCCGGATTGAACGACCCGCCGAGCAGGCCGACGCTGCGGGCGGCGAAGATGCTGGGGGCGGACGGCGTCCAGACCGTCAGGGCCGGACCTGCCCGTCGCCGCGCACGACGTATTTGAAGCTGGTGAGTTGCTCCAGGCCGACCGGGCCGCGGGCGTGCAGCTTGCCGGTCGAGATTCCGATCTCCGCGCCCATGCCGAACTCGCCGCCGTCGGCGAACTGGGTCGAGGCGTTCCACAGCACGATCGCGCTGTCGACCGCGCCGAGGAACTTCTCGGCGACCGCTTCGTCCTCGGTGATGATCGAATCCGTGTGGCTGCTGCCATGGCGTTCGATATGGTCGATCGCGCCGTCGACGCCGTCGACCAGCTTCACCGCCATGATCCAGTCGAGATATTCGGTGTCCCAGTCGTCCTCGGTCGCCGCCACGATCCGCCGGTCGATCGCCTGGGTCGCGCTGTCGCCGCGGATTTCCACGCCGGCCTCCAGCAGGTCGCCGACGATGGGCGCCAGGTGGCTGTTATGCGCCTGGCGGTCGACCAGCAGGGTCTCCGCCGCGCCGCAGATGCCGGGCCGGCGGGTCTTGGCGTTCAGCGTAACCCGCCGCGCCATTCCCAGGTCGGCCGCGGCATCGACATAGACGTGGCAGTTGCCGTCGAGATGGGCGATCACCGGGACGCGGCTCTCCTCCTGGACCCTGGCGATCAGGCCCTTGCCGCCGCGCGGCACGATGATGTCGACATGCCGGTTCATGCGCAGCAGGGCGCCGACCGCCGCCCGGTCGGTCGTCGGGACGATCTGCACCGCGTCTTCCGGCAGGCCGGCGGCGCGCAGGCCGTGGCGCAGGCAGTCGACGATCGGGCGCGAGGTGTGGAAGCTCTCCCGGCCGCCGCGCAGGATCGCGGCGTTGCCGGATTTCAGGCACAGCGCGCCGGCGTCGGCGGTCACGTTGGGCCGCGATTCGTAGATGATGCCGATCACGCCCAGCGGCGTGCGCACCCGGGAAATGCGCAGGCCGTTGGGCCGGTCCCACTCCGCGGCGATGCTGCCGACCGGGTCGGGCAGGGCGGCGACCGCCTCCAGCCCTTGCGCCATCGCCTCGACGCGTTCCGCGTTCAGGGTCAGCCGGTCGATGAAGGCGCTGTTGACATCCCGGCCCGCCGTATCCTCGAGATCGCGCGCGTTGGCCGCGAGCAGTTCGCCTTCCCGCGCGCGCAGGGCTTCCGCCGCCGCCGCCAGGGCCGCGTTCTTCGCCGCCTCGTCCGCGCCGGTCATCACGGCCGCCGCCGTTCGCGCCCGCTCGCCGAGCGCGCGCATCTGTTGCTCGATAGCGTCCGAAGTCCTCATGGCATAACTCAACCCGGTAATGCGCGCCGCCCGACCTACCACCAAGCGTTGATCGGATGGCCGCGTTCGCCCCAGAAAATGTACCAGCGGCCGGCCGCGCGCAATATGTTCCGCATCTCCTCGACGTCCTCCTCCGTCGGCGGCGGTTCCGGCGGCTTCGGCTCCGGCGGCTTTTTGCCGAGCAGCCGGCCGATGAAGCCGGGCTCCGGCGGCGGTGGTGGCGGCGGCGGGGGCGGCGGTTCGACCCAGGGATTCTCTGCACTGGCCAGAAGAGCCTGTCCGTACGCCACGGCCTTCTCCGGCGGCATGACCGAGGTCCAGGCCCGGTACAGCAGCATGTCGTCTTCCAGCAGATCCTCGCGGAATTCGAGAAATTTTCCCCGGAAACTCGTCTTGTCGACCCCGTCGTACAGATCGCCGTGTGAATAGACCGGTACGCCGTCGCACTTTCCGACCACCAGATCGAGGACGTAGTAGCCCTTGGCTTCCTCGAAAAACTCCGCGTCGGTCAGTCCCTCCGGTTTCTTGTAATGTTCACGATACCAGGCGTTGGCTTCTTCGCTGTAACCGACCCGCGGGGCGCCGGCGGTTGCGTAGGCCGGTTCCGAAATCTCCAATCGGCGGGACGTGTCCTCGTCCGTTTCCTCGCGGTCTTCGTAAAGCGGCCGCATCAGCTGTTGCCATTCCTCTTCATGGCCCGGTTTCGGTCTGCCCATCGGTATGAGGTCCAAGCCCATTTTTTCCGTTCCCCCTGATCTCTGACGGATTGTCTTGACTGCCCGAGCCGGTAAAACCGACACTACGAACAGACGGGGAACTTTTAAACCATTAACTATTCTCTTTCCACCATGTCGTCGCGGTGGACCAGAACGTCGCGGCCCTTGTAGCCGAGCAGGGCCTCGATCTCGCGGCTCTGGCGGCCGGCGATCCGGCGTGCAGCCTCGGCGTCGTAGGCGATCAGGCCGATGGCGATCTCGGCGCCGTCCGGCCCGACGATGCGCACGGCGTCGCCGCGCAGGAAATTTCCCTCAACCCCGGTGACGCCGGCCGGCAGCAGGCTCTTGCCCCGGCGCAGCGCGTTTGCCGCGCCGGCGTCCACGGCGATCCGCGCGTCGCTGCCCAGCGCGCCGGCGATCCAGCGCTTGCGGGCCGTGCCTGGGCTGGCGGCCGGCGCGAATCGGGTATGGCGCTCGCCGGATTCCAGCCGGCGGATCGGGTTCTCCGCGCGGCCGTCGGAAATGATCATGGCGCAGCCGGCGCCGACCGCGATGCGCGCCGCCTCCAGCTTGGTCACCATGCCGCCGGAGCTGTAACCCGGCCGCGGCCTGCCCGCCATGGCGCGGATCTCTTCGGTCAGCGCGGGGACCTCGGGGATATGCCGTGCGTCGGCGTCCAGCCGGGGATCGCGGTCGTACAGCCCGTCGATGTCGGACAACAGGACCAGCAGGTCGGCGCCCGCCATCTGCGCGACCCGGGCGGCCAGCCGGTCGTTGTCGCCGAAGCGGATTTCCTCGGTCGCCACGGTATCGTTCTCGTTGATCAGCGGCACGGCGCCGAACCCGAACAGGGCGCCGAGCGTTTCGCGCGCATTCAGGTGCCGGCGGCGTTCTTCCGTATCGGCCAGCGACAGCAGGATCTGCGCCAGCGTCAGCCCGTGGGCGGCCAGCGCTTCCTGCCAGGCGTGGGCGAGGTGGATCTGGCCGACGGCGGCGGCGGCCTGCTTCTCCTCAAGCGCCAGGGCCTTGCCGCTCAGGTCCAGTTGCCGGCGGCCGAAGGCGATGGCGCCCGACGAGACGATCGCCACTTCCCGGCCGTCGCCGCGCAGCCGGGCGACGTCGTCGGCGAAAGCGCGCAGCCAGTCGCGCCGCAGCGCGCCCGACGCGTCGTCGATCAGCAGGGCGGAGCCGATCTTGAGGACGATCCGCCGGGCCGCCCCGATCCCGATCGTTTTATCGGCGGCGGTCACAGCGGCGACCATGCGGCGGCCGGCGCGCGCCCGGCCTCTTTCTGCCGGTGCGCCTCGACGGCGTCGGCGAGGCGGTGCAGCGCCGTATCGATGCCCGCGCCGGAGACGCCGGAAAGCGCGAAGGGGCCGACGGCGCCGGCGTCGCGCAGTGCCGCGAGGCCGGCGTCGATCTCGCCGGGGCTCAGGGCGTCGGCCTTGTTGAGCGCCACGATCTCGGTCTTGCCGGCGAGCCCGGCGCCGTAGGCGGCCAGTTCGCGCCGGACCGTGCGGTAGGCCGCGGCCGTATCGCCGGCCGCGCCGTCGACCAGATGGAGCAGCACGCCGCAGCGCTCGATATGGCCGAGAAAGCGGTCGCCGACGCCCTTGCCCTCGTGGGCGCCCTCGATCAGCCCCGGAATATCGGCCAGCACGAACCGGCGCTCGCCGGCATCCACCACGCCGAGATGGGGGTGCAGGGTTGTGAACGGATAGTCGGCGATCCTGGGATGCGCGCGCGAGACCCGGGCGAGGAAGGTCGATTTTCCGGCATTGGGCAGGCCGACGAGGCCGGCGTCGGCGATCAGCTTGAGGCGCAGCCAGAGCCAGCGCTCCTCGCCCGGCCAGCCCGGTTCGCAGCGCCGCGGGGCGCGGTTGACCGAACTCTTGAAATGGATGTTGCCACGGCCGCCGTCGCCGCCTTTCGCGAGCAGGGCCCGTTCTCCCGCCGTCACCAGGTCGGCCACGAGAGTCTCCCGGTCCTCCTCGAAAATCTGCGTGCCGGCCGGCACCCTGATGGTCAGGTCGGCGCCGGCCGCGCCGGTGCGCGCCTTGCCCATGCCGTGCCGGCCGCGCTTCGCCTTGAAATGCTGCTGGTAGCGGAAATCGATCAGGGTGTTGAGGCCGTCGGCGCACTCGGCCAGCACATGGCCGCCGCGGCCGCCGTCGCCGCCGTCGGGCCCGCCCTCCGGGACGAACTTCTCGCGCCGGAACGAGACGCAGCCGTCGCCGCCGTTGCCGGAACGCACGAAAATCCTGGCTTGGTCGAGAAATTTCATCGCGGCGAGGTACGGCGGGGGTATCCGCACGGCAAGGCGGAAAACGCCGCTAGCCCGGATTCTTCGCCAATGAAGCGACGGGACAATTCAGAACCGTGTTCCGATCCTTGCCCTTCTTCAGATGGATTTCTCTGCGAAAAGGGGCACTACCCGAATCCCCCTCCCCTTAGGAGAGGGGGGGCCGTGGTTTTGCCGGCCGGATTCGACTTACGGCTTTTCGCAGAGAAATCCCTGAAGAGGGGGAAGTACGGAGCAGCCCGGCGCCTTGCGAAAGGCTATCCCCGTTCCTGCCGGTAGGCGTAGGTGGCGTCGAGCTGGGCCATGACATGATCGCCGAAGCGGAAGGGCGCAGGATCCGGTGCAATTCGGGCCGCGGCGTCGAGCGGCGCAATGACGGCGTCGGGGCCGGGATCGTAGAAATACGCGATCGAATAGCGGTCCCGGTCCGGCGGGTTGACGACCCGGTGCGCCGTCGAGCGCCAGCGCCCGCCGCTCCAGACCGGCACGATGTCGCCGGTGTTGACCAGCAGGGCGCCCGCAACCGGCGGCGCAGGGAGCCAGCTTCCGTCGGTCGCCCGGACCTCCAGCCCGCCGGCATCGTCCTGCGCCAGCAGGGTCAGGCAGCCGAAATCGGTATGCGGTGCGCTGCCGTACCGGCCGGGCGGCGCGCCGGCCGGGCGAGGCGGATAGCGCAGCAGGCGCAGCCAGGCCGTCGGCGGTTCGAACAGCGGGAGCAGGCGGTTCGGCTCGACGCCTAGGCCTACCGCCATCGCCGCCACCAGCCGGCGCGCCACCGGCTCCGCCGCGGCCTCGAACGCCTCCACCGCTTCCCGGAATCCCCTCAGGTCGGGCCACCGGTTGGGGCCGTCGAGCGGCCAGGCCTCGCGGCCGGGCGGCGCGTCGGTCAGCTTGATGAAGGATTCGCTCAGATTGGGCCGGGTCGCGGTCTCGACGCTGGAGGCCCGGTCGGTCGCCGCGCCCGCCCCGATATAGCCGCGGTGATGCCGGTTGACGGCGATGGCGTCCTTCGCCGCCTGCGGCAGGGCATGAAAGCGGCGCGAGGCGTCGAACAGCGCGCCGATGACGCGCTCCGGAATGCCGTGATCGAGGACATAGGCGAAGCCGGTTGCGCCATAGGCCTCGGCCATTTCGGCGGCGAGGCGCCGCAGGCCGGCCGCATCGCCGGCATCGGCCATGCTGAGCTGCGGTATGGCGGGCATGGTTCCGCCGGTATCCGACATTTTCCGCGGGCGCAATGCAAAACGGGAGCCGCGCCGGGCTCCCGCCATCCTCGTTCGCCCCGGGCGCCACGGGGGCGCCCCGGTGCAGGTGGGTCAGGCCGCGCCGGGCTCGACGTTCACGAAGGTGCGTTTATTGGCCTTGCGGACGAATTTCACATGGCCTTCGGCGAGCGCGAACAGGGTGTGGTCGTTGCCGATCCCGACATTGTCGCCCGGATGGAACTTCGTGCCGCGCTGGCGCACGATGATGTTGCCCGGAATGACCTTCTCGCCGCCGTACTTCTTGACGCCGAGCCGCCGGCCGATCGAATCGCGGCCGTTGCGCGAGCTGCCGCCTGCTTTCTTGTGGGCCATGGTGTCCTGCTCCTGCCTTGCCGCGCTCAGCCTTCGCCCGCCAGTTCCTTCGCCAGCGCCGGCCAGTCGTCCTGCTCGATCTTGCCCTTGAGTTTCAGGGCGGCATCGACCTGCGCGATCTCTTCAGCCGTGAGGGCGGCGATCTGGGCGTAGGTCGTGATGCCCAGCGCGTTCAGCTTCTTCTCGGTCGCCGGGCCAACGCCGGGCAGCTTCTTCAGGTCGTCCGGTTCGCCCTCGGGCCGCTCGAAGGCGGGCGCGTCGGCCCCGGAAGGCGCCTTGGCCTTCGGCGCCGCCTTTGCCTTGGCCGGCGCTTTTGCCTTGGGCTGCGCTTCGGCTTTGGTTTTCGGCGCTTTCGGTTCGGGGGCCTCCGGTTCCGCTTTCGCTTCCGGGGCTTTCGCCGCGCTCTTCTTCGCCGCCTTCTTCTTCGCCGCCGACGGCTTCCTGCCGCCGGTCAGGATTTCCTCGATCCGCACGATTGTCAGGTCCTGGCGGTGGCCCTGCTTGCGCCGGTAGTTCTTGCGGCGCTTCTTCTTGAGGATGACGATCTTGCCGTCGCGCGTCTGGGCGATCACGCGGCCGGCGACGCTGGCGCCGCTCACCACGGGCGTGCCGAGTTCCCTGCCCACGGCCAGCACCTCGCCGAACAGGACGACCTCGCCCTCGTCGCCGACGATCTTTTCGATCCGGATCACGTCCTGCTCGGCCACGCGGTATTGCTTGCCGCCGGTGCGGATGATTGCGTGCATGGCTGGAAACCGATCTTCTGTGCGTCGCAGCCGGACAGCCGAAACAATAAGGGCCGGAGAAAAAGGGCGGCCGAGCGGCGGGCGCCGTTCGACCGGGCAGGCGGGAGGTAAAGTTGCCGCCCGCCCCTGTCAAGCCGCGGGGGGCGATTCCGCCGGCCGTCCCGTCCCGGAAATTGCCGCACCGCCCTTTGCGGCGGGGCGGAAGAGCGGTCGGCCCGGCCGTGGGGTTGGGCCGGGGGCCGGTCGCGGGGCCGGGCCGCGGAAACCGATGGGGGGCCGGTAGGCGTCCGCCACTCCCGCACCGTGTCAGGAAATGTCATGTTTTGTCATGACGCTCCTGTCTTCGCGCTGAACACACCACCGTGTCGCGCCGGACCTGATCCGGCGTCCAGAGCCGCCCGGCACGATCTTCGCCCGCGACTCTGGACCCCGGATCGGCCTGCGGCCGTCCGGGGTGACAAGAGAGGGGTTTCGGATGTGTCATGAAATGTCATGATTCGTCATGCGCCGGGGCGCGGGCGGCCCATTGCGCCCGGTCGGACCGTCGCTGCAGGGCCGCCGCGGGGCGACTCCGGAGAGGGGAATGGGCAGTTTGTGATATTTTTCCTTTTATCATGGTCGTTCATATTCGCTCTCCGATGCCGGTTTTCGCAGTTTTCCGACATTTCGGGCGTTTCTCCGGAATTAGACAGACCGGTCTTCCCAGAGGGTTTTTTCGTTCGGCGGAGGCCCGGCGGAGCCGACGCCGTATCGACTTATATTCATGTAATGTTCTATGGCCCCGGAGTCAAGCCCAAAATTAGCCCCGGCGCCAATCCGGCGTCGATCCCGGCGCGGCCGCCCGGCCGGGGACACGGGCCGGGGCACACGGGCTTGCACCCGCGCCGCCGCCGACCTACCTTCCGCGCCGCCGTCCGTGCTTCGTTCGTGTTCCGGCCGCGCCCAGGCCCGCCGCAGACCGGCGGGGCCCCGGCCGCGGGCGACAGCGGGGCCGGGCGGTTGCGGAGAGGTGCCGGAGTGGTCGAACGGGGCGGTCTCGAAAACCGTTGTGCGCTTTGCGTACCGTGGGTTCGAATCCCACCCTCTCCGCCAGAAGCTCTTCAAGCCGTTGAAATAATATCATATCCGCGATTCAGTTCGCGTATAGCCGCGCTTGCATCTTCCGGAAAGCCGCCCGGGCCGCCGTCAGGACTCCCGGATGCGCCTTGCCTTCGCCGATACTGCCGTAGCGGCCGACCACGAAAGGCTGGAGCTTGCCGCTCGCCAGTTCCTCCTCGCCGTGTGTTTCGCAGCCTTGCAGGATACCGAGCAGTAATTCGCGCAAGTCGCCGCCGGCCCGGTCCGGCCCGCCGCGGTGTGCGGCCTCCGATTTATTGGCCGGGTGCGGCAGAAAAAACTTGTTAGAACGATTCCAGGGTAATATTTATTAGAACAGTTCCAATGTAACAGCACGCGACCACAGGAGACGACGATGGACGGTAACGGCGGATGCCCGGTGACGGGCAGGCATCATATCTCGAACCGGGACTGGTGGCCGAACCGGTTGAGGCTGGACGTTCTGCACCAGCATTCCCTCCTGTCCAACCCGATGGGCGGGGACTTCGACTATGCGAAAGAGTTCGAAAGCCTCGACCTCGACGCGGTCAAGAAGGACATCTTCGACCTGATGACCGAGTCCCGGGACTGGTGGCCCGCCGACTACGGCCACTACGGGCCGCTCTTCATCCGGATGGCGTGGCACAGCGCCGGCACCTACCGGACCGGCGATGGGCGCGGCGGCGGGCGCACCGGCACGCAGCGCTTCGCCCCGCTCAACAGCTGGCCCGACAACGGCAACCTCGACAAGGCGCGTATGCTGCTCTGGCCGGTCAAGCGGAAGTACGGCCGGAAGATCTCCTGGGCCGACCTCCTGATCCTGGCCGGCAACTGCGCTCTGGAATCGATGGGGTTCAAGACATTCGGTTTCGCCGGCGGTCGCGAGGACGTGTGGGAGCCCGAAGAGGACATCTACTGGGGCTCCGAGGACAAGTGGCTCGGCGACAGGCGCTATACCGGCGACCGGGAACTCGAGGCACCCCTCGGCGCCGTCCAGATGGGCCTGATCTATGTCAATCCGGAAGGGCCGAACGGCAATCCCGACCCGGTCGCCTCGGGCCGGGACATCCGCGAGACCTTCGGCCGGATGGCCATGAACGACGAGGAGACGGTCGCGCTTGTCGCCGGCGGGCACACCTTCGGCAAGGCCCACGGCGCCGGCGACCCGGCCCATGTCGGCCCCGAACCCGAGGGCGCCCCTATCGAGGCGCAGGGACTCGGCTGGAAGAGCAGCTTCGGCAGCGGCAAGGGCGGCGATGCGATCACCAGCGGCATCGAGGGCGCGTGGACCGCCACGCCGGTGACATGGGACAACAGTTACTTCGACACCCTGTTCGGCTACGAGTGGGAAGCGATGAAGAGCCCCGCCGGCGCGTGGCAGTGGGCGCCTAAGGACGGTGCCGGCGCAGGTACGGTGCCGGATGCCCACGATCCGTCGAAACGGCATGCGCCGATGATGACCACGGCGGACATGGCCATGCGGATGGACCCGGACTACGAGCCGATATCGCGGCGTTTCCACGAAAACCCGGATGCGTTCGCCGACGCGTTCGCCCGGGCGTGGTTCAAGCTGACCCACCGCGATATGGGTCCGCGCGTGCGCTATCTCGGCCCGGAGGTCCCGGAGGAAGAGTTGATCTGGCAGGACCCCGTTCCCGCCGTCACCCATGACGTGATCGACGAGCGGGACATCGCTGCGCTCAAGGCGAGAATCCTCGCCTCGGGGCTCTCCGTCTCCGAGCTGGTTTCGACCGCCTGGGCATCGGCATCGACCTTCCGCGGCTCCGACCTGCGCGGCGGGGCGAACGGGGCGCGCATCCGCCTCGCGCCGCAGAAGGACTGGGAGGTCAACCAGCCTGCCCGGCTGGCATCCGTGCTGGAAACCCTCGAGGGCATCCAAATGGAGTTCAATGGCGCGCAGGCCAACGGAAAGATGGTCTCGCTTGCGGACGTGATCGTCCTGGGCGGGTGCGCAGCGGTCGAGCAGGCGGCGCGCGACGCCGGGCACGAGGTGACGGTTCCGTTCGCGCCGGGCCGCGCGGATGCCTCGCAGGAGCAAACGGATGCCGAGTCCTTCGCCGTTCTCGAACCCGTAGCGGACGGGTTTCGCAATTACTTCAACGGCAGGAACGCCGCATCGGCGGAGGCGCTGCTGGTTGACCGGGCCCAGCTGCTGGGTCTGACGGCGCCCGAGATGACGGTGCTCGTTGGCGGATTGCGCGTCCTGGGCGCAAATGTCGGAGAGTCCCGGCACGGCGTGTTCACCGAACTGCCGGGGACGCTCACCAACGATTTCTTCGCGAACCTGCTCGACATCGGCACGGCGTGGACGGCGGCTTCCGAATCCGAAGACGTGTTCGAGGGGCGCGATCGCGCGACCGGCGAGCTCCGGTGGACCGGCACCCGGGTCGATCTCGTCTTCGGGTCGAACTCGCAACTCCGGGCGATCGCGGAAGTCTACGGATGCGAGGACTCCCGGCAGCGGTTCGTGGACGAATTCGTGGCGGCCTGGAACAAGGTGATGACTCTGGACCGCTTCGACCTCGTCTGATTCGCGCGGAAAGGCCCCCGGCCGAAACACCGGGGGCCTTTCCGCACCGGCGTTGCATCACTCCTGCCGGGAAAGCGCCGAACGAGCCGTTTCCGGTCCGTCCTTTTCCGCGAAGACCGGACAGCGTCTCCGGTTGCGGCGCATCGGCCGGAGTCGCCGGGTAGAGCCGTCCGCCCCCTTCCGCTACACTCCCCGCAACAAACCGGGGAGGGACCCATGACGCTTTCGCTCGAACAGGCGCGCACGATTATCCGGACGGCGCTGGAGACGCGGGTCGAGATGGGGCTGCGGCCGCTGGCGGTCGCGGTGCTGGACGAGCGCGGGGCGCTGGTCGCCTACGAGCAGGAGGACGGCTCGACCCTGCTGCGCGAGCGGGTCGCCCGCGGCAAGGCGGCGGGCGCGCTCGGCATGGGCATGAGCTCGCGCCGGCTCGGCGAAATGGGCAACGAGCGGCCGATGTTCATGCAGGCGCTGATCGACGCCTCCGGCGGCCAGCTCGTGCCGGTGCCCGGCGGCGTCGTGGTCAAGACGCCGGACGGCCGTCTCTTCGGCGCGGTCGGCGTGTCCGGCGACACGTCGGACAAGGACGAGGCGGTCGCCGTCGCCGGCATCGAGGCCGCGGGGCTTGTGGCAAAGGTGGACTGAACGCAGCCCCGGGGCTGTGTGGCCGCCCGGGGAACGGCACGACATTAGGCCACCCGACGCACGGGCAAACGGGATGGCGGGTGGCGGCTTGAGCCGCCCTCCGTTCCGGCGAGAGGGAAAGCGGCATGGCAACCGGGGCATCCGACCGGGAATCGGCCGATCTCCGCCATCCCGACGCGAAAATCCCGCCGCCGCTGGCCGCCGGGCTGGCGCTCCAGATCGCGGCGCTCGCGCTGCCCAGCACGGTGGTGTTCACGACCGTCGTGTTCCGGGCCGCCGGCCAGCCCGAGAACGCCCTGCTCTGGGCCGTGTTCGCCGCGGTCGCGGCCTGCGGCGCGGCATCGCTGCTTCAGGCGTTCCGGGCCGGCCGGTTCGGCGCCGGCTATACCATCGCCATCGGCACGCCCGGCGCCGCGATCGCCGTGAGCGCCGCCGCGCTTGCGGCCGGGGGGCCGGCGCTGCTCGTCACCCTGATGATCGCACTGGCGCTCTTCCAGTTCGCCTTCTCGGTCCGGCTCTCGCTGTTCCGGCGGGTCCTGACCCCGACGGTGACCGGGACGGTCATGATGCTGACGCCGGTCACCGTCATGCCGGTCATATTCGAACAGCTGCAGAATGTGCCGGACGGCGCGTCGCCGCTCGCCGCGCCGCTCAGCGCACTGACGACCCTGATCGTCATCGCCGGCCTCGTGCTGAAGGCCGGGCGTGGGCTGCGCCTGTGGGCACCGGCGATCGGCATCGTCGCCGGCTCGGCCGTCGCCGCGATATACGATCTATACGATTTCGCGCGGATCGGGCGGGCTGCGTGGATCGGCATTCCGGCGGTCGAATGGCCGGCCCCGGACCTCGACTTCGGCCCCGCATTCTGGGCGCTGCTGCCGGCCTTCCTGTTCATCGGGCTGGTCCTCACGGTCCAGACCGTCAGCGGCGCCGTCGCGACCCAGCGCGTATGCTGGGGCGGATCCCGGGCGGTGGATTTCCGCGCCGTCCAGGGTGCGGTGGCCGGCGACGCGGCCGGCAATCTCCTGTCCGGCCTGGCGGGAACGATGCCGCTCGGCTACCGTCCGACGGGCGCGACGATGGTCGAGATCACCGGGATCGGCTCCCGGCGCGTCGGCGTCGCGCTCGGCGCGGTACTGATCGCCCTGGCCGTCCTGCCGAAGGCGCTGGCCGCGATCCTGGCGATCCCCGGCCCCGTCGCCGCCGCCTTCATCACCATCACGATGGCGTCGATCTTCGTCATCGGCATGAAGATGATCGTCCAGGACGGGCTGGACTACTGCAAGGGCCTGATCGCCGGCGTCGGCTTCTGGATCGGCGCGGGCTTCCAGAGCGGCGCGGTCTTCCCGCAGCTCGTTTCGGACTTCGCCGGCGGGTTTCTGCAGAACGGCATGATCGCCGGCGGCCTGGCCGCCGCCGCAATGACCCTGTTCGTCGACCTGACGAAACCGCGGCGCAGCCGGATCGAGCTGGCGTTCGATCTCTCGGCCCTGCAGGAGATCCGCGCGTTCGTCGCTGCGTTCGCGGCGCGCAACGGCTGGGATGCGGCCATGGCGGACCGCCTCGACGCGGCGAGCGAGGAGACCGTGCTGACCCTGCTGAATCGGGAAGAAACCGACGACGACGACGCACCGCGGCGTCTGCTCCTAGTCGCGCGCCGGGAGGACGGCGCCGCGGTCCTCGAATTCGTCGCAGCAAAGGGCGAGGCGAACCTCCAGGACCGGATCGCGCTGCTCGGCGAGGCCGGCGCTGCCGATTTGATCGAGCGGGAAGTTTCGCTCCGGTTGCTGCGCCACCTTGCATCCTCGGTCCGCCATCAGCAGTATCACGACACCGATATCGTAACCGTGCGGGTCAATCCGCCCCGGCCAGATGGCCGCCGCGGTAAATGAAGAGCCGGTTCAAGGAGGGAAGCCATGTATTTCGCAGTATTTGCCACGGACAAGCCGGGCGCGGCACAGCAGCGGAGCGATCTCCAGCCCGGATTCATCGCCTATCTGCGCGACCATCCGGGTCATCCCGATGTGACCGTTCATAACGGCGGGCCGCTGCTCGCCGAGGACGGCGCGTCGATGGTCGGCACGCTGCTGACGGTCGAAGCGCCATCGCGCGAGGCGGTGCAGGCGTTTATGGCGGGGAGCCCCTACGGCGAGGCGGAACTGTTCGCCAACGTGCAGATCCGGCAGTGGGACTGGGCGACCGGGCGCCCCGGATAAGTCTTCCCGGCCTGCGCGGGCGCGGCGGCCGGAGGAAAAGCGCGGGATGTTTCCGAAGAACTGCTGGTACGTCGCCGCCTGGGACCATGAGGTCCGGCGGCTGCACCCGATGCGCCGCATCCTGCTCGGCGAACCCGTGGTGCTCTACCGGGCGTCGGACGGTTCGCCGGTCGCCCTGGAGGACCGCTGCTGCCACCGCCATGCCCAGCTCTCCCGCGGCCGGGTGCGCGGCGACGTCATCGAATGCGCCTATCACGGCCTGCGCTTCGCGCCCGACGGCGCCTGCGTCCACATCCCGAGCCAGGCGCAGATCCCGCCGGGCGCACGGGTGCGCAGCTATCCGGTCGCCGAGAAATACCACTGGATCTGGATCTGGCCGGGCGATCCGGCGCTGGCCGACGAGAGCCGAATCCCGGATTTCGGCGTCATGGACCATCCCGACTGGACCTGGCGCGGCGAGACCCTCGCGGTCGCCGGCAACGCCATGCTGGCGATCGAGAACCTGATGGACCTGTCCCACCTGCCCGCGCTGCACCGCACGACGCTGGCCGACACGGCGATCCCGGACAACGACATTCCCGTCGAGTACCGCATCGAGGACGACACGATCCGGGTCGACCGCTGGGCGCTCGATACGCCGGTGCCGCCCTATTTCCGGCTGCTCGCCGGTTTCGCAGCGGATGCGCGGGTCGACCGCTGGATGAACACGATCTATACGCCGCCATCCTTCGTGCGCATCGATATCGGCGCCGCCGAGGCCGGCTCCGGCGCGCGCGAGGGCGACCGCAGCAAGGCCGTCACGACCTGGAACCTCAACGCGGTCACGCCCGAGACCGGGACGAGCGCGCACTATTTCTGGGCCCAGGCACAGGATTTCGCCGGCGGCGACCCGAGCCTCAGCGAGCTCGATTTCGCCCTGGTCCGCAAGGCGTTCGAGGAAGATCTCGCGGTGATCGCCGGCCAGCAGGAGAATCTGGATCTCGACCCGGCCGCCCCGCGCCTCGACCTCGCCGCCGACCGCGCCGGCATCCAGGCCCGCCGCATCGTCGAGCGGATGGCGCGGGAGGAAGCCGGATAGCCGCGCGGGCGGCGCATTGGCACCAGCTGTCTCCGATATATCCACGATTCATTGAAGGCGAAAACGCGATGGGATATGACGCAGCGGGCGCGGGCGCCGGCTGGAGAAGGACCGGCCGGCAAACCGGCAGACGAAGTGCCGGGCCCGCCCCTTGCACCGGCCGGACAACGCCGGCTGAATCATGGAGGGAATTCAATGCGTAAGTTGACCAGAATTGCGGCTTCGGCCGCCGTGCTCGCCGCGCTTGCCGCGGCCCCGGCGCAGGCCGCCGGCTGGAAACCGTCAGGCCCGATCACGCTTTCGGTCGCCTTCGGCGCCGGCGGCATTACGGATACGCTTGCCCGCCTTCTCGCCGACCGGATGAAGAAGGACACCGGCTGGAACATCGTGGTCAAGAACCGGCCGGGCGGCGGCGGCGTCGCCATGCTCTCCGGCCTGTCCCGCGCCAAGCCCGACGGCCTGAATATCGGCATCGCCGTGAACATGCCGATCGTCATGCAGCTCATCGTCCGTCCGGCCAAAATCCCCTTCCGGATCAAGGATTTCGACTATCTCGGCACGGTGGTCTGGGCCCAGTTGGCGATCATCGCGCTCAAGGACGCGCCCTACAGCGACATGAAGGGCTTGATCGCGTACGCCAAGAAATCCGGCAAGCCGCTGACCGTCGCCCACGATACCAAGCCGCAGGCGATGATCATGAACGCCATCGCGCGGTCCGCCGGCATCAAGGCGAAAATGGTGCCGCACAAGAGCGGCGCCGAACAGATGCAATCCCTGCTGGGCGGCCATGTCGACCTGGCGTTCGGCGGCGGCGCGCACATCCCCTACTACAAGGCCGGCAAGATCACCGTGATCGCCTCGGTCAACCAGCGGCGCCACGGCTATGCGCCGGACATGCGGACGCTGATCGAGCAGGGGATGAACTACTATGTCGATCCGTTCTTCTATATCTCCGCGCCGAAGGGCCTGAAGCCCGAAGCGCGCACGGCGCTGTCCAACGCGGTCAAGGCGGCGGTCAATTCGGAGAAGATGACCAAGTTCCTGGCGAACACGATGAAGACCGCGCCGACGGACCTCGGCCCCGCCGACACCGAAAAAATGATGTACGGCACCCGCAAGACCATCAAGATTCTGCTGGAGTCGACCAAGTAGCCCGGCCGATGGGTGTCCCGGCCGGCAGCCGGCCCGGCCGGCGCTCATGCCGTCGCTCAACCGCCTGACGGGAGTCGCCTGCGCCCTCGCCGGCCTCTGCCTGCTGCTGGTCGTTATCCCGGACCAGGTTGAAGCGATCGAAGACAGCGGGGTGCAGCCGGCCACCGTCCCCACGGCGATTGCCTGGGTCCTGATGGCGGCCGGTGCCTTCCACGCCCTGTTTCCGACCGGCGACACGCCCTTCGACGGCCCGGAAGCCCTGCGGGCCGGCCTGTTCCTGGCGATCGTCGGGGGCGGCGTCCTCCTGATGTCCGAAATCGGCTTCCTGTATGTCGCGCCCGGTCTCGTGCTGGCGATCATGCTGGCGATGGGCGAGCGGCGCTGGTTCGTCCTGTGGATCGCGGCCCTGCCGGTCGGCATCTGGGCGATTCTCGAGCTCTGGCTCAACCGGCCCCTGCCGTGACGCCGCCGGATGTTTGACATCGCGACCATACTGGCCGGCCTCGGCGACGCCGTCACACCCGTCAACATCCTGTTCGTCGTCCTCGGCGTCGCGGTCGGCCAGTTCGTCGGCGCGGTGCCCGGCATCGGCCCCGTCATCACCATCGCGCTCGCGATTCCGTTTACCTTCGCGCTCAGCCCGCTGTCCGGCATCGCCTTCCTGGTCGGGATCAACAAGGGCGGCCTGGTCGGCGGCGCGATTCCGGCGATCCTGATCAATACGCCCGGAACGCCCGACGCTGCGGCGACCGCGCTCGACGGCTATCCGCTCGCCCGGAAAGGCAAGCCGCTGAAGGCGGCGAAAATGGCGCTCTATTCGTCGGTCACCGGCGACACGTTCAGCGACATCGTGCTGATCACGGTATCGCCGCCGCTGGCCCTGGTCGCCCTGATGATGGGGCCGATCGAGATCGTCTGCCTGCTCATCTTCGCCTTTGCCGTGATCGCGGGGCTGATCGGCAAGTCCCTGGCGAAAGGGATCGTCGCGGCGGCGCTCGGCCTGCTCTGCGCCACGATCGGACTGGATCCGGAGCATTCGAGCCCGCGTTTCATCTTCGGCGTGCCGGACCTGTTCGACGGCCTGCCGATCGCATCGGTCGCCATCGGCATGCTGGCGGCCGCGGAAATCTTCCGCCGGCTCGCCGCCAGACGAAAGAAGATCACGGCCGCGATCGCCTTCGATCCGAACCAGCCGCGCGAGGACAGGCGGGTGAGCTGGCCGGAATACTGGGGCTGCCGCTTCACCATCGCCCGCGGCGCAGTGATCGGCACGCTGCTCGGCGCGGCGCCCGGCATCGGCACCACGGCAGCGTCCTTCATGAGCTATGCCTCGGCCAAGCAGACCAGCCGGGAGCCGGAGACCTTCGGCAAGGGCAACATCCACGGCATTGCGGCGACCGAATCGGCCAATTCCGCCGTTATGGGCGCCAACATGATCCCGATGCTGACGCTCGGCATCCCCGGCAGCGTCTCGGCCGCGCTCATCATCGGCGCCCTGATCATCCACGGCATCCAGCCGGGCCCGCTGCTGTTCGAACAGCAGGCGCGGCTGATCTACGGCCTGTTCGGCGCCATGATCATGGCCAATTTCTGCAATTTCTGGATCGGCCTGGTCGGCCTGCGCCTGTGGGCCTTCGTGATCCGGGCGCCGGAATCGGCGATCTTCTCGTCCGCCATCCTGCTGTGCATCGTCGGCGTCTATCTTTCGACCGGCACCCTGTTCGGGGTCGCCGTCATGCTGGTCTTCGCCGCGATCGGCTACGCGATGACGTCGTTCGGATTTTCGGTCGTGATCTTCATCATCGCCTTCTTTCTCGGCAACCGGTTCGAACTGTCGCTCAACCAGTCCCTGACCCTGATCGACGGGGATTTCTCCGTCATGCTCGACCATCCGGTGGCGATCGCCCTGCTGGCGCTCGCCGTCCTCACCGCCTGGTGGCTGAGCCGGAAACGAAAGCCGGCGCACGAAGCGTCCGACCGGGCGCCCGACCGGCCGACCGACTGACTATCCGGGGGATATTGAAATGAAACGAACCTATGACGGCGCCTGCCATTGCGGAAAGGTCCGCTTCGAGGTCACCGCCGACATCGACCATGTCCGGGTCTGCGACTGCTCGATCTGCCGGGTGCGCGGCGCGCTCATCCACCGGATGCCGGCGGAGGCGGTCAAGATCCACACGCCGCTCTCCGAACTGACCCTGTATCAATGGGGGTCCTACACCGGACGGGACTATTTCTGCCCGGTCTGCGGGATCCTGCCGTTCCGCCGGACCAGCATGCCGACGCAAGGCGAAGTCGACACCGGGTCCGTCCCGTTCGACGGCTGGGCGGTCAACACCCGCTGCCTGAAGGATTTCGACATCTTCGCGGCGCCGCAGAAGCGGATCTACCGCTCCCGGCCCGACGTCGCCGATATCCTGCCCGAAAGCCGCGAGTTCGGAGAAGCCGGATAGCCGCCCGGCGCGCCGGCGGCAGGCCGGACCCGATTCTTCCCCGCTTCAGAGGATTTCCCCGCGAAACCCCTCGCCGTCATTCCGACCGGAGCCCCGGCCCGCAGGGCCGGGGCGTAGTGGAGGAATCTCGACTCGGCCTCACCCACCAGAAACCCATTGTCCTGCGCTGAGATTCCTCCGCTACGCGCCCCGGATTAAATCCGGGGCGCTCCGGTCGGAATGACGGCGAGGGTGGCGGGAGCCGATCGTACGGGTTTGTTCGCCTTTCGCAGATCGATCCTCCGAAGCGGAGGAGGAACCCGGGTCGGGCCGCGAGCCACGCCGCAGAAAGGTGTAGCAACGCCTTCCGGTTTGCTGCATGAGTCGCGGAGGTCGAACCAGTCTGTCCAGCCGCGTTCCGGGAGGAAAACATGGACAGGTCGAAGAAGACGGCCGGGGAGCAAACCGCAATCGGCGACCGCCAGGGGACACCGGACGCTTGCCGGGGCAGGAGCAAATTCAATGACCACGAACGGTAACGCCGAAGCGCAGGATCGCCCGCGGAAGATCAAGAACAAACGCTACGAGGAGGAGCTGTTCCGGCTCCAGCTCGAACTCGTGAAGATGCTGGAATGGATCAAGCACAAGGGCCTCAAGGTGGTGGTCGTCTTCGAGGGGCGGGACGCGGCCGGCAAGGGCGGCGTCATCAAGCGCATCACCCAGCATCTGAGTCCGCGCATCTGCCGGGTCGTCGCCCTGCCGGCGCCGACCGAGCGCGAGCAGACCCAGTGGTATTTCCAGCGCTACGTGCCCCACCTGCCCGCCGCCGGCGAAATGGTTCTCTTCGACCGGAGCTGGTACAACCGGGCCGGCGTCGAGCGGGTGATGGGCTTCTGCACCGAAGAGGAGCACCGGGAGTTCCTGCGCTCCTGCCCGGAATTCGAGCGCATGCTCGTGCGATCCGGCATCATCCTGATCAAATACTGGTTCTCCGTCTCCGACGAAGAACAGGAAAAGCGGTTCCAGAGCCGGCTCGAACAGGGTCACAAGCGCTGGAAGCTGAGCCCGATGGACCTGGAGTCGCGGCGCCGCTGGGTCGAATACTCCAGGGCGAAGGACGAGAATTTCGCCCATACCGATATCAAGCAGGCGCCGTGGTACGTCGTCGACGCCGACGTGAAGAAGCACGCGCGGCTGAACTGCATCAGCCACCTATTGAGCATGATCCCCTACGAGGACCTGACGCCGGAGCCGATCGAGCTGCCGGAGCGCGCCGAGGCCGGCGCCTATGTCCGGCCGCCCTTCTCCGACCAGACGCTGGTCCCGCCGGTCTACCCCGGCGAGGAGTAAAGCAGGCGCCGGCAGGGCGCGCCGGCGAAGAAGCGCTTGTCGATGGAGTAGGGGAGGGTTTCAAACCCTCCCCTACAGGTCGCGGGGAACCACAGAGTCAGGAAGGAGGATTCGGGTTCAGGCCGCCGCGACCTCGACCAGGGTGTCGGAGAAGGTCGGGGCGTTGCCGTAGTCGGCGAAGGCCGGCGGGTTGATTGCGTTGACCGTGTAGCCGTTGCGGCTGCCCTTCACCCAGTAGCCCATGGGCGCGACGACGACGCCGGGCCGGGCATCCTCGCTGACCTCGGCGACGGCGTGGAAATCGCCCCTGTCGTTGAACACCCGGACCTCGTTGCCGCTCGCGATGCCCCGCGCACCGGCGTCGGCCGGGTGGATGACCACCGTCTGCTCGCCGGCGTGATGCAATTGCGTGCCCAGGTTGCCGTAGGACGAGTTCAGGAAGGCGTGGCTCTTGGGCGAGACCATGTTGAGGGGATAGGCGGCCGCGAGCGCCGGGTTGGTATCGGGCGACTCGTTCTGGGGCACGAAATCGGGCAGCGGATCGAGCGGTTCGCCGGGCTGGTGGGCCAGATACCCCTGGCGGAACAGGGGCAGCACCATGTTGCCGCCCGCGGCCATGGAGGATTTGAACTCGACCTTGCCGGACGGCGTCGGGAAATTGCCTTCCCGGTGCGGCACGAAATCGTCGGGCGTGCCGACCTTGAGGCGGGCATAGCCGGTCTTGCGCAGGCCGTCGAGATCGATGCCCTCGAGCACCGGATTGCTCCAGTCCAGCGCGTCGACCGCCATCTCCTCGTCGCTGCGCTGCCAGTAGGGGTCGTCGAAGCCCATGGCGCGGGCGAGCCGGCGGAACAGCTCGGTGTTCGGCACCGCCTCGCCGCGCGGCGCGATCGCCGGCTCGTTCAGCGTCAGGTAGAGATGGCCCCAGGAGAACATGACGTCGAACTGTTCGAGCTGGGTCGTCGCCGGCAGGACGATATCGGCGTAGCGCGCGGTATCGGTGATGAAATGCTCGCTCACTACCGTGAACAGGTCTTCGCGCGCCAGGCCGCGCAAGACCTTGTCCTGCTCCGGCGCGACCACGGCGGGGTTGGAATTGTAGACGAAGAGCGAGCTGATCTTCCGGTCCATCTCGCCGGTCAGCGCCGGCCCGAGCCGCCACTGGTTGAGCACCGGCGTGCCTTCGGGAATGAGATCGGGCCGGCTGATATCGTCCCACTTCATCGGGAAGGCCCAGATCGGCATGTGCAGGATGCCGCCGCCGCAATGGCGCCACGAGCCGACCAGCCCGGGCAGGCACGACAGGGCGCGCACGGCGTTGCCGCCGGAAGCGTTGCGCTCGATCGCGACGCCCATGCGGATGACCGACGGCTGCACGGTTGCGAACTCGCGGGCGAGCGTCCGGATGTCGTCTTCGGCGATACCGGTGATGGCGGCCACCCGGTCCGGCGGGAAGCCGGCCGCGCGGGTTTTCAGCTCCTCGTAGCCGACGGTGTATTTCGCGACATAGTCGTGGTCGACCAGGTCCTCGGCGATGATGACGTTGATCATGCCGAGCGCCAGGGCGGCGTCCGTGCCGGGCTTGATCGGCAGGTGCCAGTCGGCCTGTTTCGCCGTGCGGGTGGCGACCGGGTCGACGACGACGACCTTGGCGCCCCGGCGCTGCGCCTCGGCGATGAACGGCCAGTGGTGCAGGTTGTTGCTGATCGTGTTGATCGCCCACAGGACGATGTAGCGGGAGTGGACGAAGCTTTCCGGGTCGACCGCGGCGGTCGGGCCGCAGGTCATGAAGAAAGCGGTGATGGCGGCGGAATCGCAGAAGGTGCGCTCGGATACCGTTGCGCCCAGCTTGTTGAAAAAGGCGTCGCCGGCGTTCAGCCCGTTCAGGATGCCCTCGGTGCCGAGATAGCTGTAGGGCAGGATGGCGGCCGGGCCGTCGCCGGCGACGATCTCCTTCCAGCGGCCGGAGATTTCGTCCAGGGCCTCGTCCCAGCCGATCCGCTCGAATTCCCCGTCGCCCTTGGCGCCGGTGCGGCGCAGCGGGGTCAGCACCCGGTTCTCGCTGTAGACCCGGTTCTCATAGTCGTTGACCTTGACGCACAGGCCGCCCTGGGTGAACGGGTGGTCCGGGTTGCCGCGGACGTTCACCACCTTGCCGTCGCTGACCGTGGTCAGCATCGCGCAGGTGTCGGGGCAATCGTGCGGGCAGGCGCTGAACACCGTCTTTTCGGCCATCGGACTTCTCCATAACGCGGGCGCGAAACGACTGTTTCGCAACAATAAAAACGCCTGACGCTATCGCGCCGCGGCGCCTGCCGGCAATACGGCGCTTTGCTGTTCCGTTACATCGCCTTGCTCATTTTCCGCTGCAAATCGGCAATTTTCTTGACCGGCTTTTCGGGGCGGTGCCAAGCTTTGCCCCGACCCTGGGCGTCATCGCATCGAACCGCTGCGAGAAGGGGGCGGCGTGGCTAGGTTGGCCGGACATGGCCGGGCGAAATACACCACTGGACGGCTGCTGGGGACCAGCAGGGACCGGGGATGGGACGGGCTGCTCGCCGAACGCTGGAGCCATTCGGAAGGCGACCTGGGCGAGGTCCGGCCGCGCGAGACCGAAATCGTCGTCATGCTTGAAGGCGCCGTCCATGTCCGGCGGCGCGGCGACGGCCGGCTGCAGCATCACGATGCGGTGCCCGGCACGGTCTGGCTGTGCCCGGCCGGGATTCGCGAGGACATGATCCACATTTACGGCGACATTCCCGAAACCGTCCACATGTACCTGCCGGCATCGCCGCTGTCCGCAACGGCGCTTCGGGAACTCGATCTCAACCCGGACAATGTCGGGTTGCATTATGACGGCGGCTTTCGCGATCCCCTGATCGAGCATATCGCGCGGGCGGTTCAGACGGAGATGGTCGATCCGGCGCCGGGCGGAAAGATGCTGGCCGAGACCCTGGCCGCCGCGCTCGGCGTTCAGATCCTGCGGCATCATTCGAACCTGGAGCCGTCCGCGGTTACGCTGCCCAGCGTCCGCGGCGCGCTCGATGCGCGGCGCCTCCGGCGCGTCGTCGACTTTGTCGAGACCCATCTCCGCGAAGACCTGACGATAGAGGCGCTTGCGGGCGTGGCCTGTCTCAGTCCCTTCCATTTCGCCCGCGCTTTCAAGGCCGCGACCGGCTCTGCGCCGCGGCGCTACGTCATCGACCGCCGGATCGGCCGGGCCAGGGCGCTGCTGGCTGAGGGCAGGCTGCCGCTCGCCGATATCGCCGAGGTCTGTGGGTTCTCCTCCCAGCCGCACTTCACCTACTGGTTCAAGCGCCTCGTCGGGACGACGCCGGGGGCGTATCGGGAGGGGTGCGGGTAGGGCGCTTTCATCCGTCCATAGTGCTATTCGTCATATCGACCGGAGCCGTCCGGAGGACGGAGGAGTGGAGATATCTTTCAAGTACTGCGCCCCGGACCGGGCACCGCAGGTGAAAGATTTCTCCACTCCGCGGCTATGCCGCTCCGGTCGAAATGACGAATGGGGAGACCGCGGCCAACCAAATCGACAAGTCCGAAACGCTCTACTCCGCCGCTTCCGCCGCCTCCGGGACATCGTAGCTCGCCATTAGCCGGTCAACGACGGCGCCGAATTCGTCCCAGGGCGCTTCGCGGTAGTTGTGGTTGCGGATGATGAAGGAGGCGCCGGCGTAGAATTTCTCGTATTGCTGCTGGCGTCCGGCGAATTCGCTGCCGACCATGTCCCAGACCAGCTTGAACAGCTTCATCCGCTCCAGCGCCGGCAGCTGCGGCGTCTGCCAGAAGGTTTCGAACTGTTCGCGGATTTCCGGGTTGTTCATCACCGTGGCGCTCGCCGGCATCTGGAACACGCCGCCGCCGGAGAGCTCGCGCAGCTGGTCGATGATCGCCGAATAGCCCTCGGTGCACCAGTTGAGCGCGGCATACATCATGCGCCGGTTGAAGGTGACGTAGCCGTCCGGCCATTGCTCGGCCGCCTCGATCTGGCCGTGGATCATGCCGGAGAGGGTGGCTTCCAAGGCCGCCATCCGGCCCAGCACCTCCAGCACCGCCGGCACCTCGATCGCGCCGGTCGCCTGGGCCACCTTCGAGCACAGGCCGACGATCAGCTCCATCTTCGACCAGTAGCGCACGTTTGACTGGTGGTTGCCGTAGCAGTGCGCCGGCGTCTCGATGTAGATGCTGCGCGCCTTGATGGCGTCGTCCATGACGAACACCTTCTCCCACGGCACGAAGACGTTCTCGCACATCACCATCGAGTCGGTCTCGTCGAAGCGCCAGGCGAGCGGGCCGTCGAACTCGTTCGAGGTGTTGAGATTGAGCGGCTGGCGCGACCACAGGGTCAGCCCGGGCGCCCCCACCGGCACGGCGCAGGTCACCGCTTGCTTGACCTGGGTTGGCGCGAGCGGCAGCAGGTTGCCGATCCAGATGTCGTCGCAGAAGACCGCGCTGGTCGCCAGCATCTTCATGCCGCTGATGACGATGCCGTCGTCGCGCTCGTCGATCACCGAGAGGGTCGGCACCGGCAGGTTCTGGCGCGTGTAGAACTCCGGGTTGCGCGCGGCCTGGGGCGGCAGAACGGCGTAGGTCGCGTAGACGTCGTTCCTGCGGCAGTGCTCGTAATAGGCGACCAGGTTGGCGCCGAACTTCCAGTCCTCGGTATCGAAGGCAGACGGCAGGGTCGACATGCCGGTGACGAAGCCGGAGACATGGTCCGGCGAGCGGCCGAACATGCCGCAGGTCATGTCGGCGATGCCCTTGTGGCATTTCAGGCGCTTGCGCAGGTCGTCCTTCGATTTCGCGCGCAGATACCAGGTCGAATAGCGCTCGCCGTTCTCCTCGAAGGAGTAGGTGTCGAGATTTTCCGGCGCCCGCTTCGCATCGTACATGTCGGCGACGGTCTGCGCCGCCGCGGCAAAGGCCGGATGAGTCGTGACGTCGTCGACCTTCTCGCCGCCGATATAGACGGTCCGGCCGTCGCGCAGCCCCTCCAGATGCTCCCTGCCGGTCTTCAGCATGTCGGCCTCCTACGTCTTTGTGACGTGCCAGGTTTCGTTGAGTTGCGTGCCCGATTGGCGAAGCGCCGTCGACAGCGGACAGAATTTCCCGAGATCGGTCTTCAGCCGCTCGACCAGCGCGTCGCCGCCGCCGGTCGTGAGACGAATCTCGACATCGACCTGAGGAAACGGCACCCGCACCGCCTCTTCCATCATCACCCCGCGCCGGTCGAACCGGGCGGCGACATCAACCGACAGATCGTCGATCCCAAGGCCGATCGCGCCGGCGATCCGGTGCGAAACCACGTTGATGCAGCCGGCTAGCGCCACCATCAGCGTCTCGGTCGGGGTCGCTCCACGGTTGGTGCCGCCGCGCGCTGCTGGTTCATCGACGATGACGTTCAGGTCGCGCACGCTCACCTCGGTGCGCGTATGGGTGGCCGCCCTGGCGGACAGCTTCTGCGTGACAACGGATTTCGGGGTAACGGCGATCATGGATGTTTTCCTTTCTCTTCGGCCGCGTTGCGGAGATTCTCGTGCAGCGCGACCTCGTGCTGCGCCCGCGCCGTAGTCCGGGCAAAGCGGTGCAGGAAGCCATGCAGCTGGCCGAATTCCTCGCGCGAGAACCCGTCGAACAGAATATCGTTGATGCGCTGGCGCAACGGCGCCAGCCGGTCGAGCGCCGCCTTGCCCGCAGGCGTCAACGTGATCAGTACACGCCGCCGGTCTTGGGGATTCGGGCGCTTCGCGATCAGGCCCTTGGCGATCAGCTTGCCCACCTCGACGGTGACGTGGGAGGCGGCGACGCCCAGATGATCGGCAATACTCCGGATGCCGATGCCGCCGCGAGCGTGCCCGCGGGCGATCGCCATCAGAATGAAATATTGCGGGCCGCTTGCGCCGATCTCCCTCCCGAAGGCCTCGCGCACCGATTGGAACCCGTTCGCAGTCATGAACAGCGTATAGATCGCCTCGCGAAACCGGTCGTCGGCCAGCCCGTTCGGGCTGTCGTCCAGCAGTTCGGGCCGGCTCACACTCAGCGGCGGCGCGTATCGGTTGGCAAAATCCATGCAGATTGGCAATTTGTTAAGTTACTTAATTATGTAGCATAGTAGAATTTATAGCGTCCACCCCCTCTGCCGCTGAACCCCCAATTCGGAAATTCCTACAGTTGCAGATTGCCGTCAAAGGGGCTGGTCTCGTCGTAATAGTGGATTTCGTAGAGCAGGCAGCCGCCCTCGCTCTTGAACGGGCCGTGATAGACCCCGGGCGGCCGGCATGCATAGGTCGGCGCGAGGAAATTCTCGCCGCCTTCGCCCTTTTCGTCGTTGCCGACCGTCAGATCGCCATGGACCAGATACACCTCTTCCCAGTGATCGTGGACGAAGGGCACGGTGCTGAAGGCGCCCGGATCGAAGCGCAGGAACCGGGTCCGGCTGCCGGTCTTGCTGTCCTCGTCGATGTCGCTGGCGAGGATTTTCTGCTGCACGCCGTCGTCGGTATAGCCCGGCGGCCGCTCCCAGCCGCTGTCCATGTCGAGCGCGAAGAATTCCATATGGGGCTTGTTGAACGGCATCCTTCCCTCCCCGATCCCGTCTAGCCTTCGACGGGCAGCGGCACGATCGTGTAGCGGTGGCGCAGGCGGCGGCCCAGCACCGGATCTTCCAGTTCCATCTCGAAAGCGGCGGAAGTGCGGATCTCGCCATGCACCGCGAGCGTGCCGCCGAACATCGCCGCGCCCGCCGGCAGGCCGCCATAGAGTTCCTGCAATTCGGCGGGCGGACGCATCGCGGCGGCGGTGCCTTCCTGATACAGGCTGCGCCCGCCGTCTTCCTCGATCCAGGAGCGCAGAACCAGATCGTCCCAATGGCCGGCAACGTCCTCGTAGGGCCAGACCGCCGCGCCGATCGGCTTGGCGCACATCTGCTTGGACAGGGACACGCCGACGGTCTCCGCCTGCCGGTCGGTATGGTCGGAGCCGACGGCGACATGGTGGCGCCCGCCCAGGTTCAGGATGACGGTTTCCGCCTCGCCGCTGGAATGGGGCCCCGAGACCTGGATTTCCGCTGCGGTCGTGAGCAGGCTGGCGGAGACCCGGTAGAACATCGGCACCGTTTTCGGCCGGGCGATGCCGATAGCTTCCAGTTCCGCGATATGGGCCTCCATCGCCTCGCGGTTGCGGCCGGTCCAGCCGGCGATGACCAGTTCGCTTACGGCGGCGGCGAGCGGTTCGTCGCAGCTTCTTGTCTGCACTGTCAAATCCAGATGCGCAGCACTCTCGCTCATTCGGTCCTCGACTTGTCCGGTTCGGTTCCGTCGATGCGGCCTGCGGACGGAGGTGTATCCTAGGCGGTTTCGGCGCGCGGCTGTCAAGCTGCGTCGAACCGACCCCGTCGAAGCGACCCTTGGCCGGTTCGCTTGCCGGCATTGTCGCGATGTCGGAGATTGCGCGCCGAAAACCGTAACCGCTTATCTCCGAAAAAGGACGCCCGTCGATGGAACTGCGCTGCCCGCATGTCAGGATGGGGTCCGGCAGAAATGGCTGGTGACAGCGCCGGGGAGGGCCGCGGCCGCGTCGAGGACGCCCGCCTGCTGACGGGCCGGGCCCGGTTCGTCGACGACCGGGCGCTCGACCGCATGGCGCACGCCGTCTTCGTGCGCAGCCCGGTCGCCCATGCCGTAATCGCCGGCATCGAGACAGGAGAAGCGCGCGCCGCCGGGGCGCTGCTGGTGCTGACGGCCGACGATCTGCCCTTCATCGAACAGACGCTGGTAACGCGCTACGGCCATCCGGACCTGCGGCCCGCCATGATGCCCTTCCTGGCGCGCGGCCGCGTCCGCTTCGTCGGCGAGCCGGTCGCTCTTGTCGTGGCCGGCAGCCGTTACGAAGCCGAGGACCTGGCGGCGCTGGTTGCGGTCGATTACCGGCCGCTGCCCGTCGTCGCCTCCGTTTCGGCCGCGCTGGCCGATGGCGCGCCGGCGCTGCACGCCGCCTGGCCGGGCAATATCGCAGCGGCGTTCATGCACGAGACCGGCGACGCCGGGGCGGCGCTGGCCCGGAGCGCCGGCCGGATTTCGCGGCGGTTCGCCTTCGCGCGGCAGGCTCCCGTACCGCTCGAGACGCGGGGCTGCGTCGCCGACTTCGACCCCGGCAGGGCCGCGCTGACCCTGCATATCTCGACCCAGACGCACTACGCCGTGCGCGAGAACCTCGCCGCGATCCTGGACCTGCCGGAAGACGGCGTGCGCGTGATCGCCGAGGATGTCGGCGGCGGTTTCGGCTCCAAGTCCCGGCCCTATGTCGAAGAGGTCGTCGTCAGCCACGCCAGCCGGGTGCTCGGCCGGCCGGTGAAATGGATCGAGGACCGCTTCGAGCATTTCCAGGCGACGACCCATTCGCGCGCAACCGAGACCGACCTCGAAATCGGCTACGACCGCGACGGGCGCATCCTGGCGATGACGGGCCGGCTTACGGTCGACATCGGCGCCTACGCCTTCACCAGCGGCATCATCACGGCCATGGTCGCATCCGGCCACTGCGCCGGCCCGTACAGGATTCCCGACATTTCGCTGGATGTCGTCTGCGTCGGCACCAACAAGACGCCGCTGGCGACCTATCGCGGCGCCGGACAGCCCGAAGCGACCTTCCCCCTCGAAGCCATGCTCGACATGGTCGCCCAGGATCTCGGGCTTTCCGCCGTCGAAATCAGAGCGCGCAACCTGGTGGCGCCGGCCGACATGCCCTACGCGCCGCATATCCCGTATGGCGGCGCCAAATGCCGCTTCGAAAGCGGCGATTTTCCGGCGTTGCTCCACCGCGCCGCCGCCGGCAGCGGCTATGACGAAGGGGTGGAGGCCACCGGGCCGCACGAGCGCGCCGCTTGGGGCCTCGCCTGCGGCATCGAGAGCACCGGCTTCGTCGGCTTCGAATCGGCGCAGGTCCGCATCGACGGCGCCGGCAACGTCACCGTCCTTTCCGGCATGTCGAGCCAGGGCCAGGGCCAGGCGACGGCCTACGCCGGGGTGTGCGCGGAGATCCTGGGCATCGACGCGGACCGCGTGACCGTCCGCATGGGCGATACCGGGCTCCTGCCGTTCGGCCGGGGCGCCTTCGCCAGCCGCGGCGCGGTCGTCGGCGCCAACGCGGTCGCCGGCGCGGCGCAGCGCCTGCGCAAGAAGGTGCTGGGCCATGCCGGCGTGCTGTTGCAGGAAAATCCCGACAGCCTGTCCCTGGAAGCGGGCGAGATCGTCCGGTCCGGCGGCGAACGGACCGGACTGCGCCTAGGAGACATCGCGCGGGCGGCGGCTCCCGGCGGTCCGCTTTACGAGGGCGATCCGGCGCTGTCCTCGCAGTTCATCTTCGATACGGAAGGGACGCTGACCTTCGCGCTCGCGGTCCACGCAGCGAAGGTTGCCGTCGACATGCAGACCGGCCGCTGCCGGATCCTGGATTATTTCATCGTCCACGATGCCGGCCGCCTTCTCGACCGGGCCATCGTCGACGGCCAGATCGTCGGCGGCGCGGTCGAGGGTATCGGCGGCGCGATGCTTTCGGAGCTGGTCTACGATGGGGACGGCCAGTTGCTGACCGGGACCCTGGCCGATTATCCGGTCATCGCGGCCGCGGACGTGCCGCCCGTGCGGCTGGAGCATCTCCACACGGTTCCGACGACCAATCCGCTCGGCGTGCGCGGCGTCGGCGAAGGCGGCGTCATCCCGGTTGCGCCGGCCATAATGAACGCCGTTTCCCGGGCGATCGACCCCGCCGGCAACGGCCATAGCGCGCCGCTGTGCCGCGCGCCGCTGAAGCCGGAGGCTGTGTTGCAGGCGATTCGCAGCGTCCGTTCCAGCCAATCGGCGCCGGGCAGACAATGATTGCGGCGAGACGACCGGACTAACCGCGCCACGCCTCCTGCCAGGCGGCAAATTCCGACGGCGTAATGCGATAGCGCGCGAAATTGCCGTCGTGCAGGCTGAGAAGTTCCCGTTCGGCGATTTCGCGAAACCGTCCGCGTTCGGCGTCTTCGATGTGCCGGACGGCCCAGGCCTCGACTTCGGCAGCGGCCTGCTTCTTGTCCATGCAGGCGCGGAGGACGGCTCCGACAAGGTCGCGCAGCGCCGTCCGGTGGCGCATCCGGAAGGGGTCCGGCTCGCCGATGGACTGGCGCACCGCAGCATATCGGGTGGCGGAACGCCCGTAGGCCCAGAGAAACAGGTCGCGCAGCAGTTCGGTGCGCTGCAGTTCGTACACGCCGAGTATCGCTTGAATGTACAGGTCCCTCGAAACATCGTCGAACGACAGCGGCGACAGGTTCGCCTTGATGAGCGGAATGTTGGCGGCAAGCCGCGACACCCGCTTGTTGACGTCGTCGAAGGGTTGCAGATACGGGAAGTGCACCATTGCGAAGAAGGCCTGTTCGAACGGGTCTTCAATTTCCGCTGCGGTGGCGAGAAGCCGATCGAAGCACTCTTCGATCGACTGCGGCAATTCCAGCGGGTGGAAAACCGAACCGCCAATGCCGACGGCGGTGTATCGAAGGCGGCCGGGAGCGTCAGGATCCGGCAGCAGATCGTCCGCCAGGGCCGCATGGAGATTGAGAATCGTATAGCGGTCGAAGCCGATATCGTCCGCCGCATCGACGAGAAATTCGATGGCGGCCTTGTGGTTGAGGATCATCAGGGCTTCGCGAGCGTCCCTGCCATCCGCTTCCTGGCCGGCTTCGATCAGGCGTACCGTATCGAGGAGCGAGTAGGTGTTGCCTTCCAGCCGGCTCGAATTCCACGAAAGATCGATCAGCAGCCGGCTCAATACCCGCTTGGCGTAGGTGCCGGCGGCCTGTTCGACGACTCCGGACCTGCCGGTTTCGGCGAGTTGCGTGCGCTCCTCTTCGGAGAGATAGAAGGACCGGTTCGGCCGGTAGGAGTCGAGGAAAGACCGGTCATAGCCGACGGGTGTCCGCGCTTCGGGCGGCTGACGGACATAGTCCCGGATTTCTGCGCCGAACCGGGAAAGCGGCGGCAACACGCTGAGCCTTGCGCTGACAGTGGGCACTCCGGCAGTTGCCCGAACCGACAGCGAGACGACTTTCGGCATTCGATATCGTGCACCGCGGCCCGAACCCTCTCTCGTCAGGCGATCGGCGTCGACAAGAGCCTTCAGGCGGTGCTGCAAGGTCCGGTGCGGCGGCGCATCGTACAGTGCCCGGGCGATCTCCCGCGCGGTCAAACCTTCCGGCTCTCGCCGTACGACGTCTTCGATTGCCCGCAGGTCTGATTCCCGATTTCGCTTCACCGGACAGCGCCTTTGCCGGATTTCGTGGATTTTCGCGCAATACACCAGTTATCGCGCAATATAAACCTTTATGCGCAAATAACAACTCTATGCGCAATAAAAATTGCGCAAAAAACTCTTTATTGCGCGTAAAGCGACGGACCCTGGGCAGGGTCTCTCAGCCGGTGCTGCCCCGGCAGGGCTTGCGGCGCGTCAGCAGACGTCCGGAATCAGGGCTATCGGGAGGCCGCGAAGGTCGCCGGATACCGGCGATAGCAACTGTGCGCCGGAGCCGGCGCCCGCATGGCGGCGGCCGGGGTCGGCCGCGTCCGGCAGGCCGGTGCCGGAACGCCGGGCCTCAGTGCATCGGGACGAAGGCCATGGCGAGCGACGTCTCGATCTCCGTCACCGCCTTCGCGACCTCGCGCCCGATCAGGTCCATCCGGCGGACCTGTTCGATACGCGGCGCCGCCGACTTCAATTCGCGGCCCGACATCAGGCCCTCGAAGATGCGGCAGACGTCCGCCAGCGAGATGATGATGATGTCGCGCGCGTCCGGAATCTCATCGCTCAGGATCACGCCCATGATGCGGAGTTTTACCTCCTGCACCGTCTTGTAGTCGTCGATCGGGTAGCGCCGCGTCCGCAGCACCCACATGAACCGGTCCTCTTCGCGGTGCAGGATGCCGCGTTCGACGAGCCGGGCGAGGGACCCCTCGCGGATGTTCTCGGCATCGGCCACGGTCTGCTTGATCCAGTAGGCCGTGTCGAACGTCTCCCCCGACTCGACAATTCGGGCGAGAGTCGGATCGAGCAGGTCGTCGCCGAGCGGGCTCGGGTCGATCACGAAGAGTTGCTCCGGATCGGTATCGATCCGCCCCTCCATCGCCAGGTCCATGAGCACCGCTCCGGCGAGCGCATATTCGAGCGATAGCGTGGGAACGTCGATGAACCTTCCGCCCTTGTCGTCCAGCAAGAGCAGCATGATCTCTTCCGAGAATCTCAGCATCCGGGGGAACTCCTGAGTCGGGATGTGGGCAATCGCGGTGGCTTTACGGTTGGCCCACCATAGCGCGCCGTTTGCGGCTTGCACAATTCCGTTATACGTCCGTTACACTTTCGACCTTTTCGATATGCCGGAACCGGCCCGGAACGGAAACGCGCCGGCGCCGCGGTGGCCCGATCGCCCCCGGCCCGGTTTCGCAACCCTGCGCCCCAGTCGCCGAAATGTGCGACTCTCGCGGCAATTTCCGCGTCGCCGATTTGGCCCGGCAGCCACTTGAGAAGGCGATCGGGACGAACGACACTCGACCGAAGAATCGCCGGACCCAAGCGCCGTCGGGAGGGCGCCGCCATGAGCTATGCCCACATTTCGGTCGAGCCGATGACGCCGAATATCGGCGCCATGGTTTCGAACGTCGATCTCAATGCGGTGCGGAGCGACGCCGTCTACGAAGAGATCAAGGCGGCGCTATGGCAATACCACGTCCTGTTCTTCCGCAACCAGCCGGTCCAGCCGGAGCCCTATATCCGGCTGGGCAAGCAGTTCGGCGAACTGGAAGAGCACGAGTTCTTCCCGCACATCGAGGGCTATCCCCAGATCCAGACCATCGCCCACGAGGGCTACGACCAGCCGGAAACCGACCGCTGGCACACCGACGTGACGTTCCGCGCCCGGCCGAGCAGCGTCAACCTGTTGCGCGCAGTGAAGCTGCCGCCGGCCGGCGGCGACACTGTCTGGTCGTCGACCGCCGCGGCGTTCGATGCGCTGCCTGACCAGGTCAAGACGATGCTGCTCGGCCTCAAGGCGGATCACGACCTGCCGCACCACCAGCGCCGGATCGACTTCTACCGCCGGGTTCAAGAGGGCCGGATCGGCGGCCAGTCGATGATGAATTCGATGGCCAACGAGCACGAATTCCGGCTGATCGAGCAGAACCCGATCGTGACCCATCCCGCGGTCATCAACCATCCGGTCACCGGGCGGCTGACGCTGTTCGTCAATTCGATCTGGACCAAGAAATTCTTCGGCATCCATCTCGACATCAGCGACGCGCTGCTGGCGATGCTCTTCGAGTGGGTCAAGAAGCCGGAGTTCCTTGTGCGCTTCCGCTGGGAGACCGACTCCCTGGTGATCTGGGACAATTTCGCGACCCAGCACTATGCCGTGTTCGATTACGCGCCCCACTATCGCGGCATGCAGCGGATGACCGCCGGCTCGGCCGAGCCGAGGCTCGACATGTCGACGGTTCCGGCGCATCTGCGGCCGCCCTCGGCATCGGCCGGCAACGGCGCCGGGCCGCGCTCGATTATCGACAGCGACAGGCTGGCCGCCGCGTCCGCCGCCGAGCGGGCCGCCGTCCACGCCGTGTTCAATGCGCTAGACGGCGTCGATCTCGACGCCATCGGTGCGCGCGTGGCCGGCATCTGACCTGCGGCGTGCGACGGGGCGGGCCGTAACCGATGGACAAGGACCTGGAAGCGCTGCAATGCAGCCGGGACCTGCTGCGCCGCGCCCGCGCCGCGGCGGAAGAGTTCCGGCGCATGCCGCCGGCCCAGGCGATGGCGATTGCCGGCACCGTGGCCAAGGCGGCGGCCGGGCGCGCGCGCCACTATGCCGAATGGGCGGTCCGGGAAACCGGCTTCGGCAAGGTCGAGGACAAGATCGACAAGAACCTCACCGGCAGCATCCGGATCTACGAGGCGTATTGCGACCGCCCGATCGGCGGCATCCGGCAGGACCGGGCGCGCAACGTCGTCGAAATCGGCCGCCCGGCCGGCGTCATCGTCGGCCTGTCCAATTCCA
Organism: Alphaproteobacteria bacterium; assembly: GCA_965220685.1. Lineage (GTDB taxonomy): Bacteria > Pseudomonadota > Alphaproteobacteria > Bin65 > Bin65 > Bin65. The sequence goes on from CBDCQR010000015.1 coordinate 988,291, forward strand.
CTTCGCCGGTCGGCACCGTCTATTTCAAGGCGATGCTGGCGCTGATGACGCGCAACGCCATCGTGTTCAGTCCGCACCCGGCGGCGCTCGCCTGCACCGCCGACGCGGCGCGGTTCCTCGAAAAGACGGCCCGGCTCGCCGGCGCGCCCGCCGACGCCATCCAGATTCTCGCCGAACCGACGCTCAAGGCGACAAACGCGCTGATGCAATCCGACGAGACCGACCTGGTGATCGCGACCGGCGGCGCGGCGATGGTGCGTGCGGCCTACAGTTCCGGCAATCCGGCGCTCGGCGTCGGGCCGGGCAACACGCCGGTCTATGTCGACCGGACGGCCGATCTCGCTTCGGCCGCCGAGAAGATCGTCACCGGCAAGGAATACGACTACGGCACGCCCTGTTCGGCGCCGTCGGTCGTGCTGGCCGACCGGCCGGTAGCGCGCGAACTGCGCGGCCTGCTCGAGCGGGAGGGCGCTTATTTCTGCTCGGATGAGGAACTGGCGACACTGGAGGCGGCCGCCTTTCCCGGCGGCCGGCTCAACCCGGCGATCATCGGCCAGCCGGCCGGCAGGGTGGCGCAGATCGCCGGCCTGTCGCTGCCGCCGGACACCCGCGCCATCGTCGGCCTGCTGAAAGAGGTCGCCCAAGATGCCGGGACCGTGCCGCCGATGGCGCGCGAGAAGCTCTCCGTCCTGCTCGGCGCGGCGGCGGTCGACGGGGTGGAGGGAGCCATCGCCATCGCGCGCTGCATGCTGCGCTCGGCTGGCAGCGGCCACACCGCTGCGATCTTCACCGGCGATCCGGAACAGGCCGTGCTGTTCGGCGCCGCGCTCGACTATTACCGCATCGTGGTCAACGGCGATCCGACCAACGGCGCGGTCGGCCGCGGCACGGCCCTGCCGGTCACCTTCACCATCGGCACCGGCTTCGCCGGCAAGAGCTCGATCGATCACAATCTCGGCCCCGAAGACCTGATCGACTGGAAGCGTGTCGCTTTCCCCGTCGGCGACGTACCGGCGACCGGGGCGGATGCGGAACGGGCCGGACCGGCCCGCAGCACCGACGCGACGGTGCATGCACTGAAGGAAGAAATCCGGCGCATCGTCGCCGAGGAACTCGCGCGGAACTGAGCCGATGCCGACCCTGCGCTCCTACATCTTCCTCGACCAGCTGCAGCCGCAGACAATGTGCTACATCGGCTCGACGATGCGCGGTTTCCTGCCCCGGCAGCGCGACGCGGCGATGATCGTCGAGGTCGCGCCGGGCATGGACATCGAGTGGCTGACCGACATCGCGCTCAAGCACGACGCGATCCGGCCCGGAAACCTCGTCGTCGAGCGCCAGTTCGGCTATCTGGAATTTCACGCGAACGATCCGGCTTCGGTCCGCTCGGCCGGCGCGGCGATCCTCGAGGCGGCCGGCGTTTCGGCGGCCGACGCCATGCCGCCGGAGGTTCTGGCGTCGCGCATCGTCGACCGGATCGATCCCTATCACTCCTTCCTGGTCAACCGGAACAAGCAGGGCAGCATGCTCCTGCCCGGCGACACCCTGTTCATCTTCGAAATGACGCCCTCGGCCAACGCCCTGCTGGCCGCCAACGAAGCCGAGAAGGCGGCCGACGTGAAGCTGGTCGATTGCCGGTTCATGGGCGCCGCGGGGCGGCTCTATATGGCCGGCACGGCGTCCGACGTGCGCACCGCCGCCGACGCCGCCAGGTCGGCGCTCGGTGCGGCCCCGGGTGCGGGAGCAGCATAGCGATGGCAGAGCAGACGGACGCGATCCGCAGGCTGGTGCGGGAGGCGATCGCCGAGGCGAAAGGCGTGGATGCGCCGCCGCCCTCGGACGCCGGGCAGGGCGTGCCTGTTCGCATTCCCGTCGTCATCCGCGACAGCGCCGATGCCGGCCGCCTGGCGCAACTGGCGGGCGCCATTGCCGCTTCGCCCGAACTCGGGCCGCGTCTGAAGAGCGGCGGCATCGCCTTCGACGCGCGGCTGGAAGCGGGCGCCGACGGGCCGGCGGAGGCCGAAGGCCGGGCGGTGTTCGACCGCTTCTTCGAGGCCTTCAACACCGGCGATTTCGACCGGGTGTGGGAAACCGTGACCGACGATTTCGAGTGGCGCCTGCCGGGTGGCCCCGATGCGCCCTATACCTCGGCGAAGGGCAAGGCCGCCTTCCGCGACGCCTATACGAAACGCTGGGATTTCCTCAAGCATTTCACCGCGGTCAACGAGGTCGTGTTCGTCAGCGGCGACCGCGTCTACCAGCACTACCGCGTCACCGGCACCGGGCCCGACGGCAAATTCCACGATTTCACCGGGCTCGATTTCTACATTGTGCGCGGCGGCAAGATCGCGCTCAAGGACGCCTACAACAAATCCGTGCCGCCCGGCAGCCGATCGGGCGCCCCGAAACGGGCCGCCCCGGACGGCGCGCGCGGGGCTGCGCCGTCGCTCGATATCGCCGACGGCGTGATTACCGAGCGCAAGGTCGTCGAGGCGGCCCGGCTGGGCACAAGGCTGACCGTCGGCCGGCGCGCCGTCGTCACGCCGCTCGCCCGCGACCGCGCCAGGGCCCTCGGCCTGACCATCGAGAGGAGCGACCCATGAAAACCGGCACCGTGGTCGGCCGCGTCTGGGCGACCAAGCGTATCGACCGGCTTCCGGCCGGCGCCCTGCTCGAAATCGAGCTGGACGGCCGCGCCAAGGAGCGAGTGATCGCCTTCGACCCGCTCGGCTCCGGCGACGGCGAGCGCGTGCTCGTCACCTTCGGGCGCGCGGCCACTAACTGGTTCCCCGAGGGCAAGGCCGTCGTGGATGCCCTGATCGTCGGTTCGCTTGACGAAAACGGCAGCTGAAACAGCAAGTTGTCCCGAAAACCACCCATCGGAACGGAGGATGGAATGTCTCAGGCTGTAGGAATGATCGAAACGGTCGGCTATGTCGCCGCCTATGCGGCGGCCGATGCCATGGTCAAGGCCGCGAACGTCACCATCGCCGGCCGCGAGCAGGTCGGCGGCGGGCTGGTCGCGGTCTGCGTGACCGGCGATGTCGGCGCGGTCAAGGCGGCGACCGAGGCCGGCGCCGAAGCGGCCTCCCAGGTCGGCGAGGTCAAGTCGGTCCACGTCATCCCGCGCCCGCACGCCGACGTGCAGAAGGCGTTCGCCGGCGGCAAATGACGGTGGCATTTTGCACCGCAGGGGCTATGGCCCGGCCGGTGAGCGGGCGCCATGCCTGAGCTGCGCGTCTACCTGACGCTGAACGGGCTGCAGCGCCAGTTCGCGGCCTATCTCAGTTCGCCGGTGCCGGCGCGCGGCTACGTTCCGCTCGAGGGCATGCATTCGCTGATCATCGAGATCGCACCCGGCCTCGTGATCGAGCGGGTGATCGATCTCGCGCTCAAGTCGGTGCCGTCGCTCGAACCGGGCATTCTCGCGGTCGAGCGCCAGTTCGGCGTGCTCGAACTGCACGGCGAGGACCGGCGTGCGCTGGACCGGGGCGGGCGGGCGATCCTCAAATGGCTCAAGGCCAAACCGGAGGACCAGCTCAAGCCGCGCATCCTGTTCTCCGACATCATCGAGGATGTGACCGACCAGCACGCCGTCATCATCAACCGCTCGAAACAGGCCAACATGATCCTGCCGGGCCAGAGCCTGTTGCTGATCGAGTGCGTGCCGGCCCTGTTCGGCGCCTTCGTCGCCAACGAGGCCGAACGGGCGCAGCCCGGCATCAGCCTGGTCGAATGCCGCATGATCGGCGCCAGCGGCCGGGTCTACATGGCGGGCGATGCGGGCACGCTGCGCGAAGCGCTGGCGCATGTGTCCGAAGCGCTCGCGGCCATCCCCGGCAGATCGGACTGAGCGCCGCCATGTCCGGCAGTCTCCTCACGGTTTGCGTCGCGTCCGCCGATGGTCTTTTATCGGCGCCACGCGTCGACGGAGGGATGCGCCGGGCGGATTGGGGTGTCGGACCCGAAACCAACGACGGTGGCGATCGTGGCCGCCGAGGGAGTCATGTCCTCGGCGATCGCCGGGCCGTTCGATATCCTGTCCAGCGCGGGATATATCTGGCAGGTGCTGAACGAGGATCCGGCGACGGCCCGGCGTTTCGACGTATCGGTGCTGGCGCGCGAACAGGGGCCGCTGCGCTGCTACCAGGGCCTGACGGCCCACGCGGACAAGGCGCTGGAAGACATGCCGGCGCCGGACATCGCCTTCGTGCCGACGGTCTTCCTGCCGGCGTTGTTCGAGGAACCGATCGGGATTCCCGATGCCTGGCGGCCGGTCGTCGACTGGCTGGGCGCCGCCTACCGCGGCGGCAGCCTCGTCTGCTCGAACTCGTCCGGGGCGATCCTGCTTGCCGAGGCCGGCCTGCTCGACGGCCGCGCGGCGACGACCCACTGGACGCTGGCCAAGCGGGCCCAGGAGAAATACCCCGCCGTCCGCTTTCAGCCCGACCGGGTGCTGATACCCGAGGGGCCCGGCGAGCGCATCGTGACGGCCGGCGGCGGCACCTGCTGGCAGGACTTGGCGCTCTACCTGATCGCCCGCTTTGCCGGATCGGTGACCGCGGCGCAGACCGCCAAATCCTTCACGATCTTTCGCAAGGTGCGCGGCCAGCAGCCCTATGCCGAATGGTTCCCGCCGCGCAATCACGGCGATGCCGCCGTCGCCCGCGCGCAAGAGGCGCTGCACAGCGGATTTCCGGATGCCGGCGTGATGTCCGCCGCTCTGGCGGCTTCCGGCCTTTCGTCACGCACGTTCAAGCGGCGCTTCAAGGCCGCGACCGGCCAGTCCGCGACCGACTACATTCAGCACCTGCGGGTCAAGGAGGCCCGCTTCCGTCTGGAGACCACCAACACCAGCATCGAGGACATCGGTGCGCGGATCGGCTATCGGGATGTCGCATTTTTCCGGACGCTGTTCCGGCGCCTGGTCGGCCTGACGCCCGGCCAGTATCGCGAACAGTTCGGGCTTCTGGAATATCCGGGGGCCGATCCGTTCGATTCCGCCGCCGAACCCTTTGACGCCGAAGCGGCATCGTAGGATGTTCGGCAACTTCGACCGCAAGTCAGGCTCATCATCACAGGTTCATCATCACCGGGAGGAAACAGATGAAATTCCGTTCGACGATTCTGGCGCTCGGCGCCGCGGCGCTGCTGGCCGCACCGGCCGCGCAGGCCCTGGAGCTCAAGCTTTCGATTTCGCCGCCGCCGCAAACGCCCTGGGGCAAATTCGTCATTCGTATTGCCGAGAAGGTCAAGAAGGCCTCGGGCGGCACGCTGACGATCAAGAACTATTTCAATGACCAGCTCGCCGGCAACGAGCAGAACACGATCCGTCAGATCGTACGCGGTCGGGTCGATCTCGGCGCGCACTCCAACACGGGCATTTCGCTGGTCGCTCCCGAATTCGGTCTGCTCGCCACGCCCTTTCTCTGGAAGGACCTGAAGGAAGCCGATTGCGTGGCCGACAAGCATCTGCTGCCGGTCTACGAAGGGCTGCTGCGCAAGGGCGGCGTGGTGCCGCTGACCTGGATGGAGGTCGGCAACCAGATCGTGTTCGCCAAAAAGCAGATCAAGACGCCGGCCGACCTCGCCGGCCTCAAGCTGCGCACTGCGCCGACGCCGACCGATACGATTTACATGAAGGTCGCCGGGGCCAATTCGATACCGCTCGGCACGGCCGAGAGCATGCCCGCGCTCAAGACCGGCGTTGTCCAGGCCGCGACCTGGCCTGCCGTTTACGGTATCGCCGTCGGCTATCACAAGGTCGCGCCGTTTGTGACGGTCACCAACCATTCGCACCAGCTCGGCGGGGTCGTCATCAGCAAGAAGGTCTGGGACGGGCTGAACAAGCAGCAGCAGGGATGGCTGCTGACCGCCCACGAGTCGGTCGGTTTCCTGCGTAAGGCAGTGCGGGGCGCAGAAGCCGCATTGCTCGGCAAGATCGCGAAGGGCGGCGCGACGGTCTACCGGCCGAACGCGGCGGAAATGAAGGCGTGGCGCGCCAAGGCGCCGGCCGCCCAGGAGCAGATCATCAAGGATTTCGGCGGCCAGTCGGCCGAGGTCTGGAAGCGTCTGCAGGCCGCCCGCAAGGCCTGCGCCGCTTGACCGGCAAATCACTCGCCGGCAAATCACTCGAATGCGCAGCGGCCTAGCCCGCGCGCTGCGCACGCTCTACTGGTTCGAGGCCGGGCTCGCCACCGCCGCCTATGCGGGGGTGGCGGGCCTTCTTCTTGCCGATGTCCTGTCGCGGGAAATCGCCGGCGAGGCGATCTGGGGCGCGCAGAAAATTGCCGTTTTCGGCGCGATCGTCGCCGGCTTCCTCGGCCTGGTCCTTTCGACCGCGTCGAACAGCCATCTGCGCCCGCAATTCGCCGACGGCTGGTTCCCCCGCGCCTGGAGCCCCGGTGTCAGCCGTATGGGCGATTGCCTGTCCGGCCTCCTCTATATCGGCTTCGGCATAGTGGCGCTCGGCTATGTCGGGGAAAGCATCGTCGCAAACGAACGCGCTGCCGTCCTGTATACGCCCTTGTGGCCGGTCCAGATCGTTTTGCCCTACGCCTTCTTCTCGTCGGCATTGCGGCACCTCTCTTTCGCCGCCTTTCCGGAGCTGAAGCCCGAAGCGCGGCCCGAAGGGAATTGAGGCGGTGGAGGCGCTCGGCCTGATCGGCCTCGTCCTGCTGCTGCTGGCGTTCCGCCAGAACGTCATCCTGATCCTGCTGACGGCGACCGCCTACGTCCATCTGGTCTGGGGCGACGGCCGGATCTCCTATCTCGTCGACGACATGTGGGGCAGCCTCAACAACGAGGTTCTGCTCGCGATTCCCATGTTCATCGCCGCGGGCAACGTCATGACGCGCGGCTCGATCGCCGAGCGGCTGATCGAGGTCATGCGGGTCCTGACCCAATGGCTGCCCGGCGGCCTGGCGGTCGCAACGATCCTGTCCTGCGCCGTCTTCGCCGCCATCTCCGGCTCGTCGCCGGTCACGCTGCTGGCGGTCGGGACCATTCTCTATCCGGCCCTGCTGCGCGAAGGCTATTCCCGCAGCTTCTCGCTCGGCGCGCTGACCTCGGGCGGCACGCTCGGCATCATCATCCCGCCGTCGATCCCGCTCATCCTCTACGGCATCGTCACCGAGAAATCGATTTCCGACCTGTTCACGGCCGGCATCGTGCCCGGAATCCTGCTGACCGCGGTGCTCGGTATCTATGCCCTGTGGATGAACCGGCACTTGCCTTCGAAGCCCTGGGAATTCCTCGCCATCGCCGCAGCGCTGCGCAGGGGCATCTGGGCGCTGCTGCTGCCGGTCGTCCTGCTCGGCGGCATCTACACCGGCTATTTCTCGGCCACCGAGGCTGCAGCGGTCGCGTTGGGCTACGCCCTGTTCATCGAAATCTTCGTGCACCGCGAAATGCGGGTCCGGGACTTCTTCAACACGTCTGTCGAGACGGCGAAGCTGCTCGGCACCCTGTTCCCCATCGTCGCGGTCGCGCTCAGCATCAAGTCGCTGCTTACCGTCGAGCAGGTGCCCCACACGCTCGCCGAATGGATCGTCACGATCGTCAGCGACCCGGTCACCTTCCTGCTGGCCATGAACGTGCTGCTGCTGCTGGTCGGCTGCTTTATCGACGTGATCTCGGCCATCCTGATCCTCGGGCCGCTGATGCTCGGCATTGCCGAGACCTACGGCATCGACCCGATCCACCTCGGCATCATCATGGTGATCAACCTGGAGGTCGGCTTCCTGACGCCGCCGGTCGGGCTCAACCTGATCGTCGCGACGACCGCCTTCCGCGAGTCGTTCCTCCTGGTCTGCCGGGCCGTCCTGCCCTTCATCGCGCTGATCCTGGCGGTGCTGATGATCGTGACCTTCGTGCCCGAACTGTCGCTGTTCCTGATCCGGTAGCCGCGCCGATATCGGCGTGCCTTCGCACCCTTGCGGGAGTTGGTAAATTTGCGGCTGCCGGGAAACCGTCATCCGTACCAAAATCCGCAACGCGTTCCGTTTCGCGGGCGGTTTCGGCATACTGCCTGCCGGGCTCGACTGTTTCGCCCTTCCCGCGCAATTCGTATGCTCGACCGATGCAGGTAACGCCCGAGGCCGCTTCCGCCCTGTGGCGTCCGTTCCGCGAAGTGGACGGCGCAAGGGTCTTTCATGTCGATCTGACGGCCGACATCGCGCGCGAGTCGGAAGCGCTCGATTGGCTCGACGAAGCGGAGCGGTCGCGCAGGCGCCGGTTCCTGTACCCCCGGCCGCGCCGCGAGTTCACCCTGTGCCGCGCCGCGCTCCGGTCGCTCCTCTGCCGGGAACTCGGCTGCAGCAACGGCGATCTTTCGTTTGAAAAGGCAAGATTCGGCAAGCCATTCGCCCGAATCTGCGGGGGTCCGGCCCGCGTGGCCTTCAACGTCAGCCATAGCGGCCGGCACGGCCTGATCGCCCTTGCCGCCGGGGGGCGAATCGGCGTGGATGTCGAAGAGCGTTCCACCCGCCGCGAGCTGGACGGATACATCCGGCTCCTGTTTGCGCCGGAGGAACGCGCGGAACTGGAGAGAGCGAACGGCGACGGCAAGGTCGAACTGTTCTATCGCCTCTGGACCCTGAAAGAGGCGTTGGTCAAGGCCGTCGGCGCGGGCCTGTCGCTGGATACCGCGAAGTTCGAAATTCCGCCGGCCATGGTTCGGGGCGCGCCGGTGAGTCCGTTCAGTTTCCCCGAAACGCCGTCGGTCCGGTGGCGTCTCGAATATATCGGCGATATCCGGTTTGCCGCCGCAATTGCCAGGGAGTCGGTCGATCTTTGCGATCCGCTCCGATATGTGGAGCATTGAGCGCGGCGGCGCGGGTTTCTGTACGGATGAGCCGTCCGTTATCGCCAACAGGGGTCAGGACGCGGTGAACTTGCATCTATTGTTCCGTGTTAGGTCGTTCCGTGTTCGGTCGTTCCGTTTTCGGGGCCTTTGCCGGGGTTCCGTACCGCAATGAGCGAGAAACGGGCGCCTGACGGTCAGGGTCTTCGCTTCGAGGCAGACGAACCTGCACCGGCGGCGCTCACCTTCGGGCTCGGACTGCAGCTTGCCGTCCTGACCGTCACGGTCCCGATCGTCATTCCGACAGCGGTGATGCGGATCGGCGGCGCCGGAGACGCCTACTTGGCGTGGGCGGTGTTCGCCGCCGTCGCGATCAGCGGCATCGCGACGGCGCTCCAGGCTTTTCGCTTCGGCAGGATCGGCGGCGGCCTCATGCTCGTGATGGGCAGTTCCGCAGCGTTCATCGGAGTCAGCATCACGGCTGTCGAGAAAGGCGGCCCGGCGATGCTCGCGACCCTCGTCGTCATCGGAGCGCTCTTCCAGATCCTGCTTTCCGCCCGGCTCGCGGCGTTCCGGAAATTCCTGACCCCGGCGGTCTCCGGCACCGTGATCATGCTCATTCCGGTCACGGTCATGCCGATCCTGTTCCGGATGCTGGACGACGTTCCGGAGGGCAGCCCGGACCATGCGGCGCCATCGATCGCGCTCGTCACGGTTCTGGCAATTATCGGCGTTTCGTTGAAGGGAACGGCCATGCTCCGGCTGTGGGCGCCCATCGTCGGTGTCGTCGCCGGTACGGCGGTGGCGGCATTCTTCGGACTCTACGACCTGGACCGTATCGCCGCGGCTTCCTGGATCGGGCTGCCGAGCGTCGAAATGCCGGGCCTGGATCTGGATTTCGGACCCGTCTTCTGGGCCTTGCTTCCGGCGTTCCTGCTGACCGCCGTGATCGGCACGATCCGGGCGATGAGCAGCAACGCGGCACTCCAGCAGGTTTCCTGGCGCCGGAAACGGCCGGTGGATTTCCGCGCGATGCAGGGTACGGTCACCGTCGACGGGGTTGGCAACCTGTTGTGCGGTCTCGCGGGAACCGTCCCGAACACGACCTATGCGCTCGCCGCGCCGCTCATCGAGATCACCGGGGTCGCGGCGCGTGTCGTCGCGGTCGCCACGGGGGCGATCTTCCTTGTGCTGGCGTTCCTGCCCAAGGCGCTGGCGGTCGTGCTGGCGATACCGGGCCCGGTCGTCGCCGCCTACCTCCTCGTTCTTGTCGCGATGCTGTTCATGGTCGGTATCGGAATGGTGATGCAGGACGGCATGGACTACCGCAAGGGCATGGTGGTCGGGGTTTCCTTCTGGCTCGGAGTCGGTTTCCAGAACGGCGCGATCTACCCCGAGCTGGTGTCCGAATTCGCCGGCGGTATATTTGCCAACGGCATCACCGCCGGCGGTCTCGTCGCGATCGTCCTGACCTGGGTCGTGGATTTTTTCGGACCCCGCCCGGTCCGCACGGAAACCGAGTTCGCCATCTCCGCCTTGCCGAGAATCCGCGATTTCCTGGCCGGTTTCGCGGCGCGCAACGGCTGGAAAGAGGCCATGGCCGACCGGCTCGACGCCGTTGGCGAGGAGACGCTGTTGACGCTTCTCGGGCCGGCAGACCGGTCCGAAGAGCCCGGCCGGGCGCGGCGCCTGCGGCTGTCCGCGTCGAAGGGCGAAGACGGCGCGGTGCTTGAATTCATCGTCGCGCCGAGAGGGGAAAATGTGCAGGAGCGACTCGCCGTGCTCGACGCCCGGAGCGAAGAGACGCCGGTCGAGCAGGAGGTTTCGCTTCGCTTGCTGCGCCACCTGGCCTCGTCGGTGCGCCACCAGCAATACCACGATACGGATATTGTGACCGTCCAGGTGAAATACCCGGCGCCGGAAAGTTCCAGAGTAAAGTAGCGGCCGGGCAGACTTCATGTAGACTGCACGGCGGGAAGCGGGGGTGCGGATCGTGAGCGAAATCTACAACGCCATCGGGCTGCAGACCGATACGGTCGACTGCAAGTTCCTTGTCGGGGATGCGCCGGATTACGAGCGCAACCTGCGCCATCTCGATCACATGATCGACATGGCGGTCCTCCATTCGATGGAATACCGCCCGCGCCTGCTGGCCCTTTGCGAAGGCGCGATCCAGGGCTTCCCGGACGAATTCCACGACTGGGAATCGGCGGACTACGCGCGCAGCGGCGCCATCGACATCCCCGGCCCGGTCACCGACCGGCTGGCGGAAAAGGCGGTCAAGTGGGGTCTCTATCTCATAGGCCAGGCCAAGGCGCGGATGGCGGAGTTTCCCGACCGTTTCTTCAACACCGCCTTCATCATCGATCCGTCCGGCGCCGTCATTCACGTCCACCGCAAGAATGTCGTGTTCACGATCGAGCACACGACGACGCCCCACGATGTCTGGGACCAGTGGGTGGCGATGTTCGGCGACGGGCTCGACGCCTTCTTCCCGGTGGCGAGCACGCCAATCGGCAATATCGGCTGCCTGATCTGCATGGAGGGCAACTATCCGGAACTGGCGCGCGGCCTGATGATGAACGGCGCCGAAATCGTCTACCGGCCCAGTTCCATCGAGAACAAGATCTCGACCGGCGTCTGGCAGATCCAGAACCAGGCCCGGGCGCTGGACAACAACTGCTACGTCATCGCGCCCAACACCGGCTACCACACCGTCGATGCGGCGGGCACCCGCGGCTTCGTGACCGGCGGCCATCCGATGATCGTCGACTATCGCGGCCAGATCGCGCACGAGATCCGCACCCAGGGAGATGCCTTCGTCGCCGCGCCGATCAATATCGAGGGGCTGCGCCAGCACCGCGCGAACGCGCGCCAGAACAACTGGGCGCCGCATATGAAGACCGAGCTCTACCGGCTGGTCTACGAAAAGACGGTCTGGCCGAAAAACCTGGCGGCGCACCGGCCGCCGCAGCGCCGCGAGGCGACCGACGAAATCTATTTCCAGACCATCCGGCGCCTGCAGGAAACCGGCGTGCATGTGCCGCCGGCTGCGGTTCCGGGCCGGACGGATACCGGCGGCGCAGCAGCCGGGTCGTCGCTCCGCGAGCACATTCTCGGGCGGGTTTCCGAGATGGGAGAGAGCGAGCGAACCGTGCCGCCGGTTCCGAAGCTGCGGGTGGTGGGCAACGACGAAGAGGCCGGCGGGCCGAAGGAAACCGCAATCGTTCCCGATCAGGCTGCCGAATAGAAGATTTCGCGGAAGAGCCGCCGGTCGGCGGCAGCCCGGATCACCGGCCGAGGGCCGGCACGCCGAGCAGGTTCGAAACCAGCGGCACCTGTTCCAGCGCCCATTTCATTTCCTGTTTCTCGAACCCGTTGAGCTCCGACGGCGCGACCTTGTTGGACAGGGCCACACCGGCGTCGATATCGCGCAATTGCTGCCCGAGAATGAGGTTCAGCAGGATACGGTGCGCCTCGACGAGATCGTCGACGTTTCTCTCCGACACCGTCTCGAGCCCACGCGCAGCGGCGAGCCGCTTCGGCGTCGTGCGCGCTTCGACACCGTGCATCAGCGCGATCACCCGGGCGGCCGAGAAGATCGGCATGATCCCGCCGATCTTGAGATCGACCCGGCCGGCCTCTGTCCTGAACCGTCCGAACATGCCGACCGGCGTGTCGAAATTCCCGGCCGAGATGGCGAGGAACTTGTGGAAATTCCTGGCCTGCCGGACCAGTTCGAGCGCTTCGGCGCGCAGGCTGTCGGCCATTTCCCTCGCGCCGAGCACGGCCTGGGCGTCGAAAAAGATATCGCAGTTCAGCAGGTCCTCGGCGCGCGACCGCCCGATCCAGGAGCGGACGGTCTCCCGCCAGACGCCGAGCGGCTTCCGCCAGGCGGCGTTGGAAGCCATGATGCCGCCGGGACAGTAGATCACGCCGGTCTCGTCGAGAATGTCGGCGGTGCGCCGGCCCAGCTGCTCGAACCATCCGTCGGCGCCGTCCGGGGCGTCGTCGGCATAGATGAGCGCGTTGTCCTGATCCATCGCGAGCAAGCTCTCGCCGCGGCCGCCGGAGCCGAGTACGAGCAGGGCGTAAGACGCCGGCGCTTCGCCCAGACCGGCTTCGGCCATTTCCGCTTCCGCCAGCTCGCATGCCCTTGCGGTCAGGGCCCGCAATTCGCGCGAGATCATCGAGGCGATCGTCCGCGCGTCGACTTCCTCGAACACCAGGGCGCGGGCGACCGCCGTGAGCTGCGACCAGACCCGGCCCAGTTCGAAGCGCGACCGGGCCGATTCGATGCTGTCGCCCAGGGCGACCGCGTCGCCGGCCCGCTGGCGCAGCAGGTCCCGCGCACTCAGCGCGCCGCACAGCGCGCCGCCTTCGTCCACGACGCCAAGATGCCGGAATCCGCCGCCCGACATCCGGGCGATCGCCCGGTAGACGAATTCGTCCCTGTGAATCGTCACCAGCGGGCGCTGGCCGAGATTGCCGACCGGCGCGTCGAGCGCCGCCGGCCCATCCCGGTCGATCGCGCGCATGATGTCCCGCTCGGTCACGATACCGTCCCCAATTCCGTTTGGGCTGTCGGCGGTTTCCGGCGGCAGGAACAGGGAACTGACCTTCTTTTCCATCATTGCCGCGAGCGCCGCCCTGACCGGCCGGTCGCTACCGACGGTGAGCGGCGGATGCCTCATCAGGTCGGCGACGCGGTGGCGGTAGGCGAAGCTGTCGATCCGGACGTATTCGGCGATCCGGCTCCCGTCGCGCGCTTCGCCGCTCTGCCCCATGTCGTGCCAGCCGGATTGCGCCTCTTCCGTCATCCGGGTCGAAAGCGCGCGGACGGCCCGCTCGGCCTGGGCCAGCGTCACGATCCCCTTTTCCCGCAGTTTCGGCACGACCGCGCGGTAGATTTCCGCAGCGGCCCGGGCATCGCCCAGGGCGCGGTGCCGCCCGGACAGTTCGACGCCCAGCCAGCCCGCCGCCGTTTCGAGCGACTTCTCGGGCAGGGCAGGGGCCACCAGATCGACCAGATGCCCGACGTCGAGGGACCGCGGCGGCTGCCACGGCAGGCCGTGGCGTTCGTGCTCGGCCTTCAACACCGCCAGATCGAAACCGAGGGAATAGCCGATCACGACCGTCGGCCCGGCCCATGCCGCAAATTCGGCCATGCGCTCCGGAAAAGGAGGCGCGCCGGCGACATCGGCATCGGCGATACCGTGAATTCCGGTCGAAGAGGCCGGGATCGGAACGCCGGGATCGACCAGCTCGGAATAGACGCGCTGCGCGCCCGGCGCGCAGGTTTCCAGGCGGACGGCGCCGATCTCGACGATCCGGACTTTCCCGACATCAAGGCCGGTGGTTTCCGTGTCGATGGCGACGGCCGGCATGCTGGCAAGCGGCATGCCGGAGAGTCCGCCAGATGTGGCCCGAAAGCTCATATGCGGCCTCGAACGCTACAGCCCGGCGCCGCTCCGCCAGTCGATCGCGATCCTGTCGGGAACCGCGCGGTCTCGAAAGGAGGTGCGGACCTCGCGCCATTTGTTGCCGATCGACGTGGCGACGATTTTTCGGTCGAGCTTCTTGAAGTCGTCTATGACCGGCGCGAAGCGCGTCAGGTCGCCCGGACTGAGGGCAAACGCCACGTCGCCCGCTGTCGCCGCAGACCAGTCCGTTTCGCGCAGCCGCTGTTCGAACCGTTCGCGCGCGTCGGCCGGAACCATCTTCCGGTCGATGTCGACTAGGCCGCCGCGCATTCCCAGGTCGAAGCATTGCCGCGCCATGGCCTCGGCTTCCGTCCGGGTCAGGCGGCCCGAGTCCGCGACGTTCGCAACGACGTAGACGGTCAGGTCCGACAAGCAGGAGACAAACACCTTCACCGACGATTCCTGTATCGCCTGTGCAAATATATCGTCAGTGAAATATTCGCGGAATTGTGTGCCCATACGGGCTTTCAGGTATCCGAAAAGTGATGTTTGCGCCACGAACGAAGCGCGTGTCCGTGCAAAAAGATGCAAATTCTCGACCGATTCTATCGGTGTGCGGTCGAATCGCTCGGCGATACTCTTGAAAGGGCCGGACAGTGTTTGAAGAAGAGAGAGGATCATCGCAGAAATTCAATCTACGACTTAATATGTGAGAATCATGGTACCTTGACACATTTCTTTGTCACCGTATAAATTTCCCGCTCCGTGTGCCCGGTTCGGAGAATACCGGGGTTCATCATGGAATCGCTCTCGAATAAAAGCTCAGAGGATGGTGCCGCATGTCCGATTCGTCAGGCCAGCGGACGCGCCATTGGGACAGGACCAGGAACCTTACGATCCTCGTACTGGTTATCTGGTTCATTTTCTCCCTGCTGGTGCATTGGTTCGCTAAGAGCCTAAACGGGATGTCCTTCATAGGATTCCCGTTGGGCTACTATCTCGCAGTCCAGGGCTCGCTGATCATTTTCGTGCTGCTGATCTTCTACCAGAACTGGCAGCAGGACAAGATCGACGCCGATGCGGGTCTCTCCGGCGACGAAACCGAAGGGTAGGGGAGACCGTCATGTTCAAAGGGAACTTCATCGAGAACCTGCCGAAAATCTACGGTCTGTATACCGGCGGGTTCGTCGTCTTCATCATCCTGATGGCGATCCTGGAGCAGGCGGGTCTCGGCGCGGATACGATCGGCATCCTGTTCGTCATCTTCACCGTCGTGATCTATGCGGCGATCGGCTGGCTCTCGCGCACCATGCAAGTGTCGGCCTATTACGTCGCCGGGCGCGAAGTGCCGCCTGTGTTCAACGGGATGGCGACGGCGGCCGACTGGATGTCCGGCGCGTCCTTCGTGGCGCTGGCCGGCGGCATCTATTTCGGCGGTCACGGCTACCTCGCCTTCGTCGTCGGCTGGACCGGCGGCTACGTGCTGGTGAACGCGCTGCTCGCGCCGTATCTGCGCAAGTTCGGCTGCTACACGGTGCCCGACTTCATCGGCACCCGTTACGGCGGCAACACGGCGCGGTTCGTGGCCGTTATCATCCTCGTTGTGACGTCCTTCACCTATGTGACGGCGCAGATCAACGCCACCGGAACGATCGCGGCGCGCGCGCTGCATATCCCGTTCGAGGTCGGCGTCTGGTTCGGCCTCCTGGGCATCCTGCTCTGCTCGATGCTCGGCGGCATGCGCGCGGTGACCTGGACGCAGGTGGCGCAGTATATCGTGCTGATCATCGCCTACCTGGTGCCGGTCATCTGGATGTCCAACGCCCAGGGCTTCGGCATCATTCCGCACTTCACCTACGGCGAGGCCGTGGCGCGAATTACGGAACTGGAGCCGACGCTGAATGTCGGCGCGGCGGCGGTCGAGAAGGTGCCCGGGGTGCGGATCCTCACCAGCCTGCACAACGCGCCCGGTGACGCTGCACACAGCTGGCAGTTCGTGACCCTGGCGCTCTGCATGATGGCAGGCACCGCATCGTTGCCGCACATCCTGATGCGCTACTTCACGACGCCGACCGTCCGTTCGGCCCGGCGTTCCGTGTCCTGGTCGCTGTTCTTCATCTTCCTGCTGTACTTCACGGCGCCGGCCCTGGCCACGCTGACCAAGCTGCAGCTGTTCGATCCGAACCTCGCGACCAGCATCATCGGCAAGTCCGTTGCGGATGTCAGCAACCTCGAATGGGTCAAGAACTGGGTCGACGTGAAGATGCTGGCGATCACGGATGGCAACAAGGATGGCATCCTGCAGGTCAACGAGTTCTTCATGCGGCCCGACATCGTCGTGCTGGCCACGCCGGAAATCGCGGGGCTGCCGTATGTGATCTCGGGTCTGGTCGCGGCAGGCGGCATGGCGGCCGCCATGTCGACGGCGGACGGGCTGCTGCTCGCCATCGCCAACGCGCTGAGCCACGATCTGTACTACAAGATCATCGATCCGAAGGCCGACACCGCGCGGCGCCTGATCGTCGCCCGCGTGTTGCTGATTGTGATCGGCGCGCTCGGCGCTATCGTCGCCAGTTTCCAGCTAACCGGTATTCTGGGGGCGGTCGCCTGGGCCTTCTGCTTCGCCTGCTCGGGCCTGTTCTTCCCGCTCGTCCTTGGCGTGTGGTGGAAACGGGCAACGACGGCCGGCGCGATCGCAGGCATGGTCCTCGGCTTCGGGGCCGGGTCGGTCTACCTGTGGTGGACCTACACCACCGGTCAGATGCTGTTTGAGCTGAACCATCTCCGGTTCGGCATCATCGGCATGCCGGTCAGCCTGGTGGCGATGGTCGTCGTCAGCCTGATGACCCCGGCGCCGAGCGACGAAGTCCAGAAGATGGTGGACGATACCCGCGATCCCAGCGGGTCCGCGATCCTCGAAGCTTCGCACTAGCGCCAACCGGACAACCTTCACTTCCCCGGGGGCGGGCTTCGGTCCGCCCCCGATTTCTTTTCTCCGGGGGGCGGAACGCGGTTCCGCCCCCCGGTTTTGTTTCGGTAACGGGCGGCACCTTGTTCCGGACCCGTTTTCTCTTATGCTGCGCGCCGACAGGGCGATTAGGGGCAAGCAATGACGGCTGGGATTCCGATCTGGGCGATTGCCATAGACTATGTCCTCGGCGCGATCATGTGGACGCTGATCGGCCGCTTCGGCATGAACATCTTCCTGCCGACCAGTTCGCCCTTCTTTTTCATGAAAGCCTTCGTGAAGATCACGAACCCGTTCATCCGGCTGTTCAAGCCGATCACGCCGGGCTTCCTGATCGAGCCGATGGTCCCGCTCTATGTCGCCTGGTTCTTTTACATGATCCGCTTCTATCTGATGCCGTGGATTCTCGGATATTCGGTCCTGGGCATGCTGTCCTTCCCGCTGGAGGACGATTTCGCCGGCTGGCTCTACCGCACCTTCGGGCCGTTGCTGCCGTAAGCCGGTCGAAAGGCGATTCCGCCATGGCGATCTCCTGCCGGCGGTTCGGCGCAGGGGCGGGGAGGCGGCTGGGTTCGGGCCTGTCCCTGTGGTTCAATGCGCCGACACCGTTCCTGGAGACCCGCCATGCCCTCATCCCCGCCCGAAGCGCCCAAGGGCGATGACGCGCGCCCGGCCTACGACTATGGCGCCATCGTCGCCGGCCTGAACCGCTATCTGCGCCTGCGCACGACGCCCATCGGCATGAAACTGTTCGAGACGGTCGAGGCCATGGAGGCGGTACCGCGCATCCGGCGGCCCGGGGGCACGATCCACACGACCGACCAGATTGTCGCCCAGGCCTGCCGTCTCAACTGGACGGTCGGCATCACCCAGGAGGATCTGGTCGGCGCCCAGTGCGGCGCGGTGATCGGCCTGCATCCGCAGGACCCGGAATGGCTCTCCGGCGAGCATATGGCCGGCGTGTGGTTCGAGACATCGGCCGATGCTGCCGCCCACCAGGAAGCGATGGATGTGGTCCCGCACGGAACCTACGCGGCAATGGCGGTTTCGCCGCTCGCCGCCGGACGGCTCGATCCGCCGGACATCTGCCTGATCTACGGCACGCCGGCCCAGATGATCCTGTTCATCAACGGGTTGCAATGGACCGGCTACAGGAAGCTCGAATGGGGCTGCGTCGGCGAGAGTGCCTGCGCCGACAGCTGGGGCCGCGCGCTCAAGACCGGCGAGCCCAGCCTGTCGATCCCGTGCTTTGCCGAACGGCGCTATGGCGGCGTGCTGGAGGACGAACTGCTGATGGCGATACCGCCGTCCTACCTGCCGGGCGTGATCGACGGTCTGGCCGCCCTGTCGAAGAACGGCCTGCGCTACCCGATTCCGCAATTCGGAATCCAGGGCGATGCCCGGGCCGGACTGGCGGCGAGCTACGGCTGACCGTTTCTGCCCCTCATCCCCGCGGGAACGGGCACGACGGCCGACGCCAGCGCCGCCAGAATCAGCGAACCTGCGATGACTTCGCGGGTCAGCACCGGATCGCCGAGCCAGATCCAGCCGACGAGCAGCGCCACGACCAGTTCGAAGGCGCCGGCGATCGCCGTCAGGCCGGCGCCGGCATGGCGGGAACCCGCGGTGTAAAGCAGCTGCGGAATCACGGTGGTCGCGGCGGCGAAAACGACGAGCGTGGCTGCGGCCTGCGGCGCGGCCGGCAGCAGCGGCCCGGCGTCGAACAGGAGAAATCCGGGCGCGAGGCCTGCCAGCGCGCCGGTCAGGCCGATGCTCGCGCGCGGCAGGAGGGGGATCGGCGTCAGCGTGCGCGACAGGGCGACGATCAGGATCGCGAAGCCGACCGGTGCGGCGAAGGCGAGCAGGAAGATTTCCACCTGTCCGCCGCTCAGCTTTCCTGCAGGCACGACGACAACCGCGGCGGCGACGATCATCAACGAGGCTGCGACCGCCCGGCGGCGGATGCGTTCGCCGAACAGGACACGGTCGAGCAGGATCGTGAACAGCGGGTAGGTGAAATAGATCACCGAGACCGTCGCGACGCTCAGATGGCGCAGGGCGGTGAAATAGGCGACCATGCCGAGCGCGGCGATCGCGCCCACGGCGAGCCCCACGAAGGCGAGCCGGCCGTGCGCGAAGGCGCGCGGCAGGAACGGCGACAGGACCAGCACCGGAATCACGAAACGCCACGCCGTCGTCGTGAGCGGCGACAGGCCGTTGTCGGCGGCGAATTGCCCGAGGGCCGGACCCAGGCCGAAGCACGCCGAGGCGACCAGCACCAGGGCGAAGCCGATCCTGTAGTCCGGTTCGGGTATTTTTCCTCTCATGGCGCCGCCCTATCACCGAATTTCCCCGGGCAAAAGCCTCGATCGCCGGGCGCACCGGTCCGGACCCTTCCGGGGTGTCGGGGTCGACCGCTCCCGACAAGAAATCCGGCAAGAAAACCGGCGATACCGGTCCGGAAAGCCCTATAATCCGATCCGGCTGCGGTTAGCGGCGGCCGGAGAGGAGGCGCATGGGCAGGTTTCTCGGGATTCTGACCGCAGGTCTGGCAGCCGTGCTGATCGTCGGCGCGGTCGCGATCTACGGCCTGGACAGTACCCGGAAAATCGAAGCCGATCTCCAGCGCGCCGCCGACAGGATACTCGACGAGACCGGCCCGCCCTGGGCTTCGGTCGAGGTACGCGGGCGCGACGCCATTCTCACGGGCGAGGCCTTGTTGCCGTCGGAGCGCCGGCAGGCGGCGGAAAGGGCTGCCCCGGCAATCGAGGCCATTCCCGGAATTCGCGAGGTGCGCGACCATACGACGGCGCGCTTCAGGTCCATGGCCGAAATCGAAGCGAAGCTCGCCGATATCTGCAGGCGTGCCGTCTCCGGCCTGCCGGCGGCCTGGATGAAATGCTCGGTCAAGGGGCAGACCGTGACGCTCGGCGGGATCGCCCTGACCCACACGGCGCGCCGCATCGCCGTCGAAAAGGTCTTCACCGCCATCGAGACACTGAATGCCCGGGAAACGGTCCGCGACACGACAAAGGCGCACTATCAATCGCCCGGCGAAATGCGGCGGGTTTTTGGCTTCGCCTGCGAGTCCGCCATCGCAGGGTTTACGCTCAACTGGCTGAAATGCACTCTTGAAGGGCGCAGCTTCACCCTGTCCGGGGCCGCGCCCGTCGAGGCGGAGCGCGCGGCGCGGGTCGCTGCCGCGAGAGCTTCGCTCGAAGCAGTCAAAGGCGTTGAGGGCATAGCAGACGAAACGACCGTATTACCGGCCCTGTCGTCGGCGCAGGCCTGCCGCGCGGCGTTCGACGAACTGAAGCGGGAGACGCCGATCCGGTTTGCGCCCGGCACGGCGACGATCGCGCCGGAAAGCAAATCCTTGCTCGATGCGCTGACGGTGGCGGCCAAGCGGTGCATCGGCGTCAGGATCGAGGTCCGGGGCCATACCGACGACACCGGCGATGCCGAACGCGACCGGAAACTGAGCGCGGCAAGAGCGCAAGCGGTCGCCGCCCACATGACCGGCCTCGGCGTTCCTCCGGACCGGGTGTCCGCCCGGGGTTATGGCGGGACGCAGCCGCTCGTCGCCAACGATACGGAAGCAGGCAGGGCGAAGAACCGGCGGATCGAATTCGCCATGTCGGAATAGCCGGACGGAGTCCGGTGCGCCGGCCCTCGTCTGCGGCCGGCGCCAACCGGGGAGAGCATCATGGGATACCTGATCGGCGAGATCTGGCTTTGGCTGGTCATCGCCTACGTTATCGGCCTGGTCGCCGGCTGGCTGATCTGGGGCCTCCGCCGGAAAGGCGCGCAAGACCGGATCGGCGACCTGGAACGGCAGGTTGCGGAGGCCGGGACGCAGGCCGTTGAAAGCGAGGCGGAGAAGTCGGAATTGGCGGCGGCTGCGGCTGCCGCAGAGGCCGAGATTACGCGGTTGAACGCCCGGATCGCCGACCTTGTGAAGGAGCGGGGCAGCGCCGGCGAAGGCTGAGATCGATCGCCGCGAACCGCTGCCCCGCGGCGAGCCCCGGTCCCGCCCTATCCGGGTTCGATCCGGTGGGCGTGGTTGAGCGGCCCGTGCCCGGCGCCGTAGCCGGGCGCCGCCAGGATCGCGCCGCGCACATAATCCCGCGCCCGGGAGACTGCCGCCTCCAGGGCCAGGCCCTGCGCCAGCCCGGCTGCGACGGCCGAAGCCAGGGTGCAGCCCGTACCGTGGGTGTGCGGGGTGTCGATCTTCTTCCCGGTCCAACGCACCGGGGCCGCGTCGCCGGCCGCCAGCAGGTCGACGATGTCGTCGCTCTCGAGGTGGCCGCCCTTGAGCAGGACGGCCCCCGGTCCGAGCGCCAGCAGGGCGGCGGCGGCGTCCGCCATCCCGTCCGCGTCGGGCGGGTCGCGGTCCAACAGGACGCCGGCTTCGGGCAGGTTCGGCGTGATGATCGTTGCCAGGGGCAGCAGCGTGTCGCGCAGGATGTCGACGGCCCCGGACTCCAGCAAGGGCGCGCCGCCCTTTGCGACCATCACCGGGTCGACCACCAGCGGAATTCCGGGTGCGAGATCGCGGATGGCCCCGGCCACCGTCTCGATGACCGGGCCGCTGTGCAGCATGCCGGTCTTGATCGCGTCGACGCCGAGATCGCCTACTACGACCTCGATCTGCTGCCGGATAAAATCCGGCTCGACTCCCATCACGCCGTGCACGTCGAGGGTGTTCTGGGCCGTCAGCGCGGTCACGGCCGTCATGGCGAAGCCGCCGAACGCCGTTACCGTCTTGATGTCGGCCTGTATCCCCGCGCCGCCGCCGGAATCGGATCCGGCGACGATCAGCACGCGGCCGTTCACCGGGCCGCCGCCTCGATGGAGGCGCACACCGACTCGACCACAGCCGCAACGAGGCTTTCGTCGTCGCCCTCCGCCATGACGCGGATCACCGGTTCGGTGCCCGACCTGCGGATGACAAGGCGGCCGCCGTCGCCCAGCCGGCTCTCCCCGTCGGCGATCGCCCGCTGTACCGGGCCGGCGTCCAGCGGGGCCGCCCCGTCGCCGGCCTGGTAGCGTACGTTCCTGAGCAGCTGGGGCGCCGGCTCGAACAGATGCATGACGTCGCTCGCCGGCTTGCCGGTGCGGACCAGTTCCGCCAGCACCTGAAGCGCCGTCACCAGGCCGTCGCCCGTAGCGATATGGTCGCTGAGCACGATATGGCCGGATTGTTCGCCGCCGACGTTGATGCCGTGCTTGCGCATGTCCTCGACCACATACCGGTCGCCGACACGGGCGCGGACGAGCGCCAGGTCCATGCCCCGGAGATAGCGCTCCAGACCGAGATTCGACATCACGGTGGAGACGATACCGCCGCCCCGCAGCTTGCCGGCGCGGCGCCAGGCGCGGGCGATCAGGGCCATGATCTGGTCGCCGTCGACGATCCGCCCGGTCTCGTCGACCATGCGGACCCGATCGCCGTCGCCGTCCAGCGCGATCCCGACATGGGCGTTGTGGGCCACGACCGCCGTTGCCAGCGTTTCCGGCGCGGTCGCGCCGCAATCCCGGTTGATGTTGAAGCCGTCGGGCGCAACCGCGACCGGCACCACCTCGGCGCCCAGTTCGAACAGCACGGTTGGGGCAGCCCTGTAGGCGGCGCCATTGGCGCAATCGACCGCGATCTTGAGGCCGTCGAGGCGCAGCTCCGCAGGGAACGTGGCCTTGGCGAACTCCATATAGCGGCCGGGCGCATCGTCGAGCCGCTGGGCGCGGCCCAGATCGCGCGGGCCGGCCAGCTCCCGCTCGGCGATCCCGGCTTCCATCCGCCGTTCGATCTCCAGTTCGATGTTGTCGGACAGCTTGTTGCCGTCCGGCCCGAACAGCTTGATGCCGTTATCCTGAAAGGCGTTGTGCGACGCCGAGATCATCACCCCCAGATCGGCGCGCAGGGACGGGGTCAGCATGGCGATCGCGGGCGTCGGCATCGGGCCGACCAGGATGACGTCCATGCCCATGGAGATGAAACCGGCGGTGAGCGCCGGTTCCAGCAGGTAGCCGGAGAGGCGCGTATCCTTGCCGATCACCACCCGGTGACGGTGCGCGCCGCGGCGGAAATGGCCGCCGGCCGCCGCCGCCAGCGCCAGCGCCGTCGTCGCGGTCATCGGCTCGCGGTTGGCGATGCCGCGTATGCCGTCGGTGCCGAAGAATTTGCGGCTCATGTTCCGGATACGCTCCCCGGTCCGGTCTGTTCGGCGGGATTCCTAAACGATCGCGCGGTTTTCGGCCATACCGGGCTTCGTTCCATCCGGGGGCCCATCCGGGGGCCGCGGCATGGCAAATCCGGCGATCCGCAATGCCACCCGGGTCTCGGCGACGTCGTGGACCCGCAAGATCGCTGCGCCCTTCTGCGCCGCCAGGACCGCCGCCGCGGTCGATGACGCCAGGCGCACGCCCGCCGGCGCCGACAGTGCAGCCAGCTTGCGCGATGCGCCGACGCAGACCGGATAGCCGAGGGCGGACAGCCTGTCCAGGTCGTGCAGCAGGGCGAGATTGTGCCGGTGGGTCTTGCCGAAGCCGAGGCCCGGATCGACGGCGATCTGCGATTTCAGGAGGCCGGCGGCCACGAAGCGTTCGGCCTGCTCTCCCAGCGTGTCGGCGACCTCCGCGACGACGTCGCCGTAGCGGGGGTCGTCGTTCATCGTCGCGGGTTCGCCCTTCATATGCATGAGGATGACCGGCGCGCCGCTGCGCCGGACCGCTTCGAAGCTGTCCGGATCGTGGGTCAGCGCGCTGACATCGTTGACGATCGCCGCGCCGGCGCCGAGCGCGGCCCGCATCACGGACGCGTTGCGCGTATCGATCGATACGGTCCGGCCGTCCGCCGCGAGACCGCGCAGGGCCGGCATGACGCGTTCGAGTTCGACCTCCGGTGCAACCGGGGTCGCGCCGGGCCGGGTCGATTCGCCGCCGATGTCGATGAAATCCGCGCCGGCGGCGAGCAATTGTCCGGCGCGGGCCAGCGCCGCTTCGGGCGTCTCGTAACTGCCGCCGTCCGAAAAACTGTCCGGCGTGACATTGAGAATACCCATCAGGGCCGGCCGGCCGGCGGGCAAAAGATCGGGCCAACGGGGAGCCGGGGCGGAGGAAGGCAAGGCAGCTACCTGGCGGCAAAATGGGCGGAAGAATTGAGGGAGGCCGAACGATCGGGCCGGCGAGATGTTGGCTTTGCGGGCCGGGAAAGCAACAGGGCGCGGCGGCCGGCGCGGCGATGAAGCTCAGAAACGGTCGGACCGGTAGGGCGTCAGGTCGACCCTGGGTTCGCGGCCGCAGGCCAGGTCGGCGATCAGCAGGCCGGTGACCGCGCCCAGGGTCAGGCCGAGCTGGCCGTGGCCGAAGGCGAAATAGGTGTTGGCGTGGCGGCGCGATTGCTCGATGACCGGCAGGCTGTCAGGAATCATCGGCCGGTGGCCCATCCAGGGGCGGGTCTTTGCGCCCTTGAGATCCGGCAGCATGTCCTGTGCCAGGGGCAGCATCATCTCGGCGCGTTCGTAGTTCGGTGCGGCGTCGAGACTCGCCAACTCCACCATTCCGGCAAGGCGCAGGCCGCCGGACATGGGCGTCACGGCGAAATGCCGCTTGCCGTCCAGCACCGGGCCGTTGATCCGCACGGTCTCGTCCAGCAGCATCAGGTGATAGCCGCGCGCCGATTCGAGCGGCACCGAAACGCCCAGTTCCCGCGCGAATTTTTTCGAGAATACGCCGGCGGCGAGAACCAGACGTTCGACCGGGATCGTACCGGAACTCGTGCGCAAGGCTATCGGGCCGGCTTCGCCCATCTCGATCCCGGTCGCTTCGGCCTTCCGGAAGACGCCGCCCATTTTTTCAAACGCTTCGGCGAGCCGCTCGGCGAGGTGCTTCGGATCGACGGTATAGAAGCAGTCCGGCAGATGGAATCCGTGTGTGTAGGCCCGGTTGAGCGCCGGCTCCATCTGGCGCAACTCGTCGGCGCTCACCGCGTCGACCCGGGCCCCGTGGCGGCGGAACAGGTCCATTTCCCACTCGGCGTCACGGGCGTCCGCAGCGCCGCGGTAGACGAACAGCAGCCCCTTGTAGCGCAGCATGTCCTCGGCGCCGGCCGCCCTGACCAGTTCCCGGTAGGCGTCGCCGACATGATCGAGCAGGCGCATCTGCGCGCGGGCATTGGCCTCGGTCCGGCGCGCCGACGACTCCCGGATGAAGCGCCACAGCCAGGGCAGCAGCCGGGGCAGGTAGCGCCATCGGATGACCAGCGATCCCTTCGGATCGAGCAGCATGGCGGGCACCTTGCGCAGCATGCCAGGCGTCGCCATCGGCATCGGCGTGCCGGTCTGGATCAGGCCGGCATTGCCGCTGGATGTGCCCGTGCCGGGCCCGTCGCGGTCGATCAGGGTGACGCGGAAGCCCTCGCGCTGGAGCGCGAACGCGCAGCAGGTGCCGACGATGCCGGCGCCGAGGACCGTGATCGCGCCCCGGTCGGACCGGTTCGAAGCGTCAGTCGGCAAGGGCGATGCACTCGATCTCGATATCGAAATCCAGCGGCCAGGAGGCGACGGTGACGAAGCTGCGGGCCGGCGGATCCTTCGGGAAATAGGTCTTGTAGACTTCGTTGAAGCGCTTGAAATGGGCGGCGTTGACCGAAAAGACCGTCACCTTCACCACTTGCTCCATCGAGGAGCCGGCGCATTCCAGGCAGTATTTCACCGCCTCCAGGCAGGCGCGCGTCTGGGTCTCCAGATCGCCCTTGACCAGGTCGCCGGTCTTGATGTCGAACGGCGGCTGGCCGGAAACGAAGACGAAGCCGTTCGCCTTCACGACCGGCGACAGCGGCACATTGTTCTTGCGCAGGCCTTCGGACAGGCCGGGAACCTCGGGAATTTCCTTGGGCATCGATTGCTCCTGATTCGGGTTTGGCGGCGCAACCCTACACAAGCCGCCGCCCGAAGGGGAGCGCCAAGCCCGTCGGGCGCCGGTCGCCGCCGCTATGCCGTGCCGTGGACCTCGAACAGGCCGGCGGCGCCCATGCCGCCGCCGACGCACATGGTGCAGACGACGTATTTTGCGCCGCGCCGCCGGCCTTCGATCAGGGCGTGGCCGACCATGCGCGCGCCCGACATGCCATAGGGATGGCCGATCGAGATGGCGCCGCCGTTCACGTTGTAGATGTCCGGATCGATGCCGAGCCGGTCGCGGCAGTACAGCGCCTGCACGGCGAAGGCTTCGTTCAACTCCCACAGGTCGATCTCGTCGACGGTCAGGCCGTTGCGCTCCAGCAGCTTCGGCACGGCGAAGACCGGGCCGATGCCCATTTCGTCGGGGTCGCAGCCGGCGACCGCGACGCCGCGATAGACGCCGAGGGGCTCCAGGCCGCGCTTCGAGGCTTCGGCCGCCTCCATGAGGACCGCGGCCGAGGCGCCGTCGGAGAGCTGGGAGGCGTTGCCGGCGGTGATGTGCTTGCCTTCCGCAATCACCTGGCCGTTTTTGAACACCGGCTGCAATCCGGCGAGGGTTTCATAGGTCGTGCCCGGCCGGTTGCCTTCGTCCTTTTCCAGCACGATGTCGCGCTCCGAGATCGCGCCGGTTTCCCTGTCCTTGAACTTCATGGTCGAGGGCAGGGCCACGATCTCGTCGTCCAGCCGGCCCGCCTGCTGCGCCGCGGCTGTGCGCGCCTGGCTTTCCGCCGCGAATTCGTCCTGGCTCTCGCGCGGGACGCCATAGCGCTCTGCGACGACTTCCGCCGTTTCCAGCATCGTCATGTAGAGTGCCGGCAGCCGGTCGACGATCCACGGGTCGTGCGCCCGGTGCATGTTCATGCTGTCGTTCTGGACCAGCGAAATGCTCTCCAGGCCGCCGCCGACCGCAACCGTCATGCCGTCGTGGACGATCTGCCTGGCCGCGGTTGCGATCGCCATCATCCCGGACGAACACTGCCGGTCCAGCGACATGGCGGCGACCGTGTTCGGCAGGCCGGCGCGGACCGCGCACTGGCGCGCGACGTTACCGCCGGTCGAGCCCTGTTGCAGGGCGGCGCCCATGACGACATCGTCGATCTCCGCCGGATCGACCCCGGCGCGCCCGACCGCGTGGCGGATGGCGTGGCCGCCGAGCTCCTGGCCCTGGGTGTCGTTGAACGCGCCGCGATAGGCCTTGCCGATCGGTGTGCGGGCGGTGGAGACGATAACGGCTTCGCGCATGGCGGGGCTCCCTGAATCGTGCCGGTTGCGCCGAACGGGCGGTCGGCGGGGTTCGGTTTATCCCTACAGGATGCCCGGCAACTGCCGCCATGTGATCGGATGGCGCGGCAGGCACGGCGATCCGCATCGTGCCGGATTTCGGGCGGTCGATGGCGCGCTAACCAATTTACAGCGTGCCATTCCCGGCTATGCTGCGCCGGTTTGGGGAGGGCGTATGGCGCAGGCGGAACCGTCCGAGGCGATGATCTCGGTTCAGGGTGTGACGAAGCGGTTCGGCGGCTTGACGGCCGTCGACGATTGTTCGCTGGATGTCGCCGCCGGGACGATCACCGGCCTGATCGGGCCGAACGGCGCCGGCAAATCGACCCTGTTCAACATCATTGCCGGGGTCTTTCCGCCGACGGCGGGCGAGGTCTTCCTGGACGGCGAGAACGTCACCGGCCAGAAACCGCACGAACTGTTCCGGCGCGGCCTGGTGCGCACCTTCCAGATCGCCCACGAATATGCCCGGTTGCCGGTCATCGAAAATCTTATGGTCGTGCCGCCCGACCAGGCCGGGGAGAAGCTGGCGACCGCCCTGTTCCGGCCCGGCCGGATCCGTGCCCAGGACGCCGAGGTGCGCCGGCGCGCCGAGGATGTGCTCGATTTTCTCCGCCTGGCGCCGCTCAAATACGAACTGGCGGGCAACCTGTCCGGCGGACAGAAGAAACTGCTGGAGCTCGGCCGCACGATGATGACCGAAGCCCGCGTCGTGCTGCTCGACGAGGTCGCGGCCGGCATCAACCGGGCGCTGCTGGCCTCGCTCGCCGGCGACATCGAACGGCTGAACCGCGAGCGCGGCTATACCTTCTTCGTCATCGAGCACGACATGGACCTGATCGGCCGGCTGTGCGACCCGGTCATCGTCATGGCCCAGGGCAGCGTGCTGACCCGGGGCAGCATGGCGGAAATCAGGGCCGACCGGCGGGTCATCGAGGCCTATCTCGGGATCAGCGACGAGGAAGCCGCCTGACATGCCCGGCGACATGCTACTGGCGAAGGGCATGACCGGCGGCTACGGCGGCGGCGATATCCTCAAAGGCGTCGACCTGGCGGTGGAGGCCGGCGAGATCGTGGCCATCATCGGCCCGAACGGCGCCGGCAAATCGACCGCGATGAAGGCGGTTTTCGGCCTGGTCCGGCTGCGCGAGGGAGAAGTCCGGTTTCGGGGCGAGGATATCGGCCGCTGCCAGCCCGACGAACTGGTCCGCAGGGGCATGGCCTATGTGCCCCAGGAGCGCAGCATCTTCCCGTCGCTCACCGTGCACGAAAATCTGGAAATGGGCGCTTTCATCCGGCGCGACGATTTCAGCCACGTCATCGACCAGGTCTACACCCTGTTCCCGCCGCTGAAGGACAAGCGCCGCCAGCAGGCCGGCGAACTGTCCGGCGGCCAGCGCCAGATGGTCGCCTTCGGCCGGGCGCTGATGACCGAACCGTCGCTGCTGCTGCTCGACGAGCCGACCGCCGGCCTGTCGCCGGTCTTTATGCGCGAGATATTCGAGCGGGTGATCGCCGTGAACGAAACCGGCGTCGGCATCCTGATGGTCGAGCAGAATGCCCGCCAGGCGCTGAAGATCGCCCATCGCGGCTATGTGCTGGCGACCGGCGAGAACATCTTCACCGATACGGGCGAAGCGCTGCTGGCAAACCCGGAAGTGGCCGAAAGCTTTCTCGGCGGGCGCGACGGCACTCGGGACGGGGGCACTCGGGACGGGGGCAGCCGCGGCGGGGCCGGCGCTTGATCGACTTCATCAACCAGTATCTGATTCCGGCGCTCGTCCTGGGCGGGATCTATTCGCTCGGCGCGATCGGCATCTCGCTGATCTACTCCATCCTGCGTTTTGCCCATTTCGCCCATGGCGACCTGATGGCGGCGGGCGCCTATATCGGGCTGCTCGTCGTCTGGCTGCTCGATGCCACGCCGCTCAGGGATTTGTCCGTCAACGTGCGGCTGCTGATCGGCCTGCCGCTGGCCTTCGCCGGCACCGCAGCGGTCGCGATCCTGATCGACCGCCTGTTCTACAAGCCATTCCGGCGCGCCCGGTCGATGATCGTCGTGGTCATCGCGTCGTTCGGCGTGGCGCTCATGCTGCGCTCGCTGGTCCAGCTCTTCTTCGGCGTCGACGTCATCAACTATGCCGACGGCATCCAGTTCCCGCTCAAGGAATTGCAGCCTTTGCGCATCCTGGAGCGCCACATCTACATCGTGGTGCTGACCGTCGTCCTCATGCTGGCCCTGCACCGTTTCCTGACCCGCACCCGGACCGGCAAGGCGATGCGCGCGATGAGCGACGATGCCGACCTTGCCCGGGTCTCCGGCATCAACACCGAACGGGTGGTGATCTGGACCTGGATTCTCGGCGCCGGGCTGGTTGCCGTCGCCGGCGTGTTCCTCGGCATGGATACGCGGCTGGTCCCGACCATGGGCTGGGACCTGCTGCTGCCGATGTTCGCCGCGGCGATCCTGGGCGGGCTGGGCCAGCCCTATGGCGCAATCGCCGGCGGACTGATCATCGGCGCGATGGAGGAGCTTTCGACCTATCCGTGGATCGGCGAGGGCCCGCTGGTTCCGCCCGACTACAAGACCGCGGTCGCCTTCGCCGTCATGGTGCTGATGCTGATCTTCCGGCCCCGCGGCATCTTCCGGGGAAGGGTGCTGTAGATGGAGATTTACGGCCTCTTCCTGTTTGCCGTCGGCTTCCTGACCATGGCGATGATCTATGCGGTCGGCAGCCTGGGTGTGAACATCAACTGGGGCTTCACCGGCCTGTTCAACGTCGGCGTCGCCGGCTTCTTCGCGGTCGGGGCCTATTCGTCCGCGGTGCTGACCGCGCCGGAAAGCGTCAACCATATCGGCGGGTTCGGCCTGCCGGTGCCGGTCGGCATCCTCGCCGCCATGGCGCTGGCGGCGCTGGTCGCCTGGCCGATCGGCAAAATCTGCCTGCGCCTGCGCTCGGATTACCTGGCGATCGCCACCATCGGCATCGCCGAGATCCTGCGCCTGTCCGTGCGCAACTACCAGCCGATCGGCGGGGGGCCGTTCGGCGTCAACAATGTCCCGCGGCCGTTCGAATCCCTGCCCGCGCCGTGGGACCAGATCGCCTTCCTGCTGCTGGTGGTCGCCATCGTCGGCGTCATCCTGTTCCTCGTCCAGCGTGCCTGGGCGGCGCCCTGGGGGCGGGTGCTGCGGGCGATCCGCGAGAACGAGGACGCGGCGGAGGCCGCCGGCAAGGATGTCGAGAAATTCCGGCTCCAGGCCTTCATTCTCGGCTCGGCGCTGATGGGCCTGTTCGGCGCCCTGATGGCCCATTACGTCAAGATCATCAGTCCGGAGGGGACGGAGCCCCTGCTTGTCACCTTCCTGCCCTGGGTGATGCTGATCGTCGGCGGCGCGGGCAACAACAAGGGTGCGGTGCTCGGCGCGATCCTGGTCTGGGGCCTGTGGACGATGAGCGAACTCCTGACCGGCCGATTGCCCGACGAATGGGCCCTGCGCGTCGGCTATCTGCGTATCTTCCTGATCGGCCTGCTGCTCCAGGTCGTGCTGCAGAAGTTCCCCGGCGGCCTGCTCCCCGAACGCCCGCCCACCGTGCCGCGGGATTGAGGCGCCTGCGCCCGGAGCGGCGCAGAAAGGAGCGGCGATGTCATGAAATGTCATGTTTTGTCATGATCGGTCATGTTTCGTGCCGCTCCGCCCCCTCCCGTCATTCCGACCGGAGCCCCGGCCTCCGGCCGGGGCGCAGCGGAGGAATCCCTTCGCCGGACTTCGGGTTCGTACCGGATGGATCGAGCCGAGATCCCTCCGCTCGCTTGGGCTCGGTCGGGATGACGGATGGGGGTGGCTCGTGTCATGATTCGTCAGGATTCGTCATGGAGCTTCGGGCTCGCACGGAACGCACCACCGTGTCGCCCCGGACTTGATCCGGGGCCCAGAGTCGACCCGAACG
This sequence comes from Alphaproteobacteria bacterium, assembly GCA_965220685.1. GTDB lineage: Bacteria > Pseudomonadota > Alphaproteobacteria > Bin65 > Bin65 > Bin65. The sequence continues at coordinate 1,019,676 of CBDCQR010000015.1, forward strand.
GTTTTCTCCATGGCTCTGGTCCCCGGATCGTCGCTTCGCTCCGTCCGGGGTGACAGGAGGGGTTTCGGGTGTGTCAGGAAATGTCATGTTCTGTCATGATGCGTCAGGATTCGTCGTGTCCGTCCGGGCGGATGAGGGTGGAATCGGCAAAAAAGGATTTATTTCCTGAATTCTTGATCTTCCGTTCAAAAATGTTTCGTTGTTTTTCAAAGCGTTAACGATTCAGACAGACCGGTCCATCTAACGTGTTTTTTTGTCGGACAGGAGCGCCGCGGCCCGGCGGAACGGACGCCGGGCGGTCCGGCGCAGGCGGATGAATGTTCATATAATGTTCCAAAGGGCCGAAACAAGGCCCCCTTCGCAATTTTTTGCAGTCTTATTACCGCCGCCGGAAGCGCCTACTCCGCCGCCGTCTTGGAAACGTCGGCGACGGGGTTGATCGCCGGCGCGACATAGGGGCTGACGGTGGTTTCGCTGCCCTTCGCGCCGGCCGCCGGGGTCGCGGTGTAATGGGCCGGGGCCGGCCCGCCGCGCTGTTTGCGCTCCCATGCTTCCGCCGGCGTCTCCAGCAGGGCCGCCGCCGCCAGCGCCGCCTTGCGGTCGACCGTATGGGGCGTCCCGGCGGCGTCCGGCGCCGGCATCATGTTGGCGTGGTAGTAGGCCATCTTCTGCTTGGCCGGATCGACAACGCGGGACGGGTCGATGTCGCGCCGGTTGGTGCCGACCCGCGGCTCGACGGCGATGTCGTCGATGATCTCGTGGTCGAACCACCATTTCTTGACCGGATTGCGCGTGCCGTTGCCCAGCCAGTCGTCGGCCCAGGTGGCGATCGGCACCATCAGCGGCTTGAGGAACATGGCGTTGACGCCCATCCAGCTCGCCGCGCGCGTCAGGAGCGGCCCGTCGGCGTCGATCACCTTGTTAATCGGACAGGTCTTCATGCAGCGCCCGCAGGCGGCGCCCTTCATGTTGGTCAGGCGGTAGCGGGTGCAGCGCTCGGCGTCCGGCTTCCACATCTCGTAGCCGTTGAACATCACCTTGTCGCCGAAGGGGATGGCGTCGCACGGACATTCGCGGGCGCATTTCAGGCAGTTGTTGCAGAAATACTGGAGACCGAAATCGATCGGCCGATCGGGCTTGAGCGGCATGTCGGTGGTCAGCACGACCGACTTGAAGCGCGGGCCGACGAAGGGGTTGAGCACCAGTTCGCCGATCCGGCTCAATTCGCCGAGCCCGGCCCACAGGACCACCGGGATGTGCAGCACGTCGCTGTCGGCATTGGTCTGGGAGCGGGCCGGGAAGCCGATGTCGCGGAGGAACTCCGCCATCACCCCGGCGATCGCCGCGCCGCGCAGATAGGCGCGCATGGATTGCGTGCCCGAGATCCAGTCGTCGCCGCTCGCGCCCTCCATGGTGTCGAAGCCCTGGTCGATCAGCATGACGACGGCGTATTTGTGATAGGGCGCGATCGGCCGGCCGTCCTCCTTGTGGGAGAACCAGGCATAGTGCGGGATCTCGCAGATGCCGGTGAGGTCGGAGCCGAGATGGTAGGACAGCGCCTTGATCGCCCTGGTGTTGGCTTCCGGATCGGCCAGCGCGTCGGTATCGGCCACCGCCGCCTCGCCGCCCTGGTACGGCACGAGCGAGCGGATGACGCCGAGCAGCCCCTTGGACGTCGGATGCTTGAAGGAGAAGCGCGAGCGCTCCTTCTGGGACTTTTCGCCCAGGTCGCCCTGCAGCGCGCGTTCGAAAAACGCCGCCCGCTTCGGTACCCGGGGGACTTCGTCATCCAGGATCAGGGTGGTCGGCCGGTCGACCCGCTTCACCTGCTCCATCGGATAGTAGCTCTCGTGGGACGGCCGGCGCGTGCGCCGGTTGCGCTCCCGGCCCGAGGTCGCACCGTTCCGGCCCCACCAGTAGCGCAGGCCGCGCCCGTCCCGGGCCGAGGCGGCGAGCGGCCGGTCGGTCGCAAGGGCGTAGTCCGTCGTGACGACGGCGAGCGAGAAGGCGGTATCGAGATAGGGGTTGACGAGATCCCCGTTCGAGCGGACGGCGAGGCCGGCCATCACGGCGAGCCGCTCGGTGTCGGTGCGCCGGTGCCCGGCGACGTCGGCGCGCGCGGCGAAGCCCATCGCCCGGATATGGCGCGCCACGCAGACCGCGATCTCGGCGGCCCGCATGTCCGACATCTCGCGCACTGCGGGCGTAACCCAGTCATGGGCCGTGTTGTGCGGCTCGGGCGCCCGGCCGTCTTCGATCAGCAACACGATGGCGTGGCTGTGGGGCAGCGCTTCCGCATCCTCCAGCCAGGCGTTCGGCGCCATTTCGCAGATACCGACCATGGCGGCGTCCATGAAATAGGCCATGCCCTTGGCGTCGCGGGCGCGGGCTTCGAGATCGTCGGGGACCGGCGCGCGGGCGGGCGCCGCGTCCTGCTCGGCAGAGGCCGCGAAGATGTTCCGGTATTTCAGCGCCGCCGCCGCCATCGGGCCGTCGCCGGCCGTGTCATGCAGGCCCGCGCGGCGCGGCCAGTCCCGTTCCGCGGCCAGGATCGCGTCGTCCCGGGGCAGGGTCTCCAGCGGATAGGTGCCGAGCGAGAAGTCGCGGTCCCTGGAACGGGGGTGAAGAAGCATTGCGAAACTCCGTGGCTGCCGGTCGTTCTAGCCGCCTGGCGCGGCCCTGTCATGCGATGCAGGATGCACTAGGCCGCCGCGGCGCGCTTTTCCTCGGTCCAGGCGTCGAGCTTGTTGCGCGCGCTGGCCCGGGCATGGGCGATATAGTCGGCTTCCTCTTCCGCCAGCTCGTGGGTCAGCTCCAGGCGGTAGCCGTTCGGGTCGAAGAAGTAGATCGACTGGACGAACTTGTGGTCCGTGGGGCCGATGACATGGACGCCGTGGGCCTCGAGCCGGCTCTTGGCCTGGAGCACCTCGTCGACCGAACTCATGTGCAGCGCCATGTGGTTGCACCAGGAGGGCGTGTTCGGCGACAGGTCGGCGGCCTGGTTGTCGCCGAGGTCGAAGAAGGCGACGGCCGAGCCGTCGGGCATGCCGAAGAAGAGATGGACATAGGGATCGCACTGCCCGGTCGAGGGCACGCTGTCCGCCCGGATGACGTGGACCAGCGGCAGGCCCAGAATATCCTCGTAGAAATGGCGGGTTTCCTCGCCGTCGCGGCATTTGTAGGCCCAGTGGTGCAGCCGCTCGATCGGCGGCATGTCCGGCATGTTGCTGGTTGCCGGACTCATTGCCGGGCTGGTCTTCGGCATGGTCATGGCAGGCGCTCCTGCATTGCTGGGCACAGTATGCCGCAATTTACTTTCGAAGACCAATGGCGTGCCGCCGCGCCGGCCTGCATGGCCGGGGTGCGAAAATGTCCTTACGGACGACCGTCGGGCGGCGGGCCGGAATTGCCTCCGTGGCGATGTCGATGCTATTCGAAAGCGATCGCATCCGGGCGCCCTGTCGCGACGCGTCCGCGGGCGCCCGCCCTGTCCCGGAAACCCGTGACGATCAAGCGTGAAGGTTGGTAATGGACCGGGAATCGGGCCAATCCGGAATGAGCCCCCGGCGGGCCATATGGTTTGCCGTCGGCATCGCGGCGCTCGCCCTCGCCGCGCTGGGCGCGGCGCTGCCGCTGCTGCCGACGACGCCGTTTCTTCTGGTCGCGGCCTACGCCTTCGCCCGGTCTTCGAAGCGCTGGCATGCGTGGCTGCATTCCCATCGGGTGTTCGGTCCGCTCATCAGGGACTGGCGCGAGCACCGCGCTATCCACAGGCGGGCCAAGGTCGTGGGCGTCGCCTCGATGGTCGCGGTCCTCGCTATATCGGTGGCGGCGGAGGTCGATCCGGTTATCCTCGCGGTGCAGGCGGTCGTCCTGAGCGCATCGGCGGCCTTCGTGCTGTCGCGGCCGTCGCCGCCGGACCGCTGAAGCGGCGCCCGGCCGGAGCGGCGCGGGCGCGCTTTCCGGTCGGTTCCTGCGTCCCGGGGTAAATTCCTGAAAATTCAGGCAATTGATTCAACAGGCTCCGGCTTGGCGACGGCCGGCCGATCGCGTATGTGTCGGCGCCGTTGCGGCGTGAGGATGCGTTGGGCAAAGGTGCGGGCCGATGCGGGAATACCGGGCTGAAATCACCGTGGAATGGGCGCATTGCGATGCGGCCGGGATCGTCTTCTACCCTTGGTTCTACACATGGTTCGACCAGGCGACCGAGCGGCTGTTCTCCGCCAACGCGCTGTCCTATCCCGAGATGGATCGCGACTTCGACGTGAGCGGCATGCCGTTGCTGGAGACCGGCGCGACTTTCCGCAACGCCTGCCGGCTCGGCAACCGCCTGACGATGGCGAGCCATGTCAGCGAATGGGGCGGCAAGACCTTTACGGTCCGCCATGCGCTGACCCATTCCGACGGCCGCCCCGCGCTGGAAGGCTTCGAGAAGCGCGTCTGGGTGACTCCGGCGCCCGACCGCCCGGCCGGCATCAAGGCCGTCCCCGTCCCCGAAGAGGTCAGGGCGCGGTTCGTCGACTAGTGCCTGTCCGTTTCTTTCGATTTCGCAAACAGCCGGTTGAAAAACCGTGGAGGAAGCCGGCCGGCTACTCCGCCGTTGCGGTGGCGCCGAGTTCCGTACCCGGGCGGGACGGCAGCATCAGGGCGGCGGCGAGATTTGCGTTCAATGGGAGGCGGGCGACGCCGATCCAGCCAAGGACTATTGTTCGGACATGGTTGCGCCGTTAACGCCACAGCCTAAATGATCCAAGATCGACGGGAAGCTCGGAATTCGGAATAGCCGATGATCTTCATGACCAAATCGCGGCAGCGGCGCGCCTATATCGCCGGGCGGATCGCAGAGAGCCTCACCCGGTCTCCGGCACTTCCTGGCAACGAAACCGCCGGCGCGGAAACGGGCAGCCAGCCCAAAGACGGGCGCCGCTTGGCCTATCAACTGCCCGCCTGGATAGCGCTCGCCTGCATCGTCGCCATTCCGGTCGTCATTCTCGCCGTTTTGCTCGGGCGGTAGCGGTCCCGGCCGTTTTCGAGCGCTAGCTGCCGTTAGCGACGCTCAACCGCAGGTTGACCGGAGGAGCGGCCGAAAATGGAATGGCCGTTGTCGGCCGCCCGGCCTGAAGCGTCATGCGCATTGCCAGCCGGCTACTCCGCCGGTGCGGTGGCGCCGAGTTCCGTACCCGAGCGGGACGGCAGCATCAGGGCGGCGGCGATTACCAGAAGCGCGGCACCGGCAACGATCAGCATGACGGTCTCGAAAGAGCCGTCGTTGGCCAGCACCCAGCGGGCGGCCATGATCGCCAATGCGCCGACCCCGAGATTGAGCAGGAATTTGACCGACAGCACCTTGGTGCGCCACTGGTCCGGCACATAGCGGGCGAGCACGGCGTCGGTGATCGGGATCTGGCCGAATACGAACGCCATCGCGAGCAGTGCGGCGGCGAACAGCGCGTAATCGGTTTCCAGCGCCATCGCGGCGAGAAATACCGGTTGCGCAAGGGCGACGGGCACCAGCACCCGCCTGACGGGGTGGCGGTCGATGAGCCGGCCGACGGCGAGCTGCGAAAAGGCAGCCGCGGCGTAAACGATCGCCGCGAGGGCGCCGGTGACCGCGATGTCGTCCGTGATGCCGGTCATGCGCACGTCGAACAGGCGCGGCACCAGGAACGTCATGGCGCCGAACACGAACCCGCCGGCGCCGGTGACCAGGGCGAGCGCCACCAGCGCCCGCTGCCAGCCCGCGGCAAAGGACACATGGGCGCGCTCCCGGGCCGTGCCGGGCGCCGGATCGGCCCGGCCGCTGCGGATCATGCCGACATAGGCGAGGCCGAGGGCGACCGACATTACGCCCGGAACGTAGAAGGCGGCGCGCCAGTCGATGAAGGACAGGATGAACCCGGTGAGCAGCGGCGCGCCTGCCACGCCCATATTGCCCCAGACGCCGTTGACGCCGAGGCGCCAGCCGACATTGCCGCCGCCCTGGATCACCATGGAAATGCCGACCGGATGGTAGATCGCGGCAAAGACGCCGATGACCGCCAGCCCGATCCCGACCTGGAGCGGCGATTGTGCAAGGCTCGTGGCGATGGAAGCCAGGCCGATGCCGACAAAGAACACCGCCATCATGGCATTGCGCCGCCACTTGTCGGCCAGATGCGCCGCCAGCGGGGCGCAGGCGGCGAACAGCACCATCGCCGGGATGCCGTAGGGCAGCATTTCCGCATAGGCGCCGTTTTCCGCCAGACCGAACGCCAGACCCGCGCTGAACGCCGCCTTGGCGAAGATCAGCATGAACAGGTGGTCGGCGAAATGGCCGACATTGAGGAACAGGAAGTGGCTGCGGCTGGCGGACATGCACACCGGTTCGTGCAGGAGCGGGCCGACGAAAGATAGGTGCCGCCGCGGCCGATGTCATTGACAACCTGCCGCCCCGGAATTCTCAATGCGCAGACCATCGATGCGCCGGATGCGCAGCAGGGAGGGCAGGGCGGCGATGTCTGCAACGCTGGTCTACATGACCGCCGGTTCAGTGGAGGAAGCGCGGTCCATCGGCGCCAGCCTGGTCGAGCACCGGCTGGCCGCCTGCGTCAACATCCTGCCGGGCATGCTCTCGCAATACCGTTGGGAGGGCAGCGTCCAGACCGACGAGGAAGCTGTGCTGATCGCCAAGACGCGCAGCGATCTGGTCGACGCCCTGACCGGCCATGTGCAGGAAATCCACAGCTACGATTGCCCCTGCATCGTCGCCCTGCCTATCCGGGGCGGAAATCCGGCCTTCCTGCAATGGATCGAAGAGGAAACGGCGGATGCGTCGGAGGGAAAGGAATAAGCTCGGTCGGCCGCCACCTCTGTTATTTGGATCTTTCCTAAGCGCTTGGGTTATACTATTTGAAGTTATGCCAACAATAATTCGTCTCGATGGCTTGCGCGTGGTCATCTATCCGAACGATCATCGGCCTGCGCATGTTCATGTCATCGGTGCGGGCAAGGAGGCGGTCTATAATTTGAACTGTCCCGAAGGCCCCTGGAGCTGCGCGCAAGTTTCGGTTTCGGGCAAAGAAAGGTGAGTGGCATCGGCGAGTTGCTCGGTGAGGAATTGGCGATGCTTTGCGAAGAATGGACCAAGATTCATGGTGATTTCTGAACAAGAATTCGAAAGAGCCGAAGCGCGGGCTCAGAAAGAGCGCGAGGCCGGCCACGTTATCTCTGCCCGCTATGACCGGCGCCGGCGACGCGTCATCGCCCTGCTGAATACCGGCGTCGAGATTGCGTTTCCCGCGGTACAGGCGGAAGGACTCGCCGGCGCATCGCCCGAGGACCTGGCGCAGATTGAAATCAGTCCGACCGGATTGGGCCTTCATTGGCCGCGGCTTGATGCCGATCTCTACGTTCCCGCTTTGCTGCGCGGCGATTTCGGCTCCAGAAGTTGGATGGCGGCTCAAATGGGCGCCGCGGGCGGCAGGGTCCGCTCCGTTGCGAAGGCGTCGGCGGCACAAAAAAATGGCCGGAAGGGCGGGCGGCCTCGCCGCATGGCCGGTGGCTCAAGCGCCTGATTACATGAAGTCCCGCTCGTGGACGATCGCCGTGAGGTAGGTCGCGGCAAGCAGGCGGCGGGTATCGGTCATTTCGTGCGGCCGGTCCTTGCGCCAGGCGTCCAGCATGTCGGCGGCCCGGTTTTCCGCAACGGCCTCGATCTTGGCGTCGAACCGCGCCATCCGTGCGTCGTCCTCGGCCGTATCCGCCCGGCCGGACAACACCCTGGCGATCTCGGCGACTTCCGGATTGTTGGGGCCGAAGGCCCGCTCCCGTTCGTCGAGTGCGGTTTCGAGCAGCCGGCCGGCGGCTTCGTCCTCGTCGAGGAAGAGCCGGGCGATTCCCAGGTTGAAACGGGTCAGCGCGACCGCGCCGGTCAGAAATTCCCGGTGGCGCGCGCGGCGGACGTCGCCGTAGGTCTCGACATGGCGCTGTTCGAGGCGCTGGTGGAACAGCGAGCTGCGCGCCACCGGCGATACCGCCATGCCGCCGGTCCAGTCCAGCGCCGCTTCCCAAGCGCCGAGCGCCGAGGTCAGGACCGCGGCGGCGGCCTCATGGTCCTGGTCGATCAACAGGGCCAGCGCATCGTTGTTCGCGCTGGCAGCCCGGCGCGGGTCTGCCGCCGGGAATTCCCGCGCCAGGGCGCCGGCCCGTTGCCACAGATGGACGGCCTCCTCGCGCCGCGCCGCGCGATAGGCTTCGAGCGCGGCGGCGGAGAAGGCCTCCCACTCCCATTCGGCCGTTGCTTTGCCCATGCCTGGACGGTCCGGCGGTGCTATTCGTTCAGAAGATAGCTCTCCATCGAATCGTCCATCGCTTCGACCCACGGCGTGTGGTGGACCGGAGCCATGGAGCCGGTCATGACCGACCTGTAGCAGTTGTCGCGGAAGGTCATGATGTTCTGCTTCTTGTGCTTCTTCCACTGGAAGAAGGCCTCGTTGGCGCCGTCGACGTCGAAGCTGGGATAGTCGGTCTCCGCGATCAGCTCCTTGACGTAATCGCCTTGGTAGCGGATCGCGCCGTAATCGTCCTCGAGTGCGTCTTCCCTGGCTTCGCGATCGACGACGTCCGCTGCACGGGCATCCCGGTCCGGCACCTGGATCCGGTCCATGATGACGTCGCGGACGTACCAGGCTTGTCCATCGAACATGTTGAAGGTGTACCACTGGTCCTGCATGCCCAGATAGAACAGCTTCGGATTGTCGACCCAGACGACACCCTTGTAGAGGTCGGCCGCCGCCAGCCGGTTGGCGGTCTTCAGGCACAGCTCCGGCGCCATGAACGGGAAGTGGTGCAGATAGCCGGTGCACAGGATGATGGCGTCGACATCGGCGGTCGAGCCGTCCTTGAAGGTGCAGGTGTTGCCCTCGACCTTCTGGAGCAGCGGTACTTCCTTCCAGTTGTCGGGCCAGTCGTAGCCCATCGCCGCGGTGCGGTGGCTGACGGTGACGGATTTGCAGCCGTATTTCCAGCACTGGGAGCCGATATCCTCGGCGGAATAGCTGGTGCCGATGATCAGGATGTCCTTGTCCACGAACTCCACGGCGTCGCGGAAGTCGTGGGCATGCAGGACGCGCCCGTTGAACCGGTCGAGGCCGTCGAAATGCGGCACGTTCGGCGTCGAGAAATGGCCCGAAGCGACGACGACATGATCGAAGCTTTCGGTGCTCTCCTCATCGCTTGCCAGATCGTGGGCCGTAACCTCGAACAGGCCCGTCTTATCGTCGAAATCGACCCGGCGGACAGGAGTGCGGAAGCGGATCCAGTCGCGCACGTCCGCCTTCTTCACCCGGCCTTCGATATAATCGAACAGGACTTCCCGCGGCGGGTAGGAGGCGATCTGCTTGCCGAAATGCTCTTCGAAGGAATAGTCGGCGAACTCCAGCCCCTCCTTGGGCCCGTTGGACCACAGATAGCGGTACATCGAGCAATGGACCGGCTCGCCGAACTCGTCCGTTCCGGTGCGCCAGGTGTAGTTCCACAGGCCGCCCCAGTCGTCCTGCTTCTCGTAACAGACGATCTCCGGAATTTCCGCCCCGCCGGCCTTCGCCGATTGGAACGACCTCAACTGTGCAAGGCCGCACGGACCTGCACCGATTACCGCAATGCGTTTGCTCATGGTCTCACCCACACTCCCTGCCGGTCGCTGCACTTCGCCCGAAATACCGGCATCGTTTCAGGTTCTGCAACCTCTGCACATACCAATCTGCACCAATATACACCAATTAAATTCCGGATTCCAGCGGCGCCGGAACCCGGTCCGGTATCGCCTGACCGATCGGATAGTCACAATAATGCATATTTCTCTTGCATCCATCCCCTAAATTGTCATGCTGTGTCATATCGACTGCAACAGCATTATGTTTGGACATCCAGCCGGACCAATTGGTCTGAATTGGTTCAAGCGCTTAAGGATTGTTCTGCGGTTGCGGTCTTGCGGGCCGTTCGGTGTCCTTCCGGCTTCCGACCGGCCGATGGGCGGCGCCACCCGGTTTAGGATGCCGAGGCGGCCGCCACGAATAACAGGGAGGCAGGTCCAATGCGAAAGACACTTGACCGCAAATTGAGCAGGCGGAAATTCCTCGGGACGACGGCGGCGTCGGGGGCTGCGCTGGCAGCGACGGGCACCGGCCTGTCGCGGGTTTCCTTTGCCGCCGGCCATACCATCAAGATCGGCTTTCTCGCGCCGTTCACCGGCCCGGTCGCGGCCTGGGGCAAACCCGGCTACGACGGCTGCCTGATCTGGGCTGACTGGGTCAACGCCAAGGGCGGTGTGAAGATCGGCGACAAGTCGTACAGGATCGAATTCGTCGGCTACGACAACGAATACGACGCCGGCAAGGCGAAAACCGGCGCGACCAAGCTGATCAAGGAAGACGGCGTCAAGTTCATCATGATGCTGGGCGGAGACACCTGGCCGGGCGTGGAGAAGATCGCGGAACGGGAAGGCATGCTGTTCTCGACGCTGCTGCCGAGCGATCTGTCGCCGGACACGAAGACGCTCGTGGCGCCGTGCGAGGTGCATCCGATCTACAACGTCACCGGCGTCGAATGGCTGGCGGAGAACAAGAAGAACCTGAAGACGGCCGCGATCTGCGCCCAGGACGATGCGCTGGGCAAGCCTTCGGTGGCGACCTATCTGGCGGCCTTCGAGGCGGCCGGCATCAAGATGGTCGACGCGCCGCTGTTCTTCGATCCGGCGACGACCGACTTCGCGCCGGTCATGACCAAGCTGCTGGCCAAAAAGCCCGACATCCTGTGTCTGGACACCTGCTACGCCGACTATGTCCACCCGTTGTGCGAGCAGGCGTTCCAGCAGGGCTACAAGGGGCAGATCATCTCCTGCACCGCCGACTTCTACCAGGTAATCGTCGAGAAGACGTCGAAGGCCTTCATGGAAGGCTTCATCTTCCAGTTCCCGGATTTCGACGATCCGGCGCTCAACGCCAAGGAAGTGAACTTCGTCAATCCGAACGAGTTCTACGCCGAATACGTCAAGCGTTACGGCGCCAAGGAATGGAGCGCGGTTTCCTGGGAATATGCCTCGATCATGGACCTGTGGGCCGACGCCGCCAGCAAGGCGGGCAGTGCCGATCCCGGTCCCGTCCTGAAAGCGATGAAGGCCGGCGGCACCGGCAAGCACGCCTTCGGCGACGCCAAATGGTGGGGCAAGGAGCTGTTCGGCATCGACAACGCGCTGGTCGGCGACTGGCCGGTCGTGGTGATCGAGGGCGGCAAGGCCAAGATCAAGGCTTTCAAGTCGATTCCCGCCTGGTGGGCGAAGCACAGCAAGCTGATGATCAAGCACATGACGGCCCTGGGCCAGATGTGGAATCAGCGCTGATAAATCGCCGCAATCCGCATGGCGCTTCTGCCGTGCGTGTATAATCCGCCGGGGCCGGGCCTTTCCCGGCCCCGGCATCGTTTTTTCGCCCCAGCCGTCGAGGCCCGGTGATGGACCTGCTGTGGCAGACCGCCATCAACGCCATGTATGCCGCCAGCTATATGGCGCTGATCGCGGTCGGGCTGGTGATGATTTTCGGCGTCATGGGCGTGATCAATTTCGCCCATGGCGAACTTTATATGGCCGGCGCCTATTGCGTCGTGTTCCTCTACGCTCAGGAGAAGTTTCCCTTCCTGCTGGGGGTCGCTGCGGGCCTGATCTTCGTCGGGGCCGTCGGCCTCCTGATGGAGCGCGGGTTGTTTCGCCCGTTGCGGAAGAATCCGCTGGGCGGCCTCATCGCGTCGATCGGATTTCTTCTCATCCTGCAAACCCTGGCCGTTTTCGGCTTCGGCCGGCGTATGGGCCATGTCCCGCCGCCGACCCAGGGCAAGATCGAGATATTCGGCGCGATCCTGACTTACCAGCGCCTGTTCGTGATCGTTGCCGCCATCTTGCTGCTGGCTGCGCTGTGGGCCTTCCTCAAGCGCTCGAAGTTCGGCTGGGCATTGCGCGCCTGCGCCCAGGATGCCGAGGCCGCGTCCCTCCAGGGCATTTCCATGAACCAGACCGCGCGCATCGCCATGTTCATCGGCGCCGCGCTTGCCGGCGTTGCCGGGGCCCTGACCGCGCCCCTCGTCAGCCCGACGCCCTATATCGGCCACTCGATCATCGTTACCGCCTTTATCATCATCATCGTCGGCGGAATCGGCAGCCTTGAGGGCGCGGTGATCGCGGCCGTGCTCTACGCCTTCGTCCACACGTTCGTCACCACCTTCTTCGACGGCGTGATCGCCAACATTGTCGGACTCGCATTGATGTTCGCCGTGCTGGTGGTGCGGCCGACCGGCCTGTTCGGAGCCAGGGAACGTGCCTGAACCGGCGGTCGCCCTGTCGGGATCCCGGGCGGGCGGCCCGGCCGGGCGAATCGTCTGGCGCCTGCGGTTTGCGCTGCTGTTCGCGGCGTTGGCGGTCCTGCCCTATCTGCTGAGCTATTCGCAGCAGGAAATCGCCGTCCTCCTTGTCATCAACGTGCTGCTGGTCTCCAGCTACCGGCTGCTGACGTTGACCGGCGAATGGTCGCTCGGCCATGTCGTCATCATGGGCGTCGGGGCCTATGCCAGCGCGCTGCTCGCCAAGCGGCTCGGCGTGCCGGTGCCGCTCTCGATGCTGATCGGCGGCTGCATCGCGGCGGGGACCGCCGCAATCCTGAGTTTCCCGCTGTTCCGGATGAAGGGCTTCTATTTCCTGATCGGCTCCTTCGCCGCCGGCGAGATCATCCGACTGATCTGGAAACGCTTTACCGACCCCTTCGGCGGTCCCAAGGGCCTGAAGCGGATCGACGCCTTTCCTGACATCGACACCGGTTTCCTTTCGATCGATTTCTACGAACCGGTTAATTATTATTTTCTAGCGTTGGTAATAGTTTCCATATCGTTGTTCATCCTTTACAGGATCGAACGATCGCGTATCGGGCTGACCTTCCATGCGATCCACTGGCAGGACAGGCTGGCCGAGTCGATCGGCGTCGACACGTTCCGCTACCGGACCCTGGCCTTCGTTATCGCCTCCTTCTTCGCCGGGATCGCCGGCGGCCTCTATGCCCACTATGTCGGCACGGTGAACCCGACCCGCTTCGGCGTCGACCAGATGGTCTACGTCCTGGTCTGGGCCATCGTCGGCGGGACTGCGACCTTCCACGGCCCGATCCTCGGCGTCATTGTCTTGACCGTCATCAACGAGATCGTCCTGCGCGGCCTGGGCCTGGATACGGCGCGGCCGCTGATCTACGGCGCCATCCTGATCCTTTCGGTCCTCTATCTGCCGGATGGCCTTGAGAGCCTCGGGCCGAAACTGCGGGCCTGGCTGCACCGTCGACGGGCCGGGCCGGCTGCGGCCGGGGGAGAGGCGGCATGACCTCGCCGAACGGCCAGCCGATCCCGGAAGCGCCCATCCTGGAGGCGCCCATCCTGGAGGCAAGGGGCCTGACCCGCCGGTTCGGCGGCCTGGTGGCGGTCGACGATTTCAGTTTTGCGGTGCGCGAGGGCGCGATCCACGGCCTGATCGGGCCGAACGGCGCCGGCAAGACGACGACCTTCAACGTGATCAGCGGATTCTACGCGCCGACTTCCGGGCAGGTGCTCTATCGCGGCCGGGATATTTCCGGGCGCAAGACCAGCGCGCTCGCCGAGATGGGGCTGGTGCGGACCTTCCAGGGCTCGACGCTGTTTCAGGAATTCTCGGTTCTGGACAATGTCCGGGTCGGCCGCCATCTCGGCGCCCGCGCCGGCTTCCTGAGCCGGCTGCTCGGGACGGACCGCGCGTCTGAAGCGCAGGCCGACGCCAGCGCGCGGGAGGCCCTGGCCTTTTTCGGCCTGGAGGAGCTGGCGGACGAGCCGGTCTCGAACCTGCCGCACGGCCATCAGCGCATGCTCGGCATGGCGGTTGCGCTGGCGGCGGAACCCGAGGTGCTGCTGCTCGACGAACCCTTCACCGGCATGAACCCGGAGGAGACCCGGCGCATGATGGAACTCGTCCGGCGCATCCGCGACGACGGCGTCACGGTCATGCTGGTCGAGCACGACATGCAGGCGGTGATGAATCTGTGCGACATCATCACGGTGATGAATTTCGGCGCCCTGCTGGTCGAGGGTGCGCCGGACGAGGTGCGCAACGATCCTGCGGTGATCGAAGCCTATCTCGGCTCTGCCACAGGCAACGGGGCGGGCAACGGGGCGGGCGATGCTGCTTGAAATCCGCGATATCGAGGTGCGCTACCAGAAAACTGCGGCGCTCAAGGGCGTCTCGATGGCGGTGCCGGCCGGCGGCATCGTCACCATCATTGGCGCGAACGGCGCCGGCAAGACAACGACCCTGCGCGCCATCTCCGGGCTCGAACCGCTGACACGGGGGGAGATCCATTTCGACGGCGCGCGCATCGACGGCCGGCCGCCGGAGGAGATCGTGCGCCGCGGCATCGCCCACGTTCCCGAGGGGCGGCGGGTGTTCCCGGACCTGACGGTCGAGGAAAACCTGCGCACCGGCGCCTTCCTGCGCACCGACAGGACGGCGGTCGAGACCTCGCTCGCCGACGTTTTCGGGCGCTTCCCGCGCCTCGCCGAGCGGCGCAAACAGTGGGCGCGCTCCATGTCGGGCGGCGAGCAGCAGATGCTGGCGATCGGCCGGGCGCTGATGAGCGCGCCGCGGGTGCTGCTGCTTGACGAGCCGTCGATGGGCCTGTCGCCCGTCATGGTCCAGGAGATCGCCCGCATCGTCACCGACATCTCCGCCCAGGGCACGCCGGTCGTCCTGGTCGAGCAGAATGCCGAGATGGCGCTGCTGCTGGCCCGGTACGCCTATGTGCTCGAGACCGGCATCGTCGCCCTGGAAGGCCCGGCCGGCGACCTGCACGAAAACGACCACGTCCGCCGCGCTTATCTCGGCGGGTAGCGTCGGCGGATTGGCATCGTTAGGGTAGGGCTCCGCACACCGGGAGCCCTGCCATGCCCGACGGTCCGAACGCCTCTGCGCCGCCCGAATCCGGCCGCCGCGCGAACCGCGGGCTGCGCTCGCGCATCACCACTGACGGCCTCGATCGGGTCGCCCACCGCGCCTTCATGCGGGCGATGGGGCTGGACAGCGACGCGATCGCCCGGCCGATGGTCGGCGTCGTGACGACCGAGGGCGAGATGACGCCCTGCAACATGGGCCTCGCCAACCAGGCCGATTATGCCCGCCGCGGCATCGTCGAGGCCGGCGGCACGCCGCGGGAATTCCGCACCATATCGGTGTCCGACGGCATCTCGATGCAGCACCAGGGCATGAAATTCTCGCTGCTGTCGCGCGAGATCATCGCCGACAGCGTCGAGGCCGTGGTGCGCGGCCACGCCTACGACGCGCTGGTCTGCTTCGCCGGCTGCGACAAGACCCTGCCCGGCATGATGATGGCGATGGCGCGGCTCAACGTGCCGTCGGTCTTCATCTACGGCGGCTCCATGCTACCCGGCAAACGCGGCGGCGAGGACGTGACGGTGCTGACCGCGTACGAGGGCGTCGGCGGCGTGCTGGTCGGCACGGTGCCGGAGGAGGAGGTCAACGAGCTGGAGCTGGTCTGCGCGCCCACCATCGGCGCCTGCCCGGGCCAGTTCACGGCGAACACGATGGGCATGGTCTCCGAAGCGCTCGGCTTGGCGCCGCTCGGCTCGTCGATGATCCCGGCGGTCTTCGCCGAACGGCAGGGCATCGCCCGGCGCGCCGGCCACGCCGTCATGGCGGCGCTGGAGAAGGGCGGGCCGCTGCCGCGGGACCTGATCACCCGTACCAGCCTGGAGAATGCCGCGGCCGTCGTCGCGGCGACCGGCGGCTCGACCAACGCGGCGCTGCACCTGCCGGCGATCGCCAACGAGGCCGGCATCGGTTTCGACATGGACGATGTCGCGCTTGTGTTCGACCGCACGCCGCTGGTCGCCGACCTGCAGCCCGGCGGGAGATTTCTTGCCAAGGACGTGCACGGCATCGGCGGCGCGCCGGTGGTGTTCCGCCTGCTCATGGAAAGCGGCCTGTTCGACGGCGGCGCCCTTACTTACACCGGCGAAACGATGGCCGAAGCGCTCGAGGATGTCCCCGATCCGGACGGCGAGATTATCCGCCGCAAGGGCGACGAGCGTTCGCCGGACGG
Source organism: Alphaproteobacteria bacterium (assembly GCA_965220685.1). Lineage (GTDB taxonomy): Bacteria > Pseudomonadota > Alphaproteobacteria > Bin65 > Bin65 > Bin65. The sequence goes on from CBDCQR010000015.1 coordinate 1,035,827, forward strand.
CGGCGTGATCGTGCTCAAGGGCAATTTGTGCCCGGACGGCGCGCTGCTGAAAGTGGCCGGACTGAACTCGACGTATTTCAAGGGCCGGGCCCGGGTGTTCGACGAGGAGGAGAGCTGCAACGCAGCGGTCCAGGCTCAGGCCTACGCGGACGGCGAGGTCGTCGTGATCCGCAACGAAGGTCCGGTCGGCGGCCCCGGCATGCGCGAGATGCTCGGCACGACGGCGCTGATCTACGGCCAGGGCCGGGGCGAGAAGGTGGCGCTGCTGACCGACGGCCGCTTCTCCGGCGCGACCCGAGGCATGTGCATCGGCTATGCCGCGCCGGAAGCCGCAGTCGGCGGCCCGCTCGCCCTGATCCGCGACGGCGACATGATCGAGATCGACGCCGCAAAGCGCTCGATCAACGTCCTGCTCTCCGACGACGAACTGGCGGCCCGCCGCGCGGCCTGGCAGGCGCCGGACCCGCGCCGGCTCGGCGGCGCGCTGGAGAAATACGCAAGGCTGGTCGGCCAGGCGAACACGGGCGCGGTCACCCATTCCGGCGGCGTCGAATGGGAATGGGAGGCGTAGGGCGGCCTATTTGCGGTGCCGCCGCCAGGTCCAGAATATGGTGAAGACCGCGGCGGCGAGCAGCAGGGCGGCGATCGGGCGCGTCACGAAGACGGTGGCGTCCATGTCGTTCGCGGTGAGCGCATTCCTGAGGTTTGTCTCGACCATCGGGCCGAGCACGAGGCCGAGCACGACCGGCGCCATCGGGAAGCCGAAGCGGATGAGGACATAGCCGGCGAGGCCGAGCACCGCCATCAGGCCGACCTCGAAGGTCGTGTTGTTGATCGCGAAGGCGCCGGTCGCGCACAGCACGCCGATGACCGGGATCAGGATGCGCGGCGGCAGTTTCAGGATCGCCGGAAGCCAGCGGCGGGTGCCGAGGCCGATGACCAGAATGCAGAGGTTGGCGAACAGCAGGATCAGCAGGATCTGGACGAACAGGTCGCTTTTCTCGGCGATGAAGAACGGGCCGGGGTCGATGCCCTGGATGAGCAGCGCGCCGATCAGCACGGCGGTCACCGTATCGCCGGGAATGCCGAGAGTGAGCAGCGGGATGAGGGCGCCGCCGGTGACGGCGTTGTTGGCGGTTTCCGCCGCAATCACGCCGCGCGGATCGCCTTCCTCCTGCGCCTGTGGCGCCTTCCTGCGGGCCGATTCGCCATAGGCGATCCAGGCCGCGATGGTCGGCCCGGTGCCGGGCAGGATGCCGATGCCCGTGCCGATGAACGCGCTGCGGACGGTCAGCCACTTGTTGCGCAGATAGTGCGAAAGCACTTCGCCGGCGCCGACCCGGCGCTGCGCCGGCAGGGTCGCCAGGCTGTCCCTGCGCGCCGCTTGGACCAGCATTTCCGAAACGGCGAAGAAGGCAATCAACGCCGGCATCAGCGGCACGCCGCCCAGCAGGTTCGGATCGCCGAAAGTCAGCCGGGTCATGCCGCCGACCGGGTCGATGCCGCTGCAGCCGAGCAGCATGCCGAGCGCGGCCGCGATCATGCCCTTGAGCAGAGAGCCGCCCGAAACCGCGGCGACGCAGACCAGCCCGAAGGTGCCGAGCGCGAAATACTCGACCGAGGTGAATTCGAGCGCAAAGTCCGCGAGCCTTGGCGCCGCGAGCATCAGAACGAGGATCGAGACGAACCCGCCGATAAACGACGAGATCACCGACAGGCTGAGCGCGAGATCGGCCTTGCCCCGGCGCGCCATCCTGTAACCGTCGAGCGCTGTTGCCGCGTTCCCGGGCGCGCCGGGCGTGTTGATCAGGATGGCCGGGATCGAGCCGGCGAAATAGCCGCCGCAATAGATGCCGAGCAGCAGGGCCATGGCGACCTCGAAGGAGGCGCCGAAGGTCAGCGGGGTCGCGATGGCGACGCCGGCGGTCGCGGTCAGGCCTGGCGCCGCGCCGAAGATCAGGCCGACGACGACCCCGATCAGAATCCAGAGCAGGATCGCCGGATCGGCGATCGCGCCGAGTGCGGCGCCGATCGCGGAAATCGGGATCAGATCCATGTCGGCAGCAGAACGGTGAAGCCGTAGCGGAAGACGGCATACACCGCGGCCGAAACCGCGACAGGGATCAGGACCAGTTCAAGCGGCTTGCGCGAGCCGAGAAGCCACAGGGACAGGATCGTGAACGCCCAGGTGCCGAGCCGGAAATCGACATAGCGGAAGGTCAGGCAGTAGAGCAGAAACAGCGCGGCGATCAGCAGGCCGCGCCGCCGCATCAGCCCGGACAGCGCATCGGCCGTGCCGAGATCCCCCGGCTTCAGCGCCAGCAGGCCGCCGAGCAGGACCAGCGCGCCGGCCAGCAGGCCGGGGAAGAAGCGCGCCGAGAGGGTCGATTGCCGTTCGTTGATCTCGATGCCGGCGACCAGCAGCGCCAGCACGAGGCCGAGCGCGACGACCGCCAGCCCGACGATCCGGTCCGCCCGTTTCGGCACGCGCCCTCCGCGGGGCTCAGGGACGGACCGGATCGGCGGCCCGCTACTTGATCAGGCCGATATCCTTGAGCACGACCCGGTGCTTGGCGACGTTGGCGTCGATACGCTTCTGGAAGCCTTCGCCGTCGAGGAATGCTTCGTTAAAGTTGAACTTCTTGTACAGCGCCGAGGTCGAGGCCTGGTTGGCGACCTTCTTTACGACCGCACGGAGTTTGCTCACGACGGCGACCGGCGTGCCCTTCCTTGTCAGCAGGCCGAACCACACGGCGACGGTGAAGTCGTAGCCCTGCTCCTTGAAGGTCGGCACGTTCGGGAAGTAGGGCACGCGCTTGTCCGCCGCGATGCCGATCACCCGCAGCTTGCCGCCCTTGGCCAGTCCCGTGTAGTTCGGCGCGCCGACGAACACGAAATCGACCTCGCCCGACAGGGTCTTGGTGACCGCGCCCTTGCCGCCCCGGCCGCCGATATGCTTCATCTTGATGCCCTGGGCCTTGGCGAAAATCTCCATGTTGATGTGCTGGGTCGCGCCCGGCCCCGGCGTGGCGTACTTGATGCCGCCGGGCTTGGCCTTGGCCGCCGCGACGATGTCCTTCACCGATTTGAACGGGCTGTCCGCCTTGACGGCGAGGCCGATCGGCACCTCGACGAGCTGGGCCAGAGGCACGAAATCGCTCGTCACATAGCCCGGTTTCGAAATCAGCGGCCGGGCCGTCAGCGCGCCGGTCGAGCCCATCAGGAGCGTATAGCCGTCGCCCTTCGCCTTGTTGGCCTCGGCGGTGCCCTTGCCGCCGCCGGCGCCGGGAATGTTCTGCACCACGAAGGGCACCTTCAGCTCCTTCTTGAGTTGCTCGGCGATCACCCGGGCGGTGCCGTCGAGCGAATCGCCGGCGCCGAACGGCACGACGATCTTGACCGGCTTTTCCGGATAATCCGCAACTGCGGGCGCGGCGATGGAAAGCGCTGCAATGCCGGCCGCAACGGCGAGCGGACGGGTAAGCGTTAACGATAATTTCATAACCATTCCCTCCCGATTTTCGATCCGTGCCCGGCCCCGGATTCCGGCGAACCGGACACGCCGAACCCTGCATGGACTTGCCGAAAGCGTATTTCTATCATCGGAACCGGTCAACGGCGGCAGGGACGGCTCATGCCCGACATCTCGATTTCCTATCTCAACGGCAGGGACGTCGACGCGCTCGCCATGACCGAGGACGAGATCATCGCCGCGGTCGAATCCGGCCTGCGCGCCCAGGGCAACGGGGAGACGGTCCTCGAACCGCGCGTCCACCTGGTGCCCGAATCGTCGGACAAGGGCCATTTCAACCTGCTGCGCGGCTATATCAAGCCGCTGGGCTATGCCGGCTTCAAGATGGTCGGGGACTTCGTCGACAACTACAAGCAGGGCCTGCCGTCGGAGATGGCGATCCTGTGTTTGTTCGATCCGAAGACCGGCATGCCGCGGGCCATCGTCGACGCCACGGCGATCACCGAGATGCGCACCGGCGCGATGACCGCGATCGGCGCGAAATACCTGGCGCGCCGCGATTGCCGGACCCTCGGCCATATCGGGGCGCGGGGCACGGCCTACTGGAACGTGCGGCTGCTCGACCATCTGTTCGATTTCGACGAGATCCGCGTCCATTCCCGCCGCCCGGAGAGCCGCGAGGCTTTCGGCGCCCGGCTGAGCGAAGACCTGGGCAAGACGGTGATCGTCACCGACAACTGGAAGGACTGCCTCGACGGCGCCGACATCCTGGTCGAGGCGTCGCGCCTGCCGGCGCCCGAGCCGCTGTTCCTGACCGAATGGGTGAAGCCGGGCGCCTTCGTCGTCCCCTACGGCACGATGAGCAGCGTCGAGCTCTCGCTCACCGACATCATGGACAAGATCGTGGTCGACGACTGGGGCCAGTGCAAGCCGGGCAAGCCCTTCGGGTCGCTGCGCCGTCACGTCGACGAGGGCAGGCTGACCGAAGAGACCCTGCACGCCGAGATGGGCGAGATCGTCGCCGGCCTGAAACCCGGGCGCGAAGGCGACGGCGAAACCAACCTGTTCTGGCACCGCGGCCTGAGCCTGAGCGACATCGCCCTCGGCGCCGCCATGCTGGAAAAGGCGGAACGGACGGGCATCGGCGCGACGCTGCCGTTCGCTTGAGTCATCGCTGCAATCGGCACGGCCCCGCTATCGGGCCGACGGCCCGGCCGGTTTCACTCCGCCAGCGCGTCCAGAAATCCGCAGATCCGCCCGACGGCCAGCGCAAGATTGCTTTCCTCGGTATGGCCGGAGGCCTTGCGCGGCTTGAAACTGTGGTCGCCGTCGGGCAGCCAGGCGAGCGAAATGGCTTTGGAGAGGGTGTAGCAGGGCACCTCGTCGGCGCGGCCGAGCGGGTCGCGTTCGCCCTGCAGGATCAAGGCCGGCGTTTCCAGAGATTCCAGGTGCGCTGTGCGCAGCCTGTCCGGCCGGCCGGGCGGATGGAAGGGATAGCCGAGGCAAACCAGCCCGCGCACCCCGGCTTCATCGGCGATCATACTCGCCATCCGGCCGCCCAGGCTCTTGCCGCCGATGACCGGCCGCTCCTGCCCGATTTCGGCGACGACCCTGCGCCAGGTATCGCGCAGAACCGGCGCGCGGTCCGGCGGCCTCCTAGCGCCGGTCGCCCGCCGGGCGGCCATGTAGGGAAACTCGAAGCGGACAACCCGCCAGCCGGCGGCAGCGACGCCCCTGGCGATCCGGGCCATGAAGGGGCTGTCCATCGGCGCGCCGGCGCCGTGGGCGAGGATCAGGGTGAGCGGCGCGCCGCCCGGGCCGTCCGTCAGGGTCGGAACGCTCACCGCTTCTTGCGGAAGGAATCCAGGTTGACGACCTCGCCGGTCTGCGGTTCGTCGGCCGCCGGCTCGCCGTCGCCGTCTTCGTTGCTTGCCGGGGGTACGGAGTCGCCCGGTTCGACGGCGCCGGCGGTCGCGGCATCGTCGGCCGCCTCGGGCTCCGGCGCTTCGGTGTCGGCGGTCAGCTCGAATTTCAGGCCGAAGGGCACAGAGGGATCGGCGAAGGACGTGACGCAGTCGAACGGCACTTCCAGCCGCTCCTGGCGCCGGTTGAAGCTGAGTTCGACGGAGAACAACGCCTCGCCGACCTCCAGGTTCCAGAACTGGTGCTCCAGAACGATGGTCATCTCTTCCGGATAGGTCCGCGCCAGACGCTCGGGGATGACGACGCCCGGGCCCGCGGTCAGGAAGGTGATGTAAAGCCCGTGGCCTTCAGGCAGGCCGAAGGTCGCCACCTGCTCCAGCGCGGTCCGCACGACGCCGCGCAGCGCGTCCTCGACGATCTTCTCGTAATGCAGGAGTTCCGGCTCCATCGCCCCGGCCGTCTTGCCCTGCCGCGCCCGGCGGCTTTCGCCCCATTATGGAGCGCCGGGTGAATGCCGCAAGCGGGGAATGGCGCCGGCCGCGTTCGGTGGGGGGCTTCTGTTGCCCGGCGCCCCCCGGGCCGCGCTTTCCTAGAAGCTAGGCAGCGAGTGCCAAACGATCGTTGTCGTTAGCATTTGTGATGGTAGCCCGATAACGGTGGTACAATGCCGGGCGAAAAGCGAACCTTTTACTGCACGTCGATCCTGGTTCGCCCCCATGAAGGGCCGGGCCCCATGCGGAGAGCCGGGCTCGAAACCGCCCCTAAACCGCCGGGACCCGGCGAAACTGGTGGAGGCGCCGGGTACTGCCCCCGGGTCCGCAACAGCTATTGCGCACGCCGTTTATCGCCATAGTCGCCCGAAGGCGACATTGCGAAGATAGGGTCTCGCGGAAAATTTTGAAAGAGGGGCGGGGCAGCGATACCCGGTGACGCGGCGGGAGCGAAACGCTAGTTTCGCCATCAAATGCGAACGTAACGATTGCCGAGAATGCCGAACGAGCCCGACAGCCTGCCGCCGGCCCCCCTTTCAATTCCCGGCGCCAACACCACGGCCGACCAGATCGCCGAGATCGAAGAGGCGCGCGCCCGCATGGCGGAGACGCGGCGCGTCGTTGCTCCAGGGTTGGAGGAGGTGCTCTACACCGCCTTCCCGGTGCTCGATCACGGCTTCGTCCGGGTGGTCGACTATATGGGGGACGATGCCGCTGTCGTTCAGGCCGCTCGCGTATCCTACGGCCGGGGCACGAAATCGGTGCGCAACGATGCCGGGCTGATCCGCTACCTGCTGCGCCACCGGCACACCACACCCTTCGAGATGTGCGAGATCAAACTGCATGTGAAGCTCCCGGTCTTCGTCGCGCGCCAGTGGATCCGCCACCGCACCGCCAACGTGAACGAATATTCGGCGCGCTATTCCGTGCTCGACCGGGAATTCTACATCCCGGCGCCGGAGCACCTTGCGGCGCAGTCCGCCGCCAACCGGCAGGGAAGGGGCGATGTTCTGGAGGGCGACGAGGCCGCCCGGGTCCTGCAGTTGCTGCGCGACGACGCGGCGGCCTGCTACGATCATTACGAGGAAATGCTGAACGAGGGGCCGGACGGGGCGCCGGCCGATCCCGGCCGCCAGGGGCTGGCGCGCGAACTGGCGCGCATGAACCTGCCGCTCAGCGTCTATACCCAATGGTACTGGAAAACCGACCTGCACAACCTGCTGCATTTCCTCAGCCTGCGCGCCGACGCCCACGCGCAGTACGAAATTCGCGCCTATGCGGATGTCATGCTGGCGCTCACCGAGCGGTGGGTGCCGATCACCGCCCAGGCCTTCCGCGACTACAGCATGGGCGCGGTCAGCCTGTCCGCCCCGGCGCTCGCCGCCGTCCGCCGGATGGTCGCCGGCGAAGAGGTAACGCAACCGGACAGCGGACTCAGCGCCCGCGAATGGCGCGAATTGATGGCGGCGCTGGAGCGGTAGGGGCTTTGCGTCGTTCCGCCCGTCCGGCGCCTACGCCGGTCCGGGAGGACATCGCGGCCGATCGGACGAAAGACGGATTTCCGGAGATGGATGGATAATGGCGACCGATCCGGCACTGATCGACGCGCTGCGCGGCATCTCGACCGCGACGCTCACGATGCAGCTCCTCAAACGCGGCATCCGGCGCGGCTGGATGGCCGGGACACGACCGCTGCAGCCGGGCGCGCCGCGGCTTGCCGGACCGGCCTTCACCCTGCGCTTCGTGCCGGGGCGCGAGGACGTCTCGACCCGGGAGAGCTACGCCGCGCCCAATTCGCTGCGTGACGCCATCGAGGCCATGCCGGCCGGCGTCGTCGCCGTGATCGACAGCCGGGGCGAGCAGGGCGCCGGCACGCTGGGCGATATCCTTGCCGGCCGGATGAAGCGGCGCGGCGTGGCCGGCATCGTCAGCGACGGCCCGATGCGCGACGTTGCGGGCATCCGCGCCGTGGATATCCCGGTCTGGTGCAGCGGAGCCGCGGCGCCGCCCTCCATCGCGGCCCTGCTCTTCATCGGCTGGCAGGAGCCTGTCGGCTGCGGCGGCGTGGCGGTGTTTCCGGACGACATAATCGTGGCGGACGACGATGGCGCCGTGGTGCTGCCCCGGGCGCTGGCCGCCGAAATCGCCAAAGACAGCGCGGAGCAGGAAGCGCTGGAAGCCTGGATACTCGCCGAGATCGAGCGCGGCGAGCCGGTCAAGGGCCTCTATCCTCCGAACGAGGCGGCGCTGGCGCGGTATCGTTCCACAAAATCAAAACAAGGTTGATTTTGTTGAAAAATGTCACTATATCCAATTTATGTCAAAGAAAGAAAATCCTGTGTCGCGCATTCAGCGCTATCGCACAAAGGTTGGTCCCGGCGGGCGTGTGGTGATACCGGCCGAACTCCGGCGCGCGCTCGAAATCGAAATCGGCGATGAAGTTATCCTTTATTCGGAGGACGGCGAATTGCGCCTCTATACCCACGCCATGGCTATCGAACGTGCTCAGGAGCTGGTTCGGAAATATGTCCCGGAAGGGGTGAACCTAGCTGACGAATTGATAGCCGACCGTCGCCGGGAAGCCGCGCAGGAGGAAGCCGAAGCCCGCGAATGGCGTTTGAGAAATCGGGCAAGCAAAGCTGCCGCCGAGTAATCGCCGGTGGCCAGGAATTTCGTTCTCGATTCTTCGGCAGTTCTTGCGCTGCTGAATGACGAAACGGGTGCCGACGTTGTGGCCGAGATTATGCCGTCAAGCGTCGTGTCGGCAGTCAATCTGGCCGAAGTCATCTCCTCGCTCGTCAACAAGGGCATCAGCGGCGCCGATGCCGAAACGGCGCTCTTGACGCTGGATTGCAAATCCGAGCCTTTCCGGCGCGAAGAGGCGCTTCTCTCCGGGCGACTGAGGGAATCGACACGACACGCCGGCCTTTCGCTCGGCGACCGGGCCTGTCTCGCCCTGGCGCTTACCCTCAGGTTGCCCGTTTACACGGCCGACCGGGCGTGGCGGGACCTGCCGCTTGGTGTCGACGTCCGCCTGATCCGATAGCCCCGGCGGACGGGAACGGTCAGCGACGTATCGAGCTGCGAAGACCGAAGCGGGTTGATCGGATCGGCAATCGGCGCTGCTTCCGACTGATTTTCGCCACTTGCAGGAAGGCTGCTCACCATTCAAGGAGGCAGCTTAGGTACCTGAACTATCTATTTCAATATAGTACTTGACAAAAAATATGTACTAATGTCATTATAATCTTATCTATGGTAAGGAGAAGATCATGTTGCAAGGCAATGCTATGGCGGACGTCGCCGAAGGTCTGCCGACGAAAGCAGCAAAAATCCGGGCGCTTGACGCCGCCGGTTACAAGCGCGCCGAAATCGCGCGCTTCCTCGGCATCCGGTATCAGCATGTCCGGAACGTGCTGATCCGGGGCGCTCCGCAAAACGAACGTCCGGCGGTCCGTGCTGCATCGGGCAGCGAGCCTACGGCGATCGCCGGCGTCGACTCCCGCATCAAAGTGAAGATCGGTCCCGGCGGCCGGATTGTGATTCCGGCAGATTTCCGTAAAGCGATGGAGGCGGAGGAGGGCGATACTCTCATCGCGACTATAGATCGGGACGGGATCGTTCGGCTTACCAGCACATCGGCGGCCGTGCGCATGGCGCAGCGGATCGTTTGCGCGGCGGTTCCGGCCGATGTCAGCCTGTCCGATTCGCTGATCGAGGACCGGCGGCGCGAAGCGGCGCGCGAGGCGTCGCTGAATCCGGAGTAGGGCCGTGCCCGACACGATACTCGACGCGTCGGCCGTGCTGGCGTTCTTTCACCGCGAACCGGGCGCCGAAACGGTCGAGTCCATCCTCGAGGACAGCGCCATTTCCACGGTCAACCTGTCGGAGGTGATCGCCAAGCTCGTCGAGAACGGCACCGATGGCGACACGGCAGTCCTGCTGACCCAGGCGCAGCCTTTCCAACCCATGAATCACACGCTGGAGCAGGCGCAGGTTGCGGGCGTATTGCGGGCGGCGACACGACACGCCGGCCTTTCACTCGGCGACCGCGCCTGCCTCGCCCTGGCGCTTACCCTCAGGTTGCCCGTTTACACCGCCGACCGGGCGTGGCGGGACCTGCCGCTCGATGTTGACGTCCGCCTGATCCGGTAGCCCCGGCGGGAAAGCTGGAATTGCCGGCCGTCACCTGCGATACCATGTGGCGGGACTTGGATATCGGCGTCGATATCCGCGTGCTCCGATAGCCGCCGTCGCTAGAAAGGAGACTGCCATGACCTCCGCGACCGCCTCCGACCCCGTCGTCATCGTTGACGGTGCGCGCACGCCGATGGGGAGTTTTCAGGGGACCTTGAAGGACATCACCGCCACCGCGCTCGGTGCCGCAGCCATCGAAGGCGCGCTCAGGCGCTCGGGCGTAGCCGGTGAGGATGTCGACGAAGTCATCATGGGCTGCGTGCTGCCGGCCGGGCTGGGCCAGGCCCCGGCGCGCCAGGCGGCGCACGGCGCGGGCATTCCGTGGGACGCCGGTTGCACCACAGTCAACAAGATGTGCGGCAGCGGCATGAAGGCGACCATGCTGGCCCACGACATGCTGGCGGCCGGCGTGAACGAGGTGATGGTTGCCGGCGGGCTCGAGAGCATGACCAATGCGCCCTACCTGATGGACAAGGCGCGCCGCGGCCTGCGCATGGGCCACGGCAAGGTCTGGGACCACATGTTCCTCGACGGGCTGGAGGACGCCTACGAGCCCGGCCGCCTGATGGGCGCCTACGCCGAGGACACGGCGCAGCACTATCAGTTCACCCGCGAGGCCCAGGACGATTTCGCGATATCGTCGCTCAAGCGGGCCAGGGCGGCGAACGAAGACGGTTCCTTCGAGCGCGAGACCGAGCCGGTCACCGTGCGGACCCGCAAGGGCGAGGTCACGGTTACGCAGGACGAGCAGCCCTTCAACGCCGACCTGGGAAAAATTCCGAAGCTGAAGCCCGCTTTCCGAAAGGACGGCACGGTGACGCCGGCCAACTCCTCCTCGATCTCGGACGGCGCTTCCGCCCTCGTCCTGACCACGCAGTCGGAGGCCGAGAAACGCGGCCTGACGCCCCGCGCGCGCATCGCCGCCCATGCGACCCACGCCCAGGAGCCGGCCTGGTTCACCACCGCCCCGGTCGGCGCCATCGACAAGGTGCTGGAAAGGGCCGGCTGGACGAAGGCCGACGTCGACCTCTACGAGGTCAACGAGGCCTTTGCCGTCGTCACCATGGCGGCGATGAAGGAGCACGGCCTGCCCCACGACATCGTCAACGTCCATGGCGGCGCCTGTGCGCTGGGCCACCCGATCGGCGCCTCGGGCGCGCGGATTATCGTGACCCTGCTGAACGCGATGGAGCTGAAGGGCGTCGAGCGCGGCGTCGCCTCCCTGTGCATCGGCGGCGGCGAAGCGACGGCCGTCGCCATCGAGCGGCTGCACTGAGCACGCCGCAGGCCGGCCGCGCCTGATATAGGCTCAACGAGCCGGCGACCGCGATCAACACGGCGATCTGCCGGCGGTAGCTGCGCCAGCGGGGCATCGACGACAAAACCTACGGCAGGGGCACCCTGATGCAGGATCATGAGGGCAGGCCGAAGAGTGGTCAGCTGCCCGATTAGTCTCCGGTATCGAGGCGGAAGGCCTCCCGGTGGCGCACGATGCGGCCGGCGACCGGGGTCGGGAAATGCCCGGCCAGCAGGATCGATTGGGTATCGGCCAGCCGTTCGATCATGGCCGTGCGGCTGCACGCCGACATCGTCGGGTCTTCGCAGAAGGCGCTCGACAGGCCGGGATCGCACAGCTGCAGGGGCGTGTGCATGGTGTCGCCGCACAGCAGGGCGTGCCGGCCGCCGTCCTTCACATTGACATTGACGTTGCCCGGCGTGTGGCCGAAGGCGGGCTCCAGCCAGACCCCATGGTCCAGCTCGTGGTCGGCCTCGACCAGCACCGCCCGTCCGGCTTCCATGACCGGCAGGACGCTGTCGTCGAAGCTGCCGTGATTGGGCGGCTCCTGCACGCCTTCGGCCTTCGCGCGGCGGGCTTCAGCCTCCCAGAACTCGTACTCCCGGCGCGCGAAGACGTAGCGCGCGTTCGGGAAGGTCGGCACCCAGCGGCCGTCGACCAGCTGCGTGTTCCAGCCGACATGGTCGGCGTGCAGATGGGTGCACAGCACGATGTCGATCTCTTCCGGCGCCACGCCGGCGGCGCGCATCGTGTCGAGGAACGGCGTCCGCTGCCGGTGCCACATCGGGCGCAGCGGCCGGTCCTTGTCGTTGCCGACGCAGCAGTCCACAAGGATGGTCTGGCTCGGCGTGCGCAGGACGAGCGCGTGGAAGGCCATGATCAGCTTGCCGTCCGGCGCGATGAAACGGGGCGCCAGCCAGTCGGCGTTGGCGTCGACCAGGTCCTGCGTCGCACCCGGCAGGATGAATCCGAAATCGGCGAAGGCGTCCTCGGCCTCGACGATCCGGTCGATGACGATGTCGCCGATCAGCTGGGTCTTCATGTCCGGGCGCCGGCTACTCCGCCGCTACGGCGCTGGCGCCCGCACCCGCACCCGTCAGGGCCCCGATCACCTCGTCGGTCGTCATGACGTCGGCGAAGCTGATCGACATGCTGGTCAGGCTGGCGTTGTGGATGGCGTCGGTATAGGTCGCGTTGCCGTCCGCCACCATGATGACGTGGAAGTTGCGCATCATGGCGTCGCGCGCCGTCGCCTCGCAGCAGACGTTGGTGAGCGTCCCGGTGATCGCCAGCGTGTCGATGCCCCTGGCGCGCAATTGCGCCTCGATGTCCGACGATCCCTGGATGAAGGCGCTGAACCGGTTCTTGACCGCCCGCATGTCGCCATCCTCGGCATCCATGTCCGGCCACAGGGGATGGCCCTCGGCGCCGTCCATGAGCTGCTCCGCGACCCGTTTTGCGGTCTCCGGGCTGGCGGTGCCGCCCAGGAAGGACGACCATTCGGTGAAGATCCTGTCGTCGAAAGTGGTGGTGACCCAGACGACCGTTCCTCCGGCTGCCCGGAAGGACGCCGCGAGGCGGTTGATGTTGGGCACGATCTCGCGCGCCATCGGCACTTCCGACGGCAGGCCCTCTTTCAGGAACGCCGTCTGCATGTCGACCACGACCAGGGCCGTGCGCGCCGGATCCAGCGTGTCGCGGACATGCAGCCTCCCGCCGCGCCGCATCCTGATGAGCCGGACTGCGTCCGGGTGGATTTCGGTCGTGTGCATAACATCCTTCCGGTCGGGCACCGCCGGCTCGCTCCCGGCACCGAAGCAAGGGTGCACAGGAAGCCGGCCTTGTCCAGCGTGGCGCTTCGCGAATCCATGTCCCCTTGGGCTGACGCCCGTTCGGGGACTCCCCGCTATCGAACCGGTCCGATTCCGCCTATAAGGACGTGCAGGTCGGGGGTACCTGCAGCAGCGGCGGAGTAAGGTCGATGAGTCAGGACAGGCATATTCCGTTCGAAGCGCCGGTGGTCGATCATTTGTCGGTGCGGGTCGTCGTCGACTCCCGCCATGAACTCTTTCTGCCGAAAGCCGACCATCCGCACGTCGACATCGAGCATGTCGGGATGATCCCCGGACAGCATATGACGACGCTTGCCGGCGAATGGGGCCTCTCGCTGCATCTCGAATCGACGGCAGGCGGGCACAAGGCCGGGTATCTGCTCGATTTCGGCTATACGCCGGAGATCCTGAACCGGAATTTCGCGCTGCTGAACATCGATCCGGCGCGGCTGAACGGCCTGATCCTGAGCCACGGGCACCGCGATCACTACGGCGGCCTGGAAGGTTTCGTGGCTCGCCACCGGAATGAAATGAGCGACGACCTGAATCTCTATGTCGGTGCGGAAGAAGCGTTTCATGTGCGCTGGGTTCCGGCCGGTCAACCGCCTCCCGGCGAGGAGCCGGAGATGCTGCACTGGGGTGCGCCGGACCGCGACTCGCTGGTCGGTTACGAGGTTGCGCCGGTGTGTTGCGACGGGCCCCGGGCGCTCGCCGGCGCCTTCACCACCGGCTACATCGAGCGCGATTCCTTCGAGGAGGTCACCGGCGGCACCAAACTGGAAGTTCCCGACCATTTCAGCGAAGCCGAACGTCGCGGGGAACTGGTGTTCGACAGCCACCCGGAGGAGCACGCGACCTGCTATCTGGTCCGCGGGCGCGGACTGGTCGTCATTTCGTCCTGCGGCCATGCCGGCATCGTGAACTCGGTCCGGACTGCGATGGCGGTTGCCGGCACCGACAGACTTCACGCCGTGATCGGCGGTTTCCATCTCGGCCTGGCTAAGCCGGATTATATCGAATTCACCATCGACGAACTGGAGAAGCTTGAGCCGGATGTTGTCGTCCCGATGCACTGCACCGGAGAGCCATTCATTGAAGCGATGCGCCGGCGCATGCCGGAGCGGCTTGTGCGCTCCTTCCTCGGCACCAGGATTTCATTCGGCGTTTGAGTCCGGACATCGGCCCCGCCGCCGTCCTGCATGCGCCGGGCCCGCCGGCCGCGCCCTCCGGCACGCCGCGCTGCGGCCCGCAGCGTCCCGACACACCCGGCATTTCTTCCATTCTCCGCTGCTGCGATCGAACTTTCCGGCAGGTCGCGCCGCAGCCTGACGACCATATCCGTTCAAACAACTCCTCTCGCGCTCTTACATGACATTTTCTTGCCAGATGGTCGCGTGGCCGGTAACATCTGCGCACGGGAGAACGAATAATCGATTAATTCGCCCACTTTCGCCGCTTCGTGTCGGGCCGTAGCAACAGGCGACAGCAGCCTTCATTTTTTTGAAGCTGACCGTTTCCGGCTGCGAGAAAAAATTCGACACGCTTACAAGCGATACGGAAGCGCCACGGGGCTCCTTTTGACCGGGAGCAGACATGATGTCCAGGCCGACACTAAGCCAAATTGCCGAACAGCTGGGAGTTTCAACTGCAACTGTGTCGCTTGCCATGCGCGGCAGCCCGAAAATCTCACAAAAGACCCGGGAGAGAGTGGCGGTCGCTCTGAAGGAATCGGGATATATCTACCAGCGTAGCGCTGCCGGCCTGCGAACCGCGAAGACTCATACAGTTGGCGTCGTCCTGAACGATATTTCCGATCCGTTTTGCAGCACTCTTCTGGCATCTATCGAGGAGGAACTGTCGAAAGCAGGGCGGACGATATTCATGTGCAATAGCAACGAATCCGTTCAAAGGCAGACAGAATTTCTCAGGTCCATGGCGGAATATAATGCCGATGGCGTGATAATTTCGCCGGCAACCGGTTCGACCGCCGAGGATATTCTTTCACAAAAAGCCTTGCTGCCGCCCCTGGTCTTCGTATCGAGGGCGATGTTCGACGTGAATGCGGATTATGTCGTCAACGACGACCGTCAGGCCGCGATCCTGGCGGTAAGGCGGCTTCTCGGTTGCGGGCACCGCCGGATTGCCCTGGTCGGCGGCGATCCGAGCGTCAGCTGTTTCGCCGCAAGGCTGGAAGGCTACAAGGAAGCGCTTGGCGAAGCCGCCATCGCCTTCGACGACGCACTGGTTCGGGCGTGTGCGCCCACGCGGCCGGCCGGTTTTGCTGCCGCACGCTGGGTCGCCGGACTGGCCCCGCGGCCGACCGCTGCAATCTGCTACAACGACCCTCTGGCGCTCGGCTTCATATCCGGCCTTCGGCACGAGGGTCTGCATCCGGGTACAGATTTCGCGCTTATCGGCCATGAAGACATTGAAGAGGCCGGCTTCGTCTCGCCTTCGCTCAGCTCGACCGCAGTATTGCGCGAGGAGATGGGCCGGACGGCAGCCGCGGTTCTTTTGGAGCGGGTGGCCAATCCCGATGCGCCGCTGCAACGGCATGTCCTACCGTCTGAACTTGTCGTCAGGGAAACCTGCTCGGTTTCCAATGATATCGCTTTTCAGGTCGGTCCGGGAGCGTAACTGACGGACGGTGCCGAGCCGGCCGGCATCGAAAATTTCTCAAATCCCACGCAGTGTACGGACAGTTGGTTCGATCGGGACGTATCCGGTTTGACCACATCCTGGCGGCTTTCCGGCACCATCGTTCCATCCCGAAGTTTCCGAAGAAATTCACTTGGTGTATGACTCTGATTTTTCCCGATCGTAACTGCGGGGTTTTTCGTTTCGCATACCCGAATAAACAAACAAATTCGCAAAGTCTGTTTGAACTTGCCGCTCTTACAGATCGCGCTAAGGTCCTCTTGATCGGATTCCCATCCAAAATAATTCGGGCTTCCGTTGTTCGATATTGAGTTTGTCCGACGCGTCCCGTCCGGTGAGCCGGCGATTGCCGGACGATTCCTGAAAATAGCGCTCTCCGGACCAACGATTCGCTGAAATGCGCGTTCGAACAAAGGGATTGCCGTGAATTTAAACCCTTTGGGCGGTTAGGACCATCTGCGCGGATGCCCGATGCGCAGGTCATATAACCGATTTAATTCGCCGGGTTGCAGAAAATGACCGCCACAACTGCCGCGACCGTTCCCATTCGCGACACGGTTTTGGCAGCGTTGGTCTCGTGAATTGCCGGTGCCATACCAGGGCGCTCAACAGCACCGCTGTCTCCGGAAGCCCGGCCTGCATTCGTCAATCGGCGGCAGGCCTCCGGCAAGCGGGCGCGTCCGATCCTACGGTGCGGCAGGTGCGGCACGCCCGCCGGCGAAAACGGGCAGCGAGGCTCACCGGACCGAGGGGTTGCCGCGCTGGTGCCGTTTGCGCCATTTATCCCTTTTTGCTGGCCATGGGCCGGGACGGCCCGGCTGGAATCCGGAGGACAGGCTATGGGCATGATGATTGACGGCGAATGGCACACGGAAGATCGGCTCGCGGACTCGGACGACGGGCACTACCGGCGCGCGGTCACCGCATTCCGCGATTTCGTCACCGCCGAAGGATCGTCGCCGTTCCGGGCCGAGCCGGGCCGCTATCACCTTTATGTGGCGCATGCCTGCCCCTGGGCACACCGGACGATGATCCTGCGCAGGCTGCGCAAGCTGGAATCGGCGATCTCGGTATCGGTCGTCGATCCCCATCTGAGCGACGAGGGCTGGCATTTCAGCGACGGGCCGGGCTGCATCCCCGACAGCGTCAACGGCGCGCGCTATCTGCGCGACATCTACAAGAAGGCGAAGGACGACTATACCGGCCGGGTTTCCGTTCCCGTTCTGTGGGACAGGAAGGAAGCGACCATCGTCAACAACGAATCGCCCGAGATTCTCCGGATGCTCAACACGGCCTTCAACGAATGGGGCGACGGCGAGCCGGACTTCTATCCGGAACCCCTGCGGCGCGAGATCGACGCGGTGAATGAGCCGGTCTACGAGAATGTCAACAACGGCGTCTACAGGACCGGCTTCGCCACGACGCAGGCGGCCTACGAGGAAGCCTTCGAGGCCCTGTTCGCGACCCTGGACGAGCTCGAAGCGCGCCTTGACAGGCAGCGCTATCTGGTCGGCGACCGGATCACCGAGGCGGACTGGCGGCTCTTCCCGACCCTGGTGCGCTTCGACGCCGTCTACGTCGGCCATTTCAAGTGCAACAAGCGCCGGATCGCGGACTATCCCAACCTGGGCAACTACCTGCGGGATCTCTATCAGCAGCCCGGCATCGCCGAAACGGTGAACATGGACCACATCAAGCGGCATTATTACGGCAGCCACCTGCGCATCAACCCGACCGGGATCGTGCCCACGGGGCCGGCGCTCGACCTGACGCGCCCCCACGACCGCGGCCGTTTCGGCTGACCGGCGCCGTGCCGCCGTTTGCCGCGGCGGTCGGAAGCGCGGCGCGCGCTAGTCGAACGGCAGCAGGACGGTCGAGCCGGTCGTGCGGCGCTCCTCGATGGCGCGGTGGCACGCCGCCGCCTCTCGCAGCGGAAAACGGTTGTTGATCGCGATCATCACCGCGCCCGACATCACGGCGTCGAACAGTTCGCCGGACGATGCCTCCAGGTCGGCACGCTCCTCGACATAATGCATGAGCGCCGGGCGGGTGACGAACAGCGAGCCGCGCGCGCCCAGTTCGACGACGTTCACCGGGTCCGGCGCGCCCGAGGCGTGGCCGTAGCTCGCCAGGATGC
The DNA here is from genome assembly GCA_965220685.1 of Alphaproteobacteria bacterium. Classification (GTDB taxonomy): domain Bacteria; phylum Pseudomonadota; class Alphaproteobacteria; order Bin65; family Bin65; genus Bin65. The sequence continues at coordinate 1,053,834 of CBDCQR010000015.1, forward strand.
CAAGCGGGCGCAGGCAATCGAGCGAGCGGGCGAAGGTGTCCTTGCCGATGCTCTCGTAGACCACCGGGCAGCCCTTGCCGTCGGTCACCTCCATGACCAGCGGCACGAAATCCTCGCGCGAATAGATCGCGACATGGTCGGCGCCGTGGGCTTTCGCGAGCTCGGCCTTCTCGTCGGTCGAGACCGTGCCGATCACGGTCGCGCCCAGATGCTTCGCCCACTGGCACAGGATCAGCCCCATGCCGCCCGCCGCGGCGTGGACCAGCACGGGATCGCCCGGCTGGACCCGGTAGGTGCGGCGCAGCAGATACTGGGCGGTCATGCCCTTGAGCATCATGCCGGCGGCCTGTTCGTCGGAGATCGCGTCCGGCAGCCTGACCAGCCGCTTCGACGGCATGACGCGGCGTTGGGCATAGGCGCCGTGGGGCGGGCTGGCATAGCCGACCCGGTCGCCGACCGCGCATTCGGTGACCCCCGCGCCGACCGCCTCGACGGTGCCCGCACCCTCGATGCCGACGACGAAGGGCAGCTCCGGCACCGGCCAGGGATGGGGCATGCCGCGCCGGTTGTAGGTGTCGATATAGTTCACGCCGACGGCGCCGTGGCGGATCAGTGCCTCGCCCGGGCCCGGCTCGCCGGCCGGCCAGTCCTGCCAGCTGAAGACGTCGGGCGTGCCCTTCTCGTGGATGACGGCGGCCTTGTTGCTCATGGCTTTCCTGAGTCGGTTCCGGGTCTCGGCGGCGCGCCGGGCGGGTCCGCGGCGGCGCGATCCCGGAACCTATTACCACTTGGCCTTGAGCGACAGGTAGAAGGTGCGACCGCGGACCGCGTCGTAGCGCTTGATCACGCTGGCCGGGTTCGAGGTGTCGGCGGGCGGTCCCGCATCGCCGAGGTTGAACACGCCGCCGCGCAGCGTCAGGTCCTGGACGCCCATGACGTTGCGCCAGTTCAGCCCGAGATCGTGGCCGATCCACGTCTTGAAGCGGCCGCTGTTCTGGACATTGGAAGATTCCGTGATCGCGCGGACGTTCCAGTCGACGATCCAGCCGTCCCCCCGCAAACCGGGGCCTGCGCTGAGCGTGGCGTGGACGAGGTTACGCGCGAAATCGCCGGGCTGCACGATACCGCCGACCTTGGCCTCGTGATCGAGTAGATGCAGCCAGCGCAGGTCGAAGCCGGAATCGAGTTCGTCAAACTTCCATCTGGCGCCGGCCCGGATGTCCAGTCCGGAAGTTTCGGATTCTGCGCTGTTGACGGTCGGATTGACGACCTCCCTGATCAGATCGCCCTCGCGGATCACCGCGGCGCCGGGCGGGAGCGTGCCGCCCATGGCGTCGATGTCGACGATCTTCTGAGTCGACAGATTGCCGGGCGCTTCCGAGACCTCGGTCCGGAACCAGTCCGCGGAGACGGAAAGCCTGCCCAGCGTCGCTTTCGCGCCGATCGTCCAGGTCTGCGTCGGGTAGGGTTCCAGTTCCGGGTTGCCGCCGGTTTTGCCGTTGATCTGGGGTCGCGGACAGTCTGCCAGCGGTCCGGTCCATGTTTTCGTGTCGCAGACGTTGGGGAAATACTCTGACTCCGGACTGTTCAGATCGGAGAGCGACGGCGGGGTCAAGCCAACCTCCCAGGAACCGCGCAGCGACAGGATCTTGTGCACGCGAACGACGGTGGCGGCCTGGTACGACCAGGTGGGGCCGACATCGTCGTAGCTGTCGTGGCGGGCGGCGAGCGCGACCGTCCAGCCCCGGTGCAATGGCAGACGCAATTCGCCGAACGCCGACCAGCGCAGGCGTTCGCCGGAGTAGGACGCGCCACCCTGTCCGAGCACGTCGCTCACGTCATGGGTCCCGCTACGGCCGGTGAAGGTCTGGATACTGCGCTGCTCCAGATGGTCTACTTCCAGGCCGCCTGCCCAGCGCACCGTGCCGTCCAGCAACGCGGGGCCCGGCCCGTTCAGGGCGAGCCGCGCGGTTCGGCGCTGGGTAACCGCATCTTGCTTTTGCTTGAGGGTTGTGTCGCGGACAGCCTGCCAATGCGCGTCGGCCTCGGTGTCCGGCGGATTGAGCGGGTCCTCAAAATGGTAACTATCGTCGACGACGGCGTCCTTGATCAGCCGCCGGCTGACGAAGTTGCCGCCGCGCTCCAGGGCAGAGTCATGTTGACTGCGCAGATGCAGGTCGTAGCCGACCCCGCCCCACAGACGTCCGCGCAGACCGGTCGTAAGGTCGTATTCGAGAAGGTCCGTGGTCCAGTCGCGGTTGCCGTGCGCGGTGAAGCGGTGCCTCACTGTCAGCGCCTCGACATCAGTCGCGCTGAAGCCGCTCGGAAGATTGAGGCCCGGCGATGCGAGCAACCGGGTCCTGAAAGCCAGCTCATCCGAAGTCGGATTATCGGTGAAATCGAAGGAGAACCTGCCGACGGGCGGTGCGTAACGGAACTTCGTCTGGCCCTGGGAGAACCGGACCGCAGCATAGAAAGTCGTCCCCTTGGCGATCGGATGGTCGAAATCGGCGAACAGGCCGTAGCGGCCGAGGCGCTCGTGATCGTCCTCCCAGGCAATGTCGGCCCAGGCGTAGCCGCATCCGGTGCCGGTTATGGCGTCGGGGCTGGACAGCGGACCGGTATAGCCGCTGCCCGAACAGGCGCCGAGCGGACGGGCTATCGTGTCATCGCTGGTGTTCGTCAAAAACAGCGTATTGCCGCCCACGCTGACGCCGACCGCGTCGTCGAAGGATCCGCCCTCGGTCCAGGAGGAGCGGCTGTATGCGCGGTCCTTTCTGCGGATCTCGCCGCGCCGGAATCCGTCGACACCGATCGTCAGGCGGCCGCGGCCGACCTTGCCGCTCCACATGCCTCCGACATTCTCGATGGCGCCGCCCTTGTTGCCCGGCCGCTCGGCGCCGGCCCAGGCTATCGCGCCGTTGACATCGCGCCGCAGCACGATGTTGATCGCGCCGCCGTTGCCGCCGGCATGCAGCGCCGAGGCGCCGTCGTTGATGAACTCGATGCGCTCGACGGCCGCGATCGGCAGCGAACTCAAACTCAATACTGGGCGGCCGTCGATCATGAAGGTCGCGCCGGCCAGCTGGGGCCGGTACAGGCCGAAATAGTTGTAACCGCTACGGCTCGATACCAGTTCCAGGACGGTCGACATGCCCGACCGCTCGATCGTCTTCCGGTCGATGACATGGACCGGCCGTACGCCCCCGACCGAGCCCGGAATGTGGCTGGCCACGGACGTCCGCTCGTCCGCCGCCTCGGGCTCGGCCGAAGCGGCGGTCGCGGGCGCGGCGACGACCAGCATCGCCGCCAGGCACCATCGGGCAGCCGGGCGGCGGTACCTTCGCAGATGCGGCGAAATCCGGTCGCGATGCTCAAGTTTCGATACGAGGCGCATATCGAATTTCCCCAAAACAGGTGAGAATGGCCGCATCGTGGACATGCAGCAGGATCGAAACAACCCTGTAAATCGTTATATGCACGCAAGGAATTTGTTATAGGCGGCGTAATGCAGCCGGCTCGCAACGACGGGGGAGAGCCCCTTGCCCCAGGCCTTTGACGGTATCCGCATTCTCGATTTCACCCAAGTCGTCGCCGGGCCCTATGCCGCGCAGTTGCTGGGCAACCAGGGTGCCGAAGTCATCAAGGTCGAGCCGGCGCAGGGCGACCAGCTGCGCAAGATCTTCAAGACGGGCTCCCAGCCGCCGGGCGCCGATTCGGCGGCCTACCAGCTGGTCAACCGGGGCAAGCGCTCGATAGCGATCGATCTGAAGAATCCGGCCGGCCGCGACGCAATCCTGAGGATCGCCGCCGGCTGCGACGTGCTGCTGGAGAATTTCCGGCCCGGCGTCATGGCCCGGCTGGGGCTGGACTACGATGCGATCCGGCGCGTGCGGCCGGATATCGTCTACTGCTCGATCTCCGGTTACGGCCAGACCGGGCCGCTCGCCGGCGAACCGGCCTATGACGGCACCATCCAGGCGATCTCAGGCATGATGTCGAACAACGGCCATCCGGAGACCGGACCGACCCGCGCCGGCTTCCTGCCGGTCGACGTGACGAGCGCCTTTCTCGCCGCCTACGCCGTCGCCGCCGCCCTGTTCCGCCGGGCGCAATGCGGCCGCGGCCAGTATATCGACCTCGCCATGATCGACGCCGCCATCCTGATGCAGCTCTCGGTCTTCTCGCGGGTCTTCACCGACGGCAGCGGTGGCGGCCTGATCGGCAACCGCTCGACCGCCGCCGTGCTGACGGCGGACGCCTTCCCGTGCAGCGACGGCCATATCGCGGTCAGCGCGGTGACGCGCGCCCAGGGCCGCATCGTGCTCGAACTGGCCGGGCTCGATCCGGACTTGTGGGACGATTTCGATCCCGAGAACCCGACCGCCCCACGCTCGCAGGAGGTCGTGGACATCGTCTACGCGGCGTTCCGCAAGCGCCCGATGAAGGACTGGGAGGCCAGGCTGCGCGAAGCCGGACAGTCGGCCTCCTGCGTGCTCGACGCTGCGGCCGTCGCGGCGCTGGACCAGATGGCCCACCGCGCCGTGTTCCGGGACGATCCGGCCGACGATCCCGCGGCCCCGCGCACCATCGGCGGCGCCTTCGTGGCAAACGAGGACGGGCCGGCCATTCGGGGCGAGGCCTCCGCGATCGGCGCGGATACCGAAGCGGTGCTGGCTGATTTCGGCTTTTCGGGGACCGAGGTGGCGGCACTGCGGCAGGCCGGGGCCATTCCGCCCGCTGGACCGCCGTGAACCGGTGCGGTTGCCACAACCGGTGAACCGGCTAGCGACGAAATTCTATAAATTCCTGCACGCTTAGACCTGCGTCCCGGGCGATACGGCGAAGCAGAACCGGCGAAATGTCTCGACCGCCATGTACCGGAACGGTGGTCGCCCGACCGTCCGAATGGCGGAACTGTTTGTGCGAACCACGCTGCCGCACTTCGTCGAAACCGAGAGCGACGAGTACGGCGATGACTTCTCGCGGCCTGAGGACAGGTACCGGCGGCACGCGACCTCAGGCGACGACAACGGCCTGCGTGCCGACATACTCACCCACCATCACGGGCTCGCCATCTTCGAGGAGCATGGCGATGACCTCTCTGAGGTTGCCGTTCAGTTCCTCGAGAGTTGCTCCCTGGCTGTGGGCGCCGGGAAATCCCGGAACATATCCGACATAACAGCCGGCATCCGGACAGCGCTCGACAATGGCGGTGTATGTTCGCATCGGTATCGAAACCCCTTGTCGATCCTGGGCGCTAACCTAGCCGCCCGGAAGTGCCAGAACAAGTCAGGCAGATCGCGACATCCGCCGGGACACCTTCCGTCGGAGCTTTACGGGTTTCGCCCGATGGCCGGCCGGTCCCGGTCGGAATGCGTGAACTCTTCCTCGATCCAATCGACGAAAATGCGCGCCGCCGGCGTTTCCTCGTGTTTCGGCGCGGCCAGCAGGAAATAGCCCTCCGGCAATTCCACGCTGTGCGCGTACGGCCGCTCGAGCCGCCCGTCGGCCAGCAGGTCCCGCGCCAGCGAATCGTGCGTGATGGCGAGACCGCCTCCGGTCAGGGCCGCGGTCATCGCGACGACATAGGTCGAGGCGAGGGTGACGCTCCGGTTCCTCGGCAGGCTGAGACCCTGGCTGGAGAGCCAGACCTCCCAGTTCGTCGTCACGCCCACGGTATCGAAGAGCGGCGCGGTTTCCCAGCGGCGCATATCCGGCCCTGCCGCCGGCGCGCAGACCGGATAGACCCGTTCGATCGCCAGCCGTTCCGCCGTTCCAGGCATCAGCGCGGCGCGGCCGAAGCGGATTTCCACTTCCGGAACGCCCTCTCCATGCAACGGATCCCAGATCGGCGTCGACAGGTTGAGCGACAGCCAGGGATGGGCCGCCAGCAGGCCGCCGAGCCGCGGCGCAAGCCAGAAGGTCGAGAAGGCGAGATTGCAGGTCACCATCAGGCGCCGGCCCCGGTCGCCGCCGGTCAGCGCACGGGTGCCGCTGCCCAGGATTTCGAACGCGTCCTGCACGATCGGCAGATAGTTCGATCCGGCCTCGGTCAACTGGAGCGCCCGGGTCTTGCGGACGAACAGGCCGAGCCCGAGCGTGGCCTCCAGGCTCCGGACATGCTGGGACACCGCCGACTGGGTGAGATTCAGCTCCGCCGCCGCCTGGGTGAAGGAGAGATGCCGCGCCGCCGCCTCGAAGGCGCGCAGCCAGGTGAGGGGAGGGAGGCTCGCCACGGCCGCCGGTCTCCATGCGCAACCGATACATTAGTATTCTTAATGTTAAGGTTTCGAATCCATCGTTTGTCAATCCCCGGCCGGCTGCCCAATCTCCCGGGAGGCGCAATCGCCGGCGGCCCGCGATGAACGTTCGAACACAGTTTCCGGCGCGATTGGAGACGGACCACTCGGAGGCTCGCGCCGATCTGGCCGCCGCCTTCCGCTGGACCGCCCGCCTCGAAATGCACGAAGCGGTCGCCAATCATTTCAGCCTTGCGCTCGACCCGGCGGGCACCCGCTTTCTGATGAACCCGAACCAGATGCATTTCAGCCGGATCCGGGCTTCGGACCTGCTGGAACTGGACGCGAACGATCCCGATACGCTGACCGGGCCGGGCGCGCCGGATCCGACGGCCTGGGGACTGCACGCGCCCTTGCATCGCCGTTGTCCGCACGCCCGTTGCGTCATGCATGTTCATCCGGTTTTTGCGACCGTGCTGGCGAGCCTGAGAGACAGCAGGCTGCCGCCGATCGACCAGAATACGGCCACCTTCTACAACCGGACGATCGTCGACGAAGATTTCGCCGGCCTCGCCTTCGAGGCGGAAGGCGAACGCTGCGCCGCCCTGCTCGCCGACCCGAGGGTCAGGGTCATGGTGATGGGCAACCACGGCCTGCTCGTGATCGGCGACGGCGTGGCCGATGCCTTCAACCGGCTCTACCATTTCGAGCGCGCCGCCGAGATCTACGTCCGCGCCCTGCAGACCGGCAGACCGCTGCGGGTGATGCCCGCTGGCGTCGCGGAAAGGACCGCCGCCGAAATCGAGCGGTATCCGGCCCAGGCCGAACGGCATTTCGCCGAAATCAGGGCCATCCTCGATGAGGAAGGCTCCAGCTATGCCGACTGAAAACGCGATGCCGGACGGCGGGCCGACCGGCGCGGCCCCGACCAACGCGGCATCCAGCGGCGTGACGCTCGACCGGAAGACCCTGAAAGCGCTCGCCCGGCGTTCCGATCGCCCCGGCCTGGCCTATCTCGCGCAATGGGGCTGCGGGCTGCTGGCGACCGGCGCCCTGGTCTGGCTGTTCCTCGGCACGTCCTGGCTCTGGGCGGCGATGTTCGTCCATGGCGTGCTGCTCACCGTTCCGGCTTACGCAATCAGCCACGAAACGGCGCACGGGACCGCCTTCCGCAGCCGCCGGCTGAACGAAACGGTCCTCTGGATCACGTCGCTGCTCTACATGGAAGAGCCGCTGCACCGGCGCTACACCCACACCAATCACCACACCTACACCTGGCATGTCGGCAAGGACAGCCAGATGCCGTTCGACACGCCGCTGGCGCTGGGCGGCTGGCTGCTGGAGGCCTCGGGGCTGGCGTTGATACGCTATCAGGCGGCGGTCCTGCTGCGCCTGGCGGCCGGCCGCTACACCGGCATCATGCGTATGGTGACGCCGGAGGGCGAACTGCCGAAGATGACCCGCAACGCGCGCATCTTTCTCGCCGCTTATGCCGGCGCCGCCCTGCTCGTTGCGCTCGGAGGCTTCTGGCTGCTCTGGTTCCTGCTTCTGCCGCGCCTGCTCGGCATGCCGGTCATGATGCTGTTCACGCTGATCCAGCATGTCGAGATGCAGGAGAATTCGCCGTCCATCCTGGAGAGTACGCGCTCGTTCCGGACAAACCGGCTCGGCCGGTTCCTTTACGCGAACATGAATTGGCATGTGGAGCACCATCTCTATCCACAGGTGCCGTTCTACGCCCTGCCGGCGCTGGCCCGCGCGGTCGCAGCGCAGGTTCCCGCGCCCGATCCCGGCTTTTTCCGCACGAATTGGGCGGTGTTCGCCGTCGCCGTCCGGCGCAGCCTCGGCCTGTCGACCGGCGCGCCGTCGATCCGCCAGGCGCCGCACATGATCACCGAAGGCGGCGTTTTCGAACGCGTCGCGCGGCGGACCATGTGACGGATATGCCTTTCATCGAACCGGCCGGGAAGCCGGCAACGTTTTCTCAGGACGCCTGCGGGCGGCAGCAGGCGTACCGATGAACGAGGCGGCGGACTATCGGAAGACCTTCGCCGCCCGGCCCCAGCCGCTCACGCTGGAACGGGCCGCGCGGATCACGCCGCCGGCCCGGGTCACGGACACCGAGGGGCTGTTCGACGTGCCGCGGATGCGCGCCTGGCGGCAGAACCGGTTGCGCGAACAGATCGCCGCCCACGGGCTGGACGCCGTCGTCCTCGTCGAGCCGCTGTCGATCCGCTACGCCGCCGGCGTGCGCAACTGCGCGCTGTTCCAGATGCACATCCAGGCCGGATACCTGTTCGTGCCCGCCGACGGTCCGGTGATCTATTTCGACAGCGAGCCGGGGCGGCACACCGGCCGCCAGCTCGAAACGATCGACGAGGTCCGGGACGATCTCCTGCCGCTGTCCTACATGTTCGCCGGCTCGCGGCAGCGCGAGATGGCGCGCAAGTGGGCGGCCCAGATGAGCGATCTCCTGAAAGAGCACTGCGGCGGCGGCGCGCGGGTCGCCGTCGACCGCATCGGCCGACGCGCCGTGCAGGCATTGATCGAAAATGGCTTCGCTCCCGCCGATGCCGCGCCGGTCCTTGCCCATGCCCGCAGGATCAAGTGCCCGGAAGAAATCCTCGCCATGAATCTGGCGCTGGCGGCGGCCGAGGACGGCATGAGCCGCATGCGCGACGCCCTGCGCCCCGGCATCGCGGAGCAGGAGCTCTGGGCCCTGATGTGGCAGGCGACGATCGAGCATGGCGGCGAATGGCTGGATTATCGCCTGCTCGCCTCCGGAGAGCGGACCAACCCGTGGCAGCAGGAAGCGTCGGGCCGGACGATCCGGTCCGGCGACCTGGTCGTTTTTGACTGCGGGATGGTCGGGCCGCTCAGCTACGGCGCCGATGTCAGCCGCGCCTTCCATTGCGGTCCCGGGCGGCCGAGCGACGAGCAAAGGAAACTGTATGCGCTCGCCTGGAACGAGGTGACGCACAACACGGAACTGCTGCGCGCCGGCACGTCGTTCCGCGATTTCATTGCCGCCCGCTATATCCAGGAGCCGGGCTACGGCGACCAGCCCTATCCCTGCCTGGCGCACGGCGTCGGCATGGGCGACGAGTGGCCGGTCATCCACCATTCGCCCGAGCATGACGATCATTACGACGGCGCGTTCGAGGCCGGCATGGTGATTTGCGTCGAGAGCTACGTCGGCGAGGTCGGCGGCGTCGAAGGGGTCAAGCTGGAGGACCAGGTTCTTGTCACCGAATCCGGGCCGATCGTTCTGTCGCGCTATCCCTACGAGGCCTCGCTCCTCGGCCGCGAGGTCTGAGGAAGGAGGCCGCCCTTGGGCGAATGGATCGAGGTCTGCGCGGCGGACGATATCGAGGAGGAGGACCTGATCCGCTGGGACTACGAGAGCCGGAGTTTCGCGGTCTACAACACAGAATCGGGCTTTTTCGCGACCGACGGCTATTGCACCCACGAGCGGCAGCATCTCGGGGACGGCCTCGTCATCGGCACGGTCATCGAATGCCCGCTGCACCAGGGCCGCTTCGACATCGCCACCGGCAAGGCGCTCACCCCGCCGGTCTGCGAAGACCTGGCGACCTATCCCGTAGTGGTCGAAAGCGGCATCGTCTTCGTGCGGTTGTAAGGCATCGGGGAAAGCGCCGCCCCGCAACGGCAAGCCGCTTTTCGGAAGAATTCCGGATCAACGGCCCAGGACGCCGTAGTCGCCGTCCGCGATCAAACGAATCGAGACGTATAGTCCAAGCAGCGCGCAAAGCACCCAGGGGCAATTCGATCCATAGATATAGATATATTTCTCACGCCGGCTGATCCGCGATTGCCGATCGGCTACGAAGAAGCTGACCCAGTAGACCGACGTCATGTAGATCAATTGCCAGAACAGCATCGCTCCGATGATTCCCGCGGCGAGGGCGGGCATCAGGTCGACCGAATAGGCGGCATACAGGATCAGCGTCGGGACCGGCGTCGCAAAGCCGTTTGCAATATCCACGTTGAATCCGTAGGTGCGCCGGTCGGCGTAGGAACCGTCATATTGGGCATAGGTCGCCCAGACATCCGCCCATTGCGTCGACGAAAACAACTTTGCCAGCGGTATCCTTGCGCCAAGGAACTCGACGACCGGCGACCGGCCGGTCTCGCGCCGCCGGTCGCGCCAATACCGGGTGCGCCGCTCGATATAGTCCCGGCGGAAAAACAGGCACATTTCCCAATAGCAGACCACCAGATTGACGGAAAAGAACAGGCTCAGGAGCGCATGGATGACGTCAAAATCCCCTCGGATCCAGTAACGCCCGCCGATGCCGGTCGATACCAGAATCGCGATGGCCAGCGCCGCGACCTGTCCGGCCGGAAGCGCGGCTCCGGTCCGTTGTTCGTCGCGATCGGGAGGCGCTCGATCGGATCGATGTTCCGGCATGTGTCCTGATCCCTGCAAGCGATCCGGCGTTCGGTCTTGCCGCATTATACCCGGCCGGGCAGCCGTCACCCGCTTCGCGGTTTGAGCGCCCGGGCCAGCATCCGCGCCGGTTCGTCGGTTTCGAACGAGGCGGCGAATGCGTCGATGCTGACCGCGACGGCTTCGCTCAGCGACATTTCCTGCCAGCGGTTGAGCAGCGCCTTCTGGGTGCGCACGGCGGCCGGGCCGCAGGCGAGGATCGCGTCGAGCCAGGCGTCGATGGCGGCGTCCAGGTCCGGTGGCGCGGTCACTGTCTGCAGAAAGCCGATTTCGGCGGCCTCCGCGGCGCCGTATTCCCGGCCGGTCAGCAGCATCTCCCGCGCCGCGCCCCAGCCGACCAGGCCGGGCAGCAGTGCCGCCTCGATCACGCTCGGAATGCCGACCCGCACTTCCGGCATGGCGACGACCGCCGTGGTATCGCCGGCGCGAAAATCGCAGGCTGCCGCCAGTTCGACGGCGGCGCCCAGGCAATGGCCGCGGATCGCGGCGATCACCGGCACCGGCAGCCGGCGCACCGCATCGATGGCTTCGTGCAGGGCGGTGATGAAGGCGCGGGCGCTGTCCGGCGTCAGGCCGGCCATCGTGTTGACGTCGGCGCCGGCCGCGAAGGTCCGGCCGCCGGCACCGGCAAGCACGACGGCGCGCAGATCGTCGTCGCCCGCCAGCGCGGCGCAGGCGTCCGTGAGGCCGGCGATCACGCCCGGTCCGATGGCGTTGCGCTTGGCCGCGCGGTCGATGAACAGGCGCGCCACCCGGCCGCCCCCGGCGCGGCCGGGCCGTTCCTCGTAGTCGATCCTGGCGCCGCCGTCCGTCATTCCGCATCTGTCCCCGCCGTTCCGGCGACGGCGGTAACACGAAGCGGTACGGCGAAACAGGCTTTTCGCCCTGCGCCGATCCGGCCGCCCGCCGGCGGTTGGCAAGCCGCAGGGCCGGAGTCTATATCTCGCGCGGGATGGCGTATCGCCAATCGCACCGCCAATCGCACCACTTATCGCACGGGCAAACGGGAGGACGTATCGGCATGTCGGCCAACAACCTGAAATTCTACATCGACGGCGCATGGGTCGATCCGGCGGTGCCCCGGACGCTGGATGTCATCGACCCGGCGACAGAGAAGCCGTGCGGCCAGATCAGTCTCGGTTCAGCCGCCGATGTCGACAAGGCCGTGGCCGCCGCCCGCGCGGCGTTCGACGATTACGCCGAAACGAGCCGCGAGGAACGGCTCGATCTGCTGAACCGCATCATCGAGATCTACACGAGCCGGCTCGACGATCTGGGCGACGCGATCTCCAGCGAAATGGGCGCGCCGCTCGGCTTTGCGAAGAAGGTCCAGGCGCGGTCCGGCCTGGCGCATATCAAGACGGCCGCCCGCGTCCTTCAGAATTACGCGTTCGAGGAGGTCAACGGCAGCACGCTGATGCGCCGCGAGCCGGTCGGAGTCGTCGGCATGATCACGCCGTGGAACTGGCCGCAGAACCAGATCACCTGCAAGGTCGCGCCGGCGCTCGCCGCGGGCTGCACCATGGTGCTGAAGCCGAGCGAGATCGCGCCGCTCGACGCCATCATCTTCGCCGAAATCCTCCACGAGGCCGGCGTGCCGGCCGGCGTGTTCAACCTGGTCAACGGCGACGGGCCGACGGTCGGTGAGGCCATGTCCGCCCATCCGGATATCGACATGATGTCCTTCACCGGCTCGACCCGCGGCGGCGTCGCGGTCGCCAGGGGCGCGGCCGATACGGTCAAGCGCGTGACCCAGGAGCTCGGCGGCAAATCGGCCAACATTTTGCTCGACGATGCCGATATCGCCAGGGCGGTGAAGGGCGGCGTGTTCACCTGCGCCGGCAACACCGGCCAGTCCTGCAACGCGCCGACGCGGATGCTCGTGCCGATGGACCGGATGGCCGAGGCGATCGAAGCCGCGCAGTCGGCCGCGGGCAAAATCGCGGTCGGCGATCCGCGCGACGAGGCCACGACGATGGGGCCGCTCGCCAGCGCGATGCAGTTCGACAAGGTCCAGGGCCTGATCGAGAAGGGCATCGAGGAAGGCGCCGAGCTGGTCGCCGGCGGCCCCGGCCGGCCCGAGGGGCTCGACACGGGCTACTATGTCCGGCCGACCGTGTTCGCCAACGTCTCGAACGACATGACGATCGCGCGGGAGGAGATTTTCGGCCCGGTCTTGTCGATCATCGGCTATTCCGACGAGGACGAGGCGGTCGCCATCGCCAACGACACGCCCTACGGCCTGTCGGGCTATGTCTCCTCGGCCGATCCGCAGCGCGCCGCCCGGGTCGCGCGCCGGATGCGTACCGGCAACGTCCATATCAACGGCGCGATGCCGGATCTCTCCTCGGCTTTCGGCGGCTACAAGCAGTCCGGCAACGGCCGCGAATGGGGCGAGCACGGCTTCGAGGAGTTCCTGGAGGTCAAGGCGATCTTCGGCGCCGACGCCGCCTGACGGCCGGCGGCCCTCGATACGGCGCGCAAGCGCGCCTACTCGGGATGAGGGGTTGTACAAGAGCGCCTGCTCGGCCCCTCGATACGGCCCTTCGGGCCTACTCGGGATGAGGGTTTTGTAGCGGATTCCCTCCCCTTCGCCTCACCCTGAGTAGCCCCGGATTCAATCCGGGGCGTATCGAAGGGCGCTCCCCGGCCGGGCAGCCCATGACTTCGATGACAGTCCGGGCTATCCGGCTTGAGCCGAGACGATCCAGCAGGCGCTGCCGAGCGTGACCGCGCCGTCGCGGACGTGCGGTACGAGTTTCTCGGCCAGGGCGGTCTCGGCGCGCTCGGCCAGGTCGCCGCCGGCTTCGGCCAGCAGGGCCGCGGCCGGGCCCATCTGGAGCAGGAACCGGGCGGCGTCGAGCGGCGCGCCGGGCATTTCCAGCGCGATGTCGAGCGGCTCGAAGCGGCAATCGCGCCAGCCGGCGCCCTCCAGCCAGCCGGTCGCCAGTTCGGCATCGGCCCACTGGAACTGGCTCGGCTCGCCCGGCGCCGGCCGCGGCGGCAATTCCACGAAGGCCTTGGCCGCCGAGACCGGGATCATCACCCACGGGTTGTCCCGCGGCTCGCGCCACACGATGAAGACCAGCCGCGCGCCCGGCCGGCTCGCCCGGCGCAGGTTGGCGAGGGCCGCCGGCGTGTCGCGGAAAAACATGATGCCGAAGCGGGAGAACAGGATGTCGAACGTGGCGTCCCGGAACGCGTAGTCCTGCGCGTCGCCTTCCGCGAAGCACACATTCTTGCGCCCGTCGGCCCGCTCCCACGCGCGTTTCAGGAGCGGCGGCGACACGTCGATACCGGCAGCGGACCCGCTTTCGCCCGCAGCGTCGGCCAGCGCCAGCGTGGTCCCGGCCGCGCCGCAGCCGATGTCGAGGCAATGCCTGCCGGCGATGTCGCCCAGCGCCGCCAGGCCGGCCTCGGTGAACGGCGTCATCATCCGCTCGATCCGGTCCTCGAGGCGCAGCCACTTGTGGCCCTGGGTGGTGGACCAGAATTCGATCTGGTCCCGGTTCGCCTCCGCCACGGTCAGGCGGCCTCCGCCGCGCTTTCAAGAACGAGGCCGCAGGATTCGAAGGCCGCGCGCGTCGCCGCCTTCTCCGCTTCGGTCAGCGGCAGGCCGGGGCGGCGGACATGGCCGCCGGTCTGGCCGAGCAGGTCCTGCCAGTATTTCTGGTGGCTGTGCGGTTTGCCCGGCGGGCGCGTGCCCTTGAGGGCCTTGCGCACCGGATCGAGGCTGTCGCGCACCGCGCGGGCCCGCTCTATTTCGCCGGCGAAGGCGAGGTCCGTATAGTCGCGCATCCGCCTGTCGGCGGCGGTCTGGATCAGGTAGGGCGGCGAGGAGCAGAGGTAGAGTTGCCAGCCCAGTTCGACGATATTGTCGAACCATTCGTCTTCCGAGGCGGTGCTGACCAGGATGCGGTCGCCGGCGAGGTCGGTGAGGCGCGCGTACATCTCCCGCGGCACGCTGTATTTGATCGCCACGATATTCGGCAGGTCGGCGACCCGGCTGCACAATTCCGGGCTCATCAGATAGCCGCTGTCCGGGTGGCTCCACATGGCGACGGCGATGTCCACCCGCTCGCAGATATAGCGGTAATACTCGTAGACCGTGTCGTCGGGGGCGTTGTTGAAATGCAGCACCGGCGCGTGGACGACGATATAGGGGCTGCCGACGGCCTCGGCGTGCCGGGCGAGGTCGATCACGACGTCCAGGTTCTGGTCCGAGCAGGACATGATGGTGCTGGCCGGACCGCCGGCGCACTCTTCGACGGCGATCTCCAGGCAGCGCTTGCGCTCGTCCAGCGACATGGCGAAGAACTCGCCCTGCTTGCCCGAGATGAAGAAGCCGTCGATCTCCAGGTCGTCGATCCAGTGGCGCAGATTGCGCCGCACCGCGGCCTCGTCGATTGCGCCGTCCCCGGCGAACGGGGTGAGCGCCGCCGCCCAGATGCCCTTCATGTGCTCGCGGGCGTAGTCCTTGGCTTCGGACTTCCGGTAGGGAAGGGCCATCCGTCTATTCCTCCGACTCGCGTTCTATCCCGGCGCCATCCCCGGAGTCGGTTCGGGCGTCGCGGATCGCCTGCCAAATATGTGCAGGCGTATAGGGCATGTCGAGATGCTTCACGCCGAGCGGACGCAGGGCGGTCATGACGGCGCAGGCGATCGCCGCCGGCGCGCCGATGGCGCCGGCCTCGCCGATGCCCTTGGCGCCCAGCAGGTTGGCCGGGCTCGGCGTTTCCATCCGCTCCAGCGTCACCGGGGGCATGTCCGCAGCGCGCGGGATGCCGTAGTCCATGAACGACCCGGTGAGCAGCTGCCCGTCCGCATCGTAGACGATCCGTTCCAGCACCGCTTCGCCGACGCCCTGGGCGATGCCGCCGAGCAGTTGGCCCTCGGCCAGCAGCGGGTTGACGACCGTGCCGGCGTCGTCGACCCAGACCAGCCGCTCGACGGTCAGCGCGCCGGTTTCCGGATCGATGGCGACGGCGCAGCCGACCGCGCCGTAGCCCCAGGCCTCGCCTTCGGCGGTATATGTTGCATCCGCTTCGAGACCGCCGGTCTGCCGCGCGATATCCATCCAGTCCGGTTCGGCGCCGACGGGCCGGCCGAGCCGGCCTTCGGCCCGCTCCCGGAGCGCGTCGCAGGCCTGAACCAGCGCGCTGCCGCCGATCGGCGTACTGCGGCTGGCCAGCGCGCCGATCCCCGTTACCAGCGCGCTGCTGTCGCCGTGGACGACCGCGACGGCATCCGGGTCGGCGGCCAGCCGGTCGGCGACGATCTGCTGTACGGCGGTCGTCCGGCCCTGGCCCTGGGCGGTCGAGCCGGTTGCAGCGGAAATCGTGCCGTCGGCGCCGAGCGTCAGGCGCGCGCTCTCCCAGCCGAGGCCGGAAGGCTCGATATAGGCGACGGTCGCGCAGCCGCGCAGCCGGCCATCGTCCGCCGGCGGTCGGGTGGCCATGAGGGCCGCGGCCCGGTCGTAGGCGGCGGTGTAGTCGCCGCTGTCCAGGGTCTGGCCGGTCGGCGTCGTCCACGGCATGTCGCCGGCGGTCACGAAATTGCGCCGGCGCATCTCATCCGGCGGCAAGTCCAGTGCCTCGGCCAGCCGTTCGATCAGCAGTTCCATGGCGAGCGCGGCTTCCGGCCGGCCGGCGCCGCGGTAGATGCCGACGGCGGCGCCGTTCGTCTCGACGCTGGCGGCGTCGATATCGACGGACGCGACCTTGTAGGGACCGGGCAGGATCCGCCCGGCGTTGCGCGCCGGCACGGCCGCGCTGTAGGGCATCCAGTGGCCGAGCGGCGCCCTGACCGCGGCGTCGAGATGCAGCAGCGTTCCGTCCGCGGCGGCGCTCAGGCCGGCCTCGATCGTCTGGCCGCGGCCCTGGGTGGCGGCGAGAAACTCCTCGCTACGGGTGGCCATCCATTTCACGCAGCGGCCGAGCGCCCGAGCGGCGAAGGCGACGGCGATATCTTCGGGATAGAGCGACGCCTTCATACCGAACGCGCCGCCGACATCCGGCGCGACGACGCGAACCAGGTCCGGGTCCAGCCCGAGGACCGCCGCCAGTTCCTCGCGCGCCCGGTGCGGCGACTGGCTGCCGAGCCAGACGGTCAGCCGGCCCGGCTCGCTCGCGGCGTCGGCGACCAGTCCGCGCGGCTCCAGCGCTGCCGGAGCGAGCAGGGGCTGGCGCAGCGAGACGGTGACGTGCGCCGCAGCATTGCGGGTATCCGCCGCCGGCGAATGCCACGCTTCGCGCGCCCGGTGCGAACCTGCTTCGCCGTTCGGCGGGATCGGGGGAAGCGGATCGATTTCGGCGAAGACGGCTTCGGCGGCATCGAGCGCGGCGGCGGCGGTCTCGGCCACGATCAGGGCGACGGGCTGGCCCACGGCGGCAACGGTTTCGATCGCAAGCGGCTCGGGGGGAAGCGGCCGAAGGTCGGGCATCAGCGGGTTTACCGAGGTCCGCCCGAGCCCGGCGAGGTCCGGGCCGGTGAAGATGCGCACGACGCCGGACATGGTCGCCGCTTCCGCCGTGTCGATCCCGGCGATCCGGCCCTGCGCTTCCGGGCTGCGCACGAAGGCGGCGTGAAGGCAGTTCGCGGTCCGGATATCGTCGGTGAAGCGGCCCCGGCCGGTCAGGAGCGCCCGGTCCTCGACCCGCAGGCGCGCCTGCCCGAGGCCGCCGGACCGTGCAGTTGGATCGGTCTTCAAGGCGCGCTCAAAAAAGTGAAATCCCGGCAGAGCGATAACGCTAGCATGCGGTTGGACCCCGGTGTAGGGGTGCGGCCCGCCGGAAGACGGGGGTCTTCCGGGCAGGAGGGAGGAACTTGCCATGGCCCGACGCGCCCGGGCCGCACGCCAGCGGTCCGCCGCTGCCAGGGGGGCGCCGGCTTCGCCCTTTATCCGGCGGCGCCTGCCGGCATTCGAAGTCCTCGACGAGGAAGAGCTCCGGCGCATCGAAACCCAGGTCGACTGGATCCTGCAGGATGTCGGAATCGCCTTCCGCGGCGATCCCGATGCGCTGAATATGTGGCGGGAGGCGGGCGCCACCGTTGACGGCGATCTGGTCCGCGCGCCGGCGGACTGGGTCCGCGCGATGTGCGCGAAAGCGCCCCGCCAGTTCACGCAGCGTGCGCGCAATCCCGACCGCTCGGTCGTTATCGGCGGCGACAACCAGGTCTATGCTGCCGTCTACGGCCCGCCTTTCGTACGCGACCTCGAGGGCGGCCGGCGCTATGGCGATCTCGAGAGCTTCCGGAACCTGGTGAAGCTCATCTACATGCACCCGCACCTGCATCACGGCAGCTTCGTGGTCTGCGAGCCCTGCGATATCCCGGTGAGCACCCGCCACCTCGACATGCTCCACGCCCACATGACGTTGAGCGACAAGCCGCATTTCGGCGCCATCACCGAGAAGAGCCGGGCGCAGGACAGCGTCGACATGGCCGAGATCGTCTTCGGCCGGGAGACGTTGGAAAAGCACTGCGTCATCCTCGGCAACGTCAACACCAACTCGCCGCTGCTGATCGACAAGGTCGTGACAGAGGCCATCAGGGCCTATTGCGGGCGCGGCCAGGGCATCGCCGTGGCGCCCTTCATCCTGTCCGGCGCCATGGGGCCGGTCTCGACCGCCGCTTCGGTCGCCCAGGCCCTGGCCGAGGCGCTGATGGTCTGCGCCTTCGCCCAGCTCGTGCGGCCCGGCGCGCCTTTCATCTTCGGCAACTTTCTGACCTCGATGTCGCTGAAATCGGGCGCGCCGACCTTCGGGACACCCGAGCCGGCGCTGTCGCACTATGTCATGGGCCAGCTCGCCCGCAGGGCGGGGCTGCCGGCGCGTTTCGGCGGCTCGCTGACCTCCTCGAAGATCGAGGATGCGCAAGCGGCTTACGAATCCGCCGATTCGATGCATTCGACCGTGCTGGCCGGCGCCAACTTCGTGCTTCAGGCGGCCGGCTGGCTGGAGGGCGGGCTGTGCACCGGGTTCGAGAAGCTGGTCATGGACGCCGACCGGCTCGGCAGCTACCGGAAACTGGTCGGCGAAGGGCTCGACACCGGCGACGAGGCGCTGGCCCGCGACGCCTATGGCGAGGTCGGTCCCGGCGGCCATTTCCTGGGCTGCGATCACACGATGCGCAACTACCTGACCGCATTCTACGAGCCAGCGCTCTCCGACAACGACACCATGGAAAACTGGCTCGAACGCGGATCGACCGACATGCGCCGCCGCGCCCATGCGCGCTGGAAGGAGATGCTGGAGCAATACACGCCGCCGGCCATGGACGAGGCCGTGCGCGAGGCGCTCGACGCCTTCGTCGCCAGGCGCAAGGAGGAACTGCCGGAAGCGTGGTATTGAAGCCGGCCCGGTCGAATGCGGTTTCGATCCGGCTCAGTCCAGGCGCGCCCGGATTTCGGCAAACACCGCCCTGAACATTTCGGGCGTCAGACGGCCGGTGTTGGTGTTGTAGCGCGAGCAATGATAGCTGTCGGCGAGAGTCAGCCCGTTTGCCACCGGGTGAAAGGCGCCGTGGCGGAAGGCGAAGGCGGATTTCTTCAGGCCGAGCGCGGCGAGCGTCATGCCGTGGGCGATTCCGCCGAGCGCCAGGACGGTATCCAACTGCGGCATAGCCCGGAGTTCTTCTGTCAGGAAAGGCAGGCAGGCCCGGCTTTCGGCAGTCGCCGGGCGGTTCTCCGGCGGCACGCAGCGCACGGCGTTGGTAATCCGGCAATCGGCCAGAACGAGTCCGTCGTCCCGGCGGCGATCGTAGGTTCCGCTTGCAAAACCGTAGCGGATCAGGGTGTCGTACAGCAGGTCGCCGGCCCAATCCCCCGTGAAGGGCCGGCCGGTCCGGTTGGCGCCGCGCAATCCCGGTGCAAGGCCGACGATCAGGAGCCGGGCGTCGATTCCGCCGAAAGACGGCACCGGCGCGTTGTGCCACGCCGGCTCGCGGATGCGCCATTCGCTTCGGAATGCTGCGAGCCGGGGACACAGGGCGCAATCGCGGCCGGGCGTATTCGGGGCCGCCATCGCAAAGACTCCGCTACGGTTTCGAGCGGTCTGCCGACCCGGCGGAGACCGGGACCGGCGCTTCAGCCTTCCCGGTCGAATTCGTCGTCGGCAAAGGCTTCGTCACCGTCGCGCTCGAAGCGGTCGCGGCGCGGCGGCGGCCGGTCTCGCGGATCGCGCTGGATGTTTTCGGACAGGTCGGCGAGTTCAAGGAAGATATCGGCCTGGCGGCGCAATTCGTCGGCGACCATCGGCGGCGACGTCTTGACCGTGCTGATCACGGTCACGCGCACGCCCTTGCGCTGAACGGCCTCGACCAGGCGGCGGAAATCGCCGTCGCCGGAGAAAAGGACGACATGGTCGAGTTTTTCGGAGAGCTCCATCATGTCGATGGCGAGCTCGATGTCCATGTTGCCCTTGATCTTGCGTCGGCCCTGGGAATCCGTGAATTCCTTGGTCGGCTTGGTGACCATGGTGTAGCCGTTGTAATCGAGCCAATCGACCAGCGGCCGGATCGGCGAATAATCCTGATCCTCGATCAGCGCCGTGTAGTAGAAGGCGCGTACCAGAATGGCGCGGGTGCGGAAGAATTCGAGCAGCCGCTTGTAGTCGATATCGAATCCGAGGGTCCGGGCTGCCGCGTAGAGGTTGGAGCCGTCGATGAAAATCGCAATTTTCTCGTCGGAATAGATGCTGAGGTTGCGAACTGTCATTGCCACGTCCTGTAATTGTTATCGATTATATAGCGTCCCGGCGTCCGGGGTAATCACCTGTCCCGCAGTAAATCACGAGATAGTGCGATGGGCGTAACGGCGCAGCCCGCGACCGGACTGCACCCGATCCACCCGATCTATGTCGCGGTCGGCGGAAATCTTCCGGGCCCCGGCGGCAGCACGGTTGCGCAAACCTTTGCCGAAGCCGCGGCCTGGCTGGGAACGGTCGGCGTTGAACCTGTCGAACGCAGCAGCCTTTATGTCTCGCCCGCGTGGCCGCCCTCGGATCAGCCGGACTATATCAACGCGGTGTGGCGAATCGAACTCGGCCGATCCTCCGCACCCGGCTCCGCCGGCGCCTTGATGGAGCTTCTGCACGCCGTCGAGAGTCGTTTCGGCCGGCAGCGCGAGGGCGCAGCTGCAAACGCTCCCCGCACGCTCGATCTGGATCTGATCGACTACCGGGGGCAGGTATCCGCAGGTCCGCCCGTCCTGCCGCATCCGCGAATGGACACGCGCGCCTTCGTCCTGCTGCCGTTGGCGGAGATCGCCCCGGGCTGGCGTCATCCTGGCACTCGCCGGACGGTGGCCGACCTGGTCGCGGCGCTGCCGCCCGATCACGGCTGCGTTCGCCAGGACCCTGGGAATCAGGCCTGAGTTTGGGACTTTCCCTGCGTCAGCCGGAGCGCTTGCTTCGCGCCCGTGGCAAAATATATTGCGCTGCAATCCCGTCCGGCATTGGCCAGCCGCACCGAAAGCGCAGACCGGTTCGCTGCCGGGCGGGGAAGATCGCCGAAACCGGTTCCGGGCCGGGACTGCTTCGGAATGCAGCCGCCGGAGTCCTGGAGCCTCGTTGCCGGGAGACCGCCGCATGGCGCGCGTTACCGTAGAAGACTGCATCCTCAAGGTGCCGAACCGTTTCAATCTCGTGATGTATGCGTCGCAGCGCGCACGGGATATTTCGTCCGGCGCGGCGGAGACGCTGGACCGTGACAATGACAAGAATCCGGTGATCGCCCTCAGGGAAATAGCCGAAGATACACTGTCGTTCGACGAGCTCCAGGAATCGCTCATACTCGGCCTGCAAAAGCAGCAGCCGAGCGACGACCTGGAAGAAGATCTGGAGGTTGCCGAGGCGCTGACCCGCGAGTCGATCGTTCTGGGCGCAACGCCGGTGGACGGCGGCGTCGCCGACCAGCAGGCCGCGAACGCCGCGGTCGCCGACGCCGCAATCGCCGATGCCGGAGATACCGGTGCGATCCAGGATGCCGCGGTGGGAGAGGCGGCCGAGGCGGATACGGGCGTCCTGCTCGGCGGTGAGGAGCTCAAACCGGAGGAACCGGAAGAACCGGAGGGCTGACGCTGGGCCGGACGCGCGTTCCCCGCCGAATTCTCCGGCGCGCCTGCCGGAACCGCCCCTGCCTGTCGCGCGGCAGGCCGGGGCCTTCCGGCCGAAATTTGCTCGGTCCCGCAACGTCGCAGAGCGTTTCGCGATGATGCGGCAATACGAACTTGTCGAGACCATCAAGCAATACGATCCGTCGGCCGACGAGCAGGCGATAAACCGGGCTTACGTTTTCTCGATGAAGGCGCACGGCGCGCAGAAGCGCGCGAGCGGCGACCCCTATTTTTCCCATCCGGTCGAGGTCGCGGGCATCCTCACCCACTATCGTCTGGACGGCGCCTCGATCATCACGGCGTTGCTCCACGATACCGTCGAAGATACCCGCGCGACCCTGCCGGAAATCGAAGACCTGTTCGGCACGGAGATCGCCAAGCTGGTCGACGGCGTCACCAAGCTGTCCCAACTCGAAATTACCGGTTCGGAATCCCGGCAAGCGGAGAATTTCCGCAAGCTGCTGCTCGCGATGTCGGAGGATCTGCGGGTCCTGCTGGTCAAGCTGGCCGACCGGTTGCACAACATGCGCACGCTCGATCACATCCGGGACAGGGAAAAGCGCAAGCGCATCGCCAGCGAAACGCTCGAGATTTACAGCCCGCTTGCCGAGCGTATCGGCATGCGCGAATTGCAGGACGAGCTGGAGGATCTGGCCTTCGCGCATATCAACCCGGATGCGCGGACGTCGATCATGAAGCGGCTCGAATTCCTGCGGACAGCCGGCGAATCGCTGGTGCCGCGGATCATCGATTCGCTTTCCGGGACGCTTAGGGACGCGGGCCTGAAGCCGGACGTAGGCGGTCGGGAAAAGTCGCCCTATTCGATCTGGCGCAAGATGCAACGCAAGGATGTCGAGTTCGAACAACTCAGCGACATCATGGCCTTTCGTGTTCAGGTCGGGACCATCGAGGAATGCTATCGGGCCCTCGGCGCAATTCACGGCGCCTGGCGGGTCAGCCCCGGCCGTTTCAAGGATTATATCAGCCTGCCGAAGCCCAACGGCTACCGCTCGATCCATACGGCGGTGATCGGGCCCGACGGCCACCGGATCGAGATCCAGATCCGCACCGACGAAATGCACAACCTCGCCGAGAACGGCCTGGCGGCGCACTGGTCGTACAAACAGAAGGCCGCGAACGGCAAGGGCGAGGCCGATACGCCGCAATACCGCTGGCTGCGCGAGCTGCTCGATATCATGGAGCAGGCGGAGGGACCGGACGAGTTCCTGGAGCACACCAAGCTCGAGATGTTCCGGGACCAGGTGTTCTGCTTCACGCCGCGCGGCGACCTGATCGCGCTACCCCATGGCGCAACGCCGGTCGATTTTGCCTATGCGGTCCATTCCGAGGTCGGCGACCGGTGCACCGGCGTCAAGGTCAACGGCCGGATGGTGCCGCTGCAGACGGGCCTGGTGAACGGCGACCAGGTCGAGGTGCTGACCTCGAAGTCCCAGAAGCCGTCGCCGGACTGGCTGCGCTTCGTGGCGACCGGCAAGGCGCGGGCCCGGATCCGGCGCTTCATCCGCATCCAGCACCGGCACGAATACCGCGAACTGGGCCGCGGCATCCTCGACAAGGCCTTCCGGCAGGAACGCCGGCGGCTGACCAACAAGGCGATCGCCCGCGCCGTCGAGATCTTCCAGGTCCAGGACGAGGACGACCTGTTGATCCGCATCGGCGAGGGGCGGTTGTCCGGTCCGGAGGTCGTCAACAAGCTCTTTCCCGCGCCTGCCGACGGGAGCGAGCCCGGCAAGGCGCGCAAACAGACGGCCCGCCGAAAGAAGGGGAATGGCGCGGCGTCGGCCGAGACCGGCATCAGCATCCGCGGCCTGATCCCGGGCATGGCCGTTCATTACGCCCGCTGCTGCCATCCGTTGCCCGGCGAACGTATCGTCGGCATCGTTACGACCGGAAAGGGTGTGACGGTCCACACCGTCGACTGCGATACCCTGCAGCGCTTCAACAGCATGCCGAGTCACTGGCTCGACCTGTCCTGGGACGTCGACGGATCGCCCGAGGAGAGCCATATTGCGCGGATAAAGGTGTTCCTGTCGAACGAGCCCGGAACGCTGGGCGACCTTTCCACCATCATCGGCAAGAATGGCGGCAATATCACCAACCTGCGCGTCGCCAACCGGTCCATCGACTTTTTCGAGATCCATCTCGACATCCAGGTTGACGATGTCCGCCACCTGACCGAGATCATCGCGGCGTTGCGCGCCAGCCCGATCATCACCTCGGTCGACCGGGCACGCGGCTAGACGAAAACGAACTGGATATCAGCGATGCGCCATCTGCGGCTCGGCGTGAATATCGATCATGTGGCGACCATCCGGAACGCCCGGGGCGGCCGGCATCCGGACCCGGTGCGCGCTGCCCGGGCTGCGGCAGCGGCGGGCGCCGACGGGATTACCGCCCATCTGCGGGAAGACCGCCGCCATATCGCCGATTCCGATATCCTCCGCCTGGTTGAAGAAATCGACCTGCCGCTGAACCTGGAAATGGCGGCTACCGGGGAGATGCTGAAGATCGCCCTGCGCCATGCGCCGCACGCGGCCTGTATCGTGCCGGAAAAGCGCGAGGAACGCACGACAGAGGGCGGCCTGAACGTCGTTCAGGGCCATAACCATTTGGCGCCCTATGTCCGCGCGCTTCAGGAAGCCGGCATCCGCGCCTCCCTGTTCATCGAGCCCGACCGGGAAGCGCTCGATGCCGCGGTCGCGCTCGGCGCGCCGGTTGTCGAGCTGCACACCGGTTCGTTCTGCGAGGCGGACATCGACGGCGACGCGGCGGCCCGGACCCGGGAGTTGCGCCGGCTGGAGGACGCGGCCGCCCATGCCGAACGGCTCGGCCTGGAATGTCACGCCGGCCACGGACTCACCTTCGATACGGTGGGCGACGTCGCAGCCATTCCGACCCTGGTCGAACTCAATATCGGCCATTTCCTGGTCGGCGAGGCGATATTCGGCGGGTTCGAGAGCGCGATCAAACGGATGCGCAGCCTGATGGACAAGGCCCGCGCCGAGGCGGCCGGCGCGCGCAGCGCCTGAACGGCAGTTCCGGTGTCCGGCGGCGCGAAAATGACCCTCCGGGCACCATGATCGTCGGGATCGGCAGCGACCTCATCGACATTCGCCGGATCGGCAATACGCTGGACCGGTTCGGCGACCGGTTCACCCACCGCTGCTTCACGGACGTCGAACGGGCACGGGCGGACGGCCGTCGGCGTCGCGCGGAGACCTACGCCAAGCGATTCGCCGCAAAGGAAGCCTGCGCCAAGGCTTTGGGTACGGGTTTCCGGCGCGGCGTGTACTGGCGGGACATGGGCGTTGTGAACCTGCCCGGCGGCAAGCCGACGATGGCGCTCACCGGCGGCGCGGCCAGACGGCTCGCCGAACTGCTGCCCGACGGTATGAAGGGCCGCATAGACGTTTCGATTACTGACGAGCCGCCGCTCGCGCAGGTGATTGTCGTTATTTCCGCGGTGCCGGCGGAGAAAGGTTCCTGACCGGGATTACCGGACTGCAAGCCGCCTTTTCGCTTGCTCTCGCGGCAGAAGCAGGAGCCGGCGACCGCCGGTGGACGGTTGTGGGGGCCGGGCAGACGGAGTACAGCGTGCAGGCGCGGCGGCGGCCCGGTTACGCTTGCGCCGTTTCTCCCCCGATCGGGCTGTAGCCGGGATTCGAAGAATCCAAGGAGTTGCCCTGTGCGCAAAGCCCAAGCAGCGCAAAAAAAATCTGCCCGAAAATCCGATACCGGCGGTGCGCTCAAGACAATTTTCTATGCCGTGCTGATCGCACTGGTCGTGCGCACTTTTCTGTACGAGCCCTTCAACATTCCGTCGGATTCGATGTATCCGGGCCTGCACAAGGGCGATTACCTGTTCGTCTCGAAGTTCAGCTACGGCTATTCGAATTATTCGATTCCGTTCAGCCCCGACATCATCGAAAGCCGACTCCTGACGGGCGAGCCGGAGCGGGGCGACGTCGCGGTTTTCCGGCAGCCGACCAACACCAAGGTCGATTTCATCAAGCGGGTGGTCGGGCTCCCCGGCGACCGTGTCCAGGTTCGCAGCGGCCGCCTGTATCTCAACGGGAAACAGGTCCGCCGCGACGGGCCGCTGACCCGCACGGATGTTTCCGGCGGACGCGCCCTGAAGGCCTATGACGGTCTGACCGGGAGGGAATGCACGAACGCGAGCGGCCTGCCGGCGCCGGCAAAACTGTATCGCGAAATCCTGCCGTCCGGCCGATCCTACACCATCTACGAGTGCAGCGACCGTGTGCCGGGCTCCGACAACACCGGCATCTATACCGTACCGGCAGGCCACTATTTCATGATGGGAGACAACCGGGACAATTCGAGCGACAGCCGCTTTTCCGGCGTCGGCATGGTACCGTTGCGGAATTTTATCGGCCGGGCGCAGTTCCTGTTTTTCTCGGTGAACGGCTCGGCAAGCATCTGGGAGGTCTGGAAATGGCCGGGCTCGATCAGGTGGAGCCGGCTGTTCAACGGCATTGACTGATTTTGATCGATTAAGAAGAAGGCGAAACCCATTGTGATATAATGGGTTTCGGTTCTTTGGAGAGTTTGTCAACCGGTCCTGAACAAGGGCGATCCAGGTGAAGGACGTCGAACGGCCCGTCGCGGGCCCGATTGCAGAACTGGGATACGAATTCCGGCGGCCGGAGTTGCTGGCGGAAGCGTTGACCCACCCGAGTGCGACCGAAGGCGAAGGCCGGGGCCGGCGGAATCTGGAGCGGCTGGAATTTCTCGGCGACCGGGTTCTGGGCCTGGTCGTCGCGCGGCTGCTCATGGAGGAGTTTCCGGACGAGAAGGTCGGCCAGCTCGCCCGGCGTCATGCTGCGCTGGTTCGCGCCGAGGCGCTGGCCCGCATCGCGCGGCAGCTCGGCCTCGGCGACCTTATCGTCCTGTCCCGGGGCGAACGGGAGCAGGACGGCCGCGAAAATCCGGGCACGCTGGCGGACTGTTGTGAGGCCGTGGTCGCGGCGGTTTTTCTGGATGGCGGACTTGAGGCGGCCGATGCCCTGATTCGCCGCTACTGGCTCCCGATGATGCGCGAAGATGCCAGCCCGCCCCGGGACGCCAAGACCGGTTTGCAGGAATGGGCGCAGGCCCGGGCCCTGCCGCTGCCGGCCTACACGGTCGTGCGCCGGGAGGGGGCCGCGCATGCGCCTGTCTTCGAGGTCGAATGCGCGGTCGAAGGATTGCCGCCCGTCCGGGCCGAAGGCCGCTCCAGGCGGGCCGCGGAACAATCGGCAGCCGGCCGGATGATCGACCTTATCGAAAACCGGGCGTCCGATGACCGTTAGAAAAGCGGGTAGAGAAGCGGGGAGTGGCGGTCCGTGACCGGCGAAGCCACGGCCGCCGGGCCGCGCTGCGGGTTTGTCGCCCTGCTCGGCGCGCCCAACACGGGAAAGTCGACGCTGGTCAACGCGCTGACCGGTGCGAAGGTCTCCATCGTATCACCCAAGGTGCAGACGACGCGGACGCGCGTGCTCGGTATTGTCATGGCCGGGGACGGCCCCGGCGCCGCCCAGGTCGTCCTGGTCGATACGCCGGGCATATTCCTGCCGAAACGCAGATTGGACCGGGCCATGGTGGCCGCCGCCTGGCAGGGCGCCGCGGATGCCGATCTGGTCGCGCTGATCGTTGATGCACGGAAGTGCGAACGGCAGACCGACACCGACACCGGGCGCATTGTCGAGGGCCTGGTGCGGGAGGACCGCCGGGCGATTCTTCTGCTCAACAAGATCGACCTGCTGAAACGCGACCGGCTGCTTGCGCTTGCAGACCGGATGATCGGGGAAGGGCCGTTCACCGACATTTTCATGATCTCGGCCCTGACCGGAAGCGGTATCGGCGATTTTCTCGCCCATTGCGCCGCCCGCGTGCCGGCCGGGCCGCACCTGTTTCCCGAAGACCAGCTGTCCGACATGCCGGAGCGGCTGCTCGCCGCGGAAATCACCCGGGAAAAGCTCTATCTCAACCTGCACCGGGAACTGCCCTACGCGCTGACCGTCGAAACCGAAGGCTGGCAGGAGCGGGATGACGGCAGCGTCAGGATCGAACAGACGGTTTATGTCCGGCGCGAGAGCCAGAAGAGCATCGTGCTCGGCGCGGGCGGCCGGCTGGTCGGGAAAGTCGGCGCGGCGGCGCGCGAGGAACTGGAGCAGCTGTTCGGGCGCCGCGTCCATCTGTTCCTGTTCGTCAAGGTGCGCGACAAGTGGCAGGACGACCCGGCGCGCTACCGGGAGTGGGGGCTGGATTATTCGGCCTGAGGCAGCATACATGCAGCGGTCGTGCGCTATCGGGGAATTGCCGCGCTTCAGGAAGGAGTCATGTTTCTGTCACGCGGATGAAACATCCCGACATCAGGCGATGGCGGAACCGGCTCACCGGGCGATCGCCGCCGCCGCTGAAATCGGCGCCGAGTTTCCGACAACGGGAGAAACCATGTCCGAACGTCATGTCAGTACCGGCACGTCCGCTGCCGACGATACCGAACTTTCGTTCGACGCCTTCGACGAAAGCAACGACCCGAGGCCGGAAGAAACCGGTTTCGACCGGGTGGTCGAAGAGGCCGTTTCGCGCCGCGGATTTCTCGGCGGTGCGGTCGCCGTCGGAACGGGTGCCTTCCTGACCGGCACGGCGGCGCTGACTGTCGCAGACGCCCGCGCCGCCAGCGGCCGGCTGGCGTTCAGGGCGGTTGCCGCCGGCACCGCGGACACGGTGATGGTGCCGGAAGGCTACCGCTGGCACATCGTTGTGAGCTGGGGCGATCCGCTGTGGTCCGGGGGCAAGGCGTTCGACCCGGCGACCCGCGGCACCGGCGCGTCCCAGGAAAGGGCGTTCGGCGACAATACCGACGGCATGGCCCTGTTCCAGTCCGGCCGCCACAGCATCCTGGCCGTCAACAACGAATACACCAACCGCTCGATCATGTACGGCATGCGCGATTCGATGAAGCCGGAAACCGCAGACGACGTACGCAAGGGCAAGGCGGCCCACGGCGTCTCCGTCATGGAGGTCGCGCAGACCGGCGGCAAGTGGCAGGTCGTGAAGGATTCGCCGTACAACCGCCGCATCACCGCCGATACGCCGATGAAGTTGACCGGTCCGGCCGCCGGCCACGACCTGCTCAAGACAAAGGCCGACCCGACCGGGCGGCGCTCGCTCGGCACCTGGAACAACTGCGGCAACGGCCGAACCCCCTGGGGCACCTATCTGACCTGCGAGGAGAATTTCAACGGCTACTTCTCGTCGAGCGACGAGGCGCTGGCGCTGTCTCCCGGCTTCAAGCGCTACGGCATCCGGCACAGGGACTGGGGCTATGCCTGGGCGACGGCCGACGAGCGTTTCGACATCGCGAAACATCCCAACGAGCCGAACCGGGCCGGCTATGTCGTGGAGATCGATCCGCTCGATCCGAAGTCCACGCCGAGGAAGCGCACGGCCCTGGGCCGTTTCAAGCACGAGAACGCCGAGCTGGTGATCGCTGCCAACGGCCGGATCGTGGTTTATATGGGTGACGACGAGCGCGGCGAGTATCTTTACCGCTACGTCTCGGACGGCGTGTATGCGGCCGGCGGCGGGAACGACGATCTGCTCGACCGGGGCACGCTCTACGCCGCGCGCTTCAACGCCGACGGCACCGGCGAATGGCTGGCCCTGACGCCGCAGACGACCGGCATGGCGTCCCGGGCCGAAATCTGCATCCACACGCGCATGGCCGCTTCCGCGGTCAAGGCGACGACGATGGACCGGCCGGAATGGATCGCCGCCAACCCGCACAAGGCCGAGGCCTATTGCGCGCTCACCAACAACAAGAACCGCGGCAAAAAACCAAACGCCGGCGGCGATCCGACACCGGTCGGCGGCCCGAATCCGCGCACCGGCAACAAGTACGGCCAGATCGTCCGCTGGCGGCCGGCGGGCGGCGATCACACCGCCAAAGGCTTCTCCTGGGACCTGTTCGTGCTCGCCGGCAACCCGGCCGTGCATAAGGACGATCGCGCGGGCTCGAAGAATGTCGATCCCGGCAATTTCTTCAACTCTCCGGACGGCTTGGCCTTCGACAGCCGGGGCCTGCTCTGGATCCAGACCGACGGCAACTATTCGAACGCCGGGGATTTCGCCGGCATGGGCAACAACCAGATGCTGATCGGCGATCCGGCAACCGGCGAGATCAGGCGCTTCCTGGTCGGGCCGAAGGAGTGCGAAATCACCGGCCTCGCCTTCAGCGGCGACCGCCGGACCGTCTTCGTCGGCGTCCAGCACCCCGGCGAGAAAGGCAACAGCCATTGGCCCGGCGGCGACGATTCGGTGCCGCGCTCCGCCGTCATCGCGATTAACCGCGACGATGGCGGCGTGATCGGCTGAAAGCCGGCGGAACTGTCGCGCAAAAGGAAAGGCGGCCTGCAGGCCGCCTTTCTTTACGTCTGTCGCGCCCGCGCGCCGGTCAGGAATATTCCAGCAGCGTGCGGCGCAGGATGTCGATCATCTCGTCGATATCGTCCTTCGTCGAGACAAACGGCGGCGCGATAATGCCGGCGTCGCCGGTGAACTTGACGTGCAGTCCGTTCCAGAACAGGCGCTTTTGCACCTGCGGCCCCAGAGCCCCGGGCTTCGCGCCCGGTTTCAGGTCGAAGCCGGCGATCAGGCCGTAGCCGCGCACGTCGGTGACGATGTCCATCTCCTCCAGGGCGTAGACCGCGTCCTGGAAATGGTCGATCAGCGCGGCGCCCTGCTCGAACAGCCCGCCGTCCCGGTAGAGCGTCTGGGTCGCGATGCCGGCGGCGCAGGCGGCGGGATGGGCGGAATAGGTGTAGCCGTGGAAGAACTCGATGGCGCCGTCCGGCGACGCGTCGACCACGGTATCGTAAATCTCGTCTTTCACGGCGACGGCGCCCATCGGCTGGCAGCCATTGGTGAGCGCCTTGGCCATCGTCATGATGTCCGGCGTCACGCCGAAGGCCTCGGCCGCAAACGGCGGCCCGAGCCGGCCGAAGCCCGTGATGACTTCGTCGAACACCAGCAGGATGCCGTTGGCGTCGCAGATCTCGCGCAGCCGCTCCAGGTATCCCTTCGGCGGCACGAGCACGCCCGTCGACCCGGCGACCGGCTCGACGAAACAGGCGGCGATCGTGTAGCCGCCATAGGTATCGCAGAAGCGCTGCAGGTCGTTGGCGAGGTCTTCGCCGTTCTCCGCCTGGCCGCGGGTGAACCGGTCCTCCGGCCGCCAGGTGTGCCGCATGTTCACGACATAGGGCATGCAGACCGAGAAGATGTCCCGGTTCTTGACCATGCCCGACAACGATACGCCGCCCATGTTGACGCCGTGATAGGCGCGCTCGCGCGAGACGAAACGCTGGCGCCGGTGGTCGCCTCGGGCGCCGTGATACGCCATGCAGATCTTGAGCGCCGTATCGATCGATTCCGAGCCCGAATTGGTGAAGAAAACGTGGTTGATCGGCTCCGGCGTAATCGCGGAGACCATTCTGGCGAGCTGGAAGGAGCCCGAATGGCCCAGATTGAACGGCGCGGTGTAGTCGTTCTTCAGCAGCTGTTCGTGGACGGCGTCGGCAATCTCGCGCCGGCCGTGCCCGGCCGGTACGCAGAACAGGCCGGACGATCCGTCCAGCACCGTGCCGCCCCGGTGGTCGACCAGGCGAATGCCGTTGCTCTTTTCCACCAGCCGCGGTTCTTCCTTGAACTCGCGGTTGGGCGTGAACGGCATCCAGTGTTCTTCGAGCGAATTCGCCGTGAAATCCATATCCAATCCCTCCAGCGGGGAATTTTCCTGCCGCTTCCGGCGACCCCGAAAACATCATCCGCCGCCGCCGGTATTTGCAGGCGGCGCGGATCGCTATCAAGAGCCTATAGAGACATAACGATGAACCCCGGAAAAGACCAAAATCCCCTCGAAAGCCGTCGGCGATTTTGCGCATCGCGAGTATGTTATTTGGAAGCCGCCGCGGTTCGGGGTTATCGACCGGGGTGAGCGAAGTGCATCGATTTTGCCGGGGACGGCCGCTGCGGAGCAAAGTGACATGCTGATTGGCGTTCCGAAGGAAACGAAGGTTCACGAATACCGGGTCGGACTGATTCCGGGCAATGTCCGCGAACTCGTCGCGCACGGTCATCGGGTCGTCGTCGAGAGCGGGGCCGGTGCGGCAATCGGCATGACCGATGCGCACTATGAGGAGGCCGGCGCGTCGATCGTGGCTTCCGCGGCCGCGGTCTTCGCCGAAGCCGAAATGATCGTGAAGGTGAAGGAACCGCTCGCGCCCGAACGCGCGATGCTGCGCGCGGGGCAGATCCTGTTCACCTATCTGCATCTCGCGCCCGATCCCGAGCAGACCGACGATCTGATCGAGAGCGGCGCGACCTGCATCGCGTACGAGACCGTGACGTCGCCGTCAGGCGGCCTGCCGCTGCTTGCGCCGATGTCGGAAGTGGCCGGCCGCATGGCGGTCCAGGCGGGCGCTTATTACCTGGAGAAGACCCATTACGGCCTGGGAATCCTTCTGGGCGGTGTGCCGGGCGTCGATCCGGGCAAGGTCGTGGTGATCGGCGGCGGCGTCGTCGGGACCCACGCCATCCACATCGCCCTTGGCATGGGCGCCGACGTTTGGGTGCTGGACCGTAACGTCGACCAGCTGCGGCGGCTCTGGCGCCAGTTCGGCCGGCCGCTGAACACGGTATTCTCGACCCGCGACGCCATCGAGCGGCACTGCATGGCGGCGGACCTGGTGATCGGCGGCGTGCTGGTGCCCGGCGCTGCGGCGCCGAAACTTGTGTCCGCCGATCTTGTCAGCCGGATGAAGCCCGGTTCGGTCGTCGTCGATGTCGCGATCGACCAGGGCGGCTGTTTCGAGACATCCAGGCCGACGACTCATGACGACCCGGTCTACGTCGTCGACGATGTGGTGCATTATTGCGTCGCCAACATGCCGGGCGGCGTCCCGCGCACCTCGGCCCAGGCGTTGAACAACGCCACGCTGCCCTATACGCTGGCGATTGCCGACAAAGGATGGCGCCAGGCATTGGCCGACGATCCGCACCTGATGAACGGGTTGAACGTCCATGCCGGCCGCATTACCCATGCGGCCGTCGCCGAAAGTCTCGGCTACGACTTTCGCGATCCGGAGAAAGCGATCGCGCACTGACCGGCCGGAAAGGGCCGGAATCGAAACCGGGCGGGAAGCGTCCCGAGATCCGGAACAATAGGGACAGGACACCGCAAGTGTGTTCGGGTCTTCACCATCTAGGAAGGGTAACACCATGAAACTTCTTCGTAACCTCGCCCTGGGCGCAGCGGCGCTGGCCGTCGCGGCTCCAGCTGCGCACGCCCAGCTCAAGGAAATCACCGTCGCCTATTTCCAGGAATGGCCGACGGCCAACCAGGTCGCCCAGCTGGACAAGACCTACGACAAGGAAATGGGCGTCGAGGTCAACTGGCGCGCGTTCGGCAACGGCAACGAAATGTCCCTGGCCATGGCGTCCGGCAAGGTCCAGATCGCCTACAGCCAGGGGCTCGTTCCCTTCGTCGTCGCCGTCTCCAAGGGCCTGGATCTCAAGATCATCGGCGTGGCCGTGTCCTACGCCGAGGCCGACAATTGCGTCGTCAGCAAGGCTTCCGGCATCACCAAGGCCAACGCCAAGCAGCTCGAGGGCAAGAAGGTCGGCACCCCGATCGGCAACGTCACTCACTACAAGCTGCTGCGCATGCTCGACCATCTGGGCGTCGACGCCTCGAAGGTGAACATGGTGCAGATGAACGGCGCGGACGCCGCCGTCGCTTTCGCCCGCGGCGATATCGTCATGGGCTGCGCCTTCGGCGGCCCGATGCTGCGCATGAAAGAAAGCGGCGAATATCTGATGACGGCCAAGGAGCAGGAAGCCATCGGTATCCGCGTCTTCGACGTCATTTCCGTCACCGGGGACTTCATCAAGAAGCATCCGAAACTGGTCCAGAAGTTCATGGACGTTACGGACGCCGCCAACGCCGCCTACGGCAAGGACCCGAAAGCGGCCCTGGGGAAGATCGCCAAGGCTGCCGGCATGGATAACGCTGCCACGGCCAACATGATCCGGATGTTCTCGTTCCCGTCCAAGGCGGACCAGGCGTCCAAGGCATGGATGGGCGGCACCGTCCAGGATTTCATGAAGCAGGTCGCCGATTTCTTCGTGCAGCAGAAGCAATTGGAAAAGGCGCTTGCCAGCTATGCCGGCACGGTCGACGCCAGTTTCCTCAAGTAAAGCTTGAACAGGCGCGGTCCTCCGGGACCGCGCTTTTTTCTCCCGCATCGCTTCGTTGCGGCGAGAACAGGGGAGGGGCGATGAAAGCGCTTTCGATTCAAGACGTTTCCATGGTCTTCACGGTGCCGGGCGGGGAGCCCGTGCGCGCGCTCGACCATGTAACGCTGGACCTTCAGCCCGGGGAACTGATGTCGGTGCTCGGGCCGTCGGGTTGCGGCAAGACGACCTTGCTCAACATCATCGCGGGGTTCCTGTCGCCCACTGCGGGCCGGGTCGTCCTGCAGGACCCGCAGGCGAATGGCGGCGACTCCGTCGTCACCGGGCCCGGCGCCGACCGCGGCATGATCGCCGATGCCGGGGCTTCGGTCGTCACCGGGCCGGGCGCGGAACGCGGCATGGTCTTTCAGCAGGGCGCGCTGTTCGAGTGGCTGACGGTCGAAAAGAATATCGCCTTCGGGCCTAAAATGGCGGGCAAGGCGTCCGCCGATATCAGGGTTACGGTCGAGCATCTGCTTGAGACGGTCGGCCTTCAGGACTTTGCCAAAAAGCCGGTCTACCAACTCTCCGGCGGGATGCAGCAGCGCGTCGCGCTAGCCCGCTGCCTGGCGAACGATCCGGAAGTCATCCTGATGGACGAGCCGCTGGGCGCGCTCGATGCGCTGACGCGCGAAAAAATGCAGGGTCTCGTGCTCCAGCTTTGGGACGAGACCCGGAAGACGATCATCCTGATCACCCATTCGGTGGAAGAAGCCCTGTTCCTGGGCGAGCGTCTGATCGTGATGGCGCCGCGGCCGGGACGGATCGAACGGGAATACCGCCTGCCGTTCGCCAAGCGGGGACTGAACGAAAGTCCGCGGGAAATCAAGGCTTCGCCGGACTTTATCGAAAGGCGCGAAGAGATCCTCTCCATGATCTGGGAAATGGAAGAAGAGATCATGGGACGCGCGGAGGGAGTGGGCCATGGCTAACGGGAATCAACCATCGCGCTGGATGATCTGGCTGGGTCTGGCGGACAACAGCTTCACCCGGCAGAAAACCGTCAAGTTCGGCGACGCTTCGGCGGTCAATTCCGGCCGCGGCTACGGGATTATTTCCATACTCGTCCTTGTAATCCTTTGGTGGGTTGCGACGGCGGCGGGCTGGATCAAGCCAATTTACTGGCCCGCGCTCGACGCCGTGTTCGAGCGCCTTGGGAAACTGGCGAACGAGGGCTTCCGCAACGTCGCCCTGTGGGACCATATCGGGATCAGCGTGATCCGGGTGCTTGCCGGCGTCGTGATCGGCGCCGCGATCGGCATTCCGCTCGGATTTGCCATGGGGCTGTGGTCGGTCGCCAAGGGGTTTTTCGATCCGATCGTCGAGTTCATTCGTCCGATCCCGCCGCTCGCCCTGATCCCGCTGATCATCCTGTGGTTCGGCATCGACGAGTTCGCGAAGATCTTCCTGCTCACCTTGGCTTCGCTGTTCATAATGATCATAGCCGCGCGGGCCGGCGTGAGCAGCGTGCGGGTGTCCAAGGTCCACGCGGCCTATTCCCTGGGCGCAACCAAGCTCCAGGTGCTGCTCCGGGTGGTCCTGCCGAACGCGCTGCCGGAAATCTTCACCGGCGTGCGCACCGCCATGGGCGTCTGCTGGGGCACGGTGGTGGCGGCCGAGCTGATTGCGGCCGACTACGGCCTCGGCTCGATGATCATGATCGCCAAGAATTTCCTGAACACGGATGTCGTGGTGATCGGCATCGTCATTATCGGGCTGATCGGCTTCGCCATCGAACTCCTGATGCGGATGCTGGAGCGCAAGCTCATACCCTGGCGCGGCAAGGGGTAGGCGGCGTCGGGGGCGTCCGGACGGACGCAGCGAAACCGGGATCGGCGGCCGGGCGGAACCGCCGCCGACCCGGTCGCAACCTCGGGAAGGCAGGATGGAAAACAAGCCGGCGTTCGGAATGTTCCAGTCCGATCCGGACGATGGCGCCGGTCCTGTCGGCGCCGGCTGCCCGGTAACGGCCGCGGGCCGGGCCTTTGTGCCGTTCTCGAACGACTATATCGCCGATCCCTACAAGTTCTTTGCCGAGATGCGGGAGGCTGAGCCGGTCTTCTACAGCCCGGAAATGAAGTGCTGGGTCGTGATGAAATACGCCGATTGCGTCCGCGTATTCCGCGATCCGGAGACATTCTCGCCGGCCGTGGCCCGGCATCCGGTGCGCCCGCTGTGCCCGGCGGCGGCCGAGGTGCGCGACAGGCTCGACATCGGGATCGAGCCGTCCCTGGTCGACGAGGAGATCGAGACGCACCGGGCGCACCGCAAGATTTTCGGCGACGCCTTCACGCCGAAGCGGGTGAACGAGGTCGAACCGCGGGTGCGCGAGATCGTCACCCGCTACATCGACCGGTTTGTCGACGACGGCGAAGCCGAACTGGTCGGCCAGATGCTGTACGAAATTCCGGCCCTGGCGATCTTCATCTTCCTCGGGGCGCCGGACGATAAGGCCATCATGGTCAAGGAGCTCGGCTCCAAGCGCGCCATCGTCAACTGGGGCTTTCCCAGCGACGGGGAGCAGGTCGAGATGATGGCCGATATGGGCGCGTCGTGGGATTTCACGGTCGAACTCGTCGACAACGCCCTGAAGAATCCCGGCGACAACTACCTCGGCGACATGGTGCGCCTGTATCGCGAAGACCCGTCGCGCTTCTCGATCAACTATCTGCGCAACGTCATGTTCCTGATGCAGTTCGCCGGGCACGAGACGACCACCCAGGCGTCGGCGAATGGCCTCAAGAAACTGCTGGGCGACAGGGAACCCTGGGAGCGGCTCGTCGCCGATCCCTCCCTGATTCCCAATGCCGTCGAGGAAATCCTGCGCTACGACAGTTCGATCTTCACCTGGCGGCGGATCGCGACGAAAGATACGGAAATTGCCGGGATGCCGATCCCGAAGGGCGGCAAGGTGCTGATCCTGATGGGCTCCGGCAACCGCGATCCCGAGGTATTCGAGGATCCGGAGACGTTCGATCCGGCGCGTCGGAATGCCCGGCGCCATCTGGGCCTCGGGCACGGCGCGCATTTCTGTATGGGCGCACCGCTCGCCCGCATGGAGATGAAGGTGATCCTGGAGGAGCTGGTTCGCCGCCTGCCGCATATGCGGCTGAAACCCGATCAGCAATTCAGTTATATCCGGACCCTGACCTTTCGCGGCGTCCAGAGGCTCGAAGTCGAGTGGGACGTGAGCGCCGATCCGTAATTCGGGCGAGCGCTACGGGCGTATCGACGGCGCGGCGGCATCCGGGCTACAAACCGCTCCCACAGACATTCAGAACGCGAGGCAAGGGCCGTACACAAGGCGAGGGCCGCTGCAGCGGCGCGGCGCGCCAGCGGTCGATTATGCCAGGCAGGGGGCCTGATCCGATGCTCGACATTCCGAATTCGAATTTCCTGAAAGAGAACAACGCCAAGCAGGTCTGGCACCCGATGGCCCATCCCAACGAGATGGAGGCCGTCCCGCCGCGGATCATCGTTTCGGGCGAAGGCGTGCGGATCACCGATCTTGACGGCGCCACGGTGGTCGACGCGGTCGCCGGCCTGTGGAACGTCAATCTGGGTTATTCCTGCGAACCGATAAAGCAGGCGATCGCCGATCAGCTGGCCCGTCTGCCCTATTATGCCGGCTTCCGCGGCACGACCCATCCCGGCATCATCGAACTGGGCTACCGGCTGGCGGAAATCCTGGCGCCGGAAGACATGCGCCGGTCGATGTTCACCTCGGGCGGCTCGGATTCTGTCGAATCGGCCCTGCGGATCGCCCGGCAGTACTGGAAGGTGCAGGGCAAGCCCGACCGGAACAAGTTCCTGTCCCTCAAGAAAGGCTATCACGGCACCCATTTCGGCGGCGCGTCGGTCAACGGCAACAGCCAGTTCCGCCGGGCCTACGAGCCGCTGATGCCGGGCTGCTTCCACGCTCCGGCGCCGTTCGCCTACCGCAATCCCTTCGACGAAACCGATCCCGAGCGCCTGGCCGACCTGTGCCTCGCCGCGCTGGAGGACGAGATCAGGTTCCAGGACCCGGAGACCGTCGCGGCCTTCATCGCCGAGCCGGTGCAGGGCGCCGGCGGCGTGATCGCCCCGCCGCCGGGCTACTGGCCGAAGCTGCGCGAACTGCTCGACCGCTACGACATCCTGCTGATCGCCGACGAGGTGGTCACCGCCTTCGGCCGCACCGGCAACTGGTTCGGCAGCCGCGGCTGGGGCGTGAAGCCGGACATGATGTGCATCGCCAAGGCGATAACCTCCGGCTATTTCCCGCTCGGCGCCTGCGTGGTGAACGCCCGGATCGAGGAGGCGTTCCGGAACAACAAGGACATGCTGGGCGCGATCTTCCACGGCTACACCTATGCCGGCCATCCGGCCGGCTGCGCCGCGGCGCTCGCCTGCCTGGACGAGACCTTCAAGCTGGACCTGCCGGGCAACTCCCGGGGCGAGGGCGACTACCTGCTGGCCCGCCTGCGCGACCTGCAGGCGAAGCACGAGACCGTGGGCGACGTGCGCGGCAAGGGTCTGATGCTGGCGCTGGAATTCGTCAGCGACCGGGAGTCGAGGACCCCGGCCGGCCTGAAATATGTCGGCGAGGTCGCAAACCTGGCCTACGAGAACGGCGCCCTGGTCCGGGTGGCCGGAAATGTCATGATCCTGTCGCCGCCGCTGGTCATCGAGCGGGCGGATTCCGACGCCATCGTCGACGCCATCGATGCCGGGTTGAGCCTCAACAGGCTCGATCCGGCGTCATAGCCGGCTACGCCGGCACGAGGAGCCGGCTTTCCTCGCTCTGGATCATGGGTGCGGCCTCGCGCAGGAAATCCGTCCAGCCGGGCGCTTCGAGCAGGGCGGCGCGGCGGGCGCCGCGCGCGGCATGGTCGGGGTATTCCCACAGCAGGATGATCTGGTTCATCGGGCCGAACTCGGTGCGATACATGCCAAGCAGCCTGCCCTGGATCGGCTCCTGGATCGGCAGGCCCTTCTCCTGGTACAGCGCGACGAAGGCGGCGGCCTTGCCGACATGGGCGGTGTAGATGCGCATTTCGACAATCGTGGCGTTCTCCGGCATGGCGTTCTCCCGGTTTCCTTTGCGCGTCGCGTCGGGCATAGACTAGCGCCATGAGCGGCCCCCGCATCCTGGTTTTGTTTCATTCCACCGGCGGCGCGACCTGGAAGATGGCGCAGGCCGTGGCTGAAGGCGCGGCCGAGGCCGGTGCGGCCGTGACCCTGAAGCAGGTGCCGGAGATTGCCGAAGCGCCGTCGATCCAGGGGCCGGACTATGCGGAGAAACGGGCGCCCTTCGCCGACGTGCCGGTCGCCGAGCCGGCCGACCTCGCGGCGTGCGACGGGCTGGCGCTCGGCACGCCGGTACATTTCGGTTCCATGAGCGGCGCGCTGCGGGTCTTCCTCGACCGCACGGCGGCGATGTGGTTCGACGGCGCCCTGATCGGCAAGCCGGCGACCGTTTTCGTCGGCGCCGGCTCCGGCGGCGGCCGGGAAAGCGCGATCCTGTCGCTTTGGGCGTTGCTCGGCACCCACGGCATGACCCTGGTACCGCTCGGCCTGCGCGCCGCGGAGGTCATGAACCTGTCGACGGTCCACGGCGGCAGCCCGCTCGGCGCCGGCACGGTAACCCGCGGCCCCGGCGAGCGGCCGAGCCCGCAGGAGCTGGCGATGGCCCGCACCCAGGGTGCGGCCCTGGCCGAAACCGCGGCGGCGCTGGCGAGCGGCGGTTGAAGGATCGCTGCGGCGGCCTTACCGTTCCGGGGTCGCCATGCTAATTTCGTCGCCTCGCCTTTCGGGAGACCTTTGCGATGGCCCGATCCCAGGCCGCTCTCAAACGCACCGCGCGCCGCGCGACCTACCAGGACGTGCTGGATGCGCCGATGCATATGGTGGCCGAGGTCGTGGAAGGAAGCTTGTACACCCACCCGCGGCCGGCGCCGCCGCATGCGCTGGCGTCCTCAGCGTTGGGGGCCAAGATCGGCGATCCTTTCAATTTCGGGAAAGGCGGCCCCGGCGGCTGGTGGATCATCGACGAGCCCGAGCTTCACCTCGGCGATGACATCCTGGTGCCGGACATTGCCGGCTGGCGGCGGGAACGGATGCCCGACTTTCCCGATACGGCCTTCTTCACCCTGGCCCCGGACTGGGGCTGCGAGGTGCTCTCGCCCTCGACCCGCGATCTCGACCGCCACGGCAAGCGTCCGGTCTACGCCCGCGAGGGTGTTAGCCACCTTTGGTTTTTCGACCCGGCGGCGCGTGATCTGGAAGCCTTCGAACTGCGCGACGGCGAATGGGTTCTGATCGCCACGGCGCGCAACGACGACCCGGTTTCCATCCCGCCCTTCGAGGCGATCACCTTCCCGCTCGACGCGCTCTGGCCATAAGGCCGGCGGCCGGCCTTTGTGCTTGCCGCCATTCGCTGCATCGGGCATCGTTTCCTTCCGGCTGCGGCGGGAATTTGCGCTGCGCCGGCAGTTCATAGCGCGACACGGCGAAGGAGGGATGCTGTGCGCAACGGCGATCGCGACATTTCCCGGCTGGTCGAGCCCGACCGGGTTCACCGGCTGTGCTACACGGACCCGGACATCTTCGAAATGGAGATGGAACGGATCCACGAATCCTTGTGGGTCTATGTCGGCCACAAGAGCCAGGTGAAGGAACCGGGCGACTACTATACCGCGCAGGTCGGCCGCCAGCCGATGATCATGGTGCGCGGCAAGGACGGCGAAGTCCGCGTCTTCTACAACCGCTGCCCGCACCGCGGCGCCATGCTGTGTTCGGACCGCAGCGGCAACGCCGGGCATCGCTTCCGCTGCTCCTATCACGCCTGGATGTACAATTTCGACGGCACCATCGCCAGCATCCCGGCGACCAGCGGCTATGACGGCACGCGGATGAATCTCGCCGAGGGCGACGCCGGGCTCAAGCCGGCGGCGCGGGTCGACAATTACCGCGGCTTCTACTTCGCCTCCCTGTCGCCCGACGGGCCGGACCTCGAGACCTTCCTCGGCGGCGCGACGCTGACCTTCGACCAGCTGGTCGACCGGGCGCCGGACGGCGATGTCGAGGTGGTCGGCGACTGTTTCCGCATGATCCAGAAGTCCAACTGGAAGATCTTCCTGGAGAACCAGCTCGACGTTTCGCACCCCTCGGCGACCCACGAATCGACCGGCGTCGCCGCCGGCCAGGTAGAGCGCGAGATGGAGAAGCGCGACGGCCGCAAGGCGCCGCTCAGCTACAGCTTCATCTCCGCCTTCAAGACGCCGATCGAGGAGTGGGTCAAGTTCGATACCGTCGGCCATCCCTACGGCCACTGCTTCCTCGCCGGCTATATGGGCCTGCGTCCGCAGGACCCGGATACGGTGGAATACGAAACCTTGCTCAAGAAGGCCCATGGCGAGGAGAAGGGCGAGGCCATCCTCTCGACCGACCTGCACCATGTTCTGGTCTATCCCAGCCTGTCGGTGCAGCCGCCGTTGCAGCAGCTGCGCGCGATCCGGCCCCTCGGCGTCGACCGAACGCTGACGGAAATCTGGCATTTCCGGCTCAAGGGCGCGCCGGAGGCGATCTACCGCCGGGCGCTCGACTACTACTATCTGGTCAATTCGCCCTCGACGATGGTGAACGCCGACGACCTGCACAATTTCTGGAAATGCCACCAGGGGCTCTCGACCGAGGGCGGCGACTGGGTCAGCCTGCACCGCAACTACGGCTCGGACAGCGAGCGCGACGGCGTGCTCTACAGCGCCCCCGGCACCATGAGCGAGATGCCGCTGCGCCACATGATGCAGGCCTGGGCCGGCTATATGGGCGCGGGCGACGGGGCTGTTGGCAACGGCAGTGGGGGAGGCTGACGATGCCGGATGCCGACGCCGGGGCCGCCGCCCCGCTGACCGCCGCGCAGGTCGATGCGGAGACCCAGCGCGCGGTCGAGGCCTTCCTTTACCGCCAGGCGGAGATTCTGGACGAAGGCCGCTGGGACGACTGGCTTGCCCTGTTTACGCCGGACGGGCGCTACTGGATGCCGGCGCACCGCGACCAGACCCGGGGCGACGGCGTGCCCAACATCTTCTGGGAAGACCTCGACCTGATGCGCGTGCGCATCCGGCGCAACACCCATCCCCACGCCTGGTCCCAGAGCCCGCCGAACCGGCTGAACCATGTCGTTTCGAACGTCGTGATCGAGCGCGTGGCGGAGAACGGCGACCTGACGGTGCGCTCGAAATTCCACTGCTCGGAATATCTGCGCTACGAGGTCCGCCATTTCGCCGGCAAATACCGCCACGAACTGGTGCGGGACGGGGGCGGCTACCGTATCCGCCTGCAGCGCGTCGACCTCCTCAACGCGGAGGGGCCGTTCGACTATGTGATCCAGTGGTGGTTGTAAGGGCAATGCTGCCCTTCGATACGCGGCTTCGCCGCTACTCAGGGTGAAGGAGCGGGGCGTTTGAAGAGTAGGACCCATTCAATTTACCCTCATCCCGAGTAGGCGCGTCAGCGCCGTGTCGAGGGACCGCGACCAATCGGAAAAACAGGCAAGCATAGAATAATGCGGGAAATTCGCCCCGCACGCTTCCCGTTGCCCCTTGCCCGCCCGCCCGTGCCAGCCTCCGGTCCTGACCCGCGGCCCCACCCATGAAAACCGCCTTCACCGCTTCCCAGCTTGCCGAGCCGGAGATTGCCGCGGCGGACGGCATTTTGCGGACCTGCGTGCATTACGGTTTCTGCACGGCGGTGTGCCCGACCTATGTGCTGACTCGGGACGAGAACGAGGCGCCGCGCGGGCGGATCGACCTGATCCGGGCCATGCTGGAGAAGGGCGGCCGGCCCGAGGCGAAGACGGTCGGCCATATCGATTCGTGCCTGTCTTGCAACGCCTGCATGACGACCTGCGCGGTCGATGTCGACTATCTCCATCTCGCCGACATCGCGCGCGCCTATATCGAGGAAAACTACCGGCGGCCGCTCGCCGACCGGTTCGTTCGCTGGCTGGTCTCCCGCACCGTCACCGACCCGGCGCGCTTTGCCCGCATGACGGCGCTGGCGCGTCTGGCCCGGCCGTTCCGGGCCCTGCTGCCGGGCCGCCTTCGCACTCTGGTCGAACTGGCGCCGGCCGCCCTGCCGCCGCGGCGGGATTTCGCCGGCGTCCATCCGGCCGAAGGCGCGCGGCGGATGCGCGTCGCGCTGCTGCAGGGCTGCGTCCAGCAGGCGCTGGCGCCGGAGATCAACGCGGCGACGGTCCGGCTGCTGACCCGCCACGGCATCGAGGTCGTCGTGCCTTCCGAAGCCGGCTGTTGCGGCGCCTTCACCCTGCATATGGGCAAGGCGGACCTGGCGCGCGCGGCGGCGGCGCGCAACGTCGATGCCTGGCACGCCGAACTGGAGGCCGGCGGGCTGGACGCCGTGGTCGTCAACGCCTCGGGCTGCGGGACCGTGGTGAAGGACTACGCGCGGCT
The DNA here is from genome assembly GCA_965220685.1 of Alphaproteobacteria bacterium. Classification (GTDB taxonomy): domain Bacteria; phylum Pseudomonadota; class Alphaproteobacteria; order Bin65; family Bin65; genus Bin65. The sequence continues at coordinate 1,097,436 of CBDCQR010000015.1, forward strand.
GTTCGCCAACGACCCGGCCCGGCACGACAGGGCCGCCGCCGTCGCCGCCATCGCCCGCGACGTCACCGAAGTGCTGAAGCCGGAAGACCTGCACTTGCCGGAAACCGCCGTGCCGCTGGCCGTTGCGTATCACGACGCCTGCTCGCTCCAGCACGCCCAGAAGATCCGCGGCCGGCCGCGCGCCCTGCTTTGTAACGCCGGCTTCGACGTGCGCGACGTGCCGGAAGGGCATTTCTGCTGCGGCTCTGCCGGCGCCTACAACATGCTCCAGCCGGACATGGCCGAGGCGCTGGGCCGCCGCAAGGCCAGCCATATCGAGAGCACCGGCGCGGCGGCGGTCGCCGCCGGCAATGTCGGCTGCCTCGCCCAGCTCGGCCGCTTCACCGGCCTGCCCATGCTCCACACCGTCGAACTGCTCGATTGGGCGACCGGCGGCCCGCTGCCGGACGCGTTGCGCGATGCCGCGCTGCCGGAGCCCGTCGCCCGCGCGAAGAAGGCGGCCCCGACCGGAGCGCAGGGCACACCGCTGCCGCCGGACGTGTCTTCGGACGGTTCTACCGGCGCCGCCATCTGGTAGAGTGGAGCGGGGGAGGACACAGCGATGAGCTTGGACGCCTTTCTGAATGACGCCGCGGGCGGCCTCGGCGCGGGGCATGTCAACACGGCGGACGAAACGCTGGTCCGCTATGGCGAGAACACCATGCCGGGCGGCGACCGGCGGCCGGCGGCGGTGCTCTATCCCGGCTCGACCGACGAGGTCGCCGCCCTTGTCCGGCTCGCCAATCTCCACAAGGTGGCGCTGTTCCCGACCTCGACCGGCAACAATATGGGCCTCGGCACCCGGTCCGCCCCGGCCGCGGGCATGGCGGTGCTCGATCTCGGCCGGCGCATGAACCGGATTCTCGAAATCGACGACCGCATGGGCTTCGCCGCGGTCGAGCCGGGCGTCAGCTTCCAGATGCTCGCCGACGAACTGAAGCGGCGCGGCGGGCAATGGATGAACTCCACCACTTCCGGCCCGCCCCAGGGCGGCATGATCGGCAACGCGCTCGACAAGGGCGCCGGCTACGGTCCCTATTTCGACCATTTCGGCTTCAGCTGCGGCATGGAGGTCGTGCTCGGCACCGGCGACGTCATCCGCACCGGCGACGGCTCGATCGAGGCCGACAATCTCGTCAACTGGCACGTCTCGAAATATTCCTTCGGGCCGATCCTGGACGGGCTGTTCGCCCAGTCGAACTACGGCATCGTCACCCGGCTCGGCGTCTGGCTGCTGCCGCGGCCGCCGGCGATCCGCTCCTTCCACTTCGCCTTCCCGGACGACGGCGACCTCGAGGAGATCGTCGAGCTGTGCCGGCCGCTCAAAATGTCGAACTTCGTGCCGACCCTGTTCCGGGTCGCCAACGACCTCTACCTGATCGGCAGCGAGGTCCCGAGCCCGGCCTATGCGGCCTCGAACGGCAGGGAGTCGATCAGCGATGACGCTCGCAAGGCGCTGCAGCGGGAGCACGGGCTGGGCGCCTGGACGGTCTCGGGCGCCTTCTACGGCCCGTCGATGGACGCGATGGAGCCGCAGATCCGGCGGGTCGTCGACCATTTCTGTGCTTCCGGCAAGGCGACTTACATCCCGCACGAAGCGGCGCTGGAGAAACCGGCGCTGGCCTGCGCCATTGCCTCTTTCTCGGGCGAGCCGACGCTCACCGAACTCGGCTTGCTGAAATGGCGGCCGGGTGGCGGCAACGCCTGGTTCACGCCGGGCACGCCGATGGACGGCAGGACCGCCAACGAATTCCAGAAGCTCGGCCGCGCCATCTACGAGGCCAACGGGCTCGATTATCAGGTAATGAACGTCGCGGGGCCGCGCTTCGCCCGCGGCCTCCACGTCATTTCCTTCAACCGGGAGGACCCGGACGAGTGCGCCCGCGCCGACGCCGCCTACCGGGCGCTCGCCGATGCGTTCTACGCCCGCGGCGTCGCGGTCGGCCGTGCGCCGGTCGACTGGCAGGATTTCCATATGGACAAGCTGATGCCGTCCTTCCGCGACGCCTGCGCCGCGATCAAGCGCGCGCTCGATCCCAACGGCGTCATCGCGCCCGGCCGCTACGGCATCTACTGAGGACATCGCCCATGCATATCGGACTGATCGGCGGCATCGGGCCGGCCGCGACGGAATTCTACTACCGGCACCTGGTGCGGCGCCACGAGGCCGAGGACCGGCGCCTGGAACTCACCATCGTCCATGCCCATGTCCACACGCTGGCGGCCAACGCGATCGCCGGCAGGGCCGAAGCGCAGGCCGGGGAGTACGCGGCGCTGACGGCGCGGCTGAAGGGGGCCGGCGCGGAAGCCGTGGCGATCACCTCGATCGGCGGGCATTTCTGCTTCGACGAATTCGTACCGCTCTCACCGCTGCCGGCGCTCAACGTGGCGCCGGCCATCGCCGCCGGGCTCCGGGCGCGCGGTGTCTCGCGGATCGGCCTGATCGGCACGGCGGTCGCGATGACCAGCGGCATCTACGGCGCCCTGTCAGATATCGAGACCGTGATCCCGGAAGGCGACGATCTGCAGATGACCAACGACGTCTACATCGCGCTCGCCAGGGCCGGCGCAGTCAGCGAAGACGGACGCGCGACCCTGTTCCGGATCGGCCGCGATCTCGTCGAGCGCCAGGACGCGGAAGCGGTCCTGCTCGCCGGCACCGACCTGTTCGTCGCCTTCGACGGCCGCGATCCCGGCTTTCCGACCATCGACGGTGCGCTGCTTCACGTCGACGCCATCGCCCGCGCCTCGATGGAAGGACTGGAAGCCTATCCCGGATGAGAGGGTATTGGCAGACCGCGGCCTCCCATTGCATTAGGCTGGCGGAAGCGGCGCGGTGCAGGGAGGATTGAATGAGCGCAGGCAACCGGAACCCGTTCGACACCGATCTCGACAAGAACCCCGCCAACTACATGCCGATGCATCCGAGCCGGTTCGTGGAGCGGGCGGCGGAGACCTACCCCGGCCGGACCGCGATGATCCATGGCGCCCGGCGCTTCACCTATGCCGAGCAGCACGAGCGCTCGGTCAGGCTGGCGAGCGCGCTGGCGAAGCGCGGCATCGGCGTCGGCGATACGGTGGCGTTGATGGGCGCGAACACGCCGGAGAGCCTGGAGGCGCATTTCGGCGTGCCGATGATCGGCGCCGTGCTCAATCCGCTCAACATCCGGCTCGATGCGGCGATCATCGCCTTCATTCTCGATCACGGCGGCGCGAAAGTCCTGCTGACCGACACCGAATTCGCGCCGACCATCGAGGCCGCCCTCGGTATCGCGAAGGTCAGGCCGCTGGTGATCGACATTGACGACAGCGAGGGGCCCGGCGGCAAGCGGCTGGGCGATCTGGATTACGAAGCGCTGATCGCCGAAGGCGACCCGGATTACGACTGGCCCGGCATCGAGGACGAATGGCAGGCGATCGCGCTTTCCTACACCTCCGGCACCACGGGCGACCCGAAGGGCGTCGTCTTCCACGCCCGCGGCGCCTACATGGAGGCGCTCGGCAATGCCGTGACCTGGGCGATGCCGCACCGGCCGGTCTATCTGTGGACCCTGCCGATGTTCCACGCCGTCGGCTGGTGCTTCCCGTGGAGCGTCGCGATCATGGGCGGCACCCATGTCGGCCTGCGCAAGGTCGAGGCGCGGGCGATTTTCCAATCCATCGCCGACAACGGCGTCACCCATATGTGCGGTGCGCCGATCGTGCTCTCGACCCTGATCAACGCGCCTGAGGAGGACCGGGTGCCGTTCGATCAGTCCGTCAAGGTATACACCGCGGGTTCTGCACCGGCGCCGGCGGTCCTCGAAGGCATCGTGAAGCTGGGTTTCGACGTGACCCACGTCTACGGCCTCACCGAGGCGTTCGGGCCAAGCTCCCACTGCGCCTGGCAGGAGGACTGGGAGGGCCTGTCCGCCGATGCGCTGGCCGAGCAGAAGGCGCGCCAGGGCGTCGCCTATCCGACCATGGACGGCGGCATGATCGTGGCCGACCCGGAAACCCTGGAGCCGGTGCCGCGCGACGGCGCGACGATGGGCGAGATCCTCCATCGCGGCAACTCGATCATGAAAGGCTATCTCAAGAACCCGAAGGCGACCGAGGCGGCGTTCAGGGGCGGCTGGTTCCACACCGGCGACCTCGCGGTCTGGCACCCGGACGGTTATGTCCAGATCCGCGACCGCTCCAAGGACATCATCATTTCCGGCGGCGAGAACATCTCGTCGATCGAGGTCGAGGCGGCGCTCTACGCCCATCCCGACATCGCCGAGGCCGCGGTCGTGGCCAAGCCGCACGAGAAATGGGAGGAGACGCCCTGCGCCTTCGTCGGCCTGCGCTCCGGCGCGACGCTGACCGAGGCGGCGGTCATCGAATGGTGCCGCAGCCGGCTGGCGCACTACAAATGCCCGACCGCCGTCGTGTTCGGGGAACTGCCCAAGACCTCGACGGGCAAGATCCAGAAGTTCCGGCTGCGCGAGCAGGCGGCGGGCTGATCTCTCCTGCCTCAGCCCGATCCGTTCGGCGCTTTTGGGAAGGTCAGGTGACGATACTCGGCATAGGTCTTCGGTCCCGGCTGCGCCTTCAGCCAATTCCAGGCCTTGAGCGCGTCTTTCCTCGGGATGCCGGCATTGGCCGGATCGGCCCTGAAATCGGTGATGAAGTTGTTCATGCGCGCTGAGGGAATCTGCGGGAGGCGGCCTTCGGTCTGCATCAGCTCGCGCAGATGCCCGGCAAGGTCGCGATAGGTGAACCGCGCCCGCGCCTCCTGCTTCTTGCGCCGCCAGTCATTGAGCCAGTACCACTGTCCCGACTTTCGACCGAGTTCCGGTGCCTCGGCATGGACGAGTTCCAGAAGGAAGGCCTTGGTTTTCCTGTCGTCGACATAGTTGGCGACGACCGTTTCGGGCTCCAGCCGGTCGCGCGCCTGGCCTGCCTTGCGCGGCATGACCGGTTTGCGGTCGGGCACCTTTCCCGTCCGCAGGAATTGCCGGATCAACTCCTCCAGCTCGATCTTGCGGAAATTGCCGACAGCGATTCCAACCTCGCGGGCGAAGGACTTCAGGTCGGCGGCGTAGAAGTATCCGTTGTCGAATTCCTCGACGCTCATCCCCCGATGCAAGGTGCTCAAGCTGTGGCCTTTCCGCAGGATCGCAGCAGGGCGAGAAAATACCGGTCGTGCCAGGTCGTGCGGCTGCCCCGGCCGTGGAAGCCGACATGGCCGCCGCTGTCGTGCAGGCAGGGGATCAGGGCCGGCGCGTCCGCCCAGCGGAACCGCTCGTAGGGTTCGGGCGCAATCCAGGGATCGTCGCGCGCATGGACGATCAGGGTCGGGACGCGGACCGCCGACATGAAGCGCGTCGCCGAGCATTCGGCATAATAGCGCTCCGCCGTGCCGAACCCGTAGCGCGGGGCGATATAGCCGGCATCGTAGTCGCGGATCGTCCGGGCGCGGCGCACCGGTTCGCGCCAGCGCCCGGGCAGGCCGCCCCGCGCCCGCAGCGCGTCCCTCTTCATCCGGTCGAGCAGGTAGCGCTTGTAGAGCCAGTTGCGCGGGCGGTGGAACCTGCCGCAGGCCGCGGAAAGATCGATCGGCACCGAAACCGCGGCTGCCGCGCGCAGCGGCGCGGACCTTCCTTCCTCGCCGAGGAACTTGAGCAGCATGCTGCCGCCCAACGAATAGCCGACCGCCGCCAGGCCGTTGCGGGTCAACCGGTTCGGCAACCGGTCGAGCACGGCCCGGAAATCCTCCGTGCGGCCGGCGTGATACTGCTCGTGGCACAAGCCCACGGTCGGGCCGGCGCCGCGCAGGTTGAGCCGGAGGGCCGGATACCCGGCCTGCAAGAGGGCGCCGGCGCTGGCCCGGACATGGATGCTGTCCTCGCAGCCGGTCAGGCCGTGGATCAGGATGACCAGCGGGCGGTCCGCCGCACCGTGCGGGACGGCCAGCCTGCCGGTGAGGACATCGCCGGAGCCGTCCGGCATGTCGAAGCGCAGGGCCTCCTCCGGCCAGGGCGACAGGTCGATGCGCCGGCGGACCAGCACGTTGCGAAGGGTCTGCAGGTCGCCGCCCCACCACGGCGGCCGGGGCCGGAAATTCGCGATTGTGCGTACGGCGGTTGCAGAGCCATCCATGCCGCCTATATGGCACGGCTGGCGGCCAAGTCGACCGGCGCCGATCCGGCCGCCGGCGAATGCCGTGGCGGCCGTCCCCGCTTCGCGTTATGGGAAGCCCATGACAGCACCCAGGGAAGAAGCCGCTCCTGATGAAAGCGCCGGCCCGCTCGCCGGCGTTACCGTGATCGACCTGACCCGCGCGCTCGCCGGGCCCTACGGCACCATGCTGCTCGGCGAGCTCGGCGCGCGGATCGTCAAGGTCGAGCCGCCGGGCGGCGACCCGGCGCGCGAGATCGGGCCGCATGTCGCCGGCCAGAGCGCCTATTTCATGTCGCTCAACCGGGGCAAGGAATCGATTGTCCTCGATCTCAGGGATATGGCCGATCGCAGGGTCTTCGAGGCGATGGTGCGGCGCGCCGACGTGCTCTACGAGAATTACCGCGCGGGTACGATGGAAAGGCTCGGCTATGGCTGGGACGTGCTGAGAGGCCTGAACCCGCGCCTGGTCTATGCGGCGACCAGCGGCTTCGGCCAGACCGGACCCTACCGCCACCGCCCGGCCTACGACATGGTGGTCCAGGCCATGGGCGGCATCATGAGCATCACCGGCCATCCCGGCGGCCCGCCGACCCGGGTCGGCTCCTCGATCGGCGATATCGCGGCCGGCCTGTTCACCGCACTCGGCGTCGTCTCGGCCCTGCAGCACCGCGCCCGGACCGGCGAAGGCATCATGGTCGACGTCGCCATGCTCGACAGCCAGGTCGCCCTCCTGGAGAATGCCGTGGCCCGCTACAGCGCGACCGGCATCGCGCCTGGCCCGCTCGGTGCCCGGCACCCGTCGGTCGCTCCCTTCGACGCCTATCGCACGGCCGACGGTCATATCGTCGTCGCCGCCGGCCACGAAGACAGGTTCCGGCGCTTCTCCGAGACGGTCGGGCAGCCGCACTGGCCCGACGATCCGCGCTTCGCGACGCTGGCCGACCGGCTGGACAATGTCGATGCGTTGAAGACGGAGATCGAGGCCGCTCTCGCAATCGGGACAACCGCGCGCTGGCAGGCCCTGCTGGAAGCGGCGGACATCCCCTGCGGGCCGATCAACGCCGTGCCGGACCTGTTCGAAAATGCGCATATCGCGGAACGCAACATGATTGTATCGGTCGACGATCCGGACGCCGGCAGGATGCGGCTCGCCGGTTTGCCGATCAAGATGTCGGCCTACGCGGACCGGACGACCCGGCGACCGTCGCCGCGGCTGAACGAGCATGGCGACCGGCTGCGGGCTGAATTCGACGAGGCATCCCGATGATCCGTCTGTTTCTGCGCTGGACGCTGCGGATTGCGCTGACGCTGGCGGTCGTGCTGGCGGTCGCCGGCGTCGTCATGTTTTTCTGGTTCCGCACCTCGCTGCCCCGGCTGGACGGGTCGGTGACGGTTGCCGAACTCGAGAAGCCGGTCAGCATCGTGCGCGACCGGCGGGGCATCCCGCACATCTACGCCCGGACCGAGAACGACGCCTGGTTCGCGCTCGGCTATGTCCATGCCCAGGACCGGCTGTTCCAGATGGAAATGCAGCGCCGCGCCGGGCAGGGGCGGCTGGCGGAAATCATCGGCCCGCCCGGCCTCAGGGCCGACCGGCTTTTCCGCACCCTCGGCCTCTACCGCCGGGCGCAGGACAGCGTGAAACATCTAACGCCCGGCCAGCTGAAAACGCTTGAGGCCTATGCCGCCGGCGTCAACCAGTGGCTGAAGACCCGCAAGGGCACGCTGCCGCCGGAATTCAACCTGACCGGCCTGGAATTCGAGCCCTGGAAACCGGCAGACACGCTGGTCTGGGGCAAGCTGATGGCGGTGCGCCTGTCGACCGACTGGCGAGGCGAACTGCTGCGCGCCAGAATCGCCCTGAAAGCGGGCAAGGATGCGATCCCGGTGCTCTTCCCGCCCTATCCGGGCGATGCTCCGGTGACGGTCGGGTCGTACAGGGAGGGCTTGCTGAAGGGCGTGGACTTCGACGCCCTGTTCGCCGCCTTGCCGGCGGAACTGCACCGCGGCGGCGCCTCCAATGTCTGGGCGCTGCGACCGGAGCGGACGACCACCGGCGCGGCAATCCTGGCGAGCGATCCGCATCTCGGCATGAACGCGCCGGTGCTCTGGTATCTCGCCCGTATCAGCGCGCCGGGCCTGAACCTGAGCGGCGCGACGGTGCCCGGCGGCCCGCTGCTCCTTCTGGGCCATAACGGCCATATCGCGTGGGGCGTCACGACCACCTACATCGATACCGACGACGTCATCCTCGAGAAGCTCGATCCGTCCGATCCGAAGCGCTACATGGCCGACGGCGATTCCGTGCCGTTCGATATCCGCACGGAGACCGTCAAGGTCCGGTTCGGGGCGGACGTCACGCTCACGATTCGCGAGTCGCGCAACGGACCCGCGCTGGATTTCGACGAAGAGTTGGCGGAATTCGGCCGGAAGAACGGGCGCGTCGCCGTTCTGCGGGCGCCCTGGCTGAGCCGCGCCGACACCAGTGCCGCCGCCTTCGCCGGGATCAACAAGGCGAAGAATTGGACGGAATTCAGGAAAGCCCTGCGCCTGTTCATCGGCCCCGTGCAGAACTTCGTCTATGCCGACACGGCCGGCAACATCGGCTATCTGGTGCCCGGCGCGATTCCGGTGCGCAAGCGGCCCGACGCCGGATATCTGCCCCAGGACGGCGCGGACCCGGAAACCGCGCTCGTCGGATACATTCCCTACGATTCGCTGCCGCAGAGCCTCAACCCGCCGGACGGCGTACTGATCAACGCCAACAACCGGATCGCCGGCAGCGACTATCCCTATTTCCTGTCGCAAAGCTGGGGCGACCATTATCGCGCCACGCGGATCGCGCAACTCCTGGCGGCCAAGAAACGCTTCACGCCGGACGAGGTCGCCCGGATGCAGGCCGACCATGTTTCGCTCGCTGCGCGCGCCACCCTGCCGCTCCTGCTGAAAGTCGAACCCGCCGACGACCGGCAACGGCGCGTGCTGGAGATGTTGAAGGCGTGGGATGGCGCCATGGCGCTCACCCGGCCGGAGCCGCTGATCTACACCGCCTGGTTCCGGGAGCTGAACCGCCGACTTTACGCCGACGAGCTGGGCGAAGTGGCGAAGCGCTACGTTTCCAACCGGCCGGACGTGGTCACCGGCATCCTGACGAAGCATCGCAAATGGTGCGACGATGTCGGGACGGACGCGGTCGAGGACTGCCCTGCCATTCTCCGGGCGAGTCTCGCGGCTGCGCTCGATTTTCTGTCCGACCGGCTGGGCGACGATCCGGTTCTCTGGCGCTGGGGCGATCTGCACTACGCCGAAATGCGCCATCAGGCGTTCGGCCCCATTCCGCTGCTCGGCCGGCTGACGACGATCCGGATCGCCGCCAACGGCTCGCGCTTCACGGTGACCAAGGCGCCGGTCAACTTCCGGTCCGGCAATTCCTACGCGACGCGGCAGGGGCCGGGCTTCCGCGGCGTCTACGATTTCTCCGATCTTTCGAAGTCGCGCTTCACAATCAGCAGCGGCCAGTCCGGCAATCCCTACTCCGCCTACTACGACAACCTGGTGCAGGAATGGCGCGACGTGCGCCACTGGCGCCTGGCGCCGGACGAGGCGACGGCACGGCAGAACGCCGTCGGCGTGCTGGAACTCAAGCCGCGGCCGGACGCGACGGAGAACAGGCAATGACCGTTACCGCGCAGGACATCCGCGAGGCAGCCGAACTCCTGGACGGCCAGATCGTGCGCACGCCGACGCTGCATTCCCGCACCCTGTCGGAGATTGCCGGGTGCGGGATCTGGCTGAAATTCGAGAACCTGCAATACACGGCGTCGTTCAAGGACCGCGGCGCCTACGTGAAACTCGCGTCGCTCGACGATGCGGCGCGCAAGGCCGGCGTCATTGCCGCCTCGGCGGGCAACCATGCCCAGGGCGTCGCCTACCACGCACGGCGTCTCGGCATTCCGGCGACCATCGTGATGCCGGCGCAAACGCCGTTCAACAAGGTGCGGCAGACCGAACATTTCGGCGCCAGGATCGTCCTGCATGGCGCCGATCTCGCCGAGAGTTACGACCACGCGCTGGAAATCGCGCCGCGCGATGGTCTGACCGTCGTCCATCCCTACGACGACCCGAAGATCATTGCAGGGCAGGGAACGGCGGCGCTCGAGATGCTGAAGGACGCGCCGGACCTCGACACGCTGGTCGTGCCGATCGGCGGCGGCGGGCTGATCGGCGGCATGGCGCTGATGGCAGCCGAAATGAAGCCCGGCATCGAGCTGTTCGGCGCGGAAGCGGCGCTCTATCCGGCGATGAAACAGTGTCTGGCCGGCGAGGAAATCCGGACCGGCGGCACCACGATTGCCGAAGGCATCGCCGTCAAGCGGCCCGGCGAGATCACCCGCGAAATCGTTCGCCGGCACGTCTCCGAAATTCTGCTGGTCGATGAGCCGGCGCTGGAAGGCGCCGTTCTGATGCTGCTCGAAATCGAAAAGTCGGTGGTCGAGGGAGCCGGCGCGGCCGCGCTGGCCGCCGTCCTCCAGAACCGGGACCGCTTCGCCGGACGCACCGTCGGCGTCGTCGTCTCCGGCGGCAACATCGATTCGCGCGTGCTTTCGGCCATCCTGATGCGCGGCCTGGTGCGCGATGGACGGCTGGTCCGCCTGCGCATCGACATCCAGGACCAGCCCGGCGTGCTCGGGTCGGTCGCCCGCGTGATCGGCGAGGCCGGCGGCAATATCGTCGAGGTCTATCACCAGCGTCTGTTCCATAACGTGCCGCTGAAACAGGCCGAACTCGACATCGTCGTCGAAACCCGCGACGCAGACCATGTCGATGCGATCCTGAAGTCGCTGTGCGAGGCCGGCCACCCGGCCACCATGCTCAGCAGCGCCACCGGCGCCAAGGTCGATTGACGCTAAAAGGTCGGGCCGCCGCTGCCCCGGTCGGAGCGGTCAGGCCGGCGCCTGCGGCCGGAAGCCCAGGGCGACCAGGTAGGTCTCCGCCGAATCCGCGCGGCTCGCCGGCGGCTTGACGTGGCGGACGGTCTCGAAACGCGCGCGCACGCGCTTGAGCAGGCTGGCGTCCGCGCCGCCGCGAAAAACCTTGGCGACGAAGGCGCCGCCCGGCTTCAGCACCCCTTCGGCGAAGGCAAGCGCGTCTTCGGCCAGAGTGACGATGCGCAGATGGTCCGTCGCCCGATGGCCGGTCGTGGACGGCGACAGGTCGCTCAGGACGAGGTCGGCCCGCGCGCCGCCCAGCGTTTGTTCTAGGTGCGCCAGCGTTGCGGCATCCTGAAAGTCGCCGAGCAGGATTTCGGCGCCGGGCACCGGTTCGATCTCCAGCCGGTCGAGCGCGATCACCCTTGCGCCCGTTTCGGCGGCCCGGGTCCGCTCGAGCGCGACCTGGGTCCATCCGCCGGGCGCGGCGCCCAGGTCGATCACGATCTGTCCCGGCCGGAGCAGCCGCAACCGGTCGTCGATCTCGACAAGCTTGAACGCGGCGCGCGAGCGGTAGCCGAGCCGGCGCGCCTCCGCGACGTAGGGATCGTTCAGCTGGCGGTCGAGCCAACGGGTTGAGGAGGCGGGGCGCCGGCGCGCCGTCTTCACCCGGACCTTCTTCTCGCGGCGGCCGCCGCGGCGCGACGAGTTCCGGGGCATGAGCGCCGGCTCAGGCCGCCGGGCGGTTGCGGCGCAGCCAGTTCAGCAGGTCGGTCCGGGTGACCAGCCCCCAATACTGGCTCTCGTCCCGGATCAACGCGACGAAGCCCTTGTCGAATGTCGCTTTCACGTCGGCGAGGCTTGCGCCCGGCGGCAGGGTTTCCAGCTTCGACGTCATCGCGGTCTCGACCCGGTCGGCGAACGCACCCCGCGCCCCGGTGTTGGCGAGGACCCGCTGCAACAGGTCGGATTCGTCGATCAGGCCGATGATGCGGTCGTCCAGCACCACGGGAAGCTGGGAGATGTTGAACAGCCGCATCTTGCCGAGGGCGATCGCCAGGGTGGCGTCAGGCGGGACAGTAATGTCCTCGTGCTCGTCGTGCCGGCGGGCGATCAGGTCGCGCAGGTCGCCGTAGGTCTTGCGCTCGATGAAGCCCTGGTCCGCCATCCAGTGATCGTCATACATCTTGGACAGATACTTGTCGCCGCCGTCCGGAATGATGGCGACGACCCGTTTGGCCTCGGTCTGCCGGCGGCACCAGGCGAGGGCCGCGGCGACAATCGTGCCGGTCGACGAGCCGCCCATGATGCCTTCGGCCTTCAACAGGTCGCGGGCGGTCAGCAGGCTGTCGCGGTCGCTGACGACGATGGCCTCGTCGATCAGCGACATGTCGCCGACCGGCGGCAGCTCGTCCTCGCCGATGCCCTCGACGACCCAGGCGCCGGGCTCGGTCAATTCGCCGGTCTGGACATAGGGCGCGAGCAGCGAGCCGGCCGGATCGGCGAGGATCATCTTCACGCCCGGCGCCACCCTGCGGAAGTAGCGGCCCAGCCCGGTCATGGTGCCGGCCGTGCCGATACCGCCGACGATGGCGTCCAGGTCGCCGTCCATCTGGGCCCGGATTTCCGGGCCGGTCGTCGCCTCGTGGACCGCCGGGTTGTCCGGGTTGTAGTGCTGGCGGATGTAAAGCGCGCCCGGCGTGCGCGCCTCGATATCGGCGGCCATGGTCTGATATTGCAGCGGATGGCCCGGCGGCACGTCCGTCCGGGTGACGATCACCTCGGCGCCCAGGGACCGGCACTGCTGGATCTTCTCCCGGCTCATCTTGTCCGGGATGATCAGGATCATGCGGTAGCCCTTGAGGGCGGCGACCAGGGCGAGGCCGATGCCGGTGTTGCCGGAGGTCGCTTCCACAATCGTGCCGCCGGGCTTCAGGCGGCCGTCGCGCTCGGCCGCCTCGACCATGCCCAGCGCGATGCGGTCCTTGATCGAGCCGCCGGGGTTGAACAGTTCCAGCTTGGCGAACAGCCGGCACGGCCCGGTATCCAGGTTGCGCAATTCCACCATCGGCGTGTTGCCGATCGCGGCGAGCATCGAAGCGCCGTTTCCGGCTCCGCCCGGCGTGTGGTCCGGTTTGTTCATGCGTACCCTCTCGGCGCCGACCGTAGCAGCCGGCCCGCGGCATCACAATGCGCCGCCCCTCGATACGCCCCGGATTTCATCCCGGGCTCCTCAGGATAGGGGCGAGGGGTTTCAAGGCTGGAGCAATCCCGAAACCCTCGTCCCGAAACAGCGCGCTTGCGCGCCGTGTCGGGGGACCGGTCGAACCCTGTGTCCGGATCGGCCGGTGTGCTCCGCTGCCCGGAGCCTGTCAGGTCTTGACCGCACCGCCCTCGCAGCGGCGCGCGCCCGAAGCCTGCCGAAAGGACCGGCTCTGCGATCGCCGAAGCGGGCATCGGGGGAATTGGGAATTTTTACATTTTCTTACGATCGCTCATTTTCGCTGTTTTCCCGGAAATGTGCCGTTTTTCGACCGTCCGAATCTAAACAGACCGGTCTAGACATCGTGTTTTTTCGTCACCGCGCTTGCCGGCGTCGCCAGCATTTTTGTTCATTTAATGTTCTTTGTCTCCGCTGTCAAGCCCTTCGCGTGCGCGGACCGGCAATCGCAGGGGCGGTCAAATGCCCGCCCTTGCGATTCGGGCTTGTCGAAGGGAGTCCGGCTTGTGTCGCCGGTGCCGACGGGACCGGAACGGCTCTAGATCGCCCTGCACGTTCCCCGCACGATCAACTCCAGCGGGCAGCAGTGTTCGTGGTGGAAGTCCGCCTCCGGCCAGTCGATCATCTCGACCAGGGCGTCGGCGGCCAACTGGCCGATCCGGCGCGCCGGGATGCGGACGGTTGTGAGGCCCGGTTCGAACGCGTCGGAGCCGCGGAAGTCGCCGATCCCGATGACGGACAGGTCGCCGGGCACCCGGATGCCGAGGGAGGTTGCGGCGAACAGGGCGCCCTGGGCGATCACGTCGTTGCCGGCGAGGACGGCGGTCGGCCGGCCGGCGTCTTGCAGGGTGCGGGCGATCAGCTCTTTCGACAGGCGGATGTCGTAGGGGCAGGCGACGCGCCGCCGGTCCGGCACCGCCAGTCCGGCGCGGCGGGCGGCCTCCAGCGCACCGATGCGCCGGCCGGCGGCCCGGTCGTTGGACCGCTCCTCGCCGATCGCGAACAGGATGTCGCGATGGCCGAGCGCCAGCAGATGCTCCGCCGCCAGCCGGCCCGCGAGTTCGTTGTCGAAGCCGATGCAGGGCCAGTCCCGATCCGGCCGGTAGTTCCACAGCATCGCCGCCGGAATGCCTTGACGCTCGATCTGCGCCAGCGTCTCGGGCCGGTGCTCCAGCCCGATCAGCGCCAGCGCGTCGACCCGCTGTTCCGAAAGGGAATGCACCAGCACGGCCTCACGCGCCAGGTCATAGCCATGGGCCGCGATCAGCATGGTCCGCCCGTGGGTCGCCAGGGCGGAGGAGAAGGCCTGGAGCATTTCCGAGAAGATCGCGTTGTCGATGGTCGGGATGACGAGGCCGATGCAGCCGGTGGCGGCGCCGACCATGCTGCGCATGGCGCGGTTGCGGACGTAGCCGAGTTCGTCGACCGCCTTCCGGATGCGCTCCCGTGTCCGGTACCGAACGATATCGGGATCGTTGAAATAGCGCGAGACGGTGGCGGGTGAGACCTGCGCCAGGTTGGCGACATCGACGATGCCCGGCAGCCGTCCACGTTTCCCTGGTCGCGCCATGTCGAGAATGAAAACGTTTGCAGATAAGTTTACATTCTTTAACCTGTAATCCTCGGCAACTTCAAGAGCCGGGTCTCCAATCGGGCGGCAAGCCGCGCCGAAACATCGGACGGACCGGCTGCCGATGCCGAACTTCACGGGAATTTCGTTGAATCCATCCAGGATAAGATCCGGGTTTGCGACCGTCGGACCCGGCGTTCTGCTGTCGGCTGTCCTGGCGATCGCGGCGCAGTTCCTCTCGGACCACTACGGCGCGCCGGCGATGCTGCTCGCCCTGCTGCTGGGCATCGCCTTCGGCTTTCTCGCCGAGGAGGGGCGCTGCGTTCCCGGCATCGACCTGTCCGGCCGGACCATACTTCGTATCGGCGTGGCGTTGCTCGGCGTGCGCATCAGCGCCGATCTGGTCGCCGGGCTGGGCTGGGAACCGATCGCGCTGGTGATCGCCGGGGTCTTCGCCACGATCCTTTTCGGATTTGCCGGCGCCCGGATGCTGGGTCGGGGGTGGCGCCTTGCGCTGGTCACCGGCGGGGCGGTCGCCATCTGCGGCGCCTCGGCCGCCATGGCCATCGCCGCGATCCTGCCGAAGAACGAGCATTCCGCACGCAACCTGACTTTCACGGTCCTGGGCGTGACCGTGCTGAGCACACTCGCGATGATCGCCTATCCGATCGCCGCCGACCTGCTTGACCTGAGCGAGGCGGGAACCGGCGTGTTTTTCGGCGGCACGATCCACGACGTCGCCCAGGTGGTCGGCGCCGGGTTTTCCGTATCGGAAACGGCGGGGGAAACCGCGACGGTGGTGAAGCTCATCCGGGTGACCATGCTCGCGCCGGTCATCCTGATCTTCGGCCTGTGTCTGGCCGGTTTCGGCGTCGAGCGGCAGGCCGGGAAAAGGCCGCCCCTCGTGCCCGGTTTCATTCTCCTGTTCTTCGCTCTGGCCGCCGTCAACTCGTTCGACCTGATTCCGGCGGGGGTGCGCGACCTGCTCGCCGATATTTCGCGCTGGGCGCTGCTCACCGCCATCGCCGCGGTCGGCATGAAAACGTCACTGCGCAAGATCGCCGAGGTCGGCGCGGCGGCAATCGTCCTGATCTGCGCCGAGACGCTGTTTCTCGCCGCCTTCATTTGCATCGGGGTGCGCATCCTGATGTAGCGCGCGGCGCCCCCTTCCTCCCAGGGATTCCTCTGCAAAAGGGGCACCGACCGAATCCCCCTCCCCTTGGGGGAGGGGCAAGGGGAGGGGTCGCCTGCCGCCGCTCCGACGCCGCCTTCGGCGCCGCTGCAAGCGCCGCTTACCCCTCCCCCTAACCCCCTCCCCCAAGGGGAGGGGGGATGTGTTGCTGTGCCAGTCGGAACGGACTCACGGCATTTCGCAGAAGAATCGTCTGAAGAAGGGGAAGGACAAGGTGGCGGCGGCCTGGCCCTTTTTGCAGAGGAAGCCCCAAGGGCGGGTGATCGGCGAACCTGCGGGTGAAGCTCCGGAACCGGCGCCGCATTCCGCGAAACGCCCGCCGAAAATGAAAACGTTTGCAAAACTATTTTCATTCACTAGCGTGGTTTGGAAGCGGATTTCGCAGGGCCCGCCCGCCGCGGGGCGGCAACGCAAAATCCGGGCGACGACCGGCGCGCTGCGCGTCGGACTCGAACGAAGCAGGACGCAGGTTTGGAATTTCTCGACCATTTCGGCGCGGTCTTCACATGGTCCTCCATGCTGATCCTGTGCGCCGGCACGATCGGCGGCCTGTTGCTGGGCGCGACGCCCGGCCTGTCGCCGACCATGGCGGTCGCCCTGCTGATCCCATTCACCTTCCACATGGACCCGGCCCAGGGCCTGATGCTGCTGGGCGCGGCCTATACCTCGACTGTCGCGGGAGGGGCGGTCAGCGCCATTCTGCTCAACATTCCCGGCGCGCCGGCCAACATCGCGACGGCGCTCGACGGTAACATCATGGCGCGCAGGGGCGCCGGTGCGCGCGCCCTGCAGATCTGTTTCATCTCCTCGGCGATCGGCGGCGTCCTCGGCATCCTGGTGCTGATTTTCCTGACGCCGGTGCTGGCGAGCTGGGCGCTGAAATTCGGACCCTCGCACCTGTTCTGGGTCGCCATCCTCGGCGTGACGATCATCGGCACGCTGGATTCGAAGTCCGTGGTCAAGGGGCTGCTCGCCGGCTGCATCGGCCTGTGGATCGCCATGATCGGCTCTGACTCGATCCAGGGCGTCGAGCGCTTCATCTTCACCGAGGAACTGGAGGGCGGCGTCCATATCATCGCCGCCCTGATCGGGCTGTTCGCCATCCCGCAGGTCATCGAGATGCTGGAAGGCGGCCGCAAGGATCCGCGGCGGACGGTTTTTGAAGTCCGGCGGGCCAATATCTGGCGTTCGGCGCTGGAGACGGTGTCCAAGGTGAGGGCGCTGGTGATCGGCGGCGTGGTCGGCACGGTCATCGGCCTGATCCCCGGCGCCGGCGGCCAGATCGCCGGCCTGGTCGCCTACGACCAGTCGCGGCGTTTTTCGAGGAACAGCGCGAAATTCGGCACCGGCGAGAGCGAGGGCGTCGTCGCGGCCGAAAGCGCGAACAATGCGATGGTCGGGCCATCGCTGGTGCCGCTGCTCACCCTCTCGGTGCCGGGCAGCCCGACGGCGGCGGTCCTGCTCGGCGGGCTGCTGATCCACGGCATCTTCCCGGGGCCGGACCTGTTCCAGAAACACGCCGCGGTCGCCTTCTCCTTCATCAACTCCATGCTGATCGGCCAGATCCTGATGCTGATCTTCGGCCTGGCGATCGCCGGCCTCGCCGCCAAGGTGATCGAGGTCAAGCCGCCGATCCTCGCAAGCGCCATCCTGGTCCTGGCCGTTTTCGGCAGCTACAGCGTGCAGAACTCGATGGCCGACGTGGCGATCATGCTGGTCCTCGGCATGGGCATGTATTTCCTCGCGCGATACGGCTTCAGCCCGGCGCCGCTGGTGCTCGGTATCATTCTCGGGCCGATCGCCGAGCACAACTATGTCCAGGGCCGGATCATCGGCGAGGCGCAGGACGGCATCGCCCCCTATTTCCTGACCGGCTGGCTGAACATCCTGCTGATCGCCCTGGTCGTGCTGTCGCTGGTCTACAGCATCGTCTCCGAAATCCGCGTAAAGAGGCAGGAGCGGGCCGCTGCCGCGGAGGCCGCATCATGACCGGCAAGCCCGAAAATGCAGCCCCGGCCGGCGCTGCGCCCGACAGCGGGCCGGAAACCGCGCCCGCGCCGGCGGTCGCCGGCAGAGTGCAGCAATCGGCCGCCGCGCTGATTATCCTGGCGGTCGCCTGCTGGGTCGCGATCGTCAGCTTCGATGTCGAGGATCCGCAGCCCTACCTGTTCCCGCAGCTTCTTTCCGGGTTCATGGTTGCGCTGTCCCTGATGGCCCTGCTGCGCGCGCTGCGCGGAAAGAACCGCACCGGCGCCGGCATCGGCAGCCGGCAGTTCCTGAACATCGCGGCCGGCCTTGCCATCATGCTGGTCTATGTCTTCGCACTGGCGGAGTGGCTCGGCTTCTACGGCGCGGCCTTCCTCGCCATGCTCACCCTGTACAGCCTGTACGATCCGCAGCCGCACGACAGGGTGCGGACCTGGGCGGTCAGGCTGGTCGTCACCGCCGGCTTCGTCGCCGTCATCTATGCCGTTTTCGCCCTGGGACTGAAGGTGCAGACCCCTGAGGGCATCCTGTTCTAGCCGTGCCGCCGGCCCGGCTTTCAACCGGCGTTCGCGCCATCGAATCGAAGTGGAGGAAACCGAAGATGAAGAAAATTGCAATCGCCGCGGCGGCGCTGGCCGTCGCGTTGCCGGCGGGGCATGCGGCCGCCGCCGACTATCCGAGCAAGCCGGTCAGCCTGACGATCGCCTACAGCCCCGGCGGCGCGACCGACTTCCAGGCCCGCATCGTCACCATGGTGGCGGCCAACAAGGGCCTGCTGGGCCAGCCGATCGTGATCCTCAACCGGCCGGGCGCCGGCGGCAAGGTGGGCTGGAACCACTACGCCTCCAAGGCGTCGACCGACGGCTACCAGATGGCGGCCTACAACGTGCCGCATTTCATCGCCCAGTCGATCAAGTTCAAGACCAAGTACAACATCGACAATCTCGAGCCGATCGCCAACTGGGGCGCCGATCCGGCGGTCCTCGTCGTCAACAAGAACAGCAAGTTCAATTCGGTGAAGGACCTGGCGGCCTGGGCCAAGGACAATCCGGGCAAGGTGACGGTCTCGGGCGCCGGCCTGTTCGTCGGCCACCACATCGCCTTCCTGCAGATCCAGAAGGCGCTGGGCGTGAAGCTGCGCTACGTCCCCCACAAGGGCGGCGCGCCGGCCCTGAAGTCCGTGCTCGGCGGCCAGGTCATGGCGGGCGTCAACAACCTGTCGGACTCCTACCGCAGCCGCTCCAACCTGAAGATCCTCGGCATCGCCGATCTCCAGCGGGACAAGCAGTTCCTGCCGGACGTGCCGACCTTCAAGGAGCAGGGCTACGACGTCGACGATTCGTCGGTCAACTTCCGCGGCATCATGGTCCGCAAGGGCACGCCGCAGGCGGTGATCGACAAGCTGGCCGGTATCATGCCCAAGATGTTCGCGAACAAGCGCGTCGCCAAGCAGATGCGCAACGGCGGCTCTCCGATCCGCATCATGGACCGCGCCGCGGTGCAGAAGATGTGGAAAGAGCGTCAGAAGTTCCTGACGGGCCTGCTGAAGGACCTGTAGTCCGCGCCTCCCGGACGCCCGCCGCCGTCCGCCGGATTGGCCTGGACGGCGGCGGGGCCGGGCGAATTGGCGGCCCGGTTTCCGGAGCCGCCCGATTGACAAGCCGGAGAACCGCCTCGCGCGGCGCCTCCGGCATGGACGGAGACCAAGGTGACGGAAGAGTCTGCACCGGCTGCGGTCCTGCCGCCATCGGGCGACGGGGCGCCTCCCGATCGTGACCCCGAAGCGATCGTCGCCGGCCTTGTCGACCGGGCGCGGGCGGCGATGGCCGCCTACGAGAACGGCGACCAGGCGCGGGTCGACGAGGCCGTGACGGCGCTCGCCTGGTCGATCTACAAGCCGGAGAATGCCCGGATGCTGGCCGAACTGGCGGTGGAGGACACCGGCCTCGGCAACGTCGGGAGCAAGGTCGTCAAGAACACCCGCAAGACCTTCGGCACCCTGCGCGACCTGATGCGGGTCAAAACGGTCGGCGCGATCGAGGAGTTGCCTGCGCGCGGCCTGGTGAAATACGGCAAGCCGGTCGGCGTCGTCGGCGCGGTCTGCCCGTCGACCAACCCGGCGGCGACGCCGGTCAACAAGGCCATGATGGCGCTCAAGGGCGGCAATGCCGTCATCATCGCGCCGTCGCCGGCCGGCCAGCGCACGACGATGGAAACCGTACGCCTGATGCGCGCGGAATTGCGCAAGGCCGGCCATCCCGAAGACCTGGTCCAGGTCCTGCCGCCGCCGGTCGACAAGGCGATGACCCAGGCGCTGATGGACATGAGCGACCTGGTCGTCGTCACCGGAAGCCAGAACAACGTCCGGCGCGCGATGAAATCCGGCACCGTGACCATCGGCGTCGGCCCCGGCAACGTGCCGGTGATTATCGATTCGAGCGCCGATCTGACGGATGCGGCGCAGAAGATCTGCGCGTCGAAGATCTTCGACAACGCGACGTCCTGCTCGTCGGAAAACGCCGTCATCGTCCTGGACGATGTGTACGAGGCGGCCGTGGCCGCGCTGGTCGAAGCCGGCGGCTACCGCTGCACGCTGCGCGAGAAGGCGGCGATCGGGGACGTGCTCTGGCAGGGCGGCGTCCTGAACCGCCGCGTCATCGCCAAGGACGCCGATGTCGCCGCCAGGGTCTTCGGCCTGTCCGAAGCGGCCGGACGCGCGAAATTCTTCATGGTCGAGGAGGCGGAAGTCGGCGGCAAGCACTCCTTCGCCGACGAAAAACTCTCGCTGGTCCTGACGGTGTACCGGGCGCGGGATTTCGCCGACGCCAAGCGGATCGCCACGGCGATTCTGCACGTCACCGGCCTCGGCCATTCCGTCGGCATCCACACGAAGGACATGGACCGTGCGCGCGACCTTGCGGAATCGACCGACGTCGTGCGGGTGCTGGTCAACCAGGCCCACACCTTCGGCAACGGCGGCAGCTTCGACAACGCCATGCCCTTCACCCTGTCGATGGGCGGCGGCACCTGGGCCGGCAACACGATCTCGGACAATCTCAACTGGTCCCATTTCATCAACGTCACGCACCTCGTGACGACGATCCCGGAAGACTGTCCGGGCGAGGAAGAGATGTTCGGGAACCACTGGGCGAAATATGGGCGCTAGGCGCGCCCGCGGCAGCACGGCATGAATTTCGAGGAACATGCCGCCAAGGCGCTGTTGAAGGCCCGCGGCCTGCCAGTGCCGGACGGCTTCGTGGTGGAGCGCCCGGAAGCGGCAGCCGACGCGGCGCGCGCGCTCGGCGGGTCCTGCGTCGTCAAGGCCCAGGCGCCGACCGGCAAGCGCGGCAAGGCCGGCGGTATCCGGCTTGCGGGGTCGCCGGACGAGGCCCGCGCGGTCGCCGCCGACATTCTCGGCATGACCATCGGCGGCCACCGGATCGAGCGCCTCCTTGTCGAGGAGCAGGTGCCGATCGCCGCCGAACTCTACGCCGCGGTGCTGAACGACCCTGCAAGCCGGGGGCCGGTCCTGCTGTTCTCGGCGATGGGCGGTATGGAGGTCGAGGAAATGGCCGCGGCCGATCCCGATGCGATGCGCCGGATCGAGGTCGATATCGCCGCGGGCCTGACTGCCGGACAGGCGGCCGCGGCGCTGGAGGGTCTCGACCTGAACGGGAAGGCCCCGAACATCCGAACCGGGGCGGTCGCGGCGCTTCTGGTCGATCTGTACGACAGCTACCGGGCGCTCGATGCGGAGCTTCTGGAGATCAATCCGCTGGCGCTCACCGGGGACGGGCGGATCGTCTGCCTGGACTGCAAATTTGCGCTGGACGATGCCTCGGCCGGCCGGCAGGCGGCGGCCGCTCAAACCGGATCGCCAGACCCCATGACGGCGCTGGAGGCCGAAGCCCACGCGGCGGGCCTGAAATATATCGAGCTGGACGGCAGCGTCGGTGTGCTGGCCAACGGCGCCGGGCTCACGATGGCGACCATGGACGCGATCACCCACTTCGGCGGCCGGCCGGCCAATTTTCTCGAGATCGGCGGCGAGGCCTATACGAAGGCCGAAACGGCGCTCACCATCCTGCTCGGGAACCCCAACATCCGCTCCCTGCTGGTCAATTTCTGCGGCGCCTTCGCGCGTACCGACGTGATGGCCGAAGGGGTGGTCCGGGCGTGGCAGAAGCTCGATCCCGATATCCCGGTCTTCTTCACCATCCACGGCACCGGGGAAGACGAGGCGATCGCGCTGGTCGAGCGCGAATTGGGCCACCGGCCCTACGACCTGATGGACGACGCGGTGAAGGCGGCTGTCGGTGCGGCTGCGGGCGGCGGGGCAACGCCATGATCCTGCGCAGGAGCCACCGCATCCTCGTCCAGGGCGTGACCGGCAAGCAGGGCACCTTCTGGACCCGGGCGATGATCGATTACGGCGCGGCCGTGGTCGGCGGCGTCAACCCGCGCAAGGCCGGGACGGTCCATCTCGGCCTGCCGGTCTACGCCTCGGCCGCGGAAGCCGCCCGCGAGGCGCCGTTCGACGCGGCGCTGATGTTCATTCCGCCGGCCATGGCGAAGGACGCGGCGTTCGACGCCTGCGAGGCCGGCGCCAGGCTGCTGGTCTGCCTGACCGAGCACATCCCGGCCCACGACGTGATGGAGATGCTGGCGGCGGGCCGGGCGAACGGCACCCGGATCGTCGGCCCGAACACCGCCGGCCTGGTGACGCCCGGCGAGACCTTCGCGGGTATCCTGCCGGCCTTCAACCAACGGGTGTTCCGGCCCGGCGGCGTCGGCGTGATCTCGCGCTCGGGCAGCCTGGGCACCCTGCTCAGCCTTGTGCTGACCCAGAACGGCTTCGGCCAGTCGGCGGTCTACGGCGTCGGCGGCGATCCCATAATCGGTACGACGACGCGCGAGGCGCTCGAAGTCCTCGACGCCGACGCAAGGACCGAGGCGGTGGTCATCTGCGGCGAAATCGGCGGCAGCGCCGAGGAGGACGCCGCGGAATACGCCGCCGGGATGGCCAAGCCGGTCGTCGCCTTCGTTGCCGGCCGGGCCGCGCCGCCGGGCAGGAAGATGGGCCATGCCGGCGCCATTGTTTCCGGCGGCAAAGGCGATTACCAATCGAAGCGAAAGGCGCTGGAAGCGGCGGGGGTCGCCGTCGCCGACGTGCCGAGCGACATTCCGAAACTGCTGTCGGCGCGCCTGAGGGCGGCAGCCTGACGAAGGCGTATTCTGCGAGGAAAAGACCGATGAAGATGACGACCGAGGAAGCCTTTGTGAAAGTGCTGCAGATGCACGGCATCGAGCACGCTTTCGGCATTATCGGCTCTGCCATGATGCCGATCTCGGACCTGTTCCCGAAGGCCGGCATCGCCTTCTGGGACTGCGCCCACGAATGCAACGCCGGGATGATGGCCGACGGCTATTCCCGCGCCACCGGCAGGATGAGCATGGCGGTCGCCCAGAACGGCCCCGGCATCACCAATTTCGTGACGCCGATCAAGACGGCCTACTGGAACCACACGCCGATGCTGCTGGTAACGCCCCAGGCGGCGAACCGGACGATCGGGCAGGGCGGTTTCCAGGAAATCGAGCAGATGGCCGTGTTCGAGGACATGGTCTGCTACCAGGAGGAGGTGCGCGATCCGGTGCGCATCGCCGAGGTGCTGAACCGGGTGATCGAGAAGGCCTGGCGCGGCAGCGCGCCGGCGCAGATCAACGTGCCGCGCGATTACTGGACCCAGGTGATCGATATCGAGCTGCCCCAGATCGTGCGGCTGGAGCGCTCGCCCGGCGGCCGGGCCGCCATCGATGCCGCCGCCGCGCTGCTCTCGGAGGCCCGCTTCCCGGTCATCCTGAACGGCGCCGGCGTGGTGCTGAGCGGCGCCATCGACGCCTCGCGCCGGCTTGCCGAACGGCTGGGCGCGCCGGTCTGCTGCAACTACCAGCACAACGACGCCTTCCCCGGCAGCCATCCGCTCTCCGTCGGGCCGCTCGGCTACAACGGCTCGCGCGCGGCGATGGAGCTGATTTCCAAAGCCGATGTCGTGCTCGCGCTCGGCACCCGCCTCAACCCGTTCTCGACCCTGCCGGGTTACGGCATCGACTACTGGCCGAAGGCGGCGAAGCTCATCCAGGTCGATATCAATCCGGACCGCATCGCCCTGACCAAGCCGGTGGCCGTCGGCATCGCCGGCGACGCGAAGCTGGTCGCCGAGCAGCTTCTGGAGAATCTCGCACCCGACGCCGGCGACACAGACCGCGAGGAGCGGCTCTCGACGATCCACCATACCCGCTCGGGCTGGCTCCAGGCGCTGAGCGGCATGGACCACGAGGACGACGATCCCGGCACGACCTGGAACGAGCGCGCTCGCGCCCGCGAGCCGGAGAGGATGAGCCCGCGCATGGCCTGGCGCGCCATCCAGTCGGCCCTGCCGGCCGACGCGATCATCTCCTCAGACATCGGCAACAACTGCGCCATCGGCAACGCCTACCCGACCTTCGAGGAGGGCCGGAAATATCTCGCGCCCGGCCTGTTCGGCCCGTGCGGCTACGGCTTCCCGGCGATCATCGGCGCCAAGATCGGCTGCCCGGACACGCCGGTGATCGGCTTCGCCGGCGACGGCGCCTTCGGCATCTCGATGAACGAGATGACGGCCTGCGGCCGGGAGGAATGGCCGGCGATCACCATGGTGATCTTCCGCAACTACCAGTGGGGCGCGGAAAAACGCAACACGACCCTGTGGTTCGACGACAATTTCGTCGGCACCGAGCTCGATCTCGACGTCCACTACGCGCGGATCGCCGAAGCCTGCGGCCTCAAGGGCGTGCAGGTGGCATCCATGGACGGGTTGACGGCTGCGCTCGCCGAGGCCGTCGACGCCCAGATGAAGGACGGCGTGACCACCTTCATCGAGGTGCTGCTGAACCAGGAGCTCGGCGAACCGTTCCGCCGCGACGCCATGAAAAGGCCGGTCGAGGTCGCCGGCATCGACCCCGCCGACATGCGCCCGCAACAGGCGGCGTAGGGTGCCAAAACCAACGCCCTCAAGACGGCCTTGGCCAAGACGAAGCGCTCCGGTCTAAGGCCCGGAATCCGCTACAAGCCGCAGCAACAGTTAAACTGATACACTACCGTAGTTTCGGGCACATATGCTGCGCCAATAAAAAACGGCGATGGTCAAGAGACCGTACCCGGCGAAAGCCGGGGCTGGCATGAGGTCTATTCCAGGCGCTGCCCGCGCCGCCAGTTCCACGGCGGCACGAACCGGCCGCGGTGTATGCCTTTCTTCCCGGTGCGCGCCTTTTCTTCTTCGGCGGCGTATTCGGTCGAGTATTTCCGGTAGGCGAGCGCGTAGCCCGTCCGCACCATCGCGGCGTTAATGCTGGCGCCGTCATGTGCATAGCAAATCGCGATCCAGCGGTTGTAGCGATCCCGTTCGTCGCCGGCCGGTTCGCAACGCACGCCTCCGGCGGCCAGAAGGATAAGAACCTCCCGCGAGTGCTCGCCGCACCGGTAGGGTTGTTCGTTGGCGCTCCGGCACGACTGGCCTATTTCCGGCGCATCGATTCCGTAAAGGCGGACGCGGATGTCGTATACGACTATCGTGTCGCCATCGACAATTTTCAGGGGAAGCCCGGATCGAGGCGGGTCTTTCGGCCTGACAGGCGTCGGTTGCGGCTCGATCTTCCGTTTTGTTCGCTTGGAGGCTTCCGGACTTCCGGGAACGACCGTTGCTTTCTCGCAATCGCCCTGCCCGCGCTTCGGGGGCCGGCCGCCGCTGTCCAGGCACGCCTTGATCGTGCTGTAGGCTGTGAAGGACTTGGTCCTGGCGTAGTAACTCCCGCCTGGGCAATGGCAGAGCCCGGAACGGGATTTCTTGACCGGCGCCGCTTCGGCCTCGAACAGGTCGGAGACGAAGTCCCCGGACGCACAACTGGCGACACCGAAAAGCAGGACGGCCATCAGGGCATAACCCGCCGATACCCGCGCTGCGCCAAAGACCGCCTTCATGGCCGCTCACCCCAAATTGGGGAGAGCGCACTTGCCGCCGGTAAAGGGAACGCATACGGTCCCCGTGGTCTCGCGGTTCGGTGCGCTCACCCAAGTCCCACCGAGCCTCGTGTGCCGGGCCGGGGACGGGTGGCAGCCCGCCCCCGGCCAAACAGGTGGCCGAGGCTACTCGATCGGCCCAACGCCGTGGCGCCGGGCCGTTGCATCGCCGCACATACATGTGGAGAGACCCGCCTGTTCGCCGGGCCGGGTAGCTATTCCCTGCCGGGTCCAAGGGCTGTTGTATTCAGCGGGCGACCCGATCTAACAGGGCCTGCGAGCGATCACGTTTCGGATGCTTTACTACATCGATACCGCTGTCAAGACGCTGACATGCCATGCAGGCTACGCCCAGCTGCGGAGGTAGGCACGGCGAAGACCGGGAGCGCTAAGAAGACGGTCACGGTGAACAACCGGCCTATAAGGATGCGCTCGGGAGATAGCCCGCCGCACGCTGCAAAGCTCGGGATCTTCTCTGAAGCCCCTCCTTTGTCGCCCAGGATGGAGCGAAGCGGAAATCGGGGGCCAGAGCCTGTCCTGAGCGAAGTCGAAGGAACGATCCAGCAGGTCTTTGCATGTGGCCCTGGTCCCCGGATCGCTGCTGCGCAGCGTCCGGGGTGATAAGGGAGGAGCGTTGGATGGCAGGGCGTTTTCACGCCGCTGCGGGTTCGATAATGTCAAACCGCCTCACTACCATTTCCCTTACAATTCCGGCCTGCCTCCCGCGAAGGCAGTGGTCTAAAGTCACGATAGAACTGCTCATCCGGAAACGAACGGCGATGTATGTGCTCGTTCGCCAGGCGCTTCGTCACGCTGAAATCCTGACGGCCCTGGGGCTCGTCTTCGTGGCGGGCTGGGCGTTCGTCGTCTGGATGACGGCCGACATGTCCCATCCGGCCGTCCGGCTGGCAATGCCGCTCGACACGGCCTGGTCCCCGGCGACGGCGGCTGCCGTCGTCGTCATGTGGGCCGGCATGATGGTGGCGATGATGCTGCCCTCGGCCGCCCCGATGATCCTGACGTTCGACGCCCAGGAACGCCGCAACGCGCCCGGCGGGCGGGCGACGCCGCGCTCCCTGGCCTTCACCGGCGCCTATCTGCTGGTGTGGGTCGGGTTTTCCGCGCTCGCCGCCGCCGCGCAGTGGGCTTTGCAGGCCGGCGGGATGCTGACGCCGATGATCGTCAGCCGTTCGGAGGCGCTGACGGCGGGCCTGCTGATCCTGGCCGGCCTCTACCAGCTGACGCCGCTGAAGCAGGCCTGCCTGAAATACTGCCGGATGCCGGAGGGCTTCCTGCTGGCCGAATGGCGCGACGGCACGGGCGGCGCCTTCGCGATGGGCCTGAAGCACGGCCTTTATTGCGCGGGATGCTGCTGGGCGCTCATGCTGCTGCTGTTCGTCGCCGGCGTGATGAACCCGGTCTGGATCGCCGTCCTCACCGTCGCCGTGGCGCTCGAAAAATGGCCGCAGCTGCCGGCGTGGCTGACCTGGGTCTACAGCGCGGCCCTGCTTGCCGCCGGCGCCGCGGTCGCGCTTTGACCGCTCGCACCGAAGGGCTACGGGCCGGTCCAGTCGAACGGGATGTGCTTGGACGAGTTGACGTCCCAGGAGAATTTGAAACCGAAGGCGTCGACCTTGCACACGGTCGACTTGCCCCAGGTGACCAGCTGCGGGCCGGGCCCGGTCTCCGACCCCGGCGCGTTGGCCAGCCGCGGATATTCGCCCGGATTGCTGGTCGGCCCGGTGAGCGCCTCCGCCCAGGCCTTGACCTTGCCGGCGACCTCGACGCCCCAGCGCGACTGGTTCGGCGTAATCTCGAAGGATATCTTGGCGCGCTCGATACCGACGACCTTGCGCCCGCCGGTGAACAGGGCATTCACCTTGCCCATGAAGCCGCCAGCGCGGCCGCCGATGATCGCCGCCAGCGCCTCGGCCTGTGCGTCGTCGGCCCGATCGTCGATGAAGACGCCGGCTTTGCCGCTGACCTTGCCGGCCCACAGATCGCCCTCCCAGCGCCCGACCCGCACGAAGGCGAGATCGTCGAGGATCGTGTCGCCGTAATGCCCGTGCTTGACGTGCCAGAACAGCACCCCGTCGCAAAAGCCGTTGTCCGGCGGCTGCGCGAATGTGCAGGGGCAGGCGACGGCGCAGCTGCAGTTGTCGAACCAGTCGCCGACGATGTGCCAGTTCGGCGTATCCGCCATGTCAGCCTCCGAAGCCGTCGCAATCTTCCTGCGGATAGTATTGAATAGCGGCCGGACTGCACAACAGGCTTTGCGGCGATACAGTGTCCGTTCTCGAAACCCTTGCCGACCGCGCCCGGGCGTGCCGGCCGCAGATCGTGCTGCCTGAGGGCGAAGACCCGCGGATCGCCGGCGGCGCGGCGCGGGCGGCTGCCGACGGGCTGGCGCGGATCACGCTGCTGCGCGACGGCGGCGGCCGGGCAGGGGAGGGTGTGGAGGTCATCGATCCGGCTGAATCGCCCGAAGGGGAGCGGCTCGCCGAAACCTATTGGGCGTTGCGCAAGCATCGCGGCGTCGACCGGGACACGGCGCGCGCGGCGGTACACAATCCGCTCACCTTCGCCGCCCTGATGGTCCGGGACGGGCTGGCCGACGGCACCCTGGGCGGTGCGGTGGCGACCTCGTCCGATACCGTCCGCACGGCCTTGCAGGTCATCGGCAAGCACCCGGATTACGCCCTCGTCTCCAGCTTCTTCCTGATGGTCTGGCCCGACCGGGCGCTGGTCTTCGCCGACTGCGGCCTCGTCGTTGCGCCGAACGAGGAGGAACTCGCCGCCATCGCAAGAGCGTCGGCGCAGAGCTATCGCCAGCTGGTCGGCGGCACGCCGCGGGTCGCGATGCTGTCCTTCTCCACGAAAGGCAGCGCCCGGCACGGCAAGATCGCCGCCGTCCAGAAAGCGACCGCGCTGGTCAGAGAGCAGGAGCCGGGGCTCGACATCGACGGCGACTTGCAGGTGGATGCGGCGCTCGTGCCCGATGTCGCGGCGTCCAAGGCGCCGGGGTCGCCGGTCGCCGGGCAGGCCAACGTGCTGGTTTTCCCGGACCTCAACGCCGGCAATATCGGCTACAAGATCGCCCAGCGGCTGGGTGGCGCAACCGCCCTCGGCCCGACCCTGCAGGGCCTTGCCCGGCCGGCCAACGACCTGTCGCGGGGCTGTACAGAAGACGATGTCTATCACATGATCGCGGTAACGGCGGCGCAAGCGGCGGACGACACGACATGATGACCCTGGATACCCTAGCGCAACGGTTGCGCGATGCGATGAAAGCCGCCCCGGTCCCGGAGGGGGCGCCGGCGCTGTGCACCATTCTCGGCGAAGCGCTGAACGATCGGCGGTTCACGGCCGCCCTGCTGTCCGACCGCAGGGACGGCGAGCCGGTCCGGGAGATTCTCTACGAGGATCCCGAACTCGGCTTCTGCATCTGCGGCCACGTCAACGCCGGCGCGTCGGTCGGCAAGCCCCACGACCACGGCACGACCTGGGCGATCTACGGCCAGGCCGAGGGCACAACCGAAATGACCGACTGGCGCATCGTCGACGAGGGCGGCGGCCGGGCGCCGATCCGCGTCGTGCCGGAGCGGACCTATACGATGAAGCCCGGCGACGCGCATTTCTACGGCGTCGGCGCCGTCCATTCGCCGAAGCGGACGCAACCGACCCGGCTGATCCGCATCGAGGGCGCCAACCAGGACTTCATCCCGCGGTCCCCCATCGTGGCGGCGGAGGAGGCGCTTCAGCCCTCCGGATAGTAGCGCGCGACGTTGTCCGGATAGCTGCGCGCGAAATAGTTCCAGAGTTGCTCGCCGTAGGTGCCGGGATGGTGCCGGCTCTGCATGTCGCCGACCCCGGCCGCGGTCTCGTCGCGCTGGGCCATGAAGCCGGCCCCGGCATGGCGCGGGCTGCGGGCGACGGCTTCGGCGAAGCGCGGGTCCAGCGGCAGCGGGTCGAGCGCCATGTCGAGCGAGGGCCCGTGGAAATAGCCGGCCGACAGGCGCGGCTCGCGGGTAACGACGCGGTGCGGCGTGGCGACGAAATAGTTGCCGGTCATCTTCTGCAGGACCTCGCCCAGGTTGAGGACCAGCGCTCCGGGCACGAGGGGCACGGGAATCCAGTCGCCGTTGGCGTTCTCGATCTCCAGGCCCGGCGTTTTGCCCGGTGAGAGAAGCGTGAGGAAGCCGGCGTCGTGATGGGCGTTGACGCCGAACTGGCCGGGCGGCGTCTCCGGATAGCCGATCAGCTTGGTGAGCGACATGCGCTCGGCGCCGAACAGGGCGTCGAAATGGTTTTCGTCCAGGCCGACGCCGAGCGCGAGCAGGCGCAGCAGGTCGTCGGCCAGGTCCTCCATGTCGGCGAACCAGCGCTCGAGCGCCGGCCTGAAGCCGGGCGCCACGCTTTCCGGCGGCCACTGGTTCGGTCCGAGCAGGCGCAGATAGCGGGGCATGGCGTCGATCGGCCGGGCCGGATGGTCGGTCCACAGGTCGATCTGCTCGCGCATGTCCGGCCGGTTGTTGGTGTATTCGCTGCCGACCGGCTCCCAGCCGCGGAAATGGCGCGAGTTGCGCTTGTCGATACAGCGCTTGTCGGCCTCGGGCAGGGCGAAGAAGCGGGCAATCTTCGCGAACACGGCGTCGATGACTTCAGGCGCGATACCGTGGTTGGTGACCACGGCGAAACCGACATGGTGGCAGATGCCGCCCAGCCGGTCCGCCAGTTCCCGGCGCGCCGCGGCGCTTTCCGCCCGGCCGCCGATATCGACCACCGGAACGGCGGTAAAGGCGCCGGGGTCGACGCTGTCGGGAGCAGGTGTGGCAATGTTCATGGTGCTGGCCCGGACGATCGCAGCGGCGCGGCAAGGGGAGGCCGGCGCGCAAGGCACAGTATACGGTCTGGATCGGCCGGGCCAAAGCGATTGTCGCGGCGAACGACGGCGCGCCCTTCGGCCGGAAAAACCGGCATGAAGCGTCGAACTTTCGGAGCGCAAACGGGTCGTTCCCGTGTCGCCGTTTGAAAACCGGTGCAAAGTCGTTTAACACGCGCGCATACAGCCGAGAGCGACGATAGTCGATCCAACCGAAAATCGACCGTTACCCAAGAGAGAGAAACGACATGACGATGCGAAACCGTCTCTACCCGCGCCGTGCGCTTCTCGGCGCCGGAGCAGCGCTGATCGCGACAGCGGGAATCGCGCAGACCGCGCTTGCTGCCGACAAGCTGGTCATCGGCGCCCTGCGCTTCACGTCGCACAGCGCCAGCTTCATCGCGCTCGAAAGGGGCTATTTCAAGCAGGAAGGCCTGAACGTCGAAATCCGGTTCTTCCAGGCCGCTGCGCCGACCGCGACCGCGGTGACTTCCGGTGACGTGGATTTCGCCATCGCGGGCATCACCGGCGGTTTCTTCAACAATGCCGGCAAGGGCGCGCTCAAGGCGATCGGCGGGGTGCTGCACGAGCGCAAGGGCGTCGACGGCATGGCCCTGATGGCATCGAAAAAGGCCTTCGAGGCCGGATTGACCAAGCCGGAACACCTGAAGGGCAAGGCGCTGGCGATGACCCAGTTCGGCTCGACATTCCATTACATGGGTGGGGTGACCGCGGAGAAGTTCGGCTTCTCGATCAAGGACGTCCGCGTGCGGCCGCTCCAGAAGGTCGGCGCCATGATCGGCGCGTTCAAATCCGGCCAGGTCGACGCGATGTTCATGGTGCCCCACATCGCCAAGCCGCTCGCCCGGGCCGGCGCCGGCAAGATTATCGGCTGGCTGCGCGACTGGCATCCCGATTACCAGATCACGGGGCTCATCACCTCGACGCGGAACATCAAGGAGAAGCCGGCCCTGGTGCGGAAATTCCTGCGCGCCTACGCCAGGGCTATCGCCGATTTCAACCGCGTCATGCTGGACCAGAAGAAGGATCCGGCGGCGACCGAGGCGATGGTCAAGACGATCCACAAATATGTCTACACGTCGCGGCCCTACGCCAAGGCGGCGCGCTCGATCAAGGCCGGCGCCATGTATCTCAACCCGGGCCTGTCGCTCGACCTGAAGAGCATCGAGCACCAGCTGAAGTGGAACCAGGCTCAGGGCTTCGTGAAGAAGGACATCACGATGGACCAGGTCGTCGACACCAGCTTCGTCAAGACCAACTGACGGCATCGCCGCCAGACGGCGCAACGGGGCCGGCCCTTTTCCTTTACGACCGCCAGCGCAGGAAATACCGCTCGGCGCGGCCGATCAGCCAGGATACGACGAGGCCGAGCACCGACAGCATGGCGACTCCGGCGATCAGCTGGTCGGTCGCCGCCAGGTTGCCGGCCAGCAGCACATAGGCGCCGATACCGTATTCCGCACCGATCATTTCGGCCGCGACCAGCAGGATAATGGCGATCGAGGCGGAGATGCGCGTTCCCGACAGGATCGCCGGCAGCGCGCCCGGCAGGACGATCTTGCGCACGATCGAGAGCCAACCGAGCCCGAACGACTGGCCCATGCGGATCAGGTTGCGGTCGACATTGTCGACCCCGCCGTAGGTGGCGATCACGGTCGGGAAGAAGGTGCCGAACAGGATGGTCGCGATCTTCGATCCCTCGCCGATGCCGAACCAGACGATGAACAGCGGCAGCAGGGCGATCTTGGGGATCGGGAACAGGGCGGCGACCACCGGCACCAGCCCCGATCGCGCCATGGAGAACAGGCCGATCGAGAAGCCGACCGCAACGCCGAGGACCATGCCGGCGCTCCACCCGATCACGAGGCGCGAGACCGATGCTTCCAGGTGCCGCCATATCTGGCCGGTCTCGACCAGATGGGCCAGCGCCGCGAAGGCCTCGCTGGGCGCGGGCAGGATCAGCGGGCCGATCCAGCCGATCTGCGAGCCCAGTTCCCACAGCCCGATCACGACGATGAACACCGCCGGACCGAGCGGACCGACCGGACGCGGCGCGAAGCCGCCGCCGCGGAACGCAACCGGCCGCCCGGCAGAAGGTCGTGCATCAGGCATCGGTAAGCTCCCGGTCGGCAGCCTGCGCCTCTTCGCGCAAAATTTTCCACAATCGGTGTTGGATCTGCGGCAGTTCGGCCACGGCGTCGGACCGGTCCTCGAGCGGCATGTCGATCGTCACCTGGTCGCGGATGCGGCCCGGCCGGCGCGACAGCACGACGATCTTGTGGCCCAGGCGCACCGCCTCCTGCAGATTGTGGGTGACGTAGACTGCCGTGAAAGGCTCGCGCGTCCACAGGCCGATCAGGTCGTCCATCAGCAGGGCGCGGGTCTGGCCGTCGAGCGCCGATAGCGGCTCGTCCATCAGGAAAACCGCCGGGTTGACGGCGAGCGCCCGGGCGATCGCCACGCGCTGCTTCATGCCGCCGGAAAGCTGGCGCGGAAAGGCGTTGCCGAACTCCGACAGGTCGGTGCGCGCCAGAACGTCGTCGACGATCCGCCCGGTCTCGCGCTCGCTCAGGCCGTGGTCTTCCAGCACCAGGCTGATATTGCCCCGCGCCGTCCGCCAGGGCAGGAGGGCGAAGTCCTGGAAGATGTAGGTGAGCGGGTTGAGGCAGCCCTCGGGCGGCTCGCCGACCTGCCTAATCGCGCCGTCAGTGGGCTGCTCAAGGCCCCCGATCAGCCGGAGCAGAGTGGACTTTCCGCAGCCCGACGGCCCGATCAGGCAGACGATCCGGCCGCTCTCGATCCGAAGATCGATGCCGTCGAGCACCGGCATGTCGCCATAGCGGTGGTTCAGTCCGTCAATTTGCAGGTCCATGGTTGCCGGTTTCTCGTGACGACGTCGGCCTGTTGCCGACTTGCTGGCGCTCCATCTGGCCGAAAACTCGCGCAAACAGAAGCCTCAACTGCCGGGAAATGCAAATATTGTGCATCAAATGGGAATCAGGCCGGAGATACGCCTTGCCCGGAGGCCTCCGGCCCGGTCTCGCTGACGATGTCCCCGGCCCAGGGGTCGGTCGTCTCGAGAGCGAGATTGTCCTTCACGGCGTCCTGGAGGGCGGCAATGTCGATCTGGTGCAGCGAGCCGCTGCGGTTCAGATGCGTTGCCGCGGCGGCGGCACGGCCCATGGCGAAGCACGGTCCCATAACCCGCAGGCTCGCCAGCGCCGCCGGCTCGGCGTCGATGCAGCGTCCGGCGACCACGACATTGTGCAGGCCCTCGGGCAGCATGGCGCCGAAGGGGATGTAGTGGATGTGGTTCTCGTCAAAGATCGTCCAGTGCGCGCCCGCCATGTCGCCGTGCAGCTCGATCGGCCAGGTTGTGCGCGCAATGGCGTCGGGTGGCCGGCGGCCGGTCGCGATATCGTCCACCGTGACATGGCTGCGGCCGACGATGGTCCGGGTCTGGCGGATGCCGGCGTTACCGTAGACGGCAACCTTCGCGTCGCGGAACGCTTCGGGCAGTTCGCGCTTGAACAGGGTGAGCAGGGCATCGACCTGGCGGCGCCCCTCGATGCCGGCGAGCGCGAGGCCCGCCGTTTCCATCGGCGTTTCGATGTGGGTGAGGTTGAGCAGCAGTTTGCGCGTGCCCGGCACGACGAACACCGGCCCCTCGGCGCGCACCAGGCCGAATTCGCGTCCGAACTTGCGGATCAGGTCATGATAGAGCGAGCGGGGGTATTCCGCGCACAGGCCGGTATCGACGTCTTCCAGGATCGCCATGACCGTGCCGAGCACCTGTTTCTCCGATTCCCGCATTGTCTGACCGGCGAGCCAGGGGAGCACGGCATCGCCGGAAGCGTCTATGAAGCGGTCGGCTTCCACCCGGCAGTCGCCGAAACGCGTGCTGAGCTGGAGTGCCTCGATCATGCCGTCGCGCTGTTCGACCCGGCGCACGATGGCCCCGGGCAGCGGGACGATGCCGGTCTCGACAATCTGCCGCTCGGCCCAGCGCATCCAGGCGTTCGGCACATAATCGACGATGAAGGTGCCGCGCACCCGGCGCAGGGCGGCGTCGCCCTGGGCGAACAGGGTCTCGAACAGGTTGTCCATGACGCCATGGGTCAGGCGCCGCGGCGCCGGCCCGTTGCGGAACAGGCCGCAGATCGTGCCCAGCGCAGCGCCGACCGCCTGGCCGCCGATATGCGGCGCGGCATCCACGATGACGACCTGCCGGCCCAGCCTTGCCGCTTCCAGCGCCGCCGAAAGGCCGCCTGCGCCCGAACCGACCACGCAGACATCGCCGCGGTAAACCTGCGCCGCCCGATGCTGAAGTCGGACAGTCTTCATACCGGGATAGTCGGTCATGGCAGAGAAATCAGTGCCCGAAAATCAACGCGTGTCGTCGATCGGCGCGGCGCCTCCATGCCGATCGTGGCTTCCATTCGCAATAGCGCATGCCGAACGATTCCGGCGGATCATAGGACCAATCATTTTATCCGTATACTGATAAGATGAACTGCCGGCTGAAGCTGTTCGACCGCAAGGAGCCCGGATCGATCCGGTTCGGAAGACCGGAAAGGGAATCGACCGGCCGGTCTGCCCAGAAAAGGAAATCCCGCATCGCACAAGCAGAATCGCCGAACACGATAAAGGGCGCATTCGGCTACAATTTGTTGACGGTATTTCCAAGTCAGCTACTATATCTGCTACAATCGGGAACGTCAGATGGCCGATACCCCCATAGCCGCGGAAGTCCGCGATACGCCGCTGGCGGACGCGCTGGGCCAGCGCTACCTGTCCTATGCGCTGTCCACCATCGTGTCGCGCTCGCTGCCGGACGTGCGCGACGGGCTGAAGCCGGTCCACAGGCGCCTGCTCTACGCCATGCGCGAGTTGCGGCTCGATCCGGAGGCCGGCTTCAAGAAATGCGCCCGCATCGTCGGCGACGTGATGGGCAAATACCATCCGCACGGCGACCAGGCGATCTACGACGCCATGGTGCGCCTGGCGCAGGAATTCGCCGTGCGCTGGCCGCTGGTCGACGGCCAGGGCAATTTCGGCAATATCGACGGCGATAACCCGGCGGCCATGCGCTACACCGAAGCGCGCCTGACCGAGGTTGCGGAACTGCTGCTCCAGGGCATCGACGAAGACGCCGTCGATTTCCGCGAGACCTATGACGGCGAGGGCAGCGAGCCGGCCGTTCTGCCGGCCAATTTCCCGAACCTGCTCGCCAACGGCGCCAGCGGCATCGCCGTCGGCATGGCGACCAACATCCCGCCGCACAATGTCGCCGAAATCTGCGACGCGCTGAAGCTGCTGCTGCGCCGGAACCCGGAGAACCGGAACAAGGTGCCGGTCGCCGACCTGATCGAACGGATGCCCGGCCCGGATTTTCCGACCGGCGGCGTGCTGGTCGAGACCCGGGAGGCCGTCACCGCCGCCTACGAAACCGGCCGCGGCAGCCTGCGCATCCGCGCGCGCTGGCAGGCGGAGCCGCGCAAGGGCGGCGGCAGCACGGTTGTCGTGACCGAGATCCCCTACGGCGTCCAGAAGGGCCGCCTGATGGAGAAGCTCGACGAGTTGCTGGCGGCGAAGAAACTGGCCCTGGTCGGCGATATCGTCGACGAATCGGCCGAGGACATCCGCATCGTCATCCAGCCGCGCAGCCGCAACGTCGATCCGGCGGTGCTGATGGAATCGCTGTTCCGCGCAACCGAACTGGAAAGCCGCTTCGGCCTGAATTTCAACGTTCTGGACGCCGGGCGGATACCGCGGGTGATGAACCTGGGCGAGGCCTTGTGCGCCTTTCTCGACCATCGTCAGGCGGTCCTCGTTCGGCGCACCGGCCACCGCCTCGGCATCATCGCCCGCCGGATCGAGATCCTGCAGGGCTTCATCGTCGCCTATCTGAATATCGACGAGGTGATCCGCATCGTCCGGTTCGAGGACAGCCCGAAGCGGGAACTGATGGGCCGCTACGACCTGAGCGACGTTCAGGTCGAGGCGATCCTCAACATGCGGCTGCGCGCCCTGCACAGGCTGGAAGAAATCGGCATCCGCAACGAACTGGATGCGCTGGAGGCTGAACGGGCCGATCTGACCGGGCTGCTCGACGACGAAGGGCGCCAGTGGAAAAGGGTTGCCAACGAGGTCGACCGGCTGCGCGAGACCTTCGGGCCGGAGACCGCGCTGGGGCGGCGCCGGACCGAACTCGGCGATGCGCCGGACGCCGAGATCGTCGATTTCGAGTCCCTGGTGGCGAAGGAGCCGGTGACCGTCCTGTGCTCGGAGAAGGGCTGGATCCGGACGGTCGGCGGCCATGTCACCGACACCAGCGCCCACCGCTACAAGGAGGGCGACCGGGAACGCTTCGTCCTGCACGCCACGACCGCCGACCGGCTGGTCCTGTTCGGCACCGACGGGCGCTTCTACACCATTCCGGCCGACAGGCTGCCCCGCGGCCGGGGGTTCGGCGAGCCGATCCGCCTGTCGATCGAGCTCGGCAACGACAGCGAGATCGTCTCGCTCATGGTGCACGATCCGGCGCGCAGGCTGCTGGTCGCGAGCAGCGACGGCCGCGGCTTCCTGGTGCCGGAGAAGGACGTCGTGGCCCAGACGCGGGCGGGCAAGCAGGTGCTCAACGTCGCCGGCGACGTCGAGGCCGCGGTTTGCACCGATGGTGCCGGCGACCATGTCGCGGTTCTCGGGGAGAACCGGAAGCTGCTGGTCTTTCCGGCGGCGGACCTGCCGGAGATGACCCGCGGCAAGGGCGTGATCCTGCAAAGATACCGTGGCGGCGGCCTGGCGGACGCCCGCACCTTCGCGCTCGCCCGGGGGCTCGAATGCCGGACCGGCGCCCGGACCCGGACCTTTTCGGCGGACGAACTGGCCGGCTGGCTCGGCAAGCGCGCCCAGGCCGGCCGCCTGGCGCCCAAGGGCTTCCCGCGCTGCGGCCGTTTCTGAACCGGATGCCGGCGGAGCGAGCCTGCCCGGCGGCGTTCCTGGAGCGTATCCGTTTTACCTCGAACCGGTGCGGCGTGGCGTCCCTCGATACGGCGCTTCGCGCCTACTCGGGATGAGGAGTTTTCTCGAGGCCAACCAACATCACCTCATCCTGAGTAGCCCCGGATTTAATCCGGGGCTACGGTGTGTTCCAGCCATACGATGACATGACTCGACGATTGATGACGTGTTCGATATAAGATGCTGTAAAGAATAGCATAATTTCGCTTTCGTCGGACCGCGGCCCCTTGCAATCCTGCCAGGCATCGCCCACATTGACCCCAGAATTTGATGTCGCTCGTATGCGGTTTGATGACTGAAATGCGGGCCGACCGAAGGAGGGGCGATGCCGAAGCGCAGCACGCTCAGACTGACCAAGCGGACTGTGGAGCGGCTGAAGGCCGAGGGCAAGGACGCGATCTACTGGGACCGCGACCTGGCCGGTTTCGGCGTGCGGGTCCACACCACCGGGCGCAAGCTCTACGTCGTCCAGTCCCGGGGGCCGGCCGGCCTGAAGCGCGTGACCCTGGGCCCGGTCGAGGGCGAGACCATAGAGAAGCGCCGGCGCGAGGCGGCCGTCGTCATCGACCGCATCAAGCGGGGCGAGGACCCGAGGCCGGCGCCGGAGCCCACCGTCGCCGATCTCGCGGAGCGCTTCCTCAAGACCCATGTCGAGGTCCGGTGCAAGCCGAACACGGCGAAGAATTACCGGAAGGCGCTGAAGAACTACATCCTGCCGGCCCTGGGGAAGAAGCCGCTCGGGGATGTTGCGCCCGAGGACGTGGCGGCGCTGCACCACGAGCTGCGCGACACGCCCTCTGTGGCCAACCTGGCGGTCTGGGTCCTCTCCCGGATGTTCGTCCTCGCCGAGGCCTGGGAGATGGCGCCGGCCGGCCGCAACCCGTGCCGGCATGTCCGCAACTACCGCGGGACGTCCCGCGAGCGCTTCCTGACGCCGGAGGAGTTCCGGCGGCTGGGAGCCGCGCTGAAGCGGCTCGAGGCCGGGGGCTCGATGATGCCGTCGGCGATCGCGGCGCTGCGCCTGCTGATGCTGACCGGCTGCCGGTCGGACGAGATCCTTTCCCTGAAGTGGGACGATGTCGACCGCACGTCGCGGGTGCTGCGCCTGCGCGACGCGAAGACGGGCCCGCGCATGGTGCCGCTGACCCGGCCGGCCCTGAAGGTCCTCGACGGCATCGAGCGGGTCGAGGGCGTTCCCTGGGTCTTCCGGGGCGCCAAGCCCAAGTCGCGCCTCGCCTGTCTCTCCTCGCACTGGCGGCGGATCAAGCAGGAGACCGGGCTCCACGACGTGCGGGTGCATGACCTGAGACACAGCTACGCCTCGCGGGCGCTGGCGCTCGGCGAGAGCCTGTCGGTGATCGGCCGGCTGCTCGGCCATGCCCGGGTCGGCACCACCGCGAAATACGCCCATCTTGTGCGCGATGCCGAGAAGGCCGCCGCCGCCCGGACCGGCGACAGCATCGGCGCCCACATCATGCCCGGCTCCGCCCAGGCGGCGTGAGGGGGCGGGCGATGGCAGACCGGCACAAGACCCTTTCCAACCGCACCGTGGCAGCACTCGTGGTCGAGCGCGACACCGTGTTCTGGGACCGGGTTCTCCCCGGCTTCGGGGTCCGGGTCTATCCCTCGGGCGGCAAGGTCTACATCGCCCAGGCAAGGGAACGGACGGGAAAGAAGCTGCCGAAGCGGGTGACGGTCGGCCGGCACGACGTGCTCAATGCCGACCAGGCCCGCCAGCGCGCAGCGCTCATCCTCGCGCGCATCAGGGCCGGCGAGGAGGCATTGCCCCTGCCGCTCGCCGCCAGGGCCAACGGCGGGCCGACCGTGGCCGACCTGGCGTTGCAATATTTGGAGGAACATGTCGAGGTCCGGCTCAAGCCGCGGACGCAGGTGCGCGTCGGCGGCGTGCTGCGCAACCACATCCTGCCCGCACTCGGCAGAATGCCGGTCGCGGCTGTCGAACGAAGCCACGTCGTCGACCTGCAGCAGACGCTGAGCGCGCATCCGGTCACGGCGAACAAGGCGGTCAAGATCCTGTCGCACATGTTCAGGCTGGGCGAAGGCTGGGGTCTCGTGCCTGAAGGCAGCAATCCCTGCCGGTCGATCGAGAAGTTCCCCGAGCGTCGCCGCGAGCGGTTCCTGACCGATGCCGAGTTCGCCCGCCTCGGCCGGGTGCTTGACGACACCATCGCTGCCGGGCGCGGTTCGCCGGCGACCGTGGCGGCGATCCGCCTGCTGATGCTGACGGGCTGCCGCAGGAGCGAAGTCCTCACCCTGCGCTGGACCGACGTCGATCTCGAAACCGGCGAGCTCCATCTTGCCGACGCCAAGTCCGGCCCCCGTGCCGTGCAGCTCCCGCCGACGGCGGTGCAGTTGCTGACGACACTTCCGCGACTGAAGGACAGTCCCTGGGTTTTTCCCGGCAACGACCGGCACGGCCGCTTCGGCGCCGAAGGTCTCGACCATGTCTGGCGCACCGTCCGGGCCAGGGCCGGGCTGGAGGACGTCCGGCTGCACGATCTTCGGCACAGCTTCGCGTCCCGCGCCCTGGCGCTCGGCGAGACCCTGCCGGTGATCGGCAAGCTGCTCGGCCACAGCGACGTCGAGACCACGGCCCGCTACGCCCACCTGGCACGCGACTCGATCCACGATGCCGCCGAGAGAATCGCAGACAGCATTGCGGCCGATATTTTATAGGGACACTGCCTAGCACTCTCGAGATAGTCGGTATGTATATTTGCCCCTGCTAATTTCGATGCGTCGTGAAAGGCTCGTATTTTTGCTGGGTGAATCTCACGCTTAGAATCGCGTACTAGTTGCCGGAAAGATCAAAGTCGATTTTTGAAAGCAACCAACCAAGAGGGAAGTGGTGGTCGGTCATGCATTGCTGGCAGTCGAGCCGTTCTCCAATGAAGAGGCGCGGTGCCTCTGCTTTCTTGATCCGTAGCTGCGCATCGCAATTAGGACATTGCATGAATTCGTTAAAATTTGAATTTAAAAGGCCAGTCATCTTTGAGCGTCCTTTTGTGAAAAGTGCTTCATATGCCCCTAGAGATGTGAATAGCATCCAGTTCTGGTATTTCTTACTAGGCTCACGCATACGGCCGTAGAGTTCAATTTGCATTACATGCAGAAACAAAATCAGCATAGCAAGATGAGCATAGGTACCGCCAGAAAAGACGTCATCGTCGATCGGATTCTTAAAGATAAAATTCAAATTGTAATCTTCGGTCTGGTTCCTGCGAAATCCCGTGACCAAGTGAGTCGCCTTGTCAAATAATCCGGCAAGCCCTAAGTCGTTTTGAAAATTGAATACAGTATCATAAATTAGTTTAGCGTCAGCGAAACTGGACGCTCGGCTGACATCTATCGCCGACTCTAACAATGCTATAATCGCTTGTTCATCAAGCTGATTCCTGTTTAAGAGGTTCTTGGCATCATTTTTCATTCTATCAAAGAATGATACTTCGTCCGCGCACATCATCGCTAAAATTAGCATACCTTCCTTTAAGGGCTTTCTGAGTAGCGTCAGTGCAACCGAGAATTTTCGCTTCTCCAGACAACGAAGCGCCTCGTACACAAAATGGAGAATATCTGAGAATAGCGCATTACAGACATGATTGACAACAGCACGACGCTCCAGTTCAGCCCGTCCAGATTTGTTCAAGAAATCGAGGACGTGAATCCCACTTTCTAAAAGTCTCCGATCTTCTTCGGATTCGATTTCGAACTCGATTCGTCCGGCCTCTTGCATCTCCATTTGCACCAAGAGAGAGGTCATTAGGTCATGAATATGAAAGCAAAACTCATGCTGCGCCCAGTACTTCTTTGGGATGTGCTTGAGCCGGTCAGGGTCAATGATTCCGATTGCTCTCATATCGTCTCCTATCAGTAAGGCAAAGGCAATTGGTCTGAATCCGTTACGAGCAACTGTAAACGGGAATAAAATCTGGGCGTTGCACCATTGCAATTTCCCATTTGGCTCGCAATGGACGGCGTTTCAGCAGACCGCGGTGATATCGTTTGGCAGTGGATGATTGTCGTTTGCGCCAAGGATCCGCACCGCCATAGGCTTGGACCATATCGGTCCGATCAATTCCCGATGATCATCCAGTCGATGCTTGCCCGGCAAGGTCCTGGCCCTTGTTTCGCGATCCTAAACGCGTTTCTGCCGGTTTCGTCACGACGTTCGTTTCGTTGGCTGCCAGGCGTCGTCAACACAAGCTGTCGTCCCAATCCTTGGCGATTACAGGCCGGTAGGGCGCCTGCAGCGGTCTTCGGAGCGGAAGCGCTCGCGTTCAACTTCCTGAGCGCGTTTGTCCCCCTGCTGGCCTCGGCCATGTGTCGTTCCGTCCTGCGGCGGTCGCGTTTCGCGTCGGTGGTAACATGCTGCACGGTCGACCGCGAGACCCGGAACTCCTTCGCGATCGCCGCGGGCCTGAGACCGGCATCGAAGGCGGCGAGGATCAACCGTTCCTGTCCCGCGGTCACCGTGCAGGCCCGGTCCGGCTTGTCCGGCCTTGCGCGCGCCTCCTTCGCCGCAGTGGGCTTTGGCGATCCCGTATTCGCCGTTCGCTTGCGCGGCACACTGCGTCTGCGCCGCCGGACCTCGTCGGTCACCGCCTCCGCCAGCCGGTCCAGCTGGGCGTCTTCCAGCAGGCGCAGGGAACGGCCCAGGTCGGCCGGCAGGGCGATCCCGGGCGTCGTCTCCTCGCGTTCGATACCGGAACCGGGGGAGGCCGCGCCCGGCGCCTGCCCCGGGGTCTTGCCACTTCCCGGCCTTCGGGCCATGACCCGCCTCCCTGTCGTCCAAGTCTGCCGAACCGATTCGCCTTCCGCGCCCTAAGACTTTCACCGCCTTGGGTGCGGGCGTTAGAAAGGCCCATCGATACGAACTTCCGCCCAGAGGGAAAAGCCATTCGGCATGACCTAGCCATATTCAAACCCCGGCACTGGCGCGCGCATTTCCGCAACGGTGAAATGGTACAATCGGGCGAAGGCGTACGGCTTCCTCGTTCCGGAAGACGGCTCGCCGGACATCTACTGCCGCGACACGGCCCTAGCCGCGGTCGGGCTCGATACGCTTCTGGCCGGAGCGACGGTCGCCTGCGAGACTGTTCGGGGTCGGCGCGGGCCCGAGGTTTCGCGGATTCTTTCCGTCGACTCTTCCACGGCATCGCCCCAGGCGGCGTGTTTCGCTCCAGTGACCGGCAAAAGCCACATGGCTGCCGGACCCGGCATCGGCCCGGCCGCCCCTGCCGAAGCCGGCCCCGGGCGCCGGATCAGGGCGCTGGTGAAATGGTTCATCCCGACCAGGGGCTACGGCTTACTGGAGCCCGAGGACGGCTCCCCGGACGTTTTCTGCCTCGTCATGTGATCCCGGCCGGTCCGACCCGAAGAGAGCCAGCTGAACCCTAAGCTTTTTCGCGATTCATCACTCCATCCGTAGAAAAGGCCGCGACCGCTCGTAATCGTGCCGAAATCGGTCGCATTCACACTCCAGACCGCGACTGGCTTTTCGTGGCGTGTCAATCGGCAGGTCATTACGTCGCCGATCAGCACTCGAACCGGAATCGACAACGGGCGTCTAATCCGCTCCGTCGGCAAAGGCGGCAGGCCCGGCGAGTGCCTCGACTCGAGTCAGGTACCGCGCATCGTCAAGGAGATGGCGCGACAGGCCGGTCTTCCGACCGAACTGGCCGGCAGCCGCTCCGGGCACAGTACACGGGTTGGCGCCGCCCATGATATGATAGCCGCCGATATCGAGCTGCCGCTGAGCGGGACGGGGCGGTTGTCGTCCGAGCGCGACCAGAACCGGCCGGCGGCGCGTAATGGTTGACGTATCACGGATGCGACCGCACAGCTGCCGCCTACGGATACCGTCAGGAATGCCATACGTGGGCGGACCGGCGCCGGAGGGGTC
The DNA here is from genome assembly GCA_965220685.1 of Alphaproteobacteria bacterium. GTDB lineage: Bacteria > Pseudomonadota > Alphaproteobacteria > Bin65 > Bin65 > Bin65. The sequence continues at coordinate 1,141,424 of CBDCQR010000015.1, forward strand.
GGCCATGTGAAGGGCGGAGGTTGGCGTAGCCTCGCTGAAGGGCGAGGGCGGCGGAGCGCCGGATGAGTACCGTTGCGGCGGGCCGTCAGCCGCCAATTCGAGCGCTTGTCAGATGCACCGCGTCATAGGCTCATGCTCGCCCATGTTGGACTGCTGCGAAGCGCATCCACGCAACGCGGCTGAGCCGCGCAACTTCGAGCCGATGCCCGGCCCGCCTAGCAAGTCAGCGCTGGTCGAAACTGGGCGAATGCCTAGCCGGAGCGAAGGCCGGTGCTGAATCGGGGTTGGTCCGTTAATCCCGGTCCGTACTGGCGCCGCCGTTGACCGGCGCCATGCTGTACAGGTAATCGGAGAGGCAGACAGGATGGCGGGGGTGGAGATCGGATGAACAAGAAGCAGACAGACCCGTTTCCGAGACTACCCCAGGACCTGTGAGGCCGATGTGGTATCGTCCTCGAATTCGCCGACCTTCAAGACAGGGAAGACGCGGGAGGATGCCGCGAATTCGGGTCCTACATCATGATGCGGAAACACCGTCCGTCCGAGAATCGGTGCGACGCAGACCGCCTGCATATGGGATCCAGGCGATTGTTATACGATGACGCGTACTCCAAAAACTACCGGATCGGCGCCGGGGCAAGTCAAGACGACGGCAGGGCTAACGGCTGCATTGAAGGCGAAAGCGCACGTCGTGTTACTTGCCGACTCAGGGCCACTATCAAGCCTCTACACCATGAGCGCTCGAGCTTGCGGAGTGCAAGCGTAGACAGCTGTCAAACACGCCCATTTTCAGCTCCTAACGATTCGCCGAATCCTGTAGCAACACGAAGACCGATAGTGAATACATGGTTTCGAGACGGGAATGTGAATTTGGGTGTGACTTCACCACGAACGCGCCGAGGTAATCAGCGGCGACCTCCTATACACATGGACCTGAGGATATGTCTGAACTAAGTGCAGTTCAGGTTCCCAAACCACGTGATGAACAAGCATTCGAAAGGTGCAATCGCATTTTATGGCGGTGCATATTGAACGATGAGACAGCTCACCTGTACGGACGCCGTGGGCAGCGTCAATATGGTGTCGATATCGTTGGGTGCAGGAACGGGAAACCCAATCAACTAGTCGGAATTCAGTGCAAACTAAAGACGGATGGCCAATTGCTTCGCGAGGAAGAAGTCCGCGGGGAGGTGGCTAAGGCCACGGACTTTCACCCACCGCTTTCCGAATATGTGATCGTTACAACTGCTCCCGACGACGCCAATATTCAGAGTCTGGTCAAGGACCTGTCTGCAGTGATTAGCGAAACTCGCGATGTTCCTCTACAGATATCCGTCCTTGGCTGGGATAACCTGCAACTGGAGATTCAGCGCTATCCCGAAGCCCTGAAGGCCTTCAACCCCTCCCACACACCTCAAGGAGAGGAGATACTTGAGACAGTCAAAGAGCTGCCTGAGAACGTTTCAGCAAAGCTTGCCCCCGAATTTGAACTCATACGGACGGATATTGCAGCGCTTAGGTCGGACAGGGTAGGCGCCGGCTTCACATCCATGGATTCTGAATATGAAGAGCTGATAAACGACTATGTGGCCCTAATCCCGACAGACCCGGAAGTAGCCTTGGAATGCTTGCAACGGCTCCAAGCAAGGCTTGAGGGGCAAACAGGGTCCAGGATCCAGTTCCGAATTGTGACTAATGTCGCGGCATGTCGCCTTGAATTAGGCGACGAAGAGAATGCCGCCGCGGAGCTTATTGCCGCGTGGGAAATTGCCCCTGACGAGCCGAAGGCGATCGTCAACAAGGCATTCGGTCATTTGCTCAGAAACGAATGGATATTTGCGCGTGACATCGCGAGGCAGGGATTGGCGGAACAGCCTGACGACGCGCCGCTGGCGGCAATTTATATTCGGAGCCTTATACATGATGAAAGTGTTGACGACCCGATTTCGTTAATTCCCGCGCCTCTAAGATATACGCCCGAAGTGGAGCAGGCATATGTTGTGTGGCTGATCCGCCGGGGGGAGCTTCATGTATGGCGGAGCGCGGCGATTGACGCTTATGCCCGTCATCCGGGAGTGATTGAAATAGAAGAAATGTACGCCAATGCATTGTTGTCGCAAGCGATGGGGGGAGAAAAGTATTTTTATGGGCAAGAACTGCACGGGAATGGATTGCACGACGTTGAGATGGCAATAGAAGTCTATGAGCGGTTGTGGGACAGAATGCGTAGCCAAGCGCGACAGCACAACGGCAATCAGTCGGCTATAGCACTAAATCTAATGCTCGCGTACCGCATCGTTGGTCGGAATGATTCCGCCAAGGCGCTCGGTTGGGAGGCAGCTGAGCGATTTCCCGAAGACGCGAGCGTGAAAGAGCAACTGGCCTGGTCGCTTCTTGAGGGAAGGGAGACGGACAAGGCACCGCAAGTTGTCTCTGATTTGGAAGAGAACGGCCACAGTGTAGCAATCCAATACAAGATTGCTGTTGCTTGCAAGGATTGGGAAACGATCCTCCGCTTGGCGGACCGCTATGGGGAGAATGCTCCGGAATCAGAACGATTGCTAACGCGTGCATTCAAGTTGGCGGCGCGTATGGGGCTGGAGACTCCAGAGAATGCGCAACAAATTCTAGAGGCGGAGCACGGGGAATTTTGCCGAGACACTCTGGCATCGATAGTTTTGTGTCAGTCCGCGCGATCTTTGGGGCTAGAGACTCTTTCGCAATCCCTGTTTGAGTCGGCGGTATCGGCATTCCAGGAAGGGGATGCTGATTTCCCGTCGCGGCTGGCTATTGCGGAAGAGGCCATGATCCGCGGTCAGCCAAGTGTCGCAGTAGATGCATTGGACGGCCGTGTCGCACTTGATCGGGAAAGCAACGAATTGCGCCTGTTGGCGAATGCCCTCGTAGTCGATATGCCGATAAGAGCCCGCGCCGTCAGGTTTTTTGAAGAATTGCACGTCGATATCGCGCAGCTGGCATTCTTTCAAAAACTTCAGGGCGTTTTGCATTTCAATCGTGGCGAGCCAGCCGCAGCGGCCAAGCCGCTAGCAAATGCGCTCAAGAGCGATCGGAAAATCGAAACCCTCATGTGCTTGGTCAGAGCTCTCTACCAGAGCGATGACAAGGAAGAAATTCGTAGGATTGTAGGTTCAGAACAAGTAGAAACATTCGATGGAACCGCACTGGATCGGATCGAACTAAGCCATGTACTCCTAGACTTCTCGGAGCCGGCACGCGCTCTTCAACTTGCTTATGCCTCTGTAACTGAGGACCTCACAGATGCCGAAGTGGTGAAGAAATTTGTCGGACTCGTAATTCGGGCAACGTCGGGGGGATGGGAGCCTGAGAAAAACCCAAAGGTGGGCTCGGGAACATGGGTGCGTCTCGTACGTTCCGGTGGGCAGAGTTTTGAAGCCTTGATTGGAGAAGTTCAAGATAGACCTTGGGGCCAAGCGATCGAGACAGATAACTCATTCGTAGCCCGATGTCTCGGGCTGCGAGAAGAGGATGAATTCGAGGCTGAAAACTCCTTGGGTTCAAGGGAAAATTGGAAAGTAACCGAGATCAAGCCCTGGTGGTTGCAGGCATTTCATCATTTGACGGGGGACTTCGGGCAGAGATTTCCGGAAGCGAGAGGGTTTGCCACGTTCCCTATCGTCGATGACGATCTTGAGCCGGTGCTGGAACAAGTCCGGCGTCACAGCGCCATGGTGCGGGAGCAGGCGGATGTCTATTTGACACACCCGATACCACTCGTCATGGCCTCTGGTCACAGGCCCGGCGGCGTCGTGGCGTTCGCGCAGTACCTGGTTTCCATCGGCAAACAGGTGCGGGTCTGCACCGGAAGGTCTGAGGAACGGGATGAGGCTCTGACATTCATTCGGGAGAACGACCGGAGCGGAGCAGTCATTGATGCATTCACGGCTTGGCACGCCGCCACCTTGGGGGTGCTGCCAGCGATCAAGGAAAGGGTCGGGGAGATTGCAATTCCCGCCAACGAGCTCGGTCAGCTTAAGGCGATGAGGGAGGAATGGACTGGCGACGATGAAAGCGATTCTATGAGCATGGATTATCGGGAGGGGGAATATGTCCGATTCGTCGAGACGGCAGAGGACCGAAAGAGGCGGCTCGATAGGGTGACCGAACTCATTGCCGCCGTTGAGGATTCGTGCGCGGTTGAACCACTGCAATCGCCTGATCGGTTGTCCGAAATGGGCGAGAAACTGGTTGGTCTTCCTCCGAGCGGAGCGTTCGCAGCAGCGGTCATGGCCGGCGAGTCGCGGCTTCTTCTTTGCGAGGACCTTGAGATGCGGCGGCTGGCGAGAGATGGGTTCGGTGCGAAGGGCATCTGGCTTCAGGCGGTGCTTTCTGATGCTGAACAGGCCGGAACGATTTCGTTCAGTACATACGCAGATTCGGTAGTGTATCTTGCACATTTGCGGCATTCCTACGTGTCGGTAAATGCACGAGTGCTTCTTTCGGTGTATGAGCGGGACGAAAGCCGTGATTTGGTTCGGTTGGAAGTCTTGTGTTTATATGTCGGAGATGAATATGCGGAGATCGACTCGCATACGGCAATTGCGGCCGAGTTTGTGAATACTATCTGGGCAAATTCGAAACCCTTTTTGGTGGCCGACGAGTTTCCGGCGGATTGGAAGACGCGAAAAGCGACCAACCTGGTTATACGGGCATTGCTCGAGGAGAGACGGGAAGGAGATTGGGCAAAATGGGCAGCTGCGCTTTATCGTGGATTATCGACAAATCCAAGGCGATATCTTCTTCGATGGTGCGAAGATAAGTTTCTGCCTGTCGGTCAACTACTGGCATCTTTAGGACAGAATGAAGACTAAGAACACCATTTGCGCTTCTGCTGGATGACGAAGGTTTCGCCCCGCGCCGTCGAGTGTTGCCGGCAGATTGACAGACCGATCCGGTGATCCGCACCGGTGACCGGAACCGCCACCTATCATGCCCTCTTTCCGTAACGCGCCAGCATGTTGCCGCGTTCCAGACTGATTGTCCGGGTAATTTGGTAAGTCTGGATTGAGACGAAGCAACACGACCGCCTGAAATCAGCTGCCAATCAACTCCCTGAGATACCTAAGCAATCTTCTCTTCCAACTGCGCACGCATATCCCTTCCGTCTCTGTTCTTCTCCGCGACGATGAAGAGCCCCTTGCCGTCGCTTCGGCGTTCCCAAAGCTCTCCAATCGTCCGCTTCTCGCGCGTATCGTCGCTCTTGATGTCGCGCGCACCTTTGTATTCCGCAACGAGAAATCGATCATCCTCCAGTTGCGCGATGAAATCCGGGTAGAACTTGTCGGTCGCCGTCGGGAGCCAGAACGACGCCGGATGGCGCGCGACGTTCCGCAGCCAGAATCGTACTTGCTCCAGGCTGTCGAGAGCCTGCGCACACTGGAACTCCTCGCCGTCCGGTGCGCCGTCGAACGCCGGAACATGCTCCAGGAAGTGCTTTCGCGGCTTCCACCGCCCTCGGTAGCGCCGCTCTTCCCGATACATGCCTTCCCGGAACCGGAAGGCGGAATCGAAAGACACTTCGACTTCCGACTCCGGGGCAAACAGGTATTGCCTGTATACGCTCTTCCGTTCCTGCTGGCGGATAGCAGCTATTTTGCTGCGGACTTTGCGGGCGAGGATGAACTTGCAGCGCATCAGCGCCGCAATGTGCATATTCCTGTCGTCGATCAGATGGCCGAGCAGGTCGCTGAGCCAGCGCACCAGATCCTGCTGCCCGACATCCGGCGCCCGCACCTGCCGGTCGAGCCAGAGCACGAGGGCTTCCGGGGTCCAGCCCTCGACATCGACATCGAGGGCGAACTGCTTCTCCTCCGCTGCGAAGTTGTACACGACGCGCTTGCCGTCGAGGTCGATCTCGAAGCTGCGCGCCGTCTCGCGGATTGCAAATTCGCGTTCGTCCAGCTGCGCCGGATGCCGGCGCAGCGACCAGTCGTGCCATTCCATGAACAGGTCGGTATCAGCGAGTTCCAGTTCGCCGTGCACCTCCGCTATCAGGGCCGGGACGGCGAAGGTCTCGCCCCGTTCGGCGGGAGACAGCAGCTTTGCCGCCGCGGCGCGGTGCGCTGCCGCGGCGTCCGAAAAACCCTGGCGCTCGGCTTCCGGCAGCACACTGGCGATCTCATACTCCAGGTCTTCGCCGAGCACGCCGGTTACGCAAATCTCCGTCCTGCCGTCTTCAAGGCCGCGGACGGTCACGCCTTCGCGATGCTCCAACACGGCCAGCGTCTCGGGCGTCGCGGTAACGGTGCGCCGGAACACGGGTTGCGGCCGGGCGCGACGGCCGAACAGATTGTCGCCGGTATCCAGCGCGGTCTGTGCCGATTCGATATTGTCGCGCGCCTCCTCCTCCTCGAAGCCCATCGCGACCAGCTTGTCGACCAGCGCCCGCGCCGCCGCGCCGAAGCTCGGCTCGGACAGGAAGGCGTAGGCCCGGTTCAGGTCGCTCGCCTTGCGGCGCTTCGCGTAGGGCATCCGCAGCACTCGCCCCAGCAGTTGCTCGACATCCGTCGCGCTCTGGATGCGGGCGACCGAGCAGAAGACATAGGCGAACGAACAGTCCCAGCCCTCCTTGAGCGCCTCGATGGTGATGACATGCTCTACCGGACAGGCCGGATCGAACAGGTCGATCCCATCGAGTCCGCGCTGGTCGCCGGTCGCGATCGTAATCCGCTCTTCGGGAATCCGCTCGACCTCGATCAGGTGCTTCTTCAGCGCCGCGACCGTCACCTCCTCGTTCTTCTTCTGCGCTTGGAACAGCACGATGGGGCGGAGATAGTCCCGGTCGTTCGCCGCCGTTCCGGCGAGCGCCGCGCGGGCGGCCACGGCGTCGTTCACCGCGTTCTGCCAGCTATCGTGTTCGGCAAGCACGACCGGCAGCTTGATCATTTCCTCGGCTTTCAGTTCCTGGGCCGAAACGCTATGCAGAATGTTCGAGTTGTATCGCGGCGTCGCCGTGAATTCGATAATGGCGCACGGATTCACCCGCCCCTGCATCTGGCGCGTCAGGCCGGTCACGGCGTTGTGCGCCTCGTCCACGATCATCAGTGGGCGGTGGATATGCAGGAGGTTGGCGAAGGAGAATTTCGGCCCGCCGCCGTCCAGCGTCTCCAGCCCCGCCGGCGCCGTCGGCCCCTGCGGCAGCGTGGCGAAAAGCGGCTCCATATTCTCGTTGTGGGCGTAGACCCTGCGCCCCTCCGTATCCCTGATGCGCAAGGCCTGAATTGTGCCGACGACGATACAGCAGCGGTCGCGGATGTCGTGCGGGCTGATATTGGCAAAGTCGGCGATATCGAACACGCGCACCCGTCCGTCGAACGCATCGTCGAGCGCCTGGCGGTAGGGGTGGCGCGGATTGTCCAGCGCCTCGGCGGTCTGCCGGCGGATCGTCTTCGTCGGGGTCAGCCACAGGACCAGCGGCCAATCCTTCTCCACCCAGGCGTCGCGGGCGACGGCGACGGCATGGGCGCCGAGCACCGTCTTGCCGCCGCCGGTCGGCAGGCGCAGGCAGACATAGGGCGCGTCCGGCAGGCCCTCCAGCGGCTTGTATCGGCCGCCGTAGCCGCCGAGCCGGCCGGCCTGTTCCGGCTCCCCGGTTATCGCCTCGTAGGCGCCGCGCGGCCCGGCGATGCGGGCTTCCTCGAAGAAGCGGCGCAGGATGGCGAGCGTGTCGGTCTGGTACTGCTTGAGTTGCATGGCTTACCCGCGCGCCTTGACGTCGTAGGGCGTCTGTTTGAAGGCGATGCGCTCGCGCGCCAGCGTCGGCGCCGTCAGGCGGGACCGTTCGCCGTAGACCGTCAGCGGCCCGTCGAAGCCCGGCGCGACCGCGGCGATCGCCGCGCGAATGCGGGCGAGGGTCGCGCGCGTCAGCACATTGCCGCCATGGGGGCTCCGGTCGCCGAGCACGCCGTTGTAGAGCAGCGCATAGGCCCGGCCGTCACGGACGCCGAGTGCCGGGGAACCGGCCCTGTACTTCGGCGGGTCCTGCGGCGGGCCCTCCGCCGGGCCGTCCCGGTTCCCGTCCCAAGGGCGGCCGGTTTCGGCGAACCAGATATGGGCGGCGAGCACCGGGAAGCGGATATCGGGCCGGATCGCCCCGCCGGCATCGAACGCCGGCGGGCCGAGCCGGTAGAAGCGGAAGCCGCCGCCGCCCGTCCAGCCGGCGCTTTCCGAAATGCCGCCCCGCTCGCCGTCGATGACCTTGCACAGGCGCGGCGCGCAATGGGTCTCCGCGTGGTCGCCCATCTCCACGCCGATCCAGCGCCGCCCCATCTTGTGCGCCACGGCGGCCGTAGTACCGGAGCCGAGGAATGAGTCGAATACGAGGTCCCCCGAATTCGTTGCAATCTGTATCACCCTTGCGATCAACGCCTCCGGTTTCGGCGTCGAAAATGGAGTTTCCCCCTCAAATAGCTTTACAATTTCACTTTTCGCTACACCAGTAGTTCCAACTTCCTTGTGTGGCCAGTGGGTCGAAGGCACTAGACCAGTTCTAACTTCTGACAAGAATTTCTTAAGGCGCGGCGCGTTATTTCCATTTTCGCCAAACCAAATGCGATTTTCTGCGCACATTTCATGAAAGCGATCTTCCGTATATAGCCAGCATCGTCCAAGAGGCGGATCAATTTTTCGTCCTGACGGAAGCGTAATCGTAAAAAATTGCTCCCTTCTTCGGCCTTTTTCTGCTTTGGCATGCATAGGTAGCGATGACCAATTTCCGCGAGGATCGTCATCTGGATTCTTGAATCGTGCCAGTTGCTCTTGAGAACTTGGCAAAGGATTTCTGATTTGACGCCAGATATCGCGATTCTTTGCATAAAGCAATATATTGTCGTGGACGTTGGAAATATCTGTTCGGTTTTCTCTGGTATGTGTGCGCTGCCAAAATATATCTGCAACGAAGGAGTTTCGTCCGAATATTTCATCCATTATAACTTTGAGATAATGTCCCTCATTGTCGTCTATGGACACCCAGATCGAGCCGTCCTCAGCCAGCAAGTCGCGCAGCAATTCCAAGCGAGGCCACATCATGGAGAGCCAGCGCGTGTGCTCCAGATTGTCGTCGTAATGCTCGAAGGCCGAACGCGTGTTGTAGGGCGGGTCGATATAGATGCACTTCACCCGCCCGGCATAGAACGGCTGCAGCGCCTTCAACGCCTCCAGATTGTCCCCTTGGATCAGCATGTTGCTGGTATTGCCATCCCCCGCCGAAAGCCCCGGAACCTCCTCCAGCAGCCGATACGGAACCCGCCCCGCCGCCCGGACATCCTCCTCCCGCGTCAGCCAGTTCAGCGTGGGCATGGGTTAGTTCCTGCAACCGATGCAATCATGCTTGAGAAATGACCAAGGGCTCCCGGCTCCTCCAACCGGGATCTTTGCCGAAGTAGTTCCAGAAATCCTTCTCGAATTGGGAAACGGTCTTCCCGATTTCGTCCGAAGCTTCCAAAGGATACAGGGGAAAATCGGTATCGTTCTGTTCGATCGACCCGACAATCATCCTATAGTCGTTGCCTCCGACTTTGACCCTGTCCGCCGTGACTCTGAACTGCGGTTGAACGGCATACTCCGCTCCCGGCGCCGATGCCCGCTGCCGCACGCGGTCCGCCCAGACGAGAAGCCCGGCCAGCGTCGAGACCGGCGTTTCGGAGTCGAAAATTATTTCGGTCGGATTTTCAGGGGAAACACGGTTGAGACGATTCGAGACAAAACCCCATTCCAACAGGCCGTCGGCATGGATTTCGGCATATGCGTGTACTGGCATTCCCCCATTCCAATTGTGACCTTGCTCCACCCGCGCGGCCCGGAGCATCGGTCGCCAGTCCTGGAAAAGCATGGCATGCGAACTTGGAATAGTGCGCAATCGGGCGTCCCGGTCGTTTGACCCGCGCACGATCTCGATGTCGGGCGGACGTAATTCTTCGATCAGGTTGCCGCCGGAATAGACAGACCCGAAGCGAATTTCATCGCCGACGGGGATGGCCGTCATGCGAAACCCGAAAGCGTCGTCGGGAGTTTCGAGACGCTTGAATGCTTCCTGGAACTTCCTGGAACGCTCCCGCAGCCGCCGTTCCAGCCGTTCCGTGCCGCGCGCGAGATTGAGGGTCATGTCCTGAATCTCCCGCATGCCCAGTTCCTCGCAGCGATCGGCGCGGCGAACCGAGCAAACGCGCGTCGGCTTTACCCGATGGGGGCCGCGGCGGGACCGGCCGGTTCGGAACACGACAACGCCGCCATCGCCGTTCGTCGGAACGTGAACGATCTCCAGCGACGGCAATTGCGGCTCGACGCAATCGCGGAACGCCTGCCGGAAGCGCTCCGCCAGGTCGGCGCAGCGCGGCAGCGGGGCGATGCGTTCGGCGACCGGCGGTTTGCCTGCGGATTCCGCAATGCCGAGCACCAAGGCGCCGCCGAAGGCGTTCGCAAACGCGACCGTTTCTTCCAGAATTTTATCTCTGGCATACTTGCCGATCTCGCTTCTGTCGCGGAGCCAGGAATCGGTATTGCCCTTGCCCGCCGGCAGGCTTTCCTTGAACTCGATGCGCGCGCCCTCCGGCGCCCGTTCGGAAATCAGGGCCTCGATATCGGCCCTGTCGATGTCGCCCGCGGGTTTGGAGAGAACGGCAGTCATGCAAATCCCCGTTTGCCGGGCCGGACGGGCAAACGCGCGCGCCGGTTCCGCCCCCGGACATTGCAGCGCCGCCGCCGCCCGTCAAGCCCGATGTTCGCGGTTTTTTCTCCAGCGACGGGACTCCGCGCTACGGCCTCCCGCCAGCTCTCGCCGGACCGCCGGAGAGCCTGCCTTCGTCGTCGATGAGGATGACGCGCGCCGGCGGGCCGGATCCCCATTGCCACAGGACGAGATTGAGGTCCGCCGGGCCCGCGCCGGCGGCGAAGGAGCGGACTTGCATTCCGACATAGCCCGCCGCGATGAGGCGGTCGGCCAAGCCTTGCGAAGCGGGAACGACGCCGGCCAGCATTTCCGCTTCCCAGGCGGGGCAGGCCAGATCGGCCTCTGTCACGCCCAGCGCGCGGCGGCGCTCATCGTCCGTGGCGTCGAACACGGGTTCGGCATGGATCTCGTAGGCGCACAGGGTCAGGGGCTGCATCGGCCGGCCCAGCGGCTGCGCTTCGCGGATCGCGGTCAGCGGCGCAAGCGATGTATAGAGCGCGAGAACGCCGCGCCGATTGAACCGGCCGCCGTGCAGGCGGCCCCCTTCGCCGGACAGCGGCGTCCAGGACCATTGCGGATTGTGCGCCCGATAGGCGATCCCGCGGAAACGCATCGGAGAAAGACGAACTCAGGCGTAGCCGCCGGCCATGATCCGGTCGAGGTAGGCGTGGACCTGTTCCGCCTTGCCCTCGCGCACGATCTGGTCCGGCGTCGCGCCGCCGAAACCGGGCAGCGGTTCCGCGCGAAACCAGGCATAGGCGGCGAGCGGCGATCCGGTTACGGCTTCGACGCGGTTGAGGATTTCCAGCATCTGGCGCAGGCGGACCTGGGTCTTGCGCGCGCGGATGCGCGAAGCCCGTGCGAACGCATCCTTGCCCAAGCCGAGCGTGCCGGCGATCTCGGACTTTGTGGTGCGCAACGCGTCGGCGACGAGCGTCGGCGAAAACGCCTCATCCACAATGAACTCCTGAAACTGCATGTCCGAACCTCACGGATTTTCACTCAATATAGCGCAAGAACCTACGCGGTCCAGAAAAGACTATCCAAATCGTAGCGGACGGCCGAAGCCTCCCCGGAGCTTGCCTTAGAGGACCCGGTTCAACTCCCCGATGAGATGTTCGAGACGGCGGATCCGTTCGGCCTGCCCCGCGTTGCGGTCTTCCAGCACCCCGATCTCGGTGCGCAGCGCACACACGGCCGCCGCCTGGTCGGGCGTCAGGGTTGCAAGGTCGATCTCCGCAAGAGCCGGCATGGCCAGGGTTGTAGCGCCGGCGCCGCCGGAACGCTGCCCCGACCGGCCGGGTGAGTCACTCTGCCTCAGCCGGCGGCCGCACCGACAGCGCCCGCACCCGGCGCCAGTCCAGGCCGGCAAACAACGCCTCGAACTGGGCATGGTCGAGATGCATCGTGCCGTCGCGCACCGCCGGCGTCGCGGCGTCGAGCCGGACTGCCACCCTGTCCAGAACCACCTCCAAGCGCTCACCGGCCGGCCCGGCATCGCAGGAACCTTCTGCCCGGACCAGAAGCGGCGCAAACGCCACATCCGCATCGGTCGCCGGCAGGACCAGCCGACCGTCCCGCGCCAGACGCCGCCAGTCCGACACCTGGTTCGGATTGAGGTCGTAGCGCTGCGCCACCCCGGCCACCGTCGCGCCGGCCTCCAGCGTCTCGGCGACGATCCGCCCCTTCAACTCCTCCGGCCAGCGACGCCGGCCCTTCACTGCGGGAAGCACCTCGACCTCACCGAGAAACTCTGCAGAGGGCTCCATTGAGATTCTCTCCTGCTGCTCACATGGCAACGGTGAATCTCAAATCGCAAGCTCAGCCGGAAGGGGTGGGGTGTACGTGACGCTTACGGTGATCCTAGTGCCCGGACCGGAAGAGGAAGTCGAGACCGTCCGCTGGATGTACCGCCAGTTCGTCGAGGGCGGCAGGCTGGAAGGTGAGATCGCCGCGCTGCTCAACAAGAAGGGCATTGTGACGGATCTCGGCCGGCCCTTGACGCGGGGCACCGTCCACCAGGTTCTGACCAACGAGAAGTATATCGGCCACAACGTCTACAACCGGCTTTTTCAAGCTGAAGCAGCTGAAGCCAAGTCGGCGAGCCGGTAAATGCATGCGGACGCGAGGTTAGCGCGGGTCGGTCTGCACTACCGGCATTGCACGGCTAGGGCCGCGACCGCCGCCGCAATCTGATCCGGGACGATGAACCACTCGGCCTTGCCATGCGATGACGGAAAGCCAATGGGCTTCTCACCGGAGCCATTCCAACGGATCCCAAGTGCGCCCGTCTCCGCCCGGGCAACGGCCCATTCCCCCTCGCCCCCATCATACAGAATTTCGACGGGCTCGAAGCCGCCGGCGCAAGCCTCAGTCGGCGCGATGTAGGTCATAGCTTTGTCTCCTCGGGGATTCCGCCCGAAATACTTCTGATCATTACGGGAGGACAAATGGGGTCTCGATATCCAGCGCCATCCGGCTGGGGGGCGTGAAGCAGTTGATGTACCCGACCGTCGTTAACGTCCCATCCATCCATTCATCGCGCCGCATGGGCGCCTCCATGCTCAGCTATTCATCCATTCGACGAACTCATCCCAAGTAACCTTAATGCCGTTTTTCTTTTGGGTCTTACCCTCACACCAAATCAAACCACTCTTTGTGACATAACAATCGCCCTTGAAGTTACCATTGTTGTCGTGCACCTCAAACTCAATCCCTCTGTTCTTCACCTCCATATCGACGCCAAAATCTTTGATGCTGACTTTCATGAGACTCTCCCAAGAGTTGCATTGTTGCACTTGCAAGCCTAGCCAGGTGGGAATTACTCACACGTCAGCCCTTGCGGCCTTCCATGTGATTTTCGTCGGAATTCATTAGCGCCCGGCGAACGCTACCCCCTACACCATGTGCTCCTAAAGTTCTTAACATGCCCATCGGGCTTGGATTGGAGGGAAGCTGCTATGCGGCCAAAGCCAATAGCCGATCAGCCTACCAATGCCAAGCCTGAAGATGTTAACGTTGGGTTTCGTCCGATGATCGAGAAGACTCCCTCGACCGGGTCTTCGTCTCCCACTCGTCGTTACGGCGAAAGGAACTCCAGCCAGTTCTTCACGACCTTCTTGCCTCGTACACAAGTCTTGCGCCCAGCGGACAAGCTGCGAGATCTCAACCCCGCGCTTTTGCTGACCTTTGCGCGATATCCGCATTCGATCCTCGCTTGGGCCGTCATCACATCGTAATCGGCCGGATTCAGCCCCATGCCCGTCGCTGCCGTCCCCTGTCGTTTCGCTTTCGCCAAAGGGCCCCCCAACGTTTCGTAGAGGTAGCACGAGTTCCGTCCCTTCGGGAGTCCACGTTTCGCGTTTCATGGCAATGGCTCCGCGTCAGCGACGGCCAACGGGCGGATCTATCCGGGCCGCCTGCCGTCCAAAGACGACCGCTTCCAGACTTTCGATCCGCCGCCAGCCCGCTCGCGCCCCCCTTCCAGTCGCCGTCGCTGCTTCGAGGCTGCTCCCCTCCAGAGCCTGTCGGACCGAGTAGGCTCTTCGCTCAAGAAAGCCATGGACGAAAGGGACAGAGGGTGCCTGCTGGCCGGCGCCGAAACTCCACCGATCCGACCGGGCGAGGCCGGAGGATGCGCATGCGGATCGTTCCCGAGAGCCTCGATACTTCGCCTGCAAGCGTCTAGATTGCCGGCGTTCGCGGAAGCTCTGGTCGACGGTACCGTAAAGCTGGGCGAGAGCCTGACATGTGAGCTGTCGCTCCGCTGGATTGGCGTGGAACCCCACGATTCCGTGATTGCGCTGTGCTCAACGGCGCGACGGTGAATGAGCCAGTCTGGTCTTGCGAACGGCCCTCAATCCGGGTTGCGTGATTGCACAAATCCTGTACCACCTGAAGATGGAAGGAATCGTGGTGGCAATATACATCTACCGGAATAGAGAAGACGACCACGTTATTGATATTGATGGTATTCGGAAGCGAACTCGCGTCATCCTGCGAAGAGCAAAATCCAAGTCTTCTTTCGGCGGCTGCATTACATCGTCTCCGGCTAACGTGTGGATATTGTATCCAAAGCAGGTCTTGGGGTTTGCAAACGAAGACGGAAGTGAGAACATCCATATCAGTGGATTTGACCAAGGGCCATTCGCCTGGGAAGACTATAATGGCGACTACTATGAGTTGTCTGCGATAGACATCGAACTACTGGATAAAATTCGGCGTATCGTGTCCGAACCGGATTTCGAATTGATTTTGGAATGGACTGACAAAATCAAGGAATTATCGCAACATATAAACTGGTTCGCGAACGAATATATTTTTCCTGATTCTCTTGAAGAATGCCATACGAAAAACGATAAAGTTTGCTATTTTCTGAAGAATCTAATAGACGTGATTTCTAAATATTTTTCGGACGTGAGGAAACAAGTATTTGTTTGAATTTCGACACGGAGAATGCCGAACCACAATCCACTTTTGGCGCAACAGTCAGAAGCTAAAGAGCGAGCCAAGAGGGCGGCAGTGATCAGTGAAGGTTCCGACGTGTTCTAGAGTTCAGGACGTTGCCGATACAATTGCAACAGCGAACCCTTTTGCCCCCTCATAGCCTTTCCCGCCGTGCGCGGTGACCATTCCGGACGGGATGTTTCCGGTATTCCCCTGATTGCCGGCGAACGGAAAGTGCACTGGGCTCCCAAGTGCATGTGCGGTCTCGACAAATACGATGACTCCTTCATGCCGGGTCTTGAACGCGCGCCCATTCAGTGTCTCCATGATCTGGCGCACCTGTTCTGCGTTCGCCCGACAATGAGCTGCGGCCCCCTCGGGTTCGGCGCCGCCGCCGCTCAAATACCGCTGCAGGGCTCCCTCGAACTCGCCCGTCATTACCTTGCAGTTCCCCATGGCGAGCGCGGCGTCGCTCCCATCCCTCTCCAACCATGCCGCTTCGAAGTCGTTGTGGGCCTCTGCAAACATACTTAAAGCGAACTTCGAGTTCCCTCGATTTTTCAGTATGTCCCGATTGGGATCATCACCATGATGCAATGCAATATCGAAGTCCGCAACAGCACCGGCATGGTCGCCAGCCGCCGCGCGTACGTTTCCTCGATTATAGTACAGTGCCCGAGACATCATGGGTTCGACGAATTCCCGATTCACGACAACCTGTTCGCCAAGGTATATCGGCCGATCAAGGTTCTCGATCGCCCGGGTGTAAGCTAGGTTCGCGTCTTCGAATCGTCCCAGCGCGGCGAGTGCGTCGCCTTTAAGGCAATAGGGCTGAGCGACGTCCGGCAGTGCCGCCACATACGCTTCGTATGCAGACAAGGCGTCGTCGTACCTTCCCGCTTGATACGCTCGGTTTCCTCTATCCCGATGCTTTTCTGGCGTGGGCTGCAGCGCGCGCTGCAGTTGTGTACGCCTCGTATTCGCCGCTGCCAAGCCCGGAATGTCCCCAAACAGAGACGTCTGCGATAGCCCCATCCGTGTCAGGTAATCCCGCAATGGATCTTTGGAACTCTGAGGCACGACCACCGATTTCAGGGACTGTGCCGGTATAACAGGATTGCAAATCACAAACACGCTCTGCTGCGCAACGATTCGCGCCCCAAGCGAACGGTCTGGTTCGTAGTACACGACAACTTGTCCCACATCGAACGGGTCGTCCAGCGTCCGACCGTTTCGGGCGGCCTGGGGATCTCCAATGTCGAGCAGGAAAACCCTTGCATCCCTATCTGGCTCCTCCGTGCAGGCGAACCAAAGAGCGACCAGGGGATTCTCTGTAAAGTCCAGAAGTCCGGTGGCCGCGCCTTGATGCTGGAGAATGGCTAGCCTTTGCAGATCAGACAAATCGGCTCCTTCAATGACCTGCATTGGCATGATAAGTCGTTCCCGGTGGTATTCCGCCACCAAGTTCCGGAGCTTGCCCTCGTCCGCTGGAAAATCCTCGCCATACGCTTTCCGTAAGCGATGGACAGCTCCGGACTCGGGCTCCCAATCGGCATCAGCCTGCCCCCGATATACGGGCCGTGTCATGGTCTGCGACTGCTCAACAACCGCCTGCACAATCTCTTCAGGGGTCATTTCTCGCCCATCCACGACTTGGTTGAATTCGGCTACGTGTGACAGAAGTCGTCCGCACGCACGCGACGTGGCACCCCGCACATTGCGGCAACCATTGGAGATCCTCGCGAGCGCGTGTATCCTCAATTCTCTCCAATCCGTGATTCAGCAACAACCTAAGAGGTATCCCGGATTGTCGTCAGGTCGCGATTTGGATTGATCCAGGCAGGGCCTCAACCGATGCTCGTGCTGTTTCTGCCAGTCACGCTCCCTGGCGTCCCGCGATATCGGCGTTTCGGCGCCAACGCCATGTTCCGCCGAGTGTTCCCGCTATCGCCTTGAGCCGGCCGCCGCGGCCCCGTCATCGAACCGCAACCGGGCAGGATCGATCTCCTGGGTGTCCCCGTCCGCCTGTGGCGTCGAACCATCTATCGCTCCGTCTTGCGCCGGCCGCGCTGCGTGCCGGTGATAACATGTTGGCCGGTCGGCCGCGAGGGCCAGAATTCCTGCGCGACGGCGGCCGGCTTGCGTCCGGACTTCCAAGTGGCCGCGATCGGCAGCACCTGCCCCGGCGTCACGGTGCCGTCAGCCGGCTTTTTCGGCTTCGCGGCTTCGGGCGGCAAGCCACCTTACGGCGTAATGAACTCCCAGCGGGAAAGCCTGGCATCCGCTCTGTCGCAATCGTCCACAAACAGGGTTCGCCAGCGGTCGGCGCTTGAGTAGGTGGCGGCGGAGACGGCACCGACCGCGAGGCACAGGTTGGAATTCTTGAGGACCAGCTTGCCGTCGGCTTTCAGCTCGAAACGCTGAAAATTGGCCGCGTTGAAGAAGATGGACGAGGTGCCGCAATCGGCGAGCATCGCGGCGGCGCCCGGCAGGGCGCCCCGGTTCACGCCGGCGATGGTCACGCACTTGTCGGGCGCCGGAAACCGGATATAGCCTTCCCGCGTAAACACGACGGCAGCGTCCGGTGGCAGCCCGACCTTACAATTGTGGGCGAACAGCGGGATATCCGTGCGCAGGTTGCCGGGGGTGCCCGGAATATCGATGCAATAGCCGTCCTGCGGCCGGTCGAGACGGTCGATGAGGCGCAGATGCTGCTCGGCGGCGGCGCCCGTCGATGCAATCAAGACCAACGCCGCGATGGTAAATCCGACGAGACTTCCCGTACTCACTTGCTTCCACTCCTCATTTCCACGGTCGCGGGTTTGGACGCCAAGCGCCCGGCTGCACCTGCGTGCCGCCAATCCGTCGTCGCCGATCCGCCGGTCAGTGCACACCGCGGTCTCAATCGCCTTCTTCCGCCCCACCTGCGACACCGGCCGCGTACTCAGCAGGCGCCTCCAGGCGTGCCCCGAAGACGCTCGATGTTCTCGCGAAAGGGTTCGCTGCTTTCCGGGTCGAAGTCCTCGGGACGCGCATCCATCCAGGCAACCGTGCGTTCGTAGTATTCGATCGCCCGTTCGGTCTCGCCGCGCGCTTCGCAGACCATCGCCTTGCGCATGAACCAATCGTGCATGTCCGGATAGCGGATCCTCAGCTGGTCGCAGACGGCGTCCGCTTCGTCGAGGCGGCCTTCATCGATCAGGCTGACGACGCTGTTCGAGAGGCGGTCCAGGTCGGTCTCGACCCAGCTGTATCCATGGGGCGATACCGCCGGCACGGTAGGCACATGAGCGGCGAGGTTGCGGTCCCAGCAGCAGCGCTTGTACTTCCTGCCGCTGCCACAAGGGCAAGGTCGGTTCCTGCCGATCTTCACCGTTAACGCCCCGTCATCGGCAATGCATCCGCCTTTCTTCTGCATCCTGGTTATCCGGCATCCTGCCATTGCCCGGTCTGCATCGTCGACCCCGATGCCGCCGCGCCGCGGGCTTCGAGGCGGCGGGGGGTCAACCGTGTCCCCGGACATGGCCCGCAACTACCACGGCATAATCCCGAATCCGATCCCCGACGGGCAGGCCCCGAGGTCCCGCCGCGAACGTCGCCCGCGGGACGATTTCCTCTGGCCGGACGCGCGACCGAGTCGGACCGAGGGCGGCTCCCCCGGGCGAAGCCCGAGTCCCCGGCAACCGTCCGAGGCCCTGCCGCTTGGCCCGGCCGAACCGCGGGCTTAATCTGGGCGCCCGTCCAAACAGATCGCGGCCCGCCCGGAGTTCCCCGGCGGGCCGTCCGGTGCGATGCAGATTCTCTACGAAACCGGCCTTACCGGCGAGGAATATGTCAGGGCCGAGGCGTGGCGCTTTGCGACGCTTGAGCGCTGCCCGAATCACCCGGACGGCGGATGTTCTGTGGCGAAACACGGCACCTACGAGCGGAAAATCCCGCGCGGCGCAAAGATTGCCCGCTGGTATTGCCCGGAGAGCCACACGAGCATCGGCGCGCTGCCCGACTGTCTCTCGGCGCGGCTGCCGGGAACCCTCGACGAGCTGGAAACGGTCGTCGCCCACGCCGAACGCTCGCAGAGCCTGACGGCGACGGCAAAGGCGCTGCGCCGCGACGCCGTCGAACTCGCCGGCGCCATACGCTGGGTCCGACGCCGGATCCGTCTCCTTCGCCGCCTTCTGACTTGCGTCGCCAAACTGCTGCCCGAACGGTTCGCGCTCGGGATTGCCGGTCTCGCCTCGCTTCGTGCCCATCTCGGCACCCGAAGGGCGCTGGTGGCGCTGCGCCGTCTGCTCGCGCCGCACCTGTCCGCGCTGCCGACGCCGCTGGGCTTTCGCCGGGATCCAGGCCGGGCCTCCGAGAAGCGTTCCGGATTCCAACACTCGTTGGGCCATGACCCGCCGCCTTCCGGCACTTAACGTCCCGGTCCTTGCGGCTGGAGCCGCAGGGACACGGGCAAGACCGGAATATGGGGCGGACAAATGGCAGTTGCCGCTCAACGGAACCCAAAGGGCGCGGCGCAGACGGGACACTTGTCCCCGGCGCGCCCGGTGGCAGGCTACCTGCGCTCCGCGACAGAATTGGAAGGCGATTCGCTCCGCAAGCAGCTCGAAGCGGTCCTCCCCTACGCGCGGGACCGCGACCTGCAGCTCATCCGGATCTATTGCGACGAGCGCGGGAGCGGCCTGCGGATCGACACCCGCGCCGGCCTCCGGCAGCTGTTCCGCGATATCGATGGCGGTGCGCGCGAATTCGGCGCCGTGCTGCTCCTCGATCCCGGCCGCTGGAGCCGATCCCTGGATCACGGTCCGTACCTCGAAGACCGCTGCCTGAAGGCCGGCATCCGGGTGCACTACTGTGCCCAGGGCCTCGCCGGCGAAGAGGCCCCGTATTTCGGCATCGTCAAGAGTCTGAAACGCGCCATGGCAAGAGCGTACAGGCGCGAATTGACCGCCCGCAGGCACCGTGCCGCCGGCGCCAGGGCAAGAGACAACGCCGCCGGGCAAGGCGACGGCGGCCCGCGACCGTAGCCCCTGGGCGCTGGCGCCGGTCGCTGCGGCGTCGCCCCGCGGAACGACAAGAGTGATGAGGACCCAGTGACCGGCAAACCCAACCCGAAACAGCATCCCAAACCCGAACCCGAACCTGCGAAGCCCCGCCTCCGGGCCGTCGCTTATCTCCGGATGTCGACGGAACTCCAGCAATACTCGACCGACAACCAGATGGCGGTCATCGAGCGCTACGCCGCCGAAAACGACATGGAGATCGTCGCCACCTACTCGGACGAGGCGAGAAGCGGCCTTCGGCTCGAGAACCGGCCGGGCATGCAGCAAATGCTGGCCGACGCGCAGAGCGAGGATTCCGGTTTCGATACGATCCTGGTCTACGACATCAGCCGCTGGGGCCGGTTTCAGGATCAGGACGAGGCCGCATCCCTCGAATTCGCCTGCAGGAAGGCCAAGGTCCAGGTCCACTATTGCATGGATCAGTTCGTCAACGACGGCAGCCCGGTGTCGACGGTGATCAAGAGCCTCAAACGGTATATGGCCGCCGATTACAGCAGCAAACTCTCGGAAAAGGTGTTCGCCGGCCAGTGCCGGCTCATCGAGCTCGGCTTCCGCCAGGGCGGCATGGCGGGCTACGGGCTGCGCCGCATGCGCATCGATCAGAACGGCGAGCACCAGGGCATCCTCGCGCACGGCCAGTACAAGAGCCTGCAGACCGACCGGGTCATCCTGGTTCCCGGACCCGAAGAAGAGGTCGAGACCGTGCGGTGGATGTACCGGCAGTTCGTCGACGGCGGCAGGCTGGAAGGCGAGATCGCGGGGCTGCTCAACGAGAACGGCACCGCGACGGACCTCGGCCGGCCCTGGACGCACGGGACCGTCCACCAGGTGCTGACCAACGAGAAATACATCGGCAACAACGTCTTCAACCGGCACTCCTACAAGCTGAAGGGAGCGCACAAGGACAACCCGCCGGAAGAATGGGTCCGGGCCGATGGCGCCTTCGAGGCAATCGTGGACCCGCAGCTGTTCTTCACCGCCAAGGGCATGATCCGGGAACGCAACCGCCGGTTCTCGGACGACGAGATGCTGGACCGGCTGAGAGGGCTTCTCAAGGAGGAGGGCCGTCTCTCCGGCTTCAAGATCGACGAAGCCGCGAACATGCCGTCGAGCGGCACCTATTGCGCGCGCTTCGGCAGTCTGGTGCGCGCCTACCGCCTGGTCGGCTATACGCCGGAGCGCGACTACCGCTACATCGAGATCAACCGGGCGCTGCGGCGGATACACGCCGGTATCGTCGCCGACGCGATCGCCGAGATCGAGAGGATCGGCGGCACGATTTCGAAGGATCCGGCCACGGATCTCCTGACCGTAAACCGCGAGTTCACCGCTTCCATCGTCGTTTCCCGCTGCCGGCAGACCAGGGCCGGCTCCCGGCGCTGGAAGATCCGGCTCGACACCGGGCTGGCGCCCGACCTCACCGTCGCGCTTCGAATGAACGCCGCCAACGACGCGGTTCTCGATTACTACCTGCTGCCGCTGAGCGTTCTGGATACGAACCGCATCCGGCTCGCCGAAGAAAACGGCCTGATGCTCGATGCATTCAGGTTCGAAACGCTCGACCATTTCTTCGGCATGGCCGAGCGCGCGCGCATTGCCGAGCTCGCGCCATGAGCGGCCGGGACGACGGCATCACGATCGAGACGATCCCGGTCGATCGTATCAGGGTGCTCAATCCCCGGGTGCGCGACGGCAAGAAATTTCGCGAAATCCAGGACAGCATCCGCAAGGTCGGCCTCAAGCAGCCGATCAAGGTGTCCAGGGCGAAAGGAGCCAACGGTGACGCGAAGTACAATCTCGTCTACGGCCAGGGCCGGCTCGAAGCCTTCAAGGCGCTCGGCCAGAAGGAGATCCCGGCAATCGTTACCGACCTGTCGGAGCAGGACAGCCTCATCCTGAGCCTGGTCGAGAATGTCGCCCGCCGCCAGCCCCGTCCTTCAGAATTGTTCCGCGCGATCGGGCAGCTCGTGGAAAGCGGATATACGGATGCGGAGATCGGCGGGAAGATCGGCTATTCCGTCCAGCATGTCGCCAAGATCCGGCGCCTTCTGAAGGCCGGGGAGGAACGCCTCCTGACGGCCGTCGAGGCCGGCAAGATGCCGCTCAAGGCGGCCATGGTCATCGCAACCGAGAATGACGAGGAGATCAAGCGGCTCCTGAAGGAAGCCCGCGAGAAATTCGGTCTGACCGTCAAGCAGCTGGCGGAGCTGAGGCGCCAGGTCGACCGCCGCCTGAAGTACGGCAAGCAGAACCGCCCGGTCCGGCCGGACCCCGGCGGCACGCCGATCTCGACCGCCGCCCAGGTCCGGAACCTCAACAACGAGGCCGAGCGCAAGAGGCAGCTCATCAAGAAGGCGGATCTGACGGCTGCCCAGCTCCGGTTCTTCGTCGAGGGGCTCGGAATGTTGCTCGACGACGATCACTTCGTCACCCTTCTCCGCGCCGAGGGCCTTCAGACCATGCCCGCGCCGCTCGCACGCCTGATCGAGGAACTCAAGAATGGCTGAAATGAACGGCAGGATTCCGATGGCCTTCGAGCCGGAAAGCGTGACGATCGCGATTTCCGACATTTTCCCGTTGAAGAAGGTCTCCGCCAGCGTCCGCGGCAGCCGCAAGTACCGGCAGATCGCCGCGTCGATGAAGAAGGCCCGCATCGCCCAGCCGCCCATCGTGTCCCGGCATCCGAGCATGAAGGGCAGGTATCTGCTGCTCGACGGACATCTCAGGATCGAGGTGCTCAAGGAACAGGGAGAAGACACGGTCACCTGCCTGGTCTCTCTCGACGACGAGGCCTTTACCTACAACCGACAGGTCAATCACCTCGCGACGATCCAGGAACACAAGATGATCCTGAAGCTCGTCGAGCGCGGCATTCCCGAGACGCTGATCGCTGAGACCCTGGACGTCGACGTCAGGAGCATTCGCATCAAACGGGACCTTCTGAACGGAATTTCACCCGAGGCGGCCGAGATGCTCAAGGACCGGCAGTGTCCGATCAACACGATCCAGACGCTGAAGAAAATGAAGCCGGAGCGGCAGATCGAGGCCGTCGAGCTGATGATTGCGATGAACGACTTTACGGTCTCCTATGCCAAGACCCTGGTTGCCGCGACCGCCCCCGAACAACTGGTCAATCCGGACAAGAACAGGGCCCGGAACAGGATTTCCCCGGAGCAGCTGGCCCAGATGGAGAGGGAAATGGCGAACCTCCAGCGCGGCATCAAGCGGATCGAGGCGACCTACGGCTCCGACCACCTGAACCTCGTGCTGGCGGTCGGCTACGTCCGGTCTCTCGTCGCGAACGAAGCGATCGGCCGCTTCCTCCGGAAATACTATCCGGAACTGCGGGACGAGCTGGCCCGGATTTGCGAAGCCACGGCGCTGGTATCGGAGGCCGCCGACTAGCGCGGAAGCGGCGGCCAGCGCCGACAGACCGGCCCGTTCGCCGCGGAGGGGCGACCGCCGGTCTCGATGGGGACCCGGACCCGACAAGCGCGGGGACCGCGGGAGACGCCGCACTGTGGGGCGGATCGAGCGCGGCGGTGGGGATGGCGGCGAACCCGTTCGGAGCCCACCAGGCCGGCCGTCATAGGGCCGGCTGCGAGGGCGGCCGATCCGCGGCCGCCCTCGTCGCGGCCGGGGTAGCGACGCTTCCTCCTGCAGGTCTTTGCCCGGGACATCCGGAGCGGATCGAACCGATGGCGCTCCGCCGGAGATTCCCCTGGCTTCCCGCGCGTGCCCGGGCGGCGAGTCCTGCCGAAGCCGACCGGCCTGTCTCCGGCCGCAGCGGGCAGCGGCGACCCGGCACTTCCCGACCGCCCCCGGTCCCGGCTGCCGGCGAAGCGGCGGATCCTCGCACAGCACGCCGGCCCCAGGGCCTGAGGCGCAACGAGCGGAGGGCTCTTCGGTCTCGGTGACGGACGGAGCGCGCCCGGTGGGAGTGCCCGCGCCGCATTTCCGCCAATCCGGAGGCCGCCCATGACCCTTCCCGAGACCATCTCCGCCGACTACACGCTGCGCCCGAGCGAGCTCGCCGCGGTGCTCGCCCTCTTGGTCGAGGCCCGGCAGCCCTGCATCGTCTGGGGCCCGCCCGGCGCGGCCAAGTCGATGATCGCGCAGCAGGTCGCCGCGGACGCCGGACGCCGCTACGTCGACGTGCGGGCGCTGCTGCTCGACCCTGTCGACCTCAGGGGCATCCCGTGGCGCGACGGCGCCGACCGCACCCGCTGGGCGCCGCCGGCCTTCCTGCCGCCGACCGGCGATCCGGACCGCTGGCTCATCAACCTGGAGGAACTGCCGTCGGCGGTGCCGATGGTGCAGGCCGCGCTCTACCAGCTGGTGCTCGACCGCAAGGTCGGCGAGTACGAGTTGCCCGGGGGCGCGTCGCTGATCGCCTGCGGCAACCGCGAGACCGACCGGGGCGTCGTCCACCGGATGCCGACGCCGCTGGCCTCGCGCTTCGTCCATCTCGACATCCGGGTCGACGCCGAAGACTGGCTCGCCTGGGGCGCGGCCAACGGCATCGCCCCGGAGGTGCTGTTCTTCATCACCTACGAGCCCGACCTGCTGCACCGGTTCGACCCGCAGTCGAAGGAACGCGCCTTCCCCTGTCCGCGGACCTGGGAGTTCGCCAGCAACATCGTCAAGCGCCGCAACGGCCTCGACCCGGAGGCCGAGCGGGCGCTGTTCCGCGGCACCGTGGGCGAGGCCGCGGCGGTCGAGTTCGCGGCGTTCCTGAAGGTGTGGCGCGAGCTGCCGCATCCGCGCGCCATCGTCGGCGATCCGGAGAACGCAGCCATCCCGGAGAACGCGAGCGCGCTGATGGCGCTCTGCGGCGCGCTCTACAAGCTCGCCTCGGACGTCAACTTCGACGCCATCGTCACCTACGCGACCCGGCTCCGCCGCGAGGTCGGCGAATCCCTGGTCGGCGCCTGCGTGCGCCGCGAGCCGGCATTGCAGCGCTCGCCCGGCTTCATCCGCTGGGCCGCCGCCAGAACCCAATGAAGGAGAACGCCATGGACCTCAACCGCGACGCCATGCTGGTCGGCCTGCACATCGCCGCCTGGTCCGGCCGGCTCTACGACCGCCAGGCGAGCGACCATGTCGCCGCCCACCACGAGGCGAGCACCAGCGCCGGGCGCTACAACAAGCGCCTGCTGCCGAAGGCCGCCTTCGCCGCCCTCACCGCCACCATGAGCGAGGCGAGGACCAGGCACTATGCCAACTCGCTGCCCTGGGACGACAAGGGCGCCCGGCTGCTCACCGTCGCCAACTACGAGCGCTACACCGAGCTGATGGACGGGCTTCGGGAGCGGGTCGTGCGCCAGCGCGCCCGCTTCATCGAGGACTACGACGACTACATCGACCAGGCCCGGCTCGATCTGGGCAAGCTCTTCCGCATCCAGGACTACCCCTCGAAGGAAGACCTCCAGGGCAGGTTCGCCATCCGCTACCGCATTACGCCGGTGCCGGACGCCGACCATTTCATCGCGCAGCTCGCCTCCGACGACACCGAGCGGGTCAAGCGCGACCTCGAGCGCCATGTCGAGGAACAGCTCCACGGCGCGGTGGGCGACCTCTACCGGCGGCTTGGCGAGGCCGTCGAGAGGGTCTCCGAGCGCCTGCGCGACGATCCGGAAGGCAAGCCGCTGGTGTTCCGCAACTCGATGATCTCGAACATGCGGGATCTCGTCGACGTGGTGCCGCGTCTCAACATCTTCGGCGACGACGAGCTCGCCCGGCTCTGCGAGCAGGTGAAGGAGAAGATCGCGAGCGTCGAGCCGGACGCGCTCCGGCCGTCGAAGAGTTTCGACCCTGTGGCCCGCGCCCGGGTCAAGCGCGACGCCGATGCGCTCGCGGAGAAGTTCGCGGGCTACTTCGCGCCGCCGCCCGCGCCCCTGCAGGAGGCCGCCTGATGGCCTCCCGCGTGCGCGATGAGTCCGCGCTGCGGGTCAGTGACTGCGTGACCGAGCTGCTGCGCAGGCAGCCCTTCTTCGGGAGCCTGGTGCTGCGGCTGCCGCTCCGCCCGGATCCGACCCGCGAGACCCTCGCGACCGACGGCCGGGAGATCCGCTATTCGCCGGCATGGATCGCCAGCACCGATTCGCACCTCATCGAGGCCGCCATGGCGCGGGTGGTCATGGCCTGCGCGCTCAAGCACCACACGCGCCGGGGCGGCCGGGACCCGGAGCGCTGGCAGACGGCCTCCCAGCTGGTCACCCACGCCCTCATCCGCGACGCCGGCTTCACGCTGCCCCCCGACGCCGAAGCCTGGGAGGACCTGAGCGTCGAGCAGGCCTATGACCGCCTGCCAGAGCCCGGCAAAGACGAGCCCGGGGACGACGGGACCGGGGACGACGGCGACGCGCCCGAGGATGCCGGCAGCAGCGCCGGCTCGGCCGCCGGCCAGCCTTCGCCCGGCGACGACGACCGCCAGGACCGGGACGGCGACAGCGAGCCCGACGGCGATGACGCAGACGGCCGGGACGAGGGCGGCCAGGACGGAAACGGCAGCGACGACGGCGACCAGGACACGTCCGACGCGCCGCCCAGCCACGACCCGGCCGGCACCGGGGAGGTCATGGACGCGGACGCCCGCGCCGGCGACGAGCTTGCCGGGGCGCCGCTGGACGTCACCGCCGAGGAACAGGCCTGGGACGAGGCCATGCACCAGGCGCTCAGCATCGCCAGGGCCGAGGGCAGGGTCCCGGGCCGGGTCGAAGAAACGATCCAAAGCGCCCACGCCAGCATGCTCGACTGGCGGACGCTGCTGCGCCGCTACATGACCGACGCGGCGAGCCGCGACTACAGCTGGAGCGTGCCCAACCGGCGCTTCATCGACTCCGGCCTCTATCTCCCCTCGATCCGCTCCGAGGGCATCGACGCGATCGCGGTCATCGTCGACACCTCGGGCTCGCTGCCGGCGGCAACGCTGGCCGCGTTCTGGGCCGAGCTGCGCGAGGTCGCGGCCGAGATCCGGCCGGAGCGCGTCGTCGTGCTCCAGGTCGACGCCGCCGTCCGGGACGCGGCCGAGTACGCCCCCGACGACCTGCCCGAGGAGATCGTCGTCAGGGGGCGGGGCGGCACCGACTTCCGGCCGGGCTTCGCGTGGCTCGACGAGCAGGGCATCCGGCCCGGCGTGTGCCTGTATTTCACCGACATGGAGTGCTCCCGCTATCCCGAGACGGAGCCTCCGTTCGACGTCCTCTGGGTGAACTACGGCGACGTTCCCGGCGACCGAAACCGCGAGCCCTGGGGCGAGCGCATCGACATCGCCCCGGCCGGGAGCGCGGCGCCGTGACCCGGGCCGTCCACGGCGCTCCCGCCGCGGCGCTCCGGCAGGCGCTGGAAACCCTGGCCCGGCTCGCCTTCTGGCTTGCCTGGACCGCCGACCCCGACCTGTACCCCGATGCCCCGGTCAGCGCCCGCTCCCTGCGCGAGGCGGCGGCCGGCCTGCGCAAGGCCGCCGGCCAGCTCGACGCCGCCGCGGAACAGGTGGAGGCCCATACCGCGCCCGAGGTCGACGCCCGTCTTTGACAGGCGCAGCACAAACGGCCCCGGTCGAGATCCGCAGGTTCGCCGCCGCCCGTCCGGCGCGATTCCGGCGGCGCGCGTTCTTCCGCCGTTTCCGATACCGCCGTACCGCACCGGCCGCCCGTTTCCGGCGC
Source organism: Alphaproteobacteria bacterium (assembly GCA_965220685.1). Taxonomy (GTDB): domain Bacteria; phylum Pseudomonadota; class Alphaproteobacteria; order Bin65; family Bin65; genus Bin65. The sequence goes on from CBDCQR010000015.1 coordinate 1,169,305, forward strand.
CGGCGGCCGTCGGGCTGCGCCGCCGGGGGGCGGAGGGTGGCGCGAGTCCCGACGACGCGGGCGGGCCGGCGGGGGCGATCCCCGTCGCCGCCTTCGTCCGTTTCCACACACCGCTGACGGAGGTTCGCATGAACCGCATCGCCCCCGGGGCCGAACCGCGCATCCGGGAGATCCCGCTCTCCCGGCTCGTCCTCGCCCCCGAAAACAAGCGCAAGACGCCGCCCGACCCCCGGGACGACGCCCAGCTCAAGGCGCTGATCGCCGCCGTCGGACTGCTGGAGAACCTGATCGTCCGAACCGATCCCGGATCAAGTCCGGGACAGGCTCCCGACGAAGATGGCGCCGAGCGCTTTGCGGTGGTCGCCGGCGGGCGCCGCCTCAAGGCCATGCAGGATCTGGCCGCGGAAGGCGCGCTCGACGCCGACCATCCGGTGCCGTGCCAGATCCGGTCCGGCGAGGTCGAGTCCGCCGAGATCTCGCTGGCCGAGAATGTCGGCCGATGCGCCATGCACCCGGCCGACCAGGTGGTCGCCTTCTCCGAGCTCGCCGACGCCGGCCGGTCGGTCGCCGCCATCGCCACCCGCTTCGGCCTGTCCGAGCGGCTGGTCGAACAGCGGCTGCGCCTCGGCAACGCCGCGCCCGAACTGCTCGACGCCTACCGGGCCGGCGAGATCGACCTCGAAGCGCTGAAGGCCTTCGCCGTCACCGCCGACCGCGAGCGCCAGATGGCGGTCTGGGAACAGGTCTCCGGACAGGGCTACCGGCCGTCGGCCGCGCAGGTAAAGCGCCTGCTCACCGAGGAGCGCGTGCCCGGCGGCACGGCCATCGCCCGCTTCGTCGGCGTCGAGGCCTACGAGGCCGCCGGCGGCCAGGTCCTGCGCGACCTGTTCGCCGACGAACACGAGCACGGCGTCTGGTTCGAGGACCCGGTGCTGCTGGAGAAGCTCGCCCTGGCGAAACTCCAGGCCGCCGCCGACGAACTGTCGACGCGCTGGAAATGGGCCGTTGCCATGATCGAGGTCGCGTGGGGCGACACCGCCCGCTACGGCCGCATCGAGCCCCAGCCCGGCGCGCCGACCGACGAGGAGCGGGCCGAGATCGAGAAGCTGGAGTCCCGGCAGGCCGAACTTGCCGAGCTCGAAGACGAGCAGTGGACCGAGCAGCTGGTCGCCGAAGCCGAAGCCATCGAGGTCCGCCTCGACGAAATCGAGGGCGGCGTCGAGGCGCGCGCAGTGTTTCGCCGCGAGGACTTCGCGATGGCGGGCTGCATCGTCACGATCGCCCAGGACGGCACGATGCAGGCCATCCAGGGACTGGTGAAGCCCGAGGACCTGCCGAAGCCGGCCGAGACCGGCGATGGCGGCGAGACGGCGGGCAACGGTCACGACCCGGACGCCGCGGCCCATGGCGACCACACGGCCGGTCATGGCGATCGCACCGCCGCCCCGTCGGTCAATCCGTCCGTGTCGACGCCGATGGCGCCGCCGCGCGACCGCGATTCCGAGGCGCGCAAGGAGGCCGGCGTCGGCATCGGCCTGGCCGACGATCTGCGGCATATCCGGACGCCGCTGGTGAAGGCCCATCTCGCCGGCGACTTCGAGGCCGCCTTCGACCTCATGCTGTTCCAGATGGGCCGCGCCGTGTTCACGCCGGGCTATCACGACCACGCCCTCGACATCGCGGTCAGGGAAACCCCGGACCGGCCCAACATCCGCATGAACGACGCCGACTTCGCCGACTGGTCGCCGGGCGAGGCGATGCTGGAAGACCGCTCCGGCCTGTCCATGGACTGGCTGGAAATCGAGGACGACGGCGACTCCTTCGCGGCGCTCCGGGCATTGCCCCGGGCCGAGAAGGAGGCGCTGTTCGCGGCCTGCGTCGCGCGCACGGTGAAGGGCCAGCTCGCCTTCGAGCCCGACGCGCGTCCCGAGCTCGAAGCCACGGTGGCCCGGCTCGACATCGGCTTTGCGAAGCATGTCCGCCCGACCGCGGCGATGCTGTGGTCGCGCATCCCCAAGGCGCGCATTCTCGACATCGCCCGCACGGTGTTCGGACTGCCTTGGGCGTCGGCGCGGTCCAAGTACAAGAAGCCCGCGCTCGCCGAGGCCATGGAACAGGCGTTCGCCGCCGGCGATCCGCCGGTCGGCGTGAGCGCCGCGATGCACGCCAGGGCGCTCGCCTGGGTCCCGCCCGGCTTCGCCGCGTTCGACGACGGGCGCGCCGGCGACGAGGCGGACGCTGCGGCTCAGGCGGAGGCGGGGCAGGCTGCCGGCACCGCTCCGGCCGGGTCCGCCGCGGCCCCGGAACCCGCGGAACCGGCCGCCGGCTCCGGGACCGAACCGGCGGAGGTGTCGACTGCCGGCAACGGCCATGCGCCGGAATCCGGGCCGCCGGACGGCAACGCGACGCAAACCGGCAACGGCGGCCCCCAGCCTGCCGCCGCCGGTCCTGCCGACGAGGAGGGCGGGAACGCGATTCCCGGCCATGCCGGTCCGGTCAACGGCCGCGACGCGCCGCCGGACCCGATGGAGATCCCGGAGTTCCTGCGCCGCGTCGGGTAGGCGACCGCAGGCCGTGCCAGGACGCCCCGCCAGCGCACTGCCACCCCGGCCTCCGAGCCGGGGGCAGGCCGGCGGGGCGTTTCCGTTTCCGCAATAGCATGGAGGTCCGTCCATGACCCGGACGATCCGCGCCCGCATCCACGAAACCGCCGTGAAGCGGGTCACCCGCATCTATGCCGCAACCCTCGCCGACATCTTCGCCGAGACCCTGCAGAACAGCCGCCGCGCCGGCGCCGCGCGCGTCCGCATCGCGGTCGCCGGGCTTCCCGGCCGGACGGCCCAACCGCGCGGCCCGCAATTCACCGTCACCGTCGCCGACGACGGCGCCGGCATCGCCGATCCCGCCGTGCTGCTCAGCTTCGGCGAGAACGGCTGGGACGACCCGACGGTGCGCCGGGAAGACGCCGCCGGCTTCGGCTTCGCCAGCCTGGCGCGCCGCAGCTGCGCCGTCGCCTCGCGGCCGCGCCCGCCGGACGGGGGGACGGCGCCCGGCTGGCGCGTCGAGCTCGAACCGGCGCACTTTCTCGGGGAGGCCGATGCCGAGGTGCATTCCGACGATGAGGCGCCGAATCCCTACGGCACTTCGATATCGTTCGCGGCAGCCGAGTCCATCGAGGCCGTCCGCAGCGCGGCCGAGACCGCCGCCCGCCATTACCCGCTGCCCGTCACTTTCGAGGACCGCACCGACGCAGACGCGGCCGCCGAAACGCTGCCGCGCCGCACCTTCCTCGACGGCGCGGTCCATGCCGAGCCCTGGCGCGGCCTCGTCTTCGGCGTCTTCGAGGGCCGCCACACCGGCTACAGCGATCCCGACCTCAATTTCTTCGGCCTGACCCTGGCGCTCCGCCTGCCCACGGTCGGGACCGTTCACGGCGCGACCTGGACCGTCCTCGCCGACGTGGAGGACTGCCCCGACCTGGAGCTCGTCCTGCCGGCCCGCAAGGAGGCGGTCGAGAACGCCTTTCTCGAAGAGATGCGCGCGGCGGCCCGGCTTGCGATCTACCGCGCCATGGCGGCCGATCCCTCGCCCCGTCCCGCCTTCGAGGACTGGACGCGGGCGCGCGAGGCCGGCATCGACATTGCAACGCCGCCGGCGGTGCTGCGGCCCTGGCGGCCGGGGACCGCGGAAGTCGACGACTGGCGCGACCTGCCGAAGCTCGCCCCGGCCGATGCGGAAGCCCTGGTCATGGACTGCGACCCCGAGCCGCCGGAAGCCCAGGCGCTGTGGCGCGCCGCCGAACGGGAGGGCATCGCGCCCCGCCTGTTCGAGGCCGACCGCCGGCTCGAAGGCTATGGCTGGTACGACGCGATCGGCCGGGTGACCGGCATCGCGGCCGAGATCGTGCTGGACGGGAAGCGCCATGCGCTCGACGACGCCCCGCTGCCCGACCGCACCGGGCCCACCGAGACGGTCCTGCCGACCCGGCCCGAGGCGGTCCGCTTCGCGCTCGCCGTCACGGCGGCGGGCGTTTCAACTGCGGGCGGGCCGGCGCGCGCCCTCGACCTGCCGGCCGATCTGGCCTTCGCCGGCGAGGCCTGGTCGGGGCTCGACGACGCCCTGCCACTGGTGACCGCGGACAGTTCGCTCCGGCCCCACGATCTCGCCCGGCTGCTCCGGGCCGGGTTCTTCTCGCCCTCCGACGACGTCGAGGCCGACAGCTGGGAGACCCAGCGCGAGCGCTTCGACGAGGACGCGCTGCACCTGGCGACGCGGCTCCTGCTCAGCGACGACGAGGCCTGCCGGCAGTCCATCGCCGAAGCGGTGCGGCGCGAGCTGATCTGGTTCGCGCCCCACGACCGCACCGTCGACATCCGCATCCGCCGGCCCGACGTCACGGTGACGCTGGGCGCCGCCCCGGAGACCGCGCCGTGAGCCGGCCCTGGACCGTGCAGGCCGGCTATGCGGCCTGGTACGCGAACACCGTCACCGTCGAGGCGGACACGCTCGATGAAGCCCTCGAGAAGGCCATCGAGACCGCCAACGAGGACTCCGCGGGCTGGAAGGTCCTGGACCATTGCGGAGAGACCTTCGTCCAGGCCGTAAGCGAAGGCGCCCACGCCGATCCGTGGGGCAAAGGCTCGCTACCCGTGCCGAACCGCTTCTCCGAGCATGGCGAGCCGCCGGTCGTGACCCTGGCCGGTCCCGTGCCGCCCGGCGCCGTCGGGGTTTCCGGCGGCAGGGTGACGGTCTGCTTCGAGACGGAAGCCGGCACCATCGCCGCGGAAATGCGCGACCCGCCGCATCCGCCCGCCAACAAGCCGCTGGTGACGGTGTCCGTCGGAGACGACGGCAAGCCCCGGGTCGGGGTCGAAGGCGGCAGCGCCAGGGTGCGAATCCTCGACGGCTGATCCGGCCGCCGGCCAAACGCCGCCGCCGATCCTTCCACGCCGATGCCCGTCCCCGCTCCGCCCGGAGCGGGGGCCGGCATGCGTCCGGACGAGGCGGGGCCGGAGCGCGGGAGCGTCCCGGTCCCGCATGTCCGGCATCCGGCAACAGGAGGTCCAGCTCATGAAGCCTGCCGCCGTCCCCGATACCGCCGTCGTCGCGGCCCCACCGCCCCCGCCCGGCGACGAGGCGCAGAAGCGCGCCATCGCCAGGGCCGTCTGGACCGACCTGCTCTGGCTCATGCCGCCCGACCGCACGGTCACCATCGCCGTCACCGGCGGCGACGTCGCGGTCGAACTCGGCCCGCCCGGTGCGGCGGCGCCGGAGCTCCCGGCCCACTGACCCCTGCGGGGCGCTTCGGTTCCACTCCTCTGGAGGACCTCGCCATGCCCGATTCCGTAGCGGGTTTCGACGAGATGCCGCTCTGTGACATACCCGCCGGCCCCGCGTCGTTCCGGCGAACCGCCGGCCACCGCCGGCTCCGGCGTCGGTTTCTGCGCGCCGGGCGCGAGGCGGTCGACGACCGCGATCTGCTGGAACTGCTGCTCTCCAGGCGCTCGGCGGTGGACGATGCCGGGGCCCTTGCCGCAAGCCTGCTCGACCTGTTCGGCACGGCGCCGCGCGCGCTCGCCGCCCGGCCGGACCGGCTGCGCACCGTGCCCGGCCTGTCGGAAGACGCCGTCGCCGCCCTCAAGGCCGCCGAGGCGCTCGGCATCCGCATGGCAGGGGCGGACATGCCCGACACCGTGCGCCCCACCCTGGGCAGCTACGACAAGGTGATCGAATACTGCCGCACCCTGGCCGGCCACCGCGAGGTCGAGGAGTTCCGGATCCTGTATCTCAACCGGAAGAACCGCCTCATTGCCGACGAACTCCACCAGCGCGGCACGGTCTGCCACACGCCGGTCTATCCCCGGGAGGTCTGCGTCCGCTGCCTGGAGCTTCAGGCGACCGCGCTCGTCGCGGTGCACAACCACCCCGCCGGCGACCCCCAGCCGTCGAGGGAAGACATCGAGATGACGAACCGCCTCCGCGACGCGCTGAAGACCATCGGGGTCACGCTGCTCGACCACGTCATCGTAACCCCGACCGACTCCGTCAGTTTCCAGGCGCGCGGGCTGCTCTGACAAGCCGGCGCGACCGCCTTCCGCTCTCTCGCTGCAAGGAATCCAACCATGCCCGAACCCGGCAACGCCGCCGCCTTCGATCCCGTCGTCTCCGTCTACACCCGCGCCCAGGCGATCGAGGACGGCATCCTCGTCGACGTCTCCGAGACCGCGCGGGAGGCGGGCTTCAAGATCCCCGTCGCGGTCTCGCGCACGGTCTGGGACCGCCTGGTCGCCCTGCCCGAGGGCTACCGCGGCTTCCAGGACGAGGCCGGGCGCCTGTGGGACGTGCTCTGGATGGCGCGTTTCCACGCGCTTCGCGCCTCCGACAGCGACCGCGTGCGAATGTGCGTGCTGGTGCGCGACATCCGCAAGGACCTGCGCGACAGCCACCGGCCGCCCCGCAGGCATTTCCCCATCGTGGCGATCGGCGCCGGCGACCGGGGAGAGCCGGTCATCACCGTGATGTTTCCCGAGGACGACTGAGCATGCAGACCCTCAGCCCCGAGCAGCAACTCGATATCGCCCGCCGCGTCCACGAGACCCTCGACCTCCCGAAGCGCTGGCACCAGGGCGGGTGGGGCCGGGACGACGACGGCGACGTCATCGAGTTCGACGGCGGCTTTCACGTTGTCGACAACGACCACGTCCGCCAACCGCCCGCGTTCCACCTGGCACCCCCCGAAAGCCCGCGCTGCTTCTGCCTCGGCGCCACCGTCCGCATCCATACCGGTTGGGTTCTCCTTTGCGACCCGTCCCATACCGGAGAGGCCACCGAGACCATGTGCGCGGTCTACACCAGGCTCGCCGGCATCGACACCAGCGACCGCGAACGGGACCCGGCGGACTTCGAGCCGCACCTCAACAGTCTCATCGAGTGGAACGACTCCGACGAACGTTCCTTCGAGGACAAGCTGTTCCCGCAGGCGGTCGTGTCGACATTCAACGCCGAGTCCATCGCCGACCGGTTGCGCGATATCCGGCCGACCGTCGTGCTGATGAACCCGCCCTTCTCGGCAACGCCCGGCGTCGACCGCAGCCGCCACGACGCCGACCTGCGCCATGTCCGTTCGGCCGCCTCGATGCTGCCGCCGGGCGGCCGGCTGGTCGCCATCACGTCGGCCCATTGCGTGCTGGGCGATGCCGTCGGCCGTCTCGACCCGCCCGCGCGTTGCATCTTCACCATGGCCATTGACGGCCGCGCCTACGCCCGGCGCGGCACCGGCTTCGACACCCGCCTCACCGTGCTGGAGCGCGGCGCCGGGCAAGCCGTCGAGCTGGACGGAACCGCCCGCGCTGCCGACGCCGCAGAGCTTCTCCATGCCATCATCGCGCAGGTGCCGAAGCGGCAGCCCATCGCGCCCGCGCCCGTCCCGGCCGACCCGGCCCGAGACCTGTTCGGCAAGCCGGTCGCGCCGAAGCCGGCAACGCGCCGGGGTCCCGGGCCCGCATCGACGCCCGAGACGCGGCGGTCCCATGACTGGGGGCCGATTTCCGAGTTCACGGTCGAGACCGGCCCCGTCGAACCTGCCGCCGATGTCGATTCCTCTGCCAACGACACCGGCCCTTACGTCCCCTGGCGGCCGGGCGCCGTGCGGGTGCCAGGCGCGGTCGAGCACCCGACTCCGTTGGTCCAGTCCGCCGCCATGGCCGCCGTGCCGCATCCGGCCCCGGCCTACAGCCCATTGCTGCCCGAACGCGTCGTGACCGAGGGCCTGCTCTCAGACGCACAGCTGGAGAGCGTCGTGCTGGCGGGCGAGGCGCATTCCCGCCATCTCGACGCCTGGTTCCACATCGGCGCCGGCTGGGAGACCCTCCTGCCCTGCCCGGAGGACGACCAAGAGGCCATCGAGGTCCCGTTCCATACGCAGGACGGCGAGGCCCTGTCCCGCGTCGTCTGCTTCCGCCGGGGCTGGATGCTGGGCGACGGCACCGGCTGCGGCAAGGGACGCCAGGTCGCCGCCATCATCCTCGACAACCGCCTGCGCGGACGAAAGAAGGCGCTCTGGCTCAGCCAGTCCGACAAGCTGCTGGAGGACGCGCGCCGCGACTGGACCGCGCTGGGCGGGCTGGAGAGCGATGTCATCCCGCTCGGAAGTTTCCGCCAGGGCGTGGAGATCCCGCTCGACGAGGGGATTCTCTTCGCGACCTACGCCACGCTGCGCTCGCCGTCCCGGCAGGGGAAGCCCTCCCGGCTGGAGCAGATCGTCGAATGGCTCGCGGGGTCGCTCGACGAGGAGGACCGCCACGGCTTCGACGGCGTGATCGTGTTCGACGAGGCGCACGCGATGGCGAATGCCGCGGGATCGAAGTCCGAGCGCGGCGAGGTCAAGCCGTCGCAGCAGGGCCGCGCCGGGCTGCGCTTGCAGAACGCATTGCCGGACGCGCGTATCGCCTACGTCTCGGCCACCGGCGCCACCACAGTCCCCGGTCTGGCGTATGCCGGGCGCCTTGGCCTCTGGGCCGCCGGCGAGACGCCGTTCGAAAAGCGCACCGACTTCGTCGCCGCCATGGAGGCGGGCGGCGTCGCCGCGATGGAGGTCGTGGCGCGCGACCTCAAGGCGCTCGGCCTCTACCAGGCGCGTGTCCTGACCTATGACGGGGTCGAGGTCGACATCCTCGAACACCCGCTGACGCCCGAGCAGCGCCGCATCTACGACGCCTATGCCGGCGCCTTCAAGATCATCCACAAGAATATCGAGGAGGCCTTGAAGGCCACCGGCATCGTCCAGGGCGAGGACACGCTGAACCGGAACGCCAAGGCCGCCGCGCTCTCGGCCTTCGAGGGCACCAAGCAGCGCTTCTTCGGCCATCTGCTGACCGGCATGAAGTGCCCCAGCCTGATCCGTGCCGTCGAAGCCGATCTTGACGCCGGCAAGTCAGCGGTCGTGCAGCTGGTCTCGACCGGCGAGGCGCTGATGGAACGCCGCATCGCCGAAATCCCGGCCTCGGAGTGGGACGACCTCAACGTCGACCTCACCCCCCGGGACGGCATACTCTCGTACCTGATGCACGCCTTCCCGGTGCAGTTGCAGGAGCCCTTCACCGACGACGGCGGCAATCTCCTCAGCCGGCCCGCCAGGCATGGCGACGGCAATCCGGTGATCTGCAAGGAGGCCGAGGACCGGCGCGACGCGCTGATCGAGAAGCTGGCGGCGCTGCCGCCGGTGCCGACGGCGCTCGACCAGATCGTGCAGCAGTTCGGGCACGAGGCGGTGGCCGAGGTCACGGGCCGGTCCCGGCGTGTGCTCCGGATCACCGACGCCAGGGGCGAGCGGCTGGCGCTGCGCAGCCGGCCGGCCTCGGCCAATCTCGCCGAGACCGCCGCCTTCATGGACGGCGAGAAGCGCATCCTGGTGTTTTCGATGGCGGGCGGCACCGGGCGCAGCTATCACGCCGATCTCAGTTGCGGGAACACCGAGCGGCGCGTCCACTACCTGCTCGAACCCGGCTGGCGCGCCGACCAGGCCATCCAGGGGCTGGGACGGACCAACCGGACGCACCAGGCCTCGGCTCCGCTGTTCCGGCCCGTCACCACGGACGTGAAGGGCGAGCGGAGGTTCATCGCCACCATCGCCAGAAGGCTCGACTCCCTCGGCGCCATTACGCGCGGGCAGCGGGATTCCCAGACCGCCATGGGCGGCAGCGACGCGGCGTTGTTCCGCGAAAGCGACAACCTGGAGAGCCTCTACGCGAAGGCAGCCCTGCGCCAGTTCTACAGCGCGCTCTGGCGCGGCAGCATCGAGGGCTGGACCATCGAGCGCTTCCAGGACTCGACCGGCCTCAAGATCGTCCACGAGGGCGGGCTCAAGGACGACCTGCCGCCCATGTCGAAGTTCCTCAACCGGCTGTTAGCCCTGCCGATCGCCGAGCAGAACCAGCTCTTCTCCGAGCTGGAGGCGCGTATCGCCGCCAACATCGAGCAGGCGATCGAGGCCGGCAGCTACGAGGTCGGGGTCGAGACCGTGATCGCAGACTCGCTCGTCATCGCCGGGCGCGAGACGCTCTACGAACATCCCGGCGCCGGCGCTGCGACCGAGCTGGTCGAGATCGTGCGCAGCGACAGGCTGGAGCCGCTCAATGCCGAGGCCGCGCTGGAGATCGGAGTGCGCGAGCCCGGACGGGACGGCAAGCCACGCCTGGTCGTCAACAGCCGTTCCCAGCGCGCCGCCGTCCTGCTGCCGGCGCCGTCGCGCATGCTCGAGGACGGCGGCATGCAGGAACGCGTGCAACTGGTCCGACCCGCCACCCACGAGCGCATGGCCCAGGCCGAGTTCGCCGCCTCCAACTGGGGGCGCACCGACGAGGGCCACTGGCGCATGCTCTGGAACCGCGAGATCGGCGAACTGCCCTCGCACCGCGAGTCCCGCTTCTGGCTCGCAACCGGCCTGCTGCTGCCGGTCTGGGACCGCCTGCCGGCCGAGAACATGCGTGTGCGTCGGCTTACCAGCGACGACGGGGAGGCGCTCATCGGCAGAGTGCTCGATGCCGAGCAGGTGCGCGCGGTCCGAGCGAACTTCGGCCTCGACGGCGGCCCTGCCATGACGGGCGCGGAAGCCTTCGAGGCGGTCATGGGACGCGGCAACGCGCTCGCGCTCGCCAACGGCTGGCGGCTCGCGCGCCGCCGCCTGATGGGCGCGGACCGCATCGAGATCGAGGGGCCGGCGGACACCGACCTGCCGGCGCTGCGGCGCATGGGCTGCACCGTGGAAATCGTGTCCTTCCGCGCCCGGATATTCGCGCCCAATGCGGACACGGTCGCGCGCATCCTGGAGCGCTGGCCGCTCGCCGCCTGAGCCCGCAGACAATCGCCCACCCGACGCCCGGCCGGTATACGTATGGCCGGCCGGGCTGCCGCCGATACCGCCCCAGCCCAGGGAGACCGCCATGACTGCACAGACGCTGCCCGACGAACCGAACTATTGTTTTGCGCCGGCCTACGACGTCGAGGCCGACGTGCAGCAGATCCGCATCGTCATCGAGGGCATGGCAGGCCATGTGCCCACCGCGCTGGTCGCGCTGACGATGGACGATGCCCTCAGCATTTGCGACAAGCTCAACAGGCGTCTTGGACACGACCGCGAGGCCTGGCAAGCCATGGTTGAGGCCTCCATGCGCGCCGAGTCGCCGGAGCCGGGAGACCCCACCGAGCACTGACCCGCGCCCGAGGTCCGGTTCCGCTCCTTGCAACTGTCCAAACTATCGCTATATTTTTGGACAAGGGAGGGTTACTCCATGTCCACCGCGAAAGCCGTTCGAGCCGCCATACGGAAACTGCCCCGGGGCAGGCCCTTCACAGGCGCCCGCTTCCTGCAGCACGGCACCCGCGGCGCCGTCGACCGCACCCTTTCCCGCCTCGCCGCGGAGGGCGAAATCCGGCGTCTCGCCCAGGGCGTCTTCGTTCGCCCAAGGACCAGCCGGCTCGTCGGCGCCGTCATGCCCGAACTCCGCGAGATCGTCGAGACCATCGCGCGCAACAACGGCGAGACGCTCCAGATCCACGGCGCCGAAGCCGCGAGGCGGTTCAGGCTCACCACCCAGGTGCCGACCGCGCCCGTGTTCCATACCAGCGGCTCGACCCGCACGATCCGGGTCGCCGGCACTGCCGTCAGGCTGGTCCACACCGCGAACCGCCGCCGGCTGCAATTCGCGGGCGAGCCGGCCGGCGCCGCCATTTCCGCGCTGTGGTATCTCGGCAAGGACAACGTAACTCCGGAAACGGTCGCCAGGATCGCAGCCGCCCTGGGACCGGCCGGGTTCGAGAAGCTGCGCTCCGCCGACATGCCGGCCTGGATGGCGAAAGCGTTCGCCGGCGCCGCCCGGGAACCGGCCCATGGCTGAGCCGTTCCTCTCTCTCGGCGCCGGCGAGCGCGCCGACATCCTCCGGACCGCGGCCGCCAGTGCCGGGCAGTCCGCCGTCGTCCTGGAGAAGGACATCTGGGTCTGCTGGATCCTGCAGGCCCTGTTCTCCATGCCCGACCCCCATCCGATGGCCTTCAAGGGCGGCACCTCGCTCTCCAAGGTCTACGGCGTCATCGACCGCTTCTCCGAGGACGTGGACGTCACCCTCGACTACCGGGCCTTCGGCGAGGACTTCGACCCCTTCGCCGAGGGCGTCAGCCGTACCGCGACCAGGCGTTTCGGCGAACGCCTCAGGGACCGCGTCGCAAGCCACGTCCGCAACGACGTAGCCCCCGCCCTCGACGCCGCCGCCGTGCGCCTGGCGCCCAACGGCCGCTACAACATCCGTGTCGGCGAAGACGGCGAGACCGTCCGCTTCGCCTATCCCTCCGCGGTCGAAGCGCAGGACACCTACGTCAGCAGCGAGGTTCTGCTGGAATTCGGCGGCCGCAACGTCATCGATCCGAACGAGCGCCACGCGATCGCACCCGACATCGCCGCCCTGGTCTCGGACCTCGACTTTCCCGCCGCGACCGTGACCGTCCTTTCTCCGGCCCGCACCTTCTGGGAGAAGGCGACGCTCATCCATGTCGCATGCCACCGCCGCCAGCTTGCGAACAGGCCGGAGCGGCTCTCCCGTCACTGGTTCGATCTGGCGTGTCTCGCCACCCACGATGTCGGCCGGGCCGCGCTCGCCGACCGCGAACTCCTCGCCGATGTCGTCCGGCACAAGAAGATCTTCTTCCATGCCGGCAACGCCAACTACGATCATTGTCTCGACGGCCGCCTGCGCCTCCTCCCCGACGACGACCAGCGGCCGGCCCTGCAATCGGACTACGACGCCATGCGCAGTGCCCGCATCGTCGGCGACGACGCCCCGGCATTCGACGCGCTGATGGCCGCCATTGCGACTGTCGAGGCCGAAATCAACCGCCAGCCTTGAATCCCGGTCGCGGACTGGGCAATCCCCGCCGGAAGCCGGATCGAGCACCCTGTCCCGTGACGATGCGCCGACCTTCGAACCGAAGCCGCCGAGAGCGCCGACCCGAGCTGTCGGCGTCCGAGGTTGGCGCGGTGACGATCAGCGTGCCGGTCACCGCCATGGCGAACTCGGCAAGCTGGGTATCGCCGGACAGGAACGACGACGCCCGGATCGCCTTCCAGGCATAGTTGACGTTGACCGGCACCTGGTCGGCCATGGCGCCGGAGGCGCTGGCGAGGGTGGAGTTTCGCCTGCCGTCGGCGCCGCAGCCGTGCTTCGCGGCGGCATAGTCGGAGAAGATGCCCTGGCCGGTGCCGATCGCCGCGCAGATGGCGGACGAGGCCCGGTCGTTCTTCGACCAGAGCGCGCCGACCAGCGCCTGGGCGGTCTCGCAGGAGTTCAGGTTCTGCCCGTTCACCCACTGCGCCAGGGCGCGGAGCTTCGCCATGGTCTCGGCGATCACCGGCGAGATGGTCTCCAGCGCCAGCTCGAAGGCGAAGCCCGCCGCGTTCTGCGCCACCGCGCGCCCGAAGGCGATCAGCTGATCCGAGTTGATGAAGGAGAAGGCCCCGGCGAAGGCGTCGATGCCGCCGCAGCCGGCCCGGAAGGAGGGCAGGCTCACCGTGGCGATCTGCTCCGAGCGCACCGGCGAGCGGAGGTAGAGGTTGCCGAGCGTCCAGTGGCCGGAGGCCTGGCCCTGGAACGCGGTCGGGCCGGTGGTGTTGACCGCCGCGCCCTGCCAGAAGCGGTTCATCTCCGAGAGCACGTCGGCATGGACGGGAGAGGTCGACAGCAGGAGGGCGGACACGGCCGCAACCGCAATCTTCTTCCACTCAGTAATCATGTCCGGGCTCCAGGGCGGTCAGCGCGTAGATCCGCTCGGCCATCTGGTCCTCGGCCATCACGCCGAAGCCCACCGGCACGACCCGCTTGGTCTTCGTGTCGAACAGCACCAGCGCCGGGACCGGGGCGTTGCCGAGGCCGAGCCGGGCGGCCCGCCCGTTGTCTGCGACCGCTTCGGGCCAGCCCTCCAGCGCCTCGCCGCTGAGCGAGACGGCCAGCACGTCGAGACGGTGGCGTTGCGCGAACGCGCGCAGCAGCGGTCCGAACACCTTGCAGCCCGCGCAGCCGGCATGGCCGAGATAGATCAGTCCGTAGCGCTCACCGAGCCGGGCAAGCGCGGCGTCGCGAGCCTGCCGCCGTTCGTCGGACCAGACCTGCTTGGCGAGCGCGCCCACCGGGCGGCGGAGCGTATAGTCGAGTTCCGGCGTCGCCCACACGGTGCGCCGGAAGGCGTCGGAGAACGCCGCCGCCCGTTGCAGCGTCTCCTGCTGGAGGCGCAGATAGGCGGTGACGTTGGCCGGGGTCGGATCGAGGATCGCCGCCGCGCGGGCTTCCTGCAGCGCCTTGCGCATCGCCTCGATGCGCTCCATTGCGGATTGCGTGGTATCGGGAGAGGACGGCGGCACGGGCGCCGGTTGCCGCTCATGCGACTCCGCTTCCCGCCGGTCGCAGTAGAAGTGCCAGCCGAGCGACGGGCCGGAAGTCGGAGCCTGTCCCCCCGGCTCGGAGGGCCGCTTGCCCCGGACATCGATCCGGGGGGCAGGCTCCCCCGATCCGGGATCCGGCCCGCACCACGATCGCCACTCGGCGGCAAGCGTCGGCGTTGCCAGCACCGCCCACACACCGATTGCGGCAAGGGCCCGTTTCAGGGCGCACAGGACGGCGCGCGCCATCACTGCCCCCGGCGGTAGAAGTCGCGGATGCGCGTGCGCATTGCCGTGGCGGCATCGCCCGCGTCGGGCAGCGACACCGACGGCTCTTTCCCGCCGTCCATCAGGTTCTCGGTGAACTCGGAAAGGTCGAGCTGCGCGAAGTCGATGCCCTCGATCTCGGCGACCGTAAGCCCCCGGCAGCTCGACCAGCCGATGCCGAGCTGGCGCCGGCCCTGCTGCTGCAAGATGCGCCCGAGCTTCGAGCCGAAGACGCACCAGGCGCGCGAGCGGCGGATGCAGATGCCGAACAGGGTCTTCTTCGAGCAGTGCCGGCCGAGATAGTGGGTGTTGCCGGCGTTGCGCTCCCTGGCGAGCGCGCGCTCCGAGGCCGAGCAGTTGGCCAACCCGACCAGCAGCCCGGAGTTCTTGCAGCAGTTCGCCAGCCCCCCGAAATGGACGTGGCAGCGGCGGCGCTTGCCCTTGAAGAAGCGCATGTCCCGGCGGTCGAACTCGTCGCCGCCCAGTTCCAGCGCCATGTTGAGCCGGGTCGTCGCGTCGACGAAGCCGGTGTTGGCCTCGGGGCGCACGGTCTCGCAGCCGGCGCCCACGCAGTAGCGAACGGACCCGCAGGACCCGCCGGCCTCCGCATCCCGGAGGTCCGCGCCGCAGGCCGTGGACCCGCCCGAGGCGATTCCGTCCGCGCGGTGAACGGACGACTGCGGCGCGGCCGCGACGGTCTCCGAGCGCCGCACCATCGGATCGCCTGCCGGCACGTTCGCGGCGGGCCGGCTCGTCGTGCCCCGGACCACCGCCCGGCCGGCTGCGCCGCCCGGATCGTCCGGGTCGGCAAGCCGCGCCCGCCCCTCGCCCTGGAGGCGGCTCGCACCGATATTTCGCTCCGGCAGGTTCGTGCCGGCATAGCCCGGCACGTCCGCCGCATTGGAGGAATCCCGTACGATCGCGCGCGCCGCCGCATTGCCCGCATTGCCGATGGCGCGGGCGGCGGCCTTCGGGTTCTCCGAACCCGGCTCCGCTTTCGCCACCATGCCCAATACCAACCACAGCATCAGGCACACGAGCGCGAACATCGCGGTCCAGGTCAGCAACCGCAGGATCCGGGTCCCGCGGTCCAGCGCGACCTCGATGCGGTCGCGGGGGAACTCCGATGCTTCCGTCATGGCCGATCCTCCCCGTTCAGGCGTTGCAGATGTCGCCGGGCCACCGCTCGCGCGACTTCTCCTTCTCCGGCAACGGCCTCCAGCGCGGCCGCGAGGCCGATGTTGCCGGTCACGCGGTCATGGGGCGGCGCCGGGTCGTTCATGCAGCCCCGGCTCCGGCAGGGCGGCACGCCGCCGGGCACGACCACCACCGCGGGGACGCGGGTCACGCCGAACAGGCGGAACAGGCGCGGGTCGACGGCGACGCCGGCCTCCGCGCCGCCGAGGCGGGCGCCGATCCGCTTGGCGGTCGCGGGCAGTCCCCCTTCGCCGACGCCGCGCAGCACCAGCGGAACTCCGATGCTTGCTGCCTCATGCGCCCATTGGCGCCAGCTCGCCGCCGGCACCGACAGGCTGGTGAAGATGAGCACTTCCGCACTACCGGAACGCGGGCTGGAGAGTTTACCGGCATGGCGTTCGGCCGGGAGCGGCGAGGTCTCCCCGTACCGGCCGGGCACGGTCTGCTGCGCGGCTTCGCCGGCCCGTTTCAGGGCGCGGTCGAGGATCGAGCGGCTCCACTCGCCGAGATCGTCGCTGCCCGCTTTGCGCAGCACCTCTTCGACCAGCCCGGTTACGTCCGTGTCGGGATTCGGGGCGCGTTGTTCCTCCGCGCGGACAGCGCCGAACCAGCCCGCCGCCAGCACCATGGCGGTCAGGAACAGGACTGTCGGGGCTTGCCAGAAACTGCGCATCGGGTTATCCTAGAAGTGTAAATTCTCGTTGTTTTTCAACGGGTTCACAGGAGGCAGCAGTTGCGTTTTTTCCACAGCAGGAACCCGAAATTCTCGCCTGAGACCGGCAGTTCGCGCAGCGCTTCCCACAAGACAGAGGAGCGCCCGGTCGGGTTGCAGCCGGTAAGCGGCGAGGTTGCCGGCACCGGCTGGGTCATCTGCCAGCGGTACTGCGACTTCTTCATGACCGGCATCGGGTAGCGCCCGCAGAGCGCGCCCGAGCCGGAGGTGCCCCAGGCAAGGCCGGCCCGGTGCAGCCGGTAGAGCAGGCGCTGGGACGCCAGTAGCGAGGCCTGAACGCCGCCGACATGGGCGGCGACGTTGCCGGTGAGCGGATACATCCCGCCCTGGCAGCCGGCGCACCAGAACATGGCATCGAGGGGCAGGCCGGCCGAGGCCGCGGCGCAGTCGGCCGCGCAGGCCGCCTGCGCCGGCAGATTGGCGAACAGGGCCGCTTCCGGGTTGAGCAGGAAGGTCAGCTCGTCGTCGAGCCAGGCCGGGTCCAACTCCGAGGTCCAGGCGATGTCGAGACCGCCGCCCTCCAGGCAGCCCAGATCGAGCAGCACGCCGATCCAGGACAGCAGCGGGTACATGTAATAGTGCGCGTGCCAGACCGAACCCTGGGCGCCGTCGCCGCCCGAAGAGCCGGTTCGGCCCCGCGCGGCGTGCAGGCCGGGATCGATGGTGAGCCCGCCCAGGTTGGGGAAGCACCAGGGCGTCCGGGAAACATCCATCAGCCGGGCCGGCTCCCAGACCCCGAGCGAGAGGCCGATCCGGGGAATGGGCGAGCCGCACAGGCAGATCGGCGAGGACGGGTTGGGGGTGTCCGGCGCGCCCGAAGCGCCGCCGAGCGATATCGGCCCGATCGAGATCGGCAGCAGGCACTCCCAGCAGACGTCCGAGATCGGGTTGACGAAGCGCCCGGTGCAGGACTGTGCGGAGGCCGCGCCGGACCACAGCAGGGCCGCGAGGGCCAGCGCGGCCGGGAGGACGAGGCGGCGGCTCATGCTCCTGCCCCGCCTGCCCCGGACCCCGATCGGGGGGACCCCGAAGCGGGGTCGCAATCCGCAGCGCCGCTACCGGCCCCGGTTTCGGGCTCGGCCGAGGGCTCCTGCCGCCGCCCCGAGAGGATGTTCACCATGTCCTGCCGCCGGGCGACGACGATCTCGGTGATCGCCCGGTCGTTGCCCTTCTCGTCGCGGAAGGCGCGCGTGGCGATGCGGCCCTCGACCATCACCCGGTCGCCTTTCCTCAGCATGGTCCCGACCGCCTTCACCGACGGGCCGTAGACCACCACCCGGTGCCACTCCGTCGCCTCGGCGGGCCTTCCTTCCCGGTCGGTCCATTTCTCGGTGGTGGCGAGCGTGAACACCGCCGCCCGCCCGCCGTTGCCGAGATCGCGCAGCTCGGGATCGCGGCCGGCATGGCCCAGCAAGGTCGCCCTGTTCATGTTCAGCATCGTTCAGTCCTCCTGTTGGGGGCTTGTCCCCCGCATCGGGGTCCGGGGCAGGCCGGACATCGATCCGGGATCGTCCCGGTCCCCGGATCCAGTCCGGGGCAGGCCCTCGACCGGGATTTCGGTGATGCGCAGCCGGGTTCCGGCCTGCTCGACCAGCACGGGCGTGAGACGAAGACCGAAGCGGGCGGCGAGGCGGCCGCCCTGGTCGAAGAAGAAGGGCCGGCGGTGCCGCCGCATCAGGTCGAGCGGCCGCCCGGCGAGCAGCACGATCTTCGCGGGCCGCCCGCTTTCGTCTTCATGGGCGAGCGCCCAGGCGATCTCGGCCGCGCTCCGGCCGTCGACGAACAGCAGGTCGCGGGCGAGCGTGAACCGCTCCAGCGGATTGACCCGCGTGCCGGCGGCGGCGATCAGCGCGCCGTCGGCCGATCGGATGTCCCGCGCGACCGTAATCGCGGGATCGAACAGGCGGCTGCGCCGCTCCTGCGCGGGAGCGATTCCCGGAACCGGCTCCGGTTCTTCCAGCTTCCGCCGGGCATTGGCCCGGGCCTCCTGTTCCAGGCGCGCCATCTCCCCGGTGCGCTGCATCTCCAGCAATCGCGCCTCGATCGCTTCGAGCAGGTCGGGCTCCCCAACCGGCCATGTGGCGCCGCGCACACCGAGGTCCTTCGCGGATGCGGCGGACGGAATGCCTGCGGCCTGCGGCGCGGCCAGTGTCGCGGCGAGCAACAGGGCGGCGGGGCGCATTATCGCGGCATCTCCGCTGCCGGCGCCGCCGTGCCGTCGTCCAGCGGGTATGGCAGGATCGTCGCCCGGCCGGCCCCGGCGGCGCCCTCCGGCCCGACCAGCGGCCCCTCCAGGCCGAGCCAGGGCACGTCCGGCATCGCGACGGCCCGGCCGAGGATGCGCCCGCGCGGCACGAGGCCGATCTCGGCGTAGCGGCTGTCGTGGCTGTCGACGTGACCTGCGTGCAGGTAGAAATACCCAGGCGGTATGATCCCGGGCGCGACGGCCCGGAGCGGCCGCCCGTCGAGGGCATGAGTCTTGGCCCGACCGGCGGGAACACCATCCAGAAAGACCGTTCTGTCTTTTCCGACTTCGATGCGCATGCCCGGCACGCCGCGCACCGTCTTCAGGTAGGGAACCCGGGACTCCACGGTCTCGGGCGGCTCGAACAGCACCCGGTCGCCGGGCTTCGGGTTCTCGCCGAACAGCGGGAAGGCGGCGTAGCCCCAGGCCCCGTCCGACCAGCTCGCATTGACATGCACCTGCGAGGCTGCCCCGAGCCAGAGCGCCGCCAGCAGCACCATGACGGCGAGGCCGACATTGCGGCGGCGCGTCGGCGCCGTCTTCAAAACGAATATCGGACGCTGCGCGGTCACCGTCCGTCTCCCGCCGGCGCGCCGCTTCCCTCCCGCCGGCCGCGCGCGAGCTGCTCCTCAAGCACCGCCTCGACGAGCCAGGTCAGGTCGGGCGCCCCGGCCGCCACCGCCCGCGCGGGCAGCAGCACGAGCCCGTGACGCCGGGATACCCGGTCGAGCGCGGTTTCCAGCGCCTCGCCCCAGGCCCGCACGTCCTCCGCCGTCCGGCCCTCGGCGGCCGCGCGGGTCGTGTATGCCGCGGTCATCTCGCCGAGCCGCACGCTGGCGATCGGCGCAGCCTCGGGCGCGACAAGCCGCAGCATGGCCGCGGCGACCGCCGCCGCCACGGCGCCCGACAGCAGCACCGCCGACACCATCACCGGCCAGCTCGACCGCCCGTCCCTGACGCGATCGTGGATCCGATCCATGTCAGCCTTCCCCGGCTTCCGCGGCGGCCGGCTTGCGCCGCTCCGTCTCCGACCCGGCGAGCGCCCGAAAACGGGCAAGCCAGATCTCGGCGGCCTTGTCCGGCGGGATCGAGCGGATGCGTCGTTTAAGCGGCGGGAAGGCGACGCCCGTAGAGCCTGGCCCGGACCCCGATCCGGGCTCCAGCAGGTCGCGCCGCTCGGCCGCCACCGCCATCCTTGTTACGAACCGCAGCAATTCCGCCGGCTCTTCCTCCGGTACCGCGTCCAGTCCGGCGGCCTCGCGCACGGCCTGTGCGATTCCCGTGGCGAGACGCCCCGTCCGTTCGGCCGCGCGCTGGGAGTCGGGCAGCCGTCCCCTGAGCCAGGCCGACGGCGCATCGGCGACGAGCGCGTGCAGCGCCAGCCGCCGCCGGTCCTCCTCGCCCAGCCCGTCGAGCGCCGCGACCCCCTCGCTGACGATTACCGCGTGGGCGGCGATCGAGTGATACTGCCGGGTGCAGCCGCCCCGGCGGCAGGTGTTGGCGAGCACATGGGCCAGCGCCTCGAAGTCGATGTCGGCGGCTGTCACGGTCTCCGGATCGTCCGGCCAGTTGAGCGGAATTTGAGAACCCGTCCGGCTTCGCTTCGCAGTCATGCGGTTTCCTCCAATTCTGTCGTTTCGGAATGTCCGGCAGCGGTGGGGACGGCGTCCCCTGCGAGCCGGTCGATGGCCTCGACGGTGGTGAGCCCCTGCGCCTTCAGGTTCTCGACCGCCACGAAGGCGGGACCGCGCGAGGAGAACAGCGACACCGACCAGGCATCGAGCACGAGGCGAGCCACCCGCCAGCCGTCCGGGCCGTGCAGCACCAGCTCGGCGTAGCGCCCGTCGGCGGTGGTCAGGCTCTTGAGCGCGCGCTCCATGCCCGGATCGCAATGGATGCGCTTCTCGGACTTGAGCAGCTCGACCGACTCGTCCTTCTGGGCGAGGAAGATCACCCAGTCCGAGTTCTCCCAGGCCGCCCGCGCGGCGGGGTTGGCGTAATAGTCGTTGACCGACTGCGTGCCGGTAACGAGGGCGCCGCGGTATTTGCGGGCGCGGCGTGCTGCGCCTTCGAGGAACGCCCGGCTGTCCTCGCCCGAGAGCAGGTCCCAAGCCTCGTCGATGACGATGGCCTTCGCCCGCGTTCGCGGCCCGTGATACATGCGCTGGGTCGAGAGGAAGACGACGAGCATCAGCACCACCGCCTGGACGTCGCCTCTTCCCTTGAGCTCGGCGAGCTCGAACACCGTCATGGCGTTCTCCAGGTCGGGCACGTTCGATCCGGCGAACAGCCGGCCCATCGCTCCGCCCGGACACCAGGGGCCGAGCGCCGTCGCCATGTCCTTCGCCCGGCGGTCGTCGCGGCCTTCGAGGTTCTTCCGGACCGTGCCGAGATCGGCGTCGTTGCCGGCCTCATCCCAGGCCGCCGCGATGGCCTCGGCGATCAGCGCCGCTTCGATGTCGTCGATGCTCCCCCTTCGCCTGGCCATGCGCCCGATGACGCCCGCCAGCATGGCGAAACACTCCTCGCGGTAGTCGCCGTCATGTTCGGCGGTGCCTGAGTCGATCATGGCGAAGGGGTTGAGGCAGGCCGGGTCCTTGCCGAAGGCGATGAACGCGCCGCCCAGGGCTTCGGCGGTGTGCTGGAACGAGCGCCCGTCGTCGATCACCACCGCCTCGCCGCCGGCGCCGATCAGCCCGGTGACCAGCTCCTGCATCAGCACCGACTTGCCGGAGCCCGACTTGCCGGTGACGGCGACGTTGTAGTTCCCCGCCTCGTTCGCAAACGGCGACCAGCAGGCCGGCTGGCCCCTTCGTCCGATCAGGAAGAGGGCGGGCGGATTGTCCGGATTGGCGGGCTGTCCCCGCCACTCGCCGTGCAGCGGCGCGAGGTTGACCGCGGACGACGTGAGCAGGGTCTTCATCCGGCCCATGCGTTCGAGGTCGGCATCAAGACCGCCGGCGGACGCCATCGGCAGGCACGCCAGCCAGGACGGGAGCTGCATGTAGCGCTCGGCGTTCACCCGCCAGCCCTGGCCGTGGTAGATCGCCCGGACCGCCTGCTCCGCCTCGTCGAGGGCGTCGAGCGGCGCGTAGACCGCGGCCATGTAGCAGGCGCGGACCAGCTTCTCGCCGTCCTTGATCCGCTCGGTGACCGCCTGCCAGTCGCGCGCCTTCTCGGGCAGGCCGGGCAAGTACCGTGCAATCCCGGTGCCGGCCTGCTGGGTCGCGCGGGCGGACTTGAGAAACGCCTTCTCGCCCGCCGCCTCGTCCCCCGTCATGACGGTGAGGCAGGTCAGGACGGGACAGCCCGGTTGCAGGAAGTCGCGGTGGAAATCGCCGATCAACGCGTTGCCGCGCCAGCCCGGCCACACCTCCGGGAAGGCGATGGCGGATAGAATGCGGACGGCAATATCGCCCCCGTCCGGGTGATGGAAGGTGAGGCCGGTCGGATGGACGGTCAGCGCCCGGCCGGGCGCGATGCACTGTTCGTGCAGCGGATCGCGCGGCGCCCAGCGCCGGGCCGGTCGTTCGCTCCCGCCGTCGCGGTATCCGCCGATGTCCGGCGCGACCAGCTCAACTGCCAATGACAAGAGCGCGTCCGGCTCCAGGCGGCGGGTCTGCGCCCCGGCGGACGCCAGCGTGCCCTCCAGCGCGCGGCGGAAGGCGCCGAGCGCGGTCTCCGCGGCCGGGCCGGGCAGGGCCGTGAGGCAGGCGGTGACGAATACCCGGTAGTCCGACAGCGTGAAGGGCGGCCCGCCCGCGAGCAGCCGGCGCCAGCCGCCGGGCGCGAGCAGGTCGCGGCGTCGCGAACCCATCCGGGCCAGCGCCCCGCCTGCCCCGGACTCCGAGCCGGGGCCGGCTCCCCCGATCCGGGGTTCGGCCCAGGCACGCGACGCAGCCCCAAAGCGCGGGCTCGCCCAGTGGATCACCTGCACCGTGCAGCGCTCCGGCGCGGCGTCGGCGAGCGTCCCCGCCATCGCGCCCAAGGTCTCTCCGTCGATCCCCGCGAAGGGCGGCAGCTCGACGACGAATCCCGTGCTGGCCGCGTTGACGTAGAGCTCGCTCGATTCGTCGAAGGCCCGCCAGGGCAGCAGCGCGTGCAGCGCCGCCGGCATCTCCGGCGGCGACCAGGGGCCGGGCGCCTCCGGCCCCTCGAACAGCTCCAGCAGCCGCTTCACCGCCCGAGCCTCCACCCGGCCGGCTCCAGCACGATCCGCACCCAGGAGGCCTCGCGATAGACACCGCCGGCGTCGACGAAGGGCGCGATCCAGATCCGCGCCACGACCTCGTCGGTGCGGAGATCGGCGGCGTCCGGATCTTCGGCGCCCGCGTGCAGTTCGCGCGCGTCCGGTTCGGCCGGGAGGGCGGCGGGGGTCGGAGCTTCGGGCGGCAGGAGCCGGACCGGGCCGGACGCGGCCTTCTCCCGATCGGCGGTGTCGTAACCGAACAGCCGCGCGAGCCAGGCGAAGGGATCGAACCCGCCATCGCAGGCGGCGTCGCAGGGCGCCTCGACCGCGGGATTCGGCAGCCGGGTGTCTTGCACCCGCCAGAGCGGGTCGGTGAGAACCGCGCTTCGGGGCTCGCTCGTATCCGGCACTGCCGGATCGGCGGCCGCGACGCTGTCGCAGGTCCCGGCGTCCGCCAGCGGGCACTGCCAGCTCTCGCCGACATTGCCCGACGAGCAGCCGGCCAGCAGGAGCGCCGTGATCGCGGCAGCCAGGAGCGCGCCCCGGCGCGGAGAGGGATTCATGGCGTGTTTCATGTCATTGTCCTTTGCGAGCGGTCTGGATCGGCGCGCGGCTGTCGATGCGGGCGCCCTCGAGGAACACCAGCGTCACCTTCGTCCCGGCCTGGAGCTGGATCACCGGCTGGTACTGCTCGGCGCGGCGGATCATGTAGTCCGCGACCTTCTGCCCGGCCGTGGACGCGCCTGCGCCGAGCCCCGCGCGCCCGATATCGCCGAGTGCGGTGTTGGCGACCGCCGCGCCGCCTCCCGTCGCCACCGCCTGCGGCTGGAACGCCTGGCTGACGGCCTGGCCGGCGCCCGAGACCAGCCCGGCGAGAAAGGCCTTCTCGACCAGCGCGCCCTCGCGGCTCACCACGGGGCCGCGCACCCCGGTCTTGCCGGAACCGGCGACGAAGCCCGCGACGTCGGTCTCGATCACGGTGCCGGCCTCCGGTCCGGCGCAGGTCATGGTGCGGAAGCGGACATAGACCTTCTCGGAAGAGAGATCGCCGTGGGCCGCACCGGTGACGGTGCAGCCGTCGACGTCGACCTGCAGGGCGGTCCCGTCTTCGGCGGCGGTCCAGGCCGGGCCGGTAATGCGCAAGAGCACCGGGCGGGGATCGCCCTGGGACGAGATCCCGGCCGAGGCGTCGACCCCGGCCAGCACGACGGCCTCGGCATGGGCGCCCGCGGGCAGCCACACCGACACCGGCTTCGCCACGGCATCGGCAACCAGCTCGGGCCCGGAGCGAGCGTCCGACAGGGAGGATTGCGGCCCGCCCTTGAGTTCGAAGGTCTCGATCATGGGCCGTGTCGCCGGCGCGGCCGGTTGCTGCCGATCGCCGCCCGGCGATGCCGGCGCCCGGCCCCGGAACCAGGGATCGCCCGCGGGCGCGTTGCCCGGCGCGGCGCCCGGTCCGACCGGCTGAAGCCGCCGCTCCAGCTCGTCGATCCTCGCCTTCTGCGCGTCGATGGTCCGGAGCCCGTCGGCCGTCTGCCCCTCCAGCCTGGTCCGGAGCCCCTCGTTCTCGGTGCGCAGCCGGCCCGCCTCCTGTTCCATCCGCTTCAGCGCGCCCTCGACCTTCTTGAGCCGCGCCTCCGAGCGCCGCGTCCAGACCATCTCGGCGGCGTCCGGATCCACAATCCCGGCGTCGATGCCGCCCTGCGGCGCCTCGGTCTTGCTCCCGCCCATGCCGAGCCAGGCCGCGACCGCGACCAGCGCGACTGCCGCTATCACCGAGAACAGCAGCAGCTGGCGCTGGCGCACCGCGCTGGGATCGCTCGTATCGGCGCGGGCGCTCATCGCGTATCTCCGTGGGCCTCGGTTACCGCCACGACCAGCCGCCCGCCCGAGGGGCCGGTGGCCGACGGCGCCAGCCAGAGCGCGGCGACGGGACCGACGCCCGGCAGGCTCCCGATGGTCCCGGCGAGGCCCGCTATGCCTTCCGCATCCCCGCCTGCCCCGGACCGCGATCCGGGGGATGCCGGACGCGCGGCCTCGAAGACGAGCGCCGCAAGGCGCGGACCCCGCCAGGTCTCGATGAGCGTCAGTCCGGGCTGCAACGCTGCCCCGCCGGCATGGACGGCGTAGCCCGGCAGCAGATCGCGGCGGGCGACGGCGCGCACCAGCCGCACCAGCGCCGCGACGTGCGGCCCGCCGGCAACCGGATCGGCGACACCGGTGCCCGGCAGAGCCCCGGCGTTGCGGATCAGGATCTGCGCCGAGTCGCGGTCCGACGGGGTGAGCGTCAGCCGGTAGGTGAAGCCCTTCTCGGTGCCGACGAACAGCGTGACTGGATCGTGCTCCGCAGCCTCCGCCACAACCGGCCTGAGATAGAGGTCGCCCGAGGCGGCGTCGTGCTCGACCGCATAGCCGCCCGGCGAACGCACCACCTTCGCGATCCGGTCGCCGGCGAGCGCAATGCGGTTGATGCCGGTTGCGGAAATTTCGGCGGCGAGCTCGGCATGGTCGGCCGCGTCAAGGATCTGCATCGCCAGCGCGGGCGCCGGCGCCAAGAGCGCACCGATCACCAGAATGTGCAGGGCAAGCAGCGCCGCGCGCGGGCGCGCACCGATCATCGTCATTATCCACTCTCCAACTGTTCGAAGCGCAGCAGCCCGATCCGACCGGCGTCGATGCGGAACACGAGCCGGTAGCGCCGGTTCTCGCGCGAAGCCTCCTCGCGGCCGATCCAGGTCACGAGCTCGCCCGCGATCTCGACCGCGAGCCGCGCGGGGTCGGCCGCGATCCCGGAGGGGTAGAAGGCGCTCGCCAGGTCGCGCCCGGCCATGCGGGCGGCCTCGGCCTCGACCCAGGCGCCGATCGCGCCCCGCGCCGAGGCATGACTCATCCGGGCCGCCGCGCGGCGAACATGGGCCGCATTCTCCGGAGTCAGCGTGAGCAGCGTCACCGCCACCGTGCGCGCCATGTCTTCGAGATACCGCGCCCCGGCCCGGTCGATGCCGACCCCGCCGCCGCCGACCTCCCAGGATGGCCCCGAAACCGCCGGCACCAGCACGGTCACCGTCTCGCGCCCGGCGAAGCTCAGGGTGAGCGCCAGGTTGGCCGTCATCGACAGCGCCAGCAGCAGCCCGAGCGCGAGCCTGATGTCCCGCACCCGGCGCAAGGCGGTATCCATGTCGCCGCGCCGCATCAGCCGGCATACCGGCGCAGATGACTCGGTGGCGTCGCCTTGAGACGCAGCACGAAGTCCGGCAGGAACCAGTAGAGGGCGTAGCGCGCGATGTTGGCCCCGCCGCCGCGCTTGACCCGGCGCAGCAGAAGCCAGCCGCCGACGCCGGCGATGAGCCCCGGCACGAACTGGTTGGCCGCCAGGCCGAGCAGGGCGGGGCCCATCAGCGCGGCCGCCTCGTCGACGGTCCAGAACAGCCAGCGCTCCGGGTCGTCGAGCCGGCGCGGGATGGTGTGGCGGGCCGTGTCGTTCATCGGACGATCGCCCTCAGATTATCGCGGTGCCGACCAGGCCGGTGACGATGCCGGTGCCGGCGCCCGCCGCGATGCCGACGCCGACGGCGCCCATCAGCTGCATGGCGTTGAAGCGCAATACCGAGCCGACTAGGGCGGCGCCCACGGCGAGCGCCGCAGCGAGCTGGCCGCCGGTGCCGCCGACGATGTTCTCGACCGTGGTCAGCGGCGTGCCGAAGGTGGTGTCGGTGGTCGCCAGCGCGGCGTCGGTCCCGGCCAGCACCGCCGCAACGGCGAGGCCGGCCGCGGCGGCCGCGCGCAGCGCCCCGGACGACCGGTCCACGTCCGGCACCCTCATCGGGCCGCCCCGGCGAGCGCGGGACGCTCCCCCGTGCCGTCGTCCGAGGTCGACCTGCGCCGCCGGCTGTGCGCCCACTCGTCCAGGTCCTCGCGCAGGTAGCGCACCCGGCCGCCGAACTTCAGGAACACCGGCCCGTCGCCCGACACCCGGTAGCGGTCGAGCGTGCGGGTCGACAGGTCCAGATGCGCCGCCGCCTCGCGCGTGTTGAGATACTTGGTCCGCTCGGTCATCCCGCGCTCCTCCTGCTCCGGACCCCGGCCTGTCCCGGCCTTCGAGCCGGGAGCCGGGGTCGCCGCTCCTGCGTCCTGCCCCGGATACCGTTCCGGGGTCGAGATCGCAGTCATCGAAGACGAGAAGCGGGGCCGCGTGCAGGGACGATTTCGGATTCGCGAGACCGTCCACCGCAAACGGCGACCCGCGCCGCCGCTCGCCGACAGGCGGCGTCGCAGGCATGAACGGCTGGGGCGGGAAATGGCGCCGGGAGTCGTCGCCGCGCACGAGGCGGATTCGAAAATCCCGCCCCTGAGGCGCGCCAGGGGCGGGAAGGCACGCACCGGGACCGGCCGGCAGGCCGGAGCGGCGTCCGCGATACGGTTGGTTCCGGTGTCGGCGGCGGCCGGGCCCCGCCGCACTCAGAGGCGGGGGCGCTGCCCGGCCGCGAGATCGAGATAGCCGCCCTTCATCAGAAACTTCGCCTTGGCCACCAGGCGCCGCGCCCGGGCGCGCAGGTCGCTGTCGGAGTCCAGCCCCCTGTCCGCGACCCGGTCCGCGCCGTAAACGTCGAGGGCGATCTGCGGCAGCTTCTTGCCGGCCGCCAGCCCCTCAACCGCCTTCAACAATTCCGCATCCCCCGACCCCCGCCCCGCCGAGGGGGCTCCCCGACCGCAAGCGCACGGGCGTCGCGCAGCCGGGCGGTGAACGCCCGGGACTCCTCCAGCAGGTCGTGCTGGGCCAGCACCCCGTCGCAGCGGCCGAAGCCGCCGCCCGGCCCGACGATGAACTGCGCCGCCGCGCCGCCGTTCTCCAGCTTGAGCACCAGGCTGCCGTCGGTCAGCCGCAGCCCGGCGACCGCCAGGCCGGGCGCCGTCGCGTCGCCGATGAGCGGCGTCGCCTGCGGTCCGGCCGCCGCCGGCAGCATCGGCGCCACCGCCCAGAAGGGCGAGGCCGGCCCGTCTTCTGCAAAGGGATCCTCCCAGGCCAGGAGACCGAAGCGCGCCGCGGCCAGGTCGGCCGGCGTCTGGAGGCGGACCGGGAAAGGCCCCCGCTCGGGCAGGCCCGGCTGCGGACGGCGGCGGAGCCATGACCGCCGGTAGGCCGGGATGAGCCGGAGAACCCGCCAGGCCCGCGCGCCGTCTTCCGAGCGCATCCCCGGTCCGGTGCCCGTCAGCCGCGCCAGTTCGCGCGAACGCTGCCAGCCGCCGCGAACCGCCGCACCGCCGTCCCGGCGCCTGCCCCAGCCCGCCCCGGACCCGATCCGGGGGATTCCGATCCGCCCCTCACCAGCGGATCAGGCTGCGCAGCATCACGCCGTGCTCGGCCTCGCCGTTGTCGTTGGCCGCCTCGCGGCGGATCGCGTCGAGATTGACCTCGAAGCCGGGGTCGCCCTCGACCGCCGAGGTCAGACGCCAGCCCATGCGGTACTCCCGCGCCGTCTCCGACAGCCCGAAGCCGACATTGGGCGTGCCCGTGAAGCCGCCGCCGAACAGCGCCAGGCCGTAGCCGACCTCGGCGTCGAACCGGCTCGACGGCTCCGCCGCGCCGTTCGCCTGCGCCGCCAGCCCCGACGACGCGGGCAGCGCCCACAGCCGCTGCGAGCCGGACGGGTCCACGCCCCAGGACGGCGTGAGCGACATCGACAGGCCGCGGCCCGCGCCGCCCGGCACCAGCCTCAGCGATCCCGACACGCCCCATTCGTCGTAGCCGCGCTCGGCATGCACCGCCAGGCCGTGCACCTTCAGCGCCATGTCCAGGCCCCGCGACGGGTCGGCGTAGCCGAGGCCGGCCCCGACCTCCAGGCCCGTCCCGGTCTCCGCGTCGCCCGAATCGTGGCGCACCCCGAGTTCGACCGACGGCGTCAGCGCCGCGCCGCCCGCGAGCGCGAACCTGCGCGAGCCGTCGAGCACCGCGCGCACCCGGCCCGACTCGCCCCGCGCGGCCGCGAGGCTCCCGAACTCCGACGTGGTTACCCGGTCGGACTCCGCGCGCACCCAGAAGGCGTCGGCCTTGAGCGCCAGCGCGAAGCCGCCGGCTTGCGCGGGCGTCAGCAGGTCGCCGCGCACCCCCGCCGCCGCGAGCGTCATCGACAGGTCCGTGCGGTAGCGCTGCGGCACCGCGCCGTCGATGTCGAGGCTGAGGCGGCCCGAGCCCGTGCCCGCGAGGCCCCACACTGACACCCGCTCGGTGAGCCTGAGCCGCGCATAGGGCACCGCCAGCGTCGCCGTGCTGCCCAGCGCGTAGCGCCAGCCCGCATCGCGCGCCGTGCCCTCGCCGACGCTGTGGGTCATCGCGAAGCCCAGCAGCAGCCGGCCGCGCTCCCAGTCCATGCCCATCGACCCGGTCGCCGACTCGCCGCTCAGGCCGAGGCCCGTCCCCGCGGCCGAGAAGCGCGACACCGACGCCCCCTGGCCCCAGCCCGTCCACTGCGACCCCGCGCCCTGGCCGAGCACCATGCGGAACGACGTCCCGAGCAGCAGTTCGCGCCCCGTCACCCGGCGTGCGCCGGTGGCGGGGCCGTTCCAGCCGCTGGACAGGCGGTGGCGGGCGAACGGGTCGTCGTCGGACGACTGCGGGGCGGCCGCCGGCGCCCGGCGCCCGCCGAACGCCCGCGCGAGTCCCGTCATGGCGTCGGTGAGTGCCCGGCCGTCCTCCATGCCCGAGAGGTCGAGCCGCTGCCCCATGAGCGTCAGGTGCGAGCCGGCGCCGCGCGGCGTCTCCAGCCGCGCCGTCACCGACGCGACCGCGTCCGAGGCCACCATGCGCCCGAAGCGCGCCAGCCACATCGCCTGCAGCGGGTCCGAGTTGCGGATCAGGCCCTGCCTCTCGCGGTGCCCGGCCGCGAGCGTCGCCCCGACCGGGTTCGAGAACCGCAGCAGGAAGTGCTCCGTCCCCTCGTCGATCGAGTCGTCGAGGATGGGAACCCGCACGGTCCCGAAGGTCTGGCCCGGCCCGAAGATGAGCGTGCCCGAGACGGCCGTGTAGTCCGCCCCCGCCCGCGCCGGCGCCGTCCCGGCCCACGTGCCGGCCCCGTCCGCCGTCTCGTAGTCCACGAACACCGAGCCCGCGGACGCGCGGCTGAGGCGCACCGTGAACACCACCGTATCGTCCGTCCCCTCCCGGGCGATGCTCCGCTTTGTCACGATCTCCGGCAGGCCCTCGTCATTGTCGGCGACCGCCACGCTCGCGCGCGCCGCTTCGCCCAGCGTGTAGCCGGCGCCGGCCGCGAGCACCGCCACGATACCGCCGTCCGCCTCGTCCTCGCTGTCGTCCACCGTCGCGACCGTGAACGCCGCCGACGTGCTGCCGGCCGGCACCGTCACCGTGCGCGCACCGAGCGCGGAGGCGGGCGCGAACGCGCCGTGCTGGGCGACCGTGACCTCGACCGCGAGGTCCGCGGCCGGCGCGGGCGCCGCCGTCAGCGTGAAGCCCGCGCCCGCGCCCTCCGTCACCGGGCCGCCGCCCGCGATGGTCACCGACGGGAGGGGCTGGTCGTTGTCGGTGACCGCCACCGTGGCGTTCGCCGCATCGCCCAGCGTGTAGCCGCGGCCGCCCGCGAGCGTCGCCAGGACCCAGCCGTGCGGCTCGTCCTCGCCGTCGTCCACAGTCGCGACCGTGAACGCCGCCGACGTGCTGCCGGCCGGCACCGTCACCGTGCGCGTGCCGGGCGCGGCGGCGAACGCGCCGCCCCCGCGGACGTCGACGACCGAGACCGCGACCGCGAGGTCCGCCGCCGGCGCGGGCGACACCGTCAGCGTGAACGCCGCAGCCTCGCCCTCGGTCACCGGGTCCCCGCCGGCGATGGTCACCGCCACGGGCTCCAACGCGCGCAGCGCCGCCGCGACCTCGACCCAGCGCGTCCAGCCCCGGTCGGCATAGGTCTGCGCCTCCGCCGCGCTCATCGGCTCGAGCGAGCGGTCGGAGGCCGGCGTGACCGCCGTCCACCCGAACGCCAGCAGCACCCGGTTCCAGCGCGCCACGTGCGCCTTGTTCCAGGCGCAGCACGGGTCGTCGCGCCACCCCTCGATCTTCTGGATCAGCGCAAACAGCTCCTGCGTAATCCCCACCACGCGGGGCTCCGTCCCGGGGGAGCCCGCGGCGAGCGCGACGAGTGCCGTGTTCGCGATACCCTCCGTCAACGACCACGGGGAGCCGCTCGTGGAGCCCGCCAGCGGAAACCGCGACGAGTCCAGCCCGATGTCAAACGTCTCTGGCTGGCTCCTGCCGGGGTCCCGCCGCGCCACGATGCCGAGCGACGCCTCCGTCTCGCCTGCCCTCATGAGGATGTCGACCGGCCTGCCCGGGCCGTAGTACTGGTTGGGGGAAACGCTCGGGGTCCGGCCGGAAACGAACGTCGCCCTCTTCGGTCGTGTCGTGCAGCACCGTCAGCGGAATGACCCTGTCTTCCGGAAGGGGCGCGGGTATCGAGACCGTCACCGTCGCCGTCCCGCCGTCGAGTATCGTGAGCGGAGTCACCTTGAGCGTGACGGGAAGCGGGCCGCCCTGCATGATCGTGACCAGGAACTTTCTCTCAAACCACTCCTGCGTATGGACGGCATGCTCGAACCTGCGGTACACGTGGACCACCATATCCGTGTACCGTTTCCACAGCGGCAGCGGCTGTCCGTCCGGGCCCACCGAGGGCGCCAGGCTCACGGTAAAGCTGTTGCCGGACTGGACCTCCCTCCTCGGGCTGAGTGTCCTGTCGCCGTCCCCGCGCTCCCGATAGGACGCCACCTGCACGCGGGCCCCGACGTCGGTCCATGTGGGCGTGACCGTCACCTGGGTCGTGCCATACGGCACCACCGCCGTGTACGAACTTTTCTCATTGTCCAAACCGCGTGACAACGTGAGCGGCGTACCGTCCACCGTCAGCGTCAGGGTGCTCAGACTGGGCAGCGCCTGCGGCGTTGCCGGCGTGCTCGCCGCCGCGCACGACGACGCGATGCGGAGGGACACCGTGTCGCCGGGCGACCACAGGAAGCCGGGGGAGCGCGACTCCACCGTCCATACACCTCCTGATTGGTATATGCCCGACAGGGCGAAGGCGGTTGTGCCGACGCAGACGTTGAGGGCCCGGAGCGCGTTGTTCGGTGTTCCTGTGAAATTGAAGTAAAACCTCGACTGCCGGTTGGTAATATCCACTATCTGGTAGTCCGTGCCGCCGACGGTGAACTCGTCTTCCGTCAGCGTCGCAGCCGTCGAGCACTTCTCCGCCAGGGGGGTTCCGGAGTTGAGGCAACCGTTGTTTGTGGAACCGGTGATATCCTTCACGGTCAGCGTAGCGCTCCAGGCGACGCTCGCGGGCGCGGACCGCGGCACGCCCCGGCCGAACGCCCACGGGCTGGGGACGCCTTCGTTCACCGCCCGCACCCGCAGCCGGTAGGCCGTGCCGCCCGTCAGGTTGGAGATGATCTGCGAGGCCGTCGTGTCGGCGGCGGTGCGGCTGACCGCCACCCAGCCGCTCGCGGCCGAGGGAGAACTGCCCACCTGCACCGCCGCGTCGGCGGCCGCGGTCGTCGAGGAGGTGTAGTGCACCTCGTAGCGCGTCATCGTCCCCGGGGGCGCCGTCCAGGTCAGGGACAGTTCGCCAAAGCCGGGCGACGGGTCGGAGTGCAGATCGGCCGGCGCGGCCGGAGGCGTCACCGCACCCACCCGCGAGCCGTTGACGCGGATGAGGAGCACGCCTGTGGTGCTTTTTGTCCAGGTACCGGACGGCGGGCTCGCGTTAACAGAATACCGACTGTCCGAGATGCTCGAGCCCGTCTCGCCGCCGGCATCCTCGCCGGTGGATGCCGTCACCCTAACTTGGTCTGAATATTGCGCACCCGACCTGTACAGAACCAAGTGATACGCAGTGTTCGCCGTAAGCTTGGTGTCCCCCGGCGCCGTGAAGGCGACGATGACGTTTGAGCCGGAACTGGCACTCGCCGGGGGCCCCAAGCTTGCGAGTTTCGAGTCCGGCGCGCCGCTGTTGTTCGAGGACCACAGCTCCGCCCGGTAGTTTTCGATGAAGGAGGCGCTCTCGGTGCCCGCGAAGTTCAACCGCACATCGATGCCGGAGAGGACATAGCCTGCGGAGAAGCTTCCGGTGGTGAAGCCTTGAGCGTGCGACGTGGACGCGACAACAACAACAGCCGAAGACACCGTCTTCCCGAAGTTGCCCACCAGCACCTCGGCGGCGGCGGGTCGGGCGGCGAACGACGGGGAGAGCGCGCCGAGCAGCAGCGCCAGCGCGGGAAGGAGACGGAGGGGTCGGGCGCGGCGGTGCCCGGGGCGCGGGTCAGGCCGGGACGGAGACCCTGCCGCGGTCGAAGGGGCCGGTCTGAGCGCGCCGGGCAGCGGCGTCCCACGCTTCGCGGTGCCTGACTTCGACGGCGCCGACTTCGGACGGACCTTCGTCCCGCGCTGCGTGAATTCTCCAACCACCGCTCTACTCCCCCTGGGTACGCACATGCCTCTGCGCCGCTCGATGGGTGCGTTCCCATCGCACGCGTCGCAGTATCGAAGGGGCGGGACGATAACGGCACTTGCGTAAAGTGTGCGTCTGAATATCGTTGTATTTCGTATGAATTCTGTAAAATATGCTGACGATGCGGCGGCGCACGGGTCGAACGGCGAAGGGTTGCGATGGAAGCGGGCAAGACGAGGCAGGACCTGGAGGGGCAGTGCGCGCGGCTCGAGTTTCTGAACGGGTGGCTCCTGCGGATCGGTTCGGGGCTCGATCTCGACACCGTGCTGCAGGAGGCCGCGGACGGCGCCTGCTCCCTGGTGGGCGCGCGCTACGGCGTCATCGTCACGACCGACGACGCGGGAATGCCGCAGACCTTCACCGCTTCGGGGCTCACGGCAGAGAAGATCGGGCAGTTGCAAGGTTGGCAGCACGCGGAGCGGCTGCTCGCGCACCTGCGCGATCTTGGCAGGCCGATCAGGTTGGCGGACTTTCCCGGGTATGTCCGTTCGATCGGACTTGCCCCGCATGCGATTCTCGGCCGGCGCTTCATGAGCGCGCCGATGGGCACTCGCGGCAGGCAGTTCGGCCATTTCTTCCTCGCCGACAAGACGGACGGAACGGCGTTCGGCGATGCCTGCGAAGAGACGCTGACGCTGTTCGCCGCCCAGGTGTCGAACGCGATCGCCAACGCCCGCACATACAGCAGCGAGCAAAGGGCGCGAGCCGATCTCGAAGGCGTGCTCGAGGCCGCACCGACGGGTTTGATCGTGTTCCGGCGGAGAGGCGAAGGACCGCCCCTGATCAACCGGGAGGCGCGGCGCCTGATGGCGCCTCTTGCGGACGAGGGACAGTCCGCGGAGGACGCTCTTGAGGCGCTGGACGCGCAGCGCCCCGACGGCAGGGTGATCGACCGCGACGACCTCTTCCTCGGCGAATCGCAGTGGGCCGAAGAGGTCCAGCTCTCGATGCCGGGCGGGCGCAGCGTCGGGGTGCTGGCCAACGCAACCCCGCTGCGCACTGCGGCCGGCGAGACCCTATCGGCGGTCGTGGCCATGCATGACCTGGAACCGATACGGCGGCGCGAGCGGATCTACCACGACTTCCTTGCCATGGTGAGCCACGAACTGCGCACCCCCCTGAGCGCCATCAGGTGTTCGGCGACCACGCTGCTGGAAGACGGGGACGAACTGGACCGGGCCGAGATGCGCGGGTTCTTCCGCATCATCGTCGAACAGGCCGGCCGCATGCGCGCCCTCATCGGCGATCTTCTCGACGTCGGCCGCATCAGGTCGGGCGTGCTCTCGGTCGCGGCGGAGCGCTCCGACGTCGGCGCCCTGATCGACCGGGCGAAGGTTGCGTTCACGAACGGCGGCGAAGTCCAGACGCTGCGCGTCGAACTGCCCCCCGGCCTCCCGCCGGTCATGGCCGACCCCGGGCGCATCGCACAGGTTCTCGGGAACCTCCTCTCCAACGCTGCGAGGCACGCTCCGGAAGGCTCGATCATCCGGATCGTTGCGGCGCACGAGGACCCGTATGTCGCGGTGTCGGTCTGCGACGAAGGCGCGGGGTTTACGCCGCAGCAGGCGCGGCGTCTGTTCCGGGAGAATACGAGCGCCGCGAACGGCCACGCCGGGGGCAACGGCATCGGCCTTGCCATCTGCAAGGGCCTGGTGGAGGCGCACGGCGGGCGCATACGGGCCGAGAGCCCCGGCCCCGGCCTGGGCGCGACGTTCACCTTCACGATCCCGGTCGCCGGGACAGGGGATGAACCGGCCGGCGCCGCCGCGGCGCCGGCTGCGGAGCGACCGGCGCGCATTCTCGTCGTCGACGACGATCCGCACACGCTGCGCTTCCTCCGCGACACCCTCCGGAAGGCCGGCTTTGCCCCGCTCGTGACCGGCGACCATCGGGAGGTTCCGCGCCTGCTGCGCACGGAAAGGCCGGAACTGGTCCTGCTCGATCTGGCGCTGCCCGGCGCCGACGGACTCGAGCTGCTGCAACGGCTGCCCGGGCTCGCCGACCTTCCGGTCATCATCGTCTCCGGCTACGGCCGGGAAGAGACCGTCGCGAAGGCGCTGGATGCGGGCGCCGCAGACTATCTCGTCAAGCCCTGCTCGGCGGGCGAGCTGGCGGCAAGGGTGCGTTCGGCGCTGCGGCGGCGCAAGCCGGCCGAATTCGTGCTGGGCGAGCTGGCGATCGATTACGGCCGCCGGCGGGTGAGCGTCGCCGGGCGGGCCGTCGAGCTCACCGCCACCGAGTACGAGGTCCTGAGCGCGCTCTCGCGCGACGCCGGAACGGTCGTCACCTACGACGACCTGCTGCGCCGGATCTGGCAGCGATCGGAGTCGACCGACACGAGCCTGGTGCGCATGCAGGTGAGCGGCCTGCGCCGCAAGCTCGGCGACGACGCGGAAAAGCCGACCTGGATCTTCAACCAGCGCGGCGTCGGCTACCGCATTGCGAGTCCCGGCGGGAGCTGACCATCGCGCCGGCGCGGCGCGTAACGCCGGCGCCGGGGGACGTGCATGCGCCACGGTCCCCGAGGTCCGTCGCGACGAACGCCGCGCCGCGGACGAGCCCGGGCGCCGCCCGCGAAACGTTCTTCCGCTCTCCGGCCGCCTGCTTGCCACGAAGACGTGTCTTCATCGTCCTTGCCCGTGCGCTTGAATCCGGCGTCCATCAGGTCGCGGTCGCATGTCACAACCCCGACCTGCCGGTCCGCGCCCGGCGCCGCGCAAGGCAGGGGCCGGATGCGCAGCCGCATCGGGCGCCGGCGGCGCATGCGACACCGGTGTGTGAGCAAATCATATGCGGGCGTCCGGCTTTGTGTGATTACGATAAAGACCGGGCGCCCGGACCCCGCCGCGGGCGCAAGCGCCGGAGGCGGCGGACCGGGGCCGGTCGCTGGCGCCCGAAGGGAGGAAGCGAGCCGTGACGCAGCGCGATGCCGACACGCCGGAGACGCCGGAGGACGGGCGTGCGCGCGACCGCGCGTCCAGGCTGGCCGCAGCGATCCTCGAGATCAGCGCGAGCCTCGATGTCGACACCGTGGTGCGCAGAGTGGTGGAAGAGGCGCGCATCCTGACCGGCGCGCAACGCGGCATCATCGCCACCATCGACGGGTCGGGGGCGCCCGGCGAGTTCTTCTTCTCGGGATACACGGACGGAGAGCAGCGGGAGCTCCTCGCCTGGCCGCACAGCCTGGAGCTGTTCGCGCACTTCCGCGAGCTGCCCGGTCCGCTGCGCGAGGGGGACTTCGCCGGCTACACCCGGGCGCTCGGCCTGGAGCCGCTGGCGAGCTTCTCCATGGCGTTCCAGGGCACGCCGATGCGCCACCGGGGGATCAACATCGGCTACTTCTTCCTCGGCGGGAAGGCGGGCGGCGCAGCGTTCACCGACGCCGACGAGGAGGTGCTGGTGCTGTTCGCCGCGCAGGCCGCGGCAGCGATCGCCAACGCGCGCGCGCACCGCGGCGAGCGGCGGGCGCGGCGGGATCTCGAGGTTCTGATCGAGACCTCTCCGGTGGGCGTCGTGGTGTTCGACGCCGCCACCGGGCGGATGGTGTCGTCCAACCGGGAGGCGCGGCGGATCGTCGAGAGCCTGCGCACGCCGGGGCGCCCGCTGGAGGAGTTGCTCGGGACCGTCGCGTGCCGCCGGGCCGACGGGCGCGAGGTGTCGCTGGCGGAGTTCCCGCTGGCGCGGCAGTTCGCGAGCCCCGAGACCGTGCGCGCCGAAGAGGTCGTGCTGTCGGTTCCCGACGGGCGCCGGGTCAGGACGCTGATCAACGCCACGCCGACGCACGCCGAAGATCCCGGCGCGGGGTCGGTGGTGGTCACCCTGCAGGATCTGGCGCCGCTCGACGAGGTCGAGCGGCTGCGCACGGAGTTCCTCGGGCTGGTGAGCCTCGAGCTGCGCACGCCGCTCGCGGCGATCAAGGGCGCGGGGGTGACGCTGCTGGAGGAGCCGGCCCGGCACGACCCGGCCGAGATGCGCGAGTTTTTCCGGGTCATCGTCGAACAGGCGGACCGGATGCGCGATCTCGTCGCCGATCTTCTCGACACCGGGCGGATCGACTCGGGCACGCTCTCGGTCTCGCCCGGGCCGTCGGCGGTGGCGGACCTGGTGGAGGGGGCGAGAAGCGCGTTCCTGACCGCCGACGTCCGGCGCGACCTCGTCGTCGACCTGGCCGCCGACCTGCCGCCCGTCATGGCGGACCGGCAGCGTGTGGTGCAGGTGCTGAACAACCTGCTGGCGAACGCCGCCCGGCACACGCCGGCGTCTTCCGTCATCCGCGTCGCCGCGGTGCGCGACGACCAGCATGTCGCGATCTCGGTCGCCGACGACGGCGAGGGCGTGGCGCCCGAGCTGCTGCCGCATTTGTTCCGCAGGAATGTCGGTGGCGCCGGCGGCACCGCGAGCCAGGGCCTGGGGCTCGCGATCTGCAAGGGGCTCGTGGAGGCGCATGGCGGGCGCATCCGCGCGGCGAGCGACGGCCCCGGCGAGGGGACGACGATCACCTTCACCATTCCGGCCGCGGCGGAGCCCGCCGGTGCGCGCAATGTCCCTGCGGGCAGGCGATCGGTTGCGGAACCGGAGGAGCGCCCGCGCATCCTGGTGGTGGACGACGATCCGCGCATGCTGCGCTTCGTGCGCGACACGCTGGGCGAAGCGGGCTACGCCCCGCTGGTCACCGGCGTGCCGGACGACCTCGCGGGCCTGATCCGCGCCGAACGGCCGGCGCTCGTACTGCTCGACCTGCTGCTGCCGGGCCGCGACGGCATCGAGCTGCTCGAGGAGGTCCCCGAGCTCTCCGACCTGCCGGTGATCTTCATCTCCGGCTACGGCCGCGACGAGACGATCGCGCGGGCGTTCGAGCTCGGCGCCGACGACTACATCGTCAAGCCCTTCTCGCCGACCGAGCTGGTGGCGCGCATCCGGGCGGTGCTGCGCCGGCACCGGGAGCCCGAGAGCTTCGTGCTGGGCGAGCTTGAGATCGAGTACGAGCGGCACCGGGTCACGGTGGGCGGCGCAGAGGTGGACCTCACCGCCACGGAGTACGAGCTGTTGCGCCTCTTGTCGGTCAACGCCGGGCGGGTGGTGCATCACGACACGATCCTGCGCCGCATCTGGGACGGGCGTGACGGGGCGGACGCGAACCTGGTGCGGATCTTCGTGCAGACCCTTCGCCGCAAGCTCGGCGACGACGCGGAGAATCCCACCTGGATCTTCAACCGGCGCGGCGTCGGCTACCGCATGCCGAGACCCGGCGAACGCTGAGCCGCGGCCGGTCCCCGGCGCGGCGGGCTGCATCGCAACCCTTCTTCGTTCGACCCGTGCAGCGCCGCACGGGCGGAATTTCTTACAGAGTTCATACGGAATTTGGGGAAATTAACACGCACACATTACGAAAGTGCCGTTACCCTCCTGCGCCTTCGGTGCCGGCGACGCGTACGATGGGAGTGCATCCATCGGGCGGCGCAGAGGCCTGTGCGCACCCCGGGGGAGAGGGGCGCTTCCGGGGCAGGGTCCGGCCGCACGGGCCGGTGGAGGTTGCGATGAGACGGTCGCTGGCGTCGGTTTTTCTCTACGCGTTCTGCGCTCTGGCCGCGGTATCGGGGCCGGGCGGCGCTTCCGCCGGGGACGGCGAGGCGGGGATCGCCGCGGGCTACGCATCCCGCGCCGGCGCGGTGCTGGGGACGTACCGTCCGGCGCCGCCGGACCGCTCGCCGGTCACCATGGCGCGGGTGGCGGTCCGGTTCCTGGGTTCGCTGGACGAGGCGCAGCGGCGGTCGGCGCGATACGGCCTGGCGAGCCCCGAGAGGCGGCAGTGGACCAACGCGCCGGTGCGCGGGCCGGCCGGCGGCGTGGCACTCGGCGATCTGGGCGATGCCCAGCTCCGCGCCTTCTCGGACCTTCTCGCGGCGCTGCTGAGCGCGAAGGGCTACGCCAAGGTGCGGGACGTCATGCTGGGCGATGACCTGCGCGCCACCGTCGACGGCGAGCCGAACGAGGGTGTGGGGATCGCGGCC
This sequence comes from Alphaproteobacteria bacterium, assembly GCA_965220685.1. Lineage (GTDB taxonomy): Bacteria > Pseudomonadota > Alphaproteobacteria > Bin65 > Bin65 > Bin65. The sequence goes on from CBDCQR010000015.1 coordinate 1,208,881, forward strand.
TTCCGCTTTGCCGTGTTCGGCGAGCCCTCGCCCAAGTCCCGCTGGGCGGTGCAGCTGGACGGGCACCATGTCGCGCTCAACGTCACGCTCGACGGCGACGCCTATTCCCTGTCGCCCAGCTTCATCGGCACCTACCCGCAGGCATTCACCGTGGCGGGTGCGGAGCTGCGGCCGCTGGGGACCGAGACCGATCTCGCGCACGAGCTGGCCGCCAGCCTGACGCCGGAGCAGCGTGCGCTGGCGCTGATCGGCGAGAGGCGCGGCGCCCTGCGGGTCGGGGCCCGTTGGGACGGCGTCGTGCCCGAGCCCGTCGGCATCCCCGGCAGGCTGCTGAACGGGACGCAGAGGGAGACGCTCCTCGTGCTGGCCTCGCAATGGTTCGATCTCATGCCGGCGGCCCCTGCGCGGGCGCACAAGGTGCGGTTTCTCGACGGGCTCGCCGAAACCCGGTTCGCCTGGAGCGGTCCGCTGGCGGCCGGGAGCGACGTTTCCTGGTCCGTGCAGGGGCCGTCCGTCGTCATCGAGTATGCCAACGACGCGCGGGGCGGCGCCGACGCCGGCAATCCCGTGGATCACGTACACACGGTCTACCGGGACCTGGAGCGCGATTATGGCGGCGTGCGCGGCAATCGCTCCCGCCGGCGGGCGGAATGAGGACCGTCTGACCCTCCACGCCCGGTTCCGCCGTGCGACGGCGTCCATGCGGAGCGGCATGCACGTTTTTCCGATCGGCATTTCAAATGGCGCTTCGGGGACGTTGGCGGGTCCGATCCTGTACGCGGCAACGCTGTGGCCGAAACAAGCATGGACCTCCCCACCACCCATCGCGCACGGACGCCGTCCTCGGAGCGCTCGTGCACCCTGGACACCGCGGCAAGCGCGACGGAGCGGCTGTGGGGCGCGCGCGACGCGCGCGGCCTCGCGCCGGGCGGCGAGTTCGAGGCGGCGCGGGGCCGCACGGCCGAGGCGGGCTACGGCATGGCGCTCTTCGGCAACTGCTGCACGGAGACGCCCAATGTCAGCTTCGGGATGTCGGACGGCGGAGCGCACGAGTACCGCATGGGCTGGCGGCTGACCTCGGCGGTGCGCGGCGACCCGCTGTAGCGCGACAATCTCGACGCCACCCGCCGCGAGCCCGCCAACGACGACGGGGCGCCCGAGCACGGGGTGATGCTGCAGAGCCTCATTCGATGGTGAGGGCGGCGACTGGCGGAATGCCTCGGCGCTCCGGACGCCGGCCGCCGGGGGACGAACAACCGGCGGACGGCGCATTGCGAACCGGACCGCAATCCCAATATCGAACATCCCCGATCGATCCGGGCGGCCCATACCCCGGCACCGCGGCCCGACACGAGGAGCATGACGATGACCGATGACCGCTACCACCTCTCCGCGCGCCTGATGCACTGGATCATGGCCGTGGGCTTCGTCTTCATGTGGGGCTGCGGCTACGCGATGACGACGCTGGTCGAGGACGACTCGCCGCTGGAGGAATTCCTGTTCGACCTCCACATCTCGGTCGGGGTGACGCTGCTCGCCCTGCTGGTCGCGCGCATCGCGATCCGGCTAACCCACAAGCCGCCGCCGCTGCCGGATTCGATCCGGGGGCTGGAGCGCACTGCCGCGCATCTGGGCCACGCCGCGCTCTACGCGCTGCCCGCGCTGGTGATCGCCGCGGGCTGGGCGGAGACCAACTTCGGCGGCCATGCCGTGCAGTGGTTCGGCGTCGAGACGCCCCGGGTCTTCCCCGAGACCGGGGAGGCGCTCCAGGACCTCGCCGAGGACGTCCACATGTGGCTTGCCTACGCAATGCTGGCGGTCGCCGCCGGCCACGTCGCGGCGGCCTTCAAGCATCGCTGGTTCGACGGCCACGACGTCATCCGCCGCATGACCTTCGGCGGCCGGTAGAGGGTCGTCATTCCGCCAGCGCGCGCGTGACGGGCCTGACCGCGAAGAACGGGAGAATTGCATCATGACCGACAAGCACATCGATTACGGACAGCCGGCGGCCCGCGGCGCCCTGAGCCGGCGCGCGTTCCTGGGTGGCACCGCGAGCCTCGGCGTCGCCGCGACGGCAGCGGCGGGGCCGTTCGGCGCCGCCCTGGCGAGTACCCCGGACGGGGACGGGAAGCTGTTCCTGATCGGACTGGAGGAGCACTTCGCGACGCCCGAACTCCGGCGGCGGCAGACCGGCAAGGACGAGCGGCTCTTCGCGGGCGGCGGCCGCAGGCCGGAGCTGCTCGACCTGGGCGCGGGGCGGATCGCAGACATGGACGAGGCCGGCATCGGCATCCAGGTGCTCTCGGCGGTGACGCCGGGCGCCCAGACCCTGCCGGGCGGCGAGGGCGTGGCCTTCGCCCGCAAGCTCAACGACCGGATCGCCAACGAGGTCGTCGCGGCGTATCCGGACCGGTTCCGCGCCTTCGCCACGCTGCCGCTGAGCGAGCCCGGGGCGGCGGCCGACGAGCTCGATCGCTCGGTGCGCGAGCACGGCTTCGTCGGCTGCATGAGCTACGGCCCCATCGACGGCAGGTTCCTCGACCACGCCGACTTCGCGCCGGTGCTTGCCCGCGCCGAATCCCTCGGCGTGCCGATCTACATCCACCCGAACTGGCCCTCGCCCGAGGCCATGGCGGTCTACTACGCCGGGCTGGGCGATCCCCTCGTCAGCAAGATCCTCGGCGGTCCGGGGTACGGCTGGCACCAGGAGATCGCGCTCCATTGCCTGCGCCTGATCGTGAGCGGCACGTTCGACCGCTTCCCCCGCCTCCAGATCGTCGTCGGCCACATGGGCGAAGGGCTGCCCTTCTGGTACTGGCGCGTCGGGGAGGATCTCGACCGCATCGCGCGCAAGAGGCTGCACAAGCCGGTGCAGCAATACTTCCACGACAATCTTTGGATCACGACCAGCGCCTTCTTCCGCGACGAGCTGCTCGCGCTCGCGCTGGCGACCCTGGGCGAGGACCGGATCATGTTCTCGGTCGACTACCCGATGGCGAGCGCCAGGGCGGGCGCCGACTGGATCCGGGCCGTCGATCTGCCCCGGGCCGCCAAGGAGAAGATTGCGCACGGCAACGCCCGGAGGCTGCTCGGGATCGACCCGGCCTGATGGCGAGACCAAGTGGGCCGCGCTTCCGGCCCATCGTGCGATTGGACGCCGCCGTCTTCGACCCGGCCGGATGCGACCGATCATCGTCGGGCCCTCCCGCCGTCCGTACCCGCCTGCGTGCCTGCGCAACAGCGGCGCAGCATGGCCCGGCCTTCCTCGGCGTGCGTCGCAGACCGCTCGATCGAATTGCACGCCGGATGCGCATGGCGGGCGGCGGCGTCGATCCGGTTGCGACCGGCTTCCAACCGGCGCCCGGCAACTCTCGACCGCCATGCACGGAAGAAGCGGCGATATAGGCATTCAGGTCCGACACCCGCGGTCGTGCAACGCGACGCCGCCAGGCCGACGCGATCGATGTCGTTCCGGCGATGTCGTTTCGGCGATTGCGTTTCGGTCTGGTGGCGCATCCCATCGGGTGATACTGCGTCGAACGCAGATTCTCAGTTCGGTGAAACCCATGATCGTGACCTTGCACTCCCCGGCCGACCTGACGCTCGATACCGCCTGGCAGGTCGGCTTCGAGAACGCCGGCATCGTCCTGTCGGATCGCGCCAGGGCACGCATCGGGGAGTGCCGGGAAGCCTTCGAACGGCTCCTGGCCAGCGACAGCGCCGGGTTCGTGTACGGGTCCACGGCGGCGCCGGGCGCCCGAGCGAAAACGCCGCTTTCCGCCGAGGGCCGGAAGGCGCTGGCAAACGCGCAGAACCTGTGGGCCCCGAAGGATTTCGGAGGCGGAAACCGATGGGTGCCCGAGCACGCGGTGCGTCTGGTGCTGCTCGCCCGGGTCGCGGGCTACCTCGAAGGCCACGCGAGCGTCACGGTCGGAACCGCCGAGTGGGTCGCAGGTCTTCTCTCCGGACCCGCGCCGGCATTGCCGCTCGACGCTGCAACCGGACCGGGCGAGGTCATGCCGCTGAGCTGGCTCTATCCGAAGCTTGCCGATGTCGAGCTCGCGGCCGGCGAGATCATGTCGCTGTACAACGGATCGCCCTGCGCCACGGGATTCGTGACCGATGCCGCGCTCACATCCGCAAGGAGGCTCCGCCTGATGGAGCGGGTCTTCGCCTTGGCCGTCGAGGCGGTCGCCGCGCCGCTCGATGCCTATGACGCCGCCCTGCAGGCCATCACCGCCGATCCGGATCACCGCAACATCCTGCGGCGTTTGAACGAATTGCTGGGCGGCGTTCCGAAATCCGGCAGGCTTCCCCACCAGGCGCCGGTGAGCTGGCGGATCGTCCCCACGGTCCTGGCAACCGTGGCGCGTGCGGTACGCAGCGCAGAGGAAACGGCCGGGCAGTCGCTCCGGTCGATCGCGCACAATCCGGTGTACCTGCCGCCCGAACCCGGCCATCGGAACGGTCGCGCCATCTCGCCCGGCGGCTTTCACGACCATCAGGCCAGCCGCGCCATCGATATGCTGAACATTGCCGGCGCGGATATCTGCGCCCTCGTGACGAAGCAGACCAGCCGCCTGCTCGACGGCGCACCGTTCGGTCTTCCGAATCTTCTGGTACCCGCCGGCTCCGGCACGATCGGCACGGAACTGCTCGCCTGGTCGCAGACGAGTCACGCAGAGCGGGCTCGGCAGGCTGCCATGCCGGCGGTGCTTCCTATCGGGCTGGAGGATCCCGGCGGCGGGCAGTCGGATGTCGCCGCACCGGTCTTCCTGGCCTACGAAAGGCATCTCGACGTCGCCGATGCCGTCGACGCCTCGTTGGCGACGCTCAGCATCGCCATCGTACAAGCGTTCCGTCTCTCCCGGCGACCCCCGCCGCCGAAACTCGGAGAGCTGCACGAAGCGCTCGACACCATCGTCCTGCCATTCGAGCCGGACCGCATCAGCGATCTCGGCGCGACCCTGAGACGGCTGAAGACAGGCTACTCCGAAGCAGTGATTGGCCGGGGGGACATGGCCGCGCTGATTTGAGCGGCCACCGCGTGTCGGCGCCGGTTCGGGCGGGGTTCCCGACCGGTCGTCGGCGCCCGCCGCAGGCTCGCCCCGGGGCGGTCAGGGAGACCATCGCCGACCGGAACGCCAAGAAGCTGCTCGGGACCGCCCCGGCCTGAAGGCGAGGCCCGGGTCGGTCAGCTCCGGAAGCTCAAGGACGGCGGCATCGTCCGCTTCGAGAGCTTCCGGCGCATCGTGAAGCCGGGCGAAGCGTCAGGGATTCGTCGCCACCGCGCAACGGAGGAACGGCGGGTTGGAGCGCGCGCCGCGCCCGGCCGGAATCCGTGACCTTGCGTCGCCAGAGCCGACTGAAGCGCCGGACGCCGCCGCCCCCGGACAGGAACCGGGCCACGACGCCCGGAGATACCGCGACACGCCTCGGGGATCGTTCACCTCGAACTTCGCGCATCGGCCGCTACCCGGTCGACACCTTGATCCCGAACCCGACCCGGGGGCAAACCGACATTGCACGCCGTTCCCCGGCCCTCCGGCCGCAAGTCGTGACCTCGTCCCGAGAGTCGAGACTTGCCCGCTTTTCGTCAGAATCGCCGATCCGAGGCTGCCGGGATCGCTCAACCCGGTGGAATTCCTCGATTCATCGTTCTGTCCGCTGGAACGGGGGCGGGCATCTGTCATCGTGCCGAATGCGGTTGCGTTCAACCTCCGGACCCCGGCTGACCCTTCACGAGGTCTTGCCGCTCGACCTCGAATCCGAGGGCACGATCACGGTGGGCGACCAGATCCTCATCTGCCCCCGCCGCAGAGACTGGTCTCGTCCAGCTGGTAATGCTGCGTTTCTATGGTCATCCGTCAGGATTGTGGCGCTTCTTATCAGAGCCCGAAAAGCAACACTTATTCAGTAGGTTATTGTCATTCACGAACTGCAGGCCCATACCCGGTCTTCGTGCCGGAAGCGGGTGAATGCAAACTGCTGAGCATGACTGGCCTTTCGTGACCTTGTCGGGGGAATTCGGAACGCCCTGGGCAGCATCCGCTCCGTCTGCCGGTGGGCACGGCTGGCACCAGCACGCGAACTCCTGCACTTGGTGGGTGCGGGCCTAGGCCGGACTAGAGGACGTCCGCCTTTGACAAAGAGGCGCACATTGAACTCATCGTCAGGACCGCTCTCACGGATACTGCTTGTCGTTACCCTGCTCTCGTATGCTGTGCAACGTTACCGTATGCTGTGAAATATTCTCCGATTTGAAGAAATTCTGACAGCGACCGCTGAAAGCCTCGACCAATGGAGTGGAAATATCGTGCCGTCGCTGGCCGATAATGAATTTGAGAGCCCTTAACTTGTCGGAAAGCGGTCGGCAAACAACGCGATTGCCGTCATATGTCTCATCTATAACCGGTCGAAGATTAAGAATGGAAAAACCCAGTCCGGCCGCTACGAGGCTTCGCACCATTTCATAGGTTTCGGTCCGGTGAGCGATATTCGGCCGACTGCCAGCGGTCTGAAACAGCACCGTAAAATATGTGCGCGATTCCGGTAGGTCGAGAAGGATCATCGGCTTGCCTTCAAGGTCCGCCAGTGCAACCGATTCCTGCTTCGTCAACGGGTCATGTTCGGACAACACCGCATACGGCGGCGCCTCACCGAGTTCAATTCTACTGATCTGGTGGGCAAGTCCGATATCGTAGCTCAAAATCACGTCGACCGTCCCCTCGATCAGTAACCTCTGCACTTCGCGCATGTCGCCTTCATACAGATGAATTGAAATCGCCGGGTGCCGATCCGTCAGGTCCCGAAAGATCGATGGAAGAAACTGGGGAGAGAAAGGAGCGAAGCAGCCGATATTCAATTCGCCGGAAAGCGTATCGTTCAGGGTTGAGGCATTCACGGCAAAACTGTCCACTTCCGCCAGCAATCCGGCGATGCGCTGGAGAAGCTGCCGGCCGGACCGGGTGACCGTCAGCCCCTTCGACGGCTGGCGGACGAATATCCTGACGCCGAACTCCCGTTCGACGATTGGGAAATGCGCAGCCGTTCGGAAGCGCGGCGGATGCTGCCGCAGTCGGCCGCCATACTCACATACTGAAGCTGCCGGAAGCTGACATTCATCGGAAGTTTCGATCAATAAACGACATTTAATGCATTTTTCCATGCATATGGAGCCCTGTTAGGCTCGGCTCACCTCTTCGGTGAGAAAAAGCCTCTGCGCCGACCGGGAAAAAGGGCGCGCCTAGCAGGTCCAGAACCGAGACGAAGGGTGAACCGATGCTGGTGCGAACCGCGACGGCCGGGAGCGTATCGAGGGCCCTTGAGGCCGTCAAGGCGCAGGCCGATCCGGTGGGGTATCGGCGACGATGTCAGTGTCAACGCGAAGGCGGCAGGGACAACTGCCGCCCGGCTTCCAGGGGAGAAACTCCATGCTCAGAAATATCGGTCTTGCGGCCCTGACCACAGCGGCGGTCCATGCCGCGCCGGCGGTTGCCGCCGACACGCCCAAACGGGGCGGCACGCTGGTGATGATTACCAGCCAGGTGCCGCGCCACTTCAACCCGGCGGTCCAGTCCGGCATCGCGACCATGACGCCCGGCGCCCAAATTTTCGCCAACCTCCTCCGGTCCGACGCCGACTGGAATATCCATCCCTATCTGGCGAAAAGCTGGACGACCTCGGCGGACGGCCTTTCCGTGACCTTCAAGTTGCGGACGGACGCCACGTTCCACGACGGCAAGCCGATCACGTCGGCCGACGTCAAGTTCTCCATCGAGACCCAGAAAGCCAACCATCCGTTCAAGACGTCGCTGGGCGCCGTTTCCGGCGTCGAGACGCCGGACGCCCACACCGTCGTGGTCAAGCTGAAGCATCCGCATCCGGCGCTGACGCTGGCGATGTCGACCTCGATCGTGCCGATCATCCCGAAGCATGTCTACGGCGACGGCCAGAACCCGAAGACCCATCCGCGCAACAGCAAGAACGTCGTCGGCTCCGGCGCCTACCTCTTCAAGGAATACAAGCGCGGCCGGCATATCCTGCTGGAGCGGAACCCGGACTATTTCCTCAAGGGCCGGCCCTACATGGACCGGATCGTCTACCGGATCATCCGCGACTCCTCGAGCCGGGTCATCGCCATGGAGCGCGGCGAGGGCAGCTTGGCGCCCTTCATGTCCGAGGTGGCCAACGTCGTCCGCCTGAAGAAGGGCGAAAATCTCATCGTTACCGACAAGGGGTATGCCGCCATCGGGCCGATCACCTGGCTCGCTTTCAACACCAAGGAAGGGCCGACCGCGGATGTCCGGGTCCGGCGCGCCATCGCCTACGCCATCGACCGCAAGTTCATCACCCAGCAGCTGCACCGCGGCGTTTCGATTCCGTCCACCGGCCCGATCGTGCCGGCTTCGCCCTTCAGTACCGATGACGTCGAGACCTACGAGCTGGACCTGAAAAAGGCGGAAGTCCTGCTTGAGGAGGCCGGCCACAAGAAGAAGGCCGACGGCACGCGGCTCGCGCTGACCATCGACTACATACCGGCCTTTCCGGACACGCAGCAGCGCATCGCCGAATATGTCAGGGCGCAGCTCAAGAAAGTCGGAATCGAGGTGACCGTCCGCAATTCGCCGGACTTCCCGACCTGGGCCCGCCGTGTCGCGAACTGGCAGTTCCAGCTCACCATGGACCTAGTGTTCAACTGGGGCGATCCGGCGATCGGCGTGCACCGCACCTATCTGTGCAACAATGTGCGCAAGGTGATCTGGTCGAACACCCAGCAATACTGCAACCCGGAGGTCGACAAGATCCTGGAAGCTGCCGGCAAGGAGACCGACCAGGCTAGGCGGCGGGCGCTCTACGTCAAGTTCCAGAAGCTCCTGGCCCGGGATATCCCGGTCTACTGGATCAACGTGCTGCCGTTCCACACGGCCTACGACAGGAATCTCGGCGGCCCGCCGCTCGGCATCTGGGGCGTCGTTTCGCCGATGGACGATATCTACTGGAAGAAGCAGCCGAAATAGGGCCTTTGCGCCATGGTCGATTTACGCGGTATCAGGCCGGTCCGGCGGTGCTTGGCCGCCGGCCCGTGAGTCAGCCCGCGCCATTCTGCGCTGCGTCGAAGCCTTGGCTGAGGATCGCGAAACGCCGGATCTACGATCAGTGCGGTGGCCGAGGCGGTTCGCGGGCTCCCGGACAATGGCGCGCTGCACGGCCCAGCCCTGAAGGCCGAACGCGCCCTCTCTTCCGAGCGCACCACTGCGGGGCAGACGTTCGCTGCCCGGCGGGCGGACGGGCAACCCCTCCGTCCCTTACTCTCTCGCCAGCTATTAAGTTCCCCACGGCCCGAGCGAACGGCTACGCTTGCCAAGTGGACAGGCGGAAGCGCGGGGTCGAATACACCTGATCCCTATGCGAAGACATGTGAAGAGTTATAACCTTAACCCATTGTAATAAAGCCATTAATTGTCACGAATGCGCGAACATGACATATTAGCCTCGACGACCTTGCGCGTGCACCAAACACGCAGATTTTCGCCGGAGCACGAGAGCCGGCCAGCCACAGACATTGCGGCCGCCTCAAGACTCCTCTCGGCGCCACCCGGAACGTCGCAGCCGGTTGGCCAAGATAATTAATGCATGTCCGCGGCGCATCGTCGGTTGGATGCAGCGGCTACAAATGGAGTAAGTTTTCCCCGCGATGTCTCCTATGACACCTGTCTTGCACCCGACCGGCAGCGCCTCCTTTGGCACGCTCTCGGAAATGCGCGCGCCCGGCCAAACACTGCCCGCCGGTGAAATCCGGCTTTTCCGTGGACGGCCTACTGGTCCGAACCTCGGTTTCGGCGCCGAGCACATCTGGGCTGAGCACCAGCGCGAAATGGCGACTCTCGGCTTTGATGCCTTCGACGATGTTGCGGACTTTGTTGCCATGATTGTCCGCAAGGGCACACCTGTGTTTTTGGGGACAAAAGCTTGCGGGCGCTGCGAGTGATGGCGGTGAGGTCGAGCAGCGGAACGGCGATCCTCGATCATCGCGAACCGAGGGACGGCGACGCTTACTGGTCAATCGTTACCGTATATGCCGGAACGAGAACGCACGGCACCCGCGTGGGAACCGTGCGTTGATATTGTGTGCTCGCAGTAGCAGCGCGTCCTTAGCTCAACGGGTCGGAAGCCACCATTACGTGTCCTGCGAATGGTCTCCTTGGCGAGATCATCATCCAAATGGGCGGAGCGATAACCAAGGTAACCCGGCCCAAGGTGCTCTTTATGGCACAATTCGAAAAAAGCCTTTCGGTCCTGGAAGTCAAGTGCCCGTTCTTCCGGGGTAAACAGCATCCGTGGGCTTCTTCCTCGGTGCACACGTTTTCCCCTTCGACGTGCGCGTTTCTGCCTGTTCTGTCATAGCCCGTTGGCCGGGACCAGGCCGACCGCTGCAACCCCAAGCCAGGCCTCGACTCTCCGAGCCGCCCGAAAGAACGGCTGGCACCGCCGGTCTTCGCACCGCAAGCACCCGTTTTCAACCTCGGGGGCGTCCATGGCATCGGCTGTCTTCGATCGCTGGCCCGTTCCTATTCCTGACACGCCGCCCCAGGATGACGTACAGCCGCCATAACACGCCCGGCACCGCTACCGTGTGAAGATCACCACGTCGCCGCAGTCGTATGTCTGCCAGCTCACGTTCCGCTGACTGCGCGAGCAGCGATGCCATCCGGCGGTCTTCGGCCATGAACCATTCGGTGGCGCTCGACGTCTGGTGCGAGACCGAGCACCTGCCGGGCGCCGTTGCGGCACCCGGCCCGACAAGCGCCTCGCGCAGCTGCAGCGGCGTGGAGTCGATCCAGAAGATCTGAGCGGCGACGCATAGCATTGGGGGCTGACGGCTGGTAACGCCAAGGTAGAGGCGTGCGCCCGATACCAAAGGCGCAGCGAGGGGCGGGCCCTGAAGCCGACCCCCTTCAGAGGCCGGCGTAGACCGCGCGTTCGTAGTCGGCGTAGGTCGCCATGAAGCGCTCTTCGACGAAGGGCAGCGACTGGGTCATGATGACCGCGGCGATGCCCTTCGCCGGATCGAGCCAGTAGTGGGTGTTGCACACGCCGGCCCAGCCGAGCGAGCCGGCGCTGCGCCGGCCGGGGATCGCCTCCTCGTTGCGCATGAAGGCGAAGCTGTGGGTCACCCTTGTATCGGGGAACGGGTCGAAATCCGCCGTCACCGGCGGCGCGATCGTCACCATCTTCTCGAAGGCGAGCCCCTGCATATGGTCCGTCGTCATGTCGGCGACCGCCTTTTTGGACAGGATGCGGCTGCCGTCCAGCTCGCCCTTGCGCAGCACCATGCGCAGGAAGCGCAGATAGTCCGGCGCGGTCGAGTAGAGATTGTGGCCCATGCCGTACATTTCCGGCTGCGACGGCGGCGCCAGCTCGAACGGGGCGAAGACGCCGTCCTCGCCGCGCGCCATCAGCTCGCACAGGTTGCCCTTCATGGCATCGTCCAGCTCGAAGGCCGTGTCCGCCATGCCGAGCGGCTCGAAGATCTCCTCGCGGCAGAAGGCGTCGATGCGCCGGCCGTCCACCGTCTCGACGGCCTGGCCGAGCCAGTCGATGCCGACGCCGTAGCCCCAGCGCGTGCCCGGATCCGTCATCATCGGATAGAACAGCGACGCCTTGAGGCCGGACAGGATGGTCGGATGGCCGGTCGCCTCCATGTAGCGGGCGACGTCGGCGTTCCAGAACTCGTATTCCAGGCCGCTGGTGTGGGTCGCCAGGTGGCGCAGGGTGGCCCGCACCTTCGGCGCGCGCAGGACCGGCGTGTCGCCGTCGAAGCCGTCGAGCACCTGCATGTCGGCGAACGCCGGCAGGATGTCGTCGACCGGGGTGTCGAAGCGCATTTTCCCGCGGTCGATCAGGATGGTCGCCGCGACCGCGCCGATCGCCTTGGTCATCGAGAAGATGCGGAACACCGTATCCTCGCCGGCCGCCCGGCCCGGCGCGGCCTCGCCGACGGCGCCGCTGTAGCGCACGCCGTCCGCGTCCCCGACCATGGCGACGGCAAACGGCACATCCGCCTGCGCCACCGCCCGCTCCAGAACCCCGTCCATGCCCGACATGCCGTTTCCTCCGCTTTGTCCGTTCCGCCACTGCGGTGGCGTCTGCTCACCGTACGACGAAAGCGGCCCAAGGGCGAGGAGGAAGGCGAGGAGGAGCAATGGCGCGGCGGCCGGAGGAGCCGGGGCAATCGGGCCTTACGCCGTCACGATCTCCGGCGCATGCTCGACCGGGAATTTGACCGAGCGGGCGACCAAGCACATGGCGTTGGCCTGTTCGTGCAGCCGTTCCGCCATTGCCGGATCGCTGCCGCCTGTTATCGTCACCCGCGGCCGCAGCGTCACCTCCGCGAACTCGCCGGCGCCGTCGGCGTGGGTCCGCATCGTGCCCTCGGCCCGGTCTTCGTAAGCAGTGACGACGACGCCGGCGCTCGCGCACAGATGCAGGTACCAGAGCATGTGGCAGGCCGAGAGCGCCGCCACCAGCATGTCCTCCGGATTGTGCCGGTCCGCATGGCCCCGGTAGGCCGGATCGGCCGAGCCGCGGAGAACGGGCTTGCCCGGGCAGGCGATGTCGTGCTCCCGGCCGTAGCCGCGGTAGCTGCGCGTGCCCTCGCCCCGGTTGCCGGTCCAGATGACGGTCGCGGTGTAGGTGTGGTTCCTGGGCATGGTTCCCCCTGCGTGGAAGATCGTGACGATACCGCCCAACCCGTCCCGATCGGCGTCACGGCAGGGCATCGATCGCCAGACGATCTCGCGGACCGTCTCTTGCCCAACAAAAAATAGGTTTGTTGGGCAAGGCTTTGCTCCATGGAACGCACCTGGCCGCCAAGCCCTGGACGGCGTCACGGCGCGGGCGTCTTGCGGCTCGCCGTTCGCCGCGCGGACCGGACGTCGCCCGGTGCGGCAACCGTTCGACCGTGCCAGATCCGTCGCGGCAAATCCGGTCGCCCAACGACGGCCCGGGTGAGCGTCGCGGTGCAGGCGAGATCCCCGGCAATGCGCCCGGCTCCGCTCAGAACCGCGCCACGATCTTGCCGAACACGTCGCGGTTGCGCAGGCGCTCGATGGCGGTCGGGAAGTCCTCGAGCGCGATCTCGCTGTCGATGACGGGCAGGATGCCGGCCGCCATCTTGTCCAGGCTCTCCCGGCAGTTGCGGACCGACGAGCCGAAGGAGCCGATGATGCGCAGCTGCTGCTGGAACAATGAGTAGAGGTTGGTCGGCGCCGAGACGCCGCTGGTCGAGCCGCAGGTCACCAGCCGGCCGCCGCGCCTGAGCGAGAGCAGGCTGCCGGGCCAGGTGTCCGGCCCGACATGCTCGAACACGACGTCGACGCCCTGCCGCCCGGTCAGCCGCCGCACCCTTCCCTCGAAGCGCTCCTCGCGATAGTCGATGACATGGTCGGCGCCCAGCGCCGCGGCCTTCTCCGCCTTGTCCGCGTTGCCGACGGTCGTGATCACCGTACAGCCGATCGCCTTCGCCATGTGGATCGCGGTCGAGCCGATGCCGCTGCCGCCGGCATGGACCAGGATCGTCTCGCCGGGCTCCAGCTTCGCGTTGTCGAACAGCATGTGCTGGACCGTGGCGAAGGTGACGGTCGTGCAGGCCGCCTGCACGGCGCTCACGCCGTCCGGAACCTTGAGCACCCGCGCCGCCGGGGCGACGAGCCGTTCGCGCGCCAGCCCGTCGACATGGAAGCCCATGATGCCGCCGATATTTTCGCACAGGTTTTCCTGCCCGGCCTTGCAGCGCCGGCAGACGCCGCAGAACAGGCCCGGATAGACGATCGCGAGATCGCCGGGCTGCACACGATCGACGCCGGGGCCGGCCGCCTCGACCACGCCCGACCCCTCGACGCCGACGATGAGCGGCAGGTCGCGCTTGGCGAAGGCCATGCCGCGCACGCCGAACAGGTCGATATGGTTGAGCGAGAGGGCCTGCATGCGCAGCAGCACCTCGCCGTCGCCGGGCGGCGGCGGATCGGCGACCTCGTCAAAGGACAGTCGCTCTTCCTCGATCAGGCACAGGGCGCGCATCGGCATTCCTCGCATGCGGTTCCGGCGGGATGTGGCGGCGGCCTCATGCGCCGGCAATGGACCCGATTGTCACGAGTCCGGGACCAGATCGGCCCGGTCGATCTTCTCCCGGATCATCGTGTCGATGACCGATTCCGAGATATGGCCGTAATGGCGTTCCGTGGTCGCGCTGGACGAGTGGCCGAGCTGCGGCGCCACCACCGCCGGCGGCACGCCCCTGGCGATCAGGAAGCTCGAATAGGAGCTGCGCAACGCTCGATACGTTACCGGCTCGGGATAGCGCAGCCTGCAGAGTTCCCGGCGCAGCCGTCTGCCCGCGGCCTGGACCGTCCAGGGTTTCCCGTCGGGATCGACGAACACCGCCTCGCCATGCCCGCGGCCCCGGGCATGTCGGGCGAAGAACTCCGTCCCGCGCCGGGTCAGCGCGATCCCGCGCGCGGTCCGCTTCTTGGTGTCGACAACGACGATCTTGCCGTGACCGGCCAGTACCCGCTCCGCGGTCAGGCCGACGATCTCGCCGATGCGCGCGCCCGTGTGCCAGACCGCCTCGGCCAGATGGCGCACCGGCGGTTCCAGTCGGCCGATCAGACCCTCGACCTCTCCGGGTTCCAGCACCAGGGGCCGGTAGCGGCCGACCTTCTCCAGGTGCCGGACGCCGCGCCAGCCGATCGACGAGTCGACGAGGCCGTGCAGATGGGCATGGTCGAGCGCGCATTTGAGCGCCATCAGATGGTTGTTCGCCGTGCCCCGCCGGCGCCGCATCGCCTCGAACGTGGCGCTGTCAAGCTCGACCTCCCCGATCGGGCGGAAGCGCGTGGTCGCGTCCCAGGCCGGCATCGCGGCGATCCCGTCGCGCCACTTCTCTAGATCGCGCTGCTCGAGCTGGGCCAGGGGCAGCGACCCCAGGCCGGTCGCGAGATAGCGCCGGTAGGTCGACGTGTATTGTCCGCCCGGCAGGCCGGCCTGGCGCCGCCATTCGAGCCAGTCCCAAAACGCGTCGCGCACCGTATAGGCGCCCTCTTCCCGCGGTTCCGGAGCCATCGCGGCCCGCCGGATCCCGTCGGGTCCGGCGGCGTGCGCCGCGGCGCACCACTGGCGCACCCGGCCCATCGCCTCATCGAAGGTCAGGCGCTCCAGACTGGACTGGCCGCAGGGCGAGTCCGCGGTGACGCCGACCGTCGTCTTGCGTGTCGCGCCGTCCGGCCACGTCAACCGGGCCTGCCAGGTCCAGACGCGTTGCTTGGCAAGGCCGATCGAACGGCGCCGGGCGAAGGTCAGCCAGTAGGTCCGGTCCCGCTCCGGAAGCTCTCGCCTGACCTCGCGGTCTGCGATATCGAACTGCCTGTGTTTCATCCGTCCCTGTTCCCGTCCCGCAAAGATGACCCGGCCAACCGATTCCGCTCCCTACAGGACCTCGAGACCCGCGATCGCGGTCGACCTCTCCGATTCCTGCGAGATCGCCTCGCTCCGGCCGAGGACGGAGCCCTACTGGATGGCGCTCGGCCGCGGCCGGGCCCTCGGCCTCTCGATCTGCCCCCGAACCGGCCGCCCGGCCCGGTGGCATGCGCGCCTCCGCCTAATGGACGGCGACCGATACCGCAAGACGCGGCTCGGCGCTCACGGCTTCCTGTCGTTCGAGGATGCGCGCTGGCTCGCCCGCCGCTGGTTCGACAGACATGCCGGCATCGCCATTGCCGAAGACGGGCCCGAACAGGCCGTCCGGCTCCTGGACGTCCCGTCCGCGGACGGCGCCTACACGGTCAGCCATGCCCTCGACGACTATCTCTGCCGGTCTACGCTCCCGGGCGCGCGCCCGGGCGGCATCTCGCGGAACGAGTTCAACATCGCCCGGCGCATCGCCCGTCATCTCGGCGCCGTTCCGCTCCGCGATCTGACAGCCGGGGACATCGAGCGCTGGCGGTCGACGGCGCTGGTCGAACCGGCACAGGCGAAGCCCAACGGAGACCTGCATCCGCTCGAACGGGTCCGCCGCCGCAAGGCCACTCTCAACCGGCAGTTCGCGCTGCTGCGCGCCGCGCTCACCCTGGCCTTCGTGAACCGGAAGATAGACTCGGATTCCGAATGGCGCCGGGTGGCGTATTTCAGGAACGCCCAGGCGCCGGCGCCGCGGCCGGTCGCCCCGGAGGCCATCGAAACCCTGCGGAGGAACGCGCCGGCGGAGCTGCGCCGGCTGATCGACGCTGCGCTCCACACCGGATGCCGTTTCGGCGAACTGGCCAACCTGCGCTGCCGGGACCTCGTCTCAGCGACCCGCAAGCTCGACGTGGCGCCGGCCAAGCGCAGTCCCGGGCGCACCGTCGTCCTGTCGGACGCCGGCTGGCGGTTCCTCGAGCTGCTTAGGACTGGCCGGGCCGGAGACGACTGGCTGGTCCGACGCGCCGACGGCCGGCAATGGACCCGCACCACCATGTCGGGCCAGCTCTACGCGGCGGCACAGCGCGACGCACGAACCAGGGGAATCAGCATCCACACGCTGCGGCACACCTATGCCACCCGGATCCGCGACGCCGGCATGCCGCTGCAGCTCATTGCGCGCCAGCTCGGCCACAAGTGGTTGCGCACCACCGAGTATTACTATGTCGGCGTCGACCGGGAGATCGCCGACGATGCGATCCGCAAGGTACTGGCAGAGATGTAGCGGGCGGCGCCCGAACCGATCGGACCCTCGAGCAGCACACGGGGCGCGGCGGCGCGTCCGCGCCCGATCTCGGGATATCTGGACCAGTGGTTTGGAACCGATTCTGTCATGTTTGCTCATAATTCTAAATTAATCAATGTATAACAACAGGTTACATTTTGGACTATTCAAATGTCTTCATGTAGAGATCAGATGTATTCCACCCCGCGCTCCCGATTGTCCACTTGGGAAATTGGCGCGACGGCGCTTTCCAGCGGCGTCCGACCACGCTATCGGCAGGCGAGGGGAACACCGCAACGAAATTCCCGCACGCAAGGCAACGACGCCGGCGCGCAACGACGTGGCGGCACTGTAGCACAAGGTGCCCGGCGTGATCTCCACGACGATGAACCGGGCCGGGGCGCGGGGGCTCGGGCCCGATCACTCCCCGGCCACGACGCGCGGCACGTACTCGCGCCAGCCGCGGTCGGCAAGCGCCTGCGCCTTCGGGATCCAGCGCCGTACCTGCGAGCGCATCCAGCTGTCGGATGCCCAAACCGCGGCCACATCCTCCTCGCCCCAGATGTCTTCCGCGATCCCGCGCGGCTTCTTGCCGGCCCCGAGCCCGGCCAGCACCGTCACCAGCCTGTCGATCTCCCGAACCCCGCCCCCCGACCCCGCCCGTTCCGAGGGGCCGGACGACCCGCCACGCTCCAGAAGTCGAGAAGGCGCCGGACCGACAGCGGTATTCTGAGCTCGAACCCGTGCTTGATGGAAATCCCCCCGTCGTCGGGGAACCGCGCCGCGTTCCCGAGATGGACCTGGACCGCCGCGCCGCCATGTTCGATCTTCAGCACCAGATCGCCATCGAGCAGGCGCAGCCCCTCGACCGAGCCGCGGTCTCCGAGCAGCCCGACCAGCGGCTCCGCGCCCGGCTCCAGCACGCCCTCCGGCATCCCGTCCTGGCGCCAGAAGGCCGAGGCGGGGCGTCCGCCTTCCCTGGGTCTTCCCAGGCGAGCATCTCGAACCGGTCCGCCTCAAGGTCGGCCTTCGTCTGGATGCGGATGCGGAAGGGTCCGGGTTCCGGCGCGGCCGAAACGCCGGCAGACGCGCCGTGCCGGTCCCAGGCTTCCCGGTATCCGCCGACCTGCTTGAGAACCAACCAGGCAAGGACGCCGTCCCCGGTCTCCGTCACGGACGCCTCCCCTGGCCGGCGCCGCGGCACCGGGCCGGAGTCCGCGCCCGCCGTGCGCCCGGTATCCTCTCCTCCGGTCATGGCGTTCCGGGGCCGGGGTCGTCCGGCACCTCGTCCGGCCCCTCGTCCGATGGAGCCCGCGCGCGGTTCGCCAGCCGCCACACCTTCACCCGCATCTTGCTGTCGCCATGCCAGTCCGCCGCCAACCGGTCCGCGCCGTAGAGGTCGACGGCGATTCCCCGCATGGACTTCCCGGACCGGATGCCGGCCAGCGCAACCGCCCGCACCGCCGCGCCGGCCCGGACATGCCCGGTTGTCATGGCACCCTCCTGGAAATCGGCGTTCCGATGGAATTCCGCCATGCGTCCGGCCCCGCAATCACCAGCGGATGAGGCTCCGCAGCATCACCCCGTGCTCGGGCGGTCCGTTGTCGTTCGCGGGTTCCCTCCGCGTCGCGTCGAGGTTGACCTCGAACCTCGAGTCGCCGCGCACCGCCGAGTTGAGCCGCCAGCCGATGCGGTAGTCCCGTGCCCCGCCGTCCGACATCCCGAACCCCTGGGCTTGGTAACAGTCATTGCTCGATGAAAGACCTGCCGAGGTGTCCGCCGTCTGGCCGAAGTTGCTCACCATGGTGACGGTCTGCTGGGCGTGCGCGGGCGCGGCGACGAACGGGGAGAGAGCGCCCACCGGTAGCCCGAGGACGGGAAGAAGGCGGGAGAGGTGGGCGCGGCGGCGCCCGGTACGCGGCTCAGGCCGGCGCGGGCGCCCCTCGATGAACTCGGGACCGGCTCTGCCGCGACTTGATCGCGGACAACGCGCTTTCGTCCGACGCGCGGAGCTAGGTACGGTTGCCGCAGCAGGGCGCATGTCAACCTTTCCGGGTTGGCCCCAACCGGATCGACCTTCGGATCGGGTTTCGGCCTGTACGGCAGTAGTCGAAGCAATCCCAAGGCGCGTTGACCAGGATGCGCTCGGCCTTCTCGCTGCCGCCCTGGGTGCAGGGCGGTTTGAAGCGCAGTTGCAGATAGTGATGGACGCCGTCGAGGAACGTTTTCTTGACGGGCGCCCATGTGCAGTAGATCATCCCGTGGCGGCGATAGCTGAGGATTTTCTTGTCGGTTTGCCAATGATCCAGGGCGATGCCGATCTTGCCGCGGCCGATCAGGATGAGCCCCAGCTTGGCCCCGCCGTGCCAGATGACGTAGATGCCCCTGCCCTTGATCGAGGCGGCGTCGATCTTGGAAAGGCGCTCCCACAGGCCATCGCTCCTGCGATGCCAATCCAGAACCATCCGCACAGGCAACTGCACCGATTTCTGTGCACCGAACTGCAACATCGGAAGCGGTTCGTATTTCATGCCGGCGGCAAGACGGTCACAATAAAGAGGAGTACGCCGTCGCGTAGCGATCTCATCGAATTGCGCTCTTCACTCATATTGCGCGGCTGCCAGCCGCGGTCCCGGACGCGGGATCAGCGGCTCCTCGTTGTCGGGCGGCTCCGGCGGCGGCTCGAAGGGCTCCGCCGGGCGCCTGTCGCGGGCGGTCGCCTTCGTCAAGGCCGAGCGCGCAAGCTCTGCTTTCGGTATCGGGAGCCGCATCGGCTATCTCGCATTCGTTGGTGTCGATCCGGCGAGCGGGAAATGTCGCTGCGAAAGGAGCAATTTAGCCGCTAGCAATGAGATAATTGTGTGCAAAATGGAGAATATTGTGTACGTTCCGGGGTAATTTCAGCCCGTCCGCGTCCGATTCGCCCGGTCGCGCCGCCATATTGTCGGAGCCGCGGCCCGGCGACCCTTCGGACGGACAAGCGCCACTGTCCGCCGACCGGGAGGGGAGCCATTGAAGAGCCGTGACGATCTGGCCCGCGAGGTCGAAGTCTTGGGCGAGCGCATCGCCACGCTGAGCGCGGCGGTGCTGCGCCTCGGCTCGAGCCTCGACCTCGCCACTGTACTGCAGGAGGCTGCCGACAGCGCCCGCGCGCTCACCGGCATGCGGTACTGCCTCATCGTCGCCGTCGACGGGGCGGGCGAGGCGCGCGAGTTCGTCACCTCGGGCCTCACCCCCGACGAGCACCGCGAGATGGCCGCGTGGCCAGACGGCCCGAAGCTGTTCGCCCTTCTTCGCGACCTGCCCGGCCC
Organism: Alphaproteobacteria bacterium; assembly: GCA_965220685.1. GTDB lineage: Bacteria > Pseudomonadota > Alphaproteobacteria > Bin65 > Bin65 > Bin65. The sequence goes on from CBDCQR010000015.1 coordinate 1,228,933, forward strand.
CTTCCGGCTCGACGACTTGGCCGGCCACATCCGCCGGCTCGGCTTCTCCGACGAGCTGGTGCGCACGAAGACGATGCACGGGACGCCCATGAGCCACCGCGGCGTGCAGGTCGGCAATTTCTTCCTGGGCGGGAAGGAGGGCGCGCCGGAGTTCACAGCCGCGGACGAGGAGATGCTGATGCTCTTCGCCTCGCAGGCGGCGGCGGCGATCGTCAACGCCCGCGCCCATGAGCAGGAGCGGCGCGCGCGGGCCGACCTCGAGGCTCTGATCGAGACGACGCCGGTGGGCGTGATGGTGATCGACGCCGGCACCGGGCGGCCGGTGTCGTCCAACCGCGAGGCGGACCGGATCGTCGAGCCGCTCCGCGAACCCGACCGCCCCGCTGAGGTACTGCCGGAGTCGGTGACTTGTCGACTCGGCGACGGGCGCGAGATCGCCCTCGACGCGCTCGCGCTGGCCGACCTGACGCGGAAAGCGGGGACGGTGCGCGCCGAGGAGATCGTGCTCTCGGCGCCCGGCAGGCGCAGCGTGTCGATGCTGGTCAACGCAACCCCGATCCACGGCGAAGACGGCGCGGTCGCCTCGGTGGTGGTCACCATGCAGGACCTTGCGCCGCTGGAGGAGCTGGACCGTTTGCGGGCGGAGTTCCTCGGCATGGTGAGCCACGAGCTGCGTACCCCGCTCGCGGCCATCAAGGGATCGACCGCCACCGTGCTCGCCGCCTCGCCGGCGCTCGACCCGGCTGAGCTGCACCAGTTCTTCCGTGTCGTCGACGAGCAGGCCGACCATATGCGGGGCCTGATCGCCGACCTGCTGGACGCGGGCCGCATCGAAGCCGGCACGCTGTCGGTCTCGCCGGTGGCCACGGAGGTGCAGGCGCTGGTGGAGCAGGCGCGGAACACGTTCCTGAACGGCGGCGGCACGCACGCGGTCCTCGTCGACCTGCCGGAGTATCTGCCCCTTGTGCTGGCCGATGGGCCGCGTATCGTGCAGGTGCTGAACAACCTGCTGTCCAACGCCGCCCGGCACTCGCCCGGCTCGTCGCCCGTCCGGGTCGCGGCCAAGCACGACGGCACGCATGTCGCGGTCTCGGTCTCGGACGAGGGCCCGGGGATCCCGGCGGACCGGCTGCCGCGCCTGTTCCGCAAGTACGCCGACGACGGCGACGCCAGGCGCGACCTGCGGGGGTCGGGCCTCGGGCTCGCCATCTGCAAGGGGCTGGTGGAGGCCCATGGCGGGCGCATCCGGGCGGAGAGCGCCGGGCCGGGCCAGGGCGCGCGCTTCACCTTCACCGTCCCGGCGGCCGGGGACCCCGCCCGCGCGCCGGGCGCCGCCCGCGGCCGCGCCGTTCCGGCCGGCCGGAACGGCGAGCCACCGTCCGTCCTGGTGGTGGAAGACGATCCGCGGACGCTGCGCTTCGTGCGCGACGCGCTCGCGCAGGCCGGTTATGCGCCGCTCGCGACCGGCGATCCCGGCAAGATCTCCGAGATCGTCAGGACGCAGCGCCCCTGTCTGGTCCTGCTAGACCTGATGCTGCCCGGGGCCGACGGCATCGAGCTCATGGAAACCGTCCCCGAACTGGCCGACCTGCCGGTTATCTTCATCTCCGCCTACGGGCGCGACGAGACCGTCGCCAAGGCGCTGCAGAAGGGCGCCGCCGACTACCTGGTCAAGCCCTTCTCGGCGACCGAGCTGACGGCGCGGATCCAGGCGGCGCTGCGCAGCCGGGCCGGGCCAGAGACCTTCGCGCTCGGCGAACTCGCCGTCCAGTACGAGGAGAGGCGGGTCACCGTGGGTGGGCGCCCAGTGCGGCTCACTGCCACCGAGTTCGAACTGCTGCGCCTGCTCACGCAGAACGCGGGCCGGGTCTCGACCTACGAGTCGCTGATCCGCCGGCTCTGGAACGGGCCCGACCCGGGCGACCCGGACCGGGTGCGCACCTTCGTCAAGCAGCTGCGCCGCAAGCTCGGCGACGACCCGGCCCGGCCGACATACATCCTCAACGAGCGCGGCGTCGGCTACCGCATGCCGAGGCCGGAAGAATAGCGCGGGTCCCGCGACGCCGGCCCCGACGCGCGTGATCCGGTCCGGCCCGCCCGGGCCTGCCTAGGCGGAAGGCGGGGCGAAGGCATCACCGCACGAACCGGCCGCCGAGGTTCCCGATGCGCTCCTGCCGTGGCGGGCTCCGCTGGGACCGCGCAATCTTCGGAGGCCCTTGAAGCCGGGCGCGGGTCCTCGTCGGACGGGCCCGTCCGAGTCGGGTCGCCGATCCGATCGTTTTCGCGGATTCCTCGTGATGCACACGACTTTCATCGACTTATTCACGAGAATCCCACACTAAGGTCCCTAATATGATTCGAGGTGGCCGTCTGCCTGCCAATTCGGCCGATAGATCAAGAGCAAGCATATGAAATCTACGGGATCGAACGCGGCACCTGCGGGAGCGCAAATTTTGGCGACAGGTCCTGGCGGCGACTTTCAACCGTGCGCCTGATCCTCGGGGTGTTGGCCGCCGGCAGCGTCGTCGCATCGCCCTCGACGACGACCCGGATTTCGGCATCGTACCGATCGATCCTTACTGTCGCCTGTCCGCCGCAGGTGGCGGCGATCTCCAGCAGGTTGCCGGCACCCCGGCCGCGCCGGGCACGGCCCGGTCCCGCCCTAGGCCGGGCAGCCGGGGTTCGTGGGCCGCAACCCGACCGGAGGAGCATGCCGATGACCGATGAAAGGTACCACTTGGGCGCGCGTCCAATTCACCAGATCATGGCACTGGGATTTGTCTTCATGTGGGGCTGCGGCTACGCGATGACGGCGCTGGTCGAGGAAGATTCCCCGCTGGAGGAGTTCCTATTCGACCTGCACATCTCGGTCGGGGTGACCCTGCTCGCCCTGCTCGTGCTGCGCATCGCGATCCGCCTGATCCGCAAGCCGCCGCCGCTACCGGACACGATCCGGGGCTTGGAACGCACCGCTGCCCATCTCGGTCACGCCGCGCTCTACGCACTGCCCGCCCTGGTGATCGCGGTCGGCTGGGCGGAGACGAACTTCGGCGGCCATTCCGTGCAATGGTTCGGCGTTGGGATGCCGCGCGTCTTCCCAGAGACCGGGGAGGCGCTGCAGAACCTGTCCGCGGAGGTGCACATGTGGCCGGCCTACACCATGCTGGCGGCCGCCGCGGGCCACGTCGCGGCGGCCTTCAAGCATCGCTGGATAGACGGCCACGACGTCATCCGCCGCATGACCTTCGGCGGCCGGTAGGGGGCCGCGCTCCGCTGCCCGCGCACAAACGGAATATGTATGCAAGTTGGAGAGCTCGCCATGACATCGAGCAGCAGAGTTTCCGGAGTCACTCTCGGCCGCCCGTTCGTCGGCATCCCGTCGTTCCTGCGCGCGCCGATCGTCACGGATATCGATGCGCTCGACGCCGACATTGCCGTCTTCGGGGTTCCCTTCGACGAAGGGTCGCCCTTCCTCGCCGGCTCGCGCATGGGTCCGCGCGCGATTCGCGAGCATTCGCTGCGCTTTGCCGCCCCCGAGGCCGGGTTCTACGACCCGGAGACCCGGCGCACCTACCTCGCCCACGAGATGGCGAACCGGACCATCGCCGATGTCGGCGACGCCGACGTCTGGCCGACCGACGTGACAAGCACGTTCGACAATGCGACCGACCTCACCAAGGCGATCCTCGCGAAGGGGGCACTGCCGGTGATGCTCGGCGGCGACCACTCGGTCACCTATCCGGTGGTACGGGGATACGAGGACGAGGCGCCGCTGCACGTCATCCACTTCGACGCGCATATCGATTATGCGCCGTTCATCCACGATCTGCGATTCACCAACGTCCACCCGTTCCGCAACATCGCACCGCTGGAGCATGTGCTGAGCCTCGCCCAGGTGGGAATCCGAAGCCTCCGGAGCGCCGAATCGGAAATCCGGGACTCGGTCGACGACGGCAACACGGTGATGACTATGGGCGCGTTCCGCGGCGTCGGCCCGCAAGGCGTCGCCGATGTCGTGCCGCGGGACGCGCGGACCTATGTCAGCATCGATATCGACGTGCTCGACCTGCCGCTGATCCCGGGATGCGTCTCGGCCGAGCCGAACGGGATGAGCTACGCCGAACTGCGCGACACCCTCGCCGCCATCGCGGAGCACTGCACCGTGGTCGGGCTCGATCTCGTCGAGGTCAATCCGACGCTGGACGTCGGGACCGGCGTCACCTCCTACCTCGCCGCGCACACGGTGCTGGAGTTCCTCGGCAACATCTGCCGCCAGCCGCGCTGGGAGCGGCACCGCGAGGCCCGCGCCGCCGCGCGCGGCGGGGCCGGTTGAGATTTCCGCTCGAAGGCCCATGACGGCGCCCGGCCCGAAACATGCGTGCCGTGCGGCAACGCGACCGCTCGGGCAATTGAAAGCCGCGCCGGACGTCTGCGCCGATACCGCCATCTGCCACGCGCATTGGCCGGATCCGCGTCCGGTCGGCGCCGCGGCCGTCGGCCGGTCGCCCTTCTCCGCCCGATGCGGGCCGTAGGTTAGATTGCGCGCGACCGCCAGGTATCGAGGAACTCCCGCAGACGTTCGCTCTGCGGCCGCTTGAAGATGTCGTCCGGGGGGCCGTGTTCTATGACCTCGCCGCCGTCCATGAACACCACTTCGTCGGCCACATGGGCGGCAAATCCCATTTCGTGGGTGACGACCACCATGGTCATGCCCTCGCTCGCGAGCTCCTGCATCACCTGAAGCACCTCGCCCACGAGTTCCGGATCCAGCGCCGATGTCGGCTCGTCGAAATACATCACATGCGGGCGCATCGCCAGCGCCCGGGCGATCGCGGTGCGCTGTTGCTGTCCGCCCGAGAGCTGGGCCGGGTAGTCGTGGGCTTTTTCGCCCATCCCGACCTTGGCCAGCGCCTCCATGCCGATCGCTTCCGCTTCGGCCCTGCCCAGCCTTTTGACCACGCGCAACGCTTCGGTCACGTTGCCGAGCGCCGTCTTGTGCGGCCACAGGTTGTAGTGCTGGAAGACCATGCCGATGACGCTGCGGACGCCGTCGATATTGCGGTCGCTGTCGAACTCCCGTTTGCCGTCGACCTCGCGGTAGCCCAGCAGCCGGCCTTCGATAAACACCCGGCCCTCGTCGTACCGGTCGAGAAACGCCATGCAGCGCAGAAGGGTGCTCTTGCCGGAACCGGACGGGCCGATGACGCAGACCACTTGCGAGCTGTCGACTGCGAGGTCGATTCCTCTCAGGACATGCGCCGCATCGAACCGCTTGTGCAGGCCCTCGACCAGGACCACGGGTCTGCTTTCCATGGCGCCGCTCCTCCCTTCTTCCTTCACGAGGCGCGGCCGAACCGGCGTTCCAGGGCCGCGCCGGCAAACGCGATACCCTCGATGATCAGCCAGTAGAGCAACGCGACCGCGACATACGGCTCGACCACGGCGAAGGTCTCGTTGACCATCTGCGTCGTGTTCTTCGTCAACTCGGCGACCGTGATGATCGACAGCAGGGCCGATTCCTTGACCAGGATAATAACCTGATTGGTCGATGGCGGGACGATCAGCGTCAGCATCTGCGGGATCTGGATGCGGACGACGATCGCCCGGCGCGGGATGCCCAGCATGCGCGCGGCTTCGATCTGCCCGGGCGGGATAGACTGGAACCCGGCCCGGAAGATTTCCGCGAAATAGCCGCCGCCATAAAATCCAAGACCGACGATCCCGACCGTTTCCGCCTCCAGGGTCAGACCCATCGAGGGGCCGCCATAGTACAATATGAACAGCAGGATCAGGATCGGGGTCCCGCGCATGATCTCGATATAGGCCCGGCACGAGAGCTTCGCGGCGCGGAACGGCAGGCTGTAGAGAAGCGCGACGGCAAGACCGGCGGAGACCGCCAGAAACGAGGCGAGGACGCAGATATAGACCGTCGTCCACAGCCCCGACAGGAGCAGCGGGCCGTAGCGGATAACGACGTCGATATCGAACGACATGGCGTATCCGGCCCCGCTAGCGCGCCGCCGCGACCGCGTGGCGCTTCTCGAACCAGGCTCCGGCGCGGGCCAGGACCAGGTTCATGGCGAGATAGATGACCGCCGCGATCATGTAGGTTTCCAAAGGCCGGTAGGTGACGGAGACCACCTGCTGGCTGGTGCGCATGAGTTCCGTCACCGCGATCACCGAGATGAGGGACGAGTTCTTGAGGATGCTGATCGTCTCGTTGACAAGCGCCGGCAGGACCAGACGCATCATCTGCGGAATCAGAATTCTGACCCTGATGGACAGGATTCCAATCCCGAGCATGCGCGCGGCCTCGATCTGGCCTTTCGGGATGGACAGCAGGCCGCCTCGGAAGATCTCGGCCTGAAACGCCGCCGTATTCATGGTCAGTGCGATGATGGCCGCGGCGATCGGCGGCACGTCCACGCCGATTGCCGGCAGCAGATAGAAGACGATCAGGAGCTGCACCAGGATGGGCGTCCCGCGCCAGAAACTCCGGTAGGCGGCCGAGGCCCGCCGGATCGCCCGGTTCCGCGAGATCAGACCGAAACTGAGCCAGAGCCCCAGGATCATGCCGGCGGCGATGCAGACCGCCGAGACAATGGCGGTCGTCGCCGCCCCGACGAGGAAAGCGTTGTAGTGGTTCGAGATGACGCCGAGAAAGTCCACCGACGAGACCCGTCAACCGCCGACACCGTCTGTCGGACAACGCCCGCGCTGTCGGCCGCCCGGCCGCCGGCGGCGGTCGGGCGGCGACCGGCGGGTACCTAGTTTTGCGGCGCCGGCAGCTTGTCGGCCGGCAGATCCATGGGCCCGCCGAACCATTTCTTCTGCAGTGCTGTCAGGACGCCCGACTTGTTCAGCTTTGCGATCTGCGCATCCATAAAGGCGACCAGCGAAGCGCTGTTCGCGTCCTTGCGCGCGGCCCAGCTGAAATACTTCTTGGGACCGAAGGTCGGCAGGACCATCTCGAACGTGTCCGGCCGCTTGCGGACAAGGTCGAGCAGGTTCGGCAGGCTGTTGCAGACGGCGCTGATCCGCCCGGCCGCCAGATCGGCGAAGGCCTCGTTGAAATCGACGTAGGTCTTGATTCCCTTGACCCCCTTGCCCGCGCTCTTGAGCCCGTTGGCGAAGGCCTGGAGGGCCTGCAGCTGCGCCGAGCCGGCCTGCGAGCCGACCATGCGGCCGGCGATGTCTTCCGGCGCCATGATCGAAGCGTCGCCCTTGCGTTTCACCAGCGCCATGGTTGCGTCGGCGATCGGCAGGCTCAGCGCGTATTTGGCGTAGCGTTCCCTGGTGACGGTCACGGAGGTGACGACATAGTCGAACTTGGCTGCGGCCAGGCCGGGAAGAATGCCCTGCCAGGGAAGGTCGAGCCGTTTCAGCTTGACCCCGGGCAAAGCCTTCATGACGTGCTCCATGATGTCCGTCGAGTAGCCGACGATCTTGCCGTCCTTGACAAACTCAAAGGGCGGGAACCGCGCCTCGGTTCCGACGATGAATTCGCCCCGTTTCTTGATCTCGGCCAGGAGATCCGCATTGGCCGGGCCGCTCGAAACGCCAAGGCCAGTTGTTGCGGCAAGGGCCAGCACGATCGCCCACGCGCGTGTCGATGAAGCCAATGTTCCGATCCTCCGTCGTCTCATGTTGCACCAGTCCCGCCACTGCCCCACGCTTGATCTCCGAAATCGCATCCGGGGATTGGCAATCGGGTGACAGTGGTGAAACAGACCAAAGTTCCAATCTCTATGTAGCGGAGTGATCATGAGATAATTGTGCGTAGAATGACCAAAATCGTGTGGATTTCAGGGACCGCTCGATGACGTCGACGGTGGATCCGCCCGTTTAGCGCCCGGCGACGAGGCCGTGTTCAGCGGCCTCGCCAGCGTCCGGGTCGCGGCCATTTAGAGCTTGGTCGACAACATGTTGGCCGACGCTGGGCGGCTCGACGGCCGCGAAGCGAATTGTCCGCTGATCCCGGACCTGATTCGCCAGCCGCAGGAATTCTGAGTCGGGTATTCAGAGCGCGCGATCTTGGGCGGGGTAGCCGCCCGGCGGCGTTACGTCGGGCTGGTGCAGTTAGGCTCCGCGGCGTCTTCCGGGGTCCGACGCGCCCCAATCGGGAGTATGACGTGGCGGGGTATCGGAGCCTCGCGGTCGCCGCGACGGTTGCCCCCGGGGCGGCACCCGCCGCAGGGAAGAAGTGGGTTCGGGGCAAAGCCGACGACGCGCAGCCGGCCTGGCGTCGGCGCCGTAACCGATTCCGGTACAGCCTCCGGGCCTCTCCCAACCGTTCCTTGACGTCAAGCTGGGCCCTCAGAACGGTCTTACCAGGGTCCAAAGACATCCCCGGAATACACACGAAACTCTTCATACTGCACCATTAGTGTCCGGTTTAGTTTTCGAATAGATTCAACTGGTTACGGGGGGTGTGGATGTCGTTTTGGGGTTCGGTTAGACCAAGTGCTTGTTTTAGGGGGATTTTTTCGAAGGGCATGACGGAGAGGACCTGTAGCATTCTGTAGAATTGGGTATCGAGTTCGAGCTTCTTTCGGATGATCGCGACCAGGATATAGACGGACACGGCGATCCAGAGCTGGGTCTTGACGGCGTTTTCCGAGGTGCCGAAGAACCGCTTGATGCGCAGATGTTGCTTGATCCATTTGAAGAACAGTTCGACGTGCCAGCGCGACTTGTAGAGCTTGCAGATAGTGAGGGGGTCGAACTCCATGTGGTTGGTCAGGAAGACCAGCGAACGGTCGGTCTCCGGGTCGCGAAAGCGGACCCTGCGCAGGAGTTCGGGATAGCGCTCTCTGCTCCGTGTGCCGCCGAGCCGGATGAGGTGGTCTGAGAGGATGCCGTTGGCAGGGTCGCGCGGTCGCGAATAGACCCGGCGGGCATCCAGATTGTTCTTCGCCCGGGTGACGAAGAACGCGCCGGCCCGGTGCAGGCGATGAAACCGGAGAAAGTCTCCGTAGGCGCGGTCCATGACGTAGATGGCGCCGGGTTCGGGGACCAGAAGGTCGAGCACGTTGACGTCATGGAACTTGCCGTCGGAGATGTGGATAAAACCCGGTATCGCCCCCTGGAGGTCGAGCAGCGTATGCAGTTTCACCGCCGCCTTGGTCGACCGGAACCGCGCCCAGGGGAACACCGAGAGGCACAGGTCGATGGTTGTGGCGTCGAGCGCATACACGGTCTCGTCCAACACCAGAGCAAGACTGCGGTCTGTGGCATACAGGGTGCGCGCCCGATCGATCAGCCGCTGCGCGAAGTCGGCATGGATCCGCCAGTCCCTGCGTTCGTTGGCGTCCGCCAGGGTCGAGCGCCGAACGGGGCTTCGAAACCCGCTATGGTAGAGCCTGCCCGCTTGTGCCTCGAGACAGGTCTCGATGTCGCGCAGGCTCTCCCGGTAGGTGAGTTGCGCGAATGCCATGGCCCGATACTGTTCTGAACACCGCAAGGTCCGAACGCGGCGGTTCCCCCGATACCGGCGCACGATCCGCTCGAATGTCGTCCACGGCAGGAAATCCATGGTCTGAGCAAAAAGCGTCTGTCCCGACATGGCCATTCCTCCTCAGGAAACGACCACCATGAACCATGTTCGACAAACGCACAGTCCAACCGCCGCTCGACCAAAATCGACACCACCTAAAACCCTCCATAACCGGTTGACCCCAAAACCTTTTCTCAAAAAACTCCCTCCTCAACCGGACACTAGTGATACTACACACAATTTACTCATAGTCATTCCGCAACAATGCCATTGGCGCCTCGGTCTGTTTTCCCGTTACCGCCGGTGTGTGGCTACCTGGATGTGCTTCCAGAATTCGAACGTGGCGCCTGCGCGCACTCCCGTCGGCGGCGGCCGGGCCCGGCGAACCGCCACCGGAGGTTCGCAGTCAGGGCGCGGGCCGGCGTGAATCCGGTGCGGCGACACGACGGGAATAGCAACGGACGCCGGGTTCGCCCGCAAGCTCAACGACCGGATCGCCAACGAGGTCGTCGCGGCGTATCCGGACCGGTTCCGCGCCTTCGCCACGCTGCCGCTGAGCGAGCCCGGGGCGGCGGCCGACGAGCTCGATCGCTCGGTGCGCGAGCACGGCTTCGTCGGCTGCATGAGCTACGGCCCCATCGACGGCAGGTTCCTCGACCACGCCGACTTCGCGCCGGTGCTTGCCCGCGCCGAATCCCTCGGCGTGCCGATCTACATCCACCCGAACTGGCCCTCGCCCGAGGCCATGGCGGTCTACTACGCCGGGCTGGGCGATCCCCTCGTCAGCAAGATCCTCGGCGGTCCGGGGTACGGCTGGCACCAGGAGATCGCGCTCCATTGCCTGCGCCTGATCGTGAGCGGCACGTTCGACCGCTTCCCCCGCCTCCAGATCGTCGTCGGCCACATGGGCGAAGGGCTGCCCTTCTGGTACTGGCGCGTCGGGGAGGATCTCGACCGCATCGCGCGCAAGAGGCTGCACAAGCCGGTGCAGCGGTATTTCCGCGACAACCTGTGGATCACGACCAGCGCCTTCTTCCGCGACGAGCTGCTGGCGCTCGCGCTCGCGACCCTGGGCGAGGACCGGGTCATGTTCTCGGTCGACTACCCGATGGCGAGCGCCAGGGCGGGCGCCGACTGGATGCGGGCGGTCGACCTGCCCCGGCCTGTCAAGGAGAAGATCGCGCACCGGAACGCCCGGAGGCTGCTCGGGATCGAGCCGGTCTGAAGGCGAGGTCGCCTGCGGAACGTCGAGGATCGGGCCGTCGTCCGCTCCGAGACCTGCCGGCGCAATGTGAAGCGGGACGGGGTATCGGCGCCTGCGCGGCGCGCCCGTACCGGCCGCCGTGCCTGCGCGGAAGCTGAAGCATGCGTTCCATCGGCCCGTGGAGCCGCGGGGCCGATCGTTCGTTCCGTGCGTCGAGGCGACGGGATTCTGCGCGTTCTTGCACAATCGCTTCCACCAGGTCCGCCGCGGCCCGTCCGAGGCCGATCAGTATTGGCGATCGAGCGTGGGTTGCGCATCCCTTCGCAAGGGTCCGATCCATTAACTCCCCGCCGCGCCGGATGCTCTTATGAGTGTTTCGGAGAAAGACTGGAGAATCCCATGACTTTCTCGCTTCACACGCTGGCGGCCGCCGTCGTTCTGCTGGCGTTTGCCGCGCCGGCCGCGGCAGACGGCAAGCGGCTTGCGACAGAGCAGAAATTCCGGGAACTGGTCGCCGACCGGGAGCTTGCCGGCGAACAGACGCTCCTGCGGTACATCTCCGACGGCAAGATGGTCGGCGAGTCGCGCGGCAAGCGGGCCGAAGGAACGTGGAGCTGGGTCGGCACCAGCCTGTGCCGGACGGCGACATTGGGATCAAGGAATCTGGGCCACGATTGCCTGGCGATCTTCGTCATCGGCGATCTCGTGATCGTCGTCCGCGACGCAGGTTACGGAAGGGCGTTCGCGCTCCGGTTCCGCAGCGAAGGCCTCCGGACGGGCGACTCCGAGGAATTCGCATGTCTTCGTTGTTGAGGAGCGCCAATGGCCGGAGGAGGCCCGGTATTGAACCCGGAGCGGGACCCGAAAGGCGGGATGCCCGAGACACTGGCGTGCGCTGCTACCGCCGTCGACCTGCGAAGCACCGGCTGCAACCACGACACGAGCGCTCAACCTGCCAAAGACCGTTCCACCCGAACGGGCAGCGCCACGTGCCGTCCGCCCTGGACAAGGCATTGAAAATTCCCGAATGCGATTTGATGACCCGGCCGCAGTCATCGCTCGGGAGCCCGCCAATCGGAGCAATCCACAATCCGTCGAGACGCCCGATGGACCGGGATTTCCATCCGACCTTTACGGTCCGCCGTGAAACCGCGTACGGCAACCGCCCCGGCTTTGCGGCCGGGACACAAGGTGGGAGGCTCCGGCCTCTCGGGAGGCCCTCGCCCGGCACGGTATCAGGTACGTGCAAAGCGTTGACGGCGACCCCGGTGGCGACGTCGACAGCACCATGAGGAATGCTGTCCAAAACGTTTATGTTATCAACAAGTGGGGAGCCTTCTCAATTTCAGAACTTCTCCATCCTCGCATTAAGGAGATCATTTGCAAATGCGCGGATCACTAGTGCCTCGATAGAGTCAATCATACTTGGGCTGATTTCGTAGGCACTAAAATATGCAGCCATGTCCGCCAATAGAACCGACGTCTGCTTGATCGACCGCAGTTTATCAGCAGCTGATATAAACTTCTGGTTTCGCGTTGGGTGCTCAACACGGAATAGTTCCTGCCTACCGCGGTCTCGGTTAAACGCATTCTTCATCTCTGCCCAAAGGGTTCTCTTGGTGGTCTTTCCTGCATAGAGTGCCCGACCGCGTGTATCATAAAAGATGTAAATTCCTTTTGCTTTCTCCAATTTCATACGCAACCCACGCGCTGGCAAGGGTGCATCTTTCCCTGTCGCAAACAGTTCCCATTTCATTCCTTGTTTCGACTCAACAGGCTCAATCGGAAAAAACTCAACAATCGGTGAAATGGCGACGCTGAGAGTCTCGTCAATCGCCGCCTTTCTTGTTCGTTCAATCAATCTTTCCATCTCAAGATTGGTAATAGACTTGCCTTCCTTCAACCATTTCGACATTTGAGCAGGCTTAGTGCCCAAATAATTCGCTATATCCCGATCCGTTTTGAAGCGATCACCCTTCCTTCTTTTCAAATGGTCGACGAAGCCCGTAATGTTCATGATGATCTCTCCTCTGATCTTGCCCAGCAGTATGGCGAGGACGTGACCGACCAGCGTGTGCGTCACTGGACGATGGCTCATCGCCGCCCTCTGGTTTACTCAGGCGGTGTCCCACTGCTCTAGATCATTGACAATCTTGAGCTTGGCGTCTACCCGGCGCACCGCGACAATCCCCGACTCTCTCCGCGCTCCCGCGAATCCGCCATGCAATCCTCCAATAGCCATACGCAGCCCGTCATGGAAGCAACACGGCCCAAAACCGATCGCGTGGCCATCAGCTTGTGGGTTAGTGGGTTTGCTGCACCATTATTGACCGTACTTCTGCGATCTCGTGTGACCCGTTCTTTATGTCTTTGGAAGACTCACTACGATCTCTTTGACCACGTCTCGGAGGCGTCCCGCCAAATCTTGGAAGTGCCTTCGAAGGGTTCCATGTGACTTCCTTGCCGATGCAACCGCCGCCTGCCGGCCGCCGGGGTCGCCGTGAGCTTTCGCCGGATTTCGAAGACCGTGAAGTTCCCTAAGAGGCCCCACCAGCTCCTTCGCTTGGTCCTGACTGTGTCCTACAGCGGTAAGAACCACCTCCAGCACCTTTAGTGAGCCCCAATCTTTCTCGTAAGTACTTCCGTGAGCATCAGCAACCGACCGGAGTCCCTTAACCAGAAATCCCTCGATTACCATATGATCCAGCGCCAATATTTCGTTCCCCCACTCTTCAATGGAATCTGTCGCGGGGTACAGCACTTCTTCAATCAGCGTCTCGCCTCGCGGTCGCCACCATGCCGGCCCCTCCCGATCCAATGATTGCACCACTCCCTTCAACTCGGCAAGCGGGTCGTCATCCGTCGAAAACTCTCCAAGAATATCGGTCTGAAAGGCTCGTTTTGAAATGGTGCCTTTGGGCCATTCGTTGAAGGACTTCCAATACAGTTGTTCCTCAAATGGCAATGTCGCCAAATAACCAATATAGGTGTGTACTTGACCAACTTCGTTGATGTCGTAGGTCTTGAGATGCCAGGCCCCCCGGCAACTTATGCTGCGGTCTTCTACCGTGTACTTCTCTGGGTCTAGCTTATATTTGTGCAGAACCTCGGGCCGAAAGAAAGCCGGGGATATCGTCCAAGGCAAATCCGACTCTGTAAAATAGTTGACAATATGATCTGGTCCACAAGATGTTTCTACTTGTTTGTTATTTTTGCGATCAAATATCTTGAAGGAAGCGTACTGCTTCGTACTGCTATCCTCTTCCTCTTTCCATTCCTCAATGAGGTCATCCTCGCTCAACTTCGTGTGAAGCACGATATGACCGTTGGCGTAACTGGCATGGTTCGGGATAATTCGGGATCGATAGAAAGAATTTCCAGCTTCACGAATTCTTTCTTCCGGTCCGTCCCACCCTGAAAAGGCACCCGGCACAAATCGAGTAAAATCAAATTTTGTCACAAGCGCTGTGTTGGTTAGAGCCATATAAGTTGCAAGGTCACGCCCCCGGATGGTAATTGCACGCACGCGCTGCCATGAATCTGAATGTTGGTCGTCAAATACACTTATAATGTCCTCAATATCGCCACGACTATCCAGTCGGCAAAAAGCACTCCGCTCGTCCATGTAGTAAAGTCCATGAGCATGCACAAGCTTCTGACTTACTTCTAATACTGACTGGTATGTTTTAACGCCCTCGAAGCTGCGCAAGAAGACCAGCTTTTCACCCCCAACCAGAGTTCGGCAGCCCGGGAAACTAAGCGGTGGTTCAAGATAGACTCGATGACCTTCCCCGCCGCCGTAGGCTCGTTGAATGCACCAAGTATCTGTAATCATTATGTGCGCTCCGGCGAGATCGTTATGATCTGGTGGATCGACGGCGGCACGAGGCACCAAGACAGATTGCACATAAAAATGCGGTCCCGACGCATACAAGAAAATCTCGTCGTTGTTCTCGCAAGTCTCGTTCAGGAACCGAACACTCTGTTCAGCATCCTCAAGCCAATTCACGGTGTCGGTATCTGGCACACGGGCTAGCGCAATTAGGGACTGCAAAATGGTTGATTTCATTTTGTTAACCTCCTTTGACGTGATTTTCAGCCTGGTTAAAATAGGAGCCGGTACGTGCCAGAATTAAGGTGTCTTTGTAGGGGTTTCATGGCAATCGACCAGAGGCCGAAGGTTTCTCGTGTCGGATCAGTGCCGGTCGCTGTTCCCGGCATCCTTCGCGGACGGCGCAGAAAGCGGAACGTGTGATGCATTTACCTTCGGCGCCTGCGTATATCGCCGAGGAACTTGTCCAGCTTTTCGATATCTTCCCTTAGCTCCGAAGGGTCAGGTACTTCGGCCCGCACAGCCGGTGCGTCGTCGTGTCCCCGCAGCCATCTTGAGCATTTCGTTATCGCAGACGTGACGGCTCTGCAGTCGTCTTCGGTGATGTCCGCAAGGGACCCGACTTGCTGGGTCTGCACGGAACCCCTGAACCGCTCCACAACGCTGCCTAGCAACACTTCTTCCAGGGCACGTTCCCATGCTTCCCGAAGGAAACCGTATATCTCGACGGCCTCCCTTTCATAGGCATCCTGGTGTCCTTGGCGATGGAGCTTTTCCGCGTCCTGCATCAGCTTCCTCAAATGGCTGACCCGGCTCCGCACCTTAAGCGCCACCCACGGAAGCTCCTCAGCGCAAACGCCCGCGCCTCCCGGGAGATTGCGAACATGCTGATCGGATTGTTCAACCTTCTCCTCCTCGGCGAGCTCCTTGAGGCGGAGGAGAAATACGATGTCGTGCGTGAACACGATTACCTGCCTAGTCTTCGCTTCCTCGACCAAACGCCGCGCGACTCCCTCTCGCCACCTGTAGTCGAGCGAGGACACCGGATCGTCAAATACAATGGCAGAACGATTGTCCGCTGTGGTGAGCTCAGCGAAGAACGACGCGATCGCCAGACATCGCTGTTCCCCTTCGCTGACGACTCGCGGAAGTTCGACGCCCGGGGCGCGTGTAAGGGCCAGCTTGTGGTACAGAACCCCATCCGCCCCGCCGGCTTCCTCGAGCTCGACTTCGATATGCCGAAATCCAAGACTGGAGAGTTCGCGCCGAAATCCCTTCCTAAGTTCCTCGGTGACGGCCTTGCGAGTGAGAATGGTGCTCTTGTGCGTGATTGCGTTTGTCCTCGTTTCCCGAAGGCACAGCTCATAAGCCGCGTGCTTCCGCTTGCGCTCTATTTCGGCGAGGACGATCTCCTCGTGTTCAGCGAGCACTTTGCGGGCGCGCAGCGCTTGCGCCTCCTCGTTCAGCTTTTCTTGCTTCTCCGGATCGATTCCGGTTTCGAGCGCCGCCACCCGATCCGACAACTGAACCGCAATAGCGTCGACCTCGGTCGCAACCGGCTTCAAGTCCGGACAATTTTCGGCAACGTCACCGTCTTCACGCAAAGCGAGATCGATGGCCCCACGACGGCTCTCCGCGACCTTGAGCGCGGCTTCGACGATTCGCGAAGTGCCCTCATGCTCGATGTGAATCTCCGTAAGGGTCTCCTTCACCTGCTCAGGAAGCACCTCAAGGTCCGAGAATTTGTCCCGGCGCTCGATTAGGGCGTCCTGGGCCTCCCGGAGTTCGCGCTCCGCGGTTGAAGCCACGAACGCCTCGAACGCCTTGAGCCTGTCCCGAGCAGCGTGGTCCAGGTCCTGCTGGCAGAGCACACATTGGGCACCGTCCCCCACCACGGCCGGGAATGGTTCCCCGGTATAGGCGAGCTCCTCGGAAAACCTGCGAGCGGCTTCCCAAAGCGAAGACCATGATCCAGAGCCAGTTCCCGGCAACACCCCGGCCGGGAATGCACCGTCACGGAGCTCCGTTGCTTGTTCGCGTATTCGGCGACTTCTCTCGCGCACAGCAAGTGCGTCCTCCACGGAAGCGGAGGAGAGGGCAGTCTCGACCGCATGGACGTGCCGGGCCAATGTCCGAACCCGCTCCGCGCGAAGCGCGAGCTCTCGGCGAAGCTTTTCCGGATCGTTCGCCTTCAGGTCGAGAAGCGATCGCTCCAGCAGCGCAAGGCGTGCCACTTCCTCAGGCGAGAGGCGAGAGAGCTCCTTCACCGTCTCCGGCTTGGTGAGGGAGTTGATGTTCGCCAACAGTTTCGCGACAGCAGTGCCCTCGGGGACCTGCGCCTGAAGGTGGGAGAGTTCATTGGAGGCAAGGAAGCGCTGTTCCTTCTCAAGCTGCGTGCGAATCGCCTTGCATGCCGGAACCAGTTTGTCGAAGAGGTCGAGTCCGAATGGTCGGAAAGCGACGTCGGTCTTCTCCGTCAAGTAGACGGCGGCACACCGAGTATCGAACACGCTCACGCGAGAGATGAACTCGTCGTCTCCATGCCCTACCCATTCCCGCGTCTTGGGCTCGGAGCCAACCCTGTACTTGATCGCCACGACCGGTGCATGCGGCGCGGCCCCGGAAACGACGTTGCCGAGGATCTGTTCTTGGCCGCGGGCTCTGCACGCGCTCTTGAGAATTCGGATATACCCGGTCTTTCCCGCAGCGTTGTCCCCGTAGACGACGGTAAGACCAGGAGAGAAGCCTAGGGTTTGGTTCTCCGCAAGGGCATTCACCCCCCGCTGATGGAATATGGAATCGAGCGAAACCGGCGTGTCCGTTCCTCCCTGGCCGGGAACATGTTCCCGCGCAAGCGAAACGACGTTCTGCGGCTCTGCGAGGCCATGCCCGGCCTTGCAGATCTCAGCGAGCTCCTGGACGTCTTCATCCGATAGCCTGCCGCTGACAGCAAGGCGTCGCAACGCATCGCGTTGCCACGGATACCGATCCTTCGACCAGTCGACGATTTCGTGCAGGATCGTCACCATCACCTCCGCGGAATTCCTTGCTATCGGAGCTAGACATTGGCCTACAGCGGCCTCCACGCGAACACAATCGTCCCGATCCCGTCCGACCTCGTCCTTGCCACCTGATGGCGGCTCCGAATTGGTCTCCAAGCTCGAAAATGGTAATCGGTAGCCATACGCTGCCGAATCACGCCCGAAATTGGAAAAAATCTGTATTCGATTTGATGACTGATCTAAGAATCTTGCCCACAGGCAATCGAACTAAAGGAAAAATGTTAAATGATTACAGTTAGATAGTGAAAACGCATGAGAAACACACCGAATTCAATCCGGGGCGTATCGAAGGACGGCCTCGGCTGCATCGGCGGTTCAATCTGAAACGGACAGGCCCTAGAAGTTCAGCGAAATGTCCCGGTGATTGGCCAGGCAGCCGGCGACGTCGGTGGCCTGGTCGCTGCTCAGCCGCGGCTGAAGGCGCAGGCCGATATTCTGGGCGATCGCCGCGTCGTATTCGGCAAGCGGGGCAACGAGCCTGGCCTGGGCCGCCGTCCGCCAGGCGACCTCGCCGTCGAGTTGCTTCAGCGCATCGGCAAAGGATTTGAGCGCCCGGTCGCGCTTCAGCCGGGTCGACCGCAGGTTGCGGCGCGCATCGCGCAGGCGCGAACGGATCTTGCTGGTGCCCGGCGCCGCGCGCAGTTCCCGCTCCAGCGCGCGCAAGGCGCCGCTGGCCTCTTTCGGGTCGCCGGACTCGATTGCCGGCTTCAGCGCCGCCAGTTTCGGTTTGAGGGCGCTCAGCGCGGCGGCGCCGACGATCAGCTTGCGGGTCTCCACGATCGGCCCATAGGCGCTGTCGACCGTCCGGCGATAGCGCAGCCGGGCGAGACGCTCCTTCTTGGCGAGATCGAGGAATTGCTTGCGCCGGGTCTGCCAGTCGGCCGGCACCTGCGCCAGCAGCGCTTTCTTCTCGGCCTGGAGGGCGGCCATATTCTCTTCGAGATCGGTGATCGCGTCGCGATCCGGCGGATCGGCGTCGCGCAGGCGGCGCAGATCCTCGGCCTCCTGGCTCAACTCGCCGTCGATGATCAGGACCTGCCGGTTGACGGCCCGGACGCTGCGATGCATCGGCCGGTAATCCGGCACATAGTCGGCGACCGCCTTTTCCGCGGCGCGGACGTCGCCGATCCGCGCAAAGGTATCCCGCGCATTCTTGAAGGCGCGATTGAGCGTGCCCTGCCGTTCCGCCGGCAGGTAGGACATGTCGGTTTTCGAGACCTTGTCGATCGCGGCCAGGATGGCGCCGCGCTGTTCCATCAGCAGCGTGAAATTGCGCTTCTCGATGCAGGCCTGGAGCCGCGGGTTGCGCGGCGGCGGCGCATTCTCTCCGCTCAGCGAGATCCGGTTCGGCAGGTAATTCACCAGCGACGGGTACAGGCCGACGATGCCGAGGGCGATCAGCTGAAGGGTGATGAAGGGCACCACGCCCTTGTACATAGAAATGGTTTTGACCGATGCCGGCGCCACGCCGCGCAGATAGAACAGGGCGAAGCCGAAGGGCGGGGTCAGGAAGGAGGTCTGAATGTTGACGCCGATCATCACGCCGAGCCACACCGCCGTGACGTTGGCTGAGGGATCGGCAAGCAGGATCGGCGCGATGATCGGCACCACGACCACGGCGATCTCGATGAAGTCGAGGAAAAAGCCGAGGATGAAGATCACCGCCATGACCAGGGCGAACTTGGCGAGGAAGCCGCCCGGAAGGCCGAACAGGAACTCGCGCACCAGATCCTCGCCGCCGAAAGCCCGGAAGGCCGCGGTCAGCATTGCTGCCCCGATCAGGATGATGAAGACCAGCGAGGTGGTCTTTGCCGTCTCGACCATGACGTAGCGCAGCGTGTCGTCGGTCTTGTAGACGCGCCAGCCGCTCCAGACGAGCGACGTCAACAGGAAGAAGACGGCAATCGACGCCAGGATCAGCGCCGTTACGTCGTCGGCGGTGGCGACATTCTTGACGTTGATCGTGTAGAACGAGAGCAGGACCAGAATCGCGACGATCGACAGCACCGCCATTACGGCCGGATAAAAGGCGGACTTACGGCCCTGGTAAAGGCGGTAGCCGGCCATGATCATGGCGCCGGAGGCGCCGATGGCGCCGGCCTGGTTGACGGTTGCGATGCCGCTCAGGATCGAGCCCAGAACGGCGAAGATCAGGGTCAGCGGCGGTACCAGGACGATCAGGACCCGCCTGGCGAAAGCGGTATCGAATTTTCCTTCTCTGGGCACCGGCGGCGCCAGCCGGGGGCGCAGCAGCGCCGTCACCAGAATGAACAGGATGTAGAGGCCGACCAGGACCATGCCCGGCAGGAAGGCGCCGAGGAACATGTCGCCGGCGCTGGCCGAGGTCAGGCCGTAGTCGCTGGGCATGGCGCTCGATCCGGTGCCGGCCTTGTATTCCGCCTTGCGCAGGGTCAGCGCCTGGTCGGTGGCGTTCGAAAGCTGGTCTGCCAGGATGATCAGCACGATCGAGGGCGGAATGATCTGTCCCAGGGTGCCGGATGCGCTGATCGTGCCGGTGGCGAGCGCCGGGCTGTATTTGTTGCGCAGCATCACCGGCAGCGAAATCAGCCCCATGGCCACGACGGTCGCGCCGACGATGCCCGTCGTCGCCGCCAGCAACGCGCCGACGAAGACGACCGAGATGCCGAGGCCGCCCGGGATCCGGCCGAACAGCTGGGCCATGGTGACCAGCAGGTCCTCGGCGATCTTCGACCGCTCGAGCATGATGCCCATGAACACGAACAGCGGAATCGCGATCAGCGTGTCGCGGTCGGGATCCCAATAGACGCCCCGGAAGTTCGAGACGCCCGAATTCAGCCATTCGATGGGCCCGCCGGTATGGAAGAAGCTGCCTTCGTCGCCGGTGAAGATCAGCCCGGCAATCGTCGCCAGCACGATGCTGAGGATGGCCGAGCCGGGCAGGGCGAAGGCGACCGGATAGCCGGACGCCAGCGCGCCGGCCATCAACAGCACCAGAAGCAGCAGGAAGAAGAATTCCATCAGCCGCCGCCCTGCCGCGCCGCCCTGCTGCGGCCCCTAATGGTGCACATCGCTCTCGCCCGCGCTCTTCGGCGCATCCGCTTCCTCCAGCAGGACGCCCGCGTTGGACAGCAGCGACGCCATGAATTCCAGCAGCATCGTTACGGCAAAGACCAGGAGATAGCCGGCCAGCATGTATTTGACGTAGAGGCCGAAGCCGGCCTGCGTGACTTCGAAGCTCAGGAGCGGACCGCTGACGATGCTGAACTTGTTGGCGAGGCCCATCGTCATCACGATCCAGCAGACCGGCGCGCCCAGAATCGCCGCGCCCACCGCGTTGACCCAGGCGCGCCGGCGCGCGCCGAAACCGGAATACAGCACGTCGACACGGACATGGCCTTCGTGGAGCAGCGTATAGGCGCTCGCGAACAGGAACAGGGCGGCGTACCAGAAGCGCACCAGATCGGCCATGAAGGCCTGTTCGTAGGAATAGAGGAAACGCAGGATGACGATCTGGAGTTCGGCGACCACGACCAGCAGCGCCAGCCAGGTGAAGCCGACCGACCGGGTGAACAGCGAGATCGCTATGGCGACCGCCATCAGGGGCAGGTGCATGACCTGGGCGCGGAATGCCGACTTGCCGAGATCCTGCGCCAGGCTTTTGCCGACGACGTCTACGAGCAGCCCCTCGACCCGAAGGAAGGAAACGACCGCGTCGGCGAGACCGACCAGAAGCACGCTCCAGAAGGCGGCCCGGGCGATGAACGCGCCGATGGCGCTCAGCCGTTGCGCATCCGCATGGAGGGTGCGGTGCCGCGTCCGCAAGACGTAGGCGACGATCGCAACGACGGTGATCGGATAGAGCGCGATCTGGACAAAGGCGAGGGTAACGCTGCCGCCCAGCGGCTCTTTCGGCGCAACGAAACCGAGCAGGCCGGCATCGCCAAGCAGGGCGACGACGCCGGGCCATTCGAGCCAGAAAACCAGATAGGCGTTCGCCAGATAGACGAACCCGAGATAGGAAACGGAGAGCGCCAGGATGCGCAACGCCGGCTGCATCCGGCCGGACGCCGCCGCTGCCACCGTCAGATCCGACAGGGTGCCGGAACCGGCCGCCGCAGTGCTCATGCTGGTTCGCTCGACAGGCTGGCTCGTCTGCCCGGCGCCCGCTCAGCGCGTTACCAAACGGGGCGCTACCGAACGGGGCCGAAAGAACCGGGAGCAGCCGATGGCGCCATCGGCTGCTCCCGATCTTGTCCGGACGACGACTCGGCTAGAGGCCGAGCACGCGGTTCCGCTGGGCCAGATAGGCCTGGTCGGAAATCTGCGTCCAGGCGCCGAGTTCGGCCCGCGCGGCGCGGAAACCGTCGTCGACTTCCTTGGCGAGCGCGCTGTGCGAGCGAGTCGCTTCGAAGACTTCCTCGGCCGCCTTGCCGAACGCGTCGTAGACATCGTCGTTGAACTGGCGCAGCTTCACGCCGTGATCCCGGAGGAGTTCCTTCAACGCCTGTCCCGACTTGGCGTTGTATTCCGCCATCATGATGTCGTTCTCGGCGGCAGCCAGAGCTTCGATGATCGTCCGATCATTGCTGCTCAGCTTGCCCCACCAGGATGCGTTCATGCCCAGCGCCAGCATCGAGCCCGGCTCGTGCATGCCGGGATAATAGTAGTAGCTGGCCGCCTCGTAGAACTTCATGAACTTGTCGTTCCACGGGCCGACCCACTCGGTGGCGTCGATCGCGCCCGAGACCAGGTTCTCGTAAATCTGGCCGCCCGGCAGGGACACCGGCGATGCGCCCAGCTTGGCCATGACGTCGCCGCCCAGGCCGGGGATACGCATCTTCAGGCCCTTGAGATCGTCAGGCGATTCGATCTCCTTGCGGAACCAGCCGCCCATCTGGACGCCGGTATTGCCGCCACGCACGCATTTGAGGCCGAATTCGCCGGCGACCTTGTCCCAGAGCTGCTGGCCGCCGCCCCACTGGATCCAGGCGTTCATCTCGGTATAGGTCAGGCCGAACGGCACCGCCGTGAAGTAGGCCCAGGCCGGGTGCTTGCCTTTCCAGTAATAGTCGGCGGCGTGGTAGATCTGGGCCTTGCCGGACGCGACCTCGTCGAATGAGGCAAAGGCGCCGACCTTCTCGCCGGCGGCGTAGTAGGTGACCTTGATCTTGCCGTCGGTGGCATCGTTGATTCGCTTGGCGAGGCGCTGCGCACCCGTGCCGAGGCCCGGGAAGTCGCGCGGCCACGTCGTCACCATGACGGCTTCGACCTTTTTCTGCGCCAGCGCCGGCTTCGGCAGTGCGCTGGCGGCAACGGTGGCGCCGGCCGCAGCCGCGCCCGACAGGAAAATTCGACGTTTCATGAAGCGTCCTCTTCGACTGGTGTGGCTCCCTTGCGCCTCCTGACTATCCGGACGGGCAGGATCAGGCTCACAGGTGCCGGATAGTCGGCGGCGGCGGAAATCCGGTACAGGCGCTCCACCGCCCGGCGGCGTAGCGGCATTATATGCGCACTACACGCATTGGCAACATGCGCGCTATTGGCCGGCGAATTCTCGATACGTCGATCTGGCGGATGTCCTGCGCTTCGTTCCGGGCTATTGCAACACCGCGTGCCGGCAGCCGCTCCAGGGGCTTGCGGCGGCGCGCCCCGGTCACGATTTCGGCGGCTCCTGCCGGCCGATCATGCGGCGACTTCCACCACCGCCGCCGAGCATTGCGGCGCCGGAACCGGCTCTCCGTGCTCGCGCAGGCTCTCGATGTGCAGAGCGATGGCCATTCCGATCTCCCGGATCGCTTCGTCGCGGGTTGCCCCGGTCGCCACGCATCCGGGCAGATCGGGTACATAGGCGGCGTAGTTCTCCGGCGCCTTCTCGATCATGACCGTGTATTCCATCCCCATCCTCACTTCCTCAACCCTGCCTGCTTCACGATGCTGGCCCAGGTTCCCGGCGGAAGGTCGTCCCGGGCCTTGCCGGCGATGGTCACGGTCCCCGGCTTTTCGGGATGCCGGTACTGGCGATGGCTGCCCCGGATCCGGACCAGCGACCAGCCCTCCCGTTCGATGAGGCGGATTGCATCACGCACCTTGGGCATTGGATACAGACATCGACTGCGGCATATGACGTAGTCCTGCGCCCGGGTCCCGATCTTTGCCTCTCGTCAACAAACTGCGCCGTTCCGGGCAGCCGACGCAGCAGGTTCCTGCGGTTTCCGAATCTTCAGGCCGCGAAGAGATCCCGCTCTTCGGCCGGGCGCAGATCGAGCGGGCGCCAGCCTTCCGAGGTCAACCCTTCGAGCGGCCGGAAACGCCATTTGTAGGACATTTTCGGGCTGCCTTCGATCCAGTAGCCGAGATAGAGGTAGGGCAGGCCGAGCCGCCGCGACTTTGCGATCAGGCGGACGATCGTGAGCGTGCCGAGGCTGCGCTGGTCGAGGGCCGGATCGAAGAAGCTGTAGACCGCGGAGAGGCCGTCTTCGAGCCGGTCGACAAGGGCGCAGGCGCGCAGCCGGTCGCGGCCGTCGCGGAACTCGGTGACGAAGGTGCGCAAGGGGCTGTCCTGCACCATCGCGGCATATTCCTGAAAATCCATGCCGGCCATTTCCCCGTCGCCGTGGCGCGAGGTCACGTAGCGCAGGAACAGTTCGTATTGCTCGGCCGTCGCCCGGGCCGGCAAGTCCTGTTCGGCAAGGTCGCAGTTGCGCCGGGCAATGCGGCGCAGGCTGGCGCCCGGTGCGAAAGACGGCGCGACGACCCTGACCGGCACGCACGCCCGGCAGCCGGGACAGGCCGGCCGGTAGGCGACGTTGTGCGATCGCCGGAAGCCCGACTGGGTCAAGGCGTCGTAAAGGCCGGCCGTGTCGGGACCGTTCAGCTCGGTGAAGATATTCTGCTCCGTCCGCCCCTTGAGATAGGGGCAGGGCCGGGGCGGCATCCGGTAGAAGAAACGGGGCAGCCTGGCAGGTTTCGCTGTCATCGCTGTCGGTCCGGCCAATTTCCCGTCCAATCCGTCAGTCTGCTCAATCGCCCGCATGATGGCGCCGGCATGATGGCCAAGATGCCCGGCCATTGCAAGCCGACCGCCGTCAGCCGCACATAACATTTCGAGGAGGGTGGAGCCGGGCGGTGCGCCCGGAACATCCCGACGAAATTCGGGCCCCGCGGTATCTCAGGCCCCGGCCAGCGCCCGGTCGAGGTCGGCCAGGATATCGTCGCAATCCTCGATGCCGACCGAAAGGCGGACCAGCCCGTCGGTCAGCCCGCGGGCGTGGCGTTCCTCCGCCGGCACCTCGGCGTGGGTCATGGTTGCCGGGTGGGTAATCATGGTCTCGACCGCGCCTAGGCTCTCGGCCAGCGCGCACAACTCGACCGAATTCATCAGCGCCTTGCCGGCCGGGATGCCGCCTTTCAGTTCGAAGGAGATCATGCCGGAGAATCCGTCCATCTGGGCGGCGGCGATGTTGTGCTGCGGATGCGAGGGCAGGCCGGGATAGCGCACCCGGGCGACCTTGTCGTGGGCCTCCAGATAGCGCGCGATCTTCGTGCCGCTGTCGTTGTGGCGGGCCATGCGCAGGTGCAGCGTCTTCAGGCCGAGCAGGACCAGCCAGCAGTCCATCGGGCTCGGCACGGCGCCAATCGTTTTCTGGATGAATTTCATCTCCTGGAAGATGTCTTCCCGGTTGGTCAGGATCGCGCCGCCGATGATCTGGTTGTGGCCGGAGAGATATTTGGTCGTGCTGTGGACCACGATGTCCGCGCCGAATTCCAGCGGCCGCAGGAACACCGGCGTGGCGAAGGTGGAATCGACGCCGAACAGAAGACTATGTTCTTTCGCGATTGCCGCCATGGCCGCGAGGTCGGTCACCTGGAGCAGCGGATTGGTCGGCGTTTCGACCCACAGCATCCGGGTTTCCGGGCGGATCGCCGCGCGCACGGCGTCGGGGTCGGCGGTATCGACGTAGGTGAAGTCGAGGCCGTAGCGCGACAGCACCCGGTTGAAGTGCCGCGAAACCCCGCCGTAGACATCGTTCGAGGAAATCGTGTGATCGCCGGCCGACAGCAGCTTCATGACGCTGTCGACGCTCGCCATCCCGCTGGAAAAGCAGATGCCGTATTGCGCGCCTTCGATGGCGGCGAGGTTGTCCTCCAGCACCTGGCGCGTCGGGTTGGACGACCTCGTATAGTCGAACCCCTTGTCCCGGCCGATCTCCTCCAGAACGAACGTCGCCGTCTCGTAGATCGGCGGCAGGATGGCGCCGGTGGTCGGATCGGGCGAAATACCGGCGCGGACGATGCGGGTGTCGAGCTTCACGGATCGGGCCTCCGGGCAGGGATGGATCGACGTCGGGCGGCGTCTAACTGGCACAGCGGGGCCGTCATGGCCAGCCTGCAGGCGGGACCGTTTTGACGCCTGCCTGCCGGGCCGCTAGGCTGATGCCCAGGCCGGAATTTCAGGAGCGAATGGGTGACTGCCGCCGGGGACTCCCTCGATTATCGGAGCGCGCTGGGGACCTTCGCGACCGGCGTGACCGTCATCACCACCATGTCCGAAAGCGGCGAGCCGGTCGGCTTTACCGCCAATTCTCTCAGCTCGGTTTCCCTCGATCCGCCCCTGCTGCTGTTCTGCCTGGACCGGGGCAGCTATTCCTTCAACCATTTCGAGAAGGCGAAGCATTTTGCGGTCAACGTGCTGACCGATCGGCAGGAGCATGTTTCCGCCCATTTCGCCCGGCCGTCGGAGGATAAATGGCGCCACGTCGGCTATGATCTGTGCAGCGTCGGCTGCCCGGTGTTCGCCGAAACGCTGGCGGTCTTCGAGTGCCGGACCCACGCCGTTCACGACGGCGGCGACCATATCATCGTCGTCGGCGAAGTCGTGCGCTTCGTCCACGAGGCCGGGGGCGATCCGCTGCTCTACTATCGCGGCCGCTACGCCCGGATCGCACCCGAAGACGATCCCGGTAACGCCGGACGTTGAGCGATGGGCGCCTGGTTCGTCGAGCAGATTTCGCGGTATTCGTCCTACCACCGCGACGGCCGGAACAAGGCGATCCATTTTGTCGGCGTGCCGGCAATTGCCGTCTCGCTGCTCATGCCCCTGGCGCTGGTAAAGTTCGGCACGGCGGGTTGGTACGACATTTCGCTCGCGACGGCGTTTGCCGGCGCTGTCTGGCTGTTCTGGGTCGCCCTGGACCGCCCCTTCGGCATCGCGACGTCTCTCGCCTTTCTTCCGGCGCCGGTGTTCGCCGATTGGCTGGCGGTGCAGGGCGCCGCCGCGGTCTGGACAACCTTTGCCGTTCTGTTCGCCGGCGGTTGGGCGCTTCAGCTTGCCGGCCATGCGTTCGAGGGGCGAAAGCCGGCCCTTATGGACAATTTCATGCAGGTCTTCATCGCGCCGATGTTCCTGACCGCCGAAGTCGCCTTTGCGCTCGGACTGCGCAAGCCGCTCGCAGCCGAAGTCGAGGCCCGCTGGCGGGACTATCTGCCCGAGGGCGGGAAAGGCGACACCGCGCAGGCGGCGTAACCGGCCCGGCCCGGTTCAGGCGGCGCGCTGGCGCAGGTAATTCAGCAGGTCGATCCGCGTGATCAGGCCGAGGAACCGGTCGCCCTCCATCACGATCGCGACCCTGTCGCCGGCGAACAGGTCCGGCAGGGCATCCACGGGCGCGGCCGGATCGATGGTCTCCAGGTTCGCGGCCATCGCTTCGCGCACCGGCCGCTCGAAACGAGCCGAATCCTCCAGCACCGACAGCAGGATATCGCTCTCGTCGATGATGCCGGCGATCCTGCCGTCGTCCATGACCGGCAACTGCGAAACGTCGTGCAGCTTCATCCGGGCGAACGCCGCCGCCAGGGTTTCGCCCGGCTCGACGGTGACGACCGCGCGCTCGGCGTGCTTGCGGCCGATCAGGTCGCGCAGGTCGCCCGCCGGCTCGGTGCTCAGGAAGCCCTGATCGGCCATCCAGTAGTCGTTGTAGGCTTTCGAGAGATATTTGGCGCCGCTGTCGCAGACCAGCGTGACGACCCGTTTCGGTTCCGTCTGTTCGCGGCAGTAGCGCAACGCCGCCGCGATCAGCGTGCCCGACGATGTGCCGGCAAAGATGCCGTCTTTCAGCAGCAGTGTCCGGATGGTCGCGAAAGCCTCGGAATCCGGAATTGAATAGGCCCTGCCCGCCAGGCCGAGATCCGCGACCGGCGGGATGAAGTCCTCGCCGATCCCTTCGACCAGCCACGCGCCGGCCGCGTTGCCGAGCGTCCCGCTGGTGACATGGTCGGCCAGGATCGATCCTTCGGGATCGGCCAGTATCATCTCCGTTTTCGGCGAGTGCGCGGCCATGAAACGGCCGATCCCGGTGATCGTCCCGCCCGAGCCGACGCCGCACACGACGGCGTCCACATCGCCGCCCATCTGTTCGAATATTTCAGGACCCGTGCCGGTCTCGTGCGCTGCGGGGTTTGCCGGATTGCCGAACTGGTCGGCCCACCAGGCGCCGGGAATCTCCCGGACCAGGCGGGCCGCGACGTCCTGGTAATAGTCCGGATGGCCCTTGTTGACGTCGGAGCGGGTCAGGCGGACATCGGCGCCGAGGGCTTTGAGATGAAAGATCTTCTCCTGGCTCATCTTGTCCGGCACGACCAGAACGCAGCGGTAGCCCCGAAGCACCCCGATCAGGGCGAGACCGAGACCGGTGTTGCCCGCGGTCGCCTCGACGATCGTGCCGCCGGGCTTGAGGTCGCCGGCGTTCTCCGCGGCGCGGATCATCGAGAGCGCGACCCGGTCCTTGATCGAGCCGCCCGGATTCTGGCTCTCCAGCTTGAGGAACAGGCGGCACGGCCCGGTATCGAAGCAGGCGGCCTCGACCAGCGGCGTGTTGCCGATCAGGTCGAGTACGGAAGAAACGGGTACGGGCGCTTCGGGCATGGGACCGGTGGCGGCGGGGTCTCCTGGCCCGCTACTTAGCAAGGCGGCCGCAGCGGGGAAAGCCGGCCCGTCAAGCGCGCCCTGTGAGGCCGTGTCGCAGCATTCCTGCCGCCTGCCGGTGGTAACTGTCCGGCCTGACGGTTTCGGTTCGGAGAGCCGGTGTGAGCGCCGACGACAAGCGCATCTATCTGTTCGACACGACGCTGCGGGACGGCGCCCAGACCCGGGGCGTCGATTTTTCGGTGCGCGACAAGACGGCGGTCGCCGAAGCGCTGGATGCGCTCGGCCTCGACTACATCGAAGGCGGCTGGCCCGGCGCGAACCCGACCGACGACCTTTTCTTCGAGGCGCCGCCGGCCCTGAAGACGGCGAAATTCACCGCATTCGGGATGACCCGCCGGCCGGGCCGCAGCGCCGAGAACGATCCCGGCCTGACCGCCATCCTGACCACGAAGGCGCGCACCGTCTGCATGGTCGGCAAGACCTGGGACTTCCACGTCGATATCGCCCTCGAGACGACGCTCGAGGAAAACGTCGCCATGATCGCCGACAGCATCGCCCTGGCGCGGCGGCGGCTCGACGAGGCGATGTTCGATGCCGAGCATTTCTTCGACGGCTACAGGGCCAATCCGGAATTCGCCCTGGACTGCCTGAAGGCCGCCTACGACGCCGGCGCGCGCTGGGTCGTGCTGTGCGATACCAACGGCGGCGCCCTGCCGGACGAGGTCTACCACGTCGTTTCCGAGGTTGCGCGGCATATCCCCGGCTCCCATCTCGGCATCCACGCCCACAACGATACCGAGAACGCCGTCGCCAATTCGCTGGCCGCGGTCGAGGCGGGGGCGCGGCAGGTCCAGGGCACCATCAACGGGCTGGGCGAGCGTTGCGGCAACGCCAACCTGATTTCCCTGATCCCGACCCTGGCGCTGAAGACGGACTACGAGACCGGCATTGCGCCGGCGCAGCTCGAACGGCTGACCTCGGTGTCCCACATGCTCGACGAGCTGCTCAACCGCAGCCCGGACCGCAGCCAGGCCTATGTCGGAGAAGGCGCGTTCAGCCACAAGGGCGGCCTGCACGTCTCGGCCGTCCAGAAAGACCCCCGGACCTACGAGCATATCGACCCGGCCCTGGTCGGCAACCGGCGCCATATCGTGGTGTCGGACCAGGCCGGCCGTTCGAACGTCCTGGCGCGGCTGGCCGACGCCGGGATCGAGATCGCCGCCGACAACCCGAAGATCGGCCGGCTGGTCGAGGACGTGAAGGCGCGCGAGCACGACGGCTATGCGTATGACGGCGCCGAGGCCAGTTTCGAACTGCTGGCCCGGAAGCTGCTGCAGGGCCTGCCGAAATTCTTCACCATGGAGAGTTTCCGGGTCGAGACCGAGCGCCGCTACAACGCGCGCGGCAGCCTGACCACGGTTTCCACCGCCGTGACCAAGCTGGACGTCGGCGGCGAGCCCTATCTGGAGGCGGGCGAGGGTAACGGGCCGGTCGACGCGCTGGACGACGCTATGCGCAAGGCCCTGCTGCGCGCCTATCCGGAACTCGCCGACATGCGCCTGACCGACTACAAGGTCCGCATCCTGACGCCGCAGGAGGGCACCGCTGCGGTCACGCGGGTGATGATCGAATCGACCGACGGCAGCGGCCTGCGCTGGTCGACCGTCGGGATCTCGGCGAACATCATCGAAGCCTCCTACGAGGCGCTGCGCGACGCGATTTACTGGAAGCTGCTGCGCCACGCCGACGGCCGCAACGGGAATGGCCGGCCCTGACACTCCTGTCGCCGCCCCTGCCGACGCCCCCGCGGTGATCCTGGTCGAGCCGCAGCTCGGCGAGAATATCGGCACGGCCGCGCGCGCCATGATGAATTGCGGCCTGTCCGACCTGCGGCTGGTCAACCCGCGCGACGGCTGGCCGAGCGAGGCCGCCGTTGCCGCCTCTTCCGGCGCCGAACCGATTCTGGAAGCGGCCCGGCTCTGCGGGTCGACCGCCGCGGCGCTGGACGGCCTGCACCATGTCTACGCGACGACCGCCCGGCCGCGCGACATGAACAAGCCGGTGCTCGGCCCGCGCGAAGCCGGCATCGCGATGCGCCGGGCTGAGGCGGCGGGCGCGCGCAACGGCATCCTGTTCGGCAAGGAATCCAAGGGGCTGCACAACGACGACGTCGTCCTGGCCGGCACGATCATCGAGGCCCGGCTCAATCCGGAGCATACCTCGCTCAACCTCGCCCAGGCCGTGCTGCTGGTCGGCTGGGAATGGTGGAGCGCCGGTCCGGGGGCGGCGGAAGCGGCCAGGCCGGATTCGGGCGCCGGGACGCCCGACGGTCCGGCGTTGCAAACCGATCTGCTCAATATGTTCGCGCATCTCGAAGGTGCGCTCGACGAGGCCGGCCATTTCCATCCGGCGGAGAAGCGCCCGGTCATGGTGCGCAACCTGCGCAACATCTTCCATCGGGCGGCCCTGACCGATTCGGAAGTCCGCGGCCTGCGCGGCGTCATCGAATCCCTGTCGCGGAGGCCGCGGCGCCGGCGCTAGGGCGCTTCGGCCCGGAACCGCCCCGGATTAGTCCTGCCGCCCCCGTCCTTCGTTTTCGCCCAGTATTTTGTAGGGGTCGTTCAACATCGGATTCCGGCGATTGGCGCAGAAAAACAAGAGGTTGGCCGGTTTCCCTGATCTGGACAGACCGTTCAATAAATTAAAAAAATGCCGGAACAGCCCGGCCGAGGCCTTGCGGCCCTGCGCGCAACGCCTTGCACCGCAACGCTTTCGGGGATGGCGGCAACCCGGAGCGTCATGCCGGATATGACGCAAATTGCGCAACGGCAGGATAATAGTCCTTGTGCATCCGCCCGGCCGTTCGCTGTCAGCTTTCTGGAGAATAGGCCGGAAAAACAGAGGGTTGTCCGGTTTTCCTGACCGGTTTCCGATCTGGACGGGCGCACCTCATATTGCAGAAAATCCGCCGGAATGGCCCGATCCGCCGACCGAATCCCCCTCCCTTGGGATTGTCTGCGAAACGCCGCCCGGCGGGCAGCACAATCCTGCGCGCGCCTCTATCCTTGCCGCCCCGGACGCCCCCGCAGGGGCGATCCGGGGACCAGAGCCGACCCGAAAAAGCCCTTTGCTTGTGGCTCTGGTCCCCGGATCGTCGCTCTGCTCCGTCCGGGGAAACAATAGGGGGGCGGTTGGCGGGCGGGCCGGGCGTGGCCTTGCCGGGACACGGCATTCTCGACGGGATTCCTCTGCGATAAGGGCACCGACCGAATCCCCCTCCCCTTGGGGGAGGGGCGAGGGGAGGGGTCGCTTGCCGCCGCGCCGATGTCCGATCCCCGCACCGTAACAGAGGCCGCAGACCCCTCCCCCTAACCCCCTCCCCCAAGGGGAGGTGTGATGCGTTCCTTTGGCGGCTGGGATCGGACGGGAAAGACGCCCGCGCAGCGCTCGGGGCGCAGTTCGGGCGTTGGCAGGGACCAATTTAGGCGACAGAAATCAGGATGTCAAGGAAAAAAATAAAATTTTAGGTGAAAAATCTGGATTGTGCTTCAGCGCGTTACTTCCCTTCCGGGTGCAGCACCATCTGCGTCTGGGTGACCAGCGCGGCCAGCTTGCCGTTCTCGCCGACCAGCCTTGTCTGCCAGACCTGGGTGGTCCGCCCCTTGTGCAGCGGCGTCGATTCGGCGGTGAGGGTCGAGCCGACGGGGATGGCGCGGAAGAAGTTGGTCTTGCTCTCGATGGTGGTCGTGCGCGCGCCGCGCGGCATGTTGGCGTCCGTGCCGATGGCGCCGAGCGTATCCGCCACTGCCATAATCGCCCCGCCGTGCATGGCGTCCGCCGACGTGCTCAGCGCCGCGCGCGCCTCGACCCTCGCGACGATCCTGTCGGGATCGACGTCGACCAGTTCGATCCCGAGGGTCCGGGCCATGGGGACGGTGTGCCCGGCGAACAGCTTCGTCAGTTCGGCGCTCACGCGGCGAGTTCCTGCTCGACCCACTCCAGCCGGTCCTGGCCCCACCACATTTTGTCGCCGACGAAGAAGGTCGGCGCGCCGAAAGCGCCTTTCTCCACCGCTTCGTTCGTGTTGGCGATCAGCGCGTCCTTCACGTCCTGCCGCTGGATGCCTTCGACGTAGGCGCCGGCGTCCAGTCCGGCCTCTTTGAGGGTCTCGACGATGACCGCGGGATCGCCGAGATTCTTCGCGTCGCGCCAGATGCCGTAGAAAATCGTGTCGTTGTAGAGATCCAGCTCGCCGCGCTGCTGGGCCAGAATCGCCCCGCGCATAAGGGGCAGCGAACTGAACACGAAATAGGGATTGGACTTCAGCGGCACGCCGTATTTCCGCGCGTAATTGGACATGTCGAAGAACATCCACTTGCCCTTGGGCTTGACGTTGACCGGCGTCTGGTTGCCGGTCGCCTTGAAGACGC
Source organism: Alphaproteobacteria bacterium (assembly GCA_965220685.1). Classification (GTDB taxonomy): domain Bacteria; phylum Pseudomonadota; class Alphaproteobacteria; order Bin65; family Bin65; genus Bin65. The sequence continues at coordinate 1,261,863 of CBDCQR010000015.1, forward strand.
CGCCGAGCAGAATCGGCCGGTAGTCGATGGCCGCGCCGGTGCGCGCGGCGATCTTCTTCAATTCCCAATGGGCCAGATAGGCCGTGGGGCTCTGCACGTCGTACCAGAATTCGACTGTCTTGCTCATGGCTTGCTCATGCATGCGGGTCTTCCATTCCGAGGGATTGTTGAAGGGCTGCCGGGGTTCCCGGCGCCCGGCTACCAGGGTTCGGCCCAGGGCCGCATGTCGACCTCGAAGGTCCAGGCCGTGCGTTGCTGGCAGTGGATGCTCCAGTACGTCTCCGCGATATGGTCCGGCTGCAGCAGATTGTCGTCCCAGTCGCGCTCGGCGATCAGGTTCGGCATCAGCTCGTGGGTCCAGGGCGTGTCGATCGGGCCGTCGATCACCGTGTGGGCGACATGGATGCCCTTCGGCCCCAGTTCGCGCGCCATGGCCTCGGCCAGCGCCCGCTTGGCGTGCATGGCGCCGGAAAAGGCGGCGAAGCCGGCGGCGCCGCGGACGCTCGCCGTCGCGCCGGTGAAGATCATCGTGCCCCGGCCGCGCGGGACCATTCTTTTGGAAACTTCGCGGCCGAACAGGAAGGCGCTGAACGCCGCCATCTCCCAGACCTTGTAGTAGACCCGGGAGGTCGTCTCGCCGATGTCGAAGCGCACGTTGGCGCCGATATTGTGGACGCAGACCTCGATCGTGCCGATCGTGCTTTCGATCGTCTCGACGAGTTCGACGACCGCCTCTTCCTTGCGGGCGTCGGAGGCGAAGGTATGGATCTTCGCGCCGAGGCCTTCGATGTCGGCGGCCAGATCCTTCAGCCCGTCGGCCCGGTCGCGGCGGGTCGCGCAGATGGTGAAGCCCTCGCGGGCGAAGCGCCGGGCGACGGCGCTGCCGGTCGCCACGCCGGCGCCGACGATCAGGGCGACGCCGGGGCCGCCGGACTGCTGTTCGGGCATGGTTTCTCCGCCGTGCAGTTGAGACGCGGCGGAGAGTAGAGGCCCCCGCCGGCGGGATCAACCGGCCGGATCGACCGCTAGCGAGTCGGTTTGAGTTTCAGGTACGGGCGGAACCCGAAGTCCTGTCCGCCGCCTCGATGTATTCGCGGAGAAACCGAAGCGTCACCTTCTGTTGTCACCCCGGCCGACCGGAGGGAGAGCCGGGGTCCAGAGCCGCCCGGCATGGCGTTTGCCCGTGGTTCTGGACCCCGATGGGGTGGACGCCTCCTGCCGACGGCATCGCGATGTGCCAAGGTGGCGGTGTTGAACAACCCCACGAGGAGGAGGCGTCCATGGGACAGGTTAGCATGATCGGGATCGATCTGGCGAAGAACAGCTTTCAGCTGCACGGGATGAGTGCGGACGGATCGGTGGCGTTCCGCCGGAAGCTGGGCCGGTCGAAGCTGCTGGCGTTCGTGGCCGGTCAGCCGCGTTGCACGGTGGCGATGGAGGCGTGCGGCGGGGCGCATCACTGGGGCCGGGAGTTCGGCGGCCTAGGCCATGAGGTGCGTCTGGTGCCGCCGGTCTACGTCAAGCCCTATGTCAAGCGGCAGAAGAACGATGCGGCGGATGCCGCGGCGATCTGCGAGGCGGCGTCGCGGCCGACCATGCGCTTCGTAGCGGTCAAGACGCAGGAGCAGCAGGCGCGCATGATGCTGTTCCGGACGCGCGATCTTCTGGTGCGCCAGCGCACCCAGACGATCAACGCCCTGCGCGGTCATCTGGCGGAGTTCGGCATCGTTGCGCCCAAGGGCCGGGTGCATGTCGGCCGGCTGGCGGGCGCGCTGGCCGATCCGGCGGCGGACCTGCCGGCGGCGGTGCGCGCGCTGGGCGGGCTTTTGCTCGGGCAGATCGCCGGCCTCGACGAGAAAATCGCCGGCCTGGAGAGGAAGGTGCACACCGAAGCGAAGCAGGACGAAGACGCGGTGCGGCTGATGAGCGTGCCCGGGATCGGGCCGGTGATCGCCCTGGCGATCCAGGCGTTTGCGCCGCCGATGGAGGGCTTCGAGCGGGGCCGCGACTTCTCGGCCTGGCTCGGCCTGGTGCCGCGCCAGCACACGACCGGCGGCAAGCCGCGGCTGGGCCGGATATCGAAGATGGGCCAGCGCGACCTGCGGCGGCTTCTGGTGGTCGGCGCCATGTCGGTGATCCGCAACGCGGTGCGCAGCGGCCGGTTCCACGATCCGTGGCTCGCCCGGATGCTGGCGCGCAAGCCGAGAAAGCTGGTCGCGGTCGCCCTGGCCAACCGGATGGCGCGCATCGCCTGGGCCTTGACGATCAAACAGGAGAGCTACCGGGCGCCTGCGCCGGCCGCCGCCTAGAGCGGCTCCGGTACGCAGACGCCGTCGGGGATGCGGGCAGGTCGGAGGACGGGTAAGGGCAAACGGTCGATGAGACGGGATCGGGAAAACCAGTCAGATCCGGGGTGCTTCCAAGCACGTGACCCCGATTCGGACCTGGTCCGCGTATCTCCATACAGGCCCGCGGCGCGCAACCTGCCGCATCGAGAGGCCGGACACACGACTGCACCTGACCGCATGACCCGGACCGGACCAAAAACCGCTTGCATCCAGGGAGGCGTCCACACACGGATCGTCGCTCCGCTCCGTCCGGGGTGACAAGAGAGGGGTGTCGGGCGTTGGGGCGCCGGCCGGATCAACCGGCCGGCGCCGTTATCTCAGTCCGCAGCCGGCGGAGGGCCGGTTCCGCCTAGTAAGACAGCGGCTTGGTCAGCGTCTTCCAGCGCGCATTTTCCACGACCGCCAGATAGGCGTCCGTCGAGCCCTGGTGGTCGTTCGGCCCGAAGGTGAGCGGCGGGCCGCCGATCGACATCTGGTAATTCTTGATGCTCTCCATCGCCGCGATGAAGCTGTCCGTCGTCAGGTTCCTGCCGGCACGTTTCAGGGCTTCGAGGAAAAGCACGCCGCTGCCGTAACCGAGCTGCGACGCGCCGGTGTGCGGCTTGCCGGCGTATTTCTTGAAGGCGTCGGCCCAGGCCTTTTGCGCCGGGTCGGCGGTGTCCGGGTAGATCATCTCGAACGACGTCATGGCGTAATAGCCGTTCATCAGGCCCTTCTTGAAACCCGCGACGATGAGGTCGTAGGTCGCGATGGTGCCGACGAAAACGCTCTTCCAGCCCAGTTTCTTCGCGGTCAGGAACGGCCCGATGGAATCGGTGATGATCGTCCCCATCATCGTCACCTGGCAGCCCGCCTTGCGCAGCTTGGTGATCGCACCGACGAAGGATTTCTCGCGCGGGCTGTGCGCGGACTCGCCGGCGATTTTCAGGTTCAGCGCTTTCAGCTGATCGTTCACCGCCTGGAGGATTTCGCGTCCGTAGTCCGTGTCCTGGTAGAGGGCGCAGACCTTCTTGAAGCCCTTCTCCTTGACGAAATAGTTCGTCGCGGCGCGCATCTGGTCGTAGTAGCTGGCGAAGGCGAGGAATTTGAGCCGGTGATAGGGCTCGATCATCTGGCGCGACGCCGTGAACGGCACGAAGTTCGGCACCCCGGCCTTGATCTGGCGCGGCAGCACCGCGTTGTTCATCGGCGTGCCGAGCGCGCCGACCATGGCGAAGATGTTGTCGCGGTTGAGCAGCTTGTTGGCGGCCTGGACGGCTTTCGGCACCTGGTAGCCGTGATCCTCGACGATAAACCTGATCTTGCGGCCGTGGACGCCGCCTTTTGCGTTGGCTTCGGCGAACGCCATCCGCGCGCCGGCGGCCTGGCCGACGCCCCAGGGCGCGACCGGGCCGGTGAGCGCCGTATGGCTGCCGACGACGACTTCGGTATCCGTCACGCCGCGGGTCTGGGCAGACGCGGCGCCCGATGCGATCAGCGCGGCGCCCGAGACGCCGGCCAACAGCGCTTTTGTCTTTATTTTCATGGGGTTCCTCCCTTAGACAGGCCTCAGCAGGAGCGGGCGGCGAGCCGGTTCTTTCGACCGGGAATCGCAATACCCGTTGGATCGGCAGGTTACGCCGCCTCATACATCGAGTCGATCAAATCCTTGTATTTGGCGCTTACGAAACCGCGCTTGAGTTTCATGGTCGGGGTCAGTTCCTCGTCCTCCGGCATCAGCACCCGCTCGATGAGCCGGAAGGCCTTGACCTGCTCGACCCGGGCGAAATCCCGGTTCACCGTGTCGATCTCGGCCTGGATCAGCTGCTGCACCGCACCGGCGCGGCACAGGCTGGCATAATTGGAGAAGGGCACGTCGTTGTCCTGCGCGAACTTCATGACATTGTCCTCGTCGATCATGACGAGGCACGACAGGAACCGGCGCTTGTCGCCGATCACCACGGCATCGGCGATATAGGGCGAGAATTTCAGCTGGTTCTCGAATTCCGACGGCGTCACATTCTTGCCGCCCGCCGTGATGATGATGTCCTTGAGGCGGTCGGTGATCCGGAAGAAGCCCTGGTTGTCGACCGTGCCGACATCGCCGGTGTGCAGCCAGCCGTCGACCACGGTTTCCGCCGTCTTTTCCGGGTTGTTCAGATAGCCCTGGAAAACGTGCGGCCCCCTGACCAGGATTTCGCCGTGTTCCGAAATTCTGACTTCGGTGTTCGGCAGCGCCTTGCCGACCGTGCCGACCTTGAATTCGTCCGGCCGGTTGCTCGTCGCGACCCCGGTATTCTCGGTCTGGCCGTAGAGTTCGACCATGTTGATGCCGAGCGCGAGATACCAGCGGATCAGGTCGGGAGAGATCGGCGCCGCGCCTGTGGCGGTCCAGCGCGTGCGGCGCAGGCCGATCAGCGTCTTGACGTTGTGCAGCACCAGAAAGTCGGCGATCCGGTACAGCAGCCTGTCGCCGATGCCCGGCTCCGTGCCCTCGATCCGGTGCTCGGCGATGCGCTTGCCCACGCCGATCGCCCAGCCGTAAAGCCGCTTGCCGATCCAGGTCGCGTCCTGCATCTGGATCGTGAAGCCGGAATAGAATTTTTCCCAGACCCGCGGCACGGCGAACAGGTAGTGCGGCGCCACCTCCCGGACATTCTCCGCCACGGTTTCCGGGCTTTCCGCGAAATTCACGACCGTCTTGTAGGCGATCGACAGGAACATCGAGAAGCCGCGCTCGGCGATGTGGCACAGCGGGAGGAAGGCGAGCTGGTTGTCGCCCTCCCGGAAGTGCAGCATCGCGTTGGCGTTGCTGACCTGGAAGATGACGTTCCGGTTGGAGATCATGGCGCCTTTCGGCGGGCCGGTCGTCCCGGACGTATAGACGAGGATCGGCGTGTCGTCGGGCGCGGAGCCGTCGATGCGTTCGTCCCAGGCGGCCGGGTTGTCGCGTCCGTACTGCCGGCCGAGATCGAGCAGCGCGTCCCAGCTCATGGTCATCGGATCGTCGAAATCCCGCAGGCCTTCGAGATCCATGATGATGACCTTCCGCAGCGTCGGCACCCGGTCCCGGACCTGGAGGTACTTGTCGAGCTGCTCCTCGTTCTCGACGAACAGGAAGGCCGAGCTTGAATCGTTGACGATATATTCGAGCTGCTTGGCCGAATCCGTCGTGTAGACGCCGCTGCTCGACGCGCCGGCGCAGATCGCGCCCAGGTCGGCGAACATCCATTCCTTGTTGGTCTCGGACAGGATCGAGACGACCTCGCCGCGCGCCAGCCCCATCGCCATCAGGCCCTGGCCGGCGTTGCGGGCCGCTTCGCCATAGTCCGCCCACGAGATCGAGCGCCAGATGCCGAGGTCCTTCTCGCGCATTGCGACCTTGCCGGCCTCCTCCGTGTAGCGCTTGCGGAACAGCTTGGGCAGCGTATCGCAGCCGTCGAAGAGGACCTGTTCGGGTGTCGTCGTGCCGGTCGGGCCGTCCATGTCGTCCTCGCCTGTCGTCCTCGTCCGCCGCGCCGGATCAGCGCCAGGTCTTCTTGCGGCGCCAGCGTTTCTTGCCGCGTACGGCGTCCTTCTTGACGCCCAGATAGAATTCCCTGATGTCCTCGCTCTCGAGCAGGCGGCCGCATTCGTCGTCCATCACGATGCGCCCGAGTTCCAGGACATAGCCGTAGTTGGCGGTTTGCAGCGCCATGTTGGCGTTCTGCTCGACCAGCAGCATGGTGACGCCCTGCTCCTCGTTCAGGCGCCGCACGATCCCGAAAATCTCCTTGACCAGGATCGGCGACAGGCCGAGCGACGGTTCGTCGAGCAGCATGAGCCGGGGCCGCGCCATCAGGGCGCGGGCGATGACGAGCATCTGCTGCTGGCCGCCGGAAAGATAGCCGGCCTGCTGTTCCGCCCGCTCCTTCAGGATCGGGAAATAGCCGTAGACCATGTCCAGGTCGCCGGCGACGGCCGGGCGGTCGGAGCGGGCATAGGCGCCCATCAGCAGGTTCTCGCGCACCGTGAGGAACGGAAAGACCTCGCGGCCCTCCGGCACATGGGCGATGCCGCGGCGCGCCACCCAGTCCGGGTCGCGGCCCTGGATTTCGGCGCCCTCGAAACTCACGCTGCCCTTTTGCGGGTCCATGACGCCGCTGATCGTCTTGAGGATCGTCGTCTTGCCGGCGCCGTTGGCCCCCAGCACGGTCACGATCCCGCCTTTCGGCACGTCGAGGCTGACGCCGCGGATCGCCATGATCGGGCCGTAGTAGGTCTCGATGTTGCGCACGCTCAACAGGGGATCGGGCAGGGCTTCGGCCATCCGCTCACGCTCCCAGATAGGCGCGCAGCACGTCGGGATGGTTCTGCACCTCGTCCGACGTGCCTTCGGCGATCGCCTTGCCGTCGTTCATCGCCATCACCCGGTCGGAGACCTCCGTGACCAGCGACATATCGTGCTCGACCATGAGGATCGCGATGCCGAGGTCGTTCTTGATGTCGTCGATCCAGAAGGCGACGTTTTCCGTTTCCTCGACGCTGAGTCCGGAGGCCGGCTCGTCGAGCAGCAGCAGCTTCGGCTCGGTGCACAGCGCGCGCGCCAGTTCGACGACCTTGCGCACGCCGTAGGGCAGATTGGCGATATACTGCTCGCGATAGGGCTGGAGATCGAGAAAGTCGATCACCTCCTCGACCTTTTCGCGATGATCGAATTCGGCCCGGCGCACCTTCGGCAGAAAGGCCAGCTCCTCGAATACGTTGGTCCGGCTCTTGCAATGCCGCCCGACCAGCAGGTTGTGCAGCACGGTGGCGTGCTCGAACAGTTCGATATTCTGGAACGTGCGGGCGATGCCGAGCCCGGCGATCCGGTGCGCCGGCGTCTCGGTGATATCGTCGCCGCAGAAGCGGATCCGGCCCTCCGTCGGGTCGTAGATCCGGCTTATCAGGTTGAAGATCGTCGTCTTGCCGGCGCCGTTCGGGCCGACGATGGTGTAGACCTCGCGCTCCCGCACCTCGAACGAGACGCTGTCGACCGCGGTCAGCCCGCCGAAGCGGATCGTCAGATCGTCCGCCGACAGAACCGCGCTCACCGCATCCGCTCCGTTTTCAGGTAGGCCTTCTGCCGCCTGAAGGTCGCCTTGCGGTAGATCGGGAAGATATCGAAGAACAGCTTGATCTTGCGCCAGCGGCCGTAGATGCCCATCGGTTCGAAAAGGATGAAGGAGACCAGGATCAGGCCGAAAATGCCGGGTTCCAGTCCGGGCTGGTGGCCGATCGACGGCGGCAGGTAGTCCTTCATGATCGTGATCGCCTGGGGCAGCAGGATGACGACCAGCGCGCCGAGGATGGCGCCCTGCAGCGAGCCGAGCCCGCCGACGACGATCATCAGCAGGAAGGTGATCGAAATGATCAGGTTGAAGCCGTCGGGCGCCAGATATTGCAGCTTGTGGGCGAACAGGGCGCCGCCCAGGCCGGTGATCGCCGTGCTGATGCCGAAGGCGGTGATCTTGGTCCGGGCGATGTTGACACCCATGCTGCGCGCCGAGACTTCGGAATCGCGCACCGCGACCATGGCCCGGCCGGTCGGGCTGCGCAGCAGGTTGGCGCACAGCGCCAGCACCAGGATCAGGATCGCCAGCGCCACATAATAGAAGTCCCAGCTGTCCGGATTGAACTGGTAGCCGAGCAGGGACGCCGGTTCCACCGCCTTGCCGTCGAAGCCGCCGGTGACCGATTTCCACGATTTCAGGATCTGTTCCAGCACGATGGACAGCGCCAGCGTGCCGATGGCGAGATAGATTCCCGTCATGCGCAACAGCGGGATGGCGAGCAGGAGGCCGACAATGCCGGTAAAGACCGCGGCGATCGGCATGGCGACGAGGAAGGAGATATCGAAGCTGGCGAGCAGCCAGGCCTGGGCATAGGCGCCGATGCCGAAAAAAGCGGCATGGCCGAGGCTGACCTGCCCGGTGAAGCCGACCAGCAGCATCAGGCCGAGGCCGGCGATGGCGAAGCTGATGGCCTGGGACAGTTCCGAGATTTCGAAGTTGCCGAGATAGAGGGGCGCGGTGACGGCCGCGAGGAACAGGAAGCCGTAGGACTGCCAGTAGCCTGCGTGCTTGAAGAAGCGGACGTCCTGGTCGTAGCCGGTCTTGAAGACGAAGCGCATGGGCCGGCTACACCTTCTTGCGCTGGATCTGCGCGAACAGGCCGTCGGGCCGGATCAGCAGTACGACCAGCAGGATGATGAAGCCGGAAATCGGCGCGATGCTGCGGGCGTATTCGCCGGGCAGATAGGCCTGGGCCAGCTGCTCGGTTATGCCGATGATGAGGCCGCCCAGAACGGCGCCGGGCAGGCTGCCGAAGCCGCCGATCACCGCCGCCGCGAAGGCCGTGATCGCCAGGAAGCCGACATCGGGATCGAAGGTCGCGATTTTCGGCGCCAGCAGGATGCCGGCGATGCAGGAGACCGCGGCGCTGATGCCCCAGATCAGCGAGATCACATACTTGACCGGTATGCCCATATAGTAGGCGGCAAGCTGGTTCTGCGACGACGCCTGCATGGCCACGCCGATCCGGGTGAAGCGGAAAAAGGCATAGAGCGCGCCGACCAGGACGAGCGTGCCCAGGATGATAGTCAGATCGGCCGCGTCGATGACCGTCCGTCCGGTCTCGTTTTCGTCCAGCGTGACGACCAGGCCGCCATAGGGCGTGTCGAAGGAGACCGGGTCGGCGCCCCACACGCCGCCGGCGGCCGAGCGGAATATGAATCCCACGGCGATCGTCAGGATAATCACGGCAAACTGGGGCTGGCCGATGATCCGGCGCAGGACGAATGCATCGAGGCAGAAGCCGAAGACGCCGGTTATCGCGATGCCGATCAGCGCACCGAGCCACCAGGGCAAGCCGGCGATCACGATCAGCGTGAAGGCCGCGAACATGCCGAGCATCATGATGTCGCCCTGGGCGAAATTGACCTGCTCGGTCGCCTTGTAGATCAGCACGAAGCCGAGCGCGATCAGGCCGTAGACACAGCCTTGCGCGATTCCGGCGACCAGGACCTGGATCAGTTCCACCGAGCGCCTCCCGATACGGCTGCCGCAGCGCTATCCGGCCCGCCGGGCAGCGGGCGCAATTAAGCCGAGGCCATCGGCACTGTCTAGGATAGTTTGGGGCGGCGCTGTCCCGGTTTGACATTCGGGTCTTGGTGCGCCGTGCAGAGGCAGCAGGCCGCTGCGGCTTCGGTGTCAGGCGCAAGCTGCAAGGTCGCCGGCGCGAAGGCGGGCGCTTCTCCCGTTGCGTTACTCCGCCGGCTCCGTGGGCGGAGCCGGATTTCCCGTCAGGATGCCCTCGATTCGGGCAACGCGCTCGCCGAGGTGACCGAGTCTCTGGTTCAGCGCGTCGAACCGATCCTGCCAGCGGGCGTCGACACGCCACAGGAACGCCACCACCGCCACGATCCCGGCAAGATTGACATATCCGATGAGTTCCGGAGACACGGTCGGCGACTCCCCTTTTTCAGTCCTTAAGATTTGGAGTAGGGGCCGGCCCCTGTCAACACTATTGCCGGCTCGGTCGCCTTGTAGATCAGCACGAAGCCGAGCGCGATCAGGCCGTAGACACAGCCTTGCGCGATTCCGGCGACCAGGACCTGGACCAGTTCCACCGAGAGACTCCCGATACGGCTGCCGCAGCGCTATCCGGCCCGCCGGGTCAGCGCGCGCACTTAAGCCGACGCCATCGGCACTGTCTAGGACAGTTTCCGGCGCCCGTGGACGCCCGACGACATTGTGACTACGGCTTTGCCGCCGGTGCCTTTGGGAAGCCCGGGCGTCGGTCGAACGGATGGCCGAAGGCGGCTTCGTATTCGGCTTCGTCCCAGATGCCGATCAGGATGTTGCGCGGCTCGCCGCCGGCGATCCGGTCGATCTCGGCGTGGGTTTTCGTCGTGCGGGTGTGGAAGCGGGTCGCCCATTCCAGGATCGCGTCGGTCATGCGGGCGCGGACCCCGGCATGGTCCGGGTCGCCGCCCAGGTCGATCAGCTCGTTCGGATCGTTCTCCAGATCGAACAGGATCGGCCTGTGCGCCTTGCACCAGACGAACTTCCAGCGCGCGTCGCACACCATGACGAGCCGGGAATCGTTAGCATGTTCGCCGAGCGCCGCCCGGGCCGGGCGGGTGGCGTAGTCGTATTCGGCGAAGGCGTAGTGCCGCCACGGTGCGTCTGCGCCGCGCAGAAGCGGCGACAGAGAGCGGCCTTCGAGGATATGGGGCAGCTCCGGGCCGCCGAAATACTCCAGGAAGGTCGGGACGAGGTCGATCCCTTCGACCAGGGCGCTGCTGGCGCTGCCCCGGGTCGCGTCCGCCTCCGGGCGGGGATCGTAGAGAATAAGCGGCGTGCGGATCGACGGCTCGTGGAACAGGTCTTTCTCGCCCATCCAGTGGTCGCCCAGATAGTCGCCGTGATCGGAGCAGAACACGATCATCGTGTTCTCCGTCAGGCCCTTTTCTTCCATCCAGGCGAACAGCCGGCCCAGTTCGTCGTCGATCTGTTTGACCAGGCCCATATAGGCCGGGATGACCGCGCGCCGGACGTCGTCGCGCGCCATCGTCTGGCAGATGCGCGAATCCTGATAGGCCCGGTAGAGCGGATGGTCCGTCTGCCGCTCGGCGTTGGAGCGCACAGCCGGCAGGATGTCGTCGGCGCTGTACATGTCGTGGTAGGGCGCCGGCGCGATATAGGGCCAGTGCGGCTTGATGAAGCTGAGATGGAGCAGCCAGGCCCGGTCCGGCTCTCGGGTTTCCGCTTCCGCCATGAACTCGATGGCGCGGTTCGTCATGTAGGCCGTTTCGGAATGCTCGGCCGGGATGCGCGCGGGCAGTCCGGAGTTTTTCAGCAGCCAGCCGGAGAGGATTTCGCCGTCCGGCCCGGCGCCGGAATTGGCCCATTCCTCCCAGGGATTGTCGGCCCCGAAGCCGTGCCGGCGCAGATATTCGTTGTAGTCCGGCGCCTTGTCGACCGAGGCGAAGGGGTGCAGCCCGTCGTCCCGCTCGAACGGCTCGAAGCCGCATTCGGCGATGCTGCGTCCGATCGGCGAGTCCGGATCGATGCCGAAGCGCGCCATCCCCTCCCGGTCCGGAACCATGTGGGTCTTGCCGACCAGGGCGCAGCGCACGTCCAGGTCGCGCAAATGGTCGCCGAGCGAAAGCTCGCCGACGCGCACCGGAAACGCATTCCAGGTCGCGCCGTGGGACCGGCAGTAGCGCCCGGTGTAGTAGCTGGCGCGCGACGGGCCGCAGAAGGGCGACTGGACGTAGGCGCGGTCGAAGCGGATGCCGCGTGCGGCGAGCGCGTCCAGATGCGGCGTGTCCAGCGTCGGATGCCCGGCGCAGGACAGATAATCGAAGCGCAGCTGGTCGGCCATGATCCACAGGACGTTGCGTTTTCGGCTCATGGGCGCCTTTCGGGTCGGTTGTCGGGAAACGCGGCAGGGCCGGCAATCGCACCTTCGGCGGGGAAGGGCAAGGGCGCGTATGGCGCCGGTCCCCGGCCGGCCCGGCAAATGAGAGGGGCCGGGCCGGCCGGCACGGCGGAGGGGCGAAAATTTGCGGTCTGGCAGCAAGTCGGTTTGAAATCCCCCGATACGCCGTCGCGCCCGACATTCCCCCTTTTGTCACCCCGGACGGAGCGGAGCGACGATCCGTGTGTGGACGCCTCCCTGGATGCAAGCGGTTTTTGGTCCGGTCCGGGTCATGCGGTCAGGTGCAGTCGTGTGTCCGGCCTCTCGATGCGGCAGGTTGCGCGCCGCGGGCCTGTATGGAGATACGCGGACCAGGTCCGAATCGGGGTCACGTGCTTGGAAGCACCCCGGATCTGACTGGTTTTCCCGATCCCGTCTCATCGACCGTTTGCCCTTACCCGTCCTCCGACCTGCCCGCATCCCCGACGGCGTCTGCGTACCGGAGCCGCTCTAGGCGGCGGCCGGCGCAGGCGCCCGGTAGCTCTCCTGTTTGATCGTCAAGGCCCAGGCGATGCGCGCCATCCGGTTGGCCAGGGCGACCGCGACCAGCTTTCTCGGCTTGCGCGCCAGCATCCGGGCGAGCCACGGATCGTGGAACCGGCCGCTGCGCACCGCGTTGCGGATCACCGACATGGCGCCGACCACCAGAAGCCGCCGCAGGTCGCGCTGGCCCATCTTCGATATCCGGCCCAGCCGCGGCTTGCCGCCGGTCGTGTGCTGGCGCGGCACCAGGCCGAGCCAGGCCGAGAAGTCGCGGCCCCGCTCGAAGCCCTCCATCGGCGGCGCAAACGCCTGGATCGCCAGGGCGATCACCGGCCCGATCCCGGGCACGCTCATCAGCCGCACCGCGTCTTCGTCCTGCTTCGCTTCGGTGTGCACCTTCCTCTCCAGGCCGGCGATTTTCTCGTCGAGGCCGGCGATCTGCCCGAGCAAAAGCCCGCCCAGCGCGCGCACCGCCGCCGGCAGGTCCGCCGCCGGATCGGCCAGCGCGCCCGCCAGCCGGCCGACATGCACCCGGCCCTTGGGCGCAACGATGCCGAACTCCGCCAGATGACCGCGCAGGGCGTTGATCGTCTGGGTGCGCTGGCGCACCAGAAGATCGCGCGTCCGGAACAGCATCATGCGCGCCTGCTGCTCCTGCGTCTTGACCGCTACGAAGCGCATGGTCGGCCGCGACGCCGCCTCGCAGATCGCCGCGGCATCCGCCGCATCGTTCTTCTGCCGCTTGACATAGGGCTTGACGTAGACCGGCGGCACCAGACGCACCTCATGGCCTAGGCCGCCGAACTCCCGGCCCCAGTGATGCGCCCCGCCGCACGCCTCCATCGCCACCGTGCAACGCGGCTGACCGGCCACGAACGCCAGCAGCTTCGACCGGCCCAGCTTCCGGCGGAACGCCACCGATCCGTCCGCACTCATCCCGTGCAGCTGAAAGCTGTTCTTCGCCAGATCGATCCCGATCATGCTAACCTGTCCCATGGACGCCTCCTCCTCGTGGGGTTGTTCAACACCGCCACCTTGGCACATCGCGATGCCGTCGGCAGGAGGCGTCCACCCCATCGGGGTCCAGAGCCGCGTGCTTGGGCAGTGCCGGCGGCCCTGGACCCCGGATCGGCCTGCGGCCGTCCGGGGTGACACTCTAGGTTTACTGGCGAAGACATCGGGCTCCGCCCGGACTGAAAATTCAAACTTACGCACTACCGAGCCAACCGGTGACTTGTAAATTCATATTACAAGTTGTAAATAATGTGGGTTCGAAATTGTTCTTCACCCGGAGGCGCCATGGCCGATCGCATCGGACCCGAAGCCCGGAACCGGCCGATCCATGCCGAGGTTCTCGCCGCGGCCCGACTCTTGTGCGGGACGGCGGATTGGACATTCAGGCTTGTGGATGTCGTTCGCGCTCTTTCCCACCTGAACGAACGCTCGGTCCGCACGCATGTCGCCAGCCGGTGTTGCGAGAACGCGCCTGAGAATCATGCGCACCGCTGGCCTTATTTCCGCCGGGTGCGCAGGGGCGTTTACGAGATCCTGCCGGCATATCGCCCAAGCGTGCCCGGCGACTCTGTAACATACGAACAGGCTGTAGCCGGCGACCGGACGGGCGATCCGCTCACAGCGCGCGATTCGGCGCAAAGCGAGGGAAGGTCGGCGATCCATGCCGTCGTCGCAGAAAGCGAGGGATGGTTCGTCGCCGAATGCCTGGAAGTGGCGGTCGTAACGCAGGGCCGGTCGCTGGATGAAACACTGGCGAATTTGAAGAGTGCGCTGGAACTTCATCTCGACGACGAAGAACGTGCGCGAACCGGACTGCCGCCGGCGCCGCGTCTTCTGGTAAGCTACGAAACCTCGGTCCTCGCTTCCGAATGGCGCGCCTGAAGCGGCTGACTTCGCGGGAGGTGCTGCGCATCCTCCGGGGTTTCGGCTTCGAGACCGTTTCGATCCGGGGCAGCCATGCCAAACTGGTGCGCATAACGGCGGCCGGCACGCGACAGGTCCTGACGGTTCCGATCCATTCGGAACTGTCGGTCGGCACGGTCCGGGCGATCTACCGGCAGGCTTCCCGGTTCATCGATAGCGCGGAATTGCAGCGCAAATTCTATTCCGGTTGAGCCGCCACAGCGCCCGGCCGGCGGCTACTTCCGGAACTCGATCTTCTGGACGACGATGTCGCGCAGCGGGCCGGTGACGGTCACCTTCAGCGCCCAGATGCCGTACATGTCGAGCTTCATCCTGAAGCCGTAGGCGCCGGGCGTGCCGGCCGGGGTTGCGGTCGACGCGCGGATATTGTGGGCGCCGGGCATGGTCGGCATGTCGGGTTTCACGGCCACCTTCGCGCCGTCGACAGGTTTCCCGCTTTTCCTGCCGCTGAGATGCAGCATGCAGTCGTAGACCAGGCCGGTCTCCGTTTCCGTGCACTCGATCTTCACGGCGGCCCGGTCCTTTGCCAGAGCCGGCCCGGCCGAAAGGGCGATGGCGGCCAATCCCGCAAGCACGATTCTCATGGCGTTTCCTCCCTGCTCACCCCGAGATAGGCGTCGTGAAGATGGCGGTCGGCGGCAAGTTCTGCCGCGGTGCCTTCCAGAACGATGCGGCCGCTTTCGATCACATAGGCCCGATCCGCGATTTTCAGGGCCTGGCGCAGATTCTGTTCGACCAGCATGATCGTCAGGCCGCCGGCGCGCAGCCGGCGGATGATCGCGAAGATTTCGCCGGCCGTCTTGGGGGCCAGCCCGAGCGTCGGCTCGTCCAGCATCAGCAGGCGCGGGCGGGCGATCACGCCGCGGGCCAGCGCCAGCATTTGTGCCTGTCCGCCGGAAAGTTCCGAGCCCGGCGCGTCCAGCCGGTCCTGCAGGATCGGGAAGAGCGCGGCGACTTCGGCGATGGCGGCGTCGATTTCGTCGGCGGAACGCAGATAGGCGCCGAGGCGGAGATTTTCGCGCACGCTCAGCCGGCCGAAGATCTGGCGGCCTTCCGGCACCTGGGTGATCCCGGCGGCGATGATCTCGTGGGGTGGCCGGCCGGCGATGTCCCGGCCTTCGAAACGGATCGTGCCCCCGGCCGGCTTCTCGATGCCCGAGATCGCCCGCAGGGTCGAACTCTTGCCCGCGCCGTTGGCGCCGATCAGGGCGACGATCTCGCCCGCCGCGACATCCAGGTCGATGCCCTGCACCGCCCTGATGTTGCCGTAGCTGACGGCGAGGCTGCGGACCTCAATCATCGCCGTCCTCGCGGCCGAGGTAGACATCGAGGACTTTCGGGTCGCTGAGCACGCGGCCGGGCGTGCCCTCGGCGATTTTGCGGCCGAAATCGAGCACGCAAAGCCGGTCGCAGATTTCCGAGATCAGGTCCATCTTGTGCTCGATCACGATCAGCGTCCGTCCCGGCGCCGCCACCGTGCGGATCAGTTCGGCCATTTCCCGGGTTTCCAGCGGCGTCATGCCGCCGGCCGGTTCGTCGAGCAGCAGCAGGCGCGGCTGGCGGACCAGGGCCCGGGCGATCTCCAGCCGCCGCTGGTCGGGCAGGGGCAGGTCGCCGGCGAAGGTATCGCGCCGGCCGGCGAGGCCGGTCCGTTCCAGCAGCGCCTCGACCTCGTCGCGGCGCGCGCGCTCCTTGCGTCCGCCGACGGCCAGGATATCGCGTACTCCCATGCCGGGGCGCCGGTGCTGGGCCAGCCAGACATTGTCGAAGGCGCTCATATGCGGGACCAGGCGCAAGTTCTGAAAGGTGCGGGCGAGGCCCATCCCGGCGATGCGCTCAGGCGGCACGCCGCCGATTTCCGCACCGTCCATGCGGATTTCGCCCGCGCTCGGCGGATAGACTCCGGTCAGCACGTTGAACAGGGTGGTCTTGCCCGAGCCGTTCGGCCCGATCAGCCCGAAGACCTCGCCTTCCTCGACGCTGAGGTCGATCGCGTCGAGCGCCTCGACCGCGCCGAACCGCCGGCCGATCCCGCTAATTTCCAGCAGCGCCATGGGTTTCGGCCCGCCATCCGCGCAGCGTCGTCCGCAGCCGGTGCACGCGGCGCTCGTCGAGAATCCCGCGCGGCATGAAGATCAGGAGCACGGCCACGAGCCCGCCGAACACGATCATCCGGTAGCCCTGGATCCATTCGACGGCCTCGAGGAACCCGACGTCGAGCAGCACGCCGAGGATCGGCCCGACCGCCGTGCCGAGCCCGCCGATCAGGCCGTAGGCGAGGCTGTGCACGCCGAGCATGACATCGAAATTCTCGGGATAGACGGTCGTCTGGATATGGGCGTAGAAGGCGCCGCCGATCGCTGCAATGGCGCCGGCGAGGCCCGTCACCAGGATCTTGTAACGGGTCACGTTGATGCCCTGGGTCTCGGCCAGCAGCCGGTCTGCGCCGATGGTCCGGACGATCGAGCCGAGGCGGCTGCGCTCCATCAGGAAGAAAAGCAGCAGCACGAGGCCCAGCGTGCCGTAGATCATCCACAGGAAGTCGACCGGCTCGTATTCGTTGTCGAAGCCCCAGCGGATGTTGCCGAGCCCTTCCGAGCCGTTCGGGCCGACCGGTTCGCCGTCGACCTCGATCTGCCACGTCGTCGCGACGAGGATCAGGCGGATCGTTTCGGCGAAAGCGAGGGTTGCGATGGCGAAATAGAGGCCGCGCAGGCGCAGCGTCAGGCCGCCGACGAGGGCCGCCGCCAGCCCCGAAACGATCATGGCGAGCGGCAGGGCAAGCCAGAAACTCATGCCGAACATCGCCGTCATGATCCCGGAGGCATAGGCGCCGATGCCGTAGAAAGCCTGCTGGCCGAAGGAAATCTCGCCGCTGAGCAACAGCAGGTATGCGGACAGCGCGATAAAGGAGAAGCCGCCGATATTGTTCAGCACCGTGATGACATGGTCGTCCATGACCCGGCCCCGCGCCCTTGCCCGCCGCCCTATACCCGCCTGAGCGCGGCCAGATCGCGGGCCGCGGCCCCCTGCGCGAGCAGGCCGCCCGGCCGGAAGATCAGGAACACGAACAGCAGCAGGAAGGCGGCGATGTCGCGCCAGACCGCGCCGGCATACCACTCCGCCTGTTTCTCGACGACGCCGAGCAGCAGCCCGCCGGCGATCGCGCCGGGCACCGATCCCATGCCGCCCAGCATCATGGCGATCAGTCCCTTGAAGGTCGCCTGCAGGCCGAATTTCGGCGTGATGACCTCTTCGGTCGCCATGATGAAGTAGCCGGCGACGCCGCCGATGGCCGACGCCAGGATGAAGGCGAGAAAGATCACCCGCCCGGTGTTGACGCCCATGAAGAGCGCGGCGTCGGGATCCTCGGAGACCGCCCGCACCGCCAGGCCGAAGCGCGTGCGGAAGAGCAGCTGATGCAGCGCGAAGACGAGGAGCGCCGCGATGCCGAGCATGATCAGGTGCTCCTGGCGGACCGAAAGCTCGCCCAGCTCGATGAGCTCGAAATCGCCCAGCGCGGGAAATTCGTAGGTGCGGTCGGGAAAGGCGATGGTGACGGCTTCTTCGAGCTGCATCCAGACGGCGAAGCTCGAGACCATCGAGGCGACCGCCGCGCCCTTCTTGATCGCCCAGAAGCACAGGCGCTCGACATAGGCGCCGGCGATCACCGCGCCCAAGACGGTCGCCACCAGCACGGCGTACCAGCCGGCCTGGAACTGGAGGAACAGGAAGGTCCCGAAGAACACGCCGACCATGATCGACGGGCCGTAGGACAGGTTGAGGCGGCGCAGGACGCCGAAAATCAGCGTGAAGCCGATGGCAAGCAGGGCGTAACCCGAACCTACGGTAATGCCGTCGAGGGTGTTCTGGATGAAATCGAGAATCCGGTTTCTCCCCGCCGGTTTCTCCCCGCCGGCTTCTCCCCATCCCCCGGGGCTGCGCCCGCGCTATGTCTGTTCGGCCGACCCCAGATAGGCCCGCTGGATCACCTCGTCTTCCTCGAGGTCGCCGGGCGATCCGCCGAAGGTCACGCGGCCCTGTTCCAGCAGGTAGAAATGGTGGGCCACCTTGAGCGCCTGGTGGACATTCTGTTCGACGAGGAAGATCGAAACGCCCTCGGCGTTGAGATCGCGGATGATCCGGAAAATCTCCTCGACGATCAGCGGCGCGAGGCCGAGCGACGGCTCGTCCATCAGCAACAGCTTGGGCCGGGCCATCAGGGCGCGGGCGACCGCCAGCATCTGCTGTTCGCCGCCCGAGAGCGTTCCGGCATGCTGCAACTGGCGCTCGTGCAAGCGCGGGAACCGTTCGAACATGTGCTCGATATCGTCTTCGATCTCGTTGTCCGAACGGCTGTAGGCGCCGGTGCGCAGATTGTCGTGAACGGTCATGTCCGGGAAGACCAGCCGGTTCTCCGGGACCAGGGCAATGCCGCTCTGCACGATATGGCCGGGGTCGCGCCCGGTGATGTTCCGCTCTTCGAACGTGATGTTTCCGCGGCGCGGCTTCAGCAGGCCGGAGACGGTCATCATCGTCGTGGTCTTGCCAGCGCCGTTCGGGCCGAGCAGGCAGGTGATCTTGCCGGGCGCAACGGAAAGGGAGACCCCTTTCAGCGCCTCGATCTTGCCGTAGGAGGTGACGATATCCGTGATCTCAAGCATCGGACCCGCCTTCGCCGGCGCCGAGATAGGCGTCCATCACGGCCTGGTTCTGTTGCACCTCCGCCGGAGTGCCCTCGGCGATCTTGCGGCCGAAATTGAGCACGGCAATCCGGTCCGTGACCTCCATCACCAGCTCCATGACATGCTCGACCAGCAGGATCGTGACGCCGCGGTCCCGAAGCACGCGCAGGCGCTCGTCCAGTTCCTTGACCTCTTCCAGGTTCATGCCGGCGGCCGGCTCGTCGAGCAGCAGGAATTTAGGCTGCGCAGCGAGCGCCCGGGCCACCTCGAGCCGGCGCTGCTCGCCGAAAGCCAGGTTGCCGGCCAGTTCGTCGCGCTTGTGGGCGAGGTTGGAGAATTCGAGATAGTCCTCGACCGCAGCGGCGGCGCGTCGCGACCCGCCCATCCAGCGCGCGAGCGGATTGCCGGTCCGCTTCTGCTCCGCCGAGTTCTGGGCGACCCAGAGATTTTCCCAGACCGTCATGTTGTTGAACAGGCGGATGTTCTGGAAGGTCCGCGCGATGCCGGCGTGCAGCGTGACATGCGGCGGCGCTTCCGTGATGTCCTCGCCGTCGAAGAAGATCTTGCCGTCGGTCGGCGCGAAGATACCGGCGATCATATTGACGGTCGTGCTCTTGCCCGAACCGTTGGGGCCGATCAGGCCGAAGATTTCCCCGGCCTCGACCGTGAAGTCCAGTTCGTCGACGGCGCGCACGCCGCCGAAATGTTTGGAGAGGTTGGCGACTTCAAGCATCGGACGTCTTCCCGGCGCCGATCCATTCCTTCAGCTTGCGCACCACCTGGGCGCTGAACAGGCCTCGGGGCAGGAAGTTCATCACCAGGATGATCAGCGCACCGAACATCAGGTTGCGCACGTCGCCGAGGTCGCGGAGCACTTCGATCACGATCACCTGGATGAAGATCGCGGCGAATAGCGTACCCCAGACATTCGCGAGGCCGCCCAGGATCGGATAGGCGATCGCGAAGGTCGCCATGAGGATGTCGAAGTTCAGATGCTCGATGTGAGTCGTGTAGTGGGCATACAGGGCGCCCGCGATCCCGGCGATGAAACCGCCGGCGGTAAAGGCGGACACCTTCACCACGGTCAGATTGATGCCCACGCTCTGGGCCGCCATCTCGTCTTCGCCGACCGCGCGCAGCACCTTGCCGGCGCGCGAACGGTCCATCCACCAAAGGGTGGCCAGGATGATCGCGGCGACAATCCATATGAAGGCTGCAACGTCCTGGGTCGTCCAGCCGTTTTCCGGGAAGAAGCGGATCTGCTTGAAGCCCTCACCGCCTTCCGGGCCGACGATGATATCGCCCTTGGCGATCCGGTAGTCGAAGTTGAACCAGAACAGGCGCACGAATTCGCCGAACGCGATGGTCGCGACGACCAGCATGAGCCCGCGGACCCGCAGCGCGGGGAAGCCGACGATGCAGGCCAGCACGGCCGCAGCGAGCCCGCCGGTGATCATGGACGGAATGATGTGCCATTCGGCGAGCACCGTGAGCATGCCGGCGACATAGGCGCCGATCGCCACGAAGCCGGCCTGGGCCATCGAAACCTGGCCGGTCAGAAGGATCACATAGGCCGACAGGCCCAGGATGGTGTGGACCCCGACGATCTGGACCAGGCCCCAGGTAAAGTCGTCCATCGCCTCAGTCCCTCAACACCTTCTTGCCGAACAGCCCCTGCGGACGGAACGCAAGGAACAGGAACAGCAGGAGCATGACATACATGTCGCGCTCGGTGATGCCGCGCAGGGCAAGAAATACATTTTCCAGCCCGCCGACCAGCAGGCCGGCGACGATCGCGCCCGGAATGCTGCCCAGGCCGCCCATCACGGTGACGATCAGGCCCTTGACGGTTAGCGGAACGAAGAGCAGCGGCGACAGGACGCCGACAGCCGCGCCGATCATGGCGCCGGCCAGGCCGCCCAGGACGCCGGCGATGATGAAGGTCGTCGCGTTGGTCCGGTCGACGCTGATGCCGCAAAGCTGCGCTGCGGTCCTCTGCTGCGCGACCGCCCGGGTCGCCAGGCCGAGCTTGGTCCGGTACAGCAGCGTCAGCAGCAGCCCCATCGCGATCAGGGCGAGCAGGAAGATCGTCAGCAGGTCGCCGCGGACCGCGAAGGCGTCGCTGAATTCGATCATCGGATCGTCGATGATGCCCTGCAGCACCTCCGGGAAATCCATCGGTTCCCCGTCGGTGGCGTGGACGGCGATCTCTTCGATCAGGAAGAATGCGCCGACCGTCGCCATCAGCGTGGCGAGTTCGTAATGGTCCGGCGTGAATCGGAAGCAGATCGTATAGACGACCCAGGCGAACAGGCCCGCGGCGATCGCCGATACCAGGAACATAAGCAACGGCGGCAGGCCGAAATCGTCGCCGGCGCCGATCAACGCCGCGACGCCGAGGCTGGCGTAGGCGCCGCCGAACGCCGCCGCTGCATAGGCCAGGTTGATCTTGTTCATCACGCCGAAGATCAGCGTGAAGCCGATCCCGATGAGCGCGTAGTACGCGCCCTGCATCACGCCGTCGGTGACCGCCTGAAGATAATCGACAAATTCCACGGGGCCGCCCTTCTTCCCGAACGGGAGCGGATGGAGTGGAGATTAAATGCGAGAGAAGTCCGCCGGCGCCGCACGGGCGCCGGCGGGATTCTAGACCGTCAGCCTATTTGCGCGGGTCGTGGAGGATCTTCCACTCTTTCCCTTGCGCATGGACATAGACATACGGCTTGACGGCTTCGCCTTCTTTCGTGCGCTGGATGCCGCCGATCAGGCCGCCGGTCGACTTCAACGCGGCCAGTCCGTCGCGGATCTTGCGGCGGTCGGCCTGCACCGTGTCGCCCTTGGCCATGACGCCGGTTTTCTCGATGACGCTCTTCAGGATGAACATGTTCTCCCAGGCCGCGGCGCTGTGCAGGTCGGCGCTGCCGTTATACTTGGCTGCTCCGGCTGCCGCTTCCTTGGCCGCCGGGGTTACCGGCGCGTAGCTGGTCGGGATGATGATTCCGGCAGCTTGGCGCGAGCAGCCCCTGAGGGTCTCCATGCTCGACGAGCTGGTAAGGCCGATCAGCATCTTATACTTCACGCGCTGGCGCTTCATCTCCTTGAGCACACCGCACAGGGTGAAGGGGTGCGAGGAAATGGCGACGACGTCGGCTTTCGCCTTCTTCATCTGCCGCACCTGGGTGGTGAAGTTGGTGTCGTTGAGCAGCCACTTGACCCGGCCCAGGACCTTGAAGCCGGCTTCCTGGGCGCGGGTGTCCATCACCTTGTACCAGGTGAAGCGCGAGTGGGCGAAGTCCTCTTCCACGCCGCCGAAGACGGACTTAAAGCCCGGGTTTGTCTTCTTCACCCATTTGAACAGGCTCTGGTACATCTGGCTTTCGTTCGGCACGTTGCGGAACGCCCATTCCGAAATCTTCGCCAGGCCGCCCTTGATGGCCGTGTCGGTGAAGATCGGGAACTGGAGGCCCGTATCCGAAGCGTCGCCGGCCTTCTTCTGCAGGACGCCGAACAGCGGCTCGGCGACGTTCGAGCAGGTCGGGCCGATCGCCACGACGGCCTTGCCCGACGCGATGCGGCGGACGACGGAGATGCCTTCCTCGGCCTTGCAGCGGTCGTCGTAGAAGGTCACGACCACCTTGCCCTTCGTGCCGTCGCCGAGCTTGATTCCGCCTTCCTTGTTGATCTTCTCGGCCGCGGCCCGCATGACCGCCTCGGTATTGACGCCGAACGAGCGGACGACGCCGGACTTGGCGCCGAAACCGGCGACATGGACTTCGCGATCGGCCGACACGGCGCTTTGCGTTCCCGCGAACGCGAGTGCGGCAGCGGCGGCAAACATGAATGGATATTTCACGATGTTCCTCCCTATTCCGTCGGGCGCCGGCGTGAACGTTGCCATCGGCACCCAGAATTGAGTCGGCGATACAGCCCGGAGACCGGAACGGACCCCGTGCAACCGCCTGCCACCATAGGGATGTCGGTGTGGCGGGTCAATTGCAAGCGGTCGGCCGCACGATTCCGGTGCCGACGGGCCCGGTTTCCGGGCCGGGCGGGCCGGGCGGATAGTGCGGATACACCGCCCTGCAGGCTGAATCGCCGCCGGTTGCGCCGTACGCAGTCCGGTGGCGGGGGGACGGTCTCGGATTTGTGCGGGACGTGGCTGGGGAACCTGGATTCGAACCAGGACCGACGGAGTCAGAGTCCGCTGTTCTACCGTTAAACTATTCCCCAACCGGAAGGGCGGGGCGCCCTCGGTCCGGCCAGATAAGGCAGGTGCAGCCGCTTCTCAAGCCCCCCGGAAGTCCCGGGCCGATCCCGCGCCGCGGGCGGCCGGCGGATTCGGTGCGGCGGCGCGGGCGGCTGTCACGACTTCGTCATACCAAGTTTGAATTTCGGGGTTCAAACCATTAGATTTTCGGCAACAGGCCGGGTCGGAGAACAAGAATGACAAACCCGCGGGTGCGGCAGCCGTTCAGGAAAAGGGACAATCCGCCCCGCACGCGACGGGCCAATCGGCCGGCCTACGCCGCCGTCGATCTGGGTACGAACAATTGCCGCCTGCTGGTCGCGGAGCCTTCGGCCAAAGGCTTCCGGGTCATCGATTCCTTCTCGCGGATCGTCCGGCTGGGCGAAGGCGTTGCGGCGACGGGCCGGCTTTCCGAAGAGGCCATCGACCGGACGATCGACGCCTTGCGCATCTGCGCCGCCAAGATGCGCCGGGCCGACGTGATCCGCGTGCGCAATGTGGCGACGGCGGCCTGCCGCCAGGCCGCCAACCGCGACCGGTTCGTGGAGCGCGCCCTGACCGAAACCGGCCTGGATTTCGAAATCATCTCCCCGGCCGAGGAAGCGCGCCTGGCGCTCAGCAGCTGCACGCCACTGTTCGACCCGAAGATCCCCGGCGCCATGGTGTTCGATATCGGCGGCGGCAGCACCGAAATCGTTTGCCGCCCCGGCCGGGAGGCCGCCATTCGCGTCCTCTCGGTGCCGCTCGGAGTCGTCAATCTCTACGAACGCTTCGGCGGCGACCGGATCCCGGACGAAGACTTCGCCGTCATGGTCGAGGAAACGACGGGCCTCCTGGATGAATTCGAGCAGGAGCAGCAACTCGCGCCGCGCATTGCCGCCGGGCAGCTTCAGATGGTCGGGTCCTCCGGCACGGTGACGACGCTGGCGAGCGTGCATCTCGGCCTGCGCCGGTATGTCCGCTCCCGCATCGACGGCGCCACCATGCGCTTCGACGATCTGCTGCGCATCGGCCGGATGCTTGCCGGATTGAGCCGCGACGAGCGCGCGGCCATCACCTGCATCGGCGCCGAACGGGCCGATCTGGTCGTCGGCGGCGTGGCGATCCTGGAGGCCATCATCCGCATGTGGCCGGTCGGGCGCATGCGCATCGCCGACCGCGGCCTGCGCGAAGGCATCCTGCTCGGCCTGATGGCGCAGGACGGCCACAGGATCGGCGAGCGGGTGGTGCACTGATCGGCCGGATTGGTGCGGATCGGGCGGCTACGGTCCCGTCCGGCCGTAAAATCCGAGCCTTTCCTCTTCCGTGAACGCGACGTCCGGTTCCTCGAAATAGGAGAAGACGGCGACGATGCGCGCGCGGTCTCCCTCGACCGGCGTGACCCGGTGGGCCGTGTTCTTCCCCTTGAAGACGTTGAGCGTGCCCGGCGCCAGCGGCAGGGAGCGGACGAACCCGTCCTCCCCGGCGAGCAGCCGGCCGACGCCGTCGTAATTCGGGTCCGTGTCGCTCCGCAGACCGTTGCGATACTGGAACACCCCGCCGTCGCGCGGCGCCTGGAGCAGGCAGGTCGTGGTGAACTCGGCCCGGTCGAAATGCCAGTTGAGCTGTTCGCCTGCGCCGTAGGCCATGACGTTGATGCGCGCCAGCGGGTCGGCCATCGGATACAGCCGGGGCTTGCCCATCGCGGCGGCCAGAAAATCGATCAGCGGCTGCCAGGCGTAGATCTGCGCAACCGGGCTCGACGGAATCCGGTCGGCGCAAATCGTATGGTTGATCGTGTTGAAGCGGCGAAGCGCAGGGTGATCCGGCGGCACGTCGCGAATGGCATCGTCGAAATAGATGTTGTGCTCGCGGCAATGGGTGAACGCCGAGGTTTCGAACAGCGGTCCGAGTTCGTCGACGCAGCGCTCCAGCGCCGCCGGCAGAATCAGGCCTTCAAGGCTGAACATGCCGGCGTCCTGCAATTCCTGCCGGCATCCGGCAAGCAACGACCGCCCCCGGGCGCTGTCGGGCGCGTCGAGGGGAAAGCGGTCAAGGTCGAGCAGATGTTTCATGTGGGCGGCCGTATCGAATCCCGGCCGCGCATATAGGCCGTCGCCGCCGGGCGGCCAGAGACGATTCGAAAGAAATCGATCCGGCGCTATCGAAGGCCCTCGTAGCTCATTGCGGGTCCGATTTTTTCCATCTCGTCGGCAAACGGCTTCGTTTCGGCCTGGCAGGCCGCCTGCTACCCGTTCAGCCGGCGCGCGGCGTCGACGGCGAAATAGCTCAGCACCCCGTCGGCGCCGGCGCGCTTGAAGGCCATCAGGGCTTCGAGGATCACCCGGTCGCCGTCCAGCCAGCCCCGGTCGACGGCGCCGCGCAGCATCGAATATTCGCCGCTCACCTGGTAGGCGTAGGTCGGCACGCCGAACCGCTCCTTCACCCGGCGCACGATGTCCAGATAGGGCAGGCCGGGCTTGACCATCACCATGTCGGCGCCTTCGGCGATATCGAGCGCGACCTCGCGCAGCGCCTCGTCGCCGTTCGCCGGATCCATCTGGTAGGTTTTCTTGTCGCCCTTGAGTACGCCGAGCGATCCGATGGCGTCGCGGAACGGCCCGTAGAAGCCGGAAGCGTATTTCGCGGCGTAGGACATGATCTGGACCCGCTCGAAGCCGTCGGCGTCGAGCGCGGCGCGGATGGCGCCGACCCGGCCGTCCATCATGTCCGACGGCGCGATCACATCGCAGCCGGCGTCCGCCTGCACAATCGACTGGCGGCAGAGCACCTCAACGCTCTCGTCGTTGGCGACATAGCCGTCGCGGATCACGCCGTCATGGCCGTGGCTGGTGAACGGGTCGAGCGCGGCATCGCAGATCACGCCGATGTCCGGATGCGCCGCCTTGACCGCCCGGATCGCGCGGCAGACCAGATTGTCCGGATTGGTCGCCTCGGTGCCGTCCTCGTCCTTTTTTTCTTGCGGGGTCTGCGGAAACAGCGCGATCGCGGGGATGCCGAGGGATTTCGCCTCGCCGGCGGCTCTGGCGACCCGGTCGGCCGACAGGCGGTGCACGCCCGGCATCGCGGCGATCGGCTCGGCCCGGTCCCGGCCCTCGCAGACGAAGACCGGCCAGATCAGGTCGTCCGGCGTCAGGGTGTTTTCGCGCACCAGGCGGCGGGACCAGTCGTGCCGCCGGTTGCGCCGCAGGCGGGTCGTGGGGAAGGAGGCGGTCATGGCGGATGTCCGCGGCGGTGGCAGATTACGGCCACAGGCTAGGCGATCGGGCGCCTGCCGGAAATTAAGAGCGCTGTCGCACGCCCCGACCCGGGTTATCCCGGCGCGCCGCAGACCATGCCGAAGCCGATGCCGTATTCCAGCGCGTCGGCATAGACCGCGGTCTCCGGACGCCCGCCCCCGGCTTCGGCGTGGGCGGCGGCCGCGGCGATCCAGGTGTGGAGTTCGAGGCTGCCGACGCCCGCTTCGGCCATGACGTCTTCCGGCCTCCAGGCGTCGAACGAGTCCAGGTTGCCGTTCGTCAGGACATCGAGAAAGAACCGGTCGAATTCGGGATTGAGGCAGATATCCTCGCGCGTCCGGCTGCCGTCCACCAGCATTTGCGCGCCTTCGAGATGCATCACGCGCAGCCGCTCCAGCCATTCGGCCTCGGTAAACGTCCCGCCGCGTTCGCCGGCGAGCTGCCAGCGCGTCACTTCGTCGGAGCCCTCGCCGATCATGGGAAAATAGCGGGTCGGATGGTGGGACATGCCGCCCGAGCCCATCAGCAGCACGCGCTTGCCCTCCAGCGCCGGCGCCGAACCGATGGCCTGACCGAACCGGCGCGACCGGGAGAAGCGTTGCAGGGGCGGTGCCATGACGTTGATGAAAACGGGGATCACCGGATAGGCGTCGAGCGCGCCCAGGATGCGGTGCGCCGGCTGGGAAAAGCCGTGATCGACGGTCATGGTGTGGGACACGCCGGGGTCGAACCCGGCGGCGCGCAGATGGTCGATCAGGGCCAGCGCTTCCGTATGCGGCACGTCGAACTGGCCCGGAAAGCCGCCGATGTCGTTCACCGCCCGGCAGCTCAGGCCGATGCAGGTCGCCGGCATCCGGTCGAGATGGAAGCCGCTGTAATGGTCGGTGCCGAACAGGATGACGAGTTCGGGATCGAACGCCCGCACCCGCGCGGCCTGCTCGGCGTAGACCGCCTGGATCGCCTCGTGCTCCGGCGGCTCCTTGGCGTAGCACATCAGGATCGGCGAATGGGGCAGGCAGAGGAGATAGCTGCTCATGCGGAGACCCCCAGCGGCAGGACCGGCGCGAAATTCTCTCCGACGAACACCCTGGCGGCCGACCGGCTGGCGAACAGCCATCGCCCGCCGATCCGCCGGTAGGTGTCGTCGTAATCCTGCACCAGCAGCGGCACCGCCGGATGGGGCGGCGGACCGTCGGCGGCGAACAACAGCAGGATACAGCTGCCGGCGGCGCTGTCCTCGTCGATCCGTTCCAGCCGCAGGTTGGTGAACAGGTGGCGGGCGGTGCGGACGCCCGCTTCGGCCTGGCGTTCGGCCCGCGCGGCATAGGCGGCCCGGATGGCGTTGCGGCCGACGCTGCGCGCGCCGCTCTCGCGGCCGTACCAGCCGTCCGGCGTGAACAGGTCGGCCACGGTCGCCGGGTCGCCGCGGTCGATCCGCCAGGCGAACTCGGCGATCAGCGCCTCGATCTCGAGGCGGAGCAGGGGACCGGTCATCGCGCCAGCCGCCAGTCCGTCGCCGGCGCCGGATCGCGCCGCACCGGGTTCGACAGGCGCCCCAGCCCGGAGATCGCGACCTCGACCGGGCCGTCGAACCGGCTGAGATCGGCGGCGTGCAGCGGCCGGCCGCCGGTCTTTGCGGCGCGGAAGGCGGTGCCCATGGATATCATGTCGCCGGCTTCCAGGGTCATGAAACGGGAGACGAAGGCGAGCACTTCCTCGACACGGTAGGTGTAGTGGCGCGTGTTGTCGTCGGTAAAGACCTCGCCGGCCAGGCTGCAGGAAATGTCGAGGCCGTGCGGGTCGGGAACCTCGTCGGCCGTGACCAGCCAGGGGCCGGCCGGGCCGAAGCCGTCGGCGCCCTTGTAGCGCGCGGTGTAGGAGAGATGCTGCTCGACCTTGCGGACGGAATCCGGATCGTCCGGATCGGGATAGAGCGCCCAGTAATGGACCCGGTCTTCGCCGCGCATGTCGTTGCCGGTCATGTCGTTGAAGATGGTGTAGCCGAAGACGTGGTCCAGCGCCCGGGCCGGGTCGATATCCTTGCCGTCCCGGCTGACGACGACCGCCAGTTCCGGCTCCGGATGCAGCCGGCCGTAGTGCGGGCGGACCGGGATCGGCGCGCCGTGGCCGACCAGGCAGGTCGCCGGCTTCATGAAGATCGTCGGATGGTCCGGCGCGCTGATCTTGCGGTCATCCGCCGCCGAGTTGTTGAGCGCCACGCCGATGATCTTGCCCGGCCGGCGCACCGGCGGCTGCCAGGATACCGCGTAGGCCGGAATTGTTGGCAGGTTTTCCGGATTGTCCCGCACCCAGGCCAGGGCGCGCCGGGCCCGGTCGAGCGCTTCGGGACCGCCGCGGACGAGGTCCAGCATCGTGCCGAACGCCGGGCCGCCGGTCGCTTCGAGCGCGAGGTTGAGGTCGATCAGCGCGTCCTCGCCGGCCGCCGCCGCGATCCGGTCCTGTCCGTCCCAATGAATGCTGGCGAGGCGCATGGCGGCCTATCCGGTATTTCCGAGCGGCCGGATGCTGTCCGCATGGCCGCCCGCCTGTCAAGAATCGCCTGTCAGGAAACGGGTCTCCGCCGGCAGGCGGCGGCCGGGCACCGGGCTATCCGGCCGAGGGCCGGGAATCGCCGCGGGCCGCCGGCACGGGCATAACGGAGAGCCTGTAACCGAGCGCCTTCATCACACTGGCAAGGGTCGCGAGCGTCGGATTGCCGCCCGGCCGGAACGCTTTGTACAGCGCTTCGCGGCTGACGGATGCGGAACCGGCGACGACGACATGCCGCGCGCCCGTGCGACATCGCCGATCGCTGCGACGATCAGATCGGGGTCGCCGTCCTCGAAGGCCGCTTCGAGATAGGCCGCCTGGGCTTCCGGGGCGGATAGCCGGACGGCCGGATCCCAGGGTTCGGTTTCAAGCGCCATCGTCAAGTTCCTTCGCCATTCGCCTCGCCCGCGCAATGTCCCCGCGCAATATCGGCGCGCTGCCGCCTCTTGTCGACGCCGCACAGGAGCCCGCACAGGAGAATGACGGTCCCGTCCGGACGCCGCAATCTGCGTTGCGTTCCCTGCGACCCTGCCTATATCCGGCTCCATGGCTGCGCAGATCAACAGTCTCGGCTTTGCCAGGGCGCCCGCGCAGACGCGGGTCGTGGTGGCGATGTCCGGCAGTGTCGACAGTTCCGTCACCGCCGCGATGCTGCACGCCGGGGGCTATGAGGTCATCGGCGTGACGCTGCAGCTCTACGACCACGGCGCTGCCGCTAAGAAGTTTGATTTGGCAGTGCATGCCAAGACCAGTCAGCGTGTCGATACTCCTGAGGCCTTCAATGAAACTTGTTAGCTTCCTGATCAAGAATTACAAAGTTATTGACGAAACGGATACTGTGAAAGTTGATCCGAATGTTACTGCTCTAGTAGGAAAAAACGAAAGCGGCAAGACAGCTGTACTTAAAGCAATGTGGAAGTCTAGAAATGTTGCTAACGAAGAGTTTGACAAGCTCTATGATTATCCTCGAAATAGATATTCTCAAGATCGGAAGCACAAACAGGTTGTAACTATTTTAGAATTTGAGTTATCATCGAATGAAGTGGATGAACTCTCGAACCTTTATTTTGGCTCTATGACATCCAAGCCAACGAAAGTTACTTTCACGACGCTTTATGAGGGCGAAGAAGAAGTTGGCTTCGAATCGAAATTTGACCAGATTGAATTTGACTCATCGTCGTCAATTGCTCGGCAGGCCATTGAAGCTCTCAGCGAACGTATCCAAATTGATCAAGCGGAAAACGCTGAATCGATTGCGACGGCGGCGGCAACTGCACTTGATAAGATAGAAGGAGCTGAGCATATATGGGATCAACAGGTAATTGAAGCTTTAAATGAACTTAACCAATCGGTATCTCTTTGGGTTGAAATGGATACTGCGCATGAAACTACGGCTATTGAAGAAAGGCAAAGTTTCGAGAAAATTATCTCTCAATCTGGTCAAGGTGATCCTATCACATTAGCAGAAGGATGGGTAGATGAAAATCTACCGGTTTTCATCTACTTCGATAACTACGGGCAGTTGGAGACCCGAATACATTTGCCAATGTACCTCAAACGCAAAGGTAACCCTGATCCAAGAACGCGTACACAAACAGCTTTATTCGAATGGAGTGGAATTGACGCAGAGGAAATTCTCCGACTTGGCAAATCAAGACAAGAGGGTGAGGACGATGATCATGTGCACCGTCGTCTCGAAAAACGGCGTGCTTTGCTTGACTCAGCTTCATTTGCTCTCACTGGAGATTGGGTCGCGTGGTGGAATGAGAAACGCCACAAGCTACATTTTGATGTAGACGGTGAAGATTTAGTGCTTAAGGTATCTGACGAGCACAACGAGTTTCCTATACCATTTGAGGAGAGGAGCCATGGCTTCCAATGGTTCTTTTCGTTTTATTTAGTATTTCTTGTTGAGTCTAAGAAGGCGCACAAGGGCGCAATACTTTTACTTGACGAACCGGGTTTGCACCTTCATCCAACTCTGCAAACTAAGCTTATCGAATTGTTTGAGCGCATTTCTGGTGACAACCAATTGATTTATAGTACCCATTTGCCCTTCCTTGTTGATGGAAACCATCTTGAACGTGTGAGAACAGTATACCTAACTGGATCTGAACCTAAAAAAACGCACATATCAAACGACGTAAGGCCTACCGGCGATCGCGATACTCTGTTTCCACTACAGGCAGCACTTGGCTATTCGATTGCACAGACTCTCTTTATTGGTAAGCGGTCTGTGATCGTCGAAGGCATAACGGACTACTGGATTATTAAGGCACTGAATGATTGCTTGTTCAAGCTGGACGGCGGTCCCACGTTGCACGAAGAAACGATTCTGATACCGGCCGGTGGTACTTCGCGGCTTATGCCCCTCGCATCAATAATGCTTGCATCGACTGGTGTAGGGGAAGGACATCTAATGGTGCTCCTTGATAGTGATACCCAAGGTCGGCAAGCTGTTAAGCGAATGTACGAACTTTTCAGTGAGGAAGCGTCAATCGTCACTCTTGGCAATGTTTTTGATGTCGCAGAAGTGACGGTCGAGGACATGATTCCGCGCGACGTGTACGTTGATGCTTTGAAACAGGCCGGTTACAATGTTACATTGAATAAAGAAGAGAACGCTGCAGCAACCAATGTGGAAGCTATTTCCCAAGCGTTTAAGAGAAAAAAACTCGGCAAATTTGGTGTGAATGAGAAAGCGCAAGCGGCCCTTGTTCTAATTGAATCCTGGGGCCGAGACCCTTCAACAGTAGCGGAGCTTACTCGAAAAAGGGGTCACGCACTTATTGACGCCATAAATGCAGGGTTTAACAACCAATCCTGATACATGGCTGGGAATAGGCGTCGACCTGAACGAATTTGGCGCTAGGTCTCGCTCAAACCTGCTTTCGCATTGCGATCCCCCGCGCGCCGCCTATATCCGGCTCCATGGCTGCGCAGATCAACAGTCTCGGCTTTGCCAAGGCGCCCGCGCAGACGCGGGTCGTGGTGGCGATGTCCGGCGGTGTCGACAGTTCCGTCACCGCCGCGATGCTGCACGCCGAAGGCTACGAGACGATCGGCGTGACGTTGCAGCTCTACGACCACGGCGCCGCCGTCAGCCGGCCGGGCGCCTGCTGCGCCGGGCAGGACATCCGCGACGCCCGCCGGGTCGCCGAAGAGGCCGGTTTCCCGCACTATGTCCTCGACTACGAATCCCGGTTCCGCGAGAGCGTGATCGACGATTTCGCCGACAGCTATCTGCGCGGCGAGACGCCGCTGCCCTGCGTGCGCTGCAACCAGACGGTCAAGTTCACCGACCTCATGGCGATGGCGCGCGACCTCGACGCCGACTGCCTCGCGACCGGCCACTATGTCCGCCGGATCGAGGCGGAGAACGGCGCGGAGTTGCACAAGGCCGCCGATCCGGCCAAGGACCAGAGCTATTTCCTGTTCGCCACGACCCGCGAGCAGCTCGGCTATCTGCGCTTTCCCCTGGGCGGCATGTCGAAGGCAGAGACCAGGCGCGCCGCTCGGGACCTGGGCGTGCCGGTCGCCGACAAGCCGGACAGCCAGGACATCTGCTTCGTGCCGAACGGCGATTATGCGCGGGTGGTCGAAAAGCTGCGGCCCGGCGCCTGCGATCCCGGCCGGATCGTCGATCTCGACGGCAACGAGCTGGGCGCCCACGACGGCATCATCCGCTTCACCGTCGGCCAGCGCCGCGGCCTCGGCGTCGGCGGCACGGCGGAGCCGCTCTATGTCGTGCGGATCGACGCGGAGAGCCGCGAGGTCACGGTCGGCCCGCGCGAAGCCCTCGCGCGCCGCACCATCGCGGTCGGCCGGCTGAACTGGCTGGGCGACGGTGTGCTTGAAGACGGTATGCTCGAAGACGGGGCGCCGAAGGGCCGGGCGATCCGCGCCGAAGCCCGCATCCGCAACACCGGCTCCGCCATGCCCTGCCGGGTCGAGGCCGACGGCACCGGCGGCGCGACGCTGACCTTCGACGCGCCGCAATACGGCGTCGCCGCGGGCCAGGCGGCGGTGCTCTACGACGATACGCGCCTGCTCGGCGGCGGCTGGATCGGCCGGGCCTGAGGCGCCGGCTCCTCGATACGGCGCGCAAGCGCGCCTACTCGGGATGAGGGAATAGTGTTCGGGATACTCCCAACACCTCACCCTGAGTAGCCGCGAAGCGGCGTATCGAAGGGCGGCGTATCGAAGGACATGCGTGCGCAATCGGTACGGCGCGCTGCTTGACAGGCGCAGCGCCTTGATCCTATCTCGCGGCGTCCCGCGGGCAGGCGATCCGGGCGGCCACCGCCGGCTCCGCCCGCCGGTCCCCGCCGCCGGATTTCAAGGGCCGATTTAGCGGGACGGGGCGATGGGTTTGGGGCGGAGTAGCTCAGCTGGTTAGAGCAGCGGAATCATAATCCGCGTGTCGGGGGTTCAAGTCCCTCCTCCGCTACCATCATCGTGCTGGCGGCCCGGCCGCATGGCGAGGGCGGGCTGGTGGTGCAGTTGCTGACGGCGGAGCACGGCCGGCATGCCGGCCTCGCCCGCGGCGGCGCTTCGAAGCGCCAGCGGCCGGTCTTTCAGCCGGGCAACGGCGTCCGGGCGACCTGGCGCGGCCGGCTGGCCGAGCATCTGGGCACTCTGACGGCGGAACTGGTCGCCGGCCGCGCCGGGCGCTGGATCGCCGATCCGCTGCGCCTTGCCGGCCTCGGCGCCGCCTGCGCGCTCGCCGAGGCCGCGCTGCCGGAGCGCGCGCCCGTGCCGGCCGTTTACCGCGGCCTGCTGGCGCTGCTCGACGCGCTGGAGCGCGACGACTGGAGCGAGGCCTATGTCGCGTGGGAGATCGCGCTGCTCGGCGAACTCGGCTTCGGGCTGGACCTGGAGCGCTGCGCCGCCACGGGCAGCAACGACCGGCTCGCCTTCGTGTCGCCGAACAGCGGCCGGGCGGTCAGCCTGTCCGCCGGCGCGCCCTATGCCGGGAAGCTGCTGCGCCTGCCCGACTTCCTGAACGGCGGGGCTGATGCCGCCGTCAGGGCCGGGGCCGGGCCGGGGGCGGTCTCCTGGCCGGATATCTCCGACGGGCTGACGCTGAGCGGCCATTTCCTCGAGCGCCACGTCTTCGCGCCGCACGACCGCCACCTGCCCCCGGCGCGCCGGCGCTTCGCCGAGCGGGTGGCCAGCAAGGGCGTGTAACGGAAGTCGCGTCCGGCAACCCCCTCCGCTCGCTTGACACCCGTCGGGGGCTGCCCTACATGCCGCGCTCTGCAATGGCGCTGTTTTGGGGCGAATTCCAGGGTGCGTTCCGGGGCGTATTCCGGGACGCTTTCCGGTTTCGGGCCGGCCGCACGCCGCGCCTGCTGCGGGGGTGTAGCTCAGTTTGGTTAGAGCGCTGGCCTGTCACGCCAGAGGCCGCGGGTTCGAGTCCCGTCACTCCCGCCACTCCCGCCGCTCCCGCCCCCGGGGCCCGCGGATTTCCCGCCGAAACAGGCAACCGATCACGAAAATTTGCCGCGCGCGGCGGTGCGCCGGCTGTGCGGCCGGGCGGGACCGTGCTAGGACTATGCAATCGACACGGCCGGCCCTATAACCGGCCTGTCCGGACCGGCGGAACGCCGGGCGGCACGGCAATCCTGACGGAACCCCCCACGGACCCCCCTGACGGAACCCATGAGCGATATCCTGGCCGAATACCTGCCGATCGCCATCTTTCTGGGGATTGCCCTGGGGCTTGCGGTCGCGATGGTCGCCGCTTCGTGGATCCTGGCGAAGCAGAAGCCCTATTCGGAGAAACTCGCCGCCTATGAGTGCGGCTTCGACGCGTTCGAGGATTCGCGCGGCCAGTTCGACGTCCGCTTCTATCTCGTCGCCATCCTGTTCATCATTTTCGACCTCGAAGTCGCCTTTCTGTTCCCCTGGGCGATCACGCTCTCGGAGACCCAGCATTTCGGTTTCTGGTCGATGGTCGTGTTCCTCGTCATCCTGACCGTCGGTTTCGTCTACGAATGGAAGAAGGGGGCGCTGGAATGGGAGTAGCCGCTCCCGAAAGCGCAGCGGGCAGCGCGGCCGGGGCCGCCCCGGCGAAGCTGCCGGAGCTGGACGCCTTCCTCGACAAGGAGTTCCGGTCCAAGGGTTTCGTCGTGTCCAGCCTCGATTCGCTGGTCGGCTGGGCCCAGTCCGGCTCGCTCTGGCCCATGACCTTCGGCTTGGCGTGCTGCGCCGTCGAGATGATGCATACCGGCGCCAGCCGTTACGATCTCGACCGGTTCGGCACGGTGTTCTTCCCCAGCCCGCGCCAGTCGGACGTGATGATCGTCGCCGGGACGCTGACCAACAAGATGGCGCCGGCGCTGCGCCGGGTCTACGACCAGATGGCCGAGCCGCGCTGGGTGATATCGATGGGCTCGTGCGCCAACGGCGGCGGCTATTACCACTATTCCTATTCGGTGGTCCGCGGCTGCGACCGGATCGTGCCGGTCGACGTCTATGTCCCCGGCTGTCCGCCGACCGCGGAGGCGCTGCTCTACGGCGTTCTGCAACTCCAGAAGAAAATCCGCCGCACGGCGAGCTTTGCCCGGTAGCCCGACGAAGCCCGGCAGCCGATGACCCCGGAAGCGCTCAACGAACTGAAAGAGCACGTCCTTGCCGTCCTGCCCCCGGACGTGATCGAGGCGGAGGTCGTGCACGGCGAATTGTGCCTCACGGTCGACCGGGCGGCGATCGTCACGGTGCTGACGCGCCTGCGCGACGATCCGAACTGCGCTTTCACCTGCCTGGTCGATCTGTGCGGAGTCGACTGGCCTGCGCGGGCGGAGCGTTTCGACGTCGTCTACAACCTGTTGAGCGTGACCGCGAACCTGCGCTGCCGGGTCAAGGTCCATACCGACGAGGAGACGCCGGTGCCGTCGGTCGCCGAGGTGTTCAGCGCCGCCGGCTGGTTCGAACGCGAGGCGTGGGACCTGTACGGCATCTACTTCTCCGACAATCCCGACCTGCGCCGCCTGCTGACCGACTACGGCTTCGACGGCCATCCGCTGCGCAAGGATTTCCCGCTCACCGGCTTCGTCGAGGTGCGCTACGACGAGGAACAGAAGCGCGTCGTCTACGAGCCCGTGACGCTGCAGCAGGACTACCGGACCTTCGATTTCCTCTCGCCCTGGGAAGGCATGACCCGCGGCCTGCCGCCGGTTGCGCCAGGCGACGAAAAGGCCGCATCGGGCGCGTCGGGCGCATCGGCCGCGGCGGCGGAGGGCTAGCGCCATGCCTGACGGACGGCCGGCGGCGGGCGCGGCGCAAGGTTCCGGGCCCGGCGATGTCGAGATCAAGAATCTCAATCTGAATTTCGGGCCGCAGCATCCGGCGGCCCACGGCGTCTTGCGCCTGGTGCTGGAGATGGACGGCGAGATCGTCGAGCGCGCCGACCCCCATATCGGCCTGCTGCACCGCGGCACGGAGAAGCTGATCGAGCACAAGACCTATCTCCAGGCCGTGCCCTATTTCGACCGG
>CBDCQR010000016.1:0-537072 GCA_965220685.1 Alphaproteobacteria bacterium
GGCCGTCATTGACCACTTGCTGGCGGTCCAGCGGTGGTCTATGACGCAGTCGTGGGACGTTTCCGACGAAGTGTATCTGGCGGGATATTCCTCAGGTGGCTATACCGTTATGGCAGCTCAGCGCGCTATGGAGGAGGACTACAGTGATATATTTTCTATTGTAGCATCTGCTCCCATGGCCGGTCCCTATGATTTGAGTGGGACGATGCTAGAGATGATCTTACGGGAAGAGCCTTATCCGCAGCCATATTACCTCCCGTACATCATGTTGAGCTATAACGAGGCATATGATTTTTTCGAGCGCCCATCAGACTTCCTGAGAAGCCCCTATGATGTTACGTTGCCACCGCTGTTTGATGGGATGCACAGTGGCGATGAAATTAATAATGTCATGCCACCGATTCCCATCCAGGTCGTTCGACAGGATGTGGTCCAAGCGGTCAAAGAGGATCCCAATCACCCATTTTTGCAGCGCTTGCGTGAAAACGACCTAACGAACTGGAGTCCAGATTCCCCAACCCGGCTCTATCATTGTGCTGCTGACGAACTGGTTCCCATTGAAAATTCTCAGATTGCAGCGCAGAGATTAGGAGATGCTGCTACGCTGATCGATCCGAGCCCTCAAAGTGGACACGCAGGCTGTGCACTTATCGCAATTGCGAGTGCACGGGCCTGGTTCAATTCGATCGCCACGGCGAACAGGTAATCAGGATCAATAGGTTGAGTGCACCGGGATAATTAAGATCATAGGGATCTGGAAGCGGCAATCCCATCAGCACAGTTCGGCACGATGCTATCGGGCGCCGATCCCATCACAGATGTAGTGTGGAAGGATGGCCATGTCGGGTTGACTTCTCTTTTGCAGCGCGCTTTGAAACATCAGCAATCGGGAGATATAGCTCGGCAATTCGCTTACATTCTCTCAGAACCATGAAATCCCTCCAGAACTCTCCTTCAAATCTTCACGAGCATCATTAGGAAGCCATTTATCCCCTCGACAGCAAATCAAACGTATCTATTGCTTTCCGGGCGCGGTCAATTTCAGACGCGAGGAGTTCCTCGTCCGGTAAAGCCGTACGGTATTCAGCAGCCATTACTTTATTCGGTAACCCTTCAAGTGCGTACTGTGCAACCGCTTCGTCCTTCTGTGCACATAGAATCAGCCCCACTGGTGGATTTTCTCCCTCCTGAACCCAATTTTTCAGCGCATAGTTGAGATAGAGGTGCATTTGTCCAGCATCGGCGTGAGTGAATTTCCCTAGCCTGAACTCCCCCGGGAATTCAGGCTAGTCCAGCGCATCCATACCCTGGACAAGTCCGCATGGACCCAAATCCGCCTCTCCAACATTGGCCGGGCCTACCGCACCCCAAGCGTGGTCGACGAAACCGTCAAACTGCGTGCCTATCCCGAGCCGCTGCGACAGCTGCTTGTCAAAAACCTGGGCCACGACAAGCCTACCGTGCTCATCACCAATCAGATGAAACGCCCCCCCAACCAACTCATTGATCGCTATGCCCGCCGCATGGTCATCGAAAATCTCATCAGCGATGCCATTGACTTCTTTCACATGGATGCCCTGAGCTCTGCCGTGCCCATGCGCATCAATGTTGATGTGCAGTTGACCGTTATGGCCAGCATGCTCTATCGACTCCTGGGGGCCAGAGTCGGAAACGGCTATGAAAAAGCCGAGGCCCGGACCCTCTTTCGGGATCTGACACGACACGCCGGAAAGGTAACCATCACCCAAAATGAAATTATCGTCCAAATGCGCGCACGCGCCAAAGACAATTACCTCATTGCGGCCGGATACCCTGAACTGCGACAGAAAATCCCGTGGCTGCAGAATAAAACCCTGCGCGTAGAGTTTCATAAACGACCCTGATATTCATACCAGGAAATCAATGCGGGAATTCAGGCAAGTGGAGAGGGTCGTAGGTAGGTCCCCACTCCTATGCTACACAATGCGGATTGGTAAAGCCAACTTAGTCACGCCCCTCTCCTATCATAATGGAAGCCTGATAGAATCCTTCGTGTTTACCATTCGGCATCCGCACCTCAAACTCGGCCAGTGCTTTCAGTTTCTGCCCCACAACCATCACCGCCACGTCTAGATCTCCCCCGCCGTCTCGTGCGCGCAGGCAGTCGAGAATGCACTTCCTGACCGCATCATCTGCATTCTCCGCGGTGTAGATTTTCTCTTCCCCCATCTTCCTCACTCGCCCACCTACCAGCCCGAGAACCTCTTCACCGAGTAACTCACGAACTTCTTCATTGACATCTATCAAGCGGCGGACTTTCCAATCCCACCCGCGAGTGTATTTAGTTTGAACTGGCATTTGAGAATGGGCTGTTTAGGTGGCATTGAATCGTTTTGAAGCAGTTTTGCCTCGGCGGGGTTCTCCAAACCGGGGATGTGTTCTTTTCCACACGTTGTACAGTAGTAAGGTGAAGTATATAGTTCCCGTAGCTAAGATTCTGTTTGTGCACATCAGTGACTTGGTGACCATGCACCTCTTCGTGTTCCATGATTATCTGCAGAGCTGTCATTTCGGTTTCAGTGTGCGGAAGCAAGCGTCGAACATCATCAATAAAAGTCATAGGAGCGTTTTGGTTAATCCATCTAATGTCTTCTGCTAAATTAGTCACGGACGGTAGTCGCTCTGGAACATTGGCGGGGAATATATCGCCAAGAACGTTCGGTCCACAAGACTGGGAGGACCATCTGCTGGCAATTCTTTTACAGACAACCGTTCATGGATGATTTTCTTGAGACTGTCAATTACTCGTGCCTGATAGAAATCAAGGTGTACGGGTATTTCATGCATCAGAGAATAAAAGCAAGCCTCCATAGCAAAAGACTCTTGCCCGGCATCAGATGTAGATCTTCTCGGGGTCTCAAATGGTGGATATCCCGGGTGAAGCCATTCCAAGTTATTTTTTCTGGCTGGCATTAACTATTGAAGAAGGAGCATCCCAGAAGCAGAGAACACATCGTTTTCCCCATCCACAATAAGGCGATAAATGTAAGCCCCCCTTGGGAGGGTATTGACTGGGATCAGGATGGATTGCTGCGCAGCTACAGGCATTGTCTGTGGAGGAACTGACACAACCCGGCGTCCAGTCAGGTCATGCAATTCGACCGTGACGATTGCCTGTTCAGGGAGATCAAAAACAACACTCACATCGCCGGATGAAGGGTTGGGATAATGGCCATGCAGAAAAAATGCAGGTAGAGGTTCGGACATCTCGGTTCGATCCAGCGGCTCATGGATAGAGAGCTCAAACGTAATAGATCCCTGTAGACCACCGATGGCTTCAGCATGAAGTGTGTAGGTGGTAGTGTCTAAAATTTCGAGGGGAGTTCCTTGCAGAGTGCGTGTGGAAGGGTCAAAGATCAGTCCTGACGGGAGATCAGGACTGAGGGAGTAGCGAAATGTACCGGATCCACCTCGGGCCGCGGGAAGGGTTATTGTCGGGATTGGGTTGTTTCTGGTAAATTGCAGGGGCTCGATAAATGACTCAAATCCCAGTGAACCTCCCGTTGCCGAGAATCTGTAGATGTGGCCGTCACTGGCAAGCATGTACACTTCCCCCTGGTGATCTATGCCGAAGGAAAATGGCTGCAAAAATGTATTAAGCAGCAGGGTGGATTCGACGAGTTGATCTCCATCATAGAGCAGTCCCCAGAAACGACCGTCCACATAGTCTCCCAAGACATACCAGCCTGTAAGGTCCGGGACACCGGGACCTCGATAAACATATCCCCCTGTCACAGATGCGGGGCCGTTGGAATGATCGTATTCAAAAATAGGCAGGATCAACCCGTCCTGATTGCAGTTGGTGCGTGGCCGAAAGCATCGGGTTCCCTCCATAATTGGCCATCCATAGTTCCCTCCGCTTTCAATGATGTTTACCTCTTCTATCGTGTTTTGCCCGACATCCGCAGCGTAGATCACCCCGGTATTGGGGTCAAAGCTAAATCTCCAGGGGTTGCGAAGCCCCCAGGCAAAGATTTCCGGCCGGTCAGTTGTTGAACCGGCAAAGGGGTTATCTGACGGGATGGAATAGGGGATGGTACTTACATCAATCCTGGAGATCGTTCCCAAGAGCGATTTCGTGTTCTGACCATGCCCAAACTGGTCGTTTGCACCCCCACCATCCCCCAGAGCGATGTACAGATATCCATCTGGTCCGAACGCAAGCTGTCCTCCATTATGATTACTAGCCGGTTGGCTCGCTTCCAGAATGACCACTTCACTGTCTGGATCCCCCCGCCTCGGATTATCCACAAGGGTCTTAAATCTGGAAACGATACTGCGCCTTGGGTTTGAAGCGGAATAGTAGACAAAAAAGTGCCCATTCGTGTCAAAGTCCGGGTAGGTTCTGGAACGAGAGGGCGTGGTTCATGAGCCGCCTGGAGGCGACGTTGCCCAGTAGAAGCCGGCCCAGAGAACGGCCGCCGTCAGCGCCGCTCCGGCCAGCCGCAGGCCGATTCCGACCGTAAGGAGACGAAACCGGGGGGCGAATCGCACCGTCATGGCCGGTCCCCGGCAGACGTCGGTGAGCCGTGGTCTCGCATGACAGCGGGCGCCTCGGCCTGTTTTCGTTGTCCGCACTCGCGCATAAGGACTCACACCGCTGTCGAGATTGCGAGTATTGTTATATTATAACATTTCTCAGATCAACGCCTGACCGCTCCTCCGACACAATCCGACACCGCCCGGCCCCAAAGAACGTGTTTTCCGGCGCCGCCCTCTTTGACCCTGCCCGCGGCCTCCCCACATGACCGGGGATGAGCGAACCGACTATCCCGACCCCGCCATCCACGCCCGGCACGGAAATCGCGCTGCCGCCGCTGGACCGGGATGCGGTCGCGGAAATATTCGACGCTGCCGTGCGCCGCTATGTCGCCGGGCGGCGCGAACGGATACCGGAATTCGTCGACCGGAATTTCGGGCTGCGCGGGTCGCTGAAACTGCATCGCCACGCTGTCGGCCTCGACCTCGTGCGCGCGCCCTGGAATGTCGCGGCCGGCGCGGCAACGGCGCTACGCGGCGTGGGCGCGGCCGGGTTGCGCCTCGCCGGCGCGAGCGGGGCGGCGGACCGGCTGCCGGGCCGCAACCTGTTCTTGAAAACGCGGGTCGCGCGCGAACTGGAATGGCGCCTCCATGCCGACTTGCTCGAACTGCCGCTGGACCAGGGCGACCGCCGGGCCGAGCGGGACCGGCTGGTCGAGGAGGCGCTCGCCGATCCGCGAATGGCGGCGCATTTCGACCGCTTGCTGAAGATTGTCGGCGACCGGGCCGGCGACCGGGAATTCCGCGACAGGGTCCGCGCCGCGATGCAGGACTATCTCGGCAGCCGCGCGGCGGCGGCGGACATAACCGCCTCCCTGTTCGCGGCCGGCGCCGGCTTCGTCGCCAGCCAGAAATTCACGCCGGGCGCGGCGGCGCTCTCCGGTGTCGTCGCCGGTTCGATCGCCCATTCCGCCGCGGTCGGGAGCTTCTTTGCCGGGCCCTGGCTGGGCGGGCTGTATTACAGCCTGGTCTCGGTCAAGGTCTCGCCGCTGCTCTACGCCGGCGTGTTCGCCGGGATGCTCGTGCCGCTCGCCATGCTGACGGTCTTTGCCGGGGTGGTCGCCGATCCGCTGCAGCGGACGCTCGGCCTGCACGAACGGCGGCTGAACCGGCTGCTGGACGTGTTCGAGGCCAACCTGACCGGCGAGTCCGACGCCGGCTTCGATGCCCGCGACCACTATGTGGCGCGGCTCATGGACCTGCTCGACTGGTCGGCCTCGATCGTACGGCTGGCCGGCGCGCGGTAGGGCGGGCGCTGCCGCCGGCCGGGTTCCTAGTCCTTCGGCGGATCGAAGCTGATCATCCAGGCGATGCCGAAGCGGTCGGTCCAGTTGCCGAAATAGGAGCCCCAGAAGGTCTCCTGCATCGGCATCCTGACCGCGCCGCCCGCCGACAGGGCGGCGAAGACCCGGTCGCAATGTTCGCGGCTCTCCCCGGTCAGGGAGATGGCGAAATTGTCGCCGGCAGCCGGCGGCGGTCCGAAGGCCGAACAGCTGTCGCTGCCCATCAGGACGGCCGGTCCGACCGGCAGGGAAACGTGCATGATCCGGTCTTTCTCCGCTTCCGGCACGCCCATGTCGGGCGGGCCGTCCCCGAAGGTCTGGAGCACCGAGAAGTCGCCGCCGAAGACCGAGCGGTAGAATTCGAAGACCTCGCGGCAGTTGCCGTCGAAGAAGAGATAGGGGTTGAGCGACATTCGATAATTTCCCGGAAGCGGATGGCGGGAGCGGCGGACGCGGTTCCGGCGGTATACGGTCTGCCCGCCGGTTTCGACAAGCCGCCTGCGTGCGGTCTCCGATCCGGGTTTCGCTTCCTGCGGCAGAAGCTTCCGCTCCTGCGCGGCTGACTTGCGCGTCTTTGCGCCCTACATTCGCGCCAATCCAACGCCGGAAGCAGCCCGGAACCCGCCATGCCCGAAGGCGCCGCCGCCCTGCACAACCGTTCCGTCCGCGTCCGCGACGTCGAGATCGGCAACGACCGGCCGTTCGTGCTGATCGCCGGGCCGTGCGCCCTCGAATCCCGCGATCATGCGCTGGAAATGGCGGCGGCGGTGAAGGAGGCCGCCGGGAGCGCCGGCGTGCAGGCGATCTACAAGACCAGCTTCGACAAGGCGAACCGGACCAGCCTGGACAGCCCGCGCGGTATCGGCCTGGACAAGGCGCTTTCGATTTTCGGGGACATCCGTGCAACGACCGGCCTGCCGGTGCTGACCGATGTCCATACCGAGGAACAGTGCGCGGTCGCCGCCGAAGCGGTCGACGTGCTGCAGATTCCCGCCTTCCTGTGCCGCCAGACCGACCTGCTGCTCGCCGCCGGGCGGACGGGGAAGGCGGTCAACGTCAAGAAGGGCCAGTTCCTCGCGCCCTGGGACATGAAGAACGTGCTCGACAAGGTGGCGAGCACCGGCAACCGTAATATCCTCCAGACCGAGCGCGGCGTCAGCTTCGGCTACAATACGCTGGTGTCCGACCTGCGCGCGCTGCCGATCCTGGCGCAGAGCGGCTGGCCGGTGGTGTTCGACGCGACCCACTCCGTGCAGCAGCCGGGCGGGCAGGGCGCGTCGTCCGGCGGCCAGCGCGAATTCGTGCCGGTGCTGGCGCGCGCTGCCGCCGCCATCGGCGTCGCCGCCATATTCATGGAAACCCACCAGGATCCGGACAGCGCACCCAGCGACGGCCCCAACATGGTGCCGTTGCGCGACCTGCCTGCGCTGTTGCAGACCCTTGCGCAGGTCGACCGGCTGGCAAAAGAGAACCCGGTCCGCCTCGCCTGAGCGCCGCCGCGCCGGCACGTCCCGACACATCTGCGATCCGAGCCGCCATGACCGACATTGTCGACATCGTCGCCCGCGAAATCCTCGATTCCCGGGGCAACCCGACCGTCGAGGTCGATGTCCATCTGGACAGCGGCGGCTTCGGGCGCGCGGCGGTGCCGTCCGGCGCCTCGACGGGTGCGCACGAGGCGGTCGAAAGGCGCGACGGCGACAGCGGCCGCTATGGCGGCAAGGGCGTGCTGGCGGCGGTCGACGCGGTCAACGGCGAAATCTTCGATACGCTCTCCGGTTTCGACGCGCTGGAGCAGGTCCATATCGATACCGTCCTGCGCGAACTGGACGGCACGGAAAACAAGAGCCGCCTTGGCGCCAACGCGATTCTGGGCGTCAGCCTCGCCGTCGCCCGGGCCGCGGCGGACGGCATCGGCATGCCGCTCTA
This sequence comes from Alphaproteobacteria bacterium, assembly GCA_965220685.1. GTDB lineage: Bacteria > Pseudomonadota > Alphaproteobacteria > Bin65 > Bin65 > Bin65. The sequence goes on from CBDCQR010000016.1 coordinate 7,791, forward strand.
CCGCTATCTGGGCGGGCCGGGCGCGCGGGTCCTGCCGGTGCCGATGATGAACATCGTCAACGGCGGCGCCCATGCCGACAATCCGGTCGACATCCAGGAATTCATGGTCATGCCGGTCGGCGCGCAAACCTTTGCCGACGCCCTGCGCATGGGTGCCGAGGTCTTCCACGCCCTGCGCGCCGGCCTGCGCAAGGCCGGGCACAACACCAATGTCGGCGACGAGGGCGGCTTCGCGCCGGCGCTGCGCAGCGCCGAAGAGGCGCTCGACTTCATTGCCGAAGCGGTCGCCGCCGCCGGCTATACGCTCGGCGATGACTTCGTTCTGGCGCTCGATGCCGCCTCGACGGAGTTCTGCCGCGACGGCGCCTACCATCTTGCGGGCGAGGGCAAGCGCCTGTCGCCGGACGGGATGGCCGCATACTGGCAGGACCTCGCCGGCCGCTACCCGATCGTCTCGATCGAGGACGGCATGGCCGAAGACGACTGGGACGGCTGGGCGGCGCTGACCGAAGCGCTGGGCGGCCGGGTCCAGCTGGTCGGCGACGATCTGTTCGTCACCAATCCGGCGCGCCTCGCCGAAGGCATCGAACGCGGCGTCGCCAACGCCATCCTGGTCAAGGTCAACCAGATCGGCACGCTCACCGAAACGCTGGAGGCCGTCGAGATGGCGCATCGTGCAGGCTATGCCGCCGTCATGTCGCACAGGTCCGGCGAAACCGAGGATTCGACGATTGCCGACCTCGCCGTCGCCACCGGCTGCGGCCAGATCAAGACCGGGTCGCTTTCGCGTTCCGACCGCACGGCGAAATACAACCGGCTCCTGCGCATCGAGGAACGGCTCGGACCGGCGGCGACCTACGCCGGCCGCGCGGCGCTCCGCGGCAATTCCTGAGTCGTTTCAAAGGATTCGCTCTCAAGTATTATCGAAAAGACCGGGAGTAACTTCCCGATAGTCAACGAATATTTCTGTTGACTTGCGCTTCGCTAAGTGATTCCGTCGCGCCATGTACCTGATGCGTATCCTGCTGAACAGGCTGCGGGCGCTCGTTCTGCCGTTCATCGCGCTGCTGTGCCTGGGCTATCTCGGCTACCACACGGTCCACGGCGACCGCGGGCTGCAGGCGTGGATCGGCCTGTCGGACCGGCTGGAGGCGCTGAAGCGCGAAAGGGCGGAACTCCAGGCGCAGCACAGCTGGCTGCGGCACAAGGCGAGCCTGCTGCAGCACGACAGTCCCGACGCCGACATGCTGGACGAGGCGCTGCGCCGCCGCCTCTATCTCGGCCGCGGGGACGAGATCGTCATCCGCTACCGCGAGCCGCTGCCGTCCGACTGATTTGATTCCGGTCAATGCAGCGGCCGGCAGGACCGTCGCATATGTTCCGCACCCGCCGGCCGCGCCCGGGAACCGGCGCGCGGAATTTTTTGCCTTGTGGCGCGGCGGCGTTCGATCCATCTAATGGGGCCCGGACCGCTTTCGGGCGATTCGCACAACCAGTCCGTACCAGTCCGTAGAGGTTAACCGTGCCCAACGATGCCGCCGCGGAAACCGGGTCCGCAACCCGCGACGAGTTGCTTTCCTGCTATCGCGACATGCTGCTGATCCGGCGCTTCGAGGAGAAGGCCGGCCAGCTTTACGGCATGGGCCTGATCGGCGGTTTCTGCCATCTCTATATCGGCCAGGAGGCGGTCGTGACCGGGATGCAGGCGGCGATCCGGGACGGCGATTCGGTGATTACCGCCTATCGCGACCACGGCCATATGCTGGCCTGCGGCATGGACCCGAAAGGCGTGATGGCCGAGCTGACCGGCCGCATCGGCGGCTATTCCAAGGGCAAGGGCGGCTCCATGCACATGTTCAGCCTGGAAGAGCGCTTCTACGGCGGCCACGGCATCGTCGGCGCCCAGGTGCCGCTCGGCACCGGCGTCGCCTTCGCCCACAAATATTCCGGCGACGGCGGCGTCTGCCTGACCTATTTCGGCGACGGCGCGACCAACCAGGGCCAGGTCTACGAGAGCTTCAACATGGCCGAACTCTGGAGCCTGCCCGTCGTCTACGTGATCGAGAACAACAAGTACGGCATGGGCACCTCGGTCGAGCGGGCGTCGTCGACCATCGACCTGCATCAGCGCGGCGCGGCCCACGGCATTCCGGGCGAAGCGGTCGACGGTATGGACGTGCTGGCGGTCAGGGCCGCCGGGGAAAAGGCGGTCGCCCACGCCCGCAAGGGCAACGGCCCCGTCATCCTGGAGATGGTGACCTATCGCTATCGCGGCCACTCCATGTCCGACCCGGCGAAATACCGTTCGCGCGAGGAAGTCCAGAAAATGCGCGAGGAGCGCGACCCGATCGAGCGCGTCAAGGCGATGCTGTCGGCCGACGGCGCTGCGGAGGACGATTTGAAGGCGATCGACCGGGACATCCGCGCCATCGTCAACAATGCGGCGGAGTTCGCCCAGAACAGCCCGGAGCCCGACCCCGCCGAACTCTTTACCGACGTGCTGGCGGCCTGATGCGTTGCCGTCCGCACGATAGCGCCGTTCCGGGGAGCTTCCATGCCGATTGAAGTGCTGATGCCGGCCCTGTCGCCGACCATGGAGGAGGGCACGCTGGCGCGCTGGCTGGTCAAGGAGGGCGACCGCGTGGCGCCCGGCGACGTCATCGCCGAGATCGAGACCGACAAGGCGACCATGGAGGTCGAGGCGGTCGAGGAAGGGACCGTCGGCCGGATCGAGGTCGCCGAAGGCACCGAGGGGGTCAAAGTCAACACGGTCATCGCCTGGCTGCTGGAAGAGGGCGAAGACGCGTCGGCCATCGGCGCTGCCGGGGCGGCGGAACCTGCGCCCGCCGCGGCCGAACCTGCCACGGCGCCGGAAACCGCCGCCGACCCTGCGCCGCCGGCGCCTGCGCTCGCCGCATCGCCGCCGCCGACTCCGGAAATCGCGGAAGCGGACTATGCGGGCGAGACGAAGGAGGTCACCGTCCGCGAGGCGCTGCGCGACGCCATGGCGGAGGAAATGCGCCGGGACGGGCGGGTGTTCCTGATGGGCGAGGAGGTCGCCGAATACCAGGGCGCCTACAAGGTGAGCCAGGGCCTGCTCGACGAATTCGGCGCCGGGCGGGTGATCGACACCCCGATCACCGAGCACGGTTTTACCGGCCTCGGCACCGGCGCGGCCTTTGCCGGGCTGCGCCCGATCGTCGAATTCATGACCTTCAACTTCGCCATGCAGGCGGTCGACCACATCATCAATTCGGCGGCCAAGACGCGCTACATGTCGGGCGGGCAGGTCTCGGCGCCCATCGTGTTCCGCGGCCCCAACGGCGCGGCCGCCCGGGTCGCCGCCCAGCACAGCCAGGAATTTTCCAGCTGGTACGCCCATTGCCCGGGCCTCAAGGTCGTCGCGCCCTGGTCGGCGGCGGATGCCAAGGGCCTGCTCAAGGCGGCAATCCGCGACGACGATCCGGTCGTCTTCCTGGAGAACGAGATCCTCTACGGCCGCAGCGGCGAAGCGCCGACCCATCCGGAGCGCATCGTCCCCATCGGCAAGGCAAACGTGGTCCGCGAGGGAACGGACGTTACGATCGTCAGCTTCTCCCTGATGATGGAGACGGCACTGGCGGCGGCGGAGATGCTGGACAATGACGGGATCGCCGCGGAAGTAATCGACCTGCGCACGATACGGCCGCTCGATGCCGCGACGGTCGTCGCGTCGGTGAAGAAGACCAACCGGCTGGTCTCGGTCGAGGAGGGCTGGCCCTTTGCCGGAATCGGCGCGGAACTGTGCGCCGTGGCGATGGAGCAGGCGTTCGACGACCTGGACGCGCCGGTGGCGCGGGTGTGCGGCGCCGACGTGCCGATGCCTTATGCCGCCAATCTCGAGAAACTGGCGTTGCCGGACGCCGAACGGGTCGCGCAGGCGGCCCGCGCGGTCTGCTACGCCGACTGAGCCGGGCCGGATCGCGGAACGCCGAACGGGGAACGGGGGAGCGCCAGACATGCCGATCGCCGTCACGATGCCGGCCCTGTCTCCGACCATGGAGGAGGGCACGCTCGCCCGCTGGCTCAAGCGGGAGGGCGACGCCGTCAGCCCCGGCGACGTCATCGCCGAGATCGAGACCGACAAGGCGACCATGGAGGTCGAGGCGGTCGACGAGGGCGTGCTCGGCCGGATCGTCGTGCCGGAGGGCACGGAAGGCGTGAAGGTCAACGCCACCATCGCCTGGCTGCTCGAAGAGGGCGAGGATGCGAGCGCCCTGCCGGCGGACGGCGACGTAGCGGCCGAACCCGCGCCTGCGGCGCCTGAGCCAGAGAGTCCGCCGGCTGCCACGCCCGAACCTGCACCGGAACCCGCAAGCCAGCCAGCTGCGGAATCGCCGGCAGCCGAGGCGCCCGACGCTGCCGCGCCGCCTGCCCCGGCTGCCGCGGAAGACGGGCGCATCGCGGCCAGCCCGCTGGCCCGGCGCATGGCGAAGCAGGCCGGACTGGACCTCGCCGCCATCGCCGGCAGCGGCCCCCACGGCCGGATCGTCAAGCGGGATATCGAACAGGCCCTGGCGGCCGGTACGCCTGCCGCCGACGCGCCCGTGCCGGAAGTCGCAGCTCCGGCGCCGGCTCCAGCAACGCCGGCCCGGCCGGCGGTTGCCGCTGCAGGTCCGGAAGACCGCGAAATCCCGCACAGCAACGTGCGCAAGGTGATCGCCCGCCGGCTCACTGAGGCCGACCGCGAAATTCCGCAGATCTACCTTTCGGTCGACATGGAGATCGACCGGCTGCTCTACGCCCGCAAGGAGTTGAACGAGGCGCTCGATGGACGGGCGAAGGTCTCGGTCAACGATATGGTCGTCAAAGCTGCGGCGCTGGCGCTGCGCCAGGCGCCGGCGGTCAACGCCCGGTGGACCGATACCGCGACGGTCGTGCTCGGCGCGGTCGATGTCTCGGTCGCGGTCGCCACCGAGGGTGGCCTGATCACGCCCATCGTGTTCGACGCCGACCGCAAGGGCCTGGCGCAGATCGCCAACGAGATGAAGGAACTGGCCGGCCGCGCCCGCGAGGGCCGGCTCAAGCCCGAGGAATACCAGGGCGGCAGCTTCACGGTGTCCAATCTCGGCATGTACGGCATCGGCCATTTCACGTCGATTATCAATTCGCCCCAGGCCGCGATCCTGGCCGTCGGCGCCGGCGCGCAGAACGTCGTCGTGCGCGACGGCGAGATGCAGGTCGCCACCGTGATGACCTGCACGCTGACCTGCGATCACCGGGTCATCGACGGCGCGCTCGGCGCGCAATGGCTCCAGGCCTTCAAGGGCTTCGTCGAGCGGCCGCTCAGCATGCTCGCCTAGCGGGCGGGGCCGTCCCCCGACGCGCCGCAGGCGATAAATGCGGTAAGGAGAACTATGGCCGAAAAATCCGATACCAGCTTCGATCTCATCGTCGTCGGCGGCGGGCCGGGCGGCTATGTGGCGGCGATTCGGGCGGCCCAGCTCGGCCTGAACGCCGCGCTGGTCGAGCGCGAGCATCTCGGCGGCATCTGCCTCAACTGGGGCTGCATCCCGACCAAGGCGCTGCTGCGCACGTCGGAGGTCTACCACCTGATGCAGCATGCCGGCGATTTCGGCCTGTCGGCGGACAATGTCGCCTTCGATATCGGCAAGGTGGTCAAGCGCTCGCGCAAGGTCGCCGGCCGGCTCAACGCCGGCGTGAAGCACCTGATGAAGAAGAACAAGGTGACGGTGTTCGACGGCCATGGCCGGCTGGCCGGCAAGGGAAAGCTGGCGGTTCTGAAGGATGGCAAGGAGGCAGCCACCCTTTCGTCGCGGCACATCATTCTTGCCACCGGCGCACGGGCGCGGACCCTGCCGGGGCTGGAGCCGGACGGCGCGGATATCTGGACCTACAAGGAAGCCATGGTGCCGGAGGCCTTCCCGAAGTCCCTGCTGGTCGTCGGCAGCGGCGCCATCGGCATCGAGTTCGCCAGCTTCTACCGCACGCTCGGCGCCGAGGTGACGGTGGTCGAGATGCTTGACCGCATCCTGCCGGTCGAGGACGCGGAAATCTCCGCCTTCGTGCAAAAGGCGGTCGAGAAGCAGGGCATGAAGGTCCTGACCGGCGCGACGGTCGCCGGGCTCGAAAAGGGGAAAGACGGCATCGCGGTCACGGTCGAAGCCGGAAAGGACAAGCAGACCGTCACGGTCGAGAAGGTCATCCTCGCCATCGGCATCGCCGGCAATGTCGAGGAACTCGGCCTGGAGGACACCGCCGTGAAGGTCGACCGCGGCCATATCGCCATCGGCCCGTGGGGCGAGACCGGCGAGCCGGGCGTCTGGGCCATCGGCGACGTCGCCGGGCCGCCCTGGCTGGCCCACAAGGCGAGCCACGAGGGCATTATCTGCGTCGAGAAGATCGCCGGCGTCGCGGACGTGCATCCGCTCGATACGGGCCTGATCCCAGGCTGCACCTACTGCCATCCCCAGGTCGCCAGCGTCGGGCTGACCGAGGCGGCGGCGGTCGAGGCGGGCCACGAGGTCCGGGTCGGGCGCTTCCCCTTCGCCGGCAACGGCAAGGCGATCGCGCTGGGCGACGACCAGGGGCTGGTCAAGACCGTGTTCGACGCCGGGACCGGCGAACTGCTCGGCGCCCACATGGCCGGGCCCGAGGTCACCGAGCTGATCCAGGGCTACGGCATCGCCAAGACCCTGGAGACGACCGAGGCCGACCTGATGCACACCGTCTTCCCGCACCCGACGCTCTCCGAGATGATGCACGAAGCCGTCCTCGACGCCTACGGCCGGGTCGTGCATTTCTGAGCGGAGCGTTCGGGGGAGCGGCCATGAGCGGGAAGACGGAAGCCTTTGCGCGCGTCAAGATCGACGAATTGCTGAGGGACGCTGGCTGGAACGTGATCGACGGCGTGAGCGTCCTGTTCGAACACGCGCTGCCGGACGGGACGCAGGCTGACTATGTGCTGTGCGACCGCGCGGGCCGTCCGATGGCGGCGCTCGAAGCCAAGCGCGCCCGCATCAATCCCATCGAGGCGCAGGATCAGGGGCTGCATTACGCCGAGCAACTCAACGTGCCCTTCGTCTTCCTGTCGAACGGCGAGGAAGTGCGGTTTCTGGACCGGGATACCGACGCCCACGCCCGGGAAATTGCCGGCTTCTTTTCGCAGGACGATCTGGAAAGGCGGATCGCCGCGCGCGGGATTCGGCGCAAGCTTTCCGGCGTCGAGATCGACCGCAAGATCGTCGACCGCGACTACCAGATCGAATGCATCGAAACGCTGTCCGCGGAAATATCGGTCGGCCGCCGCAAGCTGCTCGTCGAGATGGCGACCGGCACGGGCAAGACCCGCACGGCGGCGGCCCTCGTCAAGCGCCTGTTCGAGGCCGGCCGTATCACCCGCGTTCTGTTCCTAGTGGACCGGATCGCGCTGGCGGGCCAGGCCGAGGACGCGTTCACCGACCATCTGCGCGACTATCCCTGCCACGTCCTGCGGCCCGGCCGGGGTTTCGACCGGGCCAAGCTCATCACGATCGCCACCCTGCAAACCATGATCGCGGAATACCGCGATCTTTCGCCCGGCTATTTCGATCTGGTGATAACCGACGAATGTCACCGCTCCATCTATGGCCGATGGAGCGGCGTGCTCCGGCATTTCGACGGAATTCAGCTCGGCCTGACCGCAACCCCCTGCATCGTTGACCCTGACACGCAATCCGATCCGGAGGACGGGCTGTTCGTGCGCGACACGCTGCGGTTCTTCGAGGTCGAGAAGCCCACTTTCCGCTACGAACTGCGCGAGGCGATTGCGGAAGGCTACCTGGTTCCCTACCGCATCTACCGGGCGATGACGGTCAAGACCGCGGCCGAGGGCGGCTTCGAGGTCAAACGCGGCGAACTCGACTGGAGCGCGATGGACGCGGACACGCAGGCGGAATTCGAGCAGTTGTTCGCCGCTTCCGACACAATCACTGTCGATCCGCGCGCGCTCGAACGAAAATTCACGATCCCCGAGCGCAACCGCGCCCTCGTGCGCGAATTCCGCGATGTCCTGGAGCAGGGCTTTACCGGCCGGGACGATGTCCGCCGACTGCCGGCTTGGGGCAAGACCATCGTGTTCGCCGTGACCCGCCGCCACGCGGAAACGCTGGCCGAAATGTTCGACGCCCATTTCGCCGACCTCAAGCCGCACCCCACGGTGCGCTATGCCGATTTCGTCGTCAGCGATGTCGGCGGCGGCCCGGCCCCGGACGCCGGCGCGATCATCAAACGGTTCAAGAAAGAGGATTTTCCACAAATCCTAGTCAGCGTGAACATGCTGGACACCGGCTTCGACTGCCCGGAAGTCGTCAATCTCGTGATGGCGCGCTTCACCGAGAGCGCGATCCTCTATCGGCAGATGCGCGGACGCGGCACCCGCAAGGCGCCCCATATCCGCAAGACCGATTTCACGATCTTCGATTTCGTCGGCGTGACGGATTTTCACGGCGACGACGACAGCGACATTCCCGGCGGTTTCATGGGCGGCGTCCGGAGGCCGCCGCAAAACGGCGGGCCGCGCGCGCTGTTGACGCTGGATGTGCACGACCATATCGATCCCGCCAGCCGGGAATGGCTGACCCTGGACGAGGACGGGCGGATCGTGCGCACCGCCGAGCACGAGGCCCGCGCCGCCGAGGTCGGCGTGCGTTTCGAGGCGTGGCGCCGGGAAACGCAGTTCAATGCCGAGCAGGCCCGCTGGGCCGGCCTGATCGGCAGCCGCGTTCGGGCCGACGCCATGAGCATGAAGCGGTTCGGCGACTACGATTTCGACGACCATCCTTTCACCGCCCTGGGCGGCTATTCCCAGGCGCGGCGCGTGTTCGGCGGCGAAGACTCGCTCGCCCGGCTAATCGCCGGTATCAACGAGACGGTGTTCGGGGAGCGGCCTGCGGACGGGCTGCCGGACGACGGAGAAACGGAGGACACATGAGGCTTCGCCCATGCCCATGACGCCCGAACTGCGCCGCGATATCGACCGTATCCGCGATTATCTGTTCGGCGGCGGCTATCCGAACCCGGCCCAGAACGCCGAACAGCTCAGTTTCCTGATCTATTTCTATATGTACGAGGCGGCCGACGCGGCGCGGGTGCGGGCCGCCGGCCGGCCGGGCGCCGAAGCCTATGCCGGTGCCTTCGCCGGCGACTGGACGCTGCGCAACCCGCGCAACGCCCGCGAGCCGGGCGTCGAAACGGTGCCGCGCAAACTCTTGCGCTGGTCGTCCTGGGCCCAGGCGCTGAACGGCGAACGATTGGTCACCTGGGTGCGTGAGGAGGTCTTTCCGTTCCACGCCGAACTTGCGGCGAACGGCACGACGAATTTCATGGACGGCGCCCGGCTGGTGATCGACGAGCCGACCGTGCTCACCCAAGTCGTCAGCCAGTTGAACGATCTGCATCTCGACCGGGTGGACGCCGACACCAAGGGCGACCTGTTCGAACATGTCCTGCGCCAGATCCGACAAGCCGGCGAGCTCGGCCAGTTCCGCACGCCGCGTCACATCATCCGCGCCATCGTCCGGCTGGTCGATCCGCGCATCGGCGAGACGATTTTCGATCCGGCAGCGGGCACGGCGGGATTCCTGGTCGCCGCCTGGGACCATATCCGGCTCGCCAATTCCTCGCCCGCCGGCATCGAGGAGGTCGAGACCGAAGGCAAGACAATCCGGCGCGGCCTCGGCGACGCGCTGGGCGGCGAGTCCGTCCGGCAGTTGCAGGAGGCGACCTTCTACGGCGCGGACGTCGATCCGCAGATGGTCCGCCTCGCCACCATGAACCTGACCCTGCGCGGGCTGGACAAGGTGCGCATCCTGCGCCGCGACGCGCTGACCCGTTCGCTCGACCGGGCGGCGAAGGCGGAACTCGGCCTGCCAGTGCACGGCTTCGATGTCGTGCTCGCGAATCCGCCCTTTTCCGGCCGCTTGGACAAGGATCGCATCGTCGAGGAGGTCAGGGTCGGCCGCACGGCGCAGACCGAACTGCTGTTCCTGCAATTCATGCTCAACCAGTTGCAGGCGGGCGGGCGCTGCGGCGTCGTGGTGCCGGAGGGCGTCCTGTTCGGCTCGACCGGCGCGCATAAGGATTTGCGCCGCAAGCTGGTCGAGAACAACACCGTTGACGCGGTGCTCTCTCTGCCCGGCGGTGTGTTCAACCCTTATTCCGGCGTCAAGACCTCGGTTCTGGTCTTCCGCAAGGGCGGCGCGACGGAGCGCGTCATGTTCCTGCACGCCGAAAACGACGGCTTCAAATTGGACGCCAACCACGACCAGCCTATTGAGGCGGACGATCTGCCCGGCCTGATCGAAGCCTTCCGCGACCGGGAATCGCGCTGGGAGCAATGGCGCGCCAGCGACCCGGATGAGGACTGGACCGGGAACTGGTGGTTCGCCGAGGCCGGCGACATCCGCGAGGCCGATTTCAACCTCAGCGCCAACCGCCACCGGCCGCAGAACAGCAGCAGGGTCGAGCACCGGGACCCGCTGGAGATTCTGGACGAATTGCGGGGGATCGAGACGGAGATACTGGAGGAAATCGACAGGCTGGCGGAGGAGTGCAGGACCGGCGGCGGAATAATCCGGTCTTGACCCGGAGCGTTTCGATCCGTTAGACAGCGCGTATGGCGAAGAACAAGAATAGAACAGAGCGCATCCGCGATCCGGTGCACGGGCTGGTTGTGTTCGGCGGAAGCGGCGACCGCCACCGGGACGAGACGGACCGGATTGCGTGGCGCCTGCTGAACACGCCCGAGTTGCAGCGTTTGCGGCGAATTCGCCAGTTGGGCTTTTCCGATCTGGTCTTCCCCGGCGCAACCCATAGCCGCTTCGCGCACAGTATCGGCGTCTATCTCATGGCGCGCCGGCTGGCGGACATCATTGCGCGGCGGCAAAGAAGGGACCGCGAGCGCGAGCGCGTCGCCCTTATTGCCGCTCTGTTGCACGATATCGGCCACGGCCCGTTCAGCCATGCGTTCGAGGCGGTTGCGAGGGCGCTGAAACGCCCGAAACGACACGAGAGATGGAGCGTCGAGATCGTCCAGGGCGAGACGCAGGTCAATCGCGTGCTCCGGGAAGTAGACGAAGATTTACCGGGCCGGGTCGGCGCATTGCTGGGAGCGCAGGAACCCGGCGACGTTTACAGCGCCATCGTTGCGAGCCAGTTCGATGCCGACCGCCTCGACTATATCCAGCGCGACCGGACGATGACCGGCGTCGAATTCGGGCATATCGACCGCGAGTGGCTGTTCGATTGCCTGGAAGTCGGAACGGTGACGGTCGGGAGGAACGACCCGGTCGAGACGCCTTGCCTCTATCTCGGACCGAAGGGCGTTCAGGTCGCCGAGGAATATCTGGAGGCGCGGTCCCGCCTCTACCGGATGGTCTACATGCACAAGACCACCCGGGCCGCCGAGAAAATGCTGGAAGCCCTGTTGTGCGCGGTCGCTTCCGACGCCGAATGCGGCGAACCGGCGTACAGTGAGCCGGTATCCCGTTATCTGACATCCGAGGACCCGACGCTCGATTCCTATCTTGCCCTCGACGATACGATGGTCTGGGCCGCTCTTGCGGTCTATTCGCAATCTCCGGACCGACAGGTGTCGGCGCTGGCAAGACGGCTGCGGGAGCGCGACCTGTACAAGTGCGTCGACATCGGCGTGCGCGACCGGTCGTCGAACGGGAACCTGTTTCACCGCTTCCGGCGAAGGCTGAACGAAAATGCGGCCGAAGGGACCGAGGGACTCCTCTTCGACGACGCGACAGTCGCGCCGTACAAATGGTATAATTTCGACGACACATCGGCCCTGAACAAGGTCCTGGTGAAAGCGACGGACGATATGAGCGAGCCGACGGACATCCTCGACGTGTCCGACATCGCGAAATCGCTTCGGGGCGAAAACCGCATCCAGCGCGTCTACGCGCCGGACGCGGCCGCCGCGAAAAGACTGCAAAAAATCCTGGGAGAGGTGGAGCAATGAACCCCGAGGACATTGTCGTCGGCCTGGTCGCGCTGCACGGCGGCGAGCTGATCGGCCGGACACGGCTGCAGAAGGAAGCCTATCTTCTGGACCGCTGCGGGGCGGAATTCGGGCTGGCGTTCGAATATTACCATTACGGCCCCTATTCCTTCGAGCTTGCAGGCGGTCTGAACGAGGCCCAGGCCGAGGGCGCGGTCGAGATCGAGGAGCGGCCCGGCCGCCACCGCGTTCCCTATGCGGTCATCAAGACCGCCGAAGCGCAGCCGGAAGCGATCGGAAAATTGCAGGCCGACCGCGCGGCCGAACTGCTGGACCGGATGAAATACGTTTCCGATTTCGTTCTGGAACTCGCCGCGACCGTCGTTTTCCTGCGCGACGAATGGGACTACTACGGCAAGGAGAAGGTCGGCCCGGTCGAGGAAACCAAGGCGCGCAAGCCGCTCAAGGCGACCGAGGAACGCATGGGCAAGGCGCTCGCATTATTGCGCGACCTCGGCCTGTGGGAGCGGGCTGCGCCGGCGTAACGGGCCGCCGGTTTCGACCCGGGCGGGTTGCGGGAGATCGAAACGGAGACTTTTGCGCGAGACCGGCGGATCGGCCGACGCGGTGCGGGGAGCGGCGCTTGACCCGCCGCCACGCCGCGCCGAAGGTGAGGCCCGATAGCGCGGAGGCACGGATCGTGGCGCGAAAGACTTACAGGTATCATTTCAAGCAGGGCCGCATATTCGTTCATACCGGCATTACGAACGACCTGGAGCGCCGGGAAGCCGAGCACCGGAGGAATTTCGGCGAGGACGGCCGCATTGTCCAGGTCGGACGCGCGACGACCATGGACGACGCCCTGAAATGGGAACGCGAACAGGCGGCGAAGGGCCGGTCCACCCGGCGTCGGCCGCAGCGCGAAGCGCGAGAGACGGCGGGTCAATGAAGGTTCCCATCGTTCCACTTGGCGAACTGTGCGAAATGGATCGCCGAGGACTTCAACCGGATGACCCGGAAACATCGCAACTTCCATTTGTGGGCGTTGAGAATGTTGAATCTGAAAGCGGCACTATCAATTTCGATAACGATTCACGCACCGGTAGTCAGAGAAGTACGACTTTTCGATTCGACGAACGCCACATTCTGTATGCGAAGCTCCGGCCATATTTGAACAAGGTTGCCGTTCCTAAATTTACTGGCAGATGTTCGGCCGAGTTGGTTCCGCTTATTCCCCGGAAGTGCGTTGATCGCGAATTCGTTGCCTATCTGCTTCGGCGAAAAGACACTGTCGAATACGTCATGGCGTCTGTGACCGGCGCCCGGATGCCGCGAACCGATATGAAGGCGTTGATGTCGCTGCCGGTGCCGCTCCCTCCGCTCGACGAGCAGCGGCGGATCGTCGGCATCCTGAACCGGGCGGCGAAGATCGAGCGGCTGCGCGCCCGGGCCGCCGACCGCCTTCGCGAATTCATCCCCGCCCTGTTCGTCAAAATGTTCGGCGATCCAGTCGAAAACCCGATGGGGTGGGCCTGTAAACCGCTCGGAAAGCTGATCAACGAAGGGCCACAGAACGGCATTTACAAGCCAAAGTCAGCTTATGGATCAGGTACACCCATCCTTCGTATTGACGGATTTTATGACGGCGATGTAATCGATCCAATCAAATGGCAAAGGTTGCGCCTAGATGAGGCGACCGTGAAGAAATACGCTCTCGTTGAGGGAGATATTGTCATTAATCGCGTGAATAGCCGTCCTTTCCTTGGAAAGTCTGCCATCATTCCCAAAATCATCGAACCCTCTGTTTTTGAGTCGAACATGATGCGCATGAGCTTAGACATTCATCAAATTCTCCCAAGTTTTCTTATCTCCATGCTTCAATTGGAGCCGGTAAGACACCGTTTATGTTTGAACGCGAAAGACGCAATCAATCAAGCGAGCATCAATCAATCTGACGTGCGTGAACTATTGGTGATCGTCCCTCCGCTCGACCTTCAACACCGATATACGCGCATCACCGAAGCAGTGCGACGCACAGTCATCGTGGCCGAGTCCGGATTCAGTACGGCTTCGGAGCTTTGTGCTTCCTTCATGTCCCGCCTCCTGAGATAAACCGAATGACAGAAACCGAGAATAAAGATGAAGATTTGGTTTGGCATGAAACTGATATTCTTGAATGGTTTCAGGTGGAGCCCTTCTTCGAAGAATATGGATGCGTCATGCTCGATCGTCGCGAAATCAGATGGTATCAGGAATCGTGGGGTGCGCTCAAGCGAGCAAACTTGGCGAGCCATACCGAATTCGACGATGACGAGCTTGCCGAGACCGTGATCAAGCTCAGAGCGGTTTGCTTGCTGGCAATGTATCTGGGAATTTACCAAGCTGCCGGTCAATATTCCGAATGGGGTGGTGATTTTTGTTCACACGAGTTTTTTGAATCCTACCTGGAATCGCTCAATGTGGATATTGGTGATATTTGGTTTGTAGGAGTCCGGAAGGGAATGTTGGAAACCAGTTACGACAGTTACGAGGAAGATGAGGAGGCGGACGACGAGCAACTGCACGATATTGCAATGCAGATTGTTCGCGAAGATAATGACGCTATTTTTTCCGCAATAAGAGATCATTACGGCGGAAATGCCGAATTGTTTGTTTCACTATGGAATTCGAGATTCGCTTTGGACGAAATTGAACCGAAACTGGAAATAGTCAATTACTTGCGTCCTGGCGATGATGGAAAGCTCGAAGTGTGGGCTTATGTGGAAAACGGTATGAAAGATTGGTCCTGGATTTGAATTCCGAGTCGCCAGCGTCGGGCTGACCGAGGCGGCGGCGGTCGAGGCGGGGCATGAGGTCCGGGTCGGGCGCTTCCCCTTCGCCGGCAACGGCAAGGCGATCGCGCTGGGCGACGACCAGGGGCTGGTCAAGACGGTGTTCGACGCCGGGACCGGCGAACTGCTCGGCGCCCACATGGCCGGGCCGGAGGTCACAGAACTGATCCAGGGCTATGGCATCGCCAAGACGCTGGAGACGACCGAGGCCGACCTGATGCACACCGTCTTCCCGCACCCGACGCTCTCCGAAATGATGCACGAAGCCGTCCTCGACGCCTACGGCCGGGTCGTGCATTTCTGAGCGGAGCGTTCAGGGGCCGCATACGGCCGCGCACGGTGCGCGGCAGCGCGGCGATACCTTCTGCATGGGACCGAATGTCGGTTTGAGGCGAGCCGGCGCGGCCGTTATATGCCGGGGCGCGGCGCTGCGTCCGCACTGCCCGCCGCTTCTGCCGGAACATCGAGACGCGACAATGACAGGGGATCCATCCGCATGGCGATGACGATCGGGATTCCGAAGGAAGTCCACAAGGGCGAGATGCGCTGCGCCGCCACGCCGGACACGGTGGCGCAGATCGCGAAGCTGGGCTTCGCGGTGACGGTGGAGAGCGGCGCCGGCAAGGCCGCCAAGTTCCCGGACGCCGAGTACCGCGAAGCCGGCGCGGCGATCGGCAAGTCCGCGAAGGATATCTGGCAGTCGGACATCGTTATGAAGGTGCGCCCGCCGGCGGAGCATCCGAAGGAGGGCGTGCACGAGGCCGACCTGCTGAAGGAAGGCGGCACGCTGATCGGCTTCGTCTGGCCGGCCCAGAACGAGGCGCTGATGGCGCGGCTGGCGGCGCGCAACGCGACGGTGCTGGCGATGGATTCTGTGCCGCGCATCTCGCGCGCCCAGAAGCTCGATGCGCTCAGCTCGATGGCCAATATCGGCGGCTACCGGGCGATCGTGGAGGCGGCGAGCCATTTCGGCCGCTTCTTCACCGGCCAGATCACCGCCGCCGGCAAGGTGCCGCCCGCCAGGGTCATGGTGATCGGCGCCGGCGTCGCCGGCCTTGCCGCCGTCGGTGCGGCGGTCAGCCTGGGCGCCATCGTGCGCGCCTTCGACACCCGGCCCGAGGTCAAGCAGCAGGTCGAGAGCATGGGCGCCGAGTTCCTCGAACTGGACTTCGAGGAGGAGGGCAGCGGTGCGGGCGGCTACGCCAAGGTCATGTCCAAGGAATTCATCGAGGCGGAGATGGCGCTGTTCGCCGAGCAGGCGAAGGAGGTCGACATCATCGTCACCACGGCGCTCATTCCCGGCAGGCCGGCGCCGAAGCTGATTACGGCCGACATGGTGAAAGCCATGAAGGAAGGCAGCGTCATCGTCGATCTGGCGGCCGAGCAGGGCGGCAACTGCGAGCTGACCGAGCCGGACAGGGTGGTGACGAAGCACGGCGTCACCCTGATCGGCCATACCGACCTGCCGAGCCGGTTGCCGACCCAGTCGAGCCAGCTCTACGGCACCAACCTGCGCCACCTGCTGAGCGATCTGACGCCGGAGAAGGACGGCGTCATTAACGTCGACATGGACGACGAAGTGATCCGCGGCACCACGGTTATCAAGGACGGCGCGGTGACCTGGCCGCCGCCGGCGCCCAAGCTGTCCGCGGCGGCGCCCGCGACGAAACCGAAAGAACCGCCGGCCAAGATCGGGCCGAAGCAACTGACGGTGCGCGAGAAGGCGATCCGCGCCGCCGTCCTGCTGGTAATCAGCGGCGTCGCGCTCGCCTTTGTCGGGGCCTTCGCGCCGCCATCCTTCCTGAACCACTTCACGGTCTTCGTGCTGGCGGTCTTCGTCGGTTTCCAGGTGATCTGGAACGTCACGCCGGCGCTGCACACGCCGCTGATGAGCGTCACCAACGCGATCAGCGGCATCATCGTGGTCGGCGCGCTGGTCCAGCTCGGCAGCGGATCGACCCTCGTGCTGGCGCTGGCGGCTGTCGCCTGCCTGATCGCCACCATCAACATTTTCGGCGGCTTCCTGGTTACCCAGCGGATGCTGCAGATGTTCCGGAAGAGCTGACGCCATGGCGACCGGACTGATAGCCGTCTCCTATATCGGCGCTGCCGTCCTGTTCATCCTCAGCCTGGGCGGGCTGAGCAACCAGGAAACCTCCCGGCGCGGCAACGTCTACGGCATCGTCGGCATGGCGATCGCCATGGTCGCGACCATCGTGGCGGTGTTCCTCGACGTTGCCGATGTCGAGGTGCCGCTGATGATCCTGGTCCCGACCATGATCGTCGGGGCGATCATCGGCATTTCGGTGGCGTTGAAGGTCGAGATGACCCAGATGCCGCAGCTGGTCGCCATCCTGCACAGCTTCGTGGGTCTCGCAGCCGTGCTCATCGGCGTCGGCAGCTATGTCGATCCGGAGACCGCCGAGCATTACAAGGGCGTCGAGAAGACGATCCACGACGTCGAGATCTATCTCGGCGTCTTCATCGGCGCGATCACCTTCACCGGCTCGGTGATCGCTTTCGGCAAGCTGCAGGGCTCGATCTCGGGCAAGCCGCTGATGCTGCCCGGCCGGCACCTGCTCAACCTCGCCGGGATTATCGTCTCGCTGGTCCTGATGGGGGTGTTTCTGGACGCGGACACCGTCCCTGACGGCCTGTGGCCCCTGCTGGTCATGACCGCCATCGCCTTCGTCATCGGCGCCCATCTGGTCATGGCGATCGGCGGGGCGGACATGCCGGTCGTCGTCTCGATGCTGAACAGCTATTCCGGCTGGGCCGCCGCGGCGACCGGCTTCATGCTGTCCAACGACCTGCTCATCGTTACCGGGGCGCTCGTCGGCTCCTCGGGCGCAATCCTGAGCTACATCATGTGCCGCGCCATGAACCGGCATTTCGTTGCCGTGATCCTGGGCGGTTTCGGCACCTCCGGCGGTTCGGCGGCGGCGGACGAGGGCGGCGAAGTGGTGCCGACCTCGGTCGAGGAAACCGCGGCCATGCTGGGCGACGCGAAAGAGGTCATCATCGTGCCGGGCTACGGCATGGCGGTCGCCCAGGCCCAGGGCACGATCAGCGAGATCACCAACCGGCTGCGCAGCAAGAATATCAATGTCCGTTTCGGCATCCATCCGGTCGCCGGCCGCCTGCCGGGGCACATGAACGTTCTGCTCGCCGAAGCCAGGGTGCCCTACGACATCGTGCTCGAAATGGACGAGATCAACGAGGATTTCCCGGAGACCGACGTGGTGCTGGTGATCGGCGCCAACGACATCGTCAACCCGGCGGCCCAGGAGGATCCGAACAGCCCGATCGCCGGGATGCCGGTGCTCGAGGTCTGGCAGGCCAAGACGGTCGTCGTCTCGAAGCGCAGCATGGCGACGGGCTATGCCGGCGTCGATAACCCGCTGTTCTACAAGGAGAACACGCGGATGCTGTTCGGCGACGCCAAGGACAGTTTCGACGAGGTCCTGAAAGGCCTGTAGCTCAGGCGGCGCGCCCGCTCTCCTTCAGGCAGTCGTAGTCGTCGGGCCGGGCGTTCTCGATCCCGGTCAGCCGCAGCGCGTCGCGGGCCGGGCCGGGGAGATCGGCGACGGCCCGGCGAAGCGCCTTGCCGATGCGTGCGACCTCTTCGACGCCGCGGTGGTTGCCGGTAATGAAGGGCAGGCTCGGATAGTCCGGCGACCGGCCGATTTCCTTCAGTTCGCCGGCCGCCGGCTCGTGCCGGAGCGCCAGCGCCCAGGCGACGCAGTCGATAGCGGCGATGTCTGCCGCGCGACCGGCCACTGCCCGGATCGACCCGCGATGGGTGCCGGTGAATCGGACGGCGCCGAAAAAGCCGTCGAGGGTTTTGCCGTCCGGCAGCGAGTCGATCAGCGCGGCCCAGCCGGATTGCGAGGTCTCGCTATTGCAGGCGGCGACCGCGCCGCGGAAATCACCGAGGGCGCTCCGCCCGTCCGTGCTCCGCGCGACCAGGATGCTGCAATAGCGCCCCGGCCCGGTGCCCGCGGCGTCGTAGGTCGGGCGGCCGAGCAGCGCCACCCGGCTGGCGAGGCCGTTGACATAGGGCCGGCCGCAGGTCTGGCCGACCAGCAGGTCCGGGGAGGTCCAAGCGTCGCCGGGCGTCGTCGTCCGGTCGAGCCTGTCCGGCGCGTCGAGGCCGACCGCCGCCAGGTTCGCAGCGATGGCGGCCCACAGGGCGTCGGTCCCGGCCCTGATCTCGGGCCAGTCATACATCGGGAGCTGGGCAATGCCCGGCATTGCAGCGGTCAACCCGTTGAAGCGGAGGGATGTTCCGGCATTGCGCCAGGATGCACCGCCGGCTCCTTGGGCGCCAGCAGGTAGCGCCGGATCACGGCGCCGTAGGACGGATAGGCGTAGCCGCCGTTGTGCTTCAGGACGCGCTCGCGCTCCCGCCGATAGAGGGCGGGCAGCCGGTACCAGGCCACCTCCGGCCGCGCATGATGCAGCGCGTGCAAGTGGTTGTTGAGGAACAGGAATCCGAGCACACCGCCGCGCTCGATAACGACGCTGCGTTCGCGGAACGGGGCGACGGCCCGGTGTTCGAGGAAGGTGCGGATCGAAAGGACCGAAAGCGCCGCATAGCAGGAAAGCAGGTAAAGCCAGACGGGAATGCCGCCGACATATACGACGAGGACGAGCACGGCAGGCACGGTGGCAATATGGAGGAGCCAAGCCCGTAGAATCGGGCGGTCGCCCCGTGCGACGGCGCGCAGGTCGTGGCGCAGCAGGCCCAGGGTGAAGAACAGCGGCGCGATCAGCATCCGGCCGGCCAGGCACCGGTTGATCTGCAGGATACCGCGCCGCACCGGTCCGTAGCGTCGCCAGTCCTCCGGCCGCACATAGTAGCTCTCCGGGTCGGCGAGCGGTTCGGTCAGGTCGGGCGTATCGTGATGCGCCAGATGGGTGTCGGCGAAGCGGCCATACGGGAGGTACAGGCCCAGCCCCGGCGTGCCGAGCAGGTCGTTCAGCCGCCGGTCGCCGAACGGGTGGCCGTGCATGATCTCGTGCTGGAGCGAGGAATGCAGCACCAGCACGGGGATCATCAGCAGCGCCGCGACCGCCGGCCCGGTCCAGGGCGCGGCCGCAAGCAGGCCGCCCCAGACGCCGTACACGCCCGCCGCTACCGCCACCGTCGGCCATTCCATCCGGCGTGCCAAGAAACCGCTCCCGCTCGATTTGGGTGCACGCACAATAAAATCGATGCCCGGAGCGGTGCAATTTGTGTTTATCGATGGAATCATGGATTATTGTAACACGTACGCAATTATTGTTATTTTGCACAACAGATCGGAATTTCCCAGACTGCGCCATGATCGACAAACGCGACCTATCCCGGGTTTTCCAGGACCGAGTCTCGCTGCTGATCGAACGGTCCGGCGGCAATCTCAGCCGGTTTGCCGGCAAGGCCGGCGTCGATCGTTCGGCGCTGACCCAGTTCCTGTCCGCCGGTTCGACCCGGCTGCCGCGGGCCGAGACCCTGGCCCGGCTGGCCGAGGCCAACGGCGTGACGCTCGATTGGCTGCTCGGCCTGAGCCAGGACGAGGCGACGGTCGCGGAGGTGGCGCCGGCGCTCACGGTCGAGCAGGCCGAGGGCCCGGCCGACGAGGAGCGGTTCTGGACCTGGTACCGGGAGGCGCTGGGCTACAAGATCCGCTATGTCCCCTCGACGGTGCCCGACCTGCTGCGCCACGAGATGGTGACCGGGTTCGAATTCCGCTTCCGCGGCCGCTCGCAGATCGAGGCGCGCCGGTCGCAGAGCCAGCGCCAGCTCGACTATTCGCGGCGGCCGGAGACCGATATCGAGGTCTGCATGCCGTGGCAGACGATCGAACATATCGCCCGGGGAGAGGGCGTCTGGGCCGAACTCGATCCGGCGGTCCGCGCCGAGCAGATCGCCCTGATCGGCGACCGGCTGGAGGAGTTGTATCCGACCTTCCGCCTGTTCCTGTTCGACGGCCGGCGCGAATTCGCCGTGCCGCAGACCATCTACGGCCCGCTGCGGGCCGCCGTGTTTCTCGGCCGGGCCTATCTTGTCGTCAGCGGCACCGAGCAGGTCCGGTCTCTGACCGTCCAGTTCGACACCCTGATCCGCCACGCCGATATCGGCCCCGACCGCGCCGCCCGCTGGGTAAGGGAACGCTGGGGAAACTGACGGCGTTCCGGCCGGGCGACAACGCTGCCATTGACCGGCCGGGCGGCGCGCGGATAGTGCGCGGCACAACAACGAAACCGGCGGCGCGGCGCATCATGTTGGACAAGACCTACCGGCCCGAAACCGTGGAAGGCCGGCAATACGAACGCTGGGAAGCGGCGGGCGCGTTCCGGGCCGATCCGGAGGCCGGCGGCGAACCCTATGCCATCATGATCCCGCCGCCCAACGTCACCGGCAGCCTGCATCTCGGCCACGCCTTCAACAACACGATCCAGGACATCCTGATCCGCTTCCACCGGATGCAGGGGCGCAACGTGCTGTGGCAGCCGGGCACCGATCATGCCGGCATCGCGACCCAGATGGTCGTCGAGCGGATGCTGGCGGAGCAGGGCATCGCCCTCGACCGCGGCGTCCCGCCGAAGGACAGCAACACCGGGACGATCGGCCGCGAGGCCTTCATCGAAAAGGTCTGGGCCTGGCGGGAGGAATCGGGCGGCACGATCCTGAAGCAGCTGCGCCGGCTGGGCGCGACCTGCGACTGGGCGCGCGAGCGCTTCACCATGGACGAGGGCCTGTCGCGCGCCGTGCTGCGCGTCTTCGTGCAGCTCTACACGGAAGGGCTGATCTACCGCGACAAGCGGCTGGTCAACTGGGATCCGAAATTCCACACCGCGATCTCGGACCTCGAGGTCGAGCAGCGCGAGGTCGACGGCCATCTCTGGCATCTGCGCTATCCGGTCGAGGGCGAAGAGGGCCGGCACATTGTCGTGGCGACGACCCGGCCGGAGACCATGCTGGGCGACACCGCCGTCGCCGTCCATCCGGAGGACGAGCGCTACCGCGATCTCGTCGGCAAGCACGCCGTCCTGCCGCTGGTCGGCCGGCGCCTGCCCATCGTGGCCGACGATTATGCCGATCCGGAGCAGGGCAGCGGCGCGGTCAAGATCACCCCGGCGCACGATTTCAACGATTTCGAGGTCGGCCAGCGCCACGGGCTGGACATGGTCAACATTCTCGACGCCGACGCCCGGATCAACGACAAGGCGCCGGCCACCTATCGCAGCCTCGACCGGTTCGAGGCGCGCCGCCGGGTCGTCGCCGATCTCGAAGCGCAGGGCCTGCTGGAGCAGATCGAGGATCACCGGCACAGCGTGCCCCACGGCGACCGCTCCGGCGTGCCGCTGGAGCCCTACCTGACCGACCAGTGGTTCGCCGACGCCGCAACGCTCGCCCGGCCCTGCATCGAAGCGGTCGAGGACGGCGGGACGAAATTCGTTCCGGAGCAGTTTTCCCGGGTCTATTTCCAGTGGATGCGCAACATCCAGCCCTGGTGTATCTCGCGCCAGCTTTGGTGGGGCCATCAGGTGCCGGTCTGGTACGGCCCGGACGGCGAAATTTTCGTCGAGGAGACCGAAGCGGAGGCGCAGGCCGCGGCCGACGCCCATTACGGCGCACCGACGGCGCTGACCCGCGACACCGACGTACTCGACACCTGGTTCTCGTCCGCGCTCTGGCCCTTCTCCACACTCGGCTGGCCCGACGAGACGCCGGAACTGGCGCGCTACTATCCCGGCAGCGTGCTCGTGACCGGCGAGGACATCATCTTCTTCTGGGTCGCCCGGATGATGATGATGGGGATGCATTTCATGCGCGACGAAGCCGGCGGGGGACGGGTGCCCTTCGCCGACGTCTACATCCACGGGCTGGTGCGCGACGGCAAGGGGCAGAAATACTCCAAGTCCAAGGGCAACGTGGTCGACCCGGTCGACCTGATGGACAAGTACGGCGCCGACGCCCTGCGCTTCACCCTGGCGTCGCTGGCGGTGCAGGGGCGGGACATCAAGCTCGCCGAGAGCCGGATCGCCGGCTACCGCAACTTCGCGACCAAGATCTGGAACGCCGCGCGCTTCTGCGAGATCAACGAAGCGGCCTGCGGTCCGGATTTCGACCCGGCGGCCAACGAGAGCCGGGTCAACCGCTGGATCGTCAGCCAGCTCGCGCAGCTCGAACCCCGGGTCAAGGCCGCCATCGAAGGCTACCGCTTCAACGAGGCGGCCCACGAACTCTACCAGTTCGTCTGGCACAGCTATTGCGACTGGTATCTCGAATTCGCCAAGCCGCTGCTGCAGTCGGACGATCCGGCGGTACTCGCCGAGACCCGGGCGACCGCCCTGTGGACGCTCCACAAGGCGCTGACGATGCTGCATCCCTTCATGCCTTTTCTCACCGAAGAGCTTTGGGAGCAAACGGGGCGGAACAGCGGCCCGATGGGCGGCAGCCTGCTGATCGCCGCCGACTGGCCGGCCATCGACCGCGCGCTGGTCGACGATGCTGCCGACGGCGAACTCGGCTGGCTGGTCGAGATCGTCTCCCGCATCCGGGCGGTGCGCGGCGAGATGAACGTGCCGCCCGGCGCGAAGATTCCGCTGATCCTGAAAGGCGCATCGGCCGGGACCCGGGACCGTGTCGCCACGCATCGCGCCCTGATCGACCGGCTGGCGCGCCTGTCCGGAATCCGCTTCGGCGACGACGTGCCGGCCGGCTCGATCCAGGACGTCGTGGGCGAGGCGACCGTTGTCCTGCCGCTCGCCGACGTTATCGACCTGGAGCAGGAGAAGGCGCGGCTGCAAAAGGAAATCGGCCGGGCCGACGGCGAGATCGCGAAGATCGACAAGAAGCTGTCGAACCGCGGCTTTCTCGCCAAGGCGCCGCCGGACGTGGTCGAGGAGAACCGCGAGCGCCGGGACGAGGCCGGCCGGGCCCGCGCGAAGCTGGCCGAGGCGCTGAAACGGCTGGAAGCGGCCTGACCGCCGGGGCTGAGGTTCCAACAGACCGACCCTTCAGGGAAGCGCCCAAGCGACCGGCCGTTCTATGAGCATCCGAGATTCCGTCATCGCCGCCCTGCGCGACGCCGCCGACCCGGCAAGGGCGCCGCAGCAGCAGGCCTACATGAAATCCGAGATGCCCTATTTCGGCGTGAGCGTCCCGGACTGCCGGCGCATCGCCGCCGCCGTGTTCCGGGCGCACCCGCTGCCGGACGCCGGCGCCTGGGAGGCGGCGATTCTCGACCTGTGGCGCCGGGCCGGCCACCGCGAGGAACGCTACGCGGCGATCGGGCTTTTGCACTTCAAGCGCTATTCCGCCTGGCTGGAGCCGGCGCGGCTTCCCATGGTCGAGGAGATGGTGGTTACCGGCGCCTGGTGGGACTATGTGGACGCCATCGCCGGCCGGGGCATGGGGACCATGCTCGCCGCCCACCCCTGCCCGGTGAAGGCCGCGTTGCGCGAATGGGCGAAGGACGACGACATCTGGAAACGGCGCACCGCGATCCTCGCCCAGCTTAAGGCCAAGGGAGAGACGGATACGGCGCTGCTGGCCGACGCCATCCGGCCGTCCATCGGCGACCCGGAATTCTTCCTGCGCAAGGGCATCGGCTGGGCGCTGCGCGAATACTCCAAGACCGATCCGGCCTGGGTATCGGCGTTCGTCGAAGCCCATCCGGGGCTCTCCGTTCTGAGCCGGCGCGAAGCGCTCAAGCACCTGGAGCGCAAGAACCGGAGTTCTCGCCGGTCCGGCCCCGCCGCCCCGGCCTGAAGCCGCGGCGGCACCCCCGAGCTCTCCGGACCAGCGACGAACGGGCGGCGATATGACTTCGACACTTCCTTCGCGCATGGCTGTCGTTCAGCTCGTCGGCCATGGCGGCCTAGACAAGCTGCATTACCGCACCGACGTTCCCGTGCCGGCGCCGGGCCCCGGCGAGGTGCTCATCGAAGTCGCGGCCGCGGGCGTCAACAACACCGACATCAACACCCGGATCGGCTGGTACTCGAAGGCCGTCGACGGCGCGACGGGCGAGGGCGGCGCCGGCGGTTTCGACGAGGTCGATGCCGCGGACGCCGGCTGGTCCGGCGTCGCCCTGGTGTTTCCCCGCATCCAGGGCGCGGACTGCTGCGGTCGGATTGTCAACACCGGCGAGGGTGTGGACCGGGGCCGGATCGGCGAGCGCGTGGTCGTTCGCTCCATGATGCGCAGCCCGGTCGGCCATCGCCCGTTCGAATGCTGGACCTTCGGCTCGGAATGCGACGGCGCGTTCGCCCGGTACGCCACGGCGCCGGCCGCCGAAACCTACAAGGTCGACTGCGACTGGTCCGACGCGGAACTGGCGTCGATCCCGTGCGCCTGGTCGACGGCCGAGAATCTGCTGCACCGGGCCTCGGTCGGGGCGGAGCGGGTGCTCGTGACCGGCGCGTCGGGCGGCGTCGGCTCGGCGGCAGTGCAGCTCGCGAAACGGCGCGGCGCCCATGTCGTTGCCGTCGCAAGCGCGGGCAAGGCCGATACGCTACGGGCCATCGGTGCCGACGAGGTTATCGACCGCAAGGCCGATCTCGCGGCCGCGGTCGGGCGGGACAGCGTCGACGCGGTGATCGACCTCGTCGCCGGGCCGTCCTGGCCCGGGCTCCTCGATGTTCTCCGGCGCGGCGGGCGCTATGCGACGGCCGGCGCGATCGCCGGTCCGCTGGTCGAGCTCGACGTGCGGACGCTCTACCTCAAGGACCTGACGCTGCTCGGCTGCACCGTCCAGGAGGACGCGGTGTTCGAGAACCTGGTCGCCTACATCGAGCGCGGCGAAATCCGGCCGCTGGTCGCAAAGACGTTCCCGTTGCGCGACATCCGCCGGGCGCAGGAGGAATTCCTCGCCAAGACCTTCGTCGGCAAGCTCGTCCTCATCCCGCCGGGGTGATTGCTTTGCGAAACTCCGCAATCGGAAACCGGTAACGGCCGTAATGCATTATTTCCCCCTCCCCTTGGGGAAGGGGGTCAGGGGGAGGGGTATACGGCGACCGGCGCATTGCCGGGATCGGACATCGGCGCGGCGGCGGCCGACCCCTCCCCTAACCTCTCCCCCAAGGGGAGGGGGATTCGGTCGGTGCCCCTTTCACGGAAGAATCCAGGGGATTTCGGCGGGGTGCATTTTCGTTCAGCCTCCGGCGCCCGTCTTCCGCACGGCGATGACCCAGCCGGTCACGCCGGTGCCCCGGATGTGTTCGCCATGCTCTTCGGCCAGCCGGTCGATCCGTCCGTCCGCGGCGAGTGCGTTCAGCTTGGCGGTCAGGGCGCCGTCTTCGTAGAAATGCTCGTTCAGGCCGATGACGAGCGGCGCGCCGGGCGACACGATGCGCAGGATTTCGTCCAGCGAATCCGGCTGGACGTGGCCGAAGCCGAAG
The DNA here is from genome assembly GCA_965220685.1 of Alphaproteobacteria bacterium. Classification (GTDB taxonomy): domain Bacteria; phylum Pseudomonadota; class Alphaproteobacteria; order Bin65; family Bin65; genus Bin65. The sequence goes on from CBDCQR010000016.1 coordinate 34,005, forward strand.
ACGCCCACGGCGACGGCCGCGCCGTAGGCGTCGTCGGCCGCATCGAGGGGCGGCGCATTCAGGTCCGCACCGAACAGGCGGCGGTAGAAGCCGGTCCCGCGCGCCTTCTCCAGCATGCCGGCGGAAAAGTCGCAGCCGTCGACGACGCCGTAGCCGGCTTCGGCCAGCGCCGCGCCGGACAGGCCGGTCCCGCAGCCGATATCGAGGATTTCGGCCCGGCGATCCGTCAGGTAGCGCGACAGCATCTCGGCGCAGCGGCGCGGCTGGGCGTAGCCGTTCTCCTCGATCAGTTCGGTGTCGTAGGACGCCGCCCAGCGGTCGTACATGTCGCGGACTTCGACGGGATCGTGAACCTGATAGACGGTCTTGAGGAAGCGGTCGTTCTGCGGTGCGTCCGCCATGCGAAATTCTCCCTTTGCTCCGACAGGTTCAGCCTGAGGCCGCCCGCGCCTTGCGGACGGCGACGGCCCAGCCGGTCATGCCCGCCGAGTTGATATGGTCGCCATGTTCGTCGGCAAGCCGTTCGATCCGGCCGGCGGAGACGAGGGCGTCCAGCTTCCGCGCCAGCGTGCCTTCGGCGTAGAAGTCCGCGTTCACGCCGATGATCAAGGGCGCGCCGGGCGCAAGCAGCCGCAGTATTTCGTGCAGCGCGTCAGGATGGATCAGGCTGAAGCTGAACACGCCGACGGCGATGGCCGCGCCATAGGCGCCGTCACGGACCCCGAGCGGCGGCCGGTTCAGATCGGCCTCGAACAGCCGCCGGTAGATCCCGCGCTCCCGCGCCTTCTCCAGCATTCCCGGGGTCAGGTCGCAGCCGTCGATGGCGCGATAGCCGGTCTCGGCGAGGACGGCGCCGACCAGTCCGGTCCCGCAGCCGACATCGAGGATTGCCGTGCCGCGGTCCGGCAGGAAACGCGACAGCATTTCTGCGCTGCGGCGCGGCTGGATATAGTCGTTGTCCCCGGTCAGCTCGGCATCGTAGGTCTCCGCCCAGTCCGCGTAGAATTTGCGCGTTTCGGCAATCGTGCGCACGTCGTGGGCGCGCTTCAGGAAGGTGCCTTCCCCGGCGATGTAGGACATGTGGATTTCTCCTCTGTTCCGGCTATCCTAGCGGCGCGGCGCCAATTTGCCATCGCGCGAATGGATGCGCGTCCCTTGCGTTGAACATCGAACAAGGAGACCGACGGTGGACCGGGAAACCCTGGACCGGCTCGCCCTGCGCGACCTGATCGAAAACTGGGTACTCTGGCGCGACGCCGGCGACTGGGAGCGCTTCCGCACCGTCTGGCACCCCGACGGCGTGATGATGGCGACCTGGACCCAGGGCACCGGCGACGAATTTATCGCCATGAACAAGGCGGGCTGGGAGCGCGGCGTCAGCATTCTGCATTTCCTCGGCGGCACGTCGGTCGAGCTGAACGGCGACCGGGCGGTCTGCCAGACCAAGATGACGATCTCCCAGCGCGCCGAGGTTCACGGCGTGCTTGTCGATGTCGTCTGCACCGGCCGCTTCTGCGATTTCATCGAGCGGCGCCAGGGCCGCTGGGGCTTTGTCCTGCGCCAGCCGATCTACGAAAAGGACCGGATGGACCCGGTCGATCCGGCGGCGACCGTCGCGCTCGATTCCGAAATCCTGGCGCGGTTTCCGGCGGGCTACCGCCATCTCGCCTATCTCCAGACGCAGATCGGCTACGACGTCAAGCGCGACATGCCGGGGCTGAAGGGGCCGGAGGTTGAACGGCTCTACGGCTGTGCGAAGGTCTGGCTGGAAGGCGGGCCGCTGGACTGGCTGCGCTGAGCCGGCCCGTTCCGCGGCACCGGACCAAGCCCCTCCTTCCCGTCATTTCGACCGGAGCGGGCCAAAGGCCCACGTAGTGGAGAAATCTTTTCGGTACAGTGCCTTGGGAAGAATTTCTCAGCTAAAGGATTTCTCCGCTCCACCCCGGATAAATCTGGGGTTCCGGTTGAAATGACGGATGAGGGATCGGCTCCGGCCGGTGCTGGAAGCCGAACTGAGAACACTGTCCACGGCCGGAAATCCGGGCTACGGAAACAGCGGCGCCTGCTCCAGCCCGGCGGTTTCCGGCAGGCCGAACATCAGGTTGATGTTCTGGATCGCCTGGCCGGACGAGCCCTTGACCAGATTGTCGAGCGTCGAGACCAGGATGGCCCGGCCCGGCAGCCGGTCCGCATAGACCTGAAGCAGGACGTGGTTCGAACCGCGGACGTGGCGCGTCGCCGGCGCCATGCCCTCCGGCGCGACGTGGACGAAGGGCTCGCCGGCGTAGCGCGCTTCGAGGCAGCCCCTGAGGTCGTCGGCTGTCGCGCCACCGCTCAGCCGGACATAGGTCGTCAGCAGCTCGCCCCGATTCATCGGCATCAAGTGCGGCGTGAAATTGACCAGCACCTCCCGCCCGGCGGCCAGGGACACTTCCTGCTCGATCTCCGGCGCGTGCCGGTGGCTCGCGACGCCATACGGGTGAATGCCCTCGGCGACCTCGCAGAACAGCGTGCCCTCCTTGAGGCCGCGGCCGGCGCCGGACGTGCCGGACTTGGCGTCGATCACGATATCGGCCGGGTCGATCAGGCCGGCGCCAACCACCGGCAGGAGCAGCAGCAGCGCGGCGGTCGGATAGCAGCCGGGGCAGGCGACGAGCCGGGCCGCGGCGATGGCATCCCGATAATATTCCGTCAGGCCGTAGACCGCCTCGGGCTGGAGGTGCGGAGCCCGGTGTTCGTGGCCGTACCATTCGGCGTAGGTCCCGATATCGCGCAACCGGAAATCGGCCGACATGTCGGCGATTTTCAGATGGCCGGGCAGGCCGGCGATGATCTCCTGGGTCGTGCCGTGGGGCAGGCCGCAGACGACGACGTCGCAGGCGTCCCAGTCGGCCTCCGCGACGGTCACGAGGTCCGGCAGATCGACCCTGCCGGTTTGGGGCCCGAGATGCGGGAACACCGCCTGCATCGGCTTGCCGGCGTGCCGGTCGGCCGTCATCAGCGTAATGCGGAGGTTCGGGTGGGTCACAGCGAGGCGCACGAGATCGGCGCCGGTGTAGCCGCTGGCGCCGAGGACGCCGACCCTGATCTCGCCTGTGCTCATGACATCGATCCGTATTCCGCGCGCCCGCCGATATTTCGGCCCATTCCCGTTCGCGCCAAACTGCTGTAGGTGGGCAGCGAACTAGTCAGACGCCGCCCGAGGTCCAGAAGGCTTAATGGCCCGTCTCTCCGAAACCCTGACGATCGCCCGTTCGGCGAACGACCTGTCCGTCTTCATGCGCGCGCTGTTCTACCAGCCGCATTTCCGCATTCTGAACGACGACGGCTGGGCCTTTCACGTTAAGGAAAATGTCGGCCTGCTCGGCCGCCTGTTCCGCAATCCTTCGGAATTCGCGGTGTTCCTGCGCGAAAGCGAGGACGACCCGGAGAACGAAACCAGCGTGGAGTTGCACGCCTACATGTTCGGCTTCGGCCCGATTCCGAAAATCACGCTGCGCAAGCGGATGGATACGCTGCGCGGCTATGTCGAGCATGTCGCGACCCAGCCGCTGCCGGAAGGGGCGGAGGAGGACGAGAACGGGGACTGATCGCGGGCTTGCCGGGCGCCGGGATCGCGGCAGCGCCCCGATGCCGCCTAGCGTTTCGAGAACTGGAAGCTGCGGCGGGCCTTGGCCTTGCCGTACTTCTTGCGCTCGACGACCCGGCTGTCGCGGGTCAGGAAGCCGCCCTTCTTCAGGACCGGCCGCAGCCCCGGCTCGAAATTCGCCAGCGCCTTGGAAATGCCGTGTCGCACCGCGCCGGCCTGGCCGCTGAGGCCGCCGCCCGAGACCGTGGCCATGACGTCGAACTGGTCGCGGCGGTCCGCAGCCTCGAAGGGCTGGTTCATCACCATCCGCAGGGTGGCGCGGGCGAAATAGGTCTCGGCGTCGCGGCCGTTGACCATGACGCGCCCGGCGCCCGGCCTGATCCAGACCCGGGCGACGGCGTCCTTGCGCTTGCCGGTCGCGTAGGCCCGGCCCTGGGCGTCCAGCTTCGGCTCGTCCGGTCTGCCGGCGTCTTCCGCCGCTGCGGCCGCACCCGTCGGCAGCAGGGAGGCCAGGGTCGCCGCCGCCTTGTCCAGGTCGCTCAGCTGTTCGCCGCCGCCCGCGTCTTCGGGGCCGGAGGCTTCAGCGGCGGTTTCTTCGGCGGCGGTTTCGGAGGTTTCGGTTGCGCTCATCGGGTCGCAGCCTCTCTGTTCTTGGGCTTGTTCTTGCGGTTGCGCGCGCCGAGGTCCAGCGCCTCGGGCTGTTGCGCTTCGTGGGGATGATCGGCGCCGGCATAGACGCGCAGGTGGGAAAACTGCAGGCGGCCCAGCGGCCCGCGCGGCAGCATGCGCTGCACGGCCTTCAGGATCGCCCGCTCGGGATGCTTACCCTCCAGAATCTGTTCCATCGTGCGGCTCTTGATCCCGCCGGGATAGCCGGTGTGCCAGTAGATGCGCTTGCCGGTCCGCTTGTTGCCGGTCAGGTGCACCTTTTCGGCGTTGACGACGACGACGTGATCGCCGCAATCCATGTGCGGGGTGTAGGTGGTCTTGTGCTTGCCGCGCAGCAGGTCGGCCACCTCGACGGCGAGCCGGCCGAGCACCATGTCCCGGGCGTCGATCAGCCACCATTTCTTCTCGATGTCGGACGGCGTTGCCGAGTAGGTTTTCATCGGGCGGGATCCGGTGCGTCTAGAAGTGTCATTCGCCCGGCCGTGCCCAGCGGCGCCGGCGGGGCGCGTTGGGCAGACCGGGAGTATGTCGGTGAGCGCGGCGACAGATAGGCGCGCGAAATCGCAGCGTCAAGCGACAAATCGTCAATAAATCCAATAATTTATTAGTGCGGTAAAAAATTACCACAGACGGGATCGGATCAGTGCCGCCGGAGCCTGGGAAAGCCGGGATATTCCGCGGAATGGTCTCCGGAATGGTTCGCCATGCCCGGCCTGGTCAAGCATCCCCTCGGCTTGGCGTAGCTTTCGATGCGGCGGGTCGGCTTCTCGTGCCAGCGCAGGTTGAAGGCGGCGTAGTTGGAGAAGAACGCCATGTCGGAATAGTTCAGGTGGTCGTGGACCCACCAGGCCAGGGCCTGCCACGGCGTACCCGATTCGTAGCGCGGAATGAACCAGGGGATGACGACGCAGGCGGTCGCCCCCATGAAGCCGTCGGCATCCCGCCGGTCCCAGACATGGCGGGAATGGTTCCACGTCGTCTCGCCGCATTTGTAGCCCGACGTCCGTCGCTCGTGGCCATAGCGGTTCAAGGCGGCGGAACGGAACGCCGAGCGGATCGAGACATGGCCGAAGGTGGCGTGGAGGGGTTCGAGCAGGTCCTCGCAGAGCCGGGTTCCGGCAGCGATGGCCAGGTCGGGATCGTCCGGAATGTTCGGAATCCCATGAAAGTTCGCGATTTCGCTGTAGAGCATCTCGCGCATGAAGAAGTGCTCCGACAACCGGACCCGGCCGAGCGTTTCGAGCGCTTTCATGGAAGCGGGCCTGCGCATTGGTCATTCCTTCCAGGCTTGGTTCGATTGCCCCTGTCCGACCGGATCCGGCGGCCGGAAGGCGAAATCGTCGGGATCGGGGGATCACGGCAGGGCGTAGCTGCCGGCGACATGGGCGACGAGGCGCGGATCGTCGTCCATCGACAACTCGATACGCCCCGTGGCGAGCCGCCGGCCGGTCTTCACCAGTTCCGCCCGCGCCCGGAGCAAGGCGCCCGCAGGCCGGCGCAGGAAATGCATGGTCATGTCGGATGTCACGGACTTGCGGCCGTCCGGATAGGCGGTCATCACGGCGGCATAGAGCGCGATGTCCGCCGCGCCCATGAGAACCGGCCCGGCGACCGTTCCGCCGTCGCGCAGGAACTCGTCGCGGATCGGCAGGTGGAAGTCGGCCGTACCCCAGCCAAGCGCGGCAATCCGGCCGCCCAGCCAGGTACCGAACCACTGCCGGTCCGACGTTGCGCCATGAAAGTCTTGCGGCGTGATGAGCGGTGTCTTGTCCGTCTGGTCCATGGCCGAGGTCGTCCGGGCGAAAAACGGGGGCTTCGGGCGATGCCGGGCCGGCAATTGACCCGGGCGGCCCGAATCCCTAGCGTGAATTGCCTAGAGTGATTTACAGGCGGTCCATAGCAGGGCGGGCGGCCCCGGCGCTACGATTTCCACGCGGGAGGTAACATCGCCGTCTGCCGATTCACCGGACGGGGAGAAACGATTGGCAATGGGCGAACTGGCGAACAAGGTGGCGTGGGTCACCGGCGGCGGCACCGGGATCGGCGCGGCGGGTGCAGAAGCGCTGGCGGCGGACGGCGCCGTCGTCATCCTGTCCGGCCGCCGAAGGGATGTGCTCGACGAGACGGCGGCGCGGATCGCCGCGCAGGGCGGTACGGCCGCGGCGAGGCCGGTCGATGTCGCGGACGGCGCGGCGATGGCGGCTGCGGCCGACGAAATCCGCGACAGGCACGGAAAGATCGACATTCTGGTCCATTCGGCGGGCACGAATATTCCCGACCGTTCCTGGAGCCGGATCGGGCCGGAAGGCTGGAAGCTGATCGTGGACGTCAACCTCAACGGTTCCTACAACGCCGTGCAGGCGGTCCTGCCGGCGATGCGCGCGGCGGGCGGCGGCCTGCTGATCCTGGTCTCCTCCTGGGCCGGGCGCTACGACACGCTGCTCACCGGCCCCGGCTACAACGCGACCAAGCACGGCATGCGCGCCATGGCCGCCCATCTCAATCTCGAGGAGGGGAAGAACGGCATCCGCTGCTGCACCGTCATGCCCGGCGAAGTGAACACGCCGATCCTCGACAAGCGCCCGATCCCGGTGCCGGAGGAAGAGCGGGTGCGCATGATGCAGCCCGAGGATATGGGCGAGACCATCCGCTACGTCGCCCGCCTGCACCCGCGGGTCTGCGTCAACGAAATCCTGATTTCGCCGACCTGGAACCGGCTGAACGTCCAGCCCGCGGGATAAAAAGCCGCAACCATGGGCGCAGTTGGCATTGCCGCCGGCGCGCCCTAGCTTTTTCGGGTCGGGCCGGATTGGCCCCGAATTCTGCACCCGAAACATGACACAGGTGCGCGATGTCCGCCGAAAAGTGGTCGCCGGAGTCCTGGCGCGATAAACCGGCGCTTCAGCTGCCGGTCTATGAAGACGAGGCGCGGCTCCGGCAGGTCGAAACGACTTTGTCCGGCTATCCGCCGCTGGTTTTCGCCGGCGAGGCGCGGGAGCTGACGCGCCAGCTCGGCCTGGCGGCGGAAGGCAAGGCCTTCCTGCTGCAGGGCGGCGACTGCGCCGAGTCCTTTGCCGAGTTCACGCCGAACAACATCCGCGACACCTTCAAGGTGCTGCTCCAGATGACCGTCGTGCTCATGTACGGCGGATCGCTGCCGGTGGTGAAGGTGGCGCGGCTGGCCGGCCAGTTCGCCAAGCCGCGCTCGTCGGATGTCGAGCGGCAGGGCGACCGGGAGCTGCCGTCCTACCGCGGCGATATCGTGAACGGCATCGAATTCGAGGCGGACGCCCGGGTGCCCGATCCGGCGCGCATGATCCAGGCCTACAACCAGTCGGCCGCGACCATGAACCTGGTCCGCGCCTTCGCGCTGGGCGGCTTTGCCGACCTCCACCAGGTCAACCGCTGGACCCAGGATTTCATCCGCGACGACGTGTTCGGACGGCGCTATGTCGAACTGGCGGAGCGGATCACCGAGGCGCTCGACTTCATGGCGGCCTGCGGCGTCGACGCCTCGACCTCGCCCCATGTCCGCGAAGCCAGCGTGTTCACGTCGCACGAGGGGCTGCTGCTGCCCTACGAACAAGCGCTGACGCGGCAGGACAGCCTGACCGGCGGCTGGTACGACTGTTCGGCGCACATGCTCTGGATCGGCGACCGGACGCGCCAGCCGGATGGCGCTCATGTCGAATTTCTGCGCGGCGTCGGCAACCCGATCGGCCTGAAATGCGGGCCGAGCCTCGATCCGGACGAGCTGATCCGCCTGATCGATATCCTGAACCCGGAGAACACCCCGGGCCGGCTGACCCTGATTGCGCGCATGGGTGCCGGCAAGGTGCGCGCCGGCCTGCCGCCGCTCATCCGCTCGGTCGAGCGCGAAGGGCGCAAGGTCGTCTGGTCGTGCGATCCCATGCACGGCAATACGATCAAGGCCGCCAACGGTTTCAAGACCCGGCAGTTCGACCGGATTCTCGAAGAGGTGCGCGGCTTCTTCGAAGTCCACGACGGCGAAGGCACCTATGCCGGCGGCGTGCATTTCGAGATGACCGGCCAGGACGTCACCGAATGCACCGGCGGCGCGCAGGAAATCACCGAAGAGCGCCTCGGCGACCGCTACCACACCCATTGCGATCCGCGCCTGAACGCGAACCAGGTGCTGGAACTGGCTTTCCTGATTGCGGAAATGCTGAAAGCCGGCCGCCAGCGGGCCGGCCTGCAAGTCGCGGCGGAATAGGCGCCCGGCGACGCCGGGAGCGGATTTCGAAGGGGCCGGCGGTGAACAAGACCCGTCCTGCGGAGGCCGATGTCGCGGCCTGGACCGACGCCTATTTCAACCGGTCCAAGGGCATCGTGCGCAAGTTCGGCGACGTCACCGTCACCTATGCGATCTTCATGCGCCGGCCCGTCGTTTCGGCGCCGCGGCTGATGATCGACTGGCTGGAGGCGATGGCGGCGGAGCGCGGCGTCGCCATCGGGATCGACCTGCGGTACCCGGAAGGCAAATGGGTCGGCGCGGGCGAGCCGATCCTCTATCTCACGGGGCCGTTCGAGCATCTGGTCGATCTCGAAACCCTGTTCCTGCAGAAGCTCGGCGCAGCCTGCGTCGCGGCCTACAATGCCGATGTCATGTGCACCGAACTGCCGAAGGTCGCCTTTCTCGGCTTCGACGCGCGGCATTGCGCCGGGACGGATATGGCCGAGATGATGGCCTACGCCGCCAGCGTCGGGTCGGGCCGGGCCCGCCGCAAGGTCGGCGCGGTCGGTTTCGTCGGCAACGCGACATCGGCGACGGCGCACTATTTCGGCCGGGACGGCGGCATCGGGACCATGCCCCACGCCATCATCGGCTATGCCGGCTCGACGCTGCGGGCGGCGGAAATGTTTCACGAGGCCTATCCGGACGACGACCTGACCATCCTCGTCGACTATTTCGGCCGGGAGGTGACGGATTCGCTCGACGTCTGCCGCGCCTTCGAGGACCTGGCCGCGGCGGGCCGGTTGTCCGTCCGGCTCGATACGCCGGGCAGCCGCTACATGGAAGGGCTCGACCCGTCGATCGCCTATTCGGTGCTCGACCGCAATGCGCCGGAGTCGATCCGAGGCTATCGCAGCGAAGCCGAATTGCGCCACCTGATCGGCCCGGGCGTTTCGGCCGCAGCGATCTGGATGATGCGCGAACGGCTTGACGAAGCGGGCTTCGGCGCCGTGCGGATCGTCGCCTCTTCGGGCTTCGGCCCGGCCAAATGCCGGGTCATGGCGATCGCGCATGCGCCCGTCGACGCAATCGGCACCGGCAGCTTCCTGCCCGACGACTGGCACGAAACCTACGCCACCGCCGACGTCGTCGAATATGCCGGCCGGCCCCAAGTCAAGATCGGCCGCGAATTCCTGCTCCGAAAATAGCGCCGAAACGGTCGGCGGCGCCGGCGGCCGGCCACCCGGCTGCAGAAGGGTCCCCTGTGCACCGGGCGTTCCAGGGAAAGGCACCCGCCGAAGACGGCAGGGGCGTTCAGTCCGGTTTTGAGCAGCGGCTGGCCCGGAGCGCGCCCTTCCCGGTCCGGCCCATTGGAATTCCTTATCGGCAGCCGAACAAATCGATATTGGCGGCGGTCCGGTGTCTCTCCCACATCCACCGGTGACGCCGTACCGGCGTTCCCCGGAAACGGGACACACGCACCACTGTGGAACCTGCAAACCAGAAGGAGTGAGACGACGAACCACCGCCGTATTCGCAACATCTCCGCCGCGCTCGCCGGACTCGCCGTGCTTTGCGTCGCCGCGGCGGGCGTGGCATCGGCCCTTCCCAACTGGCCGTAGCTTCCGTGAAAGCGGTCCGGACGCAAGCGAGCGGCGCCTGCCGCTCGCTTGCGGCGGAACCGCACGCACCGGCCGGGCGTTCGCATCTCCGGGCACCCAGCGCCATGAAGGCGCCGGCGTCGCGGACGGATCAGTTGAAGGCGACGACGACCCTGAACGGGACTTCGGCGACGACGCGCCGACCGTCGAGCACCGTCATCGTCCAGCGACCGCCAGCCATTTCCCACATATGGTCGAAACGGAACAGTTGCCGCCGCAGGATGCCTATGGCTACGAACCGGTCGACCAGCACGCTGCCCGACCGGCCGGTCACCGGGTTGGTCATCCTGGGGAACCGTATGACGAGGGCGAGGGTCCTGCCTATCAGGCGGGCGTCGCTTACCCGAAAGCGCATTCCGAAAGTGAGGCTCGGTTGCGCCAGAATCGTCTGGGTCCGCCGCAGGAGCCGGACATTAGCCGCGGTAAAGCGCCAGCCCGAGATGTCCCCGGGCGCCTCGACCTGGCCGAGGTCGCTGTGCGCATAGATGCCGTAGTCGAAGATCCGGACGCCGTTTTCGCGGATCTTCCAGGACGATTGGTCCTGCGCGCGCGCCGCCGCGGTGGCGAGGCCGGCCGCAGCGATCAGCGCCAGCGCCGGAAGGGCCGGCCTAATTGAGCGGAACCACGACACGCAGCACTTCCTCGTGCAGCAGCGTCTCGCCGTCCAGCAGTTGGAAGCGCCAGAGCCCTTCGGCCAGTTCCCACAGGTAATCGAAACGGTAGCCGTCGTAGTAGACGCCGCTCGACAGCGGCATGAAGGGGCGCGACTGCGACGTGCCGGTACGCCCGGTCTGCGGATCCTGCAGCGGCGGGAAGGCGGTGCGCAGCGTGAGCCGCCGCCCCAGCAAGGTGGGATCGGCGATCCTGAAGCGATAGCCGAAGCTCCGGCCCAGTTGCGCGAACACCGTGCGGGTGCGCCGGAAGATGCGGATGTTGGAGACGACGTTGCGCTCGCCGCTGATGGCCCGTTGCGCCGCGGCCCGGTGGTCGACGCTGAGCTTGTAGACGCCGTAATCGACGACCGAGATCGGAGGCCCACTCAGCGCCGGGCCGGCGGCGGAAACGATCAGGACGATCGGCAGGGCGGCGAATATGCGCATGGGGTGCATTCGGAGCTACGGCCAGAGCGCATTGAGCGGGAAAGTGATCGCCTCGAAGGGCGGAATGGAGACCGGGTCGTCGTTGCGCGCCGTGGCGATCAGGACCCATTCGCTGTCGCGCAGTTCGAAGGCTTCCAGGTCGCGCGCTTCGGGATCGATAAACCAGAGGTGGGCGACGTCCTCGCGGGCGTAGACCGGGCGCTTGCCGTGCCGGTCGAGATCGCGCGTCGAACGCGAGAGCACCTCGCAGACCCAGTCCGGCGCCAGGGTGACGAAAGCGGTGTCGGGAAAGTCCGGCATCCGCTCGCGCCGCCAGCCGGCGATGTCCGGCACGACGATGTCCTCGCCGAGATGAAGTTCCGGCTCGAAAACGATCCACCAGCCGCCGGGGCCGCCTTCGCCGAAGTCGAACGGATCGCCGATCTTGCCGCCCAGAACGGAACTGGCGCGCGCATGCGGCATCGCCGGGCGCGGGTGGGTATGAAGCGCCCCTTCGACAACCTCAGCGACCATATGCGCCGGTGCGTCCAGCACGTCCTGGTAGGTCGCGCGGCGACGGGGCGGCTTGAGGGCGGCCTGGGGCCGGGCCATGTCTCCGGTCTCCGAACTGACGTTGCGCCGACCATAGCATATCCGTATCCGGGGCAGTAGGCGCGGGAACCGCTGTCGCCTGTGCGCTCCGATTCGGCGGCATTGCGATGTTCCGCCGCCTTCCAGCGACGCGCCGGGCGGCAATATCTCCGGGGAATCGCCCCGGCCAATGGCCCCGGCCGGGGCGTGCCGCCGCCGGTTCCGGGCGGGCGCGCCGGCACGCAGGACGAACATGACCGCTTCGCTTCGCATCGCTGTTGCCCAGGTCAATCCCACTGTCGGCGATGTCGATGGCAACGCGGCGACAATCCGGCGGCATTGGCGCGAGGCGGCCGATAATGACGCCGATCTCGTGGTGTTTCCGGAACTCTGCCTGTCGGGATATCCGCCGGAAGACCTGGTCGGGAAACCGTTTTTTCTCAATGCGGTCCATGCGGAAATCGACCGGTTCGTCGACCTTTCCCGCACGGTATCCGCCGGGCTGCTGTTCGGTACGCCCTGGGCCGCCGACGGGCGGGTGTTCAATGCGGCGGTCCTGATCGATCACGGAACGCTCGGCGTGCGCCGGAAATACGACCTGCCGAACTACGACGTCTTCGATGAGAAACGGGTCTTCGCCGCGGGCGACCTTCCCGGGCCGGTCGATTTCCGCGGCGTCCGGATCGGCATTCCCGTGTGCGAGGATGTCTGGACGCCGGACGTGCTGGAATGTCTGGCCGAGACCGGCGCAGAACTCGCCATCGTGCTCAACGGGTCGCCCTACGAGGCCGGGCGGTACGACACCCGCCTCCAGGTCGTGCTCGCCCGGGTGCGCGAATCCGGCTTGCCGATCCTCTATGTCAACCAGGTCGGCGGCCAGGACGAACTGGTCTTCGACGGCGCCTCCTTCGCCGTCAACCCGGACTATTCGCTGGCGGTCCAGCTGCCCGGTTTTGAGGAGACCGTCGCGATGACGCACTGGCGGCGCGACGGCGACGGCTGGGTCTGTGAAGAAGGGGAGCGCACGCCGCCGCCGGACGGCCTGCAATCCGTCTATCAGGCGATGGTCCTGGGCCTGCGCGACTATGTGCGGAAGAACGGATTTCCGGGCGTCATTCTGGGCCTTTCGGGCGGCGTCGATTCGGCGCTCTCCGCGGCCGTGGCCGTCGACGCCCTGGGCCCGGACAAGGTCTGGACCGTGATGATGCCGTCGCCCTACACATCGGAAGAAAGCCTGGAGGACGCTGCTGAGGCGGCGGCGCTGCTCGGCGTGAGGCTCGACAGGATCGATATCGGCCCGGCCATGGACGCGTTCGACGCCATGCTGGCGCCGCAGTTCGACGGCCGCGATGCCGACGAGACGGAGGAGAATATCCAGGCGCGGTCGCGCGGCCTGGCGCTCATGGCGATTTCCAACAAGTTCGGTCACATGGTGCTGTCGACCGGCAACAAGTCGGAAATGTCGGTCGGCTACGCCACGCTCTACGGCGACATGTGCGGCGGCTATTCGGTCCTGAAGGATGTCTACAAGACCGACGTTTTCCGGCTGTGCCGCTGGCGCAACCAGCAGCGCCCGCCCGGCGCGCTCGGCCCGGCCGGCCGGGCCGTGCCCGAGCGGGTGATCACCAAGCCGCCGTCGGCGGAATTGCGGCCGGACCAGAAGGACGAGGATTCCCTGCCGCCCTACGAAGACCTGGACGATATCCTGCACTGCCTGATCGAGGAGAATCTGGGCACGGCGGACATCGTCGCCCGCGGCCACGATCTGGAGACGGTGCGCCGGGTCTGGAAGATGCTCGATACGGCCGAATACAAGCGCCGGCAAGCGCCGCCCGGCGTAAAAATAGGCACCCGGGCGTTCGGCAAGGAACGCCGTTACCCCATCACCAACGCATTCCGCGGCCAGATCTGAGCGCAGCCGGGCGCGGCTCCCCTGGCTCCCCCGTCGGCTGCCCTGTCAAGCGCCGGAGCGGCCGCAATCCGTTCAACACACGGCCGCGTTCCGCGCGGCGCATTCCTTGCGGGTGCGGGCGAGTTCGGCGGGATATTGCCGGGCGCGCATCATGCCGGGGATCACCTTGCCGCCGATGACGAAGGCCGGCGTGCCGCGGATGCCGAGCCGCTCCGCGAGCTGGAGGTTGGCGTCGATCGCCGCTTCGATTTCGCGCGCCGCCATGTCGGCCTTGAGCTTTGGAATGTCGAGCCCGGCCCGTGCTGCGACCGCCATGATCTTCGCTTCGTTCAAAGCACCCCGATGGCGCATCAGCAGATCGTGCATCTCCCGGTATTTGCCCTGTCTCGCCGCGGCCAGCGCCGCGCGCGCCGCGAGCCGGGAGGACGGGGCCAGGATCGGATATTCCTTGAAGACGATCCGGACATTGCCGTCCGCCTTGACGGCCGCCAGCATGTGCGGATAGGCCCGTTTGCACCAGCCGCAATTGTAGTCGAAGAACTCGACCACCGTTGCGGTGCCCTTGCGGTTCCCGCCGACCGGGTCGGCCGCATTGCGCAGCAGGGCATCGCGGTTTTCCGCGATGGCTTTGCCGGTCGCCGCTTCCTTGGCGGCTTCGTCGCGCCGGCGCATTTCCTGGATCGCCTCGACGATGACCTCCGGGTTTTTGATCAGATAGTCCCGGACGATGTTCCGGATCTCTTGCTTCTCGCTCTCGTCGAAGCGGGTGTCGGCCTGTACCGACGCAACGGCCGCGCCGAGGGACAGCGCGATTGCAACAGCCAACGATACGATGCGGTTGAGCATAATGGGGCGGTTGACCATGATTGGCCTCTCTTTCGCGTCGGGCGCCGCGGAACCGGCGCCTAGCGGCGGCCGGGGCCGGCGTCGAGCCGGCTGCCCTTGATGTCCTGGATCCGTCGCCAGCCGGGCGAGCCGGGCTTGAGCAGGCGTTCGGCCCGCCGAACCTGCAGGCGCACCTGGGCCGGATCGCCGAGCAGCAGATAGTATTCGGCGAGCGCGGCGGCACTCTCGCCGAACTGTTCGAGCCGGCCGTGCGCCACCGCCCGCAGCCGCCAGCTGGTCGCGAAGGTCTTGTCTCTGGCGGTTGCATCGACCAGTTGGCGAAGCGCCGTCTGGACCCGGTCGCGCTCGCCGGTCTGCAGCAGGGCATGGGCGTAGGCGCTGCGGATCAGGGCCTCCCGGGGCGCGAGGCCGACCGCCGTCGCATAGGCCTGCGCGGCCCGGCGTGCCAGCCCCCGTTCAAGCAGGATCTGTCCCTTGAGTTCGTGAAAGAAGGCGTCGCGCGGCGCCTTGCGGATCAGACCGTCGATCGTCGAGAGCGCGCTGTCGAGCCGTCCGGCGCGATGATAGGCGATTGCGAGCGCATAGCGCGACTCGGGCGCGCCGTCCTTGCCTTCGTACCGCGCAATCACGGTGCCGGGCGAAGTAAGAAATCCCGTCAGTTTGGCCCGCACCCGGGCGTGCATCCTGCGGAATGGGGCCGGAGTCGGTTTCGCGGTGTGGGGCGAACGCCGCATGTGGTCCCGGATCCGGTTCAGGCGCTCCCGTGATAACGGGTGGGTCCGCAGATACGGATCCTGCAGCGATCCCAGGAGCGCTTCCTGCGAAATCAGCCGTTCCATCAGGGCTGCCAGGCCGCCCGCGGATACGCCCATCCGGTCGAGTGTCGCCAGCGCGAACGCATCGGCCTCGTTTTCCATGCTGCGCGTAAAGCGGTAGAGCGTACCGTGGACGATCGAACTGCCGAGGCTTGCCACCGCTCCCGCCGCCTGGCCGTCGCCCGAGGCGACGCCCGCTCCGGCCGCCAGGATGAAGGTGAGGATCTGTTTGATCTGGGCCTCGCGGAGCGCGCTGCGCAACTGGGTCAGATGCTGGCCGACGATATGGCCCGCCTCGTGTGCGAGGACACCGATCACCATGCCGGCGTCTTCGGACTCCTGCAACAGGCCGGTATTGACGAAGATATGCCGGCCGCCGGCGACGAAGGCGTTGAGCCGCCGGTTGTTGACGATGTGGACCCGCACGTCGTCGGCGCCGAAGCCGATCGTCGCGAAAACCGGCGCGCTGTAGGCGCGGATCGCGCGTTCGATCTCGGCGTCGCGGATCAGCGGCAGGCCGCGCGCCGCAGCGGTTGCCGGGAGCGCCGTTCCGGCGACGAAGGCCAGCAGGATTGCAAAGAAGCGGATCATCGGGTAGGGCGCAGGGGTCTGGATCTCCTCCGGAAGCTATGGCCGGGGCGCCCGTTATTCGCCTGCGGCCAATTTTCCGCCCGCCCCTTGCCCCGGGAGGCGTCGCCACAGTGATCAAAGTCGCGGACCGCGGCCGGATTTCGCCATTTATCGTAATGGATGTGATGCGGGCCGCCAACGAGCGCGAAGCGGTTCGCGGAGATGTGATTCATCTCGAGGTCGGCCAGCCGTCCACCGGCGCTCCCCGCGGTGTGGTCGAAGCGGCGAAGGCGGCGATGGACGGCGATGCGCTCGGCTATACCGACAGTCTCGGCATACCGGCGCTGCGCGAAGCCATCGCCGGGCATTATCGGGACTGGTACGGCGTCGATGTGCCCGTCGGCCGGATCGCGGTGACAACGGGATCGTCCGGCGGTTTCGTGCTCAGCTTTCTCTCGGCGTTCGACCCCGGAGACCGGGTCGCGACCGTAGCCCCGGGCTACCCCTGCTACCGGAATATTCTCGGCGCATTCGGCATCGAACCGGTCATACTGGAAGGATCGGCGGCGGACCGCTACCAGCCGACGCCCGCCCTCCTGGAAGCGGCGCACCGTGAAGCGCCGCTCGACGGCCTGATCGTCGCCAGCCCGTCCAATCCGACCGGAACGGTGCTGGGCGGCGAGGAATTCCGGGCGATATCGGGCTGGTGCGCGACCCGGCAGGTGCGCTTCATTTCCGACGAGATTTACCACGGCATCACCTATGGCGGCCCGGCGCCGACCGCGGCCAGGATCGCTCCGGACGCCGTCGTCATCAACAGCTTCTCGAAATATTTTTCGATGACCGGCTGGCGGCTCGGCTGGATGATCGTGCCGCCGGACCTCGTCCGGGCGGTTGAATGCCTGGCGCAGAACCTGTTCATTTCGCCGCCCACGCTCAGCCAGCGCGCCGCCGTCGCCGCCTTCGATTGCCATGAGGAATGCGAAGCGAACGTCGCGGTGTACCGCCGCAACCGCGCGCTGCTGCTCGACGGGCTGCCGGTTGTCGGCTTCGATCGCCTCGCGCCGGCCGACGGCGCCTTCTATCTTTATGCCGA
The DNA here is from genome assembly GCA_965220685.1 of Alphaproteobacteria bacterium. Taxonomy (GTDB): domain Bacteria; phylum Pseudomonadota; class Alphaproteobacteria; order Bin65; family Bin65; genus Bin65. Next base: position 51,028 of record CBDCQR010000016.1, read on the forward strand.
TATCGCCGGCCTCACCAACGACAGCCGGGATTTCTGCGCCCGCATGCTGAGCGAGACGGGAATCGCCACCACGCCGGGTGTCGACTTCGACGCGGCGCGCGGCCATGCCCAGATGCGGTTCAGCTATTGCGCCGCCACGGCCGACATCGAAACGGCGCTGGAACGGCTGGCGCGCTGGCGCAACTAGCCGGTTCGTCCGTCCGTCCGGCGGCGGGGCAATCCCAGGGCCGTCGGGCGCCTACCCGCCGACGTTCCACCAGCCCCGGCGTTTTCTGACCGGCGAACCGTCCGGCCCACCGGGTTCCGTACCGGCCTCGGACTCGGGTGCTTCCGCGGCGTCCGCGTCGCCGGCGCCCCGATCGGCGCCGGAACCGTTGGCGCCGGAACCGTTCGTGCCCGCCGCGACGGGCGCCGCGGATTCGGCCGCCTCCGAATTGCCGTCTGCCGGCGAAGATTCAGGCGCATCGGCCGGCGCTTCGGCCGGGCCCGGATCGGATTTGGCGGCTGCCTTTCTGGCGCGCGGACGGCGCGCCCGCTTCGGTTTCGGCGGCTCTTCCGGCGCCGTTTCGTCCGGACCGTCGGCCGGTGCTGTCTCTGCCTCATCCGGCACGGCAACGGCAGCGGCCGTCTCCGCGGGGGTATCGGTCCCCGTTGCCGTCTTCGGCCTCGGCGGCTTTGGCAGGCGCCGCTGCCCGTTTCCGGGCGGTGCGGCGGCGTCCGTTCCGCGGTTTTGCTTCCGCAGCGTCATCGGCGGGCGCAGCTTCGGCTTCCGCCGCATCGGGCGCGGCGGCAGGCTCCATTTCGGTCGAGGGCCCATCGACGTCCGGCGCGTCGGCGGCCTCGACGGCAGTTTCGGCCTCGGCCTCGACCTCGGTTTCGACCTCAGTCCCGGCGTCTGCGTCGTCGCCGGCGGCTTCCGCGCCGTCGGCCGCCTCGCCGCTGCGCCGCCGCCGGCCCCCGCGCCGGCCGCGCCGGCGTCGTTTCGGCTCGTCGCCGTCCTCCGTCCGGGCCTCAGCGGCCTCGGCGGCGTCCTTGCCGTCCTCGGCGTCGGCGGTTCCGGTCTGCGCCTCGGCGTCGATATCGTCGGTTCGCTCCTCGTCGCCGCGCCGTTTGCGCCCGCCGCGCCGCCGCCGGCGCCTGCCGTTGGCTTCTTCGGCCGCTTCCGTTTCCTCTTCGTCGGCCACGCCGGGCCTGGAAACGGTCCTTTCGATCCGGTGATCCGGCGGGACCAGCGTGTCGTCGGCCTCGACGAGGATGCGCAAATCGTAACGTTCCTCGACGGCGGTCAATTCGGCGCGCTTCTGGTTCAGCATGTAGAAGGCGACCTGCGGCGGCACACTGACCGTAACCTCTTCGGCCCGCTGCCGGGTTCCTTCCTCTTCGATGGCGCGCAGGACGGTGAGCGCGGTCGATTCGGTCGAACGGATCAGCCCGCTGCCCCCGCAGGTCGGGCAGGCGTTGCTCGAAATCTCGATAACGCTCGGCCGCAGCCGCTGGCGGGACATTTCGAGCAGGCCGAACGCACTGATCCGGCCGATCTGGATGCGCGCGCGGTCGCTCCCCATGGCGCTCTTCAGGCGCCGCTCGACCGCGTGGCGGTTGCGGCCGTCCTCCATGTCGATGAAATCGATGACGATCAGGCCGGCAAGGTCGCGCAGTTTCAACTGGCGCGCGATTTCGTCCGCCGCTTCGAGGTTCGTCTTGAGGGCGGTTTCCTCGATGTTGCGCTCGCGGGTCGCCCTTCCGGAGTTGACGTCGATCGCCACCAGGGCCTCGGTGCTGTTGAGCACAATGGTGCCGCCGGATTTGAGCTGGACGGCAGGGCTCTGGATGTTGTCGATCTGCGCTTCGACCTGATAGCGCTGAAACATCGGAATCTTCGGCTCCTTGTAGGCTTTGACCCGCTTGGCATGGCTGGGTATCAGGAGCTTCATGAAGTTCTTTGCCGTGCGGTAGCCGGCCTCGCCTTCGACCAGGACCTCGTCGATCTCCTTGGTATAGAGATCGCGGATCGACCGCTTGATCAGGTTGCCCTCCTCGTGGATCAGGGCGGGCGCCGTCGATTGCAGGGTGCGTTCGCGAATCTCGTCCCACAATTTGAGCAGATATTCGTAGTCGCGGCGGATTTCCGCCTTGGTGCGCCGCGCCCCGGCCGTCCGGACGATCACGGCCATGCCGTCGGGAATGTCGAAATCGTCGAGGATCTTCTTCAGCCGTTTGCGGTCGGCCATATTCGAGATTTTTCGCGAGATGCCGCCGCCGCGCGGCGTATTCGGCATCAGCACGCAATAGCGTCCGGCCAGGGAAATGTAGCTGGTGATCGCCGCGCCCTTGTTACCGCGCTCTTCCTTGGCGACCTGGACCAGGATGATCTGCCGGCGGGAAATGACCTCCTGGATGCGATAGCGGCGCTGCGGGCGGCGGCGGCGCTCGCCGATATCCTCGATCTCGTCGCCGCCCACCGTATCCACGCTGCGGTCCGCACGGGCGGCGCGCGATCCGCGGCCCCGGCTGCGGCGCGGCGCTTCGTTCTCATTCGCGGGTTCGCCGCCGGGTTCGCCATTTTCCGGTTCGTCGGTTTCGGCTTTCGCGCCGGCATCGTCGTCGCCGGCTTCGTCTGCCCGGGCCGGGTCTTCACCGTCAGCCGCTTCGCCGGATTCGGACGCGTCGACCGCTTGGTCGTCGAGCGTTTCGACCGGTTCGGGTTCGGAAGCGCCGTCCTCGTCGGACTCTGCCGTGTCGGGAGAGTCGATTTCCTCCGCTTCGGCCTCGGCCTCCGCCGCTTCCTGCTGGAGCAGCTCCTCGCGGTCCGAGATCGGGATGCGATAATAGTCGGGATGGATTTCGTTGAAGGCGAGGAAACCGTGCCGGTTTCCGCCATAGTCTACGAACGCCGCCTGAAGCGACGGTTCGACCCTGGTCACCTTTGCGAGGTAAATGTTTCCCTTCAACTGGGTTTTCTGGCTGGTTTCGTAGTCGAAATCGTCCAGCCGGTTGCCGCTGACGACGACCACCCGGGTCTCCTCTGGATGGGTCGCGTCAATCAACATGCGTGTCGTCATCGATGTCTCCGTACGGCTGCGCCCTGGCCGGGCGCCAGCCGGATAATTTGAAATCGCCGTACGGACGGAAGGGCGCAGAACGGACGTTCCGCGGAACCGGTCTTACAAACGGCCCGACAAAACCTGGGCCTATTTCGTGGCGCCTGCGTCATCGCCAAATACACGGTCGTTGGAAGGGGCGCTTGGCATGGGCACCCGTTCTGCCCGACTTTGGCGTCCTGCGGCGCCGGAGATTCCGTCCGGCGATCTCGCCATTGCATTTCGTTGCCCTGGCCCCGACGCGTACTTCGGGCGGCGCTTCGCACCCCGATTGTCGGTTCCGATGCGAATGACGCCGCCGGCTCCGCGTTGCCGGAAAAGGCGCTCCTGCGCGAGCGCGCTGCTTTCCAGCACGGGCCGCAACGGCGAGAAACTAGTCTCAATCGGGCGGCGCGACAATCGGGAATATGTTTGTCAATAAAATTTGAATAAACTTTGTTGCGGGGAAAGACGTCGTTTTGGCTGTACATCCGTTCGCAAATGAATGGGAAATAACAGGGCGATGCAGGATCGAACCATGCCGGAATTCTGCAAGAATCGGGCGTCGTTTCCGCTTGGCGGCGCCTTGGCAGGGTTGCTCGTCGCGTCGGCGGCGATACCGGCGATGTCGCAGGAGGCGGCGCGACGGTCGGCCGCTGCCGACACGCCGGACCGGCAGCGCTGGACGGTGGTGCTCGATCCGGGCCACGGCGGCATCGACAAGGGCGCGGTCGGTTCCACAGGCCTGGAAGAAAAGGCGGTCGTCTTGTCGATCGCCCGGATCGTTCGCCGGTTTTTGGTACGGGACAGCCGGTTCCGCATCCTGCTGACCCGGAATGGCGATCGATACGTTCGGCTGCAGGAGCGTTACGAATTCGCCCGGCGTCACCGGGCTGCACTGTTCGTTTCGATACACGCCGACGCCAATCCGTTCATCGGGCAGCGGGGGCTGTCGGTCCACACGCTGTCGGCGCGCGCCTCGGACCGGCTGGCGGCGCGGCTGGCAGAGCGCGTAAACCGGTCGGATGCGATTGCCGGCGTCGATCTGCGGGGCGCCGGCAGATCGGTTTCCACCATTCTCCTTGACCTCGTCCGGCGGGAGACGCGCGCCGGTTCCGCCAGGATTTCGTCCCTGATCGTCCGTTCGGCGCGCGACCGCGTCCGGTTGCTGAGCAAACCGCAGCGCTCGGCGGATTTTGCGGTGCTGCGGGCGCCGGATGTGCCTTCTGTGCTCGTCGAGCTCGGTTTTCTCACCAATGCGCAGGACGAGGAACTGCTGCGCACGATGACATACAGGAAGCGCATCGCGGCTGTGCTTGCGCGCGCAATCGCGCAGTATTTCAGCGGGGCTCGGGCCGCCGGCCGGGCCGGCAATCGGGATTTCGGCGCCGAAAATTCGCGCCGGTGAGTGGCGCCGCCGCCTTAGTTCAACCATATAGCTGTGACAGTGGTAACCTGCCCGGCGCCGCCGGCACGGGAGATCGACCGGTGCAGCGCCGCCGGGGCGGAAGAGTTTATGAGCGATATCAGGATCACGCCTGAAGACCGGATTGCCGCCGACGAAACGCCGCACCGAAACGGCCGGCAGCAGGATTCCGCGACGCCGCTGCGCGGAACCCGCAAACGGCCGGCCTTCCTCGGCCGCCTGGTTGTGGGTCTGCTCAGCCTGGGTTTCGCCGTAGCGATCCTGGGCTTCGCGGTCGTGTTGTTCGCCTTCTGGTTCTACGGCCGCGATCTGCCCGGCCTTGCCCGGCTGGCGAACTACGAACCGCCGATCGTGAGCCGCGTCTACGCCGGAGACGGCCGCCTGATCGGCGAGTTCGCCACCGAAAAAAGAATATTCATCCCGTACAAGCTGATGCCCGAGACGATCGTGCATGCGTTCATTTCGGCTGAGGACCAGCGTTTCTTCACCCATCGGGGCGTCGACCTGATCGGAACGATGCGCGCCGGCTTCACGACGGTGGGCTCCTATCTCGCCGGAGGCAGCCGCGTGGTCGGCGGCTCGACGATCACCCAGCAGGTCGCCAAGAACTTCTTCTTTACCAGCGAGAAGACGCTGAAAAGAAAGATTCGGGAAATCATCCTGGCCATGCGCATCGAGGCGGCCTTGTCCAAGGATCGGATACTTGAGCTGTATCTGAACGAGATTTTCCTCGGCAATCGCGCCTACGGCGTGGCTGCCGCGGCCCAGACCTATTTCAACAAGCCGCTGCGCGACCTGTCGATCGCCGAGGCGGCCATGCTCGCCGGCATGCCGCAGGCGCCGACCCGCTACAACCCGTTCAGGAACCCTAGGGCTGCCACGGCCCGGCGCGCCTATGTCGTCCAGCGGATGCGGGCGGACGGCTACATCACCGCGGACGAGGCGCGACTCGCCCTCAAGGCGCCGCTGGGCCTGGTCCGGCAGGAGGCGCAAACCAGCGTCGGCGCGGAATATTTCGTCGAGGAATTGCGCCGGGAACTCATCGCAAAATATGGCGAAGAGAGAATGAAAAAGGGCGGATATTCGGTGCGCTCCACGCTCGATCCGGCGCTGCAGCAATATGCTGACGAGGCGTTGCGCAAGGGTCTGGTGGCCTATGACCGGCGACACGGCTATCGCGGGCCCGTGGCGCGGCTGCCGCAAACCTACGGCGCGCGCTGGGCCGAAGGATGGCGGAAAAAACTGTCTCTGGTGAAACGGCCGGCCGGCGCCGGAACATGGCTGCTGGCGCTCGTCCTGAAGACCGAAAGGAACCGGGCCGTCATCGGGTTTACCGACGGCGGCAGCGGCGCGATCCCGCTGGCGGAACTCGGCTGGGCGCGCAAGCAGAGCGTCAAGACGCGCAAGAGTGGAAAGAAGATGTACACCGCGGTGGGGCCGCGCATCCGCAAGGCTGCCGATGTCCTGCGCAAGGGCGACGTGATCCTGGTCGAGCCGGTACGCGTGAACCGCAAGGGCAAGGCCTACCCGGACGGAACCTACACGTTGCGCCAGGTACCGATGGCCACGGCCGCGATCGTCGCCATGGATCCGCACACCGGCCGTATTCTCGCCATGAGCGGCGGATACAGTTTCCGGATCAGCCAGTTCAACACGGCGACCCAGGCACGGCGGCAGCCCGGCTCCGCCTTCAAGCCGGTCGTGTTTCTCACGGCGCTCGAAAACGGGTTTACGCCGACGACGAGGGTGCTGGACGCGCCGGTCGTGGTGAAGCAGCCGGACGGCGAATATTACAAGCCGCTCAACCACTCCGGCAAATTCTACGGCCCGACGACGCTGCGCCGGGGCCTCGAACTGTCGCGCAACGTGATGACAATCCGCTTGGCCAATCGGGTCGGACTGGGCAAAGTGTCGGAAATGGCGGGCCGCCTGGGCATCGCAGAGAAACTGCCGACCACCATGTCCGCGGCGCTCGGCGCATACGAGACCACGCCGCTCAAGATGGCGGTGGGATATTCGATGATGGTGAACGGCGGGCGCAGGGTGACGCCGACGCTGGTCGACCGGATACAGGACCGCCGCGGCCGGACGATTTTCCGCCACGATGCCGTCGAATGCGCCGCGTGCCAGTCGCCGGAATGGCAAGACCAGGAAATGCCGAAACTGCCGGACGAGCGCGAGCAGGTGATCGGCAGGCAAAGCGCATATCAGATCGTCTCGATCCTGCAAGGCGTGGTCGAGCACGGCACCGGCCGCCAGGTTTCGCAGGTCGGCCGGCCGCTTGCAGGCAAGACCGGAACGACCAACGATGTCGTCGATGCCTGGTTCGTCGGCATGTCGCCCAGTCTCGTGGCGGCGACCTGGGTCGGTTTCGACAATTCCTATTCGCTGGGCAAATTCGAAGAAGGCGGCCGGACTGCCACACCCATTTTCCGCGACTTCATGAAAAAGGCGCTCAACGGACCGGAGGAGGATTTCCGGCCGCCCAGGGGACTGGTGGCGATCCGCGTCAAGCCGGACCGGGAGAGCGGGAAAAGGAAAAGGGACAAACCCTATCTCGAGTATTTCAAGATCGGTGCGAAGCCGGGTTCGGCGCCCGACGGGCTGGCGCCGGGCGCCGGCGGCTCGGACTTCAACGAGACCGCAAGCGAAGAGTATTGAATGCCGGCCGACGGTCAGGATGGCTTCGCGGTGTCGTACCGCCGGGCCCACGATTGACGCAGGCAGGAGAGATACCTACATTGTCGGGACAAATCGGAGGGTGTCGCCGTGTTGAACTTCAAGGATGTCGAAGTGCTTTCGGACGAGAAGGCAACCGATCACCTTGAGATGCGCGTGAGGCCGAGCGACAAGGCCCGAATGTCACGTGCCGCGGAACTGGCAGGGGTCAAGCTCTCGACGTTTGTCAGGGCGTCGGCCGCGCGGGAGGCGGAGCGGGTTTTGCGCGAGCATCAGACCACGGCGCTTTCCGAGCGCGACCGGCGGTCGCTGCTGGAGGCGCTCGACAATCCGCCGCCGCCGACAAGGGCGGCTCGGGACGCGGTTCGCGGATACCGCTCCCGGATCGCCAATGCAGGGTGACGGAGACAGCGAGGCCGATTCCGTAGTCGTCGTCGAGCCATTCGATCCCGCCCGGCATGAGCGGTCGGGCTTTTCCTGCGGAACGGAGCGCCTCGACAACTTTCTGCGGTTCAGCGCGAGGAAGCAGCAGAAAGACGACTTTACGCGGGTATTCGTGGCGGTGGCCGAGGGCTCGCCCAAAATCCTGGGCTACTATGCGCTGAATGCCCATGCGGTCGCGACGGGCGAGCTCGGAGCCGACAGCCCCAAACGCGCACCCAACACAGGCAGCATTCCGGCGCTGTACCTCTCCATGATTGCCGTGGACCGAAGCTGGCAAGGCAGGAGACTCGGGTCGGATCTTGCCATCGACGCGCTTGGCCGGGCCCGGAATGTCGCAGGCGAGGTGCGGCTCAAGCTGGTTGTTCTCGACGTGATCGGCGATGGTGGAAACGAGACCTTCGCCCGTCGTATGGAGTTCTACCGCCGCCTCGGTTTCCGGAGTTTTCACGACCGCCCGGAGCGGATGTTCATCACCATCGACACGATCCGGGCCATGTTCGGCCATGGATAGCGTGCCGTGGCGGCCTCCGCCGCAAGCGACGAAACGACCGGCGGAACGGCTGACCCCGCGAAGAAACAGGCCGCGGTCTTCCTTCCGGACAAGCGGTCATGATAGACGAACGCGCCGGACTGCCATGATCCTTTCCGGGGCGGCATTCCGGCCCGGACCCATCGCTGAAGGTCGAAATGAAAGCGGAAACCCAGGCGGTTGCCGACGAAATCAGGCAGTCGATCGGACTGCTGAGGAGGCATCTTTGACCCGGAGGCTCTGGAACGGCGCCTCGGCGTTCTGAACGCCCAGGCCGAAGAACCGGATTTGTGGAACGATGCCGACCGCGCCCAGGCGGTCATGCGCGAACGCACCGCGACCGAAAAGCGCCTCGCCGGGTTCCGCGCGCTGGAACAGGAATTCGAAGATGCGCTCGAACTGATCGCCCTCGCCGAGGAGGAAGCGGACGCCGAGACCCTGGACGACGCCGAGAAGACGCTCGCCGCGTTGCAGGCCGTTGCGGCCAAGCGGCAACTCGAGAGCCTGCTGTCGGGCGAGGCGGACGGCAACGACTGCTTCCTCGAGATCCATGCCGGCGCCGGCGGCACCGAGAGCCAGGACTGGGCGGAGATGCTGGTGCGCATGTACACCCGCTGGGCCGACGCCCACGGCTACGCGATCGAATGGCTGGAGGAGAGCCTCGGCGAAGAGGCCGGCATCAAATCCACGACCCTGCGCATCAACGGCGACAACGCCTATGGCTGGCTCAAGACGGAAAGCGGCGTGCATCGCCTCGTGCGCATCTCGCCCTACGATGCGAGCGCGCGCCGCCATACCAGCTTCGCCTCGGCCTGGGTCTATCCGGTGGTCGACGACGATATCGAAATCGAGATCGACGAATCGCAGGTCCGGGTCGACACCTACCGGGCGTCCGGCGCCGGCGGCCAGCATGTCAACAAGACCGACAGCGCCGTCCGCTTGACCCATATGCCGACGGGAATCGTCGTGCAGTGCCAGAACGACCGCTCCCAGCACCGCAACCGGGCGGAAGCGTGGAAGCTGCTGCGCGCCCGTCTGTACGAACTGGAACTTCAGAAACGCGAGGCGGAGGTCCAGGAGGCGCACGAGGCCAAGAGCGAGATCGGCTGGGGCCACCAGATCCGCTCCTATGTGTTGCATCCTTACCAGATGGTGAAAGACCTGCGCACCAACGTCGAGAAAGGCAACGCCCAGGGCGTGCTCGACGGCGACATCGACAGCTTCCTCGAAGCGGCGCTCGCCGCAAAGATCGGGGTAAAGCGCGAACGGTAGCGGAGCACGCGGCCGGTTCGGGCGGAACGGCCGGGAGGACCGGGCGTCACCATGTCCTCCCCGCAGCGCGTGCCGCCGCGCTACCTATCGTCCGACGGACCGATCGGGGGAACAGGCATGACCGAGACCAGAGAATCCGCGCTCATCGTCGGCACGGGCCCGGGCCTCAGCGCATCGCTGGCGCGGCTGTGCGCCGCCCAGGGCATGGCGGTGACGGTGGCGGCGCGCGATACCGGCAAGCTGGCCGGGCTGATCGCCGAGACCGGCGCGACCGCGCGCCCGTGCGACGCCATCGACGGCGCTTCCGTGGACGCGCTGTTCGACGCGGCGGTTGCCGAACACGGCGTGCCCGACCTGGTTGTCTACAACCCTAGCTACCGCGAGCGCGGCCCGCTTTCCGGCCTCGACCGTGAGGAGGTGCGCAAGGCGCTGCTCATCTCCTGCTATGGCGGCTTCCTGGTCGGCCAGAAGGCGGCGCAGCTCATGCTGCCGCGCGGCAGCGGCTCGATCCAGTTCACCGGCGCCTCGGCGAGCGTGAAGGGCTATCCGCAGTCGGCGTCCTTCGCGATGGGCAAGTTCGGTCTGCGCGGCCTGGCCCAGAGCATGGCGCGGGAGTTGCAGCCGAAGGGCCTTCACGTTGCCCATTTCGTGATCGACGGCGGCATCAGCGCGGGACCGGACGATCCGCGCAACGACCGGGGCGACGACGGGCTGCTGCTGCCCGACTCCATCGCCGAGACCTATCTCCACGTCCACCGCCAGCACCGCAGCGCCTGGACATGGGAGGTCGAGCTGCGGCCGTGGGTGGAGAAGTTCTGACCGCTCAGGCGCCGGCGGCTTCGCGCGCGGCCTCGAGCACCGCTTCGGCGTGGCCGGGGACCTTCACCCTGCGCCAGATCCTCTTCACCCTACCGTCGGCGCCGATCAGGAAGGTCGCGCGCTCGATGCCCATATATTCGCGCCCGTAGAGCTTCTTCTTTACCCACACGCCGTAGGCCTCGCACACGCTCCCGTCGGTATCGGAGGCGAGGGTAAAGGGCAGATCGTACTTTGCCTTGAACCGGTCGTGCTTTGCGGCGGAATCCTTCGACACGCCGACGATCCGGGCGTCGACGGCGGAAAAGTCCGGAAGGGCGTCGCGGAAGGCGCAGGCCTGCTTCGTGCATCCGGGCGTATCGTCCTTCGGATAGAAATACAGCACGACCTGCCCGCCCTTCATCCCGGCGAGCGAAACGGCACCGCCGCCGTCCGTCGGCATGTTGAAATCCGGGGCCTTGTCACCTTCGGCAAGCGGCATGGGTTCAGTCTCCCTGGCCGGCATCCAGCGCGTGGGACGGCAGCGGGCCGGTCTCGGCCGGCGCGGCGCCCGCTGCGGTTTCGGTCACCACACGGTCGAAAATCAAGCGAACGGCGCCGGCCAGTTCCGTCATTTCGGCTTCCAGCACGCGGATGTCGGGCTGATCGGCCGCGCGGCAGAGCAGGGGGTGCAGCGAGGCCGGCGGCCGTCCGTCCGCGTCGGGCGTGGCGCCGGTCAGCCGCAGGATCGCCTGGATCGTCTGCCAGAGGGCGGCGGCCCGCTGCAGCGTATCGGCATCGTCCGGATCGATGCAGCCCGCCTTTCGCAGAGCGGTCAGGGCTGCGGCGGTATTTGCGTGCCGCAGGTCCGGGTGGGCGTTGCTGTGCAGCAGGATCAGGAATTGCGCGACGAACTCGATGTCGAGGATGCCGCCGGGCATGTTCTTGACGTGCCAGACCGTCGGCGCCTCGCGGTTCTCGGCCAGCCGCCGCCGCATGTCGGCGACGTCGGCTGCCAGCTTTGCCGCCTCGCGCGGCCGGTCGACGGACCGGGCCGTGACCGCCATGACGTCGCGCGCCAGAGTTTCGGTTCCGGCGATGACCCGGGCCCGGGTCATCGTCATCTGCTCCCAGGTCCAGGCATGATTGGCCTGGTAGTCCTCGAACGCCGAGAAACTCGTGGCCAGCGGCCCCTTGTTGCCGAAGGGCCGCAACCGGAGATCGACTTCGAAGAGGCCGCCTTCGGCCGTCGGCGCCGTCAGCGCACTGAACAGGCGCTGGGCGAATCGTGCATGGTAGAGGCTGAGCGCCAGCGGTTTCGCGCCGTCCGATTGGGCCTCGCCGATCCGGTCGTCATACACGAACAGCAGATCGAGGTCGGAGGTCGCCGTGAGTTCCCGGCCGCCAAGCTTGCCGAGCCCGACGATACAGAAGCTCCCGTCCTCGAAGCGTCCGTGCTTTTCGGCAAACGCCGCTTCGACACGCGGCAGAATGGCCGTTACCGCCGTATCCGCGACATCGGCATAGGCGCCGCCGGCCTCCGCCGCCGAGATTCGTCCGTGCAGGAAGCGCACGCCGATCCCGAAGCGCGCCTCGGCGCACCAGCGGCGGACCGCGTCCAGGCTCTCCTCGAAGCTGCAATCGACTGGAAGGGAGGCGGCAAGACCGTCGGTCATCGCCTGCCGGTCGGGCACCCGGTCGAAAAATCCGCGGTCGAGCAGCGCGTCGAACAGGGTGGGCCGCCGTCCCAGCGTCCCGGCCAGTTCGGGCGCCGTGCCCATGATTTCGGCGATCAGGTCCAGCAGTTTCGGGTTGGCGTGCAGCAGCGAGAACAGCGGCACGCCGGCCGGCAGGCTGCGGATAAACGCGTCGAGCCGGCGAAACGCCTCGTCCGGGGCCGGCGAACTGCCGATCGCCTGAAGCAGGGTCGGGGTCAGCTCCGTCAGCAGCTGCCGGGCCCGGTCGCTGTGGGTCGCCCGGTAGCGGCCGTGGTGCCAGCCGCGTATCACGGAAGAAACCGTCTCGGGTTCCGAAAATCCCAGCGTGGAAAGGGTGTTGAGCGTATCCGGATCGTGATCGCCGCCGGTAAACACGAGGCTGCTCGGCCCGCCCAGGTCGGGCGCCTCCTCGAACAGGCCGGCATAGTGGCTTTCGACCCGCTGCAGATGGTGGAACAGCGCGGCCAGAAAGGCGTCGGCCGAGGGATAACCCATGAAGGTCGCGAAGGCGCCGAACTCGGCGGCGTCTTCCGGCAGCGTCTGGGTCTGCCGGTCCTCGACCATCTGGATGCGATGTTCGACGGTGCGCAGGAATTCGTAGGCTTCGGTCAGATCGTGTGCGGCCCGCGGCTCGACCCGGCCGGCCGCCACCAGCGAATCGATCGCCCGGACCGTGGCGCGTTCGCGCAGGCTGGCGTCGCGCCCGCCGAAGATGAGTTGTTGCGTCTGGGCGAAGAACTCGATTTCGCGAATGCCGCCCCGGCCCAGCTTGACATCGTGGCCCGGCAGGCCGCGCGGCGAACGGATGGTGCCGCCGCCGCGCCGGGCATTGATCTGGCGTTTGATGGAATGGACATCCTGAATGGTCGCGAAATCCAGGCTGCGGCGCCAGATGAACGGCCGCAACCGCTCCAGGAAGGCGGTGCCCGCGGCCATGTCGCCGGCCACGATGCGCGCCTTGATCATCGCAGCGCGCTCCCAGTTCTGGCCCATGCTTTCGTAATAGACCTCGGCGGCGTCGACGGAGAGGGCGACCGGGGTCGAGGCCGGGTCCGGCCGCAGGCGCAGGTCGGTGCGGAAGACGTAGCCGTCCGCCGTGCGCTTGTGCAGCAGGTCGACCAGGCCCTGGGTCAGCCGCACCATCTCGCGCTGGAGCCGTTCGGGCCGCGCGATCGGCACGGCCTCCGGGTCGAAGAAGACGATCAGGTCGATATCGCTCGAATAGTTCAGCTCGTGGGCGCCCAGCTTTCCCATGCCGATCACGAACACGCCGCAGTTGCGGGCCGGCGACAGCCCCTTCGGATCCAGGGTCAGGGCATTGCGGCCCGCGGCCTCGCGCAGCAGGGCCTCCAGGGCGGAGCCGATGGCCCAGTCGGCAAAGTCGCTGAGTGTCGCCGTAATCGCCGGGACCGCCCACGCGCCAGACAGGTCGGCAAGCGCAATGCCGAGCGCGACCTGGCGGCGCGCGACGCGCAGGATGCGGGCGACGGAGTCGATTTTGCCGGTCGCGGCGAGCGCCTTGCGGGCATCCTCCAGAGCGGACCGGATCGCCGTGTCGTAGCCGACCGTGAAGCACGCCAACGCGAAGTCCGGATGCTTCAATAGACATTCCGAAAGAAAGGGACTATTGCCGAAGCATGCGCGCAGGAGCCGCCCGTTCCGACTGTCGAGCAAGCGCGTTGCATCGAGCCGCGCTTCGCCCTCGAGTTCCTCTTCGACCGCGGTCGACCATCGCTCCAGATTGCGCGCCAGCATATCCGGGTCGGACGGTGACGGTGGCGTGCTCAGGCGGTGGAACGGACTCTCGCTCACCGGTTGTCCATCTCGTGTGCCGTTTGCCGGGGCCTGAACGGTGCGCACCGCCGGCCCGCCTGCTGCCGGGCGGCGAAGCGCCGGAACATCCGGCGTCGTTATTCTCGTCTTTCCCTGATTAGGACGCCGGTACGGTGATTCGCAAGCCGATCCGCATTGTCGTCAAGAGCCTTGCGGTTATCGTCGCGCTTGTCGTCATCGCGGCGGGGGCGGTCGTCTGGCGCCTCTATCTCGGGCCGGTCGATGCCGAATTCGCCGCCCGCCATGTCCGGGCGGAACTGGCGCGCTCGTTTCCGGACCTGACGATCGGGCTGGGAACGACCGAGGCGGTCTGGCCGGGCGACATGTCGGGATTGCCGTTGCGCAGCAAGGATTTGCGGCTGACCGGCAAAGACGGCGGCGAGGTGGCGCACTTTCCCGAAGTCGTCATGACAGTCGCGCTGCTGCCCCTGCTGTCCGGGCAGTTGCGGCTGGAATCGATCCGCTTCGTGCAGCCGGAGATCGCCCTGGAGCGCGACGGCCGGGGCAACATTGCGCTGCGAACCGGCGCTTCGCAGCCGGGCGGGCACGACCGGCTCCTCGCAATGATGTTCGGCCGTATGGCCGGCCGGCCGGCGGATGCCGAGCCGTTGGGAAGTCTCCGGTCTATCGAGATCGTCGGTGGCAACGTTACGCTCTCGGATCGGCCGACACGACAGGTGTGGCGGGCCGATTCGCTGCGGTCTGCGTTGCGGCGCCGGCCGGAAGGCCTCGCTGCAGACGTTTCCTTTACCCTGCGAACCGGCGGGAAGGCGGCGCGGATCGGCGGCGAAGCGGTCTACCGCAAGGCCGACGGAAAAGTAGCCGGAACCCTGACATTCCAGGGCCTGGACCCGGCAGCCCTGGCGGCGGTCTCGGAACCGCTGGGCGCGTTGGAAAACCTTCAGGTGCCGCTGTCCGGCAAGTTAACCTTCACGGGCTCGGACGACGGGCGTTTCCACAGCGGCGTACTGGAAATCGCAGGCGGTGCGGGAACCATGAGATTGCCGGGCGTTTATCGCGGACCGGTGCGGATCAGGTCTCTGCATCTGGCGGGGGCGCTCAAAGAAGGCGCGCGGACTGCCGATATCGGCCGGTTCCAGGTCGATCTCGGCGATACGAAGCTCGATTTCACCGGCAGGGTGCAGCGCACCGGGGACGGACTTGCCGTCGACGGGAACGGTTCGCTCACCGGCTTCGGCGTCAAGGCGCTGGGCCGGCTGTGGCCGGGCAAGGTCGGCCCGAACGCCAGACGATGGATCCTCCGCAATGTCGGCGCCGGGCGGGTGAAGAAAATCGATACCCGGTTCCGCCTTACAGTTCGCGATGGCGGGAACCGCCGGGTGCAGGTGCGTCGTCTCGCCGGCCGGTTCGACTTCGACGGCCTGGATATCCGCTTGCCGGGGGCGCTGCCCGCGTTGCGCGATGCGGGCGGCGAGGCGCGTTTCGACGCTGCAAAGATAGACTTCCGGGTCCGCCGGGGCAGGATCGGCAAAAGCAGGGTGAGCGAAAGTTCGATCCGGATCGACGGCCTCCGCGGCGACGCTGCGAAGTTTGCTGTCGACGCGACGGTCGATGGATCGGTGCAGGATTTCCTGCGCCTGATCGATCCCAAGGCGCTGGAGTCAGTGAAAAAGCTGGCGGCCGATCCCGCCGCGATCCGGGGGCAGGCCCGCGTCCGGCTGAAGTCGGGCTTTCCGCTGGTCGACAACCTGTCGTTCGCCGCAGTGCCGTTCGCGGTTGACGCGCAAGTCCGCGAAGTATCCTGGCCGAAGGCCGTGTTCGGCCTCAATCTGGCCAAAGGCAAATTCGATCTTGCCGTCAGCAGGACCGGGTTTGAGCTGGAGGGCGAAAGCACGGTGGGCGGTGCGGCGGCCAGGCTGCGCTGGCAGGAGAAATTCGGCCCGGCATCGAAAACTTGGCGCCGCCGGATGTCGATCCGCGGCGTCCCGACGCCCCGGCTGCTGCTTGCCGCGGGCCTCGATATCCGCAGCTTCCTGTCCGGCCCGTTCGGCGCCGACGTGACGCTCAGCGCCTACGACGACGGCCGGACGGTCGTCGACGGCAGTTACGACTTTCGTGGCGCGCGCCTCAACATTCCTGTCCTCGACATCGTGAAACCGCCCAAACAGCCGGCGAGGGGGTCGTCCAGGCTGGAATTCCGGCATGGCCGGCTTGCCGCGATTTCCGGCTTTTCGCTGCAATCGTCTCCAGTCGCCTTCCAGGGCAAGGCGACGATGGAAAGCAACGGCCGGACGCTGCGCCGCCTGACCGTCACCCGCCTGTCGGCCGGGCGCACCCGGCTCTCCGCAGTGCTGGAGAGGCGGAAGAAATCCGGGCGGCGGCTTCGCCTGACCGGCCGGGTGCTCGACCTTTCGCCCTTCCTCAAGGCTCCGCCGGCGCAATCGAAGCGCACCGGCGCAACCCGTTCGAGCGCCGCGGCGGTCGTCGAGCCTCTGGACATGGAATTCCGGGTCGACCGGCTGTTCGTTGCAAAGTCCCTTCCCTTGTGGTCGGCGACGGGCGCCGCGCGGTACGACGGCAGGTCTCTGCGCAGGGTGCGCCTGTCCGCGGCGCTGCCGTCCGGCAAATCGCTGGACTTTCGCCTGACGCCGGCCGGCGGCGGCCAGACGGTCATGCTCGCCTCCGATGATGGCGGCGGCGCCCTGCGCGCCCTCGGAATCGTCGACAATCTGCGCGGCGGCGCGCTGTCCGTCCGCGCCGTTCGCCGCCCGACGCTCGAGGGCAAACCGATGTCCGGCACCCTGCGCCTCAAGAATTTCCAGGTCGAGCGGGCGCCAGCGATCGCCCGGTTCTTCGCTCTCGCGGAACGCCGCCGTATCGACGGCAGCATCCGGATGCAGCGGCTCGACATGAAATTCGACCTTCGGGGCGACCGGCTCCTGATCCGCGAAGGCCGCGCCTACAGCAGCCTGATCGGCGTAACGGCGGCCGGCGAGATCGGTCGCGCGAAGCGGCAGGTGCGGCTGCGCGGCACGCTGGTGCCCCTCTACGAATTGAACAGCGTGTTCGGCAAGGTGCCGGTCATCGGCGATCTGCTGGTCGGCGAAAAGGGCAGCGGCCTTCTGGCGGCCCATTTCACCGTCAAGGGCTCCCTGGACAAGCCGAAATTCCAGGTCAATCCGGTTGCCCTGCTTACGCCGGGAGCGCTGCGCCGGCTCTTCGATTTCGGCAGCGGCGGCAAGCGGCGCAAGGACGGGCGGAACTAGCCGGCGCGCGCGGGCCGCACGAGGACGTGCCGTTTCTTGCCGGCGGAAAGCTTGATCGCGCCGTCCGGGCCGACCGCATCGGCTCCGATCGCCCCGTTTTCGTCCGTCACAGGCTCTCCGTTGACCCGGGCGCCGCCGCCCCGGATCAGCCGCCGGGCTTCGCCGCCGCTGGCGGCAAGGCCCGTGCGCCGGAACAGGTCGAAGGCGGGGATGCCGGCTTCCAGGTCGGCGGACGGCACCTCGACCACCGGCAGGCCGCCGTCCGCTTGCCCCTGTTCGAAGGTCCGGCGTGCCGTTTCCGCCGCCGAATCGGCCGCTTCCGGGCCGTGCAGCATGGCCGTCGCCGCCGTCGCCAGCACCTTTTTCGCCTCGTTGATCTCGGCGCCGCCCAGCGCCTCCAGCCGGGCGATTTCTCCGAGCGGCAGATCGGTGAACAGGCGCAGAAAGCGGCCGA
This sequence comes from Alphaproteobacteria bacterium, assembly GCA_965220685.1. Classification (GTDB taxonomy): domain Bacteria; phylum Pseudomonadota; class Alphaproteobacteria; order Bin65; family Bin65; genus Bin65. The sequence continues at coordinate 68,485 of CBDCQR010000016.1, forward strand.
CGTCGGCGTCTTCCGTATTGCGCCAGAACTGCCAGTATTCGTACGCACTCAGCCGCTCGGCGTTGAGCCAGATTGCGCCCTGGGCGGTCTTGCCCATCTTGGCGCCCGACGCCGTGGTGATGAGCGGCGAGGTGAGGCCGAACAACTCGCGCTGCTCGACGCGCCGGCCGAGTTCGACGCCGTTGACGATGTTGCCCCACTGGTCCGACCCGCCGAGCTGGAGCGAACAATCGTAGCGCCGCGCCAGTTCGACGAAATCGTAGGCCTGGAGGATCATGTAGTTGAATTCCAGGAAGGTGAGCGGCTGCTCCCGGTCGAGACGCAGCCTCACGCTGTCGAAGGTCAGCATGCGGTTGATGGTGAAATGGCGGCCGTATTCGCGCAGGAAATCGACATAGGCGAGATCGTTCAGCCAGTCGGCGTTGTTGGCCATGACGGCGTCTGCCGGCCCGTCGCCGAAGGTCAGGAACTTCTCGAACACGCTGCGGATGCCTGCCATGTTGGCGGCGATCTGCGCGTCGCTCAGGAGTTGGCGCGACGAATCCTTGCCCGAGGGATCGCCGACCCGGGTCGTGCCGCCGCCCATCAGGACGATCGGCCGGTGGCCGGTCTTCTGGAGCCGGCGCAGCAGCATGATCTGGAGCAGGCTGCCGACATGCAGGCTGTCCGCCGTACAGTCGAAGCCGATATAGGCCGTGACGACTCCGCCGGCGGCCTTTCCGTCCAGCCCGTCCGCGTCGGTGCACTGGTGGACGTAGCCGCGCTCGTGCAGAACGTCCATGAATTCGGATTTGAAGCCGGACATGGGCCGCGCTATCTCCCTCGTGGCCCCCTTTTCGACCGGGGCGCGAACCGCGACAGCGGCCTGATGGACCGGCGATCTATCACAGCCCGCCCGGCCGGACAAATTGCCCGGACAAACTGAGATGCCCGCTTCGGTTTTCCACATCCGCCCATGACGCTGCGCACCGCCATCGGGATGATGAGCGGCACCTCGCTCGACGGCGTCGATGTCGCGCTGATCCGTTCCGACGGCGCTTGGCGGATCGAGGCCGGGCCGGCGCGGACAAGCGCCTATTCGGCGGACCAGCGCGCCGCGATCCGGTCCTGTCTGGGGCGGGACCGAGGGTCCGGGGCGGCCGTCGCTGCGGTCACCGATGCCCACCGAACGGCGCTCCAGGCGTTTCTCGCAGCGGAAAACCTGCGTCCGGCAGGAGTCGATTGGGTCGGCTTTCACGGCCAGACGATCCACCACGATCCGCAAAACCGCCGGACCGTCCAGATCGGCGATGTGCAGGCGCTGGCCGATGCCGCCGGCATACCGGTCGTCAGCGACTTTCGCAGCGCCGATGTCCGCCGGGGCGGGCAGGGCGCGCCGCTGGCGCCGCTTTATCATGCCGCGCTTGCCGCCGGTCTCGACAAGCCGCTCGCGGTGCTCAATCTCGGCGGCGTCGCCAACGTGACATGGGTCGGTTCCGCCGGGCCGGACGCCGGTGTCGAAGAGACGCCCCTGATGGCGTTCGACACCGGCCCCGCGAACGCCCTGCTCGACGACTGGATGCTGGAACGGACGGGAGCGCCGTTCGACCGGAACGGCGAGACGGCGGCGCGCGGCGCGGCGGATGGCGGGCGCATCGCGGCCTGGCTCGGCCATCCCTGGTTCCGGACCGCACCACCCAAGAGCCTCGACCGGAACGCCTTCGACGCCGCGGTTGACGATCTGAGCGTCGAGAATGGCGCGGCGACGCTGACGGCCTTCACCGTGCAATCCGTCGTCCGGGCCGTCGGGTGGATGCCGGAAGCGCCGCGGCGCTGGCTCGTTGCCGGCGGCGGTCGCAGGAACGGATTTTTGATGGATTGCCTGCGCTCGGCCCTCGACGCGCCGGTCGATCCGGTCGAGGCGGTGGGCTGGAACGGCGACGCCCTGGAGGCCCAGGCCTTCGCCTGGCTGGCGCTGCGGGTTGTGGACGGGCTTCCGACCAGCCTCCCGGCAACGACCGGCGTCCCCGGGCCGACGAGCGGCGGGATCGTCAGCAGGCCCTAACGCCGGCCGCCGATCACGCGCTTTCGCGGTGTTGCGAGGGCGAGGTCGAGATACTGCTCGACATGGCCCTGCATCTCTTCGAGATGGTCGTTGAAAAAGTGGTCGCAATCCTCGACGACCCGGAGATCGATCACGACGCCCCTCTGGGTCATCAGCTTTTCGGCCAGCTTCTCCACCGATTCCAGCGTGACCAGTGTGTCCTCGCGGCCGTGCACCATGAGGCCGGACGACGGGCAGGGCGCAAGGAATGAGAAATCGTACATGTTGGCCGGCGGCGAGACCGTGATGAATCCGTCCAGTTCCGGGCGCCGCATCAGGAGCTGCATGCCGATCCAGGCGCCGAACGAGAATCCGGCGATCCAGCAGCCCGATGCGTTCTCGTTGTGGTGCTGCATCCAGTCGAGCGCCGCCGCCGCGTCCGACAGCTCGCCCTCGCCCCGGTCGTAGATGCCCTGGGACCGGCCGACACCGCGGAAATTGAAGCGCAGGGTGGAAAAGCCGCGCCGGGCGAAGACGTGATACAGGCGGTATACGACCTTGTTGTTCATCGTCCCGCCATGCTGCGGGTGCGGATGCAGGATGAGCGCGATCGGCGCGTTCGGCCTCTTGCTGTGATGGTAGCGGCCTTCGAGCCGGCCGTCGGGACCGGGAAGAATGACATCAGGCATCCGCCGGACCCCTTCGTCTGACGGCGGTGGCCCCGGACGCCCGCCCGATGTCGGAAAACCGCAAGAAAAGCGGTGATTTGGCGTGTCTTGACCGCTCTGGAGCAAGCATTATCTGGTAGAATGGCGCGTGAGGCGGGGGCGGTGCAACCAGGCGCCGATAGGTATCGAGCGCCGGTCCATATGCTGCCGCGCCTCCGGGGTTTCAAGCGCCAGATTGTAGCGGAGCGAAGGCGAGATGCGCCTTCGGCGCTCCGTGAGGGAGGAGCGGCAACGGCATGTTTCGCACCTTGCGCGACGAAATCGACGGGATTCTGGCCCGCGATCCGGCGGCCCGCAGCCGGTTCGAGGTCGCCCTCAACTATCCGAGCTTTCACGCCTTGCTGTTCCATCGGGCGGCCCGGTGGTTCTGGCGCCGCCGGATGTTCCTGCTCGGGCGCTGGATTTCGCAGTGGGGCCGCTTCTGGACCGGGATCGAGATTCATCCCGGCGCGAAGATCGGCAAGCGCCTGTTCATCGACCACGGCATGGGCGTTGTGATCGGCGAGACCGCCGAAATCGGCGACGACGTCACCCTGTATCACGACGTGACCCTGGGCGGCACGTCGCCGAGCGTCGATTCCGACGCCCAGCGCAACGTCAAACGCCATCCGACCCTGGAAGACGGCGTGATCGTCGGCTCGGGGGCACAGGTCCTCGGGCCGATCACCGTCGGCGCCAACGCGCGGGTCGGTGCGAACGCCGTGGTCGTGCGCGATGTCCAGCCGAACGTCACCGTGACCGGCATTCCGGCCAAGGCCGTCATGCCCAAGGACAAGCGCACGGTGAAGAAGTTCGTCGCCTACGGCACCACCGGCGACCTGAGCGACCCGATGGTGCCGGCGATCGAAGCGCTGCGCAGCCAGGTCAACGCCCTGACCGAGCGGATCGAGGAACTGGAAGCCGAACGCGACCGGCGCGAAGAACCGCCGGCCGCCAAATCCGCCTGACCGCCGGTCCTGCACCACAGTTTCCCTTCGCTAACGGGCGCCCCGCCGATGACGCGCGTCTATCTCGACCACAACGCCAGCGCTCCGCTCCGGCCCGAAGCGGCCGAGGCGATGACGGCGGCCATGGCGCTGCGCGGCAACCCGTCGTCGGTCCACGGCGAGGGCCGGCAGATGCGCGCCGTGGTCGAACGCGCCCGTATCGATGTGGCCGGACTGGCCGGCTGCGACCCCGCCTCGGTCGTCTTCACGAGCGGTGCGACCGAAGCCAACGCCATGGCGATGAAGGCGTCCGGGGGTCCGGTCGCCGCCGCCGGGATCGAGCATCCGTCGATCCTGGAAAATATCGGCGATTTGCGGGCGATCGCCTGTCTGCCCGACGGACGTATCGACCTTGCGGCGCTGGAAACCCTGCTGGAAGAAAGCCGGGACATTGCCGCCGTCGCCCTGATGGCGGCGAACAACGAGACCGGGGTGGTGCAGCCGGTTGCCGAGGCCGCCGGCCTGTGCCGGGCCGCCGGGGTCCGTCTCCATGTCGACGCTGTGCAACAGGCGGGCAAGGCGGAGCTGGTAGACATCTGGGCGCATTGCGACAGCATGAGCGTGACCGCCCACAAGATCGGCGGACCGACCGGCGCCGGCGCGCTGATCGTGCGCGACCCGGGCGCTTGGCCGGCCCTGATCGCCGGCGGCGGGCAGGAGCAGCGCGTCAGGGCCGGGACCGAAAACGTCCCCGGCATCGCCGGCTTCGGCGCAGCGGCGCGGTCGGCAACCCGGGAGGCCGACGGATGGGCCGAAGTGCGCGACCGGCGCGACCGTCTCGAAGCGGCAATGCGCGCGCGCTCTCCGGGGATCCGCATTATCGGCGGCGGCGCGCCGCGGCTGCCGAATACCCTCTGCGTGGCCGTTCCCGGCATCCCGTCTGACCTGATGACGATGCGCCTCGACCTCGCCGGCATCGCCGTCTCGGCGGGCTCGGCGTGCTCGTCGGGGAAAGTCGCGGCCTCGCCGGTCCTGTCGGCGATGGGGGTCGAGCCGGAAATTGCCGGATCGGCCATCCGGGTCAGCCAGGGCCTCTACACGACCGAGCGGGACATCGACCGGTTCCTCGCCGCCTGGAGCGAGACCGTCAGCGCAAAAAGCCGGGCCGCCTGAACCGCCGGCGTTCCGGACCGCCGCTGCGGCAATACCGCACCGGATCGGTCTTGATTTCAATTTGACCGGCCTACCTTAATCGAGACAAATCCGGTCCGGTTTGGCGGCGCGCCGCCTCGCCGCGGGTGTTTCGGGAGGGCCGCCGATGCTGCGCCTCAACAGGATTACCGATTACGCCGTCGTCGTGCTGACGCAGATGGTGCGCGAGCCGGATAAGCAGGTGACCGCGCCGCAGTTGTCCGAGGAATCCAGCGTGCCGGCGCCGACCGTCGCCAAGGTGCTGAAGGCGCTCGCCAAGGAAGGGGTGCTGGCCTCCCAGCGCGGCGTGCACGGCGGCTACCGGCTCGCCCGTCCGGCCGACCGGATTTCCATGCTCGAAGTCATCCGCGCGCTCGAGGGGCCGGTCAGCCTGACCGCCTGCGTCGACGGCGCCGAGGGCGACTGCGACGTCGAACTGCTGTGCCCGGTGCGCGGCAACTGGGACCGGGTCAATACGGCGATCCGGGGGGCGCTGGCCGACGTGACGCTGGAGGATATGGCCATTCCCACGATGTTCGGTGTGCCGTTCGAGGCGGCGGACAAGGCCCACGGGGCCGGCCTGGCGCGGGAGGCGCGCTAGTCATGGCGGCAACCGCACAGACCGTCGCGCAGGTCCGCGATCTCGGCAAATACAAGCATGGCTGGGAAACCGAGATCGAGATGGAGACGGCCCCCAAGGGGCTGAACGAGGATATCGTCCGCTTCATCTCGGCCCGCAAGGACGAGCCGGACTGGATGCTCGACTGGCGGCTCAAGGCCTACCGCCACTGGCTGACCATGACGGAACCCGCCTGGGCCATGGTCGACTATCCGGCGATCGACTTCCAGGACATCTACTACTACGCCGCGCCCAAGAATACGGAAGGGCCGAAGAGCCTCGACGAGGTCGATCCGGAACTGCTGCGGACCTACGAGAAGCTCGGCATTCCGCTGAAGGAGCAGGAGGTGCTCGCGGGCGTCCAAGGCGCGCCGAAGGTCGCGGTCGACGCCGTGTTCGATTCGGTCTCGGTCGCCACTACGTTCAAGAAGGAGCTGGAAAGCCACGGCGTCATCTTCTGCTCGATCTCGGAAGCGTTGCAGAACCACCCGGAACTGGTCCGCAAGTATCTCGGCACCGTCGTGCCCTATACCGACAATTTCTACGCGACGCTGAACTCGGCGGTCTTCTCCGACGGCTCGTTCGTCTACATCCCGCCGGGCGTGCACTGCCCGATGGAATTGTCGACCTATTTCCGCATCAACGCGAAGGATACCGGCCAGTTCGAGCGGACCCTAATCGTTGCCGACGAAGGCAGCTACGTCTCCTACCTCGAAGGCTGCACCGCGCCGATGCGCGACGAGAACCAGCTCCATGCCGCCGTCGTCGAACTGGTCACGCTGAAAGACGCCGAGATCAAGTATTCGACGGTCCAGAACTGGTATCCCGGCGACGAAACCGGCAAGGGCGGCATCTACAATTTCGTCACCAAGCGGGGCGCCTGCCGCGGCGACGACTCGAAGATCCGCTGGACCCAGGTCGAGACCGGTTCGGCGATCACCTGGAAATACCCGTCCTGCATCCTGCAGGGCGACAATTCCGTCGGCGAATTCTATTCCGTCGCCATCGCCAACAACGCGCAGCAGGCCGATACCGGCACCAAGATGATCCATCTCGGCCGCAACACGCGCTCGCGCATCATCTCCAAGGGCATTTCGGCCGGCCGGGCCCGCAATACTTATCGCGGTCTGGTAAGAATGGGTCCCAAGGCATTGAACGGACGCAATTTTACCCAATGCGATTCGCTGCTGATCGGCGACCGCTGCGGCGCCCATACCGTGCCCTATATCGAAAGCCGGAACCGGACGGCGAAGGTGGAGCACGAGGCGACGACCTCGCGGATCGGCGAGGACCAGCTGTTCTATTGCCGCCAGCGCGGCATCGGCGAGGAAGATGCCGTGGCGCTGATCGTCAACGGCTTCTGCAAGGAAGTGTTGCAGGAGCTTCCGATGGAGTTTGCCGTGGAGGCCCAGAAGCTCGTCGGCATCAGTCTCGAGGGCAGCGTCGGCTGACCGGCAGCCGGGCTGCGGGGCGGCCACCGGAAAACTGGACAGACAGGTTCGGGAAACATGCTCGAAGTCGCAAATTTGCATGCCACCGTTGACGGCCGGGGGATCCTGAACGGCCTCGATCTCGCGGTCGGGCCGGGCGAGGTCCATGCAGTCATGGGTCCGAACGGGTCCGGCAAGAGCACGCTCAGCTATGTGCTCTCCGGCCGCGATGGCTACGAGGTCACCGAAGGCAGCGTCCGGTTCAGGGGCGCGGACCTGCTGGCGCTCGAACCCGAAGAGCGCGCCGCGGCCGGGCTGTTCCTCGCCTTCCAGTATCCGGTCGAGATTCCCGGCGTCACCAACATGACCTTCCTCAAGCATGCTGTGAACGGGCTCAGGGTGCAGCGCGGCGAGGAAGAACTCGACGCCATGCAATTCCTCAAGCTCGTCCGGCAAAAGGCCAGGGCGCTGGGCATGAGCGACGACATGCTGAAACGCGCCGTCAATGTCGGCTTTTCCGGCGGCGAGAAAAAGCGCAACGAAATCCTCCAGATGGCGGTGCTGGAGCCGGACTTCGCCGTGCTCGACGAGACCGACAGCGGCCTCGATATCGACGCGCTCAAGATCGTCGCCGACGGCGTCAACGCCCTGCGCGGGCCGGGCCGTTCGATGCTGGTCATCACCCACTACCAGCGGCTGCTCGACTATATCGTCCCGGACCGGGTTCATGTTCTGGCCGGCGGGCGGATCGCCCGGTCCGGCGGCAAGGAACTCGCCCTGCGGCTCGAAAGCGAAGGCTATGCCGCCTTCGCGGACAAGGCGGCGGCCTAGGCGATGGCGCGCCTCGCTCCGATCGCTGACACGGCCGGGCGGCCCGCCGCTTCCGGTGCCGACTGGCTGACCGGCTGGCGCAACGGACCGGCCGACGATCCCGATGACGGTGCGGGCTGGCTCGGCACGGCGCGGGCGGAAGCGGCCGGCCGATTTGCGGCGCATGGCCTGCCGGACCGGCGGGTCGAGGACTGGCGTTATACCAACCTCGCCCATTTGACCGGTCTGGAGTTGGACTGGGCGCCGGCACCTGCCGACGTGGCGAAAGAGAGCCTGCCGGCGCTCGTCTTCGGCCGGGAGGCGGAATGCCGGCTCGTGCTGGTCAACGGGCAGGTCCGGCCAGCGCTGTCGACGGTGCCGGCCCTGCCCGAAGGCACGCTGCTGACGTCGCTCGCCGACGCGCTGGCGTCGGGCCGTCCGGGCATTGCGGACCTGCTGAAGCAGCGGGTCGCGGTGGACGGCGGCGCGCTCAAGGCGCTCAACGACAGCTGGCTGGAGGACGGCTATGTCCTGATCGTGCCCGACGGCGTGACGGTCGACATGCCGATCGAGATCCTGTCCGTCGGCACCGGCGGCGCCCGTCCGCCGGCCTACCAACCGCGCAATCTCATCGTGGCCGGGGCGGGCAGCCGGGTCACCGTGGTCGAGCATCATGTCGGCCTGTGCATCGGCGGCTATTTCGCCAACCTGGTGACCGATGTCGCCGCCGGGCCCGAAGCCATCGTGCGCCATTGCAAGGTCCAGGACGAATCCCGGGAGGCGATCCATATCGCCCTGCTCGATGCCGCGCTGGACAGCGGCGCCATGTTCGACAGTTTCTGCTTCACTCTCGGCGGCCGGATTTCGCGCAACGAATTGCGGGTTTCGCTGGATGCGCCGGGCGCCCACTGCCGCCTCAACGGCGCCTACCTGGCCGGCGGCCGGCAGCATTGCGACCACACCACGTCGGTCGATCATGCCGCGCCGGAGACCCATAGCGACCAGCTCTACAAGGGCGTGCTGGACGGCCGGGCGCGGGCCGTGTTCCAGGGCAAGGTGGTCGTCCGACAGGACGCCCAGAAGGTCGAGGGCCACCAGATGAGCCGGGCGCTGCTGCTGTCCGAGACAGCGGAAGTCAACACCAAGCCGGAACTGTTGATCCATGCCGACGACGTGCAGTGCAGCCACGGCGCGACCGCCGGGGACCTGGACGGCGAGGCGCTGTTCTACCTGCGCTCGCGCGGCGTACCGGAGGAGCAGGCCCGGCAACTGCTGGTCGAGGCCTTCCTGAACGAGGCGATCGACGCGGTGGCGCTCGCCGGCATGCGCCTGCCGCTGGAGCGCAACGTGGCGCGCTGGATGGCGGAGCGGCCCCGACCATGACTACGGGCATCATGACCGCAGCCCCCGCCCTTCGCGACAGGCCGGCCCGCGGCCGCAACACCTACGATCCGGCGGCCGTGCGCGGGGATTTTCCGATCCTGTCGCGCACGATCTACAACAGGCCGCTGCGTTTCCTGGACAATGGCGCGAGCGCGCAGAAGCCGCAATCCGTCCTCGACGCGGTACAGAACAGCTATGCAAGCGAATATGCCAACGTCCATCGCGGCGCCTATTATCTGAGCGGCGCGGCGACCGAGGCCTATGAAGGTGTGCGCGAGAAGGTTGCCGGCCTGCTGAACGCGCCGGCGCCGGAGAATATCGTCTTCACCAGGAATGTGACCGAGGCGATCAACCTTGTCGCCTGTTCCTGGGCCGATGCCCATCTATCGGCGGGCGACGAGATCGTCATTACCCAGATGGAGCACCACGCCAACATCGTGCCCTGGCAGTTGCTGCGCGACCGCAAGGGGATCGTGCTCAGGGTCGCGCCGGTCGAGGACGACGGCCGCTTCGATCTCGAAAAGTTCGCTGCCCTGCTGACCGACCGCACGAAGCTGGTTTCCGTGACCCATGTGTCGAACGTGCTCGGCACGGTCGTGCCGGTCGCCGAGGTGACGCGGCTGGCGCAGGCGGCCGGCGCCTGCGTGCTGATCGACGGCGCGCAGGGAGTCGTTCATCAGCCGGTCGACGTGCGGGCCATCGGCTGCGATTTCTATGCCTTCACCGGCCACAAGCTCTACGGGCCGACCGGCATCGGCGTGCTCTACGGCACGGCGGAACGGCTGGCCTCCATGCCGCCCTGGCAGGGTGGCGGCGACATGATCGAGTCCGTGTCGTTCGAAAAGACGGTCTACGCCGATCCGCCCCTGCGCTTCGAGGCGGGTACGCCGCCCTTCGTGCAGGCGATCGGCCTGGGCGCCGCGATCGACTATGTGCAGGCGCTCGGCATGGGGGCCATCGGCGCTCATGAGCATCTCCTTTGCAACCACGCCCTGGAAGCCCTGCACGCGGTGCCCGGCGTCCGCCTGATCGGCGAGGCGCCGGACAAGGCGGCCATCGTGTCCTTCGTCGTCGACGGCCTGCATTCCATGGATGTCGGCGCGATCCTCGACCGGCAGGGCATCGCCGTGCGCGTCGGCCACCATTGCGCGCAACCCCTGATGGCGCGCATGGGCATCGAATCGACCGTCCGGGCCTCGATGGCGCTCTACAACACGACCGAAGAAATCGATGCGCTGGCCGCCGGTATCCGCCATGCGCAGAAGCTGCTGGCCTAGGCGCGATGGACCTGTCGGCCTACGAGGACTATGCCGAGACGCTCGAAGCGCTCGACGACGAGATGCGCTTCGAATACCTGCTCGATATCGCGAAGAAGAAACGGGGCGAACCCTTCCCGGAAGAGGCGATGGACGACGCCCACCTCATGCACGGCTGCATGTCGCGGGTCTGGATCGTTCACGATATTTCGGAGGACCGGCACTATTTCCGCGGCCATTCCGATGCCGCCATCGTCAAGGGGCTGGTGGCGATGATGACCGACAGTTTCAGCGGCCTGACGACGGCGGAGCTCGCGCAGATCACGCTCGATCATGTCCGCCGGCTCAATCTCGGCGCGCTGACGACCCAGCGCCAGGTCGGCATGATGGCGATGCTGAAACATCTTCAGAAGCTGGCCGGCGCCCGGCCCGGCTTCCAGGCGGCGTGACGGTGGCCGGCCCCCCGACCGGAGCCTCAGGCGGCAGCCTCGCCGACTTCATGGCCGCGCCGGCGGAGGAAGGCCTGACGGCGGCGGCCGGCGCACCGCTCGACAACCCCGGCGGGCGGGCGGACCGCGACGCGGTGATCGAGGCGCTGAAATCCGTCCATGACCCGGAAATCCCGGTCAACATCTACGATCTGGGCCTGATCTACGAGGCCGACCGCCGGCTGAACGGCGATGTCGAGATCACCATGACCCTGACCGCGCCGCACTGCCCGGTCGCCGGCGAGATGCCCCAGCAGGTTGCCGACGCCGTGGCCGCCGTCGACGGGGTCGGGCGCGTCACGGTCACGCTGACCTGGTCGCCGCCCTGGACGCCGGACCAGATGAGCGACGATGCGAAATTCCTGCTCGACATGTTCTGAACCCGGAATGGAAGCGGACTGTTGAAACGACGGCTGGAAAATCCGAAAGTGCCGCCTTACATCGCCGGCAGGAGACGATGCCCATGATGCCTCAGGTGATCACACTGACCGACCGCGCCGCCGACCGGGCGAAGGCCCTGATCGACAAGGCGGAAGACGAGGTCCTTGGCCTCCGCGTCGGCGTGAAGTCCACCGGCTGCTCCGGCATGAGCTACTATGTCGAATACGCCCGGGAGCAGAAGAAATTCGAGGATGTGGTGGAGGACAAGGGGGTGCGGATTTTCATCGAGCCCTCGGCGACCATGTTCCTGTTCGGCAGCGAGATGGATTGGGTGGAAGACCGGTTCAACGCCCGGTTCGATTTCGTCAATCCCAACGAAAAGGGCCGGTGCGGCTGCGGCGAATCCTTCACCGTCTAGACGTCGCTTCCCGACAAATCACTACATTTCCTGACAGCATTCGATTGCTGACGCCCGACGCGTCGCAAACCTGCCGGAACCGCCATGCCGAAAGTCACCTTCGTCGAGCGCAACGGCAATCCGCGGGAAATCGAGGCCCGGGCCGGCCAGACCCTGCTGGAAATCGCTTGGGACAATAAACTCGACGTCGAGGGCGCGTGCGAAGGCTCGATGGCCTGCGCGACCTGCCACGTTATCGTCGATCCGGCCTGGTTCGACAGGTTGCCCGATCCTTCCGAGGATGAGGAGGATATGCTGGACCTGGCCTACGACATCCGGAAGACGTCCCGCCTCGGCTGCCAGATAACGCTGACCGACGCCCTGGACGGCCTCGTCGTGCGCCTGCCGAAGGATGTCCGCAACATGCTGCTTTGATATGGCTGGCTGGTACGACGTTCGGGCTGTCGTCGAGCACCGGAATTGCGCGCAAAAATGTACGCAAAACACTTGACCGCACCGATGCGGTTCCACACTATCGCGGCGTGAATGGGCGGCAGTTCATTGCGAGGGTCCGCAAGTGGGCGAGGGGCCGGAATCTGGAGGTGCGCTTTGTAGCGTCCGAAGGCGCCGGTTCGCACGGAACGCTTTATGCGGGCGGTCGCAAAACGACGGTGAAGGATCGAAAGAAAGAAATCGGCAAGGGTCTGCTCAACAAGATGCTCGCCGACCTCGGAATTGACAGGGACGATTTCTAGGAGCCGGAACAACGGACGTTGCTCCGGGGGACCGAAAACATGCCAGATACGTTTGATTATCCCGCCGAGATCGAGCGCGACGAGGACGGACGGTATGTCGTCGCGTTCCCGGATTTCGGGTGGGGCGCTACCGACGGCGCAAGCAGGGAAGAGGCGCTGGCCGAAGCCAGGGACCTGCTGCGCGAGCTCATTGCGACCACGATACGGGAAGGCGGGACCCTGCCCGAGCCGTCGCGCGCCGGCAGGGGGCGGCCCCTGGTCGTTCCGCCGGTGCAGATCGCGCTGAAGGCGGCCCTATACGAGGCCTGGCGCCAGGCCGGGATATCGCAACGCCGGCTTGCCCGCGATCTCGATGTCGCCGAAAGCGAGGTGCGGCGCATGTTGAATCCGGAGCACAGCACCAAGGCCGCAACCATGGACCGTGCCTTGCGCCAGCTGGGAAAGCGCGTAACGGTAGCGGTCGGCGAGGCAGCCTGAGTCGCTTTTTTCGACACACCGGAAACTCTGTTCCGGCGACAAATGCGCCTGCATTCTTTTGGCGATCTGGTTTGACGCTATAACGGCACGCGATTCTTCACGGGAGAGGCAGGACGGTCGCCTGTAGGGCCGGTCGTGCGCCGGCCCAGGGACGTTGGAGACGTGCTGGTTCGATATGACCGGATCCCCGACAGAACCGGTTTACGAAGGCGTGCTGTTCAACCGGCTGCGGGCCGGCGCCGGAGCGCACTGGAGCGCTTATGTCGATCACGAATTCGTTCGGCAGCTCGCGTCGGGCGGGCTGCCGGAAGCGGCGTTCCGGTATTACCTGATCCAGGACTATCTGTTCCTCATCCACTTCTCGCGCGCCTGGGCGCTCGCCGCCTACAAGGCCGAAACCCTGGCGGACGTCCGGTCGGCTGCAGAAGTGCTTGCCGGCATATCCGATACCGAAATGCGCCTGCATGTCGACTTCTGCGCCTCCTGGGGCCTGACGGAAGCCGATATGGAAGCCGCGCCGGAAGCGCCGGGCTGCCTCGCCTATACCCGCTATGTGCTCGAAACCGGCCTGCGCGGCGACCTGCTGGACCTGCATGTTGCGCTCGCGCCCTGCGTCGTCGGTTACGGCGAGATCGGCCGGACGCTCGGCACTCTCGAAACGGTGGCGAATAATCCCTACCGGGCCTGGATCGAGATGTATTCGGGCGAGGAATATCAGGCGGTTGCGCGCGGTGCGGCGGCGGCGCTGGACGACCTCTGGACCCGGCGCGGCGGTGAGGCGCGGCTTCCCGCCGTGCAGAAGATTTTCGACGAAGCGACCCGGCTCGAGGCCGGTTTCTGGCAGATGGGATTGGATGCCGCATGAGTGCGCCTGCAACGAGCCCGAAAATCCGCGACCGGGCGGATATCAGGGCCCTGGAGGCGGCGACCGTGGACGGCTTCCTGCCCGTCGCCTCGACCTGGGAACTGCTGGCCCGGGGGCGCGACCTGTTTGGCGACCGGCCTGCCTTCCGTTTCCTCGAAACCGGCGTGCCGGGCGGCCCGGCGGTCGACATCTCCTATGCCGACCTGTTCGCCCGGGTGACCCAGGCCGCCAACCTGTTCACCGATCTCGGGGTCGGCCCGGACGATGCGGTCGCCATGCTGGCGCCGAACATCCCGGAAGCGCATTTCGCCCTGTGGGGCGGGTCGGCGGCAGGCCGGGCCTGCCTCGTCAACAATCTGCTCAATACCGACCATATCGTGGAACTGGTCGAAGCGGCCGGTGCGAAGGTTCTGGTGGCGCTCGGGCCGGATCCGGCGCTCGATATCTGGCGCAAGGCCCTGGACGTCCGCGATCGGGCGCGGGGCCTCAACGCGGTCCTGTCGATCGGCGGCGCGCAGGACGGGGCGGACGATTTCGCCGCGGCGATCGCCGGCTATCCCGCCGACCGCCTGACTTCGGGCCGCGCGATCGGGCGGGACGACATCGCGTCCTGCTTCCATACCGGCGGCACGACCGGTGCCCCGAAACTGGCACTGCACAGTCACGGAAACCAGGTGCATGTCGCGTGGTCCGCCAGCCAGATGTTCCATATCCGGCCAGACGATATGGCGATCAACGGCTTTCCGCTGTTCCATGTCGCGGGGTCGATGGTGTTCGGCCTCTCGCTCCTGGCCGGCGGCGCCGGCCTCCTGCTGCCGACCCGGCTGGGCGTCCGCCATCCCGACGTGATCGCCCGCTACTGGGAGCATGTCGCGGAGCATCGCGTGAGTTTTCTGTCCGCAGTCCCGACGCTGCTGGCGGCGCTGCTCAGCCAGCCCTACCCGGAGGCCGATATTTCGTGCGTGCGCCGCATGGTGATCGGCGGGTCGCCGCTGCCGACGGAAATGGCCGACGCCTTCGAGGAAACCTACGGCGTTCCTGTGCGCAACGCGTTCGGCATGACCGAGAGTGCGGGCATCATCACCATAGAGCCCTACCTTGCGCCGGCGCGGGTGCGGGGCTCCTGCGGCCTTCCCTTGCCCCACACCGAAGTCATCGCCGCGGCGCTCGGCGCGGACGGCGCCGACGTCTCGAAGCCGCTCCCGCCCGGCGAAACCGGCGTGATTGCGGTGCGCGGCCCGAACGTCAGTCCCGGCTACACCGATCGCAGGCGCAATGCCGGCACCTTCACCGACGACGGCTGGCTGATCAGCGGCGACCTCGGCCATCTCGACGAGAACGGCTATGTTTACGTCACCGGCCGGTCCAAAGACGTCATCATCCGCGGCGCCCACAATATCGATCCGGCCATGGTCGAGGAGATGGTGAACCGGCATCCCGCCGTTGAGATGAGTGCGGCCGTCGGGCAGCCGGACGCCTATGCCGGCGAACTGCCGGTCGTCTACGTCGCCCTCAAAGCGGGCGCTGCGGCGACCGAAGAGGAAATCCTGGCCTTCGTCACGCCCCTGATCGCCGAACGGCCGGCCGTGCCGAAGCGGGTACATATCCTGCCCGGCCTGCCGCAGACCGCGCTGGGCAAGGTGTTCAAACCCGCCCTGCGGCTGCAGTCGATCGAGCGTGTCTTCGGCGAAGCGCTGGCGCCCTTGCGGGACGACGGCGTTACCGTGGCGGTGACCGGCCAACAATCGGCCGCAGGCCTGTCGGCGCATATTGCGCTGGGCGGCGCGGACGATGCAGCGGAGGAACGGGTCAGGTCGCTCCTGCGCGGCTTTCCGGTGGACTACACGGTGGAGGTCTCCGCCTGACGGTCCGCCTGCCCGTTTGCCGGGCGATTGCGGCGCAACGTCTTGATTGCCGGGCAACGCTTGAACGATGGCCGGGGCCGCCTTATACGCTGCCCGCGCGGCGGCGGCGCGCCCCGGCCCGTTCGGGGCTTCCCGTTCGGGAATCAGGGCCGCGCGGGCGTGGCGGAATTGGTAGACGCGCTGGCTTTAGGTGCCAGTGACGAAAGTCGTGGGGGTTCGAGTCCCTCCGCCCGCACCATCCGGCCAACCGGATCGAACGGAAACGAACCGAACGGGCGCCCGCGCCGCCCGTGCCTCAAGATTGGAATTGCCGAACCATGCAGGTGACGGAAACGACGGCCGAAGGCCTGAAACGCGAATACAGGGTATCCATCCCGGCGAAAGACATCGACGGCAAGGTCACCAGCAAGCTGACCGAAGTCGGCAGGGATATCCAGCTTCCGGGGTTCCGCCGGGGCAAGGCGCCGCTTCCGGTCCTGAAGATGCGGCTGGGCAAGTCGGTGCTGGGCGAAGTGCTGGAAGAGGCGCTTCAGGAAAGCGTCGCCAGGACGCTGGAGGACAAGGAACTCAAACCGGCGATGCAGCCGCAAATCGAGATCGGCGACTACAAGGACGGCGGCGATCTCGAATACACCATGTCGCTGGAGGTCCTGCCGGACTTCACCGTCATGGACCTGGCGGCCATCGAACTGGTGCGGCTCCGGATTCCGGTGGCGGAAGAAGTCGTCGACCGGGCGGTCGCCTCCTTCGCCGAGAACCGGAAGGAATCCGAACCGGCGCCCGACGGCCACGAGGCGGCGGCCGGCGATATTGCGGTCATCGACTTCCGCGGCACCGTGGACGGCGAGGCCTTCGACGGCGGCGCGGCCGAGGACTATCACCTGAGTCTCGGCGCCAACGCTTTCGTTCCCAGTTTCGAGGACCAGTTGATCGGCGCGAAGGCCGGCGACCGGAAGGACGTCAAGATCGCCTTCCCCGAAGACTATCCGGCGGAAAATCTGGCCGGCCAGGACGCCGTATTCGACGTTACGGTGAAAGAATTGCGGACTTCGAAATTGCCGGAGATCGACGACGAATTCGCCAAATCTTTGGGCGCCGAAGATCTGAACGCGCTGCGGGAGGCCGTGAAAGCCGACATCGAGCGCGAGTATAGCGGGGTGAGCCGGACCCGCCTGAAACGCGACCTGCTCGATATTCTGGCCGACGGCCACGAATTCGAATTGCCGCCCGGCATGGTCGAGGTCGAATTCGAGGCGATCTGGACGCACTATGAGGAGCGCAAGGCGCAGGACCGGCTCGACGAGGACGAAAAGGACAAGTCCGAGGAGGCGCTGAAGGCCGAATATCGCGACATTGCAGCCCGCCGCGTCCGTCTCGGCATCGTGCTCAGCGCGATCGGCGCGGGGCAGGACATCGAAGTGACCAACGAAGAACTGAATCGGGCCATATTGCGCGAGGCGCAAAACTATCCGGGACGCCAGCGCGAGGTGATGGAGGCCTACCAGAAGAACGCCGGGATGCGCGACGGCCTCAAGGCGCCGATCTACGAGGACAAGGTGATCGACTATATCGTCGAACTCGCCCAGGTCAGCGAGAAGGATGCGACGCTGGAAGAGGTCATCGCCGGACCGGAAACGGACGCCGCGCCGGCAGGAGAGGCGGCCGCATAGAAAACGAGGCCCCGGAACCGCCTGACGCAGCGGTCCGGCAGCCTGCGGCGGGGCGGACACCGGACTGGCAGCGCCTGCACGGGTGGCCTATGTACTGGCGTCGGACCGGCCAGCCCGGCCGTCTCCAAAGCCGAACCCCCAATCGAGAGAGCCTCGAGAGAGCCGTATGCCCGATCCCGCCGATCACTACATGAACACGCTCGTGCCCATGGTCGTCGAACAGACCAACCGCGGCGAACGGGCCTATGACATCTATTCCCGCCTGTTGAAAGAGCGCATCGTCTTCATCACCGGCGCCGTCGAGGACCAGATGTCGTCGCTGATCTGCGCGCAACTGCTGTTTCTGGAAGCCGAAAACCCGACCAAGGACATCTCGATCTATATCAATTCTCCGGGCGGTATCGTGACCTCCGGCCTGTCGGTCTACGACACGATGCAATATGTCCGGCCGGAAGTGTCGACCGTCTGCGTCGGGCAGGCGGCCTCCATGGGATCGCTGCTGCTTGCTGCCGGGGCGCCGGGCAAGCGCTATGCGCTGCCGAACGCCCGAATCATGATCCATCAACCGTCCGGCGGTTTCCAGGGCCAGGCGACGGACATCGAAATTCACGCCCGCGAAATTCTCGCCGTGCGCGCGCGGCTGAACGACATTTACGTCCGGCATACCGGTCAGGACCTCGCGGCGATCGAGGACGCGATGGACCGCGACCGCTTCCTGACTCCGGAGGAGTCGAAGGATTTCGGCATTATCGACGAGGTCGTGACCAGCCGGCCGCAGGAAAGCGATGACGACAACGGGAACGGCGGGTAGTCGGGCAGCGCCGGCCGCAGACTTGATTCAATCTGGTCACGGTGCGGGCCTGTCGCTATCATGCGCCCCCATCGTGATGCTTCGGACCGCGGCGCCGCGGGAAACGGGGCCAGACCGACTGGTGCGGATGTTCGATCTGAAAACCGATCCTGACAGGGCCGACCACCGATGAGCAAATCCGCCAACGGCGATTCCAAGAATACGCTCTACTGCTCGTTCTGCGGCAAGAGCCAGCACGAGGTGCGCAAGTTGATCGCCGGGCCGACGGTGTTCATCTGCGACGAGTGCGTCGAGCTCTGCATGGACATCATCCGGGAGGAGAACAAGTCCAATGTCGTCAAGAGCCGCGACGGTGTGCCGACGCCGATCGAGATCAACGAGGTTCTGGACGACTATGTGATCGGCCAGCATCACGCCAAGCGGGTGCTTTCCGTCGCGGTCCACAATCACTACAAGCGCCTGGCGCACGGCGCCAAATCCAACGGCGTCGAGCTGGCCAAGTCGAATATCCTGCTCGTCGGGCCGACCGGCTGCGGCAAGACCCTGCTGGCCCAGACGCTGGCGCGCATCATCGACGTGCCCTTCACGATGGCGGACGCCACGACGCTGACCGAAGCGGGCTATGTCGGCGAGGATGTCGAGAACATCATCCTGAAGCTGCTCCAGGCCGCCGATTACAATGTCGAGCGGGCGCAGCGCGGCATCGTCTATATCGACGAGGTCGACAAGATCAGCCGCAAGGCGGACAACCCGTCGATCACCCGCGACGTTTCCGGCGAGGGCGTGCAGCAGGCGCTGCTCAAGATCATGGAGGGGACGGTCGCTTCCGTGCCGCCCCAGGGCGGGCGCAAGCATCCGCAGCAGGAATTCCTCCAGGTCGACACCACCAACATCCTCTTTATCTGCGGCGGCGCCTTCTCCGGTCTGGAGAAAATCATTTCGTCGCGGGGCCAGAACAAATCAATCGGCTTCGGCGCCGATGTCCGTGCGCCCGACGAGCGCAAGACCGGCGAAGTCCTGCGCGATCTGGAGCCGGAAGACCTGTTGAAATTCGGACTGATTCCCGAGTTCGTCGGCCGCCTGCCGGTCATCGCGACGCTCGAGGATCTGGACGAGCACACGCTGGTCAGGATCCTGACCGAGCCGAAGAACGCGCTGGTCAAGCAATACCAGCGCCTGTTCGACATGGAAGGCGCCAAGCTGAGTTTCACGGACGATGCCCTGGCGGCGATCGCCCGCAAGGCGATAGCGCGGAAAACGGGCGCCCGCGGCCTGCGCTCGATCATGGAGAATATTCTGCTCGATTCCATGTTCGACCTGCCGGGCGACGACGGGATCGAGGAAGTCGCGATCAGCCAGGAAGTCGTCGAGGGCGGGGCGCAGCCCCTGCTGCTCTATGCCGACCGCAAGGCGGAAATGGGCGGCGTCAGCGCCTGAAGCGCCGACCCGGCGTCGCACTTTACCGCGAGGCCCTTGATCCGGCGGCGAACGAACCGATCTATCGGCTTGAAGGCGCGTTCAGCGGCCACCGTGGCGGCGCCGGTTTACCGGCTGTGACCATTCCTGCGGTCGATGCCTGAACGGGGTCGGTCGTCAACGATTCGGGTGAAACATATGTTCGAACTTCAGGGCGGTGTGTTGCTGCCTGTACTGCCGCTTCGCGATATTGTCGTTTTTCCGCATATGATCGTGCCGCTCTTCGTCGGGCGGGAAAAATCCGTCCGGGCGCTCGAAGACGTCATGCGGGACGACAAGCAGATCCTGCTCGTCGCCCAGAAGAACGCCGCTCAGGACGATCCTTCGACCGCCGACATCTACACCGTCGGGACGATCGGCACGGTGTTGCAGCTGCTCAAACTGCCCGACGGCACGGTGAAGGTGCTGGTCGAAGGCGGCCAGCGCGCCAAGATCCTGCGCTACGCCGAAAACGATACCTTCTTCCAGGCCTGGTCCGAGGTCATGGAAGAAGAGGGCGAAGACGACAAGGAAGTCGAAGCGCTCATGCGCACGGCGGTTTCGCAGTTCGAGCAGTATATCAAGCTGAACCGCAAGATTCCGCCCGAGGTGCTGGTATCGATCAACCAGATCGACGAGCCGGGCAAGCTGGCCGACACGGTGGCCTCGCACCTGAACCTGAAGATTCCTGAAAAGCAGGAACTGCTCGAGATCGCCCCGATCGGCGCGCGGCTGGAAAAGATCTACTCCTACATGGAGGGCGAGATCGGCGTGATGCAGGTCGAGAAACGCATCCGCAGCCGCGTCAAGCGCCAGATGGAGAAGACCCAGCGCGAATACTACCTGAACGAGCAGATGAAGGCCATTCAGAAGGAGCTGGGCGAAAGCGAGGACGGCAAGGACGAGCTGGCCGAAATCGAGGAGAAGATCAAGAAGACCAAGCTATCGAAAGAGGCGCGGGAAAAGGCCGATGCCGAGTTGAAGAAACTCCGCTCGATGAGCCCGATGTCCGCCGAATCGACGGTCGTGCGCAATTATCTCGACTGGCTCCTGGGCATTCCCTGGAAAAAGCGGACGAAAATCAAGCGCGATATCGGGCGCGCCGAGCGAATCCTCGACGAGGATCACTATGGCCTGGAGAAGGTCAAGGAACGGATCATCGAATATCTCGCCGTCCAGCAGCGGATGAAGAAAATCAAGGGGCCGATCCTGTGCCTGGTCGGCCCGCCCGGCGTCGGCAAGACCTCGCTGGGCAAATCGGTCGCCCGCGCGACCGGCCGCAACTTCGTCCGCTTGTCCCTGGGCGGCGTGCGCGACGAGGCGGAAATTCGCGGGCACCGGCGCACCTATATCGGATCGATGCCGGGCAAGGTGGTCCAGTCGATGAAGAAGGCGAAGAGCTCGAACCCGCTGTTCCTGCTCGACGAGGTCGACAAGCTGGGCGCCGACTGGCGCGGCGACCCCTCATCGGCGCTGCTCGAAGTCCTGGATCCGGAGCAGAACGGAACCTTCAACGACCACTATCTCGAGGTCGACTACGATCTCTCGGACGTGCTGTTCATCACGACGGCCAACACGCTGCGCATGCCGCAGCCGCTGATGGATCGCATGGAGATCATTCGTCTGCCCGGCTACACCGAGGACGAAAAGGTCGAGATTGCCAAGCGGCACCTGATCCCCAAGCAGGTCGAGGCGCACGGCCTGAAGGAAAGCGAGTGGTCGGTCTCCGATTCGGCGCTGCGCTCGCTGATCCGCTACTATACGCGGGAGGCCGGCGTCCGGAACCTCGAGCGCGAAATCGCCAATCTGGCGCGCAAGGCGATCAAGCAGATCGTCAGCGGCGCGACCGAAAAGGTCACGATCACCAACCGGAACGTCGAAAAATTCGCCGGCGTCCGTAAATTCCGCTTCGGCCTTGCCGAGGACGAGGACGCGGTCGGCGTCGTTACCGGCCTGGCCTGGACCGAGGTCGGCGGCGAATTGCTTTCGGTCGAAGCCGTCACGCTTCCCGGCAAGGGCAAGGTGTCCGCGACGGGAAAGCTCGGCGACGTCATGAAGGAATCGGTTCATGCGGCCGAGAGTTTCGTGAAGTCACGGGCGGTCAGCTTCGGCATCAAGCCGACCATTTTCGAAAAACGCGACATCCATGTGCATGTGCCGGAAGGGGCGACGCCGAAAGACGGGCCTTCGGCCGGCGTCGCCATGATCGCCGCCATCGTTTCGGTCCTGACCGGCATTCCCGTACGCAAGGACGTCGCGATGACCGGCGAAATCACGCTTCGCGGGCGGGTATTGCCGATCGGCGGTCTCAAGGAGAAGCTGCTCGCCGCGCTGCGCGGGGGTCTGAAGACCGTGCTGATTCCCGACGAAAACGAGAAAGACCTCGCCGAAATTCCGGACAATGTGAAGCGCGGCCTGAACATCGTTCCGGTCAGCGCCGTCGACCAGATTCTGGAACACGCGTTGACCGCGCCGCTGACGCCGATCGAGTGGGCGGAAGCCGCTGACGGCGTCGCCGTTCCCGGGGAAAGCACGAGCGGCGAAGTCGGCGTGGTCACGCACTAGCGGCACCATCGCCCAAGGCAATGCGAGTGGATGGTAAATTCCGCCGGGATTGTAAATTCACTGCGAAATACACGCATTGCTGCGGTTTCGGTGATTGACCGGGTTGCCGCGTTCGCCTTACACTCTGGGCAATCCGGCGGATTGAGTTCGACATGCGGGAGGAGGCAGCCGTCCTGCCAGAAGGACGGTGCGCGGCGCACATCCGGCGGATGGTCTTCAATTATCCAAGAGCAAGAAGGAACCCTTAGGTGAACAAAAACGACCTTATTGCTGCCGTTGCCGCCAGCACGGGCCTGAGCAAATCCGACGTTGCATCTGCTATCGATGCGACGCTCGCTTCGATTACCGATACCCTGAAGTCCGGCGGAGAGGTGAAACTTGTCGGTTTTGGCTCCTTCCACGTGACTCAGCGGGCGGCTTCCACCGGCAGAAATCCGCGTACTGGAGAAACGATCCAGATCGCTGCCTCCCGTCAGCCGAAATTCAAGGCCGGCAAGGGCCTGAAAGATGCGCTGAACTAGGCCCTTCTTGCCTGACAAATATTCGCAATACAGGAAATGGCCGTCCGCATCAGGATGGCCATTTTCGGTTCGGCCGCCGGCAACCGATCGATGCGAATTGCGGCCTGGATTTTCCGGCCGGACGTTGGCGGCGGCGTAGCGGCGGTGTTGCGGGCGGTTAGCTCAGATGGGAGAGCGACTGGTTTACACCCAGTAGGTCGGCGGTTCGATCCCGTCACCGCCCACCAGACCGGGGCGGGCCGGGGCACATCCCCGCAGGTCAGGATCGCAGGCTGGATAGTCCGGGGGGATCGGCGCTTTCCTGCCGCAATCGTAAAGAAGAGGTGAGACAGCGCCGCTAATAGACGGAAAGAATTGGCAAATCGGCTTATGATTTTCTCTGCAAAATGAAGGATATCTCTCGGAAATCAAAAGAAAATCTGTTGATCTGTATAAATACTCAAGCTATCTTGTCGGGAACAGACTGAATTTCATCGGGCCGACGGGAACAGGCAGGCATGCAGCGGCGAAATTCGCTCATTTCCGGTGGCCGGATGGAGGTTTCGGAGCGGGCATTCCGGGACGCGGTCCGGTCTCGCGCCCCCCGGCCGACCCATACCGGACCGCACACACACACCAACGGCGCGGGCAGCCCCCGCGTCCTCCTTTGAATTCGAGCACGGCAGGCAAACATGTTTTCGAGAGACAAGTCAAAAGACAACGCTGGTTCGAGCCCCGCACCGGCAGTCTCCCGTCCAGAGCCCGCACCCCCGCCGGAACCGGTGGCCGAGAGCAAGCCGGAGCCTCGGCAGCAGCGACCGGCCGTCAAGCCTTCGGTTATAACCGAGGGGCTTCACGTTACCGGTAACCTGGCGTCGGGCGGCGAACTTCTCGTCGACGGTTCGGTGACCGGCGATATTCATGTACGCGGATTGACGATCGGCGCCTCGGGCAAGGTGGAAGGCAAGATCGTCGCCGAGGAAATCACCGTGTCGGGCGCCGTCGACGGCCAGATCAGCGCCAAGACGGTGACCATCGGCCGAACGGCGCGCGTCACCGGCGATGTGCTTCACGACGTGCTGTCGATCGAGAGCGGCGCCGAGTTCCAGGGCCGATGCCAGCGGCGGCCCGCGAGCGAACTGGAAGTGCCCAAGACGGCGGCACAGCTTGCGCAGGCGCAGAAGCCGGCTCAGGCGCAACAAAAAGCCGCGAAGACACCGCCTCCGGCCAATGTCCGGCCCGTCACGGCGCCGAAGCCGGCCGACGCATCGGCACCGGCCGCAGGGTAAATCCGGCAGGGTCCCGTCGGCAACGGGGCGCCGGCGCAGCGCGGCGGCTTATTGCGTCTACGGGTTACGTCTCCGGGCCGTTCAGCGCGCGGACGAAAATTTCCGCATCGACATTACCGCCGGAGGCCACGGCGACGACGGTGCGCCCGCGGCAGGGCATTTCACCTGACGTCAGGGCTGCCAGCGCGGCCGCGCCGCCCGGCTCGAGTACGAGCTTCAGATCCTCGAACGCGACCTGCATGGCGTGGAACGCATCCGCATCTTCAATGGCGATGCCGGGCGCCAGCACCTTCCGGTTGATTTCGAAGGTCAATTCGCCGGGCGTTTCGGCAAGCAGGGCATCGCAAACGGAGCGGACCGGGCCCGGCAGGGCGATCCGCCGCCCGGCTTCCAGCGAGCGTAAGGTATCGTCGCCGGCGGCAGGCTCGCAGGGATGGACCGGCACGCCCGGCATCGCGATCTCGAGCGCCGTTGCGATACCGGCGATCAGGCCGCCGCCGCCGCAGGGCACGACGACTGCGTCGGGGACGATCCCGAGCGCGCGGCACTGGCTGGCGATCTCCAGGCCGACGGTGCCCTGGCCGGCGATGGTGTCGGGATGGTCGTAGGGCGGTACGATCGGGTGGCCGAGGTCTTCGGCCAGCGCTTCGGCAAAACCGACACGGTCGACGGCGTCGCGATCGAACGGGCGGACGGTCGCCCCCCAGCTTTCGGTTCGGGAACGCTTGATCGCCGGGGCGTCCAGCGGCATGGCGATGGTCGCGGGAATGTTCTGCAATCTGGCGGCGGCGGCGACCGCCTGGGCGTGATTGCCGGACGAATACGCCACGACGCCCCGGCCCCGCCGATCTTCCGGCAGGCGGGAAACATTCGTCCAGGCGCCGCGGAACTTGAACGACCCGGTCCGCTGCAGGCATTCGGCCTTGATCCAAACGGAAGCGCCCAGCCGGGCATCCAGGGCGTCCGAACGCAACAGGGGCGTGACGGCGGCTACGCCGCGCAGGAGCCGCGCCGCATCGACAATGCTGTCGAAGTCCGGAGGACGGAGTTCAACCGTGCCGCCCATGCCGTTCGTCGATCGATTTCAGGAAACCGTCGACCGCCTCGGCCGCGGCCGGTTCGTGAAGGCGCGGCGCATGGCCCACGCCGGGGACGGTGACGCCCCTGATGTCCGGGTGATCGTCCAGCATGGCCTGCAGGCCTTCGTCGGTGAGAAGATCGGAATTGCCGCCGCGAACCGCCAGCACCGGAACATGGCGGAGCGCGCGGAACATGGCCCGGATATCCGGTGCGCCGCCGGTTCCGCGGCGGATCGGTTGCACCAGCCGCACGTCCCAGTCGTAATGCAGGAGACCGTCGTCGCCTTCGCGGTAGGTTGCGCGCGCCACGTCTTCGAAGTCGGCATCGGTCCACGCCTCGAATTCGGGATAGCGCTCCCTGGTCGCCGCGATCGCCGCAGGCCAATCGGGCGCCGGCCGGTCCGTGCCGGCATAGTCGACGATCTCGGCGGTTGCCGATGCCTCGATTTGCGGACCCACGTCGTTCAGGACGACGCCGGCGATTGCAGAGGGGATCACGGCGCCGAGTCCCATCGACAGGAATCCGCCCAGCGAGGTGCCGACCAGAACGATTCGGTGCAGGCCGGCTGCAACGATCAGATGCCGGATATCGTTGATATAGGTTTCGGGCGTGTAGGTCCGCCAGTCGTCGGCGCGATCGGAAGCGCCCCGGCCGCGATAGTCCGGACAAACGACGCGGCGTGTTGCAGCGTGCGCCTCGGCAAGGGCGGCAAAATCGGCCGAATTGCGAGTCAAGCCGGCCAGGCAGACCAGGGGAACGCCGGTCCCGGTTCCGCTGTCATAGTCGCGGTAGTAGAGGCTCAACCCGTCCTGGCCGAGAAATCTCGACTCGCGATAAGGCTGTCGGGTCATCTGCTTATTCCGGTTGCCCCTGTACCGGCGCTTGCCGCGCCGGGGCCGGCCGCTGCCCGGGGCCGGGCGATGCGGGCGTTCTTGCAGGCGCCGGATGCGGCGCAGGCGATTTTCGACCCCGCCGCGCGCCAGGCGACCGCCGGTGTCGCCGCCAGTCCGTTAAGGCCCAGGCGCGCCCGGTAGACAGTGAGATTCGCCAACACGCGGCGCAGGAAATTCCGGGTTTCGCCGAAAGGTACGGATTCGATCCAGTCGAGCGGGTCGATATCCCGGTCGGGATGGCCGTACCGCGCGATCCATCGCGCCACCCGCCCCGGCCCGGCATTGTACGCCGCCGCGGCCAGCAGGTAGGAGCCTTCGTACCGGTTCAGCAAGTGGGCGAGATAGGTGGAACCCAACCGGATATTGTAGGCCGTGTCGCGGCTCAGGCGCCTGCGGCTCCATTTCAGCCGGGCGCGCCGGGCGGCGAATCGTGCGGTCGACGGCAGGAGCTGCATCAGGCCCCGCGCGCCGGCCCCGCTGCGCGCCCTGGCGTTGAATTCGCTCTCCTGGCGGATGACGGCAAGGACCAGCGCCGGTTCGACCGGCAGGCGTTTCGGCAGGGCGATAACCGGATAGGCGAGGTGGCTGCGAACGAAACCCAGCGGCAGGGCAAGGCGCGCCGCCCGGACCGCGATGTGGCGTTCGCCCAGTTCGGCGGCCAGTTCGGCGATCAGCGACAGGTTTCGGCCGGCCTCCTGCATGTCTTTGCCGGATCCGCCGGCAAACCGGCCGGCGCTGCGGTCAATCAGGCGCCAGAGCAGCCGGCGGCTTTCCGATTTCGCCCGGTAGCGGTGAAAAAAACGCGTCAGCCGGACGGCCGGTTCCCGGTCGAATGCCGCCCGCGATTGCGGCGGAATCACGGTATCCGGGGGCAAGACCAGGTTTTGCGCCTTGAGCCGCATCCGTGACAACTGACCGGGCAGGCCGAAGGCTGCCGGGGCCGCTTTCCGATACCAGGCTTCCGCTTCGTCAGGCCGGAGTTTGTTGCGCCAGGTCTCGCCGATCCACCAGGCCGACATGGCACGGATATCGTGACGCAGCGATCCGGAATGAATCCGTTGAAAATGCTTCAATGCCGTTTCCGGTTCGCCTTGTTTATGCAGGGCGATCCAGCCTGCAAGGCTTTCGGCGCCGGCGAAACGGTAGCCCGAGGTGTGGCGATGGCTGGCTGCCACTGCATAGGCGCGGGCGTGGCGCCGCTCCTTGAGCAACTCCCGGACCGCGAGCGTCCGTTCCAGCCACCAGCGCCCCGCTGTGGCCTTGCCCGGCTCCGGCGCGGAATTGAGCCCTGCGCTCGCCGCCTGGAGATTGCCCCTGCGCCGGTTCCAACGCACGAGGTCGAGGCGGAATCCGGGTTCCGATCGGTTCGCTGCGGGCACTTTTGCGATCCGCTTCAGCGATTTCGGAACGGTCCATGGACGCGGCCTTCGCTGAAGGTCGATGCGCGCCCGGAGCGGGACGGCGTAGCCGGACGATAATCTGAAGAACAGGATCAGCCGGTAAGCGCTGCGATAGCGCCCGCGGTCCAGATGCATGCGGACTCTGGCCGCGCGGTCTGCATGGGTAATCCTGCGTCCGTATCTCCGGAAGAATTTCTTCTCGCCCGCGGTTCCCACCGGCAGGCCGAGCCAGCATCGGGCGATCTCCCCGTCCACCGCCTCCCGATCGCTGTGCTTGCGCAACAGGTCGATATGGCGAATGCAGCCGATCGGTGTGGCCGGCGGGCGCCGCGCGAACCAGTCCAGCATCCGCGCGTCGGAGATTCGGCCCCGCAGCGCCACTTCCACCCGCTGTTCCAGGGCCCGCTGCAACGGCCAATCCGGATGCTCCTCCAGGAATTTGATGATTTCCGCGGCCCGCGCCGGATTGCCCTCGCGGCGATAGAAGGCAAACCGCACCGCGTCGCGGTCGAACGGATCGCGGATTCGCCGGATCGCCCGCCGCGCCCGGACAAACTGTCGCCGCTCGATTGCGGCCAGCGCCTGTTTCGCCGGACCGGTCTGGCGTTTCGCCGCCTGTGCGCTGTCTGCCGAGGGTGCCGCCGCTATCGGACCCAGCAGGACGCCGAGACACGCAGCCGCGACAAGGCGGGGCCGGCACAGGGGAGGGGAGCGGCGGCTCACCGCGGCCGGTCCACGACGGTTTCGGTCCGGTTGCTGCCGGCAGGCCTTCGCTTGATGACGGCGGATCGCCGGTATACCTTATTGCGAGGACTCATGGATTGCAGATCCCGGAGAATTCCCATGTTCAAGGGTTCGATGGTTGCCCTGATTACGCCGTTCGACAATGGCGCCGTGGACGGAGACTGTTTTTCCCGGCTGGTCGACTGGCAGATCGACGAAGGAACGGAAGGCCTGATCCCGGTCGGGACCACCGGCGAATCGCCGACGCTGAGCCACGACGAACACATGCGCGTGGTTGAGCTGTGCGTCAAGCGGGCAGCCGGCCGGGTGCCGGTGATCGCCGGCACCGGCTCCAATTGCACCCGCGAGGCCATCGAGTTCGCCAAACACGCCAGCGCGGTCGGCGCCGACGCCCAGCTTGTTGTGACGCCCTATTACAACAAGCCGACCCAGGCCGGACTGATCGACCACTATACGGCGCTGCACGACGCGACCGACCTGCCGATCATCATCTACAACATCCCGCCGCGCTCGGTGATCGACATGACGGTCGGGACGATGGCGAAACTGGCGATGCTGCCCCACATCGCCGGGGTCAAGGACGCGACGGCGAAGCTCGACCGCCCGCTGGCGACGCGCCTGGCCTGCGGTCCCGATTTCGCGATTCTGTCCGGCGAGGATGCGACCGCCCTCGCCCTGCTTGCGCAATCCGGCGACGGCTGCATCTCGGTTACGGCCAATGTGGCGCCGCGCCTGCTTGCGTCCATGCACAAGGCCTGGCGCGCCGGCAATCTCGACGAAGCGATCCGGATCAACGAGCTGCTCATGCCCCTGCACGAGGCGCTGTTCTGCGAATCGAGCCCCGGGCCGGTGAAATACGCCGCGAGCCTGATGGGCCTGGCCTCGCCGGAAACCAGGTTGCCGCTGACCGAAATCGCCGAGAGTTCGAAACGGCAGGTCGAGGCTGCGCTGGAGCATGTCGGCCTGTGGAACGCGGCCCGGGCGGCAGCGGAATAGGCCGTCCCGCGCCCGCGCTCCGGCCGGGCGACGCCCTCACGCGGCGGCGGACACCGTCTCGCCGCGGTGCAGGTCCTCCCAGCGATCGATATAGCCGCGAGTCAGCGGCACGGCGTCCCTGCGCTTCGCGATCTGAATCTGGAAAACCAGCTGGTCCATCCGCCGGAAGGAGAGTTCGCAGCCGGTCAGGTAGAACTCCCACATCCGGCAGAATTTCTCGTCGTATAATTCGCGGATTTCGTCGCGGTTGGCCGCGAAGCGCTCCCGCCAGTGCCGCAGGGTGCCGGCATAGTGCAGGCGCAGCGCCTCGATATCCGTGACCCAAAGGTTTTCCTTCTCGATCGCCGCCATCACCTCCGAAAGCGCCGGGGTATAGCCGCCGGGGAAGATATACTTGGCGAGCCACGCATTGGTCGAGCCGGGAGGGCCGGCGCGGCCGATGGTGTGGAGAAGGGCGACCCCGTCCTCCTTCAGCAGACTCCGCAGCTTGCCGAAAAATTCGCGATAGTGGGTCGCGCCGACATGCTCGAACATGCCGACGGAAACGATCCGGTCGTAGGTCTCACGCTCTTCGCGATAGTCCTGGAGGCGGAAGCGGACCTGGTTGTCCAGGCCGGCCTTGCGCGCGCGCTCCTCGGCGGCGCCGTGCTGTTCCCTGGAAAGCGTAAGGCCGGTGACTTCGACCCCGGATTCGCGCGCCAGATAGAGCGCCAGACCGCCCCAGCCGCAGCCGATATCGAGGACTTTCTGATCCGATTCCAGCAGCAGCTTGGCGGCGATATGGCGTTTCTTGTTGTGCTGGGCTTCCTCGAGGCCGTCATTCCCGTCTTCGAAATAGGCGCAGGAATACTGCTTGTCCTTGTCGAGGAACAGGTCGTAGAGCCGGCCGGACAGATCGTAGTGATGCGCCACGTTGCGTTGCGCCTTGCCGACCGGATTGTATTGCCGGAAGCGCCGCGTCAGCCGGCCGCATGCGCCGCCGACACGCCCGATCAGCGTCTCGTTCTCGAACGCGCCGACCGCGCTGCACAACAGGTCGAGAAAGTCGTAGAGCGTGCCGTCTTCGATCGTCAGGCGGCCGTCCATATAGAGCTCGCCGAAGGCGAGCTTGGGGTTGAGCAACAACTGCCGCTGCGCCGCCCGGTCGTGGATGCGCACCGTGACGTCGGCCGCGCCTTCGCGCTTCTGTCCGGTCACATGGCGGGTCCCGGCGGCATCGACGATCGTCAGCCGGCCGGCGGGCAGGCATTTGTCCATCAGTCGCGCCAGCAGCATCTTTCCCCTTCCTCCTGACCGGAAAATTAGCGCGCTGTCCGCGGGGAATGCAACAGAGCGGGGGCAGCATTGCCGGCAGGTCGGCACGGCAGGCTCCCCTCGAAAGGATTCCTCTGCGAGAAGCCGCAAGTATCCGCCATCGGACGCTTTCCCATCCCTCCCCCTCTTCAGAGGGGGAGGTCAGGTGGGGGTGCGGTGGCGTCAAGGATGGCCCTACAGACACGGCACCCCCATCGACTTCGCTGCGCTCGGCCACTTCCCCCTCTGAAGAGGGGGAAGGACAGGTTTGCGGCGGTCCGGCCTTTTAACAATATTTCCTTTTTTTTCGACAATATTCCTTGACACGGCAGGTCCGGCGCCCTATATCGGCCCCGTCAACGCCCGAAGTGCGCCTGCCGCGGCCGGCCGACGCCCCCGAAAAGACGCAAACGAAGAAACCGGCGCAGGACCGTGCGGGACAGTTCCGCCCGTCCCGCTTTCCGGCCCGCCGCCCCGGTGTCGAGTGCCGAGCGGCGTTCCCGCCTGGTCCAAAAAAATCTGGAAAATTTCCTATCTGGATTATTTTCTTGCACTCCCGAACGGCGTCTTTCCAATGATTTCAAGAGGTTACGGCTGCCGGGCGCACAAAAAAGCAAAAAGAAAAAAATTGAACATTCATTAAAAATCCGGCCGTTTTCCGGCGTCCGGCCCGTCCGGCACACCCTTTCGCAGAGGAATCCGAAAGGAAGCACGCCGAAGCGTTCGGCGCCGCCGGGTCCGCCTGCCCGGCCGGTTTCAGGCCGCTGCGACCGGCCGTTCGCGCCACGACGGGCCGGCCAGCCGCACCGCGTTGCGGACGATGGCGAGACCGGCGTCTCCACCGAGGCTCAGGATCGATTCCGGATGGAACTGGACGGCGCGCCACGGCCGGTGCCGGTGTTCGATCGCCATGACGATGCCGTCGGCCTCCGCAGTGGCCGAAAGCTCCGGGGGCAGGGCCCCGATCGGGGCATGAAGCGAGTGGTAGCGCCCGACCGTCGGCCGGAGAGGCAGCCCTTCGAACAGGCCGCGTCCGTTGCAACGGATGTCGGACGCCTTGCCGTGGCACGGTTCCGGCAACAGGTCGAGGCGCCCGCCGCAGTATTCGATCATCGCCTGCAGGCCCAGGCAGACTCCGAAAACGGGCACCGCCATCTCGTCGAGCAGGGCCAGGGTCCGGCCGGTGCGGAAATCCGCCGGCGTTCCCGGGCCGGGCGACATGACGACGAGATCGGGTTGCAGGCCCCGCAGGACGGCCTCGCCGGTGAAGCCGGCGCCGGTTTCGGCGCGCAGGGTGACGACCCCGGCGCCGGTCTGCCGGAAATAGTCGGCGATCGTGTGCACGAAGGAATCCCGGTGGTCGATCACGGCGACGGTCATGCCCGTGCCCGGCGACGCGGCGGCGGCCGCCCGCAGCGCGACCGGCGTTCCGGCCTTTGCGCCCGAAATCGCGGCGACCAGCGCCGAGGCCTTCAGATGTATCTCCGCCTCTTCCTCTTCGGGGACGGAGGCGTGCAGCAGCGTGGCGCCGGCGCGAATCTCGGCCCGGCCGCCGGCGATCCGGATCGTCCGAAGCGTGAGCCCGGTATTCACGTTGCCGTTGAAGCCGAGCGCGCCAACCGCGCCGCCATACCAGCGGCGGGGCGATTTCTCGTTGTCCTCGATGAACTGCATGGCGGCAAGTTTCGGCGCGCCGGTGACGGTCACGGCCCACATGTGGGTCAGAAAGGCGTCGAGCCCGTCGAAGCCCGGGCGCAGCCTGCCCTCGACATGATCGACGGTGTGGATCAGCCGGGAATACATTTCGATCTGGCGGCGCCCGATTACCCTGACGCTCCCCGGCGCGCAGATGCGCGACTTGTCGTTGCGGTCGACATCGGTGCACATCGTCAGTTCGGTTTCATCCTTGGCCGAATTGAGCAGCCTGCGGATTTGTTCGTGATCCTCCATCGGCGTCGCGCCGCGCTTTATGGTGCCGGAGATCGGACAGGTTTCGACCCGGTCGCCGGTAACCCGCACGAACATCTCTGGCGAAGCGCCGACCAGATATTCGCCGCCGCCCAGGTTGAGGAAGAATCCGTAGGGCGAGGGGTTGGCGTCGCACAGGCGGCGGAAGATCGACGAAGGCGGTTCCGGCGCCGGCCGGGATTGCATCATGCCCGGTACGGCTTCGAACAGGTTGCCCTTGCGGAACTCCCGCTGGGCCTTGCGCACCAGGTCCGCATAGCCGCCCGGCGGTCGATCGGCCAGATGCCCGCCGGTCCGGTCCGGCCGGTAGGGAACCGCGCTTCCGTCGCGCGGCAGGCCGTTTGTGCGGGCGCCGTTGAATTCGAAATCGTAAAGGTGGCGGCGGGCGATGCCGGCGCGGCGGTCCACGACGATCAGGTCGTCGGGCAGGTAGAACACCAGATCCCGCTGATCCCCGGACCGTTCGAGACTGAGGCGAATCGGATCGAAGGCGAAGGCGAGATCGTATCCGAATGCGCCGTATAGCCCGAGATGATCGTCCCTGTCCGTCCGGAACGCTGCGAGAACCGCCCGTAGCGCAGTGAATACACCGGGTTGTTTGCTGCGGTCTTCCTCGAAGAAAGCGCGGTCCGCCGGTCGCGGCGCCACGTCGATCCGCGTGTCCGGCGTGAACGAAACCTCCAGCCCCTCTTCCTGTCCGAGAGCCGCGCAAACGATCTCCAGCAGGATGGCGCCGCGGTCGTTCAGGGCTTCGAACCGGACCCGGTCGCCCTGCACCTCAATGGCGAGCGGCGGATCGACGAATCCCGTATCCCAGCGCGAATAGCGGCCCGGATACTCGAAACCGCTGGTAAACACGGCGCCGCGGGACCGGTCCAGACCGTCCACAAGAGCGGCAATCGCAGCATCGCCGTCGACCTCGACCGTCGTGCGTGTAACGGCGATTCCGGAAACCGGGCCTTCGGTTGCGAATGTCTCCGGCGGCCGGGCGGCGGCGAGGCGGGCGTTGCGCAGTTCTGTTTCGAGCATAGTCTCTTCCTGGAGTGAATGGGGGCCGGGAAGAGAACTGCAGGATCGAAAAAGGCCGCTCTCCTTCCGGGGCGGCCCTGGCGTGCGGTCAAAAACGAGGCACGATCAATCCGGTACGGCCGCCTTTCGCGCGCGCCGCCACCACTGGATCGCTGTGCCGTTTCTCGTCATGGGGCGGCGTCTACTGCGTTCCGGCAGCGGCGTCAACCGCGCCTCCGACTCTTCGTGAACGCAGGCCGGCGGGTGTGGCGATCAGCCGGTCGGATTCCCGGCTCGCAGCTTCGGTTCCGGCTTGGCCGGAGGCGCCGTTTCCGCCGGCTGTTTCTGCGGCTTCGAGTTGCTACCCTCCTGGACGCATTTCTCGAGGCGCTTCAGCGCCACTGCCGTCCCCGTGAGCCGGAATCCGTAGTCGCGTTCGCCCTGCTGCAAGCGGAGTTTCAACCCCCGGCGCAGTTGCTCCCGGATTTTCCGGCCTTTGCCGAGGTCCAGCCACAGCCGCTTCGTATCGTAACGGAGCACCGTGCCCGGCGCAGAACGGATCGTCTTGCCGTCGATCACCAGGGTCATCGTGTAGGGACTGTGCGGACTGAGCGACCAGTTCGGGGCGGACACGCCGATGAACAAATCGTGATTGCGGAACAGGAGAAAATAGAGGGTGATGCCGCTGTTATACTTTGCCGACATGATGCAGTGGCTGAAGGCGCCGGCGCGGTCGACATAGGAGGCTCCGTTCCAGTCGCCGACCGACCATTGCGCCGCCGCCGGCGTCCAACCGGCTGCATTGCCGAGAAAAAGGGCAGCAAACAGAATGCGGCAGTAGCGAAGGGCTCGGGGCATTCGTTCGGGTCGCTTCCGGGCTGCGGTACAGCGGCCAATTGCAAACGGTCGATGCAGGCCGCGCAATTATCGCCCTGGCAGCCGTTGCGTTCAACCGGTCCAACCAGGCTCGGCGCGCGCCCCTGTCGCGGTTTATCTTGTATTGGCAAAGGCCTAACTATAGGCGCGTTCAGTAAGCGAAAGGCTGAAGGGCGCCGCCCTCAGCAGCCGGTTCGCGGGGCGGTCGGTCGCGGTTGGACAGGCGGGCAGCGAGGTCGGCGCCCGGGTCCGCCCGGCGGCGCCTCTCAGGAGCGATGATCCTTGGCACGCAAGCGTAAACGGGACGACGGCGGCGCGCCGCAGACGGAGAGCGACCGCGAGGAAGAGCTCTTCATTCAGGAAGTGAATGAAGAGCTCAAGCAGGAACGGTATCTCCAGACCTGGAAGAAATACGGCCAGTATATTGTCGGCTGTGCGCTTCTCGCGGTCGGCAGCGTGGCAGGCTGGCAGTGGTACAAGGACAGCATCCGCGGCGCGCAAGAGGCGCAAAGCGTGGATTTCGCCTCCGCCGCCGCGCTCGCCGCAGGCGGCAAGTCCGGCGAAGCGGGCAAAATTCTCGACAAGCTGGCGCGGGAGACGGATGGCGGTTACGCGGCGCTCGCCCGGTTGAAGCAGGCCGCGCTCGTGGGGAAATCCGGCGATTCGAAAAGCGCCGCGACGCTCTATCTCCAGCTTGCCGACGACGACAGGCTCTCGCCGGTGTTTCGCGATCTGGGCACGGTCTTGTGGGGCCTGCATGCCCTGGACAGCGCCGGTCCGGACCAGGCGATTGCGCGCCTGAAGCCGCTTGCGGCAGCCGGCGGGACCTGGCGTTACACCGTGCTCGAACTGATCGCCCATTATCACCGCAAGGCTGGGCGGAATGGCGATGCTGCGCGTATATTCAAGCAACTGGCGGACGATGCCGGGGCGCCGACCACCCTGAAACGGCGGGCCGGCGAGATGTTGTCCATGCTGGGAGGATCCTGAGCCTTCGCAGGGTTGCGGACGGATCGGCCGACAGGTGAACAAAATGCGGAATCTCAAGCTTGCGTTGGCGATGGCGGCCGGGTTGACCCTGGCGGGCTGCGACACGGTCCGGAATCTCTTCGATGCCGACGATCCGCCGCTGCAGGGCCGGCGCCTCGCCGTTCTGCCGACCGCCGACATTCTAAGGGCCGATTCGAGAATTTCGGACGTTCGCGTCCTCCTGCCCCGGCCGGCGCCCAACGCAGCCTGGCCGCAGCACGCCGGCTATCCGAACCATGCGATGCATCATCTGGCGCTGGGCAAGGATCCGCGCGAGGCCTGGTCGGTCCGGATCGGGTCCGGTTCGGCGCGCCAGGGCATGTTGTCCCTCTCAAAGAGCCGGCGCTTGCTCGCGCGACCGGTGATCGAGGACGGTCGCGTTTTCACAATGGATTCGAACGGCAGTGTCCGGGCGTTCGACCTGAAGACCGGGCGGCGGCTCTGGTCGCAGGCAACCTTGCCGCGCCACGAGCGCGACGGCGATGTCGGCGGCGGGATCGCCTATCTCGACGGGCGGATCATCGCCGCAACCGGGGCTGCCGAGGTACTGGCCCTTGAGGCGGCGAGCGGCAGGGTGCTGTGGCGCAGCGATACCGGTGCGCCGATGCGCTCGCCTCCGGCGGTCAGCGACGGCCGCCTGTTCGTCGTGACTTCGGAAAATACCGTGATCGCCTTCGATACGAAGGACGGCAAGAAACTGTGGGATCATGAGGGCGTCGCCGCCCTGACCGGCATTCTGGGCGGGGGTGCGCCGGCCGTTGACGAAGGCGTCGTCGTTGCGCCCCAATCGACAGGGGAGGTGGTCGCCCTGCGCGCCGAATCCGGCAGGCCGATCTGGACGGAGAATGTCGGCACCGCCCAGCGCGGCGATCCGACGGGCGGTCTCAGCGCCATCATCGCCAGTCCGGTGATTGACCGCGGCGTGGTCTATGCCGTGAGCAACGCCGGACGGTTGGCGGCGATCGAACTGGGCTCCGGGCGGCGCCTGTGGGATCTCGAAATGAATGGCGTGCAAACGCCATGGGCCGCGGGCGACTATGTGTTCGTGCTGACAAGCCGCGCGGTCCTGGCGGCGATCCGGCGCATCGATGGCCGGGTCCGATGGGCAATTCGGCTCGACCGGTTTACCGATGACGACGACCTTTTTGACGGCAGGCCGTTCTGGACCGGGCCGGTTCTGGCCGGCGATCGCCTGGTCGTTGCCGGATCGCATGGCGAAGCCCTCGCCGTTTCGCCCTATACCGGAGAAGTGATCGGGTGGATTCCGCTTAACAGGGGGGTCTTTATCCCACCGGCGGTCGCGCAACGCACGATGCTGTTCCTGGACGACAGCGGTCGGTTGACCGCCTTGCGGTAATGGGCCACGGCGAGGCGAGGGTCGCCATTGTCGGCCGGCCGAACGTCGGAAAATCCACCCTGTTCAACCGGCTGGTGGGCCGGCGAACCGCCCTTGTGCACGATACGCCCGGCCTGACGCGCGACCGCAAGGAAGCGCAGGCGCGCCTGCACGACCTTGCTTTCTCCGTTGTCGATACGGCCGGACTCGAAGAGGCGGCGGCCGGCGCGATCGAAAACCGGATGGCGGCGCAGGCGCTCCGGGCGCTCGAAGGGGCGGCGGTCGCCCTGTTCCTGATCGACGCCCGGGCCGGCGTCACGCCGGACGACCGGCACTTTGCCAACCTGCTGCGCCGCGCCGGCATCCCCGTCCTGCTGCTCGCCAACAAATGCGAGGGCCGGGACGCCGAGCCGGGCCGTCTCGACGCCTTCGGCCTCGGCCTGGGGGAGCCTCTGGCAATTTCCGCCGAACACGGTCTGGGGATGGGCGACCTGCGGCTTGCCCTCGGGCCGTACCTGGAAAGGCCGGCCGAAACCGGGAAAGATACCGCTGCCGAAATGGCGGACCGGCCGATGTCTCTCGCGATCGTCGGGCGCCCGAACGCCGGCAAGTCCACCCTGTTCAACCGTCTGATCGGCGAGGAGCGGGTGCTGACCGGCCCGGAACCCGGCATCACCCGGGACGCCATCTCGTTCGACTGGCGTTGGCCCGACACCGCCGACGGGCGGCCGATCCGGCTGATCGATACCGCCGGCGTCCGCCGCCGGGCGAAGGTGGACGGCTCGCTGGAAAAACTGTCGGTGATGGATACCTGGCGCGCGATCCGTTTCGCCGACATCGTCGTCCTGATGATCGACGCGCAGACGGTCCAGGCTTACGGGCACGGTCTTGAGAAGCAGGATCTGACGATCGCCCGGCAGGTCGAGGAGGAGGGCCGCGGCCTGGCCATTGCCGCCAACAAGTGGGACCTGGTCTCGGACCCGCAGAAAGTCCGCCGGCAGATCGGTGAGAGCCTCGGGAAATCCCTCAGCCAGTTGCGCGGCGTCCCGCTCGCCTGCGTCTCCGCCCTGGACGGGCAAGGGATCGACCGGCTGATGGGCGCCGTGCTGAAGATCGACGCGGCGTGGAACAGCCGGGTCGGCACCGGCGCGCTCAACCGCTGGATCGAAACGATGCAGGAGGCGCACCAGCCGCCCCTGGTGAACGGCCGGCGGATCAGGATCCGCTACGCCACCCAGGTCAAGGCGCGGCCGCCGACCTTCGCCCTGTTCGCCAACAAGCCCGCAGACCTGCCGGACAGCTACCTGCGCTACCTCGCCAACGGCCTGCGCGACTCGTTCGGCCTCGATGGCGTGCCGCTGCGGCTGCATCTGCGCAAGGGGAGGAACCCGTACACGGAGAATGGCTGAGGGCCGCTCATGCGAACACGGTCTCGCCGTTCTGCCGGCATTTCTCCGAAGCCAGTTCGACAAACAGGCCGGCGACGCTCTCCGGCGGCGGCAGGGTCATCGGGTCCTCGCCCGGCATGGCTTCGGCGCGCATCCGGGTCCGGACTATGCCGGGGCTGAGGATGTTGACCCGGATATCGGTCTTGTCGAGCTCCGCCGCCCAGGTCCGGACCAGCGCTTCGAGCGCCGCCTTGCTTGCGGCGTAGGGTCCCCAATAGGGGAAGGTTCCCCGGGTGACGCCGCTGGTGACGAAGATGGCCCGTCCGGCCGGGGACCGGCGAAGCAACGGTTCGAACGCCCGGATCAGGCGCCAGTTGGCGGTGAGGTTGACGTTCATGGCCTCGGCCCAGCGCTCCGGCTCGACATGGGCCAGCGGCGCCAGGCCGCCGAGCACCGCGGCGTTGCCGACCAGAATGTCGAGCCTGCCGAACCGTTCGGCGATCGCCCCGGCCATTTCGTCGATGCGGTCGTGATCGGCCAGGTCGACGGGGATCAGGGTCGCCTTGGCGCCGCCGGCTGCGGCCGCGATTCGATCGTCCACCTCTTCCAATGCGCCGGCCGTCCGCGCCGCCAGGACAAGGCGGGCGCCTTCTGCGGCGAACCGCTCCGCCACCGCCGCGCCGATGCCGCGCGACGCGCCGGTGATCAGCGCGATCCGGCCCGCCAGGGCGCCCACGGCCTCAGATATCCTCTTCGAGCAGCGAAAGCTCGTTTCCGATCGAGCCGTCCTCGAAGTCGGTGAGGCCCGTCGGGTAATCGCCGGTGAAACAGGCATCGCAGAATTGCGGCGCCGCGTCGTTGCGGCCGGCCGGCTCGCCCATCGCCTTGTGCAGCCCGTCGATCGAAAGGAAGGCCAGCGAATCGACGCCGATCAGCGCCGCCATCTCGTCGACGCCGTGCCGGGCCGCCAGCAGCTTGTCGCGCTCCGGTGTGTCGATGCCGTAGAAGCAGGAATGGCCGGTCGGCGGACTCGAAATGCGCAAATGAACCTCGCGCGCGCCGGCATTGCGGATCATTTCGACGATCTTGGTCGATGTCGTGCCGCGGACGATGCTGTCGTCGACCAGCACGACCCGCTTGCCGTCCAGCGCATCGCGGTTCGGACTGTGCTTCAGCCTGACGCCGAGATGGCGGATCTGGTCCGCCGGCTCGATGAACGTGCGGCCGACATAGTGGTTGCGGACGATGCCGAGCTCGAAGGGCAGGCCGGCCGCTTCGGCATAGCCCATGGCTGCCGGGACGCCGGAATCCGGCACCGGCACCACAACGTCCGCCGCCACGCCGGATTCGCGGGCCAGTTCGGCGCCGATGGATTTGCGCGTGCTGTAGACGCCGCGGCCTTCGACCCTGCTGTCCGGCCGGGCGAAATAGATATATTCGAAGATGCAGAACCGGCTGCGCCGCCGCGGAAACGGCCACAGGCTCCCGACGCCGTCATCGTCCAGCACGACCATTTCGCCGGGCTCGACGTCGCGCAGGAATTCGGCGCCGATAATGTCCAGCGCGCAGGTTTCCGACGCGAGCACGAAACTCGAGTCGAGCCTGCCCAGCACCAGCGGTCGGACGCCAAGCGGATCGCGCACCCCGATCACCTTCTTCCGGCTGACCAGCACGATGGAATAGGCGCCTTCGAGCTGGCCGATCGCATCCGTCACGCGGCCGACCAGCGTGTCGCTGCCGCTCTTGGCGACAAGGTGGATGATCACTTCGGTGTCGGTGGTCGACTGGAACAGCCGGCCCTCGCGGACCATCGCGGCGCGCAACGCCCGCGCGTTGGTGAGGTTGCCGTTCTGCGCGACCGCCAGGCCGCCGAACGCGAAATCGGCGAACAGGGGCTGCACGTTACGCATGATGCTGTCGCCGCTCGTCGAATAGCGGACATGGCCGATCGCCATATGTCCGGGCAGGCGCGCGATCACGTCCGGCGCGTTCAGGGTGTCGCCGACATGGCCCCTGGCGCGGTGCATGTGAAAATGGTCGCCGTCATAGGCGACGATGCCGGCGGCTTCCTGGCCGCGGTGTTGCAGCGCGTGCAGGCCGAGCGTCGTCAGCGCGGCGGAATCCTCGTGTCCGAAGACGCCGAAAACCCCGCATTCCTCGCGCAACCTGTCATCGTCGAACGGGTGCGTCGTCCCGGCCGTCGGCCCGATGGCGGCGGGGCCCGGCAGGCGGCTATTGGGTGGCATCGCGCTTCTCGCTGCGACCGCCCGACCCGCGGGCATCGTCGACTTTTTTCTTGATTTCGGCGCCGGTTCGCAGGTCCTGCGCCGCCCTGCGGCCGCTCTGTATAACGCCTTCGGGCAGCAGCCCTTCGGCAACGCGCAGCCCCTGTTCCAGATAGGGCTTGGAGACCGCGTCGCGCATCCAGGGAATCTGGCTGTCCTTTGGATAGAACGAGATCAGGACGAGATAGCCCAGGACGATCAGAACGGCGCCGCGGACAACGCCGAAAAGGCCGCCGAGCAATCGATCCATGGAACTGAATTGGCTCTCCCTGATCCGTCCGGAGACCGGCGATCCGATGAAGGTGATGGCGAACAGCACCACAATGAACACGGTGATCGACGCAATGATCCGCGCCGCCAGAACGTCATCGACGATCTCGCGTGCATAGGGTTCCGTGTAGGGCAGAAGAAACCAGGCCGCCGCTGCAGCCCCGACCCAGCCCAGCAGGCTGAACATTTCGCGCGTGAAGCCGCGGATAAACGCCAGGATGGCCGAAAGCAGCAGAACGGCGATTACGATGAAATCCAGTAGGGTCGGGTTCACCCGCGGCCTCGGCTTCCGGATGCCTCGGCCGGACTTTCGAAAAGCGCAAGCAATTCGCCGAGATGGCCGATCGAATTCTGCTGCAGGCCGGCCTGCGCACCATTGTTTTCGCCGGCGCGGGCCCGGCGCTTCGGCACGATGGCCCGCTCGAAGCCGAGTTTGGCGGCTTCTTTCAGCCGGTTGTCCATCTGACTGACCGTTCTGATCTCACCGGACAGGCCGATTTCGCCGAATACAACCGTACGGCCGGACACCGGACAGTCCGTCAGCGACGATACCAGCGCTGCGGCGACGGCAAGGTCCGCAGCGGGTTCGGCGACCCGCAGCCCTCCGGCCACGTTGAGATATACGTCGCGTCCGGCGAGCGCAAGCCCGCACCGGGCTTCAAGCACGGCGAGCACCATGTGCAGGCGCGCCGTATCCCAGCCGATGACCGCGCGCCGCGGCGCCGCGAACGTCGCCGGCGCGACCAGCGCCTGGATCTCGACCAGCAGCGGCCGGCTGCCCTCCATGCTCGCGAGAACGGCCGCGCCACTCGCCCGCGCGCCGCGTTCCGCCCCCTCGCCGAGGAACAGGGCGGACGGGTTCGGCACTTCGGCAAGGCCACGGTCCGTCATCTCGAAAACGCCGATCTCGTCGGTCGGGCCGAACCGGTTCTTGACGCCGCGCAGGATGCGGAACTGGTGGCTGCGCTCGCCTTCGAAATAGAGCACGGTATCGACCATGTGCTCCAGCACGCGCGGCCCGGCGATGGCGCCTTCCTTCGTGACATGGCCGACCAGCAGCAGCACGGCGCCGCGTTTCTTGGCCGCCCGGATCAGCTCCTGGGCCGAAGCCCGGACCTGGGAAACCGTGCCCGGCGCCGCTTCCAGCGTATCGACATACATGGTCTGGATCGAATCGATGACGACAAGGTCCGGACCGTCGGCGGCGTCCATGCTGGCGACGATGTCCCGCACGCTCGTCGCGGCCGCCAGGTCGAGCGGCGCGCCGGCGACCCCGAGGCGTGTCGCGCGCATCCGGATCTGGTCGACGGCCTCCTCGCCGGAAACGTAGACAGCCGCGCCGTCCGCCGCCGTCCCGGCTGCGACCGCCAGCAAAAGGGTCGATTTGCCGATACCGGGATCGCCGCCGATCAGCACGGCGCTGCCCGGCACGAGCCCGCCGCCGAGCACCCGGTCGAACTCGGCGATTCCGCTGGGCCGGCGCGGCGGTTCGCCGGATGCGCCGGAGAGGCTGGCGAGGGCCAGTCTGCGGCCTTTCGATCCTGCGCCGGCGCCCATGCCGCCCGGCGCCGCGGTCTCGACCTCCTCGGCGATGCTGTTCCATGCGCCGCAGGCGTCGCATTTGCCGGCCCAGCGGCGGTGGACAGCGCCGCAGGACTGGCAGACGTAGCGGGTGACGGCCTTCGCCACGCCTACCCCCTGACCGCCATGCCGATCGGCCCTTCGGCGCGGCCGTGAATGAACTGGTCGACGAAGGCGTTGCCGCTCGAATCGATCGCGCCGGCCGGCCCCTCCCAGACGATCCGGCCGTCGTGCAGCATGGCGACGCGGTCGGCGATCCTGCGGACGCTCGCCATATCGTGGGTGATCGAAACCGCGGTCGCCCCGAGTTGCCGGACGCAGTCGACGATCAGTCGGTTGATGATGTCTCCCATGATCGGATCGAGGCCGGTCGTCGGTTCGTCGAAGAAGACGATCTCCGGATCCGTCGCAATGGCGCGGGCGAGGGCGACCCGCTTTTTCATCCCGCCTGACAGTTCAGCCGGCGAC
Organism: Alphaproteobacteria bacterium; assembly: GCA_965220685.1. Classification (GTDB taxonomy): domain Bacteria; phylum Pseudomonadota; class Alphaproteobacteria; order Bin65; family Bin65; genus Bin65. Next base: position 110,984 of record CBDCQR010000016.1, read on the forward strand.
AGGGCGCCGACATCGGGCCCGAGCCCGACTTGCGCGAGCTTGCCAAGGGCAACGTCCCTGGCCTCCTGTTTTGAAACGTCCGGGCGGCCTTGCAGGGCAAAGGTGACATTCTCCCAGACCGTCAGGGAATCGAATAGCGCCGAGCCCTGGAACAGCATGCCGATCTTCGATGTGTGGGTGTCCCGCGCCCTGCCGGACAGCGCCGTTACATCCGCGCCGTCGATATGGACCGATCCTTCGTCCGGCCACAACAGGCCGAGAATACATTTCAGCATGACCGACTTGCCGGTGCCCGATCCGCCGATGACGACGATGGATTCCCCCGCGCCGATCTTGAGGTCCACACCATCCAGCACGGTCTTGGCGCCGAACGATTTTTTCAGGCCGCGCAGTTCTATTTTGGGTTCGGTCCCGGTTTCGCCGTTCGTCGCACTCATCGATCAGGCTCCGAAGAATGCTGTCGTGATCATGTAGTTGGCGGCCAGGATCAGCACGGAGGCTGAGACCACGGCATTGGTCGCCGCGGCGCCGACGCCCTGGGCGCCGCCCCTGGAATGGAAACCGTGATAGCAGCCCATCAGCGTGACGAGGAATCCGAAGACCGCCGCCTTGACAAGGCCCGTGACGACGTCCAGCGGCTCGAGGAATTGCCAGGTCAGCTTCAGATAGTTGGCGGCGTTGAAATCGAGCGAATGGACGCTCACCACATAGCCGCCGAACACGCCGATGACATCGGCGACCAGCACCAGGAGTGGCAGCGTCGTCACGCCGGCGATCAGGCGCGGAACGATCAGGTATTTGTAGGGGTCGGTCGACAGGGTCGAGAGCGCGTCGATCTGTTCGGTCACCCGCATGGTGCCGATCTCGGCGGCGATGGCGGCGCCGACCCGGCCGGCGACCATGAGACCGGCGAGCACCGGGCCGAGTTCCCGCGTCATCGTGAGGACGACGACGGTGGCGATGGCTGATTCCGCGTTCAGCCGGGCAAATCCCGTGTAGGACTGCAGCGCGAGGACCATGCCGGTGAAGATCGCCGTCAGGCCGACGACAGGCAGCGAAAAATAGCCGATCTGGATCATCTGCCGGCCGATCGACCGCCCGTAGATCGGCGGCCGCAGGCAGTGGCTGACCGAAACGGCGGCGAACGCGACCAGGCGTCCGGTTGCGACCAGAAAGCCGATAAAGACACGGCCGATCGGCGCCAGAAAATTCATCCGTCGCTCCGCGCGGGCCGGGCCGCTTCGACTTCGCCGGTATAGCGGCGTCGATAACGGCCGCCGAGGCCGGTCAGGATTTCGTATCCGATGGTGCCGGCGTTCGCCGCGACATCGTCGATCGTGTGCCGGGTATCGATCAGGTCCATGAGGACGCCGGGATGGATGTCGCTGCCTTTCCGCATGGCCTCGGTGACGTCGACGGTCAGCAGATCCATGGAAACCCGTCCTGTCACCGGGCAGGCGTGGCCGTCGATGAAAACCGACCCCCGATTGCTTATGGCGCGGAGATACCCGTCGGCATAGCCGGCCGCAAGGGTTGCGATCCGGGCGGGCGGGGCGGTTCCGGCGGTCGCGCCATAGCCGACCGTGCGGCGCTCCCGGATTTCGCGAACCTGCAGCACAGGCGCCTGAAGCCGGACGACCGGCCGCATGGGGTTTGCGCCGGCCGCGGGCGTCGGGTTGCCGCCGTAAAGGGCGTAGCCCGGCCGGCCGAGATCGAACCGGTAGTCGGCGCCGAGGAACAGGCCGGACGAATTGGCGAGGCTGGCCCGTGCGGCGGGGAAGCGCCGCCGGATTTCAGCGAAGGCCGCCAGTTGCCGGCAGTTCAGAGGATGATCCGGTTCGTCGGCGCAGGCGAGATGGCTCATCAGGAGCAGGCCGGGCAGGGCCTCTACGGCGGCGAGATCGAGCGCGTCCAGGTCTTCCGGATCGAGGCCGAGCCGAGTCATGCCGGTATCGACATGCAAGGCCGCCGGCATGGGCTCGGCTTCGGCACAGTGTTCGAGCCAGGCGCGCACCTGTCCCGTGTCGTTGAGGCAGGGCGCCAGCCGGTGACGGGCGAGCAGCCCCGCCGCGCCCGGCAGCAGGCCGTGCAGCACGAAGATTTCGGCTTCGGGCAGCCATTCGCGCAGGGCGACGCCTTCCTCGGCATGGGCGACGAAAAAGATGGTGCAGCCTTCGGCGGCAAGGCGCAGGGCGACCGGGGCAGCGCCGAGGCCGTAGCCGTCGGCCTTGACGACGGCGGCGCAGTCCCTTCCCGCCTCGGAGCCCCCCATCCGGTCCCGCAACAGGCGCCAGTTGGCGGCGAGGGCATCCAGGTCGACGGTCAGCACGCCCGCGGCTTCGCCGGTCGGCGCGGCGGATACCGGTTCAGCGCGCCTCGTCATTGTGGCGTGTTTCGAGATTGCTAAATTTGGTCAAATCGGGATTGAATTGCAGTTCCACATTGCCGATCGGACCGTGCCGCTGCTTGGCGACAATTATTTCCGCCTTATTGAGCGCGCGATCACCCTTTTCGACCCATTCCTTGTATTTTTGGTCATCAGCTGGCGGTTGCTGGCGCTCCAGGTAATATTGTTCCCGATACAGGAACATGACGACGTCGGAGTCCTGCTCGATCGAGCCGGATTCGCGCAGATCGGCCAGTTGCGGCCGCTTGTCCTCGCGCTCCTCGACCTTGCGCGAGAGTTGGGCCAGCGCCAGGACCGGCAGGTTCAGATCCTTGGCCAGAGCCTTCAGCGACCGGGTGATCTCGGACACTTCCTGCACCCGGTTTTCCGGCCGCTGCCCCGGCGCCGGGCGCAGCAACTGGACGTAGTCGACGATGATCAGCGACAGGCCGTGCTGACGGTGCAACCGGCGGCAGCGGCTGCGCAGGGCCGCGATGGTCAGGCCCGCACTGTCGTCGATATAGAGCGGCAGGTAGCTCAACTCCTGTGCAATCTGCACGAAGCGCGGAAATTCGTCCCCGGAAACCTCGCCGCGCCTGATCCGGTGGGAGGAGACGCCGGATTGCTCGGCGAGGATCCGGGTAGCCAGCTCTTCGGCTGACATTTCGAGGGAGAAGTAGCCGACCACCGCGCCGTCCGTGCGCACGGGCCGGCCGTCTTCGCCCCGTTCTTCGCGATAGGCCCTGGCCGCGTTGAACGCGATATTGGTGCCAAGGGCGGTCTTGCCCATCGAAGGGCGGGAGGCCAGGATCACCAGTTCTGATGGCTGGAGTCCGCCCAGTTTTTTGTCGAGATCCACAAGGCCGGTGGCGATGCCGGTGATCTGGCCGTCTTGCTGATATGCCGCTTCGGCCCGGTCAATCGCGCTTCTAAGGGACTCAGTGAAGGTTTTGTAGTCACGCCTCGTCTCGCCGGCAGTCGCCAGGGTGTAGAGTTGCTGCTCGGCCTGTTCGATTTGCGCCGAGGCGTCCAGGTCGAGATCGATATTGTAGGCTTCGTTGACGATGTCGGAACCGATCTCGATCAGCGCCCGGCGCAGATGCCGGTCGAAGACGGTTCGCCCGTAATCGCCGGCGTTGATGATCGTGACGACGGAGGCGGCGAGGCGGGCCAGGTAGTCCGCGCCGCCGACCTCGTCGAGCGACCCGTCGCTCTCGAACAGGTTCTTGAGCGTGATCGGATCGGCGACCTGGCCCATATCGACCAGCTTGCGGATGGCCCCGAAGATGCGGCCGTGGCGCGCATCGGCGAAATGCTCGGCCTGGAGGAAATCGGCGACCCGGTCGAAGGCCCGGTTGTTGGCGAGCAGGGCGCCGAGCAGCGCCATCTCCGCCTCGTAGTTGTGCGGCGGTACGCGAAAGGCGGCGCCCTCGTGCAGGCCGTCCGCAAGCGGACCGCCTCCATCAAGACCGCGGGCCGGAACCGGACCCGAACCTTCCATGCAATGCGCCTTTCAGTATGCACGCCGCCAAAAGAAGGACCGTACAGTAATGCGGTAGAAAAAACGGGAGATTCCGATCGAAAGCCGATCGATCCCAAACAAAGTTATGCACAGATTGTGGAAAGTGTAGAGAAAGGCCGGAGCTGTCCGAAACGAAGTTTCTGCCGGTTTCGCAAAAGCACGTTGATTTCAGTGCGCTGCGCCTAAAGTGTGAATCCACTGGTCAAAGCCGAAGGCGCGGTCCGGGCTTGTTGACGGCGCTTGTATCCGTCCGTTGCGCCGGGCCGCGTCGCAGAGCGGACCTGGCCCGTTCATTGGGTGCCGTAGATCCGGTCGCCCGCGTCGCCGATGCCGGGGACGATGTAGCCGTGATCGTTCAGCCGCTCGTCGACAGCGGCGGTGAAAACGGGCACATCCGGGTGCGCGGCGTGGAACGCCTCGATGCCTTCCGGAGCCGAAAGCAGGCACAGGAACTTGATCTGCCGGGCGCCGGCCGCCTTGATCCGTTCGACCGCGGCGACCGCCGAGTTGCCGGTTGCCAGCATCGGGTCGAGCAGGATAACCGGCCGGTCGCCCAGATTCCCGGGCACCTTGAAATAATATTCCACGGCCATCAGCGTGTCCGGATCCCTGTAGAGGCCGACATGGCCGACCTGCGCCGAGGGAATGAGGTCCAGCATCCCTTCGAGCAGGCCGTTTCCCGCCCGCAGGATCGAAATCAGCACGAGCTCCCTGCCGCTGAGCAACGGCGCGGCCATCTCTGCCAGCGGCGTCTCGATCGTCCTGTCTTCGGTCTGCAGGTCGCGGGTCACCTCGTAGCCGAGCAGCAGCGAAATTTCACGCAGCAGCAGGCGAAACCGCGCCGAGTCGGTTTCCTTCTTCCGCATGTGGGACAGCTTGTGCCGGACCAGAGGATGGTCGACGACCGTGACATTTTCCATCGATGGATTCTCCGGAATGAAGCCCTGATTGCCAGCGGCGCGATCCCGAAGGCCCGCGGGCGGCAGGTCCGTATCATCGAACCGGAGCGCCCAATTCGCAAGGGGCGCACAAGGGGCAGGGCCGCTCCGCCGTCGAAAGCGTGTACACCGCTTGGGCGGCCATCTCACGGGGCCGACGTTCGCCGTACCGCGGAATCAAGCAGCTTCTGGAAATATTGCCTTTTGTGTTACAAAAAACGCAACGCGGGAGGCAGAAATTTGCACTTCTGGATTACACCCGATCGATTTACGCTTCGCTCGATTTCTCGGATCGGGAGAGCGGTCGCCATGCCTCGTAGCCCGACGGAGCCGTCGCGATGAACGACAGGCCGGTCAGATCGATCGCGCTCGCCTATTCTGCCGTGCGGACCTCCGGCCGGCAGGGCGCAGACCGCCGGAATCGCGCGCACCCGGCGCGCAATACGAAATTCGGAGCCGCCCGCTGGTACGGTGCAACCGCCGGAACAGTTCCGCCGTCAGGCACCTTCGGCGCGACTCGGCCGGGTTCAAAACTACCATCGTAGGGGAGAAACACCATGGAAATGCATGAAAAACAGACAGATTCGGTCAGCCGCCGGAAAGTTCTGGAATACGGCGCGGCGCTGGGCGGCACTGCCGCCATGTCGTCCCTGATAAGCGTGGAGGCGCTTGCTGCCGGCAAGGCCAAGGTCAACATGCAGCTCGGCTGGCTGGCCAGCAACGGCATCATGGGCGAAGTGGTTGCCAAGCGCATGGGCTACTACAAGGAACTGGGCATCGACCTGAACGTCACGCCGGGCGGCCCCGGGGTCGACGGCGTCGCCTCGGTCGCTGCCGGCCGTGCGCAGGTCGGCCATCTGTCTTCCAGCCCGTCCCTGATGCTGGCGCGCTCGGCGGGGATTCCGGTCAAGGCGTTCGCGGCCGGCTACCAGAAGCACCCGTTCACCTATTTCTCGCTCAAGAAGAACCCGATCCGCATGCCCAAGGACATGGTCGGCAAGACCATCGCCACCCAGCCGACGGCGGTGATTCTGCTGCGCGCGCTGCTGGCGAAGAACGGCATCGCCGAGGACAAGGTCAAGGTCGTGAAGATGGGCAGCGACATGGCCCAGCTGATGACCGGGCGGGTCGCGGCCGTGACCGGTTGGATGACCAACACCAACGCGCTCAAGATTCTCGGCAAGGACCGGGTCGACATGATGCTGTGGGACGCCGGCATCCAGCTCTATGCCAACGTCTACTATGCGACCGACGACATGCTCGCCAAGCACAGCGACGTGCTGACCCGTTTCCTCACGGGATCCGCACGGGGCTGGGGCTATGCGCGCAAGAACCCGGAGGCTGCGGTCGATCACCTGGTCGCCGAGTACAAGAACCTGAACAAGGCGAGCGAGATGGAGGCGGTCGGCGGCGTGCTCGGCTTCTCGTTCGACAAGGTGACGGCGAAGGACGGCTGGGCGGCCATGAACAAGGCGAACTGGCAGGCCCAGATCGACGTTTACGCGAAGCTCAAGCAGTTCAAGGGCGCGACGCCGAGCGTGGACGACGTCATGACCGGCAAGATCCTGGCGGCCACCGAGAAGCTGAGAAAACAGATCGGATGATATGAACGTCGGCGCGGCGGAGGTTGCGCCCCTGGCCGGCGCGGTGACGGCGATATCCGTCGACCGCCTCGCCGTCCGGTTCGAGGGGAACGACGGCAGCATCACCGCCTTGAGCGATGTCGATTTCGAGGTGCCCGAGGGCGGTTTCGTCACCATGCTCGGGCCCTCGGGATGCGGCAAGTCCACCCTTCTGCGGGCTATCGCCGACCTGGTTCCGGTCAGCGGGGGCGGAATCCGGGTGTTCGGCCGCACGCCCGAGCAGTCGCGGCTGGCCCGGGACTTCGCCTTCGTGTTTCAGGATTCGACGCTGCTGCCGTGGCGCAGCGCGATCGATAATGTGCGGCTGCCGCTGGAGGTCGGCCGGCGCGGCGGGGTCGAACTCGAACGGCATGCGGAACCGGAAGAGTTGCTCGCGCTGGTCGGACTCGAGGGGCGGGAGGATGCCCTGCCGCACGAACTGTCCGGCGGCATGAAGCAACGGGTTTCGATCGCCCGGGCGCTGGTCCAGAAGCCCCGCGTTCTCCTGATGGACGAGCCGTTCGGCGCGCTCGACGAAATCACGCGGGACAAGCTGAACGAGGAATTGCTGCGGATTTGGCGCGAAACGGGAACGACGATCATGTTCGTCACCCATTCGGTGCCCGAAGCGGCGTTTCTCGGGCGCAAATGCCTGGTCCTGTCGGCCCAGCCCGGCCGGGTCCGCGGCTATGTCGATATCGGCCTGGCGGAGCCGCGGCAGCTCAGCGTCCGCGATACCCTGGAATTTGTGCAGATCACCTCGCATCTGCGCAGCCTGCTCGAGGTCGGGGAATGAAGGCGGTCGGCACCGGCAACGGGCAAACGCTCGCCGCAACTGCGGGCGATCCCGCCAGGCGGATGGAGAAATGGCGCCGCCGCGCACCGGCCATCGTCGCGGCCGTCGGCCTGCTGCTGCTGTGGCAGCTCATCGTCGACGGTTTCAGCGTGCCGACCTATATCGCGCCGAGCCCGGTCGAGGTGCTGGAGGTGTTCGCCAAAGAGGGCGAAATCCTCTGGATCAATTTCTGGCCGACGGCGATGGAGGCGGCGGCCGGATTTGCGCTCGGCAACGGCATCGCGGTGTTGCTGGCCGTCTGGTTCGTGCACAGCCAGCTCGCCGAACGGGCCTTCTATCCGATCGCGGTGTTCGTCAACACCATTCCGATCATCGCCATCGCGCCGATCCTGGTGCTGATGCTGGGCAACGGCTATGAGCCGAAAATTGTCATCGCCGCGCTGATCTGTTTCTTTCCGACCCTGGTGAACATGGTCCGGGGCCTGAAATCGGTCAGTCCGCAGATGCTGGACCTGATGCGGGTCCTGTCGGCCAACCAGGCGGAAGTGCTGTGGAAGATCCGGCTCCAGAGTTCGCTGCCTTTCCTGTTTGCCGCCCTCAAGATCGCGTCCACGACCTCTGTGATCGGCGCCATCGTCGGCGAGTGGATCGGCTCGAACTACGGGCTCGGCTCCCTGATCATCGAGGCGACCTACAATTTCCGCGCACCCCTGCTCTACGCCACGGTGATCCTGGGCGCCGGCATGGCGGTCGCCGCCTTCACGGTCACCACGATCGTCGAGCGGCGGGTGCTCAAATGGAAACCGGGCGATGTCATCTGACCCGAAAACGGAGAAACCGGCGTGACTCTTTCCGACAGCGTTAAGCGGCCTGAGGCCGCGGTGCCCGTCGTCGCCACATCCGACGTGGTGGTCGTCGGCGGCGGACCCGCCGGCGTTTCGGCGGCGGTTTCGGCCGCGCGCAACGGCGTTTCCGTCACCCTGGTGGAGCGCTATCCCTATCTCGGCGGGCTGGCGTCGGGCGGCATGGTGCTGGTGCTCGACGACATGCACAACGACACGGAAATCTCCGTGCGCGGCCAGGCCATGGAAATCATCGACCGGATGCACGCGAAGGGACTGTGCGTGTATCCGCCCGAGGCGGACCGCGATCCCGCCGTCCGCGCGACCGAGGCGATGTGGCGCAAGTGGTCGCGCTGGGGCGTGTTCGACTTCCACACCCACACCAAGCCGCACCCCGTCATCTTCGCCGCCGCCTTCGATCCGGAAGGCTTCAAGCAGGCATCGCTCGACATGGTGCGGGAGGCCGGGGTGAACCTGCGCCTGCACAGCTGGTTCCAGTCCGCCATCGTCGAGGACGGCCGGGCCGCCGGCGTTATCGTCGAGACCAAGGAGGGCGCCCAGGCGATCCGGGGTTCGGTGGTGATCGACGCGACGGGCGATCTCGACGTCGCCGCCAGCGCCAGCGCCGCGTATGTCGAAGGCGCCTATATCGTCACCACGGTCTCGCGCATCGGCGGCGTGGATACCGACGAGGCGGAGCGGTTCCAGTACGGCGAGCCGGAGCGCTTTGCCGAACTCGACCGGCAGGCCAAGCGCATCATCGGCGGCTGCTGGCAATACTGGTGGCTCAAGACGCCGCTGCCCGGCATCGTGTGGTGCAACTGCCCGCACATGGTCGGGTTCGACGGGATGAAGGTCGGGGACCTGACCGGCGCCGAAATCGAGGGCCGGCGCCGGATGAAGGCGCTGCTGGAATTCGCGCGCGAGAACATCCCCGGCTTTGCCAATGCCTACTTCGTGGATTTCGCGCCGCAGACCGGCGTGCGCCAGACCCGCCTTCTGGACGGCGAATATGTCGTCACCAAGCGCGACGTGATGGACCGGGTGCATTTTCACGACAGCATCTGCCGGGGCCGCGACTATTACACGCCGTACCGTGCGATGCTTCCCAAAGGGGTGGAGCAGTTGCTGGTCGCCGGCCGCCACTATTCGGCAACGCCCCAGGCGCAGAAACTGAGTCGGGAGATTCCGCCCTGCATGGCGATGGGCGAGGCCGCCGGCATCGCCGCGGCCCAGGCGCTCGGCGGCGGCATCACCGTTCGCGAGGTGGACGTGCGGGCCATCCAGAGACAGATGCGCGCCCAGGGCGCCGATCCCGGAGACCGGCCGGCGGCCAACGCCCTGGTTCCGGAGGCCGCGTGATGCCGGCGCAGGAACAGCGCGGCGCGGGCCGGCCCCTGCCCCTGGACGGCGTGCGAGTGCTCGATTTCAGCCAAGTGATGATGGGCCCGTGCTGCACCCAGATGCTCGGCGACTACGGCGCCGACGTCATCAAGATCGAGCGCGCCGAAGGCGGCGACCTGTCGCGCTGGAGCGTCGGCGAGGATCCGGACGGCGGCAACAATCCGGTGTTCGCCAGCCTGAACCGGAACAAGCGCAGCATCGCGCTGAACCTGAAGCGTGCGGAAGACCGCGAGGTCGTGTTGCGCCTGGCGGAGACCGCCGATGTCGTGGTCAACAATTTCCGCCCCGGCGTGATGGATCGCATGGGGTTCGGCTATGAAGCCCTGCGCGCGGTCAACCCGCGGATCGTCTACGCGGTCGGGACGGGCTACGGGCTGGACGGCCCCAATGTCCACAAGGGCGGCCAGGATGTGCTGGCCCAAGCGATGAGCGGCGTCATGCACCGGCGCGCCGATCCGTCCCTGCCGCTCTCGGTCTACCCGACCGCGCTCGCCGACTACGCCGCCGGGATGCACCTGGTGCAGGGCATCCTGCTGGCGCTGCTGCAGCGGGAGAAGACCGGCGAGGGGCAGCAGATCGCGGTGTCGCTGTTCAATTCCATGCTCGCCATGCAGATGCAGGAAGCGGCGGCCTGGATGATGCGCGGCCAGGATCTGAACTGGGCCGCCATGCCGCTGTGCGGTGTGTTCGAGACGACCGACGGCGCCATCGTCATGGTCGGCGCCTTCAAGAAAAACCCGCTCCAGGACATCTGCCGGGCGCTCGACCTCGAGGACCTGTCCGCCGACGAGCGATATGCCGATCTGGAACGGCAAAAGGCGCACCGGCCGGAACTGCAGAAGATTTTCCGCGACCGCTTCGGCAGCAACGGCACCGGACACTGGCTGGAGCGGCTGGGCGCGGTCGACATCCTGTGCGCGCCGGTCAAGTCGCTGCCGGAGGCGCTGGAAGACCCGCAGACCGCCTGTAACGAGATGATCGTCGAACTTGCGCCGTCCGCTGGCGGGCCGGTCCGCCTCGTCGCGTCGCCGATCGACATGTCGGAGGCGCCGTTCCGGGTCCGCCACGCGCCGCCGAAGCTTGGCGAGCATACGGAAGAAGTGACGGCGGAATTGCGTCGGGGAGAGGCGGCGTGAGCATCGATTTCGATGTGTCGGGCGGCGTCGCCCGGATTACCCTGAACCGGCCGGACCGCAGGAATGCCATCGACCGGGCGGCAGAAGCGGCGCTCGGCGAAATCTGGAACCGGATCGAAGCCGACCCGGACATTCGCTGCGCCATCCTGACCGGCGCGGGCCGGACATTCTGCGCCGGGGCGGACATGAAGGAAGAGGGCGTCGAGGGCCTCGAATACTGGGCCGATGCCGATCCCTGGGGCTTCGGCGGCATCGCGCTGGGCGGCCGGCTGTCGGTTCCGCTGATCGCCCGGGTCAACGGCCCGGCGCTGGGCGGCGGCTTCGAGATGGTGCTGGGTTGCGATCTCGTCGTTGCGTCGGAAAACGCCGTGTTCGGCCTGCCGGAGCCGCGGGTCGGCCGGGTGCCGCTCGACGCACGGGTGGCGCTGCCGCGCCTGATTCCGCGGGCGCTGGCGCTCGGCGTGCTGCTGACCGGCCGGCGCATCGGTGCGGCCGACGCGCTGAACTACGGTCTCATCAATCAGGTCGTGCCGGCGGACGAGCTGGATTCTGCGGTCGATTCCTGGGTCGCCGATATCCTGGCCTGCGCGCCGCTCAGCCTGAAGGCGGTCAAGCGCTCGGTCTACGACACGGCCCATATGGACCTGGCCGAAGCCCGCAACGCCCGGCTGCCGGCTCTGGTCGCCGCGTTGCGCAGCCGGGATGCGGACGAGGGCGTGCTGGCCTTCCGGGAGAAGCGCGCGCCGGTCTGGACCGGCAGCTGATCCGGCGTCCGGAGCACCGCCATGGCCTTCGTGATCGCCGAAACCTGCATCGACGTGAAGGACGGCGTCTGCACCCAGGTCTGTCCGGTCGACTGCATCTACGAGGGCGGCCGGATGTATTACATCCAGCCCGACGAATGCGTCGATTGCGCCCTGTGCGTCTCGGTCTGCCCGGTCGAGGCGATCTGGGCGGATGACGAACTCCCCGCGAAATCGGCGGAATTCGCCGCCGTCAATGCCGAGTTTTTCGGCGATGCGGTCACGGGCTGGGGCAAGCCCGGCGGCCTGGAGCCGGAATTCCGCACCGACAAGGACCACCCGGTCGTCGCCGCCTGGGACACCGGCGGCGGGTGAGCGCGACGCCATGCACGCCGCGGTGCTGCGCTATTTCGAGGCCGTCGCCGAAGAGGGATCGATCCGCCGGGCGTCGGAACGGCTGAACATCTCGGCCTCCGCGGTCAACCGGCAGATCCTCAAGATCGAGGACTATTTCGGCACGCCGCTGTTCGAGCGCCATCCGGACGGCATGCGCCTCACCGAGGCGGGCCACCTCATGCTCCGCCATTCGCGCGAAACCCTGCACGATTTCAAGCGGTTGCACGGTGAAATTAACAATCTGCGCAGCGTGGTCAGCGGCGAGGTCGCGATCGCCACCCTGGACAGCCTGACCCAGCATTTCCTGCCCGATACGCTGACCCGGTTCATCGCGGACCATCCGGCCGTGCAGATCCGCGTCACGGCCGGCGATCCGAACGAGATTTTGCATTCGGTCGCGCGGGGCACCGCCGATCTCGGCCTGACCTTCGATCCGGTCTGGCGCGGCGGCATCCACGAATTGCAGAATATTCCCTGTCCGCTGCACGCCATCATGAAGCCGGACCACGATCTGGCCGTCCGCAGTTCGGTCACGCTCGACGAATGCAGCGCCTACCCGCTGATTTACCAGGACAACACCGGCTCGATTCGCGGCTTTCTCGGTGACAGCCTCGACGCGTTCAAACGGGCCCACAAGCCCGTGCTGACATCCAACACGCTGGCCTTGCTCAAACGCCTGCTGCTGCGCGGCGTCGGCATCGCCTTCTACACCCGGCTGGGTTTCGTCGAGGAGCTGGCCGAGGGAAGGCTGGTCGCCGTGCCGCTGGAGAGCGAGCGGCTGACGCAGTTGCGCCTGTGCCTGCTCGCCCCGTCCGAGCGCAGCCCGACGGTGGCCGCGCGGGTGATGGCGGAGCATCTGGGGCGCGATCTCGCCTTCCTGTCGGGCGATTCCACGCCCGGCGATTCCATGTTGGGCGAGCGATGACCCGGCGCCTGTCCTTCGGCCGCCTGTTGGCGGCGCCGGGCGAGGGTCCGGCGCTGCGCAACGCCGAGGTGACGATGGCCGACGGCCGGATTGCGGACATCTCCGGTTCGGATGGCGCGCCGCGCGACGGCCGGATCGCATTGCCGGCCATGGTCAACGCCCATGACCATGGCTACGGCATCCTCCCCCTGGCGATGGGCGGTTGCGACGACGCCCTGGAATGTTGGATCGCCTCTTTCCTGCGGCTGCCGCTCGACCCGCGGCTCGAAGCGGCCGTCGCCTTCGGCCGCATGGCGCTCGCCGGCATCGGCGCGACCGTGCATTGCCACAACTCGCTGGCCGTCGACCGCCTGGCGAGCGAGGCGGAGGGTGTCGCGCGCGCCGCCGCCGAGGTCGGCATCCGGGTCGCCTTTTCCTGCCCGGTGCGCGACCGCAACCCGTGGATCTACGGGGACCAGCGGGACCTGCTGCCCTACCTGGAAGTCGCTGACCGGGCGGCGATGGAGGCCGCTCTGGCCGCCGCAGCGCCGGCGCACCGCCAGGTCGAGCAGGTCGAGGAGATCGCCGCGGCCCACGAAAGCGAACTGTTCCAGGTCCAGTACGGGCCGGTCGGGCCGCAATGGTGCCGGGACGCGACGCTGGAGCGGATCGCCGAAGCCTCCGCCCTGCACAACCGCCGCATCCACATGCATCTGCTCGAATCGCCGCGCCAGCGCCAGTGGCTCGATGCGACCTACAGGCAGGGCATTCTGCGCTTTCTCGACGATATCGGCCTGCTCTCGCCGCGCCTCACGGTCGCGCACGGCGTCCACCTGACGGATGCGGAATGCGCTCTGCTGGCCGAGCGCGGCGTCACCGTTTCGGTCAACACCTCGTCCAATCTGCGGATGCGTTCGGGTTTGGCGCCGGTCGCCCGCTACATGCACCACGGCCTGCGCTTCGGTTTCGGGCTGGATGGCGCCGCCCATGACGACGACCAGGACTATTTCCGTGACCTGCGGCTGGCCCGGCGGGTCCACAACGGCGCCGGGCTGGAACCCGCGCTGCCGCCGGACAGGCTGTTCGAGGCCGCCCTCCGCGAAGGTTTCCGCGCCATCGACGGCAGCGGCGACTACGGCGCGCTGGCGCCGGGCGCCCGGGCCGACATCGCGATTCTCGATTACGCCGCGATGAGCGCGGACTGCCTGGCCGACGGCCTGGACGAAACCGAAGTCCTGCTTACCCGGGCAAGCAACCGACACGTGCGCGGCCTCATCGTCGCCGGGCGCACGGTCGTGGCCGAACGCAGGATTGCCGCGTTCGATCTGCCGGAACTGGAAGCGGACCTGACAGCGCGCGCCCGGCGCGCGGCGGCGGACGACCCCGGCCAGTTTGCGCGCGGTGCCCGGCGGCGCGAGGCGGTGCGCGCCTACTACACGAATCGCCGGCGCCCGGCCTAAAGCCGGACCGCGGCCCGGCGGCGCCGGCGTCGGCCGCCGGTCAGTGTTCGCCGCTCGAGATGATGTCGTAGGTCTCCGGCCGGCGGTCGCGGAAGAACTGCCAGAGGTTGCGCACCTCGCGCACCTTCTCCATGTCCATGTCGGCCCAGATCAGCTCGTTCCGGTCCTCGCTGGCCTCGCACAGGAATTCGCCGCGCGGATCGACGATGTAGGACGAGCCATAGAAGCGCCCGATATTCCACGGCCCTTCGGTGCCGACCCGGTTGCAGGCGCCGATATAGACCCCGTTGGCGACGGCCGAGGCCGGCTGCTCGAGTTTCCAGAGATACTGGCTGAGCCCGGCGACGGTGGCCGACGGGTTGACGATATATTCGGCGCCGTTGAGCGCGAGCGCGCGCCAGCCTTCCGGGAAGTGCCGGTCGTAGCAGATATAGACGCCGAGCCTGCAATAGGCGGTCTCGAAAACCGGCCAGCCCGACGTGCCGGGCTTGAAAAAGAACTTCTCGTAGAAGCCGGCGACCTGGGGGATGTGCGTCTTGCGGTACTTGCCGAGATAGCTGCCGTCGGCGTCGATCACGGCTGCGGTGTTGTAATAGACGCCGGTCTGCTTTTCCTCGTAGATCGGCACGACGATGACCATGGAATGCTTTTTCGCATAGTCCTGCATCAGCCGGGTCGTCGGCCCGTCGGGGATCCTCTCGACCGCGGCGTACCACTTCACGTCCTGGCTCGGGCAGAAATAGGGCTGGTTGAACACTTCCTGGAGGCACAGGACCTGGACCCCGTTTTCGCCCGCCTCGTCGATCAGCGGCAGATGCGCCTCGATCATGTTGGCCTTGATCGTCTCGGGGCTTTCGTCGGTGCTGGTATTGAGCGCGAACTGGATCAGACCGGCCCTGACTGTGGTCATGTCCTGCCTCCTTCGAGATGCTGCGGCCTTCGCCGCTTCCGGGCGAAGTGCGCAATGCGCAAATCTAGCCTAACAGGCTGTCTTTCCGCCAGAAAACGGATGTATATAAAAATTTCATAATTTAACAACAGGTTAGGGGACATCAGACACGAACGACCAGATCCAGCCATCGAACCGTATGCAGATCAATTCATTTCGGTGGGCATCCAGGGCTTCGTTTGATCGCCAACCATCCCGGCCGTCCGCCGAAGCCGCTGTCGGTCCTAGCGGCCGAGCACGGTGTCGATGCCGGCGAGCAGCAGATCGAGTTTGGCCGACGAAATCCGGCCCGTGCGTTCTTCGAGAAGCGCCCGGTCGAGCGCGACGAGCTGCGTCGCGTTCGCGACGGAATCTCTTGGCAGACCGGTCATGGCGGCCGTCAACAGCACGTTTCCCGGCGCGTTCGCCCACCGCAGATTGCTCGTCAGCGGAACGCAGACCACCGTGGCCAGCCGGCTCCGGTTCAGCGCATCGCCCTGGACGACGACCACCGGCCTGCGGAAGCCCGGCCCCGAACCTGTGGGCTCCGGCAACTCGGCCCAGCACACATCGCCCCGGGAGATCACCATTGGAGGATCACCATTCGGTGTCGGCGAGCACCCGTCTGCCGGCGGCGGCGAGGAAGGCGTCGTCGTTCCTTCCGACCTCGCCGCATACGCGGTTCATTGCGTCGGTAACCTCGTCCTGCGCATGGCGCGCGAGATATTCGTCGAGCGCGGCGGCGTACACTTCGCTTCGGGACCGCCGCCCTTGCGAGGCCAGTCGTTCGGCGCGTTCGAAAATGTCGTCGGGGATCGATACGGCTGTTTTCATACCAACAGTATAACTTTTTCCCGTAGCCGGCGGTCAAGGGATTTCCGGATGGGGATTTCCGGATGAGGTTCGCAGCGGCGCCAATGTTCCGGGCGGGGCCGGCGCGGGACCCGGGCGCGTTGCGAGAACGTCATCCTCATCATTGTTACCTTTGACCGAACGCTTTCTGGAGATCGCTCGAAATCGTGCCATCGAGCCGCAATGCGGCTGGCCCGGACTGGCGCCGGGGCACGAATTGGCATAAAATCGGGGTTTTCCTGCCGCAGGGCGTGCCGTATCCGGCCGCGTCGGCGGTACCGTCGGGAGAAATCGAGATGGCCACTCTGATCCGGGGCGGAACCGTCATGAATGCGGACCGCAGCTTCCGCGCCGACGTGCTTCTGGACGGCGACAGGATCGCCGCAGTCGGCGAGAACCTGGAAATCCCGGGCGGCGCCGAGACCGTCGACGCCGGCGGCTGTTACGTCATGCCGGGCGGCATCGATCCGCACACCCACATGCAGTTGCCTTTCATGGGCACGGTGGCGTCCGAGGATTTCGAGACCGGGACGACCGCGGGCTGCGTCGGCGGCACGACAACGATCATCGATTTCGTGATCCCCGAGCCGCAGCAGAACATCATGGACGCCTACCGCCAGTGGCGGGAATGGGCGGAGAAGTCGGTGAGCGACTACACCTTCCACGTCGCCATCACCTGGTGGGACGAGACGGTCCGCGCCGACATGGGCACGCTGGTGCGCAACCACGGCGTCAACTCGTTCAAGCATTTCATGGCCTACAAGAACGCGATCATGGCCGAAGACGAGACGCTGGTGAACAGCTTCTGCCGGGCCCGCGAACTGGGTGCCATTTGCACCGTCCACGCCGAGAACGGCGAGCTGGTCTACCATCTCCAGCAGGAGCTGTACGACCAGGGCGTGACCGGGCCGGAGGGCCATCCGCTGTCGCGCCCGCCCGAGGTCGAGGGCGAGGCCGCCAACCGGGCGATCCGCATCGCAGAGGTGCTCGACGTGCCGCTCTACGTCGTCCACACCTCCTGCATCGACGCGCTGGAGGCGATCACGCGGGCGCGCAACGAGGGCCAGCGCGTGTTCGGCGAGGTGCTGGCCGGGCATCTGCTGATCGACGACAGCGTCTACCGCCATCCGGATTTCGCGACCGCCGCGGCCTATGTCATGAGCCCGCCCTTCCGCTCGCCGGAGCATCAGGCGGCGCTGTGGCGGGGGTTGCAGGCCGGCAACCTGCAGACCACGGCGACCGACCATTGCTGCTTCTGCGCGCCGCAGAAGGCCGCCGGCCGCCACGATTTCCGGCTGATTCCGAACGGCACCGGCGGCATCGAGGACCGGATGCATGTGCTCTGGGAGCACGGCGTCAACACCGGCCGGCTGACCGTGAACGAGTTCGTCGCCGTGACCTCGACCAACGCCGCGAAGATTTTCAACATCTATCCGCGCAAGGGCGTGGTCGCCGCCGGGGCGGATGCCGACCTGGCGGTCTGGGATCCGACGCGCAGCCGGTCGATCTCGGTCGAGACCCACCATCAGCGGGTCGACTACAACATCTTCGAGGGCATGGAGGTCACCGGAATCAACGTCAAGACCTTCAGCCAGGGCCGGCTGGTCTGGGACGACGGCGACGTGCGCGTGACCCGCGGCGCCGGCCGCTACATCGACCGGCCGCCCTTCGCGCCCTATTACGAGGCGCTGAAGATCAAGCACGAACGCGCCCGGCCGGTCGCGGTGATCCGCGAGGCGGCGGAGTAGGGCGTGGCGGGCCGCCGCCGGCAGGTCTATTCCGCCGCCTGCGCCCGGTTGGCCGGGTTCCGCGGGTCGTCGGCCCAGACGACATAGGGCTTGCCGTTGTCGACCGGCTCCATGGTGATGCAGCCGTCGACCGGGCAGACATACATGCAGAGGTTGCAGCCGACGCACTCTTCGTCGATCACCTCGTAGCGCCGTTCGCCGTCGACCCTGAGCGCGGCGATCGACTGGTGGGAGGTGTCTTCGCAGGTGACGTGGCACAGGCCGCACTTGATGCACAGGTCCTGGTCGATGCGGGCGACGATCTCGTAGTTCATGTCGAGCTCGCCCCATTCGACATAGTTGCGCACCGCGGCGCCCTGGAAGTCCGAGAGCGTGCGGTAGCCTTTCCCGTCCATCCAGTTCGACAGGCCGTCGATCATGTCCTCGACGATCTTGAATCCGCGATGCATGGCCGCCGTGCAGACCTGGACGTTGCTGGCGCCGATGGAGAGAAATTCCGCCGCGTCGCGCCAGGTCGAGATGCCGCCGATTCCCGAAATGCCCATGCCTTGGCATTCGGGATCGCGCGCCAGGTCGCCGACCATGCGCAGCGCGACCGGCTTGACCGCCGGGCCGCAATAGCCGCCGTGGGTGCCCTTGCCGTTGACCAGCGGCAGCGGCGCCATCGTGTCGAGATCGACGCCGATCACGGAGGCCAGCGTGTTGATCAGCGACACGGCATCGGCGTTGCCCTTGCGCGCGGCGCGGGCGGGGTAGCGGATGTCGGTGATGTTGGGTGTCAGCTTGACGATGACGGGCATTCTTGTGTGCTTCTTGCACCAGGCCGTGACCATCTCGACATAGTCCGGCACCTGGCCGACCGCCGAGCCCATGCCGCGCTCCGACATGCCATGCGGGCAGCCGAAATTGAGTTCGATCCCGTCGGCTCCGGTGTCTTCGACGTCAGCCAGGATGGTCTTCCAGCTTTCCTCGTCGCACGGCACCATGAGGGAGACGACCAGCGCCCGGTCCGGCCATTCCCGCTTGATCTGCTTGACCTCGCGCAGATTGACCTCGATCGGCCGGTCGGAGATCAGCTCGATGTTGGTAAAGCCGGCCATGCGGGAGCCGTTGTATTCCACCGCGCCGTAGCGCGACGTGGTGTTGACGATCGGCTCGCCGACGGTTTTCCAGACGACACCGCCCCAGCCGGCCCTGAAGGCGCGCTCGACATTGTAGTATTTGTCGGTCGGCGGCGCCGAGGCGAGCCAGAACGGGTTGGGCGATGTGATTCCGGCCAGGTCGGTTCTCAGGTCGGCCATGGTACGTGCCTCCCGCTCATTGGGTCAGATAGCGGTGGATCGACCGCGCGGCGATCTTGCCGTCTTCCACCGCCTGCACCGTCAGATCGAGTCCGTCGATGCAATCGCCGCCGGCGAACACGCCGGGCAGCGAGGTCTGACATGCGTCGTCGACGACGATCCGGCCGTCGCGGATGTCCAGCGGCTCGCTCGAACCGTCGGCCAGCGGATCGGGGATCAGGATCTGGCCGATCGCGGTAAACACGGTGTCCGCCGGCAGGGTCGCGGTGTCGCCGGTGCCGGTCAGCCGGCCTTCCGCATCCAGCCGGGTGTATTCCAGTTCGATGCCGGTGACATGGCCGTTCGCGCCGTGCAGCCGCGCCGGCCTGACCCAGTGCTTGATTTTGACGCCGCTGGTCTGGGCGACTTCCTGCTCGTGCCAGGTCGCGCCCATCTCCTCGGGGCCGCGGCGGTAGCAGATGGTCACATCCTCGGCGCCGAGCCGCCTCGTCTGGACGGCGATGTCGATCGCCGTGTTGCCGCCGCCGATCACGACGACCCTGCGCCCGACGGGCAGCGCCGCCAGGTCGCCGGCCTGGCGCAGCTCGGCGATATAGTCGATCGCCGGGCGGACGCCTTCGAGCGCCTGTCCCTCGACCTCCAGCGCCTTCACGCCGGCCTGGCCGGTCGCCAGGAACACCGCGTCGTAATCCCGGCGCAGCCCGGCCAGGGAGATGTCTGCGCCGAGCGCCCGGTCGAGTTCCAGCGTTATGCCGCCGACTGAAAGGATGAAATCCAGCTCCCGCTGGGCGAAATCGTCGATCACCTTGTAGGCGGCGATGCCGTATTCGTTGAGCCCGCCGGCCTTGGCGCGCGCTTCGTAGACCGTGACCTCGTGGCCCAGCCGGGCGAGGCCGTGGGCGCAACTGATGCCGGCCGGCCCGCCGCCGACCACGGCCACACGTTTGCCGGTCGGCGCCGCGCGCCCGAAGGGCTGCTCGCCGCGCTCGAAGAACCGGTCGGTGGCGTAGCGCTGGAGCAGGCCGATATTGACCGGCTTGCCCTCCTGCGCGGTGCGCACGCAGACCTCCTCGCACAGTTCCTCGACCGGGCAGACCCGGGCGCAGGCGCCGCCGAAGATGTTGGCCTGCAAGATATCCATCGCGGCGCCCCGGTCATTGCCGGTGGCGATCTTGCGGATGAAGCTCGGAATGTCGATGCCGGTCGGGCAGGCCTCAATGCAGGGCGCGTCGTAGCAGAAGTAGCAGCGGCTGGCGTCGATCGGCGCCTGCTGCGCCGTCAGCGGCGGCTTGATGTCGCCGAAATTGCGCGCGTATTCCGCTTGCGGGAGCCGGCCCGCCGCGATGTCAGGCTGCGCCGCCATCGTATTTTCCCTGGTTCATGCTGCCCCCGTTTTCGGTGTCGAAATGGCTCGTTCCCGCCAATTTCCGACCCCTGCGCCCCGGCACCCCGGCGGCGCCGGTGCACCGGAAAAAAAAGAGTGACCCTAATTACGGCTCCGGAATCCGTCAAGCATTGTTGCGGGAGAGCGTTGCCGGCCCCGGGATCGCGGCAGCGCCAGGCTGGTTCCGGCGATACAGCCGCTCAGGGCCATCCTGACGTGCCGGCCGTCGGCCCTGATGTTCGGAACCGGAACGGACGCTTGACGGCATTCGGATCATGGGGCTAATGCTTGCGGGCTTGGTGCCCCGCGTCCGAAGGGCAGGGGCTTAAAAGGGAATCCGGTGCGATCGGCGGATCAAGTCCGGAGCTGTCCCCGCAACTGTAGACGGTTGGCCGCGCTCGAAAGCCACTGGACGTACGGCCGGGAAGGCGAGCGCAAGACAGGCCGGTAACCGTGAGCCAGGAAACCTGCCGGGCGACCGGGAAGGAATCCCGGGAAGAAATCGTTGTCGGGTGCTACGACGGAGACGTGAATGACTGCCCAAACCCAGAGCAGGACCGGAATTTCGGCGAAACTTGTCGCCATCGCGCTGTCCGCCTTCATCGGCCTGGCGATCGTCACGCTGGCCGGCCATGTGCAGACGGCCGCCCTGCATGACGCTGCGCACGATTCGCGCCACGCCATGGGCTTCCCCTGCCACTAGTCATGTTTACCCGCATAGCGGTCAGCGCGCTGTTCGCTGGCTTTCTGACGGGGTTGGTCGCGGCCCTGCTGCAATTGGTCTTCGTCCAGCCGGTGCTGCTGCATGCCGAGCTGTATGAGAGCGGGACGCTGAACCACTTCGGCGATGGCGGGGAGGGCGCTGCCGCGGCCGTTCCCGGCATCGACCTGGCGCGCGACGGGCTGAGCGTGCTGTTCACAACCCTGACCTATACCGGCTTCGCCTTCCTGCTGGTCGCCGCGATGGCGCTTGCCGAAGACCGCGGCGTCCGGATCGCCGTCCGGCAGGGGCTGGTCTGGGGCGTCGCCGGGTTCCTCGCGGTTCAGCTCGCCCCGGCGTTCGGCATCCCGCCGGAACTGCCCGGATCGGCCGCGGCGGAGATCGGTCCGCGCCAGATCTGGTGGTTCGGCACCGTCGGCGCGACGGCGGCCGGCCTCGCCCTGATCGCGTTCGGCCGGGGATGGGCGCTCCGGGGCGTCGCCGCCCTGCTCATCCTGGCGCCGCACCTGATCGGCGCGCCGCATCCGGACGAATTCATCGGCCCGGCGCCGCCGGAATTGGCCGGCCTGTTCGCCGCCCGGGCCCTCGGCACCGGCCTCGCTGCCTGGAGCCTGCTCGGCCTGCTCGCCGCCTACTTCTGGCAGCGCGAAGGCAAGCGCGCGGAGGGGATGGCGCAGGCGGTGTGACCGCCGTCGAGTTCCCCGACTTTCGCCGGTGTCGCAGTGCCGCCGGTGCGTGGCGAACTCCGGGCTAAAATCCGAATGTCGCGCGCGCCGCTGCGCCGGCCGCCTCGCCTGAGGATTGCGCCGATCTAGGTTTCCGCTACACCGGCATCCTGCCGAATTTCGGCTTGCGCTTCTCCTTGAGCGCGGCGAGGCCTTCCTGCGCCTCCGGGCCGTCCCAGGCGAGGAATTCGTAGCCCAGCGAGGCGTCGAAGCTCGGGCCGTTCATGCGGTACCAGTTGTTGAGCGCCATCTTGGTGTGGCTGATCGCGGTGCGGGCGCCGCCGGCGAGTCGCGTGGCGACGCGCAGCGCTTCGGCCTCCAGGGCGTCGTCCTCGACCGCCAGCGAGATCAGGCCGATCCGCTCCGCCTCCTCGCCGGTCAGCGTTTCGCAGGTCATCAGATAGTATTTTGCCTTGGCCATCCCGCACAGCAGGGGCCAACTGATGACCGCATGATCGCCCGCCGCGACGCCGAGGGCGGTGTGGCCGTCGATGATGCGGCAGCTCCTCGTGGCGATGGTGACGTCGCAGACCATGCCGGCCGCGAGGCCCGCACCGACGGCGACGCCGTGCATCGCGGCGATCGTCGGCCGGGAACAGGCGATGACGTTGTAGACGAGGTCGCGCGCCTCCTTCATTGCGCGCATGCGGTAGCCGTGGTCGCCGATGATCCCGTCGATCATGCCGAAGTCGCCGCCCGCCGAATAGGCCCGGCCGGCCCCGCGCAGGATGACCGCGCCGACATCCCTGTCGGCGTCGATGTCGGGCCAGACCGCGACCAGCTCCTCGTGCATCTTCGCATCGACGGAATTCATCGGGTTGTCCGGATTGTGCATCGTGACCCGCAGCACGCCATCGGCCGGCCGGTCGAATATCAGGCGTTCGTACGCGTCGTAGCGGTTTCCGGACATGATTGACTCCTTCCTGAAGGGGGATGGCGGGTGGCTGACAGCCCGGCTGTAGCACCGCAGCGCCGACGCTGAAAAGCGGACAAAGGGCGGGCCCGGCGGCTTCCGGGCAGCCTCCCGGCGCCAGCGACAGCGCGACGCACGAAATTGTCATTGCGTCAGCGCCGATTTTGCGTGACGCGGCAGGCGGTTGTGTGCATGTTCCCGCGCCGTCGCGCTCTGCGGCTATTGCAACCGCCGGCGTGGCCGGGTTGTCCAGCGCCACCGAGCGCTCCGAGGGATGGTGCCGTCATGTCCGACGACGACGATCTCGTTCTCAGCGAACTGAACGACGAGGAACTGGTCGAGCAGATGCATGACGACCTCTACGACGGTCTCAAGGAAGAGATCGAAGAGGGCGTCAACATCCTGCTCGAGCGAAAATGGCAGCCCTATTCGATCCTGACCGAGGCGCTGGTCGAAGGCATGCGCATCGTGGGGATCGATTTCCGCGACGGCATCCTCTTCGTGCCCGAAGTGCTGCAATCGGCCAACGCAATGAAAGCCGGCATGTTCATTCTCCGGCCGCTGCTGGCCGAGACCGGCGCGCCGCGGGTCGGCAAGATGGTGATCGGCACCGTCAAGGGCGACATCCACGATATCGGCAAGAATCTCGTGTCGATGATGATGGAGGGCGCCGGCTTCGAGGTGGTCGATATCGGCATCGACAATCCGGTCGAAAATTATCTCGCGGCCATCGAGGAGCACGAGCCCGATATTCTCGGCATGTCGGCGCTGCTGACGACGACGATGCCCTATATGAAGGTCGTGATCGAAACCTTGAAAGAGAAGGGCATTCGCGACGACTATACCGTTCTGGTCGGCGGCGCTCCGCTGAACGAGGAATTCGCCCAGGCTGTGGGCGCCGACGCCTATTGCCCCGATGCTGCGGTTGCCGTGGAAATCGCCAAGGATTTCATGAAGCGCAAGCACAACCTGCTCGGCGGCGCGACGATCAACTGACCCATGGAGGCTGCGCTGGCGCGTCGCCCGACTGCAAGAACCGGCAGGAGCGGCCGAATTCGCGGCGGTTCGGCACCGCGCGCCACCGCCCGGCCGCCCGGGGCGCTGGACGTGGCGCCGGACAGCGCCCTGACCCTCGCCGGACGCCGCCGGGCCGGCACAGTGGTGATCGCCTGCGGCGCGCTCGCCCGGGAGATCGTGCATTTCCGGGACATGAACGCGATTCCCGCTTTCGATGTCGCCTGCCTTCCGGCCTGGCTCCACAATGCGCCGCAGCTGATTCCGGACCGGGTGCGCGAGAAAATCCGCGAATGCCGCGCGGCCTACGACCGCATCCTCGTCGCCTACGCCGACTGCGGCACCGGCGGACTGCTCGACGGGGTGCTCGACGAAGAGGGCGTGGAGCGGATCGAAGGTCCGCACTGCTATGCCTTCTACACCGGCCAGGCGGCGTTCGACGCGCTTGCCGAAGCGGAAACGGGCACCTTTTACCTGACCGACTACATGGTCCGCCACTTCGACCGGCTCATCGTCGAGGGCCTCGGTCTCGACCGCCATCCCGAGCTGCGGGACGATTATTTCCGGCATTACACCCGCTGCCTCTATATCGCCCAGACCCGCGACGCGGCTCTCCAGGTCAAGGCGCAGGCGGCGGCGGCAAGGCTGGGCCTCGGTTACGCCTACCGCTATGTCGGCTACGGCGAACTGGAAGAGTTCCTGAGCCGGGCCGCCGCTCCGCTGCCGGATCCAGGGGTCTGAAGCGTGGCGAAACTCCAGATCATTTACTGGCGCGACATCCCGGCCCAGATTATCGTCTCGGCCGGGCGCAGGAAGGCGCGCCGGCAACTGGATGTGCGGTTCGAGAAGGCGATCGACCGGGCCGCCATCCGCGCCAAGCTGCACGGCACCGACGACTATCTCGAACAGTGGCGCCGCAGCGCGCCGGTCGATTGCGGCGACGATCTGGAGGCGGCGGCGGCCGAAGCCGCCGGCCGCATCGAACAGGAGTATCCCGAAGACCGGGTCGAACAGATCGTCCGGTCGAACGGCGTCGACGATGCGGCCCGCTAGACATCCGAACCTGAGAGCCAGCCCGACATGAGCCGAACCGTTGTCAGTTCCGCGACCCGGGAGGTCGTGATCGGTTTCGACCGGCCCTTCTGCATCATCGGCGAGCGTATCAATCCCACGGGGCGCAAGCTTTTGATGGAGGACCTGCGCCGCGGCGACTACAGACGGGTCGAGGCCGACGCCGTCGCCCAGGTCGAGGCCGGGGCGCACATGCTGGATGTCAACGCTGGCGTGCCGCTGGCGGACGAGCCGAAGATCCTGGCCGATTGCATCAAGCTGGTGCAGTCGCTGGTCGATGTCCCGCTGTCGATCGACTCGTCCATCGTGGCGGCGCTGGAGGCGGGGCTGTCGGTCTATCAGGGCAAGCCGCTGCTCAATTCGGTAACCGGCGAGGAGGAGCGGCTGGAGGCCGTCCTTCCGCTGGTCAAGAGATACGGCTGCGCCGTGGTGGCGATTTCCAACGACGAATCGGGCATTTCGGAAGATCCGGACGTGCGCTTCCAGGTGGCGAAGAAAATCGTCCGGAGGGCGGCGGACCACGGCATCCCGAAAGAGGACATCGTCGTCGATCCGCTGGTCATGCCGATCGGCGCGATCAACCAGGCGGGCCGGCAGGTCTTCTACATCCTGAACCGGCTGCGCGACGAACTGGGCGTCAACAGCACCTGCGGCGCATCCAACATCGGCTTCGGCCTGCCGAACCGGCCCGGTCTCAACGGCGCGTTCCTGAGCATGGCCGCCTGTTCGGGCATGACCTCGGCGATCATGAATCCCTTGCATTCCCACGAGGTCGATGCCGTGATGGCGGCCGACGTGATGAACGGCAACGATCCCGACTGCCGGCGCTGGCTGAAGAAATTTCGCGATCCCGCCGCCGAGAGCGAAAGCCGCCGCGGCCGGGAAGGGCGCCGCCGCCGCCGTGCCTGAAGCGCTGACCGGCGCGAAGGACGAGGCGGTCGAGGCCGAGGCCAAGGTCGTCTTCACGCCGTCGGGCAGGCGCGGCACGTTTCCGGTCGGTACCAACCTGCTGCAAGCGGCGCGCGACCTCGGCGTAGACCTCGATTCCGTGTGCGGCGGCCGGGGCATCTGCGGGCGCTGCCAAGTCACCATCAGCACCGGCCGCTTCGCCAAGTTCGGGCTCGAAAGCGCGGCCGGCCATCTGAGCGCCTTCAGCGCCAACGAACAGCGCTACAAGGACCGGCGCGGGCTGGCCGAAGAGCGGCGCCTCGGCTGCCACGCGACGGTCCAGGGCGATCTGGTGATCGACGTGCCCCCGGACAGCCAGGTCCACAAGCAGGTCGTCCGGAAGCGGGCGGAAGTCCGCGATATCTCGATCAATCCTGCGGTCCGCCTGCACTATGTCGAGGTCGAGAAGCCCGACATGCACCACCCGACTGGCGACTTCGAACGGCTGGCGGCAGCGCTGCGGGAACAGTGGGGCCTCGGCGAGCTCGAGAGCGACGTGCGGATCCTGCAAAAGCTGCAGAAAAGCCTGCGCGAAGGCGACTGGAAGGCAACCGTCGCGATTCACCGCAAGGAGCGGATCATCGCCATCTGGCCGGGGTTTCGGGGCAAGGCCTACGGCCTGGCCTACGATGTCGGCTCGACGACCGTCGCTGCCCATCTCGCCGACCTTTCGACCGGAGAGGTCGTCGCGTCGGTCGGGGTCATGAACCCGCAAATCCGTTTCGGCGAAGACCTGATGAGCCGGGTCTCCTACGCCATGATGAACCCGGGCGGCGACATCGAATTGACCGAGGCCGTTCGCGAGGCCGTGAACCGGCTGGTCGCCGATGCGACCGCGGAGGCGGGCGTTGCGGCCGAGGATATCCTCAATGCGACCTTCGTCGGCAATCCGATCATGCATCATCTGCTGCTGGGCATCGATCCGGTCGAGCTGGGCGGCGCGCCGTTTGCATTGGCGACCAACCGGGCGCAGACGCTCTGGGCTTCCGAGATCGGGCTGGCCGTCAACCCGGAGGCACGGGTCTATTTTCTGCCCTGCATCGCCGGCCACGTCGGCGCGGACGCCGCCGGCGTGATCCTCTCCGAAACGCCCTATCTTTCCGACGATACCGTGCTGATCGTCGACGTCGGCACCAATGCCGAAATCGTCCTGGGCAACAGGGAACGGATCCTGGCCGCCTCGTCGCCGACAGGGCCGGCCTTCGAGGGCGCCCAGATCGTCTGCGGCCAGCGCGCCGCGCCCGGCGCCATCGAGCGGGTCCGCATCGATCCCGAAACCCTGGAGGCGCGGGTCAAAGTGATCGGCTGCGACCTGTGGTCCGACGAGCCTGGCTTCGATGCGGCGACGGACGATACCGGCGTCACCGGCATCTGCGGTTCCGGCATCATCGAGGCGCTGGCCGAGATGTATCTCGCCGGCCTGATACGGCCGGACGGCACGATCGACGGCAGCCTTAGCGGACGGACCGGGCGGCTGCAGGCCGAGGACCGGACCTTCAGCTACCGCCTGTACAAGGCCGGCGAGCGCGACATCCGCATTTACCAGGTCGACGTGCGGGCGATCCAGCTTGCCAAGGCGGCGCTCTATGCCGGCGCCCGGCTGCTGATGGACCGGCTGAGGATCGCCGCGCCGGACCGGATCGTTCTGGCCGGCGCCTTCGGCACCCATATCGAACCGAAATACGCTATGATCCTGGGCATGATCCCGGACTGCGCCCTGGACAAGGTGACCTCGGCCGGCAACGCCGCCGGCACCGGGGCCACGATCGCGCTGCTCGATCAGGCGGCGCGCGACGAGATCGAGCGGGTCGTGCGCGGCATCGAAAAGGTCGAGACCGCCGTCGAACCCGAATTCCAGCGCCATTTCGTCGACGCGATGGCGCTCCCCCACGCGACCGCCGACTATCCGCACCTCAGCCGGCATGTCACCCTGCCCGCGCGGCTGGCGGATGCTGCCGACGCGGCGGAGGGCTCAGGCCGGAGAGGGCGCCGACGGCGCAAATAAGGCGCCCGCCCTTCGATACGCCGCTTCGCGGCTACTCAGGGTGAGGGGTATGGAGTGTCCTGAACACTTTATCCCTCATCCCGAGTAGGCCCGAAGGGCCGTATCGAGGGGCGCCGCCTCACCCGATCCCGTCGGGCAGGCTTTCCTTCTTCTTCGCGATGAATGCGGTGAGCGCCTCGTCGATCGCCGGGTCGAACGGCGGCGCCTCGTAGCTCGCCAGCATCGCCTTCCAGCGTTCGTTGGCGCGCACCACGATGTCCTTGGCGCCGTCGCTCTGCCATTGCTCGAAGCTGTTATTGTCGGCGACGGCGGAGCGCCAGAAGGCGGTTTCGAAATTGTCCTGGGTGTGCTGGCAGCCGAGATAGTGGCTGCCGGGGCCGACCTCGCGCACCGCACTGAGCGCCTGGCCGTTTTCCGACAGGTCGTAGCCGCCGGCCATTACCTGGTGCATCGCGAGCTGGTCGGCGTCCATGATCAGCTTCTCGTAGCTCGAGGCCAGCCCGCCCTCCAGCCAGCCGGCGGCGTGGAGCACGAAGTTCACACCGGCCAATACCGTGGGCATCAGCGTGTTGGCGCTCTCGTAGGCCGCTTGGGCGTCGGGCAGCTTCGACGCGCAGAGCGAACCGCCGTTGCGGAAGGGCAGGTTCAGCCGGCGGGCCAGCGCCGCCAGGCCGAACAGGGCGAGCGCCGGTTCCGGAGTCCCGAAGGTCGGCGCGCCGGACTGCATCGAGATCGAGCTGGAAAAGCTGCCGAAGACGACCGGTGTGCCCGGCCGGCACAGCTGGGTCACGGCGATTCCGGCCATCGCCTCGGCCAGCGTCTGGGCCATCACGCCGGCCACGGTCACGGGCGCCATGGCGCCGGACAGGATGAAGGGGCTGACCACTGTCGCCTGCCCGGCTTTCGCATAGGCTTTCAGCGCGCCCAGCATGGTCGCGTCGTAGACCATGGGCGAGTTGGCGTTGATCAGGCTGGTGCAGACGCAGTTCTCGTCGACGAAGGCGTCGCCGAACAAAATCTTCGCCATGGCGACCGTATCGGCGGCGCGCTCAGGATGGGTGACCGACCCCATGAAGGGTTTGTCCGACCAGCGCATATGGGCGTAGACCATATCGAGGTGCCGCTTGTTGATCGGCACGTCGACCGGCTCGCACACCGTGCCGCCGGAATGGTGCAGGGCGGGCGACAGGTAAGCGAGCTTCACGAAGTTGCGGAAATCCTCGATGGTGCCATAGCGCCGGCCGCCGTCCAGGTCGCGCACGAAGGGCGGGCCGTAGACCGGCGCGAACACCGTATGGCCGCCGCCGATCTCGACCGAGCGCTCCGGGTTGCGGGCATGCTGGGTGTATTGCGCCGGCGCCGTCGAGCAGAGGTGCCGGCCGAGGCCGCGCGGGAAACGGACC
The DNA here is from genome assembly GCA_965220685.1 of Alphaproteobacteria bacterium. GTDB lineage: Bacteria > Pseudomonadota > Alphaproteobacteria > Bin65 > Bin65 > Bin65. The sequence continues at coordinate 140,146 of CBDCQR010000016.1, forward strand.
CGTGTTTCGCGGACATCGGCGCCGGCGTCCCGGAACATGTCGAGGCATTCCTGATCGTCGTGAAACTCGATGCCGACCTCTTCCAGGATCGTGTCGGCATTATGCTCGATAAGCTCCAGCCCCTCGGCCGATAGCAGCTCGACCTTCGGGATGTTGCGCTGGATGGCGCGCAACTGTTCGACCGGACCCGCCGTCCGGGCCGCGCGCCGGCTTTCCCTACCGCCGCCGGCCCGGCCCGCGCGCCCGCCGCCGCGTTTCCTGCCGCGCCCTTCGCTCATGGCCGGGCCTCCGCACCCTGCACGGGGATGTCAGGAAATGTCATGATTCGCCGGACATTTCCTCCAGCCGCGCCCGTCATTCCGACCGGAGCGGCCGCAAGGACGCGGAGTGGAGGAATCCCGTCGCAGTATTTGGGTGCCCGTGTCCCGGATCGGGCCGAAATCCCTCCACTCGTTCCGCTCGGTCGGGATGACGATGGAAAGAGAGCAGAGGTGTCAGGAAATGTCATGATCTGTCATGCGCTCCCGCGCGGCCCGGATATTCTTCCGGTAGCGTCGCGCTGGCGCCGGGCGACTGGGTGTCAGGATATGTCAGGAAATGTAAGCCGGGACCGGCGCATGGCCCGCTATACCTCCGCCTGTTCAGCGGGGGAGGCCCGGACGAGAATTGGGTCGGGGTGGCGCGCGTCGCCGCAAGGCGCTTCTTGTAGATTCGACACGGCACCCCCATCGACCTCTCTGCGCTCGGCCACTTCCCCCTCTGAAGAGGGGGAAGGATAGAATTCGCAGAATTGAGAATGTCAGGATATGTCATGTTTTGTCATGAACCCATACGCGGCCACTCTTTTCCGCAACATCACGGGTCGCTCGCTGCGGTAAGAGATAGGGCATGAAAACCTATATGTCAAGGAAATTGCGCCTATGACCGCAGCGCGACGTTGTCGGGGTCGTAGGGGCTTTCGGCGACGATCCGGGCCGGCCGGCGCTGGTCGAGCACGCGGACCTCGCATTCCCGACCGATCTCCGCCGCGTCGCTGCGCACATAGCCGAGCAGCAGGCTCTTGCCGACATGATGGCCGTAGCCGCCGGCGGTGCCGCGGCCGGCGACCTCGCCGTCGACATAGACCGGCTCGTTGCCGAACGGGTCGGCGTCGTCCGCGTCGATCTCGATGGTGCGGTAGGCGTTCGGCACGCCCTGTTCCTTCTGCGCCAGCAGGGCAGCGCGGCCGGTGAAACCGGCGTTCTTGTCGAAGCGCACGAAGCGGTCCAGCCCGGCCTCGAGGACGCTGTTCTCGGCGTTCAGGTCGGTGCCGAACAGCCGGTAGCTCTTCTCCAGCCGCATCGAATCCATCGCGCGCATGCCGACCGGGCCGATATCGAACTCCGCGCCGGCCTCCATCAGCGCATCGTAGAGATGGATCTGGTATTCGATCGGGTGGTGCAACTCCCAGCCCAGAGAGCCGACGAAGTTGACCCGGAGCGCCCGCACGTCCGGGCAGTAGCCGACCGGGATGTCCCGACCGGTGAGCCACGGGAAGGCCTCGTTCGAGACGTCGGCGTCGGCCAGCTTCTCCAGCACCTTGCGCGCCTGCGGGCCGGCGAGCACGAAGACGCCGTATTGCGTCGTCAGATCCTGCAGGAACACCGAGCCGTCGCGCGGCGCCCGGCGGGTCAGGATGTCCCAGTCCATGTCGTGGGCCGCGCCGGGGCCGACCAGGTAAAAGCGCTCGCCGTACAGGCCGTCGGGCAGGCGCAGGATGGTGAACTCGCTGCGCACAGAGCCTGACGGGTTGAGCGCGTGGGCCAGCGTCATGCGCGAGACCTTGCGCGGCACGTTGTTGGCCACCATGCCGTCGAGCCAGGCGCGGGCGCCGGGCCCCTCGACCAGGTATTTCGCGAAGCTGGAGAGTTCCATCAGGCCGACCCGCTCGCGCATGGCGCGGACCTCGTTGCCGACATGCTGGAACCAGTTCGAGCGGCGATAGGAGTAATCGTCTTTCCGTTCGACGTCGTCGGGCGCGAACCAGTTAGGCCGCTCCCAGCCGAAACGCGCGCCCCAGACCGCGCCGGCCCGGTCGAGCCGTTCGTAGCAGGGCGGCGTCTTGGCCGGCCGGCCGAGCAGGCGCTCCTCCATCGGATAGTGGTTGATGAAGACGTGCTCGTAGGCCTCTTCGTTCTTGATCTTGGCGAAATTCTTCGAGACGACGCCGAAGCGCCGCGGATCGACGCCGATCATGTCGACCGTCGGCTCGCCGTCGACGATCCACTCTGCGAGCTGCCAGCCGGCGCCGCCGGCCGCGGTGATGCCGAAGCTGTGGCCCTCGGAAAGCCAGAAATTCTCAAGGCCGAAAGCCGGGCCGACCATCGGGTTGCCGTCGGGCGTGTAGGCGATCGGGCCGTTGACGATGTCCTTGATGCCGGCATTCTCGAAGCTCGGCACCCGGTTCATGGCGGCCTCGACATGGGGCACGAGCCGGTCGAGGTCGCCGGGGAACAGGTCCTTCTCGAAACTCTCCGGCACGCCGTCGACGAAGCAGGCCGGCGCGTGGCGCTCGTAGGGGCCGAGGATCCAGCCCATGCGCTCCTCGCGCAAATAGTAGGAGGCATCGGATTCCCGGAGCACGGCGAGTTCCGCGTTGCCGGCTTCCCTGTACTCCTGCAGCACGGGATCGACATCGGTCACGATATACTGGTGCTGCACCGGGATCGCCGGAATTTCGAGGCCGACCATGCGGGCGGTGGTGCGGGCATAGTTGCCGGTCGCGCTCACGACATGTTCGCAGCGGATGTCGCCCTTGTCGGTTTTCACGATCCACTCGCGGTTGTCGCGCTCGATGCCGGTGACCGTGGTGTGCTGGTGGATCTCCGCGCCGCGGTTGCGCGCGCCTCTGGCGAGCGCCATCGTGACGTCGACCGGTGCGATGTGGCCGTCGGTCGGGTGCCACAGAGCGCCGACCAGCCCCTCCGCATTGATCAGCGGCCAGAGCTTTTTGATCCGTTCGACGTCGACGATCTCGCATTCGACGCCGATGGTCTCCGCCGTGCACTGGTAGAGGCGGTATTCGTCCATGCGGTCGCGGTTGGTCGCGAGGCGCAGGTTGCCGTTGACGTGGAAGCTGACGTCCTGGCCGGTCTCCGCCTCCAGCGTCTTGTACAGGTTGACCGAGTACTGGTGCAGCTGGCCGACCGAATAGCTCATGTTGAACAGCGGCAGCAGGCCGGCGGCGTGCCAGGTCGAGCCCGCCGTCAGTTCCGTCCGTTCCAGCAGCATGACATCGGTCCAGCCCTTTTTCGCCAGGTGATAGAGGGTCGAAACGCCGACCACACCGCCGCCGATGACGACAACGCGCGCCTGGTCCTTCATCCGCAGGGCCTCCCCATCTTCGCCGCCCGTCGAACCCGCCGTCTGCCGCATGATTGCGGTTGGCCGGTAAAGGCGCGGGATACTATGCCGGGGCGGCGGAAATCCACGCTAAATTCGGCGTGATCGGCGCGCAACACCCAGCCAAGGAATCCGGTCCGTCGAATTCTTGTTCGCAATGCACAAATCCCCGCCACAGCGTCGGATTGAGTCTTGCGCGCCTCGTGGATCAAATCTCGCGCAATTCCAGCATACTGGCAGGAATATCGCGGGCGCTATGTAGGACGCGCCAGATTTCGATTTCCGTCTCTTTTTCCAGATAGAAGATCAGGTACGGATACCGTCCCGTCGACCGGACGCGCAGGCCCGGGATATCGAGTTCATGCGCGTAGCGGAGCGATCCGATCGTCGGCAGTTCGCCGATGCTCCGGCGCGCGTCTTCCAGTGCTTCGACAAACGCGAGCGCAACGGTCGGTCCTGCTTCGGCCAGGTAATACCCGATTGCCTCGTCGATGTCCCCGCGTGCGCGTTCACGCAGGACGACCGGCTTTCCGTTCACCGTTGGCCGGCTTCGCGAATCTTGTCGCGAAGGTGATCGAAATAGTCTTCGTCGGCCATACCGGCCGGCGGCGAAGCGGCGCCTTCGAGGACGAGCGCGCGCAAGCGCTGCCGGTCGCGGTCTTTGCGGATTAATTCGCGGACATACTCGCTGGAAGTACTGTAGCCGCTTGAAGCGACCTGGTCCTCGACGAAGGTTTTGAGGGATTCCGACAGCGATATGTTCATCGTGCTCATGGGGTGAAACTAGCGTTTTTGGCAAATTTTGGCAAGATTTCTTTCGGTACGCACAATTTCTGATGGCAGAGGCCGCACTCGCGGTATTGCTGAATCCAATCAGGTTGGTGATTTTGCCGGAATTGTTCAGAGAGAGGCAAAATCATCCGGAGCGGAAAGACTGTGAAATCGATCTCTGCCGCCGAATTCAAGGCAACATGCATCCATGTGATCGAGCAAATGTGCGAGGATCGCGAGCCGGTGACGATCACCAAGCACGGTCGGCCGCCGGCGGTGCTGTCGCCGGTCGCGCCCGCGGAGAAAACCGGCTCGATTATCGGTGCAATACGGGGATCGGTGCTGCGCTATGACGATCCGTTCAGGCCTGCCACCGATCCGGCCGATTGAGCCGCAGTTCATTTCGCTGGCATGGGACTTCACTCGCCGAATACGCGCTTGAAGATCGTCTCGACCTGGCTGGTATGGAACGCCGGATCGAACAGGGCGTCGATGGCGTCGACGTCCAGATGCGCCGCGATCTCCGCATCGGCCTTGAGCGAAGCGGCGAAGTCGCCGCCGTCCTGCCAGACCGTCATGGCGTTGCGCTGGACGGCGCGGTAGGCGTCTTCCCGGCTCATGCCGGCCTGGGTGAGCGCGAGCAGGACGCGCTGGGAATTGTGCAGGCCGCCCAGGGCGTCGACGTTGGCCTGCATGCGCTCCGGGTAGACAACCAGCTTTTCGACGACGCCGGTCAGCCGGGCCAGTGAAAAGTCGAGCGCGACCGTCGCGTCGGGGGCGATCTGCCGTTCGACCGAGCTGTGGGAGATGTCGCGCTCATGCCACAGGGCGGCGTTTTCCATCGCCGGCAGGACCATGCCGCGGATCAGCCGGGCCTGGCCGGTCAGATTCTCGGTCAGCACCGGATTGCGCTTGTGCGGCATGGCCGAAGAGCCTTTCTGGCCCTCGGAGAAGAACTCTTCCGCCTCGCGCACTTCGGTGCGCTGCAGATGGCGAATCTCCACGGCCAGCCGCTCGATCGCGCCGGCAATCACCCCGAGTGTGGCGAAATACATGGCGTGACGGTCGCGCGGGACGATCTGGGTCGAGACCGGCTCGGGCGTCAGGCCAAGCTGTTCCGCGACATGGGCCTCGACCCGCGGCTCCACCGTGGCGAAGGTGCCGACGGCGCCGGAAATTGCGCAGGTCGCGACCTCTGCCCGCGTCGCCTCCAGCCGCGCCCTGCAGCGGGCGAACTCGGCATGGTGGCCGGCCAGCTTGACGCCGAAGGTGGTCGGCTCCGCGTGAATGCCGTGGCTCCGGCCCATTGTGAGGGTGTATTTGTGCTCTTCGGCCCGGCGCCTGAGGGTGGCGAGCACGCCGTCCAGACCGGCGAGCAGCAGGTCGCTTGCCCGGCAGAGCTGGACGGCGAATCCGGTATCGAGCACGTCCGACGAGGTTAGGCCCTGATGGACGAAGCGGGCTTCGGGGCCGACCTGTTCGGCCAGCTCGGTCAGGAAGGCGATGACGTCGTGCCTGACCTCGGCCTCGATGGCGTCGATGCGGGCGATGCGCTCGGCCGTGTAGGGCCTGTCGCCCTTGCGCCACACGGCCGCCGCGGTGCCGGCAGGTATCGCGCCGAGTTCCTCCAGCGCGTCGCAGGCGTGGGCTTCGATCTCGAACCAGATGCGAAAGCGGTTGGCCGGTTCCCAGACGGCAGCCATCTCTGGGCGGGTGTAGCGGGGGATCATGGGCGGGCTCCTGTCGGAGGCTGGCAACCGCTGCTACACTGGAAGGCCGGCCGCCGCCAGCAGACGGGTCGCCGCGCGCCCGATGCGCCGTGCACCCGATGCGCCGTGCAGCAGTGGCGCCGCTCCGGGGGCGATGCTATACCGCCGCCGAACGCACCCCGCATCCACCGTTTCCGGGAAAACCGCATGCACCGCCGGGTCCGCCTGCTGTTCCTGCATCTCGCCGCCGCCGCCCTCGTTGTCGGCGCGGTCGCTGTCGCAGCGGCGCAATCGATGTCCCAGGCGCAATCCGGATCCGGAAAGGAGGCGGCGCCGACCCGCGGCGACAGGCTGGCCGGGGCGCTGCCGGAGCCCCTGGAGGGCCAGACCGCGCGCGAGCGGATCGAAGACAACAGCGAAACCGGACAGGTTCGGGTCCAGCGGGTCTATCAGGATGCGGCGGGCAAGCCGATCATCGCGATCGTGGTGCGCAGCGAAACGCCGGAGTCGCTGAAGAAACGCAAGGCGACCTTCATGGACCCCGACGTGGTCCGGGCGAGAAAGGGCGAATTCCGGGAGATTGCCGGCCAGCGGTTCGCAATCGTGAAGATCCGGGGCGAATACACCGCCGCCACTTTCGTCGCGGACCGCTATTCGGTGCTGTTCTTCGGTACAGCGGACCTGGCGACCCTGTTCGCCCATATCGTGTCGACGGATTTCAGCCGGATCGCCACCGTGCCGTAAGGGCCTGTCGCGGCGGCCGGCCCTGAACGGCACGGGCGGCGCGCGATAGCGAGGAGCCGCAAATGCGCTTCGATCCCGCGTCCCAGGACGTCGGCAACATCGTTTTTTTCGAGCATGTCAACCTGACGGTCCCGGACCAGGAGACGGCGACGGATTTCTACGTCGCCGGATTGGGGCTGACCCGCGACCCGCATATGACGGTCGGCAGCAACAATATGTGGATCAACGCCGGCCGCCAGCAGTTCCATCTGCCGAAAGGCCAACCGCAGCGTTTCCGGGGGACGATCGGCCTCGTGCTGCCGGATCTGGACGCGCTCGAGGCCCGGCTGCGCAGCGTCGCTTCACGGCTCGGCGGCACGCACTTCTCGTGGCGCCGCGAGAGCGGCCACGTCGCGTTGACCTGCCCGTGGGGCAACCGTTTCCGGGCGCACGGGGCAGGCGGCGGCCATGACGGGCCGCTGGGCATCCCCTATCTCGAAATGCCGGTCGCCGAAGGGACGGCGGCGGGCATTGCGGACTTCTACCGCGCGGTCATGGGCGCGCCTGCCGAGGCCGGCACCGGCTGCGCACGCGTTACGGTGGGGCCGGGTCAGCATTTCGTGTTTCGGGAGAGCGGCGCGCCGGCCGCCGCATATGACGGGCACCATGTCGCGGTCTACGCCGCCGATTTCTCCGGCCCGTACCGCGCCCTGGCCGAACGCGGCCTGGTCACCGCCGAGGACAATCCCAGCCAGTATCGCTTCGCCGAGATCGTCGAGCCGGGCGCGGCGGAAACGCTGTTCGACCTCGAACACGAAGTGCGGAGCCTGCACCATCCGCTCTACGCGCGCGCTCTCGTGAATCGATACGGCATGTGACGGGCCGGATGGGCCCTGCGGGCCGGCTCCCCGGCGCGCGCGCCGCCGCTGTTTTCGTCCCGATGCAAATTTCTTGGGGATAACTTTATCCACAACCCGAATCCGCGGAAATGCGCGGCAGCCGCGTCGAATTGTGGAAAAAATTGTCGGCATTTGTCCGCTAACTCTTTGGTTATCCACCGAAATTTCGAAGATCCGGCGCAATTTTCTATTGCCAGACGGCGGGGAGCGAAGCAGTATCCAGTCACGCGATGGGCAACCGCAAGGAAGCAGGTCGCGGGGCGTCGGAAGCCTTCGGGCGGAAGACGCACGAGCCGGAGAGCCGGACCCTTCGGGGAAAGGATCGAAGGCGGAACGGCCAGGCGGCTTCGGTCGTCGAGGTCGGGAGCCGGGGAGCCTTCGGGCGAGCCGGCGGCCGGGAAGCGGGCCTTCGGGAACGCGGAACGGCAGGGCGGCCCGCAAGGGCGAGCCCGCGGTCCAGGCCCTCGGGCCGGGACCATGTGGGAAGCCCTTCGGGGCAGGCCCGCAGAGAAGGTGTCAGGGGGCTCTTCGGAGCCAGGCTGGGACGTCCGCGTCGAAGCACCTGGCGCCTTCTTTGCGTTTGGGCCCCGGAAATCGTGCCCCGGCGCCCGCGACTTCGGCCCGCACGATAACCGCCGCCCATACCGCCATCGGGCCAAAACAAAACCCGGCCGCACCGGAGTGCAGCCGGGTTTGCTGTGCCAGGGAATGTCCGCGTCTATCGCACCTGTGCGGCGCCTGCATATCGGTGACAGGAAAATTTGTCAACAAGATTTTGTGGTGCGACCAAAATATCATCAAGATTTTGTAACATTTGCGCGCTGACGGCCTGAAGACACGTCACCGCCCGGCCGGCGGAGGCGCCGGCGGCAGGTGCCGCCGGAGCCACTCCGCACCGGCCGGGCCGGGAAGTCCGAACTGCGTTCCGGACGCTACGGCCGGATATAGCTCCAGCCCTGCTCCTGCAGTTCCATCAGGCGCACGACGCCTGACGGCACCTTCTTGGCCTCGGCGACCAGCGTGACCGGTTTGCCGGCCTTCTTGCTCATCTTGCGGTGGGTGTTGCCGCAGGCCGAGAAGCGCAGGTCCGGGTCGGCCAGGCTCATCGCCGCGATCCGGCTCTTCACCGGCGAGGTATCGGCGCGCAGCATGTGCAGGCCCGGGCCGTAGGCAACGATCTCGATCATCACCTTCTCGCCCTTCGCGGCATAGTATTTGCGGATGTTCTGCGCATTGTTCAGCGCCATGTTCATCCGCATGGTGTCCCGGTCGTCGACGTGAATCGCCACCTTGTGAACCTTCGCCTGGGCCTGGGCCGGCGTCTGGGACAGCGGCGTCAATGCCAGCATCAAGCAAAGCGCAATCGTGGAAGCGAGCAGTTTCATCGTTCGGTCTCCAGTGTGGATCGATATTGAAGAAGCGGCACCGGCCGCGGGGCAGCTAGAATTCTAGAATGTCCTGTATCGCCTCGATGCCCTCGACGGCGCAATCGTGATCGAGTTTGCCGCCGGGCGCGCCGGACACGCCGACGCCGCCGACGATCGAGCCCGCCGCCGTGACCTGGACGCCGCCGCCGACGAACAATGCCTGGCCGATCTGGCGGATGCCGGGATTGATCGTACCGTCCTTGATCAGCCCGTATATCTCCCATGTATCGGTGCGGAAGGACACCGCCGACCAGGCCTTGCGCCGCGCGGTCTCGACGGTATGGGCGCCGGCCAGCCGGTCGCGCAGTGCCACCTGGATGCCACCGAACCGGTCGGTGACCACAACCGCGACCTGATAGCCGCCCTTGCGGCAGGCTTCGAGCGTCGCCTGCGCCAGCGCCAGCGCCGTCTTCGGCGTCATCACCTTGAAAGTCGCCAGCGGCTTTTCCTCCGCGCCGGCGGGGGTTGCGGACATCAGCGCCAGGGAAAGCGCAGCGGCGGCCATGCGTGCGATACCATCTTTCAGCATGAACATGGTCATCCTTTCGTGCGGCGCGCCGGATCGGCCTGCGCCGCCGGCAGCTTGTCGAGCAGCCGCTCCAGCAGCGGCCAGAAGAAATCCTCGCCCGGATAGCCGACCAGCCGGCCGATCTCCCGGCCCCGGTGCCACAGCACGAAGGTCGGTGTGTAGGCGATGCCGCGGACCGCGCGGTAGGCCGCCGGGACCGTGCGGTCGATATCGATCCGGCGCAGCGGCGCGGCCCGGCCGTAGCGCGTCTTGCCATAGGCGGGGCCGATCTCCTCGTGCCAGCGCTCGCACCACTCGCAGGCTGCCGATTCGAACATCAGCAACTCGGCCGCGCGCGCCGGCCCGGGCGTGGCGGCAAGGAGGCCCGCGGCGGCCGCTGCGACAAGGAGCAGGAAGCGAAATTTCGGCATCGGAGTCCTTTGAATTCTGCCGCTTTCGCGGGCCGGCACGGCTGGCGAATCGCCGGTTTCGATTCGCGCTTGTTAAATTAGAAAGTTTGAATATGATACCGCAATCCCGGCGAGGCCAACACCGGAAATGCGCCGATTTTCGGCACGGACGGCCTCGCCTTTGGACCATCGGCCTGCCGGTGAAATCCGGCAGCCGGTCCCGGTCAGGAGGACAGTGTTTTGAAGTTCGGTCGACGTGTCTTGGCAACCCTTTTCGCGGTCGCGTTTGCGGCAGTCCCGTTCGTGGCACAACCGGCCTTCTCCAAAAGCAAGGCTCCGGTTGTCAAATACGAGATCGTCGACGAAGACAGCATCCCGACGTCGCTGACCGGCACGCCGGGCGATCCGAAAAAAGGCAAGAAATGGGCGATTGCCGGCCGGCTCGGCCATTGCATCGCCTGCCATGTCATGCCGGTCGACCAGCCCTATATGGGGGAGGTCGGGCCGTCCCTGGTCGGCGTCGCGTCGCGCTACGAGGCCGGGCAGCTCCGGATGCTCATCGTCGATCCCAAGGTCATCAACGAAGACACGATGATGCCGGCTTTCTACAAGGCGGACGGATTTCACCGGGTGCGCAAGGCGTTCGTCGGCACGACGATGCTGAGCGCCCAGCAGGTCGAGGACATCGTCGCCTACCTCCTGACGCTCAAGGACGAGGAAAAGGACTAGCCGGCCGTGCCGGCCGACCGCCGCGCACCGGCCCAGCAACGTAACAGGACAGGAGCCATGTCACAGACAGATGTATCCGGCGGCGTCCATCGCCGCAGTTTCCTGATCGCCGCCGGCGCCGGCGGCGCGGCCTTTGCCGCCGCCCAGTTCACGCCGGGCATCGCGCTGGCCGACAAGGCGCTGACCGCAGAGGCGATCAAGAAGGCGATCGGCGACCGCAAGCCGATCGAGGGCAGGGTGTCGATCGACGGCCCGGAAATCGCCGAGAACGGCAACACCGTGCCGATCGGCTTCGAGGTCGAGAGCAAGATGGCCGGCGGCGACCTGGTCAAGGCCGTGCACATCTTCGCCGAGGGCAATCCGCGCCCCGAGGTTGCGAATTTCTGGTTCTCCGAGCAAAGCGGTGCCGCCCGCGGCGCGTTCCGCATGCGCATGGCCAAGACCCAGAACATCATCGCCCTCGCCGAGATGGCCGACGGCAAGGTCTATATGGGCCAGCGCCTGGTGAAGGTGACGATCGGCGGCTGCGGCGGCTGACCGCCCTTCGCACCGGCAGGACCGACACCTTCAGGACAGACATCGGGACACAGAGGAATCGAACCATGTCACGACCCCGAGTGCGCGTTCCGCGCAAGATCAAGAAGGGCGACACGGTTACCGTCAAGACGCTGATCGCGCACAAGATGGAAACCGGCGTGCGCCGCAACAAGAAGACCGGCAAGCTGATCCCGCGCAAGATCATCAACAGCTTCGAAGCGAAGATCGACGGCAAGACCGTGTTCAAGGCCGCCCTGCATCCGGCGGTCTCCTCCAACCCGTATCTTTCGTTCGCGATCAGCCCGGAGAAGAGCGGGAAGATCGACTTCGTCTGGACGGAAGACGGCGGCAAGACCTTCACCAAATCGGCGAAATTCACGGTGGCCTGACGGCGCTTCCCGAATCCCGCCCGACAACGACAACTGGCAGGAAACCTACATGTTGCGAAAATTGATCGCTGCAGCCGCCCTCGCGGCGTTCGCCATCGGCGCCGTGTCCGTCGTCGCGGCCGACGACAAACCGCTTCAGCCGTGGGAGCGGAAGGAAAACCACGTCAAGCCGCCGGAGGGCAGCCCGCTCGATTATCTGGTCTCCGGCTACTGGTTCCGAACCCCGAAGACCCGGGCGTTGCAGGACGACGATTTCGAAAATCCGGCCTTCCTGTGGGTCGAAACGGCCGAAATCGAATGGACGAAAGTCGACGGCAAGGCCGGCAAGGCCTGTGCCAGTTGCCACGAAACGGCCGAGAAGAGCATGAAGGGCGTTTCGGCCCGCTACCCGATCTATTCCGCCAGGGACAAGAAGCTGATAGCGGTCCAGCACCAGGTGAACCACTGCCGCAAGAACTACATGAAGGCCAAGACGTGGAAGTGGGAATCCGACAAGATGCTCGGCATGGCCGCCTATATCGGCCTGCAATCGCGCGGCATGCCGGTCAACGTTTCGATCGACGGGCCGGCGCGGTCGTTCTTCGAGGCTGGTAAAGACTTCTACCATGAGCGCCGCGGCCAGTTCGATCTCGCCTGCAAGCACTGCCACCAGGCGAATTTCGGCCAGTACATTCGTGCCGATTTCCTGAGCCAGGGTCACTCCAACGGCTTCCCGACCTACCGCCTGAAATGGCAGAAGCTGGGCTCGCTGCACCGCCGTTTCCGCGGCTGCAACAACAATATCCGGGCGATTCCCTACAAGCGGGGTTCGCCGGAATACACCAATCTCGAGTTGTACCTGGCGTGGCGCGGTTTGGGCCTGAAGGTCGAGACGCCGTCGGTCCGCCAGTAGGCGCCAGCGATACGCCGTTGAGGGGCGGCCGGGCCGGTTGGCCGGCCGCCCCTTTCCGTTAGGAGGTCGGACATGGCCGTTCGGAGCGAGGCAGCCCCATGATCAGCCGCCGCGATTTCGCCACGGCCGGCGCCGCAGCCGCCCTGCTGGTGGGCTCGGGCGCCCTCGGCCGGCTGGCCGCGCAACAGAAGCTGACGCAGGAAAAGCTGCTCGCCTTCGCGCCGGTCGGGCAGGTCACCCTGCTCCATTTCACCGATATCCATGCCCAGCTCTCGCCGCTCTATTTCCGCGAGCCGTCGGTCAATCTCGGCGTTGGCGCGGTCAGGGGCCTGCCGCCGCATATCACCGGCGCGGCGCTGTTGAAGAAATACGGGCTGAAGCCGGGCAGCGCCGAAGCCTATGCCCTGTCGAACGTCGATTTCGCCCGGCTCGCGGCGTCCTACGGCCGGCTCGGCGGGCTCGACCGCATGGCGACGGCCGTCAACGCCGTCCGCGCCGAGCGGCCGGGCCGGACGTTGCTGCTCGACGGCGGCGATACCTGGCAGGGCGACTATATCGCGCTGAAGTCGCGGGGCGGCAGCATGGTCGCGGCCATGAACGCGCTGGGCGTCGACGTCATGACGGCGCACTGGGAATTCACCTACGGGTCCGACAGGGTGACCGAGATCGTCGAGGACGAGCTCAAATTTCCGTTCCTGGCCGGCAATGTCCGCGACACGGAATGGAACGAGGGCGTTTTCGAAAGCACGCACTATTTCGAGCGCGGCGGGCTCACCATCGCCGTCATCGGCCAGGCTTTCCCCTTCACGCCGATCGCCAACCCCCGCCACCTGATGGAAACCTGGTCGTTCGGCATCCGCGAGAAGGAAATCCGCAAAGCCGTGGGTGCGGCCCGGAAGAAAGCCGATCTGGTCGTTCTGCTGAGCCATAACGGCTTCGATGTCGACCGCAAGCTGGCCTCGCGGGTCGACGGGATCGACGTCATCCTGACCGGCCATACCCATGATGCGCTGCCCGAGGCGGTGCGGGTCCGGGATACGCTGCTCATTGCCTCGGGCTCCCACGGCAAGTTCCTGTCGCGGCTCGATCTGGAGGTGAAGAACCGCAGGGTCGCGGATTTCCGCTACCGGCTGACCCCGCTGTTCAGCGACGCCATCGCGCCGGACCCGAAGATGAAGGCGCTGCTCGACGGATTGCGCGCGCCGCACCGGGCGGTGACGGAAAAGGTGATCGGCCGGACCGACACGCTGCTCTACCGCCGCGGCAACTTCAACGGCACCTTCGACGACCTGATCTGTAACGCCCTGCTCGAAGAGCGGGATGCCGAGATTTCGCTGTCGCCGGGCTTCCGCTGGGGCGCGTCCCTGCTGCCCGGGCAGGACATCTCCATGAACGATGTCTACAACCAGACGGCGATCACCTATCCGGCGGCCTACCGGATCAAGTTCACCGGCGCGTTCCTCAAGACCGTGCTGGAAGACGTCGCCGACAACATCTTCAACCCCGATCCCTACTATCAGCAGGGCGGGGACATGGTGCGCGTCGGCGGGCTGAACTACGACATCGACGTCGGCCAAAAGATCGGCCACCGCATTTCCAACATGACGCTGATGCGCAACGGCGCGCCGATCGATCCGGCGAAGGAATACACGGTGGCCGGCTGGGCCTCGGTCAATCCGGATACCGAGGGCCCGCCGATCTGGGACGTCGTCGCCGGCTATATCGGCCGCAAGAAGGTCATCGCGCAGCCCGCGCGCGGCAAGATACGCGTCAGCGGCGCCTGAGCCGGCCGTGCTGGAGGACATCAGCTATCCGGGCGTCCTGCTGGCCGGCATCCTGACCTTCCTGTCGCCCTGCATCCTGCCCATCGTGCCGCCCTATCTCGCCTATCTCGGCGGCATCACGCTCGACCAGATCGAGGTGGAAGGGCGGACCGACCGGGCGAAGGCGCTGAAAGTCTTCCGCGCCGCATTCTTTTTCGTTCTGGGGTTCACGACCGTGTTCGTCGCGATGGGCCTGGCGGCCTCGGCCATCGGGCGCTTCGTCGGCGACAATATCGATATTCTCGCGACCGTCGCCGGCATCCTGATCATCGTCCTGGGCCTGCATTTCATCGGCGTTTTCCGGATCGGCTTCCTGTTCCGCGAAGCGCGCTTCCAGATCGGTCGCAAGCCGGCGGGCGCGGCCGGCGGCTATGTCATCGGGCTCGCCTTCGCGTTCGGCTGGACGCCCTGCGTCGGCCCGGTGCTCACCGGCATTCTGATGATGGCGGCGGGCCGGGAAACCGCGCTGGAAGGCGGCTTCCTGCTCGGCGTCTACGCGCTGGGGATCGGCGTGCCGTTCCTGGTCGCCGCCCTGTTCGCCGGGGCCTTCCTGCGTTTCATGAAGCGGTTCCGGCGCTTCATCCCGTGGGTCGAGCGCACGCTGGGCGTCTTTCTCGTCCTCACCGGCATCCTGTTCATCACCGGCTCGCTGAACGAGATCGGCTTCTGGATCCAGGAGGCCTTTCCGGGCTTGGCCAAGCTGGCGGGGTAGGGGGCCGCCCCTCGATACGCCCCGGATTGAATCCGGGGCTACTCGGGATGAGGGTGTGTACGAGCTCACTCTCCTTCCCCCTCACCCTGAGTAGCCGCCGGAGGCGGCGTATCGAAGGGCGGGGCGCCTGCTATCCCAGATACAGCCAGATCAGCCGATCGAAGGAGCGCAGCTCGCGCAGATTGTTGATGACGCGGAGCGCGCTCTTGTCCTTCGCCGCGCGAATCAGGCGCTCGATGCTTTCCAGGCTGCCGGGAAACAACCGTTCGAACGCGGGATCGGCGCGTTGGCGCGGGCCGGCCTCGCGGAAGCAGCGCTTGTACCAGTGCGCCAGCGCGGCGAAACGCTTGTCCAGTTCCGCGACCTGGGCGGCATCGGCAAAGTCCGGCGGCTTCCGGCGATAGACGAACGCGGCATCCATCGCGCGGTTCATGGCGGCGACGCAGTCGCTGAAGATCCACAGGCCATTGCGCTTGCGCAGGGCGGCGAGGCGGCCGGCAACGGGTTTCAGTTGCGCGACCGCGGCGTCGCGCTCGTCCCGGTCCACCGCGTCGAGCGCGGCCGCCAGCGCGCCGGCCACGGCCTCGATATCGGCCCGGAAGGCGCTGTCTTCGGCCAGTTTGCCGGGCGGTTTCGCAGCAAAAGCCGCGGTTATCGCCGCCCATTTTTCGGTCGCTTCGTCCAGTTCGGCGCCGGCGACTGCAAGATTGCCGGTGCGCAGGTAGAATTGCGCAAGCCGCACATGCTTCATCGCCGCGCCGGCCCTGTCGTGAAAGTCCTGCAGGCCATCCGCTGCCGCCGGACCGGCCGGCAGTATCAAAGTCAGGCAGAGAAGCAGGATGCGCATCAGTATTTGTCCTTGAGGAACTCCGCCATCCGGTCGGCGACGTCCTCGGCATAAAAATCCAGGAACATGTGATCGGCATCGTCGATGACCGCGAAGGCGACGCGCGGGTTCTTCACCGCCGCCATTTTCGCGATCAGGTCGGGCACCACCTTGTCCTCGCGCCCGGCCAGCACGAGCAGCGGCGCGCCGTGATAGCCGTTGAGCAGGGCGGGCGTGTCGCGGCCGGGATCGTTGCGGTGGTAGTCGACGAAGCTGCTGGCCGCCACCGTCGCGCTCGGGCAGGAGAGGAACGGGTGCTCCCTGAGCAGCGCCTCGCCTCTTGCGGCGGCCGCCTTCACGTCGGCCAGCCGGTCGCGCTTGTGGCGCCGGCGATAGGTTGCGTCGGCGCGTTCGGCGCTCCAGGTCGCCGGCGCCAGGGCGACCGCAGCGGCAAGCGCGCCCTGCGGAGCCGTGCGCGCGTAGGCGACGATCTGGTTGCCGCCCCGCGAATGCCCGAACATGGCGATTTTCCCGGCGCCCTGCCGGCTCAGCCAATCGCGCCACAGGCCGATCTCCCGGACGGCGTTGCTGTGCTTGTGCCGGTGCACCCGGTCGCACGGAAACATGCCGGTGCGGGCCGATTCGCCGAGCGACAGGGTGATGGCGAGCGTTGGAATTTCTCGCTCGGCGAGCGCCTGCTGAACCCCGGCGATGGTTTCCTGCCCCAGATGGGCCATGCTGCCGTGAACCATCAGAACGGCGCCCTGCGCCAGCGCCGCGCCGTCCGGAACCGACAGGTTGCCGAGCAGGATGCGCTCGCCGTCCTTCAGCCGGACCGGCTCGGCGGCGGCCTGCGTTGCCGCCATCGCCGCCACAAGCAACGCCAGCATCGGGCAGAGTATCTTTCTCATCTGTCGCTTCGGAACTATCTTCGTCGTACAGGCGCATCGGATATTACATTCACGCCTGCGAATATGATAGACTTCCCGATCCGGGCAAAGAGGGGAGTTGGGGCAATGATCGAGCGGCGACGGTTCCTGATCGGCAGCGGTGCGGCAGCGGTTGCGCTTGGGGCGGGCGGACTGGCCGGCCCGGCGCGGGCGAGCAACCCGGACTGGGTGCCGGGCTACCGCGCGGCCGTGGACGAAAACGGCCTGCACACCCAGCCCTGGTTCCACCAGGGATTCCTCGACATGAGGGAAGACCTGGCGGAAGCCGCGGGCGGCGGCAAGCGCCTCATGGTGATCTGGGAGCAGAAGGGCTGCCCCTATTGCCTGGAAATGCACAAGCGCAACCTCGCGCTGCAGGAGATCAACGACTACATCCGCAAGCATTTCCTGGTCGTGCAGCTCAACATGTGGGGCTCGCGCGAAGCGACGGATTTCGACGGCAAGGCGATGGAAGAGAAGGCGCTCGCCCGGCGCTGGCGGGTGAACTTCACCCCGACCGTCAATTTCTTCCCGCCGACGGTCGCCGAGGTCGAAGGCAAGTCGGGCCTTGAGGCGGAGGTCGCGCGCATGCCGGGCTACCTGAAACCGGCGCATTTCCTCACCTACATGGAATTCGTCAGGGACGAGGGCTACAAGAAGGACAGCTTCCAGCGCTACCTGCTGACCAAGTTCCGCGCCATCCACGACAAGGGCGGCGACCCGTTCCGCCTGGACAAGCTGACACGGCCGCAATCCTAGGAGCGAACGTCATGCGCACGCTGATAGCGGCCGTAGCAATCGTCTTCGCGCTGGGCGCCGCGGCCCGGGCCGGCGAGGTCAAGGTCGGCGGCGACGGCCTGTATCACCAGGACTGGTTCCTCCAGAGCTTCCTCGACCTCCGGGAAGACCTCCAGGAATCCGCCGACGCCGGCAAGCGCCTGGTCATCCTGTGGGAGCAGAAGGGCTGCCCCTATTGCAAGGAACTGCACCAGGTCAATTTCGTCGACCCGGCGATCCGCAAGTATCTCCTGGATAACTTCGTCGTCCTGCAACTCGATATCTGGGGCGCCCGGCCGGTGACGGATTTCGACGGCGCGGAAATGTCGGAAAAGAAGCTGGCGCGCCGCTATGGCGTCCGCTTCACGCCGACGATCCAGTTCCTGCCGGCCACGGTCGGGGCGACCGAAGGCAAGACCGGCAAGGCGCTCGAAATCGCCCGGATGCCCGGCTATCTGAAGCCGGCGCCGTTCCTCATCATGTTCCGCTATGTGCGGGAAAAGGCCTACGAGAAGACGCCGTTCCGGAAATACCTGCGCGCGGCGCTCAAGCGTTCCGGGTAAGGTCCCGTCCGGCAGCACAGGGCGGCGGCCTCTGGACCGTCGCCTCGCTCCGTCCGGGGTGGCAATCGAGGAATTTCGAAGGGTGTTCGATTGATCGCAAACTTATTTTAATTCTTTAAGATATCTATATAAAACATTGTTAATAAGTTATTTTACACATTTTTGATCACAAACCGATACACTCCGCCGTCCTCGCCGGATTCAAGCAGTTCGCAGCCGGTCTGGCGGCAGAAGGCCTCGAAATCGGCCGTCGCGCCCGGGTCGGTCGCATGCACTTCGAGCAGCCCGCCCGACGCCATCTTCTTCAGCGCCTTCTTCGCCTTCAGGATCGGCAGGGGGCAGTTCAGTCCCTTGGTGTCGAGAAACTCGTCGGCCATCGGCGGGGGTGTTCCTTCTTGTCTGGTTCGAGCCTGTCCGGTTCGGGCGTAACGGCCATCACCTAGGTTGCCGGTCCCGGCTTGTCATCCGGAGTCCGCCGCCGGGCGGGTCCGGCAAATTGTCCGGGCCAACAAATTATCCGGGGCGGCGATTGCCATTCATTCAAATTATTGAATACAATATCCGGCAATCCGTCAACGGGACGGCCGGACTGCCGGGGACCATGGATTCGAAGCATCGCATGACCGGGATCGAAGCGCCGCCCGGCCCGGCCCGCCGCCTGCCGGTCTTTGTCGGCCACGACATCTATCGCCGCGCCGCCTATGGCGGTAATCATCCGCTGGCGATACCGCGGGTCGAGACGGCCGTGGACCTGTGCCGGGACCTTGGCTGGATCGATCCGGAAGCCTGGGTCGAAAGCCCGATTGCCGGCCCGAACAGGCTCGTACGTTTCCACGACTCCGGTTACGTCGAAGCCCTGCACAGGGCCGACGAAGGCAGCGAAATCGACCGGGAGACCTGCCGCCGGTACAATCTCGGCACCTTGGAAAATCCCGTATTCCCCGGCGTATTCCGGCGCGCCTCGACCTCGGTCGGCGGTTCGATCGCCGCGGCGGAGCAGGCGCTGGCGGGCCGGATCGCCTATCATCCGGCGGGCGGCACCCATCACGGCCAGCCGGACCGGGCAAGCGGCTTCTGCTATTTCAACGACCCGGTCTTTGCCATTCTGACGGCGCTGGACGCCGGCGTCGGCCGGCTGGTTCATGCCGATCTCGACGCCCATCACGGCGACGGTGTGCAGGACGCCTTCGCCGCCGACCCCCGGGTCTACACGGTCTCGATCCACGAGCGCGAGCGCTGGCCCCATACCGGCGCGCTGGACGACACCGGCCGCGGGCAGAGCTGCAACCTGCCCGTGGCGCCCGGCTTCGCCGATGCCGACCTTGACCTCCTGATGGCGGATGTCGTTCTGCCGCTGGTCCGGCGGGCGGCACCGGAGATGCTTGTCATCACCTGTGGCGCCGACGGGCTGGCCGGCGATCCGCTGTCCCGGATGGCGCTCACCAACCGGGCGCTGTGGGCGGCGGTGGCGGCGCTGACCGCCGAGGCGCCGGGCAGCGTCGTGCTGGGCGGCGGGGGCTACAATCCGTGGACGGTCGCGCGCTGCTGGGCAGGGCTGTGGGGCGTGCTGAACGGCTTTGCGCTGCCCGACCGTTTGCCGCCCGCCGCGGTCCGGCGGCTGGAACCGCTGGATTGCGATCTGGTCGACGAAGAAGACCGCGACCCGCGCTGGTTGACGACGCTGGCCGACGAACCGCAGAAAGGCGCGGCGCGGCCGGAAACGGCAGCGCTGGCGCGGCGCGCGCTCGACATGCCGCGGCGCGGACGCTGGAGCGCCGGCGCCCGGCGCGCAGCGGCGTAGCGGAACCGCCGGGGGAGGGGACAGGCCTTGGAAACGGTAACCCTGATGGCGCTCGCCGGCCTCGTGATCGGCTTCGGCTTCGGCTTCGTCATCGAGCGGACGAATTTCTGCACCATGGGCGCGATTTCGGACGCCGCCACATTCGGCGATTTCCGCCGCTTCCGGGCCTGGATGCTGGCGATGGCCGTCGCGATCATCGGCGCGCAGGCCCTGCACGGCGCGGAAATGATCGATCTCGGCCAGTCGATCTATCTCACGGCGAATCTTGGCTGGCTCGGCGCGATCCTCGGTGGGCTGCTGTTCGGCTTCGGCATGACCATCGCCGGCGGCTGCGGCACCCGCAACCTGGTGCGCTTCGGCGCCGGCGACCTGCGCTCGCTGGTCGTCCTCCTGGTCCTCGGCATCTTCGCCTACATGACGCTGCGCGGCCTGACCGGGCTGGTGCGGGTCGGGCTGGAAGACGCGACCAATGTCGATCTCGAAGCGGCCGGAATCGAGTCGCAGGGGCTCGGCACGCTGCTCGGCATTGCCTTCGGCGCGGCGGCCGATACCGCGAACCTGATCGTGGCGGTCGTCGCCGTCGCCGGCCTGCTGATCTGGTGCTTCATGGACGGCGCGTTTCGGCGCTCGCCGCGCAACATCGTCGCCGGCCTCGGCGTCGGCGTCGCGATCGTCGCCGGCTGGTATGCCACCGGCGTGCTCGGTTTCGACGATTTCGAGCCGGCGCCGCTGACCTCGTTGACCTATGTCGCGCCGACCGGCAACGCGCTGGTCTATCTGATGACCTTCACCGGCGCGACCATCAACTTCGGCATCGCCAGCGTCGGCGGCGTTGTGCTCGGCGCGTTCGCCTCGGCCGTCCTGCGCGGCAATTTCCATCTCGCGACCTTCGCGGACGTCCAGGACATGCTGCGCAACATCTCCGGCGGCGCGCTGATGGGCTTCGGCGGCGTGCTGGCGCTCGGCTGCACCATCGGCCAGGGGCTCACCGGCATTTCCACCCTTGCGCTCGGCTCCGTGCTCGCCATTCTGGCGATTATCGCCGGCGGGATCGCCGGCCTGAAATATATCGAATGGCGCCTGTAATGGACGGTTCCGCATATTCCGGCCGTACCGCCGACTGGCTGGATCGCCTGCGCGCCATCGAGCCGCTGGAGGATGCGGACTTCGACGCTGCGCTCGTCGCCGAAATGCAGCGCCAAGCGCCTGCGTTCGCCGGCCGCCCCGTCCGCTTCTCCACGCCGACCTTCAAGGATTTCCAGTCCGACGAACTGGCCGGCTGCGGCAAGAACAGCTTCCCGGCCTTTTCCATCACAGCGGGCGGCTGCGCCCTGATGTGCGACCACTGCCAGGCCAGCATCCTCGAGCCGATGATCCCGGCGACGAGCCCGGACATGCTTGACCGCAAGGTGCGCGACCTGGTGCTGTTGCAGGACTTGCAGGGCTTCCTGCTCTCCGGCGGCTCGAACCGGCGCAACGAGATCGCCTATGAGCGCTTCTACCCCGTCATCGAAGGGCTGAAGCGCGACTTTCCCCATCTGAAGATCGCCATCCATTCGGCGCTGCTCGACGAACGGCGCGCCCGGCTGATGGAGAGCGCCGGGGTCGATACGGCGATGATGGACGTAATCGGCGCGCAGGAGACGATCGAACAGGTCTACCATCTCGACCGGCCGGTCGCCGATTTCGAGGCGACGCTCGCGGCGCTTTGCGGCACGTCGATGGAGGTCGTGCCCCATATCGTCGCCGGGCTGCACTACGGCCGGCTGCTCGGCGAATTCGACGCGCTCGACATTTGCAGCCGCCACGGCATCCACGCCCTGGTGCTGGTCGTCATCATGCCGTTCTACGCGAAGGCAGGGACCTTCGAGACGCCCGACACCGCCGCGGTCGGCCGCCTGTTCCTCGAAGCCCGGCGCCGCATTCCCGACCGGCAGGTTCTGCTCGGCTGCGCCCGGCCGGTGGGGATGCACAAGCGGGTGACCGACGCCTACGCCGTCATGGCCGGGCTCGACGGCATCGCCTTCCCGGCGGACGGTGCGGTCGCAGTGGCCGAGGCCGTCGGGCGGCCGATGGCGCAGCAGCACGCCTGCTGTTCGATCAAGGTCGGCGGGGAGACGGTGACCGTGCCTGCAAGCTGCGCCGCATGAGCCGAACGGTCGATATTCTCGTCGTAGGCCTCGGGCCGGCCGGGGCCTCCGCCGCGCGGGAAGCGGCGCGCGCCGGCTGTTCCGTGCTCGCTATCGATCGCAAGCATACGGCCGGCGAACCGGTGCAGTGCGCCGAGTTCGTCCCGCACCTGATCGGCCAGGATGTCGAGGGCATGGCGCCGGTGACGATCCAGCGGATCGACGCTATGCGCACCTTTGTCGAGGCGGCGGATTTCGACCGCGCAGAAGGCTTTACCGGCACGATGATCGACCGCGGCCGCTTCGATGCCCTGCTGGTGCATCAGGCCCGCGACGCCGGGGCGGACTGCCGGTTCGATACGCTTTGGCAAGAGGATTTCGAGGTTACGTCGAAACTGGTCGTCGGCGCCGACGGGCCGCGCTCGCCGGTGCGGGCCGCGGCCGGCCTGCCGCAGCCGCGGCTGATCGAAACCCGGCAGGTTACCGCTCCGCTGCTCGACCGGAACCGGGCGACCGACATCTTCCTCTCGGCCGGGATCGAAGGGGGCTACGCCTGGCTGTTTCCCAAGGGTGGGGTCTCCAATCTCGGCGTCGGCGTGGCGCCGGCGAGCCGGTCGAAACTGAAACCGATTCTCGAAGACCTGCGTCGGCGGCTGATCGGCGAGGGCCGGATCGGCGAGGCGGTCCTTGGCCATACCGGCGGCGCGATCCCGGTCGACGGCATCGTCGGGCCGGTGGCCGCGTTGCCCGACGGCACGCCGGTCCTGCTCGCCGGGGACGCTGCGGGCCTGACCAACCCGGTGACCGGCGCGGGCATTCCCGCCGCCGTCATGTCCGGCGCCCTGGCCGGCGAAGCGGCGGCGCGATGGATCGGCGGTTCGGCGGACGCGCTCGACGATTATGCCGGGGAGATCGAAGACCTGTTCGGCGCGTCGCTGCGCCGGGCGGTCGACCGCCGGCGCGAACTCGAGCGGACTTTTGCCGAAACGGTCCCGCGACCGGACGACCTGCGGCGCGGCTGGATCGCCTATCCCGAATACTGGGCCGCCCGGCCGCCCGAAGCGCCGAACGCGATGGGAGCGCGATGACCTGCCTCAAGCCAGAAGCCGCCATGCCCGCCGAAACCGGGCCGAACGGTACGGATTTCAACCCGTTCGCGGTCATGCAGCCGCGCCGGCCGGACGCGATCCCGCGGGATTTCCGCAACGGCGGCCGGGTCAAGGCGGCCGACGTTGCGCCGGCGGGCGTCTACCTGCCGAACAACAACGTCATGACGCCAGCCATGCGTTCGCCGGACTATGTCCAGATGTCGACCGCGGCGGCGATCACGCTGGGCATCATGCCGGGCAAGCTCTACCGCTGTGCCTGCACCCGCTGCCTGAACCTGCTTCTGACCTATCCCGAGGGCTGCCGGGCCAACTGCGCCTATTGCGGCCTCGCGCGCCACCGGGAGGCCGAGCGCGACTATGCCGACCGCAACTTCATCCGGGTCGACTGGCCGGCGGTGCCCATGGCCGAGATCGTGGACAAGGTGGCGGCGGACGGCGCGAACACGCCGTTCCACCGCATGTGCATCAGCATGATCACCCATCCGCGCTCGGACGACGATACGGTGACGGTGCTGAAACAATGGACCGACCGGATCGATCCGGCGACCGTGCCGGTCTCGATCCTGTCCAACCCGACGACGATGCAGCGATCGGACGTCCAGACGCTGAAGGACCTGGGCGCCGACATCTTCACCGTGGCGCTCGACGCCGCGACGCCGGAGATATTCGACCGGACGCGGGGCAAGGGCGTCGACAGCCCGCACAGCTGGCGGAAATACTGGGACATCCTGCTGGACGCCCGGGACATATTCGGGCCGCAGAAGTTCGGCGCCCATATCATCGTCGGCATGGGCGAGACCGAAGCCGACGTGCTGCATCTGGTCCAGCGGCTGGTCGATCTCGGCGGCCACAGCCACATGTTCTGCTTCTTCCCGGAAAAGGGCTCGCTGATGGACCATCTGCCGGCGACGCCGCGCGACCAGTGGCGGCGGGTGCAGCTGGCGCGCTACCTGATCGACTATTGCGGCGTGCGCGTCGCGCAGATGGCGTTCGACGCAGAGGGCAGGGTGACGGATTTCGGCCTGCCGCAGGCGGAGCTGGATGCGATTATCGACGCTGGCATCGCCTTCCGCACCTCCGGCTGCCCCGGCAAGTTCCGGGAGGATATCTCGGCCTGCGACCGGCCCTATGGCGATTCGCCGCCGAGCAACATCGCCAGCTATCCGTTCCAGCCCGCCGGCGCCGACATCCGCCGCATCCGGCACCAGCTGGACATGGAGAAGCCGGGCGAGAGCTACGAGCCGGGCGAGGAGTTCGACGATCTGGACCATGGGCCGGATGACCGGCCGGACGAAAGCGGGGCCGGGGAGGCCAGGGTCGCTTGAGCGCGATAGCGAACCGGTCCGAATTCCGGGTCATCGATACCGGCGTCCGCGACGGCTGCCTCCAGATCGCTTTCGACCGGGCGCTGGTCGAATTGCGCAAGGCCGGCGACGTGCCGGATACCGTGCGCTTCCTGCGCTTTCCGCCGACCGCCCTGATCGGCCGGCACCAGGATCTGAGCCGGGAGTTGAAGCTCGACCATTGCCGGGAGGCGGGCGTCGGCATCGTGCGGCGCATCACCGGCGGGGGCGCGATCTATCTCGACGAGGGCCAGCTCGGCTGGGAACTCGTCTGCGACCGGCGGAAGATCGGCGTGGCCACGCTGGCGGACATGACCGCCCGCATCTGCACGGCGGCGGCGGCCGGGCTGTCGACCCTCGGCATCGCCGCCGCATACCGCCCGCCGACCGACATCGTCGTGGACGGGCAGAAGATCTGCGGCACCGGCGGCTATTTCGACGACGACACCGTCATGTATCAGGGCACGACGCTGGTCGATCTCGACCTGCCGGCGATGATGGCCGCGATCAACGTGGCGGCGCCGAAGGAGAGCGCGCCACCGCCGCCGCGGGTGACGACCCTGCGCGCCCTGTTGCCGGACGCCGACCTGTCGATCGCGCGCCTTCAGGCCGCGCTGGTCGCCGGCTTCGAGGACGGGCTGGGAATCGCCTGTACGGCGTCGGAACCGGGCGCCGCGGAAGAGTCCCTGGCACAGCGGTTGTGCGATGAGGAAATCGGCACGGCGGCGTTCATCGCCGGAATCGACGATCCGGGCGCCGACGCCTCGGTGCGCCATGGCGAGAGCGGCGCGGTCAACGCCTGGCTGCGGGTCGAGGGCCGGCGCAACGACCGGGTGCGCGAACTGCTGTTCACCGGCGATTTCGTCATGGTGCCGCCGCGGCTCGTCATGGACCTGGAAGGCGGCCTGCGCGGCGCCGCGGCGGGAGAGGTTGCGGAGCGGGTGTCGGCCTTTTTCGCCGAATCGCCGCCCCAGATCGCGACCGCGCCGCCGGAAGCGTTCGCCGGAGCCGTCGCCGCCGCTTTCGCCGCCGCATGAAGACCCTCACGGTCATCCAGCATACCTCGGCCGAATATCTCGGCCTGATGGAAGACCATTTCGAAGGCCGCCGCATCCGCTTCGCCTATGTCCGCCCCTTCACCGAGGGCGTTGCGCCGCCGCATCCGGATTCGGTCGCCGACGGCCTCGTCTTGCTCGGCGGCGGGCCCTGGGGCTCGGCGGGAGACCGCGACCTGCCGACGCTGGAGCCGGAAATAGCCATCGCCCGGACCTGCCTGATGGTGGAGAAGCCGGTGATCGGCATCGGCCTCGGCGCGCAGATCCTGGCGCTGGCGGCCAGCGGATCGGTCGAGGCCGCGCCGTTGCGCTTTACCGTCGATACGGCGCGGCGCTGCGTGGACGGGGCGCTGAACGGCTATCTGCCGGACTCCTGGCCGATCGCCGTCTATGGCCGCGACCGGGCCGTGCCGCCGGACTATGCGCAGATTCTGGCGCGGGACGGCGCCGACGATCCCGCGTTCTGGCGGATCGGCGCCAACGCGTTCGGCTTCGCCGGCCATCCCGGCCTGAAGGTCGCGATGGTCGAGGACCTGATCATGGAGTTCGAGGAAGCGCCCGCCGATCCGGCGCCGGCCCTGCGCGACCTCCGGGCCGCCCAGCGCGCCATCGAGGATGCACTGGTGCCGATCATGACCGGCCTCGTCCAGTTGACCGGCCTGATGCAGCCGGACGGAGCGTAACGGGCGCCTTCGACGGGAGGGCCATGAGTGGATTCCGTATGTGTATTCAAGGCCGTAGGGGAGGTTTTTAAACTTTCCCCTACAACGTCGATCGGTTCTGCGCTGCGCTCCGTCCGGGGGCGGTTACTTCTCTGACTGCCAGTCTTGCCCCGATTCGGTTACCAATGAAGCCCAGTCGTCGGGCGGATTTCCGCGCGTGAGCATCCTGGCGAAGACCGTGTACGGATCGGACCTGCTCGCCGAGGAGCGCAGCGTGGATCGGTCGTTGACCCACGCGTAGACGATGACCTTCGCTCTGACGTCGTAGCGGAAGAACAAGCGGAACCGTCTGCCGATCCTGGCACGCCGCCAATGGCGGTAGCGCGGGCCGAGCGTGCCGCCCTGGCGGTACGCGTCCCGGGATGGATCCTGCGGGATGACTTCCAGCATCAGCCGGCTTAACGCATGGAACAGCTTGACGTTCGCGTTGGATGCGAATCCCTTCGGATCGTTTCGTCGCGCGCGTTGGACTGCGTTGTGGAGCTTGCGCAGCTGGTCGATAAGGCAATCGTGGAACAGCAGCGTCCATCCGTGGCGTTGCATCAGAGGGCGACGGCGCCGTCGATGTCCCCGTCGATGTCGCCCTCCGGTCCCGCTTCACGCTGCGCGTGTTCGAGCATGTCCTGTGCCAGATCGTCCGGGATCGCCCGAACATGCCGGCCGGCCCGGATATCAGCGGCGAGCAGGTCGAGAAGCGCGCCGATGGCCGGATCATCATGCTCGGCGTCTGCCCGGCTGACGACGATCTGTCCGTCCTCGTGGAGCTCGAATGCCACCCTGGCGCCGACATCGACCCCCAGCGCCTGACGGATCGTCCTGGGCAGGGTGATCTGGCCCTTCGAGGTCAGCGTGGCGACTTCCTGAATGATCGGCATGATCCGCTCTTCTTCTGTGCAGCGCATGGACGTAAGGAATATTCCTTACCATGTCAAGATCATGTGGAGGATGCAGGCTCGATGTGCGCCGGCGAGCGGGTCGACGGTTCGAAGCGAAACGGGATTACGCCGGCTCCACCCTGCCCGCTGCGGGGATTTGCCCGGCGCCGCCGACATATTCAAAAGTTGCTATCTGTCGGTAGTCCCGATACCCTGTGCACACAACTGGCCAATCAACGGTGAGGGGGCATGTCGTGACGGACAAACTGGTCATCGTGATGGCGAACACGGACACGCGCAACGGCGAGGAACTGGGCGCGCCGATCTTCCAGGCGACCGTCGCCGCGGCGATGGAATACGAGGTCGACGTGATCTGCACGGCCACCTCGGGTCGTCTGATGAAAAAAGGCGTCGCTGAACATCTCGTGGTCAAGGAAGGCTCGCCGAAATCGGTCTACGATTTTATCCGGGACGCCCACGAGGCGGGCGTGAAATTCTATTGCTGCTCGCCCAATCTCGACCTGTTCGACATGACCAAGGACGACCTGATCCCGGAATGCGAAGGCATCGTCGGCGGCGCCCATTTGATCGAGGAGATCATGGAGGACGACGTCAAGGTGCTGACCTACTGAGCGGAGGGCTCCGGCAACGGACATGGACTACGGCGCCGCCACCCGCGTTCAGGAGCATATCGGCGATCCGCTGTCGGACGCGCCGCCGCTCGACCGCGGCGACCTGGAAGAGATTTTCGGCGATATCCAGGCCGACCTGCGCTACGACCACGAACTCAACGGCTGCCTGAACTGCGGCATCTGCACGGCGACCTGCCCGGCGGCCCATTACTACGATTTCAGCCCGCGCGAGATCGTTCAGCTGCTGTGGACGGAAAATCTCGAGGGCATCTACGATGCGATGCAGGAAAAGATCTGGGCCTGCGCCCAGTGCTACACCTGCGCCGCGCGCTGCCCGTTCGGCAACAGCCCGGGCGGCCTCGTCATGCTGATGCGCGAGGTCGCCATCAAGCATGGCATGGAATCGGCCAAGAATGTGCTGCGCCCGTTCAGCCGGGTCATGCTCAAACTGATTTCGACCGGCAACCAGCTCGCGCCCGACATGATCAACCCGGACCATTTCGCCGACTGGGGGCCGAACATCACCAAGGTCGATGCGCCGCTCAAGCTGCTGCGCAAGGCAATCCCGATGCCGACGCTCAACACCACGGCGACGGCCTGGGAGGTCAATCTGAAAACCTCGGTGGAACTCTACACGATCTGGGAAATGACCGGCGTGCTCGACCAGCTCGAAGGGATCGACGAGAACCTGTTCGACGTCATCTCAGACATCATGGACGAGAAGCGCGAGGACTGGGAAGACTTCCTGGAAGAGCAGGAAGACGAAGACGAGGACGACTGAGCCGCCCGCGGCGGCTCACGCAGGAGACAAGGGATATGACCGGCACCACGAACGATACCGGGAACGCTTCGGGCGAGAGCGGCGAACGCTTTACCGGCCACGGCAGCGAATGGCGCGATGCGAACCTGTCGGCGCAGGATGCGCGCACCGCGACCGCCTGGGTCGAGGCGAAGGTCGACAAGCGCTCCATGCTGACCAACAAGGACCGCGTCGAGGACGTGCGCGATATCATGTGGCAGCTGGAGAAGGACGGCGAGATCGCCGTCCACCGGGTCGACGACGGCCACGCGCCGGTCGAGGTCAAGACGCTCTACGGCTGGACCAAGCGCATCCCGACGACCCGGCTCTGGCACCACAAATCCTGCGGCCAGTGCGGCAACATCCCGGGCTATCCGGCCTCGCTGCTCTGGCTGATGAACGAACTCGGCATCGAGTATCTCGACGAGACCGACCAGACCTCCTGCACCGCTTGGAACTATCACGGCTCGGGCATCGGCAACCTGGAGAGCCTGGCCGCCGTCTTCCTGCGCAATTTCCACCAGGCCTATGTCAGCGCCCGCGCCCAGGGGCTGCCCGACGCCTACTACTATCCGCTGGTCCATTGCGGCACGTCGTTCGGCAATTACAAGGAGGTGCGCCACTATCTGCTGCACTCCGCCGAGCTGCGCGAGCGGGTGAAGAAAATTCTCGCCAAGCTCGACCGGCTGGTCGACGGCAAGCTGCTGATCCCGGAAGAGGTCGTGCACTATTCCGAATGGGTGCACGTCATGCGCGACCGGATTGCGGCACGCCAGACCATCGACGCGAGTGCGGTCCGCGCGACCATCCACCCGGCCTGCCACGTCTACAAGATGGTGCCGGAAGACGCGATCTACGACGACGACATCCTGGAGGGGAACCGGGTCGCGGTCTCGACCGGCGTGATCGGCGCGCTGGGCGCCCAGGTGATCGACTATTCGACCTGGTACGACTGCTGCGGCTTCGGCTTCCGCCACATCATCTCGGAACGCGAATTCACCCGCTCCTTCGCGATCGACCGCAAGGTCAAGGTCGCGGTGGAGGAGGCGCGGGCCGACGTGATGATCGGCCACGACACCGGCTGCATCACCACGTTGGACAAGAACCAGTGGATCGGCCAGGCCGCCGGCAAGGCCTACGACCTGCCGATCCTGGCCGACTGCCAGTTCGCGGCGCTAGTCTGCGGCGCCCATCCGTTCAAGATCGTCCAGTCGCACTGGCACGCTTCGTCGACCGAGACGCTGATGGAGAAGCTGGGCATCGACTGGCGCGCCGCGAAGGCGGAGTTCGAGGCCTATCTCAAGCAGGTCGAGGCCGGCGATCAGGAGAATCTCTACGATCCGCGCCTGATGATCACCTCGGGCCCCGGCTTCAAGCGGATCGAGGCTCAGGTTTCAGAGACGGGCGCATGACCAAACCGGTCCTCGTGGTCGGCGGGGGCCCGGCCGGGCTCGCCGCAGCCGAGGCCCTGTCCGGCGTCGGCCGGAAATCCTTGCTTGTCGAGAAGGAGGACCGGCTCGGTGGCGCGCCGATCCAGTCCGGCTACGCCAAGCTGGTGCCGACCGGCGAATGGGCGAAAGACGCCATCGGCGGCATGGTCGCGCGGATCGAGGGCGACGGCGCCGTCGATGTCCGGACCAGCTGCACCGTGCAGGAATTCGGCGGCGAAGCGGGCGCGTTCGCGGCCACCCTGTCGGACGGCTCGGAGGTAGAGGTTTCGGCCGCCATCCTGTGCACCGGCTTCACCCATTTCGATTCGGTCAACAAGCCGGAATGGGGTTTCGGCACCTTCCCGGATGTCGTGACCACGACCCAGGTCGAGCAGATGATCTCGTCGGGCGACGGCGTGCGCTGCCCGTCCGACGGCCGCACGCCCAAACGGGTGGCGATCCTGCTCTGCGTCGGCTCGCGCGACCGCCAGATCGGCCGCGAATGGTGCTCCAAGATCTGCTGCACCGTGAGCGCCAACATAGCGATGGAAATCCGCGAGGAGGTGCCGGACTGCCACGTCTACATCTACTACATGGATATCCGCACCTTCGGCCTCTACGAGACCAGCTACTACTGGCGCAGCCAGGAGGAGTTCAAGGTCAAGTATATCAAGGCGCGGATCGCTGAGGTGACGTCGGACGGCGAGCGGCTGATCGTCAAGGGTGAGGACACGCTGGTCAAACGGCCGATCACCATTCCCTTCGACATGGTCGTCCACGCCATCGGTATGGACCCGAACGTCGACAACCTGCTGCTGTCTTCGATCTTCGGGGTCGATCTCGAACCGCATGGCAACATCGCCCGCCTGAGCGCCTATGGCGGCATGGGGCGGACCAGCCGGCCCGGCGTGTTCGTCGCCGGGGCGGCAACCGGGCCGGAGACCATCGACGATTCGATCGCCCAGGCGAATGCCGCGGCCATCGCGGCGCTCGGCGCCGGCCGGGCGGCGACGGACGAAGCGGCCTGAGCGGATGATGGCGCAGATCCTGCGCGGGACAGCGGGACGGGACGAGCCGGTCCCCGAGCGACCGGAACTGCATCTCTCCGGCCCGCGCTTGCGCCAGGCGCTGGAAAGCCTGATCGCCGGCAGCGAGGAGCAGGGCGGCGTCGAGCGCTATGTCGATGCCCTGAAGCTGAAATCGGCCGCGTTCGGGGATGCGTTTGCGGACGGCGCGGCCGGCCTGAAGCCGGCGGTGTTCGGCGACCTGTGCGCCCTCATGCCGTCCGTGCGTCGCCGGATCGGGCCCTATCTCGACCGGAAGAGTTTTGCGACCCTCTGCACGGCGATCGGCGCGCTGCTCGACGGCATGGCCGACACTGCGACGGCCGACGCCCGGCTCGCCGCCTTCGAGGGCGCCTTTCCGCGCGACCGGGACCATCGCTGGGTGCGCGACCTGGCTGCCGAGCTGCTGCACAACCTCGATGGGGAGCGCTATCCGGCGATGCAGCGCTGGGTCTGGGATGCGCGGTCCAACACCGGCGTGCTGCGCGAGATCTGGTGGGGCGACGACGTCGATCACATCATGATCGACGTGCCGGACAGCTACGGCGCCTTCCTGATGCTGCGCGAGGAACTGTCGCAATTCCTGACGGAAAACGGCGTGTTCCGGGATATCCTTGAATATGTCGATCTGCTCCTGGCCCATGTCTACGCCGGCTATATCGGCGAGCAGGGCGGACAGTTCCTGCGCACCGATTTCGCGACGCCGGAAGATCCGATGCTGCACACCCGCCGGATGCTCGGCCTGGACGGCGTCGGCGCCAAGGGCCGGATGGGGCGGAAGGCGGTCGACGGCAGCGCACGGGTCGTCGGCGATCCCGGGCTGCTGAACTAGGCCGGGCGCGCGATGCCGATCCACGAACAGTCGCTGATCCGGCCGGAGAATATCCGGACCCACGACAAGCTGGTGCTCGACGGCGTCGACGTGTCGGGCCACTGGTCGACCTTCATCGAGCCCCGGGTCGTCACCGACTATAACGAGGCACTGGAGGACGAGATCGCGGCGCTGCCCGGCGGCGAGCATATCCACCGCTGCTGGCAGTGCGGCTCCTGCACCAATTCCTGCACCGTCAACGCCGTCAACCCGGATTTCAACCCGCGCTACTGGATCTACCTGATCCGCATGGGCATGGAATCCGAACTGCTGCGCGACAAGGACATCATCTGGCAGTGCGTCTCCTGCAACAAGTGCACCTACGCCTGCCCGCGCGACGTCGAACCCGAAGGCGTGATGAAGGCGACGGCACACTGGCTGGAGATGAAGGGCCACACGCCGAAATCGCCCTCGATCATCTTCGACGAGATTTTCGCCGAGCAGGTGATCGCACGCGGCAAGATCGAGGAAACCTCGGTCATCCGGCAGTTTTTCAAGCGCACCGGCCAGCCGCTGATGCAGGACTGGCTGATCGCGATGGCGCGCGGCCTGCTGATGAAATTGCCGGTCGGCCTGATGCGGCGCATGGGCCTCGCCATGCTGTTCCGGCCGCGCACCGCCGGCTGGTCGAAGGCGCGGGCGGCGCTCGAGGACTATGTCGAGGAGTGCGAGCGCGAACAGCGCCGGGCGCTCGGCCTGGGCGACGGAAAGCCGGAATGAGTGAAGAACGCAAATACGACCGCGTCGCCTATTATCCCGGCTGCGCGCTGGAGGGGACGGGCCACGCCTACAACCGCTCGACCAAGGCGGTCGGCAAGGCGCTCGGCCTGAAGCTGGACGAGGTGAAGAACTGGAACTGCTGCGGGGCGATGGAGGTCAAGAATATCGACCCGAAGATCCAGACCTACCTGTCGTCCCGGGTCATGTCGATCGCCGCCAACGAAATGGGCCACGAAGTCGTCATGGCGCCGTGCAACGGCTGCTACCACAACCTCAAGAAGGCCGAATACGACCTGGAGCACGACGGGGAATCGAGGGATGTCGTCGATCGCCTGTCCGGCAAGGCGGGCCACGAAACCTACGAGGCCGGGCAGGTCGAGACCATCCACGCGCTCGACTGGATCAAGGACGGGATCGGCGAGGACGGCCTGAAATCCAGGGTCAAAAACAGCCTGCAAGGCATTAAGATCGCGAACTATTACGGCTGCATGTATACGCGCCCGCGCCACATTTTCCCGGAGAAGGACAAGGGGCCGGGCTCGGATTCCACCTCCGAGCCGCACTTCATGGACGACCTGCTGGCGGCGGCCGGCGCCGAGAATGTCGATTTCCCGCTCAAGACTGCCTGCTGCGGCGGCGCCCACACGCTGTCGGACAGCGATATCTCGACGAAGCTGGTGCTGAACATTCTCGAAGCGGCCGAAGCGGCGGGCGCCGACGTCATCGCCACCGAATGCCCGACCTGCCATACCGGGCTCGAAATGCACCAGATCCGCGCCGAAGAACGGCTCGGGCGGAAGACGACGGTGAAGATCCTCTATTTCACCCAGTTGCTCGGCCTCGCCCTGGGCCTGAGCCCGCGCAAGGTCGGCGTGCAGGAGAATATCTCCGATGCGCGCGGCTTCCTGAAAGAGAAGGGGCTGGCATGACGCCGTTCGCGGATATCGAGGCGGCGCTCGACGGATTCGATCCCGCCGAACCCGATCCGGCCGGCCGGCTGCTCCGGCTGGCCGAGGCGGTGCTGGAAAACTGGTCCGCTGCGCGCGGTGAAACCCCGACCGCGGAGGAGCGCGAAGGCTTCCGCCTGCTCGCCCTGCACCGCCAGGGTGCGCGCGGCGAACCCAGCTTCAACGCCTGCCGCGAGACCTGCCGCGAGATCGCGTTTCACGCCAACCTGCTGCGCCTGGAGCCGGATCATGCCGAATCCGCCCGCCGCGCCGCCATGATGACGATGCTGGTGCGCCATCTGCTGCTGTTCGTTTCGGGCAAGATGCAGGTTGCGGGGCTGGGCGAATTTTGCTGTTCATCGCGCACGCTGCGCGCACTCGACCGGGATTCCGCCGCAGCGCCCGACCATCGGCCCGAACGACAGAGAGTTGCCTGAGCCATGCCGACAGTCCGCGGATGCCATCTGCCCGACGACCTGCTCTATGACGTGCCGAACCATATCTGGTTCACCGAGATTGGCGACGGCACGGTGCGCCTCGGCATGACCAGCGTGGCGACCGCGATGGCCGGCAACCTGGTCGCGTTCACGCCGAAGAAGGTCGGGCGGTCGGTCAAGGCGGGCCGGTCCTGCGCCACGCTCGAATCCGGCAAGTGGGTCGGCCCGGCCAAATCGGCCGCCGGCGGCGAGGTCGTTGAGGTCAACGAGGCGCTGGTCGAGGAGCCGAACCTGGCGAACCAGGACCCGTACAGCGCCTGGATGGTCGTGCTCCGGCCCGACGACTGGGACGGCGTGAAGCCGACCCTGACGCCGGGTGCCGACGTCGCCGCGCCCTACGAAGCCAAGATGGACGAGGACGGCTTCGCCGGCTGCGAGTGAACAACGGCGGTTGGCCTGCTTCCGGCGCGATCGACACCTGCCCCTCGATACGGCGCTTCGCGTCTACTCGGGATGAGGGGCATTTGGTAGGAATTTGCCGTTACTGCAATTTCCCCTCACCCTGAGTAGCGGCGAAGCCGCGTATCGAAGGGCGGGGAATATCGATAGACCGGTATCGGGGCAAAAACCCCGCCTGCTTCGACTGAAGACACCGGCTTCTATCGCTGCGCGACGCCCGCCAGCGGTCGGGTCGACAGGCAGCCGGCCAGGATATCGAGCCGGTTGCGGTCGAAATCGCGCCACAGGCCGGGCAGCGCCGGGTCTTCGCCGGCGCCGGCGCTGTACCAGGCGCGCAGGAACGGATCGAGCCACGGTTTCAATTCCCCGGTGCGCAGGTCGCCCGGCGTCCAGCCGGCCAGCCCCGCCGCCTTCATGAAGGCCGCTTCGTCCACCGCGTCGGCGACCAGTTCCCGCAGCCGGTTCAGCTGCGCAAGATCCTCGCGCAGGAGGGCGGCCCGGAAATAGCTCGGGTCTCCGGCCAGTTCCGCGGTTGCGGCGTCGATCACGGCTTGTCGGCTCATGGCGATCCAGGGTGTTTCAGCGGGAGCGGCAAAACGCCGGCGCGTCCGGAAGACGGGCTGCGGCTTGCCTTCCGGCAGTCGGGAGTGCCAGTCCGCCTCAATCGGCCGACCTATTCCTCAAATTACCTTGCAATTCTGCCATCCGATGGCGGATTTGCAAGGAAGAGGAACCGCCCATGCCCGAATCCCTTCCCGCCCATGCGCCGGTCGTCGTCATCGGTGGCGGCATCATGGGCTGTTCGACGCTCTACCATCTGGCGACGATGGGCGTTACCGACGCCATCCTGTTGGAGCGCAACCGGCTGACTTCGGGCACGACCTGGCATTCCGCCGCCCAGGTGCGGGCATTGCGCCAGTCGCGCAATCTCACCCGGCTGATCCAATACTCGATGGACCTCTATTCCCGGCTCGAAGCGGAAACCGGCCAGAGCGTCGGCTGGATCCGGAAGGGTTCCCTGTCGATCGCCACGACACCGGACCGGCTGACCCATATCCGGCGTCAGGCGGCGCTGGCCCGCGCCTACGGTATCGAGGCGCAGGAGATCGGCCCCGGCGAGGCGAAGGCGCGCTGGCCGCTGATGAATGCCGGGGACGTGCTCGGCGCCGTCTGGTCGCCGGAGGACGGCCGGGTCAGCCCGTCGGACGTCTGCGCCGCCCTCGGCAAGGCCGCGCGGCGCCTCGGCGCCCGGTTCTTCGAAAATTGCGGCGTGACCGGCATCCTGACGGAAAACGGCCGGGTGCGCGGCGTCGAGACGGTGCGCGGCACGGTCATGTGTGACGCCGTCGCCATTTGCGCGGGCCTGTGGTCGCGGGAGGTCGGCGCCATGGCCGGCGCGCAGGTGCCGCTGCTCGCCTGCGAGCACTTCTACCTGCTGACCCGGCCGGTCGACGGCATCGCCGGCAACCTGCCGACCCTGTCGGACCATGACCGCCATCTCTACATCCGCGACGACAGCGG
This sequence comes from Alphaproteobacteria bacterium, assembly GCA_965220685.1. Lineage (GTDB taxonomy): Bacteria > Pseudomonadota > Alphaproteobacteria > Bin65 > Bin65 > Bin65. The sequence goes on from CBDCQR010000016.1 coordinate 176,065, forward strand.
CGGCCTGCTGGTCGGCTGTTTCGAGCCCGTGGGCAAGCCGATTGCGCTTGGCGCGCTGGACGAGACTTTCGAATTCCAACTCCTGCCCGAAGACTGGGATCATTTCGAGCCGATGATGGAGAACGCGCTGCACCGGCTGCCGGCGCTCGAGACCGCCGAGGTCCGGATGCTGCTCAACGGCCCGGAAAGCTTCACACCGGACGGCATGTTCATGCTCGGCGAGACCGCGGAGACGCGCGGCCTGTTCCTCGGCTGCGGCATGAATTCGGTCGGCATCGCCTGCGGCGGCGGCGCGGGCATGAACCTCGCCCACGCCATCGTCCACGGCCACACCGCCTGCGACCTGTCGGAGGCCGAGCCGAACCGCTTCGCGCCGCAGTTCGACAGCGTCGAGCATCTGATGGCGCGGGCGCCGGAAGTACTCGGCCGGCATTACGAGATTGCCTATCCGGGCCTTCAGCCGGCGACGGCGCGCGGCCTGCGGCGCCTGCCGCTCGATGCCGAACACCGCGCGGCGGGCGCCCGGACGGGCCAGGTCTACGGCTGGGAACGCCCGCTCTGGTTCGGCGGTCCGGAGGACCCGAAACCGACCTTCGGCAGGCCGGACTGGTTCGATACGGTGCACCGCGAAGTCATGGCCGCCCACCGCAGAGCCGCGCTGTTCGACGGCTCGCCCTTCGGCAAGATCGAGGTTGAGGGACCGGACGCCGAAGCCTTCCTCCAGCATGTCTGCGCCAACGATATGGACCGGCCGCCCGGCAGCGCCGTCTACACGCCGCTGCTGAACGAACGCGGTACCTACGAATCCGACATCACCGCCCAGCGTCTCGCCGCGGACCGCTACCGCCTGTTCACCGGTACCGCCGCAATCCGCCGGGACCTGGCTTGGCTGCGCCGCCATACCGGGGACTTCAACGTGACACTGACCGACGTGACGGAACGCACCGCCGTGCTCGCCCTGATGGGGCCGGACTCCGCGCGCATCGCCGCCGAACTCGGCGCCGAAACGCTGAACGCCCTCGATTATTTCAGAACCTGCCTGGCGCAGATTGGCGGCTGCCCGGTGCGCGCCGCGCGCCTGTCCTATGTCGGCGAGGCGGGTTGGGAATTGACCTGCCGGGCCGGGGATGCCTCCGAAGTTTACGCAGCCCTGATTGGGGCTGGCGCGACCCCGGCAGGCCTCCATGCCCAGACGTCGATGCGCATCGAAAAGGGCTTTGCGGCCATGGGGCATGAGCTCGACGGCGACGTGACGCCGGTCGAGGCGGGGATGGACCGATTCTGCGCACAGGGAAAACCGTATATCGGCGGCGAAACGGTCGCCGAGCGCCGCAAGACCGGCCGGCGGACGCTCGCAACGATCGTGTTCGACGACGCGGAGGCCGTCCCACTCGGACACGAACCCATTTACTGCGACGGTGAAATCGTCGGCCGCACAACCTCGGCGGCGTTCGGCTACCGGATCGGCCGGCCGGTCGCGCTGGCCCATGTCGAGGCAAGCGACATCGACGGCAGGCCCGTCGAAGTCGACATCGCCGGCGCCCGCCACGCCGCCCGGATGCAGCTTGCCCCGGCCTTCGACCCGGCGGGCGAACGGATGCGGCGTCGGCGCGGATAGGGTCTCGGCGCCGGCGGCGCTCGACAGTTCCGGCGCCCGGTGGCAAGGTCGCGCCGCATTCCAGGAGACGGGAACACCACCGTGCGCATCGGCGTTTTCGACCATCTCGACCGGGGCGCCGGCGCGTTGCCGGATTTCTACGAGGACCGGCTGCGGCTGCTCGAACTGTACGACCGCGCCGGAATTTACGCCTACCACCTTGCCGAGCATCACGGCACGCCGCTCGGCATGGCGCCGTCGCCGGGCGTGTTCCTCGCCGCCGCCGCCCAGCGCACGACGCGCCTCCGCCTGGCGCCGACGGTCTATTGCCTGCCGCTCTATCCGCCGCTGCGCCTGGTCGAGGAGATCTGCATGCTCGACCGGATGAGCCGCGGCCGGCTCGATCTCGGCGTCGGGCGCGGCATCTCGCCGATCGAGGTGGCGTTCTTCGATCTCGACCCGGCCGAAACGCCGGTGATGTACCGGGAAGCGCTCGACTTCGTCCTGAAGGGGCTGGCCGCTGCGTCGGCGGGCCGCGATTTCAGCTTCGAGGGCGACTACTACCGGGCTGCGGAGGTGCCGATGGTCCTGTCGCCGGCGCAGCAGCCCCATCCGCCGCTCTGGTACGGCCTCAGCCGGCCGGACTCCGTGGCCTGGCCCGCCGCCCACGGGGTCAACGTCATCAGCAACCAGCCGCCGCCGCTGACCCGGGCGATCATGGACGCCTACCGGGCCGAATGGCGCAACGCCGGGCGGCCGGACGCCGACCTGCCGGCGCTGGGCATCAGCTTCCATCTCGTGATCGCGGAGACCGAGCGCGAAGCGCTGGAGACGGCGCGGCGCGGCTACCGCCTGTGGCGCGAGAGCTTCTACATGCTGTGGGAGCGCGCCGGCAGCGCGCCGATCGGCATTTCCTTCCCCGATGAATTCGACGACCTGATGGAGACCGGCGTCGCGATCGCCGGCACCCCGGCCCAGGCGCGCGCGAAGATGGCGGCGCTCGCCGCCGAAAGCGGCGTCAACTACCTGGTCTGCCGCATGGCCTTCGGCGACCTGAGCTACGACGAAGCGGCCCGCACGGTCGACCTGCTGACGCGGGAGGTGTTGCCGGGGTTGGAATAGGTGGCGTAACCGCGAGCAGCTCGGGCCCCAATAATGTGCTTGTTCGCGTGATCGAGGCCGAAGCGTAGGAGATGCCGCAGGCCGTGATTGACCCCTCGCCGCTCAATGCTATGGCAGGAGCGACCGCTAGCCCGGACCAACCCTGCCGAACATACCCCCGAAGCCGAGTCGCCCGTACCGGGCGCTCTTAGCGAGGCTGTATTACAACTTCGGCTTGGCTGTTGGGCGAGACTATCCGCAATGTGTCAACTAACTCGTCAATTTGATTAAACGTCGACCGCGACGTGCTTCATTGCTTCAGCAAATAATTCTTCTATTTTAGAAGGTGTTGGGTTTAAGCAAGCGCATGACAAGGCAGTAAATTTTTCGATCATCTCAATTGCGTTCATTGTGTTTATCGGTCGTTCCGACATTATCAGCATATTAGTCATCGTATTAAGTTCGTTTTTCGACAATCTAGAATCTAGATCATGGGCAAACTTGTTGCGCAGTTTATTAAGTGTTAATAGTCCTGGCCGGAAAAATGCAGGAGCCTCGTTGCGCTCAGGCAACAGCATTACTTTTTGGTAGTAAGATAGCCGAGCTTCCTCCAAATTTGATAATGAATGTTTGTGAATCAAATATCTATCAAGATAAATTTCTGAAATTAGATGACACTTTATTAGCCTCCCAAACAATGAGCTATCCTTTTTCGAAAACACTTCATATTCTTTAATTTCGCGTTCCCAATATTCACTAATCTTCCGCCAATGCGGTCTCAATACTTCAACGGATTTGCGAAAACCCTCGGAATCTCTTAGCGTGTTCTTTGACAAGGCACTGCACTCCTACGAGCTAGAGAAACTGCAGCGCTCAAAGACGATCCGTGTTTTCTTTGGGCGCCGTGCGCTGCGGAGGGCGGGTATCGAAACCGCTTAGATTAGGTGCGGTGCGGGCGGCGATTAGGAGCGCTATCTCTTCAATGAGGCGGCGATTCGGCGCATGTCTTCATACTCGGGGCTTCCGCGCCTCACGCGATAGCGTTCCCCATGCCCGTGTCTGTCCGGTTTCCCGACGTCCCTGAGCGCCTGCCGAAACTTTTTCGGGTCGATTCGTTCCTCACGAGCCATTTCGGCTGCTGACTCAATCCAATTGGTTCGTTCGTTCACTCGCCGCGTGCCTCTCGATTTGGTGCCTCAAGCTTTCAATGATGACTCGGTCTGTTCGGTCGTAACCATCTAACTTATTGTAATTGCTATTTTACTTGGTACGCCCAGCTGGATTCGAACCAGCGACCTACTGATTAAAAGTCAGTTGCTCTACCAACTGAGCTATGGGCGCACTCGGTGCCGCGGTGCGGCGGGAGGGCGGTCGCTCCGGCCCGCAATTTGAGGTGGCTGGCCGGACCCGCATCGGCGGGGCGGAAGATAGGAACCGGCCGGTGGGGCGTCAAGCGAACCCGGCCCGGCGCGGCGGCAGAGATCGGCGATGTAGTGGAGGGTTTGAAACCCGCCCCCACGGTGGCTTGGAAGGCGCAGGCTCCGGACGTGTCATGCCCGGCAGACACCATCGCGGCTTGACTTCGCTGCGGCGGCGGGCCACGAAAATTGCGCCGCTGTCCTGCCATCCGGAGCCGCCATGACCGGCTATATCGACCTGCCCGATTACGCGACCGCGCTGGCCGAAGGCGTCCGCCTGCCGGCGCCGGAATTCTACAATTTCGGCTTCGACCTGATCGACCGCCGGGCCGCGGAGCGGGACAAGACGGCCTTCGTCTACGCCGACGCCAACACCGGTGAACAGGCGACCTGGCGCTTTTCCGACCTTTCGGCGGCGTCCAACCGCTTCGCCAACGTGCTGCGCGGCATCGGCGCGGCCAGGGGCAATTTCGCCTTCATGATGATCCCGCGCATTCCGGCCTGGTACGTCACCATGATCGGCTGCATCAAGGTCGGCGTCGTCGCCATGCCGGGCACCAACCTGCTGCAGCCCAAGGATATCGAATACCGGATCAACAAGAGCCGGGCGCGCTTCGCCATTATCACCGCCGACCATGCCGCGAAGATCGAGGCGGTGCGCGAAAAATGCCCGACCCTGGAGCAGGTTATCGTCGTCGGCGCGCCCCACGGAGACTGGATCCATTGCGAGGCCGCCTGCGCGGCGGCGAGCGACCGGCTCGACCGCAGCGACGTCGAGGCCACGCGCCGCGACGAGACCATGCTGGCCTATTTCACCTCCGGCACCACGGCCTTCCCGAAGCTGGTGCCGCGCAGCCACGAATACGCCATCGCCCACACGCTGACCGCCCGCTACTGGCACGATTTGCGCGAGGACGACCTGCACTGGACGATGAGCGACACCGGCTGGGCCAAGGCGGCCTGGGGCAAGCTGTTCGGCCAGTGGCAGATCGGCGCCGCCGTCATGCTCTACAATCCAGGGCCGGGTTTCGACGCCGACGCCCATCTGCGCCTCTTCGCCGAGCACGGCATCACGACGCTGTGCGCCCCGCCGACCGTGTTCCGCGCCTTCATGCAGACCGACATGTCGGCCTACGACCTTTCGTCGATCCGCCACACGGTGGGCGCCGGCGAGCCGCTCAACCCCGAGGCGATCCGTGCCTGGAAGGACGCAACCGGGACGATCATCCACGACGGCTACGGCCAGACCGAGACCGTCAACCTGGTCGCCAACGTGCCCGGCGTCCCCGGATTCGAGGTCCGGCCGGGTTCCATGGGCAAGCCGGTGCCGGGCATGGACGTCGACATCGTCGACGATAGCGGCGACCGCCTGCCGGACGGCGAGGTCGGCCATATCGCGGTGCGGACCGACGGGGAGACCTGGCCGCCCGGCCTGTTCGACGGCTATTTCGAGGACGATGCGGCCAACGCCAGATGCTTCCGCCACGGCTGGTATTACACCGGCGATACGGCGACGCGGGACGCCGACGGCTATATCTGGTTCGTCGGCCGGGCCGACGACCTGATCTCCTCGGCCGGCTACCGGATCAGCCCGTTCGAGGTCGAAAGCGCCCTGATCGAGCATGAGGCGGTCGCCGAATCCGCGGTCGTCGGCAAGAAGGACGAGATGCGCGGCGAGATCGTGAAGGCCTTTGTCGTGCTCGCCGAGGGCTTCGAGCCGGGCGAGGCGATGGCCGGGACCCTGCAGGACTTCGTCAAGGCGACGACCGCGCCCTACAAATACCCCCGTGAGATCGCGTTCGTTCCGGACCTGCCGAAGACCATCTCCGGCAAGATCCGCCGCGTCGAGCTGCGCGACCGGGCGAACGCGGAGTAGGGGTGCGCGAAAATGAATTAGCTATTGTGTTTTACACCACCATCGACTTTCATTCTGGCAATACCCGAACAACGCAAACGGAGACCTTCAATGCAGTATACGATGGATGCTTTCTGGATTCCGAGACTGTCCACCACTGTTCGTGCTCAGAGTCAAATTACCGGCTGGAGCCATGTCGACGAAGGACTTGAAACCTTTTTGGAGGCTTCTCTGACAATAGGCAGCGGTTTCGGACAATCTGATCCGCACAATAGCAACATCCTTTTGGTTTCTGCACCGGGTGCTGTGGGAAAAACGACTTTAGCTCGACAAATTGCTTCACGCACTGGAGCTATGCTTGTAGATTTAGCTGAAGCAGCTGCAGTGGGCGCTGGTACAATGACCGGTGGGCTTGCGAAGACAGGTCTTTACAACAAATTTCTTAAAGGTGAAGCTTCAGTAATTGTAGATGGCCTCGACGAAGCTCGTATACGCGTAACGCAAGAAGGCTTCTCGGCATTCATTGAAGATCTTGTAGATCTTGTGTCTTCCAGAGAAAAAATGGTGAGAAAACCTGTTGTGTTATTTGGTCGCACAGGAGCGGTGGATGAGTCTTGGTTGCTGCTAAGTGAGCACAATGTGGAACCGCCAGTACTGGAAATAGATTACTTTGATTTGGATAGAGCGCAATTGTTTGCAGAAATTCAAGCCCGTCATATACGGAATCGCAATCACGAGCCAGACAAGCGAGCTATTGAACTTCTCCTTGGCCAGCTACAGAATCAAACATTAGCAGACGGGACCAGCTTCATCGGTTATTCCCCGGTGCTCGTCGCTGTTGCCAAACGGATTGCTGATCCAAAAGATCAAGACTACGAAAAGAATACTGCGCAATTGATTTCTCGTCTCGAAAAAGGAAAAGAACAGATTACATTAGCCGGAATTGCAAATTCGATTTTGGAAAGAGAACAGAAGAAAATTCGCACTCTGGGCCTTTCTGATTCCGAGTTAAACAACAAGCTATATACGCCAGACGAGCAATTCGCCCGCTTAGTAGATCGAGTATACGGACAAGGATTAAAATATACACTTCCAGCGATGTCACCAACTGATCGGGAAGCGTACGAGAATGCATTAAAGACCTGGGTTAATGAACATCCGTTTTTGGATGGCGTTGGAAGAAATTCATCGTCAGCAGTATTCGGTGGAATAATTGCCGCTAAAGCACTAGGTATTAAATCAATTTCTGACGAAGTACTACTAAAAGAATTGAATTTAAACGCTCCAATTAACCCCTTTCTAGCTGAGTTCTACATTACAGACCTTAAGAAAGAACAAGAGACGGAGACACCATATATACCATCAGAACATATTGGACTAGTTTATGCATCATTATGTGCGCGACTTGCCTCGGGACAAAATGCCAGTCTTCGAATCGATGCAGAGCCAGTGGGCTTTGACGTTGAGGACGCGGAAGTGGAAATTTCTGTTGAAGGAAGCACAAGCGTTCCGATTGCGTTTAAGACAAGTCAAGATGGCCAGTTTAAATTTGGTCGAAAAGTGCAAGATATTTCTATAGTTGCGCCAACAGCGGAACTAGTGATTGGTGGCGGTACGGAGTTAACACTTATAGCGCCGGTATCAGTAGAAGTCGCAAATTTGATCTTGGACGGCGATCAAATCACAGTGGAACAGCCAGCACATCGTGCGCGTGAAGAAATCAAGGACGTTGTTGATATTAGAGCAAGACAAGAAATGCTGAGCCAAGTGCTCGCTCTTCCACGACATGCGGGCGAAGTAAAGCTAGAAGTTAATTGGCCGGGCTCAGAAAAATGGCCTTGGGGTGCATTTTCGGTGGAGGAAGAGGATGAGGAAGATCCGAGAATTTACGATGGCATAAATGCGTTATTGAGAATCATAAGGCTGTTCAAATCGAAAGGCAAAGGAAACTTGGCAAAGTTTTGTGGTGCCATCGATCACCACCGCCGCACTTATGGACTAGGACAGGCGGTGCGGGACCAGTTATTACGCGAAGAAATACTTAGTAGAAAAGAACCATTTTATTTTCTTGATCCAGATCGCTTGATGACAAGGGCTGGGCTTATGTACAATACTGTTCGTGCTGGCGTGGCAAACGATGCTACAAGAGAATTCATTCGTCGCGCATTGGAGAATATGGACAATCAATAGTGCACCGTTCCGTCTAATAATAATCGGTGAATGACTTGCAGTACTATATTTCTTGTCTGGATACGTTAAGTTTGCAGACTGTGAGAGACTTGTTTGAGTTTCCCGTGAGGAGTGGCAAATGGCTAACGCGTTAACCGATGGTTTTACGGATTTTGGGCTAGCCAGCGAAGACGCCGGGCTACTTCGGAGCTTCGCAGCCGCGTGAACGCCGGCGGCTATCGGCTGGAGGAGCAGATCGGCTTCCTGCTGCGCCGGGCGCACCAGCGGGCGACGGCGATCTTTGCGGCCCGCTTCGCCGGACACGGCCTGACGCCGACCCAGTTCGCCGCGCTCGCCAAGATCGCCGACGAGGGCGAGGTCTCGCAGAACCGGCTCGGCCGGCTGACCGCCATGGACCCGGCGACCATGAAGGGGGTGATCGGCCGCCTCTCCGAACGCGGCCTGATCGCGGGGCGGGCGGACCAGGAAGACCGCCGGCGCACCCAGTGGCGACTGACGGATTCCGGCGCGGCGCTGCTGGCTGCGGCGCAGACGGACGGCTTCGGCGTTACGGCGGAGACGCTGGACCCGCTGTCGCCGCGCGAACGGGCGGCATTGTTGCGTTTGCTGGACAAAATCATTTGATGCTTGCACGGCGGAGACAAGTCCGATATGATCCGAAAAATCATTCGTATACAAACAAATTTGACGGCATATTCGGGCTGACGGAAACGGTCGGGTAGGAACGGGCGGGTAGGAACGGAAATGTCGGTGTATCTGCGGCCGGACAATCTCGGCGAAGCGCTGGACGCCTTGCAGCGCCGGCCGCTGACCGTGCTGGCCGGCGGCACCGACTATTATCCCGGCCGGGTCGGCCGGCCGCTCGACGACGACCTGCTCGACCTGACCGGCATCGCCGCCCTGCGCGGCATCGCCGACGAAGGCGGCCGGTGGCGCATCGGCGCGCTCGCCACCTGGACGGACCTGATCCGGGCCGACCTGCCGGCCTGCTTCGACGGCCTCAAGGCTGCGGCGCGCGAGGTCGGCGGCGTCCAGATCCAGAATGCCGGAACGATCGCCGGCAACCTGTGCAACGCCTCGCCGGCGGCCGACGGCGCGCCCAACCTGGCGGCGCTGGAAGCCGAGGTCGAACTGTCCGCGGCCGGCGGCGTGCGGCGGCTGCCGGTGACGGATTTCCTTACCGGCAACCGGACCACGGCGCTGGACGCGCGGGAAATCGTCACCGCGGTGCTGGTGCCGAAACTGCCCGATACGGCGGCCGGCGCCTTCCTGAAGCTCGGCGCGCGGCGCTATCTCGTCATTTCCATCGTCATGATCGGGATCGTCCTGGTGCCGGACGGCGACGCCGTCGGCGACGCCCGGGTCGCCGTCGGCGCCTGCTCGCCGGTGACGCGGCGGCTGCCGGCGCTTGAAGCCGCCCTGGCGGGTATGCCGCTGGACGCTGCGCTGGGCGAGGCCGTGTCCGAAGAGACGGTCGACTCCGTCCTGTCGCCGATCGACGACGTGCGCGGCTCGGCAGGCTACCGGCTGGACGCCGCGGCGACGATGCTGCGCCGCGGCCTGTCGGATATGGGCCGGCGGATGGGAGCGGGCGCATGAATATCGCGGCGGCCGCGATAAAGCTCACGGTCAACGGCGCGGAGACCGCGCTGCGCAGCCCGCCGGCGACCCGGCTGGCCGACGCCCTGCGCACCGAGCTCGGCCTGACCGGCACCAAGGTCGGCTGCGACGCCGGCGATTGCGGCGCCTGCACCGTGCTGCTGGACGGCGAGCAGATCTGCGCTTGCATGGTCCCGGTCGCCCAGGCCGCCGGGCGCGCCGTGACGACGGTAGAGGGCCTGGCGCGGGACGGCGCGCTCTCCGACCTCCAGGCGGCCTTCCTGCGCCACGGCGCGGCGCAGTGCGGCATCTGTACCCCGGGCATGCTGATGGCGGCGCGCGACCTGCTGGACCGGAACCCGTCGCCGACCGAAGCGGAAGCGGCCGATGCGCTGGGCGGCGTGCTGTGCCGCTGCACCGGCTATCGCAAGATCGTCGAGGCGGTGCTCGATATCGCCGGATCGCAGCCCTGCGCCGAACCGGATACCGCCGCCGGGGCCGGGGCCGCGGTCGGCGCCCGGATCGCCCGGCTCGACGGCGCGGCCAAGCTGACCGGCGACGAGGTCTTCGGCGCCGACTTCGCGCCGCCGGATGCGCTCACCCTGCGCGTCATCCGCGCGCCGATCGCGCGCGGCCGGTTCGAGACCGGCGATCTGGAGGGGTTCCGGCAGGCCCGGCCGGGCATCGCGGCCGTGCTGACCGCCGCCGACATCTCCGGCAACAATGCCTTCGGCGTCTACCCGGTGGGCAAGGACCAGCCCGTTCTGGCCGACGGGATCGTCCGCTACCGGGGCGAGGCCGTGCTCGCCGTTGTGGGCAACGCCGGCGCCGTCGCGGCGCTGCGCGACGAAGACCTGCCGTTGACTTGGCATGAGGAAGCGCCGGTTACCGGCATCGAAGGGGCGTCCGCCGCCGGCGGCGCCATCGTCCAGGCCGGCCGGGACGATAACGTCCTGGCGCGCGGCCGGGTGGTCAAGGGCGATATCGGGCAGGGCTTCGCCGAGGCGGACTTCGTCGCCGAAGGGGAATGGCGGACCGGCTTCGTCGAACACGCCTATATCGAGCCGGAGGCCGGCTGGGCGCGCCGGACCGGCGACCGGCTCGAAATCCACGTCTCCACACAGTCGCCCTACATGGACCGGGACGAAACCGCCCTGATCCTCGGCATCGGGCAAGAGCAGGTGCGGATCGTCCCGACGGCCTGCGGCGGCGGTTTCGGCGGCAAGCTCGACCTCTCGGTCCAGCCGCTGATCGCGCTGGCGGCTTGGCGGCTCGGCGTGCCGGTGCGCTGCACCTACACCCGGCCGGAGAGCATGGCGTCCTCGACCAAGCGCCACCCGGCGGCGATCCGGGCGCGCGCCGGCTGCACGGCGGCCGGCAGGCTCACGGCCTTCGAGTTCCACGGCGATTTCGATACCGGCGCCTACGCCTCCTGGGGTCCGACGGTCGCCGACCGGGTGCCGGTCCACGCGACCGGCCCCTATGTCGTTCCGCATGTGAAGAACACGAGCTGCGCCTGGCTGACCAATGCCCCGCCCTCCGGCGCCTTCCGCGGCTTCGGCGTGCCGCAGTCGGCGATCGCCAACGAGGCGCTGCTGGACGATCTCGCCGGGCAGTGCGGCATCGATCCGCTCGCCTTCCGGCTGAAAAACGCGATCCGCAAGGGCGACGAAACCTCGTCCGGCCAGGTGCTGGAGCACAGCGCCGGCCTCGCCGACTGTTTCGAGGCCTTGCAGGCGGACTGGGACCGGGAACGGGCGGAGGCGGCGCGGATCAACCGGGCTGGCGGGCCGCTGCGCCGGGGCGTCGGGGTCGCCGGCATGTGGTACGGCTGCGGCAACACCTCCATGTCCAACCCGTCGACCATGAAGCTCGGCATTTCCGCCGAGGGCCGGGTCACGCTCTACAACGGCGCGATGGACATGGGGCAGGGGCCGAACACCATCATGCCCCAAATCGCCGCTGACGCGCTCGGCGTGCCGGTCGGGCAGATCGCCAACGTTGCCGGCGACACCGACCGGACGGCGGATGCCGGCAAATCCTCGGCGTCGCGCCAGACCTTCGTGTCCGGCCGCGCGACCCAGATCGCCGGCGAGGCCCTGCGGGCGAACATCCTGCGCCTCGCCAATGTCGGCCCGGCGGCGGCGCTCGAGATCGGCGACGGCCGGATCGTGCTGCGCGACGGCGACGCCGAGCGGACCCTCGATCTCCGGGCGATGGCGCGGGATGCCGAAGGCGACGTGCTCGCCGCGGACGGCACCTTCGATCCGCCGACGAAGCCGCTGAACGCGAACGGGCAGGGCGTGCCCTACGCGACCTACGGCTTCGGCGCGCATCTCGCCGTCGTCGACATCGACGTCGACCTGGGAACGATCAAGGTCCGGCGCATCGTGGCGGCCCACGATGTCGGCCGCGCCATCAACCCGACTTTGCTGGAAGGGCAGATCCACGGCGGCGTCGCCCAGGGCCTCGGTCTGGCCCTGATGGAAGAATATGTCCCGGGGCGGACGGAGAACCTGCACGACTACCTGATCCCGACCTTCGGCGACGTGCCGCCGATCGATACGATCTTGATCGAGGATCCGGAGCCGCTCGGCCCGTATGGCGCCAAGGGGATCGGCGAACAGGCGCTGATCCCGACCGCGCCGGCGATCTTCAACGCGGTCCATCATGCGACCGGCGTGCGCCTGCGCCACGCGCCGGCCCTGCCGCACCGGGTCCGCGAAGCCCTGCTTGCCGCGCAGGAGGCCGGCCATGCCTGACGGAACGCCTGCAACCGCCAAGGACAAGCCGGGCATTGTCACCTGCGATGCCTGCCCGGTGCTGTGTCGCATCCGCGAAGGGCGCACCGGCGCCTGCGACCGCTACGGCAATGTGGACGGCGTGCTGACCCGGATGGACCCGTTCGTGGTCACCCAGCGCGCCGGCCGGGACGGCGACCTCGTACCCTTCCAGGGCCAGGACTGGGACGGCTCGCTGATTCCCAACGCCGAGACCTTCGTCACCGGCATCGGCTCCGGCACGACCTATCCGGACTACAAGCCCGCGCCCTTCATTGTCGCCAGCGAGCATGAGGGCGTCGACATGGTGACGGTCGTCTCCGAGGGCATCTTCAGCTATTGCGGTCTCAAGGTGAAGATCGACACCGACCGCTATATCGGCCCGGAGACCGCGCCAGTGCGCGTCGAGGGCGAGCAGGTCGGCCATGTCACGACGGCGGAATACGGCTCCCAGATGCTGTCGCTGGGCGGCGTCCGTCATCTCACTGGCGGCTCGAAGAAGGAGGGCGTCGTCACCTGCGATATGATGCTGCGCCTGTCGAACGGCGACGCCATCGATTTCACCATCGACAGCGGCGAGGAGCTGACCCTTCAGGCCGGCAAGGCGCCGGTCATCGGCGGCCGGCACGAGGAGCGGATGCGCGTCGGCTGCGGCTCGGCGACCATCGGCATCTTCGCGCAGCAATGGTTCGGCCATGCCGACGAGGTGATCGTCGTCGACGACCATATCACCGGCGTCCTGACCGAGCACCAGGCCGGCCGTTTCCTCGACATGAAGCCCGCCGGGATCAGGGTGCGCGGCCGCAAATCCACACCCGGGCGCTATTTCCAGGTCGCCGAGCCGGGCAGCGGCTGGGGCGGCACGGACGTGACCGACCCGCTTTCGATCATTGATACGGTCAACCCCAAGGTCGCCTGGCCGGGCCAACGGCTGCTCATGGTCAGCACGACCGGCGAGGACGCCGAATTTTTCATCCTCGACGACGAACTCCGGCCGCAGCAGGCGCCGATGCCGGCCGAACTCTCGGTCGTGGTCGACCGGATCGGCGAGAATTGCGAACCGGCGCTGGCGACGGTCGCCTTCATGGCCGGGGCCGGCGGGTCGCTGCGCGCCGGGGTGACCGAGAACCCGGTGCGGCTGACCCGCTCGGTGCGCAGCGCGCTGACCCGCGTCACCGCCGGCGGCGCGCCGGTCTATGTCTGGCCGGGCGGCGGCATCACGATCATGGTCGACGTCACGACGATGCCGGAGAACAGCTTCGGCTATGTGCCGACGCCGGCCATCGTCGCGCCCATCGAATTCACCCTGCGGCTCGACGACTATGCCGCCCTGGGCGGCCATATGGACGCCGTGCGGCAGGTCGGGGAGATCGTCGACGCCGACCGGCTGCGGGTCGAGAAATGGCACGACCGGGCGCCCTGGCCCGGCGCGCCGCTGAACGGCCCGGCGGCGGACGAATGAGCGGGCCGATGAGCGGACCCATGAACGGAGGGGCGATCCAGGCCATGCCGGGCCCGGTCCGGGCCGTCCTGCCCGACGGCCGCCGCCGGCATTTCCAGCACGGCCCGATCGACCTGGTGCTCGAAGCCTTCGGCCCGGCCGGCGAGGTCGCGGCGTTCCACGAGCAGGCCTGGGTGCGCTTCCGGACCGTGCTCGGCGAACTTGCCGGCGAACTCGCCGCGCTGCGCGCCGAAGTCCGCGCCATGCCGGCCGTTCGCGGCAGCACGGCGCGGCGCATGGCGGCGGCCTGCGCGCCGCATCGGGGCGCCTTCGTTACCCCGATGGCGGCGGTTGCCGGCGCGGTGGCCGACGAGGTGCTTGCCGCCGCGCTCGCCGGACGAAACCTGTCCCGCGCCTACGTCAACAACGGCGGCGACATCGCACTCCATCTGGCGCCGGGCGAACGGTTCCGGACCGGCATGGTTGCGCTGGGCGAAACGCCGGAAGCCGCCGGCATCGCAGAAATCGGCAGCGGGGACGGGATCGCCGGACTCGCGACCAGCGGCTGGCGCGGCCGCAGCCTTTCGCTCGGCATCGCCGATTCGGTGACCGTCCTGGCCCGAAACGCCGCCGCGGCGGACGTCGCGGCGACGCTGATCGCCAACGCGGTGAATGTCGACAGCCCCGCAATCGCCCGCACACCGGCCTGCGACCTCGATCCGGACAGCGACCTCGGCGACCGGCCGGTAACCGTCGAGGTCGGCGCGCTCCGGGCAACCGAAATCGCGGCGGCGCTGGCCGCGGGCCGGGCGGCGGCGCAGTCGATGGCCGACCGCGGCCTGATCGCCGCGGCCGCGCTCTGCCTCTGCGGCGACGCCGCGATCGTTGCCGGAACGTCGCCGGCGGTTTCCCGGCAGATGGACGTTTCAGTTTCCGGTCCCGATGAAAGGGCCGAAGCGGCATGAGCGGATTCGTGCGCAACGCCTGGTATCCGATCGCTTGGCTGGACGAACTGGATGACGGCCCGGTCGGCCGGCGGCTGCTCGGCGAGCCGGTCATGGTGTTCCGCGCCGGGGACGGGTCGTTGGGGGTGCTCGAAGACCGCTGCGCCCACAAGTTCCTGCCCCTGTCGAAGGGCCGGGTGCGCGGCGACTGCATCGAATGCGGCTATCACGGGCTGCAGTACGACGCGACGGGCGCCTGCCGGAAGATTCCGGGCCAGAAGCTCATTCCGGGCAATATCCGGGTCCCTTCCTATCCGGTCGCCGAACGGCTCGGCCTGGTCTGGGTCTGGACCGGTGCACCGGAGAAAGCCGACGAAGCATTGCTTTTCGACCTACCGCCTTACCGGGATCCGGCCTGGGGCGTCAATCACGGCCCCTACACCCACGTTGCGGCGCACTATCAGCAGTTGACCGACAACCTGCTCGATCCGGCCCATGTCAGCTTCGTGCATCCGTCGTCGCTCGGCAGCGCCGAGATGGAGGACATTCCGGTCGAGACAAAGCAGGTCGGCGACATCGTCGAAGTCAACCGCTGGACGCTGGACCGGCCGCCCGTACCGATCTTCGAGCAGTTCATGAAGATCGAAGGACATGTCGATCGCTGGCAGTATTATTTCTTCTATCCGCCGGCGATCAATGTGGTCGATTTCGGGATCGGTCCGGTCGGCATGAAGCATTCGGACGAGGCGCGCGAAAAGGGCACGCGCATCTTCTCCTGCCACTATCTGGCGCCGGAGACCGAAAGCAGCACCCACTATTTCTGGATGCAGGTGCGCAACTTCGAACCGGAAAACAGGTCGGTGTCCGAGCGCATGACCGAACAGTTCGTCATGGCGTTCGAGGAAGACCGGGAGATTCTCGAAGCGGTGCAGCGCTCGCAGGACGAGGCCGCGGTCAAGCCGACGGTCCGGCTGGCGATCGACAACGGCCCGAACCGCAGCCGGCGCATCGTCGACAAGATGCTCCGGGCGGAACAGGCCGCGACCGTTGAGGCCGCGGAATAACGTGTTGTAGATGACGCACCGGAGCGGCCGCCGGCCTGCCGGCGAAATTTCCGGGGCGCCGAACCAGGGAGGAAATCCTCATGAAAGTGAAATACGTTCTGACGGCAGGCGTCGCCCTCGGCGTCCTTTCCAGCGCTCTTGCGACCGGTATGCCGGCGCTTGCGGCCGGCGAGATCAAGATCGGCGACATCAACAGCTACACCAGGCTGCCGGCGCATACGATTCCGTACCGGCGCGGGGCCACGCTGGCGATCGAGGAGATCAACAAGGCCGGCGGCGTGCTCGGCAAGAAGCTGGTCTTCGTCTCGCGCGACGACCAGGGCAAGCCGGGCGAGGCCGTCAAGGTCGCCGAGCAGCTGCGCTCGCGCGACAAGGTGGCGCTGATTTCCGGCTCGCTGTTCTCGCATATCGGCCTGGCGCTGGCCTCCTGGGCCAAGCAGCGCAAGACGCTCTATCTCGCCGCGGAGCCGCTGGCCGACGCGCTGGTCTGGGCCAAGGGCAACAACTACACCTTCCGCCTGCGTCCCTCGACCTACATGCAGGCGGCGATGCTCGCGGCCGAAGCCGCCAAGCGCAAGGAAGCCAAGCGCTGGGCGACGATCGCGCCGAACTACGCCTACGGCAAGGACGCCGTCGCGGCGTTCAAGAAAATCCTGACCAAGCTGCGCCCCGACGTGACGTTCGTCGGGTCGCAATGGCCGGGCCTGTTCAAGATCGACGCCGGCGCCGAGGTGCAGGCGCTCGCCGCGCTGAAGCCGGACGGCATCTACAACGTCACCTTCGGCGGCGATCTTGCGAAATTCGTCCGCGAAGGCAGGACGCGCGGCCTGTTCAAGGGCAAGCTGATCGTCGGGCTGCTGACCGGGGAGC
This sequence comes from Alphaproteobacteria bacterium, assembly GCA_965220685.1. Lineage (GTDB taxonomy): Bacteria > Pseudomonadota > Alphaproteobacteria > Bin65 > Bin65 > Bin65. The sequence goes on from CBDCQR010000016.1 coordinate 192,924, forward strand.
CGGAATATATCGATCCGCTGAAGGACGAGGCGCCGGTCGGCTGGCTGGTCACCGGCTATCCTTGGCAGGACATCGAGACCGCGGCGCACAAGAAATTCCTCGCCGCCTACCAGGCGCGCTGGAACGACTATCCGCGCATCGGTTCGATCGTCGGCTACAACACCATGCTCGCGATTCAGGCCATGCTGAAGAAAGCCGGCTCGACCGATACCGACAAGATGGTCGCCGCCATGAAGGGCCTCAGCTTCGACGCCCCGACCGGGCCGATCACCTTCCGCGCGGTGGACCACCAGTCGACCATGGGGGCCTATGTCGGCTGGACGGTGCTCAAGGACGGCAAGGGCACCATGGAGCGCTGGCAGTATCTCGACGGCGCGAACTACCTGCCGTCGGTCGAGGAAACCAGGAAGCTGCGCAAGCAGTAGCCGGTCCTGCCGCGAGGCCGGCAGCCCGGGCCGAAGGGCTGCCGGCTTCCGGCCGCCGGTTTCCAACGCCGGCGGTATCGATTTTCCGCTGAACGCCGGGCGCCGCGATGGGTGAATTCATCGTCACACTGCTGACGGGCCTTTCCAGCGCGGCCGCCCTGTTCCTGGTCGCCTCGGGCCTGTCGATCATCTTCGGCGTGACGCGGATCGTGAATTTCGCCCACGGCTCCTTCTACATGCTGGGCGCCTATATCGGCGTGACCGCGGTCGCCGCGGTCGGCGGCGGGGCGGTCGGTTTCTGGGTCGCCATCCTGCTTGCCGCGGCCGCGGTCGGCCTGATCGGCGTGGCGATGGAGATCCTGCTGCTGCGCCGCATCTACCGGGCGCCGGAACTGTTCCAGCTGATCGCGACCTTCGGCGTGATCCTGGTCGTCCAGGACGTCACCCTGTGGATCTGGGGTTCGGAAGACCTAGTCGGGCCGCGCGCGCCCGGTTTCACCGGCGCGGTCACGATCCTCGGCCAGCGGCTGCCGGAATACGATCTCGTGCTGATCGCGGTCTCGCCGCTCGTGCTGGCCGGCCTGTGGCTGCTGTTCAACCGAACGCGCTGGGGCACGCTCGTGCGCGCGGCGACCCTCGACCGCCAGATGGTCGCCGCTCTCGGCGTCAACCAGCGCTGGCTGTTCACCGGCGTGCTGTTCCTCGGCTCGGCTCTGGCCGGGCTCGGCGGGGCGATCCAGCTGCCCAAGGGCGGCGCCGACCTGCTGATGGATTTCAACATCATCGCGGCGGCCTTCGTCGTCGTTGTGGTCGGCGGCATGGGCAGCATCGGCGGCGCCTTCCTCGCCGCCATCCTGATCGGCCTGCTCCAGACCTTCGGCATCCAGATTTTCCCGAACAGCACGCTGATCCTGATGTTCCTGGTCATGGCGGTCGTCCTGATCTTCCGGCCCTGGGGCCTGCTCGGCCGGCCGGAAATTCCCGGCCACGGCGTCGTCGAGGCGCCCGAGGCCCCGCTGCGCCCGGCCGGCCAAGGCCTGCGCCTTGCCGGCGCCCTCGTGCTCGCGTTTCTGCTGTTTCTGCCGGTGGCGCACCTGATCGTTCCGTCCGTCGTCGGCGATTTCTCGCTCGTGCTGACGATCGAGATCATGATCTTCGTGCTGTTTGCCGTCGCCCTGCATTTCATCATGGGGCCGGGCGGCATGGTCTCGTTCGGCCATGCGGCCTTCTTCGGCGGTGGCGCCTATGCGGCGGCGCTGCTGGTCAAGTTCGCCGACGCGCCGATGGAGATCGCCTTCTGGGCCGCGCCCGCGGGCGCGGCGCTGCTGGCGATCCTGTTCGGCTGGTTCTGCGTGCGGCTGACCGGCGTCTACTTCGCCATGCTGACCCTGGCTTTTGCCCAGATCGCCTGGTCCATCGTCTTCCAGTGGGGCGAAGTCACCGGCGGCGACGACGGCATCCTCGGCACCTGGCCGTCTGACTGGGCGAGTTCCCGGATCGCCTACTACTATCTGACGATCGGCTTTGCCGTCGCCGGCATCCTGGCCATGCGCCGGATTCTGTTCGCACCGTTCGGCTACACATTGCGCGCCGGCCGCGATTCGGCGCTGCGCGCCGCCGCCATCGGGATCGATATCAAGCGCCACCAGTGGATCGCCTTCACGATTTCCGGGGCGTTCGCCGGTCTCGCCGGGGCGCTGTTCGTCTACTCCAAGGGCAGCGTCTTTCCCACCTCGATGGAAATCGCGCGCTCGTTCGACGCCCTGCTGATGGTCCTGCTCGGCGGGGTGCATTCGCTCACCGGGCCGATCGTCGGCGCGACGGCGCTGACCTGGCTCAACGACCTGTTCAGCGAGCTGAGCTACTGGCGCTTCCTGCTCGGCGCGACGATCATCGCCCTGGTGCTGCTGCTGCCCGACGGTCTGGCCGGGCTGGGCGATACCTGGCTGGCGCGCCGGCTCGGGCTGGCCGCCCCCGGATCGGAGTCCGGGGCAGGCCCCGGATCGGGGTCCGGGGCAGGCGGGCGAAAGGCGCCGGCATGACGGCGCTGCTCGAAGTCAGCGGCCTTTCCAAGGCGTTCGGCGGCGTGCGCGCGGTCCAGAACGTCTCCTTTGCGGTCGAACCGGGCGAACTGCTTGCCATGATCGGGCCGAACGGGGCGGGCAAGACGACCTGTTTCAACATGCTGATGGGCCAGATCCGGCCGGACCGCGGCGCCGTCCGGCTCAAGGGGCGCGACATTGCCGGCCTGCCGCCGCACCGCATCTGGCGGCTCGGCGTCGGCCGCACCTTCCAGATCACCGCCACCTTTTCCTCCATGACCGTGCGCGAGAACGTCCAGATGGCGCTGATCAGCCATCGCCATGCGAGCCGCAGACTCTGGCGGTCGGCGGCGGAGACCGACGTCGCGCAGGCCGACGCGCTGCTCGAACGGGTCGGCATGGCGGAGCAGGGCGACCGCGCCTGTTCGGTGCTCGCTTACGGCGATCTCAAGCGGGTCGAACTGGCGATCGCGCTCGCCAACGATCCGGACCTGCTGCTGATGGACGAGCCGACCGCCGGCATGGCGCCGCGCGAGCGGGTCGAACTGATGCGCCTGGCCGACGAGATCGTCGCCGAACGCAACATCGGCGTGCTGTTCACCGAACACGACATGGACGTCGTGTTCGCCCACGCCCACAGGATCATGGTGCTGAACCGGGGCGAACTGATCGCCGAGGGCGCGCCGGAGGCGGTGCGCGCCAACGAGCAGGTGCGCGAAATCTATCTCGGCAGCGCCGTTGCAGAGGGCGCGCAATGACGAAAACGGTCCTCGAAGCCCGCGACCTGCACACCTATTACGGCGGCGCGCATATCCTGGCCGACCTGTCGTTCCTCCTCAACGACGGCGAGGTCGTCGTGCTGCTCGGCCGCAACGGCGCGGGCAAGACGACCACCCTGAAATCGGTCATGGGGCTGGTCCCGATGCGCGCGGGCCGGGTCACGCTGGAAGGCGCGGACATCACCGGCCGGGAGCCCCATGTCATCGCCCGGGCCGGCATGGGCTATGTGCCCGAGGACCGGCGCATTTTCGGCGATCTCACCGTGATGGAGAATCTCGAGGTCGGCCGGCAGCCGGAGCGGGCCGGCGCGCCGGCCTGGACGCCGGAGCGCCTGTTCGGGATGTTCCCGAATTTGGCCGAGATGCGCACCCGCCAGGCCGGGCGGATGAGCGGCGGCGAGCAGCAGATGCTGACCGTCGCCCGCACCCTGATGGGCAATCCGAAGGTCCTGCTGCTCGACGAGCCGTCCGAAGGGCTGGCGCCGGTTATCGTCGACCAGATGGCCGCGACGATCCAGGCGCTCAAGGCCGAGGGACTGTCGATCCTGCTGTCGGAGCAGAATCTCCATTTCGCGACCGCCGTGAGCGACCGCGCCTACATCGTCGAGAAGGGGCGCATCCGCTACGAAGGCGGGATGGACGCGCTTGCCGCCGATGCGGAAGTGCGCAACACCTATCTGACCGTTTGACCCGTGCGCAACGGGGAGGAGAAACCGCCATGAAAGCCGATATCCGCAAGACCATGGTGCTGGTCGAGGACACCCGCAAGGAGATGGGCCGGGCGATCGACCCGCCGACCCGCCGCGCCGTCGCCATCGCCGTGATCGCCAACCCCTTCGCCGGCAGCTATGTCGAGGATCTCGAACCGCTGATGGAGATCGGCGCGGAGCTGGGCGGCTATCTGGGCGGCAAGGCGGTCGCTGTGCTCGGCATCGATCCGTCGGAGGCGGAAAGCTACGGAAAGGCGGCGGTGGTCGGCGAGCGCGGCGAACTGGAGCACGCCGCCGCGATCCTGCATCCGTGGCTCGGCGCGCCGCTGCGCAAGGCGGTGGAGAGAGGCGCCGCGTTGGTGCCGTCGTCGAAAAAACGGGGCGGGCCGGGCACGCCGCTCGACGTGCCGCTCGGCCACAAGGACGCCGCCTATGTCCGCAGCCATTTCGACGGTATCGAGGTCCGGATTCCCGATGCGCCGGCGGCCGACGAGATCCTGGTCGCCGTCGCCGTGACCGACAGCGGCCGCCCGCTGCCCCGGGTCGGCGGCCTGACCGTCGACGAGGTCAAAGGCGAGGACGGGCTGCGCTAGGGCGCTCTATCGGAACTGGGAGAAACGCAATGACCCTCACCGTTTCCACCGCGCCGCAGAAGGGCAGGACGGTCGTCCGCAATATCGGGCTGATGCTGTCCGGCGATCTGGCGCAGCCGATCCTCGATGCCGATTGCATCGTGGCCGTGGATGGCCGGATCGACAGCTTCGGCAAGGAAGGCGACCTGAACATCGGCAGCGCCGATACCGTGATCGACGCCAGGGGCACCACGCTGGCGCCCGGCCTGATCGACAGCCACGTCCATCCGGTGTTCGGCGACTGGACGCCGCGCCAGAACCAGTTCAACTGGATCGACAGCTTCCTCAACGGCGGAGTCACGACGATGATCTCGGCCGGCGAGGTCCATCTGCCCGGCCGGCCGAAGGACATCGTCGGCCTCAAGGCGTTGGCGGTGACCGCCCAGCGCGCCTTCGACGCCATGCGCCCGGCCGGCATGAAGGTCCATGCCGGCGCGCCGGTGATCGAGAAGGGCATGGAGGAAGAAGATTTTGCCGAAATGGCGCGCAACGGCGTCAAGCTGCTCGGCGAGGTCGGCCTCGGCGGCGTCAAGCAGGGCGAGGAAGCCAAGCAGATGGTCGCCTGGGCGCGCAAATACGGCATCCAGAGCACGATCCACACCGGCGGCCCGTCGATACCCGGCTCCGGCCTGATCGACAAGGACGTCGTGCTCGAAGCCGATGCCGACGTGATCGGCCATATCAACGGCGGCCATACCGCCCTGCCGCTCGACCAGATCCGCTGCCTGTGCGAAGAGTGCAGCCGCGCCGTCGAGATCGTCCACAACGGCAACGAGCTGGCCGCTCTCTACGCCATGCGCACGACCATGGAGCTGGGCCAGCCGGAGCGCATCATTCTCGGCACCGATTCGCCGGCCGGCTCGGGTGTCCAGCCCCTCGGCATCCTGCGCCTGATCGCCATGCTGTCGAGCATCGGCGAAGTGCCGGCGGAAATCGTGTTCTGCTTCGCCACCGGCAACACGGCGCGTATGCGCGACCTCGACGTCGGCCTGATCGAGGAGGGCAGGGCGGCCGACTTCGTCATCATGGACAAGGCCCAGCACAGCGCGGGCGGGACGATCCTCGAATCGGTGCGCATGGGCGACGTGCCGGGCGTCGGCATGGTGATCGTCGACGGCGCCGTGCGCTGCGGCCGCTCGCGCAACACCCCGCCGGCCACGACTCTGCCGGAAGTGGCGGGGTAGGGGTAGCGCCGGGTGGGTGGGAACTTGCGCCCGCTCCGCGGCACGTCCCATTTCAATGTGTCACGCGGACTCGATCCAGCGTCCAGAGCCGACCCGTGGGTAGTTGCCGGAGGCCGTGGCTCGCGCAGCCAGTGACAAGGGATTAGCGGGGGCGTGTTGTCGGGACTTCTCGGATTTCGTGGTTTACGCCGACGAGAGTGGCGATCACGGGCTTGTCGCCATCGATCCGCAATACCCGGTCTTCGCGCTGGTTTTCTGCGCGCTGCGCAAGGCCGACTACATCGCCGGCGTCGTTCCGGCGGTTCAGCGTTTCAAGTTTGGCATCTGGGGGCACGATGCGGTTGTCCTGCACGAACATGACATTCGGAAGAGCAAGGGGCCGTTCGCGATCTTGTTGACCGACAGGGCATTGCGCGAACGGTTCTATGGCGATCTCAACAGCCTGGTCGAAGCGGCGCCCATGAAGATTTTCGCCGCCGTTATCGACAAGCCCAGCCTGCGCACGAGGTATGCCGACACCCGGAATCCCTACCGGATCGCACTGCGTTTCTGTATGGAGCAACTGTACGCCATGCTGAGCGAGGAGAAGCAGCATGGCAGGACGGTCCATGTCATCTTCGAGAGCCGCGGCAGGAAGGAAGATCGGGAACTCGAACTGGAGTTTCGCCGGATCGCTGCCAACGACAGCGGCTCAGGTCCTGGCCGGCAAGACTTCGGTCTGTTCGATTTCCAGCCGGTGTTCGTCCCGAAGGCGGCAAACTCTGTCGGCCTGCAACTCGCGGATTTGACGGCGCGACCCGTCGCGCTGTCGCACCTGCGTCCGAACCAGCCCAATCGTGCTTTCGAGATCGTCCGACATAAAATCGGCGGATTGGCTCAACTTCCGTGAGTGCGCGGGGCAGGGAAAAACAAAAGGGCCCCGGAAGTTCCAGGACCCTTCTGTCGACCGGGAAATTCCCAATCCTTTGACCGAAATATAGTCGCCGGCTGCAACGCTCGCAAGCGAATTCGGGTGGGCGACGCGTACGCCGGACGCCGTCCCGGCGCCATACCGGCGCCGCGCACCGGCCATGACTCGCCGGGCCCGCCCTTAGCCCCTATGTTCGCCCCACGGCGGCGCTCTTGCGGGCGCCGTTCGTTTGCCGGGAGGGAGCGGACATCATGGACGGCAGCGGAGAACGGCACTACGGCATCGGCGACCGGGCGCCCCGCAAGGAGGACCGCCGGCTGCTGACCGGCCGCGGCCGCTATGCCGACGATGTCCGGATCGCGGGCGCGCTCGCCGGCCATGTCCTGCGCGCGCCGGAAGCCCACGGCGATATCCGCCTGCTCGATACCGCCGCCGCCGCGGCCATGCCGGGCGTGCGCCTCGTTCTGCGCGCCGAAGACCTTATCGAATTCGGCTGCCGGCCGATCCCGTGCCGGCTGCCCATCAAGGGCCGCAACGGCGAAGCCATCGCCGTGCCGGTCCGCCATGCCCTCGCGCACGGCCGGGTCCGCTTCGCCGGCGAACCCGTCGCTTTCGTCGTCGCCGATACGCCGGAGCGGGCGCGTGACGCCGCCGAGGCCATAATTCTCGATATCGACCCGCTGCCCGTCCTGCTCGACCCGTGGCAGGCGCTCGAACCGGATGCGCCGCTCCTGCACGACAGCGTTCCCGGAAATCTCGCCCTCGACTGGGCCGGCGGCGACGAAGCGGCAACGGCGAAGGCCTTTGCCGGGGCCGCCCACGTCACGCGCCTGCGCATCGCCAGCCAGCGCATCGCGCCGACCCCGATCGAGCCGCGCAGCGGCACCGCGGTCTGGGGTCCCGAAACCGGGCGTTACACGCTGCACACCGGCGGCCAGGGCGCGTTCGGCCTGTCCCGGACCCTGGCCCATCTGCTCGGCGGAGAATCCGGCGATGTCCGGGTCCTGATGGAGGATGTCGGCGGTTCCTTCGGCATGAAGGGCGGCGCCTATCCGGAGCATGTGCTGTGCCTGGTCGCCGCCCGGCTGACCGGCCGCCCGGTGCGCTGGCGCGACGACCGCTCCGACAGTTTTCTCGGCGACGCCGCCGGCCGCGACATCCATGTCGACGGCGAACTGGCGCTGGACGCGGACGGCCGCATTCTCGCCATGCGGCTCACCGGCGTCGCCAACATGGGCGCCTTCGTCTCCGGCGTCGGCCCGCTGCCCGGCTCGACAAACATCCTCAAGAACGGCGCCTCGCTCTACCGCATTCCCGCGGCCTTCGTGAACATGCGCTGCGTGCTGACCAACCAGAACCCGGTCGCCGCCTATCGCGGCGCCGGCCGGCCGGACGGCAACCTGTTCACGGACCGGCTGGTCGACACGGCGGCGCGGGAGACCGGTAGGGACCCGGCAGAATTCCGCCGCCTGAACCTGCTCCGGCCCGACGAACTGCCCTACACGGCGGTTTCCGGTCAGGTCTATCGCGAGGGCGAATTCGAGGCCGTGCTGGACAAGGCGCTGGCGGCGGCCGACGCGGCCGGCTTCGAGGCACGCAGGGCTGGCAGCGAAGCGCGCGGCCTGGTCCGTGGCCTCGGCGTCGCCAGCTATCTCGAAGCGACCGCGCCGCCGGGCAAGGAGATGGGCGGCGTCCGGTTCGAGGCAGACGGGCGGATCACCTTCATCACCGGCACCAAGGACTACGGCCAGGGCCACGAAGGCACCTACGCGCAGGTGCTCGGCGAAAGGCTCGGCGTATCCTACGACCGGATCGGGCTGCTGCAGGGCGACAGCGACGCCTTGCTCCACGGCGGCGGTTCGGGCGGCTCCCGCTCGCTCATGGCAAGCGGCAAGGCCGCAGTCGAGGCGGCTGCGGCGGTCGTCGAAAAGGGCCGCGCCGCGGCGGCGCATTATCTGGAGGCCGCGGAAGCCGATATCGAGTTCGGCGGCGGGCAGTTCCGAGTCGCGGGCACGGACCGGGCCATCGCGCTGCACGACCTTGCGGTGCGCATGAAAGCCGAACCGGTGCCGGGCGAGGGGCTCGACAGCCTCGATGTCGGCCTGGTCGTCGAGACGCCGCCCTCGGCCTTTCCGAACGGCTGCCATATCTGCGAGGTCGAACTGGACACGGAAACCGGCGCGATCGCCGTCGACCGCTACGTCGCGATCGGCGATTTCGGGACGATCGTCAATCCCATGCTGGTCGAGGCGCAGATGCACGGCGGCGTGACCCAGGGGCTCGGCCAGGCGCTGATGGAAGACGTGGTGCTGGACGGCGAGGGCCAGTGCCTGAGCGGCTCGCTGATGGATTACTGTATCCCCCGGGCTTCGGACCTGCCGGGTCTGGAGCACATGATCGTGGGCGATCATCCGGTGCCGACGGAAACCAACCCGCTCGGCGTCAAGGGCTGCGGCGAAGCGGGGACGACCGGGGCGCTGCCGGCGGTCGCCAATGCCGTGGCCGACGCCCTGCAGCAATGCGGCGTCTCCGGTTTCGACATGCCGGCGACGCCGCACCGGATCTGGCGCCTGCTGAACGGGGCCGCGGGCTGAAGCGTGGCGTCCCTCGATACGGCGCTGGCGCGCCTACTCGGGATGAGGGTGTGTGATGAACTCACTTCTCTTGACCCTCACCCTGAGTAGCCCCGGCCCCCGGCCGGGGCGTATCGAAGGGCGGGGCGTATCGAAGGGGCCTGCCCTGAGCCCGTCGAACGGGGCATTCTTAACGGCGTCACCGGATTGTGACGGGATGTTAATGTCCAACCGGTGCGGTGCTGCCGATATTTCCGTCACGCCAACCGGGGACGACCATGGCACGCCGCATCCTGCTTATCGACGACGACGACCTGCTGCGGGCGGCGATCGGCGATCTTCTGGAAAGCGGCGGATACGATGTCGCCTCGGCCGGCGCCGGCGATGCCGGCCTCAAACTGTTCCGCTCCGCGCGGCCGGACCTGGTCATAACCGATCTGACGATGCCGGAGACCGACGGCATCGACATCCTCCGGGCGCTGTCCGCGGAAGTGCCGCGGCCCCGGATCATCGTGATTTCCGGCGGCGGCGAACAGCTCGATTCGCTGACCAGCCTGCGCCGGGCGCAGGCCCTCGGTGCCGACCGGATTCTCGAAAAACCGTTTCGTGCCAATGCGCTGCTTGAAATTGTCGCGTCGGTTCTGGACGAGCGCGAACTGGAAACGGGCGATACCGGCGCCGCCTGACCCTAGGGATATGCCGGCCGGCCGCCGCGGCGTGCCGATTTCCGCTTGCCGACGTGAGGAAAAAATGACATGAACCGCGCCCTTTCCCGCGGAGCTCGCCGATGAATCGACCCGCCTATCCCCGTTCGCCGGATCCCGAAGCAAGCGCCCCATCGCTCGCCGAGCGCGACGCCCGGCAGATGGACGAGGCCGGCAGGCTGAACCGCTACCTGATCGGTTACGGCGAGGCGGTCGAGGCGGACTGGGCGGCGCGCGGCCTCGATGCGCCGGACCTGCCGGCCATGCAGCGCTACCGGGTCGAACGGGTCCGCGCGGAGATGCGCAAGGCGGACGTCGCCGGGATGGTGCTGTTCGATCCGCTCAACGTGCGCTACCTGACCGATTCGACCAACATGCAGGTCTGGATCACGCACAACGCGGCCCGTTACGCCTTCGTGGCGACCGAAGGGCCGGTTATCCTGTTCGAATTTCACGACTGCCTGCATCTGAGCGCCCATTCGGTCGTGATCGATGAGATCCGGCCCGCAACCGGCCCCTATTTCTTCAAGGGCGGGAGCCGGTTGCCCGAAGTCTACCGCAAATGGTCGGCCGAGATCGCCGACCTGGTCGACGGCCACGGCGGCGGCAACCGCCGGCTGGCGCTTGACCACGGCCCGCCGGCCGGCATCCACGCCCTCGAAGGCCTCAATCTCGAGGTGGTCGATGCCCAGCCGATCATCGAGACGGCCCGCATCATCAAGTCCGCCGAAGAGATCAAGGCGATGCGCCGGTCCATGGCGGCCTGCCTGGATGCGCTCGACGATGCACGGGCGGCGCTGCAACCCTGCATGACCGAACTGGAGCTTTGGGGCGCCTTCTGGAACGCCGCGGTCAGCCGGGGATCGGAATGGATCGAGACCTGCCTGCTCGCGGCCGGGCCGCGCACCAACCCGTGGTTTCAGGAATGCAGCGGCTACGCCATCCAGGCCGGCGACATCGTGGGTTTCGACACCGATCTGGTCGGCCCCTACGGCTATTGCGCCGATATTTCGCGAACCTGGCTGTGCGGCGACGACCGGGGTGACGACGAGCAGCGCGCTCTCTACGCCATCGCGCAGGAGCAGGTGCAGTACAATACGGACCTGCTCGGGCCCGGCCTCGGCTTCCGCGAATTCGTCGACAAAGCGCGGCTGCTGCCGGAGGACTGCCTGCCCCGGCGCTACGGCGTGCTGATTCACGGGGTCGGGCTGTGCGACGAGTGGCCGGCGATTCCCTATCCGCAGGATTTCGACAAGGCGGGCTACGACGGCGTGTTCGAGCCGGGCATGGTCGTTTGCGTCGAAAGCTACACCGGCCGGGTCGGCGGCAGGGAGGGCATCAAGCTCGAAGAGCAGGTGGCGATCACCGAGACCGGTTACGACCCGATTTCCGTGCCCAAACCGGACCCGCAGCTTTCCTGACCGTGTTGCGTACGGGCCGGTCGCATCTCTAGTGCCGCCGCGAACCCGTCCCTCGATACGGCGCTTTGCGCCTACTCGAGATGAGGGTAATTTTGAAAATTTCTCAGCATAAACCCTCTTCTCCCTCACCCTGAGTAGCCGCCGCAGGCGGCGTATCGAAGGGCGGGGCGCTGCGACATCCTTCCGTTGGGCGCCGCGCGCATTCTCGGCAAAGGACAGTCTAATCTGGCAGCATACACGCTGTATTGCGCGGCCATGTGCCCGTTACAGGAGGCCCCATGAGCGTCGGACCCGACTATACCGCCGAGGCGAACGCCTTCCGCTTGCGCTGCCCGGCCGGGCGGGTCACGGTCCGGGGCAGCGTCTGGCGGGTGATCGACACCGGGCCGGCGCCCGGCGGCCGGAGTCTGCTCCTGTGTCCGGGCACGCTGGGCAACGCCGATATCTTCCGCAAGGTCATCGAGGCGCTCGCGCCCGACATTCGGGTGATTTCCGTCACCTATCCGATGATCGGTGATTTCCTGCGCATCGCCGACGGCGCGGTTGCGCTGCTTGACCGGCTCGGCGCCGGCCGGGCCCATGTCCTCGGCTCGTCGCTCGGCGGCATGCTCACCCAGGCGATCGGCGCGCGCCACCCGGACCGGGTCGGCCACCTGTTCGTCGCCAATTCGATCGCCGCGGCCGATGCGATCCGGGCGGCGGGTTTTCCCTCCGAGGCCGAGGTGCTGCGCACGTCCGGCGCGGCGCTCAAGTCCGTCGTCACCCGGAATCTGGCGCAATGGCCGGAGCCGCGGCCGGAAATGGCGGCGATCAAGCGGTTCTTGGCCGACGAACTGGCGAACAGCTTCAGCGGCCGCGCCTTCAAGGCCCGCCTGCTGGCCCTGTCGCGGGTCACGGAAATTCCGGTTGCGGCCGTCGCGCCGGAGCGGCTGACGATCCTGCAGTCCGACGACGACCAGCTGGTGACGGCGCCGGTTCGCCGGGGCGTCGTCGAGCGCTATCCCGGCGCCCACGTCCATACCTTCGACTGGGGCGGGCATTTCCCCTACGTTACGCGTCCCGGCGATTATGTCGGCGTGATTCGCCGGCGGCTCGGCATCTGAACCGGCTGTTCGGCGGCCGGTTTCAGGTCCAGGCCGCCGGAGCGGCTGGAGACGGCACATGCCAACGACACTGATCGGCAATATCGGCGAGTTCTTCACCGGCGACCTCGATTCGCCGATGGCGCCGGTTTCCAGCTTGCTGATCGAAGACGGGCGCGTCGCGGCGTTCGACCCGGCGCCCGACGCCGCCCACGACATCGCCATCGATGCCGGCGGCGCGGCCGTTCTGCCGGGTTTCGTGGACGGTCATGTCCATCCGGTGTTCGGCGAATGGACCCCGACGCAGGACTCGCTGGGATGGATCGGAAACTATCTGCACGGCGGCACCACGACCATGGTTTCGGCGGGGGAACTGCACACGCCGGGGCTCGACTACGCCGGCCTCTCGCCCGATCTGGTGACATCGCTTTCCGAGGTGACGCGCGCGACGACGGGCAGGGTACGGTGGTCCGGGGTCAAGCTCCATGCCGGCACGCCCCTGCTGGTTCCCGGAATGACCGAGCGGCATTTCGACCGCCTCGCCGAAGCCGGAATCATCCTCGCCAAGTTCATCTTCTTTCCGCTGGAGGAAAACCGCGCCGAGGCGCTGCGCTATACCGCATGGTGCCGGGAACGCGGCATCCGGACCAAGGTCCATACCGGCGGCGTGTCGCGATCGGGCGCAAGCCGGGTCTGCGGCTACGAGACTCTGTCGTGGCTGCAGCCCGACATCGCCGCCCACGTTTCCGGCGGGCCGATTCCGATGAGCGACGACGACCTCGACAGACTGGTCGACGACACCGCGTTCACGCTCGAGATTTGTTCGTCGGGAAATTACCGCTCGACGCTGCGGGTCGCCCGCCGGCTCAGGGAGCAGGGCCGGCTCGACAGGCTGACGCTGGGCACCGATACGCCGGGCGGGACCGGCGTCATCCCGCGCGGCATGCTGCGCAACATCCTGTTGCTGTCTTCGGTCGCAGAATTGACGCCGGGAGAGGCAATCGCGGTCGCCACCGGCAACACCGCGCGCGCCCACGGCCTGGATGTCGGGGTCCTGCGGCCCGGCGCCCCGGCCGACATCGTGATCGCCGGGCCGGTCGAGGGCTCGGCCGGCTCGACCCTCGCCGACGCGATCGGCCATGGGGACCTGCCGGGCATTTCGTTCGTCCTGATCGACGGCGAAGTGGCAGTGGAGAGCCGAAGCCGGCAGACGCCGCCGCCGGCGGCACCGGCACAGTTGATTTTCGACAGTCCGGGCTGCCCGTTCTGCTGATCGGCCGGCTTGCGGCCTTCGGCGCGCCCTCAGCCGACCAGTTCCCAGTCCGTGCCGTCCGGGCGATCCTTGATGGCGACGCCCCTGGCGCGCAGCTCGTCGCGCAGCGCGTCGGCGGCCGCCCAGTCCCGGTCGGCGCGGGCCTTTTCGCGGCGGGCGATCAGGTCCATCAGGTCGTCGGGCAGCGACCGGCTTTGCGTCGCGGCGGCGAGGTCGAGGCCGAAGATCGTGTCGAATTCGAGGATCAGGGCGAGCTTCTCGGCCGGCCGGAGCTCCGGGTCCCGGGCCATTTTCCAGGCGACCGCCAGGGCGTTCGGGACGTGCAGGTCGTTTGCCAGCGCATCCCGGAACCGCGCGCGCCACGCGGCGGCCGGCGCCTCGCGGACGCTGTTCTCGCGGTCAGGGTCGCCGTCCCGCGCCGCGTAGCTCCAGTCGTGGGCCAGGTTGCGCAGGGTCTTGAGCGACTGGCGCGCGCCGTCCAGCGCCTCGAAGCTGAAGCTGAGCCGCGCCCGGTAGTGGCCGGTGAGCAGCAGGTAGCGGTAGTCCATCGGCTCGTAGCCGGCCTCGACCAGCCGGTCGAGATGCAGGAAATCGCCGCTCGATTTGGCCATCTTCGCCTCGTCGACGACCAGGAATTCGCCGTGCAGCCAGGTGTCGACCCAGCGGTGGCCGAAGCAGCACTCGGACTGGGCGATCTCGTTGGTGTGATGGACCGGCACATGGTCGATGCCGCCGCAATGCAGGTCGATGGTCTCGCCGAGATATTCGCTCGCCATCGCCGAGCATTCGATGTGCCAGCCGGGGAAGCCCGCGCCCCAGGGCGAGTCCCATTTCATGATCTGGTTGGGATATTTCGACTGGCTGAACCAGAGCACGAAATCTACCGGGTTGCGCTTGCGCTCGTCCGCGTCGACCCGCTCCGTCGCCTCCTGGGCGTCCATCCGGAGGCGGGCGAAATCCGGGTAGGCCGGGAAGGTCGCCGTGTCGAAATAGACGTTGCCGCCGGCCTCGTAGGCGTGGCCGCGTTCGACCAGCCGTTCGACCATGGCGATCATCTGCGGAATGTGCTCGGTCGCCCGGCAGACCGTGTCCGGCCGGCGGATATTCATCATGTCGGTGTGGCGGAAGAACTCGTCCTCGTAGAATCGGGCGATGTCCCAGGGCGATTTGCGCTCGCGCGCTGCCGCCAGCATCATCTTGTCGTCGCCCTCGTCGGCGTCGGATTCGAGATGGCCGACGTCAGTGATGTTCATCACATGGTGCAGGTCGTAGCCCGCCATGCGGAGCGTGCGCTGCAGCAGGTCCTCGAACACATAGGTCCGCAGGTTGCCGATATGGGCATGGTTGTAGACCGTCGGCCCGCAGCAATAGAGCGTCACCTTCGGCGGCGCGAGCGGCTCGAACGGCTCGACGCTGCGGGTTCGCGTATTGAAGAAGCGGAGCGGAAGGGGCTCGGGCATCGCGGGAAAGAACCGGTCGAAAACGATGTCGGCCGCAAAGTGGCCCCGGAAGCGCCGGTTCGGCAAGTGCAAGCCTTGACCCGCGGCAACTTTCGGGCTTGGTGGCGGGAATCTTGCAACGGCGGAGCGGAACATGGCGGGCAGCGACGGCAGCAGGTTCGGGGGCCGCGCGACGGTCGTCACCGGCGGCGCGAGCGGCATCGGCCGCGCCGCGGCAATGCGGTTTCTCGATGAAGGGGCGCGGGTCACTTTCGCCGACCTCAACGACGCCAACGCCGAAGAGACGCTTGCCCTGGCGCGCGCCGCCGGACATGGCGACCGCATCGCCTACGTCCGGGCCGACGTAACCGACGAAGCGGCGGTCCGGAATTGCTTCGAGGGCGCCGCCGCCCGCTGGGGCCGGCTCGACGTGGCCTTCCTCAACGCCGGCGTCGGCGGCGCCATCGGGCCGGTCACCGAGACCACGGTGGCGGAGTGGGACACCAGCTTCGCCTTCCTGGTGCGCAGCGTGTTCCTCGGCGCGAAGCACGCCGTGCCGGCGATGCGCGCCAATCCGTGCGGGGCCGATGGCGTTCCGGCGGGCGGCGCTATCGTCGCGACGGGCAGCGTCGCCGGCCTGTCCGGCGGCGGCGGGCCCCATGCCTATTCGGCGGCCAAGGCGGCGGTGATCAACCTCGTGCGCAGCCTGGCGCTCGAACTGGCATCCTGCCGCATCCGGGTGAACGGCGTGGCGCCGGGCCTGATCGACACGCCGCTCGCCCATGGCGGCGATCCCTCACGCCTGCCGGACATGAGCGAGCGCCAGCCCTGGCCCGACCGCGGCCGGCCGGAAGACATCGCCGCCGCCGCGGCCTTCCTCGCATCCGACGACGCGCGCTTCATCACCGGCGAGACGATTACCGTCGACGGCGGCGTGATGGCCAACAGCAGCAACATCTGGGGCCTCGGCGAGAATTGCCGCTTCCTCCAGAAAGCCGGGCTCAACAAGGGCACGACCGGGCTGGAAAACGTCGTGCGCGAACTGGGCGAAGCCCCATAGCGGAGATCGGCCGGCCTGGCTCGCGGCGCGGCCGCTTACCGCAGTCGGCGGCGACGGCGCATATGGATTTTTCGCCTGCGAACGTCTATATGCCGGCCATCCGGCGCACCGCCCGCGCGCGGGAATCGCCGCACAAAATCGCCGCAGACCGGATATGGAACTCATCCTCCTGATCGTTCACCTGATTCTTGCCGTCGCGCTGATCGGCGTCGTCCTGCTGCAGCGCAGCGAGGGCGGGGCGCTCGGCATCGGCGGCGGCGGCGGCGGCGGCGGGATGAGCGGCTTCCTGACCGGCGCGGCGACGGCGAACCTGCTGACACGGGCGACCGCGGTGATCGCGGCGCTGTTCATCGCGTCCAGCATGGGGCTCGCCATCATGTCGGGCAACAAGCGCGCGCCGACCAGCGTGGTAACCGGTTCGGGCGGTGCGACACCGGTAACGCAGCAGGACGCCGGATCGGCTCCGGCGGTTCCGCCCGCCGAACCCGCAAAGCCGCAGAACTGAGCGGTGGCGCCAGCGCCGTTTCCGGAAGCGCCCGCCCCGATACTCTCATTGCCCCAGCGTTTTGCGGCCCGGATTCGCTGCACAGGCACTTCCGTCTTTCCGATTATTCTATCGCGGCTTTTCCGGCTGCACCGGGGATGGTACGCTGCCGTCCCGTCATGGCCATGACGCGGTACATCTTCATTACCGGCGGGGTGACGTCGTCGCTCGGCAAGGGGCTGGCCTCGGCGGCGCTGGGCGCGCTGCTCCAGGCCCGGGGCTACACCGTCCGCCTGCGCAAGCTCGATCCCTATCTCAACGTCGATCCGGGCACGATGAGCCCGTATCAGCACGGCGAGGTCTTCGTCACCGACGACGGGGCGGAGACCGATCTCGATCTCGGCCATTACGAGCGCTTTACCGGGGTGCCGGCGCGCCGGACCGACAGTTTCAGCGCCGGGCAGGTCTATCAAAGCGTGCTCGCACGGGAGCGGCGGGGCGACTATCTGGGCGCGACCGTGCAGGTCATCCCCCATGTCACCGACATGATCCGGGAGATGGTGCTGCGCGACACCGACGGCATGGATTTCGTGCTGTGCGAGATCGGCGGCACGGTCGGCGATATCGAGGGCCTGCCCTTCCTGGAGGCGATCCGGCAGCTCGGCAACGCGCTGGGCCGCGAACGCTCGATGTTCTGCCACCTCACCCTGGTGCCTTGGATTCCGTCGGCCGGCGAGCTCAAGACCAAGCCGACCCAGCACAGCGTCAAGGAACTGCTTGGCCTCGGCATCCAGCCGGATATCCTGCTGTGCCGCTGCGACCGCGAGATTCCGGAAGGCGCGCGCCGCAAGATCGCCCTGTTCTGCAACATCGCCCACGACCGGGTGATCCAGGCGCTCGACGCCGAGACGATCTATGACGTGCCGCTCAGGCTGCACGCCGAAGGCTTCGATACCGCGGTCTGCCGCTATTTCGGGCTCGACGAGGCGGAGCCGGAGTTGCGCCAGTGGCAGCGCATCGTCGAGCGGGTCGTGCGGCCCGAGGGCCGGGTGACGATCGCCATCGCCGGCAAGTACACCGGCCTGCAGGACGCCTACAAATCCCTCGAGGAGGCGTTGACCCACGGTGGCATCGCCAACGACGCGAGGGTCGAGCTGCGCTGGATCGATTCCGAGATCTTCGAGCAGGAAGACCCGATCCCGCACCTCGGCGGCGTCAACGGCATCCTGGTGCCCGGCGGCTTCGGCGAGCGCGGCGCCGAGGGCAAGATCCTGGCCGCCCGCTTCGCCCGCGAACACGCCGTGCCCTATTTCGGCATCTGCTTCGGCATGCAGATGGCGGTGATCGAGGCGGCGCGTTCGCTCGCCGGCATCGGGGCCGCGAATTCGACCGAGTTCGGCCCGACCGGCGACCCGGTGGTAGGCACGATGACCGAATGGATGCGCGGCAACGAACTGGAGGTCCGCATGGCCGACGGCGACCTGGGCGGCACCATGCGCCTCGGCGCCTATCCGGCGAAGCTGGCGCGCGGCAGCAAGGTCCATTCGATCTACGGCGACACCACGATCAGCGAGCGCCACCGCCACCGCTACGAGGTCAACATCAACTATCGCGAGAAGCTGGAGGCGGCCGGCCTGCGCTTCTCCGGCGTGTCGCCCGACGGCGCCCTGCCGGAGATCGTCGAGCTGGAGGGCCATCCCTGGTTCGTCGGCGTCCAGTTTCACCCGGAGCTGAAAAGCCGCCCCTTCGCGCCGCACCCGCTGTTCATGTCCTTCATCAAGGCAGCGATCGACCAGAGCCGGCTGGTGTAGCGCGGCGTCTTGCCTTGATCGCTACGGATAGTAGCGCTGCAAGGGGCGCAGATCGGCCGAAATGCGGGCGCGGACGACCCTGGCCTCGGCCTTCGCCGATTCCTTCGGGCCGACCGTGACGCCGGTATCGAGTTCGAAGGAGCCGTGCGCGCCGAGGCCGTGCAGCTGCAGCCGGTCCCAGATCGGGCGGTTGCCGACGCTGCCGCTGAGGCTGACCGTGATGCCGGTGATGCGGTAGCCCGACCGGTTGGACACCCGCACCAGGAGCCGCCGGAACCGGAAGACCGGCCGCGCCGAGACGTAGCGCCCCGGGTTGTCCGCGATGTCGAGCATGGCGTGGCGCGCCCGCGCCGCCTCGCCGACATCGCCCTTCGCGTTGCCGGCTGCCGCGAACAGGGTCTTGGCGTCGGCGCGCCTGCCATATTCGTCTGCAAGATTGCCCAGGGCGTAACCGGCGAGCGACGTCGGCAGCAATTTGTAGCTGCGTGCGAGGTCCGCCGTCGCCTTCCCATCCTGGTTTAGCGCCGACCGGGCGAGGCCGCGGCCGAGATGGTGCTCGTAGAAGGACGAATCCCGGCGGATCGCATTGTCGTAGGCCGCGACGGCCGCCGGGTAGCGGCCCATGCGGGCGAGGATCTGGCCTTTCAGGCCGTGGAACTGCGCTTCCTGCGGCACCCGGGCGATAGCCCTTTCGATCAGGGGCAGCGCACTCGCCGGCGCCGCCGCCATGACCCGGCGCGCCTTGTCTGCTGCGGCGTAGGCCGGCTTGCGGGCGCGCAGCCAGGCGAGTTGGACGTCGTAGCGCTTGCGCCCGAGGTCACCGCCCGGCGGATATTTCTTGAGCGCCTTGCGGTTGTTCTTCACCCGCTCCTTCGACGGCGGATGGGTCGCGAACAGGCCGGTCAGCCAGTCCTGCCGCCGCCCCTTGCTGAGCGCCAGGAACTTCTGCTGGAGGGTGACGGCGGCGCGCGTGTCGTAGCCCGCCCTGTGCATGTATTTCATGCCGTAGAAATCGGCCTCGCGCTCCGCGCCCCTGCTGTAGCTCCGGTTGATGAGCTGGAAGGCGAGGCCGGAGCCGCCGAGGATGTAGTTGATGTGGCGCGAATCCCGGCCGGCCAGCGCGATGGCGATCTGGGCGACGCCGAACAGCAGGTTGCGGGTCAGCGCCTGGCCGCCGTGGCGCGCCGCGGCGTGGACGACCTCGTGGGACAGCACGGCGGCCAGCTCGGCCTCGTTCTCCATTTCCATGAGCAGGCCGCGGTTGATGCCGATCTTGCCGCCGGGCAGGGCCCAGGCGTTGGGCACGCTGTTGTTGATGACGACGAACTCGTAGGGCAGCTTCGTCCGGTCGCTCTTGCGGGCGACCCGCTGGCCGACCTCCCGGACATAGGCGGCAAGCTTGGGATCCGTCTTGTAACGGCCGCCCTGGGCCTGCTGCAACGGCCCGTAATGCTGCTTGCCGAGATTGATCTCGTCCCGCGTCGAATAGGGCGCAAACTCCTTCTCGCCGGTGACGGGATTCTTCGAGCAGCCGGCGAGGACTGCGGCGGCGAGGAGGAGGAAGGGTAGGGAACGTATGGCGCGGCGTGAGTTTGCCGAGCGAGATCGGAAAATTGCAGCGATCATGCGTCAAACCGATGTTCGTGTTGACCGACGATCACGCTATTTGTTCATGTTTTGGACGTGAATGCAACAAGTTCGGATGCTTGTCGATTGGCGTGTCGCCCTGTTCACCCTGTAGTTTGGTTCGATTGCCGTTTTCGCTCCATCCGTCATCCCGACCGACCGGAGGGAGTGGAGGAATCTCGGCTCGATCTGTCCGACAGACGCCAAAGTCTGGCGACGAGATTCCTCCGCTCCGCGCCCCTTACGGGGCGCTCCGGTCGGAATGACGGTTGGGGGCGGCATGGCGGCGAGCCGACGGTGAACCGGCCGAGGCGAACGAGGCTCCCGCCGCCTCACCCCACCTCGAACACCGCGTCGATCTCCACCGCCACATCGAACGGCAGCGACGGCGCGCTGACGGCGAAGCGGGCGTGCTTGCCGCGGTCGCCGAAGATGGCGACGATCAGGTCGCTGGCGCCGTTGACGACCTTCGGCTGGTCGGTGAAGTCCGGCGTCGAGTTGACGAAGCCGCCGAGCTTGACGCAGCGGGTCACCCGGTCGAGGTCGCCGCCGCACGCCGCCTTGAGCTGGGCGAGGATGTTGATCGCCACGACGCGCGCGCAGGCCTGGCCGTCCTCGACCGTGAACGCATCGCCCAGCTTGCCGACATGGCTCAGCTTGCCGTCCTGGAACGGCACCTGCCCGGCGATGAAGACCAGGTTGCCGGTCACGACCCAGGGGACGTAGTTGGCTGCCGGCAGCGGGGCTTCGGGGATCTCGATGCCGAGTTCGGCGAGGCGGGCGTCGATGGCGCCGGTCATGGCGGGCTTCCTTTGCGATACGGGTGCAATACGGTGCGGATTCGCGCCGTTGAGTACCGGCCCGGCGCGGCGCGGGCAAGACTGGACGCCTGCGACGGGACGCGGCATTCTCGCCCCGCCATGCTGACCGCGGAACAGAACGCATCGCTGACCCGGACCGGCCCCGGCACGCCCGGCGGCGCGCTGATGCGGCGCTACTGGCAGCCGGTCGCGCTCGCCGAGGAGCTTGACGGGCCGCGCCCGGTCAAGGCCGTGCGGCTGCTCGGGCAGGAGCTGGTGCTGTTCCGCGACGAGGCCGGGCGGCTCGGCCTGGTCGACCGCCATTGCTGCCACCGCGGCGCCGACCTCGCCTTCGGCCGGCTGGAAAACGGCGGCCTGCGCTGCCCGTTCCACGGCTGGCTTTACGACGTCACCGGCGCCTGCCTCGAACAGCCGGCCGAACCGGAAGGCTCCGACCTGCACACGCGGGTGCGCCAGCCGGCGTATCACTGCCGCGAACGCAACGGCATGATCTTCGCCTGGCTCGGGGAGGGTGAGGCTCCGGAGCTGCCGGTCCTCGACTGCTTCGCCGCGCCGGAGGCCTACAGCTTCGCCTGGAAGGGCTGGTGGGAGTGCAACTGGCTGCAGGCGCTCGAGGTCGGCGTCGACCCGGCCCACGCCTCCTTCCTGCACCGCTTCTTCGAGGATGAGGGCGACCGCTATGGCCAGCAGTTCCGCGACCGCACCGGCGACCTGGCCCAGACCGCCGTGTTCCGGGACTTCGACCGGCCGGAAATTCACGTCGAGACAACGGGTTACGGGCTGAGGCTCACAACCCTGCGCGACCTCGGCGACGGCCGCCGCCATGTCCGCGTCACCAACCAGGTCTTTCCCCACGGCATCGTGATTCCGATCTCGGCGACCATGAACATCACCCAGTGGCACGTCCCGATCGACGACGAGAATTGCTACTGGTACACCCTGTTCACCGACTATTCTGCAACGGTCGACAAGGACCGGATGCGCGCCGACCGGATCGGCAGCTGCACCCTGCCGGACTACCGCTCGATCCACGGCCGGGCCGACGACTGGGGCTACGACCCGGCCGAGCAGCGGCTGCGCACCTATACCGGCATGGGCGAGGACATCAATTTCCACGACCAGTGGGCCGTCGAATCGCCGGGCCCGGTCCACGACCGGACGAAGGAAAATCTCGGCACGACCGACGCCGGCATCATGGCCTGCCGCCGGCTGCTGCGCCGGGCGCTCAAGGCGGCGGAGGAGGGCGGCCCGGTGCCGTTCGAGCGCGGCACGGCCGACGACGCGCCGCTCGCAATCGACACCATCGGGCCGGCCGCCGAGTGGCGCACCGTATGGCGGGCGGACGAGGCGGCAAGGCGCGCAGACTCGCCCTGGGCCGGTGCGCGCGAAACGACGGTGACGGGCGAGGCCGCCGAATGAGCCGGCCCACGGGAGGCATAGGCCCCGGCGTCGGCCGCACCGGGTTCGTCGAACGCCACGGCCTCTGGACCGCCGAACAGGCGGAGGCGGGCGCCGAAATCGCCGCGCGGATCGACAGCGGCGAGATCGAGACCCTGCGCTTCTCCTTCGCCGACCAGCACGGCATCGCCCGCGGCAAGGCGCTGATCGGCGAGGCGGCGAAGGCGGCGCTGGCGAGCGGCGTGTCCCTGCCCTCGACCCTGCTGACCAAGGACACCTCCCACGCCACCGTGTTCCCGGCCTTCTCGAAGGGCTCCGGGCTCGGCCTCGACGAACTGACCGGCGCAGGGGATATCGTGATTGTCGCCGACCCCGCGACCTTCGCGATGCTGCCCTGGGCGGAGCGCACCGGCTGGGTGCTGTGCGACGTCTATTTCACCAACGGCCGGCCGGCGCCGTTCTCCGGTCGGCGGATTTTGAGGCAGGCGCTCGAACCGCTGGCGGCGGAAGGCCGGCGGCTGATTACCGGGCTCGAGATCGAATTCCACCTGTTCCGGCTGGAAGATCCGCATCTGGCGCCGGAGGACGCGACCCAGCCGGCGACGGCACCCGAGGTCAGCCTGCTTGCGCGCGGCTTCCACTATCTCACCGAGACGCGGCTCGACGAGTTGGAGCAGGGTGTCGAACTGCTGCGGAAAAACCTGCTCGAAATGGGCCTGCCGCTGCGTTCGGCGGAATGCGAGTACGGCCCGAGCCAGGTCGAGTTCACCTTCGCCGCGGACGAAGCGGTCGCGTCGGCCGACCGGATGATCCTGTTCCGCACCGCGGCAAAGCAGATCTGCCGGCGCAACGGGCTGCACGTCACCTTCATGTGCAAGCCCGGCCTGCCCAACCTGTTCGCCAGCGGCTGGCACCTGCACCAGTCGGTGTCCGACGTTGGCGGCGCCAACCTGTTCGCGCCGGACGACGACGGCGACCTGCTCTCGCCCTACGGCAGAAGCTGGGTCGCCGGGCTGATCGACCATGCCGCCGCCTCGGCGCTGCTGACCACGCCGACGATCAACGGCTACAAGCGCTACAAGCCGAACTCCCTGGCGCCGGACCGGGCGGCCTGGAGCAAGGACAACCGCGGCGTCATGCTGCGCGTGATCGGCGCCGGAGCGGGCGATCCGGCAACCCGGGTCGAGAACCGGATCGGTGACCCGGCGGCCAACCCCTATTTCTACATGGCCTCCCAGGCGCTCGCCGGGCTGGACGGCGTCGCCCGCGGCATGGAGCCGCCGCCGCCGACCGAGACGCCCTACGAGGAAGCGGACGCCGCGGCCCTGCCGCAGAACCTGATGGAGGCGGTGCCGGCGTTCCGCGACAGCGCCCTCTACCGCGACAGGCTCGGCGACCTGTTCGTCGACTACTGGGCCGACATGAAGCAGGCCGAGATCGCGCGCTTCCTCTCGTCCGTCACCGACTGGGAACAGCGCGAATATTTCGAGATTTTCTAAAGGACCGGCCACGGTCGCGTGCGGACCCGAAGCTGTAGGGGAGGGTTTCAAACCATCCCCTACAATGCCGGCATCTCCTGATTCTGCCCTGGCTCACGCCGCCTGTCCGGCAGGCGCCACCGGCAGGGGAACGTCGCTCGATTTCAGGTGCAGGTCGCGTTGCGGGAACGGGATTTCGATGCCGTGCTCGTGGAACAGGTCCCAGACCCGGAGCAGGACCTCGCTGATGACGTTGGACCGGCCCTCCGCGGGGTCGTCGATCCAGATGCGGATTTCCAGATTGACCGCGCTGTCGCCGAAGCCCCTGAGCAGGCATCGCGGCGCCGGGTCGGTCAGGACTCGTTCGACCGCTGCGGCCGCCTCGCGGCACAGGCCGATCGCGTGGCGCACATCCGACCGGTAGGAAATACCGACCGGAATCAGGAGGCGCACCGCGCTGTCGCTGTGCGACCAGTTCTCGACCCGCTGGGTGATCAGCTCCTCGTTGGGAATGAGATACTCGACGCCGTCGCGCGTCCGGACCGCCGCATAGCGCGCGCCCAGCGAGGCGACCCAGCCATAGGTGCCGCCGACCGCGATGACGTCGTTCGGCTTGATCGACTTGTCCATAAGCAGCAGGAGGCCGCTCACCAGGTTGGAGACGACCTTCTGCAGCCCGATCCCGACGCCGATGCCCAGCGCGCCGCCGAACACCGTCAGCGCCGTGAGGTCGATCCCCAGGCTGCCGATGGCGATCAGGAATGCAAGGACGACAAGGACGATCTTGATAATCTTGGCGACCAGTACCTGAACGGACGGCGTCAGACTTTCCGCCCGGCTGATGCGCCGTTCGAGCGCCTTGGAGAGCGCCGAGGTGATCCAGAGCAGGATGCCGAGGGCCACAACGCCTTTCGCCAGGGAAAGGAGCGATATCCGGACCTTGCCGAAGGTCATGCCGACGCTGTCGAGCAGAACGACGGTGGCGTCGAACAGCCCGACGGCGACCAGCGCGGCCAGAATCCAGGCGATCCAGGCGACCGACCGGGCGAGCAGGTCGTTCCCGATGAATCCGGAAACCAGGCGGATCGCCACCCAGGCGGCGGCGAGGCTCGCCGCGATCTGCGTCAGGCGGTGGCCGAACAGGGCGGTCTGCGATCCCGCCTCGACGGCGATCCACAGTAACAGGAGAATGACGATCGGCGTCGAGAGTGCGGCGAGACGGTCGACGAAATCGTAGACTCCCGCATGCCGCGCCCGGTCTGCCGTTGCGGCCGCAACGGCCTTCCGCAGTTTCGGGCCCAGCAATCTGCCGAGCAGCAGCGCCAGCAGGATCAGCGCCGCCTGAACCGCGTTGTCGACCGCCAGCACATGGATATCGATCCAGGTTTCGAGGCCGGCGCGGAATTCGGGCAAATTCAGTCTCTGGAAGAACTCGTTCATCGGATCGCTCCCGCGGGCTGAAGCCGTTTCGGGCGTCTGAGAGTGACGCTTTCGGCATCCGCGACGCCGGAATGCCGAGTATAGCGGATCGGCAGGCGACGTCGGCCCCGAATCCCGGATGCCGCTCGAAATCCGTACCGATCAGGCCGGCAGGGAACAGGCGCTTTCGCGCGCGGGCGCCGACGTTCCTGCCGGCCGCGCCCATTTTGCGAAGCGGGTCAGGCTGCGCCGTCGCCGATCTTGTCCTGCGTCCTGGTCTCGAAATCGCCGGCGTCGTGGCGTTCGTGGAGCTGGCTTGCCGGGTCGCCGGAGGTCCGGTTGACCATGCGGCCGCGCTTGACCGCCGGCCGCGCCGCGATCAGGTCGCTCCAGCGGTTGACGTGCTCGTATTCGTGCACCTGGAGAAAAACGCCGGAATCGTAGGCCTTGCCCTTGGCGAGTGCGCCGTACCACGGCCAGATCGCCATGTCGGCGATGCTGTATTCGTCGCCGGCCATGTATTCGCTGTCCGCCAGGTGCCGGTCCAGCACGTCGAGCTGGCGCTTGACCTCCATGGCGAAGCGGTCGATGGCGTATTCGATCTTGACCGGCGCGTAGGCAAAGAAATGGCCGAAGCCGCCGCCGAGATAGGGCGCGCTGCCCATCTGCCAGAACAGCCAGTTCAGCGCCTCGGCGTGTTTGGCCGGATCTTCCGGCAGGAAGGCGCCGAACTTCCCGCTGAGATAGAGCAGGATCGAGCCGCTCTCGAAGACGCGCCGCGGCGGCGAACCCTTCGGTTCCGGATCGTGGTCGACCAGCGCCGGAATTTTCGAATTCGGGTTGGCGTCGACGAAGCCGCTGCCGAACTGTTCGCCCTCGTGGATCCTGACGAGCCAGGCGTCGTATTCCGCGCCGCTGTGGCCGGCGGCCAGCAATTCCTCCAGCATCACCGTGACCTTCACACCGTTAGGCGTGCCCAGCGAGTAAAGCTGCAAAGGATGCTTGCCGACCGGCAGCTCCTTCTCGTGGGTCGCGCCGGCGACCGGCCGGTTGATGTTCTCGAAGCGGCCGCCGCTGGGCTTGTCCCATGTCCAGACTTTCGGCGGGGTGTATGCGGCGGAAGCGTCTGAGGGCATGGCGAGAGGTCCGGTTATGTCGATCTGCGCACCTTCAATGACCGGACGGCGTGGCGCTGTCCAGAGCGTAGGTCGCCGCGCGCGCATGTCCGTCGTCGGCCGGCCCGCGCCATGCCGCCCCTATCCCTGTTGCCCGCGCTGTCCTACATTTGGCGGCGGTGCGGCTGCGCCATTCTGCGTGCCGCGTCGGCATTCTGCTCCGGAGGAGGCCGTTTCGCATGCCGGATGACAGTCGCCAGGCGCTCGCTGCGGCCGGCAAGGGATCCGCGCTGAAGAATCCCGTCCGCTTCGTAACGGCGGCGTCGCTGTTCGACGGCCACGACGCGTCGATCAACATCATGCGGCGCATCATGCAGGCGCAGGGCGCGGAGGTCATTCATCTCGGCCACAACCGCTCGGTCGACGAGATCGTCAAGGCGGCGGTCGAGGAGGATGCCCACGGTATCGCCGTCTCGTCCTACCAGGGCGGCCATGTCGAGTTCTTCAAATACATGGTCGACCGGCTGAACAAGCTGAGGGCCGGCCATATCAAGGTATTCGGCGGCGGCGGCGGCACCATCGTGCCCGAGGAAATCCGCGACCTGCACGATCATGGCGTGGCCCGCATCTACAGCCCCTACGACGGCCAGAAACTGGGCCTGCCGGGCATGATCGCCGACATGCTGGCGACCGCTGACGTCGATCTCGCCGCGGCGCCGCCGCCCAATCTGAATGCGCTGGATGCGGCCCATACCGGCGTGGTCGCCCGGCTGATCTCCTGTCTGGAGAGCGGGACGCTGCCGCAGACGATGGCGGCCGGGATCGCTGAACGGGCTGCGAAGATCGACACACCGGTGCTCGGCATCACCGGCACCGGCGGCGCCGGAAAGAGTTCGCTCACCGACGAGATCGTCCAGCGTTTCCGCCAGGACCAGCCCGATTTGCGCATTGCGCTGATCGCCATCGACCCGACCCGCCGGCGCACCGGCGGCGCCCTGCTCGGCGACCGCATCCGCATGAACGCGATCGACAGCGACCGGGTCTACATGCGCTCCATCGCGACCCGCGGCGCCGAAGGCGAGGTGCCGCCGGTCACGCCCCGGGCGATCGAGGTGTGCAAGGCGGCCGGCTTCGACCTTGTGATCGTCGAGACGCCGGGCATCGGCCAGGGCGACGCCGGCATCGTGCCCTATGTCGACCTCTCGCTCTACGTGATGACGCCGGAATTCGGCGCCGCCAGCCAGCTCGAAAAGATCGACATGCTGGACTATGCCGACTTCGTGGCGATCAACAAGTTCGACCGCAAGGGCGGCAAGGACGCGCTGCGCGGTGTCGCAAAACAGGTGCAGCGCAACCGCGAGGCCTTCGGGCAGCGGCCGGAGGACATGCCGGTCTACGGTACCATCGCCAGCCGCTTCAACGACGACGGGGTGACGGCGCTCTATCTCGGACTGCTGGCGACCTTGCGGGAGAAGGGCCTCGCCGCGGGCGAGAGCAAGTGGCCGGCGACGGATGTCCGCCATTCCTCCGACAATCGCGCCATCATTCCGCCCGACCGGACGCGCTACCTGTCGGAAATCTCGGCGACCGTGCGCGGCTACCATGCCTGGGCCGGCGAACAGGCGCAGATCGCGCGCGAGCGCCAGCAGCTTTCCGCTGCTCGTGCCATGCTGGGCGACGAGGACAGCCCCAAAGCGCTGGATACGCTGATCGCCGAAAAGGCGGCGGCGCTCGACGCCCGCGCGCGCAAGCTGCTCGACATCTGGCCGCAGGTGAAGGCCGACTATGCCGGCGACGAATACAAGGTGAAGATCCGCGGGCGCGACCTGTCCTACGACCTGAAGATCAAGAGCCTGAGCGGCACGCCGGTGCCCCGGGTCGCCTTGCCGAAATGGCAGGACGACGGCGAAATCCTGCATTGGCTGCTGCGCGAGAATGTGCCGGGCAGCTACCCCTATACCGCCGGCGTCTTCGCCTTCAAGCGCGAGGGCGAGGATCCGACGCGCATGTTCGCCGGCGAGGGCGACGCCGCGCGCACCAACTGCCGCTTCCACTATCTTTCCGGGAATTCCGAGGCCAAGCGGCTGTCGACAGCGTTCGACAGCGTGACCCTCTACGGCCAGGACCCGGCGCTGCGGCCGGATATCTACGGCAAGGTCGGTACTTCCGGCGTCTCGATCTCGACGCTGGAGGACATGAAGGTCCTCTATAGCGGCTTCGACCTGTGCGCGCCGGCGACCTCGGTCTCGATGACGATCAACGGCCCGGCGCCGACCATCCTGGCGATGTTCCTGAACACCGCCATCGACCAGCAGGTCGACAGGTTCCGCGACGACAACGGCCGGGCACCGACCGACGAGGAAATCGCCAAGATCCGCGCCTGGACGCTTTCGACCGTGCGCGGCACGGTCCAGGCCGACATCCTGAAGGAGGACCAGGGCCAGAACACCTGCCTGTTCTCGACCGAGTTCAGCCTCAAGGTGATGGGCGACATCGCGCAGTATTTCGTTCAGCACGACGTGCAGAATTTCTATTCCGTGTCAATCAGCGGCTACCACATCGCCGAGGCCGGCGCGAACCCGATCACCCAGCTGGCGCTGACGCTTTCCAACGGCTTCACCTATATCGAGAGCTATCTCGCGCGCGGCATGAACATCGACGATTTCGCGCCGAACCTGAGCTTCTTCTTCTCCTACGGCATGGACCCGGAATACAGCGTCATCGGCCGGGTGGCGCGGCGCATCTGGGCGACCGTCATGCGCGAGAAATACGGCGCGAGCGAGCGCAGCCAGAAGCTCAAGTTCCACAGCCAGACCTCGGGCCGCTCGCTGCACGCCCAGGAATACAGCTTCAACGACATCCGCACGACGCTGCAGGCCCTGATCTCGACCTACGACAACACCAACAGCCTGCACACCAACGCCTATGACGAAGCGATCACCACGCCGACCGAGGAGAGCGTGCGCCGCGCCATGGCGATCCAGCTCATCATCAACAAGGAATGGGGCCTGGCGAAGAACGAGAACCCGAACCAGGGCAGCTTCGTCGTCGAGGAGTTGACCGACATGGTCGAGGAGGCGGTGCTCGCCGAGTTCGACCGGATCGGCGAGCGCGGCGGCGTGCTGGGCGCGATGGAACTGGGTTATCAGCGCGGCCTGATCCAGGAAGAAAGCCTCTATTACGAGACCCTGAAGCACGACGGCGACTTGCCGATCGTCGGCGTCAACACCTTCCGCAATCCGAATGCCGAAGAGTGGGAGGAGACCACCCTGGAGTTGATGCGCGGCACGGAGGAGGAAAAGCAGGGAGCGCTCGACGCGCTATCGAATTTCCACAAGACCCATGAAGCCGCGGCGCCGGCCATGCTCGAGCGCCTGCGCGAGGCCGTGCGCCGGGATGACAACGTCTTCGCCGTGCTGATGGACGCCGTGCGCGTCTGCTCACTCGGCCAGATCACCCAGGCCCTGTTCGAGGTCGGCGGGAAATACCGCCGGAATATGTAGGAACCACAGCCTTGTCGAAATTAACTTTAGAAAAAAGTATCGCATCTTGGGTAATAAATCATTTAATCAAACATGGTGACACCGATATACTCCCACATGCTTTCGAACTAAAATTCTTCGATGATTGTATTGATGATCTGTCGGAAGCATCATCAGCAATAAATCTTTATACATACAAACCGATTACTGTTTTGCACGCCTTAGCGCCGAAAAGTAGATATGGATTTCGCATTTGTCACCAAATTCATCCTATTGACAATATATTTTTCTTAGGTTCTGTTTTTCATATTGCTGATAAATTGGAAGAATCTCGACCGGATGCAAATGAAATTTCATCCTATTCGTATCGATTCTTACCGTCAAACGACTATGATTTGTTCAAGCCAGAAAATAGATATCGTAGCTGGTTGGGCGCACAGTCTTTGCAAGTAGATTTTGGAGACAACGTCAAATGTGTTGCGGTAACTGACATTTCAGATTTTTATCAAAGACTAGGCCATCACCGAATCGAAAACTGTCTAAACGATTATTCTGGTGATGATAAGTATGCAAAAATTCCTTATAGATTCCTGAATCACTGGCGCGCAAAGCAGTCATTTGGACTTCCTGTAGGTGGAAACGCTGCTCGGTTAATTGCCGAGGTGTGCTTGCGCGACATTGAGCAAGCTCTGACTAATGAAGGATATAGTTTTACAAGGTATGTAGATGATTTTGTAATTTTTGTGAAGAATAGTCAAGATCCATATGGCGCATTGGCGTTTCTCGCCGATCATTTGGCCGCTGAAGGACTTTCACTCAACAATATGAAGACACGCGTACTATCGGTGGAGGAATACAGAGATACTTTATCTGAAGAAAGCGGCGAAGACGAAGAGCAAGCAGAAGAAAGCGCGATTACAAGATTGTTTTGGCAGGCGTATGAATCAGAAGAAGATGATGAAACGATACTGGCAAATTTACAGGCATTGAATTTGTCCAACGAGTTGATAAAGGAAGTAGAGAAAGATTACTGGGACATAAACAAAATAAAGATTATATTTAGAGGATTGAGAATTACGAAAAGCGAAGAGGCGATATTTTTTGTAAAGGACAATTTTGAAAATTTACTACCTTTTGCAAAGGAAATCGACGAGATGAAAAAATCTGGCAATACACAATTTGACGATTTTGGCTCGACAGTAATAGAATCTTTGAATGGAAGCGTCGCAAGGAACTTATCAGTGGTGAGGGCATGGCTTTTAGAATTGTTTGTAAGAGGGAGTATTCCGACCAATGCAGAAGAACTGTCGGCAATTGAAGAGGTAAATAGCACAATCGACAATCGGCAATTTCATCTTATTCGCGGCAAGCTTTCTGACCGGTCTTATTTTAGAAAAAACAAGGATAGGGTTGACGAACTAAATTCTTGGGAAAAAACTTCATTTTTATTTGGGGCAAAGTGTTTGCCTGTCGATGAATTCAAAAAATGGACAGATTTTGTCAAAAATAACTTAGAATTTACTTTCTCAAAAGAGTTTGTGGAATGGCTTCAGAAGAATGGAAAAAACAGTTGAATTGAAATATCAGTAACTTGAGTAGCTTTACAGCTGGCATTGAGTCAATAATTTGGTAGCGGCTACTCGGCAGCGACCGCTGGTGCCGACCGCCTTTCTTTCGCCCGCCGGGCAAAGGCCGCCAGCGCCCGGTGCGCGCCGGAAACGCCGGCGTCGTGGTCGCGCAGGCGGAGCGGCCGGTCCGGTTCGCGCAGGATCGACCGCTGCTGCGCTTCCAGGACCACCTTGTCCTCCAGGAATGTCGGGTGGATTTCGTCGTACAGGTCCTGCGCCGCCTGCGGGTCGTCCTGGCGGTAGCCGTTCGCGACCGACCAGAAATAATGGCAACTCGTGTCCGTTTCCGGCGTCGCGTGATGGAACAGGCGGAAGCGGAACGTCCCCGGCTGGTCCGGGTTGTCGACGGCGCCGCGGCCGATGTCCATAGCGGTCGTGAACTGGCGGACGGAGGCCGGCGCGACATAGTCGAATTCCGCGATCCGGTCGATGTTGCCCTTGAAGGACATGCCCTTGGTGAAGGTCGGCGGCGGCGGATGGTCGAGCACATGCCGGACGATCTTGACGCCGTTTTCCGTGCGGGTCGTGATCTGCCCGGCGGCGTTGTGGAATTCCGGCGTGCCGCCGATCGTCTTCGCGTGGACGTAGCCGAGATGGGTCTGGTCCATCAGGGCGTCCATGACCAGCATGAAGTTGCAGTCCAGGTCGAACCGCTCGTAGCGGAACGGCCATTCGTCGGCCAGGTCGTGCCACGGATAGTCGACGATCTCCGACGGGTCGGCGCGTGCCGGGTCGCCCGGCCAGATCCACACCATCTGCTGCCGCTCCACCGTCGGAAAGCTCCTGACCGCGTGGCCGGCCGGGTCTTCGCCCGGATTGACGGTGCAGGCGCCGTCCGCGCCGAAGGTCATGCCGTGGTAGCCGCATTGCAGCCCCTCGTTCACGACCTGCCCGAGGTGCAAGGGCGCCGCCCGGTGGCAGCACCGGTCCTCAAGGGCCGCGGCGGCGCCGCCGGCGTCGCGGAACAGCACCAGGGGCTGGTTCAGGATCGTGCGGGCGATCGGCTGGCGGCCGGGCTCGAAATCAGGCAATTCCGCCGACCAGGCCGCGAGATACCAGGCGTTCGCCACCAGGGGTTCTATTGCCGGATTTGCCATGCCGCGCCTTCTCTGCACCGCCTGCTCGCAGGCGATCTGCCGCCCCGGTTTCGCATCGGTCGGACTTCTATAGCCGCTAATCGCGGAAACGGCGATTCCCGAAGCTGCGGGGTACGGGCAGCCGCCTTTGCACTGCCTTGCGGTATCTGCCGAAATCCGTCTTGCGTTGCCGCCGCCATAGGGTTAGGGACGCCCGGCAAATTCGACCGCGGAACTTTCAAGGTGAGGCGACCCGGCGGGCGGCCATGGCGGACCTGACTTCTTCGACAGACCAGTCGCCGCGGGCCGAATTGAGTGCCGGGACGCGCGAACGCCGCCGCCGGGGTCGTGCCAGAGACCGTTCCACGGAAGCGGCGCGTCCGGCGCGCAAGGTCGATTACCGCCGGCTGGTCAATCCGTTCGAGCCGGTCCGCGTCTATTCCGACGACCGGATCGCCGCGATCCACGATATGGCGCTCAAGGTGCTGGAAGAGCTGGGCATGCGCCTGCTGCTGCCGGCGGCGCTCGACCTGCTGCGCACCAAGGGACCGGACGGCGTCTTGATAGACG
Organism: Alphaproteobacteria bacterium; assembly: GCA_965220685.1. Lineage (GTDB taxonomy): Bacteria > Pseudomonadota > Alphaproteobacteria > Bin65 > Bin65 > Bin65. The sequence goes on from CBDCQR010000016.1 coordinate 226,066, forward strand.
ATGAGGCGCGGCACTGCAGGTTCGATCGCGGACTGGTCGTCGAAGCGATCGCAACGGCGCCGGCTGAATGGACCCTGCATGGCGGCACGCCGGAAACCTCGGCCGTATGGGGCGGGCGGCACGTCGTCTGGTGCGCGGTCGGCGGGGCCCCGCATATCTCGGACCTCGATGATGGAAAACGGCCCGGAACCCTGGAAGCCAGTTCCAACATCATGCGGCTGTGCGAGCATTACGATGTCATGCACGTCCAGGGCCCGAACGTCGAAGCGCAGGATATCGACACCGCGTTCCGCCATCTCGAGGTCACGCGCGCGCAACTCCTCCTCTCAAACAAGGCGCCATTCGTCTACTGCCGCGGCAAGGGACAGGTCGCCGACGGCATGGAAATGGTGCGGATCGCCCGCGGCCTGTCGGAAGAGGCGTTCCGGAACACGCCTTGCGTGTATACCGTCATCAACACGAACTCGCCGCTGGTGCTTGACCGGCCGATGCTGCAAGGGATCATGGATTACGCCGCCAACGGCCAGCCGATCCTCCTGACGCCCTTCACGCTTTCCGGCGCGATGGCGCCGGTCACCATCCCCGGCGCGCTTGTCCAGCAACATGCCGAATTTCTCGCCGGCCTGGTCATCAGCCAGTTGACCCGTCCCGGGGCGCCGGTCTGCTACGGCGGCTTCACCTCCAACGTCGCCATGCGCAGCGGGGCGCCGGCCTTCGGGACGCCGGAAAATGTCCGGGCGGCGTTCGCCAGCGGCCAGCTCGCGCGGCTGGTCGGCGTGCCGTGGCGCTCTTCGGGCTCGTGCACGGCCAATTGCGTCGACGCCCAGGCGGTCTACGAGACCCAGATGGCGTTGTGGGGCGCGACGCTCGGCGGCGCGAATTTCGTCGCCCATGCCGCGGGCTGGATGGAAGGCGGACTTACCGGCTCGATGGAGAAATTCATCGTCGATATCGAGATGCTGCAGCAGATGGCGGAACTGATGCAGCCCGTTGCATTCGACGAAGACGATCTTGCCTTCGAGGCGATGCGCGATGTCGGCAGCGGCGGCCATTTCTTCGGCACGCAACACACGATGGAGCGCTACGAAACGGCGTTCTACGAACCTTTCCTTTCCGATTGGAGCAACTTCAACCAGTGGACGGAGAACGGTGCGGTCCAGACGCCGGAACGGGCAAACGCGATCTGGAAACAGGTGCTGCGGGATTTCGAGCCGCCGGCACTGGACGAGAGCGTCCGCGACGCGCTGGACGATTTCGTCGCCCGCCGCACCGCCGAAGGCGGCGCGCCGCCGCTCACATGACCTGGCGCTGAACGCCGGAAGCGAAGGAGAGACAGAGACGTGGCCGATACAGCAGACGTTATCGTTATCGGCGCCGGAATCATCGGAGCCGCAACCTCTTTCGAACTCGCCAAGGCCGGGCACCGGGTGTTGTCGGTCGACGCCAACGGCGATGCGGGCATGGGTTCGACCGCCGGTTCCTGCGCCATCATCCGGGTGCACTATTCGACGCTGGACGGCACCGCCTTCGCTTATGAAGGCTACTTCTACTGGCGCGACTGGGCCGACTATCTCGAAGTCGCCGACGAGGCAGGTCTGGCGCGTTTCGTCCAGTGCGGCGCCCTCGTCATGGCCGTGGAGGCCAACGACTATCTTCGAAAACACAAAAGATACTGCGACGAACTCGGCATTCCGTATGAAGACTGGGATGCCGAGGCGGTTCTCCAGCGGCTGCCGCAATTCGACATGGCCTGCCATGCGCCGGCCAAGCGCATGGAAGATGCGGGCTTCGGAGAGCCGACCGGCGGATCGGTCGAGGCAGCGGTCTTCTGGCCGACCGCCGGCTACATCACCGATCCGCAGCTCGCCTCGCATAACCTGCGACGGGCGGCGGAAGCGAAGGGCGCACGCTTCCGGTTCAATGCCCGCGTGGCCGAAATCCTGCAACAGGGCGGGCGTGTTGCCGGCGTGCGGCTGGCGGACGGAACTGAAATCCGTGCGCCGGTGGTGGTCAATGTCGGCGGGCCGGCATCCTACAAGCTGAACGAAATGGCCGGCGTGACCGGCGACATGACGATCAGGACCCGGGCGCTGAAGCAGGAAGTGGTCCACGTCCCTGCCCCGGAAGGCATGGACTTCGAGGCAAACGGCTTCGTCATGTCGGACAGCGACATCAGCGTCTATTCGCGGCCCGAGCACGGTAACAACATCCTGATAGGTAGCGAGGATCCGGAATGCGACCCGCGCGACTGGGTCGATCCGGACGACTACGACACGAATTTCACCGACCAGTGGGCGCACCAGGCCTATCGCTACGCCCAGCGGCTGCCGACCCTTGGCATTCCGAGCCGCATGAGGGGCGTCGTGGACCTGTACGACGTGTCGGACGACTGGATTCCGATCTACGACAAGTCCGCGCTGCCCGGCTTCTACATGGCCTGCGGCTCGAGCGGAAACCAGTTCAAGAACGCAGCGATCGCCGGCAAGATGATGGCCGCCCTGATCGACTATTGCGAAGCCGGTAACGATCACGATACCAGCCCGCTGCAATTCACCCTGCCCTATATCGGGCGGGCGCTGGATGTGGGATTCTTCTCCCGCAGACGCGAGATCAACCCCGAGAGCAGCTTCTCGGTGTTGGGCTAGGGACGAGGGAACGCGACTATGGCCGATCTGCCAACGACCGCCCGGGTCGTCGTCATCGGCGGCGGCGCCGTCGGCACTTCCAGTCTCTATCATCTGGCGCTCAAGGGTTGGACCGATTGCGTCCTGCTGGAAAAAAACGAGCTGACCTCGGGCTCGACATGGCACGCCGCCGGCAACGTGCCGACCTTTTCGGCGAGTTGGTCGGTCATGAACATGCAGCGCTATTCGACGGAGCTGTATCGCGACCTCGGCGCGCGGGTCGACTATCCGATGAACTACCACGTCACCGGCTCGCTGCGCCTGGCCCATTCGCGCAACCGGATGATGGAGTTCGAACGGGTCGTCGGCATGAGCCGCTACCAGGGTATGGATGTTTCCATGGTCTCGGTAAGCGATCTGAAAGACCGCTATCCGTTTCTGGAAACCCACGATCTGGCCGGCGGCCTGTACGATCCCTATGACGGCGATATCGATCCGGCCCAGCTGACCCAGGCACTGGCCAAGGGCGCGCGCGATCTCGGCGCAAGGATCGTCCGTTTCTGCCCGGCCACGGGGGTGCGCCGCGACGGCGGCGAGTGGATCGTCGAGACGCCCCAGGACGAGATCCGCTGCGAATTCGTCGTCAACGCCGCCGGCTACCGCGCCCAGGAGGTCGGCGCGATGTTCGGCCGGTTCGTGCCGATGGTCAGCATGTCCCACCAGTACATGCTGACCGACCCGATCCCCGAGCTCGAGGCCTGGAGCGGCGAACAGGGCCGCAAACTGCCGCTGCTGCGCGACGTCGACAGTTCCTACTACCTGCGCCAAGAGAAGTTCGGCCTCAATCTCGGACCCTACGAGCGGAACTGCCGGGCGCACTGGACGACGCCGGACGATCCGATGCCGGAGGATTTCTCCTTCCAGTTGTACCCGGACGATCTCGACCGGCTGGAATGGTATATCGAGGACGCCATGGCCCGGGTGCCGGTCCTCGGCTCGGCCGGCGTCAACAAGGTGATCAACGGGCCTATCCCGTATACGCCGGACGGCAACCCGCTGATCGGGCCGATGCCCGGCGTGCCCGACGCCTACGAAGCGTGCGTCTTCACCTTCGGCATCGCCCAGGCCGGCGGTGCCGGCAAGGTTCTGGCCGAATGGGTCGCCGACGGCGGCACGGAATGGGACATGTGGAGCTGCGACCCGCGCCGCTTCACGAGCTTTGCAGACCAGGACCACACAAATCAGAAGGGCATGGAGGTCTACGGCCATGAATACGCCATACACTTCCCGCATCACGAATGGCCGGCCGGCCGCGACAAGCGCCTGTCGCCGATTCACGACCGGTTGAAGGCGCTCGGCGCCCAATTCGGCGTCTATGGCGGCTGGGAGCGGGCCAACTGGTTCGCGCAGCCGGGCGACGATGTCTCGGAAGCGGCGACCCAGACCTGGGAGCGGGACGGGCCCTGGTTCCCGCGCATCCGCGAGGAATGCGAGGCCGTGCGCGACGCCGCCGGCATTCTCAACCTGTGCGGCTTCTCCCGTTATCTCGTAACCGGTGCAGACGCGGTCGCGTGGCTCGACGGCCTGATCGCCGGACGGATGCCGTCGGTCGGGCGAATCGGGCTCGGCTATTTTCCGGACGAGCGGGGCCGGATCGTAACCGAGATGTCGCTGGTGCGGCAGGCTGAGGACAGGGTACTCCTGATCACCGCCGCCGCCGCGGAATGGCACGATCTGGAATGGCTGAGAAAGCACCTGCCCGAAGGCTCGGACATTTCCGTCGAGAACCGGACCGAGGAATACGATTGCCAGATCCTGACCGGCCCGAAAACGAGGGACATCCTCTCAGGGCTGTGCGATGCGGACCTGAGCCTGCCCTGGCTCAGCCGGCAGACGACGGAGATCGCCGGCAGGCCGGTCCTGCTGCTGCGCGTGTCCTACGCCGGCGAACTGGGTTGGGAAGTTCACACGAAAACAGAAGATTCCGGGCCGGTATTCGACGCGGTCATGGAAGCCGGCCGGCCGCAGGGCCTGAAACTGTTCGGCATGTACGCGCTGAACAGCCTGCGGCTTGAAAAGGGCTACCGGGCCTGGAAAGGCGACCTGTCGACCGACTACACCGTCCTCGAAGGCGGGCTTGACCGCTTCGTGCGCTGGAGCAAGGAAAGCTTCGTCGGCAAGACGGCCATGGAGATCGAGCATCAGGCCGGCCCGGCCAAGCGCTTCGTCACGCTGGTGGTCGATGCCGGCGCCTGCGACGCCCCCTATATGTCGACCCTCTGGCACGGCGACGAGAAGGTCGGTGAGACCACCTCCGGCGGCTGGGGCCACAGGATCGGCAAGTCGATCGCGCTGGGCATGGCGCGCGCCGATCTGGCGGTCGAGGGCACGGAGCTGGATGTCGAGATTTTCGGCGAACGCCGCCGCGCCGAGGTTCAGGCCGACCGGCCGCTCTACGATCCGGACAACGCCCGGATGAGGGCCTAGGCGATGGCGGCGCTGCCGCGGCACGCCAGGGCCGTCATCATCGGCGGCGGCGTTTCCGGCTGTTCGGTTGCCTACCATCTTGCAAAGCTGGGCTGGAAGAATGTGGTCCTGCTGGAGCGCAAGCAGCTGACCTGCGGTACGACCTGGCACGCCGCCGGCCTGATCGGCCAGCTTCGAGCCAGCCTGAATCTGACGCGGCTGGCGAAATATTCGGCCGATCTCTACGTCCGGCTCGAAGAAGAAACCGGCATCGCGACCGGGATGCGCCAGAACGGGTCGATCACCGTGGCACTGACCGAAGAGCGCAAGGAGGAAATCTACCGCCAGGCTTCCCTGGCCCGCGCCTTCGATGTCGATGTGACGGAAATCACACCTTCGGAAACCAAGGCGCTCTATCCCCATCTGAACGTGTCGGACATGACCGGCGCCGTTCACCTGCCGCTCGACGGCCAGTGCGACCCGGCGAACATTGCACTGGCGCTCGCCAAGGGCGCCCGCCAGAACGGCGCCCTGCTGGCCGAAGGCGTAAAGGTTACCGGCGTCTCGCAGGCGAACGGCCGAGTCAGCGGCGTGTCGTGGCAGCGCGACGGTGAAAACGGACCGGAACGGGGCGAGATCGCCACCGACGTTGTGATCAACTGCGCCGGCATGTGGGCGCGCGAACTCGGCGCGATGAGCGGCGTGACGATCCCGCTGCACGCCTGCGAGCATTTCTACATCGTGACCGAGCCGATCCCGGACCTCGGCGCGCTGCCGGTGCTGCGCGTGCCCGACGAATGCGCCTATTACAAGGAGGACGCCGGCAAGATGCTGCTCGGCGCCTTCGAGCCGGTCGCCAAGCCCTGGGGCATGGACGGCATTCCCGAAGACTTCTGTTTCGACCAGCTGCCCGAGGATTTCGATCATTTCGAGCCGATCCTCGAACAGGCGGTCGCGCGCATGCCGCTGCTGGGCGAGGCCGGCATTCACACCTTCTTCAACGGTCCGGAGAGCTTCACCCCCGACGACCGCTACTATCTCGGCGAGGCGCCGGATCTGCGCGGCTACTGGATCGCGGCCGGCTACAACTCCATCGGCATCGTTTCGTCGGGCGGTGCGGGGATGGCGCTGGCCCAGTGGATCGACGACGGCGAAGCGCCCTTCGACCTGTGGGAAGTCGATATCCGACGGGTCCAGCCGTTCCAGAAAAACCGTCACTATCTGAAGCATCGGGTGAGCGAAACCCTGGGCCTGCTTTACGCCGACCATTTCCCCTACCGGCAGCCGGCCAGCGCCCGCGGCGTCCGCCGCTCACCGATTCATGAGCAGTTGAAAGCGCGCGGCGCCTGTTTTGGCGAAACCGCCGGATGGGAGCGCGCCAACTGGTTCGCACCGGAAGGCGTTACGCCGGAATACCGTTACAGCTGGCAGCGCCAGAACTGGTTCGAGCATTCCCGCACAGAGCATATGGCGGTCCGCGAGGGCGTCGGCCTGTTCGACATGACGTCTTTCGGCAAGCTGCGGGTCGAGGGCCGGGACGCCGAGGCCGTCCTCAACCGGATTTGCGGCAACGATGTTGCGGTCGAACAGGGCCGGCTGGTCTACACCCAGTGGCTCAACGCCCGCGGCGGGATAGAGGCGGACCTGACGGTCGCGCGCCTGTCCGATACGGCTTTCCTGGTCGTTACGCCGGGGGCGACCGTACAGCGCGACCTCGCCTGGCTGCACCGCCACACGCCGGAGGACGCCCATATCGTCGTCACCGATGTCACGGCGGGCGAGGCGGTGTTGTGTGTGATGGGGCCGAAAGCACGCGCCGTGCTGAACGCCTGTTCGCCGGCCGACCTGTCGAATGAGGCGTTTCCCTTCGGATCGGTGCGGGAGATCGAGATCGGCATGGGCCTAGCCCGGGCCCATCGGGTCTCTTTTGTCGGCGAACTGGGCTGGGAGCTCTATGTTTCGGCAGACATGGCCGCCCACGTCTTCGAGACGCTGGAAGAGGCGGGAACGCCCCACGGCCTGAAACTGTGCGGTCTGCACATGATGGACAGCTGCCGCATCGAAAAGGCCTTCCGCCATTTCGGCCACGACATCACCGACGAGGATCATGTCCTGGAGGCCGGCCTCGGTTTCGCGGTGCGCACGCGAAAACCCGATTTTCTGGGCCGGGATGCGGTCCTGCGCAAACGCGACGAGGGCCTGTCGCGGCGCCTGCTCCAGTTCCGCCTGCGCGATCCGGAGCCCCTGCTGTTCCACAACGAGCCGATCGTGCGCGACGGCGAGATGGTCGGTTACCTGACGTCCGGTAACTACGGTCATGCGCTGGGCGGCGCGGTCGGCCTGGGCTATGTGCCATGCCCGGACGGCGAAAGCCCCGAGGCACAGCTCGCCTCCGGCTACGAAATCGAGATTGCCGGCGCGCGCGTCGCCGCCGATGTTTCGCTCAGGCCGATGTACGACCCGGCTGCAGAGCGGGTGCGCATGTGAGCGGCGCCGGCCGCCAATCTGCGGGGAGGCAAGGCATGTCTCGCGATCGGAACGCAAAAGAGCGGGCAGGGCGCCGGGCCGGCGGCCGGGAAGCGCGGCGGGCCCTGCGGGCCGCGCCGCTGGCGGAAGATATCCGGCCGGTCCGGGCGGGCTTGGAGGGCGGGCGCTACAAGGCGCTGACCGAGGCCGAGGTCGAGCGGATCCACCGGGCGGCGCTGCATATTCTGGAGGAGATCGGCCTCGCCGACGCACCGGAGAGCGGCGTCGAAATCATGACGGCGGCCGGCGCCGTTCAGGGCGACGACGGGCGTCTACGTTTCCCGCCGGCGCTGGTCGAGGACATGCTGGCGAAGGCGGCGCGGGACATCACCCTCCACGGCCAGGATCCGAAGCACGATATCCGGCCGGGCGGCAGCCGCGTCCATTACGGCACCGCGGGCGCGGCGGTCCACGTCTACGACGTCGAGGACCGCGTGAACCGCGATCCGACGGTACAGGATCTCTTCGACGCCGCCCGCACGGTCGAGGTGCTGGACAATATCCACTTCTTCCAGCGGCCGCTGACCACCCGCGATACCGAAGACCCGACCGATCTGGACGTCAACACCCTCTACGCTTCCGTCGCCGGGACGACCAAGCATATCGGCACCTCCTTTACATCGCCGGAGCGGACGCAGATGGGGCTGGACATGCTCCACATGGTTGCCGGGTCGGAAGCGGCCTGGCGGGCGCGGCCCTTCGTTTCGAACAGCAACTGCTTCGTCGTCCCGCCGCTGAAATTCGCCACCGAATCCTGCCGGGTGATGGAGACCGTGATCGCGGGCGGGATGCCGGTCCTGTTGCTCTCCGCAGGACAGGCCGGGGCGACGGCGCCGGCCGCGCTCGCCGGTGCGGTGACCCAGGCGGTCGCCGAATGCCTGGCCGGGCTGGTCTATGTCAACGCGATGAAGCCGGGCCATACGGCGATTTTCGGAACCTGGCCCTTCGTCTCGGACCTGCGCACCGGCGCCATGTCCGGCGGCTCGGGGGAACAGGCGCTGCTCACCGCCGCCTGCGGGCAGATGGCGCGCTTCTACGACCTGCCCGGCGGCTCGGCCTGCGCCATGTCCGACAGCAAGGCGCCGGATATGCAGGCCGGCTACGAGCGTGGCGTGGCCAACGTGATGGCGGGGCTATCCGGCCTCAACCTGGTCTACGAGAGCGTCGGTATGCACGCCTCGCTGCTGAGCTTCTGTCACGAAAGCCTGCTGATCGACAACGACATGATCGGCCAGTGCCTGCGCTGCGTCCGCGGCATCGAAATCACCGACGAGACCCTGTCGCTCGAGGCGATCCGAAGCGTCTGCCTCGAGGGGCCGGGCCACTATCTCGGCCATCCGCAGACCCTGTCGCTGATGCAGTCCGAATATGTCTATCCCGAGGTCGGCGACCGCAGCAGCCCGAAGGAATGGGTCGAACAGGGCAGGCCGGACCTGGTGGAGAAGGCATTGGCCGAGAAGCGGCGCATTCTGGCCACGGTCTATCCGGACCACATTCCGGAGCCGGTCGACGCGGCGATCCGCGAGCGGTTCAATATCGTCCTGCCGCGCCGCAGCATGAAAGCGGCGGCCTGAAGCGGGCTCGGCTACGCCATCGGTTTCGCGCAGCGTTTCCAGACCTGCTCGACGGCTTTCGCTGAGTCGGGGCCGGTGCGCAGGATCACGGTATACTCGTCGATCAGCTGCATGGTGACGCGCTTGCCGGCGCCCGGCTCGCCCGGCGGGATGACATAGATGAAGCCATGCCGGTCGTAGTCGCCGGTCATCGCCGTGCCGCCCGGCGTGACGATGGCCGGTCCGTCGATCGTCATCCGGCGTCCGTCCTCGTGGCACCAGTGCCCGTCGATAGCGTCGGCGAGCGCCGTTGCCGGAAGCAGCAGCACGAGCATTGCGCAGCAAAAGGCCAGGACGGAACGCGGCACGGTTCGCTCCCTGCAGGAATAGACTGAGCCATCCTAGCATGCCGGAAATACCGCCGGTAGCGCGCCCTGGCTGTCCCGATCCATCTGCCTATCGCCGGAAAACCGTGCTAAAGCCGCCGCTCATGACGCAGACCGACACCAAGGCCGAACCGATTACCGCGCCCGCCGGCCTGCCGGGCGTGGACCGGCTGTTGCAGGATACGCGGCTGGCGGACCTGTCCGACCGGGTCGGCCGCAGTTGCGTGGTCGAAGCGGCGCGCACGGTGCTCGAAGAGGCGCGAAGCCGCCTGCTCGCCGGAGGCCGCATCGATGCGGACGGGCTGGCGGACCGTGTCGTTGCCCATGTCGCCGCCGCAACGGCCCCGTCGCTCAGGCCGGTATTGAACCTGACCGGCACGGTCGTCCACACCAATCTCGGCCGTTCGGCGCTGCCGGAAACCGCGATCGAGGCGATGGCGCAAGCGGCGCGCAAGCCGGTAAATCTGGAATACGATCTGGCGGCCGGGAAGCGCGGTGACCGAGGCGGCCGTCTCGAAGCCCGCATCCGCTCCCTGACCGGCGCCGAGGCGGCCACGGCCGTCAACAATAATGCCGCTGCCGTCATGCTGGTGCTGAATACGCTGGCCAACCGCCGGGCCGTACCGGTCTCGCGCGGCGAACTGGTCGAGATCGGCGGGTCCTTCCGCCTGCCGGACATCATGCGCCGCGCCGGCGCGCGCCTCGTCGAAGTCGGCGCGACCAACCGGACCCATCTGAAGGACTACGAAGAGGCGATGGCGGCCCGTCCGGCCCTCGTCCTGAAGGCGCATACCAGCAACTATAGCGTGATCGGCTTCACGAAGGCCGTTCCCGAACGGGAACTGGCCGCCCTGTGCCGGCGCCGCGGCATACCCTTCTGCATCGATCTGGGCAGCGGCACGCTGGTCGATCTCGAACGCTTCGGCTTGCCGCACGAACCCACGGTGCAGGAAGCGCTCGCCAGCGGCGCCAATCTGGTGACCTTCAGCGGCGACAAGCTGCTCGGTGGGCCCCAGGCCGGGGTGATCGCCGGCCGTGCGGACCTGGTCGCCAGAATAAAGAAAAATCCGATGCACCGGGCCTTCCGGCTCGACAAGCTGAGGATTGCGGCGCTCGACGCGACCTTCGCCCTTTACAGCCAGCCAGAAAGGCTTGCGGAGACCGTCCCGACTCTGCGCTGGCTCGCCCGGCCGCTGCCGGACATCCGCGCCGTCGCCGAACGGGTCGCATCCGGCCTGGAGCCGTCGGCCCCGGAAGGCTGGCGGGTCGAGGCCGCCGACTGTTTCAGCCAGGTCGGCAGCGGCGCCCTGCCGGCCGAGGCGTTGCCCAGCGTCGCCGTGCGCCTGACGCCTTTGGCCCGGAGTGGGACAACGGGCCGCCGTGCCGCAAGCCGGATGCTCCGCGACCTCGCAGCGGCCTTTCGCGCGCTGCCGGTGCCGGCGGTCGGCCGGGTCGGGGAGGGCGCCGTCTGGCTCGATATGCGCTGCCTGGAGAAGCCGGAGACGCTGCTGAGGCAGATCGACAGCCTCGCATGGCCGTGCCCGCCATGATTATCGCGACCGCCGGCCATGTGGATCATGGCAAGACCAGCCTGCTGAAACGCCTCACCGGAATCGATACGGATCGCCTGCCGGAGGAAAAAAGGCGCGGTCTGACCATCGATCTCGGATTTGCCTACACCGATGCGCTGCGACCCGGCGAGACGACGGGTTTCGTTGATGTGCCCGGCCACGAGAAGTTCATCCGCAACATGCTGGCCGGGGTGACCGCGATCGACGCGGCTCTGCTGGTCGTCGCTGCCGACGACGGGCCGATGCCTCAAACGCGGGAACATCTGGCAATTCTCGATCTGGTCGGCGTGCGCACCGGCATCGTCGCGATCACGAAGACAGACCTTGTAGAAGCCGATTGGTTGGATGAGGTGATTGCCGAGACGCGCGCCCTGTTGCAGCCGACCGGCCTGGCCGAAGCGCCGGTCGTGGCCGTGTCCTCGACGACCGGCGCGGGATTCGACCGCCTTACAGAGGCGATCGGGAAGCTCCGGGCTGTCGAAAAACCGGCATGCGGCGGCTTCCGCATGGCCATCGACCGCAGCTTCATCGTCGGCGGGGCCGGTCTGGTTGTGACCGGCTTGGTGCAGTCGGGGATCCTCAAGGCAGGCGACCGGCTGGCGGTCAGTCCGGCCGGCCCGAAGGGGATCGGAGTGCGGGTGCGCGGCCTCAAGGTGCAGGATGCTCCGGCCGCCGAGGCCCGGGCCGGCGACCGCTGCGCGGTCAACCTGGCCGGCGCGGACGTTGATCGGGCTGCGATCGGCCGCGGGCAATGGCTGGTTGCGCCCGGCCTGCGATCGGTCAACCGGCGGCTCGACATTGACCTGCGGCTGCTCTCTTCGGAAGCCCGGCCTGTGCGCCACTGGACTCCGGTTCATGTCCATGCAGGAACGGCCGACATTCCAGGCCGGGTCGCGCTGCTCGAAGCGGGTAAGCTGGCGCCGGGCGAGCGGGCTCTTGCGCAACTCGTGCTCGACCGCGGGATTTGCGTCTGCCGGGGTGACGCGGTCATCCTGCGTGACCAGTCTGCGAGACGCACGATCGGCGGCGGCGCGGTGCTGGACTGCCAGAGTCCGCAGCGCGGCCGGGGCACACCGCAGCGCCTCGCTCTCGTCAGGGCGCAGCGTCGACCGAAGCATGCAGAGGCCCTCGCCGCACAACTGGAGATTGCCGCCGGCGGCGTCGACCTGCGGGCCTTCGCCCGCAACCGCAATCTGACCGCAGAGGAATTGGCCGGCCTCGAGGCGCCCGGACGGGTGCCGGGGCTGGTGCGGGCCGGCGGCGGCGACGGGCAAGCGGCAATCCTCGACCGCCATCTCGCCGGACTTGCCGAAGCGATCCGGTCGTCGCTGGCCGGACGCGCCGAAGGGCGGAACAGCGTCTCCGGCCTGCCTGCGGCGGCGCTGCCGCATATGCTCCCCGGCCGCCCCCTCGCCGCGTGCGTCGAGGCGGCGCTCGACCGGCTGATACGCGACGGGTTGGTCGAACGGCGCGGCGAGCGGATCGTCCTCGCCGGACGGCGGGTCGAACTCGAACCCGGAGACGCAAGGCTTTGGGCACGGATCGAACCGGCGCTCACGGCGTCGGGCCGGCCGCGCACGGTATGGGAGGTCTCGGAAGCGCTCGGCATCGCCCGGAACGAAGTGGCGCGCTTCTTCAAGAATGCCCAGGCTGCCGGGCTGGTTATGCAGATCTCGAAAAGCCGTTTTCTGACTCCGGAGACGCTGGAGTCTCTGGCAAAGGCGGCCGAAACGGGCATTGCCTCGTCCGGCGGCGACCGGTTCACCGTGGCCGATTTTCGTGACTGGTCCGGGCTGGGCCGCAACCTGAGCGTTGAGATGCTGGAATATTTCGACCGGGCGGGCTTCACCCGGCGGGCGGGCAACGAGCGCGTGATCCGCCGGCCGGCCGCCGAGATCTTCGGGAGCGCGGCGCGTGGCTGAGCGCGCGCTGAAACCGGTCTCAAGACGTGACCCAAGGCGTCACGGGGACGTTTCCGGGCACATCCGATCCGTGCTAACACTGCCCGATCCATTGGCGAACCGGCGGAGGAGGATCGGCGCCCGGTGGGCCGCGCGGGCTTCAAACCCGTTGAGACGCGCCAGCGCGTGTCTGGTGGGTTCGACTCCCACCCTCTTCCGCCAACCCTCCCAAATCGAATCCGCAGCCTGAAGCGGTGTTTCCGGCGTCCCCGATAGAAACGGATATCGTGCTGGTGGGCGGCGGGCATGCCCATGTCGAGGTCGTCCGCCGGTTCGGCATGAAACCGGAGCGCGGCGTGCGGCTCACCCTGGTCTCGATGCCGGTCGATACGCCCTATTCCGGGATGCTGCCGGGCTATCTGGCCGGGCATTACGGCTTCGACGACTGCATGATCGATCTGCGCCGCCTGTGCCGCTTCGCGGGCGCCCGGCTGGTCGTCGGCCGGGCAAGCGGCATCGACCGCACGGCGCGGCAGGTATCGCTCGCGGGCCGGCCGCCGCTGCCCTATGACCTGCTGAGCATCGACATCGGCTCGGTTCCCGAAACCGGCGGGATTGCGGGTGCGGAACACGCCGTTCCGCTGAAGCCCATACCGGCGTTCCTGGAGCGGTGGGCGAAAGTCGAAGCGCTGGCGGAGGTGCGGAACGGGGCGGTCCGAATCGTCGTCATCGGCGCCGGCGCCGGCGGCGTCGAAGCGGCGATGGCATTGCACAGCCGAATGAACGCACGGTTTCAACAGTCTGCAAGTAAAGAAAAAAATACTACCGGACGACCGCAATTCACGATCCTGTCGATGACGCCGGAAATCATGCCGGGGCACGCCGAAGGGGTCCGCCGCCGCGTACTGTCGGCGCTGCGCCGCAATGGTTTCGCGGTCGAAGCCGGCGAGACGGCTGCGGCGATCGAACCCGGCCGGGTCTTGTGCAAGTCCGGGCGCGCGTTCGAACACGATGCGGCAATCCTCGTCACCCAGGGCGGAGCCGCATCGTGGCTGCGCGAGACCGGCCTGGACGTCGACGCGCGCGGCTTCCTGAAGGTCGGCCCAACGCTGCAATCCGTGTCCGACGAGACGGTCTTTGCCGCCGGGGATTGCGCCGCTTTCGATTCGGCCGCGCTGCCGAAATCCGGCGTTTACGCCGTGCGCCAGGGGCCGGTGCTGGCCGAAAATCTGCGCCGCGTCGTTCGGGGCGGGGCGTTGCAGACCTTCCGGCCGCAGCGCCGCGTGCTCTCGCTGATCTCGCTGGGGGAAAAACGCGCCGTTGCCTCGAAGGCCGTCTTTGCGGCCGAAGGCGACTGGGTCTGGCGCTGGAAGGACCGGATCGACCGGCGCTGGATGGCGCGCTACGGCGCGGACCTGCCCGCCATGACCGGCGCGCAAGCGGCAGATCCGACGGTAGAAGCCATGCGCTGCGGCGGCTGCGGCGCCAAGGTGCCCCGGGCGATCCTGAACGCAGTGCTCGACCGGCTGCGCGCCGATCCGGAAACCGCGCCGGCGCTGGCGCTCGACAGCCTGGACGATGCAGCGCCGCTGACCGCGCCGGCAGGCGGAACCGTGTACCAGACCGTCGACCAGTTCCGCGCCTTCATCGACGACCCCTGGCTGTTCGGCCGGATCGCCGCCAACCACTGCATGGGCGATATCCACGCCATGGGCGGCGCGGCGGTCTCTGCGCTTGTCTCGGTGACTCTGCCGTTCGCGCCGCCCGGCATCGTCGAACGCGATCTCGAACAGCTGCTGCGCGGTGTGCTGCAGGGTCTCGGAGAGGGCGGTGCTGTCCTGATCGGCGGGCATACCGCCGAAGGCGCCGAAATGGCGGTTGGACTGACGATCAACGGAACGGTTCGCGACGGCGCGCCTTGGCGCAAGGGCGGTGCGAGGCCGGGCGACCGGCTGATCCTGACAAAAGCGCTGGGGACCGGAGTCTTGCTGGCGGCCGAAATGGCGCGCGCCGCCAGAGGCCGCGATGTCGGAGCGGCGCTGCGCGGCATGGTGGCGAGCAACGCCGCGGCAGTCGGTGTCTTGCGCAAGCACCGCGCGACCGCCTGCACCGACGTCACCGGGTTCGGTCTAGGCGGACATCTTCTGGAAGTGCTTCAGGCATCGGGCTGCGGCGCCGTGCTCGACGAGGCCGCGCTGCCGCTGCTGCCCGGCGCCGCCGGCCTGCTGGCCGCCGGTCATGCCAGCACGCTCCATCCGGCTAACCGGGCGGCGCTGAAACCGGTTTGCGAAGGAACCGTGCCGGAAATCGTCGCCGATCCGCAGACGGCCGGCGGCCTGCTCGCGGCCGTTCCCGCCAGCGAGGCGCGGCCGTGCCTCGAAGCTTTGCGACGGGCAAATTACCCAGATGCCGTTATCGTCGGTGAGGCGACAGAAAGAACACCTGGCAAATTTTTGATTCGGTTGAAATAAATTTGCCCGGGCCGAAGCAGCGCTTCGGCCCGGGCACAGCAATGACGCCGCGGTCTACTCCGCCGCGGCCAGCAGGCTCGCCCGGCCGAAGTCGTCGATCCCGAGTTCAGCGCGGAAATCGGCCGAAATCGCAGCCTTCTCTTCCTCGAGCGGAATGCCGATCGCGTCGGCGACCCGATCGATGGCGTTGAAGTTGGCCGCGATGGCCGCGGCGTCGACCAAGGCGGCTTCGCCCATCCGTTCGATCACCGCGTCGCGGGCCGCTGCCGTCGCTTCGTCGTCGAATTCGATTGCCGTTTCGGCCAGCCGGATCAGGATGTCGGCGTGCGGGATACCGGTATCCTTGCCCGAATCGCCCAGAACCGCGCTGAGATCGTAGTCGTCGCCAGTATATTCGCCGCTCGCACGGAGCAGGGCCACATGGCTGGTGGTTCAGTAGACGCACTGGTTGATGGCCGAGACCCGACCGGCAACCAGTTCGATCTGGGCATGGGTGATCGCGCGGTACTCGGTCGAGAAATCGCGCATCTGGAGCCCGTTCATGTAGAGCACGTTGGCGATGCGCCAGAAATCCCGCTGGGTGTCGGGCACGGAGGAGAGCGCCCGCCGGATGTGCGCGGCGGTCGGCGGACCGGCCGGGAAGAACTCCTTCTGGAGCGTACCGTCGACGAACGGGTCCAGTGTCGGCGCAAAGGCAAGTCCGTGGTTGAGGTGCTCCTCGCCTACCGTTTCGCGTGACGGTGCACCGTCCTGCGGTTCCGGCAAGGGCGGCGGCGCCACGCCGATGGCGCGGCAGAAGGTATCGATGGCGACAGTGCAGGCGATGACGCCGACGATCTCGACATATTCGGTCTCGGGCAGTCCGCCGTCTTTCAGAGCCTCGAACCAGTGACCGGCGATGCGCGCCGGATCGGTCATCATCCGGTGGACGAGTTCGACCTTGTCGTCGGGCAGGTCGCCGAGAGAATCGTGTTCGCCTTGCACCGCGTAGGGCGAGAGCGCTTCCTTGCGCTCGGCGCACAGCCGGCAAAACCGCGCATTCCTGCTTTCTGCAGCGACGGCGACCCGTTCCTGCGCGGTCAGCCAGGTTCCCGGTTCGCCGATCCGGGCCCAGACCTGCGGCAGCGCTTCCGCGATATCGTCCCGGACGGGCAGGGGCGCGGCGTCGAAATTCAGGCTGCTCATCGGCAACCCTCCTCAGTGTGGCTGCGATGGCGGCAAGGTAGCGGGACGCCGAACCGCCGGCAAGCGGCAACCCTCTCTCCAACGCCTCTCGGGGCAAGTCCGCACGGCGACCCTGCACTTTCGGCATGACCGCAGCGGTATTTTGGTCTAATCCGGCGCGCCACCCGTTGTTCGGCCAACGGGGCGACGAGAAACGAAAGGAAACCGATGCCCTCCGCAAGACGCGGCCGCAGCGGCAGACGCCGGCGCGGCGGCGACGAGGTTCCGGCTGACGCCCGGGAGCCCGCAATCCGGCCGCAACCGCGCCGGCTGTTCGATCCGGTGCCCGCGGTCTCGGACGACGAACTCGAAGCGATTCACCGGACGGCGCTCACCGTGCTCCAGGAAATCGGCATCGACCTCCTGCACGACGAGGCGAGGGCGATCCTCAAGGACGCAGGCGCGGATGTAGCGCCGGACGGCAACCGCGTCCGCTTCCCGTCCGATCTTGTCGAAGCGCAGATCGGCAAACCGCCGGAAACCTTCGAATTCTATTGCCGCAACCCGGAGCGCACCCTCACTTTCGGCGGCGACCGGCTGGTCTTCGGCGCGGTCAGCAGCACGCCCAACGCGGCCGATTTCGAAGGCGGCCGCCGGGTCGGCAATTTCGAGGATTACAAACAGTTCCTGCGCCTGGGGCAGGTGCTGCCGGCGATCCACATGTGGGGCGGCTACCCGGTCGAGCCGACCGACATTCACCCCAGCGTGCGCCATCTCGATGCGCTGCACGCCGCGCTCACCATGACCGACAAGCCGATCCACGCCTACAGCCTGGGCCGGGAGCGGGTGCTGGACGGCATCGAGCTGTCGCGCATCGCGCGCGGCGTCGACCACGCGACGCTGGAGCGCGAGCCGTCGGTCATCACGGTGATCAATTCGAGTTCGCCGCTGCGGCTCGACATGCCGATGGTCGAGGGCATCCTGCGCATGGGCGATCGCGGCCAGCCGGTCGTGATGACGCCCTTTACCCTGGCGGGTGCGATGGCGCCGGTGACGCTCGCGGGCGCCGTGGCGCAGCAGAATGCCGAATTCCTCGCCGGTCTGACGATCCACCAGCTGAACAGTCCCGGTGCGCCCTTCGTCTATGGCGGTTTCACCTCGAACGTCGACATGCGCAGCGGCGCGCCGGCCTTCGGCACGCCGGAATACATGAAATCCACCCTGATCGGCGGGCAGTTCGCCCGGCGCTACCGGGTGCCGTACCGCTCGTCCAACGTCAACGCGGCCAACGCGGTCGACGCCCAGGCGGCCTATGAGAGCGTGTTCTCGCTCTGGGCCGCCGTGATGGGCGGCGTCCATCTGGTCAAGCACGCGGCCGGCTGGATGGAAGGCGGGCTCCAGGCCTCGTTCGAGAAGATGGTGCTGGACGCCGACCTGCTCGACATGGTGGCCGCTTTCCTCGAGCCGTTCAGGGTCAACGGGGCCGAACTGGCGCTCGACGCGATTCGCGAGGTCGGGCCCGGCGGCCACTATTTCGGCGCCGAGCACACCCAGTCGCGCTACAAGACCGCCTTTTTTGCCCCGATGGTCTCCGACTGGCGCAACTACGAGGCTTGGTCCGCCGCCGGATCGCCGACCGCGGGCGACCATCTGCACCGCCTCTACAAGGAAAAGCTAACCCAATACCGGGCGCCGCCGATGGACCCGGCGGTGCGCGAGGAACTCGACGCCTTCGTCGCCCGGCGCAAGGAAGAGGGCGGCGTACCGACCGACTTTTAGCAGAGGCCGCCGCCCGGAAAGGCGCAGCGGCGAACCGGAGCGACCGAATGAAATCTCATCTGCAGGCGGCTGTGATCGGCGGCGGCGTCGTCGGCGCCAGCGTGCTCTACCATCTGACGAAGGCCGGCTGGAAAGACGTCGCCCTGTTCGAGCGCTCGGAACTGACCAGCGGCTCGACCTGGCACGCCGCCGGCGGCATGCACACGCTGAACGGCGATCCCGACGTTTCCGCGCTCCAGCGCTACACGATCGACCTGTACCGGGAGATCGAGGACATTTCCGGCCAGTCCTGCGGCGTCCACCTGACCGGCGGCGTCATACTGGCCGACACGCCGGATCGCATGGACTGGTTGAAGACCGCCCGCGCGATCGGCCGCCACATGAAACTCGATACCGAACTGGTGACGCCGCAGGAAGCCCATGAACTGTTTCCGCTGATCGATCCCGCCTGCTTTGTCGGCGGCCTGTACGATCCCGTGGAAGGCCATGTCGATCCGTCGGGCGTGACCCAGGCCTACGTAAAGTCGGCCCGGATCGGCGGCGCGGAGGTCTATCTTCATACAAAAGTCGAGGACTTACAGCCAAGGCCCGACGGCAGCTGGGATATTGTGACCGAAAAAGGGACGGTCCACGCCGAGCATGTCGTCAATGCCGGCGGCCTGTGGGCGCGCGAGGTCGGCCGAATGGTCGGCCTCGAACTGCCGGTGCTCGCGATGGAGCACATGTATCTGCTGACCGACGAAATTCCGGAAGTCACCGCTTTCAACGAGTCGACCGGCCGCCAGATGATGCATGCCCTCGATTTCGGCGGCGAGATCTATACCCGCCAGGAAGGCAAGGGCATGCTGATCGGCACATACGAGCAGGCTGGCAGGCCCTGGTCGCCGAAGACGACCCCCTGGGATTTCGGCCACGAACTGCTGCAGCCCGACCTGGACCGGATCACGCCGTCGCTGGAAATCGGCTTCAGGCATTTCCCGCCCTGCGGCCGGGCCGGCATCAGACAGATCGTCAACGGCCCGTTCACCTTCGCGCCGGACGGCAACCCCCTGGTCGGGCCGGTCCGGGGCCTGAAAAATTTCTGGTGCGCCTGTGCGGTCATGGCCGGTTTCAGCCAGGGCGGCGGTGTCGGCCTCGCGCTCGCCAACTGGATGACGGAGGGCGATCCCGGTTTCGACGTGTTCGGCATGGATGTCGCGCGCTTCGGCGACTGGGCGACGCTCGCCTACACCAACGCCAAGGTGCGGGAAAACTACAGCCGGCGGTTCAACGTGCCGTTTCCGAACGAGGAACTGCCGGCCGGCCGGCCCCTGCGCACCACGCCACTCTACGACCGCTTCAAGGCGCGGGGCGCTGTGTTCGGCGCGGCTTACGGCCTGGAATATCCGCTCTGGTTCGCCGACGAAGGCGAACTGGCGGAAGATATCGTCAGCTTCCGGCGTTCCAATGATTTCGCGAATGTCGGGCGCGAGGCCGCAGCGGTGCGCAACGGCGTCGGCGTCTATGAGTCGTCCGGCTTCGCGAAATATTCGGTGACCGGCCCGGGCGCGGAAATCTGGCTGTCGCGAATTCTGGCCAACCGGACGCCGCGGCCGGGGCGGGTCGTTCTGAGCCCGATGCTGAACCCGAAGGGCAAGCTGATCGGGGACTTCACCGTGGCCAAGACGGGCGACGAGGAATTCTATGTAGTCGGCTCCGGCCCGGCGGAGAAATACCATATGCGTTGGTTCGAAGCGCATTTGCCGGACGACGGTTCGGTCGCGGTGCGCGCGCTCGGCCTCGACCGAGTCGGGCTGATGATCGCCGGGCCGGCCGCGCGCGGCCTGTTGCAGGCCGTGACGGATGCCGACGTTTCGGCCGAAACCTTCCGCTTTCTCGATATCCGCGCCATGGATATCGGCCCCGCGCCGGCGCTGGTCGGCCGGATCTCGTATACCGGCGATTTGGGTTACGAAATCTGGATGGCGCCGGAATACCAGATTGCGGTGTACGACCTGCTCATGGAAGCCGGCGCGCCGCTC
Organism: Alphaproteobacteria bacterium; assembly: GCA_965220685.1. GTDB lineage: Bacteria > Pseudomonadota > Alphaproteobacteria > Bin65 > Bin65 > Bin65. Next base: position 246,528 of record CBDCQR010000016.1, read on the forward strand.
GGCCTCAAGCCCTTCGGTCTCAGGGCGCTGGACAGCCTGAGGCTGGAAAAGAGTTTCGGCGCCTGGGCGTTCGAATACCGGCCGGTCTACGGCCCCTACGAAGCCGGCCTCGGCCGCTTCGTCGATCTTGCGAAGAACGATTTCATCGGCCGCGACGCGGCGCTCAGGGAAAGGGAAGAGGGCGGCGCGCGGCGCCTCGTCGCCATGGCGGTCGACGTTTCCGACGCCGATCCGTTTCGCGATGAACCGATCTGGCACGACTGCGCCGTCGTCGGCCGGGTGACGTCCGGCGGCTATGCCCATGTGGCGCAGCAATCGGTGGCGCTCGGCTATCTGCCGCGGGGTGTGTCGGAAAATCCAGGCCGCCTGGAAGTCGAAATCCTTGGCGAGCGTTGCGCCGCCCGGATTCTGGAAGAGCCGCTGTTCGATCCGGCCGGCGCACGCATGCGCGGTTAGCCGCTGCGCGACCGCCCGTTATGCGATGATTGGCGCGCTGCCGCGAAATCGTCCTGTTGTTATCTCCATCGTCAGCCCGAATAGGGGCGCCGGTGCTGCGCAGCGCCGGATAGCGATGCCGGAGGCAACGGTTGGACAAGATTGCCGAATTCTTCGCCATGGGCGGCTATGCAGCCTACGTCTGGCCGGCGCTCATCCTGACTGCGGCGGTCATGGTCGGATTGGCCTGGCACGCCTCACGGAGTCTGCGGCGCGAGGAAGCCGCGTCGGCGGCGCTTGAGCGGTCGGTTTCACCCGAAGGCGCAGCGGAGGAAGGCGAACCGGAGGCCGAGATTGCGACCTAAGCGGCGGCGCATGGCCTTTCTTTCTGTCGGCCTCGCCCTGCTCGGTGTCGCGGTCGCTCTGGTTCTGGTCGCGCTCGACGACGGCGTTACCTTTTTCTACACGCCGTCCCGGGTCGAAGCGAAAAATGTGCCGGCAGGCCAGCAGTTTCGCCTGGGCGGGCTCGTAGAGGCAGGCAGTCGCAAGACGCTGGAAGACGGAGTGAGCGTCACCTTCCGGGTCACCGACTGCGTCAGCAGCCTGCCGGTCGTCTACAAGGGCGTACTGCCGGACCTGTTCCGGGAAGGGCAGGGGGTCGTAGCAATCGGCCGGCTCGAGAAAGGTGGAATTTTCCGGGCCGATACGATCCTCGCCAAGCATGACGAAAACTACATGCCGAAAGACCTCGCCGATCAACTGAAGGAACAGGGGCAATGGCACGCCGACGGTGGCGGCAAACCGTGCGCCGAAGCCAAATCCTGACCCGGAGACCGGCGGCGTGAGCGCGGAGATCGGCCATTTCGCTCTGATCGTCGCCGCCGTTCTGGCGCTCGGCCAGAGCGTCTTTCCGATGGCCGGCGCCGTCCGGCGCCACGGCGCGCTGATGTCCCTCGGTGGCACGCTGGCGACCGGCCAGTTCGTTTTCGTCCTGATCGCCTTCTGCGCGTTGACCTGGGCCTTCGTGACGTCCGATTTCTCGGTTTCCAACGTGGTCCAGAACTCGCACAGCGCGAAGCCGCTGCTCTACAAAATCACCGGCGTCTGGGGGAATCACGAAGGCTCGATGGTGCTTTGGTGCCTGATCCTCAGCCTGTTCGGCGCCTGTGTCGCCTGGTTCGGCGGCAATATTGCACCCGGCCTGCGCGCCCGGGTGATCGCCGTCCAGGGCATGATCGGCCTCGCCTTTCTCGCCTTCGTCCTGCTGACCTCGAACCCGTTCGACAGGGTGAATCCGATGCCGCCGGACGGGCGGGGCCTCAACCCGATCCTGCAGGACCCGGGCCTCGCGTTCCATCCGCCGCTGCTCTACCTGGGCTATGTCGGCTTCTCGGTCACCTTCGCCTTCGCCATCGCGGCGCTGCTGGAGGGCAGGGTGGACGCCGCCTGGGGGCGCTGGGTGCGGCCGTGGGCGCTCGCCGCCTGGAGCTTCCTCACCCTCGGCATCGCGCTCGGCAGCTGGTGGGCCTACTACGAACTGGGCTGGGGCGGGTTCTGGTTCTGGGATCCGGTCGAGAATGCCTCCTTCATGCCCTGGCTGGTCGGCACCGCCCTGCTGCACAGCGCCATCGTCGCCGAAAAGCGGGATGCCCTAAAAAGCTGGTCCATCCTGCTTGCAATCCTGACATTTTCGCTCAGCCTGTTGGGAACCTTCCTGGTCCGCTCCGGCGTGCTCACTTCGGTCCACACCTTCGCGACCGATCCGGAACGCGGCCTGTTCATCCTCGCCATCCTGGCCGCCACCATCGGCGGCGCGCTGGTCCTGTATGCCTGGCGCGCGCCGGCGCTCCGGGCCGGCGGCCTGTTCCGGCCGATCTCCCGCGAGGGCGCGCTGATCGTCAACAACCTGCTGATGACGGTCGCGGCGCTGACGGTCCTCTTCGGCACCCTTTATCCGCTGATCGTCGATGCGCTCGGCCTCGGCAAGATCAGCGTCGGGCCGCCCTATTTCAATGCCACTTTTGTCCCCTTGATGGCGCCGCTGATTCTGGCGATGGGGATTGCCCCCTTCCTGCCGTGGAAGCGGGCCGACCTCGCCGGCGCGTTCGACCGGCTCAAGCTGATCGCCGGCGTTACGGTCGTTGCGGTCGCCGCGGTCGTCTTCCTGGAGGACCGTCACGGCTTCGCTGCCGCCCTGGGCATCGGCCTGGCGGTTTGGGCGATCGGCGCGTCCATCCTCGAGCTTGCCGGCCGTATCCGCCTGTTCCGCGCGCCGTTCGGCGAAAGCCTGCGCCGGGCCGCTTCTATGCCGCGCTCGGCCTGGGGCATGACGCTCGCCCATGCCGCCGCCGGCGTAGTTGTCGCCGGAATCACGGCATCGAGCGTCTGGCAGACCGAGATCGTCCGGGTCATGAAACCGGGCGACAGCGCTGAAATGGCCGGCTACACCGTCGCTTTCGCAGGCGTCCGTGAGGTCAGGGTCGGCAACTATCTGGCCCGCCGGGGGCAGTTCACCGTATCCGAGGGCGGTGTTGCTATCGCAACGCTGTGGCCCGAAAAGCGGGTCTACCTGCCGCAGCGCACGCCGACCACCGAAGCCGCCATCCGCACGACATGGTTCGCCGACCTCTACATCGTCCTCGGCGATCCCGACGAAAAGGGCGGGCATGCCGTGCGGCTCTATCACAATCCACTGGTGCCCTGGATATGGATCGGCGCCGTCCTGATGTTCCTCGGCGGCGCAATTTCGTTGACCGACCGGCGCCACCGGGTCGGCGCACCGCGGCGCTCGGCCCGGCCGCCTGCAGCGCGTCCGGCGGAAGCCTGAACCGCCATGCGGTCCCGCCGGCTGCTGTTTCTGGCGCCGCTTGCGGTGTTCGCCGCCATCGCCGCCGCCGCCGCCTTCTATCTGCAGAGCGGGCGCGACCCGAGCCTCCTGCCGTCGGCGCTGATCGATAAACCGGCGCCGGCATTCTCGGCGCGTGGCCTCGAATTTGGCGGCAAGATCATCCGGCAGGGCGTTGAAAGCGCGTCGTTCAAGGGGCGCATCACTGTCCTGAACTTCTTTGCCAGTTGGTGCGCGCCCTGCCTGATCGAGCACCCCCAGATTACCGCCTTGTCTAAAGTGCCCGGTGTGACCCTTGCCGGCATCAACTACAAGGACAAACCGGCGGACGCCGCGCGCTGGCTGGACCGGCACGGCAATCCCTACGCACGCATCGGCGTCGATCGCGACGGAGAGATCGCGCCGGAATTCGGCCTTTACGGCGTACCGGAAACCTATCTGATCGATCGTGCAGGCCGAATCCGGTTCAAGCAGGTCGGTCCGATAACGAGGCAGGTGCTGGAAGAGAAAATCCTGCCGGCGATCGAGGCATTGAGAAAATGAAGCGGTACGCTGCCCCGATTCTGCTCACGGTGTTCGTTGCGATCGCCGCACCGATAACGCCCGCACCGGCCATCGGGCCGGGCGAGGCGCTGGAGGATGCGAAGCTGGAAGGCCGCGCCCGGGACATCGGCCGCGAACTGCGCTGCCTGGTCTGCCAGAACCAGTCGATCGACGATTCGGATGCGCCGCTGGCTCGCGACCTGCGCCGGCTGGTGCGCAAGCGGTTGACGGCAGGAGACAGCGACCGCGAAGTCATCGCCTATGTCCATGCACGCTATGGCGATTTCGTCCTTCTGCGCCCGCCGGTCGACGAGCGGACCTGGCTGCTTTGGTTCGGGCCGGCGGTGGCGCTTTTGGCCGCGCTCCTGTTCCTGCTCTGGCGATTGCGCCGACCGCGAACGGCGAGGGAAGCCGCGGGCCTCCCGGCGGAAGAGGCCGCCCGCGCCGATGCGCTGCTCCGGGACCGCGGAGACGAAAAGTGATCTGGCTGGTCGCCGCGCTTCTGGGCATCGCGGCCGGCGGGGCCATCCTGTGGCGCCTCTATCCGCGCAGCGGGTCTGAAACTGCGCCGGTCGCCGGCGCGGCGGAACACGACATGGAGGTCTATCGCGATCAGCTTCGCGAACTCGACCGGGACTTGGCGCGCGGTACGATCGAGGCGGCGGAGGCCGAGGCGGCGCGCAATGAAATCCGCCGGCGCGCGCTGGCCGCCGAGGCCCGGGAGGAAGCGGGACATTCCGGCACGACGCAAACCCTGTCGCGCCCGACCGTCCTGCTGCTGGCGGCAGCGGTGCCGGCGCTGAGCCTGGCTCTCTACGCCGTGCTCGGCCGTCCCGAGCTCGCCGACCGCAGCATGCTGACGGTGCAGGAGAGGCCGCGCGGCCCGAGCGCCGAAGACGTACGTGCCGCCGAGCGGATGACCCCGGAGGAGCGGCAGGAGATGATCCGCGGCATGGTTGCCGGACTGGCCGAGCGGCTGGAAGAGAACCCCGCCGATCTTGCCGGCTGGCTGCGCCTCGGCCGGGCCCTCAGCGTGCTCGGCGAGCTGGACAAATCCGCCGATGCCTACGGCAGGGCCGTCGCGCTGGCGCCGGACAATGTCCGCGTCCTGACGCTCTACACGATGGCCGTGCTCCGCCTGCGCAGTCCGGACGATCCGGTCGATCCGCAATTGCTCCAACTCTTCGAACGCCTCCATGCCCTGGAACCGCGTCATCCGCTTGCGCTGTACTATCTCGGCCGCCACGCCTTCGATCTGGGACGCGAAGCCGAGGGTAAGAGTTACTGGCGCAAGCTGCTGCCGCTTGTCGCGGACCGGCCCGGTTTTGCAGCCCGTATCCGGCAGCGTCTGGAAGGCAAGGGCGAATGACGGCGGCGGGCCGGAAGGGCGATTTGCCCGCTTGAGCGGACCGCTGCGGCAGGACTGAATGCGTGAAAAGCCAAGCCGCCTTCGGAAAGACATGTCCGACAATCTCTACGCGCTGATCGCGGCGCAGTTTCCGGCAGATCCGGCCGCCGTGTTCCTGGAGGTCGAGAGCGGGCCGCCGCTGCCGTATCGCGACATCGACGGGCGGGCGGGCCGGATTGCCACAGCCCTCGCCGCACACGGCGCGATGGCGGGCGACCGCGTCGTTGCTCAGGTCGACAAATCGCCGGATGCCGTGATGCTCTACCTGGCCTGCCTCCGCGCGGGGTTGGTCTTCGTGCCGCTCAATACGGCCTACACCGCACAGGAAGTCGCTTTTTTCCTTTCGGACTCCGAACCCGCCGTCTTCGTGTGCCGGGAATCGGATCGCGGGACAGCCGAAGCGTCAGCGCGCAAGGCCGGTGTCGGCGCGGTCCTGACGCTGGGTGACGGTTCGGGCTCGCTTCTCGAAGCCGCCGGGACGGCGCCGGCCGCAGCTGAAGTTGCGGTGCGCAGTGCCGACGATCTCGCAGCGATCCTCTACACCTCCGGCACGACCGGCCGGCCCAAGGGTGCGATGCTGACCCACGGCAACCTGGCGTCCAATGCCCTGGTTCTGCGGGATTATTGGGGCTTCACGGGCGGCGATGTGTTGCTGCACGCCCTGCCGATCTATCACACCCACGGCCTTTTCGTGGCGCTGCACTGCGCGTTGCTGAGCGGGGCACGGGTTATTTTCCAGCACGGATTTGCTGCGGAAAGGGCGATTGCCCGGCTGCCCGATGCAACGGTCATGATGGGTGTGCCGACCTACTACACCCGCCTGCTCGATACGCCCGAATTCACGGCGGAGGCCGCCCGCAACGTCCGCCTGTTCATTTCCGGCTCGGCACCCCTGCTGGAAGAGACCTTCGCCGCCTTCGAGACCCGGACCTGCAAGCGGATTCTGGAACGCTACGGCATGACGGAAGTCGGCATGGCGTGCAGCAATCCGCTCGATGGAGAACGCGTCGCCGGCACGGTCGGCTTTGCGCTTCCGGGCGTGTCCGTCCGCATCGCCGACGAGGCCGGCCGCGAGGTGCCGCGGGGCGGCGTCGGTGTGCTGGAGATGACCGGCCCGAACGTGTTTTCCGGCTACTGGCGCCTGCCGGACAGGACCGCGGAGGAGTTCCGGCCCGACGGATTTTTCGTTTCCGGCGACATGGCGACGATGGACGAAATCGGCCGGGTCTCCATCGTCGGCCGGGCGAAGGACCTGATAATTTCCGGCGGATTGAACGTCTATCCCAAAGAGGTCGAGCAATGCCTCGACGCGCTGCCGGGCGTCCGCGAGTCCGCGGTGTTCGGCATTGCCCACCCGGATTTCGGCGAGGGCGTGACCGGAGCCGTGGTGCCCGACGGGTCGGTCGAACTGGATCCCGAAGCGCTCTTGGCCGGCCTGGCGGACACACTGGCCAGGTTCAAGCAGCCGAAGCGGCTCTTCATCGTCGATGAATTGCCGCGCAACGCCATGGGCAAGGTCCAGAAGAATGCCCTGCGCGACCGGTATACGAACATCTACACCGGATAACCGGACCGGGCATTGACGGCCCGCGGCCGTCGCGTCTCTATAGGCCCAACGAGGAACCGCAGGGGCAGAGGAAGACCGATGCGCAATCTACAGGAAGACAACATCACCGAAGCCGTGCTCCAGACCATGGAGGGGACCGAGGACCCGCGGCTCAAGGAGATCATGACCAGCCTGGTCAAGCATATGCACGCCTTTGCCCGGGAAGTGGGCTTGCAGCAGGACGAGTGGATGCGGGGCATCCAGTATCTCTACGACGCCGGCAAGATTTCGACGCCGGAGCGCAACGAGTTTATCCTGACCTCCGATATTCTCGGCCTGTCGTCGCTGGTCGACATGATCAAGGGCCGCGGCGTGACCAGCGGGACGGAATACAGCGCGCTCGGCCCGTTCTTCGTCGGCGGCGCGCCGGAAGTCCCGCTCAAAGGCAATCTTGCCGGCGACGACCCCGGCGCGGAGGTGGTGCTGACCGGCCGCGTGCTCAACGAACAGTCCGAACCGGTCGAAGGCGCGCGCGTCGACTTCTGGCAGACCCAGTCGAACGGCCTGTACGACGTGCAGGAGACCCACGAGGGGGCGGTGCCCAACCTGCGCTGCCACCAGTTCACCGGAGCAGACGGCCGGTACGGCGTGCGCACGGTGAAACCGGTGTCCTACACGGTGCCGGACGACGGACCGGCCGGCGAGATCCTGCGCTCCACCTCGCGCACCGCCTGGCGGCCGGCGCACTACCATATCTGGATCAACGCCGACGGCTATCTCCCGCTGGTGACCGAACTGTTCCCCGGCGACGATGACTGGATCGACCGCGACGCCGTGTTCGCCGTGCGCGATTCCCTGCGAGTCGATTTCGACGACTCCGCCGATGCGGAAGAGGCCAGCGCCTACGGCGTGACCGCGCCTTACCAGAAGGTCGAGTACGACTTCGTGCTGGTTGCCAATTGAGGCTCGGTATCGGGACCCGAGCGGCTCAGCCGGCCGGATCGCCGCCCGTTCTGTCCCGGTAGGCGTCGAACGCTACCGGCGTATCGAGGTCGCGCAGTACGGCGTCGTCGTCCATTTCCACGGTCACGACCTGACCCGCATGCTCCTGCAGGATGTCCCGCCCGCCGGTGTCGCCGCCGAGGCTCGCCAGGTCGTCGGCGAAGCACCGGTCCCACAGCACCGGATGCCCGCGTTGCCCGCCGCTGGCGGCGGCAACGATGGTGCGGCCGGCCTGCGGATCGTAATTGGCGATAAGGGCATCCAGCATAGCCGGCGCGATGTCCGGCATGTCGCCAAGGCAAACGATAGCGGCGTCGGGCGGATCGGGCGTTTCGAATACCGCCCGCGCACCGGCGGCGACCGACGAACCCATGCCGGACGGATAGTCCGGATTGTCGACGAACGCGCAGTCCAGGCCCGAAAGCGCATCGCGCACCCGGCCGGCCTCGTGGCCGGTCACGACGATCAGGCGGCGGATTGCGGCGCTGCGGACGGCTGCCGCCACCCGCCGGATCATCGGCGTTCCAGCGATCGGCTCCAGCAACTTGTTGGGCCCGCCCATCCGCGTCGATTGCCCGGCCGCCAGCAGGATGGCGTCGACGACAGGCTCGGGTTTCTGTGCGCCCGGCGGCTCGCGGTCGCGCAGCATGGGCCGGGAGCGGATTTCCTTGAGCAGGCCGCCGACACCGAAACCGGCGATGGTCTCGGCATCGACGGGCAGGCCGGCGGCGAGCCGTTCGAGCAGCCAGTCGGAACCCTGTTCCCGGGGCGAGCGCGCCGAACCCGGCATGGCCACGACGGTGGCCTTTCCCAGCCGGGCCAGCAGGGTCAGATTGCCGGGATCGACCGGCAGACCGAAATGTTCGACCGTTCCGCCGGCTGCGACGATGGCGGCGGGGACGACGTCGCGCCGGTCCGCGATGGCCGATGCGCCGATCACAGCAATCAGGTCGGCAGCCGCGGCCGCCTGCGCCAGCGCGTCAGCAAGCGCGTCTTCGCGGTGTTCCGTCGTTCGGACATGGGTCACGGCCGCGCCGATCCGGGCGAGGCGTTCGCGCGTCGAACGCTCGGTCTTTATCAGCAGGGCCGCGCTTGTGTGGGGCAGTCGGGTCTGGATCAGCGCGGCGCTCTGGGCGCGGTAGGCGGCGATCGATACCGTGTCCGCCGCAGCATCGGCCACCCGCTCGACATTTCCGGCCGGAGCGCCAAAGGTGATGATCTTGACCGTCGCGACCAGCTGGTCGCGAACCACCGGCGATAATGCCGGAAGCGTAGCCAGGGTGAGCGATTCCGCGATCCGGTTGGCCGCACTGACGCCGGCGGCATCGACCAGGGCCAGGCCGGCGTGTCGGGCATAGAGGTTGCAGCGGCCGTTCGCGGCCGGCCCGGCGCGCAAACTGTCGGACGCGAGAGCGGCGGCGATGCGGGACGCCGCTGTATTCTCGCCCAGATCGCCCGGTCCCAGGCGGGCGACCGCGATCCTGTCGAACCCGGCGCCGGCAATGGCTGCGATATCGTCTTTCGTGAGGCACCGTCCCTTGGCGAGGCGGCCGGCGGCCGTCCTGACGGCGTGGGCGAGAATGGCGCCTTCGGCCTCCTGCGTCGGAACGGAACCGAATTCCATCGTTCCGGTCAGGCGGCTTTGGCCTGCGATCTGCGAAGCGTGGCCGTGACTTCGCCCATGATCGCGAGCGCAATTTCGGCTGGCGACGACGCGCCGATGTCGAGGCCGATCGGTCCGCGGATACGGGCGGTCTCATCGCTGCCGAAACCCGCTTGCTGCAGCCGCTGGACCCGCGAGGCATGAGTCCGGCGCGAGCCCAAGGAGCCGATATAGAAACAGTTAGAACGCAGGGCGCTGTGCAGGGCCGGGTCGTCCAGCTTCGGATCGTGAGTGAGGGTGACGATCGCGGTGCGCGCGTCGGGCTTCAGGGCCGCCAGAGCCTCGTCGGGCCAGTCGTCTGTCAGGACGACGCCCGGAAACCGGTCTGCGGTGGCGAATGACCCCCGGGGATCGATGACCGTCACGGCATAGCCGGCAAGCGCGGCAATCGGCGCCAGCGATTGCGCGATATGGACGGCCCCGACGATCAGAAGACGCAGCGGCGGGTTGAAGACATGCAGGAATATGCGGCGGCCGTCGTTTGTCTCGATCGTGCGGCTCCTGTCGTCGCGCTGTGCGATGTCGGCGGCGGCGAGCAAGGTTTCGTCGACGCGGACCGAACCGGCGGCAGATCCGCCCTCGATCCAGGTCTTTTCGCCGGATGCGAGATCCGTCGCAACGACAACCGGGTGGTGCCCGGCCCTGGCGGCCGCGAGCCTGTCGATCAGATTCCGGTCCATCTAGTCGAGCCGTTCGACAAACACTTCGACCCTGCCGCCGCAGGCCAGGCCGACCGCCCAGGCGTCCTCGTCCGCAACGCCGAATTCGAGCAGCCGGGGCGCGCCGCTGCGGATGACGTCCTGAGCCTCGGCGACTACCGCGCCTTCGATGCATCCGCCGGAGACGGAACCGATCATTTCCTGGGCTCCGCTGACCGCGAGCTGGCTGCCGACCGGACGGGGCGACGATCCCCAGGTGTTGACGACCGTGGCTATGGCCACGTCCTTTCCGGCATCCCGCCACGCCGCGGCCCGGCGCAACACCTCGTCGCTCGACAGCGTCAGGGTCTCAGCATCGGTAGCCATCGGGTCACGCTCCTGTCCTGTCGGGCTCCGGGCTGGGCGAACGCCGCGCCCAACTGCTCCAGGCTCTCCAGATTGTGCACGGTACGGAAGTCGTCAACATGGGGCAACATGGCCCGGATGCCGGCCGACTTGGGCTCGAAACCGTCGTAACGCAGCAGGGGATTGAGCCAGATCAGCCGGCGGCAGCTGCGGTGAAGCCGGTCCATTTCCCGCTCCAGCCCGGCGCCGCCGTCCCGGTCCAGCCCGTCCGTAATCAGGAGCACCATGGCGCCCTGACCGAGGGTGCGGCGGGACCAGAGACGGTTGAATTCGCCGAGAGTCTGGCCGATCCGCGTGCCGCCGTCCCAGTCCTCGGCGACCTGGCCGATCTTGTCGAGCGCTTCGTCGACATCCTTGTAGCGCAGATAACGTGTGACGTTGGTCAACCTCGTGCCGAACAGGAAGGTATGCACGCGGTCCCGGTCGTTGGTGACGGCGTGCAGGAAGTGCAGCAGCATGCGCGAATAACGGCTCATCGAACCGGAGATATCGCACAGGACCACGAGCGGCGGTCGCCGTATCTTGCGCCGTCTGCGCGCGAGCAGGATGGTGTCCCCGCCGCTGCGCACGCTCCGCCGCAATATCCGGCGCATGTCGATACGCGGACCGGCCGGGTCGGGCCGGAAGCGCCGGGTCGCCACCCGCTCCACCGGCAGGCGCATCCGGGCCAGCGCCCGTTTCGCGGCATCGATTTCGGGTTGCGACATCTTTTCGAAATCGCGGTTCTTCAGGACCTCGCGGTCCGTCCAGGTCATCACGGCGTCCAGTTCGACCCGGTCCTGCTCCGGCGCTTGTCCCGCCGCTTCCGCCAGACCCTTCAGCGCTTCCGCGAGCCGCCGCGACATCTCCTCCCTTTCCTCGTCCGCCGGCGCTTCCGCAGTCGGAAGGATGACGGACATCAACCGCTCCAGCAGCCGTGGATTGCGCCAGAAGACATGGAAGGCCTGGTCGAACAGGTCGCGCTGGTCGCGGCGGTTCACGAAGACCGCGTGGAGTGTCCAGTAGAAGTCGTCGCGCGTGCCGATACCGACCGCCTCGGCTGCCTCGACCGCCCGGATGACCTGGCCGGGGCCGACAGGCAGGCCGGCGGCGCGCAACACGCGGGCGAAGTGCATGATATTTTCCGGCAGGCGGCCGCCGCCCGGGTCGCCGCCGCGGCGGGACCGTTCCGGGTCGGGCGGGGTGTCGAACGGCATGGCGGCGCCCGGTCCGGTCTCGCTGCCCTTAGGACCCGCGCACCCGGTTGAGGGAGGCCTCCGTGCGAATCTCGTCGAGGATGCGCATGGCCTCGCTGCCGCGGATGCGTTCGATATCGTCCTGGTACTTGAGCAGCGTACCGAGCGTGGCGTTGAGCGTATCCGGCTCCAGGGCGACCACATCGAGCTGGGCCAAAGCCTGGGCCCAATCGATGGATTCGGCGACGCCGGGCAGCTTGAACAGGTCGACATCGCGCAGCTTCTGAATGAAGGCGACGACATCGCGGCGCAGCGCCTCTCCGGCTTCCGGCGCCTTCTTGCCGAGGATTTCCAGTTCGCGCTCGGCGTCGGGGTAGTCGACCCAATAGTAGAAGCAGCGCCGCTTCAGGGCGTCGTGGATTTCCCGCGTCCGGTTCGAGGTAATGACGACGACGGGCGGCGTATCGGCGCCGAAGACGCCGATTTCCGGCACGGTGATCTGGAAGTCAGACAGAACCTCCAGCAGGAAGGCCTCAAAGGGTTCGTCGGTGCGGTCCAGTTCGTCGATCAGCAATACCGGCGGACCGCTGTGCCGCCGCTCCAAGGCCTGGAGCAGGGGGCGCTTGATCAGGAATTCTTCGGAAAATACGTCCCGGGTGAGTGCCGCCCGTCCGGCCCGGCCGCCGGCATCGCCGGTCGCTTCGGCCAGCCGTATCTCGATCATCTGCCGGGCATAGTTCCACTCATAGACGGCGCTCGAAACATCCAGCCCTTCGTAACATTGCAGCCGGATCAGGTCGCGGCCGAGGCATTCCGACAGCACCTTGGCGATCTCCGTCTTGCCGACGCCGGCCTCGCCTTCGAGGAACAACGGCCGGCCGAGCTTCAGCGCTAGGTACAGCGCCGTCGCCAGCGACCGGTCGGCGACATAGGCGCCGGCGGCGAGCAATTTCTCGGTCGCATCGACGGAATCGGGCAGGGCGGTTATTTTTGACATGCTCATTCCAGAACGGAATACGGTCGGCAGCCCGTCTTGTCACCACGAAATTCGAGCATTCGTCCGGCAGAGACGGGAGACGTTCCGGCGGTGCACACTTCGGCGCGGAGGCTTCGACTCCTGCCTTCATCGGTAACGAGCCCGCTTCCGGCACTTGAGCCGCTCATCACGGTCCGTATCACTCGGTCAACGCATGCCGGATACGGCGTTTTCTCCCGAAAAACAAGAAGTAAGAGCAGCCGTTTCACCCTCCCCGTGAATGGGGAGGGTGCTGCGGGCAAAGGCAGGCTATCCCGCCTTCGCCACGGCGCGCTTGGCCATCACCGTGACGAGATGGGCGCGGTATTCGGCGCTGGCGTGGATGTCCTCGTTGAGGCCGTCGGCGGAGATGCCGATGCCCGCCACTGCGTCGGCCGACCAGTTCGCGGCGAGGGCGGCTTCCATCTCCGCAACCCGGAACACGCACGGGCCGGCGCCGGTCACCGCAACCCGGACGCCATCTGCCGCCTGGGCGACGAAGACGCCGACGATGGCGTAGCGCGACGCCGGGTTCGGGAATTTCATGTAGGCGGCCTTGCCGGCCCTCGGGAACGAAACCGACGTTACGATCTCGTCCTGGCCCAGCGCCGTCTCGAACAGGCCGGTGAAGAAGTCGTCCGCCGCGATAGTCCGCTTGTTGGTCTGGACGGTCGCGCCGAGGCCGACAAGGGCGGCCGGATAGTCCGCCGCCGGATCGTTGTTGGCGATCGAGCCGCCGATCGTCCCGCGGTTGCGCACCTGCGGATCGCCGATGTGGCTCGCCAGGTCGGCCAGGGCCGGGATGGCCGCCGCCACGTCCGCGGATGCGGCGACCGCGGCGTGCCGGGCCAAGGCGCCGACGGTCACGCCGGTGCCGTCGACCGCAATGCCGTCCAGGCCGCCGACGCCGTTCAGGTCGACGACGGTCGTCGGTGCGGCGAGCCTCTGCTTGAGCGTCGGGATATACGTCATCCCGCCGGCGAGCAGCCTCGCCTCGTCGTCCGCGCCGATAATGCCGGCTGCTTCATCGACGCTGCCGGCCTTCTTGTACTCGAAATTGTACATGGATTGGTTCCTTCCTGCCCGGGTGAGGGCCCGGTCCGTTCCGATTCGATGAATTCAGCCTGTCCCGCCGCGTCTATGCCGCTGCGTCCTGAATGGCCTGCCAGACGCGCAGCGGGGTTGCCGGCATTTCGATATGGCCGACGCCGACACCGCGCAGCGCGTCGTGCACCGCGTTCATGACCGCCGCCGGCGCCGCGATGGCCCCGGCCTCGCCGCAGCCCTTCACGCCAAGGGGGTTGAGCGGGGACGGTACGCCGTTAAAGCCGACATCGTAGTTCGGCACGTCGTCGGCGCGGGGCATGGTGTAGTCCATGTAGGAACCGCTGATCAGCTGGCCGGCACTGTCGTAAACCGCATGCTCGAGCATCGCCTGGCCGATTCCCTGGCCGATCCCACCATGGACCTGGCCCTCGACGATCAGCGGGTTGATCACCACGCCGAAATCGTCGACGGCAGCGTATTTGTCGATCGAGACCGAGCCGGTTTCCGGATCGATCTCGACCTCGCAGATATGCGTGCCGGCCGGGAAGGAGAAGTTGAGCGGATCGTAGAACGCCGATTCTTCCAGCCCCGGCTCGAGGCCTTCCGGATAGTTGTGCGGCACGTAGGCGGTGAAGGCGACCTCGGCGATGTTCATCGCCTTGTCGGTGCCCTTGACCGTGAAGTTGCCGCCGGCGAACTCGATATCGTCCTCCGACGCCTCGAGGGCGTGGGCGGCGATTTTCCGTCCTTTCTCGATGATCTTGTCCGCGGCCTTCACAATGGCCGAACCGCCGACGGCCGCCGAACGGGAACCGTAGGTGCCCATGCCGAACGGCGTCTTTGCGGTATCGCCGTGAATGACGTCGACCTGGTCGTAGGGTACGCCGAGCTTGTCCGCGACGATCTGGGCATAGGCCGTTTCGTGGCCCTGACCGTGGGTGTGGCAGCCTGTGAGCAACTGGACGTTACCCGTTGGATTGAAACGGATACTTGCCGATTCCCACAAGCCGACACCGGCGCCCAGAGACCCGACCGCCGCCGACGGGGCGACGCCGCAGGCTTCGATATAGGAGGAGAAGCCGACGCCGCGCAGCTTGCCGTTGGCTTTCGATTCCGCCTTGCGGGCCTGGAAACCGCCGTAGCCGGCAAGATCCAGCGCCTGGTCCATCGAACCGGCGAAATCGCCGCAATCGTACTGCATGATGACCGGCGTTTCGTAGGGGAAGGCATCGCCGGGCACGAAGTTGATCCGGCGCAGCTCGGCCGGATCCCGGCCGGTCTCGTTCGCCGCCGTCTCGACCAGCCGCTCCACGACATAGGCGGCTTCCGGCCGCCCGGCGCCGCGATAGGCATCGACCGGCACTGTGTTGGTGAAGACCGTCTTGACGTTGCAGTAGATGCCGCCGGTCGTGTACTGGCCGGCCAGCAGCGTGCCGTAGAGATAGCTCGGCACCGCCGAGGAGAAGGTCGAGAGATAGGCCCCCATATTGGCGATGGTTTCGACCCGCATGGCCAGGAACTTGCCGCCGGAATCGAGCGCCAGCTCCGCCTTCGTGACGTGATCGCGGCCATGGGCGTCCGCGATGAAGCTCTCACTGCGTTCCGCGGTCCACTTGATCGGCCTGCCGATCCGGGCAGAAGCCCAGGTTGCCACGACTTCTTCGGCGTAGATGAAGATCTTGGAGCCGAAGCCGCCGCCGACGTCGGGCGCCACCACGCGCAGCTTGTGCTCCGGGGCGAGGCCGTGGAACGCCGACATCACCAGCCGGTGGACATGCGGGTTCTGGGACGCGATGAAGAGGGTATACTCGCCGGTGCCGTCGTCGTATTCGGCCACGCAAGCCCGCGGCTCCATGGCGTTGGGCACCAGGCGGTTGTTGGAGAACTCCAGCGACGTTACATGGGCCGCAGCGTCGAACGCGGCGTCGATGGCGGCCTTGTCGCCAAGCGCCCATTCGTAACACAGGTTGTCCGGCGCCTCTTCGTGGATCTGCGGCTGGCCGGCGGCCATGGACCGGGCCGGATCGGCCACGGCATCGAGTATGCCATAGTCGACTTCGACGGCTGCGCCGGCATCCTTGGCCTGCTCCAGGGTATCGGCGATCACGACCGCGACGGCGTCGCCGACATAGTTCACCTTGCCGATGGCCAGCGCCGGGTGAGGCGGCGCCTTGTGCGGCTCGCCGTTCACGTCGGTGATCGCCCAGCCGCAGACCAGCGGACCGACATCTGCCATGTCTTCGCCGACGAAAATGCCGCGCACGCCGGGCATCGCCCGCGCGGCGTCGATGTTGACGCCGTTGAGCGTCGCATGGGCATGGGGCGAACGCACGAAATAGGCGTGGGTCTGCCCCCTGCGGTTGATATCGTCGGTATAGTGACCTTGACCGGTCACGAAACGGCGATCTTCGCGGCGCGCGACGGCGGCGCCGATGCCTTGCTCGGTCATGAATTCCTCACTGCGCTCGAATTGGTCCTGTCCATTCTGGGACGATCCGGATTGCGTCGGTTCGCGTCCGGGACGATCCGGCGGGCGCTAGCCGCGCATCGCCCGGGCGCCGGCGTCGATGGACTTGACGATATTGTGGTAGCCGGTACAGCGGCACAGATTGCCTTCCAGCCACTCGCGGATTTCCCGTTCGCCGGGATCCGGATTGTTCTTCACAAGGTCGAGCGCGCTCATGATCATGCCCGGCGTGCAGAAACCGCACTGCAAGCCGTGATTTTCGTGGAACGCCTGCTGCATCGGATGCAGCGTGTCGCCGTCGGCGACGCCCTCGATCGTCTTGACCTCCGCGCCTTCGGCCTGGACCGCCAGCAACGTGCAGGCCTTGACCGATTCGCCGTCGACATGGACGACGCAAGCGCCGCACTGGCTGGTGTCGCAGCCGACATGGGTGCCGGTGAGACCCAGCTGTTCGCGCAGCATCTGCACCAGCAGGGTGCGCGGCTCGACGTCGGCGGAAACGGCCTCGCCGTTAACCGTCAACGAGACAGATACAGTCATGAAGCGCTTCTCCCAGAAACACGTTTCACAGATTTCACCGCGGGGGGCGGACATGCGCTTTCCGGCGCCTGCCCGTCGACCGCCGTGGACCACTGGCACTAGTCTATTGCGGGGGCGGGTAGCGTCAAGCCGCGAATGGCGGGAAACGCCGCGGCAAAGCCTGCAGTTCCGCCGGGCCGGCGGATCGAACCGCAGACCTGCCGCCCGCCCCGGTCAGGAAGAGACCGGCGCCCGGTCGACGGCCAGAAGGAGGAGGACGAGGACGGCGCCGAGCAGGGGAATCCAGATCCGGCCGGACAGGCCGGGCCGGGCGGGGACGTTGGGCTCCGGAGGTTCGGCGCGATCGGCTGCGGGCGGGGGTTCGTCGGGCATGGCTGTGGCCGCGGTATTCCCGGCCCCGGAGATTATTGGGGCGATTTGTGGATTGTGCCGGGCCACTCTAGGCGCTTTTCTGCCGGTCGGGAACGGGCGGCGGCGCGCGGGGCCGGCAACCCCGGATATCGTGCGATTCGCCCCCTCATCGTGAAGATGCGGACGATGACAGCAAACGACCGGCACGCCCATTGCCTGCTCACGACGGCGGAGATGGCCGCCGCCGACCACGCGGCGATTGCAGCCGACACGCCGGGCATCGACCTGATGGAGGCGGCCGGGGCGGCGGTCGCGCGCGAAATCCGCCTGCGCTGGCGGCCCCGGCCTGCTGCAATCCTGTGCGGACCGGGCAACAACGGCGGCGACGGCTTTGTAATTGCACGTCTTTTGCTCGAAGCGGAATGGCCCGTCTCGGTGTTTCATGCGCCACGTCCGGAACGGCTGCGCGGCGACGCCCGGACCGCCTTCGAGCGGTGGATCGAGGCGGCCGCAGCCGGCGGCATGTCTGCCGAAACCGCCGAATGGGCGGCGGAAGGCCTCGACCGGGCCGGACTGATCGTCGATGCCCTGTTCGGTGCCGGCCTGACCCGGCCGGTATCCGGGACTCCGGCCGAATTGCTCGCCCGGACGGCGGAGCGGCGCCGGAGCAGCGGCGTGCCGGTCGTTGCCGTCGATATGCCGAGCGGCGTGGACGGCGACAGCGGTGCCTGCCGCGGGCCGGTCGCGCCGGCCGACCTGACCGTCACCTTCTTCCGCGCCAAACCGGGCCATTTTCTGCTGCCGGGCCGGGAGATGTGCGGCGCCCTGGCGGTCCACGACATCGGCATTGCAGACAGCGTGCTGGACACGGTCGCGCCGAATATCGCTGTCAATGCGCCCGCCCTGTGGCGAAACGCTGTGCGGCCGCTGTCGCCCGGGGACCACAAATACACCCGCGGCCATGTCCTGGTCGTCGCCGGGGAAATGCCCGGGGCGTCTGCGCTGGCGGCGCGCGCCGCCGTGCGGTCCGGCGCCGGCATGGTGACGGTCGGCTGGTTTTCCGACGACGATGCAGCGGTCCGGCCCTTCTTCGATGCGCAGCTCCCGGCAGCCTTTCTGCGGCGGGAACTGGGCGGAATCGAAGATCTGGGGCAATTCTGCCGCGATCGGAAGGTGCAAGTAATACTTGCCGGGCAGGGGTTCGGCCGCACTGCCGGACGGCAGCGAAATCTGGTCGATATCGCCCGGTTGCCGGTGGTTTGTATACTGGATGCAGATGCACTGTCTGCCGTTGTATCCACTATGGGCGACGGGTCCGGGCCGCTGGGCGCAGGAACGGTCCTGACCCCGCACAGCGGCGAATTTGCCCGGATCGCCGGGCCGGACGATGCCGGCGCCGGCAAGGTGGAGCGGACGCGCCGCGTCGCCGAAAGAACCGGCGCGACGGTCGTCCACAAGGGCTACGACACGGTGATCGCCGCGCCGGACGGACGGGTAGCGATCAACCCCAACGCCTTGCCGATCCTCGCAACCGCGGGGACCGGCGACGTCCTGGCCGGCGTTGTCGCGGGCCTGCGCGCCCAGGGGATGCCGCCGTTCGAGGCGGCCTGCGCCGCGGTGTGGTGCCATGCCGAGGCCGCCCGGCTGTGCGGGCCGGGTCTTTTGGCCGACGATCTTCCGGACCGGCTGCCGGAAGCCGCGTCCGCCGCATTCGGCCGGGAACGGTCCCGATAGGGCGCAGCGCCGCAAGCCGCCGCGCCGGTCCGCGGGTCCGATCGCTTTTGTCGGCGGTATATTGTATGCAAAACAGCGAAATACAGGCTCAAGTCTTTCCCGGGACTTGACTTCTCCAGTTTTGAGAATCGATCCCTGTGCTTCATTCAGCTTTCCCGAAGGCGGTACTTCGTTTTTCAGCATTCCTGGCGTCGTCTTCAACGCTATTTGGCCGTTACTCGAATTCGAACGTTCACTACGGAAGCGGGACTTGCACGAGCCGGCGTATCGGCACGGCGTTGCCGCCGGCCGGCGCGGCCCGGCTTCGGCCGGGACTGGAGGACCGGCGCGCGGCCGTAGGGGCGGCCGCGATTTCTTTCAGCAGTCCGGCCCGAATCGGCTTAGACTGGCCGCCGTCCGGAATCCGTACCGTTCGGGGAACGGAGCATTGCGATGGTGTCTGCACCCGATCCGATACCGGCGGAAACGGCCGCGGCCGACCGGCTGCGCCTGCTGCGTGCGCTCGAGCGCAAGGTGTTGTGGCTGTCGAGCTGGACGATCCACCACGCGAACCACATCCGCCCGAACCGCGACGGGCTGAAGGTCGGCGGCCACCAGGCCTCCAGCGCGTCGGTCGCGACCATCCTGACCGCGCTCTATTTCGATATTCTCCGGCCCGAGGACCGGGTCGCGGTCAAGCCGCATGCCAGCCCGGTCTTTCATGCGATCCAGTATCTTCTGGGCCGCCAGAGTCTCGAAAACCTGAAGAATTTCAGGGCATTGGGCGGCGCGCAGTCCTATCCTTCGCGGACCAAGGACGCCGACGACGTCGACTTTTCGACCGGATCGGTCGGCCTCGGCGCGGCGATGACGAGCTTCGCCGCCCTGGTTCAGGACTATCTGCACGTCAAGGACCGGCTCCCGGCCGGGCAGGCGCGCGGGCGCATGGTCTCGGTCGTCGGCGACGCCGAACTCGACGAGGGCAACGTCTACGAAGCGCTGCTCGAAGGCTGGAAACACGATATCCGCAACGTCTGGTGGGTGATCGACTACAACCGCCAGAGCTTGGATTCGACCATCACCGACCAGCTCTACAGCCGGTTCGACCAGCTGTTCGAAGCGATGGGCTGGCGCGTCGTGACGGCGAAATACGGTTCGTTGCTGGAATCGGCGTTCCGGCGGCCCGGCGGCGGCGCGCTGCGCGAGTGGATCGACGGCTGCCCGAACTCGCTCTATTCGGCGCTGTGCTACAAGGGCGGCGCGCTGGCCCGCGGCGCGCCGGACGACGGCCGCACGAAAGGCTGGCGCGAACATCTGCTGGCCGACCTGGGCGACGAGCGCGGCATCCGGGCGCTGCTCGGCGAACTCGACGACGCCGGCCTGCAGCGGCTGATGACCAATCTGGCCGGCCACGACATGGCGACCGTGCGGTCGATGTTCCGCGCCGTCGATGACGACCGGCCGACCTGCTTTATCGCCTATACCATCAAGGGCTTCGGCCTGCCGTTCGAAGGCCACAAGGACAACCACGCCGGGTTGATGAACGCGGCGCAAATCACTGGATTCAGGGAAGAATCCGGTATCGCGCCGGGCGAGGAATGGGACCGGTTCGCCGGGCTCGACGTCGATCCCGAAGACCTTCGCGTTTTTCTCGATTCGGTTCCGTTCGCAGCGCGCTACCCGCGGCGCACATCCGCGCCGCCGGTTCCGGTGCCGGATATCGAAACCCCGAAGCCGGCCGGGCAGGGCGGCACGCTGTCCACGCAAACGGCATTCGGCCAGATACTCGACAGCCTGGCGCGGGGCGACGAACCGCTGGCGGACTGCATCGTCACGACCTCGCCGGACGTGACGGTCTCGACCAATCTTGGCGCCTGGGTGAACCGGCGCGGCATCTTCGACCGGCGCGACCGGGGCGACACCTTCCGCGACGAGAAGGTCGTCAGCGCCCAGCAGTGGCGCCAGTCGACCGAAGGCCAGCATATCGAGCTCGGCATTGCCGAAAACAACCTGTTCATTCTGCTCGCGGCGCTCGGCCTGTCCCACGAGACCTTCGGGACGCGCCTGCTGCCGATCGGCACGCTTTACGACCCCTTCATCCAGCGCGGCCTCGATGCGCTGAACTACGCCTGCTACCAGGGCGCCCGTTTCCTGCTGGTTGCGACGCCCTCGGGCGTGACGCTGGCGCCCGAAGGCGGCGCCCATCAATCCGTCGGCACGCCGCTGATCGGCATGGCGCAGGACGGTCTGGCAGCGTTCGAGCCGGCTTTTGCCGACGAACTGGCGGTCTTGATGGCCTGGTCCTTCGATTATCTGCAACGGGACGGTTCGGTCGACCGCGGCCGGCGTTGGCTGCGCGACGCCCAGGGCGGCAGCGTCTATCTGCGCCTCTCGACCCGGGCCCTCGCCCAGCCGGACCGGGCGGTCGACGGCGCGCTGCGGCGGAATATCGTCGACGGCGCCTATTGGCTGAAGGCGCCGGCCGGCGGGGCGGAGCTGGCGCTCGTCTACACCGGCGCGGTCGCCCCGGAAGCCGTGGCCGCCTGGGAGGCGCTCGCCGAGGACATCCCCGGCGCCGGCCTGCTGGCGGTCACGTCCGCCGACCGGCTGAACGCCGGCTGGGCCGCGGCCCAGCGCGCCCGCCAGCGCGCCGCGCCGATGACCGGAAGTTCGCCGCCTAACGCCCTGTCTCATATTGAGAATCTGCTCGCGCCCCTGGCCCCGGATGCCGGGCTGGTCACGGTGATCGACGGCCATCCCGCGACCCTGAGCTGGCTCGGCGCGGTCTACGGCCACCGCACCCACGGCCTGGGCGTCGAGCATTTCGGGCAATCGGCGGACATTCCCGATCTCTACCGCGCCCACCGCATCGATACCGACGCCATCCTCGACGCCTGCGCCAAAATCGGTCTGGAACGGCTGGCCGGCTGACGCTACGCCTCCTTGCGTTTCGGCGGCGGAGAAGACGTCTATGGCCATTCAGGCGGTGATCTGGGATTTCGGCGGGGTGCTGACCGACAGCCCCTTCGCCGCCTTCAACCGCTTCGAGGCGGAACGCGGCCTGCCGCGGGATTTTTTGCGAACGGTCAACGCACAAAACCATCTGGACAACGCCTGGGCCCGGTTCGAACGCAGCGCCATCGGCCTGGACGAATTCGACGCCGCCTTTCGCGCCGAAAGCGCCGCGCTCGGCCATCCGGTCCGCGGCCGGGAGGTCATTGCCTTGCTGGCCAGGCGGTTGCGCCCCGAAATGGTGGCCGCGCTCAAGGCCTGCAAGGCGCGGCTCAGGGTCGGCTGCATCACCAACAATGTCGCCGCCGGCGAAGGCCCGACCATGGTGCTCGGCGCAAGTGACGACGGGGACGACGGGGACGGCGCCGCACTCGCCGCCGAGGTCGCCGGGGTCTTCGCCCTGTTCGACCATGTGATCGAGAGCAGCAAGGCCGGCCTGCGCAAGCCCGATCCGCGCATCTACCGGATGGCCTGCGACGCGCTTGACGTAGTGCCGGAAAATGCGGTCTATCTCGATGATTTGGGCATCAATCTTAAACCTGCCCGTGAACTTGGGATGACCACGATCAAGGTCGCGGACCCCGATACGGCGCTGGCCGAACTGGAAGCCGCGGTTGGCTTCCCGGTGCGCTGAGGCCCGGCCGCCTTTCCGGGTAAACGAACCTTCCTTCAATAACGCCGTTTCGGCAATTCCTCACCGTCATTCCGACCGGAGCCCCGGATTCAATCCGGGGCGTAGTGGAGGAATCTCGTCGGCGGGTTCCGGGTTCTTGTTGTCGGGTTCGAGCCGGGATCCCTCCGCTCGCTCCGCTCGGTCGGGATGACGATGAGGGGAGGCCGGGGACGGGGTTGGCGGCGGTGCGATGCGTCATGTTTGTAGCGCGACAAAAGTTTTGCAAAACTTTTGTCGCGCTACAACCCGCGTAAGGAATTGTCAGGATTCGTCATGGCGGGCGCCGGCCTGCCGGCTGCCTGAACCGGAGTGCGGGGCCGGCGCTCCTCGACGGTGGCGTGCAGGCGTTGCGCCGTCGCCAGCCAGGCCGCCTCGTCGAAGTCCCCGCGCCGCTCCAGCGCCTTGCGGCTGGCCCGGTGGGCGGCAAGGGCCCGTTCGGTCCGGTGCCGGCCCCGGCGCACCGCCTCGGCCAACGGACCGGCTGCACCGGAGTCACCTGCATCGGGCGCCGCCTCCTCTCCCGGCATTTCTCCGGGCAGGGGCCACAGGCCGGCGCGCCGGTGGGCGCTGCGCCGGTCGAGGCCGGACAGCTCGGCCTGCAACCTGATGACCCGGAGCATGAGCGACGCCGAACCCTTCTCCACCGCGGCGTCCCAGGCCTGCTCCAGCCGGCCGAGCAGGATCTGCGCCTCTTCGCGCTCGACCGCCTGCCAGGCCTGCCGGACGGCGCGCACCCGGGCGGCGACAGCCGGCCGCTCCAGCAGCTCGTGGCCGGTCTGGCGCGCCGAGCCCGCGGCATAGCCGGCATCCCGCGCCGCCCCGGCGGCGTTGCCGGTTGCCGCGTAATGGCGGCAGAAGTCCTCCTGCCGCTGGGTGAGGGGCGGGGACGCAGGGGGCGGCGACTCCGGCGCGGTTCCGGCCGGGTCGGCGGACAAGGGCTGGGACATGGCGGGCTCCCTTTTGTTCGATGATTGTTCTATCCGGGAATATAGGAATATAACAGGATAATCAATAAATTTTCCTCTACCCCGACAAACCCTCACCGTCATTCCGACCGGAGCGCCCCGCGAGGCCTGTCCTGAGCGAAGTCGAAGGGGGCGCGTAGTAGAGGAATCCCGTCGCCGGACTCCGGGTTCATGATGTCGGGATCGAGCCGAGATCCCTCCACTCGCTCCGCTCGGTCGGGATGACGATGGGGGGATGGTCGGTCGGGATGACGGTGAGGGGACGGTCGGTCGGCATAACGGAAAGGGAGAGCGCCCGGTCGGGATGACGGACGGGCAGGGGCGCGACGGCCGCCTTTGTAGGGGCGGGTTTGAAACCCGCCCCTACGGACCCGGGGCTGCGCGCGGCGTCCGAATAACGGAAGGCCGCTCCGGCCGGCGTCCGGGCGGGGCGCCCGCGCTTGGCGCCGGAGCGCGCCGTCGCGGACGAAAAGACCAGGCTGCTGCCGCAAAAATATATAAACGATATGAATACTGTTCCGAACAATACGCAAAATTTATGGAAGATTTGTTAGCATATGGCCGTTGCATCCTGCGGTCGGTGAGGTCGGCACAATCTAGGCAGTCCACCGTCCCAGCAATTTCGACGCCGAAACAGTCGCCGGCGGCCGCCTTCGGGAGGTCCACACGCCGCGCGAGCGCTGCACCCGCACGTTCGGACGGCGCGGGTCGGCGTCAACCCATTCTTTCGATCGCCCCTTCAGGAGGGGTCAAAATGAATATCCGGCTCTCCCTCGCCATCCTGCTCGCCTTCCTGCTGTTCTGCGCGCCGGCCCGGGCGCAATACTGGTATCTGGGCGGCGGCATCAATTCGCTGCATTCGGAACGGGAGGATAACGCTCGCCTCTCGACCCAGTTGAGCTTTTTCGGCCCGCGCCTCTATGGCGGCTACCGGTTCAACGAGTGGTTCGCCCTCGAAGCCGAGGTCGGGAAATCCGGGTTCCGGGGCCAGCTGTGGACCACTCTCTTCGACATCAAGCTCGACATGTGGAACGTGGCGCTTTCCGGGCTGGTCTATCTGCCGCTCGACGGCCCGATCCAGCCGTTCTTCTATGCGGGCGCCGGACGGAGCTACTGGACCGTCGAAGCGGAATTTTTGCGCAATGACCCGGCGCACAGAATTTCCAGGAAATCGTCTTCCGACTTTTACTGGCACATCGGCTTCGGGGCGGAAGCCAGCGTGGACGAGAACCTGAAGATCCGGATCGGCTACCGCTCCTGGACGGCCAGGATAGAGCCGCCCCGGAGCTGGCCTCATACCCCGAACGAATACCGCTGGCGCCGCCGGGCGCTGGACGTTTCGGTTCACTGGGCCTTCGGGGCGGCCGGCGAGCGGCCCTCGTCGGCCGAGCGGAGCGGCCGCCGCCCTGGCGCAGATTCCGGGCGATGGTATCTGGGCGGCGCCATCAACACGCTGCATTCGGAAAGAGAGCATAATTCCCTCCTCTCGACCGAACTGGATTTTTCCGGCCCGCGCATCTATGGCGGCTACCGGTTCAACGAGTGGTTCGCCCTCGAGGCCGAGGCCGGGAGATCCTCGTCTCGGGGCTTTGTGTGGAACGCTATCTTCAACGTCAGGCTGGACATGTGGAACGTCGCGCTTTCCGGGCTGTTCTATCTGCCGCTCGACGGCCCGGTGCAGCCGTTCGCCTATGCGGGTGCCGGCCGGAGCTACTGGACCATCGACGCGGAATTGTTGCGCAATTTCGAGGGCCATAGATTTGTCAAGGAATCGTCTTCCGACTTTTACTGGCACATCGGCTTCGGGGCCGAGGCCAGGGTGGACGAGAACCTGAGAATCCGGATCGGTTACCGCTCCTGGGTGGCCAAGATGAAACCGTCCCGCGTATGGGCTGTTGACGCGAAAAAATACCGCTACCGCCGCCAGGCCCTCGACGTTGCGGTTCACTGGGTCTTCTGAGCCGGCCGGCCGGCGGACCCATTTCGCGGGCCGAGCGAATCCTCAGCCGCTATATCAACTGGGCGCAACCCCTCCCTCCGTCATTCCGACCGGAGCCCCGGATTTAATCCGGGGCGAAGTGGAGGAATCCCGTCGCCGGACTCCGGGTTTAGCATTGCCACGATCGAGCCGGGATCCCTCCGCTCGCTACGCTCGGTCGGGATGACGATGCGCGGGCGTTTCGGCCGGGATGACGGGTTCGGGCAGGCGCGAGGCAACCGCCCGCGCCGGAATGACGGACGGAAACGGGTGCGCCGCCCTACGAAAACGCCTGAATCCCCGTCTGCGCCCGGCCGAGGATGAGGGCGTGGACGTCGTGGGTGCCCTCGTAGGTGTTGACCGTCTCCAGGTTCATCACATGGCGGATGACGCCGAACTCGTCGGCGATGCCGTTGGCGCCGTGCATGTCGCGGGCGGTGCGGGCGATGTCCAGCGCCTTGCCGCAATTGTTGCGCTTGACCAGCGAGATCGCCTCCGGCGACAGGCTGCCCTCGTCGAACATGCGGCCGACGCGCAGGGCGGCCTGCAGGCCGATGGCGATCTCGGTCTGCATGTCGGCGAGCTTCTTCTGGACCAGCTGGGTCGCGGCGAGCGGCCGGCCGAACTGCTTGCGGTCGAGCGTATACTGCCGCGCGGCGTGCCAGCAGAACTCCGCCGCGCCCATCGCGCCCCAGGCGATGCCGTAACGCGCCCGGTTGAGGCAGCCGAACGGGCCGGCCAGCCCGGCGACGTTGGGCAGCAGGTTTTCATGCGGCACCTCGACATCGTCCATGACGATCTCGCCGGTCAGCGAGGCGCGCAGCGAGAACTTGCCCTCGATCTTGGGTGCCGTCAGGCCCGCCATGCCCTTTTCGAGGATGAAGCCGCGGATCGCGCCGTCGTCGGTCTTGGCCCAGACGACGAAGACGTCGGCGATGGGGGAGTTGGTGATCCACATCTTGGAGCCGGTGAGGCGCCAGCCGTCCGCCGTCCCGACGGCGCGGGTCTTCATCGCGCCGGGGTCCGAGCCGTGGTCCGGTTCGGTCAGGCCGAAGCAGCCGACCCATTCGCCGGTCGCCAGCTTCGGCAGGTATTTCATGCGCTGCTCTTCGGTGCCGTAGGCGTGGATCGGATGCATGACCAGCGAGGACTGGACGCTCATCGCCGAGCGGTAGCCGCTGTCGACCCGCTCGACCTCGCGCGCGACCAGGCCGTAGACGACATAGCTCATGCCGGCGCAACCGTAGCGCTCCGGCAGCGTCGCGCCGAGCAGGCCGAGTTCGCCGAACTCGGTCATGATCTCCCGGTCGAAGCGCTCGTGGCGGAACGCCTCCAGCACCCGCGGCTGGAGCTTTTCCTGGCAATACTGCCGCGCCGTCTGCTGCACCATCCGCTCCTCCTCGGAGAGCTGGCCGTCGAGCAGGAAGGGGTCGTCCCATTGGAACGGCGGATGGGTGTTCTGCGGGACCTTGGCGATCTGGCGCGGCGGCAGGGCGATGTTCATGGCGGGCTCGTTGTCGTAATGGCGCACTGGCCGGCGGAGCGGCGAAGCGTTCCGGGATATTTTAGGTTTCTCCGAATGGCGGGAAAAGGGTCCGGGCAGCGCAGCAGCGGGCACATATGCCGCGAACCTACCCGGCCGCGCGCAGCCTGTCGAACCCGGCCTCTAGGTCGGCGATCAGGTCGTCGGGGTTCTCCAGGCCGATATGGAAGCGCAGGCAGGGGCCGGCGGCGCGCCATTCGGTGGCCGTGCGGTAGCCCGCCGGGTCGAAGGGCAGGACCAGGCTCTCGTAGCCGCCCCAGCTCGCGCCCAGGCCGAAATGCTCCAGATCGTCGACCATGGCGGCAATCTGGGCTTCGCTCGCCGGTTCGAGGATCACCGAGAACAGGCCGGACGCGCCGGAAAAGTCGCGCTTCCAGAGGGCATGGCCCGGATCGTCCGGCAGGGCCGGGTAAAGCACGCGGTTCACCTCGGGCCGGCCCTGGAACCATTGCGCGACCCGCAGGGCGTTCGTTTCGTGCTGCTTCAGGCGCACTGCCAGGGTCCGCACGCCGCGCAGGCCGAGATAGCACTCCTCGGAACCGGGGCAGCTGCCCATCGAATTGGCGGTGATCTTGACCTTCTCGAACAGGTCGGCGCGCATGGAGACGACGCCCAGCATGGCGTCTGAATGGCCGACCAGATATTTGGTCGCCGCATTGACTGAAAGATCGACGCCGAAATCCAGGGGCTTGAAAAAGAAGGGCGTCGCCCAGGTATTGTCGATGCCCGTCCGGATGCCGCGCTCCCGGGCGACCGCGGTAATCGCGGGGATATCCTGCATCTCCATGGTCTGGGAGCCCGGCGCCTCGAGCCAGATCAGGCTGGTGTTGTCGCGGATCAGGTCCGCGATGCCGGCGCCGATCGACGGGTCGTAATAGGTCGTCTCGACGCCGAATTGTTTCAGGAAATTGTCGGCCAGCTTGCGCACCGGCTGGTAGGCGCTGTCGCTCACCAGAAAATGATCGCCGCCCTTGACCGCGGACAGGATCGCGGCGGTGCAGCCCGCCATGCCGGACGACACGGCGACCGCCCGGTCGGCATTCTCCAGCGCGGCGACCGCCTCCTCGAACGCCTTGGTGGTCGGCGTGCCGAAGCGGCCGTAGACGATGTCGTCAAAGATGCGGTTACGGACGTCCCGCCACTCGGCCAGCGACTGGCGGACGATCGTGGAAGCGCGGTAGACCGGCGGGTTGACCGCGCCGAAATGCTGCTCCGGATGGCGGCCGGCGCTGACGATCCTGGTTTCTGTCTTCATGGCCGACCCCGACGAAACGACATGGTTAACCCTTTGATATAATGAACATTGTAACGAAATCGCGATGGCAGCCCGCTTGCAAAGAGCGCCGAGGCATGTTCTATAGGTATTTCATGTCCGGGTGCGCGTCGGCATTTGGCCGCGTGGCGGTAATGTGTGGGGTGCAATTCCGGGCCGGTTAGGGCAAACTCGGCCCACAGGTTCGATGCGAAACGCAAGCCGCTCGATCTGCCATCAGCAAACCCAGGGAGCTACGATGAAAACAATTCTCAAAACCGCCGTTTCCGCAGCAGCGGCCTTGCTCATCGCGGGTGCGGCCCAGGCCGCGACTCTCGACGACATCAAGAAAGCCGGCGTGCTCAAATGCGGCATCAACACCGGACTGCCCGGTTTCGCCTACACGGACGACAAGGGCAAATGGACCGGGTTCGACGTTGCCTACTGCCGGGCCCTGTCGGCGGCCGTCTTCGGCGATCCCGACAAGGTGAAATACGTCAACCTGACCGGCAAGAACCGGTTCCCGGCGCTTGCCGCCGGAGAAATCGACGTGCTGTCGCGCAACACGACGTGGACCTTCTCGCGCGACGTCGATCTCGGCTTCACCTTCATCGGCGTCAGCTACTATGACGGCCAGGGCTTCATCGGCCGCAAGGCGCTGGGCGTGAAGTCGGCCAAGGAACTCGACGGCGCTTCGGTCTGCATCCAGACCGGCACTACGACCGAGCTCAACCTGGCGGACTTCTTCCGGGTCAACAAGATCAAGTATGAGCCGGTTCCGATCGAGACCAACGAGGAAGCCCGCAAGGCCTATGTCGCCGAGCGGTGCGACGTCTATACGACGGACGCCTCGGGCTTGGCCGCGACCAAGACCACGTTCGCGAAGCCGAGCGACCACATGGTGTTCCCCGAGATCATCTCGAAGGAGCCGCTGGGGCCGCTGGTGCGCCAGGGCGACGACCAGTGGGCCGACATCGCGCGCTGGACGCTCAACGTGCTGATCAACGCCGAGGAATACGGCGTCACCTCAGCCAACGTCGACAAGCTGGCCGCGAAAGCCACCGACAATCCCGAGGTCAACCGGATGCTCGGGACCGAGGGCTCGCTCGGCGCCATGCTCGGCCTGCGCAAGACCTGGGCGGTCGACGTGATCAAGGCGGAAGGCAACTACGCCGAGATCTTCGACCGGTATCTCGGCACCAAGACGCCGCTCGGCCTCGCACGGGGCCTGAATGCGCTCTATACGAACGGCGGAATCCTCTACGCACCGCCGATGCGCTAGGATTGGGGGGTGTCCGCGTCGCCCGGGCCGCGCGGACACCCCGATTTTCTGCCTGACCCCGGCCCGAAGGCGTAACGGTACTCGTACGGACCATGGCCCAGAATGCATCCGCCCGGCGGCCCGGCAGCCCCGGATGGCAGCGCCTCTGGTCCGATGAGCGCACGCGCGGCCTGATCTACCAGCTGCTGGCCGTCCTCGGACTGGCGCTGGTCGTCGCCTTCATCGTCTCCAACACGATCGCCAACCTGCAACGCGCCGGGCTCGCCTCGGGGTTCGGCTTCCTGTTCGACCAGGCCTTCTTCGACATCAA
This sequence comes from Alphaproteobacteria bacterium, assembly GCA_965220685.1. Taxonomy (GTDB): domain Bacteria; phylum Pseudomonadota; class Alphaproteobacteria; order Bin65; family Bin65; genus Bin65. The sequence continues at coordinate 276,357 of CBDCQR010000016.1, forward strand.
TCAGCGCCTGATCGAATACAGCTCGACATCGACCTTCGGCCGCGCGCTGATCGTCGGCATGCTCAACACCGTGCTCGTCTCGGCGATGGGAATCGTCGCCGCGACGGGGATCGGCTTCGTTGCCGGAATCCTGCGCCTGTCGCCCAATTTCCTGCTGAGCCGGATGGTCGGCGCCTATGTCGAGATAACCCGCAACGTGCCGCTGCTGCTGCAGATCATCTTCTGGTGGGTTTTGCTCAGCGGCCTGCCCAAGGTGCGGGAGAGCCTGTCGATCGGCGATTCCATCTTTCTCAGCAACCGCGGCGTGCGCCTGCCGGCGCCGCTGTTCGAGCCCGGCTTCGAATGGGTTGTCGGGGCCGTCCTGGCCGGGGTCGTTGCGGCGGTTTTCGTCGCGCGCTGGGCGCGGCGGCGCCAGGAAATTTCCGGTCAGCACTTTCCCGTCGCCTGGGCCGGGCTGGCGCTGATCGCCGGCGTGCCGGTCCTGGTCTATCTGTCCGCCGGCTCGCCGCTCGCCTGGGACGTGCCCAAGCCGACCCGGTTCAATTTCCGCGGCGGCTTCAACGTGACGCCGGAACTGGTCGCGCTGTGGATCGCGCTGTCGACCTACACCGGCGCCTTCATCTCGGAAATCGTGCGCGCAGGGATCCTGTCGGTCAGCAAGGGCCAGACCGAAGCGGCGAGCGCGCTGGGGCTGCGGCCCGGCCAGACCATGCGGCTGGTCGTGATCCCGCAGGCGCTCAGGGTCATCATTCCGCCGCTGACCAGCCAGTATCTCAATCTCACCAAGAATTCCTCGCTGGCGATCGCGATCGGCTACCAGGACCTGGTGTCGATCGGCGGCACGATCCTCAACCAGTCGGGGCAGGCGCTCGAGGTCGTGGGCATCTGGATGGTGGTCTATCTCGGCCTGAGCCTGCTCACCTCGATGTTCATGAACTGGTACAACAAAAAGATTGCGCTGGTTGAGCGATGACGGTGCAGCCCTTCCATCGCAGCCAGGCCGACATGCTGCCCGAGCGCGCGGCGCCGGTGACGACCGTCGGCGTCATCGGGTGGCTGCGCACCAACCTGTTCTCGAACTGGATCAACGCCGCGTTCACACTGATCGCGCTCTATCTGCTGTGGCTGATCGTCCCGGCCCTGATCGACTGGGCCTTCATCAACGCCGATATCGCCGGCGACAACCGTTTCGCCTGCAAGAGCAGCGGCGCATGCTGGGCCTGGGTCGACCAGCGCATCGACCAGTTTCTCTACGGTTTCTACACGGCCGAACAGACCTGGCGGGTCGATCTCGCCGTTCTCCTGCTGATCCCCGCGCTGGCGCCGCTGCTGTTCGAGGGCGTGCCCTTCGCGCGCCAGCTGCGCTGGTTCTCGCTCGCCTATCCGGTGGTCGCGACCTTCCTGCTGGTCGGCGGCATCGGGATCGAAGGCGTGCCGACCGACCAGTTCGGTGGCTTCATGCTGAACCTGACGGTCGGGCTGGCGGGCATCGTGCTGTCGCTGCCGGTCGGCATCCTGCTGGCGCTCGGCCGCCGCTCGCGCCTGCCGATCATCCGCATCCTGTGCATCGGCTTCATCGAGATCGTGCGCGGCGTGCCGCTGATCACGCTGCTCTTCGTCTCGAACATCATCCTGCCGATCTTCCTGCCGCCCGACGTCACGGTCGATTCGCTGATCCGGGTTATCGTGATGGTGACCGCCTTCGCCTCGGCCTACATGGCCGAGGTGATCCGTGGCGGGCTGCAAGCCATTCCGCGCGGGCAATACGAGGCCGCGCAGGCGCTCGGGCTGCGCTACTGGCAGGCCATGGGGCTGATCGTTCTGCCCCAGGCGCTCAAGATCTCGATCCCGGGCATCGTCAACACCTTCATCGGCCTGTTCAAGGACACCACGCTGGTCATCATCATCGGCCTGTTCGATATTCTCGGCATCGGCAACGCGATGGTGGCGCACCCCGACTGGCAGGGCCTGTCGACCGAGGCCTACGTCTTCATCGCCCTGTTCTTCTTCGTCGCCTGTTTTTCCATGTCGCGCTATTCGATCCATCTGGAAAAGCGCCTCGACACCGAACGGAGGGACTGACGCATGGCCGACGCGACCCCCGGCGCGACCCCCGGCGCAGCGCCCGCCGCGAAACCCGCCGCCGGCGATCCGACGCAGGAATACAGGCGGATCATCACGATCGAAGGGCTCAACAAGTGGTTCGGCTCGTTCCATGTGCTGCGCGACATCGACCTGCTCGTCGAACGCCAGGAAAAGATCGTCATCTGCGGGCCGTCGGGCTCCGGCAAGTCGACCCTGATCCGCTGCATCAACCGGCTGGAGGACCATCAGGAGGGCCGGATCGTCATCGACGGCACGGAGCTGACCCACGACCTCAAGAATATCGACACCATCCGGCGCGAGGTCGGCATGGTGTTCCAGCAGTTCAACCTGTTCCCGCACCTCACCGTGCTGGAAAACCTGTGCATTGCGCCGATCTGGGTGCGCAAGACGCCGCGCGACGAGGCCGAGGCGCTGGCGCACCGCTATCTCGAACGGGTCAAGATCCCGGAGCAGGCCGACAAGTATCCCGGCCAGCTCTCCGGCGGCCAGCAGCAGCGCGTGGCGATCGCCCGCTCGCTGTGCATGCAGCCCAACATCATGCTGTTCGACGAGCCGACCTCGGCCCTCGACCCGGAGATGATCAAGGAGGTGCTCGACGTGATGGTCGATCTCGCCGAATCCGGCATGACCATGCTGGTCGTCACCCACGAGATGGGCTTCGCCTCCCAGGTCGCCGACCGGGTGATCTTCATGGACCAGGGCCAGATCGTGGAACAGAACATCCCGTCCGAGTTCTTCAACAACCCGCAATCCGACCGCACCAAGCTGTTCCTCAGCCAGATACTGGACAAGTAGCGGGCGAGAAGTTTCAGATAGCCATAGGGCTTTTCAGTCCAAACGCGTCTTACGGAAGGTTAGCGAAATCCTTCGAGACCGCTTCGTCCGTCTGCGCTTGCCCAGCGGATTCTCGCAGCGTTCGGTTTTCCGCACAGGTATTTCATGCTCCCACAGGTATCTCGCGTCGCCCGTGAGGACCGCAACGCTGCGGCGTTCAAGGCGTTTTTCGACCTTTTCCTTACTACTGCGGCATCGAAACACCATGCCCCATGTCTCGAGCAGGCTGACAGTCGCTATTTCTCCGGTGAAACTGTCCTGAGCGTCGATGTGAGGTGCAATGCCTTGTTTCTCTATGTATTCGTTGACGATCAACTGGTCCGGCAGATCATTCATCAGACCTTCGTCCACTAGTCTCCGGGCTATTTCCCTTGCCCACTCAGGCAATTCGCCGAGTTCCATGGATGCATCGATCCGGCGCTTCTTGTAGTCGTACCGCCAGCCATAATGCTGCACCCGGCGTTGAAGTTCCGTGCTCCACATGCCTCGGTCTATGTAATCCATCAACCTTAATTCTTCTTCCTCGGTTATGAAATCAGGTCTGTAAATCAAACCCGGGGGCTTGCTTTCTAACTGTTCAGAAACAGTTTCCGGCGGATCGGTGCCGATATCAGACTCGATATCCGGTCGGCGAAGAGAACTCTTCGGCGGGTCGGGAATGTCCCCTGCTTCGGTTGCCAGCCGTCTACGAAATTCTTCGAGATCGATTTGCTCTTTGATGCTCACGTCATTTGGCAGTCGGAGGCTCATTTCTCCTTCGATTACAAGAGTTTCGCCGTCGAAGGACAAGTGTCCGCCACCAAGAGTGTCCACGCGCCCTTCCGGCAAGGAAAGCTGCCGCTGGATGCAAGGCCATTCCAATCGATTGGCTAGAGTCAAAGCCGCTTCGCGCGCGGCATTATCAGTCAGGTCGGCGGCGTACCACTTGGCGCGGGATTTCCACGGCTTGCATATGACAGGTTGGCCACGCCAGGTCAGGGTAAAACACCCGTCCTCATGTGCCTGTTCGAGCGGCGCTTGTTGGGACGGGAGCAGCGTTTCCAGGTCGCTGCCTGGCCGGGACGCTTCCAGAGCGCAGATCGCGACGAACTCCTGCAGATTGGCGTCGCCTCGGAATTCCTTGTCGAGATCACGATAACCGTGACGCCATCCGCACAGGGTAGCGGCAGCCCACCACACCCCCGGCGGTACACCCGACATGTCCCGATTCCACGACTTGAATCTCATCGGGTCGGGCCGCAGTAAAGCGAGCTGAATGGCGAGACCGGCAGCATTCTGCCGCCAACCGGCACAGACAATCGTCTCGTCCGCCGCAATTATACGTAGCGTCCGGTCAAGCCAGGTTTCGGCTATCGGGTTCGTGTCGTTGTGGCACGCAGTCTCGGCAATCTTCTCGGCAAGCGCGCCGGGGGAGCTGTCTTCGGCGTTGGGCCACTTCATGCAATGCAACGCTGCCCGCCACAACCTCTCTTGATCGTCCGCCTCGTGACCAGAGGGCTGTTTCAGGCAATCAAGTTGCCAAGGAAACTGTAACCATTGCGCATCGAGTTTTCCGATCCTTTCCGCGACGCCATCTTCGTCCCCACCCAAGGCTTGTCGCAGCACTTCGATCCAAGGTTCGACTCGCGGTACGGCCCATATCGCCATCGTCATTGCGCTCTGGATGGCATTCAGGCTCTCAGGCAACTCCAGCGGCTGGGTCTCCGGGATGGCAAGATTGCCGGCTGACAAGTGTTCTGGCGCGAAGCCGCTCACGGCGATTATCGTATCGGGCAATGAGACGTTGGAGAACTGACCCGCCATCGCGAGAAGGTGCGTCTTCATTTCGGAGGAGGGGACTTCGACGGCCCTAACCGCATAAAGGGGAAGCGGCGCGCACCAGGGAACGACCCGGGGCTCGTCTCCATCTTTATTCCCCGCCACGACACGCTCCAAGCCCTTCCGCGCATCCGGGAAAGCGAGCTTGTCCACATCGAACGCGAGCCGGACCGGAATGAGGTTCGGTCCACCGGAATACTCCTCCGATACGAATCTCTCCTTCCCCAGGACAAAGCAGGAGCCGGAAGGCGGGCGTAGCCAGCCATCCTGGCTGGCGTCGAATAGTCTTCGATGGCTGGTCTCCAGGCCGAGCCACCCTGGCAACGCGGCACTGGTATCCTGGCTTAGCGGAATTTGTTCCGCGGTGGGCTTGGTATGCCCATCCGGCGGGTCCACGAAGTTGAAAATGGTCTGTCCGCTCATGGCCGCTCTAGGATATCAGCGCCCGGCAATCGTTCAAGAAGAGCGGCGGGCAAGTGATCGCCTTCATGCATCAGGAAGAGATTATCCCGCGCCCGGGCGCAAAGCATGTACATCTTGCGATTTTTCACTTCGCTGGCCCGACGAAGAAGCACGCCGATCTCCATGACGAAGACGGTGTCGAACTCCTGACCTTTGATCGATTTCACGTTCAGGATCGTGATGCCCGGCGCCAGCAGGTCGATCTCGTTCTCGTTTTTCCTTTCGCTCGTGTAGGATTGAACGCGTTGCCCAGAGAGTCGATCCTGTAGCCGGGAACATACCTCCTTGCCGGTCGGGTTTCGCACCACGGCAACGCCGACACGGCCGCCTCGCGTACTGTACCAGTTGGCGATTAACTCGATCGCGCTCTCAATGCGGTAGGCCGCCACTTGGGGCAACTCGCCCGATCGACGGCGCTTCACATCGGGAACAGGGACATCGCCCGCGTGAAAAAAATCGGCGACACGCGCGATCTCGGGCGTGTTGCGATGGTTGGCGCTGAGCAGGATCGGATCGCCGAAACGCCCCGCAACCTTGATATCGCGGAGCGTGGAACGGTCCGCGCGGAGCGCCTGATCCTCATCGGCGAACACCGTGACGGAACTCGCGACGAAATCTCGAAGGTACCGAAAAAACGATGCGGGAAGGTCCTGAGCCTCGTCAACAATTGCGTGAACCTGTCCCGGTGCGACGCCGCGCTCTTCCAGCATCATGAACATCGCCTGCCAGTCGTAGTCATAGGCATCGCCCTCCCTAGACGGTACTTTGGCGGTCGTCTGTCTGCGGTAAAGGCGGCTTACGAAGCTGTGCATGGTCCGCGCCTGAACCTGTCCGTCTGTCAACTGAGCGATGAGACGGCGGAGCATCCGGTTGAAAGTTATAAGTACCGCCGAATTGCCGGCGTCGGCCAGCATTTGGGCGCGCTGAACCGCGAGCACCGTCTTGCCGGAGCCCGGCGGTCCCACCACAAACAGCGACTCTTCGAACGGCGTCTCTAGGACACCGAGCTGTCTCTCGTCCCGCGCGATCTCTTCGTAGGTGGGTAGTTGCACTTCATTCACCGAGCGGTAGTGTCAACCGCCGGGGACGGCGGAAGAGAGCGTAGTACAGTTGGCGTTCTTGCGGGCTTTGCCGCCGCTCGACGACAATCGTGCCCCGATCGTCGGCGTGCGCGCGAAAGCCGGATTTCCCCAGCATTTCTCGAAACAACGGATATTGGCGATTTGCCGCTTCTCGTGTGGAGTTGGTGTAAAGCAGCGTCACGGCGCCGCGACCAAGCCGGTCAAGCAGGCGGCCAAGGTCGCCGAGCATGGCCGCGGCGTCCAGAGACGGGCTGGCAAACACGTATGAGACGATCACAATCACTTCCCGAAATCCGGGAGGATGCGGCCAATCCAGAGAGCGGAGGTCGGGCGCCCAATGTGTAGTCACCTGTCCTGGTACGGGGTCCGAACCGGCCAAGTGGGCGCCGAGCCGCCGCATCGAATCGGCGCGGTCGACGCCGATGTAGTCGAAGCACGGGTCCGCCCCGAGCGTCGCCGCCAGCGCGAGCCCGCCGGTGAAGGGGCCGCAGCCCACATCTACAACGATGGGATTGGGAGGCTTCTCGCCGGCGAGAAGCTGGCCGAACGCCGCGACGAGTTCCTCAAGGTGTCCCTTCTGATTCAAATAAGCATAGAGCAAGGCCAAGTCATCCGGGGACAGGTCTCCGTATGGCGCATCGAAATCGGCTTGACCGCCGCCGACGGCATCGAACGCCCGGTCTCTATCCATACCGAAGAACGAGTCGCCTTGCGATCGGGGATCGGCGCGGATAGGGCCGACGACTTCGTCCCTCCGCAATCGATTGAGCCAATCCGGTAGCTCTACGGGATCCAAGGCAGCTCTCCTTTAGCTGCAAGAAGTTGCAAGGAGTGTAATCCGGGCGACACACCGAGAATTGGGACTCGGTGTGGGGCCCTGCAGTGAACACCATAAAATGGTAGTGGCATCTATCTACGAGTATGCCCTCGGTCAAACCCAAGGGACGCCGTGCTCAATACAGCGGACTTGCGAAGCACGAAAAGTGAATATTTGGAAAACTGATCCATATTGCCCTGATCCGCTGCATCAACCGGCTGGAGGACCATCAGGAGGGCCGGATCGTCATCGACGGCACGGAGCTGACCCACGACCTCAAGAATATCGACACCATCCGGCGCGAGGTCGGCATGGTGTTCCAGCAGTTCAACCTGTTCCCGCACCTCACCGTGCTGGAAAACCTGTGCATTGCGCCGATCTGGGTGCGCAAGACGCCGCGCGACGAGGCCGAGGCGCTGGCGCACCGCTATCTCGAACGGGTCAAGATCCCGAAGCAGGCCGACAAGTATCCCGGCCAGCTCTCCGGCGGCCAGCAGCAGCGCGTGGCGATCGCCCGCTCGCTGTGCATGCAGCCCAACATCATGCTGTTCGACGAGCCGACCTCGGCCCTCGACCCGGAGATGATCAAGGAGGTGCTCGACGTGATGGTCGATCTCGCCGAATCCGGCATGACCATGCTGGTCGTCACCCACGAGATGGGCTTCGCCTCCCAGGTCGCCGACCGGGTGATCTTCATGGACCAGGGCCAGATCGTGGAACAGAACACCCCGTCCGAGTTCTTCAACAACCCGCAATCCGACCGCACCAAGCTGTTCCTCAGCCAGATACTGGACAAGTAGCGGGCCGCGGTCGCGCCGGCAGGCATGTAGGGGAGGGTTTGAAACCTCCCCTACAGCCCGATGCGCGGCAATATTCCGGACCGGCGTTTGGACCGGAACCGGGAAACCGGCGTTATTTTCGTTTTGGCGCTCTTTCGAAAATACCGGTGCGCATTGTTGGCGTCGCCGCAATCAAGCCCGCCACTACGCGAAACGGATCAACCGTCGCTGCCGAATGAGCCGGATGCCCGCCGTCGCCGGTCGAAGGTCAGGTGGCTTCTTCCACGGTGACCACCAGGCGTTTCCTGAAGCGGGCCAGGGCTTCCTCCAGCCTGCCGATCTTGGTGGCGTGGCGGGGGTCGAGCATACGCCGGACCTCGCTTTCCTGAATGCCCATGGCCGCCGCGAAGGCGCTGTTGGATAGCCGCTGCTCGCGCAGGGCCTCGTGGAGCGCCGCCTTGGCGGCCAGGACCGCGCCGGGAACCGCCGCAGGCCGGCCCCTGGCCGGGCTCGGCGCCGGAATGTCCTCGCGCCGCGCGATGCGGCCCGCGAGCGCTTCCTCCAGGCAATCGGCGGCTTCCGCGACCGCCTCGGCGAGCGTGTCGCCGTCCGTGAACGCCTCGTCGAAGTCCGGAAAGGTGACCGAGAAACCGCCTTCCCGTTCCTTGTGAAGGTCGATGGGGTAGCTGTATCGGGTTGCCATGATCGGAATTCCCTAAAGGTCGTCCGGGTCGATACCGAGTTGCTTGCACATGCCGCGGAGGGTGCCGGTCTTGAGGGGCTTCCTGCGGTCCTTCACTACGGTATGGCGGTCGCCGTAATACAGGGTGCCGTGGCTGCCCTTGCCCCTCGTCCGGTCGAACCTGACCGCGATCCCGTTCCTGCGCGCCAGCTTTCTAACCCTTGCAATGAATTCACGTCCGTTCACGGCCGGCAATTTCGCACAAAAATGCGCGAATGTGCAATCGTTGTCTCGACCGATACCGTGCGGGCGTCAACATCCGGCATCGGCATGTTGAAGATCGTTCGCCGGGCGGCCGCGTTGGCGCGGTGTCGCGAACGCTTTTGCCCGGTCCCGGTGCAACGGCAACGCGGCCTTGAGCAACCGCCGGGCCGGATTGCGAACCGGACCACGAGTCGACGGAGGAGACAATCCGGCCGGGAAAATTTCGGCCGGAACCGCCCGTTTGGGTGGGGACAGGAAACGCGGCGGTCCGGATAAGGCGCTTTCACCGCCAGAAACCGGAGTCGGACCATGCTCAGCCGAACGACCGCGGCCCTCGCCGCCTGTGCCGCTTTCCTGTTTGCCGCTTCAGCCCTGCCTGCCGCCGCCAGGGCGCAGGACGGCTCGATAACCGCCGGGGCTCACGCGAGCACGCTGGGAGCCGGGGTTTCGCTCGGATACGACATCTCCCGGTCCTTCTCGGCCCGCGCCGTGGCCAACTATTTCAGTTTCGACAGAAAAGAATCCAGCGCCGGCAACAACTATTCCGTCGACGTGCAGCTTCTTTCTTTCGGATTGCTGGGCGACTGGCATCCGTTCGACAACGGTTTCCGGGTCACGGCCGGCGTGCTGTACAACGGGAACAAGTTTACGCTCGCCTCCCGTACAAGCGACTTCGGCGCCGGCGACGGCAGCTACAGCGGCAACCTGAAAGCCGAGTTGGGCTTCAATGCGGTGGCGCCCTATCTCGGAGTAGGGTGGACGAGCGGAAGGGCGGATGGAGGCGGTTTCTCCTTCTTCGCCGATGCGGGCGCGATCTATCAGGGCGCGCCAAAGCTTTCGGCCTCGGGCCGCGTGGAGGGTCAGAATGCTTCGTGCAGCTTCAGCGTTTCCGAGAGCGGCCGGGCAACGGTTCAGGGAGAGTGCGACTTACCGGACCTGAGCGCCGACCTCGAAAGAGAGCACGCGGACCTCAAGGGGCAGTTGGACAATTTTAAGTTTTATCCCGTGGTGATGCTGGGCGTTACCTACCGGTTTTGAGCGCTCCGGCCGGACCTACATGCCCCGATCGCCCGGCGGCAGCTGAAGCAGGAGCCGGACCAGATCGGCCTAGCGGGCCGAATTCGTCTTCGAGAGCACGTTCTTCAAGGTCCACCGCACCGTATTTTCCGAGCGGCCGAGTTCGCGGGCAATATCGCGAACGCTCCTGCCCGTCCCCAGCAGGACGGCAACGCGGCTCTCGGCAGGAGTGAGGCCGAGCACCTCGCCGACCGCCTGCGGATCGAGCCGGCCGGCGTCCGGATCGCGGACCAGCACCAGCGCCGCCACCCGTTCCGCGCCGAAATCGGCACGGCCGGGCGTGACGGGATGGACATGAAGGACGAGCGGCAATCCGGACGGGCGCTGCGCCGACATGGTCCCGCCGGCCGGAATGCCGCCGATCCGCGGCAGGGCGCCGGCCACCAGCCTCCGGAGCCGCGCGTCGTCGCGCGGCGCGGCGGCGCGCAATTCGCCCCGCCATTCGTGGATGCCGTCCCGGTCGCGCAGCATCCGCTGTGCCGCCCGGTTGGCCGAGACGATACTTCCCCGGCGGTCCAGAAAAACCGCGCCCGGCGCAGCGTTTTCCATCAGCGCGGTCGCATCGGCAAAGGCATGGGACTCTGACGCCGCCAATTCCCGGCGGAGCCGGACCGCCTGGCGGATGTGGGGCAACAGGGCGCGGATCCGCTTCAGCTTGTCCGGCTCCCAGCCGGCCTCGCCGTTCGCCATGGTCCAGAACAGGCAGCCATCCTCCGGGCGGCCCCCGGATCGCCGGTCCACCACAACCGCCATCTGGTCCCGGCAGTCGTATTTCGGCTGGAACTCGTTGTACATGAGGGACGACCGCTTCTCGGCCGGCGTGAACAGCTCCTCGTTGTGGGTCAGCCGCCAGATCGGCAGCCGGCCGATCCGCGGCACGTTCTCGCTGAACGACGCGTAGTTCGCGGCCCAGTCCGCGACGATCTCCTGCCGCGGGTCGCCGTCGATGTAGCACGCCGCGAACACCGGCTCGGGGTCGCCGTCGCCGTTCGCCGCCAAGGCCGTGAACTGGCCGCCGTTGAGCGCGCACAGCCGGTCGATTTCCCGGAAGGCATCGCCCCAGCGCGCGTCGTCGAAAGCGGCGTCCAGAAGCGTTTCGACCGTCCGTTCGAACGGATCGTCTGTCCGGCCGGCCGTCACACCGGCCGCGTCCCCGGAACGACTCCGTTCCCTGTCGCATTTCTGCCTGCGCAGGCCCACCCGGCGCATTCGAAGCGCTTCACCGATTTGCGACCCCGTTCAGGAGCGGCAGGCGGCCACCTTGGGGGAAACCCGGCAGCATTGCCGCAAGCGTCCGAAGATAGACGCCCTCATTGACGAGGCGCTTCCCCAGTATTGGGGAGATTCGGAAACGATTTCCGGAGGTTTTCGGGGAAGCCGGCGCGGCCGGCTCCTTCAGATTAATCCAAATCGGCCCGATTGCCGGCCGGGTATGCAATCAGTCCCGCCGCCCTTGGGTCGGGGATCGTTTGGGTCTCCTGGCGGTAGGGGACGAAGCCGGCGCGCTGGTAGAGCGGCAGGGCGCGCGGATGGTCGTGGGTGCAGGTGTTCAGCCAGAGCCGCTTCGGCTCGTGGCTCCAGGCGATGTCGATGATCTCGTGCAGCAACCAGACGCCGAGGCCCCGGCCGATCGCCTCCGGCACCAGGCCGAAATAGGCCAGCTCGATCCCGCCGTCCTGCCGCCGGTCCAGCTCCGCGAAGCCGGCCGGCACGCCGCTCCGGTAGAGCATATAGAGGTCGACCCGCTCGTCGGAAATGATGGCGTCGAGCGCCGCGTCGTCCAGTTCGCGCCGGGCGTACCACAGCCAGTCCGCGCCGACCCGGTCGTAGAGATAACGGTAGAAGGCGACGCCCGGATCGCCCGCGCGCATCAGCGCCACGCCCTTCGGCCGGGCGAAGGACGGGCGGGTCGGCCTCTTCTTCATCTCCAGCCAGGTGATGGTGACGTCGAGGGTCGCTGCGGCGCCGGGGCCGCCTCCGGCCGCCGCCTTCTTCGCCGCCGCGTCATCGTCGAACCATTTCTCGAAGGTCGCGACCCCGGATTCGGCATAGCCGAGGGCGTCGTAGAAGGCGCGCACCGGCGCGTTATCCGTGCGCACCATCAGCTGGATCTTCGGCGCGCCGGCCCGTTTCAGCCATGTCTCGGCCCGGCGCATCAGGCGCCGCCCCAGGCCGTTGCGCTGCACCTCCGGATCGACTGCGAGATAGTAGACCCAGCCCCGGTGCCCGTCATGGCCGGCCATGACGCTGCCGACGATGGCTCCGCCGAGCTCGGCGACGAAGAGCTCGGCGGTCGGCGTTGCGCAGCAGCGTTTGAAATCTTCCGCCGGGTCGTTCCACGGCCGGATCAGCCCGGCCTTGCCCCACAGGGCGGCGATGGCGTCGAAATCGTCGTCGGTGCAGGGCCGGATGCGGGCAAGGACGAGTGCGTCGGCCATCTATGGCATATCCGCTTTGGACGGAACCGCGGCAGCACGGCGTCCCTCGATATGCCCCGGATTAAATCCGGGGCTACTCGGGATGAGGAGAAAATGTTCGGAATGCATTTTCGCCCTCACCCTGAGTAGCCGCGAAGCGGCGTATCGAAGGGCCTGCCCAGGGCCGGTCGAATCGGACGTTTTCGGCTGTGTCGGCAGTTCGGATGGAAACGGACACGCTCTACAGGCCGGTGGCGACCGGCGCGTCCGGCTGCGCCGCCCATTCGCTCCAGGACCCGTCGTAGACCGCGACGTCCCGGTGGCCGAGCAGATGCAGGCCGAGCGCCAGCGTGCAAGCCGAAACGCCCGAGCCGCAGGTCGCGACGACCGGCTGCGCGAGATCGATCCCGGCGTCCTCGAACGCCGCCTTGAGACCGTCCGCCGGCAGCATCGTGCCGCTCTCGCCTGCCTGCAATTTCTGGAACGGCAGGCTCAGGCTGCCGGGGATGTGGCCCGATGGCAGGCCCGGCCGCGGCTCTTTCGCCTCGCCGGTGAAGCGGTCGAAGGAGCGGGCGTCGGCGATCTGGCGGCGGCCCTCGGCCACGATCTTCCGCATCCGCGGCAGGTCCCGCGCCATCGTGTGGTCGACGCGCGGCGTGAAATGCCGCTCCTGGGGCATCGGCGGCAGGGGTTCGGTCGGCCGGCCCTCCTTCAGCCATTTCGGGAAGCCGCCGTCGAGCACGGCAACGTCGCCATGGCCGAAGCGGCGGAACATCCACCAGACCCGCGGCGCGCTGAAAATCCCGGCGCCGTCGTAGACCACGATCCGGTTGCCGTCGCCGAGGCCCAGCTTGCGCACGCGCGACGAAAACTTCTCCGGGCTCGGCAGGGTATGGGGGTAGGGCGATTCCGTGTCCGCAATCTCGTCGATATCGAAATAGACCGCTCCGGGAATGTGGGCGTTGGCGTATTCGGCCTTCGCGTCCCGGTTCATCGCCGGCAGGTACCAGGAGGCATCGACGACGCGCACGTCCGGCGCGTCGAGATGGGCGGCGAGCCAGTCCGTCGAGACGAGGGCGTTGGGATTGGCGTAGGTCATGCGCGTGTCTATCCCTCCAGCCATGCCGGCACGGGCAGGTCCTTTTCGCGCAGGAAGGCCGGGTTGAACATCTTGCTCTGGTAGCGGTTGCCGTAGTCGCACAGCACGGTGACGATGGTGTGGCCGGGCCCCATGTCCCGGGCGAGGCGCACCGCGCCGGCGACGTTGATGCCGCTGCTGCCGCCGAGGCACAGGCCCTCGTGCTGCAGCAGGTCGAAGCAGTAGGGCAGGGCCTCGCGGTCGTCGATCCGGTAGGCGTGGTCGATTTCCAGCCCCTCGATATTGGCGGTGATCCGGCCCTGGCCGATGCCTTCGGTGATCGAGTCTCCCTCGGCCTTCAGCTCGCCATGAACGTAATAGTGCCAGAGCGCCGCGCCCATCGGGTCGGCAAGGCCGATCTGCACGTCCTTCCGGCGCTCGCGCAGCGCCATCGCCACGCCGGCCAGCGTCCCGCCCGAGCCGATGGCGCAGATGAAGCCGTCGACCGCGCCGGCGGTCTGGTCCCAGATTTCCGGCCCGGTGGTCCGGTAGTGGCCGTCGCGGTTGGCGACATTGTCGAACTGGTTGGCCCAGATCGCGCCGTTCGGCTCGGTTCCGGCGAGCTTCTCCGCCATCCGGCCCGACACCTTCACATAGTTGTTCGGGTCCCGGTAGGGCGCGGGCGGCACCTCGACCAGCTCCGCGCCGCACAGGCGCAGCATGTCCTTTTTCTCCTGGGACTGGTTGTCCGGAATGACGATGACCGTCCGGTAGCCGCGCGCGTTGCCGACCAGGGCGAGGCCGATGCCGGTGTTGCCGGCCGTGCCCTCGACGATCGTGCCGCCGGGCCGGAGCGCGCCGGACTGCTCGGCGTCCTCGATGATCGCGAGCGCGGCGCGGTCCTTGACGGACTGGCCGGGGTTGAGGAACTCGGCCTTGCCCAGGATGGTGCAGCCGGTCGCTTCCGACGGCCCCTTCAGCCTGATGAGCGGCGTATTGCCGATGGTGCCGACAAAGCCGTCGTTGATGGTCATCGCGCGGGCATGCTCCCGAAGGTCCGGAGAATGCGGCACCCTAGCCCGGATTTCTCGCCCGTGTCACGGGCACCGTCGCGCAGGTCATTCGATTTGCCGGGGGCTTTGCACGGCAGCGCGGCTCCCTCTCGACGGAACGCAACGGCGCTTGGCCGATGTTGTAGGGGAGGGTTTCAAACCCTCCCCTACGGCCGCCGGAACGGAGCGGCCACGGGTGCGAGGGCGCTGCGCCTGGATTGTGCTATCGGCGCTGCCACGCCGCACGCAGGCGCGCGCGGTTCAGGCAGAGCCATTGCAGGGCGACGACGGTGATGGCGTTGCGGATCGCGCGCCCGCCGAGTACTGCGCGAATCTCGTCCATGCTGCACGGGAAGGCCCGGATATCCTCATCCTCGCCGGCAAGGCCGAAGATGCCGCCGGCGCCGGCGAGGTCGCAGCGGCCGCAGAACAGGGCGATCCGTTCGGTGCACGCGCCGGGCGTCGTGTAGATCTCGGCGATCGGCTCCAGGTCGCCGATTTCGATCCCGGCTTCCTCCATCGCCTCGCGCCGCACCACGTCTTCGGCGCTCTCGCCCGCCTTGTCGATCATCCCGGCGACGATCTCGATCTGCCACGGGTCGGGGTCGCCGGCGGCGAGCGGGCCGGGCCGGAACTGCTCGATCAGGAGAACCTCGTCGCGCACCGGGTCGTAGGGCAGCACGCCGGCCGCATGGCCGCGTTCGAACATCTCG
Organism: Alphaproteobacteria bacterium; assembly: GCA_965220685.1. GTDB lineage: Bacteria > Pseudomonadota > Alphaproteobacteria > Bin65 > Bin65 > Bin65. The sequence continues at coordinate 291,538 of CBDCQR010000016.1, forward strand.
CGCTCGAACGCCGGGCTCATCGAGCCGTCGTGGCGGGAATGGCGCAGGGTCAGCAGTTCGAGGCGGAAATAGCCCTGCCAGCCGGTCTTCCTCGACAGCAACTCGGCTTTCCGGCCGGGCCGGATGTGTCGTCCTGACAGCAATGTGAAACCCTGCTTGCGAAAAATCTGCGGCGATCGCCGGGCGGGCAACCATATGCCGTCTATCGGCAGCGGCAAGGCGCAAGGTGTCAGACCATGACAAGCACAACGGGGGCAGGCAGGACGGAGCGTATCGAATTCGAAGGTTCCCTGAACGCCAGGCTGGCGGCGCGGCTCGACCTGCCGGAGGGCGAGCCGCGGGCCCATGCGCTGTTCGCGCACTGTTTCACCTGTTCGAAGGATGTCTTCGCGGCCGCGCGGATCAGCGCCGGCCTCGCCGAACGCGGGTTCGCCGTCCTCCGGTTCGACTTTACCGGCCTCGGCGCGAGCGGCGGCGATTTCGCCAACACCGATTTCTCGTCCAACGTGCAGGACCTGGTCCGCGCGGCGGACTGGCTGCGCGCCAACCGCCGGGCGCCGGACCTGCTGGTCGGACATTCGCTGGGCGGCGCGGCGGTGCTGGCGGCGGCGGGGGACATTCCCGAAGCCCGGGCGGTCGCCACGGTCGGCGCGCCGGCCGACCCGGCCCATGTCGCGCAGAATTTCCGGGCCGACATCGACCGGATCGAGGCGGAAGGAGAGGCCGAGGTCCGGCTTGCCGGCCGCACATTCACGATCCGGCGGCAGTTTCTGGAGGATATCGCGAGCCAGCGGCTGGCGGAGCGCATCGCTTCGCTGAAGAAGGCGCTGATCGTGTTCCACGCGCCGCTCGACGCGACCGTCGGCATCGGGAATGCCGGCACGATCTTCCAGGCCGCCAAGCATCCCAAGAGCTTCGTGTCACTCGACGACGCCGACCATCTGCTGACCCGGCGCGCCGACGCGGCCTATGTCGCCGACGTGCTGGCGTCCTGGGCGGCGCGCTACCTGCCGGAGCCGAAGGCGGAGACCGCCGCACCGCGGCGGCTTCAGCCCGAACCCGGCGAACTGATCGTCTACGAGGCCGGGACCGGGAAGTTCGCCCAGATCGTCGATAACGGCGAACACCGGCTGCGGGCGGACGAGCCGGAATCTTTCGGCGGCACCGATACCGGGCCGACGCCCTACGGCTATCTCGCCGCGGCGCTTGGCGCCTGCACGACCATGACGCTCAGGATGTACGCCGACCGCAAGGGCTGGCCGGTCGAGCGGATCGCGACGCGGGTCCGCCACGACAAGATCCACGCCAGGGACTGCGCGGAGTGCGAGACGAAGGCCGGCAAGATCGACCGGCTCGGCCGTTCCATCGAGGTTTGGGGCGATATCGACGACGCCCAGCGCGCCCGCCTGCGCGAAATTGCCGACAAATGCCCGGTCCACCAGACCCTCGAGCGCAGGAACCTGATCGAAACGGAGATCCGGCAGGTGACGACGTAGGGGCCACCGATACGGCCCCCTCGATACGGCGCTGACGCGCCTACTCGGGATGAGGGTGTGTAATGCGTTCACTCCCCCTCACCCTCACCCTGAGTAGCCCCGGCCCCCGGCCGGGGCGTATCGAAGGGCGGGGCGCAACAACTACTCCGCGGCTTCCCTCGCTTCCGCTTCGGCCAGCTTCTGATAGCCGTCGCGGGTCTGGGGCAGCTTGCGGCCGAGGATGCGCGAGGCGACCAGCGTGCGCAGGATCTGCGCCGTGCCGCCGGCGATCGCGAACATGCGGGCGTCGCGGACGTAGCGCTCCATCGGGTTATTGCGCGAATAGCCGGCCGCGCCCCAGAGCTGCAGGGCGTCGTTGGTCACCTCGATCGCCAGGTCGGCGGCCATGACCTTGGCCTGGGCGGCGGCCGTCGGGTCCGGGAAACCCGATTCGGCGGTCTCCGCGCTGGCCGCGGCGCGCCACAGCATCAGCCGGGCGGCGTCGAGCCGGATGCTCATGTCGGCGAGCATCCATTGCAGGCCCTGGAACTCGGCGATCGGCCGGCCGAACTGCTCGCGGCGCTGGACGTAGTCGAGCCCCTGGTTATAGGCGCCGGCCGCGAGGCCGAGCGCGACCGTCCCGGCGCCGACCCGCTGGCTGTTGTAGGCGTTCATCAGGTCGGCGAAGCCCTTGCGCAGGCCGCGCGGCGGGATCACTATCCGGTCCGGCGCAATCTCCATATCCTCGAAATGGACCTCGGTCTCGGGAATGCCGCGCAGGCCCATCGCCGGTTCGCGCCGGCCGGTGCGCAGGCCCGGCGTCTCGTCGCGGATCGCGATGAAGCCGCCGATGCCCTGATCTTCGCCCGCGGCGTCGAACACCCGGGCGAAGATCAGGTGCAGGCGCGAGACGCCGCCGCCGGTGATCCAGTGTTTCATGCCGTTGACGACGTAGCGGTTGCCTTTCAGTTCCGCCCGGGTCGTCATCTCGGTCGCCGCGCTGCCGGCTTCCGGCTCGGTGATGCAGATCGCCGGCTTGTCGCCGTCGAGCACCAGGCCGGCGGCGAGCTTCTTCTGGTCCTCGCTGCCATAGGCCATGATCGCGCCGATCGCGCCCATATTGGCCTCGACGGCGATCCGGCCCGACGGGCCGCAGACCTTCGCCATCTCCTCGATGACCAGCACGGTATCGAGATAGCTGCGCCCCCCGCCGCCATAGGCCTCGGGGATCGTCATGCCGAAAAAACCGGCGTCGGTCATGTCGCGGACGTTGTCCCACGGATAGGCTTCGGTCCGGTCGATCTCGGCGGCACGGGCGGCGAAGACGCCTTCGGCCAGTTCGCGGGCTTTCGCCTGGAGGGCGGTCTGATCGCGGGAGAGCGAGAAATCCATGGCGGACCTACCGGATCGCGGCGCTGGGGACGAGGGCGACGCCCTGCATGGCCATCTGTTTGACGGCGGCGTCGAGCGACCCGTCACGGTCGATGGCGGCGCAGGCGTCCTCCACGACGACCGTATCGAAGCCCTGGGCCTGGCTGTCGAGCGCCGAATAGGCGACGCAGACGTCGGTCGCGATGCCGGCGAAGAACAGGCGGGTCAGCCCGCGCTCGCGCAGATAGCCGGTCAGGCCCGTCGGCGTCTTCCGATCATTCTCGAAGAACGCCGAATAACTGTCTATTTCGCTTCGGAAACCCTTGCGGATGACCAGCTCGGCCCGCGCGACGTCCAGATGGCCGTGAAACTCCGCGCCCCGCGTGCCCTGGACGCAATGGTCGGGCCACAGGGTCTGGGGCCCGTAGGGCATTTCCACGGTGTCGAAGGGCGCGCCGCCGCGATGGTTGCCGGCGAAGCTCGTATGGTTGCGCGGGTGCCAGTCCTGGGTCAGCAGGACATGGGCGAAGCGCGCCGACAGATCGTTGATGACCGGCACGATCGCATCGCCCCTCGCGACGGCGAGCGCGCCGCCGGGGCAGAAATCGTTCTGCACGTCGACGACGATCAGGGCATCGCTGTGCCGGTCGATCACCGGATCGCTCATGGCCGGCTCCTCGCAGGATACGGGCAGCGCCGCGCGGCCGGCGCTGCGCCGCCATTGTCCGCCCGATGGCGGCCCGGTTCAAGGCCAAGCGAGGGCATGCGCACAGTTGCCGTCGACGCCCCCATTTTGTCACCCCGGACGGAGCGGAGCGACGATCCGGGGACCAGAGCCGCGGGCCTAAGCCTGTCGGGTCGACTCTGGTCCCACGGCTCTCCCTTCGGTCGGCCGGGGTGACACTCTGGTTTGCTGGTTGGATTTTCGGATTGTGCCAAATGCTGCAAATTCAAACCGATAGACTGCCGCCCCGCGACAAGCCTGCCGAGTTGAAGCCAGCCGGCCTGTCCCGCTATGGTGGACGCAGGTACAAGCGGGAAAGGGAGGCCGCAGGGGCATGACGGACGGATTGCAGTTCGCCGAGATCGACGACATCGTCGTCCATTACCGGGTCGACGGGCCGGCCGACGGGCCGAAGCTGGTGTTTTCCAATTCGCTGGGCACCGATTTCCGGACCTGGGACGCCGTGACCGCCCGCCTGTCCGGCCGCTACCGCATCCTGCGCTACGACACGCGCGGCCACGGGCTGACCGTCTGCCCCGAGGGCGCCTATGCGATCGAGCGGTTGGGCGACGACCTAGCCGGGGTCATGGACGCCGCCGGCTTCGACCGCGCCACGATCTGCGGGCTTTCGGTCGGTGGGGTGACGGCGCAGCAGCTCCACAAGGCCCATCCCGGCAAGGTCCGGGCGCTGATCCTGTGCGATACGGCCGCCAAGATCGGCGACGACGCCATGTGGCAGGCGCGGATCGACAACGCCCTGGGCCCGGACGGCATCGCCGGCATGGCGGAAGCCATCCTGCAGCGCTGGTTCTCCGCCGGCTTCCCGAAGACGGACCCGGTCGCCTTCGCCGGCTGGCGCACCATGCTGGTCCACACGCCGGCGGCCGGTTATGCCGGGGTCTCCCACGCGCTGAAGGACGGCGATTTGCGCGACCATTGCGCGAAGATCGACGTGCCGACCCTGGTGATCTGCGGCGCCGAGGACGGCGCGACCACGCCGGCGATGAACAAAGAACTGGCCGGGGCGATTCCCAGTGCGCGCTATTTGGAAATCCCGGAATCCGGCCATCTGCCCTGCATCGAGCAGCCGGCGGCGCTGGCCGATGCGATCGCCGCCTTCATGACGGAGCATGGCGGTGGCTGAAACGGACGCCAGCGACGCCTATAAGAGGGGCGAGGCGACCCGGCGCGCGGTGCTCGGCGACGCCCATGTCGACCGTTCGGCCGCCAGCGCCACGCCGTTCGACGCCGGCTTCCAGCGCCACATCACGGCGCGGGCCTGGGGCGATGTGTGGAGCGACCCGCAGCTCGACCGGCGGACGCGCAGCATCCTGACCATCGCGCTGCTCGGCGCGCTGGGCCATTACGAGGAGCTGGCGATGCATGTCCGCGCGACCCGCAACACCGGGGCGACGCCGGAAGACATCCGCGAGGCCCTGATGCATGTCGCGGTCTATGCCGGCGTGCCGGCGGCCAACCGCGCCTTCGCCGTCGCCAAGAAGACGCTGGCCGAAATGGCAGAAGAAGAGGGAGACCGATAATGGCCGATCCCGCGCCCTACCGCGCCCGCGACTGGAACGTGCATCCCGCCTACGACTATCCCGCCTACGCGTCGACCGAGTTCCGGGCGCCCAAACAGCCCCTGGTGCCGATCCCGCACACGCTGTCCGAGGTCACCGGGCCGTCCTTCGGGCGCGACGCCGCGCCGGAGGGCGAGGCCGACCTGACGATCAACGCCAGGGTCAACGGCGAGCCGATGGGCGAGCGTATCATCGTCACCGGCCGGGTGCTCGACGAGAACGGCCGGGCGGTGCCGGAGACGATGGTCGAAATCTGGCAGTCCAACGCCGCCGGCCGCTATATCCACGAGGTCGACCAGCACGACGCGCCGCTCGATCCGAACTTCACCGGCGCCGGCCGCACGATGACCGACGCCGACGGGCGCTACCGCTTCGTCACGATCAAGCCCGGCGCCTATCCCTGGGGCAACCACCACAACGCCTGGCGCCCGGCCCACATCCACTTCTCGCTGTTCGGGCCCGGCTTCGCGACCCGGCTGGTCTCCCAGATGTATTTCCCCGGCGACCCCCTGCTCGAATTCGACCCGATCTTCAACGGCTCGCCGAGCCCCGAGGCGATGCAGGCGCTGGTCGCCGACTTCTCGCTGGAGATCACCCGGCCGGAATGGGCGCTCGGCTACGAATGGGACATCGTCCTGCGCGGCCGCGACGCGACCCCGATGGAAACGTAGGGCGGCGGCATCATGGCAAAGCAGACCGCATCCCAGACCGTCGGCCCGTTCTTCCTCTACGGCCTGACGCCGGAGCTCGCCGACGGCATCCGCTATACCGGCTACACCGCCAACGTGCTGGCGACGGAGGAGACCGCCGGCGAGCATATCGTCGTCGAAGGCCGGGTGCTGGACGGGGAGGGCGACCCGGTGCCCGATTCCATGGTCGAGATCTGGCAGGCCAACGCCGCCGGGCGCTACCGCCACGAGGAGGACGACCGGGCCGACGCGCCGCTCGACGACACGTTCCTGGGCTTCGGCCGCACCGGCACGGACAGGAACGGCGCGTTCCGGTTCCACACGGTCAAGCCCGGGCCGGTGCCCGGTTTGGGCAACGCCTGGCAGGCGCCGCATATCGTCGTCTGCGTATTCGCCCGCGGCATGCTCTCCCACGCCTATACGAGGCTCTACTTCTCCGACGAAGGCGAAGCGAACGCCGCCGACCCGGTGCTCGGCGCCGTCGATGCCGCGCGCCGCCCGACGCTGATCGCCGAACGGACGCAGAGCCGCGGCCGGACCGCCTACCGCTTCGACATCCGCCTCCAGGGCGACGGCGAGACGGTGTTCTTCGATGTCTGACGCGCCGCCGCGCTGCCCGGTTCCGTGACCGTCGGCCCTTTCGCCTCGCGCCTGACCGCGCCGCTGTTTTCCGATCCGGCGGTCAACGCCGCGCTGACCGACGAGGCAGCCCTTGCGGCGATGGTGAGGGTCGAGGCGGCGCTGGCGGCGGTGCAGGGGCGGCTGGGCGTTATACCGGCGAACGCCGCCGCGCGGATTTGCGACGCCCTCCGGGATTTCGAGGCCGATTTCGACGCCATCGGCGCCGATGCCGCCGTCACCGGCGTCCCGACCGTCGAATTCGTCGCCGGGCTGCGCCGCCATGTCGGCGGCGAGGCGGCGACTTACGTCCATTGGGGCGCGACGAGCCAGGACATTATCGACACCGGTTTCCTGCTCCAGGCGCAGGCGGTGCTGGAGATCGCCGACCGGCGCCTCGCCGGCATCGTGGCGAAACTGAAGAAGCTCGCGGACGCCCACCGGGCGACTCCGATGGCCGGCCGGACCCGGTCACAGCAGGCGCTGCCGATCAGCTTCGGCCTGAAGGCGGCGCGCTGGGCGCAGCCGCTGATCGCCCATCGCGCGCGGCTCGAACAGATGCGCCCGCGGGTCCTGCAGGTCCAGTTCGGCGGCGCGGCGGGCAATCTCTCGGCGCTGGGTCCGGACGGGTTCGCCGTCGCCGACGCCCTGGCGGAAGAACTCGGCCTGGCGCCGGCGCCGGCGAACAGCCATGTCGCGCGCGACGGCATCGGCGAACTGGCGGCGTGGCTGGCCCTGGTCGCCGGCAGCCTGGGCAAGATGGGCCGCGACGTGTCCCTGATGGCGATGACCGAAGTCGGCGAACTGGCCGACAGCGCCGGCGGCGGCTCGAGCACCCTGCCGCAGAAGGCCAACCCGATCGCCGCGGAAACCCTGATGACGCTGGCGGCCTACACGGCGACGCAACTGGCGGGCGTCTTCCAGGCGACGCTCCAGGAACATGAGCGGGGCGGGCCGGGCTGGACCGCGGAATGGATGCTCCTGCCGCCGATGCTGGCCGCGACGGGCGGCGCGCTGCGCACCGCCGACGACATGCTCGACCGGCTGATCGTCCGGCCCGAGCGCATGCGCGCCAACCTCGACGCATCGAACGGGCTGCTGCTCGCGGAAGCGGCCAGCTATGCGCTCTCCGCCCACATGCCGCGCATCGAGGCGCAAGCCCTCGTCAAGGCTGCGTGCCGGGAGGCGGCGGGCAGCGGCGAGCACCTGATCGACCTGCTCCAGCGGACGACCGATGCGCCCTGCGACTGGGACGGGCTGCGCGATCCGGCGAACTGCCTGAAGGCCGACGGTCCGACGATCGACCGGATTTTCGCGGGATCGTGAGCGCACCGCCGCGCCGGCGCCGACGCACGGAAGTGAGAAAAGACGCTTGCCCTCGGCGGAAAAGCATCCCATTTCCGGGCCGACGGCATACGACAGCCTGCTGGTCGACTTTTTTACCGACGGTTCGGGCGTGCATTCCGGCCACCCGTATCGTTCCGTTCGAAGGCCTTCCGGAAGATTGACCGAGTCGTTCCTGCCCTTTGACGGCCCGTCCGGTCACAAAACCTGAACCGACCGGGTCTATGGAAGGGATCGTTCCGCCATAGCGGCGGATCCGGCGGCCGGCACGTCCGGCAGCCACAACAACGAAGTGAGTACGCAAGAATGCAAACCGGAACCGTGAAGTTCTTCAACACCACCAAAGGCTATGGCTTCATCCAGCCCGATGGCGGCGGCAAGGACGTGTTCGTCCACATCACCGCCGTGGAACGCGCCGGCCTGGGCCAGCTTTCGGAAGGACAAAAGATCCAGTTCGAGACCCAGCAGGACACGCGCGGCCCGAAAGCCGTAAACCTGCAGCAGGCCTGAATTTTCAGCCCTGCCGTTCCGGGAAACCGGGGCGGCATTACAGCCATCGCCCGCCGGTGAAAGCCAGCGGGCGATTTCGTTTCGGAGTCGCGGCAGGGCCTATCCGTGCCGGTCGCCGTCAGCCGCCGGCCGGGCGGAGCGCGAACCCCGGTTCCGATGAGAAGGCCGTACCGGAGCATATCCGCTCGAGCTTGACCACAGCGGCTCGGCGTCCCTCGATACGGCGCTGACGCGCCTACTCGGGATGAGGGTGTGTAATGCGCTCACTCCCCTTCACCCTCACCCTGAGTAGCCCCGGATTTAATCCGGGGCGTATCGAAGGGTGGGGCGTATCGAAGGGCCTGCCCTGAGCCTGTCGACGGGGCGGCCTCGGTTACATCGCCGGCTCCGATAGAAGCGGACACGTCCTAGAGCTTCAGCTCTTCAACCTGCGCGGGCGGCGGTTTTTTGGGTGCAACGAGCGGGCGCCCCTCGTCCCTTTTTCGTTCTTTTTCGATGGCTCGGCGTTTCAGTTCCTCGAAATCCGCCGTGCACCGGGCGATGCGGAACAGGCATTTGGCGTGTTTGGCCCGGCAATTCCGGCGGGCCGCGACGGTCGCCTTGTCCGCCGTCGGGCCGTCCGCGATGGCGTAGCGGCCCTTGGGCGTCACGAACAGGGCCAGGCAACCGTTCTTCACCGTCACGACGTTCGTACAGCGTTTCTCGCACATCAGCCACGCGCGGCTGCGCGCCGAGACCCTGGCCGGATGGTTCATCGAATAGACCCAGTATCCGGTCAGCCGGCTGAACGCGATGGCGCCCCAGCATTCACCCTTCCGGCACTTTGCGGCAGCCGGTTCCGCGGCGGCGGCGCAGACCAGGCCCACCAGGAAGGCGAGCGGCAGGACGAGGCGCCGCACGGCCCGGCCGGCGCGATTGTTACGGACTGATGCCGGACGCATGTCAGGCCGGCTTCCGGGCGACGATGTGGAAGACATGCCAGTGCTTGGCCTCGCCCCTGGGCGTGATCGAATCGGCCTCCTCTTCGTCGATCAGCAGCACGTCCCAGCCAATGAACCGCGCGTCGACATCGTCGCGCGCATGGATTGTCAGGCCGTCGCCGCGCCGCGCCCAGCTGTCGTTCGGACCGAAGAGATGGCCGGCGAACAGCCCGCCCGGGACGACCGCCCGCGCAATCTGCGACCATAGGCCGTCGAAGCGGTCCGGCGGGCACAGCGGCAGGCAGAAGCTGGCGTTGACGAGGCCGGACGGCGGCAGACCCAGGTCCGCGGCCGACAGGTCGGCCCGGCGAAAGGTCAGTTGCCCCCGGTCCCAGGCGGCCGGGAAACGGGCCTGCAACGCTGCGCCTGCCTCGGGCGCCCTGTCGAGGGCCAGCACCGCAAGTCCGGCTTCCAGCAGCGCAACGGTATCGCGGCCGCCGCCGCAGCCCAGGTCGACTGCGGAATCCAAGCCGGACCCGCCCCGGCGTGCGGCGAGCGCCGTCAGCGTTGTCCGGCGCGGCGGTCGATCGGCCGTGGCCGCGTAGTAGCCCGGCCAGTCCGGGCGGGTTTCAGCCGCCGCCCGGCCGGAAGCGGGCATGGCCGGATCCTAGTTCTGCGCCGGCGCCTTCAGCTTGTCTTCGGCCGCGGCGAGGCGCGCCGCCAGCGCGTCGATCTGTTTCTTCAGATCGGCGGCGGATTGCGCCGCACCGGTCGCAGCGTCCCGGGCCGCCTGTGCGGCGCGGCTCTCTGCTTCGGCCATTTGGCCGGCCATCTTCTTCAAGGCATCGTCGACGCTCTTCGCCCGCGCCTGCCGCTGCGCCGCCGCTTTCTTCGCTTCGGCCATGGCGCTGTCGCCGACGCTGCCGACCTGGGCCTGGATCTTTTCGAGCGCGGCATTCAGGGAATTCGTCGCCTGTCCGACCGCTGCGACCTGGGATTCGACCTTCCCGACGGCGGCGGCCAGGGATTTGGCGGCGCCATCGACCGCGCCGACCCGGGCCTGGTTCTTTTCGACCGTCGCGCCCAGCGACTTGACTGCCGCCGTGAGCGCGCCGACCTCGGCCGATACTTTGTCGACCGAGGCGCCCAGGGCCTTGCTCGACGCGCCGAGCTGGGCCTTGACCTCGTCGACCCCGGCGCCGAGCGCCTTTGTGGCATCGTCGAGCGCGCCGGCCTTGCCGGCATTGGCGGCGGCCGCGGCGGCGTTGGCCGCTGCCGCAGCGGCTGCCTTGTCCGCCTTGCCGGCCGCAGCGCCGATCCTGGTGTCCAGTTCCGCCATACCCTTCTTGAGCCGCTCGCCCAGCCCCTTGGACGCCGCTGCGATCTCGCCCTTGGCGGCTTCGATCTGGCCGGCCAGCTTGTCCAGGGCCTCCTTGTTGTCGCAGGCGCTCAACAGACCGCCTGCGATTACCAGTGCGAAGACCGGCGCGACGCGCTTGAATCGTCTCATTTCCATTCTCCGAATACGCAGGCCATCAAGATATAGCGATAGCCTTAAGGCAGGCAACAAGATCGGGTATTTGCGCCGTCCCGTCAATCCCGCGCGTTTCCCGGCCAATTCCGGTCCGGGTCTACCGGATTCACCGCAGAAGGGAAGGGGAAGCGGAAGGGAGCGCGGCGGCGTGCGCCCTGCCGGGCGCCGTGCGGCAGCCGGCAGGGCGGGCCAGGCAATCAGCTGTCGAACAGATCCTTCGGCGAGCCGCCCATCTGGGCCAGCGAGGCGTGCATCTTCTGCAGCGCCCGGCTCTCGATCTGGCGGATCCGTTCCTTGCTCACGCCGAACTCGACGCCGATCTCGGCAAGGGTGCTCTTGTCCTCTTCGAGAAAACGGCGGACGATGATGCGCCTCTCGCGCGGCGTCAGCTTGTCGAGCGCGCTTTCCAGCCACTTTTTCCGCGTGCGCCGGCCGCTAGCGTTGGCGGCGAGCTCTTCCGGGCCGGGGCCGGTGTCCTCCAGCAGGTCCTGGAACTGGGCGCCGTCGTCCTCCAGGCCGATCACAGCGTTCAGCGACTGGTCCGGGCGGGTGAGATGCAACTCCATCCGTTCGACGTCGGCCACCGTGACGTCCAGCTTGTCGGCGATGATCTGCCGCTCGTCGGTCGTCAACTGGCCGTCGAAACCGGTGCTGAGCTGCGCGCGCAGCCGGCGCAGGTTGAAGAACAGCCGGCGCTGCTTCGGCGTGGTCGCCGCGCGCACGATCGAGGAATTGCGCAGGATGTAGTTCTGGATCGAAGCGACGATCCACCAGGACGCATAGGTCGAGAAGCGCACCTCGCGCTCGTGGTCGAAGCGCTCGACCGCTTCCATCAGTCCGATATTGCCTTCCTGCATGAGGTCGGCCATCGGCAGGCCGCTGGACCGGAAGCCGGCAGCGATCCGTACGACGAGGCGGGCATGCGCCTCGACGATCTCGTGCATGGCCCGCTCGTCGCGCTTGTCGTTCCAGCGCCGGGCGAGCTCGACCTCGTATTCCCGCTCCAGGACAGGCGCATCCATCGCCGCCGAGATATAGCGCCGATTGCTCCGTTCCGTTGCAGCAGAGTCTGCGTAAGCCATGGGGCTACCGCAACCTTTCCGATTTCCCGGGTTTTCAGGTGATTTCGACTCGACAATATATTATGCGCAATAAAATTACAAGCCCAAAATTATCGACTCGACATTGAATTGCCGGTTCCTAGTTTCGGACCCATGAGCGGCATGCCGTCTGCACAGGCTTCCCAACGATCCGCGCCGGCCTCCAACGGAAGCGCCGCCAACGGCTGCGATCCTTGTACGGACGGCGACGGTAAACCCGGCGGCGATCCATCCGTCGACCGCATGACAAGTCTGGTCGACCGGCTCGGCCGGGCGGTCCATTGCCTGCAGTTTTCCGACGGCCTCAACCCGGCGCAATGGGCGGTTCTCCGCTATCTCGGGCGCGCCAACCGCTATTCGCGCACGCCCACGGCAATCAGCGATTATCTCGGCACCACGCGCGGGACGATGTCGCAGACCATCAAGGCGCTTGAAGCCAAGGGGATGATCGGCCGCGCAACCAACGGCCGCGACAGGCGGGCCGTCCTGCTCGAACTGACCGGCGAGGGCAATGCGGCGCTGGAGAACGACCCGCTGCATTGCGTCGCATCGGTTGCCGGCGCGCTCGGCGACGAGCTGGACGACGCCAGCCGGTTCCTGGACCGCGTCGTCGATTGCCTGCAGGCCAAGAGCGGCGGTCTCGATTACGGCGTGTGCACGGATTGCACGCATTTCTGCCGCAACAGCTTCGCACCGGATATCCACCGCTGCGGGCTGACGGGCGATCCGCTTTCCGTTGCGGACAGCACTAAAATCTGCGTGAGCTACAGCGAGCAGGCTGCGCCGTAGCCGGCCTGCAACGTGCCTGGGCGACCTGCGTTCAGCGCGCCGGTTCGACGCGGAGCACCCGGCCGTCGTCGCTGTCGGTCAACAGCCAGATATAACCGCGCGGCCCGATCCGGACGTCGCGGATCCGTTCGTCGAGCTCTTCGAGCAGCCGTTCCTCGCGCACCAGCCGCATGCCGTCGAAGCGCAGCCGGACCAGCATCCGGAAACTGAGCGCGCCGACCAGCATGTCGCCGCGCCACGCCCCGAAGACCGGACCAGTGACGAAAGCGAGGCCGGACGGCGCGATCGACGGATCCCAGTAGTGGACCGGCTGCTCGAGGCCCGGCTTGTGCGTGCCCTCGCCGATCCTAGTGCCCCAGTAATGGCGGCCGTAGGCGATGACCGGCCAGCCATAGTTGCGGCCGGGCTGCGGGACGTTCACCTCGTCGCCGCCGCGCGCGCCATGCTCGTGAATCCAGAGCCGGCCGGTCGCCGGATGGAGCGCCGCCCCCTGCGGGTTGCGATGGCCGTAGGACCAGATCTCCGGTCGGAACCCCTTGCGGCCGACGACGGGGTTGTCCTTCGGGATCGAACCGTCCTTGCCGATGCGGATCACCTGGCCGCGATGGATGCTCGTGTCCTGGGTGCGCCGCCGCTCGCCACGCTCGCCGAGGGTGACGAAGAGGGTGCCGTCGCGCGCGATGACGATGCGCGAGCCGAAATGCCGGCCGCCGCGCGATTTCGGCGTCATGCGGAAGATGACTTTCAGATCGGCGAGCCGGTTGCCGTCGAGCCGGGCGCGCGCCACGGCGGTCCCGGCGCCGCCCGAGCCCGGTTCGGAATAGGAGAGGAAGATCGTCCGGTTCCGGGCGAAATCCGTATCGGTGACGACGTCGAGCAGTCCGCCCTGGCCGCGCGCCGCGACCTTGGGCACGCCGCGGACCGGCGCCCCGAGCCCGCCGTTGCGCGTGACGATGCGCAGCCGCCCGGGCCGTTCGGTGACCAGCATCCTGCCGGACGGCAGGAAGGCCAGCGACCACGGATGCTCCAGGCCGCGGGCGACGGTGACGACCCTGAGCGGACCCGCGCTGGAGTCGAAGGATTGGGCCAGCGCCGGCGCGGCCCCCAGGAACGGTACGGCGAGGAACGGTGCGGCCAGGGCGGCGAGCAGCAGGCGGGAGGCGGTTCGGATCGGACGGCGCATGCGGGAAATCCGGAGGCGGGTATCGAAAGCGGATATGTGCATTGCGAACGCGACGCCAAGGACCGGCGTTGTCACGGCCGTCCGTCCGGCGGAGAATTGGGGCGGTTCGGGCAAGAAAAAGCCCCGCCGGCATTCCAGCGGGGCCCCGAGTCTTCGGTGTCAGACACACTGTTGGGGGAGATGACGGAGGTCATATGCAATGTGTCTGGCCACCCCTTTGTAGCAGAATTTCGGCGAAGTTGTGTGATTTTTGCCACATACAGGCATTTTTTTTGGTATGGACTTATTGTCACATGGATTTTGAATCGATTTCTATTTCGGCGCGCGATCCGGCCGCCCTGCAGACGCCCGGCGGCGCATCATGGGGCCGCTGGTCAACGCCGCCGCCCTGTGATAACGGACTGTGATAACGGATTGCCGGAACGAGCCGGATGGCTGGTCGGCCGTCGGTTCGGAACGGCTGCAATTTCCGCGTCAAAAGGCGCGTGGCGGGCGGTTGCCCCAACGCGCATTTCCGGGCGCGCATGTCGGAGCCTTCCGGTCCGGGCGCCCGTTGCACAGGTTCCGCCCGGCACCGGGCAATCGGAAACGTTTCAAGGAAAGAGTCCCATGAGCGACGTTGCGGATCGCGTGAAGAGTATCGTTGTCGAACATCTGGGCGTCGACGAGGCCAAGGTGTCCGAGGACGCAAGCTTCATCGACGATCTCGGCGCGGACAGCCTCGACACGGTCGAACTCGTCATGGCGTTCGAAGAAGAGTTCGACATCGAAATTCCCGACGATGCCGCCGAGAAGATCACGACCGTCAAGGACGCCATCGACTTCATCGCCGAAATGAAGTCCTGATCCGGGCCCGATCCGGAAATGAAACCCTGCGCCGCCCCCCGATGCGCCGAAGGGGCCCGGCGGATGCCCGTCAAACTTCGGAAAGAGCCCGCTCCAGCCGCTCCGGCGCCGGGCGCGTTGCCGCGTCCTGACCGGGCCCGGCATTCCGGAGGGATGGACAAATGAGGCGCGTCGTCGTTACCGGCATCGGCCTGACCACGCCCCTCGGCGTGACGGTCGCGGAGACGTGGGACAATCTCGTCAGCGGCCGCTCCGGCATCCGGGCGGTCACGCGCTTCGACGTGTCAGACCTGCCGTGCCGGGTCGCCGGCCAGGTGCCGCGCCCGGACCTCGGAGAGGCGCCGGGCAGCGCCCCGGACTACGTGACGCCCTTCGCCGCCGAAGATACGATTCCGCGCAAGGATCTCAGAAAGATCGACAATTTCATCGTCTACGCCATCGCGGCGGCGGAACAGGCGATCGCCGACGCCGGATGGACCGCCGACACCGAGGAGGACCGCGACCGCGCCGGCGTCCTCATCGGCTCGGGCATCGGCGGGCTCGAGACGATCTACGACGGTTCGATCGTCCTGCACGAGCGCGGACCGCGGCGCATTTCGCCCTTTTTCATCCCCTCGGCGCTGATCAACGAGGCCTCGGGCCACGTTTCGATCAAATACGGCTTCAAGGGGCCGAACCATTCCGTGGTCACGGCCTGCTCGACCGGGGCGCACGCCATCGGCGATGCGGCGCGGCTGATCATGCTCGACGACGCCGACGTGATGGTCGCCGGCGGCACCGAGGCGGCCGTGTGCCGCCTGGGCATGGCCGGTTTCTGCGCCGCCCGGGCCATGTCGACCGGTTTCAACGACGAGCCCGTGCGCGCGTCGCGGCCGTGGGACCGGGACCGCGACGGCTTCGTGATGGGCGAGGGCGCCGGCATCGTCATCCTCGAGGAATACGAGCACGCGCGGCGGCGCGGCGCCGACATCCATGCCGAGATCGTCGGCTACGGCCTGTCGGGCGACGCCCATCACATCACGGCGCCGGCCGAGGACGGCGACGGCGGCTACCGTTCCATGCGCAACGCCGTGCGCCGGGCAAAGCTGAACCTGGACGATATCGACTATATCAACGCCCACGGCACCTCGACGCCGCTCGGCGACGAGATCGAGCTGGGCGCGGTCAAGCGGCTGTTCGGCGACCACTCCTACGCGCTGACCATGTCGTCGACCAAGTCGGCGATCGGCCATCTGCTGGGCGCCGCCGGCAGTGTCGAGGCGATCTTTTCCGTCCTGGCCCTGAAGCACCAGGTCGCGCCGCCGACGCTCAATCTCGACAATCCGTCCGACGGCTGCGATATCGACTTGGCGGCCCATGAGGCGAAGGAGCGGCCGATCCGCCACGCCCTGTCGAACTCGTTCGGCTTCGGCGGCACCAACGCGTCCCTGCTCTTCACCGCCGCACCCTAGTTTCGGAGGTCCGGGAGCGAACAGCCGCCAGGCGGGAAGGCATGGAGCGCTACCTGAAATGGGCTGTTGCCATCCTCGCGCTGTCGATCCTTCTGGCGGCGGCGGCGGTCGGCTACGCCTTCCATGCCTTCACGCGGGACGGCCCGCTGCCGGCGGCGGCGTCGATCGACGTGCCGAAGGGCGTCGGCCTGGACCATGTGATCCGCGAGATGACGCAGGCCGGCGTGATCCGCGACCCCGCCCTGTTCCGGATCTGGGCGCAGATCCTCGGCGCCGACCGGCGGATCAAGGCGGGCGAATACCGCTTTCCGCCCCGGGTCAGCCAGCGCGTGGCGCTCGGCATCGTCATCGCCGGGCGAACGGTGCTGCGCCGCCTGACGATTCCCGAAGGCCTGACGACCTGGCAGACCCTGGAGCGCATCCGCCGGACCCGGGACCTGACCGGTCCGATCACGCTGAAGCCCGCGGAAGGCGCCCTGATGCCGGACACCTACCTGTTCGCCAGGGGCGAGGCGCGCGACGCGATCGTCCTGCGCATGCAGGCGGCGATGACCGAGGCACTGGACCGGGCCTGGGCGGAGCGGGCCCCGAACCTGCCGCTGCGCTGGAAGGGCGAAGCCCTGGTCCTGGCGTCGATCGTGGAGAAGGAGACCGGCAAACCGGGCGAGCGGGCGCGCATCGCGGGCGTCTTCGTCAACCGGCTGCGCCGCGGCATGAAGCTGGAGACCGACCCGACGGTGATCTACGGCCTGACCGGCGGCAAGGCTTCGCTCGGCCGCCGGCTGCTGCGCAAGGACCTGAAGACGCCGCACCGCTGGAACACCTACGTCCATTTCGGCCTGCCGCCGACGCCGATCGCCAATCCCGGCCGCAAGGCGATTGAGGCAGCAGTCCGGCCGATGGCGCATGACGAGCTCTATTTCGTCGCCGACGGCACCGGCGGCCATGTGTTTTCGAAAACCTACCGGCAGCACCGCAGGGCCCTGCGCGAATGGCGCAAGATCCGCCGCAGGCTGGAGCGCGAGGGCAAGCGGTAGGGGTGCGAGCCGGTACCTGTCTCCGGCCCGGCCGGGCCGCCCGAAAGCGAAACAAACCGAAAACTCTGTTACCCATGTAACCGGTCCATAGTGTCACCCATGTAACCGGTTGCTCAAACCCTCCCCTACGATTCCGGGCCGATGCGGCACCCTTCGATACGCCCCGGATTAATTCCGGGGCTGCTCAGGACGAGGGTGAGAGATGTTGTGAGAAATTACCCTCATCCCGAGTAGGCGCGTCAGCGCCGTATCGAGGGACGCCGCACCGGGCGCTAGATCACCGCGCTCTCGACGAACGGGCGGCCTTCGGGGATGCGGCGGTAAAGGAACGGGCCGAGGTCGATGGCGCGGAACTCGCCGTAGAGGATCCATTCCGCCGTGCCCCGACCCATCGCCGGCGACTGCTGGAAGCCGTGGCCGGTAAAGCCGTTGGCGAAGATGAAATTGGCGACCTCGGTATGCGGCCCGAGGATCGCGTTGTGGTCGAAGGTGTTATAGGCGTAGTGGCCGGCCCACGAGTTGAGCAGCCGCAGCGCGTCGAACTGCGGGATCCGGTCCATCAGCGCCGGCCACACCTTGCGCTCCCACAGGGAATGGTCCTGGACGAAGTCGTCGGGATCGACCGGCGGATCTGCATTGGGGTCCGGCGCGCAGCCGGCGAGATAGTTGGCGCCGTCCGAGCGGACGTGCACGCCGGACGGGTTGATGGTCAGCGGCAGCGGCCGGTCGACGGGCTTTTCCGCAGCGAAGGCGTAGCTGTAGCGCTTGCGCGGCTCGACCGGCAGGTGTTCGATCCCGGCCATGCGGGCAGTCCGCGCCGCCCGCGGCCCCGAGGCGTTGACCACCGTGCCGCAGGCGATCTCCTCGCCGGATTTCAGCGTCACGCTGTCGACCGCCGTGCCGGCCGGGTTCAGCGTCATGGCGACCACCTCGTTGGCGACATAGTCGGCGCCGCGTTCGCGCGCATTGCGCCGCCACCATTCGAACAGGGTCGCGCCCTCGAAGAACCCTTCGTCGACCGGGTTGTGGTTGGCGGCGACGATGTCGTCGAGATTGTAGAACGGATATTCGGCGGCGATCTCCGCCCGGGTCATGTGCCGGGTTCCGGCGCCGCTGGCCGCCTGGATCTTCTGCGCCTCGCGCAACCCTGCCGCGAAGCTCTCGTTGTCGGCCAGATACAGATAGCCGGTGCTGACGAGCGCGACGTCCGGCACCCGCGGGTCGTCGTCCATCCAGTGGCGGAAATTCTTCACGAACTCGGCCGCGAACTGGGAGACGCGGATGTTTGCCGCGCTGGAAAACTGCTGCCGCATGCAGGAGTTGGTGTGCGCCGTTGATGTAAATTCGTAAGTCGGGTTGCGCTCCACGACGAGGACGGAACCGTCGAAATCCGGATTGCGCATGAGCCACCAGGCGATCGACGAACCGTACATCGCGCCGCCGACGATCACGACGTCGTAGCGGCGCTTCGGCGGCGCTTCGGCGGGCAGGGCGCTGGCGGGTGGCGCGTAGGTCATCGGGTGCGAGTCACGGCCGGCGTTCCGAAGGGCGTTCCGAAAGGTGAAGCCGATCCTTCGCCGGCGGCTACGCCCGGTAGTCCGTCCGCGCGGTGAGCGAGATCGGGCAGGGCTCGACCGTGGCGCGGACCTCGGTCTGGACGTGGCGTTCGACGGTGGGCTTGGCGGTGCCGCCGTCGGGCTCGCCCCAGAGCACGCTGACTTCGGCGCCGGGCCGGGCCGCGGCCTCGTCGAGCAGCGCCAGCGAGATCCAGGCGCGCACGTTGGAGCTGTAGACCGGGTAGTGGGAAATGCCGGCGGGCCGCCCCTCGTGGGTCACCAGGTCGTAGGGCAGGGTGGCGTAGTGCGAGGCCGGGATGTCCAGGTACTTGAACCGGTCGCCCTCGTTGAACAGGCTGGCGAAGACGCGCACCACGTCGTCCTTGTTCCAGCGCAGCGTCATCTTGCGCTTGTGGGGGCGGTCGTTCATCGCCTCCAGCGCGCTGCGGCCGATGTAATCGTGATCGAACTTCACGATATGGCCGTATCCGAGGTCGTACGGCGTCAGGTAGTAGTCCTCGACATTGCTGCTGACGAGGCTGCCGCCGAGCGAGATCGAGGCCTCGAACCCGTCGGCGGGCAGCCATTCCCGGTAGGGCTTCAGGTCTTCGCCGGAATAGATCGCCGGCATCGGCGAAGGGAACCAGCCGCTTTCGTGGGCAACGGTCGAATAGGTCCGCGAGCCGGCCGGCAGCAGGCCGAATTCCTGCCCTGCTTCGAGCAGCGTGTCCCGGATCAGGCCGTGATCCTCGAACGGGCCGAACAGTTCCAGCCCGGCTTCGCCGGCCATGCCGTGGCGCAGCGCGCGGACCCGTCGCCCGGCAACATTGATCTCGCCCATGCGGAAGAATTTGATGCCTTCGATCGGGCCGCCGTTGACCTTTTCGAGGATCGCCCAGGCGTTCGGGCCCTGGACCTCGAAGCGGTAGCCCAGCCGGCGGCCCCGGTTGTCGAGCGCCCGGTCGTCGGTGGTCAGCGCGACGTCGAAACCGCCATTTTCCGCATGATAGACGACCCAGTTGCGCGTGATCGGCTTGTTCACGATGTTGACCTGGTTCTCCTCGAGGATGAACAGGATCGCGTCGCCGACGAAATAGCCGCTCGGCGTGCAGGCGACGAACTGCTTGGCAACGTTGCGGCGCCAGTTGGTCGCCGCGTTGGCGGTGATGTACTCGACCAGCCGGCGGGTGTCGGGTCCTTCGACATAGAGATCCGTCATGTGGAACGACTGGTCGAACAGGACGGCGGTCCGGCGCCAGGCCTCCTGCTCGTCGCGCCAGTTGGAGAACTCGGACTGGATCGGAAACTGGTACGGGCCTGCGGCGGCGTTGCGCAGCATGTCGACCGGGTTGCCGATCGACCGGATCTTGTCTTCGAGCGACCGGACGGTCATCTGGCGTTTCCTCCCGTTCGTTGCGCCCCGGCCGGGCCGGGCAGCCCTCCATAGAGCAGGCGTCGCCGCGCGGGCAAGTTTGTAGAGGGGATTGTGTCTGTGACGATGCGTCTGCGGCCCACTGCCGTTGCGATAACCGACATTACCACCCATCCCACCTTTGCCACCCCGGACGGAGCGCAGCGACGATCCGGGGACCAGGGCCACAGGCAAACGCCTTTCGGATCGGCCCTGGGCCCCGGAACAGGTCCGGGGCGGCATTGTTGTTATCTGGATTAACGAACGAGCGGCGTTCGCAGTCTTCACCGACTGCCCGTGCAATCCGGGCTCTTCCGCGAATTAGCCTGGACGCCGGCCGCGAAGCACCGCTACGCCGCCAGCGTCTCCTCGATCCGCGCGCGCAGCATGTCGAGGCGTTCGCTGCCCCAGAACAGCTCGCCCCGGAACACGAAGGTCGGCACGCCGAACACGCCGAGCGCCTCGGCCTCGCGGCACAGCGCGTCGTGGCGCCGGCGGCCCTCGCCCTGCGCCCATTCGGCGAAGCCGGCCGACGGCACGCCGGCCTCGTCCAGAATTGCGGCGACCGCAGCCGAGTCCCCGATCTCCAGTTCGCGTTTCCAGAAGCGCAGGAACACGCGGTCGATGTAGGGCTCGAAGCGGCCGTGGTCCTGGGCGCGCAGCATGCCGATATGCACGACGGAGCTGTCGAAGATCTTCTGCGGGCCGTAAACGGTCAGCCCGCGCGTGTTGGCAATCCGCCTTACGTCCATGTAGGCGTAGCGGACCCTGCGCCACTGATGGTCGTTGCGGGTCCTGACCGCGCCCAGGAAATCCGGGATTTCCAGCGTATAGGGCTTCCAGACCGGCTCGATGCCGAAGTCCGCCGCCAGCGCCCGGGTCGGCTCCATGGCGAGATAGGCATAGGGGCTCTTGACGT
This sequence comes from Alphaproteobacteria bacterium, assembly GCA_965220685.1. Classification (GTDB taxonomy): domain Bacteria; phylum Pseudomonadota; class Alphaproteobacteria; order Bin65; family Bin65; genus Bin65. The sequence continues at coordinate 312,595 of CBDCQR010000016.1, forward strand.
CGATGTAGACGGTGAGTTCGGGGAGTTCGCGCGCAGCGGTCATGGCTCCAGTTGTCGGTTGTTGTTGCGTGTGTAGCCTAGATCCCCAGGACCTTCCGCGCATTCTCCTTCAAAATCAGCGGCTTGACCTCTTCCTTTATGTTCAGGGTTTCGAAATCGGTAAGCCAGCGATCCGGTGTGATGGCCGGCCAGTCGGAGCCGAACAGCACCTTGTGGCGCAAGAGCGAATTGGCATAGCGCACCAGGATCGGCGGGAAATATTTCGGCGACCAGCCCGACAGGTCGATATAGACGTTGGGCTTGTGGGTCGCGACCGAAAGCGCCTCCTCCTGCCACGGGAAGGAGGGGTGGGCGAGCACGATGGTCATCTCCGGGAAATCCGCCGCGACATCGTCCAGATACATCGGGTTGGAATATTTCAGCTTCATGCCCATGCCGCCGGGCATCCCGGCGCCGACCCCGGTTTGGCCGGTATGGAACAGCGCCGGCACGCCGGCCTCGGCGATCGCCTCGTAGAGCACATAGGCGCTGCGGTCGTTCGGATAGAAGCCCTGCATGGTCGGGTGGAACTTGAAGCCGCGCATGCCGAAATGCTCGACCAGCCGGCGCGCCTCGCGCGCGCCCAGTTTCCCCTTGGCCGGATCGATGCTGGCGAAGGGGATCAGGATATCGGCATGTTTCGCGGCTTCCTCGGCAATCTGCTCGTTGTCGTAGCGTCGAAAGCCGGTCTCGCGCTCGCAATCGACGGCGAAGATCACCGCGCCGATGTTGCGTTGGCGGAAATAGGCCGCGGTCTCGTCGATCGCCGGCGGCCAGTCGCGCCCGGTCCGGAAATATTTCTGCATCCCGGCCTGGAACTCGGCATAGCCGTCGTCGGCATGGGTGCCGCACGGCTCCTCGGCATGGGTGTGGATGTCGATGGCGGCGACGGCGTCCGGATCGAACATGGCACAGGCTGCTCAATGTTGCTGTAGGGGAGGGTTTGAAACCCTCCCCTACAATATCGCACCGATGCCGGTGCGCCAGCCCACCGGTCTATGTTTTGTGGTCGTTTGTCGGTTTTAGCGAGACGCATTCCGCCGCCCGTCGATTGCGCCGGGGCGGCGGGCCGATTAAGTATGAGGCCGCTGGTCCTTCACGCTCTCCTCCGACAGGTATCCGCGCATGAAAATCCGTTTCAGCAAGCTCGATTTGCCGAAAGACGGCTCCCTGGTCGTCTTCGCCCTGAAGGACAAGACGCTGTCTGCCTCGGCCGCAGCGGCGGACAAGGCGCTGGACGGCGCCGTCTCGCGCGCCATGGCGGCCAGCCGCTTCAAGGGCGGCGGAGGCGATGCGCTGGTCCTGCCCAGCCCTGGCGGCGGCCGCTGGGAGCGGGTGATCCTGCTCGGCCTGGGCAAGGCGGCGGAATTCGACGGTCTGGCGGCGCAGAATGCCGGCGGGCGCGCGGTCGCGGCCCTGAACGGCGCCGGCGCAAAATCCGCGGTCCTGCTGCTCGACCCGGTCGAGGGCGGCAAGATCGGCGGCGCCGAGGCGGCGGCGCGGGCCGGCTTCGGCGCCCGGCTGCGCAGCTACCGCTTCGACCGCTACCGCACCAAGGAGAAGGCCGACCGGAAGCCGACGCTCGCCGGCCTGACCGTCGGCGCGCCCGACGCCGCGGCGGCGCGCAAGGCGTTCAAGCCGCTGGACCGACTGGCCGACGGCGTGTTCCTGACCCGCGACCTGGTCTCGGAGCCGCCCAACATCATGTACCCGGAAACCCTGGCGGCCCAAGGCGAGGCCCTGCGCGAGCTCGGCGTCGAGGTCGAGGTGCTGGGCGAGGACGCCATGCGCGAACTCGGCATGGGCTCGCTGCTCGGCGTCGGCCAGGGCAGCGTGCGCGAATCCAAGCTGCTGGTCATGCAGTGGCAGGGCGGCGGCGACAAGGACCAGCCGGTCGCCTTTATCGGCAAGGGCGTCACCTTCGATACCGGCGGCATCTCGATCAAGCCGGCGGCCGGCATGGAAGACATGAAGTGGGACATGGGCGGCTCCGGCGTCGTTATCGGCCTGATGAAGGCGCTGGCCGGACGCAAGGCGAAATGCAACGCCGTCGGCGTCGCCGGCCTGGTCGAGAACATGCCGTCCGGCGCGGCCCAGCGGCCCGGCGACATCGTGACCTCCATGTCGGGCCAGACCGTCGAAGTGCTCAATACCGACGCCGAGGGCCGGCTCGTGCTGGCCGACGCGCTCTGGTACGCCCAGGACCGCTTCAAGCCGAAATTCATGATCGACCTGGCGACCCTCACCGGCGCGATCATCATCGCGCTGGGCAACGAGAATTGCGGCCTGTTCTCCAACAATGACGAGCTGGCCGACCGGATCGCCGCTGCCGGCAGGGCGGTTGGCGAGCGCGCCTGGCGCATGCCGCTGGGCGAGGCCTACGACAAGGAGCTGGCCAGCGACGCGGCGGACATGAAGAATATCGGCGGGCGTGGCGCCGGCAGCATCACGGCGGCCCAGTTCCTGCAGCGCTTCGTCAACGACGTGCCCTGGGCCCATCTCGACATCGCCGGCGTGACCTGGAGCAAGAAGGACAGGCCGACCGTGCCCAAGGGCGGCACCGGCTTCGGTGTCCAGCTGCTCGACCGCCTGGTGGCGGAGCATTACGAGGGATAGGGGAGGGTTTCAGACCTTACACGGTCCTTCTGCAAATGCTGCAAACGGGAGTCGATAGGGAAAGCAGCGCGTCCCCCCTCCCCTTGGGGGAGGGGGTTAGGGGGTGCAAACCGGCTACATGGGTAACAGTCTAGACCGGGGACATGGGTGACAGGTCAGATGATCGGCGAGGAGGGCCTTGCCGATGGTTTGGAAGGAGACCTGTGCTGTGGATGAACGGATGCGTTTTGTGATGGCGGTTGAGGCGGGCGAGGAATCGATGGCCGCGATTTGCCGGCGGTTCGGGGTGAGCCGTGGCGTCGGGTACAAGTGGCTTGGGCGCTATCGGCGGGAAGGCGTCCCGGGGCTTTCGGACCGCTCGCGCGCGCCGCTGCGCCGTCCGCAGTCGTTGTCCGGGGAGATTGCTCAGTCGTGCCTGGCGGTCCGGCGGCGGCATCCGAGCTGGGGTCCGGTGAAGGTGCGGGCGTGGCTGCAGCGTCACGATCCGGGCGTCGCCTGGCCGGCGGCGAGCACGATCGGGGCCCTGCTCGACCGCGAGGGTCTGACGGTGAAGCGCCGCCTGCGCCGTCGCGCGCCGCCCCGCTCGGCGCCGTTTGCGGCGTGCGCGCAGGCCAATGACGTGTGGTGCATCGATTTCAAGGGCTGGTTCCGGACCGGCGACGGGGCGCGGTGCGAGCCGTTGACCCTGTCGGATGCGCACAGCCGCTATCTTCTGCGCTGCCAGGCGGTGGCGCGCGCCGATACCGACCATGTCTGGCCGATCCTGGACGCCGCCTTGCGCGAGTATGGCCTGCCCGTGGCGCTGCGCTCGGACAACGGGCCGCCGTTCGCCTCGACCGGCGCCGGCGGCCTGTCGCGGCTTTCGGTTCTGGCGATCAAGGCCGGCGTGCGGCCCGAGCGCATCGCGCCGGCAAAGCCGCAGCAGAACGGCCGCCACGAGCGTCTGCATCTGACGCTCAAACAGGAGACGGCGAGCCCGCCGGCGCCGGACCTGCGCCGGCAGGCCGGGCGGTTTCGCGATTTCCAGCGGCTCTACAATTTCGAGCGCCCCCATGCCGCGCTCGATCACGACACCCCGGCCGAGCACTACCGTCCCGCCGCACGGCGCTGGGACGGCGTGCTGCGCGAACCGCCCTGTCCGGACGACGCCGAGCGACGCCGCGTGCGCCGCAGCGGCGAGATCAAGTGGAAGGGCAACCTCCTCTACGTCAACCAGGCGCTCGCCGGCGAGGCCGTCGCGCTCATCCAGAACGACGAAGGGCTCTGGCAGGTCCGCTACGGCCCCATCGATCTCGGCCTCGTCGATCATCGCGGCGACCGCCTGCACCGACCCAAAAAGGCCCGTGGACTTGTGGATAACCCCAAGGGGTTACCCACAAGTCCACCGGCCCAACAACCAAAACACCCTCTTAACTCAACATGAACAAAAATTGAAACCTGTCACCCATGTCTCCGGTCAGAACTGTTACCTATGTGCCCGGTTGCTCAAGGGGGAGGGGTATGGGGCGGCCGGATCGGTGCCGAATCGGACGGCAGTGAGGCGGCGGGCGACCCCTCCCCTGGCCCCTCCCCCAAGGGGAGGGGGATTCCACGGCGCCACTTTGCAGAGGAATCCCACAAGGGCGGCGTGGAGGGCGCCGAACGCGGCATGACCGAGATCGGCTTCTATCATCTGCTGCGCACACCGCTGGAAGCCGCGCTGCCGCAGCTTCTGGTCAAGACGCTGGAGCACGGCAAGCGGGCGGTGGTGAAGGCCGGCTCGGAGGAGCGGGTGAAGCAGCTCGACGACGCCCTGTGGCGCTGGGGGCCGGCGAACCGCAACGCCGGCTTCCTGCCCCACGGCACGGCGGCGGACGGCAACGCGGAGAAGCAGCCGGTGTGGCTCACCACTGCCGAAGAAAATCCGAACGGCGCCACCTTCCTGTTCCTGACCGACGGCGCGGACTCCGGCGCGCTTGCCGACTACGCCCGCTGCTTCGCCCTGTTCGACGGCCGCGACGAGGCCGCCGTCGCCCACGCCCGCACGCAATGGAAGGCCTGGAAGGACGCCGGCCACAGCCTCGCCTATTGGCAGCAGGGCGAGCGCGGCTGGGAGAAAAAGGGGTAATCCCCTTCCGCCATCCCGTCGCATGGACGGCGCCGCGGGCGATTCCTATACCCGGCGGCACGTTTCCCGAACGCCGCCGTTTTTCCCCATTCATCCACGGAGCAGCCGCGCCATGGCCCTCGAACGGACCTTCTCGATCGTCAAGCCCGACGCCACGGCGCGCAACCTGACCGGCGCCATCAACGCGATGATCGAGGATGCCGGCCTGTGCATCGTCGCCCAGCGCCGCATCCGCATGACGGAGGAACAGGCGAAGGGCTTCTACGCGGTCCACGCCGAGCGCCCCTTCTACACCGACCTGGTCGCCTTCATGACCTCCGGGCCGGTCGTCGTCCAGGTGCTGGAGGGCGCGGACGCCATCGCGCGCTACCGCGACGTGATGGGCGCGACGAATCCGGCCGAGGCCGCAGACGGCACGATCCGCAAGCTGTTCGCGGAAAATATCGAGCGCAACTCCGTCCACGGCTCCGACGCGCCGGAGACCGCGGCGACGGAAATCCGCTTCTTCTTCAGCGACGTCGAGATCGTGGGGTAGGGCGCTCCTGAAATTCCAGGATCCAAGACTGCGGTACGGTCCCGGAAAGCGCGCCATTCGCACAATCAAGCAGCCGATAGAGACACGCTCCGCCGGTCGGAAGGCGCGCCGGCTATTCGGCGGCGGCGCGGTGGACCCGGCCGGAGATTGCTTCGCGCAGGCCCTCAAGCAGCCCTTCCAGCTTTGCCTGACCGTGCTCCATCGCTGCCATGCGCGCCTCCAGGCGACGCAGATCGGCACGCAACCAAGCGAGTAGACCGAGGATCAGCGTGGCCAATGCAACGAACAGCATCGCGGCGGCGATGAAAACGGCGAGATTAGGGTCCATGCGACGACGTTAGCCATCGCTGCCGAGTGCCGTCCACCGGGGGTGCGTTGCGCCGCCCGGCGGGTTCAGGCCTCGAGCCAGAAGGCGAGGGCAGTGGCGATGGCGCTCAGGATAACGATGCGCAGGCCCCATTTCGTGAAGTAGCCCCACGCCTTGCGGTGCTCTTCGTAGAACGCGGTGCCTTCGCCGAAGTTGTCAGCCATGCCGCATGCCTCCCCGCATGTCCCGCCGGTCGGAAAATCCCTTCGGATGCGCTCTATACACAAGCGGCGGCCGGTCTGCCAACCCCCGGAAGGACAAGGGCCGGACGGAAGGATGTCCGGCTGGACGACCTCCGTCATTCCTTTGTCTCCCGCGCCCCGGCGCTCCGCGAGACCTTGCCGGCGATCGGCAGGCTGCCCGGTCCACGCTTCTGCGCGGCGAACAAGATTCGTATTGCGTGGCTTGACGCTTGACACACCGCCCCGATAGGCTGAGCAATGAAGATCCGCAATATTCGTCACAAGGGGCTACGCAGGTTCGTCGAGGACGATAGCGCCGCTGCGCTTCAGTCCGCGGTCGTCCCGAAACTTCGGCGAATCCTGTCCTTCCTTCAGGACATGGAGCGCGAGGAGGAGCTACTTACGGTCCCGGCCTGGAAGGCGCATCGGCTTGCGGGCGACCGCAAGGACGTATGGAGCCTGTCGGTCACGAAAAACTGGCGGATCACTTTCCGGATCGACCGGACCGAGGATGAGATTGTCGACCTGGACTACGAGGACTACCACTAGGGGGCTGCGATGAGCGTGTCACACGGGATCCGGATGAAGAACCCCGCCCATCCCGGCGGGTTCGTAAAGAGCGAGGTCGTCGAGGCGCTCGGCCTGACAGTGACCGAGGCCGCGCGGGCGCTTGGGGTGACGCGCCCGGCGCTGTCCACTTTGCTCAACGAACGCGCCGGCCTCTCGCCGGAAATGGCGCTCCGGATCGAGAAGGCGTTCGGCGTTTCGATGGATACGCTGATGCGGATGCAGACCAGCTACGACATTGCCCAGACCCGCAAGCGGGAAGACGACATCGAACTTGTCCCGTTTGAGCGGCGGGTTGCCTGAGCAGGCCTCGCCGGAGGCAATGACTCCGGAATCGGACCCTTCGTTTCGCGAAGCAAACAGCAGGGCAAGAGGATTTGATCTCACTTCCAGCCTTTGCAGAGCAGTGCTCAAGGATGGGGTGGATTGGCCAGCACGCAGTCGTTGCGCCAGGCGGTGCGGTGGACGACGCGCCCGCCCTCGACACGGACGGCGCCTTCGGCCACCAGGCGCAGGGCGGCCGGATAGACGCGGTGCTCCCGTTCGAGCACGCGGGTCGCCAGGCTTTCCGCCGTATCGCCGGGCAGCACCGGGACCGCCGCCTGCATGACGATCGGTCCGTCGTCCAACTCCGGCCGCACAAAATGGACCGTGCAGCCGTGCAGCAGGACGCCCGCCTCCAGCGCGCGTTCGTGGGTGTCCAGTCCCCGGAATGCGGGCAGCAGCGACGGGTGGATGTTGAGCAGCCGGTCGCGCCACCGCTCGACGAAGCCGGCGGTGAGCAGGCGCATGAAGCCGGCGAGGCAGACGAATTCGGCTCCCGCGGCCTCGAGCCGGGCCGAGAGCGCGGCGTCGAAGGCGGCGCGATCCGGGAAAGTGCGGTGGTCGACGACCGCCGTCGGGATGCCGAAGTCCCGTGCCCGGCCGAGGCCCGCCGCGCCCGGCTCGTTGGACAGGACCAGCACGATTTTCGCCGGAAAGCCGGGGTAGGCGCAGGCTTCGGCGAGCGCCGCCATGTTGGAGCCGCGCCCGGAAATCAGCACGCCGGTCTTCAGGCGCGCCATTTGTCCTCCCAACCGGCCTCCCAGCCGGCGATCCGCACCGCCGGCGCGCCCGGGCCGCGCTCCACGACCGTGCCGACACGCATTGCCGTTTCGCCGTGGCTGCGGAGCAACGCTTCGGCCCCGGCGGCCGCGGCCGGCGCGGCGATGGCGATCATGCCGAGGCCGCAGTTGAATGTCTGCGCCATCTCGGCGGGATCGAGCCGGCCGGTCTCGCGGAGCCAGCCGAAGACCGGCGGGACGGTCCAGGCGCCGCCGTCCAGGTCGACGCCCAGGCCGGGCGGCAGGACGCGCGGGATATTCCCGGTCAGCCCGCCGCCGGTGATGTGCGCCAGCGCCTTCACGCCGCCGCCCCCTTCGGCGTCCCCGCCGCCTCCTCCAGAGTCCCGCGCTGCGGCCAGGCAGCTGCGGACGTAGATCCGGGTCGGCGTCAGCAGCGCTTCCCCGAGCGGGCGGGACGGATCGAATGGCGCGGGATCGCTCCGGCCGAGGCCGGCTTCGGCGCACAGCATCCGGACCAGCGAGAAGCCGTTGGCATGGACCCCGTCCGACGCCAGGCCGATCACGATGTCGCCCGGCGCGACCGATTCGCCGGTCAGTAGCCGCCCGCGCTCCACGGCGCCGACCGCGAAGCCGGCCAGGTCGTAGTCGCCGCGGGCGTAGAGGCCGGGCAGTTCCGCGGTCTCGCCGCCGATCAGGCCGCATCCGGCCTGCCGGCAGCCCTCGGCGATCCCGGCGACGACCTCGGCGGCAACGTCGGGCTCCAGATTTCCGGCGCCGAAATAGTCCAGGAAGAACAGCGGCTCGGCGCCGCTGACGACCAGGTCGTTGACGCACATGGCGACGAGGTCGATGCCGATCGTGGCGTGGCGCCCGGTCTCGATGGCGATGCGCAGCTTGGTGCCGACTCCGTCGGTCGCCGCGACCAGGACCGGATCGCGATAGCCGGCTTCGGCGAGATCGAACAGGCCGCCGAATCCGCCGATCCCGCCCATCGTGCCCCGCCGCGCGGTCGCTTCGGCCAACGGCGCGATCCGTCCGACCAGTTGGTCGCCGGCCGCGACGTCGACTCCGGCCTCACGGTATCGATTTGGAACGTATCGAATTGCAGCGATGACGGCGGTTTCCCCGGTTTCGATTTCAGCTTAGGTTTAGGCGGGCTCGCCGGCCCAGATCAATCCCGCTTCTCAATCCCGCTTCAGGCAATCCCGTTTTCCGAGTCCGCCGCCGATGATCCCGAATCTGCCGTCCGTGCGCCCGTTTCGCACCGCCGCCCTCGCGGCGGCCGCCGTTCTGCTCGCGGCCGCTCCGGTTGCAGGGCCGGCGGCCGCGGAAGAATCGGTCTTCTGGGTCCGCGACGTGCCGGCGAAAGGCAAGGGTAAATCCGCCGGAGCCGCCCGGCGCGACGCGGCGCTGAATGCCGCGCCGGCGGCGCTCGACCGGCTGCTGCGCCGGCTGACCTCGGCCCGGGATCACGAATTCCTTCCCCCGGTGCCGCCGGAGCCCGCGCGCGCGATGGTCCGCGGCCTGGAAGTCGTGGGTGCAAAACGGCGGAAAACAAAGGGCGGGCGCTCTTTCGACGGCGCGCTCAGCTACCTCTTCCGACCCGGGACGGTCGGCGCGTTCCTGAAGAGCGAGGGAATCGCCTGGTCGTCGCGGCGCAGCGATCCGGTGCTCGTCCTGCCGGTCTGGCGCGACGAAAGCGGCGCAATCCTGTGGGACGACCCGAACCCGTGGCGCGACGCCTGGCTGTCGGCCGAACGGGAACCCGGCCTGGTTCCGGTCGTTCTGCCCGAAGGCAACCTGAAGGACCTGCAGACGATCGACGCCGGCCAGGCGAGCGAACGGGACGCGGAACGCCTGACGGCGATCGCCGGCGCCTACGGGGCGAAACAGGTTCTGGTTGCCGTCGCCGCTCCCGGCGGCGCGGATGCCGATGAATCCGCCCCGGAAGGCGGCGATGAAGGCGCTGAGGAACGCGCCGGGGAGGGCGGCGAAGAAGGCACTGAGGAACGCGCGAGGGAGAGCGGCGAAGCAGGCGCCGGAGAGCAGGCGGAAGAGGGCGTTGACAAGCAGGCCGAAGACGGCGGGCTGACGGTCGTGGCCGCCCTGTTCAACCTGCGCAGCGGCGACATCGAGGAGCTGGAGCCGATAACCGCGGGCGGCGGGACGGCGATGGCGGACGCGGCGGCCGTGCTCGACGCCTGGCTCCAGGAGCGCTGGAAGGACCGGGTCATCGTCCCGGACGGGCCGGTCGCGACGACGCGGGTCGTCCTCCGGTTCGACGACCTCGCCGCCTGGGTCCGGGTGCGCGAAAATCTTGTTGCCGCCCCGTCCGTCACCGGCCACCGGGTGATCGCGTTCTCCCGGGGCGAAGCGCAGCTGGCACTGACGCACCGGGGCAATGCGGACGATCTGGCCGGACGGCTGCCGGCGTTCGGCCTGCTGCTGCAGCAGGAGCGCGGGGCAGGACGGAAAGCGAAGTCCATATGGGTGCTCGGCGAACGTGTGCGGGACAGCGGCGGGACGCCGGACGGCAAAGGGGAACAATGAAAGCCCGGGATGCTGTCCGGGACGCCGCCCCGGACACGTCCCCGAACATCTCGGGGCCGCGCCAGCTTACCCTTGACCTTCCGTTCCGGCCGGCGCTGGCGCGCGAGGATTTCGCCGTTGCCGAATGCAATGCGCTGGCCGTCGGCTGGGTCGATCGCTGGCCCGACTGGCCGGGCGCCGGGCTGATCCTGCACGGCCCCGAGGGCTGCGGAAAATCCCATCTCGCGGCGGTGTGGCGCGCGGCCAGCGGCGCCGCCGCGCCGGGCGACGGCGCGCTCGACCTCGAAGCGGGCCGCGAACTGGCGGAGCGGGGCGGCGCCCTGCTGCTGGAGGATATCGACATGCGGCTGGCCGCGGTGCCGGCATGGCAGGAGGCCCTGCTCCATCTCTACAACGCCGTGCGCCTGGCCGGCGGCAGCCTTCTCTTGACCGCGCGCAGCGTGCCGGGGGCCTGGCGCATCGGACTGCCGGACCTGCGCTCGCGCATCGCGGCGCTGCCGGCGGCCGGGATCGCGTTGCCGGACGACGGGCTGCTCGAAGCCGTCATGCGCAAGCAGTTCGGCGACCGCCAGCTCGCGGTCCAGCCCGAACTGGCGGGCTATGTCCTGCCGCGCATCGAGCGGTCCTTTTCGGCCATCCGGTCCTTCGTCGACCGGATCGACCGGCTGGCGCTGGAACGACGGCGCCGGATCGGCCGGGATCTGGCCGCCGAGGTGTTGAACCGGAGCGCCGGGGCCGGGCGGCCTGCGGCCTCCGACGGGGGAGAGAATCATGGATCTGGGTCTTGAGGGCAGAACCGCGCTGGTCTGCGCGGCGAGCAAGGGACTGGGCCGCGCCTGCGCCGAAGCGCTGGCGCGCGAGGGCGCCCGCGTGACGATCACCGCGCGCACCGCGGCCGACCTCGAACGCACGGCGGCGGAGATTTCCGCCGCGACCGGCCGGGCGGTGACGCCGGCGCCGGGCGACATCACGACCGAGGAGGGCAGGGCGGCGGCGCTCGCGGCCTGCCCGGAGCCGGACATCCTGATCAACAATGCCGGCGGACCGCCGGCCGGCGATTTCCGCGAATGGGGCTATGGCGAATGGGCCGGGGCCTGCAACGCCAACATGATTACGCCGATCCTGCTCATCCGGGCGGTCATCGACCCGATGATCGGGCGGCGCTTCGGGCGGGTCCTCAACATCACCTCCTACGCCGTGAAGAAGCCCTTGCCCGGCCTCGGCCTGTCGAACGGCGCCCGGGCCGGCCTCACCGGCTTTATCGCCGGGCTGGCGCGCGAGACGGTGAAGCACAACGTCACGATCAACAACGTGCTGCCGGGGCCGTTCGATACCGACCGGCTGCGTTCGAACGTGGCGGCGATGGCCGAGCGCAAGGCCATCCCGTTCGACGAGGAGATGCAGAGCCGTTACGACGGCAATCCCTCCGGCCGGGTCGGCGATCCGGCGGAGTTCGGCGCCATGTGCGCCTTCCTCGCCTCGGTCCACGCCGGCTACGTCACCGGCCAGAATATCGTCGTCGACGGCGGCGAGGCGATGTCGACGCTGTAGAAGCGGCGCGCGCGTTGGGCAGATCGAAAGAATCGGGTTAGAATTGTCCCGGGCCGCCGGCCGGATTCGCGGCAGGGGCGGCGACACGACCGGACGAGGGCGACATGTCGGCGAATATGGTGCGGATCGGCGGGGTCATGGTCTTCTTCCTGATCGTCGCCGTTATGGTCATGGGCTTCGTCCTCGCCGGGACCATGGTGAAAATGGCCGGTCAGGAAAGTCCCGACCCCGCGGCGTTCACGTCGACCTTCTCGATGGCGATCGTCCTCTATCTCGCCATCATGATCTTCGTCTACTGGACGACCAGGGGCCTGTTCAACGCCTTCGGCTACCGCCGGGCCGACACGCCGATCATGACCATCATGATCCTCATGGCCGTCAACCTGGTCCTGTTCCTGTTCGGCGGGGCGGGCGCGGCGCCGGGCGGCGGTTCCGGATCGTTCGACACGCTGTCGGCGATCACCGGCCTGGCGACCGTCATGGCCTGGATCTGGTTCGCGATCACGGCGATCGGGTTCGGCAACCATGTCGGCTCGCAGCTCTGGAAGGCGATCGGCATCGTCTATCTCGCCGGCATGATCCTCGCCTTCGCCGGCAACGTGCTGTCGATGGGCGGAATCGCCGGGGCGACCGGCCTGTTCCTGCTGCTGGCCGGCGCGATCGTGCTGGGCGGCTGGGTCTGCCACGGCATCGGCCTCATCGTCGGCTCGCGCGAGATGGCCCGAACGTGAACGGGGACATGAACGGGGACATGATCCGCGACCCGGCCCGGCCGGCGCAGCAGAACGGGAAGGCCGCCGCCGGTCCATGATCATTGCCATCGCCGCCGCGCTCGCCGCGCTTCTGACCCTGCTCGCCTTCCTGGCCCCGGACCTGTTCGGCTCGGCGCTGGCCCTGATGGTGGTCGCGACGGTCTGCCGGCTGGGCACGCTCCTGTTGATGCGCCGGTCGGCGGCCCGGGCAAGTTCGGGGGACGATGCCGGGGGGAACGCTGCGGTCCTGGACGGACTGAGGCTGCTGTTCCTGGGCGAGGCGGTGTTCGCCGCGGCGACGGTTGGCGGCCTGCCCGCCGAGCCGCATCTCGAAGGCGGCGTATCGGGCTGGGCCGGGCTGGCGGTGTGGCTGGCCTATGGCGCGGCCGGCGCGTGGGGCGGCCTGAAGCTGCTCGCCGCGGCGGGCTGGCTGCGCGCCGGCGGCATCCTGATCGCGGTCGCGGCCGGATTCTGGTTCACCGTGATCGGCCTCGTGCTCTGGCCCTTCGCGATCGCGGCCGGCTATGGATGCTTTGCGGTCTCGGGGATGAAAATGCGCGCAGAAGCAAAAGGTTAAACAGCGATATTAACCTGGATTTCGTACCCTTGGCGTAGGGGAGGGTTTGAAACCCTCCCCTACAAATTCAGGGATATGCCGCTGCGCGACCCCGCCTCGCCGGCGGGTCAGACGAGATCCTTCGGGCGGACGAAGCGCAGCAGCGTCGCCTGGCCGGGGCCGAGGGCCGGCCACGGTCCTCCGAACGCCAGATCGGCCACGGCGGCGGTTGGGAACTTGGCGCGCATCTCGGCGACGCCGTGCGCCGCCGGGTCCGCCGCGAGCAGGATCGCCAGACCGTCGAATCCCGGATGATGGCCGACCAGGCAGACCGTCGTCACGCCGTCATCCAGCGACCGCAGGCGTTGCAGCAAGTCGCCGGTCTCGGCGAGATACAGGGCTTCGTCGAGCACCGGGTCGGGCGCGTCGGGCCATTGCCGGGCGACGATCGCCCAGGTCTCCGCGGCGCGCCGCGCGGCCGAGCACAGGACGAGGCCGGGCACCGGGGTTTCCTCGGCCAGCCAGGTCCCCATGAGGGCGGCGGCCCGGCGGCCCCGGGCGTTCAGCGGACGGTCGAAATCGGACCCGTAACCGGCGGCCCAATCGGACTTGGCGTGGCGCAATATCAGGATCCGGCGGTTGGCGTCTGGCCCGGCCATTATGTTCTCCCGAAAAACTGCACTATATTAGGATTGTGCGAAGGCCCGAGGGCCGATAACGACGCGGACACCTCATGGACGACCGGATCGCCCCGTTACAGGACAGCGACACCCAGATCGCCGACTCCCAGATTGGCGAAGCCGGGCCGGAGCCTTCGGACGACGCCGGCGTTTCGCTGACCGATGCGAAACGGTTCATCAACCGGGAGCTTTCCTGGCTCGCCTTCAACGAGCGGGTCATGGAAGAGGCGGACAATACAGACCATCCGTTGCTCGAGCGCCTGCGCTTCCTGTCCATTTCGGCGAGCAATCTGGACGAATTCTACATGGTCCGGGTCGCCGGGCTGAAGGGGCAGGTCGAGGCCGGCGTGACCGCGCCGAGCCAGGACGGCCTCTCGCCGGCCGAACAGTTGCGGGCGATCTACGCGCGCGGCGGCGACCTGATCGATTCGCAGCTCGCGGCCTGGCGGCGCCTCAGGGCGGACCTCGCCCGGCACAGCATCGACGTGGTCGATCCGCAGGCGCTCGATGCCGCCGACCTGGCCTGGCTCGACGACCATTTCATGGAGCAGGTGTTCCCGGTCCTCACGCCGATCGCGGTCGATCCGGCGCATCCCTTCCCCTTCATCCCGAACCTGGGCCTGTCGATCGCGCTCGAACTGGCGCGGCCGGACGCCGACGAATCGCTCTATGCGCTGGTCCGCCTGACCGACCAGCTGCCGCGCTTCATCAGGCTGCCCGGCAAGGCGGCGCGCCATATCACGCTGGAAGACCTGGTCGGGCTGATGCTGCACCACCTGTTCCCGGATTTTGAGGTCCAGGCGCGCGGCCTGTTCCGCGTCATCCGCGACAGCGACATCGAGATCGAGGAAGAGGCCGAAGACCTGGTCGCCCTGTTCGAGACCGTGCTGAAGCGGCGCCGGCGCGGCCATGTCATCCATCTGTCGGTCGACGCCGCCATGCCGGAGAGCCTGCGCCACTTCGTGGTCAAGGAGCTGGAGGTTCCCGAAGACGACGTTTTCGAGATCGACGGCCTGCTCGGCTTCGCCGACGTCAACCAGCTGATCGACAACGGTCGGACGGACCTGCTGTTCGAGCCCTACAACCCGCGCTCGCCGGAACGGATCCGGGATTTCAGCGGCGACTGTTTCGCGGCGGTCCGGGCCAAGGATATCGTCGTCCACCACCCCTACGAGAGCTTCGACGTCGTCGTGCAGTTCCTGCGCCAGGCGGCACGCGATCCCTCCGTCGTCGCGATCAAGCAGACGCTCTACCGGACCAGCACGGACTCGCCGATCGTCGAGGCGCTGGCGGAGGCCGCGGAGGCGGGCAAGAGCGTCACCGCGCTGGTCGAGCTCAAGGCGCGCTTCGACGAGGAGGCCAACATCCGCTGGGCGCGCAACCTGGAACGCGCCGGCGCCCAGGTCGTCTACGGCTTCATCGACCTCAAGACCCATGCCAAGGTCTCGCTGGTCGTGCGGCGCGAGGGCCACGGCCTCGCCCGCTATGCGCATTACGGCACCGGCAACTATCATCCGATCACTGCGCGCAGCTACACGGACCTTTCCTTCTTCACCTGCGATCCGGTGCTGACCCGCGACGCGGCGCACCTGTTCAACTACATGACCGGCTATGCCCGGCCCGAGCCGATGCAGAAGCTCGCCGTGGCGCCGATCGACCTGCGCCAGAGGCTGCTGGATCATATCGACACCGAAATCGCCAACGCCAGGGCCGGCCGGCCGGCGCAGATCTGGGCCAAGGTGAACTCCCTGGTCGACGGACCGATGATCGATGCGCTCTACCGCGCCTCGCAGGCCGGCGTGCAGATCGACCTGGTGGTGCGCGGCATCTGCTGCCTAAGGCCCGGCGTGCCGGGCCTGTCGGAGAATATCCGGGTCAAGAGCATCGTCGGCCGCTTCCTCGAACATTCGCGCGTCGTCGCTTTCGCCAACGGCAGGGCGCTGCCCAACCGCGACGCGCGGCTCTACCTGTCGTCGGCCGACTGGATGCCGCGCAATCTCGACCGCCGGGTCGAAAGCCTGGTGCCGATCGAAAACCCGACCGTCCACGAGCAGATGCTCGACCAGATCATTGTCGCGCAGATCAACGACAACCGGCAAAGCTGGGTGCTGGACGCCGACGGCCGTTACGCCCGGGTCACGCCGGCCGACGCATCGGCCGGCGCTTCGGAGCGTGCATCGAAGGGCTTTTCCTGCCATACCTATTTCATGACCAACCCGAGTCTTTCCGGCCGCGGCAGCGCCCTCTACGGCAGGGGGCGCGGCAAGGGACGGCGCCCGCCGGCCGACCTGTCGCCCCCCGGAAGCGTTTGAGGAAACCCGCCTGAATGGCCTCAGGCCTTGTTGAAGACGCGGCCGCGCCGGGCGCGGCTGCCGGCACTGTCGCCGTGCTGCCGGCCGGCCCGGATACCAACGGCGGCGCCGGCGTTCCGGACGCCGAGGCTCCCGATTACTTTTTCGGGCGGCGGGTCGCGGTCATCGATATCGGCTCCAATTCGATCCGCCTTGTGGTGTTCGAGGGTTCGGCCCGCGCGCCGACGCCGATCTTCAACGAGAAAGTGATGTGCGGGCTCGGCCGCGGCATGCAGTCCAGCGGCCGGCTCAACCCGGACGGCGTCGCCCGGGCGCAGGAAAATCTCGGCCGGTTCGTCGGCGCGGCGGCCGCCATGAAGGTCGCCGGCGTCTCGGCCTTCGCGACGGCGGCGGTGCGCGAGGCGGCGGACGGGCCGGCCTTCATCGAGGCGCTGCGGCGCGATCCAGGCCTCGAGGTCCGGGTCCTGAGCGGCGAGGACGAGGCGCGGCTTTCGGCCTATGGCGTCATGGCCGGCTTCCCCCGGGCGGAGGGCATCGTCGGCGATCTGGGCGGCGGCAGCCTGGAACTTGTCCGGGTCGGCGGCGAACGGGTGCGCGATATGGCGACCCTGCCGCTCGGGCCGCTGCGGCTCAACGAGGCGATGGCGCAGGGCGAGAGGATCGGCGCCCTGGTCAGGAAATCGCTCGGCGACATCGGCTGGCTCGCCGACGCCGGGGGGACAACGCTCTATGCCGTCGGCGGCGCCTGGCGGTCGCTCGCCAGGGTCCATATGGCGCAGCACGGCCGGGCCCTGCGGATGATTGACGGCTACCGCGCCGGGGCTTCGGAGTTCGCCGATTTCGCCCGGTTGCTGGCGCGCCAGAGCGACCGGGCGCTTGAGCGGCTGCCGGCGATTTCCCCCAGGCGGACCGAAGCGGTGCGGGCGTCGGCCATCGTGTTGCGGCGCCTGATCCGGATCGCGCAGCCGGCCCGGATCGTCTTCGCCGCGCGGGGCGTGCGCGAGGGGGTCCTGTACGAAGCCCTCGACCCTGCGGCGCGGCGCGCCGATCCGCTGCTCGCCGGGGCATCCGCCTTCGGCCACCGTTTCTGCCGCTTCACCGGGCTCGGGCCGGCGCTCGCCGGCTGGACCGCCGGCCTCTTCCCCGGCGAGACGCGCGAACGGACCCGCCTGCGCCAGGCGGCCTGCGAGATCGCCGACACCGGCTGGTCCGACCACCCGGACTACCGCAACCGGCACGCCTGGGGCCGCATCCTCACCGCCCCGCTGATGGGCCTCGACCATGCCGGCCGCGCCTTCCTCGCCCTGGCGGCGAGCGCGCGCTACAGCGGCGGCATCCAGGAGGACATGGAACGGACCGCGCGCGACACCGGCCTCGGCGAAGACGATATCCGCGATGCCCGGGCCCTCGGCCAGGCCCTGCGGCTGGGCTACACCATCGCCGCCGGACGACCCGAAGTCCTCGACGGCAGCCGCTTCGAGCGCTCGGACGGCGCCCTCGCGCTGAAGGTCGACGCCGGCGGCATCCACTATTTCGGCGAAGTCATTCGGAAACGCCTCGGCGACCTCGCCGCGACGCTGGAGCTGGAGCCGGAGCTGGTGCTGGGCTGAGGGGGAGATGTCAGAGATAGGCCCCCGCCCTCACCGTGAGCCGGTCGAAGGGCCTGCCCTGAGCGAAATCGAAGGGGCGTCCCTCGATACGGCGCGCAGGCGCGCCTACTCCGGATGAAGGTATGTAATGAGCTCACTCCCCGTCACCCTCACCCTGAGTAGCCCCGGATTTAATCCGGGGCGTATCGAAGGGCGGAGCGCCGGATAACCGGCACCGACACCGGACGGATGCCATGACGCCAGCGGAAGGCCTGTTTCAGTTTCTCGCCCAGGAGCGCGTCGGCTGGGGCACGCCGGCGCCGGAAGCGGTCGCGCGGGAGATGGCGGCGCTCGGCGCGCGGCGCGCGCTCATCGTGGCCTCGACGACCCTCGCGACCAAGACCAGCCTGATCTCCGCCATCGAGGCCGCGCTCGGCGACGGCGTCGCCGGCCTCTTCACCGGCTGCCGCGAACACACGCCCATTGATACCGTCATCGACTGCGTCGCCGCGATTCGCCGGAGCGGGGCCGATGTTGTCGTCACCGTGGGCGGCGGCACGCCGATCGACACCGTGAAAGCCGCCCTCCTGTGCCTGGCGGAGGACGTGCACGACGCCGAGGCCTTGAAGGCCTACCGCGTGACGGTGGCCGAGGACGGTGCGCGCACGGTGCCGGCGGTCGGCCCTTCGCCGGTCCGGCAGATCGCAGTGCCGACGACGCTCTCCGGCGCCGAGTTCAGCAACATCGCCGGCGTGACCGACCCGGACCGGGGCATCAAGGACGCCTATATCGCCCGCGACAGCGCACCGGCCGTCGTGATCCTCGACCCGGCGGCGACGGTCCACACGCCGGACTGGCTGTGGCTCTCGACCGGCGTGCGCGCGGTCGACCATGCGGTCGAAACCCTGTGCTCGCGCTCGGCCCAGCCGCTGCCGGACGCCACCGCCATCCATGCGCTCAGGATGTTTGCCGGGGCCTTGCCGCGCACGAAGGAGGAGCCGGACGATCTTGCGGCGCGGCGCGACTGCCAGATTGCCGTCTGGCTCGCCGGCTTCGGGCTCGGCCGGGTCGAATACGGCGCCAGCCACGGCATCGGCCACCAGCTCGGCGCGGTCGGCGGCGTGCCCCACGGCCACACGAGCTGCGTCATGCTGCCGAGCGTGCTGCGCTGGAACGCGCCGGTGAACGCAGCGCGGCAGGCCCGGGTCAGCGAGGCCCTCGGCCGGGCAGGGGAGGCGGCGGCCGACGTGCTGGCCGACTTCATTGCCCGGCTCGGCCAGCCCGGCACTCTGCGGGCGGTCGGCATAACCGAAGATCAGCTCGACACGATCGCCGAGGGCAGCCTCGGCAACATGATGGTCCGCTCCAACCCGCGCCCGATCGACAGCGCCGCCCAGGTGCGGGAGATTTTGGGCATGGCGTGGTGAGGACGCCGGTCTGCCGGTCTATGCCTCCGGAAGGGGGAGGCTGACTTCGAAGCATGCACCGCCGCCGGCGCGCGGCCGGCAGACGGCCTCTCCGCCGTGGCGCCGGGCGATCCGGCGCACCAGATAGAGTCCCAGCCCGGCCCCTCTTTCGTCACGCGGGTTTTCTTCCGAACGGGAGCCAGCCGCGGAACGCGCGGCCGATTGCCGGTAGAAGGGCTCGAAGATTCGGTCCCTCTCCCTTTCTGGAATTCCCGGTCCCCGATCCGTAACGCGCAGTATGGCGCAATCGTCCCGCTGCTCCAGTTCGACCAAGATCGGGCTGCCCGGTGCGTGGCATGCCGCGTTGTCGAGCAGGTTGCGGACGAGGCGGACGAGCAGCCGGCTTTCGCCTTCGACCGTTGCCGGCGCGCCGGAAAAACCTGCCCCGGCGCGTGCGGCTTCTTCGGCGGCGAGAGCCTGGAGGTCGATCCTTTCCGGGCGCAACGGCGGTTCGAGGCCGGCCAGGCGGCTGGCCAGCAGAATTTCCTCGATCAGGTCGTCCAGCTCGGCAATGTCGCGATCGACCCGCGTCCGCAGCGCGGGGTCGCCGTTCTCGGCGAGCAGCTCGACGGCCACGCGAATGCGCGCCAGCGGCGAACGCAGCTCGTGGGACGCGGCAGCCAGGGTGTCGCGTTGGGCCTCGACCAGCGCTTCGATCCGTTCGGCAGCCCGGTTGAAGCTGTGCGCAAGGGCGGCGACTTCGTCATTCCCCTCGACCGCGACCCGGGCGGAGAGGTTGCCCGCGCCGAGCGCTTCGACCCGCGTTTGCAACCGCTCGAGCCGGCCCGCCAGCCGGCGGGCCAGCGGGTAGGCGCCGACGGCAACGGCGAGTGCCAGCAGGGCGAGAGCGGCCAGGAAACCGACGGTCGGCGTGTGGCCCGGCGCCCGGTCCGGCAGATACAGGACGGTCCGACCGTCCGGCAAATGCACGGAAAAGACCCCGCGTTGGCGCGTGCGCCAGTCCGACGACGATTCTTCCGGCGCGGGCAGGGGAGGGCCCAGGCTGCCGAGCAGCCGGCCTTCGGGTCCGAAGATCGAGATCCGGCCATCGACATGCCGGCCCAGACGGGCCAGGGCTGCATCGGTGCGGGCACGGGAGGCGTCGGGCGGCGGCAGGGCTTCGGCCAGCAGGGTGCCGACGCTCCGGCGCAATTCCGCGCCCGGGCTTTCGTCGTGAGTCAGCCACCATCCGAGGGCGGCGAGCGCCGCGAACAGCACGACGATGCCGAGCAGAGCGACATAGGCCTGGAGAAAAAGGCGCCGTCTCACGGTTCGCGGTCTTCGGGCCCGGCCTCGTCCTGGCTGCGGGTAAAGAGGTAACCCGCACCGCGAAGTGTCACGATGCGGCGTGGACTGCCGGGATCGTCCTCGATCGCGGCCCTGATCCTCGAAATGTGGACGTCGATGCTCCGGTCGTAGGCCTCCAGGGCTTCGCCGCGCACCCGGTCCATAAGCTGTTCGCGCGTCAGTACCCGGCCGGCATTCTCGGCCAACGCGCACAGGAGGTCGAACTGATGGCCGGTGAGCGCTCTCGCTTCACCGTCGACGAGCACCCGCCGCGCCGCGCGGTCGATGGCGAGCCTGCCGAAACGCAGCGTCTCGCCGGTCGCCGCCCCGCTGCCGCCGGCCCGGCGGCGCAGAACGGCGCGCAGCCGGGCCAGCAGTTCGCGCGGATTGAACGGTTTGGGCAGATAATCGTCGGCGCCGATTTCCAGACCGACGATGCGGTCCGCCTCCTCGCCGCGTGCCGTCAGCATCAGGATCGGCACGTCGGAGCGGGCGCGGATCGCCCGGCAGAGGCCGAGGCCATCGCCGTCCGGCAGCATCAGGTCGAGCAGGACGGCGTCGTAGCCGCCCCGGACCGCAGCCGCCAAGCCCGCTTCGGCGCCCGCCCGGTGGTCCAGCGTCATGCCGGCCCGGCCGAGATAGTCGCCGACCAGTTCCGCAAGTGCGCAATCGTCCTCGATCATAAGCAGACGGGTCATGCCGGCTGCCCTAGCACGGCCTGGCCGCAGACGGAATCGCCGTTCGAAAATCCATGTTCGGGCCGGGCAGGCAGACCCGGCGGATGCGGGATTTGCGGCGCCGGCGGCATGACATCCGGCCACTCATGCGGCGCGCCGGAACCGTCCGAACCAGCGCCCGACATTCCGGCGGTATTCCTCGTACCGGTTGCCGAACCGACGGCGCATCTCCGCCTCTTCGTAAGCGATGTACCAATACCGGACGGCAAGAGCGAAGGCCGCACCCAGCAGACAGGCCGAAAGCGTTCCCGAGACCAGTGCGGCGCCCGCCGCGATCAGGACCATACCGAGATACATCGGATTCCGGGTGAAGCCGTAAATGCCTTCGGTGACGAGCAGATCCGGCTGTTCGAAGGTATAGACGTTGGTACCGGCACGCCGGAACAGGCGCTTTCCGGCTGCGGAAATTCCCGCGCCCAGGATAACCAGCGCCCCACCGGCCCACGGAAGCCAGGGAGCGTCGAATCGCATCAGGGGCAGGAACCGGTCCGCGGCCAGGCCGGCGGAGATCAGGATCCAGAACAGGGTCGGCGGATTGATGCGCATGGTGCGTCCTCAGAAAAGCGGTACCTGCCGGTCGCCGTAATACGGCATTTCCGGCGGCGGGTAGCTGGCGATAACCTGACCGGCGCCCAGGTCGATATGGACCTCCCACAGGGCGGTCTTGTGGACGGCGTTCCACAGGATGCCGTCCGGGTCCGGCGGGTCTCCGCGGCTGAAGACCGCCTGGGTGAAGACAACCTTGTAGCGGGCGGGATTGCGGTCGGCGGGAACGCGATGGGAATAGCGCGCGCCGGGCGGCAAATGCATCGGGATTTCAGAGACATACATACCGATCGGCAGGACGTAGGCGATCAGGTGCGTCTTTCCTGAGATCGCCGCCTGGACCTCCGGCGCCGCGCGCGCGATCCGCGCCACTTCGGACAGCTCCCGCTGTGGAATTGTGGTGACGGAGAGATAGACGCCTTCCCGTTCCGTTAGGACATGGAACGAATCGATTGCATGGGCGCGGATGCCGAGCGCGACCAGAAGCGCGACGCCCAGAGATGCCGCATAGGCCAGCGCCCAGACTGCTATCCGCGCCGCCGCGCTATCGCCGACCGGCAACCTGAAATTCGGGCTGAACGCCGCCGGTAGAAACATGCCCGTGCTCTTCAGATAGCTGGCATATCCCGGGAAGCGGCGCAGGCAAACGCTCTCTTCGGCCCGCGCCAGCGCGATGTAGACGAAGATCACGGTCACCGTGGCCACGACGACCAGATAGCGCGGCCAGAGCAGCAGCATGCCGATGCTGGCGACGATCAGCGCGAGATACTGGGGATGGCGGATATGGTGGTAGAGACCGCCGGTGACCGCGCCCCTGCCGCTGAACTTGGCGGAATAGATCTGGACTGCGCCGGCCGCGAAGGCCGACAGTCCGCCGAAAAACAGGAACAAGCCCACATTCTCGTGAATGTCGATTGCGAACGAGGTCGTTTCCTCGACCAGATGCGGCATGAAGAACTGAATCAGCCAGCTTGTCGTCCGGGAGCCCTGCAGCCAGTCGAGTCCGAGGCCGTAGACGCCGTAGAAATACGCCGCGAACGGCGAGGCCATGTAGAGGAACTCGAACGCGATCAGGATATAGAACGCGCCGGTCACGGCGAGGGCGCGGCGGGCGTTGACCGCGTTGTTTTCCGATCGGTTGTTGTCGGTCACGGTATCTCGACTCCTGGGAAACGGGAGGAGTGTCGGGAAGGGCTCGTCTTTTGGAACGTACCGAGATTGCCTTTCGCACTCACCGGCGGCCTTCCGGACAGTGCGCAGCCTAGAAACCCGCTATTTCCCGCATTTTTCCGGCAGGTAAAGAATTGTAAAGTCGGTGCGTCGCCGCCCACGCAAACGCGGCCGGCGTTTCTCCGACCTTTCCGGGACGCTTCCCGAACCGGCGATCAGTCTCCCGTCCCGGGCCGCGTCGTGTGCAGGCTGCGGATCAGGTCGATCAGCACGGCCGTGGTCAGGCCGAACAGGACGAGGCCGTTGGCCGCGAGCAGGCCCGACAGCAGGCGGTGCGGCTTGTCGAGCACGACGTCGCCGAAGCCCAGGGTCGTGAAGGAAACGAGCGAGAAATAGACCGCCGTCTCCAGATCGCCCAGCGCCCCGCTCCCCACCAGATAAAAGGCCCAGATCCACACCGTGGCGCTCATGCTGACCAGCAGCCAGACGGAGAGCACGGTGAGCGCCCCGGCGAGCTTGGGCAGTTGCGGCGGCTGTGCCAGCCAGGCTTCGTGCCGGCGAAAAGCGCGCACCGCCAGCGCCATGAACGCGGCATGGATCGCGAAGCTCAGCACGATCAGAACCGATCCGACGGCGAACTGGCTTGTCATGGTCCGGACTGCTCCCGCTGTTGCACGCCGGCCCGCCCGGCCGCCCGGCCGGTTACCGCGGCGGCGCCAGATTAACCCGGATTTGCCGCCGCGGTCATGGCCGCCGGCGCCGGCCGTGCAGCACCGTTTCGTCCGGCCCGTTCTTGCAAGGCACAGCCGGGGCTTGACGGCGCCCCCGCGATGTTCCATATGGATCGAAGCGCCGATTTAGACCGACTTGCGGGCGCTTTGAAAAATGCGGCTAAAGAGGTGGGAACCCGTCCGGAAGCCGCGACGGGTTTTTGTATGGACCGATCCCCCTTACCGGATCCGCGGGATTTGATCGGGCAGCTTGCATCCGCGTCACCAACTGCTAAAGCGCCACGGAGACATCTTCCGTGGGCCCGCCGACCGGCAACCCGTGGGGATGACCGTGAACCAGATTCTTCAGCCGACCCCGGAACCCATAACGGGGGCTTTTCTCCGGGAATTCCCGCATCCGCTTCACACGGAGACCGCCGCCGTGCACGGCGGGATCGTGCGCAGCCCGTTCGAGGAGACCGCCGAGGCGCTGTATCTCACCTCCGGCTATGTCTACGGCTCGGCCGAGGAGGCGGCGGAGGCCTTCGAGAACCCGGATCTGCGCTACGTCTACAGCCGCTACGGCAACCCGACGGTGCAGATGTTCGTCGACCGGCTGTGCGCCATCGAGGGCGCGGAGGCCGGCGTGGCGACGGCGAGCGGCATGTCGGCGGTCTTCACCGCCCTGATCGGCCTGCTGCGCACCGGCGACCGGCTCGTCGCCTCGCGCGCCCTGTTCGGCTCCTGCGCCTTCGTCTGCACCGATATCCTGCCCCGCTTCGGCGTCGTCACCGACCTGGTCGACGGCACGGACCTCGCGGCCTGGGAGCGGGCGTTGGCGACCCCGGCAAAGGCGGTCTTCCTTGAGACGCCGACCAATCCGCAGCTCGAAATCGTCGATCTCGCGGCGGTTGCCCGGCTGGCCCGCGACGCCGGCGCCACGGTGGTGGTCGACAATGTGTTCGCCACGCCGCTGCTTCAGCGGCCGCTCGAACTCGGCGCGGACGTCGCGGTCTATTCCGCGACCAAGCATATCGACGGGCAGGGGCGCTGCCTGGGCGGCGCGATCCTCGGCACGAAGGAATACTGCAACGAGGCGCTCTCGCCCTTCGTGCGCCATACCGGGCCGAGCATGAGCCCGTTCAACGCCTGGGTGCTGCTCAAGGGGCTGGAGACCCTGGCGGTGCGGGTCGAGCGCCAGTGCCGGACGGCGACCGGAATCGCGCACTGGCTGGAAGAGCGCGCCGGCGTCCGCCGCGTGCTCTATCCCTTCCTCGCTTCGCACCCGCAGGCCGGCCTGGCGCGCCGCCAGATGATGGACGGGGGCACGGTCGTGACCTTCACCATCGATGGCGGCCGGCGCGAAGCCTTCGCCCTGCTCAACGCCCTGCAGCTGATCCCGATTTCCAACAATCTGGGCGACGCCAAGAGCCTGGCGACCCATCCGGCCTCGACGACCCACCACCGGATCGGCGCCGAGGGCCGGGCCGCCGTCGGCATCGGCGACGACATGATCCGCCTGTCGGTCGGCCTCGAACATCCCGACGACCTGATCCGCGATCTGGACCGTGCCATCGCCCTTGCCGGCGCCGGCTTGCGGCAAACGGCCTGACGAAAGGATCGGATACGATGGCAACCCTTTCGAACAAGAAGAACATCACCGTCCAGGCGGTCGACGTGCACCGGGCGAAGATGCTGCTGGAGGCCGGCGAGGCCGTCCTGATCGACGTGCGCGAAGACATCGAATACGAGGACGAATACATCCCCGGCGCGGCGCACTTCCCGCTCTCGACCTTCGACAGCTTCAGGCCGGAAGGCGACAGCGGCAAGATCGGTATCTTCCATTGCCGCTCCGGGCGCCGGACCGCGGAGAACTTCGCCCGCTTCCTCGAAACCGGCTACCGGGAGGTCGTCCACATGGACGGCGGCCTCGTCGACTGGTCGATCGCCGGCTACCCGGTGCGCGGGGAGGACGAAGGGGAGGTGACGCCGGAGGCGCCTGCGCAGCCGAGCGGATCGGAGGCGGCGTAGAGGCCGCGGGGCGCTACTCGCCCTTGCCCTGCTTCGCCTTGTAGGCCTCGATCGCTTCCTTGAGCTCGGTGTATTCCTCGCAGCCGAACAGGCAGGCGCGGTCGAGCACGGCGAGGCGCTCCTCGGCTTTTTCGAGTTGGCCCAGCACGAGATAGAGTTCGCCGAGATACTCGTTGGCCCCGCGGTGCCGCGGTTCGAGGCGCAGCGCGATCCGGTAGTGCTTCAGCGCCGCGTCGTAGCGCTTCAGGTTGCGCAGCGCGTAGCCGAGCCAGTTGTGGACATCGGCACTGTCCGGCGCCTTGGCCTCCGCCTTCCTCAGCAGCGGGAGCGCCCCGGCGAAGTCGCCTTTATCGATCAGCGCCACCGCCCTCGTGTAGTCCGGGTTCGCCGGCGTATCCGGCTGCGAACCGCTGCCGGCCCCCGCCGCCGCGGCCGGGCCCGCCGCAAGCAGCACGCAAAACAGGACGGCGACTGCCGCCGAAGCGGTGCGCCGCGCAAGGGTTGCCTTCATCGACCGTCCTCCCCTCGAAACCGCGGTTTCAGGCACAAGTTCCCCATGGCATGCAGCCCCGCCGCGCGCACGAATTCTTTAACTATTGTTCGTAAAATAAGCGGAATTTCTTTAATTTTCATGCCATTACACCGCAAAGTTGGCGGATGGGGTGGGATTCGAACCCACGAGACGCATTCACGCCTGCCGGTTTTCAAGACCGGTGCCTTCGACCGCTCGGCCACCCATCCGCCGTTCGCGAACCGCTGCCGCAGCCGCAAGGGAAACTAGCGCGTAATGTGCCCCGTTAGTAGGGGAGGGTTTCAAAGGGGTTTATACCTTTGACTATGCCGCCCCGGACTTGATCCGGGGCCCAGTAGCGACCCGAAAGGCCCTTCCGGTGGCCCCTAGTCCCCGGATCTCCGCTGCGCTCCGTCCGGGGCGGCAATGTTGGGAAGGGTAAAATATGTTGGCCATCGGAACGACAGTAGGCCGCGAACGCATAGTCAGGGATTCATTTGAATCCCCCCTACAATGACGGACGCGTGCCGATGCGCTGCCGGCGTGCAAGGCTATCCGGGCGGCGAATATTCCGTACAATGGCGCCGCCTCCGACCGCGCCGGGTGACGATGCGTTCCTGCCTGCTCCTGCTCCTGCCGACCTGCCTGATCCTATCGCCCGCCACAGCGGCGGAAGCGGGCAGAGCCGGCTCAGCCCCCGCCACCCCGGCGAAACAGGCATTGCTGGTCGATTTCCCGTCCTATCGCGTGCTGTTCGCGAAAAATGCCGGGGACAGGATGCGGCCGTCGTCCATGACCAAGCTGATGACCGCCCTGCTGGTCTTCGAGGCGCTGCGCGCGGGCCGGCTCTCCGGCGAGGCGCAGATTGCCGCCAGCGGCCACGCCGCCGGGCAGCGCGGGTCGCGCGTCGGGCTCGAGGCCGGCGGCCGCTACCGGGTGCGCGACCTCGTGCGGGCGATGATCGTCCATTCCGCCAACGACGCGACGGTGGCGCTGGCCGAACGGATGGCCGGCAGCGAAACGGCGTTCGCCGCGGCGATGACCCGGCGCGCCCGCCGGCTCGGCCTGCGCGACACGGCGTTCCGCAATGCCACCGGCTTCACGGCTCCCGACCACCTGACCAGCGCGCGCGACGTCGCCCGGCTGGCCGGCGAGCTCGTCACCCGGTTCCCGGCGCACTATCGTCTCTTCGCCCTGCGCTCGGTGCAGTTCGGCGGCCGGACCTGGCGCAACCGGAACCCGGTGCTCGGCCGGGTCGCGGGCGCCGACGGCCTGAAGACCGGCCAGACCCGGGCCGGGGGCTACGGCCTGGTCGCCTCGGCGAAGCGCGGCGGCCGGAGGCTGATCCTAGTGATCAACGGCCTGAAAAGCGCCGCCGGCCGGCAGCGCGAAGCGGTGCGCCTGCTGCGCTGGGGCTTCCGCCAGCCTGCTGGTCCCCGGCCGACGGACGGGCAGTAGACCGGTGGCGGACCGCACGCGCACGGCCGGCCGCTTCATCACCGTCGAGGGCGGGGAGGGGGCCGGCAAGTCGACCCAGATCCGCCGGCTCGCCGCCTGGCTGGACGGGCGGGGCATCGAATCCGTCGCAACGCGGGAGCCGGGCGGCACGCCGGGCGCCGAGGCGATCCGCGCCCTGCTGGTCACCGGCGACACCGACCGCTGGGACGCCGCGACCGAAGCCCTGCTCGTCACCGCGGCCCGGCGCGATCATGCCGGGAAGCTGATCCGGCCGGCGCTGGCGCGCGGCGCCTGGGTGCTGTGCGACCGCTTCGCCGATTCGACCCTGGCCTACCAAGGCTATGCCGGCGGACTGCCGTTCGACGGACTGACGGCGCTGACCCGTTTCGCGGTGCGCGACCTGACGCCGGACCTGACCGTCGTTCTCGACCTGCCGGCCGAAGCGGGGCTGGCGCGGGCAGGGCGGCGGACAGCGCCCGGACCGGAGGCCGAATCCCGCTTCGAAGGCCGCGATCTCCGGTTCCACGAAGCGGTGCGCAACGGGTTTCTCGACATCGCCCGGAAGGAACCGGCGCGCTGCGTCGTCGTCGATGCGTCCGCGCCGGCCGACGACGTGGCCCGGCAGATCGCCGCGGTGGTCGAAAGCAAGCTGCTGGCCGATGGCTGAGCCGAAGGAGGAGGAGGCCCGGCCCGGCCCGGAGAACACCCATGCGCTGTTCGGCCACGAGACGGCCGAGGCGGTGCTGTCGAAGGCGTGGCGCAGCGGCCGGCTGGCCCATGGCTGGTTGCTGACCGGCAGCGAGGGCATCGGCAAGGCGACGCTCGCCTTCCGCTTCGCCCGCGCCATCCTGTCCGGCGCGATGGACGCAGCAGCGGCGCCCGCTTTGCCGGGGCTGGCCATACCCGGCGACCGGCTGCCCGACGTTGCGGCGGACGACTCCGCGGCGCGGAAGATCGCCGGCAGCGCCCATCCCGGACTGCGGGTGATCCGGCGCTCGGTCAACCCGAAAACCGAGAAATTGCGCGGCGAAATCGTCATCGACGACATTCGCGGCGCAATGAAATTCCTGAGCTGGACGGCGGCCGACGGCGGTTGGCGTATCGTGATCGTCGATCCGGTCGACGAGATGAACCGGAACGCGGCCAACGCCCTGCTCAAATCGCTCGAAGAACCGCCGGACAAGTGCCTGTTTTTATTGGTAAGCCATGTTTCCGGCACCGTTCTGCCGACGATCCGCTCGCGCTGCCAGTTGCTCGCCCTGTCGCCGCTGGCGCCGGGCGATGTCCGGGCCGCGATCGGCGCGGCGGCGCCCGACCTGGCTCCGAAGGCGGACGAGGCGCTGCTCGACCTGGCGGCGGGCAGCCCGGGCCGGGCGATCCGGCTGCTCGACGCCGACGCAGGGGCGCTGGAGCGGCGGATCGGCGCCATCCTGGCGGAGCCGGACGAGGCGGACGGCATCGCGGCGCTGGACCTGGCCGAACAGGTCGCGCGCGCCGGCGCGACCGAAGCGTTCCGCACCGTCGGCCAGATGCTGGCGCGGCGCAGCGCGATTCTGGCCCGCGATGCGCAGGACGCGGCGATGCGCGACGCCGCCGCCGCGCTGTGGTTCGAGACCGCGGAACGGTTCCGCGAGGCCGAACGGCTCAATCTCGACCGGCGCCATACGGTGCTGAAGGCCTGCCGCGATACCGGCCGCCTCGTCCGGATGGCCGGGGGCTGACGCGATAGAGTAAGTAGAAACCGACAGGCGAGGGGGCGTCTCAGGCGTTGTAGGGGAGGGTTTGAAACCCTCCCCTACGGCGGTTTGGCAATGCGCGGCGGGTCGCCAACGCTCCATTGCGGGCAAACCCGCGCGGGCGATTGGACGCTGTGGCGCCGCGGGCCGGCATGTCCTATGTGTCTGGCCTCACGATACCGGACATCCGGCGCGCCCGGCTCTCCTTCCTCCAACGCCGCTCCCGCGGTTCCGACGGCATGACCGACAAGCCCAAATTCTACATCACGACGGCGATTTCCTACGTCAACGGCGCGCCCCATCTCGGCCACGCCTACGAAGCGATCTCGACCGACGTCATCGCCCGCTACAAGCGGCTGGACGGCCACGACGTCTTCTTCCTGACCGGGACGGACGAGCACGGCCAGAAGGTCGAATCCTCGGCGCGGGCCGAGGGCATGGAGCCGAAGGCCTTCTGCGACATGATCGCGGCCCAGTTCGAGGAAATGACCCGGACGCTCAACATCTCGAATGACGGCTTCATCCGCACGACCGAGCCGCGCCATTATGAATCGACCCGGGCGATCTGGCGCAAGCTGGTCGAGGCCGGCGACATCTATCTGGGCAGCTACGCCGGCTGGTATTCGGTGCGCGACGAAGCCTATTTCAGCGAGGACGAACTGGTCCGGGACGGCGACCGCTGGCTGACGCCGGGCGGCGCCGAGGTCGAGTGGATCGAGGAGCCGAGCTATTTCTTCCGCCTCTCGGCCTACACGGACCGGCTGATCGCCCACTACGAGGCCAACCCGGGGTTCGCCGCGCCGCCGCACCGGCGCAACGAGCTGATGAATTTCCTGCGCCAGGGGCTGAAGGACCTGTCGGTGTCGCGCACCAGCTTCAACTGGGGCGTGCCGGTGCCGGACGACGACGATCATATCGTCTACGTCTGGCTCGACGCGCTGACGAATTACATCACCGCCGCCGGCTATCCCCATGAGGATTCGGAGTTTTATCGGCACTACTGGCCGGCCGACATCCACATCGTCGGCAAGGACATCATGCGCTTCCACGCGATCTACTGGCCGGCCTTCCTGATGTCGGCCGGCGTGCCGCTGCCCGGCCAGGTGTTCGGCCACGGCTTCCTGACCATCGAGGGGCAGAAAATGTCCAAGTCGGTCGGCAACGTCGTCACGCCGGATGCGATGCGGGAGACCTACGGCGTCGACCAGATGCGCTATTTCCTGATGCGCGAGGTGCCCTACGGCAACGACGGCTCGGTCACGCCGGAGGCCATCGTGCAGCGCATCAACAGCGACCTGGCGAACGACCTGGGCAATCTCGGCCAGCGCGTGCTCACCATGATCGCGCGCAACTGCGGCGGCCGGGTGCCGGAACCGGGCGAATTCACGGCAGAGGACGAAGCGCTGTTCGCCGCTGCCGCCGCGCTGGTGGAGGACACAAGGCAGGCCATGGCCGATCTGGCGATCCACCGGATGCTCGAGGCGATCTGGCGCGTTGTCGGCGACGCCAACCGCTATGTCGACGCCCAGGCGCCCTGGGCCCTGCGCAAGACCGATCCGGCGCGCATGGCGACGGTACTCTACGTCCTGGCCGACGTGATCCGGCAGCTGGCGATCTTCGTGCAGCCCGTGGTGCCCGGCGCGGCCGGCGCGCTGCTCGAGCAGCTCGCGGTGCCGGAGGAGGAGGGCGCCCGCAACTTCGCCGCCCTCGCCGGGCGGATCGCGCCGGGCACGGCGCTGCCGGCGCCCTGGCCGGTGTTCCCGCGCTTCGTCGCCGAAGACGCGGCCTGAGCGCCTGCCGGCGACGCCCGACGATGCTCGTCGACAGCCACTGCCATCTGGATTTCGACTCCCTGGCCGAGGACCGCGCCGCCGTCCTCGACCGCGCCTGGCGGGCCGGCGTCGAGACCATCGTGACGATCTGCACGCGCATGAGCCGGTTCGGCGACATTCTGGCGATCGCGGCGGAACACGAGCGGGTTTTCTGCTCGGTTGGCGTCCATCCCCACAACGCCGACGAAGAAGGCATCGGCAACGCGGCGCAACTGGTTGAAAAAACGGAACATTCCAAGGTTGTCGGAATCGGCGAAACCGGGCTGGACTATTTTTACACGAACAGTCGTCCGGAAACGCAGCGCGCCAGTTTCCTCGCCCATATCGCCGCGGCACGCGAAACCGGCCTGCCGCTGATCGTCCATGCGCGCGACGCCGATGCCGAAACGATGGAGATCCTGACGGCGGAGCGGGAGCAGGGCGCCTTTCCCGGCGTCATTCATTGCTTTACCGGCTCGCGGGCGCTGGCCGAACGGGCGGTCGCGCTCGGCCTCTATATTTCCTTCTCGGGCATTCTCACCTTCAAGAAGGCGGACGACCTGCGCGCGATCGCCCGCGACCTGCCGGAGGACCGGATCCTGGTCGAGACCGACGCGCCGTTCCTCGCGCCGGTGCCGCACCGGGGCAGGACCAACGAGCCGTCCTTCGTCGTTCACACCGCCGAATGCCTCGCAGCGGTGCGCGACATGCCGGCCGAACGGCTCCGGCAGACGACGACGGACAATTTCTATCGTCTTTTCAACAAGATAAACCGTTCAGCTCCAGTTTCTTTAATCTAATTATTTTCCATAATATATATTATGCGAATCAAGGATATGATGGGACAGGAAGGGTAAAATCATGACAACCGGCCCTACTCCGGCTCCCGACCCGACCCCCGTCGATACGGCGCCCGATCCGGCAGCCGAGGCCGCGGAAGCCGTTGCGCAGGTCCGGCGCCTGCTCGCGATCATGGCGGCACTGCGCAATCCGGACGGCGGCTGCCCGTGGGACCTTGAGCAGGATTTCGCCAGCATCGCGCCCTACACAATCGAGGAAGCCTACGAGGTCGCCGACGCGATCGGGCGCAACGACATGGCGGACCTGCAGGACGAACTGGGCGACCTGCTGTTCCAGGCCGTGTTCCACGCCCGAATGGCGGAAGAGGCCGGCGCGTTCGACTTCGCCGACGTCGCCCGGTCCATCGCCGACAAGATGGAACGGCGTCATCCACACGTTTTCGGTGCGGACCAGATCGCTTCGGTCGAAGCCCAGTCGGCCGCCTGGGAGGAGCACAAGGCGCAGGAAAGAAACAGGAAATCCGGGCAAAGCCTTGAAAATGCAAGCGTTCTGGACGATGTGCCGGCCGCCCTGCCCGCCCTGCTGCGGGCTCACAAGCTCGGCCGGCGCATGGCGCGCGCCGGCTTCGACTGGCCGGACGCCCTGTCCATCGCCGGCAAGGTCGAGGAGGAGCTGGACGAACTGCGCGCCGAAATCCATGGCGGCGACGAAAACCGCATGGCCGGGGAACTCGGCGACCTGCTGTTCACCGTCGCCCAGATCGGCCGCCGGCTCGGCATCGACCCGGAAGAGGCCCTGCGCCGGGCCAACCGCAAGGTCGAGTGCCGCTTCCGCAGCGTGGAAGACCGTATCCGGCAGGACGGCGGCGACATCGCGGCGCTGCCGATGGACGATCTCGAGCGCTACTGGCGCGCGGCGAAGGCTGAAGAATAGGCGGTTTTGCTCTTGCCACCGGCGCCGCGTCGGCAGTGACCCGGCCGTAGGGGAGGGTTTTAAACCCTCCCCTACAAAATAAATCGGCGGATTCCGGTCATTCCTGGCCTGATGGTCACTCTTCTGTCAGCGTGTCGCGGATCAGCAGCCAGCTTGCGGCGTCGGGCGCGAGCAGGAAGGGAACGTCCCGCTCGACGGGCCGCCACGGTCCGGACTGGGGCGCACCGTCGACATAGCCGTAGCAGCCGCCCGCCTCGGCGATCATCAGGATCCCGGCCGCGTGGTCCCAGGGCAGCAGGCGGGTGAAGACGGCATAGTGCGCCCTGCCCGTCAGCATTGCGATATATTCCCAGGCGGCGCAGCGGGCGAAGCGGCGCGGTCCGAGCCGTCCGCGGCTGCGCAGCGTCTTGATCCGCTCGAACATGGCCGGCGCCCGCGATTTTCCGACATAGAGCGCGCCGGTCATGGCGCCGAAAGCGGCCGGCTCGGGCAGCCGGAGCGCGCCGGAAGCGCCGAGAGCCCCCTGCCCCAGCCCCGCGACATAGGTTTCGTCCCTGCACGGCAAGTGGATGTAGCCGCAAACCGTGATTCCGTCGCGCACCAGCGCCACGATGGTGGCGAAACGGTGATTGTCGTGGGCGTAGTTCCAGGTACCGTCGATCGGATCGATGATCCAGACGTCGCCCGGACGGCCGAGCCGGTCGAGGACCGCCGGGTCGGCCGCCGCCGCTTCCTCGCCGATCGTCACCGAGCCGGGCAGCGCCTCGGTCAACGCCTTGCGCAGAAAGGCTTCGCAGCGTTCGTCGGCCACGGTGACGAAATCGTTGGGGCCCGTCTTCGTCTTGACGTCGGCGCTGGCGAGGTTGCGGAAATGCGGCAATACGATGGTCCGGGCGGCCTCGCGCAGGATGCCGTCGACCGTTTCGAAAGCCGGCAGGCCGGGCAGCGGCCGGCTTTCGCCCGTTTGCATCACCGATCCGGCCTCGTATTCAACCCGTATTCTGTATACTGCATGCAAATACACCCTTCAATACGCAGTATACAGCGTAGCGGACTCACGGCCGGGCGGGTGTGTCGACGATCCCGGACGCCGTCGACAGGCCGTAGCGGCTGTCCAGCGTGCGGCAGTCTGATTGTTCGATGTCGACGATGAGCAGGCTGCCCGCCTCGTCGTCGGTCCGCTCGACGACCGCGCCGCGGTCGTAGAGCCAGGCCAGCGCCGCCCCCTTTTCGTAGGGCACGCGGATCGCCATGCGCCGGCGCGCCGCGCCGAGCAGGTCCTCGACTTCGGCGCACAGGCCGTCGATTCCGGCGCCGGTGAGCGCCGAGACGAGCCGTATGCGGTCGTTGGCCCGGTCCGCCCGGTTGCGCAGCCGCTCGAGGCCGGGGCCGTCCACGCGGTCGATCTTGTTCCAGACCTCGATCGTTGCCGACGCGAGTTTTTCCCCGGCGACCAGGTCGCCCAGGATCCGCCGCACGCTCTCGGCCTGGGCCGCCGTGTCCGGCCGTGCGATATCGCGGACATGGAGGATGACATCCGCCAGCGCGACCTCCTCCAGCGTCGCCCGGAAGGCGGCGATCAGCTCGGTCGGCAGGTCGGAAATGAAACCGACAGTGTCCGAGACGACAATCCGGCGGCCGCGTGGCAACGCAATCCTGCGCATGGTCGGATCGAGGGTCGCGAACAGGGCGTCCTCGGCCGCCACGCCGGCCGCGGTGAGCCGGTTGAACAGGGTCGACTTGCCGGCGTTGGTGTAGCCGACCAGCGCCGCAACCGGAAACGGCACCTTCGCGCGCGCCTGGCGTTGCAGGGCGCGGCGCTTGCGCACCGTTTCGAGCGCGCGCTTCAGCCGGGCGATCCGGTCGTCGATCAGCCGCCGGTCCAGCTCGATCTGGGATTCGCCCGGCCCGCCGACAAAGCCGAAGCCGCCGCGCTGGCGCTCCAGGTGGGTCCAGCTGCGCACCAGCCGGCTGCGCTGCCAAGTCAGGTGCGCAAGCTCGACCTGGAGCCGACCCTCCCGGGTGCGGGCGCGGGCGCCGAAAATCTCCAGGATCAGCGCGGTCCGGTCGATGACCTTGCAATGCCAGCGCCGTTCCAGGTTGCGCTGCTGGCCGGGGCTGAGGGTGCAGTCCATGACGACCAGTTCCGCGCCGGCCGCCGCAACGTCGCAGCCGATTGATTCAACCGCCCCCTTGCCGATCCAGGTCGCCGGCACGATGCGCGCGCAGGGCGCCGGATGGACGCTGCGGACCGCAAGCCCGATGGCGCGCGCCAGGCCGGCGGCCTCCTCGAGCCGGTCGGCGCTGCGCGCCGCCGCGCCGCTGTCGCCGCGCAACCAGGGATGGACGACCAGGGCCCCTGCCCCGGCGGCTCCGGTATCCAATGCGTCTGTCCCGGCCGGAATTGCGGGCGCGCCGGAATGCGGCCCGGCTGGCTGTCGTTCGATAGCGATGGCGCAGGCCCGGCTTCAGGCCTTGGTGTCGGCGCCCGCCGCGTCCGGTTCGAACAGCTGGATCGGCTGGCCCGGCATGACCGTCGAGATCGCGTGCTTGTAGACCAGCTGCGAATGCTGATCGCGGCGCAGCAGGACGCAGAAGTTATCGAACCAGGTGACAATGCCCTGAAGCTTCACGCCATTGACGAGAAACACGGTCACCGGCGTCTTGTTCTTCCGGATATTGTTCAGAAAAACGTCCTGCAGGTTTTGTTGTTTATCCGACGACATGCTCGATTCCTTCGTTATTTTTCTGCAGTCAGTTCCGTTGCGCCGGCGTCAGTCCTTTTCTTTCGGCCGCCTTCGTCATATGGGCCGTCGCGCATCTACGGCAAGCCTCAATATCCCTTCGGAGGATTTCGCCACGGCCGCCGGCGGCCAGTGGCGGAAGCCCGCTTCGGGCTCGTCTTCCGTCGCCCGCAGGACCGGCGTGCAACCGGCGCGGATGGCGCATTCCATGTCGATCGCAGCGTCGCCGACAAACCAGACCGCGCCCGAGCGGCCGATGCCCGATCCGCTGAGCGCCAGGTCGACGGGCGCGACCGCGGGCTTGTCCTCGGCGGCATCGCCCGCCCCGACCGCCCGGCCGATCAGGGCGGTCCACGCCAGATGGCCGATTTCCTTGCGCAGGTAGCCGCCGTGCTTGTTGCTGACAATGCCGACATAGAGGCCGAGCCCGTTGAGCCGCCGCAGCAGCTCGCCGGCGCCGGGCAGCGGTTTCAGCGCTTCGAGATGCTTCGCGCGGAAGCTGCCGTAGAAGATTTCGCGCGCCTCGGTCCAGGCTTCGCCGAACATGTCCGGGAAGCTGTTGCGCATGGATTGCCGGACCCAGCCGCGCACGGCCGCTTCGCTCAACTCCGGATGGCCGAACGCGCTGCGCGCGGCGTTCAGCGCGCCCGCGATGGCGGCCCAATTGTCGACCAGCGTGTTGTCCCAGTCGAACAGGATGGCGGCCGGCGCCGGCAGCGGCGTCATGCTTCGGCCGAGCCCGTTCCGGCCGATTCGGCGCCGCCTTCGGGAGCCATGCCCGCATGGGCGTCGTAATGCGCCTGCAGGGCGCCGGTCAGCGGGCCGGGCCGGCCCTCGCCGACCGGCATATCGTCGATCCGCACGACCGGCATGACATGGGAGGTCGTGCTGGTCAGGAAGGCCTCGGCGGCGGCGTGCGCTTCGTCGAGCGAGAAGACCCGTTCGACCACGGTATATCCCTCGTGTTCGGCAATGGCGCGGACGGTGCGGCGCGTGATGCCGTTGAGGATCGCGTGGGTCGGCGGCCGGGTCACGACCTCCCGGCCGGCGGTGACGATCCAGGCGTTGGCCGAGGTGCATTCGGTGACGTCGCCGTCCGGCGTTACCATCCACGCCTCGTAGGCGCCGGCCTCCGCCGCCATCTGTTTGGCCAGTACGTTAGGCAACAGTCCGACCGTCTTGATATCGCAGCGTTTCCACCGGATGTCTTCGGTCGTCACAACCGAAACGCCGCCGGCTCTGGCCGACGCCTTGGGCATGGTCGGGCGGGCCGTGACGACGAGGGAACTGTCCCGGTGCGCCGGAAAGGCATGGTCGCGCCGGGCGACGCCGCGCGATACCTGCATATAGACGATGCCGTTGCGCACCCGGTTGCGCCGGACGGTCTCGCGCAGGATATGCCTGAGGGCCGGCCTGCCGACCGGCGGCGCCATGCGCAGCTCGCCGAGCGACCGTTCGAGCCGGTCGAGATGCGGCTCCTCGTCCACGAACCGGCCGTTCTGGATCGCAATCACCTCATAGACCGCGTCGGCGAACTGGTATCCCCGGTCCTCGACATGGACCGCCGCGTCGCGGTGTCGGGTGAAGCGGCCGTTGACATAGGTAATGCGGGACATGGTTTGCGCTTTCCGGCGTAATTCTTGCGGGACGGGATACGGGTCTGCGGCATCAGAAGAATTCGAGGCTGACCGAGAACAGTTTCTCGACCTTCCGCACAACATCGGGTAGGGCATAGAGGATCACCCGGTCGCCGGCCCGGACCACGGTATCGCCGCGCGGCACGATCACGGTGTCCTGCCGGACGATCGCGCCGACCATTATTCCCTTGTCCAGCTTCACGCCGCTGAGCGGCTTGCCGACGATGCGCGACGTGTCCATCGCCTCGGCCTCGATGATTTCGCCGACCCCTTCGCGCAGCGAATGAACCGCGCGGATCCGGCCCCGGCGCAGATGCTGCAGGATGGTCGAAACCGTGATCGCCCGGGGCGAGACCGCGACATCGACGCCGAGCGACGTGACCAGCGGCTGATAGTGCACGGTGTTGACCAGCGCCACAGTGCGCGCGCAGCCCAGCCGCTTGGCGAGCAGCGCCGCCAGCACGTTGACCTCGTCATTATCCGTCACCGTGAACAGCATGTCGGTATGGGGCAGGTTGAGTTCCTCGAGGATTTCGTTGTCGAGGGCGTCGCCGTGCACCACGACGGTATGGGCGAGCGCCGCCGCGGCGACCCTTGCGCGCTCTTCGTCCTTTTCAATCAGCTTGACGGTGACGTCCTCGTCTTCCGCCTCAATCTCCTGGGCCAGGTAAAGCCCGATGTTGCCGCCGCCGATGATGATGACCCGGTGCGCCTCCGGCTCCTCGTGACCGAACGCCGCCATGGCGCGGGTGACATGGTCCCGGTCGGCGACGAAGTATATCTCGTCACCCGCGAGCAGCTGGTCGTCCGGCGTCGGCGCGATGGTTTCGCCGCCGCGCAGGATGGCGACGATCACAGTGGCGAGATCGGGAAACAGCGCGGTGAGCTGGCGGATCGGCGTATCCAGAACCGGACAGTCCTCGCCGAGCCGGGTGCCGATCGCCTGCACCCGCCCCAGCCCCAGCTGGATCACGTCGAATGCGCCGGGCACAAGCATGCGCCGCCGGACCGCGCGCGCGACCTCGACTTCCGGCGAGATGCGCACGTCGATCGGCATGTGATCGGCGCTGAACAGGCTCGCCCAGATCGGTTGCAGGTAGGATTGCGCCCGCACCCGGGCGATCTTGGTCGGCACGTCGAACAGGGAATGGGCGACCTGGCAGGCCACCATGTTGACCTCGTCGGTCTGGGTGACCGCAATGATCATGTCGCAATTTGCGGCGCCGGCGCGTTCGAGCACGTCGGGATGCGGCGCATGGCCGACGATCGCCCGCACTTCCAGGGCGTCGCTGATGCGCCGAATCAGCGCCTCGGACCGGTCGATGACCGTGACTTCGTTGTTCTCGGTCGCCAGGTGGCGGGCGATGTTGAGACCGACCTGCCCTGCCCCGCACACGATTACGCGCATGATGTTACCGGACCTTGCCGTGAGGAGAGGAGCTGCGGATCAATGGACGGTGTTTGATCCGTCGCCCGCGCTGCGTTCGCCGCCGGCGAGGCCGAGCAGCTTCAGCTTGCGGTGCAGCGCGGAGCGTTCCATGCCGACGAATTCCGCCGTCCTGGAGACATTGCCGCCGAAGCGACTGACCTGCGCCGTCAGATACTCGCGTTCGAACATCTCGCGGGCCTCCCTGAGCGGCAGCGCCATGATCTCGCCGCCCTTTTCGAGACGCGGCAGCATGGTCTCGTCGCCAAGGATGACCGGCGGCACCATCCTGGCGGTCAGTTTCTCCCCCGGGCCGGCCGGCGCCATGATCAGCATGCGGTGGATCACATTTCCCAATTCCCGGACATTTCCGGGCCAGTTGTAGGCCTGCAGGGCGGCGAGCGCCTCGTCCGAGAAGCCGCGCGCAGGGAGGCCGTCGCGGGCCGCTGCCTTCGCCATGAAATGGCGCGCGAGATCGGGAATGTCCTGACGCCGGTCGCGCAGGGGCGGGATATCGATGGGGACGACCCGGAGCCGGTAGTAGAGATCCTCCCGGAACCGGCGGGCGGCGATTTCGGGCTCGAGAGGCCGGCTGGTCGAGGCGATGACGCGAATGTTGACCTCGACGATCGAATGGCCGCCGATCCGCTGAAACCCCTGGTCCTGCAGGATCCTGACAAATTCGCCCTGGGTTTCCCACGGCATGTCGGCGACTTCGTCCAGCAGCAGTGTGCCGCCGTGGCAGCGTTCCAGAATGCCGGCCTTCGTGTGGCCCCCGGCCTCTTCCCCGAACAATTCCTGTTCGAGGCGGTCCGGACGCATGGTCGCGCAGTTAACGATCACGAAGGGGCCGCTGCTGCGCGTGCTGCGCTGATGAATCAACCGGGCGACCACTTCCTTGCCGACGCCGGCCGCGCCGGTCACCAGGACGCGGCTGCTGGTCCGGGCGACCCGCGAGATCACCTGGTCGATATGCGTGATGGCCGGTGAAGCGCCGACCAGTTCAAATGCCCCGCCCGCGCGTTCGAGCAGCGCCTCGTTCTCCCGCTTGAGGCGCTCGGTCTCGACCGCGCGCTCGATCTGCACGAGCAGCCTGTCGCTCTTGAACGGCTTCTCGATGAAATCGTAGGCGCCCATCTTGATGGCGTTCACCGCCATCTCGACCGTGCCGTGGCCGCTGATCATGATGACCGGCAGGTCGGGATGATCCTTCTTGACCACGGCGAGAATCTCGTTGCCGTCCATCTTGCTGCCTTCCAGCCAGATATCCAGCAGGATGAGCGACGGCCGCCGGGCGCGAATCGCGTCGAGCGCGGCGTCGGCGTCTGCGGCGAGTCGGGTTTCGTATCCCTCGTCGGTCAGGATGCCCGATATCAGCTTGCGGATATCGGCTTCGTCGTCGACGATCAGGATGTCGGCGGCCATCGGTCCATCGTCCCTGTGCTTGCGGGGGCGCTTGCGGGAAGGTCAGGCGTCCGCCGGAACGGCCCGGTCGGCTTCGTCCGCGCGGATCGTTGCCGGAAACGCCATGCTGACGGTCGCACCGCGAATTTCCCCTTCCGCCGAATAGTCGTTCTTCATCTGCAACTCCCCGCCATGATCCTCCATGATCTTGCGCACGATGGCGAGTCCCAGGCCCGTTCCCTTGGCCCGGGTCGAGACATAGGGCTCGGTCAGCCGGTGAAGCATGTCCGTCGGCAGGCCGGGGCCGGTATCCGAGATCGAAACCGTAAGGCCGGCCTCGTTGTTGTCGATCGCGACGGTCACGGCGCCGGCCCGGCCCGAACCGTCCCCCGAACCGTCTTCGGAACCGTTCGGATCGCCGCGTTCCTCGATCGCGTTGGCGGCGTTCTGAAGCAGGTTGGTCAGCGCCTGGCCGATCTGGTGGCTGTCGCACATGACCGGCAGCGGCGTCTGGGCTCTCTCGAATTCGTAGATGATCGCCGGGTGCGCCGAGCGCTCCAGGAATATCGCCTGCCGGCACAGCCTGCGCAGATCGTTCTTCCTCATGCGCGGCTCGGGCATCCGCGCGAAACTGGAAAATTCGCTGACCAGCCGGCCGATATCGTCGACCTGCCGGATGATCGTGTCGGTGCAGGTGTCGAAAACCTCCGGATCGATCTCGATCTGCTTGAGATATTTGCGCCGGAGGCGTTCGGCGGAAAGCTGGATCGGGGTCAGCGGATTCTTGATTTCGTGGGCGATCCGGCGGGCAACGTCGGCCCAGGCCGCCGTGCGCTGGGCCTGTTGCAGGTCGGTGATGTCGTCGAAGGTGAGGACGTAGCCGACGATCTCGGACTCCAGATGTTCGGCGGCGAGGCGGACCATCAGGGTGCGCGCCCGGTCGTTGCGGTGAAGGACGATTTCGCTCCAGTGGCGGCGGACCGGGTTGCGCGCGACCCGGTCCATCATTTCGCCGAATTCCGGCACGATATCGGCGATCTTTTCTCCGATCCGCCGCTCCAGATCGACGCCGAGAAGATCGGAGGCCGAGCTGTTCGGCAGGTTGATGCGGCGCTCGGCGTCGAGGCCGATCACCCCGGCGGTGACGCCTTCCAGCACCTGCGCGGTGAATTCGCGGCGCGCCTCGACCTGCCGGTTCGCTTCGACAAGTTCTTCCCGATTTCGTTGAATTTCACCGACCATTTGATTGAAAGATTTGGATAAACTGGCGATTTCATCGCGCCCCGTACTGCCGACGCGTACGCCGAGGTCTCCCTTGGCCACGCGCTCGGATGCCGCGATCAGTTCGGAAATCGGCCGCACCATGCGGTTGGCGAAATACAGGCCGAGCCAGATCGCCGCGAGCAGGAGCAACAGCGAGACCACGCCGTAGAGCAGGAAATAGCCGATCTGCAATCCGGAGCGCTGCCCCTCCAGCAGGAGATATTCGTCGACGGCATCCTTCATGCGCAGCATGTGCGCGCGCAGCGTCGGCACGATCGGGCGGCTGATATAGAGGTAGACGTTCGAATCGAAGAAGATCGTCAGCCGCATGAGCGCGCGGATATTGTGCTCGCCCCGGCGCGCCACCACGACGATGTCGCCATCGTTGCGGATTCTCGATATGGCGGCGCGGATGTTCGCCGGCCGCTCGTTCGAGGGCGAAAAGCTGCCGACGTCGGAGACCAGGACGCGGCCGCGCTCGTCGAAGACCGACGCGCCGACGATGCCGCGCTCGCGCGCGCGCCGCGTGACGAAGGCGGGCAGTTGATGCGGATCGCTCATCAGCTCCAGCGCCTGGGCGTTGATGTCGCCGCCCAGATTGCGGACGTCGTCGCGCAGCGCGATGATGTGTTCGTCGACGTATTTTTCGGTCATTTGCACCGATTCGCGCAGCGCGGTGCCGACCCGGCTGCTGAACCAGGACTGGATGCCGAATTCGAACATCGCCGCGGAGAAAACCGCGACGACGATCGCCGGCGTCACCGCCACGATGCTGAACAGGAGGACCAGCCGCGCGTGCAGCCGGGACCCCGCCTCGCCCTGCCGCCGCGCCGACCAGAGCAGAACCGCCCGGAAGGCGATCAGCCCGGCGAGTGGGAGGATGATGACCAGATCGATGACGATGAGCGCCAGGTTGATGCCGGGATCGGCGCCCAGCGGCGATTCGGCCAGGTTGATCGCGGTCAGCACACTGACGGCGATCGCGGCGATGGTCAGCCCGACCGCGAGGCGGCTCGACAGGGCCACGCGGTTGGCGAATGCCGACAGGCGCAGCATCCAGCGCTTTCTCTGGAGCGCGGGTCTGACGGCGGCGTCCATCACCCGTCCTCCCCGTCCGGCGCGGAACCGCGAAAACGCGCCATCCGCCGGTTGCGCACGACGTCGATCCCGAGATCCGATATCTTCTTGCGCAGGGTATTCCGGTTGAGGCCGAGCATTCCGGCCGTGCGCAGCTGGTTGCCGTTCGTCGCCGCCAGCGCCAGTTCGATCAGCGGGCGCTCGACTTCCCGGATCACCCGCGCGTAGAGGCCGGCCGCCGGCAGTTTGCCGTCGTGGGCGTCGAAATAGGCGCGCAGATGGCGCTCCACCGAACCGCCGATGCTCCCGTCGTCCTCGCCGGAGTCCTCCGGAACGGCAGCCGGCGCCCCGTCCCGGTCGGCCAGTTCGGCCTCCACGATCCCGGTCGTGATCGTTTCCTCGGAATAGAGCGCCGCCAGGCGGCGGATCAGGTTCTCCAGTTCGCGCACGTTGCCGGGCCAGCGCGCGCGCGCCAGGCGCGCCACGGCCGCTTCGTCGAGGGTCTTGCGCGGCAGGCCCTCGGCTTCGGCGCGCGCCAGGAAATGGTCGACAAGGTCGGGAATATCCTCGGGCCGCTCGCGCAGGGGCGGCACGCGGATCGGCACGACGTTCAACCGGTAGAACAGGTCCTCGCGGAACAGGCCCTGCCGGATCAGGGTGCGCAGGTCGCGGTGGGTCGCGGCGACGATCCGCACGTTCGCGCGCATCGGCGAGCGGCCGCCGACCGGAAGATATTCGCCCTGCTGGAGCACGCGCAGCAGCCGGGTCTGCGCTTCGATCGGCATGTCGCCGATCTCGTCGAGGAACAGGGTGCCGCCCTCGGCCTGGGCGAACCGCCCCGGCGCGCGGGAATCGGCGCCGGTGAACGCCCCCTTCTCGTGGCCGAACAGTTCGCTCTCGATCAGGTCGCGCGGAATGGCCGCCATGTTGATGGCTACGAACGGCCGGTTCTTGCGCTTGCCGTAGTCGTGCAGGGCGCGGGCGATCAGCTCCTTGCCGGTCCCGGATTCGCCGGTCACGACGACCGACAGGTCCGTCGGCATCAGGCGCGCCAGCGTGCGGTAGATCTCCTGCATCGCCGGCGAGCGGCCGATCAGCGGCAGGCCGTCGTCCGGCGCAGGTTCGGCCCGGCGGTCGGGACCGTTCGCTGCAGATGCCGTCAATCCTCGCTTAACGACGCCGACCAATTCATTGATATCGAACGGTTTCGGCAAATATTCGAACGCGCCGCGCTCGGTCGCCCGGACGGCGGTCGCCAAGGTATTCTGCGCGCTCATGACGATCACGCGCAGCGACGGCCGCAGCTTGCGGATGCGCGGCACGAGATCGAGGCCGTTTTGGTCCGGCAGGATGACGTCGGTGATGACCATGTCGCCGGCGCCGTCCTGAATCCAGTTCCACAGGGTGGCGGCGTTGCCGGTCGCCTTCACGTCATAGCCCGCCCGGACGAGGGCGTGGCTCAGCACGGTGCGGATGCTCCGGTCGTCGTCGGCCAGCAGGATGGTCGCTTCGGCCATGGGTCAGAGCCTTTCCTGCGCCGGCAGGAGCACCCGGAACACGGTGCGCCCGTTGTCCCGGTCGAACTCGACAACACCGCCGAGCTCCTCGACAAGCTTGGCGACCAGCGCCAGCCCCAGCCCGCTGCCCGAGGATTTGGTCGTGACGAACGGATCGAACAGGTGGTTGCGCAGCTCGGCGGGTATGCCGGGGCCATTATCCTCGACCGAGACGACGATCGGCAACCGGATAAAGCCGTCGCCGGCCGGCGCCGCGATCCGCACGCCCGACCGGTAGGCGGTGTGCAACCTGATCTCGCCGCCCCTGTCCGGCGCCGCCTCGGCGGCATTCTTGACCAGGTTCAGGAACACCTGCACGAGCCGGTCCCGGTCCCCGGGAACCGGCGGCAGGGACGGATCGTAGTCCTCGACGATCCGCCTGCCCCTTGCAAAACCGTTTTCGGCGCTGCTCCGGACCCGGCCGAGCACCTCGTGGATGTTCACCGCCTCGCGCCGGACCAGTGGCCGGTCGGCGAAGATCTCGAACCGGTCGACCAGGGCGTTCAGCCGGTCGGCCTCCTCGCAAATCAGGCTGGCGAGCGGCCGGTCCTCTACGGGCACGGCGGCTTCGAGCAGCTGCGCCGCGCCCTTGATGCCGCTCAGCGGGTTGCGGATTTCGTGCGCCAGCAGGGCGGCCATCGCGGAAACCGACCGGGCGGCGTTGCGGTGGCTGAGCTGGCGGTCGATCTGGTGCACGATGGACTGTTCCCGGAAGCTCAGCACGATTGATCCGG
Organism: Alphaproteobacteria bacterium; assembly: GCA_965220685.1. Lineage (GTDB taxonomy): Bacteria > Pseudomonadota > Alphaproteobacteria > Bin65 > Bin65 > Bin65. The sequence goes on from CBDCQR010000016.1 coordinate 357,100, forward strand.
CGCGGTCGCCGACCGGGCTGGCCTGAACCGCGACGTGGGGAATGGTCCGTTGCCGCGAATCGAGCGCCGCGTCGCTGTCGGCAACGGTGCTGCCCGCCGCCTGCGCCTGCTGCAGGAGCGAGAAGACCGGGCTGTCTTCCGGAAAATAATGCGCAAGGGTCCGCCGGCAGATCGCCTTGCGGCTGGCGCCCAGCAGGTTCTCGGCCGCGAGATTGGCGAACCGGATCGCGTATTCCCGGTCGATCACGAGGATCGCGTCGGCCAGCGCGTTAAGATAGGCCCAGCCCTGCGAAGCGGCCGCCCCGGTTTCGTCCGCGGTTTCGTCAGCGGACCGGGCCCCGGATTCGGGCTGCGCCTGTCGCACCGCTGCGGCGTGCAGGTCCATGTTCATGCGGCCAGGGCTGCGCGTTCCGGCGCGGACGCCACGAACGCCCGCTCGATCAGCTCCAGCACCGCGCCCGGCGCCGTCAGCCGGTTCGCCGCGGTCCGGAAGTCCGGCGGCACGCCGGCCGCCTCGGCGTACCAGGCCAGATGCTTGCGCGCGATCCTGACTCCCGCCGGTACGCCGTAATGTTCGAGCATGGCGCCGTAATGGCCCTTGACGAGCGCGGCCAGAGCCGGGCCGCACGGTGGTGCGGCTGCCGGGCGGCCGCTCAGCTTCCGCATCGCATCGCGCAGCAGCCAAGGCCGGCCGCAGGCGCCGCGGCCGATCATCACGCCGTCCGCCCCCGACAGCGCCAGGGCCGCGCGCATATCGTCCAGCGAACGGATATCGCCGTTGACGATGACGGGCACGCCGACGGCGCGCTTGACCGGCGCGACCGCCGCCCAGTCGGCGTTTCCGCCGAAGCGCTGTTCGCGGGTCCGGGCGTGGACCGTGAGCATCCGTGCGCCGGACGCTTCGCACAGCCGCGCGAATTCCGGCGCGTTGCGGTGCGCATTGTCCCAGCCCAGGCGCATTTTGGCCGTCACCGGCAGCGGATCGGCGGCGCGCACCACCGCTTCGACGATGCGCGCCGCGAGCGCCGGCTCGCGCATCAGCGCCGATCCGCACGTCTTGTTCACGACCTTCTTTGCCGGACAGCCGAAATTGATGTCGATCAGGGCCGCGCCGCAATCCCGCGCCAGCCGGGCCGCATCGGCCATGACCGCCGGGTCCGCGCCGGCAAGCTGGAGCGCGGAGGGACGGCGCTCGCGGCTGAGATCGCCCCGGAGCCGCGACTTGCGCGTCCGCTGCACCATCGTGCCGCTGGCGACCATTTCGGAAAAGACCAGCCCGGCGCCGAACGACCGCACGAGCCGCCGGAACGGCAGATCGGTCACGCCGGACATCGGCGCGAGCAGGACCGGCGCGTCCAGCGTCAGGTTGCCGACCCGAATGCCCATTTTTCGTCCAGCGCCTTTTTATTGTGCAATTCCGCCGAACCTAGGCCGCGCCCGGAGCCACGGCAACCGCGGGATGGGAACGATGCCGGATCGGTGATATGAGCGGCAGCATGACCGACCGGCCACAATCCGAGTTCCCCGGAGAGCGCCCGGACTGCGCGGCCGTCATCGTGGCGGCCGGGCGCGGCGAACGCGCCGGCGGCGACGTGCCGAAGCAATATGCCCGGATCGGCGGCGAACCGGTGCTGCGCCGGACCGTCGGCGTCTTCGCGGCACACCCGGCGGTCTCGGCTGTCGTCACGGTCATCCACCCGGACGACGAGGCGCTCGCCCGGCAGGCGGTCGGCCCGGCGCCCGTCCAATTCGTAGCGGGTGGGGCGTCGCGTCAGGAATCGGTCTACAACGGCTTGAAATTCCTTGGGAAACTCGATCCCGAATTCGTCCTCGTCCACGATGCGGCCCGCCCGTTCGTGACCGCTGGTATCGTCGGCCAGTGCCTCGATGCGGCGCGCCGCCACGGCGCCGCCGCCGCCGGCGTCCCGATGGCCGATACCGTCAAGAAGACCGACGGCGCGGGCCTCGTGACCGAAACCATCGCCCGCGACCGGCTGTGGCGGGCCCAGACGCCCCAGGCCTTCCGCTACCGCGACCTGATGGCGGCGCACGCGGCGGTCGCCGGGCAGTCGCTGACCGACGATGCCGCGGTCGCCGAGGCCGCCGGCCTCGCTGTCGCCATGAGCCCGGGATCGGAGGACAATTTCAAGATCACCGCGGCCGAGGACCTGGCGCGCGCTGACCGGATCGCCCGGGCTTCGACGCCGCGGATCACGGTCGTCGGGCACGGCTTTGACGTTCACGCCTTCGGCCCCGGCGACCATATCGTGCTGTGCGGCGTGCGGATCGGCCATTCCCACGGGCTCGAGGGCCATTCAGACGCCGACGCCGCCCTGCACGCCCTGACCGATGCCCTGCTCGGCGCGCTGGGCGAAGGCGATATCGGGCAGCACTTCCCCGACAGCGATCCGCAATGGCGCGGCGCGGCCTCGGACCGGTTCGTGCGCCATGCGCTCAGCCTGGCCGCCGCGGCCGACGGCCGGCTGGTCAATGTCGATCTCACAATTGTCTGCGAGCGGCCGAAACTGCAGCCGCATTACGACGCCATGAAGCGCAGCCTCTGCAACCTGACCGGCCTGCCGCCGGCGCGGATCGGCCTCAAGGCGACGACGACCGAGAGGCTCGGCTTTACCGGCCGCGGCGAGGGCCTGGCGGCCCAGGCCGTCGTGTCGCTCGACCTGCCGGATACGGTGTAACGTGGCCGCGCAGCGACCGGAAGGATTCGCCGGCTGGCTGGCGGTCTGGTTCGGCGCCGGCCTGTCGCCGGTCGCGCCGGGGACCGCCGGTTCGCTGGCCGCCCTGCCCTTCGGCGCGGCGATCCTGTGTGCCGGCGGCGCGTCGGGCTGGCTCTGGCTCGGCCTGGCCGTCCTGCTACTGCTGCCGCTCGGCGCCTGGGCGGCGGCGGCCTACGACCGGCAGACCGGCGGGCACGATAATGCCGCCATCGTCGTCGACGAGGTCGCGGGCCAGTGGATCGCCCTGCTGCCGGCCGGCCCGATCACGGTTTCGGGGAGCGTCTGGTGGCATTTTGCGCTGGCGTTCGGCCTGTTCCGGCTGTTCGATATCGCGAAACCCTGGCCGGTCGGCTGGGCCGACCGGCAAATCGGCGGCGGCTGGGGCGTCATGGCGGACGATATCGTCGCGGGCCTTTACGCCGGGGCGCTGACCTGGCTGGCCATCCGGCTGGAGCCAAACCTGTGAGCCCGGAAGCGAGGCCCGTCGATCCGGCATGGCTGTTGCAGGCGGCGCGGGCGGCCGGACTGACCGTCGCCACGGCCGAATCCTGCACCGGCGGCATGGTCGCGGCCGCGCTGACCGACATCGCCGGCTCGTCCGACGTGTTCGAACGCGGCTTCGTCACCTATTCCAACGAGGCCAAGGCCGAACTGCTGGACGTCGACCCGGCGCTGACCGGGCCGGGCGGCCCCGGGGCGGTGAGCGAACCGGTCGCCCGGGCCATGGCGGCGGGCGCGCTCCGCCGCTCCCGGGCGGATATCGCCGTTTCGGTCACCGGCATCGCCGGGCCGGGCGGCGGCACCGCCGGCAAGCCGGTCGGCCTCGTCCATTTCGGCTGGATGGTGCGGGACGGCACGAGCGGCGCCGGCCGGCAGGTCTTTCCCGGCGACCGTACGGCCGTTCGGGCGGCGGCAACGAACTACGCCCTCGCCCTGCTCGCCCAGGCGGTCGAAACCGCGAGCGAAAGAGAGGCCGGCGACCCTGCCGGCCGGCAAGACCGATGAGCGCCAACCCGGCCGCAGCCCCGAAACCGACGGGGGCGCCGCAGCCGATCGCCGGCCGCGATCTGCTGATCGCCGTCGGCGTCGCCATCCTGGTCTACACTTTCACGATCCAGTTCGTGCCCCTGCTCCGGTCCGAACCGGTCACCGCCGCCGGCAAGCAGCTCGTCCTGATCGGCTACCTGGCGGCCAACCTGGCCGCGTTCGGCGCCGCCATTTCGGCGCTCCTGCTGCGCAATCCGGGCTATTCCTGGAAGGATCTCGGCGTGCGGCCCGCCGACGATCGCTGGAAACGGAAAGCCGTGCTGCTGGGGCTGGCGGCGACGCCGCTCGCCTTCGCCTTCGGCCTGTTCCTGCGCCGGACGTTCGATCTCGACCAACCGGGAGCGGATTTTTTCGCGCCGGCCGGATTTTCCTGGATCGCGGCCGCCACAATCGTTCTCTACGGCGGCATTCTCGTGCCGATGTTCGAAGAGCTGTTCTTCCGCGGCGTGGTCTATTCCTGGCTGCGCAACCGGCTGGCGGCGGTGAGCGCGATTCCGCTCAGCGCGCTGGCCTTCGCGGTCGTGCATCTGCGCATCGAGGTCATGATCGTCGCTTTCGCCATGGGCTGCCTGCTGGCGTGGCTTTACGAAAGATCGCGCTCGATCCTGCCCTGCATCCTGCTGCACCAGACCTTCAATACGGCACAACTGGTCCTCGTCTACGGCGCGGTCGCACTGGCTCCCGACCGCAGTGGGCTCGGCTAGGCGGGATTTTCGTGCGGTGCGACCGGCGCGGCCTTCCGGATCGCCGCCGGATCGCCGTACAGCTTGCGGGCGCGGGCTTCGAAGGCGGCGACCATCTTGCGCACGGCTTCGTGGAACAGGGCCCCGATCAGCCGTTGCAGCAGGCGGGATCTGAACTCGAAATCGAGATAGAACTCGATCTCGCAGCCGTCCGGATGGGCTTTGAAGACCCAGTGGTTCTCCAGATAGCGGAACGGGCCCTCGGTATAGGTCACATCGATGCGGCCCGGCCGGTCGAGGCTGACCCGCGACGTGTAGCGCTCGCGGATCATCCGGAAGCCGACCAGCAGGTCCGCGACGATCAGGGTCTCCGACCGGCGCCGGATGCGCGCGCCCATCACCCAGGGGAGGAACTCCGGATACCGTTTCACGTCGGCGACCAGATCGAACATCTGGTCGGGCGCGTAGGGCAAGACCGCGACCTGCCGGTGTTTAGGCACCGCCCTGCCCGTCTGCCGTTCCGGCGGCCGCCCGCGCGGCCTTCAGCCGGGCGAAATCGTCGCCGGCGTGATAGGAGCTGCGGGTGAGCGGCGAAGCCGAGACCATCAGGAAGCCCTTGCCCCAGGCCATTTTCTCGTAGGCCCGGAATTCGTCGGGATGGACGAAGCGGTCGACGGGCGCGTGCTTGCGCGTCGGTTGCAGATACTGGCCGATGGTGAGGAAATCGACACCGGCCGAACGCAGGTCGTCCATGACCTGGTAGACCTCTTCCTTCGTCTCGCCCAGCCCGACCATCAGGCCCGACTTGGTGAAGATCGACGGGTCGGTTTCCTTGACCTCCTGCAACAGGCGCAGGGACACGAAATAGCGCGCGCCGGGGCGGATCGCGGGATAGAGCCGCGGCACGGTCTCAAGATTGTGGTTGAACACGTCGGGCCGGGCCCGGACGACCCGTTCGACCGCGCCCGGCTTGTTGAGAAAGTCCGGCGTCAGGATTTCGACCGTGGTCTGCGGCGCGTGGCGGCGGATCGCGGCGACCGTCTCGACGAAATGGCCGGCGCCGCCGTCCGGCAGGTCGTCCCGGTCGACCGAGGTGACCACGATATGCTCAAGGCCGAGCCGCGCCGTCGCCAGGCCGACATTTTCGGGCTCGTGCGGGTCGAGCAGGTCCGGCAGGCCGGTCTCGACATTGCAGAAGGCGCAGGCGCGGGTGCAAACGCTGCCCAGGATCATGAAGGTGGCGTGCTTCTTGGCCCAGCACTCGCCGATATTGGGGCAGGCAGCCTCTTCGCACACCGTCGCGAGATTGTGTTCGCGGACCACCTTCCGGGTGGCATTGAAGGCATCGCCCGCCGGGGCCTTGACCCGAATCCAGCCGGGCTTGCGCCGGATCGGATTGTCCGGCCGGTGCGCCTTTTCAGGATGCCGGGGCTTGGCCCGGCCGCCGGCGGACAGGTCAGCGGATTCGGAAATCGCCATGCCCCCGGAGATGCTCCCTCGCCCGCCGCCGTTCAAGGCGCGATTGCGCGCGGAAGGCCGTCGGTCGGGACCGCGGGAGACTGCCGGTCAGCCGATCGGGCGGTCGGTGCGGAAATTCTCGGCGTAGCTCTTCGGCCTCACCGCCCGTTCCCGCGGCTCGCGGACCTGGTAGTCGATGCCCTTGCGCTTGCAGAAGGCGATCGCCTCGTCGCGGGTCGCGAAACCCATCCTCACCTGCTGGCCGGTGTCCGACGAGGTCGTCCAGCCGGTCACCGGGTCCTGCTTCATGGCCGCCTGGGGCTCGTATTCGACGATCCAGCCCCTGGCGTTGCCGCGGCCGGATTGCATGGCGGTCTTGGCCGGGCGGTAGATGCGCGCGCGCATGGTTCGATTCCGGATTCCCAAAGCTCCTGACTGGTCGGGGCGGACGGATTCGAACCGCCGGCTTCCTGCTCCCAAAGCAGGTGCTCTACCTGGCTGAGCTACGCCCCGGCATCCGCCTGCCGATAGCCGAACCCGCGGCCCGCGGCAAGCGCCTGTCGCAGGGGAGATGTGGTATCGCCGAACCTGTGTTATCAAGACGCCCGTCCGCGCCGGACCCGGCGTCCCTCCCCGCGGCAGTCAACGTCCAGGAATCCGCCCATGTCCCGCCGCACCGGCCACCTGACCGACGCGCTCCACGCCTACCTGCTGCGCTGGGGCGTCGACGAGCCCGCCCCGGTGCGGGCGTTGCGCGAAGACACCCACAGGCTTTCGCAGGACGGCTGGCAGAGCTCGCCCGAACAGGCCCAGTTCATGGCCCTGCTCGCCGGCGCGATCGGCGCGAAGCGGTTTCTCGAGATTGGCACCTTCACCGGCTATTGCACCCTGCGCATGGCGCTGGCGCTGCCGGCGGACGGCCGGGTCGTCGCCTGCGACATCACCGACGAGTTCGTCGAGAAGGCCGGTCGCCGGCACTGGCGCGAGTCCGGCATGGAAGACCGTATCGACCTGCGCATCGGCCCGGCGGCGCAGACCCTCGAACGGCTGCTGGCCGATCCCGGCCCCGGCAGCTTCGACATGGCCTTCATCGACGCCGACAAGGAGGACTATCCGGTCTACTTCTCCTTGTGTGCGCAGCTTGTCCGGCCCAACGGGTTGGTGCTGATCGACAATACATTCTGGGGCGGCCGGGTCGCCGATCCGGACGATACCCGCAAATCGACGGCCGCGATCCGCGAGGCGACCCGCATGGCCTTCGAGCGCGACGATTTCGAGGTCGCGATGGTGCCGATCGGCGACGGCCTGCTGATGGCCCGAAGGCTCCGCTGACCGGAAGCGGTTCCGCGTTGCGCCCTTCGATACGCCCCGGACTAAATCCGGGGCTACTCAGGACGAGGGCAAGGGTGGAAACGGGAGGGAGGAAAATTACAAATTCTCCTCATCCCGAGTAGGTCCCGCAGGGGCCGTATCGAGGGGCTCATCGCTCACCGATGTGAACCAGCGCTCCGGCGGATTGCGCCCGCGGGAATGGCTCCAGGTTACCGCGCGCAGGACGGCCCGGGCTTCGGCGTTTATCGGGCGCTCCGCCTCGAGGCCGTTGAGCACGCCCCAGACCCGGGTCCAGCAGCGCGCCGTCGCCCAGGGATTGTAGCCGCCGCCGCCCGTCACCAGCAGGCGCGGGCTCAGCACCATCGCCGCGGCGGCAATCCGGGCGTGGCTGGCGTTGGTGAGCGCCAGCCCGCTCATCGGGTCGTCGGCCAGGGCGTCGGCGCCGCATTGCAGGATCAGCAGTTGTGGGTCGAAAGCGCGGACGGCCGGCAGGATTTCCGAATTCATCAACGATTCGAAGTCCTTGTCGCCGAAACCTGCGGCGACGGGATAGTTGTGGACATGCCGTGCCGGATCGCTCGCATTGCCGGTGCGCGGCCAGCGGCCAACCTCGTGGACCGACAGGATCATGACCCGGGAATCGTCGCCCAGCGCGATCTCCACGCCGTCGCAGTGATGGGCGTCGATATCCAGATAGGCGACCCGCGTCGCGCCCCGGTCGAGGGCGGCGAGGATGCCCAGCACCGGATCGTTGAAGAAGCAGAATCCGCTCGCCCGGTCCTTCAGGCCGTGATGGGTGCCGCCGGCCGGGCTGAACACGATGCCGCCGCGCTGCAGCAATTCGATGGCGTGCAGCGTCGCACCGGCCGCGGTCGCCGGGCGCCGGAAAATCTCGCCGAACACCGGATTGCCGTTGACGCCGAGGTTGAAGCGCGCGCGCTGGTCTTCGGTCGCCGCCCCGTCACGCTCGCACTGCCGGACGGCGGCGACATAGTCCGGATCGTGGAACCGGGTGAGCTGTTCTTCGGTCGCGACCGGGCTGTCGACATATTGCGCGCCGGGCAGCCAGCCGAGCGCGCGGCACAGGTCCGCGGCGAGCGACACCCGCGGAATCGCCAGCGGATGCTTCCCGCCGTACCGGGAATGCCGGTAAATTTCGCTGCCGATGAAGCGGGGTTTGGGCATGATGTTCCGGAAATAGCGCGATCAACCAGCCGTTCCAGACCAAAGGCACCGTAGGGGGGTTGAAACCCTCTCCTACAACCGGTTCGCCCCTGTTCCGTACTGGGGATCGCGCCCGAACGTCCGCCCTTGCATCGGGCCGCCGCTTGTCACTATCCTGTCGGCATCACTTGGGGGAGCCCTAGCCCGGCTGAGAGGTTCCCTGCCCCGTCCCCGGTCTGCAACCGCAGGCCGGACGGCGCAGCGAACGACCCCTGGAACCTGATCCGGTTCGCACCGGCGTAGGGAACAGTGACATGGCCGAGAGCCGGGACAACAGCCGCCATACCAGCCGCACCGCCCCGATTGCCGCCGGGCCGCGTCCGGCGGACCTTCCGCACGACCCCTTTGCACCGGACGACCCCTTTGCGCCCGATGGGGCCGGCCCGCTGGAGCGCGCAATCCGGATCGGCGTCATCCTGATCGGCGTCGTCGCCTTCTGGTATGCCGCGATCCTGCTGACCGGCGCGCCGCGCTTCATCCTGCCGCCGCCCGACGCCGTGCTGGCCTCGCTGATCGGCGACGCCGGCCTGCTCGCGGAAAACGCGCTCACGACGATCAGCGAGATCCTGCTCGGCATGCTGTTCGGATTGACCGTCGGCTGCGCGACGGCCCTTTTGATGGCGGCGAGCGCGCCGGTGCGGCGCTGGATGCTGCCCGTGCTGGTCGCCAGCCAGGCGGTGCCGGTCTACGCCCTGGCGCCGGTGCTGGTGCTGTGGTTCGGTTTCGGCATCTGGCCCAAGGTCGTGATGGCGACGCTGATCATCTATTTCCCGGTCACCGCGGCCTTTTTCGACGGGCTGCGCCGGGCCGACCGGCAATGGATCGACCTGGCGCGCTCCATGGGCGCGTCGCGCGGCGACGTGCTGCGGCTGGTCCGCCTGCCCGCCGCCCTGCCCTCGCTGGGGTCCGGCATCCGCATTGCCGCGGCGACCGCGCCGATCGGCGCCATCGTCGGCGAATGGATCGGCGCCAGCGCCGGCCTCGCCCATGTGATGAACCAGTCCAAGGCCCAGGCCGAGGAGCCGCGCATGTTCGCCGCGCTCGTGGTCATCGCGGTCATCGCCGTCGGCCTGTATTTCGCCGTCGACCGGCTCCTGCGCCTCGCCGTGCCCTGGCGCACGGAGGCTGTCTGATTATGGAGGTGTAAAGATGCTGCTTCCGTCCCCGACCCGCCCGTTCCGTATCGCGTTCCTGGCGGCCTTCGTCGCCGCCGTTGCCAACGCAGCGCCTGCAACGGCGGCCGACAAATTTACCGTCCTGCTGGACTGGTTCGTGAATCCCGATCACGGGCCGTTGTTCGTCGCGCAGGAGCGCGGTTATTTCAGAGAGGCCGGACTGGACGTCGAATTGATCGCGCCGTCCGATCCGAACGATCCGCCCCGGCTCGTGGCAGCGAAGCGCGGCGATGTCGCCATTTCCTACCAGCCGCAGCTCCATATCCAGACGAGCAAGGGCCTGCCGCTGGTCCGCATCGGCACCCTGGTCGCGACGCCGCTCAATTCGCTGGTCGTCCTGCGCGACGGCCCGGTCAAGCGGATCGCCGATCTCAAGGGACGCAAGGTCGGCTATTCGGTCGGCGGCTTCGAAACGGCGCTGCTGAAGGCCATGCTCGGCAAGCACGGGCTGACCATCGAAGACATCACGCTGGTGAACGTGAATTTCGACCTGTCCTCGAGCCTGATGGCAGGCAAGGTGAGCGCGGTCATCGGCGCCTACCGCAATTTCGAGCTCAACCAGATGGATATCGAGAAGCGGCCCGGCACCGCCTTCTTCGTCGAGGAGGAGGGCGTGCCGCCCTACGACGAACTGATCTACGTTGCCCATAAAGACCGGGTTTCCGATCCGAAAATACGTAAATTTATCAATGCGGTGGAGCGCGGCGTTCAGTATCTTGTGAATTATCCGCAGCGCAGTTGGAAGCTGTTTATCAAGGGCCGCGAGAAGGAGCTGGACAGCGAACTCTTCCGCCGGGCCTGGCGGGATACCCTGCCCCGCTTCGCGCTGCGGCCGGCGGCCCTGGATCGCGCGCGCTATGCGAAATTTGCCGCCTTCCTGAAGAGCCAGGGCATCATCGCGAAAGTCCTGCCGGTTGCCGAATACGCGACGGAATTGAAGTAAGGGCTCGGGTACGGACACCGTGCGCGGGAGCGGGTCCGTAGGGGAGGGTTTCAAACCCTCCCCTGCATATCTGGATCGGCGAATGCGGCGGCGCGTCGGATTGCCCGGTTCTGAGACACTGCCGACGCGCCGGCAGCCTTGTCACGGTTGAGTGCGCTCACTAGGGTTCGCGGCGCCCGAATGCGTTTTGGAGAGGATTGGAACGCCGTGCGGCTGGTCGGCCTGTATCTTGCCCTGTTCGCCTTCTGGCTGCTGATGTCCGGCCATTACGAGCCGCTGATCGTCGGCTTCGGCGTCGTCTCCTGCGCCGTGACGGTCTATATCGCCCGGCGCAAGGATTTCGTCGATTACTCAACCCTCTCCTGGTACGTCAAGCCGACGCTGCCGCTCTATTGGCTCTGGCTGCTCGGCCAGATCCTGAAGTCCAACCTCGACGTCGCGAAGCGCTGCATCCTGCCCGGCAACCGGATCGACCCCTGCATATTCCGCGCTCCGGCGAATCAGGACACCAGCGTCGGCGTCGCGACCTACGCCAATTCGATCACGCTGACCCCCGGCACCGTCTCCCTGCAGACCTGGGACCACGAGATCCGTGTCCATGCGCTGACTCGCGGCACAGCCCGGGATGTCCTGGGCGGCAAAATGGACGGACGGATTTGCCGGGTCGAGGGCGCAGTCAGGAGTGATTCGGAGGGCGGGCAATGATGTTCGCCGCGGCGATGGCAGGAGTGCTGGCGGCGATGGCGCTAACGCTGATCCGCGGCCTGCTCGGCCCGACGGTGTTCGACCGCGTCCTCGCGCTCAACACCTTCGGCACCGTGACCGTGCTGGCGATCGCCGTGCTCGGCTTCCTGATGGGGCGGCCGCAGTTCCTCGATATCGCCCTGCTTTATGCGCTGATCAATTTCGTCGGCACCATCGCCGTGCTGAAATACCTGCAATACGGCGACCTCGGCGGTGCGGGCGGGGCTTCCGACAGCGACGCCAAAGCGGATCGGGGTGCGGATGGAGGCGCCCCGCGGCCATGACCCTGGCGATCGACATCGCAAGCTGGTTCTTCCTCGTCACCGGCGCCCTTTTTTGCCTGGCCGGCGGCATCGGCATGATCCGCTTTCCGGATGTCTACGCACGCAGCCACGCCGCCGGGGTCATCGATACCGGCGGCGCCTATCTGATCCTGTCGGGCCTGGCGCTTCAGGCCGGGTTCTCTCTTGTCACGGTGAAGCTCGTGCTGATCGGCTTGCTGCTGTTCTTCACCTGCCCGACGGCGACCCACGCGCTGCTAAAGGGCGCGCTCGCCGGCGGCCTTGAGCCGCTGTGCCGCGAACTCAGCGCCGACGAAACCGCCGAGATGGCGGATGAGGCCGCGCCTTGATTACCGCCACCAACCTGGCGCTGCTCGCCTTCATGGCGATCACGGCCTGGGCCATCGCCCGGACCCGCAACCTGTTCGTCGCGACGATGCTGGCCGGCATCTACAGCCTGCTGACCGCCACCGTCTTCGTGCTGCTCGACGCAGTCGACGTCGCTTTCACCGAAGCAGCAGTCGGCGCCGGCATCACCACGGTGCTGTTCCTCGGCGCCCTGCTGCTCACAGACCGGCAGGCCAAACCCCACAAGCACCGCTTCGGAACCTACGGCCCGCTGCTGCTGGTCGTGCTGCTCGGCGCGGCGCTCGTCTACACCACGCTCGACCCGCTGATGCCGCATTTCGGCGACCCCGGCGCGCCGGCCCAGGGCCGGCTGGCACCAGAGTTCCTGGCCGATTCGGTGCGCCAGGTCGGCCGGGAGAAACCGACGGCGACCCATATTCCCAATGTCGTAACGACGACCCTGGCGAGCTATCGGGGCTTCGACACGCTGGGCGAAGTCGTCGTGATTTTCACCGCGGGCGTCGGCGTGCTCATCCTGCTCGGCGGCGGCGCCGTCCGGCGGCGGCGGCCGGGACGGAGGGACGGCAAAGAGGCGACGGGCGGCGAATCTACGTCCGGTGGGGCCGGCGCATGATCGAGCATGTCGTCCTGCGCGTCATCGCCAAGCTGCTGGCGCCGTTCATCGTCCTGTTCGCGCTCTACGTCCAGTTCCACGGCGATTTCGGGCCCGGCGGCGGCTTCCAGGCGGGGGTGATCTTCGCCTCGGCCTTCATTCTCTTCGCCCTGATCTATGGCGTGGAAAACGCCCGGCAGATCGCCCCGCCCGCCGTCGCGCAGGCAGGAATCGGGCTGGGCGTGCTGCTCTACGCCGGGACCGGCGTCGCCGGGATGCTGCTGGGCGGCAGGTATCTCGACTATTCCGTGCTGGCCGACGACGCCGGGCACGGCCAGCATTACGGCATCCTGATCATCGAGTTCGGCGTCGGCGTGACCGTCGCCGCGGTGATGATCACGGTCTTCTTCACTTTCGCCGGCCGGCGCGGCGTGCTGGAAGCGCGCGAGGACACCGGCGTTCCGCACGACGGCGACGAAGAGCGGTAGCCGCGCCCATGTGGGAGACCTTTCTCGGCCTCTACAACTACTGGATCGTCATCCTGTTGATGATGGCGGGCTTCTACATCGTGATGACGCGGCACAATCTGGTGAAGAAGCTGATCGGCCTGAACATCTTTCAGTCCGCCGTATTCCTGTTCTACATCAGCGTCGGCAAGGTCAAGGGCGCCACGGCGCCGATTGTCGAACCGGGAATATCAAGTTATTCCAATCCATTACCGCACGTTCTTATTCTCACGGCCATCGTCGTCGGAGTCGCGACCGTCTCGCTCGGGCTGGCGCTGGTCGTTCGGCTCAAAGAGGCCTACGGCACCATCGAGGAAGACGAAATCAACGAGATGGACGCCGCCGACTGATGGGCGAGCATCTGCCCATATTGCAGGTGATCCTGCCGCTGATCGCCGCGCCCGTCTGCCTGTTGATCCGTCATGCCGTGCTGTGCTGGCTGATCGCGACGCTGGTCAGCTGGCTGTGCCTCGCCATCGCCGTGCTGCTGCTGCTCCAGGCGCTGGACGGCGGCGCGATCCGCTACCAGCTCGGCAGCTGGGTCGCGCCCTGGGGCATCGAATATGTCGTCGACCGGCTGAACGGCTTCATCCTGGTCATCGTCGCCGCGATTGGCGCCGTTGTTGCGCCCTATGCGCTGCGCAGCGTGGCCGAGGAACTGCCGGAGCGGCAGATCGGCCTGTTCTACGTCATGTATCTGCTGTGCCTGTCCGGCCTGCTCGGCATCACGATCACCGGCGACGCCTTCAACGTCTTCGTGTTCCTCGAAATCTCCTCGCTGTCGTCCTATGCGCTGATCAGCATGGGGCGGCACCGCAAGGCGCTGCACGCCGCCTACCAGTATCTGGTCATGGGAACGATCGGGGCGACCTTCTTCCTGATCGGGGTCGGCCTGCTCTACCTGATGACCGGCACGCTCAACATGGCCGACCTTGCGGTGCAGCTGAATCCGCTCGCCGGATCGCGCATCGTGCTGGCGGCCTTCGGATTCATCGTCGTCGGCATGGGCCTGAAGCTGGCCGTCTTCCCGCTGCACCTGTGGCTGCCGAACGCCTACGCCCACGCGCCGTCGGCGGTCAGCGTCTTCCTCGCCGGGACGGCGACCAAGGTATCGCTCTATGTCGTGCTGCGCTTCATCTTCACCGTGTTCGGCTTCGAGTTCAGCTTCGTCGGCCAGCCGTTCGGCCCGGCGCTGCTCGTCCTTGCCATCGCCGGCATCGTCGTGTGTTCGCTCGTCGCGATCTTCCAGGACAACGTCAAGCGCCTGCTCGCCTGGTCGTCGGTGGCGCAGATCGGCTACATGCTGCTCGGCCTGTCCTTCGCAACGGCGCTCGGCCTGCAGGCCGGCCTGCTGCATATCTTCAACCACGCGATCATGAAGGCGGGCCTGTTCCTGGCCATGGGCTGCGTGTTCCTGCGCCTCGGCAGCTGCCGGCTCGAAGCCATCGCCGGGGTCGGCCGGCAGATGCCCTGGACGATGACGGGCTTCCTGCTGTGCGGGCTCAGCCTGATCGGCGTGCCGCTCACCGCCGGTTTCGTGAGCAAGTGGTATCTGGTCCTCGCGGCGCTGGAGAAGGGCTGGTGGCCCGTCGCCGCGCTGATCGTGCTCACCTCGCTGCTGGCGGTCGTCTACATCTGGAAGGTCGTCGAGGCGGCGTGGTTCCGCGACCCGCCGGGGACCGCCGGCCGGATCGGCGAGGCGCCGCTCGCCATGCTCATTCCGCTCTGGATCGTCGTCGCGGCGAACGTCTGGTTCGGCTTCGAGACCAGCGGCAGCGTCGATGTCGCGAAAGCCGCCGCCCTGGCGCTGATGGGGGCCGTCGAATGAGCGGCGGCACCCTGATCGCGCTCGCGCTGCTGATCCCGCTGGCCGGTGCCGGCCTGATCGCGCTTTCGGGGCGCCGGCCGAACCTGCGCGAAGCCGTGACGATCGCCACGGCGGTGCTGCTGTTCGCGGTGAACGTCCGGCTGGCGATCGGGGTGCTGGACGGCGAAACGCCGACCCTGCGCGTCGTCGAACCGGTCGAAGGCGTTCCCATCGCTTTCGCCATCGAGCCGCTCGGCATGCTGTTCGGACTCGTGGCCTCGTTCCTGTGGATCGTCACCTCCTTCTATTCGATCGGATACATGCGGGCGAACGGGGAAGCGCGCCAGACCCGCTTCTATGCCTGTTTCGCACTGGCGCTCGGCGCCACGATGGCCGTCGCCTTCTCCGGCAACCTGCTGACGACCTTCATCGGCTACGAAGCGCTGACGCTCACCACCTATCCGCTGGTCACGCACCATAGCGATGCGAAGTCTGTGCGCGCCGGCCGGACCTATCTCGGCCTTCTTCTCGGCACCTCGATCGCCTTGCTGCTTCCGGGCATCGTCGCAACCTGGATGCTCGCCGGCACCCTCGACTTCCGCGCCGGCGGCATTCTTTCGGGCACGGCCTCGGACGGCGTCGTCCTCCTGCTTCTGGGCCTCTACATGTTCGGCATCGGCAAGGCCGCCCTGATGCCGATCCACCGCTGGCTGCCCGCGGCAATGGTCGCCCCGACGCCGGTTTCGGCGTTGCTGCACGCAGTCGCCGTGGTCAAGGCCGGCGTCTTCGTCGTCCTCAAGGTCATCGTCTACGTGTTCGGCATCGATCTGCTGAACAGCAGCGGGGCCGGCGCGTGGCTGGTCTGGATCGCAACGATCACCCTGGTGCTCGCCTCGGTCGTCGCGCTGACGAAGGACAATCTCAAGGCCCGGCTCGCCTATTCCACGGTGAGCCAACTCGCCTACGTCGTGCTGGCCGGCGCGCTCGCGACCCAGTGGGGCGTCCTGGGCGGCGGCATGCACATTGCCATGCACGCCTTCGGCAAGATCACCCTCTTCTTCTGCGCCGGCGCAATCTACACGGCGCTCCACAAGACCGAAGTCAGCGAGATGGGCGGCATCGGCCGCGCCATGCCCATCACCATGCTCGCCTTCCTGGTCGGGGCCCTGAGCGTCGCCGGCCTGCCGCCCGGCGGCGGCACCTGGAGCAAATGGTATATCGCGTTGGCGGCCGCCGGGACCGGGCATCTGGTCATCGTCGGCGCATTGATGCTCAGCACGCTGCTGAACATCGCCTATTTCATGCCGATCGTCGCGCGCGCCTGGTTCGCGCCCCGGGCGATACATCCGGGGCATGCGGCGCGCTCGGCGGGCGCCATGGCGGCGCCGGACGGCGGCGAAGGGCTGAAGGAAGCGCCCCTGTTCTGCCTGATCCCCCTGTCGCTCACCGCATTGGGGTGTATCGCGCTGTTCGTTTTCGCCGGAGAACTGGAGACATTCCTGGCGCCGATGATCGACGGACTTTCGACAGGGAGCCGTTAGCGATGACCGGAAACGATTCCGAAAAGCGAAACCCGCCGGAGCGGCGCTACTGGCTCGACGAGCGGCGCAACGTCGACAGGATCTATTGGGCGCTCCTGGTCGTCTGCGCCGGCCTGTTCGCGGCAGACCTGTTCTACGACAAACACGCCAAATTCGCCGTCGAGGAGTGGTTCGGCTTCTACGGCCTCTACGGCTTCATCGCCTGCGTCTTCCTCGTTCTGGCGGCCAAGCAGTTGCGCAAGCTGCTGATCCGGCGGGAAGACTATTATGATCGCTAGCCTGCCGCCCGGCCTGCTCCTGATCGGCGGCGCGCTTGCCGTCCCGTTCCTGCGCGGCTGGCTGCGTTGGGCCTGGATGCTGGCGCTGCCGGTCGTCGGCTTCGCCGACCTGATCGGGCTGGAGCACGGCGCCCACGTCACCGTCGCCCTGTTCGACTACGAACTCCAGCCGGTCCGGGTCGACAAGCTGAGCCTCGCTTTCGGGTACATTTTCTACATCGCGGCGTTTCTGGGCATCCTCTACGCCGTCACGATCAACCGGACCGCCGAGCAGGTCGCCGCGCTGATCTATATGGGCAGCGCCGTCGGCGCGCTCTTCGCCGGCGACCTGATCACCCTCTTCGTCTACTGGGAGGTGACGGCGGTCGCCTCGGCCTTCGTCGTCTGGGCGGGCAACACGGAACGGTCCTACCGGGCGGGCATGCGCTACCTCGCGGTCCAGGTCGTCTCCGGCGTGCTGCTGCTCTCCGGCGCGCTGGTGCAGATTGCCGAGACCGGCTCGGTCGCCTTCGCGCAGTCCGGCCTCGAGAGCCTTGCCGGCCTGCTCATTTTCTTCGCCTTCGGCATCAAGTGCGCCTTCCCGTTCCTGCACAACTGGCTGCAGGACGCCTATCCGGAAGCGTCGCCGACCGGCACCGTTTTCCTGAGCGCCTTTACCACCAAACTGGCGGTCTACGGCCTCGCGCGGGGTTTTGCGGGCGAGGACATCCTGATCTGGATCGGCGCGCTGATGACCGCCTTTCCGATCTTCTACGCGGTGATCGAGAACGATCTCCGGCGCGTTCTCGCCTACAGCCTGAACAACCAGCTCGGCTTCATGGTCGTCGGCATCGGCATCGGCACGGAGTTGTCGCTCAACGGCACGGTCGCCCACGCCTTTACCCATATTCTCTATAAATCGCTCCTGTTCATGTCGATGGGCGCCGTGCTGTACCGGGTCGGCACGATCAAGGGCTCCGAACTCGGCGGGCTCTACAAGTCCATGCCGTGGACGGCGGCCTTCTGCATCGTCGGCGCGGCGTCGATCTCGGCCTTCCCCCTGTTCAGCGGTTTCGTCTCGAAATCGCTCATCATGAGCGCTACGGCCGGCGAAGGGCTGCTGTTTATCTGGTTCGTGCTGCTGTTCGCCTCGGCCGGCGTGTTCCACCATTCCGGGATCAAGATTCCCTATTTCGCCTTTTTCGCGCACGATTCGGGCAAGCGCTGCAAGGAGGCGCCGCTGCCGATGCTGCTCGCGATGGGTGCAACGGCCTTTCTGTGCATCGGCATCGGCGTCTGGCCGGCGCCGCTCTATGCGCTGCTGCCCCATCCGGTGGACTACGTCCCCTATACGACCGCGCATGTCGTGACCCAGCTGCAGCTTCTCCTGTTCTCGGCGCTGGCCTTCGCCGTGCTGATGCGGACCGGCCTGTATCCGCCGGAGTTGCGCTCGGTCAATCTCGACATCGACTGGATCTACCGGCGGGGATTGCCCGCGGCCGGCCGGGCCCTGGCGCGCACGCCGGCAGGGCTGCGCGACGCCCTGGCCGCCGCCGGCGTGCGGACCGCGTTCGGCTTCCTCAACCGCCTGGTCCGGCTGGCCGGCCCGGAAAGCGCGCTCGCCCGCACCTGGCAGACCGCCGGCATGGTCGGCCTGATCGTCATCGTGATGGCGGTCTACCTGGTCCTGGCGCTGGTGTGACTGCCGGCCCCTCTGTGTAATCCTTCCCCCTCTGAGGAGGGGAGGTATAACTCCGGCGTAACGCCCGCCAGAAAACCGCGCTACCCGCCGAGGAACAGGCGGCCGACCTCCGGGTTTTCCAGCAGGGTCTTGCCCGGCCCGGCCATGGCGAGGCGGCCGGAAACCAGGACATAGCCGATATCGGCGAATTCCAGGCCCTTCTTGGCGTTCTGCTCGACCATGACGATGGTCTTGCCCTCGCCGCGCTGGAGGTCGTCGAGGATTTCGAACACCATGTCGATGAAGCGCGGCTCCAGGCCGATCGAGGGCTCGTCGACCAGCAGGACCTCCGGGTTCATCACCAGGGCGCGGGAGATTTCCAAGAGGCGCCGCTCGCCGCCGGAAAGCACCTTGGCCGGATGTTTGCGCCGGGCGGCCAGCCGGTCGTATTTCTCGAACACCCGTTCGGCGGCCCTTCTGGCGTCGGCCGGGTCGGGCATGAGATAGCCGCCCATCCAGAGATTTTCCTCGACTGTCATGTCCGGGAAGACGGATTTGTCCTGCAGGATGTAGGCGATGCCGGCGCTCTTCAGTTTTTCGCTCGAACTGAGCCGGGTGACGTCGCGTTTTTCGGCGCCGTCGGTGGTGATCGCGCCGGAGAAGATGTTGGTGAAGCCGAAGATCGAGTGGAGCACGGTCGACTTGCCGGCGCCGTTCGGCCCGATCAGGCACAGCGACTGGCCCTTCGCGACATGGAGATGGAAATCGTGCAGGATCTCCATCTTGCCGTAGCCGGCGCATAGCGTGTCGATGGACAGGAACGGGTCGTCGTTGGCGAGCGCCGCGAGTTCCCCGGCCTTCGGGCCCTCCTCGGCAATTTTCTGGACCTCGCGGACGACATCCTCGACCGAGATGACGGTATCGACGGAGCCGGCGCCGTAGCCCGTGGTCGGTTTGCCGC
Source organism: Alphaproteobacteria bacterium (assembly GCA_965220685.1). Classification (GTDB taxonomy): domain Bacteria; phylum Pseudomonadota; class Alphaproteobacteria; order Bin65; family Bin65; genus Bin65. The sequence goes on from CBDCQR010000016.1 coordinate 376,436, forward strand.
CCGGAGGCTCCCCGTTCCCGGCCATCAGTGCGCCCCCAGGTAGGCGTCGATGACGCGCTGGTCGATGCGCAGCTCGTCCGGCGGGCCATCGGCGAGCAGTTCGCCGTGTGCCAGGCAGTAGATGTGCTCGGCCAGGTTCATGATGACCCGCATATTGTGCTCGATCACGAACAGGGTGACGCCGAATTGGTCGTTGGCCAGGCGCAGCCGGTCGATCAGCCCGTTGATCAGCGTCGGGTTGATGCCGGCTGTGGGCTCGTCGAGCAGCAGCACCTTCGGCTCGTTCATCAGCGCCATGGCGAATTCGAGCAGCTTCTGCTGGCCGAAGGAGAGATCGCCCGCGCGCAGCTTGCGCTTCTGGTACAGGCCGACGAAATCGAGCAGGCCCTCGGCCCGTTCCTCGGCCTCGCCGGACTTGCGCGCGAACATGCTGCGGAAGGTGCCGTCGCGGTGGGACAGGGCGGCGTGCATGTTCTCGACGCAGTTGAGCTTGCGGAAGATCCGCGTCTGCTGAAAGGTGCGCAGCATGCCGAGCCGGGCGATCTGCGGTACGCGCAGTTTCGAGATTTCCCGGCCTTCGAAGCGGATGCTGCCCGAATCGATCGGGTGGAAGCCGACGATGGAGTTGAACAGGGTCGTCTTGCCCGAGCCGTTGGGGCCGATCAGCCCGGTGATGCTGCCCGCCTCGACGCCGAGCCCGATCGCATGGTTGGCGACGACGCCGCCGAACGACTTGCTGACGTTCTCGACCTCGATCAGGGCGGTCATCGCGCCGCCTCGCCGGCCGGCCCGTCGCCGTCTTCCAGGGCGGCCTCGAGCGCCTCGGCCGCTTCGGCGTCGGCGCGCTGGCCCGCGGTGCCGCGGTCGACCTCGATGCCGAACCATTCGGGCCGCTGCTCCTGCAGCCAGCCGACGATGCCCTGCTGGAAGAACACGACCGTAACGACGATCAGCAGGCCGAGCACGACCCACTGCCAGCCGAGCAGGTGGGTCCAGGTCACCTCCTTGATGATGTGGAACAGGGTCGCGCCGATCACCGGCCCCCAGAGCGTGCCCTTGCCGCCGAGCAGCGCCATCAGCACCATGAAGATGCCGAAGGTGACGGTCGGAAATGCGACTTCCAGCGGCTCCATGAAGCCGATGATGTTGCCGAACAGGGCGCCGGAGATGCCGAGGAAAAACGCGGAGATCGACCAGGCGACCGTCTTGTAGAGCTGGGTACGCACGCCGAGCGCCTCGGCCTTGGTCTCGTCGTCGCGGATCGCGTTCAGCATCAGGCCGAAGCGGGTGCGGTAGAGCCAGCGCAGGAAGAGGAAGGTCAGCACCGCGAGGACGAAGCAGGTCCAGTAGAAGAAGACGCCCTGGAGGTCGGCGGAATGGATGTCGCCGAACGGCACGCGGAACAGGGGCTCGGCGTCGGTGCCCGACGGGAACACCGGCAACCGGATGCCGCCGCCGCCGCCGACCCAGTCCCAGGCCCCGATCAGCTCGCCGGCGGCGATCGCCATGCCGAGCGTGCCGATGGCGAAATACGGCCCGCGCAGCCCGAACACGATCAGGCCGAACAGAACCGCGAGCATAACCGATCCGATCGCCGCCAGGACGACGCCGAGGGCGAGGCCGGCGAAATACTGCTCGGTCGTGAAGGAGGTGGTCAGCGAACCCGACGGATCGGTGTACTGGCCGACGTCGTACCAGGGCCAGATCTGGCAGACCGCGGCGATATACATGCCGGCGCCGAAGAAGAAGATGTTGCCCAGCGAGTTGTAGCCCATCTGGCCGCCCATCGTGTCCCAGGTCAGCGCGAACACGATCATGATCCAGAGCATCGCGATCTGCTGGACGTAGGCGGGGAAAACCATCGGCGCGATCACGCCGAAGATCGCGAGAAGGACGTAGCCGGGCGTTTCGAACCGCTTGCCGATCATCGGCGCCCTACTCCACCACCCGGCGGTGCTTGTTCTCGATGATCTGGCGCCAGATCAGGACGAGCAGCAGCAACCCGACCACCGTCGCCTGCTGGAAATCGGCGCCGAGGACGAAGCCGCTGTACTGCTCGGCCACGCCGAGGCCGAGGCCGGCCATGATGACGCCGGGCAGGTTGCCGAAGCCCGCTGCCGTCACGACGACGAACGACCGGATCGAGTGGGTGATGCCGTAGAAGGGCTGGATCACCCAGATCATGGCGATCAGCACGCCGGCGGCGCCGCAGATCGCGGCGTTCAGCGAATAGGTGAAGGCGTAGACCCGGTCGGTGTCGATGCCCATGACCCGGGCGGCGCGCGCATCCTGCGCCGTGGCGCGGATCGCCTGCCCCATGCGGCTGCGCTTCATGAAGATCACGACCGCGAGCGCCAGCGCGCCGCACATCAGGAAAGCGGTCAGCTTGATCCAGGCGAAGGTGAAGGCGCCGCCGCCGACGGTGACGGTCGCGGTCGGCAGGCCGGAGCGCGCGGTCTGGACCTCCGGGCCGAAGATCAGGTTCAGGCCCTGCTGGAGGACGATGGCGATGCCGAAAGTCGCGAGCAGCGAGGTGAACAGGTCGCGGTCGATGACGCGCCGGATCACCAGGACATAGACGGCCCAGCCGAAGCCGAACATGAAGACGATGGCGACCGGCAGGCCGAAAAAGGGATGGATTTCGATTTCGTAGAGATAATAGGCGATGTAGCCGCCCATGATGACATATTCGCCCTGGCACAGGTTCTTGACGTTCATCACGCCCCAGACCAGGGCCAGGCCGTAGGCGGCCAGGGCAAAGATCGCGCCGATGAACAGGCCGTCGAGCAGCAACTGGATATTCTGCTGCCAGGCGACCTGGAGAATGGTGAGGTTGGTCTGGGCCTGGCCGCTGATCAGCACCAGGACGGCGCAGACCAGCGCGATCATCAGCAGCAGCGACCAGCCGTCGCCGGTGGATTTCACCCAGGCCGGCATCGGGAGTCCGGTACGTTCCGTCGACGCTGTTTTCGGACTGGCCATCGGGTCAGGTCGTCAGTCGCGGCATTGGCAGGCGAAAATGCAGCCGCCCGGCTCCCGAAGGAACCGGGCGCACTGCGTTCACGCGTCGGTTGTCCCGTGCGGGACTACTGGGCCGGGCGCGGATGCTGGACCTTGTGCGACGCCCATTTCGACGGCGCCACCACGACATATTTCCCGTCCTGGATCTGGCGCAGCACCATCGGCTTGGCGATGTTGTTGCCGGCCTTGGAGAATTTGATCCCGCCGTAGAAGGTCATCATTTCGGTGCTGGCGATCGCCTCGCGGACTTTCTCCTTGTCGAAGCTGTTGGCCCGCTCGAACGCCTCTTTCCAGACCAGCACGGCCGCCGCCGCCTGGGCCGACTGGTAGGGCACGGTCTTGTAGCCGCTGAAGGTCGCCTTGAACTTCTTGTCGAAGTCCGCCGCGCTGCCGAAATACTTGCCCTTGTACGACAGGGTCTCGGCCCACTGGGTCGGGCACAGGAATCCGTTCACGGCCGCCCCGAATTTCGAGACCAGCTTCGACGATTCGCAATGGGTCATCGCCACCATCGGAGTCGCGATCTTCAGCTCCTTGATCTGGCGGCCCGCGGTCGCGGCGCCCTTCGAATGGCCGGAGACGACCAGCAGATCGGGCTTCAATGCGCGCACCTTGGTCAGCGTCGCCGTCATGTCCGACAGGTCGCGCGGCAGCCGGTCGTCGATCACGACCGTCATGCCGAGCCGCTTGATGTCGTCCATCACGCCGGCGCGCACGTCGAGCGAGAAGGGATCGTTCTCGAACGCCATGGCGATCTTGACGTCCTTGCGCTTCTTGCCCGCCTTGTCGGCGATCTCGGCCGCGAGCTGGATAGCGCTGGCGAGATACTGCTCGGAGGTCGACAGCACGGCGAACAGATACTTGTAGCCCTTGGTGAACAGCGAGCGCGAGGCGCCCTCGGCCTCGACCATCGGGATGCGGTATTTCTCGGTCACCGGCGCGATCGCCTTGGTCAGGCCCGAACTGTACGGTCCCAGCATGTATTTCACGCCGTCCTGCCGGATCAGGCGTTCGGCGAGCTGGGCGCCGCGGGCCGGGGTCGATTCGTCGTCGTAGTAGATGACCCGGAGCTTGTAGGACTTGCCGCCGACCTTGACGCCGCCGGTCTTGTTGATGAGGTCGATGGCGATGTTGTAGCCGTTCTTGGCGTGGATGCCGTTGGTCGAATATTTGCCGGTTTCGGACAGGGCCGAACCCAGGACGATGGTATCGCCTTCGACCTTTGCCGAAGCCGGCGCCGCGATCACGGCGGCAGCAGCGGCGACTGCGATAACCGTCGCCGGGCTGGAATGGTTGAGCATGTCGTTTCTCCCTGAGCATCTGCCGAAAAGAGGCAGGCCGCCGGAGTGTACCGGCCTCCGGCCCGCGCTGCTTCCCTGACATAGCGACGCGCCTCGGCCGCCGCTCGTCATTGGCGGTGATGTATCAGACCCGCGGCCATTGCCAAACGCAAATTACCGCGCGCGCAGGCGCCCCGGCCGGCCGCGGCTTGCAGGACGCCGGGCGGGCGTCTACTTACTCACCCGATACACGGGAATTCCGGAGCGTTGCCGACATGGAAATGCCGACATGGAGATGAGTGGCGAGTATCGCATCCCCGCCAGCCGGGAGACCGTCTGGCAGGCCCTGAACGATCCGGATGTGCTGCGCGCCTGCATTCCCGGGTGCCAGGAACTGGAGCGAACCTCCGATACCGGCTTCGCGGCGACGGTCAAGGCCAAGGTCGGGCCGGTTTCCGCGACCTTCAAGGGCGAGGTGGAGCTCGAGGACATCGACCCGCCCGCCGGCTACCGCATCCAGGGCGAAGGCAAGGGCGGCGTGGCCGGCTTTGCCAAGGGCGGCGCCAATGTGCGCCTCGCCGAGGACGGCGGCGAAACGATCCTGACCTACGACGCCGACGCCAAGGTCGGCGGCAAGCTGGCCCAGATCGGATCGCGCCTGATCGCCGGAACCGCGCGCAAGATGGCCGACCAGTTCTTCGGCACCTTCGCCGCGCATGTCGCGCCGGGCAGCGGGGACGCCGCGACGGAATAGCCGCCGGGACGGCCCGCGGCGCCGTCAATCCTGCCGGTCGGAAAGCTTCTGCAATTCGCGCCGGGCCGCCCGGTCGACCAGTTCCGGGGCATTGCGGTCCAGCCATTCGCGGACGGTCGCGGCCAGTTCGCTCTGCGTCGCGGGATCGAGCGCACCTTCCCCTGCTCCTTCGCCGCTGCCGGCGCCCGCTGCCGAATCGTTCTGCGCAGCCGGAGCGTCCGGCGCCGCCGGTGCGTCCACCGGGCGCGGATCGAGGCGCACCACCGAGCCGTCCGGCGCGATCATGTCGGTCAGCAGCAGGACCGATTCGTCCGGTTCCGCGCCGACGCCGGCGGCGGCCCCATCGGACGGTGCGGGCGGTGCGGCCGGATCCCCGGGCTCCTGCGCTTCCGCCGGAGCGGGTTCCTGCGGTTCATGCGCCGCCACGTCGTCCGGCGTGGCGGCCTCCGCCGCACCGGCCTCTTCGCCGGCGATCGTTTCATCAGAGGCCGTTTCGACGACCGGAGGTGCTTCGACAGCAGGGAGCGGCTCGACGGCAGGGGGTGGCTCGTCCGGCGGAACATCCTTCCCGGCGGGCGGCACCGTTTCTTCTGCGGTTGCCCGGCCGGCGGCCGCGGCAGGAATCTCCGCGGCAGGAATGTCTGCTGGAGGAACATCCGCGGCCGGAACATCGGCAGCGGGACCATCGGCGGCAGATACTTCCGCGGCAGATACTTCCGCAGTGGAGACTTCCGCAGCGGGGGCGTCGGCGTCGGATACGCCCGCGCCGGAACCGGGGGTCCGGTCGTCCTCTTCGAAGACGATCCGGCGGATCGATTCCAGAATTTCGTCCACCGACGGTTCGCCGGACTGCTTCGATCGGGATTCGCGCTCGGTCATCGCCCTTTGCGTCTGCCGGAACCGGCCGGCGCCGCGCCGGAACGTCCGGAAGCCCTTGCCGGAAGCCTATTTCGCCGGCGCGCCGTTGATCGGTGCGCCGAAACCGTACGCCTTGTTGCGCACCTTCCGGTAATGCTCTTCCGGATCGTGGAGTTTCACCTTGAGCTTGAGCTGCCTGGCGTTCATCCCGCCGACGGCGGCAAGCAGTTCGTAGGTCGCGACGACGAGATCGCGCCGCGCCCGCACCAGATTGACCTGCGCATTCAACAATTCCTGTTGGGCATCCAGGGTATCGAGCACGGTGCGCAGCCCGGCCGCCGCTTCCTGGCGCACGCCGTTGAGCGCGATCCGGCTGGCCTCGAGCTGCGCCTCGAACGCCGTGACGCTCGAGCGCGCCGTCCGCAGGAGGGCATTGGCCCGCGCTGCATTCTCAGTAGCCGTCCGCTGTGCCTGGCGCAACTCGTCGCGGCGCCGGAGCACCGTCTGCTTCGCCGCCCGGACCCGCGACGCCACGCCGCCCGACCGGTACAGCGGCACCGCAATTCTCGCGGTTATGCTGGCCGAATCGCCGATCGTGTCCCGCGCCTGGGCGTTGTAGCGCCGCTGGACCTGTCCGCTGATCGACACCGTCGGCATCAGTTCGCCGCGCACCAGGTCGACGCTCGCCTGCGCCGACTGCTCGTCCCACCTCGCGGCAACGACCGCGGGATTGTCGCGCTGGGCCTGTTTGGCGATTTCCGCCGCATCGCGCGGCAGGTCGGCACGCAATCCGGGTTGTTCGAGGGCCCCCGGCATGACGCCGACGACGTTCGCGTAGTTGGCCCGCGACGCCTGCAGAATGCCCTGGGCCTGAATGGTCGAGGCGCGCGCCCGGGCGAGGCGCGCCTGGGCCTGGGACACGTCGGTCCGGGTCACCTCGCCGACGCTGAACCGGTCGCGCGTCGCCTGGAGCTGGCGCGCCAGCACCTGTTCGTTGTTGGCGTTGAGGCGCAGGACGGCGAGATCGCGAAACACGTTCATGTAGGCGCGGACCGCGTTCAGGAGCACCGCCTGCTCGACGGTCGACAGCCGTGCGCGCTGGGCGGAGATATTGGCGTTGGCCCGGCGCAACTGGTGCTGGTTGCGGCCGCCCCGGTAGACGTCCTGGGTGACGTTGAACGACGCGCCGGCGGGAATCCGGTTGGTGCTCCGGAATTTTCCCGATTGAAACATGGATCCAGGCTGCTTGCTCCGGCCCACCGTCAACCCGGCGTCGGCCGAGAAGGTCACGCCGGGGCGCCAGTTGGCGAAGGCCTGCGCCGCCTGTTCGTCGACCGCCCGCAGGGCGGCGCGGGCGGCGAGCAGTTGCGGGTTGTGCTGATAGGCGCGCGCCAGGGCTTCGGCCAGGGTTTCGGCCCGGGCCTCCGGCGCGCCGGCGCCGAGCGCCAGTCCGGCCGCAAGGGCCACCGCCGCGCCTGCAAGGCCCCGTGCGGCCCGGCGCGGGGAATGCCGGGCACCCCGCCGTACCACCCGCCGGGCCGGACGTCGCGATGCCGATGCTTCCGGCTGCTCGATGCGCTGCGTTACCATCGCTTCAATCCCTTCGCTCCGGCGCGGGTTCCGCCGGGTCCCGCTAGAATCTGAATATGCCGGTCTCGACGAATTCCGGCAGCGGCGGCACGGTGGCGTCGAACACCGGACGTTTCGATACGATCCCGCCGAACTTCGCGCCGACCGTCGCCCGCCCGACGCCCGGACCGACGCCCGCGCCGCCCCCCGTCAGGACGCCGACCATCCGCCCGGATTCGGCGCACTGGGCCACAACCGCGTCGGGGAAGTCGGGAAGCGCGCCGTCGAACAGGATGACGTCGTAGGGCGCCTGTTTCGGATACCCTTCGCCGGCAGGGCCTTCGACGACCAGCGCATTGTCGATACCGAGGTCGATCAGCGTCTCGGCGGCGTGCCCGGCCAGCGCCCCGTCGGATTCGACGCCGATCACCGTTTCGCACAGGCGCGACAGGACGGCGACGGCATAGCCCGTGCCACAGCCCACCACCAGGGCGATCTCACCGGCTTCCGGAGCCGCCGTCTGGATCAGCCTGGCGAGGACCATCGGCTCCATCAGGTGACGCCCGGCGCCGAGCGCAAGGTCCTCGTCGACATAGGCCAGCGGACGTCGCCCAGCCGGCACGAACCGCTCGCGCGGCAGGGCGCCCATCGCGCCGATCAACGCCGGATCGGTTACCTTGTTGGGGCGAATCTGGCTTTCCACCATGTTCGCCCGGGCTGCTGCGAAGTCGGTCATTCGGCCCCGAGCTCGACAAACGGACAGGTTCCAGCGCCTTTCGGGGCGCACCGCCTGATTCTGCAGGCCGAGTCTACAGGCTGCGTCATGCCGGTGACAACGGGCTATTCCGGGCACCGTCCGGGCGGTTCGCGCAGGACACTAGGCGGGGCGCTAAGCGGGGCGCCGGGCGGTTCTTGACCGGTCTCCGGCCGCCCCCTATATGTCGCCGCCCGACAGGCGCAGCGCCTGGGCATTGCGCCGGCGATGCGCTGCGCCGCCCGGACGACCGCGCGGCAGGCAGGCCCGGTGGCAGAGTGGTGATGCAGAGGACTGCAAATCCTTTCACGTCGGTTCGATTCCGGCCCGGGCCTCCAACATCGCACAATTTCCGCTGCCGTCATGCTTGACGAACGACGTTCTTGACCTAGGAATCCGGTCACGGGAAAACAGGTTTGCGCCGCCCGCGCCGCAAACGATCGATCCGGAGTAGCTCAGCGGTAGAGCAGGTGGCTGTTAACCACCCTGTCGGGGGTTCGAATCCCTCCTCCGGAGCCAATTTGAGAGGCCGGTCTCTTCGGGGGCCGGCTTCTCTTTGTCCGGCGCCAGCGGTCATCCGCCGCCGGCCCGTTCCGGATACAGGCCTTCGAGTCCGCCCCGGCTCGCGGCGCAGACGCCGCGCTCGGTGACCAGCGCCGTCACCAGGCGCCGCGGCGTCACGTCGAAGGCGTGGTTGGCCGCGCCGCTGCCCTCCGGCGTGATGCGGAAGGCCCCGACCGTGCCGTCCTCGGCGACGCCGCGCAGGGTCGTCACCTCGTCGGCGGCGCGCTCCTCGATCGGGATGTCGCGGCCGTCGTCAAGGGACCAGTCGATCGTCGGGCCGGGCAGCGCGACGTAGAAGGGTACGCCGTTGTCGCGCGCTGCGAGCGCCTTGAGATAGGTGCCGATCTTGTTGCAGACGTCGCCGCCCGCCGTCGTCCGGTCGGTGCCGACGATGCAGAGATCGACCTCGCCGCGCTGCATCAGGTGGCCGCCGGCATTGTCGACGATCACCGTGTGCGGAACGCCGTGGCTGCGCAATTCCCAGGCGGTCAACGCGGCGCCCTGGTTGCGCGGCCGGGTTTCGTCGACCCAGACATGGACCGGCAGACCGGCGTCGCTCGCCTGGAAGACCGGCGACAGCGCCGTGCCCCAGTCGACGGTTGCCAGCCAGCCGGCGTTGCAATGGGTCAGCACGTTGAGCCGCCCCTTCCCGCCCTTCTCCTTCCAGTGTTTCTTGAACAGGCCGAGCGCGTGGGCGCCGATGGCCCGGTTCATCGCCACGTCTTCCTCGCAGATCGCGGCGGCGCGGGCATAGGCGGCCTGGACCCGCTCGTCCGGCGGGCGGCCGCGCAGCTGGCCGCGCATGTCGTCGAGCGCCCAGCGCAGGTTGACCGCGGTCGGCCGGGTCGCCAGCAGGCGGTCGCAGGCGGCATCGAGGGCGGCGTCGGAGGGATCATCGCGCAGCGCGAGACACAGGCCGTAGGCCGCCGTGGCGCCGATCAGCGGCGCGCCGCGCACCCGCATCGCCGCGATGGCCTCGGCGGCGGCCTCCAGCGTGTGCAGGGGCCGGATCGCGAACTCGAAGGGCAGCAGCGTCTGGTCGATGATCGTCACCGTGCCGCCGGCCTCGAGCCAGATCGAGCGGTAGGGCGTGCCGTCAACGCGCATGGCGGGGGCTTTCGGGCATGGGCGGCGTCTCGCAGGCCGGGACTGTCGTTCCCGGCGGATCGATACCGGAATTATAGCCAAATTCACGGATTGGCGCAGGTCCGTAGGGGAGGGTTTCAAACCCTCCCCTACAAAAGCCCGGCCGCCGCACCGGTCTTGACCGCAGGCGATCTCTTGGGCTGTCTACGGTCCGTTGCAGGGAAGCGGGAGACCATCGTGCAACAGCTTCGTTTCGGCGACATCACCGTGGACCGGATCGTCGAGGCCGAGGGGCTCGGCTTCCCGCCGGAATTCCTGCTGCCGGAGAGCGACGGCGCGGCCATCCGCAGCTACCGCGACTGGCTGGAGCCGCATTTCTTCGATCCCGAAAGCGGCCGCTTCATCCAGAGCGTGCATTGCTACGTCGTGCGCTCGCCGCGCCACACGGTGCTGATCGACACCTGCGTCGGCAACGGCAAGGACCGGCCCTCGACCCGGGCGTGGCACCGGATGGACACCGATTTCCTGCTCCGGCTGCGCGATCTCGGCGTCACGCCGGCGGATGTCGACTACGTCCTGTGCACCCATCTCCATGTCGATCACGTCGGCTGGAACACGCGGCTGCTCGACGGCCGCTGGGTGCCGACCTTCCCGAACGCGCGCTACCTGTTCCACGAAACGGAGTTCGCCCATTGGGAGAAGAACGGCGACTATGTTATTGAAGGACCGGGATCGAGCGACGGCTTCTACGAGGACAGCGTGCTGCCTGTGGTCGAGGCCGGGCAGGCCGTCTTCGTCGCCGACGGCCACACGGTCGACGACTGGCTGACCGTCGAAGTCTGGCCGGGCCATTCGCCGGGCCATGTCTGCCTGCGCCTGAAGGCCGGCGGGCGCGAGGCGGTGTTCGCCGGCGACCTGCTGCACCATCCCGTGCAGTGCCGGCACCCGGACTGGAACAGCCGCTTCTGCTGGGACCCGGCCCTGTCCGCGGCCAGCCGGCGGCGCTTCGTCGAGCGTCATGCCGAAACCCCCGCCGTGATCCTCGCCGCCCATTTCGCCGCCCCGGTCGCCGGCCGCATCGCCGCGCCCGGCGGGCTGGCGCGTTTCGAGATGTTGTAGGCCGGCAGCCGGCAGGCCGAATCGGCCCCTCGATACGGGCTCGCCCCCTCGATACGGCGCTGACGCGCCTACTCGGGATGAGGGGAAACATAGTTGTTCCTCATCCTGAGTAGCGGCGAAGCCGCGTATCGAAGGGCGGTCTTGACGGCGGCCCTCGGCGCGCGCATTTCCAGCCGGACAGGCGATACGGCCCCGTAGCTCAGCTGGATAGAGCACCGGCCTTCTAAGCCGACGGTCGCAGGTTCGAGTCCTGCCGGGGTCGCCAATCTTTTCAAGGTTTTAGAGGATTTCATTTATGTTAATTCTAGAAAATTAGACACTTTTATCCGGTGTTTTAGACACTTTTGTTCCCGTTTCAAGCTTCACGATGGCCGATTTGGCGAGACGTTTCTGTTCGGCGCGGCGGGTGTAGCGGTTCACCATCGAGGCCGTCAGGTGGCCGAGAATCGCCATGATTTCGCGGTCGCTGCAGCCGGCCTCCGCAAGACGCTGGCCGGCGGTGTGGCGCAGGCCGTGGAACTGGAGGGCGCCCAGGCCGAGGCGCTTCTTCTCGCGCTGGAAAATCGAAGCGAAGCCGCCCCCGGTATAGGGCCCGCCATCTGTCCGGTGGACGATGAACATGCCGGTGCGCGGGATCGCGGCCAGCACGTCCGCAAGGTGCGGGTGGATCGGGATCAACAGCCGCTCGCCGGTCTTTTGTTGCGATACCTCGACCAGCCCGTCCGCGATGTGGTTCCAGCGCATCGCCAGCACGTCGCTGCGGCGCTGGCCGGTGAACAGGGCCAGTTCCACGGCCCAAACCATGCGGGGGTTGGCGCCGGCGCGGAACCGCTCGATCGCCTCTTCCGTCCACGGCTCGAAGCTCTTGCCGGCGCGCAGTTTCTTGACGTAGCGGGCCGGGTTGTCCCGGCGGTATCCGCGCGCGATGGCAAAGTTCAGCAGGATCGACAGCATGCCGAGCATCTTGTCGGCCGCGCCAGGCGTATCCGCCATCGAATCCCGGATTGCGTAAAGCTGGGTAACGTCGATGTCGGCAACCGGCGCGTCGGCGGCGTTCTCCTCCAGCAAAGTGATCTGGGTCATGTAGCGCTTGCGGGTCGACGCCGCGAGCTGCCTGAACTCCGGGCTGGCCCGGTAGCGGGAAATGATGTCGCCGAGCGAACCGGGGATCGTCTTTTTGGCCCAGCCGTCCAGAGTCGCGTTGATGTGCAGGACCAGGGCGATCCGCTTCGCTTTGTCGTCGGGCAGCCGCTCCTTGGTAATCCGGTGATACCAGTAGGTCCGACCGGCGCTCCTGTAACGCTTAACGTGTTTCAACCTTACCACCTGCATTGTCCCGTCCCCGGCGTATTTTCCTGCCAGGGATTTTGGTGCTGGCTCCGAGAGGGCGTCAATGGCACGGTCGATGGCGAGCCGGGGCGGAAGGCATAGTTCTCGCACATCGACTTGAAGGACGAATTCGGGTCCTCGCCGTCGATCAACGCGGCGATGTCGAACGCCTCCCAAAGCGTCTGGCACTCGAGACATCCGTTGTGGACGGTCGCACCCACCATGATCGCAACGACCCTCCCAGTCATAGTAAAAAAGTTTTGCACTTTTGGAGTAAGTCCTTGGTATTTGGTGGGAAAAATTGGCAGAAAAACTGCATAACACCATTGAAAACAAACGGTTTTTTGCTACCTTCTAAGCCGACGGTCGCAGGTTCGAGTCCTGCCGGGGTCGCCAAATCCGGTCCGGTGACCGGCGCCCTGCCGGGCCTGCGCGCCGGATCGGGCTTATCAAACGCCGGCTGACGCCCTACCAATCGGTCCGTCAAAGAAAGTCGCCGGGAAGCCGCCATGGACCGCGCAACCGAAATCGAACTGCTGGAAGAGCTGGCCGGCCTGCGCGAGGCGCGCTCCTTCTATCTCGACGACGCCGTGACGGCGTGGCCGGTTGACCGCTACACCTGCCCGGACCGGTTCGCGCAGGAGCGGCAGTCGCTGTTCCACGCCCTGCCCGCGGTCGCAGCCCACAGCAGCGAACTGGCGGGGCCGGACGCCTTTCTGACCCGCGACCATGCCGGCCTGCCCCTGCTTCTGACCCGCGACCGCGCCGGGGCCGTCCATGCCTTCCTCAACGTCTGCCGCCATCGCGGCACCCGGCTGGTCGGCGCAGCGAAAGGCTGCCGGCGCCGCTTCACCTGCCCCTACCATGCCTGGACCTACGACAACCGCGGCGCGCTCACGGGCGTAACCCACGGCAAGGCCGGCTTTCCCGGCATCGACCGCACCGAACTGGGCCTGCAGCGCCTCGGCTGCGCGGAGGCCCACGGCTGGATCTGGATCGCGCCCGGCACCGCCGCCGCGCCGGATATCGACGGGTTTCTCGGCGGACTGGCGGCGGATTTCGCCTGGTTCGGCGCGGACGGCCTGCGGATCGTTCACGAGGAGCGCCGGGAATGGGCGGCGAACTGGAAGATCCTCTATGAGGGCGGCCTCGAATCCTACCATTTCCGCATCGCCCACAAGGACACGATCGGCCCCTTCTTCCAGGACAACCTGTCGAGCTACCGCATGTTCGGCCGGCATATCCGCTCGATCCTGCCGCGCGCGCGCCTCGACGCCGAGATGGCGCTGCCGGAGGACAGCCGGTCGCTGCGGCGGGTGACCAACCTCGTCTATTCGATCTTTCCGTCCTGCCAGCTGCTGGTCCAGGAGGACCATATCGTCTGGATTCAGGCCCTCCCGACCGCGCCGGACCGGACCGTTGTTCGCCTCGCCAGCCTGGCGCCGGCGGACGCCGATACCGGCGACCCGGAAACCGCGCGGCACTGGCGCAAGAATCACGGCATCACCGCGCGCACCCTGTCGGAGGATTTCGCGATCGGCGAAAGCATCCAGAGCGGCCTCTCCTCCGGCGCCAACGCGGACCTGCATTTCGGCCGCTTCGAAGGCGCCCTCGACCGCTTCAACCGGATCGTCGAGGAGGAACTGGCGGCGGCGACCTGACGGGATTGGGCGTTCTAGGGGTCGATCCCCGGCGCTCGCTTGTGTAGGGGAGGGTTTGAAACCCTCCCCTACGGTCCCGTGTCCCCGTTCGCCGCTGCCGCCTCCAGAGCCTCGCACAACAAATCGAGCGCCGCGCGGGCGAAGGCGCGCATGTTTTCCGGCCGGTCGTTGTGGCCAGTCTCGAGCGTGCGCGTTGTGTCGGCCGGGCCGCTCACGGCGAAGCAGGTCGTGCCGGCCGCCGGGCCGTAGGGGCTGTCCGCCGGCCCGGCCGCACCGGATTCGGCGAGACCGAACGTTGCCCCGAGTTGATTGCGGATCTGCGCCGCCGCGATCAGGGCGTATTCCTTGGTCGCGCCGCGCACCCGGACGTCCGCATCGGCCAGTTGCAGGAGTTCGCGGCGCGCGTCGCGGGTGTAGATGACACCGCCGCCGCGGAAATACGCCGAGGCGCCCGGCACCGCGAGCAGGGCCGCCGACACCAGCCCGCCGAGGACGATTCCGAAACCGCGACCGTCCAGCCGTTTTCCTTCAGGATGGCGGCGCAGTCCCGCGCCGGCGCCAGCAGCGATTCCATGGCCCTGTTCCCCGTCCGGTCCGTAAACCGGATTGCTGTAGCGGACCGCCCCCGTGGCCGCAAGACGGCCCGCTGCGGCCCCGGTCCAGGGTAACGGTCGTGATCCGGCCGTCCCGCTCGATCCGGACCGGATTCATCGGGGGTCGCCCGCGATCAGCTTCGCCACCAGCAGGTCGCGGACGTAATCGGGGATCGGCGCGGCCTTGCGCTCGACCTTGTCGAAGAGCACCTCGACCAGGTCGGCGGTGGCGTGGACGGCGCCGCTGTGGGTGTCGCGCATCCGCTCGCGGTAGGTGAAGCTTTTTGCGCCGACCCGGACGATCGCGCTTTCGACGACCCAGAGCTGGCCGGCCCGCATCTCCTGCAGGAAATCGATCTTGAGCGACGCGACGACGCCGATCAGGCCCAGCTTCTCCTCCAACTCGAGGATAGGCACGCCGATCGCCGACCAGATGTGGAAGCTCGCATCGTCGAACGCCTCGGCGTAGAAGCGCACGTTCATGTGCCCGAAATGGTCGCATTTCCAGGGCACCACCACCCCGCGGCCGGTCTCGTGCCAGCCGTCTTCGCTTTTCCCGGTCACCGCTGTCTCCCGCTTTTACGGATTGCCGGGTGATAAAGCAGGAGCCACATCCGGCATAAGGGGCAATTTGGCCCTCGCCCCGGACGGCGGCACCGTCGTAGGGGAGGGTTTGAAACCCTCCCCTACAGTCGGTTTGGGCTCTTGCGAGCCGCGGTTGCAAGGAGGGGTGCCGGGGAATCGGCGCTATCCCGAACGGCAGGCGCGAGGCGATGGCGGAAACGGCGGGACCGCTGCTGGAGGACAACGCGGGCAACCGCTTCGTGCCGGCCGGGTCTGAGGCGCGGATTGCCTGTTTCGTGCCGTCGATCACCGAACTGCTGATCGATCTCGGGCTGGCGAACCGGCTGGTCGCGCGCACCCGCTTCTGCATCCACCCGGCCGAGGCCGTGGCGCACATTCCCGCGATCGGCGGCACCAAGAAGGTCAGCCTCCCCAAGCTGAAGGCGCTGGCGCCGACCCACGCCGTCCTGAACGTCGACGAGAACACCGTCGAAATGGCCGAAGCGATGCGCGCCTTCGTGCCCAACGTTGTCGTCACCCATCCGCTGGCGCCGGAGGACAATCTGCGGCTCTACGCCCTGATGGGCGGCCTGTTCGGCAAGGCGGGCGAGGCGGCGGCGCTGAGCCGGCAATTCCGCGCGGCGCTCGATGCGCTGCCGCCGGCCGGTCCCGCCGGGCGCCTGGATGTGCTCTATTTCATCTGGAAGGAGCCGTGGATGACGGTATCGCGCGACACCTACATCTCGGCGATGCTCGGCCTGGTGGGCTGGCGGACGACCCATCACGATCCGGAGGTCCGCTATCCGACCGTGGACCTGACGCCGGAGACCGTGGCGGCGACCGACCTGTTCCTGTTCCCGACCGAGCCTTACGAGTTCACCCGCGCGGAGGTCGACGCTTTCCTGCGCGAGCACGATTGCCCGCCGGAGAAGGCGCTCATGGTCGATGGGGAATACTGCAGTTGGTACGGCAGCCGCGCCATCGCCGGGCTGGGCTATCTCAAGGAGCTGGCGGAGAGGGTGGGCAAGCGGGACTGAGCTGTCCCTCGATACGGCGCTTCGCGCCTACTCGGGATGAGGGAATTGCAAAATATCTCCTTCACCGCACCCCACCCTGAGTAGCCCCGGATTGAATCCGGGGCGTATCGAAGGGCGCGATACACTGCTGGCGATCCGGGGCGGCCGGCACTATGTTGAAGCCGTCGCCCGACCGGCCGGAAAATACCCAGCGGAACAGGACCATGCCCGGACTCGCCGCCTTCAACCTGATGCAGTGGATCGCCGACCATGACGACGTGCTCAGGCCGCCGGTCGGCAACGCCCAGATCTGGCAGGACGCCAATTTCATCGTCACCATCGTCGCCGGGCCGAATGAGCGCACGGATTTCCACGACGATCCGCTGGAGGAGTTCTTCTACCAGATCAAGGGCGACATGACCCTGCGCATCATCGAGGACGGGCGGATCAAGGACGTGCCGATCCGCGAGGGCGACGTGCTGCTGCTGCCGCCGCACACCCGCCATTCGCCCCAGCGCCCGGAGCCCGGCTCCTACGGCCTGGTGATCGAGGCCCAGCGGCCGGAGGGCCATCTCGACGCCTTCGAATGGTATTGCGACAAGTGCGGCCACCGCATCCACCGCGACGAGTTCCAGCTCAACAGCATCGTCGACGATCTGCCGCCCGTGTTCCGCGACTACTACGCCAGCGAGGAACTGCGCACCTGCGCCAACTGCGGCTGGCTCGACCCCGGCCGCCGCCCGCCCCCGCCGGCGGAAGGGCTGCCGGCGATTGTGATGGGGTGAGGGTTGAGAAACGATATCTCTTGCTGGACAATTCTTTCCCCAATACAAGACCTAAGCTTGAAGCAAGAAAAAACATTTGTATTATCGTTGCTCGAACGCATAAAGTTATATCTTAATCTGACTTATTGCTCTGCCTTCTCCAATATCTTACAGCGTTCGGTGTATCCGATACGGCGTTTTCTGATTGCCATTTATCCCAAAATTCTACTGTGGCACTTGAAGGTCTAAATCGCGGTTGAGAAACGACTATCCGCGACGGCAATAGACTCGCATCACCTACAACTAATGCTTCTCCTATATCCAAAATCGGCAATAAGTCGCCAAATCCCCCTAAACTATCTGGCAGCAGACGTCTGATCACATTCTGATCTTCGCCATTGGTCAAACGCATAGCAATTACATTATTGCATTGACTGAGCACTGTCCTATTCACTTCTGAAGGTCTTTGACTTATAACAACAAGGCCAACACCGTATTTCCTACCTTCTTTAGCAATTCTCTCGAAAATCCCTACTGAAATTTCATCAGCGGAATCGGAACCTGTACGTTCTGGAATATAAAGATGTGCTTCATCGCAGAATAAGGATATCGGATGTCTGTAAATCGGCAGCGTCCATTGCTTCACTACAAATACGAGACGCCCAATAAGACTAACCATCAAAGGTAGGATATCTGATGGGACTTCAGAAAAATCGATAATCTTAATACCGCCTTTCGTATCATCTTGTGCAGCTCGACCAGCAATCAAACAATGAGCCATCATTTCAAGCCAATTCATCTCCATGCATTGTTCTGATGGTTGAAAAATGAAACCAAGTCTTCGGTCAAGTATTTTAGCTTCAAATCTTGAAATTAACCTACTCAGCTTATCAAAATATGGACCTTGCTTTGGACCTCTCGCACCATCAACCATTTCTTGATTTAATTTTGTTAAGGCATCATGAACATATCGAATGTCAAATGGCACAGGACTGTCTATGGTAAAATTTGCTAGAATATCCTTATCTTTTTTGGGATCTAAAGTTG
Organism: Alphaproteobacteria bacterium; assembly: GCA_965220685.1. Lineage (GTDB taxonomy): Bacteria > Pseudomonadota > Alphaproteobacteria > Bin65 > Bin65 > Bin65. Next base: position 394,415 of record CBDCQR010000016.1, read on the forward strand.
CTCTTTTGGCTTCGACAATACAACGAGTCATCAGCATCGCTTGGTTTGGCGCATTCTGGTCAGAGCGATCAACAAATAAAGCGACTAGAGCTTCATAGCCCAAAAGCCAGTAGGGTAAGTGCAAAACACCATCCGCAACGCCTTTATTTTCGCCTATATCGCCAGGACCTGCTATTCGAAGATGTCTAAATGCGTCCCCTTCTAGCGTTCTGTATTCTCCATGCGTGTCGAACAAAATTACGTTTGCTTGAGGTAATTCCGCAATCTGATCTAACAGTCGCGCTGTTGTATATGATTTACCGGAACCTGTACTACCGACTACTATAGCATGTCTCTGGAAGAGCCTATTTCCATTTAATAATGCTCTTGCACCTTCGTCTAGAGCATAGCTACCAAGATGGAGTTGTGGGCCTTCTCCGCGAACGTCTGAAATAACTTTCATAAAATTCGTCAACCGCTCACCTTCCAACGAAAAACAATCTGCGTCAATTTCCGGTACTGTCTCTAACGTTCTTTTGAATACGTTTTCGGTAACCCCTTCTTTGTCAACAAGTGTTCCGATAAGGGCTACACGCACAAGATTATTCTCGGGAAATTCACTTTCCGGTTCCTCCAAAGATGCATGCACTCTACTTGCGCCATCTGCTTTTCGAGTAATTCTCGATACAATACCAATCAGATGTTGACCGGCTTTGGCGCTTCTCAACGCTACCAGGCGATTAACTTGAATCTTTTTTAGCAACTCCAGTTCATCAACTCGAACGGTTACAGTGGCGGTATCAACAGCAATAATTTTCCCTAAGCTATCTAGGTCGTCGAAATTCAAAATACTCATTGCAGCTCTCCTAATACCCAATAGTTTCGTTCAATTGTGACATTTCCCAGTATTTTCCGCCAACTACCACCACTCCATCTGGATAGTCGGATGTGTAAACCATGGTACCTTCATCGTGATCTTCCAAAGCGACGTGTTTGTCCCCGCCCGAGTTCCTCAAAAACTCCCGAGCCTCTTGTGTCAATGTTCGTGCTGCAATTAGTATAGGTGTGTTATTCGTCCGACATCGAGCTATTAGTTTCGGGTGTATATGTCTATCTCGAAATCCATAACCTATACAAATTACCGCAGTTGAATTATCAAGCACTTTATCTGCGCCCTGTATTGTACTCCTGAACGGCTCATCATGTGTACGTTCAAATTTACTAACCCCTGGTGTTACTATCAACGGTACAAAACCCTCCGGAAGTGTATATGCAGACGGCAGGGATATGACGTCTCCCAGTGGATCAACAAACCAATCAATAGATCCATGAACCTTCCAGATGGTTACTGTCTTTGCCTTTTGATTTCCTAACTGAAAAGTAAAGTTACCAGATCCGTATAGTCTTTTTACATAACCCGGAAGAAATCCGCACTTATGGACAAACCGACCTATATCTGAAGCGTACTCTATAACACGATCATAATTTGTTGTAATGACATTAATTTCTCTATTAGTGCTTCGAAACAATCCTCCTAACAGCCTGCTTAAAGGAAACACTTCATTTCCCGAAGCGGCGCGCAAAAAAAGAGCATGATCGTCTCGAGTGATAAAATTCCAAGTGCTGTCTACAATCTTCGATATTAGGCTGTCAGGTAAGGGGCCGTATTCATCCAAGACAGCTTCAAGTGCCCTTCCCACTTCAAGAGCTTTCTTGATTGATTGCCAAGCCTCGATTTCGTTTTCAGATTCAGCACAAATTTCTTTTTGAAGCCATTCCGCTAGTTGATTCATGCCTTGAATACCGTGTGGTATCGAGGCGCCGCTACCAAGTACAATTACTGGATTGTTTTGTGCGCAATGCTGGCAGCGTTTAGCTAGTTCTTCTAATTCCATGGTCTTCAAATAAGTCTCTGTTCGCTGGCAACGTGAGTCGAGTTTGCAAGTAATTCAAAATTGCGCGATGCTTCAATATTCACAAATAGACAATTTGTCGCATTTAGCGACAGTTGTCTTCAAGTACTACTAGAAGTTCAATCCGACCGTAGTCGATTAGCTAATTGACATTCGTTCTTGATGAAAGCATGTTTAGCGCATGTCCAATATGATTCAAATCCGCAACGTCCCGGAAACGCTGCATCGTACGCTCAAGGCGCGCGCAGCGCTGGCCGGTATGTCGCTCTCCGACTATCTGCTCTCCGAATTCCGGAAAATTGCGGCGCACCCGACAGTCGAAGAATTGCGCAAACGCATCGCGGAACGTTCTACCGTCAATCCTTCCATCCCGCCGGCAGAAATCGTCAGGCAGGAACGCGACGCCCGGTGATCGTCGTTGATGCCTCCGCCCTGATCGAACTGCTCCTGCTCACGAAAGACGCTGTTACAGTAGCGGAACGTCTGTTCGAAGCGGGAAGCCACCGCGCCGCCGGCCGTGACGCGGAACTCGAATTGCTCTAACCCGGCCGACATTGACCCTGCCCAGTATAGCTGCTCATCGTGTGCGCCGGAAGTCCGGCGGTCCGGCGTTTATCCCGGTACGCGCCACCCCTGCTTGGTACGCGCCGCCGCTTTCGCTGCTGCGAGGTTTCACCATGCCGCCTGCCAGAACCGGCTACTCCGCAACGCAGATCGCGCTGCACTGGGTCATTGCGGTGCTGGTGGTCGCGCAGGTGGTGCTGCACGAGGGGATGCATGCGGCCTACCGGGAAGCCCGGGGCGGCCCGGCGGCGACGGAGGCCGAGAGCCTGATGGCCGATCTCCACGTCGCCGGCGGCATCGCCGTGTTCCTGCTCGCCCTGCTGCGCGTGGCGCTGCGCATCCGCCGCGGGGCCCCGGCGCCGCCGGCCGAGGAGCGCGCGACCCTACGCTTCGCGGCCAGGGCCGTCCATGTCGGGTTCTACGCCATCATCCTGCTGATGCCGCTCACCGGCGCGCTCGCCTGGTTCGGCGGCGTCGAGGCGTCGGCCGCGGCGCACCGGGCCGGCATGCTGGCGATCTTCGTCCTGCTGCTCCTGCACGTCGCCGGCGCGCTCTACCACCATTTCGTGCTGAAGACCGACGTCATGCGCCGGATGCTGCGGCCGGAGAAGGGCGGCGCCTGAAAAGTCCCCCGTTATGGCCGGTCCGTTCCCGGCGGAACCGCCGCCGCCCTTCGATACGCCGCCTGCGGCGGCTACTCAGGGTGAGGGTGAAGGTGAGGTATTGGCTGAGTCCGCGGAAAACCCCAAACCCTTATCCCGAGTAGGCCCCGAAGGGGCCGTATCGAGGGGCGACAAAGAGGGGCGGAAAAGGGTCTCGGCTATCGCGGGCTACTGAACGCCTACTCCGCCGCGCGGCGAGGCTGGGCGGCCGTATCCATCCGCTTCAACTCCGGCAGCACCTCGGCGGCGAACAGGCGCAGCATGTCGAGGGTCCGATCCGGGCCGTAATAGGGCGGATAGTGCAGCATCAGCGAGGTCGCGCCGACGTCGCGGAACGCCTCGATCCGGCGCAGCACCGTATCGGGCGCGCCGTGCAGGATGGTGTCCTTCACCAGGCGCTCGTAGGCGAACTCGCTTTCGTCCTTCTTCTCGGCGACGTCGCCCAGGTAGCGCCCGACCTCGCCGCTGATGAACGACTTCATGTGGTGCGTGATGCCGGCCTCGCTTTCCTCGCGCGCCCGGGCGTCGGTCGCCGCGACGTAGGTCATGCGCACCACGTCGACCTCGCCGAACGCCGGATTGGCGTCGAGCGGCGCCGGCGCCTCCGCCATGTGCTCGCGGTAGAGCGCGATATGTTCGCCGATGGTCGCGGCCGAGGGCAGCAGGGACTGCATCAGCCCGAAGCCGTTGCGCGCCGCCGTGCGGATCGAGCCGTCCGTGCCGGCGGCCATGAAGAAGGGCGGGTGCGGCTGCTGGACCGGCTGTGGAAAGACCTCGTAGGTCTCGTCCATCGCGAAGCGGAAATACTGGCCGTCGCTGTTCACGCGCTTCTTGTGGAAGCCGTCGAGAATCAGCGGGATCGCCTCGGCCTGGATGGCGCGCCGCTCCTCGTAGCTGATGCCGAGCCCCTCGAACTCGTAGGGGCGGTAGCCGGAGCCCATGCCGAGCTGGAAGCGCCCGCCGCTCAGGATATCGACGAAGGCGGCATTCTCCACGATGCGCAGGGGATGGTGCAGCGGCACGACCATGACCGCCGCGCCGAGCCGGATTCGCGTCGTCTTCGCCGCCAGGTAGGACAGAAAGCTGAACGGGTCCGGCAGGATGCCGTACTTGTTGGAAAAGTGGTGCTCGGCGATCCACACGGCATCGAAGCCCAGCTCTTCCGCTTCGAGGATCTCGCGCGTGACCCGCTCGTGAATGCCCCGGTGCGGATAGGGTTCGGACTTCGGGTCCGGGTGCGAGGTGAAGAGAATGCCGACCTTCATGGCAGACGCGCCTTTCGTTATGCGGCCGGTCCGCGAGTCCGGCCCGGCAGGATCGATATACCGACCGGCCGACCGGCGTCAAATCGGCACGACAAAACGGGCGGGGCTGTGACAAACCACGATATGGCCGCCGCGCGCGGCGGCGAGCGGCGCATGACAAACCGGGACGTTCCGTGACATCCTGACCGCCATCCCCGGCACGTCGGCGGGCGGGTCCCGCCGCACACCGAAAGGAACGGCCATGACCTACAGTTTCGAAGCGTTCTGCGCCGACAACCGGCGCGCCTACGGCGCCGACGGCGTCGCCGACCTCGAAAGCATCCGGCTGAACCTCGAGCGGCTGATCCGGGAGAATCCCGACTTCGTCGCTAGGGAATGCACGCCGCAGGACGAATACGGCTACAGGGAACTCTACACCGACCCGGAAAAGGGCTTCATCGTCTATTCCCACAAGAGCTTCGGCGGCCGGACCTCGCCGCCCCACGACCACGGCGCCTCCTGGGCGATCTACGGCCAGGCCTGGAACGCCACCGACATGACGGAATACCGCCGGCTCGACGACGGCTCGCAGGACGGCCACGCCAGGATCGAGCGCACGCGGGCCTACCGGCTCGAACCGGGCCAGGTCGGCAAGTTCGGCCCGCACGACATCCACCAGATCCACTTCGAGGACGACGCCGGTTTCATCCGGGTCACCGGCGCCGACCTGTTCCAGGTCGATACGCTGACCTACGAACCGGAGACCGACAGCGTGACGGTGATCGGCGCCGGTTCGGCCGCCGGCGGGGAGCAGCCGCCCGACCCAGCGTAAGGGACGCCGCCTAGGTCGCCCTCGGCCTACCTCCTTCGTCATCCCGACCGAGCAAAGCGAGTGGAGGAATCTCGGCTCGGCCCCGAATACAGGCATCGGTCGCTGGCGACGAGATTCCTCCGCTCCGCCCCGGATTAAATCCGGGGCTCCGGTCGGAATGACGGGTGGGGTGCAGCGAACGGCTTGAGCAAATTGCGAATCCTCCTCGCTCCGGACTCGACTCCGCCCCGCCGTTCGGTGAAACTGCACATGACGACAGGATGACAACAGGGCAGGAAACGCGGCGCATGACGAACGGGGAGGCCAAGCGGGCATGGGGACACTGATCGACATCGAACAGGCGCGCGCGTCCCGGCGCGCAGCCGGCCACCGGCCTCCGGCACACGGGACGCGCCATCCACCCTCCTCCCCCGCCGCGCGGCATCCGCCCGCATCCCGCCATACCTTCTTCAGCCGGTCCGAACTCTGCAAGCTGCTCTCGCTCTACAGCCGGCGCGTCGTGAACGGCGAATGGCGTGACTACGCCATCGACCACGACGCCACGCACGCGACCGTCTCCTTCTACCGCTGCGCCGCCGAACATCCGGAATACGCCATCACCAAGACGGCGGGGCACAAGGACCGGCCGGGCCTCTTCGTGCTCAAGGCCGGGCCGCAGCGGATCGCGCAGTCCCCGTCGCTCGAGGAGGTGATCGGCGCGGTCGAGCGGCAGCCGCGCCTGGTCTGGTCGTCGGTCGGCTGACCGGCGCCCCCTGCCCCGACCTGCGGAGGCCCCTGACATGACCGACGCCTGGATCATCGGCGCCAGCTCGACCCGGTTCGAACGCGCACCCGAAAAAAGCTATCGCGACCTCGCCCGCGAAGCCTATTGCGCCGCGCTCGCCGACGCCGGCATGGAGACCGGCGACGCCATCGAATTCGGCTGGTTCTCCAACTGCGGCCTATGGGTCGACGGCCAGGCCTCGATCCGCGGCCAGATCCTGTTCACGCCGCTGGTGCGCGAGGGCCTGTTCCCGGAACGCGTGCCGATGGTCAATGTCGAAGGCGGTTGCGCCTCGGCCCAGATGGCGCTGCACGGCGCATGGAAGGACATCCTCTCCGGCGAATGCGGCGTCAGCCTGGCCGTCGGCGTCGAGAAGCTGTTCAACCCGGCCGCACCGGAAGACACGATGGCGGTCTACCGGGCGGCGATCGACCAGCTGACGCCGGAGGAATGGCAAAAATACTACGCCGAGGCCGGCGAGGAGGCCGGCAAGCCGTTCGAGGAAGGGCCTGACCGCACGGTGTTCATGGACACCTACGCCATGCAGGCCTGTTACCACATGAAGGCCCACGGCACGACGCAGCGCCAGATCGCCGCCGGCGCGGCCAAGAACCACCGCAACGGCGCGCAGAACGAGAAGGCGCAATACAGCTTCGAGCTTTCGATCGACGACGTGCTGAACGACCGGCCGGTGAGCTGGCCGCTGACCCGGGCCATGTGCTCGCCGGTCGGCGACGGCGCGGCAGCGGTGCTGGTCTGCTCGGAGAATTTCCTGCGCGGCCAGCCGGCGGAAGTGCAGGACCGCGCCATCCGCATCCGCGCCTGCGAGCTGGCCGGCGGCAAGTACCGGCGGCTCGACGAGCCCGGCCTGTCGCATATCGCGGCGCAGAAAGCCTACGCCCGGGCCGGCGTCGGCCCGCAGGACATCGACGTCGCCGAAGTCCACGACGCGACTTCCTTCTGCGAGATCTACCAGGCCGAGATGATGGGCTTCGCAGAGCCCGGCCGGGGCGGCGAACTGGTCGAGAGCGGCGAAACGGCGATCGGCGGACGCATCCCGATCAACACCTCGGGCGGGCTGGTTTCCAAGGGCCATCCGGTCGGCGCGACCGGCCTGTCGATGATCTACGAACTGGCCCGCCAATTGCGCGGCGAGGCCGGCGGCCGCCAGGTCGAGGGCGCGGCCCTCGCCCTGTCCGAAAACGGCGGCGGCGTCATCGGCTTCGACGAAGCCGCCTGCGCGGTGACGATCCTGGAGCGCGCGGAGTAGAGCGCCGGATTTCGCCTAGGGACTTGCAGACGGGATCAACGGCACCGATACGGCGGCGGAGCCGGGCGGCACAGCAACGCTTTCGAAGGCGCCCGGCGGCGCGAGCGCTTCACCTTCACGTCTGGCTTCCGTTGCCGCATCGCGCAGCGACTCTTCGGCGTTCAGCAGGGCTTCGTCCAGGGTCTCGCCCATCGCCACAATCCCCGGCAAGTCGGGAAATGCGACGCCATACGCGCCGCGCTTCCCATCGATCAGCGCCGGATAGCAATTCATTTCATCCTCGTTACTGCCGGCGAATCGCCGCCTCGCTCCGCATACGCAACCGTCATTTCGACCGGAGCGACGCAAGCCGCGGAGTGGAGAAATCTCTTCTGAACGGTGCTTCGGACGTTAGCACGGCGCGGGAAAGACATCTCCACTCCGCGACCCCCTCGGATTCGCTCAGGGCAGGCTCTTCGGGCAGCGCCGGTCGATATGACGGGAAATGGGGGAGAAATCCAGCTTACGACCCGCTCCGCACCCGCTCCACCGCGGCGCGCCAGCCGGCGCGCAGGGCGCGGCGGCGGTCCGACGGCATGGACGGCGTGAAGATGCGATCGGGGCGCCAGGTTGCGGCGACCGCCTCTTCGAGCGAGCCGTAGAGGCCGGCGCCGACGCCCGCCAGCAGGGCGGCGCCGAGCGCCGTGGTCTCGGTCACCGCGGGGCGTTCGACCGGGGCGCCGGCGATGTCGGCGATGAACTGCATCAGCCAGTCGTTGGCCGCCATGCCGCCGTCGACGCGCAGGCGGCCCGCCTCCGATTTCCGCCGTGCCCCGCCCATCGCTTCCAGCAGGTCGGCGGTCTGGTAGCCGCAGGCCTCCAGCGCCGCGCGGGCAAGGTGGGCGGCGCCGGTATCCCGCGTCAGGCCGAACAGGCCGCCGCGCGCCGCGGCGTCCCACCAGGGCGCGCCGAGGCCGGTGAAGGCGGGCACAAGATAGACGCCGCCATTGTCCGGTTGGCTTGCGGCCAGCGCCTCGCTCGCCGCGCTGTCGGCGATGACGCCCAGCCCGTCGCGCAGCCACTGGACGGCGGTGCCGGCGTTGAAGATGGCGCCCTCGACGGCGTAGACCGTCTCGTCGCCGAGCCGCCAGGCGACGGTCGCCAGGATGCCCTCGCCGGGTTCGGGCCGGTCGTGCCCGGCATTGACCAGGATAAAGCAGCCGGTGCCGTAGGTGCTCTTGGCCATGCCCGGCGCCAGGCAGCCCTGCCCGACCAGCGCCGCCTGTTGATCGCCCGCGATGCCGGTTACGGGAATGGCCGCGCCGAAGATGGAGGGATCAGTCGTGCCGAACCGGCCGGCGCTGTCCCGCACCTCGGGCAGCACGGAGGCCGGCACGCCGAATTCGCGGCACAGCGCGCCGTCCCAGCCCTGCGCCCCGATATCGAACAGCATGGTGCGCGAGGCGTTGGTCGCGTCGGTCGCGTGGGCCGCGCCGCCGGTCAGGCGCCAGAGCAGGAAACTGTCGACCGTGCCGAAGGCGAGCTTCCCGTTGCGCGCCGCCGCGCCTGCGCTCCCGACCTCGCCGAGCAGCCACTCCAGCTTGGTCGCCGAGAAATAGGAATCGGGCACCAACCCGGTCGTTTTGCGGATCGCCGGCGCCGCGCCCGCCCCGACCAGCGCCCGGCAGCGCTCCGCACCGCGCCGGTCCTGCCAGACGATGGCGTTGTGGATCGCCCGGCCGGTCCCGCGGTCCCACACGACTGTGGTCTCGCGCTGGTTGACGATGCCGACGGCGGCGACGGCAAAGCCCCTGCCCTGCGCTTCGGCTGTCGCTTCCCGCGCGGTTGCCAGCACGGTGCGCCAGATGTCCTCCGGGTCCTGCTCGACCCAACCGTCGCGCGGGAAATTCTGGGGCAATGGCTGCTGCGCAATAGCGACGATGTTCCCGCCGAGATCGAAGACGATGGCCCGGCTGCTCGTCGTGCCCTGGTCGATCGCCAGGATCGCGGCGCCGGCAGGCTCGACCGGCATGTCAGGCGGCAAGTATGTCCCGCACCGACGGCCAGTTCTGCCCACCGAAGGTGTTCAGGTCGCTGCGCAGATGGTCCGGGATCCACCGGTCGATCGCCTCGGTGTAACTCGGCCGGGCCTGGATCCGCTCGAACCAGTCGGTCAGCCGCGGCCGGCTTTCGGTCCACATCGCCTGCATCTGCAGCATGTCGAGCCGGGCGAGATAGGGCGTCATGCCGGCGTCGGCGAGGGTATAGGCGTCGCCGGCCAGCCACGGGCCGCCGGCGAGATCGGCCTCCATCTTCGCGAGATAGCGGTCGTAGAGATGGACGATGCGGCTGGCGTCGGGCGCGTCGAAGCCCTGCTCGATATAGAGGCGTTTGCGGACGTTCCAGTCCGACGTCACCGAATCGGCCGGCGTGCTTTGCAGGAAATCCTCCAGCTTCTCGGGCCCGAGGCGCATCAGCGTATGGCGGTGCGAGGCCATGAAGGTGAGCGGGCCGCAGGCGCGGTGCACCTCTTCGTCGACCGCCTTGGTCCAGCAGCGCATCTTCGCGCGCTGCACGGGATCGGCCGGGATCAGGGGCGGGTCGGGAAAGACCTCGTCGAGATATTCGCAGATCACGGTGGATTCGACGATGACCCGGCCATCATGCACCAGGGTCGGCACCACGGCCTTCGGGTTGAGCTTGCGGTATTCCGGTGCGAACTGGTCGCCCTTGAGGATGTCCAGATAGTGGCCGGTCCACTCCAGCCCCTTTTCCGTCAGCGCCAGCCGCACCTTTGCGGCGCAGACCGAAGATCCGTGGTGATACAACTCCAGCATCGTTTCCCTGCCTTGCCTCTCGTTCCCACTTCGCACCGACCGGCGTTCGAGCCGGACGCGGCACTTCTGTACCAAAGACTCGCCGGATTGCAGAGGAATTCCGCGCCGCGCCGCGATCCGCCGAATTCCCGGACCCGCCGCGATCCTCAATCGCCCAGCGTGAACACGTCGACCTCGCCCGCGCGGCCCTTAACGCGATGGCGTCCGGCCGGCTTCGGCGCGAACTCCGGTCCCAGGCCGGCCGCCGTCGCGCGGCTGATCAGGATCGCGGTCTCGCTGCCTTCGGGACAGAGCGTCTTGCCGAGCTGCTCGAGGCGCTGGCCGACATTCACCGCATCGCCGATGATCGTGTAGTTGATGCGGCCGGGCGAGCCGATGTTGCCGACCGTGGCGCTGCCCGAATGGATGCCGATGCGGATGCCCAGCGGCGCCTCGTCCGCGGACCGGCGGCGGTCGTTCTCCGCCCGGATGCCCCCGGCGATCGCCAATGCCGCCCGGCAGGCCCGCTCGGCGGCGTCGGGCTGCGCGTCCGGCGCGCCCCAGAAGGCCATCACGGAATCGCCGATGAACTTGTCGACCGTACCGTCCTCGGCCTCGATACAGCCAGCGACGATCTCGAAATGGCGGTTGACGAGGGCGGCGACCTCGGGCGCCGAAAGGTCTTCCGACACCGAGGAAAAGCCCGCGATATCGGTAAACATGACGGTGATCTCGCGCGCCGAGGAGATCGTGTCGTCCATCTCGCCGCGCTTCACCAGCCGCTCGACGACCTTCCGGGGAATATAGAGCTCGAACCAGCGCAGGGCGCGCAACATGGCGTTGAAGGATTTGGCCTGCTGGTCGAGTTCGCGGAACACGCTGCCCGGCAGGTCGCCGATCTCGCCGATATTCAGGTCGCGGACCTGCCCGGCCGCCGCGGAGAAGCGCACGATGGGCCGGGCGATGCGCCGGCCGAGAATTACGGCGGCGACGATGGCCAGCAAAAGGGCGGCGACGCCGACGACGATGGAAACGATCATCCGGCGCATCTCGGCGGAGATATCGGCAACGCGGAAATAGCCGCCGACCATCAGCGGCTTCGGCCCGTAGCCGTGAAGGCGCCGGTACATGAAGATGTAATCCTCGCCGCCGATCCGGACGCCGTGGCCGTTTGTTCCCTGGGCGAGTTCGATGAGCAGGTCGAAGCTTTCCTCCTGCTGCCACATCGCGGCCAGAACGGGATCGCGGAAACCGGAGAGGCGGGGCAGCGGGTTTGCGACCGAAAGGCCCGGATAGCCGCGCGCCATCGTCTGATGGGCGAGCACGCGATCGCGGCCGTACAGGATGAACCGGGTGCCCGGATCGGTCTTCCCGACCCTGCGCACGAAGGCCGACAGTTCGCGGATCGAGACGATTGCGACCACGGCCCCGACCGGCCTGCCGTCGCGACGGACGGGATGGACGAGGTTGAAGAAGGTTTTCTTATGCTCATCGCGCCAGATTGGCGCGGCCCATTGCGGGTCCTCGGCCAGCATCGGGCGGTGTCGGCGGATCTGCGGGTCGCGCGACAGGTCGGCCTCGTGGACTTCGATATTTTCGCCTTCGCGCCGTGCAGCGGTCAACGCGACCAGCCGCTCGTCAAAAAAGGACACGGCCTCGATCTGCCGGACGCCCGCAAGCGCCCCGGTAAGCAGACGGCCGAACGCCGTGCGGTCCTTCGGATCGATCTCGCCCATTTCGATCCGCCGCGCGATGAATCGCGCCTGGTCTTCGGCCGGGCGCAGATGCTGTTCGAGGCGGTCCACCGCGTTGGCGATGCCCTGGTTGGCGTTCTGACCCATCAGGGCGAGCGTGTTCTTCCCGGCGAGCCAGACGCCGACGCCGAGCACGCTGCCGACCGAGACCAGGACGAGCAGGGAGATCGCCGTCGCGAGCGTGATCGTGATCGAGAACCGTCCGTTCCAGCGCGCCGACGGGGGCGGTTGCGGGCTGTCGGATTTGAGCGGCATGGCGGGTACCACCGTTCCGTCCGAAACGAGAGGCCGGGCGCTGCCCGGGCGCCCCGGTCATTCTACCGTTGAACGCCGGACGCGCGCGAGACCGGCGATGCCCCGGAAAGCCCCCGGGCAAAGCGAACAGCCGCCACCGAACCTGACCGGAATTGTGCGATGGTGACCCCAACGGGATTCGAACCCGTGTTTTCACCTTGAAAGGGTGACGTCCTGACCTGACTAGACGATGGGGTCGCGGTTTCGCGCGCCTCACCTATGGGCGGCGGTGCGGAAAATCAAGCGGGGCCGCGGGGCGGCGCCGGCCTCGCGACATTTTGTTGAAATCGGCGGCTGCCGTTTCCGGGCTAAACCGGGCGGCGACCGAAAGACCGCTGCCGCCGGAGGACCGCCCGCGCCATGAAGACCCGCATCACCGAAATGCTCGGCATCGAGCACCCGATCATCCAGGGCGGCATGCACTATGTCGGCTTCGCCGAACTGGCGGCGGCTGTCTCGAACGCCGGCGGCTTCGGCATCATCACCGGCCTCACCCAGGAGACGCCGGAAGACCTGGCGAAGGAAATCGACCGCTGCCGCGGCATGACCGACAAGCCCTTCGGCGTGAACCTGACAATCCTGCCCTCGTTCCGCGACACGCCCTACGACGAATACATGGCGGCGATCATCGAAGGCGGCGTCAAGGTGGTCGAGACCGCCGGGCGCAATCCCCAGCCCTTCCTGCCGCGGCTCAAGGAAAACGGCATCAAGGTCATCCACAAATGCACCTCCGTGCGCCATTCGCTGAAGGCGGAGGCGATCGGCTGCGATGCGGTTTCGGTCGACGGCTTCGAGTGTGGCGGCCATCCGGGCGAGGACGATATCCCGAACATGATCCTGCTGCCGCGGGCGGCGGACGAGCTGACCATCCCGTTCGTCGCGTCCGGCGGCATGGCCGATGCGCGCAGCCTCGTCGCCTCGCTGGCGATGGGCGCGGACGGCATGAACATGGGCACCCGCTTCATCGCGACCAAGGAGGCGCCGGTCCACGACAAAGTGAAACAGGCGATCGTCGCGGCGACGGAGCTGGATACGAGGCTGGTCATGCGGCCCCTGCGCAACACCGAGCGGGTGCTGACCAATGAAGCCGTCGAACGGCTGCTCGAGAAGGAGCGGACGCTGGGCGACAGCATCAGGATCGACGACATCATGGACGAGGTGATGGGCGTCTATCCCAAGGTGATGCTCAAGGGCGACATGGATGCCGGCGCCTGGAGCTGCGGCCTGGTCGCCGGACTGATCCACGACATCCCGACCTGCAAGGAGCTGATCGACGGCATCATGGCCGAGGCCGAATCCCTGGTCCGCCGGCGGCTCGAAGGCATGCTGGCGGCCTGAACCGGGTGTGCGGCGGCAACCTGACACGCCCCGTCTTGATTCACATCAATGCGCCCCGCTCCCGCTTCGGCAACGATGCCCGTGTGAATGCCGAAACCGGGGCGTGCGGCCGGAATGCCAGTCCGCCGGTCGCACGCCCAACCGGAGCATTGCCCGGAGCATTGCCATGTCGCAGGCCGCCCTCGATATCCTGAAACGGGAACACCGCGCCATCAGTGCGGTGCTGTTCTGCCTGAAGCACACGGTCGGCGAGGCGCGCAGGGGCGCGATCGTGCCGCCCTTCGCCATGATCCACGCCGTTCTCGACTACCTGACCTCCTTTCCGAACCGGTTCCATCATCCGAAGGAGGATACCTACCTGTTTCCTGCCGTGCTGGCGCGCGCGCCGGATCTCGAACCGGTGATTTCCGAATTGCTGGCCCAGCATGAGGAAGGCGAGGAACGGGTCAGCGACCTGAAGGACCGGGCCGCCGAACTGCAGACCCTGTGGAACGGAAGCTGGCAGGGAGACGGCGCGGCGAAATTCGAGGCGTTCGCCGATGCCGTGGACAGTTACGTCGATTTCGAGCGGGCGCACGGCCGCAAGGAAGGCGTCGAGGTCATGCCGCGGGCGCAGGAGGCCCTGACCGCCGAGGACTGGGCGCCGATCGAAGCCGCCTTCAGCGCCAACGACGACCCGATCTTCGGCGCCGAACCGCGCAGCCGTTTCGACAATCTCTACAGCCAGATCGTCGCCCTCGCCCCAGCCCCGATGGGCTACGCCGAGCGCGAGAAGCCTGCGAAGGCGCCGCCGCCGAAGCCGGACTCGCCGCTCGAACAGGGCGCCCGGCAGAAGCTGCTGACGCTGAACTGGATTTGAGGGGCGAAGTTCGTCTCTTGTTGATTGCTATTGGGCGATTTTGGGTTTCGGCGACCGACGCGCGATCCTATATGGATGACCACCGAGGACCACCCCGGCAGGAGCGCTTCATGGCCATGAAGAACCCGGTGCATCCCGGCGCCATCGTGCGCGAGGATTGCCTGAAACTCCTGGGCCTATCGGTCACGGAAGGCGCAAAGCGGCTGGGCGTCGGGCGCCAGACGCTGTCCAACCTGGTGAATGAAAAGGCCGCGGTTTCGATCGAGATGGCCTACCGGCTGTCGAAAGCGTTCGGCTCGACGCCCGAGACCTGGCTCGGCATGCAGCTGGCGTTCGATCTGTCCCGCTCCCGCGACCTGGAACGCAGCATCAAGATCGAGCGGATCGCTGCAGCGTAGAGCGCAACAGCATCCTGACTACCCGCACATCGGAAGGCTGGTGCCCGCTGCGAGACTTGAACTCGCACTCGCTTTCGCGAAAGGGATTTTAAGTCCCTCGTGTCTACCGATTCCACCAAGCGGGCCCGCGCCGCCGCCGGTCCCGGCGAAGGACAGGGGCAAAGGATGGGGGCGACGGATAGGTAAGTCCTTTGTCCGGCATTGCGCAACCGGCACCGGGCCGGTAAGCCTCGGACACGCCCTGCCCGCTTCCCGCGAACGAACGGTCCTGGCTCGAATGGCCGATCCGCAAGAGCCCTCTCCCGACGCGCTCCCCTGGTGGCGGCGGAAGGAACCGGTCCAGCGCATCGGCTATGTCCTGACGGCGGTCTGGATGGCCGGGATCGTGATCGTCACGAACGGCGATACCGGGCATGTCCTGTTCGACTTCATCTTCAGCGTGCCGCTCGCCGGCTGGATCGCCGGCCTCGTCGTCGCGGCGCTGCTGCGGCGGGCCGAGAGAAACCGCGGGCCCTAGGCCGCGCTCCCGCACCTGCCGGTCTGCCTGGGCCTCAATCGGGGCCTCAATCGTCTTCCGGCACCGGCTTGCCGCCCAGCCCGGTCACCATGTCGGCCACCGCGGCATAGGCGGCGTCGAGCGCCGCCGGCTCCGTGCCGCGCAGCACCAGGCTCGTGCCGAATTTCCCTTCCCGGTAAAAGGGATAGCTGCCGATGTCGATGCCGGGCCAGCGCTCCTGGATCTCCGCCAGGCCCCCGGCGACCGCGCCTTCCGGCAGATGGCAGCCCATGGCGCGCGACCGGACCGGCGCGCCGCCGATCAGCCGGTTCTGCAGGGTATCGGCCATCGCCCGCATGATCGAGGGCACGCCGGCCAGCACGAACACATTCTCCATCTGGAAGCCCGGCGCGACCGAGACGGAATTCTCGATCGGCACGGCGCCCTCCGGGATGAAGCACATTTTCCGGCGCGATTCGTTGAATTCCTCCGGCGTCTCGTAGCGCGCCGCCATCAGCGCAAAGCTCTTGGGGTCCTTGACCAGCCCGACTCCGAAGGCCTTCGCGACGCTGGCCGCCGTGATGTCGTCGTGGGTCGGCCCGATGCCGCCGGTGGTGAAGACATAGTCGAAGGCCCGGCGGCAATGGTTCACCGTCTCCACGATGGTCCGCTCGATATCCGGAATGACCCGCGCCTCGCGCAGCTGAATCCCCCAGCGGTTCAGCCTGCCGGCAAGATACTGGAGATTGGCGTCGCGCGTCCGCCCCGACAGGATCTCGTTGCCGATGACGATCAGGCAGGCGGTGTATTCTGATTTCGTGCCGGTCATGGATGTCCGCTGGAGGTCCGTGGATCGCGCGCCCGACAATAGCGCTTGGGATACGGGCTGCAACGCCCTAGCCGCCCCCTTGCCGCGGCCGTGGCAGCGATCTGGCGTGCCGCTCCGGAAATACGCATCACCCTTGCGAGCTTTTCCATTCCATTGCCACCCCGGCCGACCGGAGGGAGAGCCGGGGACCAGTGTCGCCCGGCACGGCATTTACCTGCGACTCTGGACCCCGGATTTCCGCGTCGCTCCATCCGGGGTGGCATGGTGTAAGGTCATCGGACTTATGAATCCTGTTTCTGCAATACCGCCCTAATCCTGACGCATCGTGCTCTTCCCCACTCCCCTGATCCGCGGCGCGCTGGTGCGGCGCTACAAGCGGTTCCTGGCCGATGTCGACTTGGATTCGGGCGGGCGGGTTGTTGCCCACTGCCCCAATCCCGGCTCGATGGCTGGCCTTGCGGAGCCGGGCGCCGAAGTCTGGCTGTCGCCGGCCGCCGGCCCGAAGCGCAAGCTGCGCTGGACCTGGGAGCTGGTGCGCGACGCCGCCACCGGCAGCCTGGTCGGCATCAACACCGGGCGTGCGAACGCCGTTGTCGAAGAGGCCCTGCGCGCCGGGCGGGTCGCTTCCTCGCTCGCCGGGCCGTCGATCCGCCGGGAGGTCCGCTATGGCGACGGTTCGCGGGTCGATTTCCTGCTCACCGGCGATAACGGCCGGCGCCGCTTCCTCGAAGTCAAGAGCGTGACCCTGCGCCGGTCGCCGGCGGCGCCCCACATCGGCGAATTTCCCGACGCGGTCACGGAGCGCGGCACGCGGCATCTGCGCGAGCTGGCGGTGGTCCGCGCCGGCGGCGACCGGGCCATGCTGCTCTACCTGGTGCAGCGCGGCGACTGCGAAACGGTGCGCCTGGCGGCCGATATCGACCCGGCTTATGCGGAAGCGGCCCGGGATGCGCAGGCAGCCGGGGTCGACTTCCGCGCCGTCGATTGCCACGTCACTCCGGAGGAGATCGCCGTGCGCCGGCCCTTGCCGGTCGAGATATGAGGTTTTAGGTTTTCGCAGCGCAAAATAACCTCCCGGCGCCATGAGAACCGACGTCCTTTTCGACAAGACCGGCGGCTCCCGCACCCTGGTCAAGCTGCACGACGCCGCCGATTTCGACGGCATGCGCCGGGCCGGCCGTCTCGCGGCGGAAACCCTGGATTTCGTGACGCCCTATGTCGAGCCCGGCGTCACGACCGGCGAGCTCGACCGGCTGTGCCACGACTTCATCCGCGATCACGGCGCGACCCCCGCGCCGCTCGGCTATCGCGGTTTCCCGAAATCGATCTGCACCTCGGTCAACCATGTCGTGTGCCACGGCATCCCGGACGAACGGAAAGTCCTCCGGAACGGCGATTCGCTGAATATCGACGTGACGGTGATCCTCGACGGCTGGCACGGCGACACCAGCCGCATGTTCCCGGTCGGCCGGGTCGGCGTGCGGGTCGAACGTCTGATCGAGGTCACCTGGGCGGCGATGATGAAAGGCATCGCGGCGGTGCGGCCGGGCGCCACCCTCGGCGATATCGGCGCTGCCATCCAGACCTACACCGAGAGCCAGGGTTTCTCGGTCGTGCGCGACTTCTGCGGCCACGGCCTCGGCACGGTGTTCCACGACGCGCCGAGCGTGCTGCACTATGGCGAGCCGGGCGCCGGCCTCGTGCTGCAGGAAGGCATGTTCTTCACCATCGAGCCGATGATCAATGCCGGCGGCCCGGCAACCAAGATCCTGCAGGACGGCTGGACCGCCGTGACCCGCGACCGCAGGCTTTCCGCCCAGTTCGAGCATTCCCTGGGCGTCACGGCAGAGGGTTCGGAAATCTTCACCGGTTCGCCGCGCGGCTGGCGGAAGCCGCCCTACGAGCCGGCCGAACGCGCGGCCTAAGTTACCGCCGTACTGCATAAAGTCGGTTGATGTTTTCGGAACGTTCCGGGTATATTTAAGGTCATGCTGCGCGATCTCGATCATGGCTGGCCGGCGTCCGGCCCCTGCAAGGGCGGGGAGCGCGCGCTGCACCGCGACGCCGTGCCCGATTTCGACCCGAAGGACAAATCCCTCGGCGGCCACAGGGAACGGCTGCGCAGCCGTTTCCTCGACGGCGGGGCGGACGCCCTGCCCGATTACGAATTGCTGGAGCTGATCCTGTTCGCCGCCAGCCCGCGCGGCGACGTCAAGCCGGCGGCGAAGCGCCTGATCACAGAGTTCGGTTCGCTCGGCAACGTGCTGGCCGCGAGCCCGGCCGACCTGCTGCGGACCGAGGGCATCGGCCCGGCTGCCGCGGCGGCGATCAAGGCGGCCGCGGCGGCGGGCGTAAGGCTGACGCGGCAGGAGGCGTCGGGCCGCCCGGTGCTCAACAATTACCGCAAGGTCGTCGGCTTCTGCCGCGCCGCCATGGGCCGCGAGCCGGTCGAGCAGTTCCGCGTGCTCTACCTCGACAAGCGGAACCGGATGATCGACGACGAGATCGTCCAGCGCGGCACGGTCGACCACACGCCGGTCTATCCGCGCGAAGTCGCCCACGGCGCTCTGAACCGGGGCGCGACGGCGGTCCTGCTGGTCCACAACCATCCCTCGGGCAACCCGGCGCCGAGCGAAGCGGACATCAGGATGACGAAATCACTCAAGGACGCGCTGGCGCCCATCGGCGTGGTCGTGCTCGACCACCTGATCGTCTCGGCCGAGGGCGACACCTCCTTCCGCTCGCTTGGGTTGTTGTAGAGCGGCGTTCCGGGCGCTGTGCCGCGCGGCGGCGTGCAGCACGGCAACCGTGACCAGCAGCATGGCGCCGGCCTGGTGCAGCGCGGCCAGCCAGACCGGCGCGTACAGGAGCAGCGTCGTGATGCCGAGCGCAGTCTGGAGAAGCACGGCGGCGAGCAGCCAGCCGGCCCACCGTTCCTCCGCGCCGCCTTGCCCGCGCGTCCGCCACCACAGGGCGAGGACGAGCAGGACGCTCAAGATCGCTAGCACACGATGGTTGAACTGCACCGCGACCGGATTGGCGACGAGCTCGGCGAGGCCGCCGCCCGGCCGCAGATAGTCCGCCGGCAGCAGCGCGCCGCCCATCAGCGGAAACGTGTTGTGGATTCTGCCCGCGTCGAGGCCGGCGACGAAGGCGCCGAACACGATCGTCAGCGCGATCGCGCCGTAGGCGGCAAACGCCAGCGCGCTGTCGCCGGCCGCTGCGCCGCCGGTCTGCGTTGCCGGCCGGTTCAACCGGGCGATCAGCCAGGCGATCCAGGCGTAGAGGATGATCGCCAGGGAGAGATGGGCGGCGAGCCGGTAGTGGCTGACCGAGGGCCGGTCGACCAGCCCGCTGGCGACCATGTACCAGCCGAGCGCGCCCTGCAGGCCGCCGAGAACGAACAGCGCGGCCAGCGGCGCAACCAGCCGGCGCGGCAGCCGGCGCCGCAGCAGCAGATAGACGAAGCCGGCCAGGAAAACGACGCCGATCAGCCGGCCGAACAGCCGGTGCAGATATTCCAGCCAGAAGATCGCCTTGAAGCCATCCAGGGTCAGGTCGGGGAAGACCTGCCGGTATTGCGGCGTCTCCCGGTACAGGTCGAACAGCCGCTGCCAGCCCTCGTCGCTCATCGGCGGCAGCCAGCCGAACAAGGGCCGCCACTCGGTCATCGACAGGCCGGATTCGGTGAGTCGGGTCAGCCCGCCGAGCACGACCATGGCGAAGATCATCCCGGCCACCAGCAGAAGCCAGCGGCGGACGGACGGATGGACGGGAGCGTCGGCAGGCGCAAACATGCTGGCGGCGGGTCGGGGAGCGGAAGGATTGCGGGCGCGCCGTGTTGCGCGGTGAAACCGAAGATGTCCCTGTGCTAGAGCCGGGGAAACCCGGCTGCGCGATGCAATTCGCCGCGCGGCCCCGGCAACGCAACCGGTATCGAGGAGCCGTGCGATGGCTGCCCACACCGTCACCGTCACTCCGGACAGCGCCAACGGCGCCGCGCTCGATTTCGCCACGCCGTTCAATGCCGCCGTGGCCTTCATCGACCGGCACACCGGGGAAGGCCGCGGCGCCAGGCCCGCCATCCTGACGACGGCCGGCGACGAGGTCAGCTACGGGCAGCTGGCCGCCGAAGTGAACCGGTACGGCAACGCCCTGAAAGGCATCGGCATCGAAACCGGCGATCGCGTGCTGATGGTGGTGAAGGACTGTCCGGAATTCTTCTTCGTCTTCTGGGGCGCCATCAAGGCCGGCGTCGTGCCGGTGCCGCTCAACACGCTGCTGACGGCCAAGGATTACCGCTACATGATCGACGACTCGGCCGCTGCCGCCATCGTCTGGTCGCCGGAGTTCGATGGCGCGGTGCGCGACGCACTCGGGCGGGCCAGCCACGCGCCGGCCCATTTGCTGCCGCAGGACCGGGCGGCGGCGCTGGCGGCGCAGGCTTCGGACAGCCTTGAGCCGTATCCCAGCGAAGCCGGCGACGATTGTTTCTGGCTCTATTCCTCCGGCTCGACCGGCTTCCCGAAAGGCGCGATCCACCGGCACCGCGACATGGTCGTGACCAGCCGGCACTACGGCGTGGACCTGCTCGGCGTTGGCGAGGACGATATCTGCTTCTCCGCCGCCAAGCTGTTCTTCGCCTACGGCCTGGCCAACTCCATGACCTTCCCGCTCTGGGTCGGCGCCACTGCGGTGCTGGCCGCCGAACGGCCAACGCCGCAGATGACTTTCGATATTTTCGAGCGCTTCCGCCCAACGCTCTATTTCGGCGTGCCGACGCTCTACGCCGCACAACTGGCGGCGATCAACGGCGGCGCGGCGTGCGACGTGGCGAGCGTCCGCTGGTGCGTCTCGGCCGGCGAGGCCCTGCCGGCCGACATCTTCCGGCGCTGGCGGGAAACGACCGGCACGACGATCCTGGACGGCATCGGCTCCACGGAGGCGTTGTACATCTTCATCTCCAACCGGCCCGATATCCAGAAACCGGGCACGAGCGGGCTTGTGATACCCGGCTACGAGGCGCGCATCGTCGGCGAGGACGGCGCACCGGTCGCCGCCGGGGAAGCCGGCGCGCTGCAGATCCGGGGCGGCTCGACGGCGCGCGGCTACTGGAACCTGCCGGAGAAAACCGCTGCCACCATGCTGGACGGCGGCTGGCTCGACACCGGCGACACCTACCGCGTCGACGAAGACGGCTGCTTCGTCTGCGAGGGCCGGTCCGACGACATGATGAAGGTCGGCGGCATCTGGACTTCGCCGATCGAGATCGAGGCCTGCCTGATCGGCCATCCCAAGGTGCTTGAGGCGGCCATCGTCGCCCGCGCGGACGATGCCGGCCTCGTCAAGCCGGAAGCCTGGGTCGTGCGCGCCGACGGCGTGGCGGACGGGGACGACGCGCTGCAGCGGGAACTGCACGACCATGTCAAGGCCAGCCTGGCGCCCTACAAGTACCCGCGCTGGTGGAAATTCGTCGACGCGCTGCCCAAGACCGCGACCGGCAAAATCCAGCGCTTCAAGCTGCGCGGTTAGCGCGCTGCGCCCGGCGCAGGATGCGGATGCGGCTCAACACCTCCTCGCGCTCCATGTAACAGCCCTTGAGCGCCCGCTCGCCGACCGCTTCGTCGAATGCCGTCCGGCCGTGCAGCACGCGCCGGTTGTCGAAGACGACCAGATCGCCGGGCGCGTAATCGAAGGTCAGGGCGAAATCTTCGCCGGCGGCCAGGGTCTGGAAGGCGCGCAAACCGGCGTAGGCCGCCTCGACATCGCCGAAATCGACGTTGAGCGGGCCGCGCAGAAAGGTCGTGGCGCGGATTTCGCGGGGATTGCCGTTCCCGTCCAGCACGACCAGCGGCGCGCGCCAGCGATAGTCCGTGGCCGGCGAGCGGTTCGAGAAAGTCCATTCAATCTGCGTGACCGCGCGCCACAGTTCCGGATCTGTCTGCCGGATGCGGTCGGCCACCGCGAAGCCGTCGACACAGAGCGCCTGCCCGCCCCGGGTCGTATTGACCAGGCAATGCAGCAATTGCAGGCCGGGCTCGTATTCGCGGGTCGCCAGGTCGGTGTGCGGCGCCAGGGCGCCGGCAAAATAGGCATTGGAATCCGCAGCCTTGCGCGAGTCCGCAGGGGCGGTCTTCACGTCGAACAGGAACCCGAAATTGGAATTGCGGATCGTGCCGATGCGCTCGGCGAACCGCTGCACCGCCGTCTCGTCGGTCGGCACGCCGCGCAGACGGACGATGCCGAATTCCATCAAGGCTTCGAGCGCCTCCAGCAGGGCGCCGTCCCGGTCCAGGCAGGCCGGGCCGTCGAAGGTCGGCGGGGCCGCGAGGCGCCAGGAATCCCAGTAGGTCGGCGCGATGTCGCCGAGATCGTCGTGCCGGCCATTGGAATAATCGAGCGCGCGCAGCCAGCCGGGATGGTAGGCGACGGTCCGGCCCTCGGGCGTGAAGGTCACCTCGACGCTGCCGTTTTCTGCGACTGCGACTGCCGATACGGCGAGGTCAGCCGGCAGGTCCCAGGGATGGCCGACCTGTTCGCGCGTCACCGGGCTGTGGGTGCCGGGTTCGGCCGCGTTGTCGCGCAGCCAGATCGCGTGATAGCGGCTGACCTTGCCGTCGTCCCACGCGACCGTGACGATCCGGCCGTCCGTGGCGGTCTCGGCCGGCAGATGCTCGACCGGCCAGGTATCGAAGTCCGGTGTCGGCGGCCAGTTCCGGCCCGAAAGCGCGTCCGTCCCCGTCATGGCTGCGTCCCGTTAACGCGAAGGCATGAAAGGCGCGCCCCTCTCGCGCCCTTTGCCCGTCGGGTCAAGCGAAATCGCCCGGCGATGTAATTCCTTGTGCCGCTCCGTTCAGATTACCGATGCGGTCAACCGCCCCTCATTTGCCACCCCGGATGGAGCGAAGCGGAAATCCGGGGTCCAGGGGCTACAGGCTAAGGCCTTTCGGGTCGGCTCTGGGCCCCGGATTAAATCCGGGGCGGCACCATTGGATTTGGTCATCGACGTATAAGAAATGACGGGACCGCGGTTGCGCCCCGCGGGCCCACACGCAATCGCGCCCTTTCGACACTCAGCCCTTGCCGCCGAACAGGGCGCGGGAGATCACGACATTCTGGATCTCGTTGGCGCCGTCGAGATACTGGGCGATCTTGGCGCCGGCCATGTGGCGGGCGAGCGGATGGTCGTGGGTCAGGCCCCAGGCACCCATCACCTGCATGCAGTCGTTCAGCCGGTCGAAGGCGACCCGCGTGGCGTATTTCTTGGCATGGGCCGCCAGCACCGTGCCGTCGGGATCGCCGGCGGCGAGCGCCGCGCCGGCCTTCGCGGCCAGCGCCGAGGCCGCTTCCAGTTCGCTGGCGGCATCGGCCAGAATCCACTGGATGCCCTGCTTTTCCGCATTGCGCGTGCCGAACAGGGAGCGCTGCGCGACGAAGGCGATCGCTGCGTCGAGCCCGGACCGCAGCATGCCGCAGGCGCTGTAGGCGACGTTGACCCGCGCCAGGTCGATGCCCTCCATCGCGGCCGCGAAGCCGCGCCCGGCCGGAATGAAACGGGCGTCTTCGCCGAGCTCCAGCCCGTCGAAGCGGAAACCGCCGGCGCCCAGGGCGTGGCCGCCCAGCATGGCATAGGCCGGCAGGCGCTCGACGCCGGGCGCGTCCGCCGCCGCCAGGAAACAGGCGACGCCCCGGTGGCCCGCCGCCGGATCGGTCTGGGCGTAGATGCTGAGCAGGTCGGCGTGGGAGCCGCTGGTCACCCAGGCCTTCTCGCCGTCGATGCGCCAGCCGGTTTCCGTCTTCGTCGCCATCGTCTGCACGTTGGCGGCGTCGCTGCCGCCCTGCGGCTCGGTCAGCAGAAAGGCGCCGATGCGCCGGCCGGCGATCAGGTCCGGCAGATGGGCCGTGTGATGGTGCGGCGCGCCGTTGCGCGCGATGTTGCCCGCCAGGTTGTTGTGCACCACCAGGCTGAAGGCGAAGGCGAGGTCGGCGGCGGCCAGCACCTCCATGATGCGCGCCATCGCGAACAGGTCGAGGCCGGCCCCGCCCAGATCCTCGGGCACCAGCAGTCCCATCAGCCCGGCGTCGGCCGCGGCTTCGAAGGCCTCGCGCGGCGCGCGCCGGTCGCGCTCCCACGCGGCGGCCCGGGGGGCGACGGCCTCTGCGGCGAAACGGCGGGCGGTCTCGATATAGCGGTCGGCTTTGGCGGCGGGGTCGGCGGTCACGGCAAAGGGCCTCTTTCCGGCTATCGGGAGCGCCGCAACAAAGCCCGAAATGCAGGCCGGATCAAGGCACGGGGGTTGTCGCGCCTACGACGGTGTCATCAGGCCGATGACCGCGCCGCCGGGGTCCTGGACAATGGCGATGCGGCCGACATTCGGGACGTCGAAGCAATCCTGTAGGACCGCGCCTCCGGCGCCGGCGACCTTCGCGGCGGCGGCATCCACGTCGTCCACGCCGATATAGGCCATCCAGTGGTTCGGCATGTCCGGCGCGCCGGTCTTTGCCTTGTCCATGATGCCGGCAACCATCCTGTCGCCGGATCTGGCCACCGTGTAGGTGAAATTCGGCATCGGGACATCGTCGTAGGTCCAGCCGCAGACTTCGGCGAAAAACGCTTTGCAGTCCTCGACATCGCCGGTGAGCAGTTCGTTCCAGTGGAAGGCGCCGTGGTCGGCCATGAGCGGTCTCCTCTCGATTTGGGAGAACCGGCTTATCCCGCGTGCCGCCACTGGCCAAATGCCGATATCGTCACAGGCGCCGCCTCCTGCCGGGCCGCTGGAACCGGCGGGCATATTTAGTTGAGATAACAAATAATTTGTGTTACTGATTATTTGAAATGCTACGCAAATCGGCGACGGGAGCCGGACCGATGGCCAAACGGATCGTCAGCTTCACCCTGAACGGCCGGGCGCATGACGGCGTGGTGCCGGACAACACCCTGCTGCTCGACTATCTGCGCGAAGGGCTGGGCCTGACCGGAACCAAGACCGGCTGCGACGGCGGCGAATGCGGCGCCTGCACGGTGCTGGTCGACGGCCGTGCGCAGCTCTCCTGCCTGACGCTGGTCGGGCAGGTTGCCGGCAAATCGGTCGAGACGGTAGAGAGCCTGGCGCGCAACGGCCGGCTCTCGGGCGTGCAGGAAGGCTTCCACATGAAGCTGGGCGCGCAATGCGGCGCCTGCACACCGGGCTTCGTCATGGCGACAGAAGCGCTCCTCCGGCGTAACGACCGGCCGGACGATGACGAGATCCGCGAGGCGCTGGGCAGCAACATCTGCCGCTGCACCGGCTACATCAAGATTCTCGACGCCGTGCACCACGCCGCGGCGCGCCGGTGCGGCGAGGAACCGGCGCCCTACCCGCCCCTTCCCGAACAGGCGCCCAGCGCGGAGGCAGAGCGATGAACGAACAGGTCAAGCCCGTCGATACCGCCGCTTCCGAGCCGGTGCGCTCCATCGGCGAATACGTCCCGATGGTCGACGGACCGGAGAAGGTCTCGGGCGCGGCCCGGTACACCGCCGATTTCGTCGAGGGCGACGCGCTGGAAGCCGCGATCCTCCGCAGCCCCTACGCCCATGCCGAAGTGCTTGAGGTCGACACTTCGGAAGCCGAGGCGATGCCGGGCGTGCGCGCCGTCGTCACCGGCGCGGACTGCGACAAGACCTTCGGCGTATTGCCGATCGCGCGCGGCGAATACCCGCTGGCGCGCAACCGGGTGCGCTACAAGGGCGAGCCGGTCGCCGCCGTCGCGGCCGACGACATCCACATCGCCAAGGCGGCGCTCAAGAAAATCCGGATGAAGGTCAAGGAGCTGCCGGCCTACTACCGCTGCAAGGACGCCTATGCCGAGGGTGCGGTCGACCTGCACGAGCACCGCCCCGGCAACCTGGAGCGCGACGTGTTCTTCGAGCTCGGCGACGTCGACGACGCCTTCGCCGGCGCCGACCTGGTGATGGAGCGGAACTTCCATGCCGCCGAGGTCTGCCAGGCCCAGATGGAGATGCACAGCGCGCTGGTCTCCTACGATCCGCTGCGCGACCGGCTGACCTGCCAGTGCTCGACCCAGGTGCCCTACTACGTCCACCTGATGCTGGCCAAGGTGACCGGCATGGACCAGGGGCGCATCCGGGTTATCAAGCCCCATGTCGGCGGCGGCTTCGGCTGCCGGACGGAAACGCTCCAGCCCGAACTGATCGCCGCCCTGCTCGCCCGCAAGATCGGCGGCGCGGTGCGGCTGCTGACAACCCGCGAGGAAACCTTCATCACCCATCGCGGCCGGCCGGAGACCGACCTGCGGCTCAAGATCGGCATGACGAAGGACGGCCGGATCACCGGCGTCGAACTGGAGAACGACCAGAGGGGCGGCGCCCATTCCAGCTACGGCATTGTCACGATCCTCTATGCCGGCTCGCTGCTCTACGCGATCTACGACCTGCAGAATGTCCGCTATATCGGCCGGCGGGTGCTCACCAACACGCCGCCCTGCGGCGCCTTCCGCGGCCACGGCACGGTCAACACGCGCTTCGTGTTCGAATCGCTGCTCGACGAGATGGCCGAGGAGCTGGGCCTCGACCCGATCGAGGTCCGCCGCCGCAACTATATCGAGGCGCCGGCCTTCACGCAGAACGACCTGATGATCAATTCCTACGGCCTGCCCGAATGCGTCGACTGGGTCGAACGGGCGAGCGGCTGGACGGAGAAACGGGCGAACGGCCTGCCCGATCCCGGGCCGGGCAAGAAGAAGGGCATCGGCTTCGCCTGCTCCCACTATATCTCCGGCGCGTCGAAGCCGGTGAACTGGACCGGCGAGCCGCACGCCACCGTCAACCTGAAGCTGGACTGGGACGGCGCGATCACCGTGCTGACCGGCGCGGCCGAGATCGGCCAGGGCTCGTCCACCCTGGTCGCGCAGATTACGGCCGACGTGCTCGGCCTGCCGATCGACCGCATCCGGGTGATCGCCTCGGACAGCGAGGTGACGCCGAAGGACAACGGCTCCTATTCCTCGCGCGTCACCTTCTATGTCGGCAACGCGACGCTGGAGGCGGCGGCAAACCTGCGGAAAATCCTCGTCGAGGCGGCGGCGCGCAAGCTGGAGGCCAACCCCGAGGACATCGAGGTGCTGGGCGAATACTACCGCGCCGGCAGCCAGGACACCGGCATCCCCTTCCAGGAGGTCGTGATGGAGGCGCTGCGCGACACCGGTACGATCACCACCAAGGGCATCTACAACACGATTCCCGAGAGCTGGGGCGGCAAGAAATACCGAGGCGCGGCGATCGGCGGCACGATGGGCTTCTCCTACGCCGCCCAGGCCGTCGAGGTGACGGTGGACGAGACCACCGGCGAGGTCACGGTGGACGATGTCTGGGTCGCCCACGATTGCGGCAAGGCCCTCAACCGGCTGACCGTCGAGGGCCAGATCGAGGGCTCGGTCTGGATGGGCATGGGCCAGGCGCTGAGCGAGGAGACCGGCTACTACAACGGCCTGAACCTCGCCAACAACCTGCTCGACTACCGGATCCCGACGATCCAGGATTCGCCGCCGATCCACACCCATATCGTCGAATCGAACGATCCCCACGGCCCCTACGGCGCCAAGGAGGCCGGCGAAGGCTCGCTCAGCAGCTTCATCCCGGCGGTCGCCAACGCGATTTACGACGCCACCGGCATCCGCTTCCCCGATACGCCGATCACGCCGGACAAGGTCTTCCTCGCGATGGAGAAGGCCGCCCGGTTCGGCGCGAAGAAGAGGGCCGCCTGATGGACGCATTGCACGGTTTCGACGTCATCCGCCCGGCGACTGTCGAGGAGGCGCTGGCCGCCCGGCAGGCCCATCCGGAGAGCCGGATGATCGGCGGCGGCACCGACATCCTGGTCAATATCCGCCGGCGGATCGAGACGCCGCCGGTCCTGATCGACACCAACGGGCTGGCCGATCTCAAGACCGTCGAGGTGAGCGAAAGCGGCCTTGCCATCGGCGCGTCGGTGCGGCTGTACGAGGTCGCGGAGCATCCGGAAGTTCGCCGGCTCTATCCGGCGGTCGCCCAGGCCGCAGGCTCGATCGCCGGGCCGACCCAGCGCAACATGGGCACGGTCGGCGGCAATATCTGCCTCGACACGCGCTGCATCTACTACAACCAGTCCGAATGGTGGCGCGAGGCCAACGACCATTGCCTGAAGACCGAACTGGGCGACATGTGCCACGTCGCGCCGAAATCGAAGGGCGTCTGCTTCGCGACCTATTCCGGCGATCTCGCCCCGGCGATGCTGCTGTTCGGCGGCGAGATCGACCTGCTCGGCCCGGATGGCGCGCGCACCGTCGCCATGCGCGACTTTTTCATCGGCCATTCGCGCCAAGACGGCTCGACCGGCGACGGCATCGACTATATGGCGATCCGGCCCGGCGAGTTCGTATTGCGCATCCGCGCCGCCGCGCCGGGCAACCTGGTCTCGGGCTACGACAAGGTGCGCATCCGCCGTTCGATCGAATATCCGGTGGCGGGTTGCGCCGCGGCCGTCGCGCGCGACGGCGACCGGCTCGCCGACCTGCGCATCGCGGTCACCGGCACCAACCCGCGCCCGGTCTTCCTCGAAGGCGCGGCGGACCTCGCCGGCGGCGCGCTGAACGACGCCACGGTCCAGGGCATCGACGACTTGTGCCGGGACCAGCTCATGTCGATGAAGACCACCTTCACCCCCGGCCACTACCGCCGCCGCGTGGCGACGAAGATGGCGATCCGGCTGGTGCGGGAGCTGTTCGAAGGGGCGGCAGCCTGAGGCAGTCTACCTGACTAGAATCTTCGTTACTTCCGTAACGGCGGGAAGTCGCTTGCGCGCACGATCTCAAGTGTGACTTGGTCGACGGGTATTACCCTTTCGATGGTTGCCGTCGCGTATGGATACGAATTCACTGGATGAGGTCTTGAGAATCGAACGATTACTCTGATGAATCCCTCTTTTTCTTCAATGGATTCGACAGGCTCTAAATCTGTAGCGCTACGCAAGTTGCCAGAACCTCGCTCATTGTAAAAATGTGCCAGCTGCCAGTCCCGACTGCTGATATCCGGCTTGGTCGTACCGTCGGGATTCTTCCGCACCGCCACGATCACGGCACCGCGCCCGTACCTCGCATGATAAAGATCGTGCGCGTCGAGCAGAGACGAGTCGAACAGTTTCCGCATACGTTGCCGCCAATAATTCGAATCAAACTGATTTATCGTTCTTTCTCAGTAAGAACGAAACTGCGCCCACTTTCCGTCACTCACTTTACCCCGACGACACCCCCGTCCTGTGGCGGAACAGGGCGCGGTCGCGGGTCAGGCCGAAAATGCTGGCGAAGACGATGCCGGTGCCGACCCAGACCCAGATGTCGGGCCACTCCGCGAACAGGATCAGCCCGGCGATCGCAGCGAAGGGCATGCGCAGGAAATCGAACGGCCCGGAGAAGCTGGCGTCGGCCGCAGCGATGGCGCGCGCCAGGCCGTATTGCGCCCCGGTGCCGAGGACCATGATCGCCGCGACCCAGGGCAGGTCGCTCCATTGGGGAAGGTAGGAATTGTAGACGAACGGGATCGCCGCGACGGCGGCGATCATCAGGTTGGTCCAGCCGACGATCCGGCTCGCCGGCTCGGTGCGCGAAAGATATTTGTTGATCGCCGAACTGCTGGCGAAGAGCACCGCCGAGGCCAGCGCGGTCAGCGCCGCGATCTGGATGACCGCGGCCCCGGGCCTCAGGATCACGACGATGCCGGCGAAGCCCAGGCCGATCGCGGCCCAGCGGACTGCGGATACCTTTTCGCCCAGAAACATCCCGGCGAGCAGGGCGAGGAAGATCGGCGTCGTTCCGCTGAGCACGGTCGCTTCGGCCATCGGCATCCAGGTCAGGGCGAAGTAGAAGCAGGTTTGGGCGCTGAAGATGAAAATGCCGCGCAGGACGAACCAGGGCATCGCCTTGCGCAGGGGCCCGCCCTGCCCCATCCGGCCCGCGCGCCGGATCAGCGGCAGCATCACGGCGACGGACAGCAGCCCGCGGTAGAAGGACAGGTCGGAGATCGGTACCCGGCCCTCCAGCATGCGGACGCAGACCGCGACAAGACTCCACAGCGTGACCGCGAGTATCATCCACAGGGCGGCTTGCAGGCGCCGTTCGGGCGCAACCGCTAACGGAGGTTCAGCCACGGCGGGGAATGATCAGGTCGAAGGCCCTTTCAATTCGACCGTGTTGCCCTCCGGGTCCGTCAGATAGATCGACGGCCCGTAGCCGGTCGCGCCGTAGCGGACCGCCGCCGCCTCCACGTCGCAGCCGCGCGCTTCCAGTGCGCTGCGGATCGCCGCCTCGTCCCACGGATCGACCAGCAGGCAGAAATGGTCCTGGTTGTGGCCCTCCGGCCCCGGCGCCGGCCCCTTTTGCCGGCCGATCGGCCCATCGACGGGCGCGAAGTCGATCAGCGCATCCCCGGCGCGCATCTGCCAGAGGCCGATATCCTCCTGGACCTTCTCGAGCGTGCAGCCGAGTACGTCTCCGTAATAGCGCAGCATGACGTCGATATCCCGGACGCGCAGGACGATATGGTCCAGCCCCTTGATCGGTATCGGGTTTTCGGCCATCCGGCGCGCCCCGTCAGCCGGCCCTGCCGCCGGCAAGGTCCGCAAAGCGGTCGAGATGATGGTCGGCGTCGCCGAACAGGCTGCCGATCATGGT
The DNA here is from genome assembly GCA_965220685.1 of Alphaproteobacteria bacterium. GTDB lineage: Bacteria > Pseudomonadota > Alphaproteobacteria > Bin65 > Bin65 > Bin65. Next base: position 425,108 of record CBDCQR010000016.1, read on the forward strand.
GATGCGCTTGAAGAAGGAACTGATCGGCATTTCCCGGGTCATGCCCATGCCGCCGTGCATCTGGATCGCTTCCTGGCCGACCGACTTGCCCTTTTCGCCCGCATAGGCCTTGGCCGCCGAAGCCGCGCGGGACGCCGCCGGCCCGTCGCCCGCCGCCGCGCGCACGGCCGCCATATAGGCCATCGACTGGGTCTGTTCCTTGTGGATGAACATTTCGGCCATGCGGTGCTGCAAGACCTGGAAGGACGAAAGCGGCACGCCGAACTGCTTGCGCGTGCCGACATATTCGCGGGTCTGGCTCACCAGCGCCTGCATCACGCCGGCGGCCTCGCAGCACAGCACCGCGGTGGCCGCATCGATCGCCGGTTCCAGCAGCGCCATGCCGTCGTCGACTTTGCCGAGCACGGCGTCGCCGCCGGCCTTGACGCCGGTCAGCGTCACTTCGGCGGCCCGGCCGTCGTCCATCGTCCTGTAGGGCCGCAGGGCGACGCCCTCGGCGCCGGCCGGCAGGAGGAACAGGGTGATGCCGCGCGCTTCGGTCTGCCCGCCTGCGGTGCGCGCCGGCACGATCAGCCGGTCGGCGGACGGCGCGTTGAAAACGACGGCCTTCTGCCCGGTCAGCACATAATCGCCGCCGCTTCGCTCCGCCGTCGTCGCCACATCGTGGAGCGCATAGCGCGCCTGCGGCTCGGCGAAGCCGGTGGCAAGCTGGAGGTTACCGGTGATCAATTCCTGCAACAGATCGCCCCGCCCGGCCCGTGCCAGCAGTCCGCCGCCGAGCACGACCGTCCAGAGATAGGGTTCGACGGCCAGCCCCCTGCCAAGTCCTTCCGAGATCAGGCCGGCCTCGACCGGCCCGCCGCCGTATCCGCCTGCGGCTTCCGCAAACGGCACGCCGAGCCAGCCCAATTCGGCGAATCTGGCCCAGTTCTCCGCGCTCCAGCCGGTTTCGCTCTCCGCCAGCCGGGTGCGGACGTCGAAGCCGTAGTCGCGCTCGACAAACCGGTCGACGCTTTCCTGGAGCAGCTTCTGTTCGTCGGTCAGGGCAAAGGGCATGAAACCTTTCCGTCAGCGAAATCGGGCAGCGGCGTTACGAATCCGCCGGGGTCCGGCGCGCCTAGAAACCCAGCACCATCTTGGAGATGATGCCGCGCTGGACCTCGTTGGAGCCGCCGTAGATCGACGTCTTGCGCAGGTTGAAATAGGCCGGCGACAGGCTGGCCGCATAGTCCGGCCCGACCGACGGTTCGTTCCAGCCGAATTCGCGGGCTTCCGGCGTATCGGGATGGCTGTAGTAGCCGATCGCCTCCATCAGCAATTCGCCAAGTTCCTGCTGCAACTCCGTCGCGCGGATTTTCAGCAGCGAGGCTTCCGGGCCCGGCACCCGGCCGGCGCTCTCGGCCGAGACGACGCGCAGCAGCGTCATTTCGAGGGCCATCAGGTCGATCTCGGCCCGCGCGATCTTCTCGCGGAAGCGCGGGTCCTCGATCAGCGGCGCGCCGTCCTTCTGCTCCGCCGCCGCGATTTCCGTCAGCTTTTCGAGCTGCGCCTTGGAGCGGCCGATCTCGGCGATGCTGGTGCGCTCGTGGCCGAGCAGGAACTTGGCGATGGTCCAGCCCTTGTTCTCCGGGCCGACCCGGTTGGAGACCGGCACGACGACATCGTCGAAGAACACCTCGTTGACCTCGTGGCCGCCTTCCATGGTGATGATCGGCTTCACCGTGATGCCGGGCGTCGCCATGTCGATCAGCAAGAAGGAGATGCCCTCCTGCTTCTTGACCGTGTCGTCGGTGCGCACCAGGCAGAAAATCCAGTCCGCCCAGTGGGCCGCCGTGGTCCAAGTCTTCTGGCCATTGACGATGTAGGTGTCGCCGTCGCGCACCGCCCGAGTCTTGAGTGAGGCGAGGTCCGATCCGGCGCCCGGCTCCGAATAGCCCTGGCACCACTGGATCTCGGCGCTCGCGATCTTCGGCAGGTGCTGCGCCTTCTGTTCGTCGCTGCCGAAGGCCTGGATGACCGGGCCGACCATCTTCAGGCCGAAGGGCATCAGGCGCGGACAATGGTTGCGACCGGTCTCCTCCTCGAAGATATGGCGCTGCATCGGCGTCCAGTCCGGCCCGCCATGTTCGACCGGCCAGCCCGGCGCGCCCCAGCCGTTGGCGTGCAGGATCCTGTGCCAGTTGACCATATCTTCCTTGGTGAGCTTCAGGCCGCGGCGCACCTTCTCGCGGGTATCGGTCGGCAGGCTCCGGTCGATAAAGGCCCTGACCTCGTCGCGAAAGGCCCGGTCTTCGGCGCTGATATCGAGATCCATGCTGTCCTCCCTGCGCCTCGAGGCGCGGGCCGGCGGCGCTGCCAACCGCAACCGGCCGGTTGATTCGTCGGGCATCGGATTATAGGAAGCGCCTGACCGTTGCAACCGGACACATCCCGATGAAATACGACGACCTGTTCCGCCTCGACGGCAAGGTGGCCCTGATTACCGGCTCCTCGAAGGGCATCGGCCGGGCGACCGCGGAAGCGATGGCGGCGCAGGGCGCGAAGGTCGTCATCTCCAGCCGCAAGCTGGACAGGTGCGAGGAGGTCGCCCAGGGCATCCGCGACGAGGGCGGCGATGCCGTCGCCATCGCCTGCAACATTTCCCACAAGGACCAGTTGCAGACGCTGGTCGACCGGGCCAACGCCCATTACGGGCAGATCGACATCCTGGTCTGCAACGCGGCGGTCAACCCCTATTTCGGCACGCTGCAGGACCTGCCGGACGAAGCCTACGAGAAGACGACCGGCGCCAACCTGCGCTCCAACATCTGGCTGTGCCAGATGGTGATTCCGCAGATGGCCGAACGGAAGGACGGCGCGGTCATCATCGTCTCCTCCATCGGCGGGCTGAAGGGCACGCGCTATCTCGGCATCTACGGCATCACCAAGGCCGCTGATTCGGCGCTGGCGCGCAACCTCTCGGTCGAATGGGGCGACCGGAACGTGCGGGTCAACGCCATCGCGCCCTCGATCATCAAGACCGACATGGCGCGCGCCCTGTGGGAGAATGAGGAAATCTACAACGCCGCCGTGAAGCACTATGCGCTCAAGCGCATCGGCTATGTCGAGGAGGTCGCCGGCGCGGCGGTATTCCTGGCCTCGAAGGCCGGCAGCTTCACCACCGGCCACACCCTCGTCGTCGACGGCGGCGCAACCATCAGCGGGGAATTCTAGGGTCCGCGCAGGTGCGTCCCTCGATACGGCGCCGGCGCGTCTACTCGGGATGGGGGAATACTTTTCCGCTTGCAACACCCTCCCTCACCCTGAGTAGCCCCGGATGAAATCCGGGGCGTATCGAAGGGTGGAGGCCGCAGGGGAGGGTTAAAAATTGCGTTCAAATTGGGTATTTATATCGTATTTTCAACAGATTATCTAGCGTTTTTCAAGCATCGCAATCTCACGAACCAGCTTGCTCAGGATCACCTCTTCGAACGGCGTCCGCTCGTCCGCCGTCATGACGAAGGCGCCTGGGCCGCCGATGACCTCCATCCGGTAATGCTCCTCCAGGGGCACGCCGAAACTGGGGCGGAAGCTGGTGCCGGTGCGGGTCTTGATCGCCAGGCCGTTGATGGTGATGCCGGCCTCGAGCGCCGCGGCGCGCACGACCTGCAACGGCGGCCCGTTGATCTGCGGTCCGTCGCCGGAGATGTCGATGATCTTCTGCTTGCCCTCGTAGGCGTTGGAGCGGATCTGCTCGGTCGAATAGGCGATGGCGGCGCTGATCGAATTGTAGCCGAAGACCTTGCGCGGCGCTGCAACCAGCCTGTCGGCGAAGGCCTTCGCCGTCGCCGCGTCCCGGATCACCGTCCACTCGACGATGGTCTCGACCGATTCCGGCGCGCCCCATTCGACGAACAGGACGGCGATCCTGCGGAATTCGCCGCCGCGGATCGCGTTGAGAACGAGCGGATGGGTGATCGCCCGGGCATACCCCTTCCGCTGCAACTGGAATTCGATATCGTCGATCGAGCCCGACCCGTCGACCGCCAGCACCAGTTCGACATCGACTTTTTCCGTCGCCGCGGCGGACGCGATGCCCGGCGCGGCGAGGAACAGGGCGAGCAGCAATACCAAGCGTTTCATGCCGGTAGCCTAACACGAAACGCGGGCGGACGAGGCGAAACCGTCACCTGCGGTTCAAATCGAACCGCGAGGCCGACGGACGGACGTCCCGAAGCGCCGCCCCGAACGCCTGTCCCGGGCCACGGTACGGGCGGAGGGACCGTAGGGGAGGGTTTCAAACCCTCCCCTACAACGGGTTTCGATTCTTGCCGGCGGAAAGAACCGGCGCAATTCCCGCAACTCAGCGCGCCTCCGCCCATTCCCGGAAGGTCGTCCCCTGCCCCGCCACCTCGCGCAGCAATGGCGCCGGCTCCAGCCAGTCGGGATCGCTGGTCCCGGCGTAGTGCTCCAGCCGGTCCAGGACGCGGGCCGGGCCGATCTCGTCGGCCCAGTGCATCGGCCCGCCGCGGTAACGCGGGAAGCCGTAGCCGTAGATCCAGATCAGGTCGATATCGAGCGGCCGGGCGGCGATGCCCTCGGCGAGCAGCTTGGCGCCCTCGTTGATGAGCGGATACATGCAGCGTTCGAGGATTTCCTCGTCGGAAACGTGCCGCCGTTCAATGCCGAGATCGGCCGACGCCTGCTCGATCAGGGCCGTCACCTCGGCGTTGGGGTGCGGCGTGCGGCTGCCCGGCTCGTAATCGTACCAGCCCTTGCGGGTCTTCTGGCCGTAGCGGCCGAGATGGTAGATGGCGTCGGCGATCTTCGATTCGCGCCGGTTGGTCGGGCCGAACTTCTTGAGCCGCTCCTGGCGCACCAGGTAGCCGACATCTACGCCGGCGAGGTCGCCCATGGCGAACGGGCCCATCGGCAGGCCGAATTCGTAGATCACCCGGTCGACATCCTGGGGCAGCGCGCCTTCCTCGATCAGGAAGTTGGCCTGCCGGCTGTACTGGTAGAGCATGCGGTTGCCGACGAAGCCGTCGCACACGCCGCACATCACGCCGACCTTGCCGATCCGGGGCGACAGCTTCATGGCCGTCTGCGCCGTCTCGTCGGACGTCTTCGCGCCGCGCACGATCTCGATCAGCCGCATGACGTTGGCCGGGCTGAAGAAGTGGGTGCCGACCACGGCTTCGGGCCGCGCCGTCGCGTCGGCGATCTCGTCGACGTCGAGGGTCGAGGTGTTGGTCGCCAGCACCGCGCCCTCCCTGCAGACGACGTCCAGCGTGCCGAACACCTCCTTCTTGATGTCCATGTTTTCGAACACCGCCTCGATGACGATGTCCGAATCGGCGATGTCGTCATAGCCCGTGACCCCGGAGATCAGGCCCATGCGCCGGTCCATCGCCTCCTGGCTCAGCCGGCCCCGGGAGACGGTCGCGGCATAGTTGCCGGCGACGATGCCCAGGCCCTTTTCCAGCGCCTCCGGGCTCGTCTCCAGAACCTTCACCGGGATCCCCGCGTTGGCGAAGTTCATCGCGATGCCGCCGCCCATGGTGCCGCAGCCGATCACCGCGGCCTGCTCGATCGTCGCGGCCGGCGTGTCCTTCGGGATCGAGGGATGGCGCGCCGCCTGGCGGTCGGAGAAGAAGACGTGGCGCATAGCGCGGGCTTCGGGCGTGCCCTGGCATTCCCGGAATACGACCCGCTCCGCCTCGACCGCCTCGTCGTAGGGCAGGACGATCCTGGCGACCGCGTCGACCGCCTTGAAGCGAGCCTCGAAGCCGCGCCAGCGGCGGGCCATGCCTTTCTTGTAGTCGTCGAAGAAACCGTCGGTGATATCGCCGATCTTCGAATCGTCCTCGCGCAGCTTTTTCGGCGGCCTGGCGAGCGCCAACGCCGCTGCGGCCTCGACCGGGTCGTCCTCAACGGCCTCGACGATGCCCAGCTCCAGCGCCCGCTGCGCCGAAACGAGATCGCCGCTTACGATCATGTCGAGCGCCGTCTTGAGGCCGGTGACGCGCGGCAACCGCTGGGTGCCGGTGGCGCCCGGAATCGTGCCGAGATTGACTTCCGGCAGGCCGAGCCGCGCCTTCGGGCCGGCGACCCGGTAGTGGCAGCCGAGCGCGACCTCCAGCCCGCCGCCGGCCGCCGCGCCGTTGACCGCGGCGACTACCGTCTTGCGGCAGTCCTCAACGGCGTGGACGCCGTCGGTGAGGCTCGGCGCGCCCGGCGGGTTCGGCTTGCCGAACTCGCGGATGTCGGCACCGGCGATGAAGGCACGGCCGGCCCCGGTCAGCACGACGCCCTTCACCGACGGGTCGGCGTCGATGGCGCGCATCGTGTCGTACAACTGCTGCCGCATGGCCGCGCTGATCGCGTTGACCGGCGGATTGTTGAGGGTGACGACGCGCACGCCGTCCGGCCGGTCACGGGTTTCGACGACCGTCTTGGTCTCTGAGGTCATGGGTTCGGTCCCGGTTCAAAAAAAGTGCGTGCTACAAATGCCTGCCGATCTCCATCCGGGCGATCTGGGCCTTGTGGACCTCGTCCGGGCCGTCGGCGAAGCGGAGAATCCGGCCGGCCGCCCACAGCTTGGGCAGGATGGTGTCCTCGGTCAGGCCGCAGGCGCCGTGGACCTGCATGGCCCGGTCGGCGACGCGCAGCAGCATGTTCGGCCCGGCCACCTTGATCGCGGCGATCTCCAGCCGCGCCGCCTTGTTGCCGACCGTGTCCATCATGTAAGCGGCGTTGAGCGTGAGCAGCCGGGACTGGTCGATATCGATCCGGCTTTCGGCGATCCAGTCGCGGATCAGGCCCTGGTCGATCACACGGGTGCCGAAGGTCGTGCGGTCGGCGGCGCGCCGGATCATCAACTCCAGCGCCCGTTCGGCCATGCCGATCATGCGCATGCAGTGATGAATGCGGCCGGGGCCGAGCCGCCCCTGGGCGATCTCGAAGCCGCGGCCCTCGCCGAGCAGCATGTTGGAGGCCGGCACCCGGACGTTTTCGAAGGTGACTTCCCAGTGGCCTTCCGGGGCATCGTCGAAGCCCATGACCGGCAGGAAGCGGTGAATCGTGATGCCCGGCGTGTCCGGCTCGACCAGGATCTGCGACTGCTGGTTGTAGCGCGGCGCCTCGGGATCGGACTTGCCCATGACGATCCAGATTTTCGTCCGCTTGTCGCCGGCGCCCGAGGCCCACCATTTGCGGCCGTTGATGACGTATTCGTCGCCGTCGCGGCGGATCTCGGTCTGGATGTTGGTCGCGTCCGACGAGGCGACGTCCGGCTCGGTCATGCAGAAGGCGGAGCGGATCTCGCCGGCGAGCAGCGGCTTCAGCCATTTCTCCTTCTGCGCCTCGGTGCCGTAGCGGGTGAACACCTCCATGTTGCCGGTGTCCGGCGCCGAGCAGTTGCAGGATTCCGGCGCCAGATGCGGCGAGCGGCCGAGGATTTCGCACAGATGGGCGTATTCCAGGTTGGTGAGCCCGGCGCCCAGGTCGCTCTCGGGCAGGAACAGGTTCCACAGGCCCCGCTTCTTCGCCTCCGCCTTCAGCTCGTTCAGGACCGGCGGCGCGTCCCAGCGGTCGCCTGCATTGTGCTGTTCCTCGTAGACCGCCTCGTTCGGGTAGATGCGGCGGTCCATGAAGTCGAGCAGATTGTCCTTCAGCTCCTGCGCGCGTGGCGTCAGATCGCGAAGCATGGGCGGTCTCCCCGGAATTCCCGTCTCTCGAAGTCGTCGTCTCGAAGTCGGGGCGGACCCTATCGCCCGCGCCGGTCAATGACCAGCGGCAAGGGCGCGCGGGCGGTGGCGGGGGATTACCATCGCCGGTCGATGGCGATGTCGTCGAAAACCCGGTCGAGCGATACCAGCGCGCAACTCTCCAGTCGCGTCTGAGCCGCGAGCAGACGATCCCAGGGATCGCGATGATCCCAATCGAGGTGCGCGGCGTACTCTGCGTGGTCGTGGGTGATGGCCAGTTCGTCGACGGCATTGCGCCTGAGCGCCGCCCGCAATTCCTGCGGCGGCAGGACGACACGCCGGCGCCGGGCCTTCAATTCGATCTCATAGATCGAAACTGCGCTGACCAGCACGTCGTTCGACTGGTCGAAGATTAAGCTCCGCGCCGATTTGGAAAGTCTTTTGTCGCCCGCCATCCACCAGTACGCGGCATGGCTGTCGAGAAGCAGCTTCACGGCGACGCCTTGCGCCCGCGCCAGATTCCCAGATCGTCGCTGTAGTCGCCAGCGTCGATCGCCGCCTGGTCTGCGTCGTCGCCCTCGAACAGGTCGCCGGGCAGGTTCAGATGAGCCAGCGGCGCGAATTCCCGATGGGCGGGACCGGCCGGCGGAACGAGCCGGGCCTGCGGCTCGCCGCCCTTGGTGATCGAGATTTCTTCACCGGCCTTCGCCCGAGCCAGAAGCGCCGAGAAATTGGCCCGCGCCTCGGCCGTTTTGTATGTGGTGGACGACATGAACGGCCTCCGTGTTTTCGGCCAGAACCAATTCTCCGGACCAGCGCCCGGCCGACTACAGATTATGTACAACATAGTTGCACAAATTCAAACCGGCGGTGCGGCGACACAACGACGCCCGGAGGACATCAGGACTTCGCGTCACATGTCCCGGTAAAGGGTATCGGCCCGGCGCGCCGGGTCTATCCGCCATACACCAGCCGGATCTGCCGCTGCGTCCGTTCGAGGTGGACGCCCTTTGCCCATTGCGCCGAATAGGGCGTCGCCGGGCGGAAATCCGGTATGCGCAGCCACAGGCGCCACAGCACGCGCCTGCGCTCCGGCTCCGGCCAATCCTCGAAGGCGGTCCGCGTGTGCAGCGCCGTGTAGTTGTTGAGGAACTGGATGTCGCCGCGCTCGAACCGCATGGCGGCGTGGTGCTCCTCGGCCAGATCCGACATGAATTCGATGGCTTCGCGCTGGCGGAGCGTCATGTCCGGCGCGTCGGGCAGGGCATGACCCTTGATCATGTGTTGCGGACCGAAGGCGGTGCACAGCTTGCCGTCGAGGAAATTGAACGCCGGGCTCTCGTAATACGGCCGCTCGCCGGCCTCCATCTCGCCGTGCTTGGTCCAGCAATAGGGCTGCGTCAGAGCATCGAACAGGTCCGGGCGGCGGCGCAGCACCTCGTTGTACAGCCGGACGGAACTGACAATCTTGGACAGGCCGCCCGATTTCGCCGTGCGCAGGCACAGCAGGCCGACCGCGTCGGTCTGGTCGCAGTGGTAGTCCATCGTCGCGCTGGTCTGGTAGCCGCGGTGCTGCGGATGGTCGTAGTCGCGCCCGGCGTCGAGCACATGGCCGATCATGTCGCCTTCGGGGTTGTTGGACTGGGCGGCGCCCATGTGCAGCCCCATCGCCCAGTAGACGACCGCGGCTTCCATGAGCGACAGCTCGTCCAGCGGCAGCCCGCGGTAGAGCGCAACGCCCGGACCGTCGCGCAGCAGGCCGAGCATGGCCTCGACCGTGCCGGCGAAGGGGCCGAGGTCGAAATCGGCGCGGCCTGTATCGAGCAGCCGGTTCGGATCGCCCGCCAGCCGGGCTGCGGCGGCGCGCGCCATGTCGACCAGATGGGCGGTTTCGGCGGCGGTCGCGTCGAGGCGCCAGTCGCTCCGTGCGGTCAGGTCCGCGCCGGTCCAGTCCGCCGGATCGGCGACGGGCCGGCCCGGGACGGCGACGGGTCGCCCGCCGGCGGCGCTCGCTTCGTTCATGCTGCTCCTCCGCAGATCGCCCGCAACCTCACTATCCCTATCGGAATTGGCTTGCAACGCCGCCCGTCGCGCGGCACATGCCGGCGCGAGCCCCCTGCAACGAGCCTCCGCCATGCGCCTGACCGATTTCAAAGCCCTCACCTTCGACTGTTACGGCACCCTGATCGACTGGGAGGCCGGCATGATCGCGGCCCTCGAACCGCTGACCGGCCGGGCGGACCGGGCGCTCGGCCGGGACGAGATTCTGGAGGCCCACGCCTTTCACGAATCGACGGCCCAGCGGGCCAGCCCGGCCAAGCCTTATCCGGAGCTGCTCGCCGTGGTCTACAAGCGCCTCGCCGAGGAATGGGGCATCCCGGCGAAATGGGAGGAATGCCTCGCCTACGGCGCGTCGGTCAGGGATTGGCCGGCCTTCGACGACAGCGCGGAATCGCTCCGCTATCTGAAAGAGCATTACAGATTGATCGTCCTGTCGAACGTCGACAACGCCAGCTTCGCCCACAGCAACCGCAAGCTGGAGGTCGAGTTCGACGCCATCTACACGGCCGCCGACATCGGCTCCTACAAGCCGGCCCCGCGTAATTTCGAATACATGCTCGAGCAGCTCGCCCGCCACGGCATCGGCAAGGGTGACATCCTCCACACCGCGGAGAGCCTGTTCCACGATCACGGGCCGGCCAACGATTTCGGCCTCGCCAACTGCTGGATCTACCGCCGCCACGGCGAGGCCGGGGCCGGCGCCACCATGCCGCTCGCCGATCCGCCGCGCACCGATTTCAAATTCCACTCGCTGGCCGACTTCGTCGTGGCCCACAGGGCGGAACTGGCGGCGTAGCGCCGCGCCCCTGTTTCGTTTGACGCGCCGGGACGAGGCGTTAGGTTTCCCCTACTTCGATCAAGGGGGAGCGAGGGCGTGACGGAACCGCTGATCTTCGAGAAGGAACCGCAGGACGGCGTGCCGATGGCCGACGCGGCGCCGCCGGCTTTTCTGGCGCCGACCTGGTATATGGATTTCGACGAGCCGGATGTGCAGGACTATGCCGAGCGCAACGCCGGCGACGCCGAAAGCGACCTCGGCAAGGCGGTCAACCTGTTCTACGCCATCCGGGACGAATTCCTCTATTCGCCCTACTCCATCCCGATCGACCGGGCGGAATACAAGGCGAGCGCCCTGATCCGGCGCGGCAGCGGCTGGTGCGTGCAGAAATCCCTGGCGATGGTCGCCTGCTGCCGGCATCTGGGCATCCCGGCCAGGGTCGGCTATGCGGACGTCAAGAACCACCTGACGACGCCCAAGCTGCGCGACGCCATGGGCACCGACATCTTCTCCTACCACGGCTACGCCGATATCTGGCTGGAGGGCCAGTGGGTGAAGGCGACTCCGGTGTTCAACCGCACCCTGTGCGAGAAGGCGAAAGTCAAGCCGCAGGAGTTCGACGGCCGCGGCGACGCCCTGTTCCAGGAATACGACGCCGCCGGCCGCCGGCACATGGAATATCTGAAGGATCGGGGCATCTACAGCGACCTGCCCTTCCACGAGATCATGACCGACTTCGCCTGGCGCTATCCGAAATACAAGGAGGAGCAGTGGAATCTCGGCGGCGCCGACCCCGAGAGCTTCGCCGACGACGCCGCGGGCCACGCCCAGCCGGAGACCGGCGCCGGGAAAGCGGCCTGAGCATGCCGGACGGCGCCGCCGCTCCGGACATGACGGCCGAACGGGTCAAGGCCCTCGCCGCGGACCTGGGCGCCGATCTGGTCGGCATCGCCAGCGCCGAAACGCTCAACGCCTTCCCGCCCGACCCGCGCTGGCCCCAGACGCCGGACCGGGTCTCGCCCCACGTCAAATCCGTGGTCGCGATCGTCCAGCATATCCCGGTCGCCGCCTTCCGGGCCAAAACCAACATCGCCGTCCAGTATATCGACATGCTGGTGCTGCGCCGGATGGACCGGATCGCCTTCCGGATCGCCGAGGCGCTGGAGGACGCCGGCCATCCCTCCTTCGTCACGGCGGCGCAGGAGACCGACTGGAATCTCAAGCGCGCCAGCTACGGCCGGCTCTCGACCCGCCATCTCGGCATCGAGGCCGGGCTCGGCACCTTCGGGCTGGAGGTCAACATCCTGACGCCGGAATACGGGCCGCGGGTCTACCTCACCGGCATCCTCACTGAGGCGGAACTGGAGCCGGACGAGATCCTGACCGAGCAGGTCTGCATCGGCGAAAGCTGTTCGCGCTGCCTGTATTCCTGCCCGTCCGACGCGGTGCGCCATTTCGGCATCGACAAGCGCGGCTGCGCCACCGAGGCCCAGGAATTCGGCTACGCCCAGATCACCGGCTTCTTCGACCGCTATATCGGCCTCGACCGGGCGCAGAAGCGCGACTTCAACAAGAGCCGCGGCGTGTTCGGCTTCTGGCAGGGCCTGCTGCGGGTCGTCGGCTCGTTCGGCGACTGCCCGCGTTGCCTCGCGGTCTGCCCGGTCGGCAACGACTATCACGCCTATCTCGCCGACGTGCAGAAGTTCATCCCGGAGAAGACGCCGCAAAAGGTCGAGAAGGCCAAGGCCTTCAAGCAGGCGCGCAAGGACGGCGCGGAGATCGACGGGCTCAACGACTGGAACGAGCGCTGGGTCGGCCCGGAGGGCTACCAGGGCATGGTCGCGCGCCAGGTCCAGGCCTTCAAGAAGGCGCAGCGCGAGCGCGAGGCCGCGGCCGGAGCGCAGGACTAGCCCGCCCGTGTCCGTCGCCGTATTCCAGGAAACTCTGACCGCCGCCGATATCAAGGCGAAGGCGCGCGACCTCGGCGCCGACCTGGCCGGCATCGCGGACAGCGCGGAGATCAACGCCCACCCGCCCGACCCGGCCGACCCGCGCATTCCGGCCGACATCTCGGACTACGACGCCGACCGCGTCATCGTGCTGGCCAAACGGCTGTCGGCCGGCGTCACCAAGATCCCGCGCTGGGACGAGCGGCACAAATACTATAACGACGAGCTGACCATGACGACGCTCGAGGAAATCGCGCTCGAGCTGGTGCTGTGGCTCGAAGCCAAGGGCTGGCCGGCCCTGATCGTGCCGCCGACCCATGTCGATCCCTGGCGCTACCGGGGCGATCCGGACGAGCCGATGAAGCCGCTCCTGTCCCTCGACCATTGCGCCGTCGAGGCCGGCCTCGGCACCCTGGGCCTGAACCTGCAGCTGCTGACGCCGGAATACGGCCCGCGGGTCATGCTCGCCGGCGTGCTCTGTTCGGCGCCGGTCGATTGCGACAGCCGGATGGAAACCGCCCTGTGCAAGGGGCCGGACTGCGGGCGCTGCCTGCGCACCTGCCCGGGCGACGTGGTCGGCCACTGGGACCGCGACTGGGCGGGCTGCGACAAGTTCCGGGCGCCCCACGGCTTCCACCATCTGACCGACTTCATGGACCGGATGCTGGATGCCGAGCCGGCGCAGCAGAAGACCATGCTGCGCTCGGAAGACACCTTCGACCTGTGGCAGTCGATCCTGCGCGGCGCCGGGGCGATCACCGGCTGCCGCCGCTGCCAGGACGTCTGCCCGGTCGGCGCGGATTTCGAGCGCATGATCGGCGATGCGCTCGACGACATGCCCGAGGACAGCGACGCCAAGCGGACCCGGCTCGCCGGCTATGCCGAAACCGAGGCAGCCGGCGCGATGCCGGAGGGCTACGAAGCGCAGAAACGCTGGATCGGCCGGTTCGAATGACCCTCGCCTTCCCGGAATCGCAGGCCGAGATCGACGCCGTCCAGCGGGAGCGGATGCGCGCCGCCGCCGAGGCCGCGCTCCGCGCGCCGCTCCACCGCAAACGCCTGCCGGCCGACCTCGACCTCGACCGCATCCACGAGCCGGACGAATGGCGGCGCATCCCGATCCTCGACAAGGAGGAGCTGCGCGCCCTGTCGCCGCGCGCATTCATGACCGACTTCAACATCGCGCCGCGCGCGGACATCGAGGAATACTGGCGCTCCGGCGGCTCGACCGGCAAGCCGCTGTTCTATCCGCGCACCTTCCGGGACATGGAGTTCATGTTCGAGGGCTTCCGGCGCGGCATCAGTCTTGCCGGCGTGCAGGCGGGCGACACGGCGCACATCTCCTACCCGCTCGGCATCCATCCGGTCGGCCATGTCAGCGCCCGGGTCTGCCAGCAGATGGGCGTCGGGGTGAACTGGGCCGGCGCCGGCGCCAATACGCCCTCGGCGATCCAGGTCGAGCTGATCGACCAGATGCGGCCGACGGTCTGGATGGGCATGCCCGGCTATGCGCTCCATCTGGCGAACCTCGCCGAGGCCGCCGGCTTCGACCTGAGAAATTCGTCGGTAGAGAAAATCCTGTGCTGCGCCGAGCCGCTGTCCGCCGCCAAGCGGGCCAAGATCGAGAGCATGTGGGGCGCCACCGTCTTCGACGGCTTCGGCATGACCGAGATGTGCATGATGGGCGCGGAAGACGACATGCATGACGGCTTCCGCATGTGGACCGACATGTTTTACCTCGAGGTGCTGGACCCGGAGAGCCATGAGCCGGTCGGCCCCGGCGAGGAAGGCGTGCTCGTCTCCACAGCGCTGTGGAACGTCAACGCCACGCCCTTCATCCGCTGGAATTCCGGCGACCTCGTGGTCTGGCGCTCGACGGAAGCGGAAGGCGACGGCTACCGCATCTTCCCGCGCCTGAAGCACGCCCACCGCACGGCCGGATTCTTCAAGGTCCGCGGCATCAACATCACCCACGGGGATTTCGAGGATTTCATGTTCGCCATGGCCGGCGTGCAGGACTTCAAGTGCGAGGCGCTGGCCGGCCCGGACGCGCTCGACGTGCTGCGCGTGTCCTACGAGGCCCGGAAGGAGGCCGACGCCGACGCGCTGGCCACCCAACTGTCCGAGAAAATCCGCACCGTCTTCGAACTGCGCCCCGAACTGGTGCAGCTCGACCTCGGCACGCTGGCCCGCGAGTTCGAAGGCGCTGTGAAAGCGCCGCGGTTTCAGGATAACAGGTAGGCCGCGTCAATCGACCAGCGGGTTTCGGGTGGCGAGGCCGGGAAAACGGCCGAAGTCCCGGTCGGCGGTCCAGAGTTCCGATACGCCGTGGGCGAGGCAAAGCGCAGCAATCCGCGCATCGTGCACCGCCGGGCCGCGGACCCGTCCCGCCAGAAGCTGCGCCTTCAATACTGTCCAGTGCGCGCGGGTTTCCGCGAGCAGGCGCACAGCGGGGGAAGCGAGCCAGGCCTCGACCTGGTCCAGCGCCTGAGCGATCGTGGACGGCGGGTTGTAGATCGCCGGATGGGAGGCGACGGCGACGAACTCATGCACGCAGGGCCAGGGCAAACCCCAGGGCGCGCGTCCTTCCGCAAGTCGCCGGACGCAGTCCCGCGCGGGCCCGTGCCGGTCCGAGTCGGCGCGGTGGGCGTAGACCAGGATATTGGTGTCGACCGCGATCAACTTCCCCGCCCGGCATAGGTGGCGTCGCGGATCCCGTCCCAGCCGGCCTCGCGAAACGCAGCCTGCAAGCCCCGGCCGCCGACGCTGGCCTCGCGCAGGGTGAACGGCGCCGGCGCCTGCCCGGCGCGCAACACCTCGATCAGGCCCCGTTCGACGAGCGAACGGAAGGTAACGCCCTCTTGCGCCATAAAGGCCTTCACCTCTTCGGCGAGGCCGTCGGAAATTTCCACCGTGGTTTTCACACCGTACCCCCGCTATCCGGGATATGGGGAGCCATATATACAACTACGGACATACGGTGTCTACCTCCACTGCATCGGGGATGGCGCAAGCGCCAAGCCGGCGTCACCCCGCGGCCGCCGCGCCGTCGTCGATCAGGAACTGGACGTCCTCGCGGCCTTTCCAATCGTCGGCGCGCAGCTTGCCGGCGAGATTCAGGGCGCCGCCGCCGGCCTTGAGCAGGGCGTCGCCGAGCGGTTCGCCGAGGCTGCGGAAGGCGATGGCCTTGAGCCGCCCGCCTTGGGCATCCGTCAGGAAACAGCGGACATGGTTGTCGCCGACGACATCGGCCTTGGCGATCCGCGCGCCGGAAAGGGCGAAACGGGGCTCCGGGTTGCCGGCGCCGAACGGCCCGACCCGGTCGATCTGCTCCTGGAGCGCGCGGGTGGCCGCGGACGGCGTCAGCACCGCGTCGATCCCCAGCGTGCGCACCGCGCCGGCCATTGCGACCGCGCCTTCGACCCGCTCGCACAGGTAGCGGTGCAGCGCCCCGACCTTGCCCGCTTCGACGGTCAGGCCCGCCGCCATCCTGTGGCCGCCGCCGTTCACCAACAGGCCGGCCTGGCGCGCGGCGATGACGGCGGCGCCCAGGTCGACCCCGGCGATCGAACGGCAGGAGCCCTTTCCGGTCCCGCCGTCCAACGCGACCACGCAGGCAGGCCGGTTGGTCCGCTCGACGATCCGGGACGCCACGATGCCGATGACGCCGGGATGCCAGCCCTCGCCCGCGACCAGCACGAGCGGCTGCCCCTCGGCCGCCTGCGCCTCGGCGTCGCCTAGCGCCGCGGCGAGCACCGCCTTTTCGATTTCCCGCCGTTCGGTGTTGAACCTGTCGAGTTCTTCGGCGAGCCGCCGGGCCTCGCCCGGATCGTCGGTGGTCAGCAGGCGGGCGCCGAGATCGGCCCGCCCGACCCTGCCGCCGGCGTTGACCCGGGGCCCGAGCAGGAATCCGGCGTGATAGGCGCCTGGCGCGCTCGCCATCCGCGCCACGTCGGCCAGGGCCCGCAATCCGAGGTTGCGCCGCCGGGCCATGACCTTCAGTCCCTGCGCGACCAGCACCCGGTTCAGGCCCCGCAGCGGCACGACATCGCAGACCGTGCCCAGCGCGACTAGGTCGAGCAGCCCGATCAGGTCGGGTTCCGGCTGCCCCTCGAACCGGCCGCGTTCGCGCAGCGCGCGGTTGAGCGCGACCAGCAGCAGGAAGGTCACGCCGACCGCAGCGAGCGCCGTGTGCGGGCTGTCCTCGTCCAGCCGGTTCGGGTTGACGACCGCGACCGCCGGCGGCAGCGCCGGCTCGGCGACATGATGGTCGAGCACGACGACGTCGAGCCCGGCGGCCTGCGCCGCCGCCAGCGGCTCGTGGGCGGAAATCCCGCAATCGACCGTGAGGACCAGGCGGATTCCCTCGCCGTGCAGGCGCAGCAGGGCATCGGCATTCGGCCCGTAGCCCTCGGCGATCCGGTCCGGCACATAGAGGCGCAGCGGCGTGCCGAGTTCGGCGAAATAGCGGTGCAGGAGCGCCGCCGAGGTCGCGCCGTCGACATCGTAGTCCCCGAACACGGCCGTCGGCTCCCTGTTTTCCAGGGCGGTAACGATCCGTTCGACCGCGGCGTCCATGTCCCGGAGATGCGACGGGTCCGGCAGCGCGGCCTTCAGGCTGGGCTCGAGAAAGTCCTCCGCCGTCTCCGGTGTCACGCCGCGGTTCGCCAGCAGCCGCCCGACGATCTCCGGCAGATCGAGACGCTGCACCAGCGCCATCCCCAGGCGTTCGTCGGCTTCCGGCGCGCCGGAGGTGCGCGGCTGCCAGCGCCGGCCGCCGAGCGAGCGTTCGACGTTCAGGACAGCCGGTTGAGAGGCGCCGTCAGGCATGGACGGCGATTTCGTCTTCGAGTCTACAGATCGGGTGCGGCCTTGCGCTGGAAGTTGTGGGTCGCCTCGATGGTCCGGACGGTGCCGGATTTCGAGCGCATGACGATCGAGTGGGTCGCCGCGCCGGTGCCCCAGCGGCGCACGCCGCGCACCATGGAGCCGTCGGTGACCCCCGTGGCGGCGAACATGACGTCACCGTGCGCCATGTCGTCCAGGCCGTAGACCCGGTTCGAATCCTCGATCCCGGCCTGCCGCCCGCGCCGGCGCTCGTCGTCGTTGCGGAACAGCAGCCGCCCCTGCATCTGGCCGCCGATGCAGCGCAACGCCGCCGCCGCCAGAACGCCCTCCGGCGCGCCGCCGATGCCGAGATAGATATCGGTGCCGCTGTCCGGCTTCGACGTGGCGATCACGCCGCTCACATCGCCGTCCGAGATCAGCTTGATCCGCGCGCCGGCTTCCCGGACCTTCGCGATCAGCACGGCATGGCGCGGCCGGTCGAGGATGCAGGCGACAAGATCCTGCACCTCGACGCCCTTGGCTTCGGCGAGCGCCTGCAGATTGGCGGCCGGTTCGGCGTCGATATCGACCAGGCCGCCGGGCAGGCCGCCGCCGACCGCGATCTTGTCCATGTAAACGTCCGGCGCGTGGAGGAAGCCGCCCTCCTGCGCCATGGCGATGACCGCCAGGGCGTTCTCCGTGCCCTTCGCGGTGATCGTCGTGCCTTCGAGCGGGTCGAGCGCGATATCGACCTTGGGGCCGCCGGCGCCGACCTTCTCGCCGATAAACAGCATCGGCGCCTCGTCGCGCTCGCCCTCGCCGATCACGACGGTGCCGTCGATCGACAGCACGTTCAGCGCCTTGCGCATGGCGTCGACCGCGGCCTGGTCGGCGGCCTTCTCGTCGCCGCGCCCCATCAGGCGCGAGGCCGCCAGCGCCGCCGCCTCGGTCACCCGGACCGCTTCGAGCGCCAGATTGCGCTCCAGCACGTCTCCTTCAGCCATTCCCCAGCGTTCCCCTTGCCGTCTCTCAGGAATCCTCGATGCGGATCAGGCAGGGCTCCTCCAGGACCGTCTCCAGCCCGCCGATCCGGACCAGCGCCCGTTTCAATGCCGCCTCGCCGCCCTCATGCGTCGTCAGCACGACCGGCACCGCATCGTCCGGCGCCCGGCCGCGCTGGAAGACGTTTTCCAGCGAGACCTGCTCGTCGCGCAGCGCGGCCGCGATATCGGCCATCACGCCCGGCCGGTCGCGCACGATCAGCCGGACATAGAAGGCGCCGCGCCTGGCCTCGGGATCGGCCCGTTGCAGCGGTTTCAGCGCCGAGGCCGGAATGCCGAAGGCCGGCAGCGCCCTGCCGCGCGCAATGTCGACGATATCGGCGACGACGGCCGAGGCGGTCGGCCCCGCGCCGGCGCCCCGGCCCTCGTAGGTCGTATCCTCCGCGGCGTCCGACTGCACCATGACGGCGTTGTAGACCCCGTCGACCGCGCCGAGCGGCGAGCCGCGCCGGACCATGCAGGGCTCGACATGCTGGCCAATTCCGGACTCCGTCCGGGCGCCGATGCCGAGCAGCTTGATGCGATAGTCGAGCTCGTCGGCGAAGGCGATATCAACCGGCCGGACCTTGCGGATGCCGGCGATCGAGACGCCGGCGAAGTCGACGGTCACGCCGAACGCCAGGCTGGTCAGGATGGCGAGCTTGTGGGCGGCGTCGATTCCGTCGACATCGAAGCGGGGATCGGCCTCGGCATAACCCAGCTCCTGCGCCTCTTCGAGAACGTCCTCGAACGGGCGGCCGCTGCGGCGCATGTCGGTGAGGATATAGTTGCAGGTGCCGTTCAGGATGCCGACGACCCGGCCGATCCGGTTGCCGGCAAGGCCTTCGCGCATCGCCTTGACGATCGGGATGCCGCCGGCGACGCCGGCCTCGAAGGACAGGGCGACCCCGGCGGAATCGGCCCTGGCCGCCAGCGCCGCGCCGTGTTCGGCGATCAGCGCCTTGTTGGCGGTGACGACATGCTTGCCGGCGGCGAGCGCGGCTTCGACGGAGGCTTTCGCCGGCCCGTCGGCGCCGCCGATCAGTTCGACGAAGACCTCGTGGCCGCCGGCACCGGCCAGGGCGACGGGATCGTCGTGCCAGGCCGCGCCGCCAAGATCGATCCCGCGGTCCTTCGCCCGGTCGCGCGCGCAGACCGCCGCGACGGTCAGCCGGCGGCCGGCCCGGGCGGCGATCAGTTCGCCGTTGCGCTGCAGGAGGTCCACCACGCCGGCGCCGACCGTTCCGAGGCCGGCCACGGCAAGTCTGATCTCGTCGCTCACTTCACCCCGCCCGGAGGAACGCCACCCGGAACGCGCGGCCGGTCAGGCGCCGGCCGCATCGCCGGAAAGGAATGCCTTGATGTTGCGGACCGCCTGCCGGATGCGCTGCGTGTTCTCGACCAGCGCGACCCGGAGATGGCCCTCGCCATACTCGCCGAATCCGATGCCCGGCGATACCGCGACTTTTGCCTCGCCGAGCAGCAGTTTGGCAAATTCCATCGACCCCATGTTCGCAAAGCGCGGCGGCAGCGGCACCCAGGCGAACATGGTGGCCGGCGGGCTCGGCACGTCCCACCCGGCCGCCGCCAGCCCTTCGACGAGGACGTCGCGCCGCCTCCGGTACAACTCCCGGAACTCCGCCACGCAATCCTGCGGGCCGTTCAGCGCCGCCGTGGCCGCAACCTGGATCGGCGTGAAGGCGCCGTAATCGACATAGGATTTCACATGGGCGAGCGCCTGAACCAGCCGTTCGTTGCCGACGGCGAAACCGAGCCGCCAGCCCGGCATGGAATAGGTCTTGCTGAGCGACTGGAACTCGATGGCGATATCCCGGGCGCCGGGCACTTCCAGGATGGAGGGCGGCGGATCGCCGTAGAAATAGATCTCCGCATAGGCGAGGTCGGACACGATGAGCAGGTCGTTGCGGCGGCAGAAATCGACGACCTCCCGGTAGAAATCGAGGTCGACGACCTGCGCCGTCGGGTTCGACGGGAAGTTCAGGATCAGCGCGGTCGGCGGCGGCACCGAGTGGCGCACCGCCCGTTCCAGCTCGCGGAGATAGTCGTGCGCCGGCGTCAGCGGCAGATGGCGGATCGAGGCGCCGGCGATGATGAAGGCGTAGCTGTGGATCGGGTAGGTCGGGTTCGGCGCAACGATCACGTCGCCCGGCGCGACGATGGCCTGGGCCAGATTGACGAAGCCCTCCTTGGAGCCGAGGTTGACCACGACCTCCCGCTCCGGATCGACCGTAACGTTGTGGCGCCGCTCGTAGTAGGCGGCGACCGCCCGGCGCAGCCCGGGAATGCCGCGCGAGGTCGAATAGCGGTGGGTCCGCGGATTGCGGACGGTTTCGACCAGCTTGTCGACGATATGGGCCGGCGTCGCGCTGTCCGGGTTGCCCATGCCGAAGTCGATGATGTCCTCGCCGGCCGCCCGCGCCCGGTGCTTCATCGCGTTGACCTCGGCGAACAGGTAGGGCGGCAGGCGCTTGAGGCGGTAGAAGGGTTCGGCGGGCGTCACCGGCCGGCGGTCCCGTTGCGGCGCGGAAAGCGGGCTATTGCCTGGGCGCCCGGCCGCCGGACATGTAGACGTCGACCCGCGAGGCCGGCCCCTTGCCCCTGCGGACGCGGATCTTGTTCGCCGGCACGCCCATGGTCGTCAGGCCGGTCTTGACGGCCTGCGCACGAGCAAGCGCCGCCGCCGCCGCTTCGCCCCTGGCGGCCCGGCCGATCAGGGTCAGCGTGCTGTTCAGCAGGTTCTGGACCTGTGCGATGCGCACGATCTTGCGGCCGCTGCCCGGCGGCAGCGCGGTGCTCTTGCCGCGGAACGAGACCGCGGCGATGAAGCCGGAGCGGACGAGCCGGACGCCGTCGACGGTCCTGACCCTGGCCTCCTCCCTCGCGCTGCCGGGCCGGAAGATCTCGGCGCGCACATCGCTGTCGGTCACCTTGTCCGGCGCTCCGGCATAGCCGGCCCGGGGCCCGCCGCCTTCCAGGTAGCGGGCGTTGCGCCGGTCGGCGAACAGGCCCTCCTGGATCTGCATGCGCTGGCGCCGGGTCTCCCCCTCGGGTTTGTCGGGAACCGTCGCCAGTTTCGGGAACGGCTTGTCGGCGCCCGGAGCCTCGCCCTTTTCCGGGCTCGCGCAGGCGCCCACAGCGGCCAGGGCGGCGGCCAGGACGGTTGCCTGCGCGGCCAGTCTCATTCTGCGCGGGACGGACATATTCGGCTCGGCGACAATCATGATCGAAGCTCCCGGTGCAGGCCGTCGCGCGAACCGGACGCGGGCCCGCGACACAGAACTGGTAACATATCCTGCCCGCTGCAAGCCAACGGCCAGAGTATTCGGCCGGCGCGCCGCGCTGTGCGTCAACCCGTCGCCGCCGGGCGGACATCCGGTCATCCTGCCGGAGAATGTCCGCAGTATACCTATTCGGAACCGCCCGCTTCCCGGACCCGCCGGCACGGGATCGCGACCCGGCCCGCCCGGACCGCGCACCCGCATGAAAGGCCTCGTTTCGCCCCGGGAAAAAGGATTCGGGGACGGAAAGGATCTGCGCCATGACCGAACCGCGTACCGACGCCGCACCGCCCGACATGGCCGCCGCCGCCGAGCAGTTCGCCTCCATCGCCGAGCGCAGCCAGAAGATCGTCGAGGAATTTCTGGCGTCGCAGAAGGAGGAAGGCCTGCAGGACCCGGACCCACTGAAGGTCGGCGGCGCGTTCCTGGAGCTGACCCGGCACATGATGGCCGATCCCGCCCGGCTGTGGGAGATGCAGACCCGGTTCTGGTCGGACTATGTCGACTTGTGGACCGATGCGGCGCGGCGCATGGCAGGCGGCGCGGCGGACAGCCCAGCGGACGACAGGGCGGCCGGGCCGAAAATCGCGCCCGAGGCCGGCGACCGGCGCTTCAAGGACGCGGCGTGGACCGACAACGCCGCCTTCGAATTCATCAAGCAGTCCTATCTGCTGGCGTCGCGGCATATCCAGAAATCGGTCGCCGAGACCGAGGGCCTGGACGACCACACCGCCCACAAGGTGGAGTTCTTCACCAAACAATGGGTCGACGCGATGGCGCCGACCAACTTCGCGGCGACCAACCCCGAAGTCCTGCGCGCAACCGTCGAATCGAAGGGCGAGAACCTCGTCAACGGGCTCAACAACCTGCTGACCGACCTGGAGCGCGGCAAGGGCCGGCTCGCCATCCGCATGACCGACGACACGAAGTTCGAGGTCGGCGAGAATGTCGCCGCCTCCAAGGGCGCGGTCGTGTTCGAGAACGACCTGATGCAGCTCATCCAGTACGCCCCGCTGACCGAAAAGGTCCACAAGGCGCCGCTGCTGATCGTCCCGCCCTGGATCAACAAGTTCTACATCCTCGACCTGCGCGACTCGAATTCCTTCATCCGCTGGGCGGTCTCGAGGGGCCACACGGTCTTCGTGATTTCCTGGGTCAATCCGGATTCGAAGCTCGCGGACAAGACCTTCGAGGACTATCTGGCCGAGGGCCCGCTCGCCGCAATGGACGCCATCGAGCGGGCGACCGGCGAAAAGCAGCTCAACATGATCGGCTACTGCCTGGGCGGCACACTGACCGCCTGCACGATGGCCCATCTGGCGAACAGCGGCCGGGCCGGCCGGGTGAAGAGCGTGACCTATTTCACCACCCTGGTCGATTTCGAGAATGCCGGCGACCTGTGCGTCTTCATCGACGAGGAGCAACTGAAGGGCCTGGAGCAGCGGATGGCGAAGCGCGGCTACCTCGAAGGCAAGGAGATGGCGAACACCTTCAACATGCTGCGCGCCAACGACCTGATCTGGTCGTTCGTCATCAACAACTACCTGCTCGGCAAGGACCCCTTCCCCTTCGACCTGCTGTACTGGAATTCCGACGCCACGCGCATGCCGGCGGCCATGCACATGTTCTACCTGCGCAACATGTACCAGCGGAATCTGCTGGTCGAACCGGGCGCCATCGACCTGCTGGGCACGCCGATCGACCTCGGCGCGGTCGAGACGCCGGCCTTCATCCTGTCGACGAAGGACGACCATATCGCGCCCTGGCAGGCGACCTATTCGGGCACGCAGCTCTATGGCGGGCCGGTGAAGTTCTGCCTCAGCGGCTCCGGCCATATCGCCGGCGTGGTCAACCCGGAAGGCTCGGAAAAATACGGCTACTGGACCAATCCGAAGAACCCGGCGGACCCTGAAAAATGGTTCGCCGGCGCGAAGCAGTACGCGGGCTCCTGGTGGCCGGAATGGCAGCGCTGGATGTCCCGCAAGACCGGCGGAAAGGTCGACGCGCGCCAACCGGGAGACGGCGGCCTCGCCGTCATCGAGCCGGCGCCCGGCCGCTACGTCAAGGTCCGCGCGACGGATTAGGGCCGCGCCAAACGGAGGAAGTGATGAGCGAACTGAAGGCAGTGCCGACCGTGATGATCGAGGACGAGCGGGTCCGCGTGACCGAGTGGCGTTTCGCCCCCGGCGCGGCGACCGGCTACCACGTCCACGAGCACGACTACGTCGTCGTGCCGATCACCAGCGGAACCCTGCGCCTGGTCGAGCCCGACGGCACGCGCGACTCCGAGCTCGAGGTCGGCAAGCCCTACAACCGGCCGCGCGGCGTCGCCCACGACGTGATCAACGCCAACGGCTACGAATTCGCCTTTATCGAGATCGAACTGCTCGAGAACCGCTGACCGCCCGGCTGGCGCAGCGGCCCCGGACCCCGACGATCCCGCTCACACCATCAGCCGCCCGCCGTTGATGTAGAGCGTCTGGCCGGTCATGAAGCGGGATTTTTCCGACAGCAGGAACAGGATCGGCCCGACGACATCGTCGGTGACGGCGATGCGGCCGAGCGGAATCGTCGCCAGCATGGCCGAATTGTCCATCCCGGCCGGGAAATCCTGCTCGTTCCTCGGCGTCACGTCACCACCGCGCCCGGTGCCGCCGCGCAGGAAGGCCGTGTCGACCGCGCCCGGCGCGATGCAGTTGGCCCGCACCTCCGGCGCATTCTCCTTCGCCAGCCCCTTGGCGAGCGCGATGATGCCCGCCTTGGCTGCCGAATAGGTGCCGGTGGTCTTTTCCACCAGGGTCGCAAGGCCCGAGGCGGCGAAGACCATGCCCGAGGCGTTGCCGGTCTGGCCCGCCCCTTTGCGCAGCATCGGCAGCGCCGCCCTGACCGCCAGGAAGGCCGAGCGGAGGTTGACCGACAGCGCCTCGTCGATCTCGGCCGCCGTCATTGCCTCGACCGGCCTGGGCGGCGACATGTAGCCCGGCAGATGGACCAGCCCGTCGAGCGCGCCGTCCCAGATACCGGCCAGGGCCCCGAACGCCCGGTCGGCGCCGTCGTCGTCCCGCGCGTCGTAGGGCAGCGTCTCGACTCCCGCGGGCGGCGTATGTCGCTCCAGCGAGCCCGGCAGGTCGATGACCGCGACCTTCAGCCCTTCGGCGACCGCCACCTCGGTCAGCCGCTTACCGATGCCGCCGCAGCCGCCGGTGATGGCGAGGCGGTAGCCGGCGGGCGGCGCCAGGCGGGAGAAATCGGGAGTCGGGAGCGTCATCGCAAGTCCTTTCCGTGAGCCTCGATCGCCCTGTGCAGATTTCTGTGTTCCTGCGCCAGACGTGCGTAGTGGCGCGCGCCTTCGAGCAGCGCCTCCAGGGTGTCCTCGTCCAGCTCGCGCATGAATTTCGCCGGCCGGCCTGACCAGAGCTGGCCGGCCGGAATCACCTTGCCCGGCGTGACCAGGGAGCCTGCGGCGACCATCGCGCCCGGCTCGACCGTGACGCCGTCCATCAGGCAGCTCTGCATTCCGATCGTGACCCGGTCGCCGATGGTGCAGCCGTGAATCATGCATTGATGGCCGATCAGCACCTCGTCGCCGACGATGGTCGGGTATTTCCTGCTGTCGACATGGATCGTGCTGTTGTCCTGCAGGTTGCTGTCGCGGCCGATCCGCACCCTGTTGACGTCGCCGCGCACCGTGCAGCCGTACCAGACGCTGCTGCCCGGCCCGATCCGCACGTCGCCGATGATGGCGGCGTTCGGCGCGATGAAGGCAGTGTCCGCGATGTCCGGTTCGACGCCGCGGAACGGCAGGATGAGGGGCTGGTTCATGAGCGGTCGGTTTTGCGGCCGGGGCGGTCGGAAGATCGGGCGGTCGTGCGCGCCGGTCGTGTTACGCCGGCCGTCCGGCGGCGGCAAGCCCCGCGGGAGGCAATGCCGTTTGCGCGAGGAACGCACCTGGACCTTTTCGGTTGCGCCGGCCCGAATTCGTTTATCGACGTAGTACCCCCGTCTTGCCACCCCGGACGGAGCGCAGCGACGATCCGGGGTCCAGAGCCAATTCCCAAGGCCCTGCCGGCGGCCCTGGACCCCGGCTCTCCCTGCGGTCGGCCGGGGTGGCATTTTGATTTGTTGGGAGAGACCTCGGCCTTCCGACACCGAATTTCAGACCGGCGCCAGCTTTCGAGTCGACTTACATGATTTATCCTCTTATTGTTCTATTAATGTACTTGTTCATTCTTGAGCAAAAGGAAACCGCCGCCGATGCCGACCGCCGCCACGCTGCACCGGCTGCGCGACCGGATCCGCCGGCTGGAACAGGGTTGTCCGGCGCCTGCTGCGCCGGGCGGGGATACGGCCACCCGGCCCGCCGCTCCGGCCGAAAGCGTCCCGCTCGGCCTGCCGGCGATCGATGCGGCGCTGCCCTGGGGCGGGCTGCCGCGCGGCGCGGTGCACGAGATCCTGTGCGGCGACCCGGGGGACGGCGCGCCGACGGCCTTCCTGCTGGCGCTGATCGGGCGGCAGAAGGCCGCCGGCCATGCCGGGCCGGTCCTGTGGGTCAGCTGCCGGCGCGACCTGTTTGCCCCAGCCCTGCCGGTCTATGGCTGCGATCCGGCGGATTTCCTGTTCGTGCGCTGCCGCAGCGGGGAAGAGGTGCTGTGGGCGATGGAGGACGGATTGCGCTGCCCGGCGCTCGCCGCCGTCGCCGGCGATGTCGGCATGCCGGACTTCGCCGCGACCCGCCGCCTGCAACTTGCCGCCGGCCGGGGCGGCGTGCCCCTGTTCCTGCACCGGCCCCTGTACCGGGCGGAAAAGGCAACAGAACGCAGGATAGGCAAAGGCAGCACTCTGGCGCCCTCCGCCGCCGTCACCCGCTGGGCCGCGGCCGGCCGATGGCCGGCGCCGGCCGGCCCCGAAACCGGAACCGGCGACCCGGCCTGGACGGTGCATCTGCACCGCTGCCGGGGCGGCCGGCCCGGCCGCTGGCCGGTTGTCTGGAACCGGCGGCAACGGGCGTTCGAGCCGGCGGCAGCGCCCGCCGAAGGGAGCGGGGGAAACGAAACGCCGGCCGCGGGCGCGCCTTACCCGACGCGGGACCCGGGGCGGGACAGGGTGTGGGCAGGAATATGAGATCCGGACCCCGGCAGGGCGCTCCGGGTATCGTCGGGCTGGCCGGCAGGGTGGCCGACAACGATACGCTCTTCGATTCCAGACCATTGCACCATGAAGTAACGATCATTCAAGATTGGACCGAAGCGGCGGAGACCGAAGCCGCGGCCGAGCGGCCCGACGGCTGCCTGCGGACAGCACTGGCCGGTCCGCGACCTGCCCGGCATCCGGGCGACGGCGTCCGGTGCGTGGAATCCGGCAAGGGCCGGCACGTCGGTGTGCCCCGCCTCCTGAACCGGACCGTGCCGGCGGGTACCGGAAACGGCCGGATCGAAGCCGCCGGGGCCGGTTCGGTCCCGGTTCGGTCTTGGGAGCGGTATACATCCGGCAGCCCCGGCAAAGCGGTCCCGGGGTCTGACATGACCGCCGGCATCCGGCGCAAGCCCAGGGTTTGCAAGGACTCCGGCGGAAACCGGGCCGGCCGTTCCGGGCGAAACGGGTTGTTTGTATCCAGTATCCTGAATAGCGTGAACCGGCTGTTCGATCGGTTAAAGGACGCCGGCGACACGGCAGACCGGACCGGGGCGGCGGCGGTCCCCGGTTTCGCCGGCTTGCAGGCGCGAGGCCGCGTCATGGCGGAGAGCCTGCCATGCCGCGTGACCTGTTCGACGGCCGAAACGGCGCCCGGTTCCGTTCGGGGGCGGGCGGCCGGCGCATCCTCTACTGCTGGCTGCCCTGCTTCGCGACCGACCGGATCGCGCGGCGGCGGCCGGCGCTGGCGGCGCGGCCCGTCGCGATCGTCCGGCACGACCGCGGCCGGCGCATCGCGGTGGCGGTCAACGGCCCGGCCGGCCGGAACGGCGTGCGGCCCGGCCAGAGCCTGGCGGACGCGCGCAGCCTGTGCCCCGCCCTCAAAGCGGTCGAGGCCGACCCGGCGGCCGACAGCCGCCTGCTGCTGCACCTGGCGCGCTGGTGCACCCGCTACACGCCCTGGGCCGCGCCGGAGGCGCCGGCGGAAGACGATACGACGAACGCGTACGAAGGCGCGCTGCTGCTCGACATCAGCGGTTGCGCCCATCTGGCGGGCGGCGAGGAAACGCTTTCAGGAAACCTTGCCAACCAATTGGAAAATTTCGGTTTTACCGTTCGCTGCGCGGTCG
Organism: Alphaproteobacteria bacterium; assembly: GCA_965220685.1. GTDB lineage: Bacteria > Pseudomonadota > Alphaproteobacteria > Bin65 > Bin65 > Bin65. The sequence goes on from CBDCQR010000016.1 coordinate 453,010, forward strand.
CCGATACGCCGGGCGCCGCCCGGGCCTGGGCGCGCTGCGGCGATCCCCAGCATCCCGTCGTTCCCGCCAGCGCCCAGGCCGACTGGCTGAAGCCCCTGCCCGCCGCCGCCCTGCGTCTGCGCGACGTAGACGCCGAGACCCTGACGCGCCTCGGCATCGCCACGGTCGGCGACCTCATGGCCCTGCCCCGCGCCGCCGTCGCCAACCGCTTTCCGGCCGGCCGGGCCGCCGGCGTGCTGGAGCGGCTGGACCGGGTCCTCGGCATTGCGCCGGAGAGCATCGCGCCGCTGCCGGCGCCGGCGGACTACAGCGTGCGTCAGCATTATGCCGAGCCGGTCGGCACCCCGGAGGGCATGACCGCCGCCTTCGAACGGCTGCTGCTCGCGCTCGCCCGCAGGCTGGAAACCGCCGGCCTGGGCGCCCGGCAGCTCGAGTTCGCCATCATCCGCGCGGACGATACGCTGGACAGCGCGCGCATCGGAGTCAGCCGCCCGAGCCGCGATCCGGCCCATCTGGCGCGCCTGTTCGCGCCCCGGCTCGAAGGCCTGGACCCGGATCCGGGAATTGAAACGGTTGTTCTAAGTGCCGTCTCGGTCGAGCCCTTCATTGTGGAACAGAAGGTTATTCAGAAGGTTAGCGGCCAAAGTGCAGTCAAGATATTGCACGAAAAACGGCGCAGCCGGCCAACTCTGCAAGACCGGGTGGATTTGAGCCAGGTCGATGCGCTGATCGACCGGCTGGCCAACCGGTTGGGCCGCGCGGCGGTTCTGCGCGCCCTGCCCTGCGAAACCGCCCTGCCCGAAACCCAGACCCGCTGTGCGCCGGCGCTCGACCTGCGGGCCGGCGATCCGGCGCCCGGCTGGACCGCCTGGCAGAGCCCGGACCGCCTGGCCGGGCCGGCCCTGCCGGTGCGCCTGCTGGAAGCGCCCGAACCGATTGAGGGGCCGGCCGATGCCGTGCCGGGCCGGTTCGCCTGGCGCCGCCGGGCCTGGCGGGTCGTCGCGGACGAAGGCCCGGCCCGCCGCCTCGGCCGCTGGTGGCACGGCGAGACCGCGATCCGCGACTACTGGCAGGTCGCGGCGGTCCCCGCCGAGGCTTCGGACGATATTCCGGCCGGCGTTCTGGCCGGGGCCGCGCCGGTCCGCCTCTGGCTGTACCGCGACCCGGCGGCCGGCCCGGCAAAGCGATGGTCGGTCCACGGGCTGATGGGGTGAAACGGGTTGAAATGAAACCGTTTTGCTTTCATATTGCAGTCAACTATCCCGAGGAACCGACGATGGCCACGCTGACGATCCGTAACCTGGACGACAAAACCGTCGAACGACTGAAGCGGCACGCCCGCCAGAACGAGCGTTCGCTCGAAGCCGAGGTGCGCCATATCCTGAACAACGCTGCCCAAACCCTTACCCAAAAGGAGTTCTGGGCGCGGGCCGATGCGATCGCCGCAATGACGCCGCGCGATGTCGCACAGACCGACAGCGCGACGCTCCTGCGGGAGGATCGGGACCGCTGATGGCGCCGCCCGAAGCAAATTCCCCGGCATCGAATGTCATTCCGTTCATGCCGCGCCGCCTTACGGTCGACGCCAGCGTGGCCATCAAGTGGTATGTCGCCGAAGAGCGTTCCGAAGAAGCGCGCACACTGGAACGTTTCGGCAACTTATTGACGGCGCCCGATTTTCTTGCCGTCGAACTGGCCAATATCGCCTGGAAGAAGGCACGCCTGAAACAGATCGAACCGCAGCACGCCGCCCTGATCGCGGCCCCCGAAGCATTGTCGCAGGTCGAACTCCTGCCCAGCGGGTCGCTGACTGCGGCGGCCTTCGCCTGCGCCACGGAACTCGATCATCCTGTCTATGACTGCCTTTATCTGGCCTGCGCCGTGCATATCGGCGGCATGCTGATTACGGCCGACGACCGGTTCGTCCGCGCCGTTGCCGCCAGCCCCTACGCCCGTTTCGTGCACCGCCTCGGCAGCCCGCTGCCGGTTTAGGAGGCGGAAAGATGCGACGCTTCCAGACAGCTCCCTTACATTTCCTGACACTTCCTGACAGTCCGGCGACTGTCGGAGGGTGCTGTGCCTTTTGACAACGTCCCCGGTTCGGCACCCACTCCGGATCCGGCCCCCGCCCCGGCCTATGCCGAATTGCAGGTGACGACGAATTTCAGCTTCCTGCGCGGCGGTTCGCACCCGGAGGAGCTGGTGATGCGGGCGGCGGAACTGGGCTACCGCGCGATCGGCATCGCCGACCGCAACACGCTGGCCGGCGTCGTCCGGGCCCACGGTGCGGCCAAACGGGCCGGAATCACGCTGCTGGTCGGCGCCCGGCTGGATCTGCAGGACGGCGTCAGCCTGCTGTGCTTCCCGCAGGACAAGCCGGCCTACGCCCGCCTCTCCGGCCTGCTCACCCTGGGCAAGCGCCGGGCGGAGAAGGGCGACTGCCGTCTTTGGCTGCGCGACCTGCCGGAGCTTGCCGGGGGCCATTGCGTCGTGGTGCTGCCGCCCGACGGGATTCCGGAATACGACCCGCCGGACCGCGCCGCAGAATCCGGAGATTTTTCCTTTATTCTCAAGCAGATCAGCGGTCTTTTTCAGGGCAACACCTGGCTCGCGGCGAGCTGCCTGTATCGCGGCGACGACGCCAGGCGGCTCGACCGGCTGGCCGGGCTGGCGACGGCGGCCGGGGTGCCGCTGGTGGCGACCAACGACGTGCACTACCACGTCCCGGCGCGGCGGCCGCTGCAGGACGTGCTGACCTGCATCCGCGAGCACTGCACCCTGGACGAGGCCGGCTTCCGCCTGTTCGACAATGCCGAGCGCCATCTCAAAACCCCGCAGGAGATGGCGAGCCTGTTCCGTACCTACCCGTATGCTATCCGCCAACAGTCTGAAATCGTTGAGAAAATATCGTTTTCGCTCGATCAATTAAAATATGTCTATCCGGTCGATCCGATTCCCGAAGGAAGGACCCCTCAACAAGAGCTCGACCGGCTGACATGGTGCGGCGCGGCCGAACGCTACGGCCGCCATGTGCCGGACCGGGTCCGGGCGGCCCTGGAGCACGAGCTGGCGCTGATCGGGCAGCTTGGCTACGCGCCTTATTTCCTGACAGTGCACGATATCGTGCGCTTCGCCCGCAGCCGGAAGATCCTGTGCCAGGGCCGCGGCTCGGCGGCCAATTCCGCGGTCTGCTACTGCCTCGGCATCACCGCGGTCGATCCCGGCAAGGTCGACCTGCTATTCGAGCGCTTCGTCTCGGCCGAGCGCAACGAGCCGCCGGATATCGACGTCGATTTCGAGCATGAGCGGCGCGAGGAGGTGATCCGGTATATCTACGCCAAATACGGCCGCCACCGCGCCGGGCTGACCGCGACCGTCGTCTCCTACCGGCCGCGCAGCGCGATCCGCGAGGTCGGCAAGGCGCTCGGCCTGTCGGAAGACACGGTCGACATCCTGGCCCGCACGGTCTGGGGCTGGAGCGACGACGGCCTCAAGCCGGAGTATATCCGGCAGACCGGGCTCGACCCGGCCGACCCGACCCTGCGCCGCGCCCTGCTGCTGGCGCTCGAGCTGGTCGGCTTCCCGCGCCACCTGTCCCAGCACACCGGCGGCTTCGTCATCACCGACGGGCCGCTGTACGCGCTGGCGCCGATCGAGAACGCCGCGATGGAGGACCGCACGGTCGTCGAGTGGGACAAGGACGATCTCGACGCGCTCGGCATCCTCAAGATCGACGTGCTGTCCCTCGGCATGCTGACCTGCATCCGCAAGGGCTTCGACCTGCTGGCGCAGCATTACGGCCGGCGCCACGACCTCGCCACCGTGCCGGCCGACGATGCCGCGGTCTACGACATGATCTGCAAGGCCGACACGCTGGGCGTGTTCCAGATCGAGAGCCGGGCCCAGATGTCCATGCTGCCGCGCCTCAAGCCGCGGGATTTCTACGACCTGGTGATCGAGGTCGCGATCGTTCGGCCCGGCCCGATCCAGGGCGACATGGTCCATCCCTTTCTGCGCCGGCGCAACGGCGAGGAGAGAGTCGACTTCCCGTCCAGGGAGCTGGAGGACGTGCTCGGCAAGACGCTGGGCGTGCCGCTGTTCCAGGAACAGGCGATGAAGGTCGCCATCGTCGCCGCCGGGTTTACGCCGTCGGAGGCCGACCAGTTGCGCCGCGCCATGGCGACCTTCCGCAAGACCGGCAAGATCCACGGCTTCCACACCAAGATGGTCGAGGGCATGGTCGCCCGCGGCTATGAACGCGACTTCGCCGAGCGCTGCTTCCGGCAGATCGAGGGCTTCGGCGACTACGGCTTCCCGGAGAGCCACGCCGCCAGCTTCGCCCTGCTGGTCTATGTCTCGGCCTGGCTGAAATGCCACTATCCGGCGGCCTTCGCCTGCGCCCTGCTGAACAGCCAGCCGATGGGCTTCTACGCCCCGGCCCAGATCGTGCGCGACGCCCGCGAGCACGGCGTCGAGGTGCTGCCGGTCGACGTCAACCGCAGCGGCTGGAACAACGCGCTGGAGCCCGGCGCGGACGGCGAAATGGCCCTGCGCCTCGGCTTCCGCCAGGTCAAGGGATTGCGCGAGGAGGCGATGGAGCGGCTGGTCGCGGCGCGCGGCAACGGCTATCCGGACCCGTGGACCCTGTGGCGGCGCGCCGGCCTGCCGGCGGCGGTGCTGGAGCGGCTGGCCCGGGCCGACGCCTTCGGCTCGCTCGGCCTCGACCGGCGGCGGGCCTTATGGGCAGTGCGGCGCTTCCGGCCGGCGGCGCTGCCCCTGTTCGCGGCGATGGACGAGGACGAGCAGCCCGGCGATCCGCCGGCCGTCCTGCCTTCGATGACGCTCGGCGAGCAGGTGGTGGACGACTACGCCAGCGTGCGCCTGACCCTGCGCGCCCATCCGCTCGCCCTGCTGCGCGGCGAGGCGCCGTTCGACCGGGCAACGCGGCACGGCGACCTGCTGAACTGCCGCAACGGCCAGCGGGTCGAGGTCGCGGGCCTGGTGCTGATCCGCCAGCGGCCGGGCACCGCCAAGGGCGTGGTGTTCATGACCCTGGAGGACGAGACGGGTGCGGCCAACGTCATCGTCTGGCCCCATGCGCTGGAGCGCTACCGGCCGGTCGTGATGGGCGCCCGGCTGGTCCGGGTCACCGGCGAGGTCCAGAAGGAGGGCCTCGTCATCCACATCATCGCGCGCCGGCTGGAGGACCTGTCCGCCCGGCTCGACGGGCTGGGCCGGCTCGACGCCGCCTTCGACCCGAAATTCGAAAACGCGCTGGCCCGCGCCGACGAGATCGCCCGCGAGGCCCGCGACCCGCGCGAAGCGAAGCGAGACCCGCGCCGCGACCGCCTGCACAAGCGGATGTACCCGTCGCGGGATTTCCATTGAGGGCGGCGGGAGCGGCGACGGCCGCTCCCTCCCCGTCATTTCGACCGACCGAAGAGAGCGGAGAAATCTTTCCCGCACCGTGCTTCGGACGGTGCACTGTACAGAAAAGATATCTCCACTCCACAGTCCTGCGGACTGCTCCGGTCGATATGACGGGTGAGGATGGGAAGCGGCGGCGGAAGGACGCCGACAATAACTGCAAACGCCGTTCGTTCGTCGGATGACAAAAGCCAATTGTGCCGCCCCGGACTTGGTCCGGGGCCCAGGGCCGACCCGAAAGGCCTTTGCCTGTGGCCCCTGGGCCCCGGATCTCCGCTGCGCTCCGTCCGGGGCGGCAATGGAGCGTGAGTCGGGGCGAAATGCGCCTCGGTCTTGCACTCGGCGAGCTTCCTGTCACCCGGTCACGACGCCCGGCGGCTGAGCCTGACGAGCAGGTTTTCGGGCATCATGGTGAAGGCGTGTTTTTCCTCGACCGGGCGCGCCGGAAACGCGGGCTCGACGTCGAAATTGCGGCAGAACATCGCGAGCACAGTACGGATCTGGAGCAGGGCGAGGCTGCGGCCCGGACAGAAGCGCGGCCCGGAGCCGAACGGAATGAAGGCGTCGGTATCGTGCGGACATCCCCGCGTCGCGCCCGCCAGCCACCGTTCGGGATCGAAACGGGCGCCCTCGCCGAAATTGCCGTCCTGCATCGCGATATGGCGGTTCAGCGCCATGACCATGGTGCCGCGCGGAATCCTGTGGCCCAGGATCTCGGCATCCTCGACCGGCTCCAGCGAGTTGACCGGCGCGACCGGCTTGAGGCGCATCGCCTCGTTGCAGACAGCGTCGAGGAACGGAAACCGCTCGACCTGCTCCGGCTCTTCGACGGCCGCCGCCGGCGCGATCGTATCGTCGACCTCGGCGCGGGCGCGGGCGAAATGCTCCGGATGCTGCATGAAGCCGTGCACGGTCCAGGCGATGGTGTGCGCGGTGGTATCCTCGCCCGCGAGCAGCAGGGTGCAGACATTGGCGAAAATGTCGGTGTCGGAAAACTTCCCGCGGCCGTCCTCGCCGGCGGCGATGATCGCTTCGAGAAAATTCGACGGCGACTCGCGGAGCGCCGGGTTCGCGCGCATGCGCTCCCGGGCCTCGCCGATGATCCCGTCCACCTCGGTCCGGAGCCCGGCAAGGGCGCGGTCGAACGCACGGTCTGCCGGCGGGCGGAAGTACCGCCAGTAGGCGAGCGGCGCGTTGATGCGCCGGTGCACCATCGGGAATACGCTGTCGAGATGGCGCTGGATGACCGGCCCCTCGGTCTCGACGGTGTTGAAGTCGATGCCGAACGCGAGTTCCGCCGTCACATCCACGGTCAGGCGCATCAGATCGCGGCACAGGTCCGTGGTCTCGCCGGCATCGGCGGCGCGCTCCCATTTCCGTTGCAGACGGCCGACGCTCACGGCGAGTTTCGGAAAGAACGGCCGGACCCGCGCCGCGTTGAGCCCCGCGGCGACCAGGCCGCGATGCCGCCGCCAGTCCCTGCCCTCGGCGGCGAACACGCCGAGCATGCCGATTTCCCGCGCCACCGCTTCGATCGCCCGCCAGCGCCGGAACCGTCCGGGCCGCTCGCGGTGCACCTGCCGGACCGCATCGGCATCCGAAACCACCGCCATGCGGATGGGGCCGATCCTCGCCCGGTAGAGCGGCCCGTAACGGTCGGCCCAGCGTTCGAGGGTGAGATGAAGCCGGTTCAGGTGGATCTGGTGCAGGTTGCCGATGACCGGCAGGGCGGGCGGGCCGTCGAGGTCCCGGTAGCTCTTCATGGGCCGTCCTCCCTGCTGCGCCGCAACGCGGGGCGGCGTTCCGCCGGATCCTTCCCGCCGCGGAGCGCCGGGCGGTGGTTTACAACGACCGTGCGATCAGTTCCTTCATGATCTCGTTGGTGCCGCCGTAGATTTTCTGCACCCTTGCGTCGGCATACATGCGCGAGATCGGGAATTCGTCCATGAAGCCGTAGCCGCCGAACAGTTGCAGGCACTCGTCGATCACCTCGTTCTGCTTCTGGGCGCACCACCATTTGACCATCGCGGCGGTCGTGACGTCGAGCTCGCCGGCGAGATGGCGCTGCAGGCAGTTGTCGACGAAGACCCGGGCGATATGCGCCTCGGTCTTGCACTCGGCGAGCTTGAAGCGGGTATTCTGGAAATCGAGGATGCGCTTGCCGAACGCCTTGCGCTGCTTGACATAGTCGGCCGTCAGCTCGATCGCGAGGTCCATCGCCGCGCAGGCGCCGATGCCGACGATCAGCCGCTCCTGCGGCAGCTGGTTCATGAGCTGGAAGAAGCCCTGCCCCTCCTCGGCGCCGAGCAGGTTGGCGGTCGGCACCTTGACGTCGTCGAAGAACAACTCCGACGTGTCCTGGGCCTTGAGGCCGAGCTTTTCGAGGTTGCGGCCGCGGCTGAAGCCTTCGGCCTCGTCGGTCTCGACGACGATTAGCGAAACGCCGCGCGCCTTCTCGTCCGGGTCGGTCTTGGCGACGACGATCACCAGGTCGGCGTGCTGGCCGTTGGTGATGAAGGTCTTCTGGCCGTTGACGACATACTGGTTGCCGGACATGCGCGCGGTCGTGCGCACGGCCTGGAGGTCGGAGCCGGTGCCCGGCTCGGTCATGGCGATGGCGCCGACCAGCTCGCCGGCCGCCATCTTCGGCAGCCAGCGGTGCTTCTGCTCCTCCGAGCCGTAGGCATGGATGTAATGAGCGACGATGCCGCTGTGCACCGCGTTGCCCAGGCTGCGCACGTTGGCCCGGCCCTGCTCGTAGAGGATGACGCTTTCGTGGGCGAACGTGCCGCCGGCGCCGCCATACGCCTCCGGGATGCTGGCGCACAGCAGGCCAGCGTCGCCCGCCCTGTTCCACATCTCCCGCGGCATGATCCCGTCCTTCGCCCATTGCTCTTCGTGGGGCACGAATTCGCGCTCGAAGAAGCGGCCGGCCGCGTCCTGCAACAGGGAAAGCTCTTCGGTCATCCAGGGAGAGACATAATCGCCCATGGGAAAATTCCTTTATATATCAAAACGCTGCGGGCGTTTCCGAGTGTTCTTTCGTGCGCAAGGGATCAGATCAGCAGGCCGCCGCCGGCGACGATCACCTGGCCGCTGATATAGTCGCTCTCCGGCGTGCAGAAGAGGTAGACCGCGTTTGCCGCCTCCTCCGGCGTGCCGCCGCGGCCCATCGGGATGATCGCCTCCATCATCTGGATCATGTGCGGCTGGACGCCGACGCGGATGTCCCGGCCGCCGATGTCGAGGGTCGGCGGGTCGTCCTTGTCCATCGGCTGGGTCATGCGCGTCTTGATATAGCCGAAGGCGACGCAGTTGACGCAGACCTTGTAGCGCCCCCACTCCTTCGCCATCGTCCGGGTCATGCCGATCATGGCGGACTTGCCCGCCGAGTAGTTGATCTGGCCGGCGTTGCCGTAGAGCCCGGCGATCGACGAGATGTTGACCACCTTGCGGATGACCTCGCGGCCCTCCATCGCCTCCTTCTTGGCGGCGATGCGGATCGGCTCGGCGGCGGCGCGCAGGATGCGGAACGGCGCCTTGACGTGGACGTCCATGACCGCGTCCCACTGTTCGTCGGTCATCTTCTGGATGACGCTGTCCCAGGTATAGCCGGCATTGTTGACGACGATGTCGATGCCGCCCCAGGCGTCCATCGCTGTCCCGACGAAGCGGTCGGCGAAGTCGTCGGCCGCCACGTCGCCGGCGCAGACCGCCGCCTCGGCGCCGAGCGCCCGGATTTCTTCCGCGGTCTCGTTGGCAGGATCGGGGTCGAGATCGTTGACGACGACCCGCGCGCCCTCGCCCGCCAGCTTGAGCGCCAGTGCCCTGCCGATGCCCCGCCCCGAACCGGAGACGAGGGCGACCTTGCCGTCGAGTCTGGCCATGCCGTTTCCTGCTTTCGTTGGAATTTCAGGGGGTTGCAAGACGGTATCAGGGCTGCCGCCGGCTATCGGCCGACCGCGACCACGGCCTCGCCCTTCAGCTTGACGTCGCCATGCTCGTCCGTCGCGGCGATGTCGAGGCGCAGGCGTTGCTCGCCGTCCTGCTCGAACCGTTCCGTTACCGTGCCCGTGCAGCGGATCCGCGCGCCGACCTGGGTGATTGAGGCAAAGCGCACGCCCCAGCTGCGCAGGGCCGATTGCGGCACGAAACCGGTCAGCGCCCGGCCGAGCCAGGCCATGACCAGCATGCCGTGGGCGAAGACGTCGCCGACGCCGGCCGCGCGGGTGAAGTCCGTGTCGATATGGATCGGGTTGTGGTCGCCCGAGGCGCCGGCGTAGAGCGCCAGGGTCTGCCGGGACACCCGGTCGATGACCAGTTCGGGAATGGCGTCGCCGACCTTCAAGGCTGCCGCGTCCATCGCGCGTCTCCTCTAGCCGTGGCGCTGGACGACGACGGCGGTCATCGTCGCGCACAGGGCGCCGTCCTGGTTCACGGCGTCGGTCTTCTGCACCATGAATTCGAGCAGGCCGCCCTTCTTCTCGTAGATGTCCTCGATCCGGGTGCTGAGCGTGATCGTGTCGCCGGCGCAGACCGGATGGAAATATTCGAAATGCTGCTCGCCGTGCAGCAGTTTCGCCACGTCGAAGCCGAGCCTGACCAGCCCTTCGGTCGGCTCGGCATTGCGCTGGGCGAGGCAGAAGACCAGGGTCGGCGACGCCACCAGGTTCGGATAGCCGGCGGCCTGCGCCGCGGCGAGATCGGTATGGATCGGGTCGGTCGCGCCGATCGCGTTGGCGAACTGGCGGATCTCGCCCTTCTCGACCTCGGCCACGACCGGTTCCAGCACCGTGCCGATCAGGTTTCTGTCCAGCCTCGGCATCGCCGCGTCCTTCGCCGTCCCGCCCCGCTCTCCGGTGGGGCTATCGCCCGCGCCGCAGCCTGTCAACGCGGCAAACGGAAAGGGTCGTCGCGCCGCCGCCTGTCCCCGACTTCAATCCAATCCGGCGACGTGCGGAACATCAACCCGAAACTCCGGCGACGCCCCCGCCGCTTGCATTCGCGCGGCCAGACGCTAGGGTCGCCTCGCGCCTGCCGGAACCGCAGAACCCCCATGCCCGACGCCGAAAGCCCCGCCCTCCTCTTCGATCCGCTGTCGGCCGAGGCGATCCGCGATCCCTATACGGCGCTGGCGCCGCTGCAGGCAGAAGCGCCGGTCTACCGGTCGGACGTCCTGGGCGCATGGGTCGTCACGCGCTACGACGACATCCGCCAGGCGTTCCGCGATCCGCGCCTGTCGTCGGACCGGATCCGGCCGTTCATCGCGCGCGCGCCGGCCTCGATGCAGGACACGCTGAAGCCGTTGGGCGACCATCTGAACCTTTGGGCGGTATTCACCGACCCGCCGGACCATACGCGGCTGCGCGGCCTGATGAACCGCGCCTTCACGACCCGCGCGGTCGAGGCGCTGCGCCCGGAAATCGCGCGCATCGTCAACCAGTTGCTGGACGATATCGATGCGGAGCTCGAGCGGACCGGCACGCGCGAATTCGACCTGATCCACGCATTCGCCTATCCCCTGCCCGCCTTGGTCATCGCCCACATGCTCGGCGTGCCGGAAAGGGACGTCGACAAGCTGAAACGCTGGTCGGACCTGCTGGCGAAATTCGTCCTGACCTCGCGGAGCGATCCGCAGAAATACCGCATGGCGTCGGACGGCATCGTCGAGATGGAGGCCTGGTTCCGCCGCTTCCTCGAAGAACACCGCGCCACCGACGCCGAAGACGTGACGACGGGCCTGCTCGACGCCCGCGACGAAGGCGACCGGCTGACCACCGACGAACTGGTCGCCTGCTGCGTCCTGCTGCTGTTCGCCGGCCACGAGACGACGACCCAGCTCATCGCCAACGGCATGCGCGCCCTGATCGAGAACCCGGCGCAGATGGCCGACCTGCGAGCCAATCTCGACGATGTCGATCTCGTCCGCAACGCCGTCGAGGAGATGCTGCGCTTCGACGGCCCGTCGCTGTCCATGGTCCGCGTCGCGATGGAGGATTTCGACTGGCACGGCCGGCATATCGCCCGGGGCGACCGGCTGTTCCTGATGATGTGCGCCGGCAACCGCGATCCGCGGGCGTTCCCGGAGCCGCACCGCTTCGACATCCGCCGCGACGAGGCGAAGAAGAATTTCGCCTTCGGCTACGGCATCCATTTCTGCCTCGGCGCGCCGCTTGCCCGGCTCGAGGCGGAAATCGCCTTCCCGCTGCTGCTCCGGCGCTGGCCCGATATCGCCCTGGCCGAACCCGACCCGCCCTGGTCCGACAGCATCCTCAACCGCGGCATGCTGCACATGACGGTGCGGGTGTAGGCCGTGGCGCAACGCCGGATTTTCCTCCGACGGCGACAGGATGTCGGTGATTTCCGCGTACGCCGCTCGTTTGCCGATGCCCAAAAACCAATATTGCCGCCCCGGATTTAATCCGGGGCCCAGGGGCCGCGAGGCGAGGCCGTGCCGGGCGACTCTGGACCCCGGATTTCCGCTTCGCTCCATCCGGGGTGGCACCGGGAAATGGAGCGAGGCCTACGCCGCTCCGGGCGAATTGACGGTGCGTTTCAGGCCCCTCAATACGCGTATTTCACCGAGCAGCCGTATTGGCGCGTTACCGGTTCGCTGACCTTCCCGCCGGCCGCGATCTCGTTCAGCGCCGCGGTCACATAGTTCTTCGCCCGCGGGATATCGGCGGGGTTGGCCGAGCGGATGCTGTCGATGGCGCCCATGTAGAGCAGCGCACCGTCCTTGCCGACGATGAACATGTGCGGCGTGTTGGTGGCCTCGTATTTCCGCCCGATCGTTCCTTTCGGATCGAGGATGACATGGCTCGGCGTCGCGCCGCGCGTCTTGCTGAGGCGGTTCGCTTCGGCGCCGTCGACATGGCCCTGCCGGCCCGGCGCCGACGAGATGATGCTGAGCCACACCGCACCCATGGCGTGCGCCGCCTTCTGGGTCTTCTGCATGTTACCGGCGCCGTAATGCTTCGAGACATAGGGGCAGCCGTGGTTGGTCCATTCCAGCACGACCAGCTTGCCGCGCAGGGCCGAAAGCGTCACGGAAGCGCCGTTGCTGTCGACGCCGGTGAAGTCCGGCGCCGTCTTGCCGACTTCGGGCGCGGAAGCGGCCGCCGGGGCGGCCAGGAAAACCGCGGCAACCGCAGCGGCGATCGAGTGTCTCAGGCGCTTCGTCATCGGTTCGTTCCCTTTTTCCTTCGTTTTGCCGGGCGCCGGGCGGCGGCCCGTTATTGCCCTGATCGCTCGGCCCGGCGCGTTTCGGCGGCCATGCTGCGGATCGCCGCGATCGTGCCGCCTTCGGTCAGGATCTGCGGCAGCACCATCGGCTGTTTCGGCGATCCCTCCGGCGGATAGATCACATAGAGCGGCACGCCGGAGCGGCCGAACCTGGCCAGATGTTCGGTGATGACCGGGTCGCGGCGCGTCCAGTCGCCCTTGAGCGCCGCCATGCCGGCCGCGTCGACCGCCCGCCGGACGCTCTCCAGGCGCAGCACGACCTTTTCGTTGGCGATGCAGGTGATGCACCAGGCCGCCGTGAAATTGATGAAGACGGGCCGGCCCTGCGCACGCAACGCCGCCAGCCGCGCTTCGCTGAACGGCTGCCAGGCGATGCCCGTAACGGCGGCGCTCCCGGAGTCTGCCGTGGCACTCGATCCGGGCGTTTCGGCAGCCGGCGCGCCGCCTTCGGCAAAACGCACCATCGCCAGCGCAGCGACGACGGCAGCCGCAGCCAGGCCGATCCCGGCAGGCCTCCAGCGGGGCGCGGCGCTTGCGCTGGCCTGCCAGAGCCAGACCGCGAAGGCGATCAGGACGGCGCCGGCGAGCGCGCCGAGCAGCGCCGCATCGCCGGCCTGCAGCGACAGCACCCAGATCAGCCAGGCCGCCGTCGCGAACATCGGGAAGGCGAGGAACTGCTTGAACCGGACCATCCACGGCCCCGGCTTCGGGATCAGCCGCAGCAGGCGCGGCGCCATGCTGAGCAGCAGGAACGGCAGGGCGAGGCCGAGCCCGAGAGCCAGCATCACCGCCATGGCGACGGCGGCGGTCTGGCCGAGTGCGAAGCCGACCGCCGCGCCCATGAACGGCGCCGTGCAGGGCGTGGCCACGATCACGGCGAGCACGCCGGTGAAGAAGGAGCCGCCGAGCCCGGACCGCCCGGCCAGCGCGCCGCCGATCCCGGCAAACCGGCCGCCGATCTCGAACAGGCCGGCGAAATTCAGCCCGATCAGCACCATCAGATAGGCCATGAGCAGGACGAACACGGGTTCCTGGAGCTGGAAGCCCCAGCCGGCCGCCTCGCCGGCGGCGCGCACCGCCAGCAGAATGGCGCCGACCACGGCGAAGCTTGCCAGAACGCCGACTGTGTAGGCCGCGCCGTGGCGGGCCATGCCCCTGCCTTGATTGGCGTGGCGGGCAAAACTCAGCCCCTTGACCGCCAGCACGGGCAGGACGCAGGGCATCAGGTTCAGGATCAGCCCGCCGAGCAGCGCCAGAATAACCGCCTCCCAGAAGCCGATCGCCGCCGCCGGAGCGGCTTCGGTCGCCGTCAGGCTGAAGGCCTGGGTCGCGACCTGGCCGTCGCCGAGCCGTTCCTTGACGACCAGCAGTCCGCCCACGTCCGTGATCGGTTTCGCCGCCTTGCCGCGCCGGGTCTCGAGGATGAGCGCGCGGTCGGTCACCGTCAGCATCTGCGGCGCGGCATATTTCACCACGCCGTGGCCGTAGGGATAGAACCAGGCGTCCTCGATGACCTCGCGCTTCAGGCCCGCCGCCGCAATGTCAAGCCGGAAGCTCTTGTTTTCGAACCGGAATGTCGCCGACCACGGCGACGGTTTCGGCAGCGCCGCGCGCGCCCTGGCGAAAATCGGCCTGGCGCGGAAATCGGCGGGCGGCGGATCGCCGGCGACCGGCAGGGCGAGCGTCAACACCCCCACTTCCGGAATGCAGACCTCTTCGCACACCAGCCATGATGCGCTCGCGGTCAGCGTCGCCGTCTCGCCGGGCCGCGCGTCCGTCGGCACCGAAACCGGCACCATGTGGATCGCCTCGCCGCTGTAGCCGTAGTTGACCAGCGGGCCAACCGGGATGCGCTCCGGCGGCAGCCAGACGATCCCGCCGGCGGCATAGCCTTCGGGCAGATCCCAGTCGATCTGCGTCGCCTCGCCCGAATCGCCGGCATTGCGCCAATAGGTGTGCCACTTCGGGATGATCCTGAAGACGAGGGCTACCCAGGCGGTCGTGCCCGGCCGCAGGGTGACATGCTCGCTGAGCAGTTCGGCGGTGACATGCTTCGTCCGGAAAACGCTGTCGGCCGGAGCGTCCTGCCGTGCATCGCCCTGCGGATTCAGGCCGGGCAGGTCGAGGCCGCGCAACGTCCCCGGCTGTGAGGTCTGCGCCACGGCCTGCCCCGCAGGCGCAAGCCCCGCGAAGAGCGCAACGCACAGGGTCCAGCGAAGGAATCTGCCAATCATTCCGGGGCGCTACCGGGCTGCCCGATCGTGTGCCGCTATATGGGGCGTCCACTATGGCGAAAACAAGCAGGCGCGGCTTCGCAGGCCATCACGTTCGCGCCAGCCGGCGGTCCGGCGCGGCCGCCGATTCAGTGCATGAGCTGCGGCAGGAACAGGGCGATTTCCGGCACGGCGACGATCAGGGCTAGGCCGACCAGGCTGGCGACGACGAAGGGCCAGACCCCAGCGAAGATCGCCCACAGGCTGACATCTTCCAGCACCGTCTTGACGATGAAGACGTTCATGCCGATCGGCGGCGTGATTAGGCCGATTTCGACGACGATGATGGCGACGATGCCGAACCAGATCAGGTCGACGTCGAGCGGCGACAGGATGGCGGCGAAGATCGGCACCGTGAGCAGCAGCATGGCGAGGCTGTCGAAGACGCAGCCGAACAGCAGGTAGATCACGCACATGGCGATCACGACGCCGACCGCCGAGACGTCGAGCGACTGGATAAAGTCGACCATGGCGGCGGTGAGGCCGGCGAGATTGACGAAGTTGGAAAAGATCAGCGCCCCGAACGCGACGATGAAGATCATGCCCGACGTGATGCCGGCCTCGACCAGCGAATCGACGAATTCGCGCCACGGCATCCGGCGGCGCAGCAGCGCGAAGACGAGGGCGCCGGCCGCGCCGATCCCGGCGGCTTCGGTCGGCGTGAAGATGCCGAAATAGATGCCGCCCAGGACGAGCACGAACAGCGCCACGACGCCCCAGACCCGGCCCAGATAGGACCATCTGGCGGCCCAGGGGATACGCTCGCCCGGCGGGCCGAGTGCCGGCTTCACGCTGGTCACCGCCCAGACCGCGGCCAGATAGGCGAAGATCAGCAGGATGCCGGGGATGACGCCGGCGATGAACAGCTTGCCGATGTCGCTCTCGGTCAGGATGCCGTAAATCACCATCGGCACGCTCGGCGGGATCAGGATGCCGAGGGTGCCGCCCGCCGCCACCGAACCGGCGGCGAGGCTGTCGGCGTAGCCGAAGCGGCGCATCGACGGCATGGCTACCTTCGCCATCGTGGCCGCGGTCGCCAGCGAACTGCCGGACACGGCGGCGAAGGCGCCGCAGGCCGCCACCGTCGCCATGGCCAGCCCGCCGCGCCGGTGGCCGAGCCAGGCGTTGGTCGCGTCGTACAGGTCGGAGGAAAGCTGCGCCCGGTGGATGAAGGTCCCCATCAGGATGAACAGCGGCAGCACCGAGAAGCCGAAATTGGTCGACAGGTCGACGATCTGCTGGCCGGCCATTTCGATCCCCGGCAGCAGGCCACGCAGGAGGGCGAAGCCGCCGAGCCCGACCAGGATCAGCGAAAAGCCGAGCGGTATTCCGGCAAAGCAGATGGCGAACAGGACGACGAAGGCGATGGCGGATTCGAGCATCGTCAGAAATCGCCGGCCGGGTCGCGCCGGTCGCGGCGGAAACCGTGGCGCAGGTCGTAGACGATCATGGCAAGCTGGATCGCCAGCGCCACGACGGTCAGCCCGCTCATGACGAAGGCGATGGGATAGAGCGGCAGTTCGACGAAGCCGGTGATCTGCCCGCTGTTGCGCAGCGAGAAGGCCTGGTGCCACAGCAGCCAGGCGATGACCGCCAGGCCGCCCGCGCTGACCAGCATCACGACCAGCCGCTGCACCCCATCGAGCCCGCGCCGGCGGAACAGTCCCTCGAAGATCGAGACGACGATGTGGCCTTCGGTCCAGGTGATCAGCGGCAGCGCGCAGAAGATCAGGAAGGCCAGCATGAACTGGATGTATTCGAAGGCCCCGGGCAGCGGCGCGTTGAACAGGTAGCGCAGGAAAACGTCGACGAAGATCAGCGCCATCATGGCGAACACGTCGATGGCGATCAGCGCGCGCAGGGCCTGGCGCAGCAGCCGGGGCAGCGGCATGACGCCTTCGCCCGCCCCGGCGGCCGTCTCTACGCCCGGCGCCTCGTTTCCGGCAGCGGTCACGGCGCGCCGGTCCGGCGGCGATCCGCTTTCCGCCGCGCGCTTCTATCCGGCGAGGCGGGCATGGAGATCGAGCAGTCCGGCGATGGTTTCGGGCGGCCGCCGGCCGAATCCGCATTCCGTGGCGATTCCGTAGCGCGGCAGATGCCGCGAAGCCGCCGCCATCCGGCGTTCCGTTCCGGCCTCGCCGTCGGAATCGTGGATCAGGCCGAGATAGAGCGCGGTTTCCGGCCGCTGCTCCAGCCCGCCCAGCGGCGCGAAATAGGCGTCGTCGTCGCGCCCGACCGGAACCGGCATGTGGAGCCAGTGCAACGGCCGCGCCAGCCCGGCGGCCAGCGCATTGGCCACCTCCACCATCGCGCCCATGTCCTGCGGCTCGACGAAATGCTTGCCGCCGAAGCTGCCGTAGCACAGGTGGTAGCCCATCTCGATATCGGCGGGCACATGCGCGCCCATCCGGAGCATGCGCGCGACGATGCCGGGACGGGCCGGATCGAACCAGGTTTCCCGCGCGCCGTCATAGGCCTGCATGTCGTGGGCGCAGTCCCACTGGATCGAGATTTCGTCGTGCGGCAGGCTGGCGGCGATCCGGTCGACCTCCCGCTTGAGGCCGGCTTCCCAGCGCGGCTCCAGAACGGCCCGCTGGTCCGGCGCAAAATGCTGGTTGACGGCGTTGAACGGCGTCGGAATAGCGATCATGAAACGGACATGGCCAAGCAGGACGCCGGCGTCCTTCGCCTTGCGAAAGTCCTCGTAGGACGCAATGGCATTCCTGGCATAGCCGATATCGTCGAATTCGACATCCGCCGCGGCGGCGCCGGATTTCAGGCGATACCAGGTCCGGTGCTTCCACTTGTCCGGCGCGGTCTCGTTGCGCCAGTCGCCTTCGGAGGATGTCGTCTCGAGCAGCGGATGGGCGGCAAAACCTGGTCCCAGCCATTCCAGCCAGCCCAGCCGCTCGCCGGTCTCGCCGTCGGGAATGCGCCGGATGGCGTGGCCCAGAAGGCCGCCGACCTCGGTGAACACGGCCGCGGCGTCGGGCAGCGAAATGCTGCCGACCAGAAAAAGCTCGCGGGCGGACGACAGGCCCGCCGCCCGGTTCGATATGGCTGACACGGATCGGCGCCCCTTGTTGCGGATGGCTGCGGCGGGGAGGCGGCAGCGCCGGGATACCGGCCGGCGCTGCCGTTCGTCCGGAAGGCCGGGCTACTTCATCGCCGCGGTGACCCTGGCGACTTCGGCGCGGAAGGAGTCGTAGGCCGCCTTGCCGTCGACGCCGAGCTTGTTGGCGCCCGCGATCCATTCCTCGTGCATCGGCAGCCAGGCCTTGCGCAGTTCGTCGACGAAGGCCGCGGGGGCGTCGAACACCTTGACCCCGATCTTGCGCAGGTTATCGGGCCCGTTCACATCGGCGGCGTCCCAGTGCCGCGTGTAACCCGCGAGCGTTTCGCCGCCCATCTTGTCGAAGACCTGCTTGTCCGCGTCGGACAGGGAGTCCCACTTTTTCGGGTTGATCATCAGCGAGAACATCGCCGTGAACATGGAATCCGACAGAACGGTGCAGGACTTGGCGAACTGGGCGACGTTGAACCGGATCGATTCCTGCAGGCCCAGACCGGCGAAACCGTCGACGATCCCCTTGGAGACGATGGAATAGATGCGCACGGCCGGGCCGGGCACGACGGTGACGTCGAGCCGCTTCAGACCCTGGGACGGATAGCCCGGCAGGGACCACATCTTCATCGTCTTGAGCGTGGCGACCGAATCGATCGGCTTGTCGGCCTTCAGGCTGCACAGGTCGCCGGGCGGCCCGCCGAAGAAGCCGATCAGCTTCACGCCGCTGTACTGGTTCTTTTTCGCAAAGAACCTGTTGTAGGTCCGCCACAGCGCGACCCCCTGGGCCGAGCCGCTGCGGCCCATGAACGGCAGCAGGGTGAGCTGCACCAGTGGAACGCGGCGGCGCAGGAAGCCGTTGAACTGGTACGCCATGTCCACCGTGCCGGTGCGCGCGATGTCGAACTGGCGCGGCGGCGGCGCGACGCTGCTCGGCGGGAACTTGAAGGTGATCCGCCCGTTCGACGCCTTGGTCACGGCCGCCGCCCACGGCTTGACGATGCCGGTATTGATGATGTGCTTGGGCGGCGCGAACGCATTGAACAGGATTTCGGTCTTCGCCTGGGCGGCGCCCGCAGCCATGCAACCGAAAACCGCTGCGCTGCCCAGCACGGCTGCGCCTCTCGCGGCGCGCTGGCCGTCGAATCGAATGCTCATGGATTCCCTCCCTGGATGATCTGGTCCGCATTTCCCGTCGCGCGAAGCGAAGCTCCGGGCGGAACGGCGCGAATACCGGCAAAATAGCCAACGGCGGCAACCCTTGTATACGCATTTTCGCACCGGGCGGTGCGGCTGCCGGCCGATGGCGGACCGGTTCCGCCCGCGGCGCCGGCCGACGCGCCCATTCCGCTGCGGCGGCTGGCTACTGGCAATCGGGCCACTGGCAATCTGGAGGGCCGCTGGTGTAAACAACCGCGACGGTTCCAGGCAGTTCGGGAGGAAGGCGCCATGGCCGGCTCGGTCGCCACGATCATGGATTATCCGCTGACGCTCAATCATCTGCTCGGGCGGATGCGGGAGGTATATCCGACGCGCGAGATCGTCTCCCAGCGGCCCGACAAGTCCGTCCTGCGCCAGACCTATGCCGATATCTGCGAACGGGCGGAGAAGCTGGCCCGGGCGCTCGTCCAGGCCGGCGTGAAGAAGGGCGACCGGGTGGCGACCCTGGCCTGGAACCACAGCACGCATCTCGAATGCTATTACGGTATCCCGGCCGCCGGCGGTGTCATGCACACGCTGAACCTGCGCCTCGGCCCGGCGGACATCGGCTATATCGCGACCCATGCCGACGACCGGATCGTCATCGTCGACGACGTCCTGCTGCCCCTCTACGACCAGTTCAAGGACCGGATGCCGGCGCACCGCACCGTCGTCATCCCGTTCGGCGGACCGGTCCCCGACGGCATGGAAAGCTACGAGGATTTCATCGCGACCGGCGACCCTGCAACCGAACTGCCGGAGATCGACGAAACCGACGGCTGTGCCATGTGCTACACCTCCGGCACGACGGGCGATCCCAAGGGCGTCATCTACTCCCACCGCGGGATGGTGCTCCATTCGATGGTCGGCGCCCAGCCCGACATGCTGAATTTCAGCATGAACGACTGCATCCTTCCGGTCGTGCCGATGTTCCACGCCAACGCGTGGGGCATCCCGTATGCCGCGACGATGACGGGTGCCAAGCTGGTCTTCCCGGGCCCGCATCTTGATCCCGACAGCCTGATTGCCCAGTTCATCGGCGAAAAGGTCACCTTTTCCGGCGGCGTGCCGACGGTCTGGCTCGGCATCATCCAGACCATCGAGAAGGATCCGTCGAAATACGAGGCGCTGCGCGGCCTGCGCACCGTGGTCGGCGGCTCGGCGGCGCCGCCCGCCCTGATCCGCCGCTTCCAGGATTTCGGCATCACCGTGCTGCACGCCTGGGGCATGACGGAGATGTCACCCCTCGGCACGGTCGCCAACGTCAAGCCGCATCTCGCTGGCCAGGGCGAGGACATCTACTTCGACTACCGCTCGAAGCAGGGCTACGCCGCCCCCTTCGTCGATCTGCGCCACCGCGACGGCGATGGCAACATCCTGCCGTGGGACGGCGAATCTATGGGCGAACTGGAGGTCCGCGGACCGTGGATCGCCAGCAGCTATTTCAACTATCCCGAGGCCGGCGACCGCTGGAGCGACGACGGCTGGTTCCGCACCGGCGACATCGTGACGATGGACAGCGAAGGCTATGTCCAGATCACCGACCGCTCGAAGGACGTCATCAAGTCCGGCGGCGAATGGATCAGCTCGGTCGACCTGGAGAACGCCATCATGGGCCATCCGGCGGTCAAGGAGGCCGCGGTGATCGCCCTGCCCCACACGAAATGGGACGAGCGGCCACTCGCCTGTATCGTGCTCAAGGACGGCGCGGCGCTCACCAAGGCGGAGCTCGACAGCCACCTGCTCAGCGACTTCGCCAAGTGGCAGCTTCCGGACGACATCGTGGTGATCGACGAGGTGCCGAAAACCTCGACCGGCAAGTTCCAGAAACTCACGCTGCGCAACCGCTTCGCCGACTGGCAATGGGGCGCGGACGCGCGCATGGCGGGCTGACCGTGACCGGTTTCACCGACCGCGCGCAGGACAGCGGCGACACGCCGCCGACCGCGCTGTTCGCCGCCGGCGACATCTCCAAGCGGATCGAATCGCTGGCCGACAAAATCGCCGCGGCCATGGGGCCGGAATTCGTGCTGCTCTGCGTCCTGAACGGCGCCTTCATCTTCACCGCCGACCTCGCCCGGGCCCTGGCCGCGCGGGGCTGCCGGCCGCGCATCGAGTTCGCCAGCTTCAAGAGCTACGGCAGTTCGACCGAGAGTTCCGGCCGGGTCCGGCTGGTCGGGGAGTTTCCGGGCAACCTGGCCGGGGAGCGCGTGCTCCTGGTCGACGATATCCTCGATACCGGCCGGACGCTGCTGACCGCGCGCATGATGGTGGAGGACGCCGGCGCCCGGACCGTCGCGACCTGCGTGCTGCTCGACAAGCCGGCACGCCGCGAGGCGCCGGTCGAGGCCGACTATGTCGGCTTCGCCATCGACGATGTGTTCGTGGTCGGCTACGGCATCGATTACGCCGAGAAATTCCGCTACCTGCCGGACCTCGCGCATATTTCGGGGTAGTGCCGGGCCGGCGTAAAATGCTCGAACGACGGGATTTTACCCCATGAAGGATTCCTCCGCGAAAAGAGCGCTGGACCGCCGACCGCCTCCCATTGCTTCCCCGGACGGAGCGGAGCGACGATCCGGGGACCAGGGCCTGCCCTGAGCCTGTCGAAGGGGCCACAAGCAGAGGGCTTTCGGGTCGGCTCTGGTCCCCGGATCGCCCCTGCGGGGCGTCCGGGGTGGCAAGGATGGAGGCGCGCAGAATTGTGGCGCCCGCCGGGCGGCGTTTCGCAGAACAATCCCTTGGGGGAGGGAGAGCGTTCCAACACCCCGATTGTGCCTTGTCGCAGCGGAATCATGAAGGAAGCGAGGGCGCGATGACGGGCGTCGTGAAGCTGGTCGCGGGGGCCGCCGCCTACACGGTCTGCACCTTTGCTCTTGCCGTGGTCTGGCATGTCCTCCTGTTCAGGGAGAGCTACGAAGCGTTCGGCTATTTCGAGGGAGAACCGGACTTTCTGGTCGGTCTGCTCACCATCGTGGTTCAGGGATTTCTGCTCTGTGCCCTGTTTCCGATGCTGAAGCCCGAGGGAAACAGCATTCGGCGAGGATTCCGGTTCGCCCTCATCGTCGGCGCCTTCTTCTGGACGTCCCACGTGCTCGCCTTCGTCGCCAAGCAGGAGGTTCCGGGCGCGTCTGCGTTCATCTGGATGGAAACGCTCTATCTCGCGCTCCAATTCGGCGTATTCGGCCTGATTATCGGCCTCATCCACCGAAGAGGAACTTCAGACTGACGCAACACCCGCAGACCGCGCAAAAGGGGAGCGCTTCACCCTAGCTCCGCCAGCGCAGCACCGTCTCGGGCACCGGGTTGCGGAAGGCGCGGCCCTCGGCCCGGGATGCCGCCAGCTCCTTCTTCAGCGCCAGATACCATTTCGCCGGCGTATCCGCGTCCGGTAGCAGCATGGCGGCGTCGGACTTCCTGCGGCCCTCGCGCTGCCGGTTCATCGCCGTGCGGTCCTGGTTCAGGAAATTGCGCGTGACCGGGACGACCAGCGGCTTGGCCAGCGTCATCAGCGGATGCGACCAGTACATGACGTGGTGCATCGCCGTGCGGTATTCCGAAACCGGCGTCATCGCCGTCACGCCGACATAGGTGTGCCGCTCGCCCAGGGTCATATGCTCGACGCGGACGCCGGGCAGCCGGAAGCTTATCTCCACCGTCTTCTCGCCGCGCAGCATGCGGATGATCCGGCTGTTGGCGCTCGGCGCGTGGCGTATCATGGTGAAGCCCAAGTCCGACGGCGCGTAGCGCTTGGCCTTTTCCGTGAGCGTCTTCGACGAGCGCCACCACCAGTTGCGGTGGACCCAGGCGCCGTGGGCCGGATCGATCAGCCCGATGACCGCGTCGTCGTAATGGCATTCCAGGTCCAGGGTCTCGGCAATGCCGGGCCGGCCGTGCG
Source organism: Alphaproteobacteria bacterium (assembly GCA_965220685.1). Classification (GTDB taxonomy): domain Bacteria; phylum Pseudomonadota; class Alphaproteobacteria; order Bin65; family Bin65; genus Bin65. The sequence goes on from CBDCQR010000016.1 coordinate 476,117, forward strand.
CCGGTATCTCGGGCAGCGCGGGCAGGTCTTCGTCTCCGGCGCCCGCCCGGTTGCCCAAAGGGCCGTCGCCCATATAGACCCAGACGAGGTGCTGCGCCTCTCGGCAGGGATAGGATTTCGCCCCGATCCGGTCGAGCCGGACCGAATCGCGGTAATCCTCGACCAGCGAGGGGATGTTGCGGCACACGCCGTCGGTGCCGAACTGCCAGCCGTGATAGGCGCAGGTCACCGTCTCGCCGTCGAACCGGCCGGCCGAAAGCGGCATGGCGCGGTGCGGGCAGATATCCCGCAGGGCGAAGACCTTGCCGGACTTGTCGCGGCCGATCAGGACAGGCTCGTCCAGCAGCGTCCGGTGAACCGCCGTGCCGCGTTTCAGCCGCGTGCCCGGCATGGCGAGATACCACAGGCCGCGCGGCGCCGCCGGCACCCCGGCCGCTTCGCCGCCGGCCGCTCCGCTGCGCACTTCCGACGGGAGTATCGGCGCGCTGTCGCCCATCTGCCTCTCCGCCTTCGAACCCGCGCTCCCGGCCGCCGCCGCGGCGCGGGACCGGGGCCGGTTTAGGCGCCCATCCGCGCCTGCAGGCCCTCGTCCAGCTTCTCAAGGAAACCGTTGGTGGTCAGCCATTCCTGGTCCGGCCCGACCAGCAGGGCCAGATCCTTCGTCATATGGCCGCTCTCGACGGTCTCGACGCAGACCTTCTCCAGCGTTTCGGCGAAATCCGCCACCGCTTGCGTTTCGTCCATCCGGCCGCGGAATTTCAGGCCGCGCGTCCAGGCGAAGATCGAGGCGATCGGGTTGGTCGAGGTCTCCCGGCCCTGCTGGTGCTGGCGATAGTGGCGGGTGACCGTGCCGTGCGCCGCCTCGGCCTCCACGGTCTTGCCGTCGGCCGTCATCAGCACCGAGGTCATCAGGCCGAGCGAGCCGAAGCCCTGGGCCACCGTGTCGGACTGCACGTCGCCGTCGTAATTCTTGCACGCCCAGACGAAGCCGCCGGACCATTTGAGCGCCTGGGCGACCATGTCGTCGATCAGCCGGTGCTCGTAGCCGATGCCGGCTTCCTTGAATTTGTCGGCGAAATCGGCCTCGAAGACCTCCTGGAACAGGTCCTTGAAGCGGCCGTCATAGGCTTTCATGATCGTGTTCTTGGTCGACAGGTAGACGTCGCAGTTCCGGTTCAGCCCGTAGTTGAGCGAGGCGCGGGCGAAGTCGCGGATCGAGGCGTCCAGATTGTACATCGCCATCGTCACGCCGCCGCCGGGGAACTCGTAGACCTCGCGCTCGATGGTCGTGCCGTCGTCGCCGTCGAAGCGGATCGTCAGTTTCCCGCTGCCCGGCACCACGAAATCGGTCGCCCGATACTGGTCGCCGAAGGCGTGGCGGCCGATGATGATCGGCTCGGTCCAGCCCGGCACCAGGCGCGGCACGTTGCGGCAGATGATCGGCTCGCGGAACACGGTGCCGCCGAGGATGTTGCGGATCGTGCCGTTGGGCGACTTCCACATCTGCTTGAGGCCGAACTCCTCGACCCGGGCCTCGTCCGGCGTGATGGTCGCGCATTTGACGCCGACGCCGTGCTCCCGGATCGCATTGGCGGCGTCGACGGTAATTTGATCGTCGGTTTCGTCGCGCTTCTGGATGCTCAGGTCGTAGTAATGCAGGTCGATATCGAGATAGGGCAGGATCAGCTTGTCCTTGATGAACTGCCAGATGATCCGGGTCATTTCATCGCCGTCGATCTCGATGACCGGCCGGGCGACCTTGATTTTGCTCATTTTGAAGTGTCCGGAAGCGGGAGGATCGGGGTTTATCGAAGGGTTGCGCCGCCGGCGCAAGGCGGGCGGTGCCGCATGGCGAGGCCGAAGGCGGGGTCGAAGGCGGGGCCGGCCTGTCTGCGCATCAGTCCTGCGGCGTCACCCAGCTTGACCAGGCCGCGCGTTCGCTGCGCTTGGCGCGCATGCCGCCGGGAATGCGCTCGCCGCCGTCGTTCGGAAACACAAAGACTGCACCGAGGAGGATCTGTTGCGCCGGAATGCCGAGATAGTCGAAGGTCGCCGCGTCGCGCAGGAAACCGCCGCTCGACCAGTAGGTCGTGAGCCCCCGTTCGGTCGCCGCCAGCAGGAAGGACTGGACCGCCGCGCTCGCCGCCGCGATATGCTCCATGTTCGCCATCGTCGGCTCGAACAGACCGCCGTTCAGGCCATCGTCGCCGTTTTCCGGCGGATTGGGCAGCCAGGTCGCGAGGATCAGCGCCTCGGCCGCGGCGAGCATCTGGGGCACGCGGCCGGCCTTTTCGGCGTTGTCCTGAACGAAGCCGATCAGGCGCCGGCAGGTCGCGGCGTCGGCAAGATGGAAGCGCCAGGGCTCGATGGTCCGGGTGCCGCGCCAGTGGACCCGGTGCGCCGGCTTGTGAAACGGCGCCCACCCCGCCAGGGCGATGAGCGATTCGATGGTCTCCCGGTCGGTTTCCGGCGCGGCCGGACGCTCGGGATCGAACATGACCTTGGTGGTCTTGCGCGTCGTGAGGATATCGGCGACGGGGTATGACGGCATGGCGGCAACCTTTCCTGACGGACCGGTGGCGACAATATCGGGCAGCGGGACCGGTTTTTCGAGCGGCGGTTCGGCGCGGGCTACGGCCCGGCGGATTCCAGCACGGCGAAGACGTCTTCCACCGACCGCACGACGGTCATCAGCGAGAGATGGGCCGGATCGACAAAGCCGTGTTCGACCTGCGCGTTCAGCAGGTCGAGCAGCGGCTGCCAGTATCCGCCGATATCCGCCAGCACGATCGGCTTGTCGTGGAACCGAAGCTGGCGCCATGTCAGGATCTCGAAGGTCTCGTCGAGGGTGCCGAGGCCGCCGGGCAGCGAGACGAAGGCGTCTGACAGTTTCGCCATCAGCAGTTTGCGTTCGTGCATCGAGTCCACGACATGCAGTTCGCTCACGGCGCGGTGGCCTTGCTCGCGCGCTTCCAGATCGCGCGGGATAATGCCGGTCACCCGTCCGCCCGCAGCCATGGCGGCATCGGCGGCGGCGCCCATGAGGCCGACATTGCCGCCGCCGTAGACCATGTCGATGCCGCGCGCCGCCAGGCCGGCGCCGAGGGCCGCCGCGGCCTCTTTCCACGCGGGTTCATTGCCGCTGCGGGAGCCGCAATAAACGCAGACGGCGCGGGGGTACCGGCTCACGGGCCTGTCCTTTCGATGCGGCGAAGGGGGGCTTGCATTCGGTGTGTGCGCCCGATTCACACGCCGCCCGACGCCCTGTCAATGACCCGCTTCCCTAACTGTATCGCCGATATCGAAGCGTCCCGGTCCGATTCCCGCACCCGAGAGCCGTGCGGTCGCCCGCCGGACGCTGTATAGTGGTACTTCATCTGCCGTTCGGCGCGGCGGGACCGATCATGGAGGAGACGATGGCGAAACAGTCCCATACGAAACGAGCGATTGCCGGCATCGTGCTCGCCGGCGCGATCATGGCCGGCGCGTTCCTGTCCGCGCCCGCCAGGGCCCTCGATCCGGGAGACGCGATCCAGACCCGCCAAGCGGTCATGGCCTCGATCGGCGCCCATATGAACGGCATCAGGGCCGGCATGGCCGCGAAAAACGGCAAGCTCGTCGCCGGCCATGCCCGCGCCCTTGCCGCGCTCGCGCCGGTCCTGCCGCACCTGTTCCCGAAGGGAAGCGGCCCCGAGGCAGGCGAAACCCGGGCGCGACCGGATATCTGGGAAAGCTGGGACGATTTCGTCGCCACCACCGCGGCGCTGCAGGAGGCGGCAAACGAGCTCGCCCTGGTCACGGAGCTTGGCGACATGGGCGAAATCGCCGCCCAGTTCGGCGTCATGGCAAAATCCGGCTGCGGCGCCTGCCACCGCCGCTTCCGCACGCGGAAGTAGCGGCTGCGGGCGAGCACCCGCGCATTCGATCGAATTCCCGGCGATACCTCCACACCCCCGTCGCGCCGCGCCGGCTGACCGGGACTAGGACTGCATGCCGGCGTAGGCCGGTAGGGGAGGGTTTCAAACCCTCCCCTACACTCGTCGGCCGAATTTCCGCTGTGCTCCATCCAGCGTGACGCGGCGAGGTATCTGCCGGAACGCCGCCTAGAACGTAATGCTCGGGTTCCTCAGATTCCGGTCGCAGTCGATCAGGTTGACCTGCTTGGCGAGGATCGAGAAGCCGCCGCCGGTTGTCGCCAGCCGGTGCCCGGCCCAGCCGGCCCAGTGGCGCAGGTCGCCGTCGAGCAGTTCGGCGATGTGGAAATTCGAGCGCGCCATGACGATGCCGGCGTCATCGGTCGCGAACAGCTCGACGTTAGTGACCGAGCGCACGGTCCTGCTTTCGGGGCTCTGCGACCAGGCATAGCCGGTGCGCAGCCGGTAGATCCGGTCCTCGAGCTGGCGGCGGTCGTGGAAGGCGACGGTGATTTCCCGCCGCGGGTCGCCCCTCTCAGGCGTACCGGGAATCCAGTAGGCGCATTCGGGCGCGAAGAGCGCCAGCCAGTCCTCGAGCCGGCCCCGGTCGAGCAAGCGGGCCTCGCGTTCGAGAAAGGCGCGGGCGGCATCGCGCCGGGCCGGGTCGGCGATTGCAAGCTCGTCCCGGTCCCAATCGGTGAAGGCCTCGACGAGCTCCCGGTAGAAGGCGTCGCCGACATACCAGGAGCTTGTCGACGGATCGCGTTCGGCCGCCGCCCCCATCAGGAAACGTCCCGGGTCGGCGCGATGTTCGGCTCGGTCTGCATCAGCCGCCGGTAGACCCGCATATAGTCGCGCATGAAGACCTCGTCGGTCGCCGGACCGACAGTCGTGCCGCCTTCGGCCGCGCTGTAGCGCTCGGGCAGGCCGAGGCCGCGGTGCATGTAGATCCACGCGTCTTCCTCGGCCGCGAGCCCGGCCTGGATCTGCTCGAAATTGGCCAGATCGTCGACCTCGCCGAAGGTCGGGAACTGCTCCTGGGTGCGCATGCGCAGGGCGTTGATCGGGCCCAGCGCGTCGCCGATCTCGCCGTCCGGATCGACCACGGCGGTGCCGTACCAGGTCGTCGCGGTCTCCGTCACCGTCAGGGGCTCGCTGACCTGGATATGGTTGCCCAGGATGTGGAGATTGGGAAACACGTTGATGTTGACCGGCTCCGAGGACGCGAGGTCGAGCAATGCGTCGGCCCGGTCCGGGAAGTCGCGGCGCAAGGCCGCCTCGTAATGCTCCATGCCGGGATGCAGCCCCTCGATCTCCCACAGGGCGCCGGGGCGCTTCGGAATCGCGTCGCGCTTGTCCTTGAAATGATGCGCGTTCGGGAAGGAGTAGAGCTTCACCGGCCCGGTGTCCGGGCTGTCCTTGTAATAGGACATGCCCTTGCCGTCGCCCTCCTGAAAGCGGTTTTCCATCATCAGCAGCGAGCGGTGCGAGAAGACGACGTGATAGCCGTCGCAGGAGTTGTCGTAGAGCAGCTTCCAGTTGCCGTTGAATTTCAGCCGATTGGCCTCACGCACCTCGAGCGCGCCGCCGGGATGCCGGTCGAGCCATTCGTCGAGCGGCCGGCGGACCGGACCGAGATAGTCGGTCAGCGCCGGCGCATCGGCGTTCAGGGTGCCGAACACGAAGCCGCGGTAGCTTTCGACCCGCGGCACCTGCATCAGGTTGAATTCGGGCCGGGAGAAATCGCAACTGTAGCCTTCCGGCCAGGGCACGCCGGAAAGCTTGCCGGTATTGAGGTAGGTCCAGCCGTGATAGGGGCACTGGAACGCCCTGGCCGATCCCCGGTCCTGCCGGCACACGGTGGCGCCGCGGTGGGTGCAGCGGTTGTACAGCGCGCGCAGCACGCCGTTCGCATCGCGCACCACGATGAGCGGCCGCAGGCCGAGCCGGGCGCGTACGAAATCGTTCGGCCGCGGCACCTGGCTTTCGTGGGCAAGAAAGACCCAGACCGCGCCGAAGATGCGCGTCATTTCCAGATCGAAGATCGCCGGGTCGGTATAGAGCGACCGGTGCACCTTGTCCTCGTGCACCAGGGCGTCGAAATCGTGGACCCGGTCGAGCGGGAGCGGCTTCTGCTGCGTCGTCATCGGCGCCTCCCGGGCTGTCCGTCAGAACGCATCGAAATACTCGTTGACTTCCCACTCCGTGACGCCGGCGGCGGGATCGGCGCCGGTTTCGGAGAGGAAGGCGTCGAAGCGGGCCATCTCGGCCCGTTTCAAGGCCAGATAATAGTCGATATAGGCGTCGCCGAAAGCCTCGCGGTAGAGCGCCGAGCCTTCGAGCGCTTCGAGCGCCGCCGGCAGGCCGGTCGGCAGCATCGGACGGTCGGCGGTATAGGGCGCGTCGTCGGCCGGCCACGGATCGGTCCCGCGCGCCAGGCCGTCCAGCCCGGCAGCGATCTGGGCGGCGATGAAAAGGTACGGATTGGCCGCCGGCTCGCCGATCCGGTTCTCGTAGCGCGTCGCCGGATCGCCCGCGCCGCCCAGCACCCGCACCATCGTGCCGCGATGGTCGAAGCCCCAGGTCACGCGGTCGGGGGCGAGCGAAAACGGCCGGAACCGGCGGTAGCCGTTGACCGTCGGCGAGCCGAAAACGACGCCTTCCAGCGCATGTTCCAGCAGGCCGGCGAGAAAACTCATGCCGAGCGGCGACAGCGGATCGGACAGCGGACCGGATAGCGGCCCTGTCCGGGAATCGGCACCGGTCTCCGGCGTCAGGGCGTTGGCGCCGCTCCCGTCGCGCAGGGAAAAATGCAGATGCCAGCCGCTCGGATACAGGCCGCGGCGCCCGGGCGCCGCCATGAAACTCGCCATATGACCCGTTCGCCGACAGATTTGCCGGGTCGCCGTGCGGAACAGGACATAGTCGTCCGCGGCCCGCATGACGTCCGCAGGCGCAAAGGTGCATTCCACCTGCCCGGCGCCCCATTCGTTCTCGATCGAGCGCAGTCCCAGTCCCAGCGCATCGTAATGGGAAACCAGCGTGCTCAGGACCGGCTGCATGAGGTCCAGGTTGCTCTCGCTGTGGTAGGAGAAACCGGAATCGTGCGGCGCGGCCGGCAGCGGGCTGCCGCGCTGCCCCAGGATGCCGATATTCTCCTCGGCGAGGGTGTCGTCGAGCAGCTTGAGGAGATACCACTCCACTTCGACGCCGACGGCTGCGCCCAGGCCGCGCGCCGCCAGCGCGTCGAGCGTCCGGCGCAGCACCCGGCGGGCGGAAAAGTGAAACGGCGCGCCGTCGCGGAAATACTCGTCGCACAGGACCCAGCCGACGCCCGGCGCCCAGGGCAGGATGCGGAAGGTCGCCGGATCGGGCACCGCGATCAGGTTGGGCGAACCCGTCATCTCCGGCAGGTCCATGCCGCCGCCCGGCGTGAAGGAGGCGAAGACGCGGCTGCCCGACGCGTCGAGCGTCCAGAGCGCCACGTTGATGTTGTGGCCGTCGGCAAGCGCCGCCTCGAACGCCGGCAGGGTCAGCGCCTTGGCGCGGACATGGCCGTGGCTGTCGGACCAGGCGAGCCGAACCAGCTGCAGATTTTCGGCCCGGGCGCGCGCGGCGATCTCCCGGGCGCAGCGCGCCTGGTCGTCGGTCCACAGCCCGTGGCGGGCGATGAAGCCGCCCAAATCGGTTCGGGGATCGTTTCGGTCGGTCATGGCCGGCAGACTAGGCGATCCGGCCCCCGCTTGTGTACCGGCTAAACGCGCCGATGCCGGCCGGCCGGACTGGATTGGCCGCTCCGCGCCGTGAGGGCCCTTTAACGGTTCCCGTCTTTCGGCGGCGCCGGCAGCCAGTCGTCGACCATGGCCGCGTCCACCACCGGCACGTCCGGTCCGCGCCGGCCGTCGGACGGCCGGAACTCGCTGATCGCAAACGGGCGGTGGCGTTTTCCCGGCGTGGCGGCCGTCGCGACCAGGCGAATCCAGAGCGTGTCCACCGGCCGCGACAGCACGATCATCTGCATGCCGTTGCGCGCGACGAGGTCGACCCTGTCGGTGAGGCCGTCCGACGTCTGGATCAGCGCCTGGCGCAGCCGTCCGTTGTCGGCCCAGGCTTTCGGCGACCGGCCGTCGCCGTTCCACAGGGCGAGATAGCGGATACGCCGGACTTCCGTGAAACGAAGCTCGATCAGGGTGCCGAGGTTGAGGCCGCGCTGGCCGGGCGACCAGGCGGTCTTCGGATCGCCGTCGGCGGCATGGCGCGGATGGAAGAAGACGGTCGTATCGCCCGGTTTCTCCGGGAAAATGGGCAGCCGTACCGTCGACGCGCAGACCGTCCAGCCGCGTTCCGGCACCTGCTGGCAGTTCAGATTGCCTGGAAGTTCGTCGGTCGGCACCGCGGCCAGCGCCGGCGCGGCCATCGACGCAATCAGCAATGCCGACAATATCGGGCGTCTCATATCGACCCGGCGATAGGCGGAATCGCCGGACCGCGCAAGCCCGTACGCACGCAAGCCCGTATACACCGGGGCGCGCTATCCGCCGGCGGCCCGGTCGGGCCGGTTCAGCGCGCCGGGCGGGTCTTCCGCAGCGGCAGGCCCTTCGGCAGCATCCATTCGGCGAAGACCTCCGGCCCCGGCGTCCAGAGCTGGGGCTCCCAATCCTCCGTGAGGTAATCCTCGTCCCAGAAATATTCGGCGAGGCCGCCGCAGGGATTGTGCACATACCAGAAATAACAGGAGGAAATGCGGTGCCGGCCCGGCCCGACCGCGGTCTTCCATCCGAGGCTGCTCATACGCTGGCCGCCGGCGAACATCTCGTGGATGTCGCGCACGGCGAAGGCCAGATGATTGATGCCCGGCCGGCCGGTCGGCGATTGCAGCAGGAACAGGTTGTGATGGCTGTGGCGCGGCGCGCAGCGCAGGAACACGCTGCCATTGTCGTAGGCGTCGGACAGGTGGAAGCCGAGAACCTCGCGATAGAAAGCGGCCGAGGCGGCGGCGTCCGGCACGTTGAGCACGATATGGCCGATCTTCAGTGGCGCGGCCCGCTCGTAGAAGCCGGCGCGGGCGTCGATCCGGTTGATATCCTGCGGCGCGTTGGCAGGCGACGGCGCAACCTCGGGCATCCGGGTTTCGGACACGACGAATTCAAGGGCGAAGCCGGCCGGGTCGACCGTCCGCACGCCCGGCCCGTCGGCGAGGCAGCCTGCGCCGGCCAGCCGCTGCCGCACCGCCTCGACGTCCTCGGCGGTCTCCAGGCCCCAGGTCAACAGCCGGACCGACGGCCCGGCCTCGACCGGCGGCGGCAGCGACCGGTCGCCCCGGCGCTTGAGGATCACGCGCGCTCCGTTCGCCGCCGCAAATTCTGCGGACGCCTTACCGCCGGCCCGTTCCTCAAGCCCGAAATCGGCCCAGAAGCGCCGCGCTTTCGGCAGGTTGGTCACGCCGTAGGTGACGGCCTCGATTCCGGCAAATCTCACGCCGATCTTCCCTTCCAACGGTTTCCCGAGCGGGCGCGCCGCCCTAGAGTAGCGCGCTCCGGCCTACCGAACGACAGGGTTATAGCATGACGACACGCATCGGCGTCATCGGTTACGGCGAAGCGGGCCGCGCCTTCGGCGCCGGGCTGGCCCGGGCCGGCGCGACGGTCTCGACCTACGATATCCTCGTGCCGACGCCCGAAGGCGCGGCCATCCGCGCGAATGCGGCGGCCGACGGCGTGGCGGTCCGCGCCACGGCGGGAGAGGCGATCGACGGGGCCGTGATCGTCCTGTCGCTGGTTCCGGCCGATGCGGCGCGCGCCGTGGCGGCGGAAGCGGCGGGCCATCTGCGGGCCGGACAGCTGTTCATGGACATGAACTCGGTTTCGCCGCGCGAGAAGGAGACCGGCGCCGCGCTCGTCGAGGCGGCCGGCGCCCGCTATGTCGAAGCGACGATCATGGCGCCGGTCATTGAGAACGGCGTGGCGAGCGAGGTGCTGCTGGCCGGGCCGGCGGCGATGCAGGCGCAGGACATCCTGGGCCCCTTCGGCATGGTCCTCGCCGTCGTCGGCGAAAGGTTCGGCGCGGCAGCGGCGGTCAAGCTGTGCCGCAGCGTCATCGTCAAGGGCATCGAGGCGATCGTCGTGGAAAGCATGCTGGCCGCCCGGCAATACGGCGCGGACGGCGCCGTGCTCGCCTCCCTCCAGAAAAGCGATCCGGAAATCGACTGGGCGGCCAGGGCCGATTATGTGTTCGAGCGGGTTCTGCGCCACGGCCGGCGGCGCGCCGCCGAGATGCGCTTTGCCGGCGAGGCGGTGTCCGACGCCGGTTACCCGCCGCGGCTGAGCGTGGCAATCGCAGAATTGCAGGACGCGATGGCCGACTATGCGGAGGCCGACCGCGCCCTGTTCGCCCTGGCGGACTACAAAACGGCGGCCGACCGGATCGGCGCGCTGGTGCAGATTTCCGGGGAAAACCCCGATGCAGTCCGGCTCCGGGAAGCGGGATGATTTCGAGACCGCTCGTCCCTCGATACGGCGCTGACGCGCCTACTCGGGATGAGGGAGAAGGGTTCGAGTTACTCCTTCACCCTCACCCTGAGTAGCCGCCGCAGGCGGCGTATCGAAGGGCGAAGCGCGCGCGGTCAGCCGCTGACGCCGTCGGGCAGCATGTCGGTCTCGCCCAGCACTTCCCCGCGCCAGATATCGTTGGTCGAGGCCCAGCGCAGGCGCACGGCGGTCTCGCAGACCTCGATCGCCCGGGCGGCTTCCTCCGGCGTCCGGATATATTTCGCGCACAGGTTGAGCTGGCGCGTGGAATGCTCCAGGTCGGCCTCGGCATGCTCGACGAAGAAACCGATTTCGGGATCGTCCTTCGTCAGGCCGTAGTGTTTGGCGAAAGACGGAATGGTGATCTCGTTGTTGAGCGCGACCTGCTGGCCTTCCTGGGTCGAGGCCATGGCGAGCGCGACGCCAAGCGGCTCCTCCCGGTTGACATGGCAGTAATGCAGGGTGCGCGCCCACCAGCCGGGAGTCGGCCGGGTGTTCTCGATCTCCGCGTCCGACAGGCCGGCGTGGCGGCAGAAATCCGTGATCATCTCGAAATGGTCGTGCGGCACATGCCCCGGCTTGGGAATCGCCATCAGCCCTTCTTCCTCGGCCATGTTTTCCGCGATCATGCGCCGGATGTCGGACGGGCCGCGCCAATAGAGGAATCCGAACGACGGCACGACATAGTTCACGAATTTCAAATGCTGGGCCATGTAGACGCCGAGCGCGCGCAACGGCAGCGAGCCGTCGAGCATGGCCTGGAAAAACGGATGTTTCTTGGTGTGCCATTTCTCGCGGATGGCGACGACCTTGTCGGCAATGCCCTCGGGGCTGACGACGACGGATCCTTCCGGCATGGGGCGGGGCCTCCCTGTTCAATTGCCGCCGCAGTAAAGCCGCGTTCGGCGCGCCGTTCAACCGCGGCGTCGCGCCGCCCGTAAACGCCTCGGGTAAACGCTTCGGGTCCGGGGCTATTCGGCCGCCAGGGGCACCGGATCGGGAGCCGGCTCGCGCATGGTCACCAGTTCCTCTGCCGCGGTCGGATGAATGCCGATGGTGGCGTCGAAATCGCGCTTGGTCGCACCCATGTTGATCGCCACGGCGAAACCCTGGGTCATCTCGCCGGCGCCCGGGCCGACGACATGCAGCCCGACCACCCGCTGCGTCTCGCGCAATACGACCAGCTTCATCAGACCGCGTTCGTCGCGGCCGGAGAGCGTGTGCTTCATCGGCCGGAAGGTCGAGCGGTAGATGTCGAGCGCGCCGAATTTCGCCCGTGCCTCCGCCTCCGTATAGCCCACCGTACCGATTTCCGGCTGGCTGAAAACTGCCGATGGAACAAATTCATATCCAACGGTCTTCCCGGACGGGTTGAAAAGCGCGTCGGCCAGCGCATGGCCTTCCTGGATCGCAACCGGGGTCAACTGGAGCCGGTCGGTCACGTCGCCGATCGCGAAGATGTTGCCGACATTGGTCCGCCAGTCCGCATCGACGGTTACAGCCCCGTTCCGGCCGGTCGCGACGCCGGCCGCCTCCAGGCCCAGGCCGCCGGTGTTCGGCACCCGCCCGGTTGCATACATGACCAGGTCGGCCTCGACCGCCGCACCGTCCCCCAGGTCGACGGAATAGCCGCCGCCCGGCCGGCGCGCCACGCGCCGGACATCGGCGTTGAAGCGCAGATCGACGCCTTTCTTGACCATTTCATCGGCAAGAAACTGCCGGACATCGTCGTCGAAGCCGCGCAGGAACGGTTCGCCACGGTAGATCTGGGTTACCTGCGCGCCGAGCCCGGTGAAGATGCCCGCGAACTCGACCGCGATGTAGCCGCCGCCGACGATGACGATCCGTTCGGGCAGGTCCGGCAGGAAGAAGGCGTCGTCCGACGTGATGACATGCTCGCGGCCCGGTATGTCGGGCACGAAGGGCCGGCCGCCGACGGCGATCAGAATCTTGTCGGCCGTCACGCGCCGGCCGCCGACATCCAGCGTATGCGGGTCGAGGAACTTGGCGCGGGCGTCGAAGATTTCGGCGCCGGGCCCGGCGATCAGCCGCTCGTAGATGCCGTTCAGCCGGGCGATTTCACGGTTCTTGTTGGCGATCAGCGCCGGCCAGGCATGGCGGCGCGGCCCGACGGTCCAGCCGAAGCCCGCCGCGTCCTCGAAATCCTCGGCGAAATGGGCGGCATAGGTAAACAGCTTTTTCGGCACGCAGCCGACATTAACGCAGGTGCCGCCGAGATGGCGCTCCTCCGCGACGCCGACCCGCGCGCCGTGCGCCGCCGCAATCCGGGACGCCCGCGTGCCGCCCGACCCCGCGCCGATGACAAAGAAATCGAAATCGTATCCGCTCATATCCGCCCGCCCCTCCGTGCCGGCAACAGATGGGCCGGCTCCGCCGCCGGATCAACCGGATGCGGCAGACGTGACGGCCTGAAAGGCCGAACTTGTTGGATATTTTGAAACTTGAGCACTATCTTTGAGTACACTCGCAGGCGGCGTAGCAATAATGTACCGGCCTGCAAGACAAACCCGGCAGAACAGCCACAACTGCTCCGATGCACACTGTCCTTTTACTGAACGGCCCGAACCTTAATCTTCTGGGCAGCCGGGAGCCGGAAATCTACGGTGCGGCGACCCTGCCGGAGATCGAGGAACAGTGCCGGGTCTGGGGCGCGGAGTTGGGGCTGGAGGTCGATTGCCGCCAGAGCAATCACGAAGGCGAACTGGTCGAGCTCATCCACGCCGCCGCCGCCGGCCGCTGCAGCGGCATCGTCATCAACGCCGGCGCGTTCACCCACACGTCGGTCGCCCTGCTCGACGCGGTCCGCGCGGTCGGCCTGCCGACCGTGGAGGTGCATCTGTCGAACGTCCACGCCCGTGAATCCTTCCGCCGCCGGTCCTATATCGCCCAGGCGGCGCTCGGCGCGATTTCCGGCTTCGGGGCGGACAGTTACCGGCTTGCGCTTCAGGCGCTGGCGCTGCACTTATCGGCGACCGGTTCTTCGCCGGGGAAAGGGCCGGGGAAAGGGTGAGCCGGTCCGCGGCGCCCCGCCGCCCGGCCGCCCCGCCTGTCCGCACGGAGCACCTTCATGTCCAAGACGATCGACAATGACAGCGTGGACAGCGTGCGCCGCCTCGCGGAATTGTTGGACGAGACCGGGCTGACGGAGATCGAATACGACGACGGCGACCTCCGGATCCGGGTCGCCCGCCAGCAGGCCGGGGCGGTCGCCTACACCGCACCGCCGGCGCCGGGCGCCGGGCCGGCCGGGGCCGGCGCCTCCCCGCCGCCGGCGGCAACGCCCGCTCCCGATGTGCCGGCGGCCGTTGCCGCAGACCATCCCGGCGCCGTCACCTCGCCCATGGTCGGCACCGTCTATCTCTCGCCCGAACCGGGCGCCGCGACTTTCATTGGCGTCGGCGATACGGTGAGCGTCGGCCAGACGCTGATGCTCGTCGAGGCCATGAAGACCTTCAACGAGATCAAGGCGCCGCACGCCGGCACCGTCACGCAGATCGTCGTCGAAAACGGCGTCCCGGTCGAATTCGGCGACGTTCTGGCGATCGTCGAATAGCCCGGGAGGCCGCACTGACCCGCCTCCCGCACCGATCAGAAACCGCGAGCCCGTGTTCGAGAAAGTCCTGATCGCCAACCGCGGCGAGATCGCCCTGCGCATCCATCGCGCCTGCCGCGAAATGGGCATCCACACGGTCGCGGTGCATTCGACCGCCGACGAGAACGCCATGCATGTCCGCCTCGCGGACGAAAGCGTGTGCATCGGCCCGGCACCGTCGGCGGACTCCTATCTCAACATTCCGAATATCGTCAGCGCCGCGATGATCACCGGCGCCGAGGCGATCCATCCGGGCTACGGTTTCCTTTCGGAGAACGCGTATTTTGCCGAGATTGTCGAAGCGCACGGCATCGCCTTCATCGGGCCGTCGCCGCAGCATATCCAGACCATGGGCGACAAGGTCGCCGCCAAGAAAACGATGGTCGAGGCCGGCGTGCCGGTCGTTCCGGGCAGCGACGGCGCCGTCGGCTCCCCCGAAGACGCCCGGCAGACCGCCGAGAGCATCGGCTATCCCGTGCTCGTCAAGGCGGCCGGCGGCGGCGGCGGCAAGGGCATGAAGGTTGCCGAAACCGCGGACACGCTGGCCGAGCAGATCAACCTCGCCCGGCGCGAGGCCAAGGCCAATTTCGGCGACGAGAGCGTCTATCTGGAAAAGTACCTGGCCAACCCGCGCCATATCGAATTGCAGATCGTAGCCGACGAGCAAGGTGGCGTCGTCCATCTCGGCGAGCGCGACTGTTCGCTCCAGCGCAAGCACCAGAAGGTGCTGGAGGAGGCGCCCTCCCCCGCCCTCAACGCCGCCGAACGCGAGCGGCTCGGCGAGATCGGCTGTACCGCCATCCGCCGGCTCGGCTACCGCAACGCCGGGACGCTCGAGTTCCTATACGAGAACGGCGAGTTCTATTTCATCGAGATGAACACGCGCCTCCAGGTCGAACATCCGGTTTCGGAAGCGATCAGCGGCATCGACATCGTGCGCGAGCAGATCCGCATCGCCGACGGCGCGCCGCTCTCCTTCCGGCAGGAGGACATCGATTTCCAGGGCCACGCCATCGAATGCCGGATCAATGCCGAGGACCCGGCGACCTTCGCGCCCTGGCCGGGCCGGATCGTCGAATATCATCCGCCGGGCGGCCTGGGCGTCCGGGTCGATTCGGGCCTCTATGCCGGCTATTCCGTGCCGCCCTATTACGACAGCATGATCGCCAAGCTGATCGTCCACGGCGCGACGCGCAACGAATGCCTGATGCGGCTGCGGCGCGCCCTGGAGGAGTTCGTCATCACCGGCGTGCGCACGACCATCCCGCTGCATCAGGAGCTGACGGCCCAGAACGACTTCATCAACGGCCGCTACGATATCCGCTGGCTCGAGGACTATGTCGCGGGGCAGGCCGCGGGCTGATATCCTCTCAACAGGTTACCGGCGATGGAATACCGCCTGACGCCCGAACTGTTGCTCCGCGCCTATACCAGCGGCCTGTTTCCCATGGGCGAAGCGCGCGGCGATTCCGACATCGTCTGGGTCGATCCCGAGTGGCGTGGCATCATCCCGCTGGACGGCTTCCACATTCCGCGGCGGCTGCGGCGCACGGTGCGCAATGCCGGGCTGGCGGTGCGCGCCGATACGGCGTTCGAACGGGTGATGCAGGCCTGCGCCGCACCGCGCCGCGACCGGCGCGAAACATGGATCAACGACGACATTCTGCGCGCCTACGGCGAGCTTCACCGCGCCGGATTCGCCCATTCCGTCGAATGCTGGCGGGGCAATGCGCTGGTCGGCGGCCTGTATGGCGTCACGATCGCCGGCGCCTTCTTCGGCGAGAGCATGTTCACGCGGGAGTCCGACGCCAGCAAGGTCGCGTTGGTCCATCTCGTCGCCCGGCTGGCCCATGCCGGCTACCGGCTGCTCGACACCCAGTTCCTGACCGACCATCTGGCGCGTTTCGGCGCGATCGAGGTGACGCGCCAGGAGTACCGGCGCCGGCTGGACGACGCGCTGTCGGGCGAGGCCGAATTTCCCCGCACGCTGCCGGAGAGCGTCTTCGAGCGCTATTTGCAGTCTTTCACCCAGACGTCGTAGATCGGATGGTCCATCGCGGAGAGGGCCGGCTTGGATTTGAACATCCAGCCGCTGAACGCCATCGTCCGTTTCCCGGTATCCGGGTCGACATCGTAGATTTGCAGGAAGGCCGCGCGTTCCGGCGGCTCGTCCGGCGGCGTCCGCTGGCAGCGCCGGATCGCGATATCGAGGGTCCGGAAGCGCACGGTCTCGCCGACCCGGCCGCCGAAGGAGAGGATGCGGGCCGTTTCCTTGTCCAGGCCCTGGAGGACGACCTCCTGCAGATCCGGCTCGAACGGCTCTTCGGGCGCTTCCTCTTGCGTCGTCCCCGGATCGACGGTTCCGGTATCTGGCCGGGTCTGCTGCGCGCCTGCGGGGCCGGCTGCAAGGGCGATTGACAGCGAAATCGCCACAAGCAGGCGTGCAGCGCCGGCTCCGACGAGAGCGGGAATGTTCATGCCGGCTATGGGACAGGCACCCACGGTTTCTTTGTCTGTCCGCGGCTAGCGCGGCTTGTCGGCGGCGAACCGCAGGCGGACATAGTCTGCGGTCCAGACGCCGTCGGCGTCGCGCAGCGCCGGCTCGACCTCCCGCGCCACCTCGGCCTTGACCGCATCGGCCTCGGCCGGCTCCAGCGCCGCCAGCCAGCTCTCCGCGAAGGTGTCGAGCCAGCCGCCCAGGTCGCCGGGCAGCCGGGTCAGCCGGTCGATCAGCCTGATATCCCGCACCGCGAAGCCGACGCTTTCGAGCCGCACCCTGTATTCGTCGGGCTCCGGGAAATACCAGGGATTGTAGAGGTCCGGGTTCAGGCCGCGCCGGCGGAAGGCGGCCTCGACCGCCCGGCGGATGCGTCCGACATTGTCGCCGCCGCCCATTTCGGCGACGAAGCGGCCGCCGGGCTTCAACGCCTGCCAGACGCCGCGGATCACGGCGTCGGGATCTTCGTCCATCCAGTGCAGCGCCGCGTTGGAGAAGACCGCATCGAAGGTTTCCGCCGGCAGGTCGAGCCTTTGCCCGTCCATGACCCGCGCATCAAGGCCCAGCGCCCGGGCGGCCTCGATCTGCGGCGCGCTGGCGTCGACGCCGGTCACGTCGACGCCCATGTCCCGGAGCTTGAGGGTGAGCGCGCCGTCGCCGCAGCCCAGGTCGAGGATCCTCTCGCCGCTTTGCGGCGCCAGCAACTCGACGACCGGCATCCCGAGATCGGCGACGAAGCGCGCCTGCTGGGCGTAGCGGTCGGGGTCCCAGCCCTGTTCGCCGGGCCGCGACCCGGAGTCCATGGCGCGCTGCGTCTCGGTCATTGCGCGTCCTCTTTCCCGGTCCCGCCGCCGCCGTCCGCCCCGCGCGGCGAATCGGTATGCGGCGGCTCGGCGAGCAGGAATATCGCGCGCGCCAGCAACTCTTCCAGCGCCAGCGCGTCGCGCGTTTTCGCAAGCGTATCGCCCGGCGCCAGGCGCTGCTTCGACACGCCGGGGACGAGCCGCAGATATTTGCCGCCGAGCAATCCGTCGCTGGTCACCGACGCCTCGGTATCCGCCGGCAGCGCGAGGCCGGCGCGCACCGTGAAACTGATTTCTGCGCGATAGCTCTCCGGATCGATCCGCTGGCCGGTCACCGAGCCGACCTTCACCCCGCCGATCCGCACGTCGCTGCCCGGCGCGAGCCCGCCCACGGACGCGAAGCCGGCCTTCAGCGTGTAGCCCTCGACCGGGCGCAGATCGGCGGTGTTCCAGGCGAAGACCAGGAACAGGACGGCCACCGCCAGGACCACCGCGCCCATCACCGTTTCGATCAGCCTCTGTCCCACGACGGCGCCTCCTACCTGTCCGGGCCGGCCCGGCGCACCGCGGCGGCAGCCTCCACGATCCGCTCGAGCAGGCTCTCGACGATGACCGCGTCCTGCACCAGTTCGAACGCGCCGCCCTTCGCCATCATGTCGTCGCCGGAGCCCGGCTCGATCTTGACGGATTTGCCGCCCAGCACGCCGTCGCTGACGATCATGGCGGCGCTCTCTTCCGGCACGCCCACGGCCTCGTCGATCCGCAGGGCGACCCGCGCCTTGAAGCGCTGCGGATCCAGGCTCATGCGCTCGACCGTACCGACCCGGACTCCGGCGAGAAACACGGGCGCGCCGACGGCCAGCCCGTCGGCCTGGTCGTAGGTCGCGTGGAGCAGGTAGCCGCTGCGGACGCCGTCGCCCGCGGCCAGCCCGAAAACCATGCCGAGCAGGACCAGCGCAATGGCGAACGCGCCGGTGAGCGCAAGGACGGTGCGGTTTTCCCTCATGGGCGCGTATCCATTGTCGACCCGGGCGTTCTCTATGTAAGGGGATTTATGCCGCGGGAATTGCGGCGATTGCGCGGCGCCGGACGCTCCGGCCGCTATGCGCGCGCCGCCGGGCCTGCCTCTAGGAGGGCCGCCACGGTTCGTAGTCGCCGGTCGCCGCGTCGCGCGGGCCCTCTTCGTATTCGCTGCCCGGCGGGTGCCACGCCTCGGGCGTGCCGGTCAGGTTGGGCCGGTGTTCGGCCTGCCAGGGCCGGCGCGCGACGGGCGCCTCGTCCGGCGTTTCGTCGACCATATAATGCAGCCAGCCGTGCCATTCCGGCGGCACCCGCGAAGCCTCGCGCTCGCCGTTGTAGATGACCCAGCGCTTGCGGCGCCGGCCCTGCGGCTCGTGGCGCTCGACATAATAGCGGTTGCCCTGATCGTCCTCGCCGACCTGCAGGCCGTTGAGGGCGGTATAGATGCGGGTGCCGATATGCGTGCCCAAGGCGTAAAGCGCTCCCGTCGCGGCAAAGGCGGTGATGCGTGCGCCGGAGTATATGGCAAGCCTCCGGCCCGCCGTCCAGCGGTGCGGGGCGGCAGACGCTCTAAGCGGCGTCCGCCGGGCGCACATGCCCGGCGATCTCGGCGCCGCGGTCCCGTTCGACCCGCGCGATGTCGTACTGACTCTGGAGCCCGGACCAGAACGACGCGCCGTTGCCGAAAAAGAGGCCGAGGCGAACCGCGGTGTCGGCGGTGATCGAACGGCGGCCGTTCAGAATCTCCGTCACGCGGCCCGGCGATACGCCGAGGGCGCGCGCAAACCGGTTTGCGCTCAGGCCTCTGGCATCGAGTTCGCGCCTCAACAACCGGCCGGGATGGGAAACCGGAAGCATCGCGTTCATCCCCTGTGGTAATCGACGATCTCGACTTCGTAGGCGTCGCCCGCCCGGAACTCGAAACAAATCCGCCACGGCCCGTTTACTGTCATGGCCCATTGGTTTGCGCGCGCCCTCGAGCTTGTGCAGCCCGACGCTCTTGAGCGGGCTCAGGTCGCGAAGTGCGCCGGCCGCATTGAGCGCCAGCAACAGATCGATCGCGGCATCGACGTCCAGGCCTCGAAACCGGTTTGGAGTCTCGCCTTCCCAGACCTTTCGACTTGCGGCGTTGCGCCATGAGCGGATCACGGCGCAAGGATAGGATAACTGCCGCTCCGGCACAACATCGCGCGGGTCGGCTGGGCGGCGCAGCCCGCGGGATCGACAGTGCGCGGGGAGCAAAAAACCTTGCCCGCGCGCCGCGCCCTTGGCACAGGTGGCGGCCCATGAATGCGCCTGCCGACCCGCCGCCCGCCGACCCGCCGACCCGTACTCTGGCCGCCCGCCTGCTGGGCGACCGGGCGGCGCTCGGCTACCTGCTGATCCTGATCGCGACGATCCTCTTCGGCGCCAACAACAATCTGGCCAAGGAAAGCTACCAGCACGGCGTATCGGTCGACACGGTGCTGGTCGGGCGCTCCTGGTTCCTCGTGCCGCTCCTCTGTCTCTGGTTCGCCGCCCGGCGGAGCTGGCCCGCGATTCCCCGCGGCATGGCGGGCTGGGTCGTGCTCGGCGCGATCCTGTTTTCGCTGAACGGCTGGGCGCTGTTGTCAGCCTTCGACCGGATGTCGGTGAGCCTGTCGATCCTCGTCTTCTACCTGTTTCCGTTCCTGGTCGGGCTGCTGGCGGCCGCGCTGCGGATCGAGCCGCTGCACCCGACCATGCTGATCGGCCTCGTCGTCGCCTTCATCGGCCTGTTCCTCGCCCTGGATGTCGAGGGCGCGTTGAATCCGACGGGCGTCGCGCTGTCCCTAGTGTCGGCGCTGGCGATCTCCGGCAACATCCTGGTCAGTGCCAAGCTGATGCGCCACGGCATGTCGCCCGTTGCCGTGGCCTTCTGGATGGTGCTCGGCTCGTCCATCGCGTATGGCGGCAGCCTCGTCGCCTCCGGCGGCTTCCATTGGCCGAACAGCACAACCGGCTGGGCGGCCTTTTCCGGCACGATCGTTTTCATCTGCGTGGCCTTCGTGATGTTTTACAGCGCGCTCAACTTCCTGCGCGAATCTCGCACCGCCCTGGTGATGAATCTGGAGCCGGTCTTCACCATCGTCATGGCCGTATTCCTGTTCGGCGAGGCCTTCGGCGCGACCCAGTGGATCGGCGCGGCGCTCGTTGTCCTGGCCATCGTCGGCGTGACGCTGGCCGGGCGGAAGGCGTAGGCGGATCATCCTCCGTCTCGGCGAAGGTCGGCGACTGCGCCAGACTGACGGAAATGCCAAAGCACTGGTATTGCCGCCCCGGACGGAGCGAAGCGACGATCCGGGGCCCAGGGCCGTGATGAGAGGCCTTTCGGGTCGGCCCTGATCCCCAACTCTCCCTGCGGTCGGCCGGGGTGGCACGGCTGTGATTTGAAAAAAGATTTTGAATTGCTATTCAAAGAAATGTGCCTGTCTGACGGCAAATCGCAATATCGTGGGTTGCAATCACGAATTTGTGGAAAACGAAATATTTCTACTAGATGTTGACAGCTGCTCTTATCTCCATCAAGATATAGTTCCAATTGGGCTAAAAGCCCCAACATATAGGGATGAGGTCGCAGCGCCGGCCGGGCGTTTGGCGGACAGGGAGATGCCGATGAAAATCCGGCGCCAGTTCACGGTCGAAGGCCGGGATGCCTATGACGGCATCGCCTTCCGGAAGGCGATGAGCGAGATCCGCAATCCGGACGGCTCCGTCGTGTTCAGCAACGACCGGGTCGAGGCGCCGGAAGACTGGTCCCAGGTCGCCATCGACATCCTGGCCCAGAAATATTTCCGCAAGGCCGGCGTCGCGGACGAAGCCGATCTCGAACCCGTCCCGGAAGAGAATGTCCCCGACTGGCTGGCCCGGCGCGCGCCCAAGGCGGATGCGAAGACCGGCGGCGAGACCGACGCCCGGCAGGTCTTCGACCGCCTCGCCGGCACCTGGACCTACTGGGGCTGGAAGGGCGGCTATTTCGACGGCGAGGCCGACGCCCGCGCCTATTTCGACGAGATGCGCTTCATGCTGGCGCGCCAGATGGCGGCGCCGAACTCGCCGCAATGGTTCAACACGGGCCTGCACTGGGCCTACGGCATCGACGGCCCCGGCCAGGGCCACCACTATGTCGACCACGAGACCGGGGCGCTGACCGGGGCTTCATCGGCCTACGAGCGCCCCCAGCCCCATGCCTGCTTCATCCAGTCGATCGCCGACGACCTGGTGAACGACGGCGGCATCATGGACCTGTGGGTGCGCGAGGCGCGGTTGTTCAAATACGGCTCGGGCACCGGTACCAACTTCTCCAACCTGCGCGGCGAGTGCGAGCCCCTTTCCGGCGGCGGCAAGTCCAGCGGCCTGATGAGCTTCCTCAAGATCGGCGACCGGGCGGCCGGCGCGATCAAGTCCGGCGGCACCACGCGGCGCGCCGCCAAGATGGTGATCGTCGACGTCGACCATCCCGACATCGAGGATTTCGTCAACTGGAAGGTCAAGGAGGAGCAGAAGGTCGCCGCGCTGGTCGCCGGCTCGAAGCTGGCGCGCAAGCATCTCAACGAGATCATGCGCGCCTGCCGCGAATTCGACGGCGCCGAGCCCTTCAACCCGCGCGCCAACCCCAGCCTGCGCAAGGCCATCCGCCGGGCGCGCAAGGTGATGCTGCCGCAGAACTACATCCAGCGGGTCATCCAGTTCGCCCAGCAGGGCTTCGAGGAGATCGAATTCGCGACCTACGACACCGACTGGGATTCGGAGGCCTACCTCACGGTCTCGGGCCAGAATTCCAACAACTCGGTGCGCGTCACCAACGAATTCCTCGACGCCGCGATGGCGAACGGCGAATGGACGCTCTACAAGCGCACGACCGGAGACGCGCACCGCACGGTGAATGCCGGCGATCTGTGGCGGCAGATCGCCGAGGCCGCCTGGCAGTCGGCCGATCCGGGCATCCAGTTCGATTCGACGATCAACGAGTGGCACACCTGCCCGGCCGGCGGGCGCATCAACGCGTCGAACCCGTGCTCGGAGTACATGTTCCTCGACGACACGGCGTGCAACCTGGCGTCGCTCAACCTGCTCGCCTTCCGCAAGGCCGACGGAGCCTTCGACGTCGCCGGATTCGAACATGCCGTGCGGCTGTGGACGCTGACGCTGGAAATCTCCGTCCTGATGGCGCAGTTCCCGTCGCGCCGGATCGCCGAACTGTCCTACCGCTACCGCACGCTCGGCCTCGGATTCGCCAATGTCGGCGGCTATTTGATGGCCTCGGGCCTTCCTTATGACAGCGACGAAGGCAGGGCCTTCTGCGGCGCGGTGAGCGCGCTGATGACCGGCGCGGCCTACGAGACCTCGGCCGACATGGCCGCCGAGCTCGGCCCCTTCCCCGGCCACGCCGAGAACGCCGGCGCCATGCTGCGGGTGATGCGCAACCACCGCCGCGCCGCCTGGGGCGAGACCGAGGGTTACGAGGGCCTCGCCGTCCTGCCCGTCCCGCTCGACCGGGCGGCCTGCCCGGACCGGGCGCTGCTCGACGCCGCCCGCGCGGCGTGGGACCGGGCCTACGAGAAGGGCGCGACCGCCGGCTACCGCAACGCCCAAGCGACGGTGATCGCGCCGACCGGGACAATCGGCCTGGTCATGGACTGCGACACCACCGGGATCGAGCCGGACTTCGCGCTGGTCAAGTTCAAGAAGCTCGCCGGCGGCGGCTATTTCAAGATCATCAACCGGCTGGCGCCGCTGGCCCTGCGCACCCTGGGCTACGCCACGCCGCAGATCGAGGAGATGATCCGCTACGCCGTCGGCAACGGCTCGCTGGAGGAGTCGCCGGCCATCGACCATGCGGCGCTGCGCCGGGCCGGCTTCACCGAGGCGATGATCGAGCGGGTCGAGGACGCCCTCGCCCAGGCCTTCGACATCAAGTTCGTCTTCAACAAGTGGACCCTGGGCGAGGATTTCTGCGTCAACCGGCTCGGCCTCGACCCGGACGCGCTCGACGATCCGGAATTCGACATGCTCGCCGCCCTCGGCTTCTCGCGCCGCGAGATCGAGGCGGCGAACGCCTGGGTGTGCGGGGCGATGACGCTGGAAGGCGCGCCCCACCTGAAGGACGAGCATCTGCCGGTGTTCGACTGCGCCTCGCCGTGCGGGCGGTCCGGCAAGCGCTTCCTGAGCTGGGAGAGCCATATCCGCATGATGGCGGCGGCCCAGCCCTTCGTCTCCGGCGCGATCTCCAAGACGATCAACATGCCCAACGCGGCGACGGTCGAGGACTGCCGCAAGGCCTATGAACTGTCGTGGAAGCTGGGCGTCAAGGCCAACGCGCTCTACCGCGACGGCTCCAAGCTCAGCCAGCCGCTCTCGGCCACCGTGTTCGACGATCTCGACGACGAGGACGCGGCCGAGGACGCCAAGGAGACCGCGATCCGTGCCCCGGCGGCGGAACAGGCCGCGCAGATCGCCATGCAGGCCACCCGGATCGTCGCCGAGAAGGCCGAGCGCGCCAGCCGGGAGCGCCTGCCGCACCGGCGCCGCGGCTATACCCAGAAGGCGATCGTCGGCGGCCACAAGGTCTATCTGCGCACCGGCGAATACGAGGACGGCACGCTCGGCGAAATCTTCATCGACATGCACAAGGAAGGCAGCTCCTTCCGCAGCATCATGGACAGCTTCGCCATCGCCGTCTCGATGGGCCTGCAATACGGCGTGCCGCTGGAGGAGTTCGTCGACTCCTTCACCTTCACCCGCTTCGAGCCCCAGGGCCTGGTCGAGGGCAACGACGCCATCAAGATGGCGACGTCGGTGATCGACTACATCTTCCGCGAGCTGGCGGTCTCGTACCTGGACCGGGACGATCTCGCCCACGCCACCGGCACCGACATGCTGCCCGACATCATCGGCAGCGGCGTCGCGGAAAGCGCCCTGCCGGACGACGAGGCCGCCCAGGCCGCCGCCGCAAGGGTGCTCGACGGGGTCCAGAAGGTCGCCAGCAACGGCTTCGTGCGCAACAAGTTCGCCGTCCTCGAGGGCGGCCTGTCGCTCGCCGCGAACGGCGGCGGCAACGGATCAGGCAATGGGTCCGGCCATGGCGCCGGGAACGGTTCCGGCAACGGCGCTGGCAATGGCGCTGGCAATGTTTCGGGACAACAGTCTTCGGCCGGCAAGCCGGCAGGCGTTTCCGCCGCATCCTCCGGCGGCGGCAACGGCGGCTTGCAGACCGCGGAGCTCGGGAGCGGGTCAGCGGCTCTCGAGGTATCTCCCGCGGTCGCCGAGGCGGTCGACCTCAAGCTCGACCAGATCCGCGAAGCGCGGATGAAGGGCTATGAGGGCGACTCCTGCGGCGAATGCGGGAACTTCACCCTGGTGCGCAACGGCACGTGTCTCAAGTGCGACACCTGCGGGGCGACCAGCGGGTGCAGCTGACCGGGCATTTTTGCCCGTCCGTTACTCCTCCCTGAAACTGCGGGGCGCGTCCGCAAGGGCCGCCCCGATTTTCTGAGCGATTGCGGGCGGTCCGTCGCAGCCCGATCCCCCACACCGTCATTCCGACCGTAACCCCGGACCTGATCCGGGGCGGAGCGGAGGAATCTCGTCGCCAAACGATGGCGCCTGTTCCCTGGACCGAGCCGAAATCCCTCCACTCGCTGCGCTCGGTCGGGATGACGGAAGGGGGTGGGCGCACGATCGTGGCCCTCGCCTCTTGCCAGCGCGCACCGGCGCTGCTTCCATGCCGGTCCACGCGCTGCGCCGCGGCATCCTGAAGGACTCGCCCCATGCCCCTCACCTGCGCCCATCTCGTCGGCAGCCTGCCCTATCCGGACGCCGACACGACCTTCCGCGAGATCGCCGGCCGGCTCGGCGGGCATCTGAAGCGCATCCCGGACGGCGAGACCGGGGAGCGGGCGCGCTGGATCTTCTGGCAGCGCGCCAAGGTCGCGGAGCATCCCGCGATGGAGGTCGCCGCCGACGAGGACATGCAGCGCATCCACCAGTGGGACGGCAAGCTGATCCGCGAATGGGAGCTGTTCCGCTTCAGGCCGGGCGTCGATCCGGCAACGGTGGAGTTCGATCCCGGCTACGCGCCCGAGGCGATCGCCTCCTACGCCCGTTTCACGGCGGTGCGCGAGGCCGGGACGCTGCCGGCCGGCGTGCGCTTCCAGGTCTGCCTGCCGACGCCGATGGCGATCGGCTACTGGTTCGTCTCGCCGGCGGCGCGGCCGGATTTCTTCGCCGCCTACGAGCGCGCCTTCAAGGCGGACCTGGCGAAAATCTGCGCCGCGATTCCCCGTGACGACCTGGCGATCCAGTGGGACGTCTGCCAGGAGGTGCTGGCCTGGGAGGGCTATTTCCCGAACCGGCCGGCGAGCTACAAGGACGACATCACCGGGATGCTCGCCCGCCTCGGCAACGCGGTGCCGGAGCCGGCGGAGCTCGGCTACCATCTGTGCTACGGCACGCCGAACGACGAGCATGTCGTGATGCCCGCCGACCTCGCCAACGCGGTCGAGATGATCCACGGCATCCTCGCCGGGCTTGGCCGTTCGCTGCAGTTCGTCCACGTCCCGGCGCCCAAACACCGGGACGACGCGGTCTATTACGCGCCGCTGGCCGGCCTGCGCCTGCCGACGGGTTGCGAGCTCTATCTGGGCGTCATCCACCATGACGACCGGGCCGGCGACAAGCGCCGCATCGCCGCCGCGGCGCAGACCGTGGCCGATTTCGGCATCGCCACCGAATGCGGCTGGGGCCGCGGCGACCCGGCCCGCGCCCCCGGCCTGCTCGACAGCCACCGTATCGCCCTCGAAGGCGGGTGAACGGGCCGCCGGACGGCTTTGGCCGTACGGTGAAAATGCGCAAAATCCCCCGACCCCAAGGGATTCCTCCGCGAAAAAAGCACCGACCGAATCCCCCTCCCCTTGGGGGAGGGCTCAGGGGAGGGGTCGGCAGCCACAGGAGCGATACCCGGTTCTAGCGCCGCAACGTGAGCCCGCAGACCCCTCCCCCAAGGGAGGGGGGATTCGAACGTGCCTTGCGCTCAAAAAAGTGCCTTTCGGCGAGGATCTCCGAAAGATCAAGCGCTCCCGTCCGCGCCCTCCCTCTCCGCCCGGTCGGCCACCGCCTTCGCGCTTTCGATGCCGGCGGAAATCCGGCCCACGAGCCAGATCGCAAGCACGGCGGCGGCGAGAAACATGACGTCCCCGGCGATATAGGCGATCAGCGCCTGCCGCAACGGTTCGAAGCCTTCCCCGCTGCCGATCCGGCCGGCGCCGCAGCGGTCGGCGCCGTTCGCGAACAGGATCAGCAGCCACCAGACGATGACGGGCGCGCTGCAGATATGACCGCGCCGGGCGGCGGGGTCGCCCGCCAGGGCGACGCGGTAAAGCTCCAGCATCACCCTCGGCACCTGGATCAGGTTGGCGATCGGGACGAACCACCAGCCGACCGCCCAGCCGGGCCGGAACTTCAGGTCCGCGAAGCCGAGGGCATGGGTGTTCGCATTGGCGCGGTAGACCCAGACCAGGAAGGCGAGCGCCGTAACGGCGATAATGCCGAGCGTCGGAAAGAGAATCCTGTCGCCCAGTTCGAATGCCGCCGCCATGTCCAGCACGGCCTCCCTGCTCCGTTCCTCGACCACGGCGTCGAGCAGAACGAGCAGGTGGATGTCATAGCCCAGGTCAACGGCCGCCGCGGCGATCCCCAGAGCCAGAAGAAATATGACCGCCCTGCCAAGCGGATGCAGGCATTTGTAGCTGTGGGCTTGCCTCGGATCCTTCATGGCCGGTCCTCTTGATATTATTCATGATATGTTCTATATTAGTTCTATGTTTAACCGATTGTCAAGCGGTCGCCGTGCCGTTCCGCCCGCACATGGCATGTGTCCGCTATTCCGCCTCCTTCCCGATGGACCATACAAAACATGACACGCATGTGTCCCCTTGACGTACGTTATTCATTGATGCTACCTACGCGCTTTCGCCGATTGAAGCGGTGGCGTGGCCTACAATGCAATGGGAATTTGCTCATCGCGTCGAGTATTCTGCTGACGCACAATCTGTTGACGACGTTGTCGCGACTTTGCTCGCGCAAAAGAAGCTCATTGAAGAAGGCGCACAAGTCTTATGCGCAACGGCAGGGATTGATCTTGACCGCGTGGATGTTCGCGTGGTTAATATCGCCTCTGGCAGTCTTTTTACCGAACTCGTAATTCAATTATACACGGCGTATCAAACTGAAATTGAAGATGTAATTGTCGAGAAAGTCGAAGCGGTGACAGGTTACGATATTCCAGAAGGATGGGAGCCGATCGTTACCTTAGCTGCGTTGGCTGTTGCTTATTTTATAATGCGCTTCGTTTATGATGCGGTACGAAACAGAAAACAAAACGACCGTCCGATTTCGACTCACATTGAGGGCGATTACAATAAGGTTATTAACATTATTGCGTCTAAGGTGGATTGCTCTGTCGAAGAATTAGAGGGCGCATTGAAGGGGCGCCTACCGAGATCTCGCCGCCGGTCCTTGATAAAACACGTTTCAGGTTTCCTAAATCCGGCTCGCAAGGAACGCGGCAGCGATATAAATGTGGATGGCTTTGGGCGGATTAGATCAGAGGTTATAGCAGAATATCCGTCTGATTCAGAAATTGAGCTAATTGATGAATCGCGGAATGTAGACCTCCCAAATGTAGAAATTGAAATTCGGGCAACTGACCGGGATCGCACTAAAACAGGATGGGCAGCGAGAGTATTGGACCACAAAGATTTTGTGCGACGACTTCCAATGGACTTATATCCGACGGTCGATGCGGAACGTCTCGCAAAGTTTGACCGAGTTAAAGCCGATATTATCATGGAGGGGGAATATAACGATGACGGTATGTTTTTGCCAAAAAGGATTCATTTATTGGACTTTGAAGATACGGGCGATGGCGCAAAACCGAGAGAGGAATAGGCATGTCGCGAGGCAAGTATTTGAGTTTAGAAGAAGCACGGAACTCTGACAGGATAGGGCGATTTTGTAAGGAACATTCATCCGTAGGCGATGCGACGCTCTTTGAAAGGTTGCTAACAGCGATGTCTAAAAACCCGCCAGAAGCCGATCAAACATCCGATCAGGATGCTTCCGCATGTTGAAGCGGTATTCAAACTCGCCCAGATATTTCGACAGGTGCTTCTTCGACACCCAAACGTGCGTCCCACGGATCGACCGCTTCAGGATCAGCCAAAAGGCTTCGAGATTGTTAACGTGATCGATCCCGCTCACATACTGTTTCGCTCGGTGTTCGACCGTTCCGTGGCTGTAGCCCATCTTCGGGATTGCCCTGTAGGGCGCCCATTCGTCGGTGCTGATGTGCGAGCCTGGGGCAACGTGCGCCCGGACGTGCGGGAAGAGATCGCGGCGGCCAGCGGCCTCGACAACGCGGGTAATGACCTCGCCTTCGCGCTCCATCATGCCAAACACGATGGCCTTCTTCGTGCCTCGGCCGGTCAGGCCCTTTTTCTTCCCGCCAACGGCGCGACCGCCGATATAGAGGCTTCGTCCAGTTCGACAATGCCGTCCAGCGTGCCGTCGCCGTCAACCTTCGCCATGTACTTGCGGATTTCGTGGCCCATGCGCCACGCCGTCTTGTAGGTGACGCCCAACTGGCGCTGCAATTCCTTGGCCGAAACACCGTGGCGCGTCGTCGTGAAGAGATAGATGGCATAGAACCACTTTTGCAGCGGCGTACGCGACCGCTCAAAGGGCGTGCCAACCATCGGATGAATGTGGTGGCCGCAGCGCGGACAGGAATATGCCGGCTCTTTCTTCAAGCGGTAGAACTTGCCAGCCTTCCCACATTTCCCGCACTTGACATGATCGCCAAAGCGAACCTGCCAAAGATGCTCAAGACAGGCATCGTCGGTCGGGAATTTGCGGAAGAAATCGGTAACGGTGAGTGTCATGGTCTTGTCTCCTGACACTCAATATAGGAACTCTAGCGACGTAGGTCAAGGGGATAAATGCGACATGACATTTCATGACACATCCCGGACTCACCGCCACCCCTCCGGGCCACCCCGGACGGAGCGCAGCGGAGATCCGGGGTCCAGGAGCCTGCCCTGAGCCTGTCGAAGGGGCACAAGTCGAGGCCGTGCCGGGCGACTCTGGGCCCCGGATCGGGTCCGGGGCGGCATTGGACGGTAGAAATGCAGGATCATGACAGACCATGACATTTCGTGACACATATGGGACCCGGAAGGATGATCGGCCGCCGTCGAGCCGAGCCGGCCATGCAGGGGAGGGTTTGAAACCCTCCCCTACGGATCGGATCGGAGCGGCAGGGCGCGGAAGCAGCACGACTTTTCATGACACACCATGACGAAACATGACATTATTAGACTCACTGTTCCGGACAATTGGGACAGACGGGAGCAGAGCAGGGACTGGCGTCCTCAAGAAGATTGTAACCCATTGCTAACAAAAACCTTTTCATTCTGACGATGATTCGCGGAACCTTCCGGTGAGAGGTCAGGCGGGAGCGGAGCGACCCGCCGATTGCATACCGGGTCGATTGCGGATTGAAGACACATTTGCTAGTATGCCCGCCGTGCATATCGAGAGCGGGAGAGTGCAGACGTGGGCGTCGTCAAGCTGAACAGGAGAACCATAGACCGCCTGACCGTCGAGCGCGGCAACCGGGTGTTCTGGGACAGCGAGCTGCCGGGATTCGGCATAAGGGTGCACTCCACCGGCCACAAGGTCTATGTCGCGCAGGCCCGTGTCCCGGGGGGTCTGCCCAAGCGCGGCGTCATCGGCCGGGATGCCGAGATAAGCACCAGGGACGCGCGGCGCAAGGCGGCGGAGATGATCGACCGGATCCGGCGCGGTCTGGACCCGGCGCCGCCGGCGGAGCCGCCGGAGCCGACGGTGGCGGACCTGGCCGGGCGCTACATGACGGCGCATGTCGAGGTGAACTGCCGGCCGGGAACGGTGGTGCAATACCGGTCCCTGCTCGATCTGCACATCCTGCCGGAGCTGGGCGGGCTCAAGCTGTCCGAGGTCAACCGCTCGCACGCCTCGGCGCTGCACTACGGGCTGCGGCACAAGCCCAACCGGGCCAATCATGCCGTGGGGCTGTTGTCGCGGATGTTCAATCTGGCGATCGCCTGGGGTATGACCCCGGCGCGGCCCAACCCCTGCCGGTCGGTCAAGCGCTACAAGCAGCCCGAGTGCGAGCGGTTCCTGAGCGATGAGGAGTATGCGCGCCTCGGGCGGGCGCTCTTGGAGGCCGGGTCGGAAGGCGGCTTGATGGCTTCGGCGGCCGCGGCGGTGCGGCTGCTGCTGCTCACCGGATGCCGCAGGAACGAGATTCTGAGGCTGCGGTGGGACGACATTGACCGCGCGGCGGGCGAGCTGCGCATCCGGGAGTCCAAGACCGGTCCGCGCCGGGTGCCGCTGACGGCGCCGGTGGCGCGGGTGCTGGCGGGCATACCGCGCGTCGAGGGCAATCCCTGGGTGATCGCGGGTCCGAGGCGCGGCGAGCCCCTCAAGAGCATCAACTCCTACTGGTACCGGCTGCGCGAGCGCGCAGGACTGGACGACCTGCGGCTTCACGACTGCCGCCACAGTTATGCCTCTCAGGCGCTGGCGACCGGCGAAGGGCTGCCGACGATCGCGCGTCTGCTCGGGCACAAGACGGTGATGACGACCTACCGCTACGCGCATCTCGCGGAGGACAGCGAGAAGGCGTCAGTGGCTAGGGTCGGGGACAGCATCGGCAGCGATCTCCTGTCCGCCGGCCCCGGGGGCGACGGGCTGGCGGCGTAGGACGGAAGGCGGGGAGACGGGCAATGGCGAAGCTCAGGCGGACGACGATCTCGCGCAGCACGGTCGGGCGGCTGAAGGCCGACAGCGACACGGTGTTCTGGGACAGCGAGCTCCAGGGCTTCGGGGTGCGCGTCTATGCGAGCGGACGCAAGGTCTACATCGTGCAAACACGCGCGGGCGGCCCGCACCCCGTTCGCGTGACCATCGGGCGGGTCGGGGTCATCACCCCGGAAGAGGCGCGCCGCCGGGCGGCCCAGATCATCTCCCGGATCAAGGCGGGCGAGGAGCCCGTGCCCGAGCCGGAGGCGGTGACGCTGGCAAAGGGGCCGACGGTGGGCGAGCTGGTGGAGACCTATATCAAGGAGGTGGTCGAGGTGCGGCTGAAGCCGAAATCGGCGAAGACCTACCGGGGCCCGATCGACAACCACATCCTGCCGGCGTTCGGGCGGAAGCCGGCGCTGTCGATCGATCATGCGGCGGTGTCGGCGTTCCATCACTCGCTGCGCAGGACGCCGAGGATGGCCAACCAGGCGGTCGAGGTGCTGTTCCGGATCTACCGCGCGGCCGAGGAGCGCGAGACGATCCCGGAGGGCAGCAATCCCTGCCGCCAGATCGCGATGAACCGGCCGCGCCGGCACGAGCGCTTCCTGACCGACGAGGAGTTCCAGCGTCTCGGATGGGCGCTCGACGAGGCGGAGGAGAAGGGCGGCGCGCGGAAGTATGCCGCGATGGCGGTCCGGCTGCTGCTTCTGACCGGCTGCCGCAAGAACGAGATCGTCTACCTGCACTGGGACCATGTCGACCTGGAGGCCGGCGAGATGCGGCTCCCGGACACGAAGACCGGTCCCCGGACGGTGCAGCTGTCGCCGGCCGCCGTCGAGCTGCTGGAGCGCATCCCGCGAGTGGACGGCAACCCCCATGTCATCGCGGGCGCGCGGGGTGCGAAGGCCATGTCGAATTTGCAGCAGCATTGGGCGGTAATCCGCAAGTGCGCCGGGCTGGAGGACATGCGCCTGCACGACTGCCGCCACAGTTTCGCATCGCGGGCGCTGGCCCTCGGCGAGAGCCTGCCGATGATCGGCAGGATGCTCGGCCACAGCGAGGTGAAGACGACCGCGCGCTATGCGCATCTTGCCCGGGATTCGGTGCATGAGGCCGGAGAGCGGGTTGCCGTGAGGATCGAAGGGCTGCTGGCAGGGGATTGTCCGCCGATCGGGGCCTGAGGCCGCACGAGCGTCGCCCCCCGAAGCCCGCCGCGCCGAACGGCTGCCGCTTGCGGTGAGCCGGCCGGCGGCGTCTTCCACATATCCGGCGGGCTCGGCGCGAGACCGGCCCGGCTCCCGGCCAACCGCCCGTTCCGAATGAGGGTCATGGCGGGTTTCCTCGCGGCCTGACCAGCGCCGGCTCCCGGCGGGCGCGTGCCTGTCCGGCAGCCACCGGGTATCTCCATCCCTGCAAACCGTTCGCGTCCGGCGCCGAGTCCGGTCCGGCGGACCGTTCCTTCATCTCCGAGAATCGGCCCCATGACGGCGGCGGAGTCGGCCGTTTTCGGCCCGTCCGGGCGGGGCGTTCGGACGGAGCCCGCGAGTCCGATCATCGCCGTGCGTCCCCGTGCGCCCCCGTGCGCCCTCAAGGGTGGTCGTTTGCGAATCGCAATTCGACCATCCCCGGCGGCCGCCTTCTGGGCTTCGATAGCCGCGCATGCGTCCGGAGCGGTCCGGGCGCCGTCGAAGCCAGGGAGACGGAAATGACGGAGGAAGTCCACTATCTGAACACGCTCCAGGCGGGGCGGCTGCTCGGCCTGGCGCCCAAGACGCTGGCCCGCTACCGGTGCGCGGGGACGGGGCCGGTGTTCTGCCGGTTCGGCAACCGGGTGCGCTATCGGCGGGAAGACCTGGAAGCCTGGGCGGAGACGCGCCGGCGCGCGTCGACCTTCGACGACGGCACCGTGCTTCCGGGAGCCACCCCGTGAGCGCCGGGGCAAGGACAGCGACGGGCGCCACGCTGCGGACGGTTGCCGCGGCGGGCCTCGCCGTTGCGGCAGTGCTGGCCGCTCCGGAGGCGGCCTTCGCGACCACCGACACCACCTTCGGTTCGCCGCTGGACACGGTGGAGGGGATCGTCGGCGGCACCGGCGGGCAGCTCGCCGCGGCGCTCGCCGTGGGCGCCGCGCTGGTCGGCTCGGTGCTGCGCTTCAACGCCATGCAGCTGATGGGCGCGGTCGGCGTCGGCATCGCCGCCGGGGCCGGCACCGGGATCGTCACCGGCCTGGTCGGCACGGCGATCGTCTGATGAGCGAGACCGCCCGCCATTCCATCCCGCGCCGGCTCGACGACCCGGAGCGCTGGCTGTTCTGGACCGTCGACGAGGCCGCCGCGCTGATGGGTCCCGCCCTGCTCGGCCTGGCCGCGAACCAGTTCGTGCCGGGGCTGATCGCGGGCGTCGGCGGCTGGCTGCTGCTGCGCCGGGTCAAGCGCGGCGGCGGCGCCAACATCGCGCGCTACGCGCTCTACTGGTTCCTGCCGGACTTCGTGCTGCGGCTGAAGGCGACGCCGCCGAGCCATCTGCGCCGGTATGTCGGCTGATGCGGCGCGGCGACATGGATACCGCCCTGCGCCGGGTGCGGGACATCAGGCTCGCGCTGGCGGGCCTGCTGGTGCTGTCGATGACCGTCAACCTGGCGCTCACCATGAGCTTCGCCGGGCGGGAGACGGTCACCGTGCTGGTGCCGGCGACGGCGGGCCCCTCCTGGGAGGTCGGCGGCGCCGGTGCCGGCGCTGGCCTGGCCGGCGCGCGGTATCTCGAGGACATGGCGCGCACGGTGGCGGTGACGCTGCTCACGCTCACCCCCGAGAACGCGGCCCATGTCCGCCATGCGGCGGCGCGGCTGTCCCATGCCTCGGCGCGGGGCGCGATCGGGGCCTGGGTCGAGGCCGAGGCCGCCCGCATGGCCGGGCGCGACCTGGCGAGCGCCTTCTACCCCACGGAGATCGAGGCCGACCCGGCGCGGCTCGCGGTCGAGATCGCGGGCGAGCTCGTGACCTGGATCGGGCGCGAGGAGGCTTCGCGAGAGAACCGGCGCTACCGGCTCGTGTTCCGCATCGACGCCGGGCGGATCGGGCTCCTGCGCTTCGAACAGATGGAGAGTGGACAATGACGATGATCGGTTCGCGCCCGCGCGCGGCGCTCCTTGCCCTGCACATTCTGGTCATGGGCGCGCTCACGGCGCCGGTTCCCGCGCTGGCGATGCAGATCCTCGATGCGGCCGACCATGCCGAGCTCGCGGCGGAGATATCCGCGACGAACGTCAGCCGCATCGCGCTGGCGGGCGACCGGATCGCCAGGGTGGTGCGGTCGCCAGACGGCTTCGCGATAGAGCACGACGCCGCCTCGGGCGACCTCTATCTCAGGCCCGCGCATCCCTCCCCGTCCGCCGAAATAGCCAGGCACGATCCCGTCACGCTATTCGTCGGCACCGAGAAGGGCTTCACCTACCGGCTGACGCTAACGCCGGCGGACCGCGACTCGGCGCAGATCCTGATTCGCAACGCGGTCGCGGTTCCGGCGACGGCGGCGTCCACCCCAGCCTCGGGCAGCGATCCCCACGTCGCGGCGCTGGTGCGGCTGGTGCGCGCCGTCGCCCGCCGCGATCTGCTGCCGGGCTACACCCTCCATGCGGGCGGGGAAGCGTTGCTGCCCGGGCTGACGCTCATCGAGACCTGGCGGGGTCCGCGCCTTGCGGCGCTCGTCTTCGAGGCCGCGCGTCCGGCATCGAAGGATGCGGGCGGGACAGCGGGCCTCGCCGGGACCATCGGGAGCCTTCCGGGCGTCGGTCCCGTTGCGGCGCTCTGGCTGGCGCCGCCGGCTACCGGACCCTCGGGCGGGCGGCTCGGCGTGGCGGTGGTCGAGGCCTCGGGCGCGGGAGGTCCGCAATGAACGCGCGCCCCGACAGGCGCCCCGCCGGCGACGCGAACGACGCCGATGCGGTCCGGCGGCGCCAGCTGCTTCTGTTCTCGGTTATCGCGGCGGTCGTGCTGGTCGCGGTCGCCGCCTGGCTCGGCATGGGCGGCGGCAAGACCGATGCGCCGCAGGGCGGCATCGACGCCGGCATCGTGGAGCCGGACGCCGCGGAGATGGTGTGGACGCGGCGCTCGGAGGCGCGGCTCAGCAAGGTCGAGGGCGCGCTGAAGCGGATGGAGCAGGAGGCGAACCGGCTGCGCACCGAGAACGAGGGGCTCCAGACCAAGCTGGAGGGCCAGACGGCCAACGCGATCCGGACCATCGACGCGCAGAAAGCGAGGATCGACGAGCTGGAGCGGCAGCTTCAGCCGGCAGGACCGGGCGCTGGGCCGGGCGGCGCGTCCGGGGACGATCCGTGGTTCCGGGGCCAGGCGCCGACATCGCCAGGCGGCGATGCGCGGCAGCCGGCCGTTCCGGCGCCCTCGCGCATGATCGAGACTTTCGAGCTGGATGGGGAGCGGCAATCGTCGGCGGCAGATCCCCGTTCCGGCCCGGAACTGATCGCCGACGCCGTGGCGAAACCGGTGTCGGTGTGGCTGCCCGCGGGCGCCCATGCGGAAGCCGTGGTGCTGGCGGGCGTCGACGCCTCGGCCGGGGTGTCGTCGCAAGGCGATCCCCGGCCCGTGCTGCTGCGCATAACGGGGCCAGCCTGGACCGCCGCCGAAGACGGGACCGCCCTGCAGGTGGATGTCGACGGCTGCACCGTGACCGGCGCGGCCCACGGCGATCTCTCCTCCGAAAAGGTCTATGTCCGCTTCCGCACCATGACCTGCGCCGGGCCGGAGCCCGGCACGGTGATCGAGACCGACGTCGCCGGGTTCGTCGCGGGCTCCGGCAAGACCGGGGTGCGCGGACCCGTGGTGAGCCGCGAGGGCGCGCTGGTCGAGAAGGCGTTCCTCGCCGGGCTTGTCTCGGGCGTCGGACAGGGCGTGTCGCAGGCGTTCCAGCCTCAGGCCGTGGCGACCGGCAGCGGCGCCGCCGTCGCCAACACCGGGATCGGCGATATCGGCCGGGCCGGTCTCGGCGCCGGGGCGTCGAGCGCCGGGCAGAAGGTCGCCGACTACATGATCCGCCGCGCCGAGCAGTACCAGCCGGTGATCCAGCTCCAGGCCGGCACGAAGGTGACGCTGGTGTTCCTCGAGGGCGCCCGCATCGACGGCCGCGGCCCCGTCCTGACCGCTCAGAAGGGAAAATGACATGACACCTGCCACGAAACACTCGCGCCGCATGGTGCTTCCGGCCGCTGTGCTCGCCGTCCTCCTGCTCGCCGGCTGCTCGTCGGGCAATGTCGGCGAGAGCTGGCAATGCCCGCTGGCGGACGCGGGGACCTGCGACAGCGTCGCCGCCGCCGATCCGGCGGTGCCGGATATGAGCGAGCCCCGAAGCGCGGTTCTCACGGAGCCGCTCTGGCGGGTGCGGAATACCTGGCCGCCGAGCCCTGCGGTCGAGGCGCCCTGCGACGCCGCCTGCGACGGCGGGTTCGATCCCTTCGCCTGGCTGGCGCGGCTGTTCGGCGGCGAAACGGCGGAGAAGAAGACCGCCGCGTCCGGTCCGGTCCGGCTCCTGCCGCCCGAAGCTCCGACCCCCGCCACCCTACCGGACGAACCGGCCGCCGCCCCTCTCCTGGTCGAACCGGAATCGCCCGAATTGCTCGCGGGCGGCGAAACCTCCCCCGGCGACCATGACGATCTCCGCACGGACGAGGTGGTTGCGCGCATCTGGATCGCGCCCTTCGTCGACGCCGAAGGGGTCTATCGCGAGGCGTCCTGGGTCCGCGCGGTGCTGGAGCCGGCCGGCTGGAGGCTCGGGCGGTGAAACGGCTGCTGGAGCTGTTCGAGGGGCCGGAGGCGCCCGGCCCCTGGTCGCCGCCGGAGATGCCGGCCGCGCTCCATGCGCTGCTGCCCTGGCGCGCGTGGGACGAGTCGAGCGAGACCTACGTCAACGCCTCCAGCGCCGGCTTCGTGATCGAGCTGCCGCCGTTCGCGGGGATCGACACCGAGACCCTGGGTGCGCTGGCGGGCACTTTGGCCGACGCCGCGCCCGAGCGCTGCACCATTCAGGTCATTCATTGGGCGAGCCCGCGCTTCGGCGCGGCCTCCCGCGCCTGGGCCGAGCCGCGTTCGGATGCCGGCGGCGCGCTCGCGCGTATGGGCAGGGGCCGCCGCGATCTGCTCGCTTCGGGCGGCTGGCACCGGCTACACGGCGGCGGCCCGCCCTTCACCCTCTCGGACTACCGGGTGTTCGTCACCGCCTGCCTCGCGGCCGGTCCCGGTCCGGCGACGGAGACGGCGCTCGGCGCGTTCCGCCGGGCGCTGGAGGGGACGCTGGCGTCCGCCGGGGCGCAGACCCGCCGGCTGGAGCCGGACGCGCTGCTGTCGCTCGCGGCCGAGCTGATCGCGCCGGATATCGGCGGATACCGCGATGGCGGCGCGGAACGCCCGCCCCGGCGCTGGGCGCCCCGCGATCCGCTGCACGAACAGTGCATCGCGCCCGGCCGGGCGCTCACGGTCCATCCGACCGGGCTCACCTTCCATCACCCAGACGGAGGCGACGTGGCGGTTCGGGTTCTCAGCGCCATCGCCTTCCCCGAGGTGTGGCCGGGCTGGCGCGGCAACGCGCTGATCGGCGACTTCCACAGGGATTTCCTCCAGCCCGGCTGTCCCGTCCTGACCTGCCTCACCGTCACCACCGGCGACGAGGCGGCGGGCGAGAAGGCGTTCCTGAAGAGCGCGCGGGCGACGCAGCAAGCCGGCACCGGCATCGCGAGGTACCTCCCCGGCCTCCCCGAGAAAGCCAGAGACTGGCAGGCGGTGACCGAGCGGATCAAGGACGGCGAGAAGCTGGTCCGCGCCTGTTACATGGCCGCCGTCTATGCGCCCCTCGATGCGCTCGACGAGGCCGAACAGGCGGTCCGCGCGATCTACCACGGCCAGGGCTGGCGCGTGAACGCCGAGCGCTACATGCAGCTCCCCTCCTGGCTCGCCTGCCTCCCCATGGCCTCGGCCGGCGGTCTCGATTCGGACCTAGAACGCATGGGCCGCATGAAGACCCTGCTGACCTCCAGCGCGGTCAACCTGGCGCCGCTGCATGGCGAGTGGCGCGGCCAGCCCGCCAATCCCGACAATCCTCCCGCGCTGTTCCTGATCGGGCGGCGCGGCCAGCCGGCGTGCTGGTCGCCGTTCGCGAACGAGGCGGGGAACTACAACGTCGCGGTCACGGGGAAATCGGGCTCCGGCAAGTCGGTCCTCATGCAGGAGCTGGTGACCGGCCTTATCGGCGCCGGCGGCGAGGCCGTGGTGATCGACGACGGGCGCTCGTTCCAGCACACGGCGGAGGCATTGGGCGGGGCCTTCATCGCCTTCGGCAAGGATCCCGCCTGCCTCAACCCCTTCGCCATGATCGACGCGGGCACCGCCGAACATGACGGCGACTACCGCGAGGAATGCTTCGCCATGCTGGCCGGCGTCATCGGGCGCATGGCGCGGCGCCGGGGCTCGATCGACGACATCGAGGCGGCGCTGATCGCCGAAGCCATCGCGGCGGCCTGGGACGAGGCCGGCAACGACGCCGATCTCGGCACGGTCCGAAAGAACCTCGAAGCCCGCGACGACCGCCGGGCGAAGGACATGGCGACGGCGCTGGGTCCCTGGTGTCCCGGTGGGGCGATGGGGCGGCTGTTCGCGGGCTCGAACGTCCCCGACCTGGAGAACGCCATGACGGTGTTCGAGCTCGCCGAGCTCAAGGGCCGCGGCGACGTGCAAGCGGTGGTGCTGATGCTGGTGGTCTTCCTCTCGACCCAGCGCATGTATCACGGCCCGCGCACGCGGGCGAAGGCCATCGTCATCGACGAGGCCTGGGACCTGCTCTCGGGCGAGGACTCGAAGGCGTTCCTCGAAGGCGCCGCGCGACGCGCCCGCAAGTATCGCGGGGCGTTGGTCACCGGCACGCAGTCGGTCAACGACTACTACGCCAACCCGGCCGCGCGCGCCGCCTGGGAGAACTCGGACTGGGTGATCTTCCTCGCCCAGAAGGACGAGTCGGTCGAGCTGCTGAAATCCGAGAAGCGCATCCATTGCGATCCCGGCATGGAGCGCGCGCTCAAGAGCCTGACCACCGCCGACGGGCGCTACGCCGAGCTGGTGCTGCACGGCCCGGACGGCTGGCGGGTGGCTCGCCTCGTGCTCGATGCCTGGTCGGTGTCGCTGTTCTCCTCGCGCGGTCCCGCCTTCGCGGCGGTCGAGAACCTGAAGGCGCAGGGCCTCACCACCGTCGAGGCCATCGACCGGCTCGCCGGGGACGGCGCCCCCGCCGCTACCGGCCATACCAAACCATCAGAAACGGGAGAAGCCGCATGACGCGGAAAGCAACTGCCCAACATCCGCTCAACTGGCCGGACGATCCGGAGACCGTAACCGCCGCCGACGTCGACTTCGAGGCGCTGGCCCATGTGCTCGCCAACACCTGCCGCCGGGGCGGCTGCATCCGTCGGTATCACTCGCTCGCGGCCCATGCGGTGATCGTCAGCGAGGAGATCGCGGCGCTTGACGGGCTTGGCGAGGAGGACCGGCGGCGGCTGGCGCTGCACGCGCTGATCGCGAATGCGCCGTCCGCCTGGCTGCGGGGGCGCCTGCCGGACTCGCAGCGCGCGGCGGAACGCGCCGGGAAGATCGCCACGGTGATCGAGACCGCGGTGCGCGAAGCGGCGGGCCTCGATGCCGTGCTCGACGAGGAACATGCGGAACTGCTCCGGTTCGTAACCCGCATGGCAGCCGCAACCGAAACCCGCGACCTCCTGGATGAGCCGGCCGCGGGCGCGGGCGTCGCCTTTCCACCCCTGAAGCGGCGCATCCGCTCGATCCCGCCGGACAAGGCGGCGGCGGCCTGGCTCGCCCGCTTTCGGACGCTCGCCGGGCCGGACGAGGAACGGCGCGGGCGCCACTCCCGAACGGACGATCCGGATGCCGGGCAAGGCTGACATGGACCGCAAGGGGTCGAGCTGGCCCGTGATGGTGTCGGCGGTGCTGCTTTCAGGCGCAGTGGCGGCGGCGGTCGCGGCCGCGACGCTCCGCTATGGCGTGGAGGCGCCGCCGCGCATCGCCGGCGTCCGGCTTGCCGAGATTACCGCCGCCTACACCACGCGCGCCGCGCAAGAAGGCGAGACCGCCGAGGACGTGCGGGCCTGGGGCGAGGCCCTTGAAGCGGCGCTCGATCATGTGGCCGAACGACGTGGACTCGTGCTGCTGCCCGCGCGGGCGGTGGCGGCCGGGGCGCCCGACGTGACCTGGCACGTCACGGCGGTGCTTGAGGAACTGCTCGCACGCGGCCGGGCGCAGGGAAGCGGCGCGCCGGCGGGAGACGGACGGTGACCGCGCATCGCACGGTATTCGGTCTGAAGACGGCCGCCGCGCGCCGCCGCAGGATCGGGCTGGTCGCAATGATCGCGGTGGCGGCGCTCTGGCTCGCCGCGGTGTCGCATGTGCATGTCAATGCGAGCTGGTCGGACGGGGCCTGGGGCTATGCCGCGTTCCCGCTGTTCGGCGAGGACCCAAAGCCCGGCGACCGGGTGCTGTTCGAGCCGCCCGCGACTGTCGGATCGAAGGTGCCGTATCTGAAGACCGTGCGCGGCGTGACGGGCATGCGGATCGAGATCGGGACGGGCGGAACGGTCCTTCTGGACGGCGAGCCGGTTGCCCGCGCGAAGCCGCACACGCTCGACGGGCGGCCGCTCGCGGCCATCGCGCCCGGGATCATCCCGCCAGGGCATTTCTACCTGCACGCCGACCATGTGGATTCCCACGACAGCCGCTATGCGGAGATCGGCCTCGTGCCGCGCGGTCGCATCCTTGGCCGCGCGATCGCCATGCCGGACCTGCCCTGGCTCGGCCTGGAAGGGCCCCTGGTCGGACCGGAGGACGTGGGCGAGGCCGGCCGGGCGACGATCCTGCCGCATCCGTCGGACGATGACGCGGCGGCGGCAGCGGAATTGCCGCGATGATGCGCCCCGGCGCCCTGCTGCTCGCCGCGACACTGGCCGCCCTGCCGGCCGCGGGCATTCCGTCCGCCGCATCCTCGAAGGACCTCGGCGTGCGCGGCGCGACCTGGCCGGTCGCGGAGCCCGACCTGCTGGCGCAGATCGAGGCGCGACTCCTCGAATTGGAACGCTCGGGCGCGCTGGCGCGGTTGGAAGAGGAAGCCCGTACCAGTGCCCGGCGGAAGCTGGAGGAACCGGAGGCGGTGCCGGGCATCGCGCCCGCCACGCGCGAACGCAGCCGGCTGTGGGACCCCGCCATCACGGTCGCGCGGGACATCCGCACGGCCGACGGCGCGCTGATCGCCGCCGCCGGAACGCGGGTCAACCCGCTGGAGCGCATGGCGCTCGTCCGCGACCTGCTGTTCGTCGACGGCAGGCGCGAGGCCGAGGTCGCCTGGGCGCTTTCCCATGACCGCCCCGCGAAGATCGTGCTGCTCGCGGGCCGGCCGCTTGACCTGATGCGGCAACACCGCCGGCCCTTCTTCTTCGACCAGGGCGGGCGTCTGGCCGCGCGCTTCGGCCTCCGGTTCACACCAAGCCTGATCGAACAGGCCGGAACGCGGCTGCGCATCACCGAAATCCTGGTCGAGGACCGGGGACCCAACGAAGCAGACGAGGAGGACTGATCCGATGCTGAACATGAACAGGGCGACCCTGGTGGGCCATGCCGGCCGCGATCCCGAAATCCGCGATCTCGACAACGGCGGCAGGGCGGCGGTGTTCACGCTCGCCACCACCGAGAAATGGACCGACCGCGAGGGCAACCCCGCCGAGGCGACCGAATGGCACCGCATCGTCGTGTACGGCCCCACGGTCGCGGCGGTGGAAACGATGCTGCGGAAGGGCGACCGGGTGATGGTCGAGGGCCGCATCGCGACGCGCGAATACCGTGACCGGGAGGATGTGGCCAGGTCCGTGACCGAAATCGTCGTCGCCGGCAGGCAGGGCCTGGTCAACGTGCTGTCGGCGCGGCGGGCGGATCCCGGATCGAGTGCAGAGGCGCCGGAATGAGCCGCCGCCTCGCCCCCCTGGCGGCGCTCGCGCTCCTGGCCCTGCTGTGGTCCGCACCGGCCTCGGCGCAGTCCTGCACCGGCCGGTTCGTCAACCCGATCTCGGACGTGTGCTGGGAGTGCATCTTCCCGATCTCGATCGGGCCGATCACCATCGGCAGCGTCTCGGGCGTGCTGGACACGCCGAACCCATCCTCGCCGATCTGCTTCTGCGGCTCGCCCATCCCGCGCATCGGCCTGTCGCTCGGGGTCTGGGAGCCGGCCAGGCTGGTCGACGCGACGCGGGCGCCCTGGTGCTTCCCCAACCTGGGCGGCCTCACGATCAATCCCGGCCTGCCGGCCGGGCGCGGGCGCACCGGGGCGGCCGGCGGCGACGGCGCCAAGGGCTCGGTCTGGCACGCGCACTATTACATGTACCCGCTCTTGTCCTGGATCGGCGTGCTGCTCGATCTGGGCTGCCTGGAGGGGGGCGGTCTCGATATCGCCTGGGCCTCGGAACTCGATCCGGCCTGGCTCGACGACGAGCTGTCGTTCCTCCTCAACCCGGAGGCGGCGCTGTTCGCCAACCTGCCGGCTCAGGCGGCCTGCGCCGCCGACTGCGCCGCCTCCTCGGTGGGCCTGCCGCTCGACCCGATGTTCTGGTGCGCCGGTTGCCAGGGCGGGATGTATCCGCTCACCGGCAACGTGGCGGCCCATGTCGGGGGCGTGCAGGCGTCGCTGCTGGCCTCCCAGCGCCTGCTCTACCGGCTGCACCGCGCCGGGCTCGCCTGGGGCACCTTCGGTTCGGGCGCGCTCTGCGGGCGCTATCCGATGCCGATCATGCAGAAGAGCCAATACCGCTGGCAGATGACCCAGCCGGTGCCGGCTGTCGATCCGTTCACCGGCTGCAACCCGACCGGGCGCTCATCGGTGCTCTGGGAAACGCTCCGCGAGGTGCCGGTCGCGGGCGAGAATTTCGGGTTCCTGCTGTGGAGGAAAAGAAATTGTTGCCTCCTGTGAACCCATTGAAACACAACGATATTTTGCACAACGAGGATAGCTCGATGCGGAGCTTCCGGCAAGCCCCGGCAGTCCTGGTTCTGACCGGCATGTTGCTGGCGGCGTGCTGGTCCGGATCGGTGCAGGCAGATGAAATGCCGCGCGCCCCGACCCCGGATGAGGACGCAGCCCGGCTGGTCGAGGACGTGCTGCGCAAGGCCGGCGGCAATGACGGGGAGTCGCTCGGCGACTGGACGCGTGACGTGATTGAGCGCGCCCTGGGCCGCGCCGGCGAAAGCGCGCGGCAGACCGTCCCTGGCCGACCCGGGGAGACGTCGCCCCTTCCGGCCGAACGCCATGCCGGTGAACTCTCAGGCCCGCGCGCCGGCACGGCGGAAATTCTGATCTTCACCAGCCTGTCGGTGCCTGCCGCGAGCTGGCGGCAATGGGCGCGCGAGGCGGCAAGCATCGGGGTTCCGTTGGTGCTGCGCGGCGTGTCGGAAGCCGGACTGCCCGCTACGGCGAAGGAAATCGGCGCGCGCCTCGGCGGCGCAGAGGCCGGCGTCGCCATCGACCCGCGCCTGTTCCGCCTGTTCGGCGTGACGCGGGTGCCGGCGGTGGTGGTGGTGCCCGGCGGCGTGCCGCCCTGCCGGAGCCGGGGCTGCGCTGAGGACCCGGCGCCGCCCCACGACCTCGTCACCGGAAACATCGGTCTCGCCGCGGCTCTCGAAGCGGTGGCGGACGAAGGCGCGGTCGGACGCGATGCGGCGGAGAGCCATCTCGAACGCCTGAGAGAAGGGGCACGGCGATGACGGAACAATCCGATCTTTCGCGCGACCGCATCGAGGTTGCGATCGACCGGGGAACGCGCATCGTCCGCCTGCTGACCTGGACCGCGATGTTCGCGCTCGTCTGCCTGATGTTGTGGCTAGTCTCGGGCATGGTTGCGAAAGCGGAGGACCCGAAGGCGGCGGCGCGCGCCATCGGCAATGCGGGCAATGCGGCGGCGCGCGCGGTCGCACGGGACTCTTCGAACGCGGCCGAAGTCCCGGGCTATGCCGGCACGAACCTGCCGGAGCGCAATATCGGCGCGAGCCGCCTCCAGGACGAGGGCCGGGCGCGGCTTGCCGATCCCGACGATCCGGGCGGCGTCGCCGGGCGGGCGGTGATCCGGGGGACGACGAGCCGGCCCCCGGCGAACGTGCCGGCGAGCGATCCGATGGTGCGGCGCTCGGAGACCATCGCGGCTTCGCCGCAGTCGGCGGCGCACGGCGCGGACGGGCTCGCCTCGGGCAGCGCCACGGCCTG
The DNA here is from genome assembly GCA_965220685.1 of Alphaproteobacteria bacterium. Lineage (GTDB taxonomy): Bacteria > Pseudomonadota > Alphaproteobacteria > Bin65 > Bin65 > Bin65. The sequence goes on from CBDCQR010000016.1 coordinate 520,660, forward strand.
CGGGGCGGATCTCGACGATGCGGATGACGGCGGGTCCTGCGGCTCCGTGCGCTACTGCGTGGGCGCCGGCTGCGAGACGGTGAGCCCACAGTCGAACACCGGCTTCGTGAACGCGACGACGCGGCTCAACATGGCGGTCGAGCTGGGCGGCGAGGAGTTCGACCGCGACGACATGCGCTTCTTCAAGGGCCAGCGCCGGCGCTGTCACATCAAGTATTTCGGGCTGGCCAACTGCTGCAAGAACTCGGGCCTGCTGGTCGGGCTCGCCAACTGCTCGGCCTCCGAGATAGAGCTGGCGGAGGAGCGCAACGCCGGCAACACCCACTATCTCGGCCGCTACTGCTCGCGGCGCACCTTCTTCGGCCTCTGCATCCGCCATTCGCGCGCTTGGTGCGTGTTCGGCTCGAAGCTCGGGCGCATCCTGCAGCAGCAGGGCCGCCGCCAGCTCGGCATCGGCTGGGGAAGCTGCCGGGGCTTCACGGTGGCGGAGGTCGAGAGCATCGACTTCGCCCGCCTCGATCTTTCCGAGTTCACGCAGGACCTGATGGACGGATCGCGGGAGCCCGCCGTCTCGCTGCCCGATGCCGGCGACACGGGCACCGCTATGCGGACGCGCATCCGCGATTTCTACCGGCGGGGGCAGTGATGACCCACGCCGTCATGCGGGCGCTGAAACGCGTCCTTGCCGCGACGGTCGTATGGACGGCGCTGGGCGCGCCCGCGGCGGGTGCGGAGTGGCGCGACTGGTGCGGCGACGAGGGGTCCGGCGCCTCGCTCGGCTGGCACTTCTATTGCGACCGGCAGGAGGACCCTCCCGAGGCGGAACCGGCGCCAACGCCGGCCCCGCCGATCGTGGACGAGCGCCCCGCCACCGAGCGCATCGAGGCGATGCGCAAGGCGCTGGAGGAAGCCCGCGCGGCGGCGATCCTCGATCCGACGCCCGCCAACGTCACGGCCTATCTGCGCCTCCAGCAGGAGACGTTGCAGCGCGCCGCCGCGTTCTCCGACGCCTTCCGGCGCACGGTCTGGGCGACGCCGGAGCTGGACTACACGTTGAAGCGCCCGGTGGGCGCGCTCGCGAAACAGGTGTGGTCGGACGAACGACGACAGGCGCGCGATGCGGTATTGGCCCGGCTCGGGGACCGCTACGGGCTGATCTATCTGGGCCATGCCGGCTGCGCGGCGTGCCGGGTGTTCGGCCCGCTGCTGCGCGCCTTCGCCAAGCGTCACGGCCTCGACGTGCTGGCGGTCTCGCTCACCGGCGAGGCGCTGGAAGGCTGGCCCGAGGCGGTCGCCGACAACGGACGGGCCGCCCGGCTCGGCCTCGGCACCGCCCCGGTGCCGGCGCTGGTGCTGTTCGATGCGCATACGAAACGCGTGATCCCCGTCGGCTTCGGCGTGATGGCCGAGGACCAGATGGCGGAGCGGATCTACGCCCTGACGGCACTGGAGCCCGGCAATGACTATTGATCTGAAGACCGGCGCGGTCTGTGCCGCCCTGCTGCTGGCGGTGGTCCCATCTCAGGCCTCCGCCGACGTGCTCTCGGAGATGGGGCGCTTCTGGCAGGGCGCGGCGGTCAACACCACCGGCCCGACCGCGTTCCAGGGCCAGGCCTCCGGCCACTGGACGCTGGGCAACCTCTATCTGAGGTCGCCGGTGCGCTCGGAGCAGATCGCGACGGTGAGCCTGCCCTCGTTCCGCTCGGGCTGCGGCGGCATCGACGCCTTCGCGGGCGCCTTCTCGTTCATCAACTCCGACCAGCTCATCGCCTTCGGCCGCGCGGTTGCGCAGAACGCCGCCGGCTTCGCCTTCGAACTGGCGCTGGAGACCATCTCGCCGGTGATCGCCGAGACCATGGCGAAGCTCCGGGCGCTGGCGCAGTGGGTCAACAGCCAGAACCTCAACTCCTGCGAGACCGCCCAGGCGCTGGTCGGCGCGCTCTGGTCGAAGAACGACCGGGCCTCGTCCGCCATCTGCGCCGCGATCGGCACCGGTCAGGGAATATTCAGCGACTACGCCGCCGCCAAGCATGGCTGCGGCGCGGACGGCAAGCGCAACTCGACGCTCGCCGCGGCTTCGGGCGCGATGGCGGACCAGGTGCCGGTCAACGTCAACTATGCGTGGAAGGCGATCCGGGCGTCGTCCTTCCTCGCCGGCGACACCCAGCTTGCGGAGTTCGCAATGGCGGTGACCGGCACGCTGATCGTCACCGCGCCCACCTCCGACGCCGACACTTCCGGGCCTCGCGTGCGCATCCTCGAGCCGCTGGCGCTGGACCGGCGGGTGACGGAGGTCTTGATGGAGGGCGGCGGCGCGCTGCCGGTGTACCGCTGCGACACGCCAGGCGCCTGTCTCAATCCGACGCTGGGGACGGTGCCCATCCCCGCCGACCGGGGCTTCCGTGCCCGGGTGGCGGAGTTGCTGCGCGACCTCGTGGACGCGGTGCGGACCGACACCGCGCCGCCCGCCCCGGCGCTCGGGCTGGTGAACCTCACCACGCTCCCGGTCTACCGGGTCGCCAACACCGCCGCCGCCTACCGGGGCGCGGTGATCGACCAGGAGATGGACGCGCTCGCGGAAGCGGTCGCGCTCGACGTCATGCAGGTGTGGATCACCGATCTGCACCGCACGGTCGAGGAACGCGCCGGCACATTGGATATCGCCGACGGGGAGCAGTTGCAGCGTTGGCGCGAGGGGCTCCGGTCCAACCGGATCGCGCTGGCCCGTCATCGCCACCAGGGGCTCCAGCGGCTCAATACCGCGCTCGCCGTGGTCGAGAAGCTCAGGCTGATCGAGACCGAGCTGGCGGGCGCATTGTCCGCCGACCTCCGGGCGGCGCTCGCGTTCGCCCGCGGCGGCGCGGGCGCGGGCTCCCGGTAACGGATGGCGTGACACCTTATATATGTACGAGCTCTTCACCCTCGGCGGCGGGACCTACCTCGTCGATCTGCTGAACGCGGTCGCCGCCATCACCTCCGGCGGCGCCTACATCACGCTGGCGCAGATCGCCGGGGTGGCGGGCCTCGCCTGGGTGCTGTTCCGCACCGCCTTCGGCGGGTCGTGGAAGGACAACGCCAAGTGGGTGCTGCTGTTCGCCGTGGTCTGGGGCGCGATGATCGTGCCGAAGGCGACGGTGCGGGTGGTGGACCGCCTCGATCCGACATTGGCGCCCGCCGTGGTCGCCAACGTCCCCATCGGCTTGGCGCTATTCGCCTCGCTGACCTCGCAGGTGGGCGACGGCCTCACGCGGCTCACCGAGCAGGCGTTCACGCTCCCGAACGACCTCCAGTACCAGGAGCATGGGCTGATCTTCGGGGCCAGGCTCGCGGCCAAGGCGACCCGCCTCGAAATCACCGACACGGTGTTCGCGCGCAACGTCCGCAACTATGCCCGCCAGTGCGTCTTCCACGCGCTGTTGCTGGGCCATATCTCGGCGGACGACTTGCGGGAATCGACCGACATCTGGTCGCTGGTGACCGCGACCGGCTCGCCTTCGGCCGGGGCCTCCCCGGCGCGCATGGTCGAGTTCGCCACGCGCCAGCCGGCCACCGGCACCGGCGCCACGCCGATAGACCGGCAGATCGTCACCTGCCGGGACGCCGCATCGCGGTTGAACGGCCAGTGGACCGCCGAAATCGCCCGCGCCGGCACGGTGTTCGGCAGGCGGATATTCCCGGACGCGCGCACCGAGGCGCTTGCGAGGGCCGAGCTGCTCGCCGCCCTGCCCGCCGCGCATGACTTCCTCATAGGGGCGGCGCGCTCGGCGGGCGAGATCATGCGCCAGCAGATGGTGCTCAACGCCGTCCACGACGCGGGCGAGCAATGGGCGGCGGAGGCGGGCAACGCAGCGGCCTTGCGGGCCTATACCGAGGCGCGGGCCGAGGCGCAGACGGTGTCGGCCTACCGGGCCATCGGGCGGCAGGCGGAGACCTGGGTGCCGCTGCTCCGGATCGTGTTCGAGTGCCTCTATGTCGGGGCGTTCCCGATGGCGGTGCTGCTGATGCTCACGCCGGCCGGGACGGCGATCTTCCGCTCCTACGTCACCGGGCTGGTCTGGCTCCAATCGTGGGGGCCGCTCTACGCCGTGCTGCACCGCATCTCCATGGGGGAAGCGGCCGAGCGAATGCAGGCGGCGGCGCTCATGCCGGGGGGCGATATCGGCATCTCGCTGGTGGCGCAGGCGGGCATCCGGGCGGTGGCGTCCGATGTCGCGGTGATGAGCGGGTATCTCTCGATGTCGGTGCCGTTTCTTGCCGCCGCGCTCGCCTACGGTCTCTCCAAGGCCACGGTGCTGGCGACTTCGGTGCTGGCGGTCGGCCAGGACGCGGCGTCCTCCGCCGCGCATGAGGGCACGACCGGCAACCTTTCGCTCGCCAACACGGGTTACGACACGCACCGCTTCGCGACCCTGGAGGGCCGTCAGATCCGCACCTCGGCCCATGTCGACACCGACCGCTATACCGGCTACGCACCCATGGGCGCCGCGATGACCGTGACGGGGGACGGGACGGTGGTGGCGGACGCGGGCGCGGCCACCAGCCGCATCCCGGCCGCCGGTGTCCGATTGTCGGAGTCGCTCGCCACCTCCCACGAGACCCGCGCGGCCGAGGCGCGGACGCTGTCGCGCCACTGGTCGGCGGAGGCGGGCATGGCGAGAAATGCCGCCGTCACCGACGCCACCGCGATGATCGAGCGGTATTCCCATGACGTGAGCACCGGAGAGGCTTACGCGCGGGGCGTCACCGAGAGCGAGTCGAGCCAGGCGCAGGCGCTCGACTCCCATGTCGAGAAGCTGTCCGAAATCGCGGGCATATCGAAGAACCAGGTGGCGACCCTGACGGGGCAGGCCAGCGTCGGCGGCGGCTGGGACTTCATCGTCAAGGCGAAGGCGGACGGCTCTGTGATGTGGCGCGGCCAGACCATCGAGTCCGACGCCTGGAACCGGATGAAGGAATACGATCGCCAGCACGGCGTGACCGAGACCTGGTCGCAGGTCTCGGAGGCTTCGCGGCGCTATTCCACCCAGACCGGCGACAGCGAGATGGCCGGGCTCGACGAGAGCCTGTCGGCAAACCTCACCCGCATGCGCAGCTTCCAGGAACGGGCCTCATTGGCGCGGCAGGAATCGGAGAGCTGGTCGGAGCAGGCGGCGCAGGTGCGTTCGGATGCCCAGGCGATCGAGCGCGAGCTGGGCCAGCCCTTCTTTGCGTGGCTGTCGGAGCAGCCGGGAACGGACGGCCGCGCCCTCGGCGCCGCCGGCGCCATGCGCATCGCATCGCCCCAGACGGCGGAGGATTCCGAACAGCTCCGGGAATACGCTGCCACCTTCATCGCCGAGAAGTATCCGGCGCCAGCGGGGCCGGACCCGGCCTCCGTCGGCGGCGCGGCGGAATACGAGGGGGCGGCGGGAGAATTGCGCGGCGCCTACAGGACGGAGACCGCGGCCGCGTATGGCGGCTGGTCGGCGGGGGTGCGCGACCGGGCCGCTTCGGCGGGCGCGCCCCGCCCCGGGGAGACCGACGCGGCGGCGACGGCCGAGCGGGTCGAGACGAAGACCGAGCAGATCATGAAGGAGACGGCCCGCGAGGCGAGGCAGACCGTGACGCGGGACGAGGCCGCCGGAGGCCGCGCGGGCGTTGCGGCGGAGACGAACAAGCCGTTCGCGCAGCACGCCACGGAGAACCTGCCGGTGGTCGGCGACTGGCTCGCGGGCAAGCTGTTCGGCACGGCGCAGAACGCGGTGCCGGACGGCGCGCCTGGCGGGCCGGAAGCGCCCCGGCGGCAGGATGAGAAGGGCTGGGGAGACTCTTCGCCGTGACCGGCGGGGCGAAACCTCCGGTTTCAGTCGCCGCGCATCAGCCGCTCGTGCTCCTCGGCGACGGCCATCCAGGCGTATTGCCCCGTCTGCGTGCTCCAGTCGACAAGTTCCGTATCGTCCGTCATCCCGCCGCGGCGGAAGGCGCTCCAGTCGCCGTCCCGGAAACCGCGCCGGAGCGCCAGCGCCAGCGACGCGATGAACGCCCACACGGCAGCCGCCAGCCAGAGCGCGGCCACGACCTCCAGGTCGCCACCGAGCAGCAAGGCGGGCGCCGTCGCGAGCGCCGCGACGGCGAAGCCGCCGAGCACGACGGCGCGTTCGCGCCAACTCGGGCGGGCAGCGTCGGGATACTGCGATGTGCGCGTCATGGTCTTCGCCTCCGATCGCATCGGCGGGCGGGCCTCTCCGGCCCGGTCCCCTTCGCCCGGCCTCCGCTTCCCTCCGCCTCCACGGGGCGCTGAACGCAAGGACAGGGAGAAACGTCATGCGCGGCATCGGCGGCAGCACGCTGAGGGGCGGCCAGACCGTCTTCCACGGCATCCGCATGTGGGGCCAGCTGTTCCGGGCAGCCATGCTGTTCGCGGCCTTCACCACCGTGGCGGTGCCGGCCTGGACGCTGTGGCACCGCACCACCGGTGCGGAGTGGTACGCCGCCGGCATGGTGACGCTGGCCGAGGCCAAGCTGGTCCTTGGCTACGACCCGGATTCGGGCCAGGAGGTGCGGTTCGAGGACGGCACGCGGCGCACACTCCGCATCCGCGACATCGCCGCCTCCGTTCCGGCCAGGGCCGCGCGGGAGCGGATCAAGACGGAGGCGTTCGCCAGCGCCGGGCTCGGCGCGGCGTCCGGGGCGGGGCTGATCGGGCTGTTCCTGGTCGCGTTCTGGTGGCGCGGCGCGCAGCTCGGCCGGCAGAAGCGCATCAGGGGCGCCGAAATGGTCACCGCCGGGGAACTGCGCCGACGGGTCCAGCCGCCGCATCACCGCGCGCTCGCGAAGCTGCCGGGCGGCAAGCGGCTCCGGCCCTACTCGATCGCCGGCATCCCCTATCCCGAGCGCACCGAGACCCAGCACACCATCGTCTCGGGCACCACGGGCTCCGGCAAGACGGTGCTGATCTCCGATCTCGTCTCCCAGATCCGCGCCAAGGGCGAGCGCTGCGTGATCTACGACAAGATGGGCACCTACACCCGGTCCTTCTTCGACAAGGACCGGGACGTCTTGATGAACCCGCTCGACGCCCGCGCGCCGCGCTGGTCGCCGTTCCTGGAGGCCACGAACCCGCGCGACTTCGACATGATGGCCGCCGCGCTGATCCCGCAGCAGAAGGACACGGTGGACCCGTTCTGGGTGACGGCGGCGCGCCAACTCTTCTCCAACGGCGCGGGCGTGCTCAGGCAGAAGGGGGTGAAGGACAACAAGGTCCTGGTCGATCACCTGCTCAAGACAGACCTGACGGCCCTGGCCCAGGCGATGGAAGGGACGGTGGCGCAGTCCATCGTCGATCCCGAGAACCCGAAGACGGCGCTCTCGGTGCGGGCGATGCTCACCGCCAACCTGGGCGCGCTGGAGTTCCTGCCCGACGAGGGCAAGCCGTTCTCGATCCGGGAGTGGATATCGGACGAGGAGCGCGGCGGGTTCCTGTTCCTGACCTCGCGCGGCGACCAGCATGCGTCCCTCCGGGGTCTCATATCCACCTGGCTGGAAATCGCGGTCAACGCGATGCTCTCGCTCGCCCAGGACGACGGGCGGCGCATCTGGGTGATCCTCGACGAGCTGCCGACCCTCCACCAGGTGCCGTCTTTGCAGCCGGGCCTTGCCGAAAGCCGCCAGTTCGGCGGCTGCTTCGTGCTCGGCGTGCAGGTGGCATCGGCGCTGCGCGACCTCTACGGCCGCAACGGCGCGGAGACCGTCTCCGGCCTCTGCGGCACGCGGGTGGTGCTTGCCGCGCCGGACCGGGACACGGCGCAATGGTCGGCCGACAGCCTCGGGCGGAGCGAGATCGAGGAAGTCTCCGAAGGCTTCTCCTACGGCGCCAATACCATCCGCGACGGGGTGAGCCTGACTCCGCGCCGCGAGCTGCGGGCACTGGCGCTGCCGTCGGAGATCATGCGGCTCGCCAACCTGGAGGGGTATCTGAAGTTTCCCGGCCCCTTCCCGGTCGCCTCCATCCGCCTGAAATACGTCGTCCGGACGAAGGCTGCCGAGCGATTCGTCCCGCGCGAGAGCGATGGGGCGGAAGCTGCGGCGGAGGCGCCCGGGGCGGCGTCCGCCGGGGATCGCGACGTGACGATCCCGGTCCCGCCGGACAGGGCGGACGCGGGCGGGCCATCGTCGGAGCCGGAAGACATGCCCGATCCCGGGCCGGTTCAGCGCGAACTGGAGCTGGTGCCGCTTCCGGGAGAGGCGGGCAAACCGGCGGAGAAGGCCGGAGCGGCGGAGGCGCCCACGCCGGACGACCAGCCGGAACCGCAAACGCCGCCGGGCGAGGCACCTTCGACGCAGGACGAAGACGCGGCGGGCCCGGACGCGGATCGCGCTTCCGACTGGGCCTGAGATGCTGTCCATCGGAGCGCTCTCCTCGGCGGCCCAGGGCGCGTCCTACTACGAGCGCGACGGCTATTACGCGAAGGACGACCCCGAACACCGCGACGCCAGCGCCTGGGCCGGCAAAGGCGCCGAGGAGCTCGGACTGAAGGGGCCTGTGAACGCCGATACCTTCCGGGCGGTGCTCGAAGGCCGCGTGCCGGACGGCTCCGACACGCGGCTCGGGCGGCGCGGCAAGGACGGGGAAATCACGCACCGTCCGGGCCGCGACCTCACCTTCTCCGCGCCCAAGTCGGTCTCGATCGCCGCGCTGGTCGGCGGCGACCGGCGCATCGTCGGGGCGCATGATCGCGCCGTGGCCGCTACGCTCGCCTGGGTCGAGAAGAACGCCGCCGAAACCCGGATGAAGGATCCCGAGACCGGCGGCATGGCGCGGGTGGGCAACCAGAAGATTGTCGCCGCCACCTTCCGCCACGATACCTCGCGCAATCTCGATCCGCAGCTTCACACCCATGCCGTGCTCGCCAACATGGTCCAGGGAGAGGACGGCAAATGGCGCTCGATGGCCAACGAGAGCCTGTACGCGAACCAGAAGCTGATCGGCATGCTCTACCGCAACGAGCTCGCGGCCGGTCTCGGGAAGCTCGGCTACGGCATCGAGAAGACCCATGCCGACGGGCGCTTCGAGATCGCGGGAGTGTCACGGGAAGAGATCGAGGCGTTCTCGAGCCGGCGCGCCGAGATCGAGGCGGCGATGGAAGAGCGCGGGCTTGGCGCATCCGCCGATAATCCGCGCATCGCCGAACGCGCCGCACTGATGACGCGGGCCAAGAAGCGTGACATCGACCGCGACGAACTCGGGGGCGTATGGCAGCGCCAGGCCGGCGATCTGGGGCTGGATGCGGGCGCGCTGGTCGCCGGGGCCGTGGAACGATCCGGCCCGGCGGAACGGGAAGCGGCGCCCGATTCGGCCTCCGGGGCGGGCAGGACGCCGGAGCCGGAGGCGCGCGTGCTTCCGGACGTTGGCGACGGCGGCCGGACAGGCACAGCGGTCATGGGCGCGGCGTCGCGGGAAACGGCGCCCGCGGGAAAGACTGGACGCGCGCCGGAACCCGAAACCGCCCCCGACGCAACGCCGCCCTCGCCCTCTGCAGAGGCCGTCGCCTGGGCGATGGCGCATCTCTCCGAGCGCGAGGCGGTGTTCTCCCGCACGGACCTGTTCGCGGCCGCGCTTGCCCATGCGCCGGGCGCGGTCGCGATCGGGGACGTGGAGCGCGAAGTCGCGGCGCTGGAGAAGGCCGGAACGCTGCACGCCATCGACCTGCCCGGCGCGGAGGCCTCGCTCGCGACCGACCGAACCGTGGGCGAGGAGCGCGAGACGGTGGCGCTGATGCGGGGCGGCCAGGCGCGCGGCCGGGCGCCCATGCGGAGTTGGCAGGTGCAGGGGCATCTGAACAAGGGGCCGCTCACGGCCGGGCAGAAGGACGCGGTGAAGCTGATCCTGTCGGCGAAGGACCGGGTGGTCGGGGTGCAGGGCTACGCCGGCACCGGCAAGACCACCATGCTGAATCGGGCGCGGGTACTGGCGGAGAAGAAGGGCTGGCGCATGGCGGGCCTCGCGCCCTCGGCCTCGGCGGCTCAGACCCTGGCTTCGGAGGCCGGCATTCCCACCGAAACGCTCCAGATGTTCCTCGCCCGCAATGCTGGCGTGGCCGAGGGCAGGCTCACGAAGAAGGGCGCCAGGGAAATGCGCGCTGTGTTCGCTAAGACCGTCCTGGTGGTCGATGAGGGTTCGCTCGCCTCCACCGTGCAGGCGCGCGACCTGCTGCGCATCGCGGCCGAGCTGCGCATGCCCCGCGTGGTGCTGGTGGGCGACGCCAAACAGCTCGACGCCGTGGATGCCGGCAAGCCCTTCGCCCAGCTCCAGGCCGCCGGCATGCAGACCGCGACCATGGACGAGATCATGCGTCAGCGTGATCCGGTACTGAGGGAAGCCGTCGTTGCCAGCCTCAAGGGCGATATCGAGAAGGCTTTCGAGAAGCTCGGGTCCAACGTCGCGGAGGTGAAGCCGGACAATATCGCCGGCGCGGTCGCCGCCCGATGGCTCCGGCTCGACGAGGAAGCCCGGGCGAACACCGGCGTCATGGCGCCCTCCCACGAGCTCCGGCAGGCGATCAACGGCCATATCCGCGAGCGCCTCGACCGCGAGGGGCGCATCCACGGCCCCGCCATGGGGTCGGAACGGCTGGTCTCGAAGGGCTACACCAATGCCGAGAAGGCGCGCGCGGACAACTACGAGCCGGGCGACGTGGTGGCGTTCCACCGCCCCTACAAGCGCATCGACGTCGAGAAGGGCGACGAGCGGCGCGTCACGGGCGTCGACCGCAAGGCCGGCGCGGTGCTGCTCGCCGACGGCGAGGGCGGTTCCGTCGCCTGGAAACCGGAGGAGATCGGCGGGCGCCGTGGCGGCAGCGAGGTCTACCGGGTCGAAGAGATCGAACTGCGCGCCGGCGACCGCATCCGCTGGACCCGCAACGACGCCGGCCTCGGCCTGGTCAACAGCCGCACGGCGGAGGTGCTCGGGGTTGCCAATGGCCGGGTGACGTTCCGCCTGGAGGACGGCAAGACGCTCGAACTGGGCCGGGGCGATCCGCAGCTGCGCCATCTCGACCATGCCTGGGCGTCTACCGTCCACGCCTTCCAGGGCCGCACCGTGGACAACGTGATCGCGGCGATGGAAGCGCGGCACAAGCATCTCACCACGCAGAAGAGCTTCTATGTCGAAATCAGCCGCGCCCGCGACCGGGCCGAGCTGGTCACCGACGACGCGGCCGAGCTCCGCACCCAGCTTCAGGCCGTCACCGGCGAGCGCATCGCGGCCCTGGAAGGCATCGGCGAGATGAAGCGCGAGGCGCCGGAGAGGGGTGCGGAGGCTGCCCTGGGCGCGGAGCGGCGGGCGGACCGCGGGGCCGCTCCGGGCACGGCGAAGGACCGGGGGACGGAGACGACCCCGTCGAAATCGCCCGCGAAGGAACCCGAAACGCCGGTTCCCGACCGCGGCCGGGGAGGCATGGACCTTGGATTGTGATGGCCCGGACGAGGCGCCTGATGGAGGCGGAAGGATGAACGACGACACGAGAAATAACGCGCCGGGCGGCGAGGCGGTAGCCGAGAGGCCGGAGGATGCGCGAAGGAACAGGACTATCCGCTTCTCGGATTCCGAGTGGGAGGAAGTCAGGCGCGCCGCCGTGCTACACAACTCACCGCCCACCGAGTTCGTCCGCGAGACGATCCTGGCGCTGGCGCGGAATCCCGCAAACGGAGTATCGGGCGCGGTTACCCCGTCGCTCATGCCGCTGATCGAGCGGATGTTCCGCTACACTTGGTTCCTGGCGACCGAGAAACGCGACGCGATGGTCCGCGAAGGGCGTGAAGGCGAGGTCGACGCGCTGGTCGCGGAGGCCCGCGCCCTGTACGACGAGCTGCGGCGAGAGGGTGCCGACCAAGCCTGAACGGCGCGTTGCTGCACGCGCCGCAGCGCCCCAGCCAAGTGTATGCCTGTCCAATCCTGTGAGGTTCCGTACGGATTTCGGGGTATATCCGTCAGGTCACCGATCACCGCCGAGATAGTCCTTGACCTCCTGGTTCTCCGGTTCCACTGCAATTCGGCATTCACGCGGTCGCCGTCAGGCGAGCGCCGGGCCCGGAGGCATCAAATGAGTGCAACAGACAAGATGGCAAAGTCGACGGTGCGGATTGAGTGCGTCGAGGGCGAACGCGTGAGTGTCGGTTCGAGCTTCTATTGTGTGTTTCCGCTCAAGACCCTCGGCGCTGTGCCGGTACTCATCACCAACAGACATGTCGTCGAGGGATTTCGCAAAATTCGAATCGTCCTCTCGACCGCGCCCGATCCGCGCCAGGCTACGCTGGAACGGCGCAGAGTCCTTGCGTTCGATCGATTGGACGAGGTCGTGCATTTTCATGACAACCCGAAGATCGACCTGGCCGCCATTCTGTTGCGCCCAATTCTTGACAGAAACGTCGATGACGGAAGCACCATCTATCTCGACGAAATCAGCCTGAAGGATTTTGCTGCCGAAGGCATCGAGAGCCGGTTGCGCTTCGTCGAGGACGTGCTGGTCGTCGGATACCCGCAGGGTGAGTGGGACGAAACGCGAAACCTCCCGCTTTTCCGACGCGGCATCACCGCCTCGCCTGCCATGCTCGACTACAAGGGAGAATCCAAGTTCTTGATCGACTGCTCGATTTTCCCCGGGTCCAGTGGCTCACCGGTGTTTCTGTACAACTTCCCCGCCTACGTCGAGGATGGAAAGGTCAGCTTCGGCGAGCGCAGTGCCTTGCTGGGCGTCGTCTCCGCTTTCCTAGCGCACAACCTCGAGGGAACCGTGGAAGAAATCGAAATACCTACTGCCACGGCGGTCACCAAATCGGCGATGCCGAGCAATCTGGGCGTCGTGGTCAAGGCGCGAGAGATCTTGAAACTCGCCGAAGTCATCGCTCGCGAGGGTTCGGCGCGGTAATCCAATACTGGCATCAGTCCCGCCTTCGCTGATCCAACGACTCATGATTGACAACATGTCCACGGCTTCCGCCCTCTCGATGACGCCGAAACGGCTCCGCATCGTCATCGAGGACCTCTGGCGGCTCTCGATGCACTCGGAAGAACAGGTCCATCGCTCAGGCGCGTTTCACAACCTGGAAGACACTTGCCGATCAGTTTATCTCGACCTGGAGGAGGCGCGCGTCCATCGGGAACCCTCCGTCGGGGTCACCCCGAACGTGCTCAGCCGGGCCCTACACAACTTCTTTCGCTGGAACGGCGCGCCGTGGTTCGGAGATCCGACTCCCGACGCCGCAGAAACCGCAGCATCGCTTCACCGTGGGTTCCTGCGTAAATCGGTCCGCCGCACCTTTCTTGTACCGCTCGATCGCCTTTCACTTGAGAATCGCTCAGGCGACCGCGCGCAGGAAGTGACCAGCATTCGCTTCGGGCCGAACGAAATCGTGCGCCTCGACGCCGATGAACTCGCCCGACGCGTGCCCGTTGACGCGCTGGCAAGGTTCGGTGCCCGCTACCAGTTTCCCACGGTGGATCTGGACGGATTCTTGTGGCTCGCCACTGGTATGACCGAGCCGGCCGGTTCCCTCGAGAGACGGACGTGGCTCGGGCGGCTCAACGCTGCCTGGGTCGAACTCGATACCGTCGAGCTTTTCCGTTCGACCTACCCAACGCCGGTGGAAGACGCGCTCTTCGTCCTGCTGCTGGTCTTCCTCAAGGACCCCGGAGACACATTCTGGCAGCCGTTTCGCATTCCCTGGACGTTCTCCTTCACCGACGACCTGTTCTCCGATCCCGTCGCGCCGCCCGATCCATCTTCATTGTCACGTCAGGTCGTGGGAGACGAATACGACTATTTCGAGGTCCCCGACCAATCAGAAATCTTCGAGTTCGGCACCCGCCAGCACGATGCACTTCAGCAGCGATGGAACGACCTTGAGGCGGTTCTCGGGAGAAGGGGCACCGCCAGCGCGAGCTTCCACCCGCTGACGAGACATTTCTTCGTTAAGGCTCTTTCGGAATACGGCGTGGACGAGATCATTTCCAACCTGAGCTGCCTCGAGGCGACTCTGCAACTCAAAGAGGAACGAAACCGCGTGAAACTGACCCAGCGATTCGCACACCTCGTCGCCGACGAGCAAGCGGGCCAATGGCTAGAGTCCACATACCGGCTCAGGAATGACTATCTCCACAGTCTAGCTGACCCGCACCAAAGGCTGACATGGACCGATCTCGCCCGGGCCAGATGGATCGTTGCAACGGCGGTGAAGAAATATCTCGACTTCGCGACCGAGCACCCTGAGCTCAATCGATCGCGACTGTTGAAGCTACTGGAACGTTAGCTGCGGGCCCTGTAGCACTTCCCAAGCAGGGACACGTAGACCATTGCAGACTGCGTAGATGCGTGCGGCTAGCGCGGCCCCGTTCAAACGCACCTTGATTTGGATGAAGGTGTCGGGGACATCGGACCGGCGCGAGGTCATAGGGCGCTACGGTCCGTTACTTCTTGTGCTGACGAAAATGCCCGGATGTTAGGGGCTGATACAGACGTCGCATTCGACTTCGGGAGCATTCTGGAACATCAAATCGTCCAGGCCCGCCGGCTCGAACGCCCTGCATTCGGTATTGAAGTCGCTCGGGAAGCCGGTCTCTGCGGCCGGATTCATCGGCCACATGTGCCAAGTTTCAACCTTGGTTTCCACCAAGAAAATCTCGTCGGGAATGTCCGTGCGCCCTTCCGCGGCCCGGTTCAACGCTGCTCGAATGGAAACGGAATTGGAGAGCGCGATGTCGCCGCATTCCAGGACGAGTACCGTGCGCGCTCCGCGGGCCTTACAGCGCTGCAGCTTGGGGCATTTCTCTGCAAGCGCCCGGCGCAGACGCCGGAACCTTTGTTCCTCAATGTCGGCGTCGGCGGCTCGGACAACGGCGAACCTGCCGGCCTCAGTGTCGGACGGTGGGCCCGTCACGCAGCAGGACAGGTTCACCGGATAGGTGAGCAGGCCCGGAAATTTTCCGGCCGTCGATGCATTCGGTTGCAACAGGCCGGATGTCGCGGCTTGATTGTGCAGGCGCGGCGCCTCGTCGGAAATCCAGCCGATAAGCGCTTCCTGGATGTCGGCAATCTGCTTCCTGCTCTTGCCGCCGAGTTCCAGGTCTTGGGGGAGCGAAAGGGTATGGAACGCGGGACCGGGCAGAACGCCGGAGAGACGGTTTTCGATCAGGGTCACGAACTCGGAGAACTTGATGCCGATTCTGACAGCATCTTCGAAAGGGTCGATTCTGGTGTGTTCCAGAACGTAGCGGTCGCTGCCCAGTCGCACGCAAACGTCAACGTGCCCGGCTCCGGCACCTCCGCGCGGGTCGACATGCAGGTCGTCGCGCACCTCTCGCGCTCGCTCTTCAAGCACGCGCAGGACGGCGTCGCAGCATCTGCCTTCATCCCCGTGAGTTCGAGACAATCGGTTTACCTTCCGTTTGGTGGATAGGCGGCCTGCCAACGTGTCCGCACTATGGCTCCATACCCGAGAGCCGCACCAACAGGAAGCGATGTACGCGGCACTCGACCCAAGAGTAACCGCATGCGCTGATGACCATGGCCGTTCCGGCAATTCGCGAAAACGCAGCGCCTAGGGGGAGCGGGGAGGGGGATTCGAACCCCCTCTGTGGCCCACCTGACCGTTGGCGACCGACGAGCACTCGCCTCCCACTGCCGCGTACGTTCGCTCTCCCAACCAGGCCCGCCAGGCCACGAGCTCCAATACGCCTTTGATACGCATGGTCACCTCCATCGAGACGTCGATCTCAACGATCGCAAGCTCGGGAAGGAGAGGAACACACGCAGCAATGGCAAGACCGAGCACGGTGTTGGCCACCGTACAGGCCAAGCTTCGATTCGATGCATACCTACGGAGGTTCCGCGTTCAATTCAAGCGAGCGGCGACGGTCGTCGTAGGTGTACTCGGCAATGTTTCGTAGTTTCAGCGAACCAAGAACCGCGGCGCAGTGCCCCTGCCACCTGAAACTTAGCCGGATCCAAATAGAATCCGGCCCCTTGCGGCGCATGGCGCTGCCGCAAATCGCGCATGGCGTTCGCAATGCGGCGGGGTGGGCCGCGCATGGCGACGGGGACAGGCGGGGACACCAGGCCCCAGGGCGATGACGATCCGCGGATGGCGAACGCATGGCGCTCGCTCCAACAACCCCGGGACCTCTATTGAGCCCGAGCGACCTCGAAAAGGCATCTCAAGGGGCACCCTGGACACTGTGCATCATCGATGCGTGGGGTGTGAAAACCGAGGCCCGCCCCGGCGGGTCGGAAGCCTGATTCGCGCTGAACGGGGGATCGGGAAATCGACGCCGGGGAACCCGGCGGAGGGGAGCCGCCGCGGCGACTGAGCGGGCGGCGGAGCCGACGCGAGCGAAGGCAGCGGTGCGAAGCACGCTGCCGGAGGCGCGGGCGGAAGCGT
>CBDCQR010000017.1:0-594930 GCA_965220685.1 Alphaproteobacteria bacterium
CAAGCCCTTGCCCTCCCAGGCGGACACCGAACGGCGGCTGGACCGGCTGCTGCGCGAGCGCGACGGCATGGGCCCGGTCAATCACCGCGCCGAACAGGAATCGAAGGAACTCGGCGAACGGATCGAGGAATACGAGACCGAGCGCGACGACCTGATCGGCGCGATCGAGCGGTTCCGCCGGGCGATCGCCTCACTGAACCGCGAGGGCAGGGAACGTCTTCTCGAATCCTTCGACATCGTCAACGGGCATTTCCAGGCCCTGTTCACCCGCCTCTACGGCGGCGGCCGCGCCCATCTCGCACTGACCGAATCGGAAGACCCGCTCGATGCCGGCCTCGAAATCATGGCGAGCCCGCCCGGCAAGCGGCTCCAGCGCCTGTCGCTGCTGTCCGGCGGCGAGCAGGCGCTCACGGCCATCGCCCTGCTGTTCGGGGTGTTCCTGACCAATCCCGCGCCGATCTGCATTCTCGACGAGGTCGATGCGCCGCTCGACGACAACAATGTCGACCGGTTCTGCACCCTGGTCGAGGACATTGCCGAGGAGAGCGGCACCCGCTTCCTGATCGTGACCCACAACCGGCTTACCATGGCCCGCATGGACCGGCTCTACGGGGTGACGATGGCGGAGCGCGGCGTCTCGCAACTGGTCTCCGTCGACCTGCGCGAGGCGGAAGCGCTGCGGGAGGCTGCGTAGCCGCTCCTAAAATAATGTCGCATCGCCCGGTTTGTCGCTGAATATCAGAGGGTTGGTCGGCAACGGGACGCGCATTTGCGCCCGGCGCCCCGATTGACAGCTTTCGCAATCTCCCCCTAGTTTGCCGGCGTTTCCGGCCGGTTTTCTTCCGGCTGTCCCGCGGTTCCTTCGGCGGCCGGGTCCGCCGTTGCGGGCCGCACCGCGCGGAGGCGGCGCCATGGCGCAACAGGACCGTCCTCCCTCCCTCGATCAGCTCGACGCCCGATTGCGCGCAGCGCAGAAAAGGCGCGACGGGAATCGGGCGGGGCGCGGCGGCACGCGGGACGCCGGGGACCGGACCGACCGGGGCAGGGGCTTCGGCCTGGCGCTGCGCATCGGCACCGAACTGGTGGCGGGGCTCGTCGTCGGGGTCGCCATCGGGCTCGGGCTCGACTGGTGGCTGGGGACGAAGCCCTGGCTGATGATTGTCTTTTTCTTCCTCGGCGCGGCCGCCGGGATCGTGAACGTCTACCGGACGATGAGCGGCTTGGGCCACGCGGTGGGATATGCCGACCGGGACCGCGCGAAAGACGACGGCGGGCCGGGTCCGGACGAACGCGAAGGGGGATGAGCGGTGGCTGGCGAGAAACAGGGTCCGCTCGATCAGTTTACGATCAAGCCGCTGGTCAGCATCGACATCGGCGGCGCCGACCTGTCGTTCACCAACTCGTCGCTGGCGATGCTGATCACGGTGGCGTCGGTCAGCCTGTTCCTCGTCGTCGGCATGAGTCGCGGCCGCCTGGTGCCGGGCCGGTGGCAGTCGATGGCGGAGCTGAGCTACGAATTCGTCGCCGGGTTGCTGAAGGAGACGGTGGGCAACGAGGGCCGCCGCTACTTCCCGTGGATCTTCACCCTGTTCATGTTCATCCTGTTCGGCAACCTGCTGGGCATGATCCCGAGCGCTTTTACCTTCACCAGCCACATCATCGTGACCTTCACCATGGCGCTGGTGGTCTTCACCTTCGTTACCCTGCTGGCGATCGTGAAGCACGGCTTCCGCTTCTTCGGCTTCTTCGTGCCGCCGGGCGCGCCGAAGGCGATGTGGCCGCTGCTCATCCCGATCGAGGTGATTTCCTACCTCTCGCGCCCGGTCAGCCTTTCTGTGCGACTCTTCGCCAATATGTTGGCCGGACACACGCTGCTTAAGGTTTTTGCCGGTTTCGTGGTCGCGCTGGGCTTCGCGGGCGTCGTGCCCCTGCTCTTTATCGTTGCGCTGACCGGGCTGGAAATCCTGATCGCATTCCTGCAGGCCTACGTCTTCACAATTCTGACCTGCCTGTACATCAACGACGCGCTCCACCTCCATTAGACCGCGCGGCGCGCCTGAACGATTCTGGAAAGGAACCGAGAATGGAAGTTGAAGCTGCAAAATTCCTCGGCGCCGGCCTCGCGGTGATCGGCGTGATCGGCGCCGGTATCGGCATCGGCAACGTGTTCGCCGCCTTTATCCAGGCGGTCGGCCGCAACCCGGCCGCGCGCGGCGAGGTCTTCACCATGACGATGCTGGGCTTCGCGCTGGTCGAGGCCATTGCCCTGTTCGCCCTGGTGATCGCGCTCGTCATCCTGTTCGGATAGCAGCCCGCCTTTCCGGGCCGGCGCACTTGCGCCTGCCCTGCCCGAAGACGGGACCGGCCGAACGGGCCGGGGGTGCGGAGAACGGCGATGCCGCAACTGCAACAGATCGATACCTTCCTCTCGCAGGTCGTCTGGCTTGTGCTCGCCTTCGCCGTCCTGTTCGTCGTGCTGCGCACGATCGCGCTGCCGAAGATCCAGGCGACGCTGGAAGCCCGGCGCGACCGGATCGAAGGCGATCTGGACCGGGCGCAGACCCTGCGGCAGGAGGCCGAGCAGGTGTTGGCCGAATACGAGGCGGCGATGACCGAAGGGCGCGACAGGGCCCAGTCCGTGATCCGCGACGCGGTCGAGGACGGCAAGGCGCAGGCCGCCACGGCCCAGGCGGCGCTGGCCGCCCGGCTCGCCGACGACATCGCCGGCGCCGAGGCACGGATCGCGACGGCCCGGGACGAGGCGGTCGGCAATATCCGGGAGGTCGCCGTGGACGTGGTGCAGGCCGCCGCCCAACGCCTGATCGGCGGGCGGATCGCCCGGAAATCGGCGGCCGACGCCGTCGATGCGGTCGCGGACCGGTAGGCAGCCGGCGCGATGGAACTTTCCGCACTCGCCGGTTCCGCCATATTGCTCGCCGCCGGCAAGGCCGCTTCGGTCGGCGGCTGGCTCGGCGACCTGTTCAATTTCGGCGGCGCAACCTTCTGGGTGCTGATCGCCTTCGTCATTTTCGTCGCCTTCATGGTCTGGAAGGCGCGCGGCGCGGTCACCGGCGCGCTCGACGCCCGGGCCGAGGCGATCCGCAGCGAGATCGAGGAAGCCCAGCGCCTGCGCGAGGAGGCCCAGAGCCTGCTCGCCGACTATCAGCGCAAGCAGCGCGACGCCCTCCAGGAGGCCGAGGCCATGCTGCGCGCGGCCGAGGAAGAGGCGGCCCGGCTGCGCGCCCGGGCGGAAGAGGATCTGGCCGCCTCCCTGAAGCGGCGCGAGCAGCAGGCGCTCGACCGCATCGCCCAGGCCGAGGCCGCCGCCCAGGCCGAAGTGCGCAACACCGCGATTGACCTGGCGGTCTCGGCGACCCGCAAGCTGCTCGAGGACCGGCTCGACGAGAAGAAGGCCGCCGGCCTGGTCGACCGGGCGATCGACGAACTGCCCGGCAAATTGCACTGAGCATTGTAGGGGCCGCCGCGCCGCGGCACCGGCGGAGGCAGCCGGAACCCCTTCCTGCCTCGTCCTGCCCGCAAGGAAAGTGCCGCCGCCCATGACGAAACTGACACGCGCCGATTTCCGCTTCCACCATCCGCTGCGCGTCCGCTATGCGGAGGTCGACGGCCAGGGCGTGGCGTATAACGCGCATTACCTCACCTGGTACGACGTCGGGATCACGGAATATCTGCGCGCCATCGGCCACGATTATCCGCTGGGCGGCGATCCGGAAACCGGCTGCGATTTCCATCTGGTCAAGGCGCTCGTCGAATTCCGCGCGCCGATTTTCTACGACGACGAAATCGATATCTGCATCCGCACCCGCCGCATCGGCCGCACCAGCATCACCTACGATCCGGCGATCTATTCGAAGGATTCGGCCGACGACCTGCGGGCGACCGGCGAGATCGTCTGGGTCAACACCCATCAGCAGACCCACAGGACCGAGCCGGTTTCCGAACGTCTCATCGACGCCATCGTCGCGTTCGAAGGTCGCGATCCGCGCGCGGGTTGAGGCCGGGCGCGCGATCTGCCGAAGGGCCGATTGCCGACGCCAGCCGCCTGTGCCACTTAACGGCCATGTCAGACCGCCTGCGCCTTTCCCGTTCCGACGATAATTTCTATGCCTGGAGCACGCTGGACCGCGCCTCGGCCCGGCGCGGCGACGCCGGCTGGCTGGAGGCGCAGCTCCACGGGCCGCAGGGCCGCCTGGTTCCGGTCTGGCGGTCGCGCAACCTGATCGATCCCGGCGCGCCGCCCGAGGATCCCCCCGAAGCCACGATGCTGCCGGCCGAGCGGTTCGGCGCGCTGCTCGAACGGGGCGACGCGCCGCTGTTCCTCGGCCTGCACGGCGGACTGGCCTATTTCGCCAGCGATCTCTCGAGCCTCGAACAGGCGGAGGCCGAGTCGATCTGCGGCGTCCGGGTGGACCCAAAACCCAATAGGGCGGAATTTCTCGACCTGCGCTTCACCGGGCCGATGATGAACCGGGAGCACGGCAACCTGCTGGCCTATGCCCGCGGGATGCTGACCTGGCGGCGGCGGCACAGATTCTGCGGCGTCTGCGGCGCGGCGACCGAGCCGAAGGACGGCGGCCATCTGCGCGTCTGCTCGGATGACGAGTGCGGGACCAGCCACTTTCCGCGCACCGATCCGGCGGTCATCATGCTGGTGAGCTACGGTGACAAATGCCTGCTCGGGCGCCAGAAGGTCTGGCCGCCGGGCATGCATTCCACGCTTGCCGGTTTCGTCGAGCCGGGCGAGACGCTGGAGATGGCCGTGGCGCGCGAAGTCTTCGAGGAATCCGGCGTCCGGGTGCACGACGTGCGCTATCACTCGTCGCAGCCCTGGCCGTTCCCGACCTCGCTCATGCTGGGATTTCATGCCCGGGCGCTGTCGGACGACCTCGACGTCAACACCGAAGAACTCGAAATGGCCGCCTGGTTCGAGCGCGACTGGGTGATCGAGCAGATCGGCAAGCGCAGCGAGACGTTCAAGCTGCCGCGCCGGGATTCGATCGCCCGGCAGTTGTGCGAAGACTGGCTGGCCGGCCGGGCCGGGTGAGCGGCATGGGGATTTCCGCGCCCGGATTGCCGGTTTTGCTGACGGAGGGCTACACCCGCTTTCGCAGCGGCCGCTATCCGCGTCATCGGGAGACATATCGGGCTCTCTCCGAAGGCCAGCATCCGCCGGTCATGGTGATCAGCTGCTGCGACAGCCGGGTCGATCCCGAGGCGATTTTCGATGCCGGACCGGGCAAACTTTTCGTGGTGCGCAACGTCGCCAATCTGGTGCCGCCCTGCGACCTGGACGGCGGCGACTACGGCACCGGGGCGGCCATCGAGTTCGCCGTCGAAGGTCTCGGCGTCGGCGATATCGTCGTCATGGGCCACAGCGGGTGCGGCGGCATCCGGGCCTATATCGAAAGCCGGGGCGCCCCGCCCGGCGAGACTGGCGCGCCGGGCTTCATCGGCAAATGGATTTCGACGGTCCGCGGCGCGGAAGCCCGCCTGCCCGCCGACGCGCCGAGTGACGGGCCGGGCCTGCAAGAGGCGTTCGAATACGCCTCGATCCGGAATTCGCTCGATAACCTGCTCACCTTCCCGATCGTCCGGCGGGCGGTCGACGCCGGCCGGCTCAGGCTGCACGGCGCCCATTTCTCGATCGCCGACGGGCGGCTTACCGTGCTCGACCCGGCGAGCGGGAACGCCGCGGTGCCGGAATGACCGCACCGGCCTTTCCCTACATCAGCACCCGCGGGGCCGCGGCGCCGGCCGCCTTTGACGATATCCTGCTATCGGGCCTGGCGCGCGACGGCGGCCTCTATGTGCCCGAAGCCTGGCCCGCTTTGACAGCCGATACCCTCGAAGGCTGGCGCGGCCTGACCTATGCCGAACTGGCGGCGGAGGCCTGCGCGCCCTTCATGGCCGGCTCCGCCGCGGCGGCGGACATTTCGGCGCTCGCCGAAGCCGCCTATGCGGATTTCGACGATCCGGCCGTCGCGCCGCTCGTCCCGCTCGAAGACGGCCTCTTTCTGCAGGAACTGTTCCACGGCCCGACCCTGGCGTTCAAGGATTATGCCCTGCAACTGGTCGGCCGGCTGTTCGATGCTGTGCTGGCCGTGCGCGGCGAGCGGATCACGGTGGTCGGCGCGACGTCGGGCGATACCGGGCCGGCCGGCATCGCCGCCTGCGCCGGCCGGGAGGCCATCGACATCTTCATGCTGCATCCGAAAGACCGCACTTCGGAGGTGCAGCGCCGGCAGATGACGACGGTGCCGGACGGCAACGTCTTCAACATCGCCGTCGAGGGCACCTTCGACGATTGCCAGGACATGGTGAAGGCGCTGTTCGCCGACGACGGCCTGCGCGACCGGGTGGGCCTCTCGGCGGTGAACTCGATCAACTGGGCCCGGGTGATGGGCCAGATCGTCTACTATGTTCACGCAGCGCTGCAAGTCGGCGCGCCCGAGCGGCCGGTCTCCTTCGCCGTGCCGACCGGCAATTTCGGCAACGTGTTCGCCGGCTATGGCGCCCGGCAATGCGGGCTTCCGGTCGGCCGGCTGATCGTCGGCAGCAACGCGAACGATATCCTCACCCGCTTCTTCCGCCACAACGCCATGGAGATCCGCGGCGTGACGCCGACCCTGTCACCGAGCATGGACATACAGGTGTCGAGCAATTTCGAGCGCCTGCTGTTCGACCTGCTGGACCGGGACGGCGCCGCGGTGGCCTCGACGATCCGGGCGTTCCGGGACGGCGGCCGGCTGCCGCTCGACACGGCGCGCTGGCGCCGGGCGACCGCGCTGTTCGACGGCGCGAGCCTGGACGACGAGGGCACGATCCGGGAGATGCGGGCGGTGTACGAGCGCACCGGCCGGCAGATCGATCCGCACACGGCGGTCGGCCTCGCCGCGGCGCGGGACTGCCGGGCCGGCGACGATCCGCTCGTCGTGCTGGCGACCGCCCACCCGGCCAAGTTCCCTGACGCGGTCGAGCGCGCGACCGGCCGCCGCCCCGCCCTGCCGCCGCATCTCGCCGATCTTCACGAGCGTCCGGAGCGCTGCGTCACCATGGCGAACGACGCGGGCCGGTTTACCGACCATGTGCTCGCCAACGCCCGGGCGGCGAGGGGATGATGGTGACCGTCTCGGAACGACGGACCAGCAGGTTTCTACGAACTGTACTTGCGATTCGCTCCACCGCTTGATCAATGAACTCTTCAAGCCGGCCCAAATCTGTGGCGCGTTCTAGGGGCAATACCTTCGCTAAAGTTGGATAATGGACGGATTCGCTCAATTGTGCTAAGAAAAGCGGGTCAAGGCATACGAGCCTTGACCCGCCCGCCGTCAGGCTTTGACCGTAACCCGTAGGCTACGGCTGCGGCCTATCCTACCGGGTGGTTGCCAGATCACCACACCCTCCTTTCTTCTGCGTCCGCGGTGGACTGGGTTGTGATCGTGATGCCGGGGCCGACTCCGCCCCGGCATCGGCAACATGCCTCGCGACACCCAAGTTGTCAACCAGTTGTGTGCGATTGTTCGCTCGGACGCTGCCGCCGTTGAATGGTGCACGCCGATGGGGGCATATATTTCATTTTTGCCACATCTGTTTGCGGCTCTAATGAACGAACGGTTGACAAATGGACAAATGCGCTTCATATTCGGCCCTTACCCGGCACCTAATAGGAGCATTATCGCTATGGAAACGATCGACGCTGCGGCTACGTCCGGGGGCGAGACCGAACAGACCGCTGAAAAAAAACGCCCGCGCGAGAAGTCGGGCATCTCATTTCCATATATGGACTTGAAATCCGCGCTCGAATTCGCACAAGCGGTCTATGCGCGCAATGGATCGTCTGAATGCCGTTTTGAGGAAGTGGCAGGGCAGATGGGCCTGAGCCCGACTAGCTCTGGTTTCCGTGTCCGGGTTGCGACAGCGCGGTTATTTGGTCTGACCCAGAAAGCCCGAGGGTCAAACCTTGTTTGTTTGACGGACCTGGGGTTACGCGCTGTTGATGCTTCGACCGAACGCAAGGCAAAGGCAGATGCCTTCCTTGCTATCCCGCTGTTCAAAAAGGTCTATGAAGAATATCTTGGGATGACCCTGCCTCCACCGGATGCGCTACGGCGGCAGATGGAATCCTTTGGTGTACCATCCGGGCAAACTGATCGCGCACGTCAAGTGCTGCTTCGTTCTGCCGAAACAGCTGGCTTCTTCGAAAATGGCCGCGACAAACTGATGATGCCTGGCCATTTGGGCGGGGAGTCCGACGGATCGGCACCTACCGATTCACATGTCCAGCAAAATCGCCAAAAGCGAAGCGAGTCCGGAAATGGCGCTAGCGGGCCAAGCGACGATGATGAAATTGATCCAGTCATCACCGCGCTACTCGCACATCTACCTCCTCGAAAAACAATGTGGCCAAAATCAGAGCAGGATGCATGGATCGAATTGCTCCGGGGAAGCCTTCGCTTCATCTACTACGATGAAGAAACCTCCGAGTGATCAATTTTGGCGAACGGGGACAGAATGGATCGTCCAAAGAGAACTTCGAAGGCCTCTTGGAATGGTCGCAAAGACATCGCAGTGCTAATCATATGACCGAAACCGCGCAGGTCACGACGCTTCCCGGCGGGCTCCGGATCGCGACCGACGCCATGCCCCAGGTCGAGTCGGTGTCCTGCGGCATCTGGATCGACGCCGGCGCGCGCCACGAGCCGGCCGAGGTCAACGGCGTGTCCCACCTGCTCGAACACATGATGTTCAAGGGCACGGTGCGCCGGAGCGCGCAGGACATCGCCGACGAGATCGAGGCGGTCGGCGGCCATATCAACGCCTGGACGTCGCGCGAGGCGACGGCCTTCTTCTGCAAGACGCTGAAGGGCGACCTGCCGCTTGCCGTGGATATCCTCGGCGACATCGTCCAGCACAGCCTGTTCGACGAGGCGGAACTGGCGCGCGAGCGGGATGTCGTGCTGCAGGAGATCGGCCAGGCGATGGATACGCCGGACGACATCATCTTCGACCATTTCCAGCGCACCGCCTACCCGGACCAGGCGCTCGGCCGGCCCGTGCTGGGCGATCCGGGGATCGTCGGCAGCTTTCCGCGCGACCGGCTCGACGGTTATCACAAGTCCAACTACACCGCGCCGCGGGCGGTCGTGGCCGCCGCCGGCAACCTCGACCACGACAGTTTCGCCGAAATGGTCGGGGAACGGTTCGCGGCGCTCGGCTCCGGCGCCCGCGCCGCGTCCGAAGCGGCGCAATACGGCGGCGGCGACTATCGCGAGGCGCGCGATCTGGAGCAGCTTCACCTGCTGCTCGGCTTCCGCGGCGCGGCCCACGCGGACGACGATTATTTCGCCGCCATGATGCATTCGGCCATTCTCGGCGGCGGCATGTCGTCCCGCCTGTTCCAGGAGGTGCGGGAGAAGCGCGGGCTGGTCTATTCGGTCAGCAGCCACAACACCGCCTATGCCGACACCGGCCTCTACGGCATCTATGCCGGCACCGGGCCCGACCGGGCGGCGGAGCTGGTGCCGGTCGTGCTCGACCAGCTGGCCGATCTCGCCCGGGGCGCCGGGCCGGAGGAGCTGGCCCGGGCCAGGGCGCAGGCCCGCGCCGGCCTGCTGATGTCGCGGGAAAGCACCGGCGCACGCTGCGAGCAACTTGCGCACCACATGATGGTTTATGGCCGGCCGCTGCCGCTGGCGGAGATTTTGCAGAAAATCGAGGCGGTCGACGAAGCGGCGGTCGGCGCGTTCGGCGAGAAGCTGCTCGCCGGCCCGCTGACCTGTGCGGCGCTGGGCCCGGCCGGCGGCCTGGAATCCTACGATGCGATGGCTGCGCGGCTCGTTGCTTGACGTCGGGCCGCCTGAGGCGTCAGGCGTGGCCGGCAGTGCTGGACAGCATGCTGGGATCGATGCCGAGCGTGCCGATGGCGGTGCGCCAGCGGTCCTCGTCCAGGTCGGCGCCGAAGACCAGGGATTCGTCCGCGTCGGCGGTCAGCCAGCCGTTCTGCTGGATTTCCTGTTCGAGCTGTCCGGCGCCCCAGCCGGAATAGCCGAGGGCGAGCAGGCAGTGATCCGGCCCGCCGCCGGCTGCGACCTCGCGCAGGATATCGACCGACGCCGTGAGGCCGATGCCGTCGCTCACGGCCATGGTGCCCTCGTGGCTGTAGTCGCCGCCGTGGAGCACGAAGCCGCGCGCCGTTTCGACCGGCCCGCCGATATGCACCGGGATGTCCCGCCGGATCGTGCAGTCGTCGACGCCGACCTGCTCCAGCAGTTCCTTGAAGACGATGCTGTCCGAGCGCTTGTTGACGACGAGGCCCATGGCGCCGTCGCCGGAATGGGCGCACATGTAGATAACGGTGTGGGCGAAGCGCGGGTCCGCCATGCCGGGCATGGCGATCAGCAGCCGTCCGGTAAGCCAGGGATTGGCGCTTGCGGTCGAACCCGGAATCGTCACCCTCCGTCGCGGAATGCCGGCTTTATCCACAGCCGGTCGCTTCCGAAGATAGGCCGACCGACGCGCTGCGCAAGCGAAACCGCCCGCAAATCGGGAATTGTGACCAGATCTGTAACGAGGGAATGGCCCCGTGCCCTGCTGCTGGCGGCGGGTCTGGCCGTTGCCGCAGCGATGCCTGCTGCCGCGGCGGCGCCGGCGGCCGAATCGCCCTGGGCCGACGGGCTGGAGGGCCGGCTGCGGCTGGTCGGCGGCGGCGGTGCGGGCGACAGCCGCTGGCTGGGCCTGACCATGGATCTCAAACCGGGCTGGAAGATCTTCTGGCGCTCGCCGGGCGCGCCGGGGCTGCCGCCGGTGCTGGACTGGCAGGGCTCCCGGAACCTGAAATCGGCGCGGATCGTCTGGCCGGCGCCGGAGATTTTCACCAGCTTCGGCTTCAGGGCCCGGGGCTTCGGCGGCCGGTTCACCCTGCCGATCCGCGCGACGGTGCGGGATGTGGACGCCGCCCTGGAAGCGCACGTCGCCGTTCTGTACCAGCTCTGCAAGGATGTCTGCATCCCGGTCGAGGCGACGCTCGCGCTCGCCGTTCCGCCGAAAGCCGCACCGCACCCGGCCATCGTTGCGGCGCGCGCCCGGGTGCCGAAACCGGCCGGCGACGGCTTTGCGGTCTGGCGGGCCGAGCGGCGCGGACGCGCCTTGAGCGTGCAAATCCGCCATCGCAGCCGAACTTTCGCCAAGCCGGTCGTCCTGGTCGAAGCGCCAAGAGTCGTGCGGCTGGGCAGGACCGGCCCGGTGAAGGCGGGCGCCGACGGCCGGATCGGCGTCTCGATCCCGATCCTGGGCAAGCACCCGGTTCCGAAGGACTTCAGTGTCCGGGTCACGTTGATCGACGGCGCCGGCGCCTGGGAAAAATCCGTCCCGGTTTCAGCCGCCGTCGGCCGGTGACACCGCCGCCGGCTTCGGCACTGCCGGCCGGCTGCGAAGCAATGGCAGCAGCAGCAGGACCAGGCAGGCGCACACAGCCATGATGGCGACGAGCGGCCAGACGCTGTCTCCGGTGACGGTGCCCGAAAGCTGCGCCGCGGCCGCGCTGACCGTCATCTGGACGAACGCGACCAGGCCGGAGGCCGCGCCGAAAGCGCCGGGGCTGGAATTGATCGCGCCGGCGACGCCGTTGGGGATGATCAGCCCCTGGAAGAAGGAGATGGCGTAAGCCGGCACGAACAACAGGGCCGGCGTGAGGGCGAACACGCCGAACAGCAGGGCCGCGACGGCCAGGACCAACGCGCCCAGTATCGCGCCCAGCATGACCGAGCGGTCGAGGCCCAGCGTGTTCAGAAGCCGCGTCGCGGTGAAGCTCCCCACGGCGAACATGCCGGGAATGCCCAGGAACCACAAACCGTATTCGCTCGGCGGGCGCTTCAGCAGGCCGTTCATCAGGTAGGGCGCGCCGGCGACGAAGGCGAAGAAGATCGCCATGCTGAAGGTCGAGATCAGCGTGTAGCCCCAGAACCGCCGGGACCGCGCGACCTGGCGCAGGCCGCCGAGCGCCGACCGGACGATCGATCCGTCGCGCGAACGGGCGCGCGCGGCGGAGGGAAAGGTTTCGCGCAGCAGCCCGACGACGAGGGCGCCGACCAGCAGGGCGAGCAGAGCGGTTGCGGCAAAATTCGCCCGCCAGCCGAAGCCTTCGGTGAGGAACCCGCCGACCACCGGCGCGATCATCGGCGCGATCACCATCGCCATCGTAAGGTAGTTTATCGCCTTCGGCGCTTCGGCCGCGCCATAGACATCGCGGACGATAGCGCGGCTCAGGACCATGCCTGCGGCGCCGCCGGCGGCCTGCGCGACACGCCCCACGATCAGCAGGGTGACCGACGGCGCGAAGGTGGAGAGCAGGCTGCCGGCAAGGAACAGGCCCATGCCGCCGACCAGCACCGGCTTGCGGCCGAATCGGTCGGACAACGGACCGTAGAACAGGGTCGAAACGGCGATCGCCACCATCGACAGGCTGAGCGTGAGCTGGACGAGGGACTGGCTCGACCCGAAGTAACGCTGGATCTCCGGTAGCGCCGGCAGGAAAACCTGCATCGAAAAGGAGCCCGCTGCTGCCATCAGCATCAGGACCAGGAAAAAGGCCGCTTTGGCTCTGACGGTCATGGATCGTTCGCGGACGGATCGGGCAGCGGCCGGGAAGGGCAGGGGAGTGGGCGGCGTGAAAACGGCGCCGCGGACCGGGCGCCGGGCGCAGCTATAGCGCCATCCGGCCGCCGGCGATACGGGAAGCGCGCCGCAGCGGCGCCCGGGGCTCAGCCGTTGCGTTCCCTGAGGAGCCAACCGAAGACGAGCGTTGCCGCGACCGCGCCGAGGAGCTGGGCCAGGATGAAGCCGGGCGCGTGGGCCGGCACGATGCCGGAGAAGCTGTCGGTCAGGCTGCGGGCGATCGTGACCGCCGGATTGGCAAAGGAGGTCGACGAGGTGAACCAGTAGCCGGCCGAGATGAACAGGCCGACGGCGTACGCCGTCGCCTCCGGCCGGAAGCGGACCGTGCCCAGGATGGTCGCCACCAGCCCGAACGTGGCGACGAACTCGCCGGTCCACTGGCCGATGCCGGTCCGGCTGTTGACCGACGCGGCGAAGGCCGGCTCGCCGAACATCAGGTGGGCGACCAGCACGCCGGCCAGCCCGGCGGCGATCTGCACGACGACATAGACCGCCGCGTCGGGCGCGCCGATCTCCCGGCGGATCAGGAAGCTCAGCGTCACCGCCGGGTTGAAGTGGGCGCCGGAGACCGGCCCGAAGATCAGGATCAGCACCATCAGGATGGCGCCGGTCGCCACCGTATTGCCGAGCAGGGCGAGCGCCACGTTGCCGCCGGCCAGCGTCTCCGCCATGATCCCGGAGCCGACGACCGTGGCGAGCAGGAAGGCGGTGCCGAGGGCTTCGGCGGCGAGTTTCCGGGCGAAGGAGAAGGTCACGGGCCGAGCGTTGCGCGCTCGCGGCGGCGGGTCAAGGCGCGGGTCAAAGCGCGGGGGCCGTCCTGCCGATATCGTCCAGCCGCTCCTGCAGCGCCAGCTTGTCGAGCGAGCCGATCGGCAGGTTGACGAAGATCGAGATCCGGTTGGTCAGCATCCGGTAGGTGTCGGCGAAGGCGGCGGCGATCTCCGGCGCGCTGCCGGTCACCGCCGCCGGATCCGGAATGCCCCAATGGGCCGACATCGGCTGGCCGGGCCACACCGGGCAGACCTCCTGTGCGGCGCTGTCGCAAACGGTGAAGACGAAATCCATCCGCGGCGCATCGGGGGCGGCGAACTCGCTCCAGTCCTTGGAACGGTAGCGCGAAACGTCGTGGTTCAGGCTGCGCAGCAGATCGAGCGCATGGCGGTTAACCTGCCCGGCCGGCCGGCTGCCCGCGCTGTAGGCTGTGAACCGGCCCATGCCCTCGCGCTCCAGGATCGCCTCGGCGACGATGCTGCGCGCCGAGTTGCCGGTGCACAGGAACAGGACGTTGAAGGATCTGCCGTCGGTCGTCATGGCTGCCGCGCGACTCCCGCCTGCCGCTTCCGCCCGAGGGCCGAACGCCCTCGCAGGCCGGCGAAAGGTTCCACACCGCGGTTACCCTTTTGTGACAGAGCGTGCGGCGGCGGCCGCAGCCCCGCCGGCCCGGTGCGCCGGAACAACGCCTATGCCGCAGCCCCGCCGTGCAGGGCGTCGATCTTGGCGTCGAGATCGTCTTCGCGGCCGATCGAATCGGAATGGCCGAGCCGGTGAAAAGTCTCCCACACCACGCCGTCCGGGTCGGCCGCCCAGGTCTTGTTGCCCCGGGCGTAGCAGCAGGTCCGCTCCCGCTCCTCGAAGATCGAATGCTCCGCATCGGTGAGCGCGCCGGTGATCGCAGCGAGGCTCTCGTCGTCGTCAACCTGGATGCCGAGATGGGAGACGCCGCTTCTGTCCTCGCCGCAGCATTCGCCGGTCGACACGGCGAAATTGACCGCCGGGTCGTCGAGCATCCACTGGGCATAGTCGTCCTTCAGCTTGTCCGGCGCGGCGCCGAACAGGGTCCGATAGAACCGCACGGTCCTGTCCAGGTCCGCGACTGTGAGATGCACATGCAGGCGTTTCATGGCCGTTTTCCTCCGTTTCGATGTAAGGGTCCGGTCAGGCCGCCTCGACCTTGTCTCCGAGCGCCGCGCGGACCGCGGGATGGCCCTTGCAGCAGTCTTCCATCAGGAACTTCATCAACGCGCCGACGCCGTCGAAATCCGCCCGGTAGACGATCCGGCGGGAGCGTCGCTCCGACGTTACCAGCCCGGCCCGCTGGAGCAGGCCGAGATGGGTCGAGAGCGTCGACGGCGCCGCGCCCAGCGCCCGGGCGATTTCGCCGGCCGGAAGCCCCGCCGGCCCGGCGCGCACCAGCAGCCGGAAGGCGGCGAGGCGCGTTTCCTGCGACAGGGCGGCGAAGGCTTCGGTGGCGGCTTCGATTTCCATATTTCGATAATTATCGAAATCAAGGGAGGACGTCAAGGTGGAAGCGAGCGATGCTGTGGAGCGTAATCGGAGCTTGCGTAGCCGGGTACTTGGTTTGGTCCGAAATCAACGGGAACGACAGCGCGCAAAGGCCAACCCGGCAATCAAAGCAGTAGCGCTTTACCTCCGGCATTCCTCTGTTGCCACACCGGACGGCACGCAGGGTCAATAAGGGGGCCGGCACCTAGGTAGAAGTGTCGTTGAAAGACCTCGCCGCGTCGCTCGTCAGGACTCAAGACAGACAAGCCTTCGTCAAGCACCCCAATCCCTTGACACCCGCAGCGACTACCTTCAAGTTGCCGGTACACTCGGTAGTGATGTGCGCGCTTGCCGCATGACACAATCTTCACAAATACCTGATATGATCTATCATGTGAAATGAAAAAGTTTTCGCCGTTCTCTTTAGATGAAGTACACGCCTCAAAAAGATTTCTTGTCTTATGACTTCTACGTTAACATCAAGAAAGCTTTTGTCGCCCAATGATGGCCGCATTCATAACTTTCCCAGCCGATTGCTTTTTGATGACATCGATGCACCTAAAGTAACTCATTATCTATTTAGATTTCCCGCAAAATTTCATCCCCCTGTCGCTCATTGTTTGGTGCGCCGGTATACCACACTTGGTCAAACTATACTCGATCCTTTTTGTGGTAGTGGCACCCTTTTACTTGCTGCTGCATTAGAAGGGCGCAATGCTATTGGATGCGATGTAGATCCCGTCTCCGTTTTCGTGAGCACTGTTAAATCCCGGCGAATTGAGCCCAGACTTCTCCGTCATTCTTGGTCCCTAATTAAACCTCGACTTGAAATACTCATCCGATCTGAATCGGAGTATGTTAAATTTCAATTCGATGATATTTCTCCGGATCAGTATGAAGCATTACTCTCTACAAAAAAACTTTGGGTACCGCAAATCCCAAATCTTTTTCACTGGTTTCGAAGGTATGTAATTATAGATTTGGCGCATCTTAAGGCAGAAATTACGTCAACGGAAATTCCTCTCGATCATAAAGAATTTTTTCTTTTAATTTTTGCATCAATAATCCGAAAAGCGTCAAATGCCGATCCCGTCCCTGTTTCCGGTCTTGAAGTCACTTCTCATATGAGAAAATTAGAAGCGGCAGGGAGAAAAATCAATCCCTTTAAACTGTTCATTTCTGCGTGCGAGAAAGGTCTTTCTTCAGTAGAAGAATACTGGTTAGCTTCGTCTCCAGACTACGATATTGCAACAATTCGAGCAGATGCAACCTGTATCAACCAACGCATTAATGCGAGCATTGATGCCGTTATTACGTCCCCTCCTTATCACACTGCAGTGGATTACTATCGCCGACATCAATTGGAAATGTATTGGCTCGGTTTTACAAAAAATCATTCGGAGCGTTTAGAATTACTACATCAATATATTGGTCGGCACTCGGTTCGAAAGAACGACCCTAGACTCATGCGAGTGGAAGATTTAGGCGCATTATGTCGAGAATGGTATGATCGAATACAATCGCAATCTCCAAAGCGAGCTATGACGTTTTTGCATTACATTGTTTCCATGAATGACGTTTTCTTCCAGCTTTCGAAATTAGTTCGACCCAGTGGTTTGGTGGTGTTTGTTGTCGGAAACAGTCAATGGAACGGAAGTGAACTTCCTACTTCAGATCTGTTTTCGGAGATTGCTGATCCGTCTTTTACGCTGATTGAGCATCACCACTATCCGCTCCAAAACAAATATATGTCCTACAAACGACATAATGAAGCTAATATTCGTCAAGAATTCGTGCTTGCGTTTCGGAAGGAGGCGTTATGACTGAAGAAGCTCCAAACTTTGGCGACATTGTTGAATCTTTAGGTCAGGATGCCGGGTCGCCGTTACCAGTTGTGTTGTCTCCGGAGATTATCGGGCTGCTTTCTGATCAGCTTTATCGCTCTCCGTCTAAAGCAATTGAAGAACTGGTTGTAAATGGCTATGACGCAGAAGCTTCGGAGGTGCGAGTTTATGTGCCTAAATCATCAAATGCTAAACCGTTTATAGTCGTGTATGACGACGGAGTAGGAATGAGTTATGAGGGGTTGGCGGATCTTTGGACGGTGGGGCGACGAAAAATTCGAGACGAAACGCTTTTCAAAAGAAAACAGCGGCGTCAAATTGGTAAATTCGGAATAGGAAAGTTGGCAACATATGCCGTAGCTAATCGAGTTACTTATATAACAAAGAATGATACTGAGCATCTCGCAGTTACTATTGATTTTCGAAATTTTGATCCAGCAGGGCAAAAAGGCCCTAGAGAAGTGACGTTAAATGTAAGAGCTGTCACGACGAATGATTTATGGAACCAGCAGATCTTTGCGTCAGCAGTTACTCATGCGGGCCTCGATAAAGCAATCCTTGAAAAAGGAAGCTCTTGGACGATAGTCCTGCTAGAAGAGTTAAAAGAGAAGGCTCTTTCCCTTAAATTTGGTAGGTTACGTTGGGTACTAAGTACCGCTATGCCCCTCGGCACTCCTTTTATAGTGGTATTGAACAGCGAAAACATCGAGAGTTCTAAAGCCACATTTGAGGGAGTGGTAGAATTTGAGTTGAATGAGCTGCCCGAAGATCGTTTGAATGCGTTGAACAATCGGACGAAAATAACTTGGGAAATTCAAGGTGGTGATATTGTTTCAGAATCTTTTCCAAATGGAATTTCAGGTTCTGTTAAAGTTACTAGGGAATCGCTTATTGGGAAAAGTTCAGATATTAGCAGGAGCGAAGGGTTTTTTGTGTACGTAAGGGGGCGGCTAGTCAATGAAGAAGATGCGAGATTTGGTCTCCACGAGTTATCACACGCCACGTTGAATCGCTTTAGAGCCGAAGTTTATGCGGACGATTTAGATAACATATTGACAGCGAATCGTGAATCCTTAGAAGATGTTCAGCTTTATCACCACGCTCAGGCAGTTCTAAACGAAATTTTTAACGAGGCTAGAAAAAGATATGAAGAGTGGGAAAAGAATGAAAAAAGGAAAGATAGAAGAATAACGGAAGAATTGCGCAATTGGGTTCCTCAAAGGTTGGTTGAATTTCCTGTAGCAGATGCATTATCGATGTATGCTCGTGACCTTTCGGGTACGGAGCCCGATGGCACGTGGATGTATCTTGAAGTGAGCCCGGACGCGGAAATTGAAGAATTGGCGGCAGTCCTTTACAAAGAGGATAAAGACCACAGGCCATATAAGTACCAATATGCCGCTTCGGGACGTTCTCAACGAATGGCTAAATTCGATCCGCATAGTTCTACATTTGTTATTAATCAGGACCACGAATTGGTTAAGGCGTATATTGATGATCCAGCGGCGCAACGGTTACTAGACGATTTAGTGACCGCGGAGGCGATGTTAGAGGTTTATTTGCGCGAAGCAGGTGTAAGCCCAACACTAATTGGCGAAGTTCTTGAACGCCGTGACTTATTGTTTAGGGGCTTAGCCAATGCAAGAATGTTCTCACTTTCGGCGCTTAGTCAGTACATTAGAGATAGCTCTAATAGTAGTATTGATTTGGAGATTGCTTTAGTTGCTGGCGCTAGAGCGTTGGGATTTGTCGCAAAGCACGTTAGTGGTAAAGGAGAGCCAGATGGAATTGCACGATTCACGAACTTCCCTGAGGGAGAACAAATAATTGCACTCGAAGCTAAGTCCTCTATCGATGTACCGAGCGCGAAAGATATTGATTTTTCGGCGATCAAGCTTCACGTTCAGAAACACAAAGCCGATGGTTGCATTTTAGTTGCGCCGAACTACCGGGGAGACGATGAAGGAAACACTGCATTATCAGCAAACGACCAAAAAATCTCGTGCTGGACAGTTGATCAATTTGCCCGTGTAATCGAAAAGGCAGAATCTCGTCATATACATGCGCGAGATATTCTAAATATTGTACTTCACAGTTTTTCTCCGAGTGACGTTGAGTCTTCTGTGTCAAGATTGCTAGAAGAGCCGATCTGGGAAAAAAGGAATTTGTATCTCGAAGTGGTACGGGTTCTACGGGAGATTCATGGTGTTCTAAAAGATAGCAAACGAACAACGATGATGGTGGCGAGCAGGATTGTGGAAAAGTCAGGTTTTGAGAATGTTGAAGAGCAAGATATACAAGACGCAGTAAGGGATATCGCGGCTGCGAGTCAGGGTGCCCTAAAAGTGCGTGACGGCGGGGTGATTGTACTGAATGTTGACTATGATGAATTAGAGCGCCGCATTCAGTCCTTTATAGGTTTGCCAAGCGTAGCACGACGTAAAGGAGCATTTGGACAGCTCAATTCAGAAGATTAATTTTCTTTTCTGGATATAGCTCGGGGAGATATAGGCATTTCAACAGAAAAAGGTTAAGAACCCCTACTCCGCCGCCACCGCGGCGTCTTCCCGGGCTTCAGTCATCGCGGCGATGGCCTCGCTCAGGCTCTCGCCTTCGGGATCGGCCAGCGCAGCGGCGCGGGCCTGCGCGATGTCGCCGGCCCGGTCGACGCCCGCGGCCAGGGCGGGCTCGACGATCTCCGCGACGATCCGGCGGTAGTTGCCGACGCCGCGCTTGTGGGTCTCGGAATAGCCCTTGATCAGCCGGGCGCATTCGACGGTCTCAAGCGCCATCGGCTTGCTGACGGCGGCCGCCTTGCGCACCAGGTCGAGCCAGCCCTCGATCAGGTCCTGCTCCTCTGCATAGCGGTAGCCGCGCCGGCGCAAGCGGCGCATGGCGGCCAGCGTTCGCACCCGGGCGAAGCCCCAGACGGTGTCGGTGCGGATATGCAGGCCGAAATGCCATTTGCGCGCCGTCGCCGGATTGCGGTCGGCCCAGTCGACGACCCGGCGGCCCAGCCCCTTCGGCAGCACGGAGGCGAACTCGTAGGGCCCCGGCTTGAAATGCTCGGTCGTTCGCACGAGCTGGTCGTCCTGCGCCTGCACGTCGCGGCGCATCCGCTCGAAGCGCGAGCGGCGGGTCTTGAGCTGGGCGACCCGCATGATGTCCTCGAAGGTCATGCGCAGGCCGAGATGGCGCGCCGCCTCGTTGGTGACCTTGAAATCGCCGTCGCCGCGGCCCTCGTCGATCGCCCGCACCGTGTCCAGCCGGTCGAGATAGAGACCGGCATAGGCCGCGTCCTGATAGTCGAGGCAGCGGCCGCAGGCTTCCAGAACGACAGCGTGGGTCTCCGACGGATAATCCCGTTCGATCCGTCCCTTGAGTTCGCCAACGGAATCGCCCGGCCGGGGCTCGGGCACCTTCGGCGCCGCCGGTTTGGTCTGCAATTCGACGACATCGCCCGTGGCATAGGCGAAGCCGACATCGAAGCCGGCGAGGTTGGACTCGACCGCCTTGCCCGAATCGCGGATGCCGTCCTTGAAGGCCTCGGGCTCGATGGGCAATACGCCGGAGCCGGCCATGGCGCCGAGCAGGACCGAATTGACGATGGTGCCGGCGTCCTGGGCGGCGCGTTCGATATCGAACAGGATATGCCGCTTCGACATCTGCTTCGCGGCGTCGAGAATCCTGTCGCCGTCGTAGCGGCCGTCGCCCATCGCCATCTTCTCGGCCAGCGTGTAGACCCGGTGGGTCGAGCCGATCAGCGTGGTCTTTTCCGGGCTGATGAAGCCTTTCTCCATCGCCCGGCCGACCTCCATGAGCTCGGTCGCGATCATCATGTCGATGTCGCCCGGGCCCGGATAAAGGTCGAGCACCGGCTCGATGTCGCCGGTCTCGGTATAGGGCTTCGGGACGATCTCGACATAGTAGGTCGTGGCGCCCGTGCGCTGGGCGACGCCGGGGATCGAGGTCGCCTGAACCGGCAGGCCGGCCTTGCGCGCCGCGTCGACCAGCCAGGCGGTCAGCACGCCGCCGCCCTCGCCGCCCATCGCCGCGATGACGACGGTGACCGGCCGCTCCTCCACCGGCTTGCGGCGGGCCGCCTTCGGCTTGGCGGCCGCCTTGGGCGCCGCCTTGCCGGATTTCTTCGCGCCGGCCATTGTCAGGCCGCCTTCGCCGCGTCTTCCTGCTCCATCGCGCCTTCCTGGCGCGGCGCGAGGCGCAGTTCCTCCGGGCTGTAGACCATGCCGATGACGCGCTGGCGCACGCCGGCGAGCCAGCGCTCGAACGGGCCGGCATTGTAAACGATCTCCGCCTTGTAGAAGGACGGGCACAGGATGG
Source organism: Alphaproteobacteria bacterium (assembly GCA_965220685.1). Taxonomy (GTDB): domain Bacteria; phylum Pseudomonadota; class Alphaproteobacteria; order Bin65; family Bin65; genus Bin65. Next base: position 21,162 of record CBDCQR010000017.1, read on the forward strand.
CGGCGTGGGCGACCTCGCCGCACAGGCCGCAGCCGACGCAGCCCGTGTTGACGTGGGCGATCGGGTCGGTGCGCAGCGGGTCCGGGTTCGCCTTGATGGTAAGCGACGGGCAGCCGGACAGGCGGATGCAGCTGTGGTCGCCGGTGCAGACATCGTCGTCGATGCCGAAGCGCGGGCGCACGGCGCGCTTGCCCTCGCGGATCAGCTTCGTGCGTTCGGCCTTCACCCGGCGCTGCTTGGCCAGCATGCACTCGCTTTCCGCAATGATGACCTTGAGGCCCTCGTGCGTCGTGGTCATCGCCTCCTTCAGCGTCTTGACCATCTTCGCGACATTGTACGTCCGCACCTTGCGCTGCCACTTGACGCCGAGCGCGCGCACCGTCTCCTCGATCGACATGTGCGATTGCTCGAAATTGCCCTCCTTGGGCGTCGACGGCACCCATTGCCAGCCGGTCGCAGAGGTGTAGCCGTTCTTCATCACGATCAGGATCGAATCGTTCCGGTTGAAGACGGAACTGGCGACGCCGGTGCTCAGGCCGTTATGCCAGAAGCCGCCGTCGCCCATGATCGAGATGACGCGCTTGTCGAAATTCGGCGCCACGCCGGTCGAACTGGCGAGGCCGAGGCCGTAGCCCAGCACGGTCTGGCCGATGCTGAACGGCGGCAGGGCGGAGAAGGTGTGGCAGCCGATGTCGCAGCTGATATGCGTCTTTCCGAGATCCTTCTCCATCAGCTTGATGGCGCTGAACACCGGCCGTTCCGGGCAGCCGGTGCAGAAGGTCGGCGGCCGCGGCGGGACCGGGCTGCCGAGATATTTGGTGGCCTTGGTCTTGAGGCCGACAATGTATTTGATCCGCGCGCCGGCGCTTCCCTTGTTCGTGTCCGGCAGGCCGATCTCGTCGATCCATTTGGAGACGCCGTTCTGCACCACGTCCGAGGTGTACTGGCCGGCCATCGGCAGCGGGCCCTTGCCGTGCACCTTCGTCTGGACGTCGGCCTTGCGCAGGATGACGTTGACGTCGTCCTCGATATAGGCCGGGTGGCCCTCCTCCACGACCAGGACATGCTTCTTGCCGGCGCAAAAGGCGGAAATTTCGTCCGGCACCAGCGGGTAGGTGACGTTCATGCAATAGATCGGCACCCGGGAGTTGCCGTAGATGTCGGCCAGGCCGAGATGGTTGAGCGCGCGCTGCACCGTGTTGTACAGGCCGCCCTGGCAGATGATGCCGAGCTCGCCGAGCTCGCCGTCGAACGTCTCGTTCAGCTTTTCCCGGCGGATGAAGTCGATCGCGGCGGGCACGCGCTCTTCCCACTTGTGCTTTTCCTGGGCGTAGGTGCCCGGCGGCAGCGCGATCTTCATCAGGTCGAAATTCGGCTTCTCCAGCTTGCGGTTGCCGGTGAACCGCCCGTGTTTGTTGTCCTTCGCCTCAAAGCGGCCCTGGACGTGGCACGCCAGGATGCGCAACTGGACCATGACCGGCTGGTTCGACGCCTCGGACAGCTCGAAGGCCTTCTCGGTCAGGTTGACGATCGAGGTCAGGTTGGGCCGGGGATCGAACAGCCACAGGGTCGATTTGAGTGCGTAGGCGTGGCTGCGCTCCTGGATGATCGAGGCGCCTTCGCCGTAATCCTCGCCGAGGATGACCACGGCGCCGCCGGTCACGCCGACCGAGCCGAGGTTGGAGAGCGCGTCCGAGGCGACGTTCGTGCCCACCGTCGATTTCCAGGTGACCAGGCCGCGGATCGGATACTGGATCGACGCGCCGAGCATGGCGGCCGCACCGGCCTCGTTGGCGCAAATCTCCAGATGGACGCCGTATTCGTCCATGATGTCCTTGGCGTCGTTCAGCACGTCGACGAGGTGGGAGACCGGCGAGCCCTGATAGCCGCCGACATAGGAAACGCCGGATTGCAGCGCCGCCTTGGTGACCGCAAGAATGCCTTCGCCTTCGAATATCTCGCCGTCGCCCTTGGTCAGCGACTGCACCTCTTTCGCAAATGACCGTTCCATGACCGTATCTTCGGATAATTCGGGGAGTGTTCGGAAAGATGTCCGGGTTGGAATGTCAGCGCTGGCGCCGTTCCATCCGGCATATTAGGGCCTTTCGGCCGTCAAGGCCAGCCGCGCGCATCTGCACCCGTGCGGGCGGGGCATGCGCCCTATACATGAAATGCCGATATAGTGCCTTATGCGGCCGCCGAGATGCTCGTGCCGGAATCCCGGTGCCGGAATCCCCTGCCCGGCGCGTCCGCGTCCGATGCCAAACCCGGGAAGCCGCCATGCTCCGACGTCTCGCTGTCCTTCCGGCCTGTTTCCTGATGCTGACGGCCTTCACGGACGGCCAGAAGAAAGAGCTGGCCGCCGCCTGCGCCGACAGCCTGATCAAACGCCAGGAGCGCGGCCAGGAAACGCCGAAGGCCCTGGTCGCCAACCGCACGCCGCTCTGCGCCTGCGTCGCCGATACCGTCGCCGAGGAGGGCGAAATTCCGGCCGGCGACAAGCCGAAGGTGACGAGGATATTCGCGCTGGTCGCCGCCGGCGACATGGAGGCCGCCCGGGCCCTGCGCCTCGCCCTCGACAAGACGGCCCACACGGCGATGCGCCGGATCACCCGCGACTGCGCCCGCGAATACGAGAAGCCGGCGGAGTAGGGCAGGGCTGCCGCCAGTCGCCCGGCGTCAACCCGACCGAGCGCCCCTCGACCGTCAACCCGACCGAGCGTCCCTCAATCGTCATCCCGACCGAGCGTCCCTCAATCGTCATCCCGACCGACCGGAGGGAGTGGAGGGAGCTCGGCTCGATCTCGCGAACAAGAGCCCAAGTCGGGCGACGAGATTCCTCCACTCCGCCCCGGATTTAATCCGGGGCTCCGGTCGGAATGACGGAGAGGGTGGAGGAGCGGTAGGCAATTGCCCCTTTCTACATCGCGCCCACAGCCCCCGCAGCCCCCAACAGCAACCCAACCACCGCCGCGCCCGCCAGCAGCGGCACGGCGCCGATGCGGAAGCCGAAGGCGGCGATCAGCGCCGCGGCTGAAAGGCCGAGCGCCCAGGGGTTCAGCGATTTCGGCTGCGGGACGGCGACCGACAGGCCCCAAGCCTCGAAGCGGCCGACCGTGCCGAAGATCGTGTGGAGCGCGAACCAGAGCGCGAGGTTCAGGATGACGCCGACCACGGCGGCGGTAATCGCGGCGAGCGCGGCGGCCAGCGCCTTGCTTTCGCGCAGCCGCTCGACGTAGGGCGCGCCGAGGAAGATCCACAGGAAGCAGGGCGCGAAGGTTACCCAGGTCGTGAGCGCCCCGCCCAATACGCCAGCGGGCAGGGCGGCGAGCAGGCCGGGTTCGCGGAAGGCGGCCATGAAGCCGACGAACTGGGTCACCATGATGAGCGGGCCGGGCGTCGTCTCCGCCATGCCGAGGCCGTCGAGCATTTCGCCGGGCCGCAGCCAGCCGTAGGTCTCGACGCCGGCCTGGGCGACCCAGGAGAGCACGGCATAGGCGCCGCCGAAGGTGACCACCGCCATCTTGGTGAAGAAGAAAGCGATTTCGGAAAAGACGTGGTCGCCGCCGAGCGCCGCCCACAGGACGGCGACCGGGCCGAGCCACAGGACCAGTAGCAGGGCGGCGGTAAAGAACAGGCGGCGTTTGCCGCGCCGGTCGCGGCCCGGCGGCGCGTTGCCCAGGATCGTCGCGGCGCCGGCCTCCGCTTCGGCGGCGCCGCCGTATCCGCCGCCGGCGATGAGTTCCGAACCGGAGCGCGCGCCGATGAAGCCGACGACCGCCGCGATCAGCACGATCAGCGGGAAGGGCGCGGCGAAGAAGAAGATCGCGACGAAGGAGATTGCGGCGAGCGCCAGCATCGCCCGGTTGCGCAGGGCCCGGCTGCCGATGCGCACGACCGCCTGGACGACGATGGCGAGCACGGCGGCCTTGAGCCCGAAGAACAGCGCGGCGACCGCGCCGGTATTGCCGTAGAGCGCGTAGACGACGCTCAGAGCCATGATGGAGAGGACGCCCGGCAGGACGAACAGCAGTCCGGCGATGAAGCCGCCGCGGATGCCGTGCATGAGCCAACCGGTATAGGTCGCGAGCTGCTGGGCCTCCGGGCCGGGCAGCAGCATGCAGAAGTTGACCGCGTGCAGGAAGCGCGCTTCGCCGAGCCAGCGCTTCTCCTCGACCAGGATGCGATGCATCACGGCGATCTGCCCGGCCGGCCCGCCGAAGCTGAGCAGCGCAACCTTCGCCCAGACGGCAAACGCCTCGCGGAGCGACGGCCAGGGCCGCCCGTCGGCGCCCCGTTTCGCTTCCGGCCGCTCATCGGGGCGCTCTCCGGGATCATTTTCCGTTCGACCGGGCGGTGCGGCAGGCGGTGCGGTCATACGGGTATTTCAGAGGCGGGTTCGACTTGGAAAGGCGGGCGAATAGCCGCCGTCAATCCGGTCGGGCGATCTCGGACAATCTGGGAAGGGCGGCGCGGCCGCGTTCGCGCATGGCGGCTTCGCGAGGCCGGTCGCGCTGCGCTTCGGCGGTTGCCCGGTAGGATTCCCGCGCCGTGACCCGCGCCCACCACCTGTCGACCGCGGGGCGCCCGGCGAGCCAGAGGCCGCCAAGTTGGTGCAGCCGTTCGACGAAGGGCGTTATGGCCGCGTCGGCCAGCGACCAGCGGGGGCCTGCAAGCCAGTCGCTCCGCTGCACCGCGTCCTCGATCGACGCGACCATACCGGCCAGCTTTTTCGCGGCCGGCACGACCTCGGGCGCATCCAGGCCCCGTTCGACGACGCTGATCCGGCGGGCCCGCCGCTCCGGATCCGGTATGGCGTCGTAATAGGCCTGCAGATCCTCCGACGACTTTTCCAGCACCTTGTGGCGGACGAAGACGGCGTAGGTCAGCGCGCCCAGCGCCGGCAGGTAGCTCTCGTCGGCGCGCTTCATCCACAGATGGGCGCCGGCGCGGTCGCCGGGCGAGTCCGGCATCAGGCCGGGACCCGAAAAGGCGTCGTCGAGATAGTGCATGATGATGCTCGATTCGACGAGCACCCGTCCGTCGTGCACGAGCGTCGGCACCACGCCCTGCGGATTGAGGGCGCGGTAGGCCGGCGTGTTCAGCGCTCCGGCATCGCGGTCGAGCAACCGCGAAATGTAGTCGACGCCCTTTTCCTCGGCGGCCAGGCGCGCCTTGAGACCGCAGGTCGCTGTCGGGAAATAGTAAAGTTCGAGCATATTCGTTCCTCACCTCGCCGTGGCGTTGCCGGTGACCGTTGCCAGAATACGGGATGAGTTCCGGGGCGTCGCTGTCGGAGTTCAGTCAGGGTCATGCCGGCCGGACGGTATCGGCCTCAATCCCCCGCGAAAGCGATCAAGCGCCCGCAGACGAGTGCGCCTAGCCAGCAAACCGTCGACAGGATGGCGTGACCGGTCAGGCGCGCGCGCGGGGCGTCCTTGAGCAGGAACCCGTGGGACCGGCAGAGGACGAGGGTGGAGAGAACCCCGACAGCGATGAAGATCAGCTTGAGTTGCAGGAATTCGATACCGCTGTATTCCCGCGCGCGGACCGCGAACAGCAGCGGTCCCGTGAGCAGGGCGAGGATCAGCCCGCTCGCCGCAACCGGCGCGAGCACCCGCACAACCGCTTCGCGGGAGATGCCGCGCCACACGCCGAGAAGCCGCAGGTTGAGCGGGACAACGGAGCCGACCAGCAGGGCGATTGCGAAGATATGCGCGCCGTTGACGGCGGCATAGCCCCAGCGGGAAGCCCGCAGGGTCTGCGCCAGGGCCGACCCCTCGAGCGCTGCGAGCAGGGCTTCCAAGGTCTCAGTTGCGCCCGGGGTAAAGGACGTATTCCCGCTTGCCCAGGAACAGCCGCTCCACCTTGACCCGTTTTTCCGACAGATCCGCGGACGGCTCGCCGATCACCCGGATCTCGACCCCTTCGGCCAGATCGCCGTCCCTGAGGCCGGCGCGCCGGTTCCGCCAGGGCTGGCCGACCTCGACCGTCCACTCCTCGCCCTCCACGTCGACCTTCAGGACCCCGTGGGGATTGCCCAGGCGGACGGTCTTGATAATGCCGGTCAGATCGATATTGCCGCCGGTCGTCCACGACCAGCCGTGATGGGCCAGGGCCCCGGCGACCGGAGCCGTGAGTCCCAGGGCCAGGACCGCGATGAACAGGAGTCTCGTCATCGTGCGCCTCCGTGTCTCGATCGTTTCCGGGAAAGTTGCGCCGCGCGACCGGACATTCAAGCCGGCACGTCCCGGATTGCCTTCAGGTCCGTGGCGATCATTACAGAAGGGAACCGCCGATCTGCACCAGCCATGACGGCGGATCGGGCAGGCCGTCAGCCCGTCATCCGACGAACCACGCCGAAGGCGAACAGGACGCCGAAGGCAGTGAAGACCGCCCCGGCAAAGCCGAACATGTCGTCCGTCGCCCTCGCGAGCATGAACAGCCCGGCGAGCGCGACCAGTATCCCGACGAACATCATGACGACATTGGACATGGGCGCGTTCCTGTCAGGAGGCCTGCGGGGGCACCAGGTCCCGGTAGGCGTGCCAGGTTGCATGGGCGACGAGCGGCAAGGTCACGGCAAGGCCGATAAATCCGACGAGGAAGCCCGCCCCGGTGAACAGGACGATCAGGATCGCCCACAGCAGCATGGCGGACTTGTTGCGTTCCACCGTACGCAGGCTCGTCAGGACGGCTTCGAATACCGTCACGTCGCGGTCAATCAGCATGGGCGCGGACACGGCGGAAACGGCAAAGACGATCGTCGCCAGGGCCGCGCCGACAAGGCAGCCGACGATCAGGAAGCCGAGATTCCGGCCGGTCAGGATAACCGTTTCGATGAAGCCGAGGAGGTTTGGCGGCTCCGAGCCGAATGCCAGCGGCGGTTCGCTGCCGAAGAACACGGCGAACAGGAGCGTCGCAATGCGGATCCAGAACAGGAAGAAGAGTCCCAGCACGAAGCCGAGTAGGGCCACCTGGCCAGCATTGCGGCGCCACGCGCCCAGCGCGGTTCCGATACCGACGGGCCGGTCCTGCTCCAGCTCCCGGCTGACGTGATAGAGGCCGACGGCGAGCAGCGGGGCGACCAGCATGAAACCCGCCACCAGCGGCAGCACCAGATTGTACATCCGGTAGCGATGCAGGATCAGCAGAATGACGAGGCCGGCGACGGCGAACAGGGCGCCCCAGACCAGGCTCGTGCCGCGCGACCGGCGGAGATCCTCCCACCCGGCGGCGAGCCAGGCCCACGGCGCGCCCAAAGGGACGGTTCGGGTTTGCGCCGTCCGTTTGTCCGCCGATGCCTCTGCCACCGCCACGTTTCAGCCCTGCCGCACAGGTAACCGGTCAACCGGAAAAATCTACGTCCGCAAAGGACGGAGCAAATTGATATAAGTCAATGCCTATGCGAACATCAACCGAGTCCAATGCATCCGTTGCCGGCGCGCGCCTCGATGCAGTCCGGTAACGCCCGAAGCCATCAGATCGGGGGCGACCGACCGGTATGGTAGCTGCAACTGCCGAAGCGGAACCGGACGGCGTTGGCGCCCTCGCCGGCGAAACGGCGCGCACCGCGCAATACCCTGCCTACAACATGACCGTGGTCCGCCAGTTCACGCTGGCGACGGCCTTCTGGGGCATTGCTGCGTTCCTGGTCGGCGTCATCATCGCCCTCCAGCTTGCCTTCCCGGTGCTCAATCTCGACCTGCCGTGGACGAGTTTCGGCCGGCTGCGGCCGCTCCACACCTCGGCGGCGATCTTCGCCTTCGGCGGCAATGCGCTGCTCGCGACCTCGCTCTATGTCGTCCAGCGGACCTGCCGGGCGCCGCTCTGGGGCGGCCCGGCGCTCGCGTCCTTCCTGTTCTGGGGCTACCAGATATTCATCGTGCTGGCCGGCACCGGCTATGTCATGGGCGTGACCCAGAGCAAGGAGTATGCCGAGCCGGAATGGTATGTCGATATCTGGCTCACCATCGTCTGGGTGATCTATCTGCTGGTCTACGGCGGCACGATCGTGCGCCGGAAAGAGCCGCATATCTATGTCGCCAACTGGTTCTTCCTCGCCTTCATCATCACCGTGGCGATGCTGCATATCGTCAACAACCTGGCGGTGCCGGTGTCCTGGGTCGGCGCGAAGAGCTACATCCTGTGGTCCGGGGTTCAGGACGCGTTGACCCAGTGGTGGTACGGCCATAACGCGGTCGGCTTCTTCCTGACCGCCGGCTTCCTCGGCATAATGTATTATTTCGTGCCGAAGCGGGCGGAGCGGCCGGTCTATTCCTACCGGCTTTCGGTCATCCACTTCTGGTCGCTGATCTTCCTCTATATCTGGGCCGGCCCGCACCATCTGCACTACACCGCCCTGCCGGACTGGGCGCAGAGCCTCGGCATGATGTTCTCGGTGATGCTGTGGATGCCGAGCTGGGGCGGCATGATCAACGGCCTGATGACGCTCTCCGGCGCCTGGGACAAGCTGCGGACCGATCCGGTCTTGCGCTTCCTCGTGGCGTCGGTCGGCTTCTACGGCATGAGCACCTTCGAGGGGCCGGTCATGTCGATCAAGCCGGTCAACGCGCTCAGCCACTATACCGACTGGACGGTCGGCCACGTCCATTCCGGCGCCCTCGGCTGGGTCGCCTTCATCAGCTTCGGCGCGCTCTATTTCCTGGTGCCGAAACTGTGGGGCCGGCGCGAGCTCTTCAGCCTGAAGCTGGTCAGCTACCATTTCTGGATCGCGACTCTCGGCATCGTGCTCTACATCACATCAATGTGGATCTCCGGGATCATGCAGGGGCTGATGTGGCGCGCCTACAACGATCTCGGCTTCCTGCAATACCGCTTCGTCGAAACCGTGGAGGCGATGCACCCCTACTATGTGATCCGGGCGTTCGGCGGCATCCTGTTCCTGATCGGCGCGCTGCTGATGATCTACAACCTCTACCGCACGATCCGCGGCAACTATGCCGACGACCGGGTCCCCGCCTACGAAGCCTCTCAGCCGTCGGACGCCGGCGCGCCGGCGACGGCGTGAGGGAAGCGCACGATGGCGAAATTCTCCCACGCAATCCTGGAAAAGAATGTCATTCTGCTGGCGATCGCGACGCTGATCACCGTGTCGATCGGCGGGCTGGTAGAAATCGTCCCCCTTTACACGATCAAGTCGACGATCGAGCCGGTGCAGGGCGTGCGGCCCTATTCGCCGCTCGAGCTCGCCGGCCGGAACATCTACATCCGCGAGGGCTGCTACAACTGCCACAGCCAGATGGTCCGGCCGTTCCGTGACGAGATCGAGCGCTACGGCCCCTACAGCCTCGCCGCCGAGAGCATGTACGACCATCCCTTCCAGTGGGGCTCGAAGCGGACGGGGCCGGACCTCGCCCGGGTCGGCGGCAAATACTCCAACGCCTGGCATGTCCAACATCTGGTCGACCCGCGCAGCGTCGAGCCGGGCAGCGTCATGCCGCCCTACAGCTTCCTGCTGCGCCGCCGGCTGGGCCGCGAGGATATCGCCCGGCATCTGCAGGCCAACAGGGCCGTCGGCGTGCCCTATACGCCGGCGATGATCGCGGCGGCCGCAGGCGACATGATCGCCCAGGCCGATCCCGAAGGCGATCACGACCACGATGGGCTGCTGGAGCGGTATCCGAAGGCGGCAGTCGCCGATTTCGACGGCAAGCCGGAAGAACTGACCGAAATGGACGCGCTGGTGGCCTATCTCCAGATTCTGGGCCGGATGGTGGATTTCAAGAAATACACCGTCAAGGACCTGCAGCAGTAGGAGGCGCGCGGTGGAGGATTTCTACGCCTTTGTCCGTTCCGCCTGGGTCGTCTGGATGATGGCGCTGTTCCTCGGAATTGTCGCCTGGGTCCTGTGGCCGTCCAACCGCGAGCGTTTCCGCCGCGCCGCCCGGATCCCGCTGGGAGAAGACGGCCGGACGGCCGAGACCGCCCCGCCGCCGCCTGAATCCGGATCGTCGGAGAAACCGGGGGCCTAGGCGATGCCGAGCAAGAGCGAGAAAGACCTCTACACCGGCCAGGCCACAACCGGCCATGAATGGGACGGCATCCAGGAACTGAACACCCCGCTGCCGCGCTGGTGGCTATGGGTGCTCTACGGCACGATCGCCTGGTCGATCGTTTATTTCATTCTCTATCCGGCGATTCCCGGCCTTTCCGGCTATACGAAGGGCGTGCTCGGCTATTCCTCGCGGGTCGAGATCGAAGAAAGGATCGCCGCCGCCCGGGCCGCCCAGGGCAAATTCCGTGACGGTATCCGCGACTCCTCCCTCTCCGAAATCCTCACGGACGACCGGTTGCTGCGCTTTGCGCTGGCCGGCGGCAAGTCGGCGTTCGCCGACAATTGTGCGCCCTGTCACGGCGTCGGCGGGACGGGCAATCCCGGCGGTTATCCGTCGCTCGCCGACGACGACTGGCTGTGGGGCGGCAAGCTTGAGGAAATTCACGAGACGATCCGCTATGGCGTGCGCAACGAGGAAGAGGACACCCGCACCTCGGAAATGCCGGTCTTCGGCGGCGAGGAGGATGCAACGCTCTCGCCGGAACAGATTGCCGATGTCGCAGAGTTCGTCCTGTCCCTGAGCAAGCAGTCGACCGACAGCGCGGCGTCGGCACGGGGCGCGCCGCTCTACAAGGAACACTGCGCCACCTGCCACGGTGCGGCAGGGCAGGGTGACCGGGAGCAGGGGGCGCCCCGGCTGAGCGACGCCATCTGGCTGCGGGACGGCTCGAAGGCGGGAATCGTTGCGCAGATCGCGAAGCCGAACATGGGCGCAATGCCTGCGTGGCACGCCAGGCTGGACGCCGAAACCATCAAGATGCTGGCCGTCTACGTCCACGCCCTGGGCGGCGGCGAGTAGACGCGCCCGCCGGCGCCGGTCATCGGGAACAGAACCCGGTGCAGAGGCGGCTGAGGGAGAGCCATCGTGTCCCCGTACGGTAGTGCTGCGGACCACGACTACAGCGACGTTGCGGAAATCCGGTCGGTCCGCGAGCAGAGGGCGGCCGCGCGCGCTGCAGCCACCGCGCCGTCCCGGCCGCTCGGTCTCTACGCCCGGCGGGCCCAGGTCTATCCCCGCAAGGTCAGCGGCCGGTTCCGCCGCATCAAATGGGCGGCGCTGCTCGGCCTGCTCGGCCTCTACTACGCCCTGCCCTGGGTGCGCTGGGACCGCGGCCCCGGCGCGCCGGACCAGGCCGTGCTGGTCGATCTCAACCACGAGCGCGGCTATTTTTTCTTCATCGAGATCTGGCCCCAGGAGGTCTATTACCTCACCGGCATCCTGGTGCTCGCCGCCATCGGGCTGTTCCTGGCCACCAGCTTGGCCGGCCGGGTCTGGTGCGGCTATGCCTGCCCGCAGACCGTATGGACCGACCTGTTCATGTGGGTCGAACGGCAGATCGAGGGCGACCGCGGCGCGCGCATCAGGCGCGACAAGCAGCCCTGGTCGGCCGGCAAGGCGGGCCGCAAGGTGGCCAAGCACGGCGTCTGGCTGGTCATCGCCTTCCTGACCGGCGGCGCCTGGATCATGTATTTCGTCGATGCGCCGACGGTCGTCCGCGATTTCTTCGCCGGCGCAGCAACGGAATCGGTCTACTTCTTCGTCGGTCTGTTCACCGCCACCACCTATCTGCTGGCCGGCATGGCGCGCGAACAGGTCTGCACCTTTATGTGCCCGTGGCCGCGCTTCCAGGCGGCGATGCTCGACGAGGATTCCCTCGTCGTCACCTACAACCGCCACCGCGGCGAGCCGCGCGGCCCGCACCGCAAGGGCCAGGCATGGGGCGAGACAGGCCACTGCATCGACTGCAAGCAGTGCGTCGCCGTCTGCCCGACCGGCATCGACATCCGCGACGGCATCCAGCTCGAATGCATCGGCTGCGGCCTGTGCGTCGATTCCTGCAACGAAATCATGACGAAGGTCGGCCTGCCGCCCAACCTGATCGCCTTCGATACCGAGCGGCGCATGGCGCAGCGCGCGGCGAAAGAGCCGCTGACCTACCGGCTGATCCGGCCGCGCACCGTGCTGTATTTCCTCATGCTGCTCGGCGTCGCCGGCCTGATGGTCGTCTCCCTCGCAACGCGCGACGACCAGGGTGTCAGCGTGCTGCACGACCGGACCCTGTTCGTGCAACTGTCGAGCGGGGCGATCCAGAACAGCTACGATCTCAAGGTGCTGAACAAGGCGCGGGCGACGCGGCATTTCGAAATTGCCGTGGCGGGTCTGCCGGGCGCGCGGATGGTTCTTGTCGGCCGTTCGACCCGGCCGGCGACCCGCGTGACCGTCACCGCGCCGCCGGACGGACTGGGCGAGTACCGGCTCCATGTCCGCGCGCCGGCGCAAAGCGTGATCGCGCCGGAAACGATGATCCGTTTCGTCGTCACAAGCGAGGACGGCGGCACGACCGTGCGCGAAACCACTTTCCGGGGTCCGAAGGCGGTGAACCGATGATTGACCGGCCGAAGGCGGGCGACGCGCGCGAAAGGCGCAGCCTCTGGATTCCCTGGACTTTCGTCTGGGGCTTCGTCGTTGTCCTTGCGGCGAACGCCATCATGGTCTTCTTCGCCTTCGACAGCTTCACCGGCGTTTCGACCGACGACGCCTACCGGCGCGGCCTAGGCTTCAACGAGCAGTTGGCGGCGAAGCGGAAGGCGGCCGTGCTGGGCTGGCAGGTCGCCGCCCGGCTGGACGGGAAGGCGGCCGGGAGGCGCCTGGTGCTGGCGCTGCACGACAAGGCCGGGGCGCCGCTGTCGTCGGCGTCCGTGCGCGCGGAATTCCGCCGGCCCATAGAACGGGGGCTCGATTTCACGGTCGCCCTCAGGCCGCGCGGCGAGGGCCGCTACGTCGCGCCGGTCCGCGTGCCGCGTGCCGGCCAATGGCAGGTCCTGTTCCATATTGCGCTGGGCGGCGACCGGATCACGGCCGCGCTCCGCTTCGTCCTGGACTGATGGCCGCCTCGTCCGATACGGCCGCAGCCGCCGTGCCGCGGGCGCCCGCAGGGCGTGAAAATCCCGCGTTGCTGCCGGCGATTCGCGAAGTCAGCCTGCATGTGGACGGCATGCATTGCGCCGCCTGCATTGCGAAGGTCGAAGGGGCCCTCGCTGCACTGCCCGGAGTCGATCGGGCCCGGGCGAACCTGACCCAGGGGCGGGTCCGCATCCGCTGGCGCGACGTCGGGCCCGGAGAGCCGGCATCGGACCGGACGACGGATCGGCGGTCCGGCGACCGTTTCGTCAGCGCCCTGCGCGCCGCCGGCTATGACGCCTCGATCCTCGTGCCGGAAAGCCTGCCGGTCCGGACCGCCGCGGAAGAACGAGAGATGGTCCGCTGCATGGCGGTCGCCGGTTTCGCCGCGGCCAATGTCATGCTGCTGTCGCTGTCGATCTGGACCGGCCACGCCGAGGGCATGGTGGCCGAGACCCGTAGTCTGTTTCACTGGTTCTCGGCGCTGATCGCCCTGCCGGCGCTGGCGTGGGCCGGGCGGCCCTTCTTCCGCTCGGCGCTGAAGGCCCTGCGCGCCGGCCGGACCAACATGGACGTGCCGATTGCGCTTGCGGTTACGCTGGCGGCCGGAGTCAGCCTGTGGGAGACGATTCGCGGCGGGCCGCACGCCTATTTCGATTCGGCGATCGCCCTGCTGTTCTTCCTGCTGATCGGGCGCTTCCTCGACCGGCGCGCCCGGCGCCAGGCCCAGTCGGCGGCGGCCCGGCTGATCGCGCTGCAGGATGGCCGCGTAACGGTGATCGGCGCGGACGGGCTGCCCAGCCAAATGCCCGCTGCGGAACTTGCGGCGGGCATGAAGCTCGCGGTGGCGGCGGGCGAGCGGCTGGCCGCCGACGGCATCGTCCGCCGCGGCCGGTCGGAGATCGACGCCAGCCTGCTGACCGGCGAGTCCGCAGCCCTTTCCGTTGAGCCCGGTGCGGCGGTCCATGCCGGCGCCGTCAATCTCACCGGGCCCATCGAGGTCGAGGTCACCGCAGCCGGCGAAGGGACAGTGCTGGCCGATATCGTCCGGCTCACCGAAGCCGCGGAGCAGCGCAAGTCGGACTATGTCGTGCTGGCCGACCGGGTGTCCCGCCTCTACGCGCCGGCGGTCCACACCCTGGCGCTCCTGGCCTTTCTCGGCTGGATCCTGCTCGGCGGAATGGCCTGGCAGCCCGCCCTGCTGATCGCCATCGCCGTGCTGATCGTCACCTGCCCGTGTGCACTCGGCCTCGCCGTGCCCGTGGTGCAGGTGGTGGCGACGGGGCGGCTGCTGCGCCGCGGCGTGCTGGTCAAGTCCGGCGACGCGCTGGAGCGCCTCGCCGCGGCCGATACCGTTGTCTTCGACAAGACGGGAACCCTCACCCTCGGCGCGCCTGCGCTGTCGAACCGGGATGCAATCCCGGACGGCGCGCTGGAAGCGGCTGCTGCGCTGGCTGCTGCCAGTCGCCATCCCCTGTCGCGCGCCCTCTCGGCCGCTGCACCCGACGTGCCGCCGGCGGCAGATGTGGCGGAGACGCCGGGCTGCGGCCTGAGCATTGCGACGGCCGGTGGCGAGGTTCGGCTCGGCAAGGCGGACTGGTGCGGCATTGCCGAAGCGCCCGCGATGGCTGGCGGCGAACCTGCTCCCGGCAGCGAAATCTGGCTGACCCGCCCCGGCGCGGCGCCTGTCCGATTCCGGTTCGAGGACGCCCTGCGCCCGGACACGGCCCGGACGGTCGCGATCCTGCGCGATGCCGGCCTGCGCCCGATGCTGCTGTCCGGCGACCGGCCGGATGCGGTCGCCGCTGTCGCCGCCGCCGTCGGCATCGAGGACTGGCGCGGCGGATGCCTGCCGCAGGACAAGCTGGCGGCGCTGGACTCCCTGCGTGACGCCGGCGCCCGGGTCCTGATGATCGGCGACGGACTGAATGACGCGCCGGCGCTTGCCGCCGCCCATGTCTCGATCTCGCCGTCGGGCGCAGCGGACATCGCCCAGGTTGCCGCAGACATCGTATTCCAGAGCCGGTCGCTACAGCCGGTGGCGGAGGCGCTGGCCGTCGCGCGCCGGGCGCAGGCGCTGGTCCGTCAGAATATCGGTCTTGCCGTCGGCTACAACCTGTTCGCCGTTCCGCTCGCCGTCGCCGGGCTGGTCACGCCGTTGGTCGCGGCGCTGTGCATGTCGGGCTCGTCGATCGTCGTTGTGCTGAACGCAATCCGGCTGGCAGGCCGGACGCGCCGGGCGGCAGAGGCGTCCCGATGAGCGTGCTGGTCTACCTGATCCCGATCGCATTGCTGCTCGGCGGGATCGGCCTGATCGGCTTCCTTTGGGCGACCCGCTCCGGCCAGTTCGACGACCCCGAAGGCGCGGCCGAACGCATTCTGCTCGACGACGACGAACCGGAGTAAGCGGCGGTCCTGTATAATCGCCGCCCGGCCCCGTTGCGAGCCAACCGCCAGAAGGAGAGAAACGCATGCCATACGAGATCATCGTTCCGGAGGGCTCCGCGCCCCCGCTTGCACCCTATTCGCCCGGCGTGCGCGCCGGCGATGCCGTGTATGTTTCGGGTATTGTCGCCCTCGACGCCGGGGGCAACCTGGTCGGCGCGGGCGACGTGAAGGCCCAGACGCGGCATGTCCTGGAGGCAATCAAGGCGGTCCTCGAAGCGGCCGGAGGGTCCCTGGCGGACATTACCTTCAACCAGATTTTCCTGAGCGACCTCGGCGACTATGCCGGAATGAACGAGGTGTACCGGGAGTATTTCCCCGCCGATCCGCCGGCCCGCTACTGTATCCGCGCCGATCTGGTGAAACCGGAGTTCCTGGTCGAGATCGCGTCCACCGCCCACATCGGGGACTGAGCCGCAGGCCAAGGGGACAGGGGCCCGGACGGATCCCTTTCCGCGCCCCGGCCTCCCTGGTTTGGACGAATTCGCCGTCGGCGCCGCCGGTCGATCAATTCACTCATCCCCGCCGGAAGCGAAAGACCATGGCGCTGCTGATTTGCAACCTCATGATGGGAACGCCGGACGATTGGCGCGCCGCGATCCATGCCGAACTGCCGAACCTTGACGTGCGCTTCTGGCCCGATGTCGGCGACCCGGCCGATATCGAGTATCTGGCCTTCACCCGCCCCGCCCCGGACGAATGGCCTGAATTCCCGAACCTCAAGGCAATGCTGACCCGTCAGGCGGGGGTCGACGGCTTCGTCGGGCATCCCAAGCTGCCGAACGTACCGCTCTCCAAACTGGAGCCGGAAGACGGCGATCCGATGATGACCGAATACGTCGTCATGCATGTGCTGCGGCTGCATCGCAGCATGCCGACCTACCGGGAGCGCCAGGCCCGCAGGGAATGGCGGGAGGTGCCGCAGAAGCGGCCGGAAGACCGCACCGTCGGATTCCTCGGCTACGGGGTCATGGCGCGGAAACCTGCCGGTATCCTGCGCGACATGGGGTTCGATGTCGCCGCCTGGACGCGGACTCCGAAACCCGGCGCGGAGATCCCCGTCTTTGCCGGCGCCGGCCGGTTTGACGCGATCCTCGAACGCTCGGACATCGTCGTCTGCCTGCTGCCCCTGACAGGCGAGACGCGCGGCATCCTGAATGCGGCGGCGTTTTCGAAGATGCCGAAGGGTGGCATGGTCATCAACATCGGCCGCGGCGAGCATGTGGTGACCGCCGACCTGATCGCGGCACTGGATTCGGGCCATCTCTACCACGCCGCCCTCGATGCGCATTCCCCCGAGCCGCTGCCGCCGGACAGCCCGCTCTGGGATCACCCCGGGGTGACCGTCATGCCGCATGTCGCGCGGCGCCCCAACATTGCGCAACTGGCGCCACAGATCGTCGCCAACATCAGGCGCTGCGAGGCCGGCCGGCCGCTGCTCCAGGAAGTCGACCGCGCCACCGGCTATTAGCGGCCCGGCCATTCCTCACATTCCGAAGCCTCGATCGGCTGCGAGTGAGCCACAGACCGGACTGTGGTACCTTCAGACGGATACACAGGAGGACGTCATGGCGCTCAACAAATTCATTATCGAACGCGACATTCCCGAGGTCGGAACCCTCGAACGCCAGCAGCTCGCCGAGGCCGCCGCAAAGTCGAACGAGGTCCTGGCCCAGCTCGGTCCGGACATCCAGTGGGTGGAAAGCTATGTTGCGGCGGACAAGACATTCTGCGTCTATCTGGCGAAGAACGTGGGTCTCATTCACAAGCACGCCGAGATCAGCGGCTTCCCGGCGACCAGAGTGACCGCGATCGGCAAGATGATCGATCCGACAACCGAAAAGGCGGGCTGACCGCATCCTCGACCGTCGTCCGGCGATCCGTCCGGCGCGGCAATCGGGTCGGCGCGCTGCGCCGCCTGCGCAGCGGCGCTTTCCGTGACGGAAGCGGTCGTTGCCGGGCCGTCCGGCCCGGCCGCCCTCATGCCGTGATTCCGACCCGCTCGCCGCTCGCCCAGGTGGCGTGGAAGCCGAGCGGCACGCGCTGCGGAAGCTTCACCCGCGCGAGCGGTCCGGCATCGAGCGCCCGTGCATCGAAGACCTGAGCTTCGGAGCGGCCGTTCGCCCGGTCGGCCGTGAAGGTGACGACGTAGCCGTCATCCTCTTCGGCGGCGCCGGGCCGGGGCGCGAAGACGGCTTCCGAACCGTACACGCCCGGCGCGAAGCGGTGCTCGACGCAGCGGCCGGTTTCCAGGTCGTATTTTAGCAGCCCGTCGAACAGGAGCATGTCGGAGCCTTCCAGGGAGACATGGTAGGAGTGGCGGCCCTTGCGGCCGACCCAGTCCTGGTTCACCGCCGGAAATTCGCCGAGCCGGTCGTCGAGCTGCCGCTCGGCGATCCCGCCGGTCTTCAGGTTCATGCGCCATTCCACCGGAACGGCGTGCAGCGCCAGCAACGCCACCATGGGCGCGTAAGCGCCGTATTGCGCGTCCGGCGCCAGGTCGTTCGGGATCATCCTGCAGGCGTGCATGACGACTTCGTCGCCATCCTCCCAGCAGTTGATCACATGATAGATGTAGCAGGGGTCGGTCTCGAACCACCGGATCTCGTCGCCGCGGCCGGTGCGCGGCAGCACCCCGAAGCGGGTTGGCAGGTCGCGCGGCTGGTGGATGGTCCACAGGCCTTGCTTCATCCCTCGTTCGGTGAAGACCACCGGCAGGTCGTGCAGGATGGCGTAGTTCTCCGTGATGCCCATGTCGTGCGGCAGGCGCGGGCCGGGCAGCTCGATCTGCGTGAAATGCTTCAGTTCGTTGTCGGCGCCGACGACGCCGAACGACATCCACGGCTCGTACAGCGCATAGTCGAAGAACAGGAGTTCGCCGGTGCGGCCGTCTGTCTTGGCGTGGGCGGAGACGCGGCGCGGCAGCCGGCGGGAGAAGGTTTCTTCGCCGATCGTCTCCAGGGTTATCGGATCGACCCGGACCGGCGCGCCGCAGATGTACCACAGCGCCATCAGCGCGCCGTTGTGGACGACGAGGTCGGTGTTTGCCGTGTCCTTGTATGCCGTCCCGTCGCGCCCGCGGTTCGCAGGTGCCAGAATTCCGCCGGCTGCGCACTCCCCGGCAAGCCCGGCGAGATGGTCCTTCGTCCGGACGTAGCGGTTGCGGTAGGTCGCCCTGCCGTCCTCGAACCAGACGGCATGGATCATGGCGTCGCCGTCGAACCAGTGATGCATGCCGGTAGGCGGCCGCGCCGGATTGGGGCCGTTGCGGCAGTAGCCGCCGAACAGGTCGCGCGGAATTTCGCCCACGACCTCCAGATCCGCCGCCATGATTTCCCTTTCGACCGGCGCAAAGAGCCCCTGGAGATAGGGATTGAGGTCGTTGGTCTGCATATCCATCGCACATGCTCCGCCGGAATTCGCCGGCGCGACGCTTCAGCCGGCGGGAGGGGCGGAAAGCCGGTCCGGCGCCGCGCCACCTGCGGCGCGGTCCTCTTCCTCCAGATCCAGTTCGGAAATCTTCTCGCCGCGGCTGGCGATCTTGCGAGACGAGGTCTGGATCTGCTCGATGTCGCGCCGCGCCTGGTCGAAATGGCCGGCCAGCTTGCCGACCCGGTCGTCGAGCCGGCCGACATCGGCCATCATGGTTTCGACCTCCTTCTGGATCAGGTGGGCCTGCTCGCGCATCCGGACGTCGCGGAACACGGCGCGCACCGTGTTGAGCGTCGCCCACAGCGTCGTCGGCGAGACGATGTAGACCTTCTCCCGGAAGCTCTGCTCGACCGTATTGGTGTGGTTGGCGTGCAGTTCGGCATAGACGCTTTCCGAGGGCAGGAACATCAGTGCCGCGTCGCCGGTTTCGCCGGGTACTATGTATTTTTCCCGGATATCGCGGACATGCTTGAGGACATCGCTGCCAAACTGGCGGCCGGCCCGGACGCGGTCCTGTTCGTCCGCTGCGTCTTGCAGCCGTTGCCAGCTCTCCAGCGGGAACTTGGCGTCGATCGCGATGGGGCCGGGCGGGTTCGGCAGCTTGAGCAGGCAATCCGGCCGCTTGCCGTTGCCGAGCGTCGCCTGGAAGGCAAAGGCGGCAGGCGGCATGACGCTCTCGACCAAGTCGCGCAACTGGATCTCGCCGAACGCGCCGCGCGCCTGCTTGTTGGCCAGTATGCCTTCCAGGCTGTCCACCTGCTCGGACAGGCGCGTAATGTTCTTCCGCGCCTCGTCGATCACCGCCAGCCGCTCGCCGATCTTTTGCAGGGATTCGCCGGTTTTTTCCGTGCTGGTTTCGAGGCTGGCGCCGACCCGACGGGTGACGGTCTCCAGCCGTTCGGAGACGGCTCGTTCCTGGTCCACCAGCCGCGCGTTCACGGAGTCGCGAATGCCGTCCTGCCGTTCGGCCAGGCCGCTGAGGCGCGTATTGATTTCGGTCTGGCCGCGCGCGGTCCGGAAGGTGACGATCAGCACGAGCACGGCCAGAACGACTACCGCGCCCAGAACGATCAGGGTATCGGCGTCCAGTCCGTTCATGGCGCGGACTTCCTATCACAAGCCCGTGCGCCGGCCATGCTTATTCTTGTGGAATGTGGCGCATTTCCGGGCGATTCGTGCCGGCGGGCGCCGGACGGGCGGGCCCGCCGCTTCGTTGACCTTTCGGCCTGCCGGCCCTATCTGCGAACCGACGAAAAACCCTTGAAACCGGTCTTTTCCGGGGTGACTCCGCCATGGCGCTGCTGCCGATCCTGACCGCGCCCGACCCGCGTCTGAAGAAGAAATCGAGGCCCGTCGAGAAGGTCGACGCCGGCGTGCGCAGGCTGATGGACGACATGCTCGAGACCATGTACGCCGCGCCGGGCATCGGCCTGGCCGCGCCGCAGGTCGGCGTGCTCAAGCGGGTGATCGTGGTCGACGTCTCGGAGAAGGATAGCCCGCCTGCGCCCAATTTGCTCGCCAACCCGGAAATCCTCTGGGTGTCGGATCACGACAACACTCACGAGGAAGGCTGCCTGAGCGTCCCGGAGCACTATGCCGACGTTGTCAGGCCGGCCGAGGTCCGGGTCCGCTACCTGGACCGTGACGGCGAAAGCCGCGAACTGCACGCCGACGGCTTGCTCGCGACCTGTGTCCAGCACGAAATCGATCATCTGGACGGCATCCTGTTCATCGATCACATCAGCGCGCTCAAGCGCAACATGATCCTGCGCAAGCTGCTGAAAGAGAAGAAACTCGCCGCGAAAGAAGCGGCGCCCGCATAATCCGGACCGGCCGGCCGCCGGCCCGGCCGCACCGGACCGATCCCCGGAAACCGCCATGCGCCTGATCTTCATGGGCACGCCGGAATTCGCCCTCGTGGCCCTGAAGGCGCTGGCCGCGGCGGGGCACGACCTGGCCGGCGTCTATACCCAGCCGCCGCGCCGGGCCGGGCGGGGCAAGGCGCTGCAGCCTTCGCCGGTCCAGGTCTGGGCCGAGGGCCGGGGCCTGCCGGTACACACCCCGGCCTCTTTCGCCAAGCCGGAAACGGTCGCGGAATTTGCGGCCCTGAAGGCGGACGCCGCCGTCGCCGCCGCCTACGGGCTGATCCTGCCGCCGGCGATCCTGGATGCGCCGGTGCATGGCTGTCTCAACATTCATGCCTCGTTGCTGCCGCGCTGGCGCGGCGCGGCGCCGATCCAGCGCGCGATCCAGGCCGGCGACGCCGAGACGGGGATCACGATCATGCAGATGGACGCGGGCCTCGATACCGGGCCGATCCTCATGCAGCGGCGCGTTCCGATCACCGATGCCTCAACCGCCGGCGGGTTGCACGACGACCTCGCGGCGCTGGGAGCGGAAGCGATGGCGGAGGCGCTGGCCTGGCTCGACGGGGCAGCGGCAGGCGATCTCGCACCGCGGCTCCAGCCCAGGTCGGGCGCCACCTACGCCCGCAAGATCGACAAGGCCGAGGCGCGGATCGACTGGTCGCAGCCGGCGGCGCAAATCGAACGCACCGTGCGCGCCTTCGATCCCGCTCCCGGCGCCTTCTTCGATGCGGGTGGCGCGCGCATCCGGGTTCTTCGCGGTGAAGTCGCCGAGGGGGCCGGCGCGCCGGGAACGGTGCTGGACGACGATCTGACGGTCGCCTGCGGCGGGGGCGCCTTGCGGCCGCTCCGGGTGCAGCGCCAGGGCAAGGACCCGATGGCCGCTGCCGACCTGCTGCGCGGTTTCGCTATACCGGCCGGGACGATCCTGTCGTGACCCGGCCTGTCGTGACCCGCCGTTTCAAGCTGACGCTGGAATACGATGGCGGGCCGTTCGTCGGCTGGCAGCGGCAGGAGAACGGCCTCTCGGTCCAGCAATGCGTCGAAGAGGCGGTCGAGAAGTTCTGCGGCGAGCAGATCGTTGCCTACGCCGCCGGGCGGACCGATTCGGGCGTCCACGCGCTGGCCCAGGTCGCGCATGTCGACATTGCGCGCGAGGCGGAGCCCTTCCGGGTCAAGGAGGCGCTGAACTACCACCTGAAACCCCGGCCCATCGCGGTAACCGTCGTCGAGCAGGTGGATGACGGCTTCCATGCCCGCTTTTCCGCCGTCGAGCGGCGCTACCGCTACCGTATCGTCAACCGCCGTGCGCCGCTCACCCTCGACGCCGGCAAGGCGTGGCAGGTCGGCCGGCCGCTTGACGCCAGCGCGATGCACGAGGCGGCGTTACCGCTGATCGGCCATCACGATTTCACCAGCTTCCGCGCCGCAGAATGCCAGGCAAATTCGCCGGTCAAGACGCTCACGGATATCCGGGTCTCGCGCTACGGCGAGGAGATCGAGGTTGCGCTCCGCGCGCCGTCTTTCCTGCACCATCAGGTGCGCAACATCGTCGGCACGCTCGTCCTTGTCGGCGAAGGCAAGAAGCCCGTCACCTGGCTGGCCACGGTCCTGCGCGCCGCCGACCGCAAGAAGGCCGGCGCCACCGCCCCCGCCTGCGGGCTGTATCTGGAAAAGGTGCTGTACTGAGGGCGTTCGCCGGCCGGAAGGCCGCGTTTACAGCGACAGCCCGCCGGTCAGCGTCGGCACGTCGAGCGGCAGGAAGCCGTAATGCGCCATCCAGCGCACGTCGTTCTCGAAAAAGCTGCGCCCGTCCGGGATGCCGTATTTGAGCATCGCGACGCGCTCGCAGCCCATGCCGAAGGCGAATCCCTGGTGCACTTCCGGATCCAGGCCGCAATTCTTCAGCACGTTCGGATGGACCATGCCGCAGCCGAGAATCTCCAGCCAGTCGTCGTGGTCGTCGCCGAAATGGCCGAAACGGAGCTGGCCGTCCTTCTTGTTGCAGGCGATGTCCACTTCGGCCGACGGCTCGGTAAAGGGGAAGAAGGAGGGACGGAAGTTCAGCTTGACGTCGTCGATCTCGAAATAGGCCTTGCAGAAATCGATCAGGCAGCCCTTCAGGTGGCCCATATGGGTCGACTCGTCGATTACCAGCCCCTCGAACTGGTGGAACATCGGCGTGTGGGTCTGGTCCCAGTCGCTCCGGTAGGTGCGGCCCGGCACCAGGATCCGGATCGGCGGCTTCTGCTCCAGCATGGTCCGCACCTGGACCGGCGAGGTGTGGGTGCGCAGCACCATCCTGGTGCCGTCATCCTTGGGCGGCAGATAGAATGTATCCTGCATTTCCCGCGCCGGATGGCCTTCCGGGAAATTCAGCGCCGTGAAGTTGTGCCAGTCGGTCTCGATGTCCGGACCCTCGGCGATGGAAAAGCCCATGTCGCCGAAGATCGCGCTGACCTCCTCCATCGTCTGGCTGATCGGATGGATGCGCCCCATCGGCGTCGAGCGCGCGGGCAGCGAAACGTCGATCCGCTCTTCGGCCAGGCGAGCGTCGAGCTCGGCGTCTTCCAGCGCCGACTTGCGCGCCTCGATGGCGCCGGCAATCTCGTCTTTCAGGCTGTTGAGCGCGCGGCCCGTTTCCCTGCGGGTTTCCGGGTCCATGCCGCCCAGCGATTTCATCCGGTCGGTGATGCGGCCTTTCCTGCCCAGCGCGTCGACCCGCGCGGCGTCCAGCGCCTTCAGGTCGGCCGCCGCTTCCACTGCAGTCAGCAATTCGTTGCGCAGGGTATCGAGCTCGCTCATCGGACCGGTCCGGAGAGGGGCAGCGTGCGGGACGCGCGGACGCCGCCGCCCGATCGGCTATTCCAGCGCGTTCTGCGCCGCGTCGACAACCGCCTTGAAGGCCTCGGCGTCCCGGACGGCCATGTCGGCCAGCACCTTGCGGTCCAGCTCGATGCCGGCCCGGTTCAGGCCGTGGATGAACTGGCTGTAGGTCAGGCCGTGTTCGCGGACGCCGGCGTTGATGCGCTGAATCCACAGGCTGCGGAAGTTGCGCTTGCGCACCTTGCGGTCGCGATAGGCGTACAGCAGGTTCTTTTCGACCCGCTGGTTGGCCGCGCGGAACGTGTTTTTCTGCCGTCCCCGCGCGCCCTTGGCCTGCTTGATGATCTTTTTGTGGCGGGCGTGCCTGGTAACGCCCCGTGTTACTCGCGCCATGAAAGTCTGCTCCTGCGTCTGACCGGAAGGGGAACCGGCGGTCGGCCTCTGCCGGCCCGGCCGCTACCTTGCGTAAGGCATCATCGGCCGGATGATCTTCTCGTTCGACTTGTCGAGAATGGTCGATCCCCGGTTGGTCCGCTTCATCTTCGTGCTTCGCTTGGTCAGGTTGTGGCTGCGGAACGCGAAGTTGCGCTTGATCTTGCCGCTGCCGGTCAGCTTGAAGCGTTTCTTGACGGAGCTCTTCGTCTTGAGCTTGGGCATTTCGGTCCTCTCGTGAGCGCGCGCGGCCGAACCGGATGTCTTCGCCGCGCAGGATCGTTCGGTTCGGCGGCCCGAGGCATGCCCGTTCCGAGCCCGGCCGCCACAGCAAAACGCCGCAAACCCGAAGGCCGCAGCGCTTCCCTCTGCATCGCGATACAGAGCGCGCTATATAGCCAGCCCCCTCCGGCCCGGCAAGCGGCGGCAACGAGGGATTTGTCGCGGCGCAGGCCGGACTCCGCCCGGAAAAGGCCGGAGCGCCGCGACCGCCCAGGGCAAAATTCCGGCGCGGCCCCTTTACCCGGTGTCCCCGGATCGCCATTCTTTGCAGTAGACCGAATTCGACCGGAAATTCCATGAGCGACCTCGCAACGGCAGACAGCCTGTTTTTCGACCGCACCGGCATGAACCGCGCGCGGGTGGATCGACTTGCGGCGGACGCGCTGCACGGCGCCGACGACGGCGAACTGTTTCTGGAATACACCCAGTCAGAGAGCCTGGTGTTCGACGACGGCCGGCTGAAAAGCGCGACCTTCGACGAAAGCCAAGGTTTCGGCCTGCGCGCGCTCGCCGGCGAGGCGACCGGCTACGCCCACGCCTCCGAACTCTCCGAAGACGCCATCGAGCGGGCATCGACAACGGTGCGGGCGGTTCTCGCCGGCCACAGCGGCACGCAGGCCGATGGCCCGCGAGGCACGAACCGGGCGCTCTACGCACCGGTCAACCCGCTCCGGGAGATGGCGTTCGAGCGCAAGGTGAAGCTGCTCGAGGAGATCGACGAATACGCCCGCTCCAGTGACGGGCGAATCCGGCAGGTTTCGGCGTCGCTGCTGGGCGAATGGCAGGCCGTGCTGATCGTGCGCGGCGACGGCCGGCGCGCGTCGGATATCC
Source organism: Alphaproteobacteria bacterium (assembly GCA_965220685.1). Classification (GTDB taxonomy): domain Bacteria; phylum Pseudomonadota; class Alphaproteobacteria; order Bin65; family Bin65; genus Bin65. The sequence goes on from CBDCQR010000017.1 coordinate 46,255, forward strand.
GGCCGCTGGTGCGCCTCAACGTCTCGGTCGTCGTGGAGCAGGACGGCCGCATGGAGGCCGGCTACGACGGGGCGGGCGGGCGCGCGGCCTACGACGGCTGGTTCGAGCCGGCGAACTGGCGGGGCCAGGTCGACGAGGCGCTGCGCCAGGCGTTGGTCAATCTGGAATCGGTGCCGGCGCCGGCGGGCGAAATGCCGGTCGTTCTCGGACCTGGCTGGACCGGGGTGCTGCTGCACGAGGCGGTCGGCCACGGCCTGGAAGGCGATTTCAACCGCAAGCGGACCTCGACCTTTTCCGGCCGGATCGGCGAGCAGGTCGCGGCCCGGGGCGTGACGGTGGTCGACGACGGCACAATGGACGACCGGCGCGGCTCGCTCACGATCGACGACGAAGGCACGCCGACCGGCCGCACCGTGCTGATCGAGGACGGCATTCTCAAGGGCTATATGCAGGACCGGCTGAACGCCCGGCTCATGGGCGTTGCGCCGACGGGCAACGGCCGGCGCGAAAGCTATGCCCATCACCCGATGCCGCGCATGACCAACACATTCATGCTGGCCGGCGGAGAGGCGCCGGAAGACATTCTGCAATCGGTCGACAGGGGGCTCTACTGCGTCCACTTCGGCGGCGGGCAGGTCGATATCACCAGCGGCAAGTTCACCTTCAGCTGCACCGAAGCCTACAAGATCGAGGACGGCAAGGTCGGCGCGCCGGTCAAGGGCGCGACGCTGATCGGCAACGGGCCGGAGGTGATGAACCGGGTCTCGATGATCGGCCACGATCTCGAGCTCGACCACGGGATCGGAACCTGCGGCAAGAACGGGCAGGGCGTCCCGGTCGGGGTCGGTCAGCCGACCGTCCGGGTCGACGCCATCACGGTCGGCGGCACCGAAGCGGCGTAACGGGCAGGCGAAGCGCACCGCGGCAGGTGAACCGGTATGGAGGATCCCTGGGGCTTCGGCGGCAACGACGATCGCCGGCGCGGCCGCGGTTCGGCAAGCGGCGACACGGTCCGCGACCTTCTGCCGACATTCCTCATCGTCGCTGCGATCCTCGGCGGTCTGGCCGCGGCCGGCTGGCTGCTCGGCGAAGCCTTCGGTGTTTTCGATTCGGCCGAAGACGGCCTCTACGCCGGCTTTCTGATCGCGCTTCTGATCTTCCTCGGCGGCGGCCTGATGGTGCGGGGGCGCCACAGGATCGGCGGTATCCTGAAGTCCATTCTGGCCTGGAGCGCCATCGGCCTCATCGCCGTCGCCGGCTATGCCTACCGCCATGAACTCACGATGGTCTGGCAGCGGGTCGCGGGAGAAATTTCGCCCGGTACGGCGGTCTACGGCGAGCGCAGCCTGACCGTGCGCGCCTCCGGCAGCGGCGCCTTCTTCCTGGACGTGTTCCTGAACGGCCGGCCGGCGCGGATGCTGGTCGATACCGGCGCCACCGGCCTGGCCCTCTCACCGGCCGACGCCCTCGCCGCCGGGCTCGATATCGAACACCTCCGCTATACCGTGCCGGTGCAGACTGCCGACGGCAGCTCGCTGGCGGCCCACGCTGTCCTGGACTCGATCCAGGTCGGCGGGCTGACTTTCCGCAACCAGCGCGCGCTGGTCCTGCGGCAGGGGCAGATTTCGTTGCTGGGCGTGACGATCCTCCGGCAGTTCCGGTCGTTCGAGATCAGCGGCGACCGGCTGACCCTGCGATGGTAGCCGGTCGAACGGCTCGTAACGGGGTCAGCCGCTGCCGGTCATGACGTATTGCTTGGCGGCGCCGAGCAGCAGCGCGACGACAAACGCCAGCCCCTCAATCATGACGGCTTGAGGCCACGGCACGCCGAGCGTGGCGCGGACGATCAGGGTTTCCGCCGTCAGGACTGCGAGCCAGGTCAGGAATAGCAGGCTGGCGCCCGGCCCTGCAGGATCGACCGCAAATGCCAGCAGGATAGTGAGCAACTGGCCGCCCAGAAGCAGGACCTGCGACCAGTTGTGGACCGTGATGTAGGTCGTGTACCTGTCCGGAACGCCGGCGCCGCGGCAGACATAGAAGGCGATCAGCGGCCACAGCGTCCAGATCAGCGGGTAGTTGATCGCCTCGATCAGCCAGAAACGGCCGACGCTCACTCCTTTGGGCACAGGAAGGTTCAGCAGGTAGACGAAATAGAGCGGCAGCAGGAAAAGAGCGGCATAGAACGAGCGCCAACAGCCCTCCAGCGTGAGGTTGAAGGCCTTCAGCCCGTCGGTGTCGAGCCTCATTACGCGGATCGATCCGCGTACCGATTGTCTGCCTTCTTCCCAAATGTCCATGCGGCGGGTGTAGGAGCTTCGGTTGCACCTGTCGATGATGCAGAACCGCGCCTATCCGCCGGATTTTGGCGATACCGGGTGGAAGAGCATCTCGCCCCCGATCCGGAAACTTCCGATGGCGCTCTGCCCTTCCGCAGAGACCAGCCAGGCTACGAAGCGCAGGGCCGCCTTCGCCCTGACGTGCGGATGCTTCTTCGGACTGACCGCAATCACGCCGTATGGATTGCGCAGGCGCCGGTCGCCCTCCACCAGAAGCCGCAGCGGCCCGCGGTTTCCGAAGGACAGCCATGTGCCGCGGTCGACCAGGGTATAGGCCGGCATCGCCGCCGCGGTGTTCAGGGTCCGGCCCATGCCGGCGCCGATTTCCCGGTACCAGCCGGCACGCTCGGACGGCGCGATCCCGGACTCTCGCCACAGGCTGCGTTCCCGCCGGTGGGTGCCGCTGTCGTCGCCCCGGGACAGGAACACCGCGCGGGCGCTGCGGATTTTCCTGAGCGCAGCCACCGCGTCGGCCGAGCCGCGGACTCCCGCCGGGTCGGACGCCGGGCCGACGATAACGAAATCGTTGTACATCAGGGAATGGCGGCGCAGGCCGTAGCCTGCCCGTACGAACGCCTCTTCGGACGGTCGGTGGTGCACCAGGAGAACGTCGGCGTCGCCGCGCCGGGCCAGCCGGATCGCCTGGCCGGTGCCGACGGCGATCACGCGGACCCGGATGCCGGTTGCCGCGGTAAATCTGGGCAGGAGATAGTCGAAGAAGCCGGAAGCCTCGGTCGAGGTCGTCGAGGCGACCCGTATGGTTTCGGACAGAGACGGGGCGGAGATCGTCAGGACCGCGGCGACACAGGCTGCGCCAATTGTCCTTACCAATGCAATTCCCCTTTGAGGAATGCCGCCAGTTCCGGCGTCTTCGGGTCCGCGAACAGCTGTGCCGCCGGACCGGCTTCCAGCGCGCGGCCGCGGTGCAGGAAAACCAGATCGTCGGCCAGCCGCCGGGCCATGGCGAGGTCGTGGGTCGACAGGATCGCCGTCCGGCCTTCGCGGCGCAGGTCGACGATGATCTGCTCGATGCTCCAGCTCGCCGCCGGGTCCAGGCTCGCCGTCGGTTCGTCGAGGAACAGGACTTCCGGATCGCGCGCCCAGGCCCGGGCGAAGGAGAGGCGCTGCTGCTCGCCGCCCGACAGGCTGCGCGCCGGCCGCACCGCCATGTCGCCGAGGCCGACATGGTCCAGCGCCGTATGCGCCCGGTGGACCGCCGCCGCCCTGGGGACGCCCTGCAGGCGGACTGCGTGCACGATATTGGCCAGCACCGACCGGTTCAGCAGGACCGGTTTCTGGAACACCATGGCCTGGCGCGCGTGCGCCTCCGCGCCGGAGAGGCCGGACCAGCGAACCGCGCCGCTGTCCGGCGCGATCAGGCCGTGGGCGACCTTGAGCAGCATGCTCTTGCCGGCGCCGTTCGGGCCCAGGACGACGGTCGTCCGGCGCCGGGCGACCAGCATGTTGATGCGGTCGAGGATCTGCTGCCCTTCGTGGCGGAGCGAAATGTTCTCCAGCGCCAGCGGCAGGATGCTCGGGGCTTCCATCGGGCGGTCCTACCGGCTCGTGGCGACCAGCGCCGCTTCCGGCGTGCTGCGCTCGCGGACCATCCACGCCGCAGCGTTCAGCACGATGGCCAGCGTGACGAGCACGATGCCGAGGCCCAGCGCCAGGGCCAGGTTGCCCCGCCCGGTTTCGAGGGCGATCGCCGTCGTCATGGTGCGCGTGTGATGGGCGATGTTGCCGCCGACGATGATGACGGCGCCGACCTCTGCCGCCGCCCGGCCGAAGCCGGCGAGGATCGCGGTCAGAACGGCGGTTCGCCCGTCCCACAAAAGGGTCGGGATGGCGCGCCGCCGGCTGCTGCCCAGCGACGTCAACTGCTCGCGATACTCGTGCCACAGGGTTTCGATGATCTGGCGGGTGAGCGCGGTGACGATGGGCGTGACGAGAATGGCCTGGGCGATCACCATGGCGCCGGGCGTGAAGAGGATGTCCAGGCTGCCCAGAGGCCCGCTGCGCGACAGGACGAGATAGACCATCAGGCCGACGACGACCGGCGGCAGGCCCATCAGCGCGTTGACCAGAACGATGACCGCCCGGCGTCCGCGGAACCGGTACACCGCCAGCGCGCCGCCGAGCGGCAGGCCGATCAGGCAGGACAGGACGACCGCCGCCAGGTTCACCTCCAGCGACAGGACGATGATCTCCCACAGATCGGCGTTGAAGCCGAACAACAGCCGGAATGCCGCGGCAAAACCTTCGGTCAGGTCGGACATGGCGGAGAATGTTGCGCGTTTTCCCGGCTGCGGACAGTGGCCAATCCGCCCGCGTTCCGGAGCACCCGGCTACGCCGGGAAAATCCTGTCCAGCACGCGCCGGTAGATCCGTGCCAGCGCTTCCAGGTCGGCGACCGGCACCTGCTCGTCGACCTTGTGCATGGTCTTGCCGATGGCGCCGAATTCGGCGACGGAGCAATAGCGATAGATGAAACGGGCATCCGAGGTGCCGCCGGTGGTGCTCAGCTCCGGGCGCCTGCCGAGTTCTGCGGCGGTCGCATCGGCGATGGCGTCGGACAATGGCCCGGGCGGGCACAGGAAGGAATCGCCGGAGACGTGGACGGAAAGGTCATAGGCGCCGCCGTCGCCGATGACGGAGTCGAACCGCTCGCGCACCCAGGCTTCGAGGCTTTCGCCGGACCACAGATCGTTGAACCGCGCGTTGAAGGTTGCGCTCGCCCGCGCCGGGATGACGTTGGCGGCCGGATTGCCGACATCGACGGTCGAGACCTGCAGGGTCGTCGCCTGGAAATGCTCGGTGCCGTCGTCGATCTTCGTGTCGGTGATCGCGCCGAGCATTCTCACCAGCCGGTGCACCGGGTTGTCGGCGAGGTGCGGATAGGCGGTATGGCCCTGTATGCCATGCACCGTCACCCGGCCGGTCAGGCTGCCGCGCCGGCCGATCTTGATCATGTCGCCCAGGGCTTCCGGGTTGGTCGGTTCGCCGACAAGGCACATGTCGAGCCGCTCGCCCTGTTCGTCGAGCCATTCCAGCACCTTCCGGGTGCCGTTGACCGCGTCGCCTTCCTCGTCGCCCGTAATGAGCAGGCTGATCGAACCGCCGAATTCGCCGCCGCGGCCGTCGAGGAATCTCGAGGCGGCGGAGACGAAGGCGGCGATCGCCCCCTTCATGTCGGATGCGCCGCGGCCATGCAGAACGCCGTCACACACGACGCCGGCAAAGGGATCGTGGGTCCAGTCGGCCGGATCGCCTTCCGGCACGACATCCGTATGGCCGGCGAAGCAGAAATTGGGGCTGCCGGCTCCCAGCCGCGCGTACAGGTTGTCGACCCGCTGCGCGCCGTCGCCGAAAGGCAGGCGGCGGCAGGCGAAGCCTAGGCTTTCCAAAGCAGCCTGGAGCACATCGAGGGCGCCTTCGTCCCGCGGCGTCACAGAGGGTTTACGGATCAGGTCCTGGGCGAGGGGCAGAGTTTCAATCATGCAGTTGTCTGTGCATCGCTTGCGAGAGCGTGTCGGGACAGGCCATCGCCCGGTTCCATCCAGCTAAGCATTTCATCGCAATGAACGTGCGCTGTCGGTGTAATCCGTTCAGGCTCGTCCAGTCCTGCCGCCAGGATGTGCAGTTCTCCAGGCCAGCGTTTGCTCTTGAAGGTCAGGGGCGATCCGCAGGTTGGGCAGAACGTCCGTTCTACGCCGGGAGAGGATGCAAAGACCTTGGGCAGTACCGTTTCCCAGTGAACCGCAGTCTCATCGAACCCGACCCAGGTCACCATCGGGGCGCCGCTCGCGCGACGGCAGCTTTCACAGTGACAGTGCAGCGTCCAGATCGGCGTTGAGTCGGCGCGGAAGCGGACGGTGCCGCAAAGGCATCGGCCGGTAAACGCGTGGGTGTCGTCTGGCATAAGGCCGCCTATTGAACGGTCAATCGCGCAGCAATTCGTTGACGGATGTCTTCGAGCGCGTCTGCGCATCCACCTGCTTGACGATCACTGCGCAATAGAGGCTTGGCCCGCCCTTCGGGTCGGGCAGGGAGCCGGGCACCACGACGGAAAAGGCCGGCACCTCCCCGCGATGGACTTCGCCGGTCGCCCGGTTCACGATTTTCGTCGACGCCCCGATGTAGACCCCCATCGAGAGGACGGCGCCTTCGCGCACGATGACGCCCTCGGCGACTTCGGAGCGGGCGCCGATGAAGCAATTGTCCTCGACGATGACCGGATCGGCCTGCAGCGGCTCGAGCACACCGCCGATGCCCGCGCCGCCGGAGATGTGGCAGTTCCTGCCGATCTGGGCGCAGGAACCGACGGTGGCCCAGGTATCGACCATCGAGCCTTCATCGACATAGGCACCCAGATTGACGAAGCACGGCATCAGAACGACGCCGCGGGCGATGAAGGCCGAACGGCGGACGATGCAGTTCGGCACCGCACGAAACCCTGCTTCGCGAAACCGGTTGTCGCCCCAGCCTTCGAACTTGGAGGGAACCTTGTCCCACCAGTTCGTATCGCGGCCCGGCCCGCCGCCGATCGGCTGCATGTCGTTCAGCCGGAAGGACAGCAGGACCGCTTTCTTGGCCCACTGGTTGACGGTCCAGGCGCCGTCGGGCGCCTTCTCCGCAACCCGGAGCCTTCCTTCGTCCAGGGCGTCCAGTGTCGCGTCGACGGCGTCGCGAACGGCGCCGGTCGTGGTTGGTCCGACCGTATCGCGATCTTCCCATGCGGCGTCGATAGTGGAGGCGAGGTCGGCAAGGCTCATGGATATGTCCGGGTCGAAACGGGATTGCCAGCGGAAAGTAGCGGGGCGCCGGAGACTGTCAACGCGGCGCGAAACCGTATCTGCAATGTTGGCAGGGCCAGGCGGACGCCCTGCCGCCGCATCGTCCGTATTGTTTGAAGGGGTTACGCTGCCTTGCTCGGCGCCGAATCGGTCAGCAGGCTATAGAGGGCGTCCTTGCTTGCGGAACCCCGCAGCTTTTCGCACATGGCCCGGTCGCGCAGCAGGCGGGATACCCGGGCGAGCGCCTTGAGATGATCGGCGCCGGCGTCTTCCGGCGCCAGCAGCAGGAACAGCAGATCGACCGGCTGGTCGTCCACCGCATCGAAATCGATCGGCTCCTCGAGGCGCGCGAAGACTCCCTTGACGCTGTCGAGTTCGCTCAGCTTGCCGTGGGGAATGGCAATGCCGCTGCCGACGCCTGTCGTGCCCAGCCGTTCCCGCTCGAGCAGCACGTCGAAGATGCGCCGGTCGTCCAGGCCTGTCGCCCGCGCGCCGCGGCGCGACAATTCCTGAAGCGCCTGTTTCTTGCATGTGGCCTTCATGGCCGGCACGACGCTTTCGCGCGTCAACAGATCGACAATTTCCATCAGCTTCTCTACCCCGAATGCGGGTGCGGTCGGAAACGTCAGTGCGTTTCGGCAGCGCCTTCTGGATCGACCCAGCCGATATGGCCATCGGCACGGCGGTAGATCATGTTGAGGCCCCCATGGGCCACATTTCGGAACATCATGGCGGGCATATCCGCCAGATCCATGCGCATGACGGCTTCTCCGACCGTCAACGAAGCAATGTCCGTCGTCATGTCTGCAACCACAACCGGCTCGTCCCGGCCGTTCACTGCGGCGCCTGCATCGGCCTGTTCGATTTCAGGCTCTTCCTCCCGGGTGAGGATGTATTGTTGAGCCGTCAACGTTTCAAGATCCCTCGGCGGCGCCGGGTGGTGGTCGCGGATGCGCCGCTTGTTGCGCCGCAGGCGTTTGGCGATGTGCTCCGCGGCCGTGTTGAACGCCAAATGGGGATCTTCCGCCCGGCCTTCGCCAAGGACATGAAGCCCGCGGCTGACATGGACCTTGATGTCGACGGAAAATTCGTGACCGTGCTTGTCGAACGTAACGGTCGCGTCGAGGGCCCGTTCGAAGAATTTGCCGACGGTATCGCCCAGAGCGGATTCGGCGTGCCGTCGCAAAGCTTGACCGACATCGAAGTGCCGGCCGGTGACCTTGACATTCATACCGGTATTCCGGCCGTTCAGACGCGCTCTGTCAAGACGGTCTCGGCTAAATTTTTCGGCATCTCTGTCCACTGCCGCCCGCTGTGCGCCCGATCATGCCGGCCGTTCGGTTCGCCGGCGCCGGCGACGCTCGACCGAGGAAGGAATCCGCAGCATTTCCCTGTATTTGGCGACGGTGCGGCGCGCGAGGTCGTAGCCCTCGGCGCGCAGCAGCCGCGTGATCGCTGCGTCCGAAAGAGCGGCCGATTCCCTGTTGATCAACAAGCGCAACCGATGCCGGACGGCGCTCGCGGCATAGCCGGGTCCGCCGTTCAGCGCGCCGACCCGCGAGGAAAAGAGGAACTTCAGCGCGAAGACGCCCTGGGGCGTCGCGGCGAACTTCTCGTTCACCGCCCGGCTTACGGTGCTTTCGTGGAGGCCGGTTGCATCGGCGATGTCCTTGCGGGTCATCGGCCTGAGCCGCACGGTCCCGTGCTCCAGGAATTCCTGCTGACGGCGGAAAATCTCGACGCCAAGGCGCAGGATGGTCGCCCGGCGTCTTTCGATCGCCTGGATGAGCCAGCCTGCTTCGTCGGCCCTCTCCCTGAGATATGATTTTTCGGCCTGACTTCGCGACTGCGCGCGCAGCCTTTCCAGGCCGGTGCGGTCGAAAGCGAGGCGGGGCGCCGTATCCGGATTGACTGCGACAACCCATGGGCCGAGCCGGCAGGCATGTTCACCGTCGCCATGGAGCGCATCGGTTGCCGGGCGGACGATCAGGTCCGGCACGATCGCCGGCGCAGCGACGCCCGCAAGGGCCAGGCCCGGCCGCGGATCGAGCGCGCGGAGACGGTCGAGAAAGCGCGGCAGGTCGTCGGGTTCGATGCCTGCGGCGGCGGCAAGGGCCTCCGGGCCGCGTTCGGTCAGCAGGGGCAGGTTGTCCAGCAGCGCATCCATCGACGGATCGAGCGTGCCGGCGTCCAGGAGTTGCAGGCGCAGGCACTCGCCCAGGTTCCGGGCAAACAGGCCGGGCGGAGCCAGCGCCTGCAGCCGTCCCAGGATGTCGGAGACCAGCGCTTCCGGCACACCGCGAAGGGTCGCGACGTCGCCGGGGTCGCCCGCCAGATATCCTGCCTCGTCGAGCAGGCCGCTCAGATCGATTGCAACGGTGCGCTCAACCGCATCGGCGAACGAAAACGCAATATCTTCGAAGAGGACATCCTGAAGCGTTCGTTCCGATACCGCATCCGGCCGGTCGGGGCCGCCCGCGTCTGTCTGCGCGCTATGGCGTTCGCCGCCGGGCGACGCGCCCGCCGCAGCGCCGAACAGCCGGGCGGCTTCCGGTGTCGGCCGATACCCGGCCGCCGGATTGCGCGCCGGCGCCTTTATCCGGCCGGTCGCCGCGTCATCGGCCGGTTCGTCCAGAGACAGCAGCGGGTTCGTCTCGAGCGCCTCACGGACGACGGCGTCGAGCTCGAAACTCGACAGCTGCAGCAGTTTGATCGACTGCTGCAGTGCCGGCGTCAGGGTTTGCGTCAGTTTCCGCCGCTGGCGGAGTTCGAGGGAAAGGCCGGGCGCGGCCATCAGTCCGCCATTCGAAGCGCTTTCCTAAAGGCGGAACGTATCGCCCAGATATACCCGGCGCACATCCTCGTGCCGGACGATATCGCCGGGCGCCCCGTCCATCAGCACGACACCGTCATGCATGATGTAGGCGCGGTCGACGATATCGAGCGTTTCGCGGACGTTGTGGTCGGTAATCAACACGCCGATCCCGCGGTCCTTGAGATGCGAGACGAGATCCCGGACATCGCCGACTGCGATCGGATCGATGCCGGCGAGCGGTTCGTCGAGCAGGATAAATCCGGGCTTCGACGCCAGGGCGCGGGCAATCTCCACCCGCCGCCGCTCGCCGCCCGACAGCGCAATCGCCGGCGTGTGGCGCAGATGTGTCACGGAGAATTCCGCGAGCAGATCGTCCAGCACGGTTTCCCGGGCTTCCCGGTCCGCTTCGACCACTTCCAGCGCGGCGCGGATATTGTTCTCGACGGTCATGCCGCGGAAAATCGACGGCTCCTGCGGCAGATAGCCGATCCCGAGGCGCGCACGCCGGTACATGGGCAGGTCAGTGATGTCCTGACCGTCGAGCAGGATCGTCCCGGCGTCGGGCTGGATCAGGCCGGTGATGATGTAGAAACTGGTCGTCTTGCCGGCACCGTTGGGCCCGAGCAGGCCGACGGCCTCGCCGCGCTGCACGGCGAGGGAGACGCCGCGCAGCACGGGTCGCTTCTTGAAGCGCTTGCCCAGGCCGTCGGCAACCAGCCCGTCGTTGGTGGCCACGAGGCGCGGCCCGGCGGTCCCGTCCCCGGAAAATGCGTGGTCGTCCCGATCGGCCAATCCGGCCTCCTTTCTCCGGTTCCGCCCGTCGAAGCGCGGCGGCCGGTCCTAGCAGGTAACGCTCCGGCAAACGGACATTACTGCGCGCCGGTCTGCTTCTCCCGCGCGCGCGGCGCGGCATCGATCCGCTGGGTCAGCACGGCGCCGGTCTTTCCACCTGCAGCCGTTTCGGATTTTCGCGGCGCGCTTCCGCGGTCGCTCTTTTTCCTGACGTCGGAAGCATCCCGCTTGCACCCCTTTGCGCCGTCGTCCGGAACCAGAAGGACTCTGACCCGGCCGACCATGCGACTCACGCCGGTCTTGAGATTGACGACCGCCTTTTCGCCGTTCAGCTGATTCTCGCAACGGGTCAGCTTTACGTTTCCGGTCAGGGTTGCGAGCCGTGATTCGCTGTCGTAGTCGCCGCGGTCGGCGCGGATGACCTCGGTCCTGGTGGTTATGACGACGCTGCCCTGCGCTTCGACACGGCGCAAGGCGATTTTGCCGCCGGCGCCGTCTTTCAGAAAGGCGACGAAACGGCTGGCGCGGATGACCCGCTCGCCATCCACGACCTTCGCGTTTCCGATCACAAAGGCGCGCTGATCCTTGCTGCGATATTCGATCCGGTCGGTGGCGGTGATGGTCTGCGAACCGTTTGCCAGCTTCAGATTGCGTCCGCGCAAGACGAAAACGCCGCTATCGATCATGTAGATCGCCGATTCGCCGGTCGCCGTCTCTTTCGCGGTCTTGATGTCGACGTTGCCTGTCGCCGTGACCTTCCAGAACTGTGTCCGGTTTTCCGCGCGCTTTCTGTAGTGCGCCTGCAATTCGTCGGCGCGGATGCTGGTCTTGCCTTGCCGCGCTGTCGCGTTGCCCCGGGCGATGTACACCTGCTCCGTGCGGCGCCATTCGACGCCCCGATCGGCTTCGATCGACAAGGGCTGGTCGGAGCGGGCGAGCAAGCCTTCGTTCTGCGCCTGGAGCGGCAGCGGCGCCGACAGCCATGCAAGCGCAAGGGCCGCGCCGGCAAGCAGAAGAGACGGTCCGGCCGGTCGGCTCATTGGCCGGATTCCCGGAGAGCGGCGGGCTCCGCAGCGGGTTCGGCAGGAATTCCATCCGGACCTGCCCGGTCCAGGCGCAAGGTCGCCTTGGTCCTGCCCGTGAAAATTACGGTCATCCCCCTGTCGACGATCCGGAATCCCTGTGCCGCAACCGTCGTCTCCGGCCCGGAGGCGTAGACGTTGCGCCCGCCCCAGGCCGAGTTCGATTTCATGTCGAACGTCGCCTCCGCGGTCCGGAAGCGATAATCGCTGCCATGATAGACATTCACATCCCCCGACAGCGTCAGCCGGTTCCTCGCGCGGTCGAACCGGCCGTTGTCCGCCTTTATCCGCACCTGAACGCCGCCGGTGAGCTCAAGATTCGCCTCCGGATGGTCGAGCGCCACCGCCGTCGCCTTATGGTCGACCTGGCGGGCTCTCGTCGCCGTCAGGCGGTAGGGGCGATTCCGGTCGTCGGTCGCAACAAAAACCGGTGCTTCCATCGTGAAGTTTCGCAGGCCGGACGGAGTCAGGGCATCGCGGGCCACGTCGCTCGCCTGCTTGCCGGTACTGACGAAGTTCGGCCAGAACAGCGCCGCCACAATGATCGTGAAGGCGAGACTCGGCAGAGCGAATTTCATCAGGTTCACGAAGCGCGTATAGCCGTCCCGCTGCCGGGCCCGGGCTTCGCGATACCGCCGGGACCGGCCCGCGTCCGTCATGCCACGCCGTCCCGCAGGCAGTCGTGAAGATGGACGAACCCGACCGGTTCACCGTCGCGGACGGCGAACAGGCCTGTAATTTCGCGTGCATTCATGAGGCCAAGGGCTTCCGCCGCCAGCGCTTCCGGACGGATTGTAACCGGATCAGGGGTCATCACGCCAGACGCTTCCCGCGATACCAGGCCGGCATCCATGTGCCGCCGCAGGTCGCCGTCCGTAATGATGCCGACGAGATCGCCTGCCGGGCCGACCACTCCGGCGCAGCCCAGTCGGCGTGCGGTCATAACGATCAGAACTTCGGCCATCCGGTCGTTCGGACGGACCAGAGGCATCGCCTCGCCGGTGTGCATGATGTCGGCAACCCGGGTCAGGCGCCGGCCGAGCTTGCCGCCCGGATGAAGGACCTGGAAGTCGTCGGCGGAGAAGCCGCGGCGCTCCAGAAGCGCCACCGCCAGCGCGTCGCCCAGGGCAAGCGCCATCGCCATCGACGTGGTCGGCGCCAGGCCGAGCGGGCAGGCCTCGGCCGACCTGGGCATGGTCAGCGCGACGGTCGACGCTTCGGCAAGGGCGCTTTCCGGATCGCCGGTAATGCCGATCAGATCGATTCCGAACCGGCTGCAATAGCCGATGATATCGTTCAGTTCCGTCGTTTCGCCGGAGTTCGACAGCGCCAGCACCACGTCATCGGGGCGGATCATGCCCATGTCGCCGTGGCTGGCTTCGCCCGGATGCACGAAATAGGCCGGCGTTCCGACCGACGCCATGGTCGCGGCGATCTTGCGGCCGATATGGCCGCTCTTGCCCATGCCGGTCACGACCAGGCGCCCGGCCGTGCCGCGGATAATCTCGACAGCCCGGCAGAATGCGTCGCCCATGTCGCTGTCCAGGGCCGTCTTCAGCGCGGCGATGCCCTCGCATTCAAGGGTAAAGACGCGAAGCGCAGAGGCAACGACCTCGCTGCGGCCATCGACGGCCGGCGCCGTCGTTTCGCCAACATCGCGCTCTTCGGGGCTTTCGGGCGCGGCAGTGGGTGATGGCTGTCTCATGTCCTCTCCGCAACCGGAACGAAGGGCCGGTTGTGCCGACGCCGGCTGCGGCGCACGCCTCCGGGCGGTTTGCCCGGCAGCCGCTGCTCCGGAACCCGGCATCGATCCTAGCAGAATTGATCCATTTGGGCCAATTCGGCGGCGAAACGGATTTACGAATGAGCAAATATGTCCTGTTCGGCCCAGCCGGCAATATCCAGGGTCGCTCTGTAGGGAAGAAAGTCGAAACATTTCCGGGCCAGTTCGGTCCGGCCTTCGCGCTCGAGCAACCGGTCGAGTTCGGTCTTGAGCCGATGCAGGTAAAGGACATCGGTCGCCGCATAGCGCCGCTGGTCCTCGTCCAGTTCCTCCGCGCCCCAGTCGGAGGTCTGCTGCTGCTTGGAGATTTCGACATCCAGAAGATCCTTGCAGAGCTCCTTCAGGCCGTGACGGTCGGTCATGGTGCGGACGAGCTGTGACGCAATTTTCGTACAGTAGACCGGCGCCGTCAGGACGCCGAGCCGGTGCAGGAAAACCGCGATGTCGAAGCGGCCGAAATGAAACAGTTTCAGGATCGCCGGGTCGGTCAGGACAGCCCCGAGATTAGGCGCTTCGTTCTGCCCGTTCGCAATCTGGACGAGGTGACAGACGCCGTCTCCGGCGGACAGCTGTACGAGGCACAGCCGGTCCCGCGCCGGATTGAGGCCCATGGTTTCGGAATCGACGGCGACCGGCCCGCTGAAGCGCAGCCCGTCCGGGAGATCGCCGCGATACAGTCGGATGTCCGGTGCCGTTGCCATTGCCGCTAAATGCGCTGCCCTTGACCGTGCATCGGGCCGGCCCGATCCGGAAGGCACCGGCAGCCGGATGCCGTCTCCGCAACCGGCCGCGCGCGGCCCTTGCCGAAACGCGGCGCTGACGGGAATGGTGCCCAGGAGAAGACTCGAACTTCCACGGCCATGCGGCCACAGGTACCTGAAACCTGCGCGTCTACCAATTCCGCCACCTGGGCATTCAACCGCCGCCTCCCGGCCGGCACGGCCGCCGACGCAAAATCCGGCCGCGCACCGTTCGCTCAAGACGAAGCGCCAGTGGGTAACCGTCGGGCTTCGCCCTGTCAATCGCACAGCCGGGGCGCGGCGGCGCAGCGATGTCGCGGATTGTATCCGGTGGATCGTTCATCGTCCGCCATTGCCGCCCCTGCACGCCGAACCGGCCGCGTGCCGAACCGGTCATGTCGGCTTCGTCACATTGTTTTTCAACGGTCGGAGAGCTAGGGAAGGGCGTTTCCAAGGTCGCCATGTCTCTCGCCAGTCAACGGACAGCAGATGGAACGGGTAACGGTCTTCGGCGGCTCGGGTTTCGTCGGGCGGTATATCGTGAAACGCCTCGCGGAGCGCGGAACGATCGTGCGGGCCGCGGTGCGCAACCCGGAACGTGCATTATTTCTGAAACCGATGGGCGCAGTCGGGCAGGTCGCGCCGGTGCCGGGCGACGTTCGAAGCGAACGGTCGGTCCGCGCCGCGGTTCGCGATGCGGACGCCGTCATCAATGCGGTCGGCTTCTGGGACGGATCGCGCAACGGGTTCGATTCGGTCCACCATGAGGGGGCGGGCCGGGTCGCCAGACTGAGCCGGGAGGCCGGAGCCCGTCGGTTCGTCCACCTGTCGGGCATCGGCGCGACGGAGTCTTCGGCGTCCAAATATGTCGTTGCCAGGGCCCGGGGCGAACGCGCCGTTCGCGATGCTTTCGGCAATGCGGCCATACTCCAGCCCTCCGTCATCTTCGGTCAGGAGGACAGGTTCTTCAACCTGATCGGCAGCATCCTGAAGAACGCGCCCGTCTTTCCGGTCATTGCCGGGGCGACGAAAATGCAGCCTGTCTATGTCGGCGACGTTGCGGAGGCGGCCGTTGCGGCCCTGGACCTGCCGGAAGGCGGCGTCTTTCAGCTCGGGGGGCCGCGAGTCTATCGCCATATTGAATTGATCGACCTTGCAATGACCGTATGCGCGCGGCGGCGTCCCCGGATCGCGCTTCCCATGGGTCCGCTTTCCCTGTTGGCGGGCCTTCTCGACCTGCTGCCGGTGCCGACGCCCCTTAGCAGGGATACGCTTGCGCTGCTCCGGGAGGACAATGTCGTCGAGGACGATGCGCCGGGCTTCCCGGATTTGGGGATAACGCCGGCCGCCGCGGAGGCGATCGCGCCGACCTATATGGATCAATATCGTCCCCACGGGCGGTTCCGGCGCGCCAGGACAGCCTGAAACGGCCTGTTGCCGCCGTCCCGGTGCAGCTTCCCTATTGAAGCCTGAGGGTCATGCCTTCGACATAGATCAGATACAGAAGCAGCCCGCCCAGCAATATTCGGTAGACCGCAAATGGCGTGAACGTCGCGCGCCGCAGCCAGGCCATCATGCCGGCGATGGCGAGCAGCGCGGCGGCCAGCGCCAGCAGGGCGGCGAGCAATGCGTCGGTCTGCAAGGCGACGTTGCCCGACTTGTAAATGTCGTAGCCGAAGAGCGCCGAGGCGCCGAGAATCGCCGGGATCGCGAGGAGCATCGAAATGGTGGCGGCGTCCGATCGCTCGAAACCGAGCGCCCGGGCGGCGGTCATGGCAATTCCGGCGCGGCTCGTTCCCGGTATCAGCGCGAGCACCTGGGCCAGGCCGATAACGATCGCCTGCCCGAAGGTCGTGTGCTCCATCTTGCTGATGGTCATGCCGGTCCGGTCGGCGAACCAGAGCAGGAAGCCGAAGCCCAGGCTGGCCCAGGCGACGACTTCGACACTGCGCCAGGCGCTGCCGAACATGGTATTGACCAGCAGGCCGGCGGCGACCAGCGGAACGGTCGCAACGACCAGATACAGGAACAGCCGTCCGTCGTCCGTAACCCGTCCGGCCAGCAGCCTGATCCCGCCGCCCGCCACACGCCCGACATCGCGCCAGAAATAGAGGATGACGGCACCGAGAGAGCCGAGGTGAACCGCGACGTCCAAAGTCAGCCTTTCGCTGGCCGTGCCGGCGCGCGTAGCGACCCCGCTCTGCTCGAAGACCTCCCAGGTCAGCACCAGGTGACCGGACGAACTGATCGGCAGAAACTCGGTGATCCCCTGGACGATCGCCAGAACGATGATTGGCAACAGCGACGCCAAGCTTTCTTCTCCAATGCCTTTCCCAAGCGACGGCAGAACCCGCAACGCGGCCTATCACACAGGGTCACGTCGAGGCCACAGGCCCATTCATACCGTATCGGTAGCATTTATTGGCAGACTTCGCTCCAGCATCCCGAATTTCAAGCCGGGGACGGACATCGTCGAGCAAAGCATCCGACGCCGGAACAGGCAGGTCGGGGCCGGTGCGGCCAGGCGTACTGTCAACGCCGCCTGGCAGCAAGGTGCGGCTTCGCCCCGGCTGGTGCGGTCTCTACAACAGCGATCCCTGTTCGTCGTCGGCCGGCGGCCGGGTGCTGCGGGCCGGCTTCCTGGCCGCGGCGGATTTCCCGCCGCCCGTCCTTTCGCTTGAGGGCGGATCGATGAGCGCGGGGACGCTGCCGTCGCGGAAACGGAGCGTCACGCGGCCGGCGCGCTGCGCCGCTGCGCTGTCGGTGACCGGCCGTCCGCCCGCATCGCGGACCAGCGCAAAGCCGCGATCCAGGACCCGGCCGTAGGAATAGGATTCAAGCAGGTCGGCCCGGTGCTTCAGGCGTTCGCGCATTGCGTCGAGGCGCCGCTGCATCTGCGGCTGCAAACGGGCGCCGAGATCGTCCGTCCGGTCGCGCCTGCGGCTGACGAGCTGGACGAGGGCGGCAGGCCGGATGCCGGCCGCGAGCCGGTCGGCCGCAGACCGCTTTTCCCGGACCAGGCTGCGCAGGCCGAGTCCGAGACGCTCGGCGCGGTCGTCCAGTTGCTGGGCCCTGGTATCGAGAAGCGATTGGGGGTCCGGCAAGCCGCGGCCGGCGGACTCCAGGCGCAGGCGGTACTCCTCGCGCAGCCGCCCCATCGCCGACACCAGCCGCCGGCCATCGTCCAGGATCTGGGCAACCAGTTCGCTGCGCACCGGCACGGCCATTTCCGCCGCTGCGGTCGGGGTCGGCGCGCGGCGGTCCGCGGCATGGTCGATCAGCGTCGTGTCGGTCTCGTGGCCGACCGCACTGATCAGCGGAATGTCCGAAGCTGCGGCGGCCCTGACGACCGCCTCCTCGTTGAACGGCCACAGATCCTCAATCGATCCGCCGCCCCGCGCGACGATCAGCAGATCGGGCCGCGGAATTCCGGAATCGCCCCGAATCGCATTGAAGCCCTCGATCGCTGCGGCGACTTCCCCGGCCGCCGGATCGCCCTGCACCCGCACGGGCCAGAGCAGGACGCGGCGCGGGAACCGGTCCTCCAGGCGGTGAAGGATGTCCCGGATCACGGCGCCGGTCGGCGAGGTCACGACGCCGATGACGGCCGGCAGGAAGGGCAGCTTCTTCTTCCGGCTTTCATCGAACAGCCCCTCGGCCGCCAGCTTGCGCCGGCGCTCCTCGAGCAGCTTCAGAAGCGCGCCTTCGCCGGCAGCCTCCAGCGCCTCGAGGACGATCTGGTATTTCGAGCGGCCGGCATAGGTGGTCAGCTTGCCGGTCGCGATGACCTCGAGGCCGTCTTCCGGCTCGACCGCGAGGCGGCCGGCCACACCGCGCCAGCACACGGCGTCGAGGACGGCGCTGTCGTCCTTCAGGGCCATGTAGAGATGGCCCGATCCGGCCCGCTTGAATCCGGAGATTTCTCCCCGCACCCGGACGCGGCTGAATTCGCCTTCGACCACCCGTTTCAGCGACGCGGACAGTTCCGAGACCGTGGCAACCGGAATATTGTGACCGGGGCCGGTCTCCGGCCCGTCCTCGAAAACGCTCATCCGCCCAGTTCCCGCGAACGGCGGGCCGCCGCGGCGATGGCTTTCTCCATCAGGGCGCCGAGCCCGTCGTCGGCCATCAGGACTTTCAGCGCCGCCTCGGTGGTGCCGCCGGGGCTGGTGACGTTGCGGCGCAGGGTGGCGGCATCTTCCGGCGCGCGGTGCAACAGTTCGCCGGCGCCGGCCACGGTCGCCCGCGCCAGCGCACCGGCTGCCTCGGGCGAAAGGCCTTCGGCGATGCCGGCCTCGGTCATGGCCTCGACCAGATGAAAGACATAGGCCGGTCCGCTGCCGGATACGGCGGTGACGGCGTCGATCTCCGCTTCGTCCGTTACCCAGACCACCTCGCCCACGGCGTGCAGCAGGGCTTCGCACAGGGCGCGGCCGTCCGGCGGCACATTGGCGTTGCAGATTGCCGCGGTCACGCCCCGCCCGACGGCCGCCGGCGTGTTCGGCATGGACCGGACGACCGGTGCGTCGCGCCCCAGATGGGCTTCGAAGACGCGGATCGGCGTCCCTGCCGCGATGGAAAGAAACACCGCGCCCGAACCGGCATAGGGTCGATAGTCCGGGACCACGGCGTCCATCACCTGCGGCTTGACGGCAAACAGGACGACGTCCGGGCGGAACCCGGAAGGCGTTTCCTCTGCGCTGCGGACGAAAACCGGGCCCGGGCCTTCGGCGAAGGCTTCTGCGGCTTCCGGTGCAGGCTCCACGGCGACGATGTTATCGGCGCGCGCACCGGCCGCAAGCCAGCCGCGCGCCAGGGCGCCGCCCATCTTCCCGCAGCCGACCAGCAACAGGCGCGCTGCGGCAAGGTCCATGATTTCGCCCCTTATGCTTCTCCGACGGTGTCCAGCAGGGAAGCGGTCACCGCCTCGTTGGCCGTCTTGCCGCCCCAGGTGACGAACTGGAAGGCGGGATAGAATCGCTCGCATTCGGACAGGGCGATGTCAACCAGGTCTTCGAGTTGCTCGACGCTGGCGCCCTGGTGGCCGCGCAGCAGCACCGTGTGCCGGAAGACCGGGTTCGAATCCTCTTCCGGGACGACGAAAGTCCCCAGCCAGAGCTTGTTGTTTATCTTCAGCAGCAACTGCGAAATATCGATCAGTTTCTTCTTGGGAATCCGCATGTCCATGAAACAGGAAAGATGAATGGCGTTCAGATCTTCGCTCCACACGAAATGCATGTGGTAGCCGCACCAATGGCCCGGATACTCGACGGCCATTTCATCGTCGCCGCTGCGCTCGAACGACCATTCGTTCGCAGCGACGATTTCTTCCAGCGTGTCCAGGGGGTTGGGCGTTGTCCAGGTATCGAGCGCGATGCCAGACATGAGTCGCTCTCCTGTAGCGGCTCCCGGAAAGGGAGGAGCCGGAGCGTGAACGCGGGGCGCCGCCCGCCGCGGCCGGCGATACCGCGCGCGACCGATCGCTGACCTTTATCTTGTGGTATTGGAACGGCCGCATACCACCAGATGTGGAGCCTGCCACCGTACGAAAATTCTCGCAACAAGATTTATTTGTGCAATTCAGGTTTTACACAAGATATTGATTTGTGGTCTGCCGCCCGTTGCGGCGCTCCCGGATCGACACGACGCCCGGCGGCGCCGCAAAAAATTTCCGGTGTTTCGGCGCGCAGATTTCTTGCGGACGCTTACGCGCCCTTGCGGCGGCCGCGCGCCGGTTTTTCGAGCTTTTCCAAGCGCTCCTGGAGTTCGGTCAGCCGCGCCTCGAGGGCCTCCTGCCCGTCGCGCGCTTTCGCCGCCATGTCCCGGGCGACCTCGAACTCCTCGCGGGTCACCAGGTCCATATCGGCCAGCAATCCCTGGAGCCGGGCCTTGACCATCGCCTCCGCTTCCGACCGGACGCCGGCGGCGACGCCCAGCATACCCGTCGTGACCCGGGCGAAATCGTCGATCAGCTTGTTGTTGGCCTGCATGGCGATGCCTCCTGCCGCGTGACCTGTTACATGGGCGCGTTGCCGCCGTACGGCAAACGCCGCGTCGCCGCGCCGGGCGGGAACCGGGTCATGTCACGATCTCGTCGCGCGGCGGCAGCGCCATGCTGCGCCGGTCCATCGCCACCGACTTGATCAGCGCGAACACCGCGACGCCCGGCGCCAGTTCCAGATCGCGAGCCGCGTTGGCGGTCACCGTGGCGGCGATGCGGCTTTCCCCGGTCTCGCCGGCGATGGAAATCGCCACGGTCCGGAACGGCCCGTCGGATTCCGTCACCGAACGGACCGTCCCCGGCAGGATGTTGCGGATGCTGACGCGGTCCGGCTTCTCCAGGGCGACGGAGACGTCCCGCGCCCGGATCCGCACCCGGATCGCGCTGCCCACCGGCAGGGGCACGGAGGGCACCCACAGGCTGCCGCCGGGAATGGCGAGCCGGCTCATCGAACCGGCGACGTCCTGTTCGGCGACGCGGGCGCCCAGCACGGCGCCGGCCTGGAACCGGCCGGTCAGCGGCATCAGCTCCGGGCGGGTGAAGACCTCGTCGACCGAGCCGGTGGCCGCGACCGATCCGTCCGAGAGCAGGACGATCCGGTCGGCCAGGCGCGCGACTTCGTCGATCTGGTGGCTGACATAGACGACGGGCGGGCCGGCCTCGTCGCGCAGCCGCTCGATATAGGGCAGGATTTCCGCCTTTCGGGCGGCGTCGAGCGACGCCAGGGGCTCGTCCATCAGCAGGATGTCGGGCTCCGACAACAGGGCCCGGCCGATTGCCACGCGTTGCTGCTCGCCGCCCGAAAGGGTCGCCGGCTTCCGTTCCAGAAGCGCCTCGAGGCCCAGCATCCCGATGACGCCGCCGAACCGGCCGTTGCGTCCGGCCGCTTTCGCGTAGAGCAGATTGCGGCGGACGGACAGGTGCGGGAACAGGCGGCCTTCCTGGAACACGACGCCGACCCGGCGCTGCGGCGTTGCAATATCGGTGCCCTCTGCGCTGTCGAACAGGATACGGCCGCCCAGCGCGATCCGCCCGGCGTCCGGCGTCATGAGCCCGGCGATCATCTGGACCGTGCTGGTCTTGCCGGCTCCGGACCGGCCGAACAAGGCCGTGACCCCGCCGGCGCTTTCGAACCGGATATCCAGCGCCGTTTCGCCGAGCCGCTTTCTCACGTCGACGTCAAGCATCGCCGCTTCGCTCTTCGGCGGTCAGGCCGCGGCGCGCCCGCCGGGCCAGGATTTCCGACGCCACGACGGCGAGAACCGAAATGGCGATGGCGATCAGGGTCAGGCGGAATACGGCGCCCTCTTCGCCCGGCACCTGGAGCAGCGCGTAGACCGCGAGCGCGAGGGTTTGCGTTTCGCCCGGGATGTTCGAGACCAGGGTGATGGTTGCGCCGAATTCGCCCAATGCCTTGGCGAAGCCGAGGACCGCGCCGGCCAGCACGCCGGGCATGGCAAGCGGCAGGGCGATCGTGGCGAAGCGCCGCCAGCGCCCGGCGCCGAGCGTCGCGGCCGCCTGCTCCAGCCGCGGATCGACGGCTTCGAACGACAGGCGGATCGGCCGCACGATCAGCGGAAAGGC
Organism: Alphaproteobacteria bacterium; assembly: GCA_965220685.1. Taxonomy (GTDB): domain Bacteria; phylum Pseudomonadota; class Alphaproteobacteria; order Bin65; family Bin65; genus Bin65. The sequence goes on from CBDCQR010000017.1 coordinate 68,184, forward strand.
CATGACGCCGGCCGCCACGGCCGCCCCGGTCCAGCGAAAGGCGATCTCGATGCCGAACCATGCCTTGAGCCAGCCGCCGATCCAGCCCTGGTTGCCGAACAGGATCAGCAGCACGAAACCGGTCACGACCGGCGGCAGGACCAGCGGCAGGGTGATGAAGGCATTGAGGAGCAGCTTGCCGCGGAACTCCTTGCGCGCCAGCACCCAGCCGAGCGCGACGGCGACCGGCAGCGCGATCAGCAGGCTCCAGAAGGAGACCTTCAGGCTGAGCAGCAGCGCGTCGGTTTCCGCTTCGCTCAACATCGGCGCGATCCTAGCGGTTCTTCGGCATGCCGTAGCCGGCCTCGGCGAAGATCTTGCGGTAGGCCGGGCTGTCCAGCGCCTCGAGCCACGCCCGGGCGCAGTCCGCGTCACCGCCCCTGACGATTGCGGCGTCGTAGCGGATCGGCGGATGGGCGCTTGCCGGGATGCGGGCGGCGATGCGGACGCGCGGCTCGGCGATCGCGTCCGTCTCATAGACGATGCCCAATGCCGCTTCCCGGCGGACGACATAGGCCGCAACGACGCGAACGTTCGCGGCCAGCACGATGTTACGCTGCGCGTGCCGCCACAGGCCGAGGGACCGGAGCGCCGCCTTGGCATAGCGCCCGGCCGGGACATGGCCCGGATCGCCGATGGCCAGGCGCTCCCGCCCCAGGCGGCGCGCCGTCGCCGTGCCGGGCGCAAGAGGCTCGACGCTGCTGCCGGCGCCGTGGGCGACGGCGACCAGACGGTTGGTGAACAGCGTGCGCCGCGCCGCCGGATCGATCCTGCCATTGCGTTCGAGATAGTCGAGCCAGCGCGGATCGGCGCTGACGAACAGGTCGGCCGGCGCGCCGAACCGGATCTGGCGGGCGAGGATGCCGCTCGACGCATAGGACACGCGGATCGTGCCGCCCGGCGCGAGGCAACGCCGTTGCGTCACCAGCCGTTCGACCGCGCGATCCAGCGGCGCCTTCAGGCTGGCCGCCGCGAAGATGACGCCGTTGCCGCCGATCTTCGCCTGCGCCGGCGCTGCAACAAGCAGAAGGGCCGCAATGAGGGCGCTCGCGAGTCTCATGCCGCTCTCTATACGCAGGAATGCCGAAACGCCCAAACCCGAACATTGGGCCGAACATTGGACAGCGCCCCGGTAAGGCGCCGATCCCCCGTCAGTCAATTCGACCCCGTCATTTCGACCGGAGCGGCGTAAGCCGCGCAGTGGAGAAATCCTTCCGGTACGATGCTTTGGACCTTGTTCCGCCGACAAAAGATTTCTCCGCTCCGCCCCGGATAAATCCGGGGCTACGGTCGAAATGACGGCGAAGGAACGGGTTTGCTCCGGCGCCGCGCGTTAAATCGGAAAATTATCCTTTATTTTTGTGCGGTCGCTCAATATTTGAATCCGGCAAATAGGGCAGAGAAACAGGAGGTTGGCCGGTTTCCCTGACCTGGACAGACCGTTCCACCTTTTGAAAAAAATGCCGGAACGGCCCGCCTGCGGTCCTGCGGCGGTGTGCGCAAAGCCTTGCGCCGCGTGGCTTTCCGGGCCAACGGCGGCCCGGAGCGTCAGGCCGGACATGACGCAAAATCATTTCATGCAGGATCATATTCCTTGTTCGTTTTACTGATCGTTCCCTGTTTGTTTCCGGGAAATGGGCTGGAAAAACAGAGGGTTGACCGGTCTTCCTGACCTGGGCCGGCCTGGAGAGGGCGCCCCCCATTGTGCAGCAAATTCGCCGGAACCGCCCGGCCGCGGCGTTTCGGTCCGCGCCTTGCTCTCTCTCCGTCATTCCGATCGGAGCCCCGGATTAGATCCGGGGCGGGGTGGAGGAATCTCGTCGCCGGACTTCGGGTTTTGCATTGCCGCGATCGAGCCGAGATCCCTCCGCTCGCTCCGCTCGGTCGGGATGACGGTCCCGGGATGTGTCATGAAATGTCATGCCGCATCCTCCAGCCTAAAGGGGGATGCATCGCTTTGCCGGTTGGAACGGACGGGAGAGACGCCCGGGGGGCGCTTGGGGCGCAGTTCGGGCGTTGACAGGGGGCGATATAGGAGATAAAAACCGGCATGTCAAGAAAAAAATAATGAAATAGGTGAAATTTCTGAAACCTGCCCGGGCACCGTCCCGCCGGCGCCGCAAGCCGGACCGGGATATGGCCGAACATTGCCGCCGTTCGGCCGCAAACGTATAAGGCATCCACGTTTTCGGTCGCCGGGTCCGGTCGCCCGGTTCGGCCGTCTCGCCGTTTGTCCGGCGAACGTCCGGATGGCGGTGTGCGGGCCGACGCAACCTGCAGGTTGCCGGCCGACGACCCCTGTTGCTGCCCCTGTTGCGGACCGCCGATGGATCCGATCCTCCTCGCGCTTGCCTATCCGTCGATCGATCCGGTGCTGGTCCGGATCGGGCCGGTCGAAATCCGGTGGTATGCGCTGGCCTATGTCGGCGGGCTGGCCTTCGCCTGGTGGTTCATGCGCCGCCTCGCCGGCAAGCGGCCGGCCGGATCGCGGATCACGGACGGCCGGGCATTGGACGACAGGGCGGTCGACGACCTGATGTTCTGGGCGACGCTGGGGGTGATCGTCGGCGGCCGGCTTGGCTATGTGCTCTTCTACAAGCCGGGCTTCTACCTGGCGAACCCGGAGCGTCTTCTCGCCCTGTGGCAGGGCGGCATGGCGTTCCATGGCGGGCTGATCGGCGTGGCGCTCGCCATCGTGTTGTTCTGCCGCAAGCGGCGCATCGACATGTTCTCCGCCGGCGACCTCGCGGCCTGCGCCGTGCCGCTGGGGCTGCTGCTCGGGCGGCTGGCCAATTTCGTCAACGGCGAACTCTGGGGCCGGGTGAGCGACGTGCCCTGGGCGATGGTGTTTCCGGGCGGCGGGCCGCTGCCGCGCCATCCGTCGCAGCTCTACGAGGCCTTTCTCGAAGGGCTGCTGCTGCTCGTCGTCATCAACCTGTGGCGCCGACGGACCGGCGCCCTCGACCGGCCCGGCGAACTGACCGGCCTGTTCTGCGCGGGATACGGGCTTGCGCGCTTCATCGTCGAATTCTTCCGCCAGCCCGACGCCTTCCTGCCCGGCAGCGGTTTCCTGTTCGGCTTCGTCACCATGGGCCAGCTGCTGTCCCTGCCGCTGGTCGCCCTGGGCGTCTGGCTGATCCTGCGCGCGCGGAAGAGAGCGGCCGTCACCGTCAACCCGGCGGCGGACGAAAGGTGACGCCGCTCGACCGGCTGGTCCGGCGCATGATCGCGCAGAGCGGGCCCATGCCGGTCTCCCGTTTCATGGCGCTCGCCCTGCAGCATCCCGGGCACGGATACTACCGGCGGGCGGCGGCGATCGGGCGCGGCGGCGACTTCATCACCGCGCCGGAAATCAGCCAGGTCTTCGGGGAACTGGTCGGCCTCTGGCTCGCCGAAGCGTGGGAGCGGGCCGGGCGGCCGGATCCGTGCATCCTGTGCGAGGCCGGCCCCGGGCGGGGCGCGCTGATGGCCGATGCCCTGCGGGCGATCCGGCATGTCATCCCCGATTTCGCCGCTGCCGCGCGCCTTCACCTGATTGAGAGCAGCGAGACCTTGCGCGCGGTCCAGGCCGAGGCCCTGGCCGACGCCGCGCCGGTCTGGATCGAGGGCTTGGACGGACTGCCGGAAGGCCCGCTGTTCCTGGTCGCCAACGAGTTTCTCGATGCCCTGCCGGCCCGGCAGTTCGTCATGACGCCGGACGGCTGGCGCGAGCGGACGGTGGCCCTATCCGAATCCGGGTCCGAAGCCGGCCGGCCGGTCTTCGCCACCGGGGACAATCCGGCCGATGCCGTCGCGGCGTCCGGCCTGTCCCTGCCGGCAAAAGCCGAACCCGGCGCGATCGGGGAAATACAGCCGGACGCGCTCGCCTTCGTTCGCGACCTGGCGCAGCGGCTCGTTGCAAGCGGCGGCGCTGCCTTGCTGATCGATTATGGCGGCAACCTGCCTGCCGGAAAGTCGACGCTCCGCGGCGTCAGGGGGCACCGACTCGTCGATCCGCTGGACGGCGCCGGCGAGACCGACCTGAGCGTCGACGTCGACTTCGCCCGGCTCCGCGAAGCGGCGGCCTCTGCGGGCGCCGTCGTCCTGGGCCCGGCCGGGCAGGCCGCCTTTCTCCGGTCGCTGGGGATCGAGGCCCGCCGGTCGGCGCTCAAGGCTTCGGCTTCGGCGGAAGACGCCGCGGCCGTCGACGCCGCCATCGACAGGTTGCTCGATCCGGCTGCGATGGGAACCGCCTTCAAGGCAATGGCGGTCGCCGCGCCGTCTTGTGCGGACCTACCCGGATTTTTGCCGTAGGGCGCATCCCTCTTGGACGGACACATGACGGCGTTGCGTCCCCTTCGACTTCGCTCAGGGCGGCCCCTCGATACGGCGCGCAAGCGCGCCTACTCGGGATGAGGGTGTGTAATGCGTTTACTCCCCTTCACCCTCACCCTGAGCAGCCCCGGATGAAATCCGGGGCGTATCGAAGGGGCCGCCCCGGTTACATCGCCGGTTCCGATGGAAACGGACACGTCCCAGGCGCCTTTGGCGGCAGTAAATTGCGCGCCCCTTCGCCGGTTTGCATATCGCGCGGAATTTCGGCAACATCCTTCGACCGGCGGCCGGGCGCGGCGACCGCCCCGGCCGGCCCCGGGACAGGAGGAGGATGCAGCGATGGCCGTCGATCTTGCCGAGACCGCAAAACAGAAGGAAATCCGCTATTTCCTGATCAGCTTCGTGGACCTGTTCGGCGTGCTGCGGGCCAAGCTCGTCCCCGCCGAAGCCATCGCGGACATGCAGGAGGAAGGCGCCGGTTTCGCCGCCTTCGCCGCGTGGCTCGACTCGTCCCCGGCCGAGCCCGACATGCTGGTCAAGCCCGATCCCGGCAGCCTGATCCAGCTGCCGTGGAAGCCGGAGATCGGCTGGCTCGCCGGCGATTGCTGGATGGAGGGCGAGCCGATGCGGGATACGCCGCGGCTGCTGCTCAAGGGCAGGCTGGCGGCGGCGCGGCAGAAAGGCTACCGGGTCAGGACCGGCGTCGAGGCGGAATATTTCATCGTGACGCCCGACGGCGAGGCGATTTCCGACCCGCTCGATATCCAGGCCAAGCCCTGCTACGACCAGTCGGCCCTGATGCGCCGCTACGACGTCGTCTCCGAGATCTGCGACGCCATGCTGAGCCTCGGCTGGGGCCCCTACCAGAACGACCATGAGGACGCCAACGGCCAGTTCGAGATGAACTGGAGCTACGACGACGCCCTGGTGACGGCCGACCGCCACGTCTTTTTCAAATTCATGGTCAAGTCGATCGCCGAGAAGCACGGGCTGCGGGCGACCTTCATGCCCAAGCCGTTCCCGAACCTGACCGGCAACGGTTGCCACGCGCACATCTCCTTCTGGGACGACGCCGGCGAGACCAACCTGTTCCACGACGCGGACGAAGGGTTCGGCCTGTCCGCGCTCGCCTACAATTTCCTCGGCGGCATCATCCACAACGCGCCGGCGCTGTGCGCGATCTGGAACCCGACCGTGAACAGCTACAAGCGCATCAACGCGCCGGTCACCCTGTCGGGCGCAACCTGGTCGCCCAACATGGTCGCCTATGGCGGCAACAATCGGACGACCATGGTGCGGATTCCCGACGCCGGGCGCTTCGAGCTGCGGCTGATGGACGGCTCGGCCAATCCGTACCTGCTGCAGGCGGGAATCGTCGTCGCCGGGCTCGACGGCATCGAGAATGCCCGCGATCCCGGCAAGCGCACCGACCTCGACCTCTACGCCGAGGGCCACAAGCTGCGCGGCGCGCGCAGGCTGCCGCTCAACCTGCTCGACGCGCTGCGCCTGTTCGAGCGCGACAAGGCCGTGCGCGCCGGTTTCGGCGAGAGCTTCGTCAAGAGCTACGTCAAGCTCAAGACCGGGGAATGGAACGAATACGCCGGCGCCATCTCGGACTGGGAGCGGCGCAACACCCTCGATTGCTGAGGCGGAACGGGCCGGCGCCCGCATGTCCCTGACCGTCGCCTCCGCGCCGCCGCTGGAAGGGCTGCCCGGCATCCGTTACGGCTTTTTCGGCAGCCCGGGCGGTGTCAGCGCCGGCATCTATGCCTCGCTGAACGGCGGGCAGGGGTCCGGCGACGATCCCGGCGCGGTCGCGGAAAACCGGCGCCGCGTGGCCGGGGAACTGGCGGTCGACGTGACCGCGCTCGTCTCCGCGTACCAGTGCCACAGCGACCGGGCGATAACGGTCACCGAGCCCTGGACCCGCGAGACCCGGCCGCGCTGCGACGCCATGGTGACGGACCGGCCCGGCATCGGGCTCGGCGTGCTGGCGGCGGATTGCGGGCCGGTCCTTTTTGCCGACGCCGAAGCCGGGGTGGTCGGTGCGGCCCATGCCGGATGGAAAGGCGCCCTCGCCGGCGTGCTGCCGAACACGGTCGCGGCGATGGAAAGGCTGGGCGCCGACCGGTCGCGGACGGTGGCGGCGCTGGGGCCCTGCATCCGGCAACCGTCCTACGAGGTCGGCCCGGAGTTCCCGGCGCCCTTTCTCGAGCAGAACGAGGACAACGCCCGATATTTCCGCGCCGGCGCGCGGGCGGGACACTTTCAATTCGATCTGGGCGGCTACATCGTTCGGCAACTTGAAGCCGCCGGCCTCGCCGCCGTGCACGACACCGGGCTCGATACCTTTGCCGATCCCGACCGGCTGTTCAGCTTCCGGCGCAACACCCATCGCGGCCATCGGGATTACGGCCGCAACGTCTCGGCGATCTGCCTGACCGGGGAGGCCGGATAATGCCGCTGCACTTTTCGGAAGCCGAACTGGCCGACCGGCGGGCCCGGACCTGCGCGGCGATGGCCGGGGCCGGTCTGGACGGCCTGCTGTGCTTCCGCCAGGAATCGATGTTCTGGCTGACCGGCTACGACACCTTCGGCTACGTCTTTTTCCAGTGCCTCTATCTCGGTGCGGACGGCACGATGACGCTGCTCACCCGCGCGCCGGACCTGCGCCAGGCGCAGCAGACCTCCGTCATCGAAGACATCCGCATCTGGGTCGACCTGCCCGACGCCGGCCCGGCGGAACAACTGCGCGCAATTCTGGACGAACATGGCTGCCGCGGCAGACGCCTCGGCGTGGAGTGGGAGGCCTATGGTCTCACCGCCAACAACGGGCGCGCCGTCGAGGCTGCCATGGACGGGTTCTGCGCGCTGGAAGACGCGTCGCGGCTGGTCAGCCGGCTGCGGCTGGTCAAGAGCCCGGCGGAGATGGCCTATGTCCGCCGCGCCGCGGAGCTGGCCGACGCGGCCTTGGGCGAAGCGGTCGCGCACGCCGAACCCGGCGCCTTCGAAGGCGATATCCTGGCCGCGATGCAGGGCGCGGTGTTCCGCGGCGGCGGGGACTATCCCGGCAACGAATTCATCATCGGCTCCGGGCCGCAGGCGCTGCTGTGCCGGTATTTCACCGGCCGGCGGCACCTGGATGCGCAGGACCAGCTCACCCTGGAATTCGCCGGAGTCTACCGGCGCTATCATGCCTGCCTGATGCGCACGCTGTGCATCGGCACGCCGCCGGCCCGGCAGGTCGAGATGCACAAGGTCGCCGTCGAGGCGCTCGACGCCGCAAAGGACGCGCTCCGCCCCGGCCGGCCGGTCGGCGAGGTGTTCGACGCCCATGCAAGGGTCATCGATGCGGCCGGCATGCAGGCGCACCGGCTCAACGCCTGCGGCTATTCCCTCGGCGCCACCTTTGCGCCGATCTGGATGGACTGGCCGATGTTCTTCCACGGCAATGCCGTGGAGGCCGCGCCCGGCATGGTCTTCTTCATCCACATCATCATCTTCGATTCCGATGCCGGCCTCGCCATGACGACCGGCCAGACGGTTGCGGTCACCGGGACGGGGTGCGAAACGCTGACCGAAGCGCCGCTCGGCCTGGTCGTGAAGTAGCGGTCGTGAAGTAGCTGGCCGATGCCCTGGATGTTCATGTTCCTGCTGTTCTGCCTGCTCGGGCTGGTCGCGACCTGCGTGCTGATCTGAACGCTGCCGCGGTTCCGCCGCCGGGCGTAGTCTGCACCGCCTCGATCCGGCATCGGGCCTGCTCCGGACGGGCGCAAATCGACGAGATACCGACCCGGGAATTCGATATGGACGATTTCGACTTTCGCCACTGGTCGCACAAGGCGGCGGACTGGAGTGCCGACTATCGCGAGACGTTGCGCGACCGGCCGGTGCGGTCACAGACGGCGCCCGGCGAGATCGGCGCCGCGATCGCCGACGCGCCGCCGGAAGCCGCCCACGACATGGCGGATATCTTCGCCGATTTCGAACGGCTGATTCCCGGCGGCATGACCCACTGGCAGCATCCGCGCTTCTTCGCCTATTTTCCGTCCAACGCCGCGCCCGCCGCGGTGGTCGCCGAACAGCTCGCCGGCGCCATGGCGGCGCAATGCATGCTCTGGCAGACCTCGCCGGCGGCGACCGAGCTGGAAATCAAAATGGTCGACTGGCTGCGCCAGGCGGTCGGCCTGCCGGCGGATTTCAGCGGCGTGTTCCAGGATACGGCCTCGACCGCCACCCTGTGCGCCGTGCTGACCATGCGCGAGCGCGCACTGGACTGGCAGGGCAACCGCGCGGGGCTGTTCGGCCGGCCGCCGCTCCGGATCTACGCCTCGGACCAGACCCACAGTTCGATCGACAAGGCCCTCTGGGTCGCCGGCCTCGGGCAGGACAACCTGGTCAAGCTGCCGACCGATGCGGCACAGGCCATGGATGTCGATGCGCTGAAACGGGCCATCCGCGACGACCGGGCCGCCGGGATGACGCCGGCCGGCATCGTCGTCTGCATCGGCGGCACCTCGGTCGGCGCGATGGACGATGCGCGCGCCGTCTGCACCGTCGCGGCGGAAGAGGGCCTCTATACCCATGTCGACGCCGCCTGGGCGGGTTCCGCCATGATCTGCCCGGAGTACCGGCATTTCTGGGACGGCGTGGAGCTGGCGGACAGCATCGTGCTGAACCCGCACAAATGGCTCGGCGCGCCGGTGGAATGTTCGGCGCATTTCGTCCGGTCGCCGGAAACGCTGGTGCGCACGCTGGCGATCCAGCCCGAATATCTCAAAACCCACGGCAGGGACGGCATCGTCAATTTCAGCGAATGGTCGGTCACGCTCGGCCGGCGCTTCCGCGCGCTCAAGGTCTGGTTCCTGCTGCGCGCCTACGGCCTGGACGGGCTGCGGCAGCGCATCCGCAACCATGTCCGCTGGACCGAAGACCTGGCCGCGCGGCTGGCGGCAGAGCCCGGGTTCGAGATCGTCACGGCGCCGGTCCTGTCGCTGTTTTCCTTCCGCTATGCGCCGGACGGCGTGCCGGAAGATGCGCTGGACACCCTCAACCTGCGGCTGGTCAACGCGATCAACGACGACGGCGCGATCTACCTGACCCAGACCGTTCATGGCGGCCGGGTGGCGATCCGGTTCGTCGCCGGCCAGTTCGACGCCGCGGAAGAGGATGTCGCGGGCGCGTTCGACGCAATCGCAGGGGTTGCGCATTCCCTGCCGACCTGATTGCTTGGCGCGCGTCAGCAACACCGAAGAGACCGCGCCATGGCCGACCCGATCACCCTCTATTTCGATCTCCCCTCCGCCCACACCTACCTGGGCATCGCGGAACTGCAGCGGGTCGCGGCGAAACACGGCCGCGGCATCGACTGGGTGCCGATCTCGCTGATGACGGTCTGGAAAATCCACGACTACATGCCGATCGGCAATCCGATCGCCAAGGGCCGCTACATCAAGAAGGATTTCACGCGCACCGCCGGCCTGCTCGGCCTGCCGCTCAATATCCCGAAGTCCTTTCCGAGGGGCGACCTCAGCCAGGCGCGCCACCTGATCTGGCGTATCCGGTTGCAGGATCCGGACATGGCCAACCGCCTGTCCGCGGCGCTGATGCAGGGCTACTGGGCCGAAGGGGCGGATCTGTCGGAGCCGGACGCGCTGAAGGAGGCCGCCGCCGCAGCCGGGGTTTCGGCCGCCGATGTCGACGCCGCGGCGGACGACGCGGCTGCGGCCGAAGCCTGCGCCAACGCCAGCCGGGAGGCGGCCGAAGCCGGGATATTCGGCACGCCCCACATGGTCGCCGACGGCGAACCCTTCTGGGGCCACGACCGCATCCGCTATCTCGACATGTGGCTGGACGCCAAATCCTAGAGCGGCGGCATGAGCGAACCGAAACCCGCCTGCATCGTCATCGGCGTCGGCCCCGGCACCGGGGAGGCGCTGGTCCGGCGCTTCGCCGAGGGCGGCTACGCCGTCGCCATGATCGCGCGCAAGGCCGAGCGGCTGGAGCGGATTGCCGGCGACGTCGCGGACAGCTGGGCCTATCCGTGCGACGTGACCGATCACGAGGGGCTGCGGGCGACGCTGAAGCGGATCGTCGCCGATCTCGGCGTGCCGAAAGTGGCGATCTACAACGGCGCCTACGCCGTCTTCGCGCCCTATCGGGACATCGACATCGGCGACTTCGAGCGCACCTTCCGGGTGAACGTGTCTTCCCTGCTGGTCGCAGCGCAGGAACTGGCGCCGGCGATGGTCGAGCGCGGCGACGCCGCCCTGCTGGTCACCGGCAACACCGGCGCCTGGCGCGGCAAGCCGCATTTCACCGGCTTCGCGCCGAGCAAGGCGGGGCAGCGCATCCTCGCCGAGGCGCTGGCCCGGGAACTCGGGCCCAAAGGGCTCCACGTCGCCCACATCACCGTCGACGCAATGATCGATATCCCCTGGGTGCGCGAGCGGATGGGCGGCGACCGGCCGGACGACGCCTACGCCAAGCCGGTGGACATTGCCGGCGAGTTTTTCCGCATCGCCCACCAGCCGCGCAGCACCTGGAGCTTCAACGTCGAACTCCGGCCCTACCGGGAACCGTGGTAAACACGGCAAAGATCCTACTCGTTCGAGCGTGCCTGAATCTTTCGCCTTACTTTCGCCATCGGTTTACCGCGAATAGCCTCATGCGCTGGATCGCTGCAATTCCGGCCGCTCTCGCTTCGCTTGTCGCCGTGTCGACACATAGCGTCGCCGACGAAGCTGCCATGGCGTCAGGCATCGTCGAGAGCCACGCCATCGCCATGCACGGGACGCCGAAATACCGGGCCGGCTTTCCGCACTTCGACTATGTCAACCCGAAGGCGCCGAAGGGTGGCAGCCTGTGGCTGGCGGCCCAGGGCACCTTCGACAGCCTGAATCCCTATATCGTCAAGGGCACGGCGGCGAGCGGCGCCGGGCTGATCTACGACACGCTGATGCGGCGGGCGGACGACGAACCGTTCACCCTCTATCCGCTGCTTGCGGAATCGATCCGCTATCCGCAAGACCGGTCCTGGGTCGAGTTCACGCTGAACGCCAACGCGCGCTGGCACGACGGCAGGCCGGTGACCGTCGAGGATGTGATTTTCTCGATGAACATCCTGCGCAAGCAGGGCAGGCCGTTCTACCGCTACTATTTCCGCGACATCGCCCGGATGGAGCGGACCGGGCCGCGTTCGGTGAAGTTCACCTTCCGCGGCGGCACGAACCGGGAATTGCCGCTGATCGTCGCCGGCGACCTCAACATTCTGCCGAAGCATTATTGGAAAGACCGGGACTTCTCGAAATTCTCCCTCGACCCGCCGCTCGGCAGCGGCCCTTACCGGATCGGCAAGGTCTCGCCCGGCCGCCGGATCGAATATCTCCGGGTCAAGGACTATTGGGGCCGGAACCTGCCGTCCAATGTCGGCCACTACAATTTCGACCTGATCCGCTACGAGTATTTCTTCGACGCCTCGGTGATGCGCGAGGCGCTGAAGGCGGGCCAGTTCGACTATCGCGCCGAGAACACGGCCGCAGCCTGGGCGCGGGCCTACGACATCGCCGCGAAGCGCGAGGGTCTGCTGATCCAGAAGACATTCCCGACCGGCCAGCCGAGCGGCATGCAGGCCTTCGTCTACAATTTGCGCAATCCGCTGTTCCGGGACTGGCGGGTCCGCCGGGCGCTGGTCTACGCCTTCGATTTCGAATGGACCAACCGCAACCTGTTCTTCGGCCAGTATGCCCGGACCCGGAGCTTCTTCGACAATTCCGAACTGGCATCGCGCCCCGGCAAGCCCAGGGGCGCGGTGCTCAGGCTGTTGCAGGATTTGAAGCGGCGCTATCCCGGCGCCGTGCCGGACCGGGTGTTCACCAGGCCCTATACGCTGCCGGTCTACAGGGACAGCAACATCCGGCCCGGCCTGCGCGAGGCGTTCCGGCTGCTGAAAGAGGCCGGCTGGGTCGTTCGCGATTTCCGCCTGGTCAACGCAAAGACGGGCCGGCCCTTCAGCTTTACCCTGCTGTTGCGCTCGCCGGCTTTCGAAAGGATCGTGCTGCCGGTGCGGCGCAACCTGAAACGGCTCGGTATCGACATGCGCATCCGGCTGGTCGATTTCTCCCAGTATGTGAACCGGGTGCGCAAGTTCGATTTCGACGTCGTCGTCCTCGGCTGGGGCCAGTCGCTCTCGCCGGGCAACGAGCAGCGTGGCTTCTGGACGACGGCCGCCGCCAAACGGCCCGCCAGCAACAACTGGAGCGGCCTGCAGAACCGCGCGGTCGACGATCTGGTGGAGCAGCTGATCGCCGCGCCCGACCGGAAGAGCCTGGTGCTGCGGACCCGGGCGCTCGACCGGCTGCTGCTCAGCCAGCATTTCGTCATCCCGAACTGGCACATCCCCTATGATCGTATCGTTTTCTGGGACAAGTTCGGCTATCCCGACAAACCGACCATCGGCGGCGCGGATATCATGACCTGGTGGTTCGATCCGGCGAAAGCGGCCCGGCTGCGCGGCCGGATCGCGAGCCTGAAATAGCGGCCGCGGAAAGCGCGCGATGCTGGCCTATATCGTCCGCCGCCTGCTGCTGATCATCCCGACCCTGCTCGGGATCATGGTGATCAATTTCGTCATCATCAACATGGCGCCGGGCGGGCCCATCGAACAGCTGATCGCAAACCTGCGCCAGGGCGGCGACCAGGTTGCGGAGCGCACCGGCTCGTCGCGCGGCCAGGAGACCGGCGTCGGGCAGCAGGAGCGGCAGCCGGGCGCCGAATCGCGCGCCGGGCGGGGCCTCGATCCGGAACTGTTGGAGAAACTGCGCAAACAGCTCAATCTCGACAAGCCGCCGCACGAGCGGTTCGTCCTGATGGTCGCCAACTACGCGGCCTTCGATTTCGGCCAGAGCTTCTTCAAGAACCGGCCGGTGGTCGATCTGGTGCTGGAGAAGATGCCGGTCTCGATCTCGCTGGGGTTGTGGACGACGCTGATCGTCTATCTGGTCTGCATCCCGCTCGGCATCCGCAAGGCGGTGCGCGACGGCTCGGCCTTCGACATCTGGACCAGCGGGGTCGTCGTGGTCGCCAACGCGATTCCCGGCTTCCTGTTCGCCATCCTGCTGGTCATCCTGTTCGCGACCGGGGCCGTGGTCCAGTGGTTCCCGCTGAAAGGGCTGGTGTCGGAGAATTTCAGCGAGTTTTCCACGGCCGGGCAGGTGCTCGACTATCTGTGGCACATCGCATTGCCGGTGCTGGCCCTGGTGATCGGCGGCTTTGCGGCGCTCACATTGCTGACCAAGAACAGCTTCCTGGAAGAGATCAACAAGCAGTATGTCGTGACCGCGCGCGCCAAGGGCATGGGCGAGCGGCGGGTGCTCTATGGCCATGTCTTCCGCAACGCGATGCTGATCGTGATCGCCGGCTTTCCCGGCGCCTTCATCGGCATCCTGTTCACCGGCTCGCTGCTGATCGAGATCATCTTCAATCTCGACGGGCTCGGCCTGCTCGGCTTCGAGGCGATTGTCAACCGCGACTACCCGGTCGTCTTCGCCACCCTGTTCTTCTTCTCGCTGATCGGCCTGCTGGTGAAACTCATCACCGATCTCACCTACATCTGGGTCGATCCGCGGATCGATTTCGAGGCCCGGCAAGCATGAGAATCCGGGCATGAGTATCCAGGCATGAGTATCCGGCCGTGAGCGTCGCCCCGGCCCGGAAGGACAGCTTCCTGTGGTGGCGGATCACGCCGGTGACGGCGCGGCGGCTGGCCAATTTCCGCGCCAACCGGCGGGGCTACTGGTCGCTCTGGATCTTCGCCGCGCTCTTTGTCCTCAGCCTGTTCGCCGAGCTGATCGCCAACGACCGGCCGATCGTCGTCTGGTACGACGGCGGCCTCTACCTGCCCTCGGTCAGCCGCTACGCCGAGACGGCGTTCGGCGGCGAGTTCGAAACCGAGGCCGATTACACCGACCGCTTCGTGCAGCAGAAGATCGGCGAGAAAGGCTGGATGGTCTGGCCGCTGATTCCCTATCGCTTCGATTCCCAGGTTATCGGCCTGCCCGAGCCGTCGCCGACGCCGCCGTCTACCGCCAACCCGCTCGGAACCGACGACCAGGCGCGGGACGTGCTGGCCCGGGTGATCTACGGCTTCCGCCTTTCCGTCCTGTTCGGCCTGGTCCTGACGCTGCTCAGCAGCGTGATCGGCGTGGCGATGGGCGCGATCCAGGGCTATTTCGGCGGCTGGACCGACCTGTCCCTGCAACGCTTCATCGAAATCTGGGAATCCGTCCCGATCCTCTACCTGCTCATCATTCTTTCGGCCATCGTGGAGCCGAATTTCTGGTGGCTGCTCATCATCCTGCTGCTGTTCAGCTGGATGGCGCTGGTCGGCGTTGTGCGCGCGGAATTCCTGCGCGCCCGCAATTTCGATTATGTCCGCGCCGCCCGGGCGCTCGGGGCGAGCAATGTCACCATCATGTTCAGGCATGTCCTGCCCAACGCCATGGTCGCGACCCTCACCTTCATGCCGTTCATCCTGTCCGGCTCGATCGTCGCGCTGACGTCGCTCGATTTCCTGGGCTACGGCCTGCCGCCCGGCTCGCCGTCGCTGGGCGAGTTGCTCAAGCAGGGCCGGTCGAACCTCGAATCGCCCTGGCTCGGCGTGACGGCTTTCTTCGTCCTCGCCGCCCTGCTGAGCCTGCTCGTGTTCATCGGCGAGGCGGTGCGCGACGCCTTCGATCCGCGCAAGGGTATCGCCGCCGCCGCACCGCCGCCGGAGCAGGATCCGGATTCCGCGGCGGCAATTTCGAACGTCCGCCAGCCGACCGATGGCGCGCTCGCCGCCGCAGGACGGGCGTCATGAGCGCCGAACGCCTGCTCACCGTCGACAATCTGAAGGTCGATTTCAGCGTGCCGGACGGCACGGTTCACGCCGTCAAGGGCGTGTCCTTCCATGTCGACAAGGGCGAGACCCTGGCGATCGTCGGCGAAAGCGGCTCGGGCAAGTCGGTCTCGGCGCTGTCGGTGCTCCAGCTCCTGCCCTACCCGCAGGCCAGTCATCCCGCCGGCGGCATCGACTTCCGCGGCGAGGCGCTGATGGGCGCGCCGAAGCAGGTGCTGCGCCGCATCCGCGGCAATCGCATTTCGATGATCTTCCAGGAGCCGCTGACGGCGCTCAACCCGCTGCACACGGTCGAGAAGCAGATCGGAGAAATCCTGCGCATCCACAAGGGGATGGTGAAAGGCGCCGCGCGCAAGCGGGTGCTCGAACTGCTGGAAAAGGTCGGCATCAAGGAGGCGGAGCGGCGGCTCGGCTCGTTCCCGCACGAGCTCTCCGGCGGCCAGCGCCAGCGGGTGATGATCGCGATGGCGCTCGCCAACGAGCCCGACCTGCTGATCGCCGACGAACCGACGACGGCCGTCGACGTGACGATCCAGGCGACGATCCTCCAGCTCCTGAAGGACCTCCAGAAGGACATGGGCCTCGGCATCCTGTTCATCACCCACGATCTCGGCGTGGTCGAGCACTTTGCCGACCGGGTCGCCGTCATGCGCCTGGGCGAGATCGTGGAGGAGGGGACCGTCGCCGACGTGTTCGGCCGGCCGCAGCACGAATACACCCAACGCCTTCTGGCGTCGGAGCCGAAGGGCACGCCGCCGGAGGTGCCGGAGTCCGCCGCCGAAATGCTCGCCACCGAAGGGTTTCGGGTCTGGTATCCGATCAAGGCCGGCGTGTTCCGCCGCACCGTCGATCACATCAAGGCGGTCGACGACGTGGCCCTGCGCGTCCGGGCGGGCGAGACCGTCGGCATCGTCGGCGAGAGCGGGTCCGGCAAGTCCTCGCTCGGGCTGGGCCTGCTGCGGCTGATCTCGAGCCGCGGGCCCATCGCCTACCAGGGCCGGGACATCCAGGGCCTGGGGTGGAAGGCGCTGCGCCCGCTGCGGCGCGAGATGCAGATCGTCTTCCAGGACCCGTTCGGCAGCCTGAGCCCGCGCCTGTCGGTCGGCGAGATCGTCGAGGAAGGGCTCAAGATCCACGGTCTGGGCGACCCCGATGCGCGCGAGCGGGCGGTCATCGACGCCCTGGCGGAGACCGGCCTCGATCCCGATACCCGCCACCGCTATCCGCACGAATTTTCCGGCGGCCAGCGCCAGCGCGTTTCGATCGCCCGCGCCATCGTGCTGAAACCCAAAGTCGTGGTGCTGGACGAACCGACCTCCGCGCTCGACCGGTCGGTGCAAAGCCAGATCATCGACCTGCTGCACCAGCTTCAGCGCGATCACGATCTGGCCTATCTGTTCATCAGCCACGATCTGAAGGTCGTGCGGGCGATGAGTCACCAGGTCATCGTCATGCGCGACGGCAAGGTGGTGGAGCAGGGCCCGGCGGCCGACGTGCTCGACAACCCGCAGGCGGCCTACACGCGGGCCCTGATGGACGCGGCCTTCGATTTCAAGGCTGACGAGACCGGCATCGTCGCGGCGTGACAGACGGCGGCGGACAAGGAAGAAGGACGGCGCGACGATGACATTGCTCCTGGCCTCCTCCTGGGGCGACATGGACCCCTATTTCGGCAAATGGCGCGAAATGCTGATCGCGCAGCCGGGCGGGATCGAGGTGCGGCTGTATCCCGACGAGTTGGGCGACGCTGCGGACATTACCGCCGCGCTGGTCTGGGATCCGCCGCCGGGCCTGCTCGCAAGCCTGCCGAATCTGAAACTGATCCAGTCCCTGGGCATGGGCGTCGACCATATCTTCAGGCACGACGACCTGCCCGAGGGCGTCCCGGTGGCGCGCCTGGTCGATCCCGACCTCGTGGCGCGGATGAGCGAATATTGCGTGCACAGCGTCCTGCACTATCACCGCGACGCCGACCGCTACGACCGGGACCAGGCGGCACGGCGCTGGAACCCGGTCTCCTATCCGGCGGCGAGCACGCGCCGGGTCGGCATCATGGGCGTCGGCGCGATCGGCGCCGACACCGCCGGCAAGCTGAAACATCTGGGTTTTGACGTCGCCGGCTGGAGCCGGACGCCCAAGGACCTTCCGGGCGTCGTCGGCTTTCACGGCGCGGAGGGGTTCGCCGGCTTCCTGCAACGCTCGGAGATCGTCGTCTGCCTGCTGCCGCTGACCGCGGAAACGGAGGGCATCCTCGACGACCGCGCCTTCGACCTGATGCCGGTCGGCGGCGGCATCGTCAACGCCGCGCGCGGCGGCCATGTCGTCGATGCGGACCTGATCGCGGCGCTGGATTCGGGCAAGCTGAAATTCGCCAAGCTGGACGTGTTCCGGGAGGAGCCGCTGCCCGAGGACCATCCCTTCTGGAGCCATCCGAAGATCCGGATCACGCCGCACAATGCCGGCATTACCAATCCGCTGACCGCGGCGGCGGAAGTTGCGGAAAACTACCGCCGGGCGATGCGCGGCGAGCCGCCGAACAACATCGTCGACCCCGCGCGGGGCTATTGACGGGCCGCCCTTCGATACGCCCCGGATTAAATCCGGGGCTACTCAGGGTGAGGGTGAAGGGGAGTGAACGCACTACACACCCTCATCCCGAGTAGGCGCGCCAGCGCCGTATCGAGGGGGCCGGAATGCGGCTGCCGGTCCGTCAGGCGTAGCGCGCTTCGATCGCGGCGAACAGGGCGCGCAGGGCCGGGGCCTCGCCGCCCTTCGGCCGGCCGGGCCGGGCGGTCAGGTTCCAGCCCATCGTGTCGATATGGGCCCAGCGGGCCGCACCGTCGACGAAGCGCTCCAGGAACAGGGCGGCGGTGATCGCGCCGCCGAACGGGCCTTCCGGCGCGTTGGTGATGTCCCCGGCGTCGCCCTCGATCCGCTTGCGATAGCCCGGCCACAGCGGCAGGCGCCACAGCGGGTCGTCCGCCGCTTCGCCCTGCGCGAGGATGTCGCCGGCCAGGTCGTCGTCGTTGCAGAACAGCGCCGGCAGTTCGGTCCCCAGCGCCACCCGGGCGGCGCCGGTCAGCGTGGCGACGTCGAGCAGCAGGTCCGGCTCCTCGCCCGCCGCGTCGGCCAGCGCGTCGCACAGGATGACCCGGCCCTCCGCATCGGTGTGGCCGATCTCCACGGTCGTGCCGCTGCGCGTCCGGATCACGTCCATCGGCCGGTAGGCATTGCCGGCAATTGCGTTCTCGACCGCCGGGATCAGCAGGCGCAGGCGCACCGGCAGCTTGAGCGCCATGATCATGCCGGCAAGGCCCAGGACCGTCGCGGCGCCGCCCATGTCCTTCTTCATCAGCTTCATGCCCGAAGCCGGCTTGATGCCCAGGCCGCCGCTGTCGAAACACACGCCCTTGCCGACCAGCGTGACCTTCGGCCGGTCCGGGTCGCCCCAGGCCAGGTCGATCAGGCGGGGCGCGTCCGCGGCGGCCCGGCCGACGGCGTGGATCGCCGGATAGTTCCGCTCGAGCAGGTCGTCGCCGACCGTAACGCGGCATTCGGCGCCGTGCCGCCCGGCGACGGTTTCGGCGGCAGCGGCCAGATCGCTCGGCTTCATGTCCTCGGCCGGCGTGTTGATCAGGTCGCGGGCCAGAAACACCGCCTCCACGGTCGCGGTCAGCCGTTCGCGGGCGATCCCGCCCGGCAGGCCGAGGAACGGCCGCGCCTTCTTCTCCGCCGTCTTGTAGCGGTCGAACCGGTAGGCGCCGAGCATCCAGCCCAGCGCGGCCTGCGCCGGGTCGGCGCCGGAGTCGAACGCATAGTCGCCCGGCGGCAGCCGTTCCGGCAGCGCCGCGATGCGCCAGATGTCGGGCGTATCGTCGTCGCGGCCGCACAGGATGCGTTCCACACTGCCGGCCGCGCCGGGGACCGGGCAGACGGCGCCGGCCTTCGCCTCGAAACCGGATGAATCGACCCAGGCGCGAATCCGCGACTCTTGACCGGCGAGCCAGGTTTCGAGCGATTCCTTGTCGAACACCGAAACCGGCACGGCATCGCCGGCGGGTTCCGGCACGGTCTGCGTGGCGGCGTCGAAGTTCGGGTTCATGGCGCCGTTCTAATGCATATCCGCTTTGGCTTGAACCACGGCGGCAAGGCGCCCCCTTCGACAAGCTCAGGGCAGGCTCTCGATACGGCCCCCTCGATACGGCCCCTGCGGGGCCTACTCGGGATGAGGGTGTGTCGTGAGTTCACTCCCCTTCACCCTCACCCTGAGTAGCCCCGGATTTAATCCGGGGCGTATCGAAGGGCGACCCTGGTCGCGCCGCGGTTTCGGCGGCTCAGACGCTCAGCGCCGCGCCGGCGACCGAAACGGCGCGGCGGATCATCGGGCCGTCGGCGCCGCCGCGGATCATGACGAACATGCCGAGGTAGGCGGCGAGCGCAAAGTCGGCGAGGATCGCCGCCGCCTCGGCGGTCCGCGGATCGCCCTTCAGCCGGTCGAGGAAGACCTGGCGCAACGGGGCCATGTTGGCGCTGACCCGGGCGGCGATGGCGGGGTCGTGCGCCGCCTGGTCCGCCGCGGCGTTGCACAGGAAGCAGCCGTCGCTGTAGGCGCCCGATTCGACCTGCGCCGCGATCATCTTGAGAAATCCGGCGACCGCCTCCGCGCCGCGGCAATCCTGCCGCGCGATCCACGCGACCGCGGCGGCGACTTCCTTTTCGCCGTACCGGTCGAGGGTTTTCAGGTAGAGCGCGTGCTTGTCGCCGAAGGCGTTATACAGGCTGCCGGTCTTCAGCCCCGTCGCTGCCGCGAGTTCGCTGATCGACGATCCTTCATAGCCTTTTGCCCAGAAAACGGCCTTGGCCTTGTCCAGCACTGCGCCGGAATCGAAACTGCGCGGTCGGGCCATGTGCGCCCTCTGCGATGGTTTTTTATCGTTCGATCATAATGGAAAATGGAGAGAAAAGAAAGGCTTGGCCGAATCAGAGGCCCGCAAACGCTGTAGGGGAGGGTTTGAAACCCTCCCCTACAAAATTCCGGCAATGCCGGAGGACGCTAAAGCGCGGCGATGATCGCCTCGGCCCTGGAGACGTCAAAGGCGCCGGGCTGTTCGACATTCAGGGCGGTGATCGTCCCGTTCTCCGCGACCAGGGCATAGCGCTGGCTGCGCGTGCCGAGCCCGAAGCCGGAGCCGTCCATTTCCAGCCCCATGGCCTTGGTGAAGTCGCCGTTGCCGTCGGCCAGCATAGTGATGTCGCTGGCGTTCTGCGACTTGCCCCAGGCATCCATGACGAAGGCGTCGTTGACGGAAATGCAGGCGATCTCGTCGACGCCCTTGCCCTTCAGTTCCGCGGCGTTCTCGACGAATCCGGGCAGATGCTTGGCCGAACAGGTCGGGGTGAAGGCGCCCGGCACGGCGAACATCACCACCTTCTTGCCGGCGAAATAGTCGCCTGTATCGATTTCCGACATGCCGTCGGCCGTCATGGTCTTGATCTTCGCGGACGGAATCTTGTCTCCAACACTGACTGTCATGCCAAACCCTCTCTCCGTTGGGTGGTGTCGACGATGTGCGATTTCCGGTGACGGGCGCGCTGGAT
Organism: Alphaproteobacteria bacterium; assembly: GCA_965220685.1. GTDB lineage: Bacteria > Pseudomonadota > Alphaproteobacteria > Bin65 > Bin65 > Bin65. Next base: position 89,032 of record CBDCQR010000017.1, read on the forward strand.
CGGCGATACCCGGAAAACTACGCCGTCAACATACGCGCCGGCGAACCCGATTCCACGCGTCCCGCCGCCGCGGCTAGTCATATCCGACGTGGGCGGAACCGTAGCGGCGTGGCGTCCCTCGATACGCCCCGGATAAAATCCGGGGCTACTCGGGATGAGGGGATTTGGATTGTTGCCCATTGCTCATACATTCCCCTCACCCTGAGTAGCCGCGAAGCGGCGTATCGAAGGGCGGCCCCGGTTGAGTCCGCGGTTCCATGCGAGGCGTATACGCGGCTAGTGCCGGACGACCGGATCGATCGGCACCCGGGATGCGATCCCCAACAGGTCTTCGAGCTGCGCCGCCGCGGCGAGCAGGGCGGCCTCGCCGCGATGCCGGCCGACGAGCTGCAAACCGACCGGCAGCCCGTCTTGCGTAAAGCCGCAGGGCAGCGACACGACCGGCAGCCCGGTCAGCGTGATCGAGAAGGTGATCGCGATCCAGTCGATGTAGCTCGCCATCTTCCGGCCGTCGATTTCCTCGACATAAGTCTGCTCGACGGGATAGGGCCGGGCCTGCATGACCGGACAGGCCAGGATGTCGTAGTCGTCCATGAAGGCGGCGACCCGGTGGTACAGCGCCGTCCGCTCGCGCTCGGCCCGGCCGATATCGTCGGCGGTGAGCGCGAGGCCCATTTCGGTATTCCAGACGACGTCCGGTTTCAGCTTGTCGCGGTGCGCCTCCAGCAGCGGCGCCGCCCGGCCGGCGAAGAAGGCCGCGCGCAGGGTTTGGAAACAGTCGTAGGCGCCGGCAAAATCGGGGCAGGCCTCTTCGACAGCGGCGCCCAGGCCGCTGAAACCGGCGGCCGCTTCGGCGCAGACGGCCTGGATTTCCCGATCGACGACCGTGACGCCAAGGTCGGGCGACCAGGCGATGCGCAGGCCTGCCGGGGGGTCGCGCAGGGCTTCGACATAGGAGGAAACCGGCGGCGCGAAGCTGCGCGGATCGCGCGGATCGGCCCCGGCCATGGCGTCGAGCATGAGCGCAACGTCGGCCACCGTGCGTCCCATCGGCCCTTCGACGGCCAGGTCCTGGAAGGTCAGCAGGTCCGGCCCGCTCGGGATAAGGCCGGGGCTGGGCCGCAGGCCGACGACCGCATTGAAGCCGGCCGGCGTGCGCAGGCTGCCGCCCAGGTCGGAGCCGTGGGCCAGCCATGCGGTTCCCGTGGCGAGCGCGACGGCGGCGCCGCCCGAGGAGCCGGCGGCGCTCATCCGCGTATCCCACGGGTTGCGGGTGACGCCGAACACCGGGTTGAAAGTGTTGGCGCCGGCGCCGAATTCCGGCGTGTTGGACTTGGCGTAGACCACGCCGCCGCGTTCCTCCAGCCGTTCGACGACATAGTCCGAATGGTCCGGCACGTTGTCGGCGAAGATCGGCGAGCCGAAGGTGGTGCGCACGCCCTCGACCGGCGCCAGATCCTTGATCGCGACCGGCAGGCCGGCGAGCAGGCTGTGCCGGTCCGCCCGCCCGGCCGCGGCCTCCGCCCGCTCCCGGCACAGGGTCGGCAGGGCGTTGACCGCGCCGTCCACGGCCTCGATGCGCGCGCGCAGGATGTCCAGCAGCTCGGCGGGCGAGACCGCACCGGCTTTCAGCAGCGCGACCGTTTCGGTCGCGGTCTTTTTCCAGAGATCGCTCATGTCGGGTTTCCGGTTCGGGAAGTGGCGGTCAGTTCTGGCGGCGCAGCGATTTCGGCTTGTAGCTCGGCAGCTTCTTGAGCGGCGTGCCGAACATTTCGTGCCGGATCCGGTCCCCGGGCCGGATGCCGAGTTTCTCCGCCGTCCCGTGCAGGATTTCCAGGACGGCCCGCACCGGGCTCCCGGACCGGACGATCCTGAGCGAGAAGGGCTCGCCGAAGCCGATGCTTTCGATCGTGCCGTCGGCCCTGATGAACAGGATATCCAGCGGGATCTCGGTATTCTTCATCCATATCCGCGCAAGGACCGGGCTGCCGAAATCGAACAGCATGCCCTTCCACGGATCGAGCGTCTTGCGGAACATCAGGCCCTGGGCCATCTGGCCGGGGGAAATGGCCTGCTGGACGCGCCATTTGTAGCGCTTCCTGGCGGTGACCACTTCGATGGTGGTGTCATCGAAGACCAGGCGGGACTGGGCCGGGGCCGCGCTGCCCGACTCCAGAAACAACAACCCGGCAAGTACCGGAGCCAGCAAAGATTTCATACGATGCTCCCTAGTCGTGAGCCGATTGTAACGGCGGCTTCGCGGCATTTCCAAGGCGCGCTCCCGGCTGTGGCATTTTTGCAACACCGGTCTCTTGTGTGCCGTCGGCCGGCAACCCACATAGCGCCCGGGATGCTGCCGAAGCGGGTCCCGGCCTGCCTGTTCTGTTGCCTGTCCCGCCGCGTGCCGGGGGATGCGCCAAAGGAAGAGACGATGGATTTCGAGAACTATACCGAGCGCGCGCGCGGTTTCGTCCAGGCCGCGCAGACGATCGCGCTAAGGGAAAATCATCAGCAGTTCGTTCCCGAACACCTGCTCAAGGCCCTGCTCGACGATCCGGAGGGTCTGTCGGCAAACCTGATCCGGGCCGCCGGCGGCGATCCGGCGCGTGCCCTGAAGGCGACCGATCTCGCGCTCGGCAAGCTGCCCCGGGTCCAGGGCGGGCAGGGCCAGATCTATCTCGGTCCGGAAACGATGCGCGTGCTGGACAGCGCCGGCAAGCTGGCCGGGAAGGCCGGCGACAGTTTCGTGACCGTCGAGCGGCTCCTGCTGGCGCTCGCCATGGCCGCCGGGTCGAAGTCCGCAGACATTCTCAAGGAATCCGGCGTCACCCCGCAGAGCCTGAACGCGGCGATCGACGACATGCGCAAGGGCCGGACCGCCGACAGCGCGACGGCCGAGAACGCCTACGACGCCCTGAAGAAATACGCCCGCGATCTCACCCAGGACGCGCGCGACGGCAAGCTGGACCCGATCATCGGCCGCGACGACGAAATCCGCCGGTCGATGCAGGTTCTCTCGCGCCGCACCAAGAACAATCCGGTGCTGATCGGCGAGCCCGGCGTCGGCAAGACGGCCATCGCCGAAGGCCTCGCGCGGCGCATCGTCGAGGGCGACGTGCCGGAAAGCCTGCGCGACAAGCGGATCATGGCGCTCGATCTCGGCGCCATGGTCGCCGGCTCGAAGTTCCGCGGCGAATTCGAGGAACGGCTGAAAGCGCTGCTCCAGGAAATCGAGGCCGCCGCGGGCGACATCGTCCTGTTCATCGACGAATTGCACACGCTGGTCGGCGCCGGCGCGGCGGAAGGCTCGATGGATGCCTCCAACATGCTCAAGCCGGCGCTCGCCCGCGGCGCGCTGCACTGCGTCGGCGCCACGACGCTGGACGAATACCGCAAGCATATTGAGAAGGATGCGGCGCTCGCCCGGCGCTTCCAGCCGGTCTTCATTGGCGAGCCGACGGTGGAGGACACCGTCTCCATCCTGCGCGGCCTGAAGGAGAAATACGAACTGCATCACGGCGTGCGCGTCGCCGATTCGGCGCTGGTCGCGGCCGCGACGCTCTCGAACCGTTACATCGCCGACCGCTTCCTGCCGGACAAGGCGATCGACCTGATGGACGAGGCGGCGGCGCGCCTGCGCATGGAGGTCGATTCCAAGCCCTACGAGATCGACGAGCTCGACCGCCGGATCGTCCAGCTCAAGATCGAGCAGGAAGCGCTGAAGAAGGAGAGCGACGACGGTTCCCGGAAACGGCTCGACAAGCTTTCCGGCGAACTCAAGGAACTGGAAAAGAAGAGCGCCGACCTGACCGCCATCTGGCAGGCCGAAAAGGAGAAGATTGCCGATTCCCAGAAGCTCAAGGAAGGGCTGGATCAGGCCCGGATCGAACTGGAGCAGGCCCAGCGCACGGGCGACCTCGCAAGGGCGTCCGAGATCAAGTACGGCCGCATCCCGGAACTGGAATCGCGGCTGCGCGACCGCGACGAGGCCGAGAGCCGGATGCTGAACGAGGAGGTCGGCGCCGAGGCCATCGCCGCCGTCGTCTCGCGCTGGACCGGCATCCCGGTCGACAGGATGCTCGAAGGCGAGCGCGAGAAATTGCTCAAGATGGAGGCGGCGATCCAGAGGCGGGTCATCGGCCAGGACGAGGCGGTGCAGGCGGTCGCCAACGCCGTGCGCCGCGCCCGGGCCGGCCTGCAGGATCCGGACCGGCCGATCGGCAGCTTCCTGTTCCTCGGGCCGACCGGCGTCGGCAAGACGGAACTGACCCGCGCACTTGCCGAATTCCTGTTCGACGACGAGCACGCCATGGTCCGCATCGACATGTCGGAATACATGGAGAAGCACGCCGTCTCCCGCCTGATCGGCGCACCGCCCGGCTATGTCGGCTACGACGAGGGTGGCGCGCTCACCGAGGCGGTGCGGCGGCGGCCCTACCAGGTCGTGCTGTTCGACGAGATCGAGAAGGCGCACCCGGACGTGTTCAACGTCCTCCTCCAGGTGCTGGACGACGGCCGCCTGACCGACGGCCAGGGCCGGACGGTCGATTTCCGCAACGTCCTGATCGTCATGACCTCCAACCTGGGCGGCGAATTCCTTGCCGCGCTGGCGCCGGGCCAGACGGTCGATGCCGCGCGGAGCCAGGTCATGGAGGTCGTGCGCGCCAGCTTCCGGCCGGAGTTCCTCAACCGGCTGGACGAAACCCTGCTGTTCAACCGGCTGAGCCGCGAGCATATGGCAGCGATCGTCGAGATCCAGCTCGGCCATTTGCGCAAGCTGCTGGCGGACCGGCACATTTCGATCGAGCTGGACGAGCGGGCGCTGACCTGGCTGGGCAACGCGGGCTACGACCCGGCCTTCGGCGCCCGGCCGCTCAAGCGCGTCATCCGGAAAAGTCTGCAGGACCCGCTGGCGGCGCACATCCTGGAAGGGAAAATCGCCGACGGCGCCACCGTCGAGGTGTCGGTCGAGAACGGCGCCCTTTCGATCGACGGCGAAGCGGTGACGGCCGAGGATGCGGTCTTCCCCGCCCACCGCAGCGACCCGGCGGCGGCCGGCGAGGGCGACCGGGTGGTGCATTGATGGCGCGGTCCGGCGAACGCCAGCCGGGGGCGATACGGGCGTGCCGGACGGCCTGACTACCGGCCCCGACGGCCTTGCGCGCTGCTGGTGGTGCGGCGGCGACGACCTTTACCGGACCTATCACGACCGGGAATGGGGCCGGCCGGTCGGCAGCGACATCCGCCTGTTCGAAAAAATCTGCCTGGAGGGGTTCCAGTCGGGCCTGTCCTGGCTGACGATCCTGCGCAAGCGCGAGAATTTCCACGCCGCCTTCGACGGCTTCGACTTCCGCAAGGTCGCCGGCTACGGCGAAGCCGATGCCGCGCGGCTGCTCGGCAACGCCGGCATCATCCGCCACCGCGGCAAGATCGAGGCGACGATCAACAACGCTGCCAGAGCGATCGAACTGGCGGAGGAAGCCGGCTCCCTCGCCGCGTATTTCTGGCGCTACGAAACGCCGCCCGAAGACAGGCCGGAGAAGCTGGACCGGGCCGCGCTTGCCGGCCTCGCCCAGACCGACATGTCCAGAGCGCTCAGCAAGGATCTGAAAAAGCGCGGCTGGAAATTCGTCGGCCCGACGACCTGCTACGCCTTCATGCAGGCCATGGGCCTGGTTAACGATCATCTCGAAGGCTGCACCTTCCGCGCGGAGGTCGAGGCCGCGCGCACGGCCTTCGTCCGGCCGAAGGAGCGCGAGGCGCTGCCGGACCGGGGTCCGCGGGCGGAGAAAGACGGCGAGGACGCGCGCTGCGGCCACACCGGATGTTCCGATTGATATGTGTACCGGTATGCGGTACATAGCCTCATGATCCGGCGGATCCGTCATCGCGGCCTGAAGCGCCTGTACGAGCGTGGCGATCCGAGTCGAGTGGGCCCCGGCATGGCGGACCGCATAGCGCTCGCGCTGGCGGACCTTGACGATGCCCGCAAGCCTTCGGACCTCGACCTGCCCGGATACCGGCTTCACCCGCTGAAGGGCGACCTGAAAGGGCACTGGAGCCTCTCGATTTCCGGCAACTGGCGGATGATCTTCCGTTTCGAAGACGGCGATGTCTACGACGTCGATCTTGTCGATTACCATTAACAGGAGGCGGCAACATGACGATGCGCAATCCCCCGCATCCCGGGCGCAGCATCCGCGATAACTGCCTGGAGCCGCTCGGTCTGAACGTCACCGAAGCGGCAAAGATTCTGGGCGTGGCCCGTCACACCCTCTCGCGGGTGCTCAACGGGCACGCAGCAATCTCCCCGGAAATGGCCATTCGGCTGGAGAAGGCAGGCTGGTCCAATGCGGAGTTCTGGCTGCGCCGGCAGACCACCTATGATCTCGTGCAGGCCCGCAAGGAAGAAAGCAAAATCGACGTCGAGCGATACAAGCCGCAGCCGGCGGCGTGAAGCGCTGCGGATCGGAACCGGTCTCGGCGACCGGCCTCAGGCAATTCCCTCTGCGAAAGGCGTACCGATCGAAACCCCCTCCCCTTGGGGGAGGGGGTCAGGGGGTGCAAACCGGATACATGGGTAACAGTCTGGACCGGTTACATGGGTAACAGTGTTTTCCGTTCGTTTCGGTACCGGGCGGACCGGCCTCCTCCATCCCATGTTTGCCGATAGCGCGCCGCTGCGCCGGGCCATATAGTCGGGCCATGCCCGACGATCTTCCGCTTGCCCTCGAAGAACCGCCGCTCAAGGCGGAGCGGCTGGCGATGCTGCGCGAACGTGGCGTCGGCCGGCGCGTCGAGGTGGTGTCCGGCTTCCGGCCGGCCGGCGACCAGCCCCAGGCCATCGCCGAACTGACCGAAGGCATGCACGGCGGCGAGCGCAGCCAGGTCCTGCTCGGCGTCACCGGCTCGGGCAAGACCTTCACCATGGCCCACGTCATCCAGAACATGCAGCGACCGGCGCTGATCCTGGCGCCGAACAAGACGCTGGCGGCCCAGCTCTACGGCGAGATGAAGGGCTTCTTCCCGAACAACGCGGTCGAATATTTCGTCAGCTACTACGACTATTACCAGCCCGAGGCCTATGTGCCGCGCTCGGACACCTATATCGAGAAGGAATCGAGCATCAACGAGCAGATCAACCGGATGCGCCATTCGGCGACCCGGTCGCTGCTCGAGCGGGACGACGTCATCATTGTCGCCTCGGTCTCCTGCATCTACGGCATCGGCTCCATCGAGGCCTATTCGGAGATGATCTCGCGCTTCCAGGAGGGCGACCGGGTTTCGCGCCAGGACATCCTCAAGCGGCTGGTCGAACTGCAATACAAGCGCAACGACACCGATTTCCACCGCGGCACCTTCCGGGCGCGCGGCGATACCGTCGAGATCTTCCCGGCCCATCTGGAGGACCGGGCCTGGCGCCTGTCGCTGTTCGGCGACGAGATCGAGAGCATCCGGGAGTTCGATCCGCTGACCGGCGAGAAGATGGAGCCGCTGGACGATATCGTCGTCTTCGCCAACAGCCATTATGTGACGCCCAAGCCGACGCTGCGCCAGGCCATCGCCGGCATCAAGATCGAACTGAAGGAGCGGCTCGCCGAGCTGAACGCCGAGGGCAAGCTGCTCGAAGCCCAGCGCCTCGAACAGCGCACGACCTACGACCTGGAGATGCTGGCGGCGACCGGCTCGTGCAACGGGATCGAGAACTATTCCCGCTATCTTACCGGCCGCGCGCCGGGCCAGCCGCCGCCGACCCTGTTCGAATATCTGCCGAAGCACGCCATCGTCTTCATCGACGAGAGCCACATCACGGTGCCGCAACTGCACGGCATGTACCGGGGCGACTACGCCCGCAAGTCGGTGCTCGCGGAATTCGGCTTCCGCCTGCCGTCCTGCGTCGACAACCGGCCGCTGAAGTTCGAGGAATGGGACGACATGCGGCCGGAGACCGTGTTCGTCTCGGCGACGCCCGGCGACTGGGAGCTGGCGCAGGCCGGCGGCGTCTTCGCCGACCAGGTGATCCGGCCGACCGGCCTGACCGATCCGGTCGTCGAAATCCGCCCGGTCGAAAGCCAGGTCGACGACCTGATCCACGAGGCCAAGGAACGGGCCGGGCGCGGCGAGCGGGTGCTGGTCACCACGCTCACCAAGCGCATGGCCGAGGACCTGACCGAATATCTCCACGAATCCGGCATCAAGACCCGCTACATGCATTCGGATGTCGATACGCTGGAGCGCATCGAGATCATCCGCGACCTGCGCCTCGGCGTGTTCGACGTGCTGGTCGGCATCAACCTGCTGCGCGAGGGGCTGGACATCCCCGAGGTCTCGCTGATCGCCATCCTCGACGCCGACAAGGAAGGCTATCTGCGCTCGCGCACCTCCTTGATCCAGACCATGGGCCGGGCGGCGCGCAACATCGACGGCCGCGCCATCCTCTACGCCGACAGCGTGACCGACTCGATGAAGGCGGCCATCGAGGAAACCAACCGGCGGCGCGAAAAGCAGCAGACCTTCAACGCCGAGAACGGCATCACGCCGGAATCGATCCGCAAGGAAATCGCCGACATCCTGGAGAGCGTCTACGAGCGCGACCGGGTGACGGTTTCGACCGGCGATGCCGGCAAGTCGCACCTGATCGGCCACAATCTGAAGGGCTATCTGGAAGAGCTCGAAACCCGGATGAAGGAGCACGCGGCCAACCTGGAATTCGAGGAGGCCGCCCGGCTGCGCGACGAACTGCGCCGGCTCGAAGCCGAAGACCTGGGCCTCAGCCCGTCGGCCAGCCTCGAAAACCGCGCCCAGCGCGCCAAGGCCCTGCTCGACCGGAGCGGTGGCCGGCCCGGCGGCGACAAGCGGACGCCGCGCAAGGGGCATGGCAAGTACCGACGGCGAGGCCGGCGCGGGCCGTAGCCTGCGATGCGATCCGGGCGCCCCTCGATACGGCGCTGGCGCGCCTACTCGGGATGAGGGGGGTAGAGACGGGAGTCTGATGAGGGAGGTAGTGAGGGGCGTTCATGGCTTACCCTCCTCTTCATCCTCATCCTGAGTAGCCCCGGACTTGTCCGGGGCGTATCGAAGGACCGCCATTTCCGCGGCGGTCGGGAACGTCCCGAACCTGGGGAGCCGGGATTTTCAGCGACGCCCGGCGCCTCAATCGTATTGCCCCTGGACGTATTTCTGCATTTCCTCGACCTCTCGCGTCGCCTCGGCGAGGCGGTATTTGACGACGTCGCCGATCGAGATCATGCCGGCCAGCCTGCCGTCGTCCATGACCGGCAGATGGCGGAAGCGGCCCTGGGTCATGATTTCCATGGCCTGCGCGATGGTGGCGCCCGGTCCGATCGTCGTGACCCCGCGGGTCATGAGCTGGGAGACCGGCCCGTCGAGGCATTCCGGTCCGAAGGTCGCGATGCCGCGCACGATATCCCGTTCCGAAAGGATACCGGCGAGGCTCGCACCGCCGCCTTCCAGAACCAGCAGGGAGCCGATCTTGCGCCCGGTCATCTCGCTGGCGGCGCGGGCGACCGTCATGTCCGGCGTACCGGAATGGATCGCGTTGCCCTTGGTGCGCAGGATATCCGATACGAACATCGATGGTCCTCCGATGGCGCGATACGGCGCGGCAGCTTCGGCCGCCCGCCATGGTCGCGCCGGACGGGCCGCAAGGCAAGCGGGTTCCGCCGGGGCAGGTTCCCTCGGGGCCGATTTCCGGCAACCGCCATATCGACCGGAATGCGCTTCAGTCCGTTTCCTCCCGAACGTCCGGCCGAACGTCCGGATAGCGCATCCGGCGCATCACCCACATGACGCCGATCAGGTCCCACAGTCCGGCCCACAGGCGGTCGAAGGTGCCGTATTTGCTGACGCCGGCATTGCGGGGCCGGTGCGTCACCGGCACCGAAACCGCCCGGTGCCCGCGCCGGGCGAACAGGGCGGGGAAGAAACGGTGCATGTTCTCGAAATGCGGCAATTCCAGGAAGGTTTCCCGGTTCATCAGCTTGAGGCCGCAGGCGGTATCCGGCGTCCCGTCGCCGAGCAGCAGGCGCCGGACCGCGTTGGCGACCCGCGAGACCAGTTTTCGCCGGAAACCGTCCTTGCGTTCGCGCCGCCAGCCGCAGACCAGCAGCCGGGGGTCCGGCGCGCCGCCTTCGCAGAGCCTCTCCCACATCTTCAGCAGGCTGGCGGGGTCGTCCTGGCCGTCGCCGTCCATCGTCGCCATGAATGGCCCGTGCGCCGCCTTCGCGCCGTTGATCAGCGCCCGGCTCTTGCCGCCGCGCGTTGCGTGGGTCACCGCCCGCACCAGGCCGGGCGCCGCCGCAGCCTGCGCGGCGATCTCGGCCGCGGTCCCGTCGTCGCTGCCGTCGTCGACGAACACGATCTCGTAGCCGACCCGTCCGTCCAGCGCCGCCCGCACCTCGCCGGCGACCCCGGCGATATTGCCGGCTTCGTTGTAGACGGGAATGACGATTGAGAGCTCCGGAGCGGACATGAACGCCGAGTGTCTTCTCCCGATGGTTGATCCCGACCTGCCCCGGGGCCGTTCGCCCGTCCCGGAGTCCGGCCGACGGCCCGCCTGGCCGGTCTCGGTTTGACGGCCCCGGTTTGACGGTCCGGAACGATTGTCGTACCTAGCCGGCCATCCCGATCGGGGACCGATTAGCACGCGGGCGGGCGCGGCGTCACCCTGCGGCAGCGGTCGCCGGCGCTTGCGGAAAGGACGCCGAAAGGGTGCTCACCGGGTATCGCGCATGGTTGTGGCTGGTGCTGCTGTGCGCGGCGCTCTACCTGCCGGGACTCGCCTCGCTGCCGGCCATGGACCGCGACGAGTCCCGTTTCATGCAGGCGTCGCGCCAGATGGCGCAGACCGGCGATACGATCCGCATCCGTTTTCTGGACAAGGCGCGCAACAAGAAACCGGCCGGCATTCACTGGATGCAGGCCGCTTCGGTCAAGCTGCTCAGCACGCCGGAGAGCACGGCCCTGTGGCCCTACCGGCTGCCCTCGGTGCTGGGCGCCACCGCCGCCGTCCTGTTCGCCTTCGCCCTCGGGCTGCTGTTCCTCGACCGGCGCGGCGCGTTTCTCGGCGCTGCACTGCTGGCGTCCTCCTTCGTGCTCGTCGTCGAGGCCCACACCGCCAAGACCGACGCCGTCCTGCTCGGCGCCATCGTCGCGGCGCAATATGCACTCGCCCGCATCTATCTCGACGGGCGCAGCGGCGCGGTCACCGGCTGGCGCGTCGCCATCCTGTTCTGGGCCGCGCTCGCCGTCGGTATCCTCATCAAGGGGCCGGTCCCCGTTGCGGTCGTATTCCTGACCCTGGCGGCCCTGCTGGTCACCGACCGGCAGGCCCGCTTCCTGCGCGGCCTGCGCCCGCTGGTCGGCCTGCCGCTGCTCCTGCTGATCGCCGCGCCCTGGTATCTCGCCATCATTCTGGCCGACGACACCTTCCTGCGCGAAGCCGGCGGCCGGGATTTCCTCGGCAAGCTGCTCGCCGCCCAGGAGCAGCATGGCGCGCCGCCGGGCGCTTATGCCGTGATCCTGATCGTCGCATTTGCGCCCGCCTCGCTGTTCGTCTGGCAGGCCCTGCGCTGGAGCTGGACCTGGCGGCGCGAGGCGGCCGTGCGCTTCTGCCTGTGCTGGATCCTGCCCTTCTGGCTGGTGCTGGAACTGACGCCGACCAAGCTGCCCCACTATATCCTGCCGACCTTCCCCGCTTTGGCGCTGCTGATCGCGATGGCAGTCCAGGCGGCCGAGGCCGGAGAGTTCCGCTGGCTGCAGCACTGGGCGTCGCGCGCCCTCTACCTCGTCGGGCTCTTGCTGATCGGCGGCTTTGCCGTCCTGGCGTTCCTGCTGCCGATCGTGACGGAAAACGGCTTCGTCTGGGCTGGTCTCGTTCCGATCCTGGCGGTCGCCGCGGTGAGCCTCTACACCGTCCCGCGCCTGTGGCGGGGCGAAATCAGGCCGGCGCTGCTGGCGTCGGCCGTCGCCGCGCCGCTGGTATTCGCGCCGGTCCTGTCCGCCGTGGCGCCTGCGGTGAGCGATCTCTGGATCAGCCGCGAAATCGGCCGCAAGGTGGCGGCGCTCGAGCTGCCGGCCGGGACGCGTTTCTTCGCCAGCGGCTATACCGAGCCGAGCCTGGCCTTCTACCTGGGCAGCGGCTTGCGCCTGACGTTGCCGGCGGCCCCCGGCGCCGGTCTGCCGGAGCAAAGCTGGCTGGCCGTGATTCGCGACGACAGGGTCGGGAAATTCCGCGAGGCGATGGCCCGGCAGGGACTCGCGGTCCGCGCCGTGGGAACGGTGTCCGGCCTGAACTATTCGCGCGGCCGGCGCACGACGGTCACGCTGTTCCGGCCGGCGCGTCCGGCCGGCGAATAGGGGGAGGCGGCAACCGATGGCGCGTGCAAATCCGGATCCGCGCGACTGGATCGGCCGGACCGAAACGGTCGCGGACACGATCACGCCGACATCCGTCTTCCGCATGAGCCGGACGCTGGGCCGCGACGACCCGGAGCCGCAGGAGGGCGATCCGCTGCCACCCTGCTGGCACTGGCTTTATTTCGCGCCGGCCGCGCAGCCCGCGGATATCGGCCATGACGGCCATCCGGCAAAGGGCGGCTTCCTGCCGCCGATCGCCTATCCGCGGCGCATGTGGGCGGGCAGCCGGATCCGGTTCGACCGGCCGCTGCGGGTTGGCGACCGCGCCGCCCGGCGGTCCGAAATTGCCGACATCGTCTTCAAGGAAGGGCGCACCGGCAACCTGGGCTTTGTCACCGTCAGGCACACCTATTCCGGCAGCGAGGGACCGGCGATCGCCGAGGAGCAGGACATCGTGTACCGGGAGCCGCCGGCCGGCGGCCCGAACGCCGGCAACGCCGCGCCGCCGCCGCAGGAGCCGCCGGGCAAAGCCGAAATCGAGCGGGAGATCGCGCCGGACCCCGTGATGCTGTTCCGCTATTCGGCGCTCACCTTCAACGGCCACCGCATCCACTACGACCATCCCTATGTCACCGGCGTCGAAGGCTATCCCGGCCTGATCGTCCACGGCCCGCTGATCGCGACCCTGCTGGTCGACCTGGTCCGCCGGCACCTGCCCGGCGCCGATGTCGCACAATTCCGGTTCCGCGGCCTGCGGCCGACCTTCGACACCGGCCCGTTCATGGTGAAGGGCTTCCGCGAAAGCGACGAATTCAGCTTGTGGTCTCTGGACAATGGCGGCGCCGTCGCGATGACCGCGCGTCTCGCCCTGCGCTCCTGAGCGGCGCCTATTCCGCGGCGCTGCGCCGGACCGTCAGATCGTTGACGGTGAACGCCCGCTCGGCGTGCAGGGACGGAATGCGGCGGCGGCTCTTCTCCACGAGATCCAGGTCGAGCGTGCCGAAGACAAGGTTTTCGCCTTCGCCGCCGTCGGCGATCACCTCGCCCCACGGATTCACGATCAGCGAATGTCCGAAGGTCTTTCGCCCTTCCGCATGTTCGCCCCACTGGGCCGGCGCAATGACGAAACTGCCGGTCTCGATCGCCCGGGCGCGCAGGAGCATGTGCCAGTGCGCCTGGCCCGTCGTCCGGGTGAAGGCGGACGGGACCGTCAGAATGTCGGCGCCCGCCTGAGCCAGTGCGCGGTAAAGGCCGGGGAAACGCAGGTCGTAGCACACCGTCATGCCGATCCGGCCCCAGGGCGAGGGGGCGAGAACGGCCTCCGTCCCGGCCTGGATGGTATCGGATTCCCGGTACCATTCGTCCTCGCGCAGATTGACGTCGAAGCAATGCAGCTTGTCGTAGCGGGCTACGATGGCGCCGCCGTCGTCGACGAGGAAGGAGCGGTTGGCCAGCTTGCCGCCGGGCAGTTTGATCGAGAGCGAGCCGATCAGCAGCCACACGCCGGCCTTGCGCGCCGCTTCCGTCAGGGCCGGCAACGCCGGATGGTCCTCTTCCCGTTTCGCCTTGCGCAACGCCGCAGCGGCGACCGGCTCGATCATCGTGGCGTTTTCCGGCATCAGGACGAACTTGGCGCCTTCCTCCGCGCTGGTGCGGATCATCCGGCCGAGTTTTCTGATATTCGGCTCGAACTCGCGTTCGGCGGTCACCTGCAGGCAGGCGACCTTGACGCTCCCGCCGCCGGCCGTCTTCGCCGTCATCGCGCGCCCTGGGCCAGCATGGCGTCGAGCCGGCCGTCCGTGTCCAGGGCATGTAGTTCGTCGCAGCCGCCGATGTGCCGGCCGTCGATCCAGATCTGCGGCACGGTTCTGGCGCCGGCCCGCTCGGCCATCCCCCGGCGCAGCCCGGGCCGGAAGGTGACGTCGACCTCGGTGTAGTCCGCGCCCTTGCGCTTGAGCAGCGACAGCGCCCGGGCGCAGTACGGACACATCATCGTCGTATAGATTTCTACGTTTGCCATCGCTCCCCGGTGCGTACGTATCGTTTCGGGACTACATGGACCGCCGCCGCAGCCGTGTCCAGTTTCCGGCCCATGATCGCGCCGCGCCCGGCACCGCATCCGCACCGCATGTTTTCCGCGGGAGGCCCGGCGGAATCGAGCGCATTTGCATGGCGGTCATTCCGGCTGCGCGCCGCGGACAACCCGGGCCAGCGCCAGAATGTCGACCCGCGACGCTCCGGCCCGCTTCAGCGTCCGGGCCGCCGCTTCGACCGTGGCACCGGTCGTCATGACATCGTCGACCAGCAGGATGCGCGCATCCCGTATCGCCTCCCGCTGCTGCGGCGCGACCGCGAATGCGCCGCGGACATTCAGCCGCCGGGCCCTGCGGGTGAGGCCGCCCTGGCTCGGCGTCGCCCGGGTCCGGCGCAGCAGGTCGACGCACAATCCGATGCCGGCCGCCGCCGCGACGCCGCGCGCCAGTTCGGCGGACTGGTTATAGCGGCGCGCGGCGAGCCGGCGCCAATGCAGCGGCACCGGCGCGGCCAGATCGGCGTCCTGCGCCAGGTCTGCGCCGGCCCGCGCCATCCAGCCGCCGAAATGGCGGCCTGCCTGCATCCGGTCGCCGTGCTTGAACGACAGGATCAGCGGCCGGCTTGCATCGTCGTAGCGCAGCACGGCCCGCGCCGCATCGAATGCGGGCGGACCGGCGGCGCAGCCTCCGCACAGGGCGCCATCTTCGATGTCGAATTCGAACGGCAGTCCGCAACAGGCGCACCAGGGCCGCTCGATGAAGGAAAGCCCGCCCCAGCAGGCGCCGCACAGGGCGCCGTCGCTTGGCGCGATCGCGCCGCAACCCAGGCAGCGCGGCGGCAGGAGCGCGTCCCTGGCGCGAAGGGCGGCCGTGCGCAGAAGGGCGACCGCCCGGCCGGGTGCGTTTCCGGCCTGCGATACGCCGCTGCTGCCGTCAGTCACCGCCGTGGCTGCGCCCGGCGCCGCGGCGTCGGTCCGGATGGACCGGGCGGCCCAGAATGTGGGCGCCGTCCCCGATAGCGTGGGCGGTGCCGCCGACGATCAGGGGGTCGGGTTCGCCGACGATCCGCCTGTCCTTGCCCGGATAGGGCAGGCTGCTGAGGAAATGCCGCATACAGTTCAGCCGCGCCCGCTTCTTGTCGTCCGACTTGATGATGGTCCAGGGCGCATCGGCGGTATCGGTGTAGAAATACATCGCCTCCTTGGCCTCGGTGTAGTCGTCCCACATGTTGAGCGACTTCCGGTCGATCGGCGACAGCTTCCACTGCTTCAGCGGCTCGTTCTCGCGCGATTTGAAGCGGCGCATCTGCTCTTCCCGGGTCACGGAGAACCAGTATTTGAACAGGCGGATGCCGCTGCGCACCAGCATGCGCTCGAACTCGGGCGTCTCGCGCATGAATTCGAGATATTCGTTGGGGGTGCAGAAGCCCATGACCCGCTCGACGCCGGCGCGGTTGTACCAGGAGCGGTCGAAAAGGACGATTTCCCCGGCCGAGGGGAGATGCGCGACGTAGCGCTGGAAATACCACTGGGACTGCTCTTTCCCGGTCGGCTTGTCGAGCGCGACCACCCGCGCGCCGCGCGGGTTGAGATGCTCGGTGAACCGCTTGATCGTGCCGCCCTTGCCGGCCGCGTCCCGGCCCTCGAACAGGCAGACGATCTTCTGCCCGGTCTCACGCACCCACTCCTGCAGCTTGAGCAGTTCGATCTGCAACTCCGCCTTGCGCTTCTCATAGTCCTTGCGGCCGATTTTCCGCTGGTACGGATATTCGCCCGATTCGAAGACCCGCCGGATGGCCTCCCGGTCCCGGCGAATTTCCGCGGCGGACGGTTTTCCCGGCGCCGGGTTTTCGGTCAACTCGGGCAGCGGTTCGGCGTTCGCGCCTGCCGGTTCCGCCTGCTTGCCGCGGCTGCTCCGTTCGGCGTTGCTCATGACTGCCGACCTCCCTAGAGTATCGCCGAACCTGATGCAGCCATGCGCCGGATGGCAGGATGCCGACAGGCGTCGCATCCCGCTGCCGGTACCGGTTTCCCGGCGCGCCGCTGACCTTCCTGAATGGCCCTTCTTGAACGGATGATAGCATGAACCTTACGGGAAAGACCGCAATTGTCACCGGCGCCGCGCGGGGCCTCGGCCGTGCCTATGCGCAACAGATGGTGGTCATGGGCGTCAACGTGATTGCCGCCGACATCGCGGACTGCGGCGAGACCGTGACCGGCGCCTACGGCCCGGGCAAGATCGTCGGCACGAGCGTCGACGTTGCCAGCTTCGACAGCGCCGAGGCGATGGCCGAACTGGCCTGCGAGCGTTTCGGCGGCATCGATATCCTGGTCAACAACGCCGCGCTCTACGGCGCGCTCACCGGCGGCCGGATCGAGACGATCGCCGAGGCGGACTGGGACGCCTGCATGGCGGTCAACGTCAAGGGCCTGTGGAACTGCGCCAAAGCCGTCATCCCCTCGATGCGCGAGCGCGGCGGCGGCAGCATCATCAACATTTCCTCGCTGGCCGCGGTCTACGGCCTGCCCTATGCGCTGCACTATTCGACGTCGAAGGGCGCGGTCATCGGCATGACCCGGGCCATGGCGCGCGAACTGGGACGGGACTGGATCCGGGTGAACGCGATCGCCCCGTCGGCCGTCCTGACCGAAGGGACGGACGAATTCTTCGGCGAGAAGAAGGAAAAGGGCATGCAGGTGATCGCCGCCTCGCAGAGCCTGCAGAAGAACCTGGAGACCGACGACCTGGTCGGCACCGTGCTCTATCTCGCCGGCGACGCCAGCAAGTTCGTCACCGGCCAGACGATCATGGTCGACGGCGGCACGGTCTATCTTTGACGGGCCATCCGTGACGGTCCGCCGCCTGACGGGAGCCGGCCTGCTCGTCCTCGCCCTCGCGGCGGCGGCGTATCCGGCCGGGGCGGTCACGGTGGCGGACTATCAGAAATGGCGCCATGCGACGCGCACCGTGCGGGCGACGCCGACCGGGCTGGTCGAAGTGCGCCTCGGCGGCATCCTCAGCGGCCTGCTGCTGGCCAACGGGAGGCTCGTCCGCGCCGGCGGCCCGGTGCTGTTCTGTGCGCCCGCCGGTGCCCCGGCGGGCGGCATGCCAGGTGCCGAGCTGCGCAAACTTGTCGATGCGGAGCTGAAATCGCCGTCGCGGCCGGGCGGCGAGCCCTGGCCCGCGGACACCGGCATCGGGGCGGTCGTCCTGCACATTCTGCAAAGGGACTGGCGCTGCCCGGCCGGACGCCGGGTCGTGCGATAGCGCCATGACCGGCCCGGCCCGGATCTTCGACCGCCGCGCCGTCCGCCTGCACCGCGACCGGGCGGCCCGCCGCTGGCCCGAACCGGCCGGTTTGCGCAACCCGGAATTCCTGCACGAGGAAGTCACCGGCCGGCTCCTCGAAAGGTTGGAGGAGGTGCGCGAACCCTTCGCGGACTGCCTCTACCTGGGCTGCCGGCGCGGATACGCGACGCGGCGGCTGGCGGCGCGGGCCGGGATCCAGCGGGTCGTGCAGGCGGACCTGAGCCCGGCGATGGCCGCCGCCGCGCGGGCCGCCAACCGTTTCTTTCCCGCCCTGTGCCTGGACGAGGAATGCCTGCCCTTCGCCGACGGCAGCTTCGATCTCGTCTTCGCGCCGCTGTCGCTGCACTGGGTCGACGACCTGCCGGGAACGCTGATCCAGATCAACCGCCTGCTCCGGCCCGGCGGCCTGCTGCTGGCGGCATTGATCGGCGGCGGCGCGCTCGCGGAACTGCGCGAGGCGCTGGCCGAGGCCGAACTGGCCGGCGAAGGCGGGGTCTCGCCGCGGGTCTCGCCCTTCGCCGATGTGCGCGACGGCGGCGACCTGTTGCAACGGGCGGGATTCGCCCTGCCGGTGGCCGACCGCGAGCGGATCGGCGCAACCTACGAACACGCCTTCGGCCTGATGATCGACCTGCGCCATATGGGCGAGACCAACGCCGTCTGCGCCCGGCGCAAGTCCTTCACCCGCCGCGCCACCCTGGTCGAGGCGGCGGAGGTCTATCTGCGCCGCTTCGCCGACAGGGGCGGCCGGCTGCGCGCCACCTTCGATATCCTCTTCCTGACCGGCTGGGCGCCGGGCCCGGGCCAGCCACGACCGCTACGCCCGGGCAGCGCCGCAACCCGCCTCGCCGACGCGCTGGGCGCGAAAGAAGCCGACCCGGAGGCGGACCGGTGAAGCCCGGTTTCTGAAGGAAATTATGGTCGCCCTTCGATACGCCCCGGATTAAATCCGGGGCTACTCAGGGTGAGGGACAGGATTGGGGATTCCTCACCTTTTCCCTCATCCCGAGTAGGCCCGGAGGGCCGTATCGAGGGGCGGCCCAAATTCAAATTATCGATTCGCAGGACTGAATTGCCAGATCCCTAACCGCGCAGTTCGCCGCCGGCCTGCTTCTGCACGGCGGCGACGATTTTCTCGGCCACGGCGTCGATCTCCGCGTCGGTCAGGGTCTTGTCCTTCGGCTGGAGGGTCACGGCGATGGCGACGGACTTGCGGTCGTCGCCGATTCCCGCGCCTTCGTAGACGTCGAACACCGAAACGTCGGCGACCAGCGCCTTTTCGGCGTTCTTCGCCGCCCGGACCACCTTCTCGGCCGGCGTCGACCGGTCCAGCACGAAGGCGAAATCGCGTTCGACCGGCTGGAAGGGCGGCGGATCGAGCAGCGCGCGCGCCCGGGTGCCCTTGTCCCTGCGCGGCGGCAGCGCATCGAAAAACACCTCGAATCCGACCATCGGGCCCTTGGCGTCGAGCGCGCGCAGGACCCGCGGATGCATCTCGCCGAACGCGGCCAGCACCCGGTTGCCCAGCTTCAGGACGCCGGACCGGCCGGGGTGGTACCAGCCGGGCGCCTCGGCCGCGACCTGGAGGCTGCCGACCGGCGCGCCGGCCGCATCCAGTGCCGCCAGCGCATCGGCCTTGGCGTCGAACGGGTCGGCGGCGCGCGGCGCCTCGAACCAGGGGCGGCCGTTGCGGTCGCCGGCGCGCAAACCTCCGGCGACGGTGGCCTGGTCCTCCGGCTCGTTGCCGGCGAACTGCGGCCCGATCTCGAACAGCGCGACATCGGGCGAACCGCGGTCGGCGTTCCAGCGCGCCGCCTGGATCAGGTTCGGCAGGATCGACGGCCGCATGACGTCCAGATCGGTCGTGATCGGGTTTTCGAGCGTGGTCTTCGGGGTCGCCCCGCCGAACAATCCGGCGTGGCCGGCGTCCATGAAAGACCAGGTGACGGCCTCCAGCATGCCCCGGGCCGCCAGGGCGCGCCTTGCCATGCCCAGGCGGCGCTGGTCCGGCGTCACCGTGCGGGCGGCGATGCCTTCGGGCACGACCGAGACGGCCGGAATGCGGTCGTAGCCGTAGACGCGCAGCACGTCCTCGACGATATCCGCCTCGCCGTGGGCGTCGATATCGAAGACGCGCCAGGAGGGGATGGCGACGGTCCACGTCTCTTCGCCGTTCGCCCGCGCCTTCTCCCGGACGGTGTAGCCCTGCGCTTCGAGGATGCGTTCGACCTCGCCGTCGGGCACGGCAAGGCCGCCCAGGCTTTCCAGCCGCGCCGGCCGGAAACTCACGTCGCGCGGCCAGTCCGGCACCGCGCCGGCGCTGAACACATGGCTCACCTCGCCGCCGCAGAACTCCAGGATCAGGCGCGCCGCCACCTCGGCGCCCCACAGGGCCGATTCCGGATCGACCCCGCGCTCGAAGCGGTAGCGGGCGTCCGAACTAAGGACCAGCTTCCGGCCGGTCGCCGCGGTGCGCAGCGTGTCGAACAGGGCGACTTCGAGGAACACGTTCGTCGTCTCCGGTTGGCAGCCGGTCTCCTCGCCGCCCATCAGGCCGCCGATAGCGTGCACCGCCTTATCGTCGGCAATGACTGTCATTTCAGACGTAAGAGAATATTCGTTGCCGTCGAGCGCCTGGATCGTCTCGCCGTCGCGCGCCATGCGCATGGTGAGGTCGCCGGCCAGCTTGTCGGCGTCGAACACGTGCAGGGGCCGGCCCAGATCGTGAGTCACCAGGTTGGTGATATCGACCAGGGCCGAGATCGGCCGCAGCCCGATCGCCCGCAGCCGCCGCTGCACCCATTCCGGGCTCGGCCCGTTGGTCACGCCGCGGAAAAACCGGCCGACGACGAAGGGGCAGGCGCCGGCATAGTCGCCCGGCAGGTCGCGCCGCCAGACAAGGGGGCTGTCGAACGTGCCCGGCACGGGCGCCGCGTCGAAGGGCTTGAGCCGCCCGACACCGGCGGCGGCGAGATCGCGCGCGATGCCGTGGACGCCCAGAGCGTCCTGCCGGTTCGGCGTGATGGCGACCTCGACCACCGGGTCGTTGAGGCCGAGCCAGTCGGCGAACGGCTCCCCGACCGGGGCGTCGTCCGGCAGGTCGATGATGCCCTCATGCTCGTCGGACAGGCCCATCTCCCGCTCGGAGCACAGCATGCCGTTCGATTCCTGGCCGCGGATCACGCCTTTCTTCAGGTCCAGCCCGGTGCCGGGGATACGGGTGCCGGCCGCGGCGAACACGCCCTTCATGCCGGTCCGCGCGTTGGGCGCGCCGCACACCACCTGGACCCGGTCTTCGCCGGTATCGACGATGCAGACGCTCAGCCGGTCGGCGTCAGGATGCTGCCTGGCCTCGACGACCCGGGCGATCCGGAAGGGCGCGAGTTCGGCGGCCTTGTCCTCGACGCTTTCGACCTCGAGGCCGATGGCGGTCAGCTTTGCAGCGATCTCGTCCAGCGGCGCATCCGTCTCCAGATGCTCCTTGAGCCAGGACAGGGTGAATTTCATGGCAGGCGTTCCGTGGCGGTGGGGCCGGGATTATCTGGCGATCCGCAGCAATCCGGCAACCGGCGGCAGGGCCGCACCGGCATAATCATCGGCGGTGGCGGCAGCGGCAAGGAACCGAAGGGAGCGGCGCAGATCTGAGTTTCGAGCAGCCGGTCAGGCTACCGGTTCGAATCCGTCCAGCGTTTGTGCCCGCTTATCGAATGTAACGGTCAAGGAGGCGCCAAGCGATTGGTTGACGCTGCCGATGAGTACGTCAGCAAAATCGAAGCCGGAGCGCATAGCCTGAACGGCGGATCGAACGAGCGCCTCATCCTGAATTCGAAATGCCGGCGATTCGAGAAATTGCTCGACATTCTGTGCGACGCGTTCGACGGGCAGTCGATATATTCGCGTCAGCACCCAAACAAATTCGCAAAGGACGATCGAGTTGACGAGCAGCGGAATGTCCGCGGAAGCATGTGCGCGAATAAACGCTAGTGCCTGGGCCAGTTGCATTTCATCGTCCGCGACGGCCAATCGGACGAGGAAATTCGTGTCAACGCCGATCAAAGGACCGCATCACATCTTCGGCGGCCGCGTCCCGCGCCGAATCCTTGATTTGCTCGGCTGTGAGTCGAACCGTCGTGTACGGCTTCAGCATGCCGACGATGTCGTCGATCGACCGGTTCATCGCCCGCATTCGGGCGCAGCCGTCCTCCTCGATCTCGAAACGCACCTTGTCGCCGGGCCGGAGCCTGAGCGACTCGCGCACATGCTTGGGGATGGTGATCTGGCCTTTGGAAGTGACCTTGGCGGTAGTCGACGGTGCCATATTCCTTACTCGCTCGGGATTCCTTACTTCTCTCGAATTCCTTACTTTTCGAGAAAGTAAGGAATGGCGGCGGCATTTCAAGGAATTCGGTTGCGCGATTTCTTCCGGCCCGCACATTCGCCGGATCGGGGCGGGCTGCTTTTCGCGCCTTGTCAGCGCCGGGCAAATTCAAGATTGATTCTAAACTACGCGATACCATATCATGGGCGTTATGAAAGACCGCCCGTTCGCTCCGATGCTGGAACGCCTGCGCAATGCTGGGCTGCGGCCGACGCGCCAGCGGCTGGCCCTGGCGCGGCTGCTGTTCGAGGGCGGCAACCGCCACGTCACCGCCGAGCAGCTCCATGCCGAGGCGCGGCGCGAGGAGATCCCGGTCTCGCTGGCGACCATCTACAACACGCTCAACCAGTTCCGCAAAGCCGGCCTGCTGCGCGAGGTCGTGGTCGATTCAGGCCGCTCCTGGTTCGACACCAACCTGGAAGACCATCACCATTTCTTCCACGAGGCGACCGGCGCGCTGACCGATTTCGAGGCCGAGGGGCTGGCCGTGGAAGGAGTCCCCCGGGCGCCGGCCGGCACGGAGGTTGCGCGCGTCGAAGTGATCGTGCGTCTGCGCGATGCCGGTTAGATCCGGCGCGGCCTGTCGGTTCGGGGGCGGCGTGCAGTCTACAACCAGATTAGAACAAATCTAAACTGTTGACTCGGCATCCGCCCCGGACTAGACAGGTCCCGGCGGCGTGGAGTGCGCCCTGTCCAGTATTCCGAAACCTCCGGGGAACGCTTCCCCGGTAACGCACCGGCCCAGAGAGGAGAGCCATTCATGTCCCTGAAAGACAGCAAAACCGAACAGAATCTCAAGGACGCGTTCGCCGGCGAGAGCCAGGCCAACCGCCGTTACCTGTATTTCGCGCAGAAGGCCGATGTCGAGGGCTATAACGACGTCGCCGCCGTGTTCCGCTCGACCGCCGAGGGCGAGACCGGCCACGCCCACGGCCATCTGGCGTTTCTCGAAGAAACCGGCGATCCTGCGACCGGCGAGCCGATCGGCGACACCGAGAACAACCTGAAGGCCGCCATCGCCGGCGAGACCCACGAATATACCGACATGTATCCGGGCATGGCCCGCACCGCCCGCGACGAGGGCTTCGACGAGATCGCCGACTGGTTCGAGACCCTGGCGAAAGCCGAAAAGAGCCACGCCGGCCGCTTCCAGAAGGCGCTCGGCGAAATCGCCTGACACCCTGTCCGGGCCGGGCAGGCGGGATCGGGCGGCAGCCGCCCGGTCCCCGCTCCGGCCCGCGCCTTGCGCGCTTCCTGCCGAATCCCGATATCCGAAACAGGAGCCATGACCGAAGGCAGCCTGCAAGCCCCCGTCCGCCGCGCCATCCCGTGGCAGGACAAGGCGTGGTACGACGAAGCGGCGCTCGACGCCGAGCTGCGCCGCGTGTTCGACGTGTGTCACGGCTGCCGGCTGTGCTTCAACCTGTGCGAGTCCTTCCCGACACTGTTCGACCTGATCGACGCGGCCGGCGACGCCGAGCTTGAAGGCGTCGACAGCGCGGACTTCAGGAAGGTCGCCGACGGCTGCACGCTCTGCG
This sequence comes from Alphaproteobacteria bacterium, assembly GCA_965220685.1. Classification (GTDB taxonomy): domain Bacteria; phylum Pseudomonadota; class Alphaproteobacteria; order Bin65; family Bin65; genus Bin65. The sequence continues at coordinate 112,668 of CBDCQR010000017.1, forward strand.
ACATGTGCTTCATGACGAAGTGCCCCTATGTGCCGCCGCACGAATTCGACCTGGATTTCCCCCATCTCATGCTGCGCTACCGGGCGGTCGAGCACCGCAACGGCAAGCGCGGGTTCCGGGAGCGCCAACTCACCCGGACCGACCGCAACAACCGGCTGGGCCGCGCCGCATCCGGCCTCGCCAACTGGGCGGCGCAACGCGGCAACCGCCTGACCCGGCCGGCCCTCGAGGCGGTCGCGGGCGTGCATCGGGACGCCGCCCTGCCGGCTTTCGCGCCCCGGACCCTGGAGCAACGCGCCGCCGCCGAAACGCCGGAAGTCGACCGGGATGCGCCGGCGTACGGCCGCAAGGCGGCGATCTACGCGACCTGCTACGGCAACGGCAACAACCCGGAAATCGGCGTCGCCCTGCTCAGGGTGCTGGCGCGCAACGGCGTCGAGACGGAGGTCGTCTATCCCGGCTGCTGCGGCATGCCCCAGATGGAGCAGGGCGACCTGAACGCGGTCGCCGCCGGTGCGGCGCGGACGGCCGCGGCGCTCAGGCCGTGGATCGACCGGGGCTACGCCATCGTGGCGACGGTCTCCTCCTGCGCCCTAATGCTGAAATTCGAATGGCCGCTGCTGCTGCCGGATAACGAAGATATCCGGCTGCTTTCGGAGAACTGCTTCGACGCGGCGCAATATGTCGTCGACATTGCGAAGACCGAGGGGTTGGCCGCGGGGCTGCAACCGCTCGACGGCGGCGTCACCCTGCACGTCGCCTGCCATGCGCGGGCGCAGAATATGGGCGTCAAGGCCGCCGAACTGCTGCGCCTGATTCCGGGAACCAAACCGAAGATCCTGGCGCGCTGTTCCGGCCACGGCGGCTCGTGGGGCGTGATGAAGGACAATTTCGAGACCGGCATGAAGGTCGGCAAGCCGGTCATGCGCGATGCCGCCAAGGCGGACAATGCCTACATCGCCTCGGAATGCCCGCTCGCCGGCGCCCATATCCTGCAAGGGATGGAACGGATCGACGGCGCCGAACCGCCGGACCGCGCGCCCCACCCGATCGAACTGTTCGCCAAGGCTTACGGCTATTAGGCCGTTGCGTTGCGGAGCCAGCCTGGCCCCGCCGATTCCATCGCATCCAACATGTCATCTCGCGCCGGGCGGTGCGATGCCTGCGTGTGCCGACGGATTCGCCTTGCTCACTCGTTTCAGAGAATGGAAACCCGTATTCAAGCATCGGCGAAAGGATTTCGAGATGGCGAAGGGACGAGGCGGCAACAGCGGCGGCGGGCGCGGTAGCGGAAGCAAGAGCGGCAGCGGGCGCGGGAGCGGCAGTGGGCGTGGCGGAGCCGGAAACAAAGGCGGCGGCAATCCGAATTGGCCCAGCCGAACGGGCAATCCTTCGGGTGGCGGCAGGGGAAACAACCCGCCGAAGAAGTAGGAAGTCCGGTCAACCGGCGTCCCGGAATCATCGGACGCCTGGCACTCTTCCGCTTTCGGCCGAATCGGCCGACGCGGCGTGGGCAGGGCGCGCCAAGACCATTGGGTCGCCCTACGGTGTCCGGGCCTGCGACGTGCTGGCTGTTGCATCGACGCGCATAATGTTAAAAGGTATAACATTATGCGATCGAAAGGAAATAAGGACGCCAGCGCCGGCCTGCGCAAGAGCGGCTATCACCATGGCAACCTGAAGGAAGCGCTGGTCTCGGCGGCGCGCGTGCTGATCCTGGAGAAGGGCCCGCACGGCTTTTCGCTGATCGAGGCCGCGCGCCTGGCCGGCGTCAGCCCGGCCGCGCCCTACCGGCATTTCAAGGACCGGGAAGCGCTGCTGGCCGAGGTGGCGCGGCGCGGCTACGCCAAATTCTCCGACAGTCTGGAAAATGCCTGGGCCGGCGGCGATCCGGACCGGTTGACCGCGTTCCGGCGCCTGGGCCACGCCTATCTCGATTTCGCCCTGACCGAACGGGCTTACTATGCCGCCATGTTCGAGGCCGAACTGCCGCCCGACGGCGACCCGGCCTTTCATGACGCGGCCGACCGCGCCTACCGCACCCTTTCCACGGTGACGGAGGGGCTGAAGGGCGACGATCCGGCCGGCCAGTCCGTGCCGCCGGAAGCGGTGTTCTTCCATATCTGGTCGCTCGCCCACGGCGCGGCGACCCTGGGCCGGAGCGGCGGCGCGCCGGCCCTGTCGCGCCACCGGATGCTCGATCTCGGCGTCGAGATTTACCTGAAAGGCCTGGGCGTCACGCCGTAACGCGGCGCCGGAAAACCGCCGGCAAGATTTTTTCGACGGACTTCTTGTATCCGCGCGTTCAGCGCCCATCTATGTAAAGTCGTTTTACATTGACGGCAAAACCAACCGAGGAGGACTTCAATGACCGCAGCATCGATGGCCCGGGAAAACCCCGCCCGCCACAGCCGCGAGTGGACCGGACCCAGCCTGCCGAAACCGGCATGGATTGCGATCATGGTCCTGGGATTCATCGTGTTCTGGCCGATTGGCCTCGCGATTCTGGGTTTCCTGCTGTTCACCGGCCGGCTCGGCAGCTGCGCCGATTCCTGCGACTGGGTGAGCATGAAGAGCAGGATGCGCCGGGGCCCGTCCACCGGCAACGCCGCCTTCGACGAGTATCGCGAGGAAACCCTGCGCCGGCTGGACGAGGAACGCCGCGAGTTCGCCATGTTCATGGACCGTCTGAGGCGCGCCAAGGACCAGGCCGAGTTCGACCAGTTCATGGCGGAACGCAACGGCGGCGGCTTTGCCGGCAGCGCCTATGCCGACGGCGGGTCGAACGGCAACGGCGACGGCCCGAACGGCAAGCCGGCCGCGTCCTGACCCTTGCGGGCTTCGGCCCGCTTTCCGCTTCCTTTCCTCTCCTCCCGAGCCCGGTCCGGCGCCGACCGGGCTTTTCTTTGCCCGGAGGCGTCCGGACTCCTGCGCCGGGCCGGGCGCGCGGCGCCGGGGCGGCCCGGCGGGGCCGGCCGTTGTTGAGGCAGGGCAGCGGCGGGCCTATGTTCTGCCGGCCATGCCCGAACCCGCCGACGCCCGCGCCGCCGAAGCCGCCGCCCGGATCCGCCTCAAGAAGCTGGCGACCATCGCTTCGGTCGCCGTTGCGACCCTGCTGATCGCGGCCAAGCTCGCCGCCTGGCTGATGACGGATTCGGTCGCCGTCCTTTCGTCGCTGGTCGATTCCCTGCTCGACGCCGCGGCCTCCATCGTGACCCTCCTTGCGGTGCGCTACGCAGTCGAGCCGGCCGACCGGGAGCATCGCTTCGGCCACGGCAAGGCGGAGGCGCTCGCCGGCCTCGGCCAGGCCGCCTTCATCTGCGGCTCCGGCGCCTTGCTGTTGATCGAAGCGGTGCGCCGCTTCTTCGATCCCCGGCCGGTCCATGACGAGGCCATCGGCATCGCGGCGATGGTGTTTTCCGTCGTGCTGACCCTGGCGCTGGTCATTTTCCAGCGCTACGTCGTGCGGCGCACAGGCTCGGTCGCGATCGAGGGCGATTCCGTGCACTACGCCGGCGACCTGGCGCTCAACGGCAGCGTCATCGTCGCGCTCGGCGCCCATGCGATGTGGGGCTGGACCTGGCTCGATCCGCTGTTTGCCGTCGGCATCGTGCTGTGGCTGCTGTGGAACGCGCGCAAGGTCGGCATGGCCTCGCTCGACATGCTGCTCGACCGCGAACTGCCGGACGCGGAGCGGGAAGAGATCCGCCGGATCGCGCTGAGCCACCCGGAAGCGCGTTCGCTGCACGACCTGCGCTCGCGCCGTTCAGGCGGCGACACCTTCATCCAGTTTCACCTCGAAATGGACCCGGACATGTCGCTGATGCGCGCCCACACCGTCGCCGACGAGGTCGAAGCCGCCATCATGCAGGCCTTTCCGAGCGCCGAGGTCATCATCCACCAGGACCCGGAGGGCCTCGAAGAGGAACACCCGACTCTGGCGGCGAGTTAACGCCGATCCGGTTGGCGCAAGGCAATCTGCCAGGCCGGAAAAGACGCCGATACTCCCGATGCGGTTGCTATTGCCGGTGCGGCGGCCTACATTACGGATGGCGCCGGAAGCATTTCGCCATCCTCTCATGCCTTCGGGCGAGCGCGGGGTTGGGCGACCCGCCCGGCGCCAATTTTTTCATGCGTCCCTGTCAAATCTTGTGAGCCGCCGACGCGCCGCCCTGAAGTCGCGGTCTTTCGCCTTGTGCAGGCTTGCAAGAAAAGTCTCCGCCCGGTCGGCCGTAATCTTGATGACGGCGCGCCACATCCTGCCGTCCCATTGGAGGAAGCCGACAGCGTGCCTCTCGGATGCCTTGAACAGTTCTCCCTGGTCGAGGATCAGCTGAACGACCGCATAGTCTTCGGGCCGGACATCCGAACGGCGCGACGCTTGTTTGGCGGCCGTCTCGCGTGACAGCCTTACAGTGGGTGTGCGGGCGCCAAGCGCAGCGAGAACCGCAGGCGGCAAAACAGCAATCGGCCAATCGACGGGCCCGGTTCGACGTAACGGTTTTCTCACAAATTCGTTGAACTGTGGAGATTGCAGGGGTGTCCCGGCAGCCGCCGGGTCGATCCCCCCTTGCGCAACGTCGGTCTTCCGTACCGGTGGAACGGCGGCATCGCGCCCACTATCGAGAGGCTTTGCGGTTGCCAAATTTTCTCGCGCCAGGAGAGACCGCTTCGACTGCACAACACGGCCCCGCCGTTCGAGCCGGCGCAGCAGCAGGGCGAAACCGATGGCGGCGGCGGCCAGCCCCACAATCAGCCACGGCCCCTGCGGCCAGCCGCCGGCAGCAACGAGCATTGCGAATAATGGCGGCGTGGCGAGCTGCCCCACATTGGTGCTCTGCTGAATGAGCCCGTTGATGCCGGCGACCCGGTTCCTGTCCGGCGCGTGGCGGGTCACGCTGCCGAAGATCGACGACGGCAGCAGGCCGCCGACGCCGGAGAAGACGAACGCGAAGACCAGGCGCGCCTCGCCGCTGAAGCCGGGCTGGTAGGTCAGCCAGCCGGTAACGCCCATGGTCGTCAGCGCGACGATCATCAACAGCCAGCGCGGCGCCCCGCGATGGCCGAGCCAGCCGCCGGTCAGGTTCCCGGCCGCGTTGGCCCAGATCGCCAGCGCCACCCAGGCCGCCGCCGCAGACTGCGAATAGCCGTGATGCTCGATGAGGTATTTGGGCAGGAAGCCGAGGATCGGCAGATAGGTCGCGGCATAGAGGCCCATGACCAGCGTGAGCAACCACGGCCCGGTGCGGCGCAATACAACGGCCAGTTCGCGCCATGGCCCCGGCCCGGCACCGCCCGGTCCGGCCGGATCCGGCGCCCCCCGGGTGGCAGCCCAGAACAGGCCGGCGAACAGCCAGACCAGGCCGGCATTGACGATCCAGAGGCCGCGCCAGCCGGCAAGCGCGAGCAGGAGCGGCGTCAGCAGCGTCATGACCGCCATGCCGGTCGGCATGAAGGAGCCCCACATCCCCATGGCGAGGCCCTGGTCGCCAGGCCGGCTTGCCCGCAGCATCAGCGCCGGCGCGGAGACCAGCACGGTGATCGAACCGACGCCCTCGACCATTCGCGAGAGCAACAGCAGGGTCAGACCGTCCGACAGCCCGCCGGCAGCAGCGCCGAGCCCGGTCGCCAGAAGCCCCGCGAAGGCGACCCGGCGGATGCCCCAGCGGTCGGCGTGAACGCCGGCGATCGCGCCGATGGCCGCGGCCAGAGCGTGGAATACCGCCAGCACCCAGCCCGCTTCGACCAGATCGAGACCGAGCTCCCGCTGGAGCGTGGGAATCGCCGCCGGCAGTTTGCCGATCTGGAACGCCACCATGATGCCGGCGAACATGCCGAGCAGGACGATGGTCCAGCGGGTCCGTCCGGCTGTCCCGGTCTTACCGGCCGATGCAGTCATGGCGCCGGCATGGCGGCGCATTCTCGAAAGGTCGGGGCGGCGGATGGAGGCCGTCGATCCGGGCCGCCCGCCTATTCGTCGCGGACCGGGTTCGACAGCACGCCGATGCCGGAAATATCGACCTCGACCGTGTCGCCGCCCTTCATGAACAGCGGCGGGTTGCGCTTGAAGCCGACGCCGCCCGGCGTGCCGGTGACGATGACGTCGCCCGGTTCGAGCGTCGTGAAGGCGGAGATGTATTCGATCAGGACCGGCACGGTGAAGATCAGCAGGTCGGTCGTGGAGTTCTGCACTTCCTGGCCGTTCACCCGGGTCCGGAGATGCAGGGCCGAGGGATCGGGAATCTCGTCCGTCGTCACGAGCCACGGCCCGAAGCCGCCGGTGCCCTCGAAATTCTTGCCCGGCGTGAACTGGTGGGTGTGGCGCTGCCAGTCGCGGATCGAGCCGTCGTTGTAGCAGCTGTAGCCGGCGACATGGCCGAGCGCGTCGGCCTCGCTGACATGGCGCGCCGCCGAACCGATGACGACGGCCAGTTCGCCCTCATAGTCGAATTTGGTCGAGTTGACCGGCCGGATCATCGGCGCGCCGTGGCCGACCTGGGTGTTGGCCCAGCGGGTGAACAGCACGGGATAGTCGCTGTCGGAGCGGCCGGTTTCCTCGATATGGGATTTGTAGTTGAGGCCGACGCAGATGACCTTGTCCGGGTCGGGAATGACCGGCAGCAGATCGACATCCGCCAGCGCCGCCGACGGCCCCAGCCCGGCCGCCCGTTCGGCCGCCGCACCGAGCAGGCCGCCGGCCAGCGCCGCCTTGAGGGTCGGGGCGAGGCCGCCCAGGTCGATCACCGAGTCGCCGTCCACGGCGCCCCAGGTCGGCGTGTCGTTCAGGATGAAGGATGCGAGTTTCATGGGAAGTTCCTGTTGGAGGTCGTGTTCGGTGCTCTGTCAGATGCCGGGAGTGTGGCGTGCCGGAAAGCGGCGCGGCGTGAAGAGACGTGAAGGGGGCCGGTCTAGCCGGCGCCGGGCGCCAGCACGAAACGGCGGTCGCAATAGGGACATTCGACGAAATCGCCGTCGCCCATGTTGAGATAGACTTTCGGATGGCCGAGCGCCCCGCCGCCGCCGTCGCAGGACACGCTGCGCTCGCTCACCTCGATAATCTCGGGGGCGTCGGTGTCTGCCATCGGGATCGGGCCTGTCGGGTTGCGGAAGCCGGGCGCGTGCAGCCGGCAAGGAAAGCCGGCCGGATATTACCTAACGCGTTATGCCGTGCAACCGGACAGAAGAGGGCAGCAGCGTCCCCATGTCATTCAGCCCTGTCCGGCAGCGACGATGCTAAGTTGGCCGCCCCGTGTCGATCGGGGATTCCGAACGACGATTTCCACATCGCGCCCCAGCGCCGTCAGCAGGCGGAGCAGGCGCTCCATGGAAAAGTCGCGAAAGTTGCCGCGCAACAATCTCGAAACGTCGGGCTGGGAAAGGCCGAGGATTTTCGCCGCTTCGACCTGTGTGAGCCTGCGCTGCCTGACGATGGCATCGATGCGGCTGACAAGCTCCGCCTTCAGAAGATGCGCGGCTGCGTCGGGATGGTCGAGATCCGCGAAGACATTGCCGCTGCCGCGTTCCACTCTGGTGTCGATAGCCGTCATCGATCCAATCTCCGCCAATTCCGCTTTGCAGGCAATCGCCTCTCCCGGAACATCGCTCCCCTCACGCCTCGCCTTCGCCCCGCCCCTTGCGGATGGCGATGACGCCGCCGGCGACGACGAGCGCGGTTCCGGCGGCCACGAACCAGTCGATGCCCTCGCCCCAGATCAGCCAGCCGAGGCCGGCGGCGAAGAAGACGGCGGTGTAGTCGAGCGGGCTCACCCGGTCCGCAGGCGCGACCAGGCAGCCCTGGGCGAACAGGATATGGGCGGCGGTCGAGAACAGGCCGAGCGCGATCAGCGGCGGCCAGGCTTCGGCCGGCGGCAGCAGGGAAGGGTTGGCGACGAGCGCCGGACCCGCCGTGATGACAATGCCGATCAGGGCAAAGAAAACCGCGATGCGCACCGGGCTTTCGCCGGCCGGCATGCGCCAGACGGCGACCGCGGCGAGCCCGCCGAGCGCGCCGGAGGCCAGCCCGATCAGCGCGTCGGGTTGGAAGAATTCCGTCCCCGGCCTGAGGATCAGGGCGACGCCCAGGAAGCCGATCAGCACGGCGAGCAGCACCGTGCGGTCGAGCGCGAACCGGAACAGCAGAAAGCCAAGCAGCGGAACGAAGATCGGCGAGCTGAAATTCAGCAGCACCGCCTCGGCGAGCGGCAGGACCTTGACCGCGTAGTAGTAGCAGAGCAGCGACGCCACCACCGCCACGCCGCGCATCGCCATCAGGCCGGCATGTTCCGGGCGCAGCGACCGGGGCCAGTGCCACAGGATCCACGGCGCCAGGATCGCCAGGCTCAGCACGTTGCGCCAGAACAGCACCTCGACGCTGGAGAGATGCGCCCCGGCCATCTTGATCGCCATGCCGGCGAGCGCGAACATCAGCCCCGCCGCCGCGACCAGGGCGGCGCCGAGCAGCACGCGGTCCCGCCCTGCGGAAGCGCTCTTCCTGGTCGAATCCTCGGTCATCGGCAGGCGGAATTCCCATTTCGGGCGACGGCTGGCGGACATGGGAGTCCGATCTTTCGAGACAACTGCGAACGCCTGTCGCGTCGTCCGGCGTCCCGCAGGGTTGCGTCAAACCCCACCTGCGCCCCTGACGACATTCACGATCGCCGCCGCCTCCGCAAAATCGTCCCCCCGCCACGCCACCGTCTGGTCGGGGCGGATGACCGCGTCCTCGACCGCCGTGTTGTAGCCGAGGCCGCCCATCGGCGTGAACAGGTGGGCGGCGGCGTGGCGCTGCAGCACTCGCTCGACATACACCTGCGAGACCCGGTGCGGTAGTTCGGCGGCGCTCCACGAGCCGGAGTTTTGTTAGAAAACCGTCGCGTGAACAAATCAAGGACAGGTTGCGTCGGGACCGGGCTTCCGCTTTTGGATTGCAGGCCGGAATCGAAGCTGGCAGCATATACCCGGCTCGGACAGGGAACAGCAACGGCTGGCAACGGAATGGACCGGTAGAAATTGCCCCGCATGCGTGCTCTTCGGGTGAGGTATCGGTTGCGACGGGGTCGATCGGTGAGTCCATGCCGAGGGCAGCATGCGGCATCGGTCAGGCTGACGGATTTTCCCTTCGCAGGGAGAAATCGGAACCGGGATGCGCCGGCGAAGATGTTCAGGCTGGCTGCGGTCCCGGGCATGAACCCGCTGCGGCGCAATTCCTGGCGCCCGCGCCGCTGCAGGGAGCTTCGCCGCGAGCGGCAGGGCTTGCGCCCCTGCTCAGGGAAATTCGCGGCTCCCGGTAGCCCGCTTGCGTGGCAGCCACGCCCGAGGACCTCTGTGGCGTCTCGAGGAGCCGGACTCGCGTGATGCGCAGTCTCGCTTCAGAGCTGCTCACCGACGCCCGATCGACCAAGCTCCCCGCTGCCGTATCCACCGGCCTGGTTTTGGCTCTGCTACTCGTGGTTTTCGGCCCCACGCAGGCCACCACCGTCTTCGCAGGCCCATTGGCCCCCTTCGTTGCCCAAGGCACCGGGACGATACTTTTGGGCTGCTTCGCCATGTGCCTGATAACGGCCATGGCCGGCTCCTACAAAGGCACGGTGTCCATGCCCAACTTCGCGCCGGCGGTCGCGATGTTGGCGATAGGGAGCGCGGTCGCTGCGAAAATGTCCTCGGCAAGCGGCGAGGCGGTGTTAGCGACAATGATTGCCATAGTCGCCCTCACAACCCTGATAACCGCACTCTGTTTCTTGCTTATCGGAAGGCTCCGGCTCGCCAACCTGTTTCGCTTCATGCCCTATCCCATCGTAGGCGGATTCCTTGCGGGGCTCGGCGGGGTCCTGACCGTGAGCAGCATCTCGATCGCGTCCGGCATCACGCTCACATGGGAGACGCTTCCCGAACTGCTCGCTCCCGACATGATTCCGAAATGGGGTTCAAGCGTCGCGTATGCCGCTGTGGTCCTGCTGGTAACCAAGCTCCGGCCCCACTATCTCGTCCTGCCCGCCTCGGTGGTGCTCGCCGTCGGGCTCTGCCACGCCGTGCTCTTTGTTCTCGGCATCTCTGTAGAGGAGGCGCGCGCGGCCGGCATCCTGTTCGTGGGCATGCCGGCCGGCACCTCCTGGCCGCCCATCGAACCGGGTGGCCTGACCCATGTGAGCTGGAACGTGGTGGCATCCCAACTTCCGGGGGTCCTAGGCGTCACGCTGATTACACTGATTTGCATCGTGCTGAACGCGGGTGCGCTGGAACTCGGCAGCGGCACGGAACTCGATATGAACAGGGAATTTCAGGCCGAGGGAGCGGCCAACCTGGTTGCCGCCCTGGGCGCAAGCCACCCGGGCTGTAACTCAAGCCCCATGTCGCTGATCAGCCATGCGACCGGCGCCGAAACGCGCCTGACCGGGATCGTCGTGGCCCTCTCCGTGGGCTCGATTCTGTTCTTCGGCGGTAAGCTGCTGGCATTTCTCCCGATGCCGCTGCTCGGCGGCTTGGCGCTCTTCGTTGGGCTCGGCCTGTTGAAAGACTGGCTGGTAGCAACGGTCAAGACGCTGCCGCGAACCGATTATGGCATGATTCTTCTGGTTGCTCTCGTCATTGGCTTCTTCGGATTTCTCGAAGGCGTAGTCCTGGGCCTTGTGGCAGCGGTCATCTTCTTCGTCGTGCGCTACAGCACAGTGGATGTGGTCGGCGCTTCGTTCACATCCCGCGAGCATCGGAGCAAGAGGGTTCTCTCCGCCATCCACCGCGTCATACTTCGGGCCCAGGGCGACCGGGTCGGCGTCTATCGCCTGCGCGGCTACATCATCTTCGGCAACGCCTCCTCCCTAGGAGACCGCCTCAAGGAGACACTCAGGGCCGATCCGACCCCGATAAGCCTGCTACTGGATTTCGCTGACGTCTCCGGGTTCGACATCTCGGCTGCGAATGTCGTCTGCCGATCCATCCGCGCGGCGAACGCCCAGGGGACACAAACCGTCCTGAGCGCGATGACTGAGCGAACCCGGTCTATCCTGCGCCCCGGACTCTCCGAGAACGAGTGGCAAAAACTGATCTTCGAAGAAGACCTCGACCGCGGCCTAGAGCGGTGCGAGGATATGGTCATTGCCGAGTGGGAACGTCAGAGCGCCGAATCGGAAGACGCGCGGGGCGCCCTGTTCGACATTTCCATCGACCACGCTTTACGCGAACTGGACAGACAGGCCCGTTTCGAGGCGCTGACCGAGCGGCTCGAAGCCTGGTTGCAACCGTGCACCTACGCCGCTGGGGAGACCATTGTGGTCAGCGGCGAAATGCAGAAGGGCATGCAGTTCCTGACCGAGGGCCGGGCCGTTGCGCACACAGCGGAGGCCGGAGCACGGATGCAGGAGTGCGGCCCCGGCGATGTATTGGCACCCCAGGCGGCTTTCGGCTCTTATCTCGCGGAGAGTTCCGTAATGGCGCAGAAGCCTTGCCGCACTGTGCTGATTACCCCTTCGGCCCGCCAAGCGCTCGAGCGCGACGACCCTGCGCTGACCGTCGAATTGGACAGATACCTCATCGAGACGATCCTGGAATTCGGGGCGGGGCCGCTACCCGCCCTTGCCGACCGTTTCTGGCATTCTCCCCCCTAGCGGCCCGCACCGGGTATCGGGCTCAGGGAACGGCATACGGGCCGCACGCTCCCGGATCAGATCTCAGGCGGCGGCGTCTAGGCGGTAGAAGCGCACCGCGTTGTCGTGAAACAGAGCGTCTTGCCCGGACGCGGAATAGCGTGCCGCGATGCGCTCGAACGCGTTCCACATAATGCCGTAAGCGCAGGAAACCTTGTCCATCGGGAAGTTGCTCTCGAACATCGCCCGCTCGATGCCGAAGCAGTCGATGCAGTGATCGATGAAGGGTGCGATGGCCGCAGCGACCGCCTCCGACGACGGAGGCCGCGACCGGCTCTCCCAGCCGAAGCCGAACAGCGTCATTCCGAGCCCGCCGAGTTTAACCACGACGTTCGGACACCGCGCTAGTTCCGATATCGAATCGCGCCAGCCGGCGACGACCGATTGTCGATCTTCTGCGTATCGACCGACGCCGAGCAGGCCGCCAACGTGGTTCGCCACGATGCTCGTCTCCGGGAATGCCCGGGCGAGATCTGTCAGGCCGGAGAGCTGCGGGTGGTACAACCACGTCTCGAAGCTCGCGCCGAAGGGCTGCAGGCATGCAAAGCCGTCACGAAATGCCGGCTCGGCCAGAAGCCCGGCCGGCGGCAGGGTCCGGTGCTTCGGGACGTGCGCATCAGTGTCGACCGCGACGCACTGGCGAATACCGCGAAAGCGCCCCCGCCCGGCCTCGGCATGAGCGGCGAGAACGCGGCTGACCTCCGCGCCCAGGCGCAAGTCCGCAAAACTCACGATTCCGGCCGCGACCTCCGTAGCGACATCCGGCGAGGCTGCAGCGCGCTCCGCCTCCTCCACCGCAAACTCGGTTTCGCCGACCGGCCGCAACCCCTCGGGCCCGTCGGCCCGGTAACGGGAACCGCACTCTATGAATACGGTGGAAACGATATTGTGTCCGCTTTGTAGATCCTGAGCGAATTCCTCCGCGAAGTAAGGCTCGTCCAGCCGGTCCCACAGGTGATGATGAGGATCGCAAATCGGGCGATCCGGCTCGAGGGCCGCCTCGCTCGTGAGGCGCAACCATTCCGGTCTCGGAAGAGCCTGACCACGGATCGTCATGGGTAAAGAACCGAGCACATCATCCAGCTCGGGAGTTCGCGATTACCGGGAACAGCGGCAGTCCGGCCTCGACCGTGCCGACGCAACCGAATAGCCAAAAATTCTGTCCCACGCAATTCGTTCGTTTATTGTTCGCCGAACCGCTCAAGGCACGATCGCCCGACACTCTCTTCGAGAGTCCGCCCTCACCGCACGTCAATAACGCCGTTGCGGGGACGCTTGCTACCTGCCGACATCGAGCCCGTCGATCCGGTCGACAATCGCGCCCGCGAAGACGCTGGTGGAGACTTCGCTCGCGCCCTTCATCATGCGTGCGAAGTCGTAGGTGACCACCTTACGCTTGACCACTCCACAATAGGCCCGGGTGATCAGGTCCGCCGCCTCTCTCCAACCGAGGTGTTCGAGCATCATGGCTCCGCTGAAAAGCAGCGAGCCTGGATTCGCCTTGTCGAGGTCGGCATACTTGGGAGCCGAACCATGGGCAGCCTCGAAGACCGCCAGGTGGTCGGCCATGTTGGCGCCGGGCGCGATCCCCATACCGCCGACCTGCGCCGCTACCGCGTCCCCCAGGTAGTCGCCGTTGAGGTTCGTGGTTGCCAATACGTCGAATTCGCTCGGCCGCAGCAGCATGTGCTGGAACACGACGTCGGCGATGCGGTCCTTGATCACCACCTTTCCCGGTGGGCGCTTGCCGCCATGATGGCGATGAACGTCCTCCTCCGTCACCGTGTGCTCTGCGAACTCCTCGCGCGCGAGCTCATAGCCCCAGTTTCGAAACGCGCCCTCGGTGTATTTCAGGATATTGCCCTTGTGCACCAGGCAAACGCTCTCGCGCCGGTTGTCGATCGCATAGCCGATCGCCCTGCGCAGCAGGCGGCGCGAGGCGAAACGGCTGATCGGCTTGATCGCGAGAGCGGTATCCTCGCTTAAATCCACCCCGAACTCCGCCCGGAGAAAGCGCTCGAGCTTACGGTTCTTCGCACTTTTCGAGGCGAACTCGATCCCCGTGTGAACGTCCTCGGTGTTCTCCCGGAAAATGACCAGGTCGACATCCTCCGGCCGGCGAAGTGGCGACGGCACCCCCTCGTAGTAACGCACCGGCCTTACGCAAGTGTATAGGTCGAGCTTTTCGCGCAGGGATACGTTGAGGGAGCGGAAGCCGCTCCCGACCGGAGTGGTGAGAGGCCCCTTGACCGAGACCGTCAACTCGCGCAGGGCGGCGAGACTCTCCGCCGGGAAGTAGTCTCCATCGTAGAGGTCCCTGGCCTTCTCTCCCATGAAGACCTCGCACCAGTGCACGCGCCGCCTGCCGCGGTAGGCCTTGTCGATGGCCGCGTTCCATACCCGCAGGCAGGCCCGCGTGATGTCGGGACCGATGCCGTCGCCCTCGATGTACCCGAGAATGGGGTTGTCCGGCACCGAGAGCGAACCGTCACGGACGCGGATTTTCTCGCCGCCCGCGGGAATGGAGATGTTCCGGTAGCCCATATCCCTCCCTCAGGTAGCGGTGCCGGCGCGCACTATATGTTGGGCAATCGCGGTCAGCAATCCGGGCTTCGCTCGCGCGTGCGAACGCCTGTCGCGTCGTCCGGCGTCCCGCAGGGTTGCGTCAACGCCCGCCTGCGCCCCGGACGACATTCACGACCGCCGCCGCGTCCGCAAAGTCGTCCCCCCGCCACGCCACCGTCTGGTCGGGGCGGATAAGGGCGTAGTCGGCTTCGTAGAGATCGCGCAGGCCGGACTCGCCGGTGGACACGAGCGTAAGCGGCAGGCCGGCGCTGCGGGCGGCCTCCAGCAGCGGCGCGGCGCGCGCCGGATCGTCGTCGAGGTCGAGCAGGGTGAAGTCGAAGCCGAAGCGGTCGTAGAGCGAGGCGTCGCCGGCCAGCCAGGCGTGGGGCGGGCGGCCGCCGGGGCAGGCGGTCGGGACGTATTCGTTCGGCCGGTCCGGCGGCGGTCTTGTGCCGTCCGGCACGATTGCCGGCGAACCGTCGATGCGCGTGCCGAAGGTGATGCCGGGGATGTTGAACTCGCGCCGTCCGTGGTCCCCGAAATAGGCGCCGGCCTCTGCGCGCAGCCGTTCGCCTTCAGTTGACGCCTCCTCGAGCCGCGGATCGGGCACGAAATTGCCCAGTGAATCGGCGAAGACGCGGGCATACCCCGTGTTGCGCACCGCCGCCGGCTTGCGCTCCAGCTCGTAGGAGTCGAGTAGCGCGCTGCCGCCCCAGCTCTTGAGGACCGCGGCCAGCTTCCAGCCCAGGTTGACCGCGTCCTCGACCGCGGTGTTGTAGCCGAGGCCGCCCATCGGCGTGAACAGGTGGGCGGCGTCGCCGGCGAGGAACAGCCGGCCCTCCCGGAACCGCTCGGCGACCAGGGCGAAGCCGGCGGTCCAGGAGGCGCGGAACAGGATGTCGAACGGGATCTCCCGGCCCATGCATTGCGCGAACATGGCCCGGACGTCGGCGTCGGTCAGCGCGGCCTCGTCCTCGTCCGCCTTGAGCTGGGTGTGGAAGACGAACTCCGCGACGCCGTCGAGCGCGATCGTGAAGCTGCGGCGGGCGTGGTGGACGTTGACGTGCATCCAGCCGGGCGGGCCACTCATCGCCGGTTTGACCGCGTCGCTGCGCAGATGCACGGCGTGCATGCGGCCGCCGGCGAAGTTGCGCTGCACCCCGGCCTCGCCCTCGTAGCGCACGCCCAGATGCTTGCGCACCAGGCTGCCGGGGCCGTCGCAGCCGACGAGATAGCGGGCGGAGGCCTCGAGGGTGTTGCCGTCATGCTCGACCGTCGCCGTAGCGCGCCCGCCGTCGTCGCGCACCGCGACGACCTCATGCTCGTAATGCAGCGTGACCGTGGGCAATGCCGCGGCGTGGCGCTGCAGCACCCGCTCGACATACATCTGCGAGACCCGGTGCGGCAGTTCGGCGGCGCTCCACGATCCGGAGAGCTGTTTCGGCAGTTCGGCGGCCTGGCGCGCGGTCGGCAGGCGGAAGCGCGCCAGCTCGTAGCCCCCATAGGTCGTGTAGTAGACGATATCGGTCGGATGGTCCGGCGGCAGGCCGAGCCGGCGGATCTCCTCGGCGAAGCCGAGCCGCCGGAAATGCTCCATCGTGCGCGCCTGGGTCGCGTTGGCCTGGGGGCTGAAGGAGTCCGCCCTGTCGTCGTCGAACAGCGCCACGGAAACGCCGCGCCGGCCAAGCTCGATGGCGAGCATCAGCCCCGCCGGCCCACCGCCGGCGACGATGACATCCGTATCGGGAAGGCGCAGAGGCGGCATGGAATACTGTGCCGGCCCGCGCCCGATGTGCAGCGTCAAGCCGCCTCGAAGCCCGGTTGCGTGCCGTCACCGCGGCCCAGCAACAGGCCTTCGACCGAGATATCTTCGTCGAGATCGTCCCAGTGCAGGCCGTTGCCGGTATAGCCGATGCGGTAGTTTTCGCGCTGCTTCGGCGTCGCCTGCATCAGGCGGGGGAACCAGGCGAGCGGCACGCCGAGCGAGCGGCCGTCGTCGAGCTCGACCCACATGGTGTGCCGGTCGAAGCGCAGCGACTTAGCTCTGACCGAAATGCTCATTCCAAGCTCTCTCAATCTCGTCCCGCCGCCGGGAAACCAGTTCTGCCAGTTGTGCAAGCCAGCGACGGCTATACCCGGCACTCCGGGCCACCGTCACCGACGGATATAACCAGAATTTGGCCTCTCCGTCACCGCTTTCGGCGTGGATATGGATCGGTTCGCGCGGGCTTCCCTCGTTCGAAAAGAAGTGAAAGCGTATGTTTCCGTGTCGGAAAACGACCGGCATTCGCTACGCGTCTCAGCAGATTTTGTGTGCGCGGCAGCCGTACACCCTACGCGTCCGGCGCCATGCCCTTCTTCGCCAGTTCCTCGATCGCCTGGGGCGTCTTCTTGAGATGGCCGAGGCCCATGCCGTTCAGGATATGATCGGCCTTGGTGTACTGGATGTTGGTGTAGGTGGTGAGTTCGACCCGGTTGCCCCAGGGGTCGAGGAAATCGGTGAAGCGGGTATCGAGCAGCTCGACGCCCATCTCCTTCAGCCGCTCGATGGCGAGCGGCTTGTCGTCCACGGCGATGCCGAAATGGCGGCCCTCGTCCGGGCCCTGGCGGCGGCCGGTCATGAAGTTGATGAACTGGTCGCCGAAATAGATGAAGGCCGCCTTCTCGTTCTGGAACGTGATGTTCAGATCGAGAAAGCCGCCGTAGAAGTCCAGCGCCTCCTGGATGTCGCCGACTTCGAGCGCGATATGGTTGATGCCGACGGGCTTCGCCCTGGAATTTGCGGTGTCTGACATGCCGTTCTCCGGGTTTCGCAGCGCCGGTTGCCCGATGCCGGCAGGGTCTGGCCCGGAGATGGGGGCTGCCGCCCGCGGGACAAGGGGCGGCGGCGGGGGCGGCCGAGCGTCCCGGCCGTGCGCGGAATCCGACGGCGCCCGCAGATTCGCACGCACTCTTGAAATGTACGCCAGAATGGTGCACTTATGGGTCGTTGATCGACGCCGGTGCGAGAGATGCCCCAGACTGCCGACCTGAAACGGGACCGCATGCATTTGCGCCTGGACGCCCGGACCAAGCGCAAACTGGAACGCGCCGCGGCCTACCAGGAAACGAGCGTGAGCAAATTCGTGCTGGCAAACGCGGTGGCGGCAGCCGAGCGCGTCATCGCTTCGCACGAGAGGAACGTGCTTTCGGCCACGGAATGGGAAGCCTTCTACGATGCGCTTGTCGATCCGCCGGAGCCCAACCCGGTACTGAAGAAAGCGGCCCGCCGCTACCGCGAACGCACCGGTGGATGAGACGGCCCTGTCGATTGAGCCGCTCGGCGCCCATCACGAACGGGCCGCTTTCTCGTGCGGCGAGGCGGCGCTCGACGCCTATCTCCGGCGCCAGGCCTCTCAGGACGTCCGGCGGCGCGTAGCGCAGGTCTTTGTCGCAGTCGGCGACTCACCCGTAACCGTCGCGGGCTTCTACAGCCTGAGCGCCGCCAGCTTCGAGAAGGACTCGCTGCCGCCCGATTTGGCGAAGCGGCTGCCGCACTATCCGGTCCCGGCCGCCGTGCTCGGCCGGCTTGCGGTCGATCGCAATTATCGGGGGCAGGGACTCGGCGAAATGCTGCTGCTCGACGCGATCCGCCGGGTCGTACACGTCAGCGCGACCATCGGCGTCTACGCCCTCGTCGTCGATGCCAAGAACGACCAGGCCCAGGCATTTTACGAGCGCTACGGCTTTCGTGCTTTCGCAACCGCGCCGCGCCGCCTCGTGCTCCCGCTCGCTACCTTCGAGAAACTGGGCCTGTAAACCGGCCGCCGGGGCGCACCTCGCGCGGCGCGACGGGCGTATGCACGATCGCCGGGCTTTCGCCTTTCGCGTGGGCCAACGCCTCGTTGAGCGACCGGATCAAATCGTCGCCGAACGTGCTCATTTCCGCTCCTTCCGTGCCGCCTTGAGAACGGCTGCAATGCCCGATACCGTGCGCTTTTCGTCCGGTGTCAAGTCGATCTTGCTGGACTCTTCGTAGGCAAGCAAAGTGTATATCGGCATCGTTTCGTTCAGGTAGTGTGTAGTTTATCCGCTTGGTACGCCAACCAAGCGATTCGCGATATGGAATTCCTCGCTCTCATCGCCGTTGCGGTTGTCGTCTTTCTGCTCCTCAGGCGCGGACGGAAGAGGCGGCTGCCGCGCGCGGTCGCGGGCAAGGCCTATGTCACCGACGGCGACGGGTTGCGGGTCTCCGGCCACGAGATCCGGCTTGCCGGCCTCGACGCGCCGGAATTCGACCAGCGGGCAATGCACCGGGACGGCTACTGGTTCAATCAGGGCAAGCGCATCAAGAGCGCCCTGATCCGGGAAGTTGGCGGCAAACATGTCCATGTCGCGGTCGTGAAGGTCGACAAGTACGAACGGGCGGTCGGTATCGTGACCTGCGATGGCAGGGATGTCGGGGATTGGCTGGTCCGCAACGGTCACGCCATTGCCGCCTACGGCGACCGGTACGAGGCGGCCGAATGGGAAGCCCGTGCGGCGGGGCGGGGAATGTGGGGCTGCGCCATCGCCTACGATCCGCGGGCTTGGCGGCACGGCGAAAAGAAACGCCTGTTCTGAGACCGCCGCTCTGCCGACCCAACGGTCGCCCGGACGTCGCCCCGGCATTTGCCGCCGGCCCGCCGGCGCATAGATTGTGGCGCAGACAGACACCCACCACCCGTGCCCCGCACCCCCATGACCAACCGCTCCCGCTACTGGGCCGACCATACGACCGAAGAGTTCGCGGATTTCGATCCGGCGGCGACGGTGGTCCTGCTGCCGGTCTCGGCGACCGAGCAGCACGGGCCGCACCTGCCGGTCTCGGTCGACCGGGACATCTGCGATGCGCTGGTCGAGCGGCTGGCCGCGCGGCTGCCGGTCAAAATCCCGTTGCTGGTGCTGCCGGCCCTGCCGGTCGGCGTCAGCATCGAGCACGGCGATTTTCCCGGCACGCTCAGCCTGTCGGCGGAGACCATGATCGCGGTGCTGATGGAGCTGGCCGGCGGCGTCGCGGCGGCGGGCTTCCGCAAACTGGCGCTGCTCAACTGCCACGGCGGCAACCCGGCGGTGCTCGACATCGTCGCCCACAAGCTGCGCCGCAAGCACGAACTGCTGGTCTTCCCGCTCAACGGCTACCGCTACTGGCAGGCCGAGAGCCATTTCGGCGTTCACGAGGCGGCCCACGGCATCCATGGCGGCGCGGCGGAGACGTCAATCATGCAGGCGGTCCGGTCCGGCGCGGTGAGGGAAGACAAGGTGCAGCGCTTCGCCTCGCGCTCGGAGGAGATGGCCCAGGCCTACGCCCATCTGCGGCCGTTCGGGCGCACGGTCGGTTTCGGCTGGCAGACCCAGGATCTGAACCCCGCCGGCGCCGTCGGCGACGCCACCCTCGCCAGCCCGGAGACCGGCGCGCGCCTGCTCGACGAAGCGACGGAGGTGCTGGTCCAGGTCGTCGCCGAAATCAGCAGCCTGCCGCTGGATGTTATCGACGGCGGGCCGGAGACGGCGGGGGAGTGAAAAAGTATCGTGTGGTGCGAAAACCTACGCGTCGACCTTGGTCGCCTGAATCATCTCCATTAGATTTAATCCTGATGGCATTATTTCCAATCCGTCGCGCGTGCGGCCTGATTCGAATATATGCTGCCAGTATTCGGAGTTTTGTTTTCCGCCAAATACCGACTTAGACAAATCTTTATTTACCCACAATGGAAGCCGAATTAATGCTTCCATAAAGTTATCTATGTTGTCCCAACATGTTTCTGGGATCTGATACTGAAATATCTTTCTTTCGTTAATTGGTTGTCCTGTAGTGATAAAATAGCTCTGTACAATCTGCCTAACGTAGCGAAGCCAGTTATAGATAATTTCCTCCTTTGCCATACGAAAAGAACGAAGGTGTGGCTCCGGAATATCTTTTCCTTTTTGGATATTGTTTTCAATACGTCGGGTGCCAAGCGCATGATCAAACATTCCAACATAGACCTTTCTTGCGATAGTATTCATAAGGCGGACGATTTGTTCTATTTCCAGATTCCTAGGGTTGATCCCCTCTTCTAGCTTGTAATTGAATGAAGTTTCCAAGACATCACTGTACAAAAAGAAAGAATAAAATGTTTTCTCGATTGTACTATAGCTCAGCGGCATTTCAGTTCCGCGCCCGCCATAGTCAATATAATCACGCAGCTCATTGTCGGAATGTGTTGTAATACTGTTACGAACCCAATCTAAAATATACCTCCTCATTTCGCGACCTTCTCCCCTAAAATGATTCACTAAGTCGCGTTCAGAAAAACTCTCATCATCTTCTGCTCTACCAAGGTCATGCCGGTAACGCGTCATCCTATCTGCAAGTAACGAGCTACCCAAGCTTCGCTGTACCGATTTATCAAAAGCTACTTGCCTTAGTGTAGTCCCAGCATGTGTATTTGTTGTCAACAAGGTGTCGGCGTCTGGATCAACAAACACCCGAACCAATAGCCGGCGAACGCCTAACAGTATTTGCGCCGCTGCTTTGTGTTGACCGTCAAAGATTCGAACTCTAATATTTGCACCGTTGGATGTATCGATCCATCCCAAAGCTATATGCAATTGTGGCCTCCTTCGGTGGAACTCTTCAATAAGCTTCCGAAGATTCTTTCCAATAGCCCTTGGATTAATTCGGTCATCATGATGCAAATACTCGATTGGTACGCTCAAAAATATTGAATGAAATCCAGAAATCTTATCCTCGTATATTGGTGTTGAAATAACATTATTCTCACCAATTTCAGAAAATGACGTCTTAAATTTGGTGTCTTCTATTTTGACAGGCAATCTATATTTTGCGCCCCCGTACTCGGAAAGAACGTCGCCAAGATTCGGAGATCGATTTTCCTCATAAATTGATTCTGCAATATCATCAAAAGAAACAAGTATTCTCGCTACACGAAGGTCGCTAGCTTGCTTTGTGCGATTACACCAATCGTGTGTAACAGCGAAATTTTCCGGACCATCTTTTCCCCCAATCTTCGTCGGCTCAACATGATCAATCTCAATGCGGCTTGCATGAACTTCTAAATCAATTTCTTTGCCACATATAAAGCAATTGCCATTCTGCGTGTTCATTAGACTTGAGATTAGTTCCTGTCTATCTTCGCTTGATAGCCTATTCAAGTATAGTGACCCCATCTTATGTTCATCTCCTTCCAGTCCAACCCATCGACCATGGGCATTCTAAACGACGACTACTACATGCTCAATGCGTACTTATTTGCATCAAGACGCTAGCCTATTTTTCATCGTTGGAGCACCTCTGTCAACAAATTCAACTTTGGTTGCCCCGGCTCAATTGGATTTGATGCGTATTCCCTTTGCCATCGCCCGGCAAAAGCCGCTATGTCCGCAGCCATGAGGCTGTCGACCGCGATCACCCGCCTGCTGAGAATCGACCATCCGGTATTGCTCGCGCCGATGGGCGGCGTTTCGGGCGGCGCGCTGGCCGGAGCGGTCTCGGCGGCCGGCGGGCTCGGCCTGATCGGCGCCGGCTATGCCGACCCTTCGCTCGGCTGGGGCTCCGACGACTGGATTGCGGCCGAGTTCGACAGGGCGGGCAACCGCGCGGTCGGCATCGGCTTCATCACCTGGGCGCTCGACAGGCGGCCGGGCGCGCTCGACGCGGCGCTGGAGCGGCGGCCGGCGGCGGTGATGCTGTCCTTCGGCGACATCGCGCCCTACGCGGAGAAGATCCGCGATTCCGGCGCCGCGCTGATCTGCCAGGTCCAGACCCTGAAGGACGCGAAGGACGTCGCGGCGAAGGGTGCGGATATCGTCGTCGCCCAGGGCACGGAGGCCGGCGGCCACGGCGCCGACCGGGCGACCCTGCCGCTGGTCCCGGCGGTCGCCGACGCGGTCGCGCCTGTCCCGGTCGCCGCGGCGGGTGGCATCGCCGACGGGCGCGGGCTGGCCGCGGCGCTGATGCTGGGCGCCGAGGGCGTGCTGGTCGGCACCCGCTTCTGGGCGACGCAGGAGGCGCTGGGCCACGCCAACCAGAAGGCATTGATCGAGCGCGCCGGCGGCGACGACACGCTGCGCACGAAGGTTTTCGATACGGCGCGCGGCCTGACCTGGCCGGAACCCTATACCGGGCGCGCCGTCCGCAACGCTTTCAGCGACGCCTGGCACGGCCGCGACGACGCCCTGCGCGCCGAGGGCGAGCCGATGCGCGAGCGCTTCTTTGCCGCCCAGCGCGGCGGCGACACCGACACGGCCGTCACGTTCGCCGGCGAGGGGCTGGACCTGATCGCCGACCGCCCGGCGGCCGGGGCGCTGGTCGAGCGCATGGTCGCCGACGCCGTCGATGCGATCCTCGCCGCGCCGGAGCGGCACCTGCGCGTCGCCGACGAGGCGGGCGGCTGAAACCGCGCCGATGGCCGACGGTCCTGCCGGAACCCCACCCGCCCGGACGCCATTGCAGGTGTGGCGCGCCCGGGTCGCCGCCGGGCACCTGACTCACGATCCGGCCCAGGCGCTGGCGGCGGAGAAACTCAGCGGCCTGTACCAGGCAATCAAGGGTTACGAGCCCGGCCGGGCCGGATCCTGGCTGTCACGCTTTGGATTGGCGAACCGTAAGGCCCCGGAACCGCCGCGCGGCCTCTATCTCTACGGCGGCGTCGGGCGCGGCAAATCCATGCTGATGGACCTGTTCTTCGACGCCGCGCCGGTCGCCCGCAAGCGCCGGGTCCACTTCCACGAATTCATGCTGGAAATCCACGACCGGCTGCACCGGCGGCGCGGGGAGTCGCAAAAAGGGGGCCGGGTCGACGACCTGCTGCCCGCGGTCGCCGCCGACATCGCCGAGGACGCCTGGCTGCTCTGCTTCGACGAGCTGCATGTCGTCAACATCGCCGACGCCATGATCCTGGGCCGCCTGTTCGAGGCCCTGTTCGCCCGCGGCGCGATCGTGGTCGCGACCTCCAACTGGCCGCCGGACCGGCTCTACGAGGGCGGCTTGCAGCGCCAGCTCTTCCTGCCCTTCATCGCGCTGCTCAAGACGAAGCTGGACGTGCTGCATCTGGAAGCGGCGCGGGATTACCGGCTCGCCCGGCTGATGACGATGCAGGTCTGGCGCACGCCGCTCGGCCCGGCGGCGACCCGGGCGCTCGACAGGGCGTTCGAAGCCCTGACCGACGGCGCTGCGGCGGCGCCGGCCCGGCTGACGGTGAAGGGGCGGGAGGTGCCGGTGCCGCTGGCCGCCCACGGCGTCGCGCGCTTCCCGTTCGAGGCGCTGTGCCGCGAGGCCCGCGCCGCCGCCGACTATATCGCCATCGCCGAGGCCTACCGGACCGTGCTGATCGACGGCATCCCGCGCTTCAAGCCCGACGAGAAGAACCCGGTCAAGCGCTTCGCCATCCTGATCGACACGCTTTACGAGCGGAAGGTCAAGCTGCTCGCCTCGGCGGCCGGCGCGCCGCAGGATCTCTACCGCGGCACCCACATCGCGATGGAATTCCAGCGCACCGTCTCGCGCCTGATGGAGATGCAGTCGAAGGACTATCTCGAAGCGCGCCAGGATGCGGAGTGAGTGCGGCAACTGGCGCATGGTCTTCCGGTTCGAGGACGGTCACGCCGTAGATGTCGATTATCCGGACTACGATCAGGATTCCTCTGCGAGGGGAGCCCCGATCGAATCCCCCTCCCCTTGGGGGAGGGGGGATACGCGTGTTGCCGCGTTGTCGAGCCTCGATTGCGGCTTTTCGCAGAGGAATCCACCAGGGAGGCTCTCTCATGCTCATGCACGACCCGCCCCATCCCGGCGCATTCATCCGGCGCCAGTGCCTCGAACCGCTCGGATTGACGGTGACCGAGGCCGCCAGGGGGCTTTCGGTATCGCGCAATACGCTGTCGATGCTGCTTAACGGCCGCCTCGGGATATCCCCCGAGATGGCGATCCGGCTGTCCGAGGCGTTCGGCGGCAGCCCCGAGAGCTGGCTGACGCAGCAGATGCAATACGATCTGTGGCATGCGCAACGGGACCGGGAGGATGTCGCGATCCGCCGGTTCGCCGCCGCGTGACCGCGACTGCCCGGCCGCAACCGCGGCAGCGCCCTTGCGATGAGCTTCCGGTCCACCGTCTCGCGCCCGATGGAGATGCAGTCGAAGGACTATCTCGAAGTGCGCCAGGATACGGACTGAGCGGGGGAATGAGCGCGGGGACCGGGCGAAGGCGGACGGTATGAAGGTGCTGATCTGCGGCGGCGGCGTGATCGGCGCGTCGATTGCGTATTTCCTCAGCCTGCGCGGCATCGAGGCGGTCGTGGTCGAATGCAACGGCGTCGCCAACGCGGCGTCGGGCAAGTCCGGCGGCTTCCTGGCGCGCGACTGGTGCGACGGCACCCCCGTGGAGGCGCTCGCGCAGCGCGGCTTCGACCTGCATGCGGAGCTTGCGCAAAGCTCGGAACGCGACTGGGGCTACCGGCGCGTTGGGGCACTGGGCGTCGTCGCCCGCGAAGGGCGGGACATGCGCCGCTTCGGCCGCCTGCCGCCACCGGACTGGCTCGGCGCTGACTGCGCGGTTCACGGCCGGCTCAGCACACCGGACACGACGGCGCAGATCCATCCCGCGGCCTTCACCGAAGCGATGATGGCGGGCGCGATCGAACGCGGCGCGCGGCTGGTCGAGGGCTGCGTGCAGGGCCTTGCCCTGTCGCCCGACGGCAAGCGGGCGGCCGGCGCGATCGTCGACGATGCCGAACTGGCCGCGGACGCGGTGGTCGTCGCGATGGGGCCGTGGTCGCTGCTGGCCTGCCGCTGGCTGCCGCTGCCCGCCGTCTACGGCGTCAAGGCGCACAGCCTGGTCTTCGACTATGAACCGTCGCCGGAATCCCTGTTCGCCGACGTCGGGACCGAAGGCGGGGAGGAGGCGCATCCCGAATTCTACCCGCGGCCGGACGGCACGACCTATGTCTGCGGTTCGTCGGGCGAGCAGGGCCTCCCCGTCGATCCGGCGGACGTCGCAGCCGAACCCGATGCCGTCGCGCGGCTCAAGCGCCTGACCGCCTGCGTGTCGTCGGACCTGGCGGAGGCGACGGTTCTGGCGGAACAGGCCTGCTTCCGGCCGGTCACCGCGGACGGGCTACCGCTGATCGGCCCGGTGCCGGGCGTCGCCGGCGCCAATGTCGCCACCGGCCACAGCGTGTGGGGCATGCTCAACGGCCCCTCGACCGGCGAGGCGATGGCGGAGTTGATCGCGGACGGGGCCACCGCGACCGTCGATCTGCGGCCGTTCGATCCGGCCCGGCTGGACCCGCTCGATCCGCAGGCCTTCGCGGTCGGATAGCGGGACTTGCGGCGGCGCGATCAGTCCGGCCGGGGCATGGTCCAGACGTCGGCCACGGTGACATAGTCGAGATAGCCGAGGCGGCCGATCGGGCGGACCTTTTCCATGTCGACGAAGCCGTCGGTCAGCACCGCATCGTCGATATGGATGCCGGTGACCTCGCCGAAAATCACCACGTTGGGCCCGTAGCCTTCCCGCGCCTTGAGGCGGACGCTCCGGAGATAGCGGCATTCCAGGTGGATCGGCGATTCGGCGACCCGCGGCGGCGCGACGGTCTCGGCCGGCGCTTTCGTCAGGCCGGCATGGTCGAACTCGTCGACACCGGGCGGGACGTGCTCGGACGTGAGGTTCATCGCGTCGCGCAGGTCCCAGGTCGCCATGTTGCAGACGAACTCGCCGGTTGCCTCGGGGTTGGTCCGGGAATCCTTGGGCGCGTGGGGCTCGCCCTTGCGGTGCGGGCGCGGGCCGGCGGAAAACATGACCTGCGGCGGGGAATAGCTCACCGCGTTGAAGAAGGAATAGGGCGCGAGGTTGGCCGTGCCGTCCGGGGCCAGGCTGGAGATCCAGCCGATCGGCCGCGGCACGACCAGCGCATTGAACGGGTTGCGGGGCAGGCCGTGACGCTCGTGGCCGGGCCGGTAGAACATGGCGCCTCCGGGATGTGCTGTGTGTGCCGGGTTGGGGTTCGCGGCTGTCCTACAGGAGCGCCGGCGCCTCGCCTAGGGCGCATCCGTCCCGGGTGGAAACGTATCGTTTTCGTTGCGGCGGAGCGTCCCTCGATACGCCCCGGATCAAATCCGGGGCTGCTCGGGATGAGGGTGAGAAAATTACTCAACCCTCCTCACCCTGAGTAGCCCCGAAGGGGCGTATCGAAGGGCGGGCCGCCGCGCCTTATCCGAAGACTTGTCTTCCGGGCCGGATCGGCGGCATGTTCTTCTCACCCGCGTCACGCGCCCGATCCGGGAAGGAAACCGCCATGAACGTCGCCACGCTGCCGGCCGGCCGGCCGGACCATCGGCCCGACGGCATCTCTGCCGAAGAGTGGGACGCGCGGGTCCAACTCGCGGCCTGCTACCGGCTGATCGACCATTTCGGCATGACCGACCTGATCTACAACCACATCACCGCGCGGGTGCCGGGGCCGGAGCATCATTTCCTGATCAACCCGTTCGGCCCGCACTATTCGGAGATCACGGCGTCCGGGCTGGTCAAGGTCGACCTGGACGGCACGCCGGTCGACGATCCCGCCGCGCGGATCAACCCGGCGGGCTACGTCATCCATGCCTGCATCCACCGGGCGCGGCCCGACCTCCACGCGGTCATCCACACCCACACCCGCGCCGGCATCGCGGTCTCCTGCCTGGCGGACGGGCTGATCCCGATGGAGCAGAACGGCTTCCAGTTCCTCGGCCGCATCGCCTATCACGATTACGAGGGCATTGCGCTCGACGAAGCCGAGCAGGAGCGGCTGATCGCCGACCTGGGCGATTGCAGCGTGATGATCCTGCGCAACCACGGCCTGCTCGCCTGCGGGGCGAATATCAGCCAGGCCTTCCGGCGCATCTACTATCTGGAGATGGCCTGCAAGATTCAGCTCGACGTCATGGCGGGCGGCGCGCCGAGCCTGCCCGCCCGGGCCGTGCAGGAACACACCGCCGCCCAGTGGCAGACCGGCGCGGCCGGCAACGGCGCCGAGGGAGACGACACCCTCGAATGGCCCGCGCTGATGCGCCTGATGGAGCGCAAGGACCCGGCGTACCGGACGTGAGGGCGGGCCGGGCGAGGAAAACCTGTGGACAGGTCGTCCGGAGGCCGGATGCACCCTTGAATCTCTACCTGTAGTGTGCAGGATGTGAATGGATCCATATCTGGTGTTGTGTTCTTATTTTGTTCAGTCTATAATTCAAATGATTAAATTCGCAAGCGCTGTAAGGATTTGAGGGTATGGCTTCTGGGGCGGCGGCTGATTTTGCATTTGAAATCGAAGACCGGAAGTTCGGTACGGTTCTCGCCGATCCGCCGTGGCGCTTCGACAATCGGACCGGGAAGGTCGCGCCCGAACACCGCCGACTGAGCCGCTACGGGACCCTGTCTTTCGAAGAAATTGCAAGCCTGCCGGTGAAGGACCATTTGCTCGACGCGGCGCATTGCTATCTGTGGGTGCCCAATGCGCTGCTGCCCCACGGCCTCGATGTCCTGAAGGCTTGGGGGTTCGAATACAAGACCAACATCGTGTGGCACAAAATCCGCAAGGATGGCGGATCGGACGGTCGGGGCGTCGGCTTCTATTTCCGCAACGTCACGGAGCTCGTTCTGTTCGGCATACGCGGCAAGGGCGCCCGAACGCTCGCGCCCGGCCGGCGCCAGGTCAACCTCATGGCGAGTCGGAAGCGCGAGCATTCGCGCAAGCCCGACGAGCAATACGACCTGATCGAAGCGTGCAGCTGGGGGCCGTATCTCGAACTGTTCGGCCGCGGCAAGCGGGACGGCTGGACCGTCTGGGGCAATCAGGCCGTGGACGACTACAGGCCGGACTGGCCGACCTACGCCTATAGCTCGGCGAGTGCAGCAGCCACCCCATGACGGCCAGCGCGGTCGCCGATGATTGGTCGTTGGTCGAGGGGTTCTTTCCGCCGACCGTGAGACAGAAATTCGAAATTCTCAGCTACCGGAACGCTGCCGCCATTCTCTCGCAGAACTATCCGCGCCAGTTCTCGCAGATCGTTCGGGCGTTGGATGCATTCGAAATCACCACGACCATGATCCGCCTGCCTGGGGGCAGTAAAGGGCCGATTGCCAAGTATGTGGACAAGCTGTTCACCGCCCCGGATTGGCAGGAGACTCGAATCACCGCCGATCTTCACGTCAAGCTCTTGCCTCCGAAAGGCGACGAAATTCTGCGGGAATACACCCGCGCAGGCTATCTCGACGGGCATCGCATAGACTTTGTCAGCGGGAAAGTTGCGTTGGACCTAGAGTGGAACAGCAAAGACCAGACATATGATCGCGACCTTTATGCGTTTTCGGCTTTCCATGCAGCGGGCGCGATTGAGGTCGGCGTTTTGCTCACAAGAGGGAACAGTCTCGACACGGATTTCATGCGGAAATTGGGGAAAGTTCTGACCAAATCTGGGGATGAGGGTACGGAAGAGGTCTACAAGAAGTTCGGAGCATCGACCACCTTCATGGGCAAGCTGCAATATCGGCTTGATGCTGGCCGAAACGGCGGCTGCCCCGTTCTGGCCTTGGGCATAACGCCTCGATGCGTGAGCGACTATCTGGCATGACGCGCGAGGAAACCATGACCGACCTCATCATCCGTCCTGCCGTGCCGGGGGACCGGGCGGGGTGGGAGCCGCTGTTCCTTGGCTATGGCGACTTCTACAATGTGCCCATGACCGCGGAGACGCTGGAGACGGTGTGGGGCTGGATCCACGATCCGGGCCATGTCGTCGAGGCACTGGTCGCCGAGCGCGGCGGCGCGCTGGTCGGCCTCGCCCATTACCGCGCCATGCCGAGCCCGCTGCGCGGCGTCGAGATCGGCTTCCTCGACGACCTGTTCGTCGATCCGGCGGCGCGCGGCGCGAGGGTCGGCGAGGCGCTGCTGGCGCGGCTGAACGAAATCGCCGCCGAACGCGGCTGGAGCCGCATCCGCTGGATCACCGGCGACGACAACTACCGCGCCCGCACCCTCTACGACCGGGTCGCCGTCAAGACTGCCTGGAACCTGTACGAGATGACGCCGTAGCGGCGCCCCACCGACCGACGCTGCCGGTGACGGCCCGCGCATTTGGCGCGGTTGCCATGCCCGGCCGGTCGCGCTAATCCCGCCCGCGTCATCCGACGGCGGAACATGCTCCCTCTTGCGGACGCCCGCCGGTCCACACGGCCCGTTCATACGACCCGTTCACATCCGGGGGAAGCTCATGGCCCGAAACAAGATCGCCCTGATCGGCGCCGGCCAGATCGGCGGCACGCTGGCTCTGCTCGCCGGCCTCAAGGAACTCGGCGACGTCGTGCTGTTCGACATCGTCGAAGGCGTGCCGGAGGGCAAGGCGCTGGACCTCGTCCAGGCCTCGCCGGTCGAAGGCTTCGACGCCGTTTTCGCCGGCGCGTCCGACTATGCGCCGATCGCCGGCGCCGATGTTGTCATCGTCACCGCCGGCGTGCCGCGCAAGCCGGGCATGAGCCGCGACGACCTGATCGGCACCAACGCCGGGGTCATGAAGGCGGTCGGCGCCGGCATCCGCGAGCATTGCCCCGACGCTTTCGTGATCTGCATCACCAACCCGCTCGACGCCATGGTCTGGGCCCTGCGCGAGCATTGCGGCCTGCCCCACAACCGGGTGGTCGGCATGGCCGGCGTGCTGGACAGCGCACGC
The DNA here is from genome assembly GCA_965220685.1 of Alphaproteobacteria bacterium. Lineage (GTDB taxonomy): Bacteria > Pseudomonadota > Alphaproteobacteria > Bin65 > Bin65 > Bin65. The sequence goes on from CBDCQR010000017.1 coordinate 142,592, forward strand.
TTCCGCTATTTCCTCGCCGAGGCGATGAACGTTTCGGTGGAGGACGTCACCGCCTTCGTGCTCGGCGGCCACGGCGACACCATGGTGCCGCTGGCGCGCTATTCCACGGTCGCCGGCGTGCCGCTGCCCGACCTGGTGAAAGCGGGCTGGATCAGCCAGGCGCAGGTCGACGCGATTATCCAGCGCACCCGCGACGGCGGCGCCGAGATCGTCGGCCTGCTCAAGACGAGTTCGGCCTTCTACGCGCCGGCCGCCTCGGCGATCTCGATGGCCGAGAGCTACCTCCGGGACAAGAAGCGGGTCCTGCCCTGCGCCGCCTGGCTCGACGGCGAATACGGCCATTCGGGCCTCTATGTCGGTGCGCCGGTGGTGATCGGCGCCGGCGGCGTCGAGCGCATCATGGAGATCGAGCTCGACGACGGGGAGCGGGCCATGTTCGAAAAATCGGTCAGCGCCGTGAAGGCCCTGATCGAAGCGACCCGGCCCTTGATGTAACGGCGCCTGCCCCGGCCCGGAACCGCCCACATTTCCCTGCAGGGGAGCCAGCATGAACATCCACGAGTATCAGGCGAAAGAGCTGATGCGCCGCTACGGCATCGCGGTGCCGGACGGCGGCGTCGCCTGGACGCCGGACGAGGCGGCGAAGCAGGCCGAGAAGACCGGCGGCCCGGTCTGGGTCGTCAAATCCCAGATCCATGCCGGCGGCCGGGGCGCCGGGCGGTTCAGGAACGATCCCGACGGCAAGGGCGGCGTGCGGGTCGTGAAATCGATCGACGAGGTCCGCGCGAATGCCGACGCCATGCTCGGCCAGGTCCTGGTCACCAAGCAGACCGGCCCGGAAGGCAAGGAGGTCAAGCGCCTCTATATCGAGGACGGCTGCGACATCGCCCGGGAGCTTTACCTCTCCGTCCTGCTCGACCGCGCGACCAGCCGGGTCACCGTCATGGCGTCGACCGAGGGCGGCATGGACATCGAGCAGGTTGCCGAGGAGACGCCGGAGAAGATCATCCGCGTCGCCATCGACCCGGCGACCGGCATCCAGGCACACCATTGCCGGACCGTCGCCTTCGGCCTCGGCCTCGCGGGCAACCAGGTGAAGTCGGCGACCCGGTTCCTGACGGCGATGTACAAGGCTTTCACCGAGCTCGACGCCAGCCTGGTCGAGATCAACCCGCTGGTCGTGACCGGGGACGGCGAGGTGCTCGCCCTCGACGCCAAGATGAACTTCGACGACAACGCGCTCTACCGCCATCCCGACGTCGCCGAACTGCGCGACGAGGACGAGGAGGACCCGGCGGAGCTGGAGGCCGCGCGGCACGACCTCAACTATGTCAAGCTGGACGGCACCATCGGCTGCATGGTCAACGGCGCCGGCCTCGCCATGGGCACCATGGACATCATCAAGCTCTATGGCGCCGAGCCGGCCAATTTTCTCGACGTCGGCGGCGGCGCGACCCGCGAGCGGGTCACCACCGCCTTCAAGATCATCCTCAGCGATCCCAACGTCGAGGGCATCCTGGTCAACATTTTCGGCGGCATCATGCGCTGCGACGTGATTGCCGAAGGCGTGGTCGCGGCGGCCAGGGAAGTCAGCCTGCACGTCCCGCTGGTCGTGCGCCTGGCCGGCACGAACGTCGACCTGGGCAAGAAAATCCTCGCCGACTCCGGCCTGCCGATCACCTCGGCCGACGACCTGGCCGACGCGGCGGAGAAGGTCGTGAAAGCCGTGAAGGAGGCGGCGTAGCCATGGCGGTACTGGTCGACGAGAACACGAGGGTGATCTGCCAGGGCTTCACCGGCAGCCAGGGCACCTTCCATTCCGAGCAGGCGATCGCCTACGGCACACGGATGGTCGGCGGCGTCACGCCGGGCAAGGGCGGCGCCACCCATCTCGACCTGCCGGTCTTCGATACGGTCGGCGAGGCGGTGGCGCAGACCGGCGCGAACGCCAGCGCGATCTACGTCCCGCCGCCGTTTGCGGCCGACGCGATCCTGGAGGCCATCGACGCCGGCCTGCCCCTGGTCGTGTGCATCACCGAGGGCATCCCGGTGCTCGACATGGTGCGGGTCAAGCGCACGCTGCAGAATTCCGGAACCCGGCTGATCGGGCCGAACTGCCCCGGTGTCATCACGCCCGACGCCTGCAAGATCGGCATCATGCCGGGCCATATCCACAAGCGCGGCCGGATCGGCGTCGTCTCGCGCTCCGGCACACTGACCTACGAGGCGGTCGCCCAGACCACGGCGACGGGCCTGGGGCAGTCGACCTGCATCGGCATCGGCGGCGATCCGGTCAACGGCACCAACTTCATCGACTGCCTGGAGATGTTCCTGGCCGACGACGAGACAGAGGGCATCGTCATGATCGGCGAGATCGGCGGCACGGCCGAGGAAGAGGCCGCCGAATTCTACCGGGCGTCGGGCACGTCCAAGCCGATCACCGGCTTCATCGCCGGCCTCACCGCGCCGCCCGGCCGGCGCATGGGCCATGCCGGCGCGATCATCGCCGGCGGCAAGGGAACGGCGGGCGACAAGATCGAGGCCATGAAGAGCGCCGGCTTCCACGTCGCCGATTCGCCGGCGGCGATCGGCGACACCATGCTCGCCGCGATGAAAGGTTGAGCGCGCAATTCCGCGTTCCGTCGCGCAACGGTGATAGCGCTTTCCGGTGACAAAAGCGGCCGGGATACCTACTGTTTAAGGGCGTCCGGCGCGGGCCGGCCGCCAACGACCGCGACAGCAGGCAAGCCGGACCCATGACACAGACGGCGCGGGACTTCGAGGCGTCCTCCTACCTCACCGGGGCCAACGCGCCCTTCATCGTCGACCTGTACGAGCGCTATCTCGCCGATCCGCGCTCGGTCGCCGACGACTGGCGGGATTTTTTCGACGATCTGGACGACAGCGCCCAGGCCGCGCTGGCCGACCTGTCCGGGCCGGACTGGGCGCCCCGGGCGACCCGGATCGTGGGCAACGGCGACGCGGCGGTAGCGCGGACACATGCTGGCCCGGCCGGTGCGCCGGCTGCGCCCGCGTCGGACGCCGAAATCCGCGAGGCGACCCGGGATTCGATTCGCGCGCTCATCCTGATCCGCAGCTACCGGGTGCGCGGCCATCTGCTGGCCCAGCTCGATCCGCTCGGCATCGAGGTGCGCGAGGACCATCCGGAGCTGGACTACGAGACGTACGGCTTCACGCCGCGCGACCTCGACCGGCGCATCTTCATCAACAACTATCTCGGCCTCGGCGACACCGCGACGCTGCGCGAGATCATCGCCCGCTGCAAGGCGACCTATGCCGGCACCATCGGCGTGGAGTTCATGCACATCCAGGATCCGGACCAGAAAGCCTGGATTCAGGCACGGATCGAAGCGATCGAAAACCGCACCGAATTCACCACCAAGGGCAAGAAGGCGATCCTGGGCAGCCTGATCCAGGCCGAGATTTTCGAAAAATTCCTCGACAGGAAACATACGGGCACCAAGCGCTTCGGCCTGGACGGCGGCGAATCGACCATCCCCGCGCTGGAACAGATCATCAAGCGCGGCGGGCAGCTCGGCGTCGAGGAAATCGTCATCGGCATGCCGCACCGCGGCCGGCTCAACATGCTCGCCAACATGATGGGCAAGCCCTACCAGGCGATCTTCTCGGAATTCCAGGGCGCATCCGCCAACCCGGAGGACGTGCAGGGCTCCGGCGACGTCAAATACCATCTCGGCACCTCGTCGGACCGAGAATTCGACGACAACATCGTCCATCTCTCGCTGACCGCCAATCCGTCCCATCTCGAGGCGGTCAATCCGGTCGTCGCCGGCAAGGTGCGCGCCAAGCAGACCCAGCGCACCGCCAGGGGGGCCAGGATTCGCAGCGCCCGGCGCCAGGTGATGGGCCTGCTGCTGCACGGCGACGCCGCCTTCTCCGGCCAGGGTGTCGTGGCGGAGACCCTGGACCTTGCCGAGCTCAACGGCTACCGCACCGGCGGCACGATCCACTTCATCGTCAACAACCAGATCGGCTTCACGACCAATCCAGTGCACAGCCGCTCCGGCCCCTACTGCACCGAGTTCGCCAAGATCGTGCAGGCGCCGATCTTCCATGTGAACGGCGACGACCCGGAGGCGGTCGTCCATGTCGCCCGGATCGCCACCGAGTTCCGCGACGCCTTCCAGACCGATGTCGTGATCGACATGTTCTGTTACCGGCGCCACGGCCACAACGAGGGCGACGAGCCGGCCTTCACCCAGCCGCTGATGTACCGCACGATTGCGCGTCACGAGACGGTGCGCGAGGTCTACAGCCGCAAGCTGGTCGACGAGGGAATCCTGACCAACCGGGACGCCGAGGCGATGGTCGGCGAGTTCGAGCAGCGGCTGGAGGCGGATTTCGAGGCGGCCGGCGGCTACAAGCCGAACAAGGCGGACTGGCTGGAAGGCGCCTGGACCGGGCTCGAGCCGACGCGCGGCGACTATATCCGCGGCGATACCGCCGTCGACGCCGGGCAGCTGCGCCGGATCGGGCGCAAGCTCAGCGACGTGCCGGTGGAATTCAACCTGAACCGCAAGATCGCCCGGCAGCTCGACGCCCGGAAGAAGGCGGTCGGCAAGGGCGAAGGCATTGACTGGGCGCTCGGCGAATCGCTGGCCTTCGGCTCGCTGCTGGCGGAAGGCACGCCGGTGCGCCTGTCGGGCCAGGACAGCGGCCGGGGCACCTTCTCCCACCGCCACGCCGTGCTGGTCGACCAGGAGACCGAGGCCAAATACCTGCCGTTGCAGAACCTGTCGCCGGACCAGGCGCTGTTCGAAGTCATCGACTCGCCGCTCGCCGAAATGTCGGTGCTCGGCTTCGAATACGGCTATGCGCTCGCCGAGCCCAACGCGCTGATCCTGTGGGAGGCCCAGTTCGGCGATTTCGCCAACGGCGCCCAGATCATCATCGACCAGTTCATCTCGTCCGGCGAATCGAAATGGCTGCGCCTGTGCGGCCTGGTCATGCTGCTGCCCCACGGTTACGAGGGCCAGGGGCCGGAGCATTCCTCGGCCCGGATCGAGCGCTACCTGCAGCTGTGCGCCGAGGAGAACATGCAGGTGGTGAACTGCACCAGCCCGGCGAACTATTTCCACGTCCTGCGCCGGCAGGTCCGGCGCAAGACGCGCAAGCCGCTGATCGTGATGTCGCCGAAATCGCTGCTCCGGCACAAGGCGGCGGTCTCGAAGCTGGCCGACTTCACGACCGGCAGCTCCTTCCACCGGATCCTGTGGGACGATTCGGCCCTCGGCCCGGACGCGGGGATCGAGCGCGTCATCCTCTGTTCCGGCAAGGTCTATTTCGATCTGGCCGCCGCGCGCGACGAGCGCGGCCTGAACGACCGGGTCTGCATCCTGCGCATGGAACAGCTCTATCCCTTCCCCGCCCGGCCGCTGACCGAGGAACTGTCGCGCTTCAGGCAGGCCGAGGTCGTGTGGTGCCAGGAGGAGCCGGAGAATGCCGGCGCCTGGATTTTCGTCGACCGGCGGATCGAAGCGGTGATGCGCGAGATCGGCATGACTCCGGACCGGCCCCGCTATGTCGGCCGCCCGGAATCGGCGTCGCCCGCGACCGGCCTCAACGCGCGCCACGTCGCCGAGCAGAAACGGCTGGTCGACGACGCGTTGAGATTCGACGACTGAACGATCTGAATTAACCGAGATAGCGTTCCGGACCCAGGACATGACCGTAGACATCAAAGTTCCGGCGCTCGGCGAATCGGTGACGGAAGCCGAGGTCGCCAAGTGGTACAAGCAGGTCGGCGACGCGGTCGGAGCCGACGAGCCCCTGGTCGAACTGGAAACCGACAAGGTCACGCTGGAGGTCAACGCCCCGGCGGCCGGCGTCCTGGCGGAGATCCTCGCCGGCGAGGGCTCCGAAGTGGAGGTCGGCGCGGTGCTCGGCCGGATCGACGAGGCCGGGGCCAGCGCGGCGGCAGCGCCCGCCCGGCTTGCCCCCGAGCCGGAGCCGGAACCCGAACCGGCTGCCCCGCCGCTCAGCCCCGCCGTGCGCAAGCTGGTCGCCGAGCACGATCTCGACCCGTCGGCGATCGGGGGCACCGGCAAGGACGGCCGCCTGCTCAAGGCCGATGTCGAGGCCCACCTGGCGGCGCAGGCCGCTGCCGCGGAACAGGCCGCGGCGCCCGAACCCGAACCCGCGCCTGAACCGGCCCCGCCGCCCCAGGCGCCTCCGCCGAAGCCCGCTCCGAAGCCGGCGCCGGCTTCGGAGCCGCGCGAGGCCGGCGAGCGCGAGGTCCGGGTGCGCATGTCGCGCCTGCGCCGGCGCATCGCCGAGCGGCTCAAGGAGGCGCAGAACACGGCGGCGATGCTGACCACCTTCAACGACGCCGACATGGGCGCGATCCTCGATCTGCGCAAACGCTATCGGGACGGTTTCGAGAAGCGCCACGGCGTGCGCCTCGGCTTCATGTCCTTCTTCGTCAAGGCCTGCATCGAGGCGCTGAAGGAAATCCCGGCGGTCAACGCGGAGGTCGACGGCGACGACATCGTCTACAAGAATTACTACGACATCGGCGTCGCCGTCGGCACGGAACAGGGCCTGGTCGTGCCGGTGCTGCGCGACGCCGACGCCCTGTCTTTTGCGGAGATCGAACGGACGATCGCCGAACTCGGCGCGAAGGCGCGCGACGGGACGCTCTCGATGGCCGAGTTGACCGGCGGCACCTTCACGATCTCGAACGGCGGGGTCTACGGTTCGATGCTGTCGACGCCGATCCTCAACCCGCCGCAGTCCGGCATCCTCGGCATGCACCGGATCGAGCAGCGCCCGGTCGCCCGCGACGGCCAGGTCGTCATCCGCCCGATGATGTATCTCGCGCTGAGCTACGACCACCGCATCGTCGACGGCCGCGAGGCCGTGACCTTCCTGGTCAGGGTCAAGGAAGGTCTGGAAGATCCCGAACGGCTGCTGATCGGGGTGTAGAGCTTGTCCGATTCGGATGGAGCCGCACGGGCATGGCATCCCCTTCGACAGGCTCAGGGCAGGCTCTCGATACGGCGCTTCGCGCCTACTCGGGATGAGGGGATCTCCTGGTCCTCTTCAACATATCCCTCACCCTGAGTAGCCCCGCAGGGGCGTATCGAAGGGCGAGCTTCCGCCGCGTCGGCGGTTCAAAGTAAGGCAGACACGTCCTAGGGGGCCTACCCCGCCGCCTGCTCCAGCCCGTGCAGCACGGCGTCGCCCATTTCGGCGGTGGCGACGCGCTGCGTGCCGGCCTGCGCGAGATCGGCGGTGCGCAGGCCCTCGGCGAGCACGCCGGCGACGGCGGCCTCCAGCATGTCCGCCTCGTCGCCCAGGTCGAAGGAATAGCGCAGCGCCATCGCGAAGCTGAGGATGCTGGCGAGCGGGTTGGCGACGCCCTGGCCGGCGATGTCCGGCGCCGAGCCGTGCACCGGCTCGTAGAGCGCGTGGCGCTTGCCGGTCGCCGGGTCGGCCGCGCCGAGCGAGGCCGAGGGCAGCATGCCGAGCGAGCCGGTCAGCATGGCGGCGACGTCGGACAGCATGTCGCCGAACAGATTGTCGGTCACGATCACGTCGAACTGCTTGGGCGCGCGCACCAGTTGCATGGCGCAGTTGTCCGCCAGGATGTGGCGCAGTTCGACATCGCCGTATTCGGCTTCGTGGATCGCCGTCACCTCCTCGCGCCACAGCACGCCGGTGTGCATGACGTTCGACTTCTCCGACGAATGCACCAGATTGCGCCGCTTGCGCGCCAGCTCGAAGGCGACGCGGGCGATGCGGTGGATCTCCGGCGTGGTGTAGAGCTGGGTGTCGACGCCCTTGCGGCTGCCGTCGGCCAGGGTCTCGATGCCGCGCGGCTCGCCGAAATAGACGCCGCCGGTGAGTTCCCGCACGATCACGATGTCGAGGCCGGAAACCAGGTCGGCCTTGAGCGAGGAGGCTTCGGCCAGCGCCTCGAAGCAGAGCGCCGGGCGCAGGTTGGCAAACAGGTCGAGCTCCTTGCGCAGGCGCAGCAGGCCCTGTTCCGGTTTGAGGTGGAAGGGGTTGGCATCCCATTTCGGGCCGCCGACCGCGCCGAACATCACGGCGTCGCTGGCTTTCGCCTTGGCCATGACGGCGTCGGGCAGCGCCGTGCCCTCGGCGTCCAGCGCCGCGCCGCCGCAGATACCGTCGTCCAGATCGAACTTCACCGCCCGTTCCCGGCCGAACCAGTCGGCGACCCGGACGACCTGGTCCATGACTTCGGGGCCGATGCCGTCGCCCGGCAGGATGAGGAGGGATTTGTTGGTGCTCATGGCAAATCTTTCGCGCTGCCGCCGGGCAGCCGATAGCCCCTGCCGGGCAGGGTTTCAAGGCGCGAATGGCGCTGCGGACAGGGGACGGTTTTACCGGGGAAGTCTGGAGCGGGAGACGAGATTTGAACTCGCGACCCTCACGTTGGCAACGTGATGCTCTACCTCTGAGCTACTCCCGCACAGACTGCGGCGGCGCGTTCCGGTTCGGCCCGGACGGCCCGTGAAGCCGCGGACTATACGCCGGCCCCCGGAATTGACAAGGACGAAGCGCAAGGGCTGGCGTCGCGGCTGCGTCACAGTTAGATAGGCCCCTCCGGAATTCAAGCCGGATGCCCGTCCGGCCGCACCTGTCCCGCCGCTACCGACGACCCGAAAGGCTCCGATGCCCGCCACCGAACAGGATCTCTACGCCCGGCTCGATGCCCTGGGCCTCGACTGGACGACGACCGAACATCCGCCGCTCCATACGGTGGCGGAAAGCAAGGCGCTGCGCGGCGAACTGGAAGGCGGCCATGTCAAGAACCTGTTCCTGCGCGACAAGAACAGGAAGATCTGGCTGATCGTCGCCGAGGAGGACCGGCCGGTCGACCTCAAGGCCTTCCGCAAGCGCATCGGCGCCCGGGGCTCGCTGTCCTTCGGCAGCCCGGAATTGCTCATGGAGGTGCTCGGCGTCGCGCCCGGCGCGGTCTCCCCGTTCGGCCTGATCAACGATGCGGATTGCCGGGCGACGGTGATCCTGGACGAGGGGCTGATGGAACACCGGCTGGTCAACGTCCACCCGCTGCGCAACGACGCGACCACGACGATCGCCGGCGCCGACCTTGTGACATTCATCCGCGATTGCGGCCACGATCCGCAGGTCATGGACCTGGAAGCTGAGCCGGAGTAAGCCGTATATCGCGCGACGCGACGGTGTTTCCGCCCCGCGCGCTTCCATCCCCTTGCCCGCCGCCGCCCGCTCCGCCATGTAAGGCGCGACGCGACTGCGTGCGGGTGCAGGGGCGAGGATGCAGGGGTTTTCATGGATACGCTGATCGGTGGGGCCGGCGCGGCAGGCGCCGACGTCATCAAGGATTCGGACACCGCGAATTTCGCGACGGACGTGATCGAGGCGTCGCAGGAAACGCCGGTGATCGTCGATTTCTGGGCGACCTGGTGCGGCCCGTGCAAGCAGCTCGGCCCGGCCCTCGAAAAGGTGGTCAGGGAGCAGAACGGCAAGGTCCGGCTGGTCAAGATCGATGTCGACAAGAACCAGGCGCTGGCCGGCCAGCTGCGCGTGCAGTCGATTCCCGCCGTCTTCGCCTTCGCCGGCGGCCGGCCGGTCGACGGCTTCGTCGGCGCCCAGCCGGAAAGCCAGATCCGCCAGTTCGTCGAGCGGCTGGCCGCCGCCGCGCCCGGCGCTGCGCCTCCGGTCGATCCGGTCGTCGACCAGATGCTCGGCGAGGCCCGCGCCGCGCTCGAGCAGGGCGACGCCGGCAGCGCGGCCGGGATGTACTCCCGCATCCTCGAACTCGACGGCGCCAACGCGGCGGCTCTGGTCGGCCTGGCGCGGGCGGCGATCGCGCTGGGGCAGCCGGACCAGGCGCGCCAGATGCTCGGCCAGCTGCCCGAAGAGATGGCGAAGGACCCCGATGTCGTGGCCGCCCAGGCGGCGCTCGGCCTGATCGACGAGTTGGGCGAAACCGGCGATCCGGATGCGTTGCGGGCCAAAGTCGAAGCCGATCCCGCCGATATGCAGGCCCGCTACGACCTGGCCTGCGCCTTCTACGCCCGCGGCCGGACTGAGGATGCGATAGAGGCGCTGATCGAAAGCATAAGGCGCGACCGGGAATGGGAGGATGCCAAGGCGCGCAAGCTGCTGCTGAAATTCTTCGACGCCTTGGGGCCCGGCCATCCGCTCACCCAGAAGGGCCGGCGCGGCCTGTCGTCGGTGCTGTTCTCGTAGGCGAAAGCGCACGGGGGAGACCGATGCCGAACGCCGACATCCTGCCGTCCGAAAACCCGGCCCCCGATGGCAGCGGCAACGCGAAGATCGTCTATTTCCTCTATCTCGGCGCGATCATCTTCGGCGTGCTCGCCATCGCCGGCGTCATCATCGCCTATGTCAGCCGGAACGGCGCTGCGGAATGGGCCGCCGACCATTACCGCTTCCAGATCCGCACGTTCTGGATTGGCCTGCTCTACAGCGCCGCCGGCGTGGCGACCGTGTTCGTCTTCGTCGGCTGGCTGATCCTGCTGGCGGCCCTGATCTGGTGGATCGTGCGCGCCGTCAAGGGCCTGCAATATCTCGGGCAGGGCGCGCCCTATCCGAACTCCGGAAGCTGGCTTTGGTGAGGCGGGCGGCGGCGGTCCCGGCGGCTACGCCGTTTCAGCGCAGACGACACGCTCCCTGAACCATTGCGCCAGCGCCTCGTAGTCCATATCCCCGGCGGCGACCGCAACGATGGTATCGGCGACGGCCAGGTCGTCCTCGACGAGTTCATAGCCGCTGCGCTGCAACAGCAACTCCACCAGATAGAGCGACGTTCGCTTGTTCCCGTCGGCGAAACCGTGATTGGTCGCGACGCCATGGACCAGCGCGGCAGCCTTTTCGTGAATGAGACGATGATATCCGTGATAGGGGCGGGCCAACGCCGACCTGATTGAGTTCTCGTTCAGTATTCCGGTGGCAGCCCCATCGCGCAGTGCTTCCTCATGGCCGCGTATGGCATCGGGCCACGTTACCCGGTAATGCCGCTTACCGATTGGCCAACACCTCCATGGCTTTCCGCCGTTTGATCGACGTCTCCTTGATGATGCGCTCGGAGGTTGGACTGACGCGTTTCACGGATCGGTCTTCCGGTTTGGCGCCCGATCCGTTGTCCCTCGCCTTCGACACTTTCGGGTGATTCGACATGACGTGTACCCTTGTGACCGGATCGGCGGCGATCTGTAGCGCCGGATTATTGAGGGTCGCTCCACGCGGCGGTGGGACAGGAAATAAGGATGCTCTCCCGCGCAGTAAAGAACGGGGTGTACGAGGATATTCCCTGCGCCCCTACAACAGCTTCCTCAGCGCATCCAGCGTTTCGTCCGGGCGTTCGACCATCATCATGTGGCCGCAGTCCGGGATGGTCTCGACCGCCGCGCCGTCGATCGCCTCGATCAGCGGCCGGGCGTTGCGCGGCGGGGTCATGCGGTCCCGGTCGCCGAGCACGAACAGCGCCGGGCACCGGACCTTCGCCGCCGCCGCCGGTGCGCCCTTATAGGCGTTGGATGCAGCAAGGTCGGTGCCGACCACGGCGTCCCGGCCGCGCTCCAGCAGGCGCAGGCCGCCGCCGGTCATCCAGACGCCCGGCGCCTTGTGGCCGCCGATATGAGCCTTGCGGTCGAAGCCCCAGGAGGTGATGAGGTCGAAGGCGTGGCGGTCGCCCTCCAGGCCGGCCTCCAGCAGCTCCGGATGGACCGGCATGGCCTCGGCGACGCCGCACAACGCGATAGCGCTCACCCGGTCCGGGTAGGCCGCGGCGGTCTCCAGCGCCAGCGCCGCGCCCATGGAATGGCCGACCAGGGCCGCCTGCGCCGCGCCGGCGGCGTCCATCAGGGCGATCACCCATTCGGCCTGGGCCTCGATGCTGGCGAGCGCCGGGCCCGCCGACTTGCCGTGGCCCGGCAGGTCGACCGCCAGCACGCTGCGGCCGTGCCAGGCGAAATAGCGGGTCTGCAGCTGCCAGACGGTGCGGTCCATGCCGCTGCCGTGCAGGAAGATGACGGGATCCTGTGCGGGGTCGAAGTCCCGCCCGCCGGTCGAGCCGTAGACGCCTTTGCCTTTGACGGTGAGTTCCATGATCCGCCCTCCTAAGCCGCCCGGCTCTTCTGCGACGCCCGCAGCGCCGCCGCCAGGTCGTCGATCAGGTCGTCCGGGTCTTCCAGGCCGACCGACAGGCGCACCAGATCCTCCCCGACGCCGGCGGCCGCGAGCGCCGCGGCGTCCATCTGCTGGTGCGTGGTGCTCGCCGGGTGGATGACGAGGGATTTCGCGTCGCCGACATTGGCGAGATGGGAGAACAGGCCCAGCCGCTCGATGAAGCGGCGGCCGGCTTCGCGCCCGCCCTTGATGCCGAAGCTGAAGATCGCGCCGCAACCCTTCGGCAGCAGGCGCTTGGCCAGTTCGTGATCGGGGTGGGACGGGAGTTCCGGATAGCTCACCCAGTCGACGGACGGATTGTCGTCGAGGAAGGCGACGATCCTGCGCGTGTTTTCGACATGGCGCGCCATGCGCACCGGCAGCGATTCGACACCCTGGAGCAGGTAGAAGGCGTTGGCCGGCGCCATGGCGGCGCCGAAGTCGCGCAGCCCCTCGGCGCGGGCGCGCATGATGAAGGCGGCGGGGCCGAACTCGTCGGCGAAGTCGAGGCCGTGATAGCCGGCATAGGGCTCGGTCATGGTCGGGAAGCGGCCGGAGGCCTCCCAGTCGAAGGTGCCGCCGTCGACAATGGCGCCGCCGATCGCCACGCCGTGCCCGCCGAGGAACTTGGTTACCGAATGCATGACGATGTCCGCGCCGTGGTCGAACGGCCGGAACAGCCAGGGCGTCGCGAAGGTGCTGTCGATCATCACCGGGATGCCGTGCCGGTGGGCGATCTCGGCGATCATGGGCAGGTCCATGACCTCCAGCCCGGGATTGCCCAGGGTCTCGCCGAAGACCAGCCTCGTCTCGGGCCGGATCGCCGCCTCGAAGGCCGCCGGATCGCGCGGATCGACGAAGGTCGTCTCGATGCCGAAGCGCGGCAGCGTGTGGGTGAACAGATTGTGGGTGCCGCCGTAGATCGATCCGGACGACACGATATGCCCGCCCTGGCCCATCAGCGTGGCAACGGCCAGATGGATCGCCGCCATGCCGCTGGCGGTGCAGATCGCGCCGACGCCGCCTTCCAGCGCCGCCAGCCGTTCCTCCAGCACGGCGACGGTCGGATTGGATATCCGCGAATAGATGTGCCCGGCCCGCTCGAGATTGAACAGCGAGGCGGCGTGCTCGACGTCCGGAAACATGTAGGAGGTCGTCTGGTAGATCGGCACCGCCCGGGCGCCGGTCGCCGGGTCCGGATGCTGGCCGGCGTGGAGGCTGAGCGTGTCGAACTTGAGGAATTTGGGATCGAGCATGGCGCGCTCCGCTTTCGGGATGCGGTGCCTTCCCATGCGCGGCGAAGCCGGTCAAGCCTTGCAGCCGGAGCCACGGATCGTTCTTCGAACGGCATGTACGGGCCGCCGCCAAATCCGCAAGCCCCGCCCGAAGCGCCGCATTCGGACTTGCGCAATTTTCCAAAGTCATTTATTGCGAATGATTATCATTAGCAATAAATGACTGGCCCATGCTGTCCCTGCTGCTGGATCTGGAAACGATGTACGGTGTCCCGGACGGGCTTATCTCCGAAGACATGCTCAAACGCCGGTTCGGAGCGGAAGCGGTGCGCGCCGCACGGGCGAGCGGACTCGTTCGAACCTACGACAGGGCCCGTTGCAGCGGCCCGGCCGTTTCCGGCACCGCGATCGGGCTGACGGCCCGCGGCCGCATGGTCGCCGCGCATCCCGGCGGCAACGTTCACCCCATCGAACTGGGGATGGAACCGTACCACATCGTGTCAGCCGTCCTGTATGGCGGCCGCCTGTAGATCTGCGACATAGACCTGCGACACCTTGTTGCGAACCGCTCGCAATTTCCCGATTGCGCCGACGCCCGGACAGGGGATAGTTTGCAAATGATTATCAGTTGCACCTCAGACCGGGAACTTAAAGCAATGCGCAAGACACTTCCTCTTTTCGCCGCCGCCGCGGCCCTTGCCGCGACCGGCACAGCCGCCGTCGCCAAGGACGTCAATATTTACTCCTATCGCCAGGCGGTCCTGATGAAACCGCTGCTCGACCGGTTCCGGGAAAAGACCGGCATCAAGGCGAATGTCGCCTATCTCAAGAAGGGCATGATGGCCCGGCTCAAGGCCGAAGGCGCGGCCAGTCCGGCAGACGTGATCCTGACGGTGGACGCGTCGCGGCTGATCCGCCTCGACCGGATGGGCGCGTTCCAGCCGCTCGATTCCGCCGCGGTCACGGCAGCCGTCCCGGCGAACCTCCGCCATCCCAAGGGCCACTGGTTCGGCCTCACGGTGCGCGGCCGGGTGATCTTCTACAATCCGGCCAAGGTCAAGGCGTCCGAATTGTCGACTTACGAAGCCTTGGCGGATGCCAAATGGAAGGGCCGCATCTGCATCCGCTCTTCGTCGAACGTCTATAACCAGTCGCTGATTGCCTCGATCATTGCGGCCAACGGCGCAGAGAAGGCGCAGGCCTGGGCCAACGGCTTCGTGAAAAACTTCGCCCGCAAGCCGGCCGGCGGCGACCGCGATCAGCTTCGCGCCGTGGCGGCGGGCGAATGCGATATCGCGATTTCCAACACCTACTACTTTGCCGGCCTCGCCAAATCGAAGAAGGAGCGCGACCGCAAGGCCGCCGCCGCCGTCCGCCTGTTCTGGCCGAACCAGAAAGGCCCCGGTACTGCTGGTCGGGGCGCCCACGTCAACATTTCCGGCGCCGGCGTGGCGAAGCATGCGAAGAACCGGGCCAACGCGGTCAGGCTGATCGAGTTCCTGGCGAGTCGCGAGGCCCAGGAAATCTACGCCCGCATCGTCAACGAATACCCGGTGCGCAAGGATGTCCAGCCGGGCCGGATCGTGGCCGACTTCGGCGAGTTCAAGGCCGATTCGCTGGCGCTGTCCGAGCTCGCCAAATTCCAGAAGGAAGCGGTCCGCATCGCCGACCGCGCCGGCTGGCGCTAGCGGTCGCAAGCGTTCGGGGATCATCGCGGGAGGCGTGCGCGGTTCACGGCAGTTGGCCGCGCCCGGCAAGACGATGACCCCGAATTCTGCTGCGGCGGCGATGCCCCCAAAAACGACGCCGCAGCGGGCAAAGGCGACGGTCAGACCTTCGAGGTCGACCGTCGCCGCACGCCCCGTCCCCCGACCGGGGGCCGGGTCACGGCCCCTCCCATACCACAACTCTTTCGAGGTTCGAACCCATGGGTTGTCTGTGCCGGTTTTCCACGGCTGACCATATCGTCATCTGGAGTGCCCGGACCTGGTCGACCGGCCGGTCCGAGTGGCATCGCGTCGAAAGGGAGCTCAGCGGTCCGTTCGGGGTCGAGACCGGGCAATCGCTGAGCCGGAACCTCTATACGATCTTCTATCTGATCGGCGGGGCGGCAACCCGGCAATTTCTCGTTTCGCCGATGAAATCCGCCAGGATTTCCGAAGACGAGCAATTGCTGGTCGGGGCGCTCGCCGAAGCCCAGCGAAAAAACTGGCCGCTGGCTGTCGCTTATCTCGGAGATTTCCTGCCCCAGACCTGTATCCGGCACACGTTCGAACCCGTCGCTGCGATCGCAGCGATTCTCGACCGCGCGGGCTACAGGTTTACGCCTCAGCCGCAACTCATGACGCACGGAGCGCTCGATGCATACCGGCGCGGGTCGGCGCGGCCGCAACTGATCGCATCCCATTAGCCCGGTTTTCTCGCCGGTGCCGCGGCATGCTCCGAGTCCGGACGGTCGCTCCGCCAGGAGCGGGGCGAACGGCGCAGCGGGGCCTTGAAAATTTGCCGCAACGATTCCATTTGCGAATGACTTGCATTTTCATTATTAGTTCGAGTCGCTTAACCTCGCGGTCGCCTGTCATGTTCGTCTGCCTGTGCAACGGCCATACCAGTCAGCAACTCGAAACGCTCGCCCGGTCCGGCGTGGCGTGCGTCGAGGATGCCTACGAGATTCTGGGCGGCAGCCCGGCCTGCCGGCAGTGCATCGACTATGCCGAGGAGATCCTGGCGGAGGCCGGGCCGGCCGCGCCGGACCGGAACGGGGCCATGGCAAGTCACGATCCGCCGGAAGCCGCGGCGCTTGCGCCATGATGCTGTGGAAGAACCTGAAGGCCAGCACGATTGTCGACGCCTGTGTCGGCATGAGCCGCAAACGCGCCGAAAGGCTTGAGGCCGCCGGACAGGACACGGGCCGGGCCGCAACCGACCGGCAGCCGGGCCCGGAGGCCGGGAAAGCCGCGCCGGAAACGATCCAGCCGGCCGAGTAGCCTTTGCCGGCCGGGCCGGCCGGTCAGGAACTGCTCCCGTCGCCCATCTGGGATTGCTGATAGTTCTCGATCCCGACCCTGTCGATCAGTGCGAGGTTGGTTTCGAGCCAGTCGACATGCTCTTCCTCGGATTCGAGGATGTCCTCGAGGATTTCCCGCGAAACATAGTCCCGCACGCTTTCGCAATGGGCGATCGCTTCGCGCAGGTCCGGAATGGCCATCTCCTCCAGCTTGAGGTCGCATTCCAGGATTTCCTTCACGTCCTGGCCGATCAGCAGCTTGCCGATATCCTGCAGGTTCGGCAGCCCTTCCAGAAACAGGATCCGCTCGATCAGCCGGTCGGCATGCTTCATCTCGTCGATGGATTCTTCGTATTCGTACGCACCGAGCCGGCTCAGGCCCCAGTCCTTCAGCATCCGCGAATGGAGGAAATACTGGTTGATGGCCGTCAGCTCGTTGCGCAGGATCTTGTTCAGGTGGGCAATGACCTGTTTGTCGCCTTTCACGGGGATGCCTTTCGAAGCGCGCTGCCGATGCCGCCAGTGTGCGGCTTCCCCGGCGAGCGGGCAAGCCTGGATCAGCCCCGGCGCTCGCCAGCGATAGCTATTTCCCCGCCGGCGCGGCAATCCCGAAGCGGCGCAGGGTGCCTTCGAGGGTCGGCCTGCCGAGGCGGATGCGGTCGTCGTTCAGCAGGTAGGAAAACGAGAACCCGAGCCCGAGGATCAGGACCCCGACCAGGAAGCAGTAGATCACGGCGCGGTCGGGATACTGGTCCTTGATGTAGCCGACATAGACCGGGCCGAAGATGCCGGCCGCCGCCCAGGCGGTGAGCATCGCGCCGTAGATTACCGACATGCGTTTCGTGCCGAACACGTCGAGCACGAAGGACGGCATGGTCGCGAAGCCGCCGCCGAAACACAGCAGCACGTAACAGACCAGGGCGGAAAAGATCCACGGATTGCTCTCGGTCATCAGGATGCCGAAGACGATCATCTGGCTGCCGAGCAGAATCCGGAACACGCGCACCCGGCCGATCCGGTCCGACAGCAGGCCCCAGAGCAGCCGCCCGGCGCCGTTGCACAGCGAACTCACGGCGATCAGGGTCGCGCCGTATTGCGCCAATACCTCCGGCTCGACGGTCGGGTCGGCCAGGCCCCAGACATCCTGGAGCAGGGACGACTGGAAGCTGATGACGGAGATTCCCGCCGCGATGTTGAAGAAGAAGACCAGCCACATGATGGCGAATTCGCGCGAGAGGAGGCATTGCCGGACCGAGCCCGATTCCTCTTCCTCCAGCACCGTCGATTGCACGCCGGCGGCCGTCACCCGGTAGCCCGGCGGCGGGTCGCGCAGCAGGAAGCTGGACGGCAGCAGAATCGCGGCGAACAGGACGCCGAGCCAGATGAAGACGGACGGAAGGTTGCCTTCCGTGGCCAGAATGAGAATGGGCGCCAGCACCTTGCTCAACAGGAACGCGCCGACGCCGAAGCCCATCACGACGATGCCGGTCGCCAGCCCCTTGCGGTCGGGATACCACTTTGCGGCAGTCGCAACCGGGGTCACGTAGCCGAGGCCGATCCCCGCGCCGCCGATCACGCCGTAGCCGATGTAGAACAGCGGCATGTAGTCGAACTGCAGGGCGATGCCGCCGAGGACATAGCCGCTGCAGAACAACAGGCTGCCGATGATCGCCAGCCGCCGCGGACCCAGCTTCGGCAGCATCGCGCCGGCCCAGGCTGCCGAACAGCCGAGCGAGAAAATGGTGACGCTGAAGGCGACCGCGGTTTCGGTGTAGGACCAGTCGTGCTGCCGCACGAGCAGCGTCTGGAAAAAGCTCCAGGCATAGACCGTGCCCAGGCAGATCTGCAGCACGGTGCAGAGCAGGACCGTCAGGCCGCGGGGAATCGACATGAAGGGCTGCGCGTCGGCTGTCGGGCGTCGGGCCGGGCCCGATCAGGCCGGAGGCGCCGGAGAAGGCCGCGCCGGCGCCGGCAAATCCCCGGTCCCGGAAAAATACTGGAACAAACGGGCGAGCTGCCCGACCTCGTCGTCCCGGACGAGAACGCCGTTGTCCGCCTCTCCCGATTGGTCGCGCGCCAGTTCCACGGCGTAGGCGAGCAGGTTCGCGACCGGCCGTGCCGCGAGGTTCACCAGCCAGATCGCCGCGATGATGCCGATCACGAAGATGGTCGAGAACAGATAGACCTGCTGGCCGATCGCGCGCTGAATCTTGAGCGCGACCAGCCCGGTATCCATGCCGATATACACCCTGCCGGCCACGCCGGCGAGAATCGGGCTGCTGACTTCGACGAAATCGCCCATGCCCGGCAGGCTGCGCCGGACCGACTCGGCGCCGTGCCCTTCGCCGCGCAGGATTTCCTCGGGAATGCCGGGCACGAAGGTGTGGGCGAGATATTCGCCGCTGTCGTTGATGATGTAGATGTAGCTGATGCCCTGGATCTCGACGAACTGGTCGATCAGGGACTGAAGCGCCGACAGATCGCGGTTCAGGATGATGTCGACGCTGGAGTCGGCGATGGTCTTGGCGACCCCCTTGGCGTTGGACTCGTACTCCTCGGTTAACTGGGAATCGACGGTGTAGATGGCCAGCATCGAGGTCGAGATGCCGATCAGGCCGAACAGCATGAAGATGCCGAACAGCGTCTTCTGGAAAAGCTTTTGAACCTTCATATCGCTAGAACCTGCCTTTCCAGTCGTCCAGGGGCACGAAGCGGCCGCCGTCGACCACGGTATAGTAGACCCGGTCCATGCCCTGCCGGCGATCGGTGGAGAAGGTGACCGGCACGCCGACGCCGAGATCGAAGTCCTTGACCGAGAACACGGCATTCTCGAGCTTGCCGCGTTCCGGGCTGTCGCCCATGCGCCGCAGAATCTCGACCATCAGCTTCGCGTCGAGAAATCCCTCGAGGCTGACGAAGCTGTGGGCGAACGGCGTGTAGGCTTCCTTGAGCAGTTCCTTGGGCGGCTGCGGATTGTAGCGCTGCATCAGTTCGCGGTATTCGCGGACCGCCGGAATCGAAGCGTCCTCGTAGCTCGGCACGACCTGGGAGTTGACCAGCAGTTCCGAATAGCGCCCCGGTTCATCCTGCGATTCGGCGATCAGCTTGAGCAGGTTTTCGCTGCCGACGAAGGAAAGATTGGCGATCGGCACGCGCAGGCCGTTATCCACGGCGTCGCGCAGGAAGGCGGCGCAGGCCGCGTAGGCGCCGATGCAGATCACGGCATCGGCCCTTGCGTTCTTGAGAATCTGGGCCTGCCGGCGCATCACGCTGGTGAATTTCTGGCCGCGCCGGTAGGTCGCCTCGCCGACGATTTTCAGGTCGTATTTCCTCAGCGCGCGCCGGACGCCGGCCCAGCCGCTGCGGCCGTAGGCGTCGGCCTGGTAGAACATGCCGATGCGCTTCCGCCCGACCGAGACGAAATTGTCGACCAGGCCTTCGGTCTCCTGCCGGTAGGAGGCGCGCAGGTTGAACGCGAATTCCCCGTAGGGCGGCTGGCGTTGCGGCTGGGCGCCGGTGAAGGGAAAGAAGAGGAACGTCTTCTCGTTCTGGAATTTCTTCAACAGCGGCAGGACCCGGGTCACGGTCGGCGTGCCGACATAGCCGAACAGGGCGAACACCCGGTCCTTCAGGATCAGCTTGACGGTATTCTCCACCGATGGATTCGGCTGATAGCCGTCGTCGTAGGTCCTGAGGACGATCTTGCGGCCGCCGATGCCGCCGGCCCGGTTGACATGGTTGAAATAGGCAAAGGCGCCGCGATAGAGCTCGATGCCGAGGCCGCGCGACGGGCCGGAGAACGCCGCCGACATGCCGAGAATGATTTCCGTATCGGTGAAGCCCCCGGCATTCCCGGATGCGGCATGGCTCAGGGACCAGGGCAGGACGAGGGAGGCGCCGGCGCCGAGCGCCGCTCTCCTCGTCATCCGTTTCATGGTGTATTCTTGCATAACGCCGCGGTCATCGGTTGCCGATCCGGCCCCGGCCCCCGTCGAACGGACCGGGACCGGCTAAATCCATTTTCAAACCATCAAAACGTCTGCGCGAGCCGTACATAACAGATTCTTGCGCCGATGTTGAGCGGTCGCTTGCACATTCGCACCGACGGCATACGCCACGACCACACCTTGCCACGCGCGTATCCGGCAAACAAAGGAAACGCGGTATCGGGGAATCGATACCCGGTACGCAGCGAAGCCGGAATTTACGGCCGAAGCCCGGAGCGGCATAACCGTAGCGGCGCGACCGGCAACGCTGTAAGAGACCGCGCACCGCCCGCCGTTTCGGACACGCACTTCAGGACAAGCGGATGACGACACAGCCGATTTCGCCCGCCCTCTTCGACTTTCTGCGCGCGCTCAGGGCCAACAACGAGCGGCCCTGGTTCGAGGCCAACAAGGCGCGCTACCGCGAAGAGGTGCGCGATCCGATGCTCGATTTCATCGCCGCCTTCGCCGGCCCGCTGGCGGAAATCAGCCCGCACTTCCGCGCCGACCCGCGGCCCAACGGCGGCTCGCTGTTCCGCATCTACCGCGACACCCGCTTCTCCAAGGACAAGACGCCCTACAAGACCAATGTCGGCGCCCATTTCCGCCACGCCGCCGGCCGGGACGCCCATGCGCCCGGCTTCTATCTCCATCTGGAGCCAGAGGCCTGCTTCGCCGGCTGCGGCGTCTGGCATCCGGACGGCCCGGCGCTGGCCGGCATCCGCGACGCCATCGTCGCGCGGCCGGACGACTGGCGGCGCATCACGGCCGGCCGCGCCTTCCTCGATACGTTCGAAATGTGGGGCCAGTCCCTCAAGCGGCCGCCGCGCGGCTACGACCCCGATCACCCGCTGATCGACGACCTGAAGCGCAAGGATTTCGTCGCCGTCACCCGTTTCTCCGAAGCCGAGGCCTGCGCCCCCGATTTCCCCGACCGCTTCGCCGCCATCGCCCGGACCGGCGCCGGCCTCGTCGCCTTCCTCGCCGGGGCGGTGGGGGTGGCTTTCTAGAGCGTGTGTGCCTTGGATGAAACCGGGGCGCGCAGCGTCCCTCGATACGGCCCTGCGGGCCTACTCGGGATGAGGGTGTGTAATGCGTTCGCTCCTCTTCACCCTCACCCTGAGTAGCCCCGGATTTAATCCGGGGCGTATCGAAGGGCCTGCCCTGAGCCTGTCGAAGGGGCGCCCCCGGTTGCATCGCCGGTTCCGACAATAACGGATACGCACAAGGCAACGTGCCGCCGGTTCGGTTTCCGATCACAACTAATTGAAATAGAGTACTCTAGAAAACAGAGTAGATAGCGGCTATATCGAATTGCATCGCACATCCGGAGCAGCGGAGGACGCCATGACCGTGACCAGGGACGCCGCCGCATCGGCGCTGGACGCAATCGACAGGGCGGAACGGCGCAGCCTCACGCTGTTCGGGTATTCGGCAGGCAGCCCCTACCTGCTGCTCTGGGGCCCGCTGTGGATCGTCGCCGGCGCGGTCGGGGCGGTTTCGCCGGAGAATGCCGGCCTCGGCTGGGCCGCGGTCGACGCGATCGGCCTTGCCGGAACGGCCGGCCTCGTGATCGCCCAAAACCGCCGCTTCGGCGAAAAGGGCGATCGCACCGGAACCTGGCGCTTTCTCGGCGCCGTCGCCGTTCTGGCGGCGTTCATCGCCATGACGTTCGCGGTCTTCGCGCCGGTTTCCGGCGTCCAGATCCAGACCTTCATCGTCCTGCTGGTTGCGGCGGCCTACGCGCTCGTCGGCTGCTGGTCCGGCCTGCGCTTCGCCGTGGTCGGGGCGGTGCTCGCCGGCCTCGCCGTTGGCGCCTTCCACTATGCGCCGGCCCACATGGCCTACATCGTGCCGCTGCTTGGCGGCGGCGCGCTGATTCTCGCCGGCCTCTGGCTGCGGCGCGCCCGGTGAGCAGGACCGACATGAGCGGGCCCGACCAGATCGTCCACCAGACGACGCGCCTCAGGGTCCTGTCGGCGCTGAACGCCCTGCCGCGCCGCGAAATGCTCGAATTCGTCCGGCTCAAGGCGATCACCGGCGCGACCGACGGCAATCTCGGCGCCCATCTCACGACCCTGGAGAAGGCCGGCTATATCGAGATCGTCAAGGATTTCGCCGGCCGCAAGCCGCGGACCCGCGCCGGCCTCACAAGCGCCGGCCGGCGCGCCTTCCGGGACCATGTCGCCTATCTGCGCGATATCCTCGACGGCGACGGCGCCTGAACGATCCAATGCCGGAGGAAGAACCATGACCGCCAGCCGCAGCCTGTTCGCCGGCGCCCTCGCCCTGCTGTGCCTGGCCGGCCCGCTTGCGCCGGCCCGGGCGGCATCGCCGGTCGTGCCCATGGTGAGCTACCACCAGTACTGGGACCACCACTGGTTCGTCTGGCTGCCGCGCCACCCGGTGTACGAGAGCGCGGAAATCATGTCGATCGACACGGCCGGCAGCCCCTATCGCGCGGTCTGGGTGTTCTTCACCGAGCGAAAGGGCGGCAAGCGCCAGCTTCACTTTTTCGACGACCGGCGGATCGTCGAGAATTTCCCGGGCAGCCACTACCGGCCGATCGTCTACCGGCGGTCCGGCGCCGCGGGACGGGCCCAGAGCGTTCGGGCGGCATTGAACGGCCCGGACGGCGCGCCTGTCGAGATTGCCGTCGACCTCGCCGACCGGCCGCTTGCCCCCGTCCGGACCGGCCTGACCGACCAGTCCGGGCATGCCGCCGACCGGCATTTTCTTCTGTTCCATCGCGAGCGCAACGCCCTGACGCGGCGCAACGAGGTGCGGATGGGCGGCCGCGACTACTCATTCGGCCCCGGCGACGATCCGGCGGGCAGGCACGGTTTCGTGGCGGCCTACAGCGCCGGCATCCAGATCGCGGTCATCCCGTTCGGCCGCTGGTCGTTCGCGCGGCGCGGTATGCAGCTGAATTCCGGGCCGGCCGGCTTCCCCTTCGCGGTCGGATCGTCCGACAGCGGCACGCGCCTGACCGCACCCATGCCGGGCTACCGCAACCGGATTACCGTCGATCTGGACATCGCCGGCGCGTTCACCGGGTACCGGCACGCCGCGGCAACGCACCGGCTGGCGCTCAAACCGGACGGCGGGCTGCCGTTCGCGCTCGATGCGCCGCGGACGGCGCGCCGGTTCGTCATCCACATGAATCCGGAAAACCCGGTCGCGCGCGGCGAAGTGGTCTCGGCGCCGATGGCCGGCGGCCGGCGGCTGACCTGGCGCTTCGACGTGCCGCGCTGGGCGGCGGCCTATCCGTTCGAGTCGGTGATCCGGGCGAAGGGCAGCGGCCACAGCCTGACGATCCGCTCGCTGCGCCGGTGACGCGGCCGGCCTCTCACGAGTAGCGCTGGAGCACCCGGTCGCGGATGCCGGCCGGCACGAGAATGCGGAACAGCCGCGCCACGTAGGTCGTGCGGGTCACATAGTAGCGCGCCTTCGGCTTCGGGCTTTCGAGCGCGTGGATCAGCTTCGCGGTGACGGCCTCCGGGCCGAGCTCTCCCGGATCGCGCCGCGGCTCTGGATCGTAGAGGCGCGGTTCGAGCACCGTGTCGTAGAACTCCCGCCACGCGCTGCCTTCCTTGTCGATCCACTTCTCGTAATGCGGGCGCGATTTCTCGCGGATCGAGGTGCGGATCGGGCCGGGCAGGATCAACGAAACCTTTATCGGCGTGCCGTGCAGCTCCAGCCGCAGCGTGTCGGTCAGCCCTTCCATGGCGTGCTTGGTCGCCGTGTAGGCGCCGCGGAAGCGCAGATAGGCGAAGCCGAGCACCGAGGAGCAGTTGACGATCCGGCCCCGGCCGCGCAGCCGCATGGCGCGGATCGCCTGGCGCGCCAGCTCGTGCGGCCCGAACAGGTTGGCCCGGAAGATCGCCTCCAGCGCCTTGTAGCTGAAATCCTCCGCCGCGCCGGGCATGGCGTAGGCGCCGTTGTTGAACAGCGCATCGAGCGCGCCGTCGCAGCGGTCGAGCGCCTCCGCCATCGCCGCGTCGATCGAGGCCGGGTCGGCATAGTCGAGGCGGAAGCTCTCCAGCCCTTCCTCGCGCAGCGCGGCGCAATCTTCCTCACGCCGGCAGGTTGCGAAAACCCGCCAGCCCCGCCGGTGCAGCGTGCGGGCGGCGTCGAGGCCGATACCGGAGGAACAGCCGGTGATGAGCACGGTCTTCATGCCGCCGATCCGAAACCGGGCGGGCGGGCGCGGTCAACCGGAAAATGCGGCGCCGCGACCGCCCCTCCGGCGGGTGCAAGCAACGCTCTGCCGCATTGGCCGGGGGCCGGGCGATGGGGCAGTATCGGCGCGCTGATCGGCGTGGCGCGGCAGGGATTGCGCGCGCCGGGCGGCCGATCCTTCCCCGATCCCCGCGCCCCGATTACCGCATCCCCGATTACCGCATCAAGGCAGTCCCCAGATGAGCACTACCGACAATACGGGCAGTTTCGACGCCCTTCTCAGGGATTTCGCCGCCGCCGTCGAAGCGGGCGACGGCACGGCGCTGGCCGCGCTGTTCACCGGGGACGGCGTCTACGACGATATCTTCTACGGCGAGTTCCACGGCCGCGACGCGATCCGCGACATGCTGGAACAGATCTTCTGGCGCGACGGCAGGGACTTCGACTGGGAGTTCCTTCACCCGGTGTCGACGGCGGAGGTCGGCTACGCGTCGTGGCTGTTCAGCTACACCAGCACGACGAAGCATAATGAGGGCAAGCGCTGCGGCTTCGAGGGGGTCGGCGTGTTCCACCTGCGCGACGGGCTGATCGCGCGCTACGAGGACCGCTGCAACGCCGTGGCGCCGCTGCGCGACATGGGCGTGCCCTTCGAGGTCATCGACCGCATGGCGCGCAAGTGGCACTCGGCCTTTCTGGCCCGCGCCGGCGCCGACCGGCACATGAAGCGCCCGGCCTGACCGCCGCGCAGCACGACCGTAGTTGCAACCGTAACGGACGCCGCCGCCATGGCCGCACGGAAGCCTCCGCAGAGATCGCGCGGCAGAGCCCAGCAGAATCCTGCGCAAAAGGCTGCGGGAAAATCAGGCATTGTGCAGATCGAGGCGCCCGATTTCGCCGCCCTCGGCGCGGAACGGCTGGAAGCCCTGCTCGACGCCGGCGAGGAAGTCGTGCGCTGCCGGCGCGTCCTGGCGCGTAGCGGCGAGAACCCGATCAGCGAACTGCTCGGCGCGCGTAGTTTCTACGAGTGGGACCACCAGCCGCCCGGCGACGTGTGCGATCCGGAAACCCTGGCGCAATATTTCTACCACGCCCATCCCGGCCCGACCGCCGGCGGCGAGCACGGCCATTTCCACACCTTCCTGCGCGGTCCCGGAATGCCGGAATCCTGCCGGCCGCTCGCCGGGCCCGACGGCACGCCGCCGGCCGACCGCAAGGACGCCGTCGCCCATCTGGTCGCCATCGGCATGGACGAGTTCGGCGCGCCGGTCAGCCTGTTCACGGTCAACCGCTGGGTGACCGACGAGACCTGGTTCGCCGCGCCCGACGTGATCGCCATGCTCGACCGCTTCGTGGTCGATCTCGCGCGGCCGTCCTGGCCGGTCAACCGCTGGATCACGGCGATGATCGACCTGTTCCGGCCGCAGATCGAGGCGCTGATCGAGGCGCGCGACCGGGTCGTCGACGAGCGCGCCCGGCGCCTGGGACGCCAGGTCTACGAAGACCGCGAGCTCGAGGTCACCGCCCTCTGCCCGGTCGACGTCGACGCCCAGATCGACGCCATCGGCGAGGCGCTGGGTGCGGCCGGTTGAAGCGCATTACGGGCAGGCGGCGGTATCTGTATCCGATCGGCTGGTTTCCGATTACCGACTCTCCGGCACCCTTTGCCGTCATTTCGGCCGGATGACACGCGGTTGACTACGGTTGTAGAAACTGCGGCCATGTCACGTCGCACCCAACTTCTCCGGGATCCAGTCCACGGTCTGATCGTTTTCGAGGAAAACGACGATCTGGCCCAATTGGCATGGGAGCTGATCAATACGCCGGAATTCCAACGACTTCGGCGGATCAGGCAGCTTGGAGTCTCGGAGTTCGTCTTCCCGGCCGCGGTCCACACCCGCTTCGCCCATTCCATCGGGGTGTTTCATACGGCGCGGGAACTGGTGCGCATCATTGAACGCGAATCCAGCGCTGTGCGGCGATTCGATAAATTTCGCGCCGACGTGGCGACCATTGCCGCCCTGCTGCATGACCTGGGCCATGGCCCTTTCAGCCATACATTCGAGAGGGTGCAAAAGTCGCGCGACGCGGGAAGGCGGCACGAGAAATGGACTGCCGAGATCATCCGCAACGCCGACGGAGCCATTCGTCCTCTGCTTGAGGCTTATCGTGCCGGCCTCACCGAGGAGGTGGCGTCGCTTCTTGCAGCGGAGGACCCAACCGATATCTACCATGCCGTAGTGTCGAGTTCCTTCGATGCGGACCGCCTTGACTATCTCCGGCGCGATCGGTTGATGACGGGGACCGGCGCA
The DNA here is from genome assembly GCA_965220685.1 of Alphaproteobacteria bacterium. GTDB lineage: Bacteria > Pseudomonadota > Alphaproteobacteria > Bin65 > Bin65 > Bin65. The sequence goes on from CBDCQR010000017.1 coordinate 169,497, forward strand.
GGCGCCATCGACTTCGACTGGCTGATGGAACACGTCCGCGTCGCCGATATCGTGATCGATGCTCCCGAGAGCGATTCGGGCGAAGAAACTACCAAAGTGGCAACCTTCTGCCTCGACCCGAAGGCGCTGCCTGCGGCAGAGCAGTTCCTGCTATCGCGATACACCCTCCACGAACAGGTGTATCTGCATAAGACGACCCGGTGTATCGAGGCCATGATCGGCAAGCTGCTAACGCAAATTTCAAAGGTCGCCGCGAACCCCGACACGGCATCGGCTCGGACAGGCCTGGAGCCGAACCATGTTCTGTTGCGATACTTCGCTCCGGACGGCGAGACGATCGATAACTATCTGGCGCTTGACGATCTTGCCATCGCCGGATCGCTCGAAGGAATGCAACAGGGGGACGACCCGGCGATTGCGGAACTGGCTGAGCGGCTTCGCGAACGGCGGCTTTACAAGACGCTCGACCTGGGCCGCTTCGGGTCCGACTTTGGGAAGCAACGTCAGGCCGCGCGAAGGATCGATAGCAAGTTCAGGGAGCAGCTGGACAACGGCTCGGTAATCAAGGATGAAGATGCAGTTGTCGGAATTTATTCTCCGGTCGGTGGCGACGAGGACAGGATGCATAACAAGCTGCACATCCTCGACGCCGATGGGCCCCGGGAAATCACGGAAATGTCGGAGATGATCGCAGCACTGGCCAGCAAGCGCCAATTTACGCGATACTACTTTGCCAATGCGGCCGATCGCGATGCGGCGATCAAGAGGAGGCGATAATGGAACGGGAAGAGATCGTCGCAGTCCTGCTCAAGGCCGCGGGCGGTCGGATGGTTGGCAGCGTCCGTCTTCAAAAAGTCGTTTATTTGCTGGACCGGTTAGGACTGGATAGCGGATTCCACTACGACTACCACCACTACGGACCCTTCTCCCGAGACCTCGACAACGCCGTTGCCGATGCCGAGGCGTTCGGCCTTGTTGAACAGGAGTTTGGTCACCGACAGGTCGATGGAGCCCGCTACAGCATCTTCAAGTTGACCGCCGGCAAAAGAAATTTGCCTAAGAAGATCGGCCAACTCAACGAGGCGGATCTAGAGAGCTATCTGCAAATTTTTTCCAAGGCCAACGTGACCGTGCTCGAGCTCGCCGCTACAGCTAACTGGCTGGCCGAAAAGGAAAAACGTGACGACTGGCAAGAAGCGTTGCGTCGTCGTAAGGGACCCAAGGTCGATGGCGGCCGGCTCGAACGGGCCTTAGCCCTGCTTTGCGACATCGGTCTGCCGCCAGCGTTGGTGGATGCAAAAGCGTAGGCGAGATCACGCTCATCGCTAAGCTTGCTCCCGAATATCCGCCCGGTTGCCGTTTCGGGGCAGGGTCCGTGCGGGCGGCAGAGTGACCGTGCCTGCATAAGGGCCGCGGGCCCAAATGTTCCCTCGAACGGCATTTGAACGCCGAATTGTGTCATAGCCTGGATATGTTGCCTCGGCGCACCGATCGAAGTCCGTTGCGCCGGCCGAAACGACAGCGTCGGGGAGCCCCCAGCGCCATGCATCGAATACTCTATTCCTCGTAGCGGATCAGGGTTTCTAGGGGGATGTCGAGGCCGGCGCGGGCGTTGAGGAAGGTCAGCTCGATCAGGCAGGCCGCCGCGGCTACCGTGCCGCCGACCTTGCGGATGAGCTCGACCGACGCGCGCAGCGTGCCGCCGGTGGCGATCAGGTCGTCGAGCAGCACGACCCGCTGGCCCGGCGCCACCGCATCGGCCTGGATCTCCACCCGGTCCGAGCCGTATTCGAGTTCGTAGCTGTGGCCGACCGTGGCGCCCGGCAGCTTGCCCTGCTTGCGCACCATGACGAAGCCGCAGCCCAGCTTGAGCGCGAGCGGCGCGGCGACCAGGAAGCCGCGGGATTCGATGCCGGCGAGCACGTCCGGCCGGTAGGGCGCGACCGCATCGGCCAGGCGGTCGACCGCCGCCCGCCACGCCGCCGGATGGGCCAGCAGGGTGGAGATGTCGTAGAACAGGATGCCCGGTTTCGGAAAATCCGGGATGCCGCGGATATGGTCCTTCAGATCCATCGCGCGCCGCCCCTCCCTCGGTGACCGCTCCGGCGCAGCATAGCCGCCGATCCGGGAGCGCGGAACCGGGTTCGCCGATCCGCTCGCGGGCAACGCGCGACTCCCGCGCCGCGCCGGAATCGGCTAGGCTCGCGCGAAAATCCAGCTTCGGACCCCGGATACGAGACCCCGATACGAGATAGGGCCATGAACGAGCTTCCCCCCGCCCGGCAGCCGGCAACCCGGACCGACAGCCCGGCTCCCACGCTGTCCGGCACGATGACCGGCTTCGGCAACGAACACGCCACGGAGGCCCTGCCCGGCGCCCTGCCGGAGGGCCGCAATTCGCCCCAGCGGCCGGCCTACGGCCTCTATGCCGAGCAGATCAGCGGCACCGCCTTCACCGCGCCGCGGGCGCAGAACCGGCGGACCTGGTTCTACCGCATCGCGCCCTCGGTCCTGGCCCAGGGCGACTGGCGCCGGATCGACCTGCCGCTCTGGCTGACGGCGCCGTCGGCGGACGGCACCTTTCCGCATGCCCAGTGCCGCTGGTCGCCGCAGCCGGCGCCGGTGGCCTCCACCGACTTCCTCGACGGCATGGCGAGCTACGTCTGGAACGGCGACATGGGCGCCGGGGCCGGCCTGGCGGTCCACCTCTACCGCGCCAACGCCTCGATGGAGCGGCGCTATTTCCGCAACGCCGACGCCGAGATGGTGCTGCTGCCGGAGACCGGGAACGTCCGCCTGCGCACCGAATGCGGCGCGCTCGATCTCACGCCCGGCGACTTCGCGGTGATCCCGCGCGGCATCAAGATCGCCGTCGACCTGCCGGACGGCCCCTCGCGCGGCTATCTGTGCGAGAATTACGGCGCGCCCTTCGAGCTGCCGGACCTCGGCGCGATCGGGTCCAACGGCCTCGCCAACCCGCGCGATTTCCACTATCCGCAGGCCGCCTACGAGGACATGGCGGGCGCGTTCGAGCTGGTGCAGAAGGCCGGCGGCGCCTTCCACGCCTGCGCGCTCAGCCATTCGCCGCTCGACGTCGTCGCCTGGCACGGCACCCACGCGCCGTACAAGTACGATTTGCGCGATTTCAACGTGCTCGGCTCGATCAGCTTCGATCATCCGGACCCGTCGATCTTCACGGTGCTGACCTCGCGCTCCGACACGCCGGGCGTCGCCAACGCCGATCTCGTCGTCTTCGCGCCGCGCTGGCTGGTCGGCCAGGACACCTTCCGGCCGCCCTGGTACCATCTCAACACGATGAGCGAGTTCATGGGGCTGCTCTACGGCGTCTACGACGCGAAGCCGAAGGGCTTCCTGCCCGGCGGCGCCAGCCTGCACAACTGCATGATCCCGCACGGACCGTCGCCGGAGAGCTTCGAGGCGGCGAGCGAACACGACCTGTCGCCCCAGCATATCGACGGCGGCATCAGCTTCATGTTCGAGAGCCGCTACCCCTACCGCGTCAGCGACCACGCAATGAACGGCGGCGCCCTCCAGGAGGACTATCCGGCCGACTGGCAAAGGCTGAAGCGGCAGTTCACGGGGTAGGGGGAGGGGCCTTTACCCCACCGCCACGGATCGACAGGTTCTGGTCGAAGAGCAGCTTCACTCGGCGGGGAGGGACATCAGCCTGCGTTCGCGGTCGGCGGCAAAGGCGAGGCAGGCCCGGATATCCTCCTCAACGAGATACGGGAAATCGTCGAGGATATCCGGAATGGACATGCCGGAGGCGAGATAATCCAGGACATCATAAACGGTGATCCGCATTCCCCGGATGCAGGGCTGACCGCCCCGCTTGCCGGGTTCGATGGTGATCCGGTCGCCGTAGCCGGTCATGACCCGCCTCTCCTGTCGCCGTCCGCCGCGCAGTCTGGCGGTCGGATTAGCGTACGTCGTTGGACCATAGCAGACAGGCCCGGCCGGCGCCACGCCGGGAGTCTGCGGGAGCGGCCTTCACCCGCCCGTCCAAGGGTCGATGGGGTCGATCCCCATACCCCGGAGGTGGCGGACGTTCCGGGTCGCCACCGCCATGCCGCGGGCGTAGGCGATCGCCGCGATCTGGCCGTCGGCCATGGAGACCGTCCGCCCCGCCTGGCGGCGCGCGGCGACAATCTCCGCGTAAACGCGCGCCGCGGCGCTGTCGAAGGGAAGAATCCGGTCCCCGAACGCCGCACGCAATACACTCTCGATATCCGATGCAAGCCTGTCCCTGCGCCTGCCGGGGGGCATGACGGCCGCACCGTAGCGCAACTCCGCTTCTCCCACGGCCGAGAAATACAGCGTTTCCGCAGGGTTTCCGGCGATCCAGGTCTCGACAGCCGAATCGGGATAGGGCCGCATCATTTCGGATACGACGTTGGTATCGAGCAGGATCACCGCTGCCGCCCTAATCGAAGGCCGGCGGCTCGCGAACCGGTTCGCGCGGCGGTAACTCCAGGTCTACCCCGTTGGCGGGCCCGAAATGGGTACGAAAGATGTGCGCCAGGTTTTGCCGGCCGGAACCGGCGCCGGCCGCAACCGCATCGCGCAGGATCGTCCGCGCCTCCTCCTCCATCGACCGGCCGCGTTCGGCCGCGCGGATGCGCAGGGCGCGCTTTACCCCGTCGTCGAGATTGCGGATCGTGATGCTGGCCATGGCCGCGCTTCTTCCCTCTGTCTCGCGGCGCCGAGTGTATTCAATGATTGCATTGCGATCAAGTCTGTCTCCAGCCGGTACCGCCCGGACGGGCGCTTGACGTCCGGATAAAGAACATTAAATGAACAAACTTCCAGGCGTCGCGGCGACAGGAAGACGGCGGGAGCGTCGGCACCCGTTAACGCGGCTGGGCGGCGCCCCATGACAGCCGATCACGCCGGAACATGACAGACCATGACACGCCCGAAACCCCTCCCTTGTCACCCCGGACGGAGCGCAGCGACGATCCGGGGGCCAGGGACGACCGCGAAGATCGTGCCGGGCGGCTCCGGGCCCCGGCTCGGGGGCCGGGGCGACACGGTGGTGTGTTCAGCGGGAGCCCGAGCGCCATGACGAATCATGACGAATCATGACATTTCATGACACTTCATGACGCCCGCGGCCCGCCGCCGCCCGCTCGGCCGGAAAGCGCCGCCCCGCTCACCCTACCGCCCGGTCGAGCACCGCCTTGAGCAGCACGTCGGCGCCGGCGGCGCAGTCTTCCGGGGTGGCGTTCTCGATCTCGTTGTGGCTGATGCCGTCCTCGCAGGGGATGAAGATCATGCCGGTCGGCGCGATCCGCGCGATGTAGACCGCGTCGTGGCCGGCGCCGGAGACGATGTCGCGCCAGCTGTGGCCGCCCCGCTCGGCGGCGGTGCGCACGGCGGCGACGCAGTCTTCGTCGAAGGGCTGCGCCGGGAACTCCCAGAAATCGACGATATCGACGGTGCAGCCCGCGGCCTCGGCGATCTCCGCGAACTCGGCGCGCAGCCGGTCGTTCATCGCGGCGAGGGTGGCGTCGTCCGGGTGGCGCAGGTCGACGGTGAAGAAGACCCGGCCGGGGATCGTGTTGCGCGAGTTCGGGCTGGCGTCGACGAAGCCGACGGTGGCGCAGGCGTAGGGCGGGAAGGCGTGGCCGAGCCGGTTGATCGCGTCGATCATCCGCGCCGAAGCGACCAGCGCGTCCTTACGCAGGGGCATCGGCGTCGGGCCGGCATGGGCCTCCTGCCCGGTCACGGTGATCTCGTACCAGTGCTGGCCCTGGGCGCCGGTGACGACGCCGATCGTCTTCTCCTCGTTCTCCAGGATCGGGCCCTGCTCGATGTGGGCCTCGAAATAGGCGCCGACCGCGCGGCCGCCGACCGCCTCCGGCCCGTCGTAGCCGATGCGCTTCAGCTCGTCGCCGAGCAGGTCGCCGGTCACGTTGTCCGGCCGGGCCAGCATTTCCGCTTCGCTGAACACGCCGGCGAAGGCGCCGGAGCCCATCATGGGCGGCGAGAAGCGGCTGCCCTCCTCGTTGGTCCAGGCGACGACCTCGACCGGCGCGTCGGTCTCGATCTCCAGGTCGTTGAGGGTGCGGACGACCTCCAGCCCGGCGAGCACGCCGTAGGCGCCGTCGAACTTGCCGCCGGTCGGCTGGGAATCGAGGTGGCTGCCGGTCATCACCGGCGGGCGCGAATCGTCCTTGCCCGGGCGGCGGGCGAAGATGTTGCCGACCCGGTCGACGCGCACCGTGCAGCCGGCGGTCTCGCACCAGCGGATGAACAGGTCGCGGCCGTCGCGGTCGAGGTCGGTGAGTGCGAGCCGGCACACGCCGCCCTTCTCGGTCGCGCCGATCTGCGCCAGCTCCATCAGCGAGGCCCACAGCCGGTCGCCGTCGATCGTCAGGTTCCGCATGGCCGAAGTCCCCGCAATGCCGTTGCGCTCCGCCGTTGCAATAGCGCCCGCGCCCGCCCGCCCGCAACCGGCATCTTGCGCCCGTCTTGCCATCCGCCGCGCGGGGCGGATAGTAACGGGCGCCATGAACCTCGCCGCCTTCCTCCACCGCACCGCCCTGCTGAACCCGGCCGCAACGGCGCTGGGCCGCGGCCATGCGCGGGTGGCGACCTACCGCGCGTTCGCCCGGCAGGCCGCCGTTCTGGCCGGACGGTTGACCGGGCGGCTCGGCCTGCGGCCCGGCGACCGGGCGGCGATCGTCATGGCGAACGTGCCCGACTACATGGTCGTCAAATACGCCTGCTGGCATGCCGGGATCTGTGCGGTGCCGGTCAACGCCAAGCTGCACCGCAAGGAATTCGCCTTCATCCTGGAGAATTGCGGCGCCCGGGTCTGCTTCACCGACCCGGAGAAGGAAGCGGCGATCGCCGGGCTCGACGACGAGATCGCAACGCTCGAACGGATCGTCCCCACCGGCGGCGCGGAATGGGCCGCCCTGACGGACGGGGAGGCCGCGCCCATGGCCGAGGTCGATCCGGACGATCCGGCCTGGCTGTTCTACACCTCGGGCACCACCGGGCGGCCCAAGGGCGCGATCCTCAGCCACCGCAACCTTGTCAGCCAGACCATGAACTATTTCGCCGATGTCGGCGACATCGCGCCCGGCGACTGCATCGTCCATTGCGCGCCGGCGTCCCACGGCTCGGGCTGCTACGGCATCCCCCATGTGGCCCGAGGCGCGGCGCAGGTCTTTCCCGACTCAGGCGGCTTCGACCCGGCGGAAATGCTCGGTCTGCTGCACAGCTGGCCGGGCGCCACCTTCTTCTTCGCGCCGACGATGGTGGTCCGGCTGCTCAACCATCCGGGCCTGGCGGAGGCGGACACGTCCAACCTCAAGCTCATCGTCTATGGCGGCGGGCCGATGTATGTCGAGGACCTGCTGCGCGGCATCGCGATGCTCGGCCCGAAATTCGTCCAGATCTACGGCCAGGGCGAGGCGCCGATGACGATCACCGGCCTGACCCGGGCGATGCACGAGGACAGCGGCCATCCGCGCTACCGGGAACGGCTCGGCTCGACCGGCGTGGCGCGCACCGATGTCGAGGTCCGGGTCGTCGACGCCGGCGACAATCCGCTGCCGGCCGGCGAGATCGGCGAGGTGGTGTGCCGCGGCGACGTCATCATGCGCGGCTATTGGAACAACCCGGAGGCGACGGCGTCCGCGCTGAAGGGCGGCTGGCTGCACACCGGCGACATGGGCGCGTTCGACGACGCCGGCTTCCTGACCCTCAAGGACCGCTCTAAGGATATGATCATCTCCGGCGGCACCAACATCTATCCGCGCGAAATCGAGGAGGTGCTGCTGAAGCACCCGGGCGTGCGCGAGGCCTCGGTGGTCGGCCGGCCGCACGAGGACTGGGGCGAGGAGGTCGTCGCCTTCATCGTTCCGGGCGTCGTCACGGGCGAGGGCGGCGAGCCGACAGCGCAAGCGCTCGACCGGCTGTGCCTCGACAATATCGCCCGCTTCAAGCGCCCGAAGGACTACCGCTTCGTCGACGGCCTGCCGAAAAACAACTACGGCAAGGTGCTGAAGACCGAACTGCGCGCGCTGCTGGAGGCGGAAGCCGGCGGCGCGAGCTAGATATCGATCTCGACGAAGCGCATGGCCTGGCGGGCCGTGCGGCGCACCATCTTGCGGCGCAGCGGCGATTGCAGCAGGCGGTTGAGCGCGGCAAGCGCCAGTTCGCCGGACCGGCCGCATTGCCCCGAGGCCAGCAGGCTGCGCACCGACAACGCCGTCTTCAGCAGGTGGACGGAGACGATGTAGCGGTCCTGCCCGTGGTCGAACAGCGTGCGCTCGACCCCGGCGAAGAAGGCGTCCGGGTCGGCGACCGTCCAGTCGTCCGGGTCCACGGTGTCGTCCTGGTGCCCGATGTTGCGGCCGGAGAAGCAGGCCATCTGCAACAGCCCGGCCGGCCACAGTTCCGGGAATTTCGAACAGAGGCCGAGCACCGCCTCGGCGAAGGTGAGCGCGTGGGTCAGGTCGAGCCAGCCGAAATCGCCGCCATAGGGTTTGTCCAGATCGCCCAGGTGGCGGAGGTCGAAGCGCACCATGTTGAGCGCGTTCGCCCCGAGCAGGCTGCGGAACAGTTCGAGCGGCGGCGCGGCGCCGTGCCCGGCGGTGAAGGCGAGCGCCTTGTTGGCGGTCAGCCCGGCATAGTCGGCGGCAGCGGGCGCCGTCCCGTTCACCGTCGATCCGAAGCTCTCCATGGCGTCGGCATAGCCGCGGAACTCCGGGATCAGGTCCTCGCGAAAGGCTGTTACCAGCCCGCGCACCAGCGAGAGCAGGACCGGCTCCGCAACCTCCCCGCCCAGCCGGCGGATCAGCGCGCCGGCCTTGGTCATATAGATCGCGGCATGGCCGAAATCGGCATAGTGGGCGAGCGCGGCACGGGCCAGACCGCGCTCCATGAGGCCCCAGGCGTCGCCGGCGGCGAGCGCCCCGCGGGTCAGGCGTATGGCGCGGGATTCGTCTTCCTCCTCGACGGCCCGGACGAAGGCGTCCTCGTCCCAGTCCTCGGCGCCGTCGGCATAGGGGTATGTCGGCTCGCGCAGGGTGTCCTCGGCCATGTGGCCGACCGCTTCCAGCAGGCAGATGAGCCGGTTCTCCGGTTCGCCTTCGTGGTCGTCGTAGAGTGCGAGCCAGTCCGCCGCGCCGGCATAGGCGTGGGTCCAGCCGAACTCCAGCCGGTCGTGGGACCAGCGGATCGCTTCCCTGACGGCGATCGCGGGATCGACGCCGAGCCGCGCGACGCGGGCGATCTCCCGGGCGAGCCGGTCGTAGCCGTGGCGGTCGAAACCCTGTTTCAGATCCTTGAGAGACTTCGCCAGCTGTTCTTCGACCGGCGGATCGACGATCTCGATCCAAACGTCGGCGCCGCGGATTTCGACCGGATAGATGCGCAGCCGGTCGCCCTCGCGCTGGTTCTCGCCGGACTCGAGGTCGAACTTCCAGTTGTGCCAGTTGCAGGTCAGCAGGCAGTTGCCGTCGAGCGTGCCCTCGCGCAGCGGGTAGCCCTCGTGCGGGCAGCGGTTGTTGCAGGCATGGATACCCGTCGCGGTATCGAAGAGCGCGATCTGCCGGCCGTCGAGGCGGAAGACCGTGCGGCCCTTCCGGCGCAGTTCCTCGACGCTGACAGCCTTGATCCAGCCCTGTTTCATCGTTGCGCCTCGCCTGTCGCCCCGCCGGGCGGTCGGACTCAATCTAGGTCGTTCCAAAATTTCGGACAGGCCGGTTCACAGCCCCAGATAAGCCCGCTGGACCCCGGCGTTGCCGAGCAGGTCGCGGCCGGAACCGGACAGCGCGACCGCGCCGTTTTCGAGCACATAGGCCCGTTCGGCGAGTTCGAGCGAGAGGCCGACATTCTGCTCGGAGAGCAGGATCGTCATGCCGGCTCCGGCGAGGTCGCCGATGGCGTCGAAGATCAGGTCGACCATCACCGGCGCCAGCCCCAGGCTCGGCTCGTCGAGCAGCAACAATCGCGGGCGGGACATCAGGCCGCGGCCCAGCGCCAGCATCTGCTGTTCGCCGCCGGAGAGCGTGCCCGCGGCCTGACGGCGGCGCTCGGCCAGCCGGGGGAATTGGGCATAGACCCCTTCCAGTTCTTCCGCCGCATGGGGCCGCGCCTGCCGGTTGATCGCGCCGAGCCGGAGATTCTCCTCCACCGTCATGTCGGGAAAGACCAGCCGGCCTTCCGGCACCAGGACGAGGCCGGCGGCGACCCGCTGCGCCGCGCTCCAGTCCCCGACCGCCTCGCCCCGATAGCGGATCGTGCCCGCCGACGGCGCGAGCAGGCCCGCCAGCATGGTCATCGTCGTGGTCTTGCCGGCGCCGTTGCCGCCGACCAGCGCGGTGATCCGCCCGGCCGGCACCGCGAAATCGATGCCGTGCAGCACCCGGAGCGGGCCGTAGCCGCCAGCCAGGCCTTCGACTTCGAGCAGCGCGCCGCCGGTCAATGCCGCCGCCCCAGATAGGCGGACCGGACCGCCGGATCGTCGGCGACCTGCGCCGGCGGCCCTGCGGCGATCGTCTCGCCGTGATCCAGCACGACGACATGGTCCGACAGTGCCATCAGGGCGCCCATGACATGCTCGATGATCATCACGGTAATGCCCATGTCGTCCCGGATACGGCGCACCATGGCGATCGTGTCCTGTACCTCGGCCGGTGTGAGCCCGGCCATCACTTCGTCCAGCATCAGAAGTTGCGGGCCGGTCGCCAGCGCCCGCGCCACCTCCAAGCGCTTCTGCTGTACCAGCGTCAGGGCGCCGGCCGGCCGGCCAGCGACGCCGTCGAGCCCGGTGAGGCCGAGGATGGCGGCGGCGTCCGCCGGCGCAGCGGCGGGCCGGTCCCGCGCCCCGAAGCGCAGGGCGGTTTCGACATTCTCCTGTACCGACAGGCCGCGGAACGGCCGGACGATCTGGAAAGTGCGCGCCACACCGGCCGCGGCGACCCGGTGCGGCGGGAGGCCGGTCAGCCGCAGGTCGCCCAGGCGCACCGCGCCGGAAGACGGCGCCAGATTGCCCGCGATGATCGCGAACAGGGTGGTCTTGCCCGCGCCGTTCGCGCCCATGATGCCGAAGATGCTGCGCTCCGGCACCGTGAAGGAGACGTCCTGCAACGCCCGGACGCCGCCGAACGACTTGCCGATCCGGTCGACCGTCAGCATCGCCGTTATCCCGAAGCCGGCGCGCCGCGCAGGCGCCAGCGGCGTTCGAACAGGCCGGCGACGCCGTTGGGCGCGAACAGCACGAAGCCGACCAGCAAGGTGCCAAGGACGATCATGTAGACCTGCGGAAAATTCGACCACAGCAGTTCGGACAGCACGACGAGGAACAGCGCGCCGAAGACCGGCCCGCGGGCATCCGCACTGCCGCCGACGATCGCCATGGTGACGATGGTGAAGGAGATCACCGGATCGAACGCCTGCGCCGGCTCGAAATACCCGGTGCGCAGCACGAACAGGGCACCGACGAAGCCCGGCAGCAGGGCCGAAAGCGCGAAGGCGAACAGCTTGAAGCGCACCGTGGGAACGCCGATCGTGCCCGCGGCCAGTTCGTCTTCGCGGATCGCCACCAGACCGGCGCCCAGGCGCCTGCGGCGGATCGCGACCACCGCCAGGGTTCCGGCGAGGGCGAGCGCCGCCATCGCCCAGTAGAGGGTTTCCAGCGGCGGCCCGCCGAGGATCAGGCGGCCGAACCTGCCAAGTGCGTTCTCAATGTTGATGACGACATATTTGGCGAACTCGGCGAGGCCGAAGGTCAGGATCACGAAATAGGGCCCGCGCACCCGCAGCACCGGCAGGCCGACCAGCAGGGCGAACAGGCCCGCCGCCAGCGCGCCCAACGCCGCGCCGGCCCAGACCGGCAGGGCGCCCCAGGTCAGGACGAAGACATAACCGCCGATGCCGGCGAACACGACATGGCCGAGGGAGATGTAGCCGGCCAGGCCGGAAACGACGGTCCAGCTCTGCGCCAGGGCGATCCAGCCGAACAGGGCGAAGCCGACGCCGAGATAGTAGTCGCTGCCGAGCAGCGGCAGGACCGCGGCGATCGCCGCGACCAGCAGCACCGGCACGGCTTCGCGCGTCGTGAGCAGCCTCATGTCAGGCGCCGCCGTTGCAGCAGGCCTTCCGGCCGCAGGATCAGGACCAGGATGAAGACGCCGTAGATCAGCACCGAACGCAGGTTTGCCGAGGTCAGCGCGACGCCGTAGGTCTCGATCAGGCCGAGCACCATGCCGGCCGCGATCCCGCCGGCCAGGTTGCCGAGCCCGCCCAGGATGATCACGACGAAGGCGACGATGGTGAAGGGGAAGCCCATGAAGGGCGAAATCTGCTCGGTCACGCCGATCAGGGTGCCGGCGAGGCCCGCGAGCGCGAAGCCGAGCACGAAGGAAAAGGCCTGCACCCGGTCGACATCGATACCGACGATCCGGCTCGCGGTGCGGTGCTGGATCAGCGCGCGGATCGACAGGCCGAGCGCGCTGAAGCGCAGGAACAGGACGATGGCGGCCGACAGGCCGAGGCAGACCGCCAGCGCGACGAGGCGGCTTTGGGTGATGCTGACCTCGCCGATGCGGACCAGAGTATCGAGAGCCTGGTAGGTCCGCGGGCTGGCGGTAAAGGCGAGCGCAGTCAGGTTCTGGATGACGATCGAAATACCGAAGAAGATCAGCAACGAATTGGCCTCGATCCGCTCGATCGGCTGGCTGCCGGCGAGCTGGCGCCGGAACAGGCCGAAATAGAGCGCCGCGCCGGTGAGCCCGGCAAGCGCCCCGGCGGCGAGCATCGCCAGCACCGGCGAGACCGCCGCCAGCGTAAACAGCCAGTAGCCGGTGTAGGCGCCGATCATGACCAGGTCGCCATGGGCGATGTTCAACAGCCGCATGGTGCCGTAGATCAGGTTCAGGCCGAGCGCCACCAGCCCGTAGATCGAGCCGATTATCAGGGCCGCCACCAGAAGCTGCCCCGACAGGAGAATCTCCACGTTCCGCTATCCGGTCCGGTTCGCAGAAAGAGGGAGCGGCACGAAGGCCGCTCCGTCACAACGCAGTCTGAAGCGAAACCGCCTTATTTCCAACCGGTCTTCGGCGCGAGCGGCGCGGTCTGGCGGTCCTTTGGCCAGACGATGTGCAGCTCACCCTTCTGGATTTGCAGGAAGCCGGTCGGCGTCACGGCGTTCTGCACGCCGTCGAACCGGACCTTGCCGATGATGGTGTCGAAGGTGCCGGTCGAGATCGCCTGGCGCAGCTTGTCCTTGTCGAGGCCGGCCGTGGCGACCGCCTGCTCGAGGATTTCGACCGAGACCCAGGCCTCGACCGAATCGAGATAGTCCGGCTCCTGTTTGAATTTCTTCTTGTAGGCGGCGTAGAACGCCTTCGACCGGGCGTTGTCGCCGTGCGGCGACCAGTGGCCGAGGGTGACGATGCCGTCGGCCGCGCCCTTGAACATGCCGCGGAAGAAGCCGATGGCCGGCCCGACCAGCAGATACTGGAACTTCGCGGCGATGCCGACTTCGCGCGCCTTGTTGATGTAGAGGATGGAGTCGCCCGGATAGGCCAGCCCGATCACGCCGTCCGGATTGGCCGCCTTCACCTTCACGAGGATGGCGGTCATGTCCTTGATGTTGGGCGGATAATCGGCATCGACGAGAACCTCGATCCCGGCGGCCTTCAGCGCCGGCATGAGGAATTTCTTGTTCTCCTGGCCGAAGGGAAGCTGGTTGGTCAGGACCGCCACGGACTTGACGCCGGCGGATTTCAGCAGGCCGACCATCGCGGTCGCCAGCTTGTCGGCCACCGCCGCGGTCGTGAACCAGATGTTGCCCGGCTTCATGTTGCGGAGCTGGACCGACGAGGCCGTGCTACCGATCATCGGGAACTTGTGCCGCTCGAGCACCGACGCGATGGCGAAGTGATGCGGCGTGCCCCACGGCGAGAGCAGCAGGTCCACCTTGTCCTGGGTGATCAGCTTCTCGTAAATCTTCACCGCGTTGCCGGGGTTCGACTGGTCGTCATACTGGATCAGCGTGATCTTGCGCTTTTCCTTGCCGCCGATGTCCAGGCCGCCGCGGGCGTTCACCTGCTCGGCCCACAGATTGTAGGCGTTGATCTGCGACGGCGCGGCCGGCGCGAACAGGCCGGTCTTGGCGATCGAATAGCCGATCTTCACCTCGGCCGCCTGCGCCGGCCCGGCCCAGGCGGCAGCGGCAACGGCCAGAGCCGACAAAACACCAACGAATTTTCTCATGAGCGGAATCCTCCCGTTTCTGGTCCGGCCGTCAGGGGATGATCGGCCGAAAAGCGTTCCGTCCGCAGTTCAACGGGTTCCGCGCCCGCGGTCAATACCGAACAGCGTTCTTTTTTTGAAATTCACCGGGCGGCGGTAGCCGTGATACACCGGCCGGGCGCCCAGGAATGGACCGGAAAACGGGCAAGAGGAGAAAGCCGTGGGGATCGGAGTTGCCGTGATCGGACTGGGCTGGTGGGGCCGCGAACTGGCCCGCGCGGCCGGCCATGTCCCCGGCCTCGATCTCGTCGCCGGCGTCTCGCCCGATGCCGGCGAGCGCACGTCCTTCACACAGGACTTCGACTGCGCCGCCGGTCCGGTGTTCGCCGACGCGCTGGCCGATCCTGCGGTCGACGCCGTGCTGATCGCCACGCCGCATTCGCTGCACGCCGAACAGGTCGTCGCCGCCGCGCGAGCCGGCAGGCATGTCTTCGTCGAGAAGCCGTTCACGCTCACGGCGGCGGGCGGCCGGGCGGCGGCCGCGGCCTGCCGCGACGCCGGCGTCGTGCTCGCGGTCGGGCACAACCGGCGGCTGAGCGCGGCGGCGACGCGGTTGCGCAGCCTGCTTGAGGAAGGGGCTTTCGGAACGGTCCTCCATCTCGAAGGCCATTTCTCCAGCCCGAGCGCCCTCGCCTACCGCCCGGACATGTGGCGCGCCCAGCGCGCGGAAGCGCCCGGCGGCGGGATGGCCTCCATGGGGCTGCATATCGTCGATACGATGCAGTGGCTGTTCGGCCCGGTCGGCCGGGTCAGTTGCCTGGCGCGCCGGGCCGCGGCGCCGGTGGATATCGACGATGCCACGACCGCCCTGCTCGAGTTCGACTCGAGCCTGACCGCGACGCTCACCAGCCTGTTCGCGACATCGCTCGACGCCTGGCTGCGCGTCTGCACCACGAACGGGATCTTCACCGCGAGCGACGACTTCGCGCGCCTGACCTACCTCCGCATGGACGGGACGATCGAAGCGCTGCCCGTCGAACCGGTCGACACGGTGGCCGAACAACTTACCCGTTTTGCAACGGCGCTTCGCGGCGAAGGCGCAGTCGCCGTGACGCCGGAGGAGGCGATCGCCAACGTCGCCGTCATGGAAGCGATGGCTGCTTCGGCTGCGGAGAATGGCGCATGGCGCGAAGTGCGGCATTCGTGAATTTCAGATAGCTTTCTTCCCCCTCTGAAGAGGATTCCTCTGCGAAAGGCCGTGAGCCGGGCCGGTCTCAAATAATATTTCCTGTTTTTCGATAATATTCCTTGACACGGCAGGTCCCGCACCCTATATCGGCCCCGTCAACGCCCGAAATGCGCTTGCCGCGGCCGGCCGACGCCCCCGAAAAAGAAACACACAAAGAAACAAGCGGGGGACCGTGCGGGACCGTTCCGTTTTTCCCGCTCTCCGGCCCGTTCTCCGGCCCGCCGCCGCCGGTCGGCCATCCTGTGCGCCGCCCTGTGCGCGATCGGGCTTGACGGCCGGACCCCGTCCGGTTCGACCCTCCGAGTCCGCCGGGCCGTCCTATTCCCGATCCTGCCCGGCGGTGCCGTCCCCGGTGTCGAACGGCGCTTCCGCCCGGCCGGAAATCTGTAATATTTCCTATCTGGATTATTTTCTTACACTCCCGAACGGCGTCTTTCCAATGATTTCAAGAGGTTACGGCTGCCGGACGCACAAAAAAGCAAAAAGAAAAAAATTGAACATTCATTAAAAATCCGGCCGTTTTCCGGCGTCCGGCCCACCCTTTCGCAGAGGAATCCCTTGGAGGAGGGGGAGGAATTGGGGGATTTCCCCACCCTCAAATGCCGGTCTCGACAGTCCCGGCTCTACCCCTGCTCTCGCATCCAAACCGCGGCGCGTTCGGGCCACGGGCCGTCCGGGTTGCCGGTTTCGAGGCTGGCCTCCAGGTGGTCGCAGCCGTCGAGGATCATGGTCTCGACGCTGCCGCCGGCCGCTTCGAGAGCCGCGGCCATAACCTCGCCCTGGGTCCGCAGGTGCGGGAAATCCGCGCTGCCCCAGGCGAGCAGGAAGGGCGGCGTGCGGGCGATGTTGGCGACCGGGCTGGCCGGCGTCTCGGCGCCGGACTCCTCCGGACCGAGGAACCGCGGCCGCACCGACATGCCGTTGCCGGGCCGGAAATCGAACACGCCGGAAACCGGCAGGCAGCCGCGCACGGCATCCGGCGGCAGGCCCCGCGCTTCCTGCCATCCTTCCGTCACCGCCATCAGCGCGCTGTAATGGCCGCCGGCGGAATGGCCGCCGACGAACATCCGCGCCGGGTCGCCGCCATAGTCGCCGATCCGGCCGCGCAATGCAGAGAAGCCGTCGAGCACGTCATGGAAGCCGTCGGGAAACAAGGTGCCCGGCGCCAGGCGGTAGCCGATGGAGGCGAAGGTCACGCCGCGCGCGTTGAGCGCCGGCGCCATGAAGGCCATCCATTCCTTGTAGCCGTTGGTCCAGCCGCCGCCGTGGATGAAGGCGAGCACGTCGCCGGTCGGATCGGCGGTCCGCGCCAGAAGCACGCTCTGGTAGGGGTTTGCGCCGTAGCGGAATTCTTCGTATTCGACGCCCCCGGCGCGGTGCAGCACTTCTTCGTGGTAGGGCCTGGCGAAATCCGAGAGCGGTTCCTGCGGGGGATAGTCCTCAATCCTCATCGCCGCCCTCCAGCATGCCGTCCAGTATCCGCTCCGGCGTCAGCGGCAGCCGGCGCAGCCGCGCGCCGACGGCCGTAGCCACCGCATTGGCGACCGCCGCCGGTACGGGCACCAGCCCGATCTCGCCGATCCCCTTGGCGCCGAACGGCCCGCCGGGCTCCGCGGCCTCGACGATAATCGAGTGGATGCCGAACGGCGCGTCCAGCGAGGTCGGCGCCTTGTAGTCCATCATCGACGGGTTCGCGAGGCGCGGCCCGTCGAACACCATCTCCTCGGTCAGCGCGAAGCCCATGCCCTGGACGAAGCCGCCCTCGATCTGGCCCTCCACCGAGCCGGGATTGATCGCCTTGCCGACATCCATCGCGGACCAGACCTCGTCGATGTCGGCCTTGCCGGTCGTCTCGTCGATCTCGACCGCCGCGATCATGCAGCCGAAGCTGTAGACCCCGATCTGCGGAAACGGTAGCCCCTTGGCTACGGCCCGTTTCGGATCGACGCTCGGCTGGTTGTAGACCCAGGTGTCGGTGCCGACGATCGGCCCGCCGGCGGCCCAGTGCGCCCGGCCGGAGATTTCGAAGAAGCTCAGTTCCTTGTCCGGCACGCCCTTGATGCCGACCCGGCCGCCGTCGCGCAGTTCCAGGTCCTCGACGGCGCATTCGAAAATCTCCGAGGCGTGACGCTTGATCTGCTCCGCCACCTTGTCCGCCGCCGCGACGACCGAGCGCCCGGTCGTGTAGGTGACGCGGCTCGCCGTCGTGCCCCAGTTGTAGGGCGAACCGTCGGTATCCGGGCTGGCGATCGCCACCCGGTCCGCCGGCACCCTGAGCGCCGAAGCGCACATCTGCGTCAGCACCGTATCGGAGCCCTGGCCGATATCGACCGCACCGGTGTTGAGCACGACCGAACCGTCCTCGAGCAGCCGGACGATGGCGCCGGTCGCCAGCAGGCCGCTGATATGGGCGCAGGCCGCGACGCCCAGCGCGCGGCGCTTGCCCGGCGGCGCCGGCCGCGCCCGGCTCCGCGTCCAGCCCGCCGCCGCCTTCGCCTTCTCGATACACTCCGCCAGACCGTTGGAGGCGACTTCGCCGCCGCCGAACCAGCGGTCGCCGGGCTGCATCCTGTTCTTCATGCGCAGGTCGAGCGGGTCCATGCCGAGCCGGCCGGCGATCTCGTCGATCTGGCTTTCGGTCGCGAAGGTGACCTGGGGGTTGCCGAAACCGCGGAACGCGCCGAAGCGCATGCGGTTGGTGTAGACCAGCTTGCCCGAGGCGCGGCAGTGCGGGATGCGGTAGGGCCCGCGGCTCATCAGCAGGCTGTAGCCGAGCACGCCGGGGCTGTCGTCGCCATAGGCGCCGCAGTCCAGCACGGCACTCAGTTCGCGCGCCACCAGCGTCCCGTCCTTCTTCGCCCCGGTCTTGCAGCGGATTTTGAACGGATGGCGCGCGCGCACCGTCTCGAAATCCTCGGTCCGGTTGAGAATCAGCTTCACCGGCCGGCCGGTCTTGAGCGCCAGCTGCACGACGAGCGGCTGGACGTGCGGCTCCATCTTGTTGCCGAAGCCGGCGCCGACCTTGGGCGTGAGACTGCGCAGCTTCGACATCGGCAGTTGCAGCGCTTCGCAGACATTCGCCTGCACCCGGAATACCGACTGGTTGGCCGACCACAGGGTGACCCGGCCCTCGGCATCGACCTCCGCCAGCGCGCCGACGGGCTCGATGGAGAGATGGGCCTGGGCCGGCGTTTCGAAGTCGCCCTCCACGATGACGTCGCACTCCGCCCAGGCGCCGTCGACATCGCCCTCGGACAGTTCGGTCTCCGAGGCGACATTGCCGCCGCAGATGGCGGGGAAGACCTTGAAATAGTCCGCCAGCCCCTCGTGGATGAGCGGCGCATCGGACGCCATCGCCGCTTCCGGCGTAGCGGCGACCGGCAATTCCTCATAGTCGACCCGGATCAGCGCCGCCGCCCGGCGCGCCGTCTCCTCGTCCCCGGCGGCAACGACGGCGACCGGCTCGCCCGGATAGCGCACCTTGCCCTTGGCGATGGCGGGCTCGTCCTTGATGAAGGCGCCCATGCGGCCGTCCGGAAAATCGTCGCCGGTCAACACGCAGACGACTCCCGGAACCGCCTGAGCTTCGGCGGTGTCGTATCCGCGGATGCGGGCGTGGGCGTGCGGGCTGGCGTGGATCGCCGCGTGCAGCATGCCGGGCCGGACCATGTCGGCGATATACTGCGCCCGGCCCGTCACCTTTTCCCGGGCATCGAGCCGGGGCACGCTGGCGCCGACGCCGGTCGCGGACGTATCGAGCGGGGTCACGGCCGCGCCTCCGATGCCCTTGCGACCGCTTCGACGATCTTTTTGTATCCGGAACAGCGGCACAGGTTGCCGGACAGGCCGGCCCGCACCTCGTCGACCGTCAGCGGCGCGTTGCGGCGCAACAGGGCATGGGCCGAGATCAGGATACCGGGCGTGCAGAAGCCGCATTGCACGGCGTTGCCCTCCGCCAGCGCCTGCTGGACCGGCGCCAGCGCGCCCGCCGGCGCCAGGCCTTCGACGGTCACGATGTCCCGGTCCGTGCAATTGAGCGCGAGCGACAGGCAACTGCGCACCGGTTCGCCGTCGATCGTCACGGTGCAGGCGCCGCACACCCCCTGGTTGCAGCCACGCTTCGCGCCGGTGAGGCCGAGCTCGTCGCGCAGGACGGTCAGCAGCGTCGTCCACGGCGCCACCGCGGCGACCGGCCGTTCGGCGCCGTTGACCCGGAGCGTGACGGGTTCGCCGGTCATGGCGTCTCCGACATTCCATGCTGCGCCTCGACGATGGCCCGCCGGACCATCCGCGGCGCGACCCGGCGGCGGTAATCGGCGCTGGCGCGCACGTCGTCGACCGGGTCGAACGCTTCGGCCAGCGCATCGGTCAGCCGGCGGATTTCAGCGTCGCCCAGGCCGCCGCCGATCAGGTCAGCCTCGACATCGCGCCGCCGCGCCGGCGCCGGTCCGCACGCGCCGACGGCAACCGCCAGATGGGTGCAGGCCCCGCCGTCCATGCCGAGCGCCAGCGCGACCGAAGCGATGGCGAAATCGCCGGCGACCCGCGCCAGTTTCGTGTAGCTGCCGACCGTGCCGGCCGGCGCCGGAGGCAGGATGACGGACTCGATCAGTTCGCCCGGTTCGAGCGCGGTCTCGTACCAGTCGAGGAAAAAGTCGCCGGCCGGGACCGTACGGCGGCCTTCGGCGCCGGCCAGCGCGAACCGCGCATCGGCGGCGATCAGCGCCGGCGGATAGTCGGCGGCCGGATCGGCGAAGGCGCAGGAGCCGCCGATCGTCCCCATGTTGCGCACCGGCGGATTGGCGATCTGCGCTGCGGCCGCGCGCAGCACCCGCTGGCCGTCGCGCAGGTCGGTTTCCTCCGCCGTCTCGCGATGGCGGCGCATCGCGCCGATGACGACCGTGCCGTCCGGTTCGCGGACCGCCTCGCGCAGCGCCGCCACGTCGCGCAGGGAGACCAGCCGCTCCGGTGCGACCAGATCGGCATTCATCATCGCCACCAGCGTCGCGCCGCCGGCCAGGCAGGCCGCGCCGTCCGCCTGCAGTGCGGCGACCGCGGCCTCGATACTGTCCGGCCTGACGAATTCCATGACCGTTTATCCGCCGGATGCCGCTTCGTTGACGCGGGCTTCGAGATTGCCGGCAAATTCCGAGGCCAGCGACTGCGCTTTCTTCTTCATCACCCCGAAACCGAACTTGGCGAGCCGGCCGGTAACCGTCATGTCCGCTTCATAGGACACAAGCGTTCCGCCGTCACCCGCCGGCGCCAGGGTCAGGATGTTGTCAGAGCGCAGGTTGCTCGCACGGCCGCCTTCCTCGCCCCGTGTCACCGTCACGACCCTGACGGGCGGCTCCTCCTCGAGCACTTCGACCTCGGCGGCGAATTTGGCCGCGATCGGCCCCAGCTTGACGCCGATCCGGGCGCGGTAGAGCGTCGGCGATACGGCCTCGATCTCTTCGCAGCCGGGCAGGCAGGCGCCGACGACCTGCGGATCGCGGATCGCCCGCCAGGTCCGTTCCACGGGCGCCGCGACGACGAAGCTGTCGGCGATCTTCATGGCCGCGAAGCGGAAGCGCCGCGCCGGCTAGCGCATTTCCCGCGGCACGATCATCGCTGGATCGACGATCCGGCCCTTGTCGATGATCACCTTGTTGTCGAGCATCATCGTGCAGTCGCGCATCGGCACGTCGTAGTGGCCGCGGGTGTTGCGCTTGCCGCCGCCCTGGGTGTTCGGCCCGGTCGAGAACAGGAAGTTGCCCGGGAAGGTCCGCGCCGCCGCCCGGCTGCGCTCCGGCTCGTCGCCGTTCAGCGCGATGCCGTACCACAGGGCCTGCGGGTTCAGGCCCCAGCCGAGATGCGAGATGGCATAGGGATCCATGTCGTTCTCGTCTTCCTGGTTGTCGTCCAGCCAGTCCTGCATGAGTTTGGCATCCAGCCCGCCCTCGACCTTGCGGATATAGCCGTCCTCGACGGTGAGGCGGACCTCGTCCTGGATGTAGCGGCAGTAGGGCAGGATCACGATATCGCCCGGCGCGAGCACGACGGTGCCGTTGGCCGAGCCTTCGTTCGGGAAGGTGTGGATATGGCCGCCGCCCCAATGGTCGAACCGGCCGGGCTCGTCGGCAAAGCCGTATTGGGTCATCACCGGGTATTCGCCGCAGTCCCACGTCAGGTCGGTGCCGGCGTCGCTGATCACGCGGGCCGTCTTCGTCTTGCTGTAGAGCGCGTCGCCGTAGAGGCAGGCCTCCTTCAGGCCCTTCGGCGCCATGAGCTGTTCGAGATCGTCCGGCGCATCGATGATCATCTGGACGCGGGTGCCGGCCTCGGTCACGTCCTTCAGCCAGCGGGTGAACAGCGGTACGTGGAAGATGACGATCATGTCGGCCGCCCTGGCCGCCTCCAGCGTGCCCTTGCACCGGCCGATGGTCCCGACGCCGACCCGGGTCCAGGACGGGATGCTGTTGACGCACATTTCGTAGATGTCGGCGCCCAGTTCGTCGGCCGCGGCGAAGGCGGCCTCGATATATTCGCGCCGGGTCGACAGATCCGAGACGCAGGCGATCGTCTCGCCCTCCTTCACCCGGCACAACTCGAACTGGCGCTTGTACAGCATGGCCAGCTTGGCCGGATTGACCTCCTGCGCGCGCTGATTGAAATGCACCATGCCCCTTCTCCCTCCGTGACCGCCCCTTGCCTGCCTGGCAAGGAAAGTTGCATAAATGAACACTGTTCGTTTATAGCCCCAAAGTGAGGCCGATCCGGCCGGCAAGTCAAGATCGATTCGGCCATGGCGCAGACCAAGAAAGAAGACATCCGCGCCGGCATCGTCGACAGCGCCCGCCGGGAATTCGAGGAGCGGGGCTATGCCGCGACGACGATCCGCGGCATCGCCCGGCGGGCCGGCATTTCGCCGTCGAACGTCTATGTCTATTTCGATTCGAAGCTCGAAATCCTGTTCGCCATCTACGACCCGTGGCTGCGCGGCCGGATCCGGGCGCTCGAAGCCGAGGCCGCGGCGATCGCCGATCCGCGGCAGCGGCTGCGCACCGTTATCGCGACGCTGTGGAAGACGTTTCCGGCCGCAGACGGCGCCTTCGGCAATACCTTCGTCGAAGGGCTGGCGGTCTCCGGCCGCGAGGGCCGCTATTCGCGCGACCTGCTGCTCTGGGCGGAGCACCGCATTGCGGACCTGATCCAGTCCTGCCTGCCGGAAGACCGGGCCCGGCAGCTGCAGGATACGGCGCTCGCCCATATCCTGTTCATGGCGTTTGACGGCTTCGCCGTGAACTACGTCCTGGTCGGGCCGTCGCGCCGGCTCGAACGCTGCCTCGACCTCATGGTCGACCTGATCCTGGGCGAATAGCCCGGCCGACCGGCCGGCGACGCCGCACCGGAGGCTCGTTGCGCTGGCCTCAGCCGCGCGGAGAATGCCGGTCTATTTCAGCGGACCGACGCCCGCCATGCCGCCGAGGTCCGCAGCGACGGCCGCGCGCCCGCACGAGGCGATGAAGGCCACTAGTTCTGCCGGTTCGAGGCCGATGCTCTCGGTGTTGACCAGCGGGTGAAAATTCAGTTGGTCGGCATCCATCAGACCGGCTTCGATCGCGACGGTCACCAGGCCCCGATCGTCGTTCAGCACTGCGAGCGGCGTCAGCGCGCCGGGCATGACGCCGAGCACGCGTTCCACCAGATCGGCCGGTGCGAACCCCATACGGCCGTTCGCGCCGAGGCGCTTGTGCAGCGTCTTGAGATCGAGGTCCTGGTCCTCATGGGCGACGATCAGGAACAGGCGGCCCTTCTTGTCCTTCAGCAGCAGGTTCTTGGTGAACGTCCCGGCCATGTCGCCGCGCAGCGCCTTGCCCTCTTCGACGGTCCGGTGCGCCGGATAGGGCACCGCGACGGCCTCGATGCCGAGTTCCTCGAATCGGCGGAAGAGGCGCTCGCGCGGGTCGGTCATCCCATGCATCTCCCGACCTTCGGGGACTGTTCCGAATTGAATGCTAGTGCATTGCCGGGTTTCGCGCCACGCCGGGGCCGGCGCGGGCGGCGCCGGGGCGCATCGAGGCCGGATATTCTTCGATCGCCTGCAGATTCCGGCTCTATTCAGGCCGGACACCCGCCGCCCGGCGATATCGGTTCAGTTCGTAGACCATCACGAGCAGCGCGAGAACGAGGCCGGCTGCGTTGACCCAGACGATCGGCCCGTCGATGCCGCGCGGCAGCAACAGGGCGATTCCGGCAAGAGCCATGAGAATCCGCACGGCCCCGGGCGTTTTCCGGAACAGGTAGCCGACAACCGCCGACGAAAGAAGCCACACACCGGCAACGGCACTGGCGACATCGATGACGAGGTCGAGCGGCTCGCCCTGAAGCAGCAGGCTCGGCGAGAAGACGAACAGGAACGGCACCACGAAAGCGGTCCAGCCGAAACGCACCGACGTCCAGCCGGTCTTCATCGCCGGCGCCCCGGCGATGCTCGCCGCGAAAAAGGCCGCGACCGCGACCGGCGGCGTAATCAGCGACATCATGCCGAGATAGAGGATGAACATGTGCGCTGCCAGCGGATCGATGCCGACCTTGGCGAGCGACGGCGCGATCAGCACTGCGAGCAGGATATAGACGCCGGCCGTCGGCATCCCCATGCCGAGAATGATGCAAAGCACCGCCGCGATGATCAGGAGCAGGAACAGGCTGCCGCCGCCGAAGTCCACCAGCATGACCGTGAGGGCGAAGCCGAGCCCGGTAATGTGCAGCGTGCCGATGATGAAGCCGGCGCCGGCGACGATCATGATGATGTCGAGGGAGGACAGGCCGGTCCGGATCAGGGACTGGCGCAACAGATCGAGGAGACCGGGGATTGCGGCCGGCAGCGTTGCATCGCCCTCGGGCGGTGACGCGTCCGCGCTCGAAACCTTGCGGCTGCGCCGCGAACCGGCCATGACGGCGAGGGCCAGCGCCGCCAGCGTGAGGAAAAGGACGAGGCTCATCGGAACGATGTCCGCGCCCCAAGCTGCCCAAGCCGCGGCAAGCAGCGGCGCGGCGAAGGGCAGGGCGCCGGCGACCAGCGTTCGGACCAGATAGCCCGGGAAGGCCGTCAGCGCCCGCGCCGGGGTTGCGGCGCGGCCGGCCGCGGCGGTCATCGTCGCCAGGCCGGATGCGAAAAATCCTGTGATGACGGCCGCGCCGCTCAGAACCGTCGCCATCAGCGATGACAGCACGCCGACGGCGAACAGGAGCCACACGAGGACGAGCAGGGGGGCGGCAATGGCCCCGGCAAGCGGCAGGACGGTCCGGGTCTCCGGGAACGACCCGCCGGTCCGGCTTTGCAGATGGCCAACCGATATCAGGTAAAAGGCGAGCAGCAGCACGGCGCCGGACGCCAGCATCGCCGCCGTCTCCGGCTCCCAGTTGAGGGTGAAGAGCGCCCAGACCAGTGCGGCGAAGGGAATGACGAACACCCAGCCGGTCGCCAGCACTGGGGCGGTCCGCGGGATCAGGTCGGCCGGAACCCGGCGGATGCCGGCCTTCGCCGCTTCGAGATCGGCCTGGATGAACAGGCCGACATAGTAGAGCAGCGACGGCACGAGCGCGGCGATGACGATGTCCTGGTAGGGCCGTTCGAGGAAGTCTGCCATCAGGAAGGCCACCGCGCCCATGACCGGCGGCATGAGTTGCCCGCCGGTCGAAGCGACGGCCTCCACCGCACCGGCGAAGCGCGGCGAGAAGCCGGAGCGCTTCATCATCGGGATCGTCACCACGCCGGTCGCAACGATATTGGATACGGCGACGCCGGAAACCGAGCCGAACAGGCTGGACGCGATGATCGAAATCTTGGCCGACCCGCCGCGGTAGCGGCCCATCAAGACGAGGGAGATGTCGCTGAAGAACTGCGAGCCGCCGGAGCGCATGAGCAATTGGCCGAAGAAGACGAAGGTGATGACCACCGTCGTGCCGACGACCATCGCGAGCCCGAGCAGGGCGCTGGTGTCGAGCGCCAGATAGGTGAGGAACGACCGGAGCTCGATCTGCCGGGTCTCGAGCGCGCCGGGTACGAGATGCCCGACCAGCGAATAACCGATACAGACAGCCACGATGATCGTCAGCGAATTTCCGACCGAGCGGCGCAGGCCTTCGATGCACAGCACGACGAAGATCGCGGAGACGATCAGCCCGTCGAGCGGGTCGGTGTCCAGCCTTTCGCTCAACTCCGGAAAGACGACCGCGACATAGGCGCCGGCGCTCAGGCCGAGAACCCCGGCGATCAGATCGTAGAAGGGCACCCGTGTCCGCTCGCTGCGCCGCCGCGCCGGATAGTGCATGAAGACCAGCGCGAGCGCGATGCCCAGCATGCCGGCCAGAAACTGCTCGGTGAACAGCACCAGGCCGACATCGCGGTAGAGGTCCGCGGACCAGGCGAGCGAGCCGAGCGTCAGCAGCGCGGCCAGCAGCGGCCGGACGTAGCGCAGCACCGGATCGGCGGGCGCCGCGCTATCGTCCTGTTCTTCCGTCCTGACGGCCGCGGGCGGGCTCCCGGCCGTCTGCTCGTCCGGCAGGGTCACTTGCCCTGCAGGATGCCGGCCTCCTTATAGAACTTGACCGCGCCGGGGTGGTATTTGGCGATCGAGAACTGCTTGTTCATGTTCTTGGGCTGGAAGCCGAAGAAAGAGGGATGCCCCTGGGCCAGTTCCTTCTTGTTCGGGTGAACAGCCCTGACGAACTTGTAGATCGTCTCGTCCGGCACATGGGCGCCGCAATAGATGATGAGGTCGGTGCCCAGAACCCAGGTCGGCTCCAGAACGCCGACCATACGCACATGGGGCTTGACCAGCATCGGGAAGTAATCGCCGCTCACAGCCTTCATGCGGGCGATCGCCGCCGGCGAATTGTCGATGCCGAGCGCGCGTATGCCGCCGACCGCGGAATTCACTTCGGCGACCTTCGGCGCCCCGACGGCAAATCCGAAGCCGTCAGTCTTGCCCGCCTTGAAGTCGTTGGTGCCGCGGATGATGTTCGCCGTCGGCACGCCGTCGACATCCTTCAGGCTCAGGCCGGCCGTCGCCAGCAGGCCGTTCATCAGCGGAATCATGTTCGGGAAGGCCGACCAGCGGCTGCCGAATTTCTTCCCTTTCATGTCCTTGAGGGTTTGATCGGCGAATCCTTGTGGACGAAGATGCTGATCGGGAAAGAGAGCACCCGAAAGGCGATGCGCAGGTTCGGATGTTTCCTGTCCTTGAACCGGCCGGTACCGGTCAGTGCGTATGTCATTTCGACAGCGTCGGATATGCCGATTTCGGCGCGCTTGCTATTGACCGCCGCGGCGACCGCGCCGCCGCCGCGGTAGGGCGTCACGCGGATTTTCAGATCGGTATGCGCCTGGACGACCTTGGCGATCACTTGTGCCTGCACGTTGTTGATCGCGCCGGGCGGCAGGGTTGCAAAACCGATGGTCTGGGCCGAAGCCGCGCCCGCGCCGACAAAGGGCAGGGCGATCAGGGAAAGTAGAAGGCGTTTCATCGAGCGGTTCCTCCCTCGCTGCGTTGCTCCAATCCGTACCGGCAGGCGCACGCCGGCCGCGCCGGATTTCTCCATCGTCTTCAACCTCTACCGGCATCCTCCGCGTCTGGCAATTTGCGGCGAAAGCCGGGCGGCGCGGCCCGGTCGCGAACGGGCCGTCGCCGTCGTTGCACCATCAGCGCGAATGCTGCGCCAGTTTTCTCAGGGCCGTGCGCAGCGTCTGCGCCTCCGCCACCGTAAGCAGGGCGAGAAATTCCTCCGTCACTTCCACGTCCAGCGCCTGAAACCGGCGGAGTACGGCCCGGCCGCGGCGCGTCAGCGTGAGCGCATCCCGCGGGTCCGCCGCCCCGCCGACGCCCTGGACCAGACCGTTCTCCTTCATGCGCTTGATCATCACGTTCAGGTTGCTCGGCTCGATGGCACAGTGCTCGGCCAGCGTGCGCTGGATCGCTTCGCCCAGTTCGTCGAGTCCCTGCAGAACCATATACTGGTGGGTCGTGATCCTTTCCTGGGTCAGCTTCTTCCGGAAATCCCGGTTCAGGTTCTGGTAGGCATTGCGCAGCAGAAAGCCGATCCGGTCGTGCAGATTGTCCATTCTTCCTGCTTCTATCTGGGCCGCAGAACTTCGCGCTGGCCGATATGTTTATATTATGATAATAACACAAACGCAAGAATACCGCCAGCCGATTCCGGAGCCGATGGTCCGGCATCGGACTTGCAGCAGGCCAACGGGGATGTACCGCCTTGGACGAGCTTTCGGGCAAGACCGCCGTCATCACGGGCGCCGCCTCGGGTATCGGTGCCGGGATGGCCGAGGCCTTTGCCGAAGCCGGCGTCAACCTGGCCCTGCTTGATCTTGAGGAAGACCGATTGCAGAGGGTCGCAGGCGGCCTGAAGCACAATGGCGTCGGGATCCGCTGCTTCACCGCCGACGTCTCGGACCGGGATGCGATGAAGCAGGTAGCTGCACAAGTCGCAGACGCCTTCCCGGCGGTTCACATTCTCTGCAACAACGCCGGCGTCGGCTATACCGGGGTGCCGCTCGACCGGGTGCCGGATGCTGACTGGGACTGGGTGATCGGCGTCAACCTGACGGGAGTCGTCAACGGCCTCCAGGCCTTCCTGCCCGCAATGCTGGCCCACGGCGAGGGCGGTCATATCGTCAACACGGCCTCGATCGGCGGGCATCATGTCATGCCGGGTTGGGGTTACGGCCTCTACACCACGTCGAAATTTGCCGTGGTCGGTCTGTCCGAGGCGCTGGCCGACGATCTTGCCGACAGCAATATCGGCGTCTCCGTGCTGTGTCCCGCGGCGGTCGACACCGCGATCTACGATGTTGGGCGCAATCGGCCTGCGCGCTTCGGCGGCCCGTTCGAGCAGGCGCCGGACCCCAAGCTGGCGGCTGCCCTGAAGGCCGGTATGAAGCCGGTCGAAGTCGGGCGCTAAGTGATCCGGGCGATTCGGGACGGGCAGTTGTACATCTTCCCCCATCCGCATACCCGCGATTTCATCGTCCGGCGCCACGACCGCCTGATGGCCGCCTACGACTGGGCCGCGCAGGCAGCCCCGGAGATCGAAGCCGCAGCCTCCGGAGGGCGCCTGTGAAGGCGGCGGACCTGTTCGACGTTTCCGGCCATGTCGCCTTCGTCACCGGCGCGGCGAGCGGCCTCGGCCTCGCCATGGCCGAGGTCATGGCCGACAACGGCGCCCATGTCGTCATGGCGGACATCGATCCCAAGACGCTGGAACGGCACACCGGGCGCCTCACCGCCGCCGGCGCCTCCGTCGAGGGCGTCGTCCTCGATGTGGCGGACCTCGCCGCCCTGCGTGCCGCCATCGACGCTGCCGCCGAGAGTCGCGGTCGGCTCGACGCCGTCTTCGCCAACGCCGGCATCAGCGCCGGACCGGGCTACCTGACCGAGACAGGCACGATCGACGCTGTCGACCCGGCGAAATGGGACGAGGTCGTGCAGGTCAACCTGACCAGCGTCTTCGCCACCGTGCAGGCCGCCGCGCGCCACATGAAGCGGCAGAAGGCGGGCCGCATCGTCGTGACCGCATCGATCGCCGGGCTCCAGGCCGAACCCATGGTCGGCTATGCCTATGTCGCAACCAAGACCGGCGTCGTCGGTCTCGTGCGCCAGGCTGCGCTCGAACTGGCGCCCTGCAACGTCACCGTCAACGCCATCGCGCCGGGTCCGTTTTTCACCAACATCGGCAATGGGCGCCTCAACGATCCCGAGGTCGTCAGGGGCTTCACCGAAATCGTGCCCATGGGCCGGATCGCCGACACGGCCGAGTTGCAGGGCCTCGCCCTGCTGCTCGCCTCGCCGGCCGGCAGCTTCATCACCGGAACCGCCATCCCCATCGACGGCGGCTGCACGGCGGGCTGACCGGCGCGGGAGCACATTGTCCGAACCGTCAACCGGAGTAAAACCGTTCCAGTGTCCAGGTTAACCAACTCGACAGAAACCGTCCGCGATTGCACCGTCAGCCTGCTGCGCGGCGGCGGCGGCCCGCCCCTCATGTTCCTGCACGGCGCCGGGGGCGGCGGCCTCGAACTGCCGTTCATGACGCGGCTTGCCGAATGCTACGACCTGATCGCGCCGGAACATCCCGGTTTCGGCGGATCGGACGAGCCGGACTGGTTCGACAACATTCACGACGTCGCCTACTTCTACCTCGATTTCCTCGACCATCTGGATCTCACCGGCGTCCATCTGGCCGGCATGTCGCTCGGCGGCTGGATCGCGATGGAAGTGGCGGTGCGCAGCACCGCCCGGCTGGCCAGTCTGACCCTGGTCTGCCCGGCCGGCGTCCATGTGCCGGGGCTGGCGACCGGCGATCCCTTCGCCTGGTCGCCGGAGGAAACCTTCCGGCAGGGATTCCACGACCAGGCGTTCGCCGAGGCCGCGATCGCCAGGCTGCCCGAAGCGGTCGAGGCCGACGACATCTGGCTCAAGAACCGGTCGTCGTTCGCCCGCCTGGCCTGGGAGCCGCGCCTGCACGATCCCCATCTGCCGAAATGGCTGCACCGGATCGACGTGCCGACGCATATCGTCTGGGGCGCCCACGACAACATCCTGTCCGCCGATCATGCCGAGGCCATCGCCGGAATGATCCCCGGCGCCGGCGTCACGGTCGTGCCCGAGGCCGGCCATTTCCTGCATATCGAGAAGGCCGACGCCCTGGTCGCCGTCGTCGCGGCACATGCGCAAGGAGAGTGAACCATGAAGGTCTTCTTCTTCCACCTGATGCCCTATGCCGAGGTCGATCTCGACGAGGTCCGGAAGGTCGGCACGTCCTGGGTCAAGCTGTCGAACCGGCACTATGACCCGGAGAAGGGCGCGATGCTCTACGAGCGCTATCTGAACCAGCTCGAACGGGCCGAGGAACTGGGCTTCGACGGCATCGGCGTGAACGAGCACCACCAGACCGCCTACGGCATGATGCCGTCGCCCATCGTCATGGCGTCGTCGCTCGCCCGGCGCACCCACCGGGTCAAGATCTGCATTCTCGGCAGCGCCCTGCCGCTGCGCCAGCATCCGCTGACGCTGGCCGAGGAGCATGCGATGATCGACACGCTGACCCGCGGCCGGCTCATCACCGGCTTCGTGCGCGGCATCGGCGCGGAATACCACGTCTTCGGCGTCGACCCGACCTCGAGCCACGAGCGCTTCCACGAGGCCCACGACCTGATCATCCGCGCCTGGACCGAGACCGGGCCGTTCGAATTCTCCGGCAAGCACTACAAGCACCGCTATGTGAACACTTGGCCGCGGCCCTACCAGCAGCCCCATCCGCCGGTCTGGATCCCGTCCCAGGGCAGCCAGGAGACCATCGACTTCGCCAGCCACCCGGACCGGCGCTACACCTATCTGCAGACCTTCAGCCCGGCCGCGGCGGTGCAGAAATATCTCGATCTCTACCGCGTCCGGGCGCAGGAATACGGCTATGTCGCCAACGACAGCCAGCTCGGCTGGGCGGTGCCGATCTATGTCGGCGAGACCGACGAAAGCGCGATCGCCGAGGCGAAGCCCCATTTCGAGAATTTCCGCAACTGCTTCGCCCGCATGCCGATCGAGTTCCTGCTGCCGCCGGGCTATACCTCGCGCGCATCGATGAAGCGGATCGCCGTCGCCAAGAAGGCCATGTTCGGCGACCTCGCCATCGAGCCCGCGATGGAGATGGGCATGATGGTCTGCGGCAGCGCGGCGACCGTGCGCGACCGGCTGATCGACTATTTCGGCGACATGGGCTTCGGCAACCTGATCGCGCTCCTGCAGTTCGGCACCCTGCCGGCCGAACTGACCGACGCCAACATGGATCGCTTCGCTTCGGGCGTGATGCCGGCGCTCCAGGCGCTCGGCGAGCGGCCGGTCGCGCAGCGCCGGGTCGCGTAGCCGCAGGCCGCCGGCGCCGCGGCCAGACCCGCCGGCCGTCCCCTGCGGTGGAGCGGCGTCGGATGCACTTTGTTATCGTATAAGGATATTATCCTACAAAATGTTTGGTATCTGCGCTCCGGCCGGACCGACCGGATTCGGGGAGCCCCCGCGCTGGAATGGCGGAAAACCGCCCTTTTCACGGCGCGCCGCCCGATAGCCCGGTGGTGGGCTTGTAGAAAGACAGACCGGTCTATTCACTTATTTTTTTTGCACCGTCCCCGCTGCGGTCGCCGGACATGCCGGCCGCCGACGTGCGCCGCCGGAACCGGAGGCATAGCGGGATCGGATCTTGCGGCGTTCGGGAGAGGCCCGTGCGGTCCGGCAGACGCACCCCGGGCGTTGACGGGACGGACATAAGGGTTCGCCCCCGCCATGTCAAGGAAAAACGGCATGTTTTAGGAAATATTTTTGATAAAATTCCCGGCGCCTTGCACCGGTCTTACGGCGAGCCGGGCGCCCGCGCATTTCCGGCCGTGACCGTAGCGGGAAATCCGGACTAATCGAGCAACTCCAGCGCCTCTAGAGCAACGGGGCTCGGCGCCGGTGCGGACCCTGTGAAATATGCCATCGAGGCGGCCAGAATCCGGTCCCGCCACGCGGTGGGCGGCATTTCCCTGTGGTTCTCCAGGGCGGCCTCGGTGAACTTGTAGTCGTGGGACCCCTCGCCGTTGCGGGCGAGGCGCCGGCGCGCGCCGGCGATCAGCCGGTCCGCGGCGCCGCCCCTTTGCAGGTAATGCAACGCCTTGCGGGCGCCGGAGGCGGGATCGTGGGGCAGTTCGGAGAACGCCTCGCGCAGCGCGTCCGCGCCGGCACCGGAGGCCGCCGGAGGTTCCAGCTCGTCGATGCGCAGATCGGGTTTCGTGTCGCCGACGCCCCGCCGGAAGGCCGCCGACTGCAGGAGCGCCAGAAGCTGCGTGGATTCGGTTCGCGCATGCCGGAACACATAGTGAAACGCGTTGGCGGATGTCTGGGCGTGCACCGGAACCACCGTCGGCTGTGTCAGCACCAGCTCCGCGGCGGCGGCGAAGAGAGCCTCCCAGACCGAGTCGGCGGACACGCCGTGCCGTAGCAGGTCGATCGCCGCCCGGCCCGCGTCGATTTCCGACACTTCGCGCAGCGTGCGGACGAATTCGGTGCGGGCCGCGTCGTCCCGACGGCCCTGTTTCCAGGTCTCCGGAATCTCGCCGAGCATCGCTTGGAACGCCCGCCATGTGCGATCGGACGGCAGGTCGCCGGCGGCGGGGTTCGGGTCGTAGTCGTGATTCTGGAGCGCCGCGGCGAGCGAGCGGAGCACGGTCGGCGCGTATTCGGGTCCCACGATGGGCAGGAGCCGGTGCACGTTCTGCACCGCGATGACCTTGTGGCCGATCGCACGAAGATCCCGGATGCCGTATTTGAAGAGCACCTCGGATATCTGTTCCGGCGCCGCGAGGCGGGCGAAATCGAGGATGGCGGGATCGACGGCCTCGAGATCCCAGCGATCGAGGGCGTCGATCAGGCGTTTGCGGGCCGCCTCCACCGTCCCGGCCACGGGGTCCGGCTCCGGACCCATCGTCCAGCCGCTCTGCCGGCGCTCCGACTCCTGGGCGCGTTTGAAATAGTAGAGGACCCAGAACAGCGGCAGCCAGCGCTCCCTGCCCGGCAGGTTGAGCGCAGTCAGGTGGACGGATTGCAGCGCGAGCACCGCGTGGTACTTGAAGCCGACATGGGGGAAGGGCCGGACACGGCGCGACGTCGCGACGGCTAGGGCGGTCAGGGCCCTGTGGTGATCCAGGCCGCCCCTGATCAGGCCGGCAAATTCGGCGGCGACGCGTTCGCCGGGTGTGTCTTCCAGGAGGCGATGCAGGGCGCCGGCCTCGGGCAGCGTTTGCGTCAGTCCCGGCCTGCCGCTCAGCCCCACGGCGGCTGCGCTACCGGTCGCGTACAGGAACTCTCGACGATCCACGGTGCTCAATATACGGCCAAATTGCAGGCCAGCCCATCGCTTTCGTCTTTCCGCAATGGGGGCATCGCGCCGGCCGCGCGACAGGCTTTTGCTTGCAGCCGGCGGGCGGCCGGCCTAGCGTTCGCCGGGCCGCCTTCCCGGCGGCCGGCCTCTTCCGCAACCGCCAGCCGAAAGCGCCCTTCCATGCCGCTCATCGCCTCGCGCCTGTCGCGCATCAAGCCGTCCCAGACCCTGGCCGTATCGGCGAAGGCGCGCGATCTGAAGGCGGCCGGGCGCGACGTCATCGGCCTCGGCGCCGGCGAACCGGATTTCGATACGCCCGACGCCATCAAGGACGGCGCGATCGAGGCGATCCGCGGCGGGGCGACCAAATACACCAACGTCGACGGCACGCCGGAGCTCAAGGCGGCGGTCGCCGCCAAGTTCGGGCGCGACAATGGCCTGGACTATGCGCCGGGGCAGATCACCGTCGGCACCGGCGGCAAGCAGGTGCTCTACAACGCGCTGATGGCGACGCTCGATCCGGGCGACGAGGTCATCATCCCGGCGCCCTACTGGGTCTCCTATCCCGATATGGTGCTGCTCGCCGACGGCACGCCCGTGCCGGTCGATTGCCCGGCGGACAGCGGCTTCCTGCTGACGCCGGAGGCCCTGGAAACGGCGATCACGCCGAAGACCAAATGGCTGATCCTGAACAGCCCGTCCAACCCGACCGGCGCGGCCTACGACCGGGACGCCATGAAGGGGCTGACCGACGTGCTGATGCGCCATCCCCACGTCCATGTCATGTCCGACGACATGTACGAGAAGCTGGTCTACGGCAATTTTACCTTCGTCACGCCGGCCCAGGTCGAACCCGGCCTGTACGACCGGACGCTGACGGTGAACGGCGTTTCCAAGGCCTACGCCATGACCGGCTGGCGCATCGGCTTCGCCGGCGGGCCGGAAGCGCTGATCAAGGCGATGGCGAAGGTGCAGGGCCAGAGCACGTCGAACCCGAGTTCGGTGAGCCAGGCGGCGGCTCTGGCGGCGCTGACCGGGCCGGAGGACTACCTGCCGGAGCGCAACGCCGCCTTCATGGATCGGCGCGACGCGGTGGTCGACGCGCTCAACGCCGTGCCGGGGCTGACCTGCCGGCGGCCGGACGGCGCCTTCTACGTCTTCCCGAGCTGCGCGGGGACGATCGGCAAGACCGGGCCGAGCGGCAAAGTTATCGAAACCGACGAGGATTTCGTCACCGAGTTGCTGGAGGCTGAGGGCGTTGCCGTCGTCCAGGGCGCGGCCTTCGGCCTGTCGCCCTATTTCCGCATTTCCTACGCCACGTCCCTCGACGCGCTGAAGGAGGCCTGCGTCCGGATCGCGCGTTTCTGTGCGGCGCTGAAATAGGGCGGCTCCGGGGACGTCGGGCGGCGACGGAAACCGGCGGCCGGGCCGTTCGAATTTCGGGGAGGCGACCGAAGAACGCGGAGCCGGGCATGACGGCGAAGCAAATCCTGCTGCCTCTGGCGTTCCTTGCGCTGCTCGGGACCGGGGCGATCTTCGGTTTCTTCTTCGCTTGGGTGTGCTCGACAATGTGGGGCCTGGACAGCGCCGATCCGCGGATCGCGATCGAGGCGATGCAGGCGATGAACGCGTCGGTGCGCAATCCGGTGTTCGCGCCGGCCTTTTTCGGGACGCCTGTTTTGCTGGGCGTCGCCGCGTCGGTCGCCTGGGCGGCTCGGGCGCAGCGCGCGGCGCTGTATTTCGGCCTCGCATGCGCGCTCTATCTGGCGGGCGGCCTGGCGCTGACGATGATGGCCAACGTGCCGCTGAATGAGGCGCTTGCCGCGGTCCGCATTCCGCCGGACGCGGCGGCGGCCCGGACGATCTGGGACGACTATTCGGCGGACTGGCAGCTGTGGAATATCGCGAGAACCGTCGTCTGCGCCGTCGTCCTGCTGCTGGTCGGTGCGGCGTTTCTCAGGCTGCGCGACAGCGCCCCGGAGCGCGCGGCCCATGGCTGACCGGCAGGACGGTTCCGTCGAGGTGGCGGCGGCCGCGATGCGCGCGCTGCCGGTCAAAAGCCGCAACCGGCTGCTCTTCGACCTGCTCGCCGAAGCCGGCGCGACCGGCATCGTGATTCCCGGCGCAAACGGCGAGATCGAAGGCGCGATCGCCGACCGGACGGTCATCCTGAAATACCTGAAGAACAAGTCCTGGTCGGTCGAGACCGTGCGGCTGATGCAGGCGGTCTATGCCGCGCAGGGGCCGGGCAGCTGGATCGATCTCGGCGCCAACATCGGCGCCATGACGATTCCGGCGGCGCTCGCGGGCGCGACGTGCCATGCCGTCGAGCCCGAGCCGGCGAATCTGCGCTTGCTGCGCCGGAACGTCGAGCGCAACGGCGTCGCCGGCCGTGTGGCGGTGCATGAGGCGGCGGTGTGGCACGAGACGGCCGAGCTGGCGTTCGAGATTGCGCCGGCCAACCTGGGCGATCACCGGGTGCGCACGGCCGCGCCCGACAGCGGCAGCGCCTATGGCGAAGCGGCGCGCACGACCGTGACGGTTCCCGCCCGGCCGGTCGACGCGCTGATCGATGCCGGTGGCCTCGCCGGCCCGGTGCTGGTCAAGGTCGATGTCCAGGGCGCCGAGGCGCAGGCGCTGGCGGGCGGTGCGGCTCTGTTCGGCCGGGCGGACATCGCCCTCATGGAATACTGGCCCTACGGCCTGCGCCGTCTCGGCACCGAACCGGCTTCGCTGTTCGCCGCCGTGGCCGGGCACTTTCCCTACGCCGCCCTGCTGGCCGACGACCAGGCGCCCGAAACCGTTCAGCTTGCACGGTTCGACAATCTGGCCGCCGACCTGCTCGCCGCCGAGGAGGAGAACCGCACCGTCGCGCTGGATCTGGTGCTGAGCAAGGAGTGGACGCCGCTATGGACTGGCTGAAATCGCGGCGGCCGCCGTCCCGCGGTTTCCGCGGAAGACGCCTGCGCAGAGAGGAGAGCTTCATGAGACCTATGCTGCAATCCGTTTTCGCGGCGGGGACGCTCGCCCTGCTCCTGACGATGCCGGCCGCGCCGCTGCAGGCGGGTCCGGGCGCGCCGGTGCGGACGGTGGCCACAGGCGCAGCCTGGAGCCAGGGCGGGCCGGAAGCGATCCTCGTCCACGACCGGTGGGGGCCTCGCCACGACCGCTGGCATTCCCGCCAAGACCGCTGGCGTTCCCGCCACAACCGCTGGCGCGGCCGGCACGGCTACCCGCCGCGTTGGCGGCACCGGCACTATCCGCGCCGGGCCACGCCCTACTGGAGCTTCACTTAATCCGTTTGTCTGCTTCGCCGCTAAGCCCCGCCCGCGGGGGCACTGGCGAAACCATCGCCATCGCCATGACCGGGGACACCGCCACCGGGTTCCGCGCCACCGCCATGTCCGCTGCCATGGCGGATTCACGGTCGTCCTGCCGTTGTCCTATCCGCCGCGCCACTACCGGTAGCGGTCCGGACCCGGTCCGCAGGTTTCAACCGCGCTTTCGCACCCGCGCCTTCCGCGCCAGCAGGTTGAGGGTCTCGACCCCGAGCGCGAAGGCCATGGCGAAATACAGATAGCCCTTGGGGATGTGCAGGCCGACGCCGTCGGCGACCAGCATGACCCCGACCAGGATCAGGAACGAGAGTGCCAGCATCTTGATCGTCGGGTGGGCGGCGACGAAGCGGCCGACCGGTTCGGACGCCAGCAGCATCACGAGGATGGCGATGACGATGGCGGCGACCATCACCTCGATATGGCGCGCCATGCCGACCGCCGTGATCACGGAATCGAGCGAAAACACGATATCGATGACCGCGATCTGGGCGATGACGACGCCGAAACCGCCCCAGATTTTCGCCGGTCTGCTCTTGTGCCCGCCTTCCAGGTCGTGGTCGATCTCCATCGTCGCCTTGCCGATCAGGAACAGGCCGCCGGCGATCAGCACGATATCGCGCCAGGAAATCGCTTCGCCGAAGACGGCGAACAGCGCCTGGTTGAGGCCGGCGAGCCAGGTGATGACGAACAGCAGGGCGAGGCGGGTGACCAGCGCCGCGCCGAGGCCGAGCCGGCGCGCCGCCGGCCGCTGCGGCTCGGGCAGCCGGTCGGCCAGGATGGCGATGAAGATCAGGTTGTCGATGCCGAGCACGATCTCGAGCGCGGTCAGCGTCGCCAGGCTGATCCAGACCTGGGGATCGGCGAGAAGGTCGATCATGCCGCCGCTATCCGTTTCGGTTCAGGGCCGGCCGCGCAGCCGTTCGATGGCCCGGCGGTCGGCCTTGGTCGGCCGGCCCGCGCCGGCTTCCCGGTGCGGCGCAGCGGGTGCGCCGTTCCGTTCGGTCTCCGTTGCCGCCGACCGCGGTGCCGGCGGCGCGAGATCCTCGTAGAGCGCCTGCGCTTCGGCGGCCGGTCCGCGCCGTACGCCGAACGCACGGACTTCGACGACCCTGATCCGGCCGCCCTGCGGAAAGGTCAGCACGTCGCCGCGCCGGACCCGGTAGTGCGCCTTGGCGATCGGCGCGCTGTTCACCCGCAGCTTGCCGCCGGTGCACAGTTTGCTGGCAAGCGTCCGGGTCTTGAAGAAGCGGGCGTGCCACAGCCACTTGTCGATGCGCGGCCCGATATCGTCCGGCCCGGCGTCGGCGGCGGTCGGCGACTCCGGCATCGGCCCTCAGCGGCCCGCCGTGAGTTCGCGCAGGATGGCGAACGGCGAACAGGGGTTGGGCGGCGGGCGCGCTTGCTTGCGCTTGCGCGGCCGGGCGGCCGCCTTGCACCAGGCGCCGTCGGCTTCCGGACCGGGGCGGTAGCCAAGGCCGTGGAGTGCTGCGGCAAGAAAGGCATCCGGGATGCCGGCGGCCTCCGCGAGCGCGGGGTCCGCCGTCACGGCCTTGCCGTCCGGCAGGCGGGCGATCGCACGCCACAACGCTTCGATCCGGTCGGCGCGCACCGCCTTGCCCTGCGCGACGACATAGCCGCAGGCCGGCAGCAGGCCGCGCGGCAGGTTGTCGGTCGTTTCGAGGCAGGCCGCAAACGCCGGAGGTTCGAATTCCCCGGCATCGTGGCGGATCGCCCACAGCATGGCGAGCAGGACCTGCGCCCGGGGCCGCAGCAGGTCGCGGTAGTAGATGCGCTGGGCGCCCAGCCTGATCCCGAGCGCGGCCAGCGCCTTGCGGTCGGTTTTCGTCAACCCGTCGATCACCGACCGCAGGCTGCGCCGCGGCAGGTGGCCGCCCGCTTCGCCCAACTGGTACAGCAGGGCCCGGGCATGGCCGCCGACACCATCCGGCGCCGGGCCGGCGATCGCCCCCAGGCGGAAGGGCAGATAAGCCGCAAGCCAGCTTTCGAGCTTCGCTGCAACCCGGTTGCGGACAGACGGGTCGAAACCGTCGCCGACGACCGGCCGGATCCCCGGGCGGAGCAGGTGTTCGCCCTTGACCAGACGCCCGATGACCGCGCCGCGCCAGCGCAGGTCGCCGTTCGGCGCCAGTTTGACGGATTTCGGTTTCGCCGCCTCGAGCAGGCCGAGCCGTTCCTCGATCGCCGGCCGAAGTGCCCGCCAGCCGGCATTGCGCATGGCGCGGGCATCGTCGCCTGTCGACGCCGGCGCGGCGGCGAAACGGAACCCGTCCATCCGGCCGGTGGTGATCCCCTCGACGACGACTTCGCCGGACGCCGTTACGACGGCGTCGAGATCCTGCTTGCTGCGCAGGCGCTTGACCAGAATGGCGGTGCGCTTGTCGACGAAGCGTTCGGTCAGCCGCTCGTGCAGCGCGTCGGACAGCCGGTCCTCGATCCGCCGCGTCTGCTCCTGCCAGCGCAAGGGCTCGTCCAGCCATTCGCTGTGATAGGACACGTAGGTCCAGGTGCGGATATCGGCGATCCGGCCGGCCAGCGCGCCGATATCGCCGGTCGTCCGGTCGATCCGCGAAACCTGCCGTTCGATCCAGGCCGGCGAAATCCGCCCCTTGCTTCCCGTCAGGTCCATGAAAATCCGGCTGACCAGGCTGTTGTGCGCCTCGCCCAGGATCTTGCGGAAATCGGGAATCTGGCAGCACTCCCACAGCAGGGTGACGGCCGCCGGGTCGTCGAGCCGGGCGCGCAGGCCGGGCTGACGGGACAGCGCCGCGAGGGTGCGGAAGTCTTCCGCCTCACGCGCCGGCGCGAGGTCCGGCGACGAAGGCGGCAGCGCCAGGCTCTGGATCAGCGCGTCGACCGTATCGAACGACAGCTTCGGATTGCGCCAGAACACGAATGGCAAGGGATCGAAGCTGTGGGATTCGATTGCCTCGATCAGGTCGGCATCGAATTCACCGGCATTCGCGGTCGTCCCGAAGGTGCCGTCCTGCATGTGCCGGCCGGCGCGCCCGGCGATCTGGCCGATTTCCGCCGGCGTCAGCCGCCGCCGCATGCGCCCGTCGAACTTGACCAGATCGGAAAAGGCGATGTGGGCCACATCCATGTTGAGGCCCATCCCGATGGCGTCGGTGGCCACCAGGTAGTCGACCTCGCCGGCCTGGAACATCTCGACCTGGGCGTTGCGCGTGCGCGGGCTGAGCGCGCCGAGCACGACGGCCGCGCCGCCGCGCCGCCGCCGGATCACTTCGGCCAGCGCATAGACCTCCTGGGCCGAGAAGGCGACGGCGGCCGTGCGGGGCGGCAGGCGCGTAATCTTCTTCGGTCCGGCATAGGCGAGGCGGGAAAATCGCGGCCGGCCGATCAGCCGGGCTTCGGGCACCAGCCGGTTCAGGATCGGCCGCACGGTCTCGGCGCCGATCAGCACGGTCTCGACCGTGCCGCGCGCCTGGAGCATCCGGTCGGTAAACACATGGCCGCGTTCCGGATCGGCGGCGAGCTGGATCTCGTCGATCGCCAGGAACTCCACCTCGCGATCCACCGGCATCGCCTCCACGGTGCAGAGAAAATACCGCGCCGTGGGCGGGACGATCTTCTCTTCGCCCGTGACCAGCGCCACCGCATGGCCGCCCGCAGCGCGCACGGCGCGGTCGTAATTCTCCCGGGCAAGCAGGCGCAACGGGAAACCGATCATGCCGGAGCCGTGCGCCAGCATGCGATCCATCGCAAAATGCGTCTTGCCGGTGTTGGTCGGCCCGAGAATGCCGGTAATGCGCCGGCCGGAAGGGCCGGGGACGTCGGAATTCGACCTCATGGACCGCATGGTCGTCCGGGTTGTGGCGGAAGACAAGGAGAAAGGCGCTGGCGCAACGCCGGGCGAACCGGGCGCCGAAAACGTGCGCCGCAGCGCAGCGTCGGGGTTACTTCAGCTCGGCCCAGGCTGCGCCGACGATCCGGCCGCCATCCGGTTCCTGGACCAGAACGGCAACCCGGTCGAAGCGGCCGCCCTTTTCGCCGGTGCGGGGCAAATCGACCTCGAGGTTCACGCCCCGGTAGTCGGCCACCCGGCGAAATTCACGCACCACGTTGTAGTAGGTCAGCGTCTTGCCGGCATTCTCGCCGCGCGGGATCGCCGTGGTGTGCTGCTTGTCGAAATAGACCAGCCAGACGGTGCAATCGCCGGTGCGCCCGCCGTCGCCTTCGAGGGAGGCGGTGAGCGATTCCGCATTCGCTCCTGCGGTGATCGACACGGCGACGCGGTCGTCGGCCGATTGCCGCCGGAGCCGGATCTGCCCGTCGACTACGCCGGTGTAGCTGCCGATAGCCTGCAGTTTGCCATCGATGACCATTTGCGGGGTGTAGACGGTGCGGCGGCGCATCGCCGAGGCGTAGGTCTGCTGGCGTTGCGTCGCCTCGGCGCTCGAATAGGGATCGCGCCAGCCCAGATAGTTCCAGTAATCGACGTGGAAGGAGAGGGCGATCACGCCGGGGCGCTGCGCCAGCACGCCCAGGTACTTGTCCGCCGGCGGGCAGGAATAGCAGCCCTGCGAGGTAAAAAGTTCGGCGACCACCGGGCGTTTGACGGCGTCAGCAAGAGCGCCGGCCGGGGCCAGCGCGGCAACGAATGCGATCGTGGCGAGCGCACGGGTAACAGTCTTGGCGATTCCGGTCATGACTTAGTCCTATGGTGGCCGAACCGTCGACACGAATCACTTGGAATCACTTGTCAGTGAGCCTGTCTGCATAACTCCCGGCACGGCAAGGCGGTTGTCAAGCCGGGGGCGGCGGGCCACATCGGCGCAATGAACCCGCCGAACAGCAATGCTCCGATTCCGCCGATTGCCGCGCGCCGGCCGGTTGTCTCGCACCATCATGGCGACAGCCGGACCGACGACTACGCCTGGCTGCGCGATCCCGGCTATCCCGATGTCCGCGATCCGGCGATTCTCGATTATCTCAAGGCGGAGAATGCCTACCGGGAAGCGGTCATGGCGCCGCTGGCCGGGCTTCAGGAGCAATTGTTCCATGAACTGAAAGGCCGGCTGAAAGACGACGACTGCGGCGTGCCGATGAAGCGCGGGCCCTGGTATTACTCCTGGCGCTTCGAGCCGGGGGCGCAATACCGGACCCACTTCCGTATCCCCCGCGAAGAAGGACCGGACGGCGCGCCCCGGACGATTCTGGACGAACCGGCTCTGGCCGAGGGCCTCGACTATCTTCGCGTGCGCGCCGTT
Organism: Alphaproteobacteria bacterium; assembly: GCA_965220685.1. Taxonomy (GTDB): domain Bacteria; phylum Pseudomonadota; class Alphaproteobacteria; order Bin65; family Bin65; genus Bin65. The sequence goes on from CBDCQR010000017.1 coordinate 211,481, forward strand.
GAGCCTTCGCCGGACCATTCCTTGCTGGCCTATTCGGCCGACACCGACGGATCGGAGCGGTTTGCAATCCGGGTGCGCGACCTGGCGACCGGTGAAGACTTGCCGGACGTAATAACGGACACCAGCGGCGCACCGGCCTGGGCGGCCGACAACCGGACGCTGTTCTACGTCCGGCTCGATGCGCAGTTGAGACCGTCGTCGGTGTGGCGGCACCGGGTGGGCGCGCCCGACGAAGAGGATGTCGAAGTCTATCGCGAATCCGATCCGGGCTTCGGCGTCTCGGTCGGATTGGGCCGGGACAAACGCTATCTGTTCATCAGCACCGGCGATCACGAAACGTCGGAGATCCGGTTCGTTCCGGCGGACTCGCCGGACGGTGAACCGCGGCTCGTCAGCGCCCGCCGGACCGGGCGGCTATACGACGCCGAGCACCGCGACGGCATTTTCTGGATCCTGACCGACGATACCCACCCGAACCAGCGGCTCGTCACCACCCCGGTCGAAGGCCCCGACGCGGAGAACTGGCGCGAAGAGATTGCCGCCTCGGACAGCGTGTATCTGACCGGGCTGGAGGTTTTCCGGGACTGGATGCTGATCGCGGAACGGGAAGCCGGCGTCAAGCACCTGCGTATCCGGCATTTCGGCGAGAGCGCCGAACACCGGATCGCCTTTCCGGAGCCGGCCTATGCCGTCCATCCGGCAGGCAACGCCGAGTTCGACCAGGGCCACCTGCGCATTGCCTACCAGTCGCTCGTCACGCCGCCGACGGTCTGCGATTACGATGTCTTCACGCGGGAGCGCACCGTCCGCAAGGTCCAGGAAATTCCCTCGGGCTACGATGCTTCGCTCTACGTCTCCGAGCGGGAAATGGCGCCGTCGCACGACGGCGCGCTCGTGCCGGTCACGATTGTCCGGCACAGGGATACGCCAAAGGACGGCTGCGCGCCGCTCTACCTCTACGCCTACGGCTCCTACGGCATGAACATGGATCCCGGGTTCGGCACGGCGCGGCTGTCGCTGCTGGATCGCGGTTTCATCTTCGCTGTGGCCAACCCGCGGGGCGGTTCGGAACTCGGCAAATACTGGTACGAAACCGGCAAGCTCGCGCACAAGGAAAATACCTTTCGCGACGTGATCGCCGTCGCCCGGCATCTGGCGGCGGCGGGCTATGCGCAGGCGGGCAACATGGCGCTCGCCGGCGGCAGCGCCGGCGGCCTGATGGTCGGCGCGACCGTCAACATGGCGCCGGAGTTGTTCCGGGCCGCGGCGGCGCATGTGCCGTTCGTTGACGTTCTGAACACGATGCTCGACGACACGCTCTGGCTGACGCCGGGCGAATATCCGGAATGGGGCAATCCGTCGGAGAGCGGGGAGGCCTACCGCCGGATCAAGGCCTACAGCCCCTACGACAATATCGAGGCAAAGGGCTATCCCCACCTGTTTGTCACCGGCGGATTGAGCGACCCGCGCGTGACTTACTGGGAGCCGGCCAAATGGGTCGCCAAACTGCGGGCAAACAAGACCGACGACAATCTGCTGCTCCTGCGCATGAACATGGGCGCAGGTCACGGCGGCAAGTCCGGCCGGTACGAGGCGTTACGCGAAACGGCGGAGGAATACGCCTTCATGCTGAAGGTGTTCGGTCTGCTCCCCGACTCCGCGGCCGGCCGATAGGCCAGAGCCTCACGCGGGTCCGCGCCGCGCCGTCAGGCGGCTGCCTGGAACACCAGATCCGCCGTCAGGCCGAGCAGCAGGCACCAGCCGAAAGCCCGGTTCGACTTGAAGATGCGCAGGCAATCCGCCGGATCGTCGATATCGACTTTGGCGGCCTGCCAGCCGAGTTGTACAACGCCCAGGGCGAAGCCGATCCAGAATACCGGGCCGAGCCCGTCGAGCCATCCGGCGGCGGCGATCAGGAGCGCCGCCATCCCGTAGAAGAACCACAGCCACGGCCGGGTGTTGGCGCCCAGCTTCAGCGCGCTGGATTTCACGCCGATCAGGATGTCGTCTTCCTTGTCCTGGTGGGCGTAGATCGTGTCGTAGCCGAGGGTCCAGAAGATGCCGGCGATATAGAGCAGGACCGGCGGCCAGCCGAGGTCGCCGCGCACCGCCGCCCAGCCGAGCAGGGCCCCCCAGTTGAACGCCAGCCCGAGCACGATCTGCGGCCAGTATGTCACCCGCTTCATCAGCGGATAGACGAACACGATGGCGAGCGACGCCACGCCGACCAGGACGGCAAAGCCGTTGAACTGGAGCAGGATGCCGAAGGCGACGGCCATCTGCAGGGCCATGAAGGCCAGTGCCTGCCTGACGGAAACCTGGCCGCTGGGTATCGGCCGGGTGCGCGTGCGCTCCACCATGGCGTCGAATTCCCGATCGGTGATGTCGTTCCAGGTGCAGCCCGCCCCGCGCATCAACAGGGCGCCGGCGCCGAACAGGGCCATGAACCAGAGAAACCTGCCGGCGCCGTCCCAGGTCCACGCGAGCGTGTCGAACGCCAAGGCGATCGACCACCAGCCCGGAAACAACAGCAGCCACGTCCCGATGGGCCGGTCGAGGCGCATCAACCGCGCATAGGGCCGCGCCGGCCGGGGCAGGAGCCGGTCGATCCAGCTTTGCGCCGGCATGTCGGTGCCGGCGATCAGGCCGGCGCGTTCCGGGCGAGGAGCCATGGAGAAATGCTAGCCCCAATTTCCGCGGCAGGTAGACGTTCGCAGGCTGCGCGCGGATTTGTGACAGGTTGCCCGCCCGTGCGGGGCGTCACAGCCGGCTGAACGCTCCGGTCACGATCGTTCCCGGCAATCTCACTGACGACGATCCGGAAGCGCTGTCCCAGGCGGCGCCATGATCCCGTACCGGTCGTGGCGCGCGCCGCCGGCGATCAGGTCAGTCGCGGCGGCGGCAGGTTGCCCAGCCTGCACACCGCGTCGGCAATTCCGGAAAAATCCTTGCCGGCATAGTCGCCGGTTGCCTTCGCCATGGCGAGACTCTCCCGGACGACCGCGCCGGCATAGAGCGGCAGCCCGAAGCTGCGCGCCGCTTCGACGGCAAGTGAAACGTCCTTGTGGGCGAGCGCGATGCGGAAACCGGGCGCGAGGTCGCCGTTCAGCACCTTGTTCGGCCAGTTGATCGACAGCTGCCCGTTGGCGGCGGTCGTGCCGCCGAGCACCTTCAGGGTGGTTTCCAGGTCCAGCCCGAAGCCCTGGGCGAGCGCCAGCGCTTCGGCGTTCATCTGGTTGATGCCCATGATCAGGAAATTGTTGACCAGCTTGGAGCGGATGCCTGCGCCCGGCCCGCCGCAATGCAGGATCGTATCGCCCATCGCTTCGAGCAGCGGCCGCACCCGTTTCAGGTCCGCCTCCGAAGCCCCGACCATGAACAGGGAGGTGCCGGCTTCGGCGTTGGTCACCAGCCGGCCGACCGGCGCATCAACGAAGGCCCGGCCCGCTTCGGCCAGCGCCGCCGCGATACGATCGGTCATTTCCGGCGCGATCGTGCTCATGTCCATGACGAGCTGGCCTGCGGCACCGGATTCGAGGACGCCGCCGGGGCCGAGGACGACCGCTTCGACCTCGGGCGAATCCGGGACCATCGTCACCACGATGCCGGCCCGTTCGGCCACTTCGGCGACGGAGCCGGCGACGGCGGCGCCAAGGTCTCGGAGCGGCGGTGTGCGGTCCTGGGCAATGTCGTAGACGATCAGATCATGGCCCCTGCGCACGAGATTGGCCGCCATCGGCTGCCCCATCGCGCCCAGGCCGATAAAGCCGGTCTTTGCCATATCCGTCTCCCGTTGCCGTTCCGCGCCCGTCTTCCGGCGGCCGGCGCCATAATGAGTTGCCGGCCGCGCAGCGCAACACGGCCGGCCGCCGGTGCACCCTGCCGGATTGCCGCGGCCCGCTGGCCATGCCGCGGACGGCGCGCTATGCCACCGGCATGATTGTTCATTTCCCATCGCAGCCGGCAGTCGGCGGCGTCCGTAATGCCGTCCGGGGGTTTCTCGCTGTGGTCTTCACCTTTGCCCTGGCGGTGACGGTTGCCGCTCCCGCCGGCGCGCAGAAATCCCGAAAGCTGGAAAACATGCTCTATCTCGAACTGAAGAACGGCCGCGTCGCCATCGAACTCTATCCCGACGCGGCGCCCAAACATGTCGCCCGGATCAAGGAGCTCGCGCGCGAGAAATTCTACGACGGCATCGTCTTCCACCGGGTCATTCCGGGCTTCATGGCCCAAACCGGCGATCCGACCGGCACGGGCCGGGGCGGCAGCGGGCAGAAACTGCCGGCGGAATTTTCCCGCGACCTCTCGTTCGAACGCGGCACCATCGGCATGGCGCGGACCGCCGACCCGAACAGCGGAGACAGCCAGTGGTTCATCTGTTTCGCTCCGGCGCCGCACCTGAACGGCCAGTACACGATCTGGGGCAAGGTGGTTGAAGGCATGGACCTGATCGACGGCATCGCGCCCGGCGAGCCGCCGGCGACGCCGGACAAGATCGTCAGCCTGCGCGTCGCCGCCGATGTCGAGGCCGGCAAGTAGCCGGGCGCCGGGCGATGTACGCGCTTCATCCGCAACTCGCCGACGAGACCGTGCCGGTCTGCGATCTGGCTCTGTGCCGGGTGCTGCTGTCGAAGGACGCCACCTGCCCGTGGCTGGTGCTGTCGCCGCGGCGCGAGGGCCTGCGCGACCTGCACGACCTCAACGAAGAGGACGGTATTGCCGCCCTCGAGGAAATCCGCCGGTGCAGCCGGGCGCTCGTCGACCTGTTCGGGCCGGACAAGATGCCCGACAAGATTAACGTGGCGGCGCTGGGCAACCAGGTGCCGCAACTGCATATCCACATCATCGCCCGGTTTACGACCGATCCGGCCTGGCCCGGACCGGTCTGGGGCAAGGTTCCCGCGGCGCCGTACGACGATGCGGCGCGCGACGCGCTGATCGGCCGGCTGTGCGCGGCGCTGGGGCAGGGCGGCTGACCGCCTGGCGCGGCCGGGCGCAAACGGCCCCGGTTTGCCGCGCTATCCGGCGTTCCGGCCGCCGACTTCCAAGACGTTGAACACGATATAGCCGAGGACCGCCACGGCGATGGCGGCGGCCATGCCGAGCCGGAACAGCAATCTGGCGAGCGTTTCGTGCTCCGGCGTGCGGCGGTAGCCGATCCACGATCCGACGAAGACCGCTGCGGCGAAGAGATAGAGCACGACGCCGGCCTCAGCCGACCCCTTCCGGAGACTCGGCCAGCGGCGCGCCCGGGCGCATGACGGTGCCGTCGAGGCGGGGCGGGGCGGCGCGGGCGCCGGAGCCGCGATGCGGCTGCTTCGGCATGGCGAAGCCCTGCTGGTAGCCGGCGCGGGCGACGATCATGAATTTCCAGTAGACGCCGCCGAAGATGGCGAGAATGCTGCCGGCGAGCCAGACGCCGATGGCGATGCGCGTTCCCGTCTGCCCCATGCCGAGCGCGATCAGGCCGGCCAGGTACAGGAGCGCCGGCAACCCCGTGCCGAGGATCAGCACGCGCCGGTGGACCTTCGCCAGCACCGCCCGGGCCAGCGGGCCGATTCCGCCAGCTGCGGCCGAACGCAGATAGGCCGTCCACAGGATCAGGCTTGCCGCCGCCAGGACGATGACGACGACGCTTGCGGTCTGCATCGTCTTGAGGGCAAGCGCGCTGTAGACGAAGATTTCCAGCGGTACGAGCAACTGGAACGCCGCCAGCAGGCCGATGCTGAGCGCAAAGGCCGGCATCAGCAGGGCGAAGCCTTCGAGCAGGCCGGTCGCGGCGATCATCCAGGGCATCAGCCGGTGCCGCCAGGCCGGAATGCCGCGCGCCCGGTAAAGGATCATCGCCTGACAGCCGAGGAAACCGAGCGCCGCCAGCGCAGCGACGGCCTGGGCCGCGGGATGCTGCGTCGCGATGCCGAGCAGCACGGCAACGCCAAAGACGGCGACGACATACAGTTCGCGGGTCATCCAGGACGTCTGTGGGCGCGACACCGCGCGCCAGAAACGCATCTTCCGGCCGATCTTCAGGAAAACGAAGAACAGGCCGATCGCCATCAGGCCCGCACCGGCGAATTGCGCCGCCGAAAGCCACAGGCCGTATTCGGCGGCGGCCTCGGCCGGTACGGCGAAGGATGCCAGCCAGGCGGCGAACACGAAACCGCTGCCGACGCCGCCGAACATCCAGTTCATCGCGGCGCGCCAGTCCCAGAACGGCTGGAGCGTGCCGACCAGCGGGTTCGCCGGATCGGCCAGCCGCTCGTCCGCGAGGTCGGCCGCTTCCGGCTCCCGGCCCGGCACGGCCGGGGTGGTATAGAGATATTTGATCTGCGGATCGGTGCCGAGTTCCTCGTGCATCTGGAACGCCGGGTTGTCGCGCACGAGCTGCGAGACGTTGCTGTCCGGATCGTTGTAATCGCCGAAGGTGATGGCCGAGGCGATGCAGGCGGCGGAGCAGGCCGGCGTCGCCTCGGGATCGAGGCCGGGGGTCAGGCCGGCTTCCAGGCCGCTGTCGACCCGGTCGATGCAGAAGGTGCATTTCTGGGCGACGCCGATTCGGCCGTCGTCGAACACGGCCTCTTCCTGGCGCGTGATCTCGCCGTCGTAATAGCCGTGAATCTCATGGGCGATTGTGCGGGCCTGGTAGGGGCAGGCGACCGCGCAATAGGCGCAGCCGATGCAGATGTCGTAGTCCATCGTCACCAGGCCGTCTGCGCGCTGGCGGGTCGCGCCGGTCGGGCAGACCGGGACGCAGGGCGGTTCGGCGCAATGCTGGCAGCCGGTGACGAGGAACTGGCGCTGGACGTTCGGGTATTCGCCCTGCTCGACATCGATCACGCGGCGCCACTGGATGTCGGGCAGCGTATCGTTCCAGTGCTTGCAGGCGATCGTGCAGGTCTGGCAGCCGACGCAGCGGTTGACGTCGATCGCCATGCCCCAGCGCGGGGTGTGGCCCGGATCGTGGCAGAGGGCGTCAGCCATGGAATTTCATGCTCTTTGGCCGGACGGCACCCCCACCCGGCTCGCTTCGCTCGTCGATCTCCCCCTCTGAAGAGGGGGATGTATAGGGTAAAGCGGTTGGTGTCATGGTCCTTCCCCCTCTTCAGAGGGGGAAGTGGCCGAGCGCAGCGAGGTCGATGGGGGTGACGTTTGCAATACCTTCAGCGCAGCGGCTTCCTCGCGGATTTCCGTCAAAACACCTTCGATGTTGTCCATCACCTCGTTGTTCCAGAACCGGATGACAGAATAGCCCTGAGCTTCTAGCCAGGCAGTGCGCGCCGCGTCTCTTTCGACCGCGATACCATGCTGGCCGCCGTCCACCTCAATAACGAGTTTCAGAGCGGGGCAAACGAAATCGGCGACATAGTTGCCGATAGCCTCCTGGCGCTTGAAGCGCAGACCGTCGAGTTGCTTCTTGTGCAGGAAGTACCAAAGGCGTCTCTCGGCGTCCGTCGGCTGTTTTCGTAATCTGCGTGCCAGCTTTTGAGCGAAAACCGTACGCTTTGCGCGACGGGACTTCGATTCTTCCTCCTCTTCAGCGGGAAACGTGACCTCGCGCAGCGAGGTCGATGGGTGTGTCTTGACGCCGCGACGGACTTCACCCCCACCCGGCTCGCTTTGCTCGCCGACCTCCCCCTCTGAAGAGGGGGAGGTATGGGGATCGATTACCATGCTTACTCCGCGGCCTGGGCGAAGGCGGCGGTGGCGATGTTGCCGTCGTAGGAGCCCATTTCCTCGACGGCGAGCGGTTTCTGGAGGTGCTTCTCCGAGGCCTTGTAGACCTTGACGCACACGAGATCCGAGCCGGAGCCGGTGGAATCTGTGAGCTTGAGCGAAATATCGGTCACGCTATTCAGGCTCGGCCGGTTGAGGTCCTTGGCGAAGGGCGTCTTCCAGTGGTCGAACTGGCCGATCATCAAGACCGTGTCCGGCCGGATGCCTTCGCGCAGCACCGCCGGTCCTTCGGTGCGCCCGGTGACCGATTCCACGACGACCTGCTCGCCGTCTTCGATGCCCAGTTCCTGCGCCTGCGCCGGTTGATCATCACGCCGCGGTGGCCGGCGATATTGTCGGCGACCTCGGCGATCAGCGGCAGGCCGACATTGGCGCCCCAGGCATACTGGAAGGAGCGGGCGGTGAGCGCCCAGAACGGGTATTCCTCCGGGTCGCGGCCGAAATCGCGGACATAGTCCTCCCAGATTTCCGGGAAGGATTCGTAGGTCGGCATGAACTCGTATTCGCGCAGCTGGGTTTCCCACCAGTCGACACCGATCTCGCCGAGGCGCAGCGCCAGCTCCTGGCCGTGCCGGGTCAACCGTTCCTGGTAGGGCAGTTCGAAACGCAGATTCTGTTCTTCCAGCGCCGGGTAGATGTACCAGTCGAGCTGGTTGTAATCCTTGAGCATGTAGCCGTGTTCGCGGAACCAGTCGAGGTCGTGGACCTCTTCGCCGCCGGTCATGTCCCATGAGGCGGCCTTGCACATGTTGTCCCAGACGGTTTCCGACTCCGGCGGCTCGCCGGCCGGCAGGCTGAAATCGTACTTGCCGGGGCGCGCCAGCTTCGTGCCCGCTGCGCCGCCGTTGATGGCGCCGATATAGGCGTCCAGGATCCCGGCCTCCTGGGCGAAGCGGGTCATGATGTCCGACATGTCCATCGTGTCGTTGACCGGATCGATCGCTTTGGCGCGGATCGTCCAGCCTTCGTGGTGCCAGAAATTCTCCTGGAACTTGGTGCCGCCGATGCGGATCAGTTGGGTCGATTCCAGATCTGTCGATTCCGGCAGCAGCACGTCGGCGAAATGGTTGGTCTCGTCCATCGTGTAGGCGAAGGCGACGATGAAGGGGAAATCGGCCAGCTGATTCGAGACTTCCGGCGCGTTCCACGAACTGATCGACGGGTTGGTGCGGTAGCACATCCAGATGTCCGGCGGATCGTGGCGCGGCCAGCTCTTCGGCTGGTGCTTCTGGAACAGCCAGGGCAGGTGCGCGGGCCCCAGGGCCGGCGACCACGGGCTGTCCGAGACCAGGGGCACCAGCGTCTTGTAGGCGTTGCGGATATGCGGATCGCGGTTCCAGGCGTTCGACGAGGTTGCGTTGAACTGGTAGCGCATGAAGCCGTCTTCGCCCGGCAGCACGGAGCCGACCCGCGACGCCGCCGGCCGCACCAGCTTCACCGCCGTTCCCAGCGTGCCGCCCGGCACCTCGAGCCCACCGACCAGCACGGCCAGCATGGTGCGTGCCCAGCAGGTGTGATAGCCGCCCCAGCCGTTGTTCACGCTCTTGCCGAGCAGGATGGCGACCGGCCGGAAGGGCAGGGTCTTGCCTTCGATCTCGATGGTCTCGCCGACGCAGGCATGGGCGATATATTCGTCGGCGACCCGCCGGATGGTCTCGGCCGGCACCTCGCATTCCGCTTCGGCCCATTCCGGCGTGTATTGCGCCATCAGGTCGAGCATGAGCTGAAAGGACGGTTTGGCCGCTACCCCTTCGTGGTCCCAGCGCGCGTTGTCCGGCCCCAGTTCGTAGCCGTTGACCTCGTAGGCGCCCTCCATCGCGGGGTCGCCGATCTCGGCGTCGTAGGGCTTGGCCGTGCCGTCGGCGGCGTCCCAGATCAGCGGCTTGCCGTCCGGGTCGCGCACGAAAAAGCCGTTGGGGCCGACCAGGTAGGGCGAGTTCGAGCGGTTCTTGAGGAACGGCACGTCGCAGACATCCGCCCAGCCGCGCTCGTGCACGATCCGGTGGATCAGGGCGAACAGGAAGGCGGCGTCGGTTTTCGGCTTGATCGGCACCCATTCGGCCGAAGCCGCCGCCGTGATCGACATGTGCGGCTCGACATGGATGCGCTTGGCGCCGCGCGCCCGAGCGTTGGCCTCGCGCCAGATGCCGACGACGCCGGATTGCGCCTCGGTGTTCGCACCGCAGTTCAGGATGAAGTTCACATAGGGCGTATCCGGCGCGACGATGAAGGCGCGGTGCCACAGTTCGCCGTAAAGATGCTCGGAGTGGTAGCACTTCACGCCCTGACCGGCGCCGAAGCCCTGGTCGATCGGCCCCCACGCCGCCATGAAAGCCGGGAAGGTGCCCATATACTGCACCGGCGTGCCGCCGCCGCCGGTCGAGGTCGCCAGACGCGGATGGCCGTTCTCGTTGACCAGCCCCTTCGCGCGCACCGCGCGGAATTTCTCGCCGATGATGCCGAAGGCTTCCTCCCAGGAGATAGGCACGAATCCGGGATCCTCGTCCCGCCCCTTGTTCGGGTTGGTCCGTTTCATCGGCTGCTTGATCCGGTTGGGATTGTAGGTCTTCTGGATCAGGCCGAACGCCTTGACGCAGACCCGGCCGCCGCCCGGATGCTCGTCCATGATATCGAAATTGGCTTCCAGCCGTTCCGCCACGCCGTTGCGCACGGTGACTTTCGCAAGGTCCGGCCCCGCTACGCACTGGTAGCAGTAGAAGGGAACCTTCTTGACGTCGTCTGCGGGAGCGCCGGCTTTGGCCATGATCGATACCCGGTCAGGATGAAAGGCAGGCGCGAGGATAGCACGCTTTGCCCGGAGCGGTTCAACTCTGCGCGCCTCAGGCTTCTGCGAGGCGCGCCTTTTTCTTCGCCAGGCGGCCGCCCTGCTTCGCCTTGTCGATGACGAAGCGGATGTGCCGGGCCCGGCCGACATGATCGAGCTCGTCATGGACATTAACCTCGAAGACGACCCGCGGGCCTTCGACCTCCACGACCTCGGCGCGCACCGTCACGCTCTGGCCGATCAGGGTCGGGCCCAGATGGTCGATCTCGACCCGCGCGCCGACCGAATCCTCGCCGTTGTCGTGATGCGGCAACAGCAGCTGCCGGCAGGTATGCTCGATGTCGCGCACCATGAGCGGCGTGGCGTAGACCCGCAGCTCGTCGCCCATGAAGGCGATGGTGCGCTCCTCGTCGATCCCGATCCTTTCTTCATGGACGGTGCCGGCTTTGAGTGTGTCTTTCATTTCGTTTCCCTGATGGTGGATGCCGGTTTGGACATGGTGCGTCTCAGCCGATTGCGTTTGCGGCGCGCAGTTCGGCGATTTCCCCGGCAGCGAAGCCCCAGGCGGCGAGCGCTTCGTCGGTATCGGCGCCGGGCGGCGAGGGCGGACGGCGGATCGCGCCGGGCGTGCGGCTGAAACGCGGCGCCGGCGCCGGCTGCACGACGCCGTCGACCTCCGCGAAGGTGCCGCGCGCCTTCATGTGCGCATGGTCCGGCGCCTCGTCGAGGTTCAGGACCGGCGCAAAGCAGATATCGGTGCCCTCCATGATGGCGCACCATTCGTCCCGGGTTTTGGTCTTGAAGACCGCGGCGAGTTTTTCGCGGATGACGGGCCAGCTCTCCCGGCTCATCTGCGGCGGCAGATCGGCCGGGTCGAGCCCGGTCTTCTCCAGCAGCTCGGCATAGAACTTGGCTTCGATCGAGCCGATGGAGACGAATTTGCCGTCGCCCGTTTCGTAGACCGAATAGAAATGGGCGCCGCCGTCGAGCAGGTTCGCGCCGCGCATATTGCTCCACAGGCCGGCCGCCTTGAGGCCGTAGAAGGTCGTCATCAGCGAGGCCGCGCCGTCCACCATCGCGGCGTCCACGACCTGCCCCTTGCCGGACTGGCGTGCTTCCAGGAGCGCCGCCAGCACGCCTACCAGCAGGTAGAGCGTCCCGCCGCCGAAATCGCCGACCAGGTTGAGCGGCGGCACCGGCGGCCCCTCGGCCGGGCCGATGGCGTTGAGCGCGCCGGTGAGCGCGATGTAGTTCATGTCGTGCCCGGCGGCCCGGGCCATCGGGCCCTCCTGGCCCCAGCCGGTCATGCGGCCGTAGACCAGTTTCGGGTTGGTCGCGAAACAATCCTCCGGGCCGAGGCCCATGCGCTCGGTCACGCCCGGCCGGAATCCTTCGATGAGGATGTCGGCGCGGTCGATCAGGCGTTTGACGACCGCCAGCCCGTCCGGCGACTTGAGGTCGACGGCGACGGAAGGGCGGCCGCGGTGCAGCACCTGATATTTCGCCGGCATGGCGATGCCGAGCCCCGGGTCGGTCAACCGGTCCACCTTGACGACGTCGGCGCCCATGTCCGCGAGCATCATGCAGGCCATCGGTCCGGGTCCGATCCCGGCCAGTTCGACGACACGCAGTCCCTCCAGCGGTCCGGGCATGAGATCAGGCTCCTTCAGGCGGGTTGCGCGCCGCGGCGGCGGCTGACGGCGGCGGGCCGCTCCGGTCGGGTTATTCCGCTGCGGCGGCCATCCGGCCGGCGGCCGGGCCGATGGTCTTCAACTCCGGCATCACCTCGCGGGCGAACAGCCGCATGTTGGCCTCGGCGATATCCTTCGGCATGCCGGCATATTTGAAAACCCCCACGAAACTGTCGGAGCCGGCCTTGTCGGAAATGTCGACGATCTTCTCGTAGACCATCTCCGGCGTGCCCCAGACCTGCAGGCCGAGGAAAAACTCGGTCGCCGCGTCGTCGCCCTGCTTTTGCAGGTTTTCGGCGAACTTGCCGTAATACTCGTAGCCCTTCGTCGTCTTCAGGTGGTCGCCGGCGAATTCGTAGTGGGCCAGCACGCTGTGCCAGTAGCCGCCGATATACTTTTTCGCCATCTCGTAGGCGCGCTCTTCGCTTTCGTCGACGAAGGTCCAGCCGGCGGCGATCGGCGCCGGCGCGTCGAAGCCGTTGACCCGCTGGAACAGCGCCCGGTATTCGGCCAGCTCCTTGGCGACATGGTCCCAGGGCTTCTGCGGGATGATGAGCAGGCCGACGCCGAGCTTCGCCATGATCTCGGCCGATTCGGGCGAGACAGCGGCGGCATAGGTCCGGCCCTTGAAGCTCAGGTTGGCGCGCGGGCGCACGGCGGCGCGGGGCTGTGTGTAGAATTCGCCGTCATAGTCGCAAAAGCCGGTTTCGAGCCCGCCCATGATCATCTCGGCGGCCTCGACGAAGCGGGCCCGACTCTCTTCCATCGGCACCTTGAAGCCTTCGAACTCGCAGCGGCCGGCACCGCGGCCCATGCCGAAGATGACCCGTCCGCCGGACATCACGTCGAGCATGGCGATCTGCTCGGCGACCCGGAACGGATCGCGCCAGGGCAGGACGACGACCATCGTGCCCAGCTTGGCGGTCGTGGTGCGGCCGGCCGCATAGGCGAGGAACTGCACCGGGTCCGGGCACATGATGTAGTCGGTGATATGGTGTTCGGTCGCCCACACGGAGTCGAAGCCCAGCGGCTCGACCAGGTCCACCAGGGCCAGCTCGTCTTCCCAGACCGCATGATCCGGCTGCTGTTTGCCGGGGTTCTGGAAAATTATGGATGCGCCGACATGCATGGCGGTTTTTCTCCGAGGTCGCGGGCCGTTGCGGGCGGGCCGGGTTGCCGCGAAAGTCCTACAACAGCCCTTTGCAGCGAGTCACCCCACTCCTGCCGGGCCAAATCGCGCCTCTTCCGGCCGCCCCTACTGCCCGACTCCGCGGAGAGCCGGCCAGCTCCCGGCCGGGATTTCGCCGGCCTTGATCTTTTTCGCGTGGAAGATGTAGCCGAGGAAGTTCACCAGGATCTGGGTGCAGAACAGGCTTGTGGCGCCGCCCGGATCGTATTCCGGCGCCAGCTCGACGAAATCGATGCCGACGACCTCGCCGCGCATCGCCGCCGCTTTCAGGAAGTCGCAGGTCTCGTAGTAAAGGAAACCGCCGGGGCTGGGCGTGCCCGTGCCCGGCACCAGCGACGGATCGAAGCCGTCCACGTCGATGGTGAAATAGAGCCGGGCGTTCTCCGGTATCCGTTCGATGACCCCGGCAACGCCGAGTTCGCGGAAATCCCGCACCGAAAGGATGTCGGACTTGGCGGCCCTGGCGTCGGCGAAGTCGGATTGCGCGCTTGAGCCGAGGTTGCGGATGCCCAGATGGGTGATGCCCGTGACATGCCCGCATTCGGCGGCCCTGCGCAGCGGATTGCCCTGGCCGTGGCGCACGCCGAAGCGTTCGTCGACATAATCGAGATGGGCGTCGATATGCACGATATGAACCGGCGGTTCGCCGTCGAAGGCGCGGATGCAGGGAATATGCACAGCATGGTCGCCGCCCAGGACGACCGGCAGCGCGCCCGCGGCCAGGATCTTGCGCACGCCGTATTCGATATTGCCGAGGCATTGGAGGGCATCGATGTGGACCATATCGGCGTCGCCGAAATCGACGATGCGGGCGTCGTCGCCGGCAAGGTGGACGATATCGTCCTCCGGATCGTAGGCGCCGCGGCCGGTGGCGAACAACTGCGAGGCGTCCCGGAATCCCTTCGGCCCGAAGCGCGCGCCGGGGCGGACCTGGGTGCCGAGATCGAACGGCGCGCCCATGACGGCGACATCGGCCTCGATGGCGTCCCAGTCCGGCTGGTACGGCTTCTTCATGAAGGTGTGGATGCCGACGAAGGGCAGGTCGAGCCGGGCGGGTTTTTCGGTCTCTGGCGTGTCGTTCATGGGCGGGGCTTCCCGATGGGGTGGCCGGCCCTTCGATACGCCCCGGATTTCATCCGGGGCTATTCAGGGTGAGGGGTGTTGTTCGAAGGTCCGAGAAATTCCAACTCCCCTCATCCCGAGTAGGCGCGCCAGCGCCGTATCGAGGGACGAAATTTTCCTGCCGATCTACTCCAGGTCCAGGTCGAACAGGCGGATCGCGTTGGTCCGGCCGATCTTCAGGCGGTCGCTGTCGGCGATCGTCGGAGTCGCATCGTACCATTGCGCCCCGTCCTCCATCCGCTCGAAGGGGTAGTCGGCGGAGAAATAGACCCGGTCCGTGCCCATCACCTCCGCTGTGCACTTGAAGGCCGGATCGTTGAAGAATCCGCTCGTCGTGACGTGGAAATGGTCGAGGAAATACTCGCCGAGCGGGCGCCGGCCGCGATAGCCGCGAGGCGAGAAGCGCATCCGGGCATCGAGCCGCCACAGGGCGAAGGGAATGTTCTCGCCGAGATGGCCGACGGCGATCCGCAGGTTGGGATAGTCGTCGAACAGGCCGGAACCGCACAGGCGCAGGGCGTGGATCGAGGTCTCGACGGCGAAGCCCCAGGGCGCGGCCATCAGCCAGCCATGGCCTTCGTAGTTGCGCGCCTGGGCCGGGATCTGCATCCGGGGATGGAGGTAGAAGGGGACGTCGAGTTCCGAGACGGTGGCCCAGAAACTGCGGTACTCGGGAATGTCGTAATAGATCGCGCTGTCCGGCTCGTCCTTCTGGGTGAAGCCGTTGACCATCGCGCCCTTGAAGCCGAGGTCGCGCACGCAGCGGGTCAGTTCGGCGGAGGCAGCGTCGGGGTCCTGCATCGGCAGCGCCGCGAGGCCGGCATAGCGGTGCGGGTATTTCGTCACCGCGGCGGCGATCCTGTCGTTGGCCTTGCGGGCGACCGTGATGGCTTCGTCGGTATCGAGGATGCCCTGCACCGCCGGGGCGTTGAGCGACAGCAGCGCGAACTCGATGCCGCAGCGCTCCATGGCTTCGATGCGCCGCTCGCCCACGTCGAGCAATTCCCGGGTGAATTCGTCCCAGCGCCCGGATTCGCCGGCGAAATGCCGGGAGCCGCCGAGCGTTTCCTCGATCGCCATATGCTCCTCGAACGCGATCTTGCCTTGCATCGATACCCTCCCTCCGGATGCCGGCCATGCGCAGGAATGCGATCCGCGCAGCGGCTTCGCCGATCCGTTTATCCCAGATGGGCCGGGCCGTCGAACGGCGATCTGCTGCGTCGGGGGCAAAGAAAAGCATGGAATGCGGCCCGGCTGCCCTTACGATGCGGCGGTCAGCGGAGCGCCGGAGGGGAAGATGGACGGCAAGATCGGCCTGGAAGAGCATTTCGCCATTGCGGACACGCTGCAGGATTCGGCGGGCTTCCTGCCGCCGGCGGACTGGGAGGAGCTTTCCGGCCGGCTGATCGACCAGGAGGACCGGCGCCTGCGCGAGATGGACGCCAACGGCATGGAAATGATGGTCCTGTCGCTCAACGCGCCGGCGGTCCAGGCGATTCCGGACGTGGCGCGGGCGGCCGAGGTGGCGCGCCGGGCCAACGACGACCTGGCGGAGAAGGTCGCCCGGCGGCCCGACCGCTTCCAGGGGCTTGCGGCTCTGCCTTTGCAGGATCCGGAACTTGCATCCGCTGAACTGACGCGCTGCATCCGGGATCTCGGCTTCGTCGGCGCGCTGGCCAACGGGTTTTCTCAGGTCGAGGGCGACGATACGCTGCTTTACTACGACCTGCCGCAATACCGGCCGTTCTGGGCAGTCTGCGCCGGGCTCGGCGTGCCCTTCTATCTCCATCCGCGCAATCCGCTGCCCCGGGACGCGCGCATCTACGACGGCCATCCCTGGCTGATGGGGCCGGGCTGGGCGTTCGGCCAGGAGACCGCCGTCCATGCCCTCCGGCTCATGGGCTCAGGCCTTTTCGACGAATTTCCGGGCCTGCAGATCGTCGTCGGCCATATGGGCGAATGCCTGCCCTTCAACATCTGGCGGGTCGATAACAAGAACGCCTGGACGAAGCGGTCCGGAAGCAGCGGTCCGCAGCCGGCGCGAAAGAGCTTCACCGAATATTTCCGGGAGAATTTCCACATCACCGTGTCGGGCAACTACTGCACCGAGGCGCTGCTCTGCTCGATGCAGGTCATCGGCGTGGACCGGATCCTGTTTTCGACCGACTGGCCGTTCGAGAATGTCGACTACTCCGCGGCCTGGATGGACAGCGTCGACATCGCCGAGGCCGACCGGCTGAAGATCGGCCGGACGAATGCGCTCAGGCTGTTCGTTCTGGGCGGTTAGTACGGCGGCGGGCCCATGCTGCTCAGCGAGACCCAACGGCAGATCCGGGATGCGGCCCGCGCCTTCGCGGCGCGTGCGATTGCGCCCCATGCGGCGGAGTGGGACCGGCAGGAAGGCGCGCCGCGATCCGTGCTGCGGGAGATGGCCGAAATCGGGCTGATGGGCGTCACGATCGATCCGGCCTGGGGCGGCGCCGGGGCCGATTTCGTCTCCTATGCGCTTGCGCTGGAGGAGATTTCGGCGGCTGACGGCGGCATCTCCAACATGATGGCGGCGAACAACTCGCCGGTCGCGGCGGCGATCCAGCAACACGGCACCGGGCGCCAGAAGACCGACTATCTGACGAAGCTCACCTCGGGCGAGTGGATCGGCTGCATCCATCTGACCGAGCCTCACACCGGCTCCGACGCCGCGGCGATCCGCAGCCGGGCCGAGAGGGTCGACGGCGGCTGGCGGCTCAACGGCCACAAGGCCTTCGTCACCGGCGGCGCCACGGCGGAGCTGGCGATGATCGTCGCGGTCACCGACCCGGCGGCCGGCAAGCGCGGCATCTCCGCCTTCGTCACGCCGACGGACAATCCCGGCTACCGCGTCATCGCGAAGGAGCGCAAGCTCGGCCACCGCACCAACGATACGGCGCAGGTCGTGTTCGAGGACATGGCCGTGCCGGAGGCCGACCTGCTGGGCGCGGAAGGCCGCGGCCTCGGCATCGCGCTTGCCAACCTGTCCGCCGGCCGGATCGGCGTGGCGGCGCAGGCGGTCGGCGGCGCCCGCGCGGCGCTCAGGGCGGCCCGCGACTATGCAGCCGAGCGCGAGGCGTTCGGCCGACCGATCGGCGAGCACCAGGCGATCGCCTTCAAGCTCGCGGACATGGCGACGCAGATCGAGGCGGCGCGCCAGCTCTATCTCCATGCCGCCGCCCTCAAGGACGCCGGGCGGGAGTGCGCGGCCGAGGCGTCCATGGCCAAACTCTTTGCGTCAGAGATGGCGGAGCGGGTCGCTTCGGAAGCGATCCAGATCCATGGCGGCGCCGGTTTCCTCAACGATTTCCCGGTCGAGAAAATCTACCGCGACGTGCGGGTCTACCGGATTTACGAAGGCACCTCGGAGATCCAGAAGATCATGATCTCCCGCTATCTGGATTCGCTCGACCTGTAATCTGCGGGACAGACGCCGTCCCTATGCAGCGCCGTCGATATTCCCCTCCAGCGCCCTGAACAGCGGGCTCGCCGGGTCGGCCCAGTCGGCCATGATCGAGAAATGGTCGGCGCCGGCGCATTCGATGGCCGTCACCTCGGCGCCGGCCCGCGTGCAGGCTTCCGCATAGGCTTCGGACTGGCCGCGGAAGGCCGGCGGCTCCTTGCCGCCCCAGGCAACGGCGACGGGCAGGCCGCGGCGCGGCGGCATATGGACCGGGCTGTTGCGCCGCGCGCCCGCTTCGTCGAGCCGCAGCCAATCGTTGGCGAAGGTGCGGCGCAGGGGCGCCAGGTCGAACAGGCCGCTCACCGGCGCGGCCGATGCGACAACGTCCTCCGGCAGCCCCCATTCAGCTTGCCAGCCTTCGGCCGCCAGCATGCCGGCGAGATGCCCGCCCGCGGAATTGCCGGCGACGTGGATTGCCGACGGATCGCAGCCGTATTCCGCGGCGCGGGCATGGAACCAGGCGACGGCGCGGCGGGCGTCGTCGACGATCTCGCCGACCGTCGCCGCCGGGGCCAGGCGGTATTCGACCGGTACCCACGCGACGCCGCGCGCGCTCCAGGCCGGGCCGGGAAAGCGCCGGCCCTCCTTGGCGCCGGCCTTCCAGTAGCCGCCGTGGAAGTACAGGATGGCCGCCCGGGCGGCGTCCGGCGGCGCCAGGATGTCCAGCCGGTGCCGCGGGTCCGGGCCGTAGGCCAGGTCGAGCGCGGCGCTGTCGAGGCCGGTCAGCGCGGCGCTCGCTTCGGCATAGCGCGCCTGGATCGCCGGCAGGTCCGGCACGGAGGCTTCGATGTCGTAAGCCGCATCGAGTTCGGGATCGCTCACGGATTTTCCTGTCGTTCGCCTTGTCTGCCGGCGGCCGCCGGGGATGCCGCCGTCCCGGCGCTTGTTAGCACAATTGCCCTGCGCAGTGCGCCTCGAACCGGGCGGCGCCGCGCCGGCGCTCCCCGATCTCGCGGCGCGGCCGGTTTCGTGATAGTTCCGGGCGAGGAGGGCGCCTCCGCCAGTACCGCCAGCCGAATTTTCGCCGGCACGGACGCCGGTTTCCCAGAGGACTTCCGCCCATGATCGACGCCTGGTTCTGGCCCACGCCGAACGGCTGGAAAATCTCCATCGCCCTGGAGGAGATGGCGCTCGATTACCGGATCGTCCCGGTGAACATCTACAAGGGCGCGCAGTTCGAGCCGGACTTCCTCGCCATCAGCCCGAACAACCGGATGCCGGCAATCGTCGACCACGATCCGCCGGACGGCGGCCCGCCGCTCCCGGTGTTCGAATCCGGCGCCATCCTGATCTATCTCGCCGAGAAGACCGGGCGCTTCCTGCCGACCGACCTGCGCGGGCGCAAGACCGTGCTGGAATGGCTGTCGTGGCAGCTCGGCGGCGTCGGCCCGATGTTCGGCCAGGCCGGCCATTTCTCGCTCTACGCGCCGGAGCCCCTGCCCTACGCCATCGAGCGCTACCGCGCCGAGATGCTCCGGCTCTACGGCGTGCTCGACCGCCGGCTCGAAGGGCGCGAGTTCATCGCCGGCGACTATTCCATCGCCGACATGGCGTGCTGGCCCTGGGTCATCACCTACAAGGGGCAGAAGGTCGACCTTGGCGAATTCCCGAACGTTCGGCGCTGGTACAAGGCGCTGCAGCAGCGGCCGGCCCTGCGCCGCGGCTACGACGCCGGCAAGGAACTCGGCAAGCTGATGCTGGAGTGGGACGAGGAAACCAAGCGGAACCTTCTGCCCGGCTACAAGCCGGCGGGTGCCACCGGCCAGCGCCTGTCGGGTATCGCGCGGAGAAACAGATGATCGAGATCAACGGCGCCGCCCACATCATCCTGACGGTGAGCCAGTGGGAGAAGGCGCGGGACTTCTATTCCGGGCTGCTGCCCTTCCTCGGGCTGAAGAAAGTCTATGACGGCAACAATTTCCTCTATCATGTCGGCGGCCGCACCGCGGTCGGCATCCAGCGCTGCTCGGAAGACTATGCCGGCGAACGCTTCGCAGCCTCCCGGGTCGGCCTGCATCATTTCTGCTTCCGGGCGCGCAGCCGCGCGGATGTCGACGCCGCGGCCGCGCATGTGCGCAGCATCGGCGGCTTCATCGACCGCGGCCCGCTGGAAGGCGATTTTGCGCCGGGCTACTACTATTTCGTCTTCGAGGATCCGGACGGCATCCGGCTGGAGATCAACCACGTTCCCGGCAAGGGCCTGCTGGTCGGCGACAAACCGCTGAGCCCGAGCGACGATCCGGACTGGGACCAGAATCCGTGACGGCATACAGCCTTCCGCGCGGGCGCCGGCTGACGCCCCTTTTATTGTTGTGTCTCGCGCCTGTGCTCGCCTCCGGATGCGCGACCGGCGCAACGGGCGGCGCGGCGCCGGCCGGCTGCTCGCCCCTGTTCAGGGATGCGATGGTCACCGAACTCTATTTCGGCCTGTCCGGCCCCGGCGGGCGGGCCATTCCGAAGAAGGATTGGGAAACCTTCGTGAAGACGGCGGTCGTCGCAGCCTTTCCCGACGGCTTCACGGTCATCCAGGCGCAGGGCTACTGGCGCGGCGCGGGCATGAAGGCCGCGGCGCAGGAAAAATCCCTGATCCTCAAGGTCGTCCACCCGGCAGGGCCGGTTGCCATGAAAAAGCTCACCGGGATTGCGAAGCGCTACGCCGAACGGTTCCGGCAGCAGGCCGTGCTGCTGTCTACGACGAAGACGGATTCCGCGATCTGCGGCTGACCGGGCCCAACCGGCTTTCCGGGCCGCCGGCGCGGATCACGCGGCTGCGTAGATCGAGTCCCGGTACGAGGCGTCGCCGAGGCCGCCGTCGGGGAAGATACCGCGCTCGGCGACCCAGCTTCGCGAGCGCTCGAAAATGTCCTCGGTGTAGGGCTCGAAGACCAATCGCTCGCCGGGGCCGAAGCGGCGCACGTCCATGGTGTCGTGGAAGCGTTCAGGGAATTCCCGCCGGTAGTGATGGCGGTGCAGTTCGAGCCTGAGGTCGATCTCGATCTGGGCGCGGCGCAGAGCCTCGAAATACTTTTCGACGTCGCCGGGGTCGGGATCGCCGGTGATCATCGACGCCATCATGAAGCTGGTGTCGACGATCTTGCGGAAGCCGAGTTGCTCGGCGAAATAGTACGGCCCGCTGAACAGGCTGGCCGCCGGAACCTTGCCGTCGATCAGCAGTTCGAGCCGGCGGAACAGCAGACCATCGGCGAAGGACAGCGCGATATCCTCGGGCGCCATGAAGTCTTCGAGCGTCTGGATCGTCGAATAGTGGCTGCCCGACTGGTAGCCGACCGAAATCGGCACCCCGGCGAGATCCTCCGGCCGCCGGATGCCGGAATCCGCCGGGACGAAAATCCCGCACGGCGAGACCGAGTAGCAGCCGGCGTAGAGCTTGCCGTGGCCGGACGCCGCGGCGGCGTTGACCGTCCAGTGGCAGGCGGCGCTGACATCGCAGGTCCGGCCCCTCTCGAAGGTCTGGTAGGCGCCGATCCTGTCGCCCAGGTCGTGATCGCTGCCGTCGCGCGAACCGAGCAGCTCGCGAAACGTGTAGTCGAGCCCGACATCGGAGAAAAACCCCTTCTCCTCCGCCACCCATTCATGCAGCCGCATATGCGGCGAAACGACGAAGCGCGCCATGTCTTCACTCCTGGGTCTTCACTCCTGGGTCTTCGCTCCCGGCCGGTCCTTGCGCGGATGTTGGCATGGAAAGGCGGCGGGCGCCACACCCGCCGCGGCCGGGCCTGCAATCCGCTGCGCTCCGTCCGGGGCGGCATTCGAGGGTTTCCCCGACACCAAAAAAAGACAGACCGGTCTTCCCACTCCGGTTTTTTGCTGTTCGGCGATCCGAACCCCGCAGGATCGTTGGGAAAACGCCATTCGGAAGTGCGGAAGAAAATCTTTATAGGAAAAAAAGCTGTCCATGGCCGGGCAGAATCGGCGGCTCCGGCCGCCGCGCCCGATGCGGATCGGGCGACGGATTGGCGGCGGATTTGCGTCGGACCGGAAGGGGGGAAGCGCGGCGCGGTCCGGCATCTTTCCCCGCGGGTTTTCAGGGGCGTCGGCCGGCCGCGGCAGGCGCATGTCGGGCGTTGACAGGGCCGATATAGGGCATGGGACAAGCCGTGTCAAGGAATTTTATCGAAAAAAAGGAAATATTATCGGAAACCGCCTCCCTTGTCTAGGTACCGCTGCCGGCTAGTATGCCGGAGGCCGGCCGGGGAGGGGAAATGTCATCGCAGAACGACAGCACGCTCGTCTGGGACGGGCGGGCACCGCGCGCCTTCGAGATCGCCGCCGCGGACGAGGCGCTCGACGACCTGCGCAGCAGGCTGCGCGCCACCCGCTGGCCCGACCAGGCGCCCGGCGAGCCCTGGCGGTTCGGCACCGACGTCGCCTACCTCAAGGCGCTGTGCGCCTATTGGGCCGAAGAGTACGACTGGCGGGCCGAGAAGGCGGCGCTCAACCGCCTGAACAACCATAAAGTCACCGTTGCGGGCCACGACCTGCACTATGCCCACATGCCGGGAGAAGCGCCGGATGCGCCGCCGTTGCTGCTGACCCACGGCTGGCCCGGCTCCTTCTACGAGTACCACCGGCTGATCCCGCGCCTGACCCGGCCGTCGGACTTCGGCGGCCGCGCGGAAGATTCCTTCACCGTCGTGGCGCCGTCGCTGCCCGGCTACGGTTTCTCCTTCACCCCGGGCCAGCGCCGCTTCGGCCTCAGGGACGCCACGGACATCCTCGCGGTGCTGATGAGCGACGTGCTGGGCTATGACCGGTTCTTCGCCCACGGCCAGGATTTCGGCTCCTATGTCGCGGCCCGTCTCGGCAACGCCCACGCCGACAAGACGCGGGGCATCCACATCACGCTGTTGGCGCTGCCGCGGGTCCTGCCCGAACTGGCCGAGCCGACCGGGGAGGAGGAACGCTACAAGGCGCAGCTTGCGCACTGGCTGACCGAAGAGACCGGCTATGTCCAGATCATGGGGACAAAACCGCAGACCCTCTCGTTCGGACTCACCGATTCGCCCGCCGGGCTGGCGTCGTGGATCGTCGAGAAGTGGCGCTCGTGGAGCGATTGCGGCGGCGATGTCGATGCGCATTTCGGCCGCGACACGCTCCTGACCAACGTCATGATCTACTGGATTACCGGTGCGATCGGCTCCTCGGCCTGGCCCTACTACCAACGGACCCGGGAGCCCTGGATCATATCGGAAGACGAACCGGTGACGGTGCCCACCGCCTATGTCGAGCATCCGTTCGAGATCCTGACGCCGCCGCGCTCGCTCGCCGAGACCATGTACACCAATATCCGGCGCTGGACTGTCCGGGAAAGCGGCGGCCATTTCGCGGCCCTGGAAGATCCGGACTGGCTCGCTGCCGACATCTCGTCCTTCTTCGGCAGCCTGCGCTGACGGGCCCGCCCGCCGGCGGAGTCGCCTTGCAGCGAAGCGCGTCCGGCGGGGCCGGCTACGCAGCGAGCGCCGTATCGAACGCCGCGCTCAGCCGCTCGACGATGGCTTCGACGTGGCCGGCGTCGATCGTGTAGGGCGGCGCGAGCAGGACATGGGCGCCCGCCAGGCCGTCGATCGTGCCGCCCATCGGATAGACCATCAGCCCTTCGCCCAGCGCCGCCGCCTTGATTTTCGCCGGCAGCTTCCGTTCCGGCTCGAACGGCTCCTTGGTGCCGCGATCCCGGACGATCTCGACGCCGACCAGCAGGCCCCTTCCGCGGATGTCGCCGACATGCGGGTGCTGGCCGAGTGTCATGCGCAGGCCCGCCTGCAGATCGTCGCCGCGCATGCGGACGTTGGCCAGCAGATCGTCCTCCTCGATGGCGTCGATCACCGCGTTGCCCGCGGCGCAGGCCACAGGATGGCCCATATAGGTATGGCTGTGCTGGAAGAAGCCGCTGCCGTCTGCGATGGCCCGGAAGACACGATCGGCGACCATGACGGCGCCGATCGGCTGATAGCCGGCGCCCAGCCCCTTGGCCAGCGTCAGCAGGTCGGGCACGACGCCGTCCTGCTCGCAGGAGAACATGGTGCCGGTCCGGCCCATGCCGCACATGACCTCGTCGAGGATCAGCAGGATGCCGTGGCGGTCGCAGATTTCGCGGATGCGCTTGAAATAGCCGGGCGTGGGCGGCACGGCGCCTGCCGTCGCGCCCATCACGGTCTCGGCGATGAAGGCGGCGACGGTATCGGGCCCGAGCTCGAGGATCTTCCTTTCCAACTCATCGGCGACCCTTAGCCCATAGATTTCGGGCGTCTCTTCCAGCCTGCGCCCGCGATATTCATAGCAGGGCTCGATGCGGTGGGTCTCGATCAGCAGCGGCTCGAACTGGGCGCGGCGCCAGCGGTTGCCGCCGGCGGCCAGCGCGCCCAGCGTATTGCCGTGGAAGCTCTGGCGCCTGGTGATGAACCTGGTGCGCCCGGTCTCGCCGCGTTCGACGAAATACTGGCGCGCCATCTTGAGGGCCGATTCGATGGCTTCCGAGCCGCCGCTGACGAAGAACACCCGGTCGAGGTCTCCGGGCGCGCGGTCGGCCAGCTTTTCCGCCAGCCGTTCGACGGGGCAGTTGGTGAAATAGCCGGTGTGGGCGAAGGGAATCCGTTCCAGCTGTTCGGTAATCGCCCGCTTCACCCGGCCGTGCGAGTGGCCGAGGCAGGACACCGCCGCCCCGCCGCAGCCGTCGAGATATTCCCGGCCGTCGGTATCGTAGATGTAGACGCCTTCGCCGTGGGACACCGTCGGCATGGTGCCCGAGAGCGAGCGATGAAAAACGTGGGTCATGGGGCGGGAATCCGTCGCGCGGGATTGTCGGCAGCCGTCGAAGGAACGGTCGGGCAGGTTGCCGGATGTGTTCGCCATGCCGTCCATGTTCAATCCCCGGAGCGCCCCGGTCGCAAATATGTGATGAAACTATACGCCGCTACCGAACGATTACAACATGTTGCGATTTTCAAAACAAATTTTCAAAATGTGGTATCCGATCGGCCGCGGCGCGATTCCGAGGGTCTATCGGCCGCTATCCTGCCCGAAGGCAGAACGTCGGCGGGCAGTCCGGCGAGACAGCCTGTAACATCCTGCCCAAGGGAGGTCTTCGATGATCAGGAAGCTGATGACGGGCGGCGCGGTGGCCGTCGCGCTTTTCGGCGTAGCGGAACTTCCGGCCCGGGCGGATACGCTCGACGACATCGTTGCGCGCGGCAAGGTCGTTGTCGGCGTCAAGGCCGACTTTCCGCCGTGGGGCATGCGCGACGCCGCCGGAACGCTGGTGGGTCTGGAGCACGACATGATCGCGGATTTCGCCCGGCGCCTGAGCAAGGCGGCGGGCAAGCCCGTTGCCGTCGAAAAAGTCGTCGTGGTCGCGTCGAACCGCATGCAGTTTCTCGTGCAGGGCAAGACGGACATGTTCATCGCGACGATGTCCAACAAGCCGGAGCGGCGCAAGATCGTCGGTATCGTCCAGCCCGGCTACTATTCGTCGGGCGTTGCCGTTTTCGCGCACAGGCGCTCCGGCATCGACGGCTGGGAGTCGCTGAAGGGCAGGAAGATCTGCGGCATTCAGGGGGCCTGGTACAACAGGGACCACGGCATCCGGAACGGCGCCGAAGTGATCGCCTACAAACGGGTTGCCGAAGTCGAGAAAGCCCTGCTGGACAGGCGTTGCGCCGGCTGGCTTTACAGCGACAGCGCCTTTATAGCGCGCAAGGTGAATTCGCCGAAGGCATGGACCGGTTTCGACATCGCGACGCCGATCGTCGACAATGTTCCGTGGGGCGCCGCGGTGCGGAAAGAAGACCTCGACGGTCGCCTCGGCAGGATGCTCTCGGCGGCGATCGTCGACTGGCACAAGTCCGGCTTCCTGATTGCACTGGAAAGGAAATGGGGCATCCCCGCGACCCGGTGGCTTGCCGACATGCGCAGGAAATGCCTGGCCGGCGACAAGGTCTGCGACGGCAAATACGATCCGGGAGAATAGAAACCGGCAGGCGGCCCGGCCCCCACGGGGCGCGGGCGGCCGGCCGACGGCAACCGGGCCGGCGCCGTTCCGCGCGCACGGCCCTGCCCGGGATTTCTGTGCTACGGTTCCGTATCGGCGAATGCCGCATCCAGCCGGCTGAAGGGCGTGAGACATGAACCGGGACGCGTTGCGCTACCACGAGGCCGGGCGGCCGGGCAAACTGGCGATCCGGCCGACCAAGCCGCTCGCCAACCAGCGCGACCTGGCACTCGCCTATTCGCCCGGCGTCGCCGAGGCGAGCAGCGCGATTGCCGAGCGGCCGGGCGACGCGGCGCGCTACACGGCGCGTGCCAATCTGGTGGCCGTCGTGACCAACGGCTCGGCCGTCCTCGGCCTCGGCAACATCGGCGCGCTGGCGGCGAAGCCGGTCATGGAGGGCAAGGCCGTCCTGTTCAAGAAATTCGCCGATATCGACGTGTTCGACATCGAGATCGACGAGAGCGACCCGGACGCATTGGCCGACACGATCCGGCGGCTCGAACCGGCCTTCGGC
Source organism: Alphaproteobacteria bacterium (assembly GCA_965220685.1). Classification (GTDB taxonomy): domain Bacteria; phylum Pseudomonadota; class Alphaproteobacteria; order Bin65; family Bin65; genus Bin65. Next base: position 238,011 of record CBDCQR010000017.1, read on the forward strand.
GCGATCAACCTGGAAGACATCAAGGCGCCGGACTGCTTCCTGGTCGAGAACCGGCTGAAGGCGGAGATGAACATTCCCGTCTTCCACGACGACCAGCACGGCACCGCCATCGTGGTCGGCGCCGCCGTCGTCAACGCGATGCATCTGCTGGGCAAGGATCTCGGAGGGGTCAAGCTGGTCTCGACCGGCGGCGGCGCGGCCGGCATCGCCTGCCTGAACCTGCTGCTCGACCTCGGCCTCAAGCGCGAGAATGTCTGGCTGGTCGATGTCGACGGGCTGGTCCACACGGGGCGCGACGCGGAGCCGCACAAGGCGGCCTTCGCCCAAAGCACCGACGCCCGCACGCTGGACGACGCGATTGACGGCGCGGAGATTTTCCTCGGCCTCTCCGGGCCGAATGTGCTGAGCCCCGAACAGGTCCGGCGTATGGGGGCCGATCCGCTGGTCATGGCGTTGGCGAACCCGGTGCCGGAGATCATGCCGGAACAGGTTCGCGACGCGCGGCCCGACGCCATCGTCTGCACCGGCCGGACCGACTATCCGAACCAGGTCAACAACGTCCTGTGCTTTCCGTTCATCTTCCGCGGCGCGCTGGACGCCGGCGCGACCGCCATCAACCGGGAGATGGAGCTCGCCTGCGTCACGGCCCTGGCGGAACTGGCGCGTGCAGGCATCACCGACGAGGTCGCCCGCGCCTATGGCGACCAGCGGCTGCAATTCGGCCGCGAATACCTGCTGCCCCGGCCGTTCGATCCGCGGCTGCTCGGCGCCATCGCGCCGGCCGTCGCGGCGGCGGCGATGGAGAGCGGCGTGGCGGCGCGGCCGCTGGCCGACCTCGACGCCTACCGGGCCCGGCTCTCCAGCTTCGTCTACCGCACCGGCTTCCTGATGCGGCCGATCTTCGACAGCGCGAGGGCGGCGCCGCGCAAGGTGATCTTCGCCGAGGGCGAGGACCGGCGGGTGCTGCGGGCGATCCGGAACGTCCTCGACGAGGGCATCGCCGTCCCGATCGCCACCGGGCGGCCGGGCCGGATCGCCGCGCTCTGCGTCGAAATGGGGCTGCGAATCGCGCCCGGCCGGGATTTCGAAGTATTCGACCATGACGACGAAGACCTGGTCGAGCAGTATGGCGCGAAACTCCACAGCCTGCGCGCCCGCGATGGCATCGGCCCGGAGGCCGCCCGCAAGCTGTTCCGGACCAGCGACACGCTGGCCGCCGCGATGCATGTCCGCGAGGGCGGCGCGGCCTGCCTGATCTGCGGCACCAGCGGCCATTATGCGACCCACCTGCAATGGATCGACCGGATACTGGGAACCGGGGCGGAAACCGTCTCGGCCCTGGTGCCGCTGATCATGGATACCGGCACCGTCTTCATCGCCGACGGCTATGTGAACTACGAGCCGGACGCGGAGGAAATCGCCGGGATCTGCCGCGCCGCGGCGGCGCAGGTGCGCGCCTTCGGGCTGACGCCGCGGGTCGCGCTGATCAGCCACGCCAATTTCGGCGCCCATTCCAGCCCGAGCGCGGCCCGGATGCGGCGGGCGACCGAAATCCTCACCGAGACCGGGGCGGATTTCGAGTTCGAGGGCGAGATGCAGCTCAACCTGGCCTTCGACAAGGCGGCGCGCGACCGCTTCCTGCCCTGCGCGCGGCTCACCGACCGGGCCAACATCCTGGTCTTTCCGGGCATGGATGCGGCCAACGCGGCGATCCACGCGCTGTCCGCCCTGGGCAATGCCCAGCCGATCGGCCCGATCCTGCTCGGCTACGGCGGCGCGGCGCATATCGTGACGCCGAACGCGACCGTGCGCGGTCTGCTCAACGTCGCGGCGATTGCGAGCGCGGGAAAGGTCTGATTGACAGTTCCGGCCGAAACGCGGCTTTACAGGGCTGCCGCCAACAAGTGCAGGAAACGGACCGACGCATGACCGTCCACCCCAGTCTCGCCCGCCAGAACACGAAGTTCGAGCCGTCGATCCGCACGGTCGCCGGCCGCTATCACGTCGCCTACGGCTTCAGCCCGTCCAACTGCACGCTGATCGAGGGCGAGGACGGCTGCGTGCTCGTCGATACGCTGCCGACGGTGGAGTTTGCCGAGCCGGTCGCCGAAGCCTTCCGGCAGATCACGGACAAACCGATCCGCGCCGTGGTCTACACCCATGTCCATCCGGACCATATCAGCGGTGTGAAGGCCTTCGTGTCCGAGGAGGATGTCCGCTCGGGCGCCGTCGAGGTGATCGCGCTCGACGAGCTGACCGACCATCTGGCGCGCGACAGCGGCCTGCTCGCTCCCGTGCTGGCGCGCCGGGCGATGTACACCTTCGGCTTCCAGCTGCCGCGCGACGAGAGCGGCAATGTCGGCACCGGCCTCGGCCCGCCCAACATTCCCGGCCGGCGCAGCTTCATCGCGCCGACCCGCACCTTCTGCGGGGAGGAAGACATCGAAATCGCCGGCGTCCGGCTGACCCTCATTCACCTGCCGAGCGAAACCGACGACCAGGTCGTCGTCTGGAGCGGGGACGACCGGGTCCTGCTCTCCGCCGACGTCATCCAGGGCGAGACCTTTCCGAACATCTACGCCCTGCGCGGCACGGGCTTCCGCAACCCGATGGTCTGGGTCCGCGCGATCGACCGGCTGCGCGGCCTGCAACCCGAAACGTTGATCCCGCATCACGGCCGGCCGGTCGGCGGCGCGGCGGCGGTGGACGGAGTGCTGACCGCCTACCGCGACGCCATCCAGTATCTGCACGACCAGACCGTGCGCTGGGTCAACAGGGGCGTGACGCCGGACGAACTGGCCGACCGTGTCGCCATGCCGCCGCACCTGGCGGAGCATGAGTGGCTCGGCGAGTTCTACGGCAGCTACAAGCACTCGGCGCCGGCGATCTATGCCGGCTATGTCGGCTGGTTCGACGGCGATCCCGCGAAACTCGATCCGCCGCCGCGGCAGGACAGGGCGGCGCGCTATGTCGGCCTGATGGGCGGCCGGGACGCCTTGCTTCGGGAGGCCGGCGCCGCTCTGGAAAGGGGCGACGCCCAGTGGGCCGCCGAATTGACCGGGTGGCTGGTTTCGGCCGACACCGGCGACCGGGAGGCCCGCAGCCTGCGCGCCGACGCCCTGCGCCGGTGGGGCCTCGCCCAGGCGAACACCAACTGGCGTAACTGGGCGCTGACCGCGGCGCTGGAACTCGAAGGAAAGCTCAAACCGCCGCGCGGCCTGCCCTTCGGCCATCCGGATACGGTACGCACCTTCCCGATGTCCCGGATGCTCGAAACGATGACCGTCCGCCTGCGGGCGGAAGCGGCGCTGGACACGCACATCACGGTCGCCTTCGAGACGACGGACACGGACGAAGCCTGCGCGCTGGAGGTGCGCCGCGGCGTCTGCCAGTTTCACGCCGATCCGCCGGCGAACGCCGATATCCGATTACGCTTCAGCCGGGCCTTCCTGGAGTCGACTGTGACGGCGGGCGGCGGTTTTCCCGCCGGAGTCGCAGCCGGCGACGTTGCGGCAACCGGGGATACGGCGGGGATCGATGCCTTCTTCGCCCTGTTCGAGACGCCGTCGCTCGAAATCCCGATCGTCGCGCGATAGGCCGGCGTTCGACCCGCCAAAATCGGCGTTGCCCGGAATCTGTAGGGGAGGGTTTGAAACCTTCCCCTGCGTTCTCTCCGCCCGAACCCGCGGCCGGGCTTGTGTATTTTCCCGTTATCGCCGCTACGCCGCCGCCGGCACGTCGATAGCGATCTCGTGTACGCCAAGCACCGGGAGGCCCCGTTTCGCGGGCTCCGGCCTGTCCCACCGCAGGTCGTCGGCAAGGCAGGACACCACGCTCGCCCTGACGCCGGCAACCGCCGTCTCGAACGCCCGATGGACATGGCCGCAGAAGATGCCGCGGACATGGCCGTGACGCTGCAGTTCGGCGGTCAGCGCTTCGGCGCCGGCCCATGGCTCGAAATGGCGCGGATAAGGCCCGACCGCGACTTCGAAGGGCGGATGATGGAGAAACAGGCAGGCCGGCCGCGCGGTATCGGCCTCCAGCATCGCGCGGATATGGGCAAGCCTCTCCGGGCACAGCCGGCCCTTGCTGACGCCTTCGTTGAGCGAATCGACAACGATCAGCCGCACAGCAAGATCCTCAACCGCATACTGCACGAAGCGCATGTCTTCGCGTATATGCCGCCCGTCGGCGAATGCCCGGGCCAGATTCCGCCGGTCGTCGCGGTTGCCGGGGAGGACGAAATACGGCGCCGACAGCCGGTCGAGCAGCGTGCGTGCGGTGCGGTATTCCTCGATGCGCCCGTTATGGGCAATATCGCCGGTATGGACGACGGCGTCGGCCGGCTGCTCTAGGCTGTCGATCCAGGCGACGCAGGCCTCGAGGCAGGCCGCGCGTTCGGGCCGGTCGCGGGCAATGTGCGTGTCGGAGATATGGACGATCCGCATGGGCTGCATCGTTCAGGGGAGCGGCCGCCTCACGGGGCCGGCCGATAACGGGCTAGCAGCACCCGCTGCGCCGGGGCAGTGCGTCAGATCGCTGCGGATCGAGGAAGGGCCGGAACCATGGATCGCGAACCGCCGTCGCTGGAAGACCTGACCCGTCGCCTCATCGCCTTTCGCGATGCGCGCGACTGGCGCCAGTTCCATTCCCTCAAGGACCTGATCGTTTCGCTCAACCTCGAAGCCGGCGAACTGCTCGAACTGACCCAGTGGAAATCGGAAGCCGAGTTCGAGCGGGAAGCTGAGGGCGACGCGATGCGCGCCCGGCTGGCCGAGGAGTGCGCCGACGTTCTGGTCTATCTGCTGCTGATTGCGGAGCGGACCGGCATCGACCTGCCCTCCGCCGCGGCTGACAAGATCGCGGCCAACGAAGCGAAATACCCGGCCGACAAGGCCTGGGGCAGCGCCGCAAAATATACCGAACTCTAGCCTGTCATTTCCCGCGGATGCCCGGCGCCGCCGCCAGCAAGGCCGGACCGTTCGGGATGCCGGCGGGTTCGCGGCAGTCCGGTCCCGCCCCGCCGGTCCTTGCCTCGACTGTTGTGAGCCTGTATCGATCCGCCATGCCCCGGCCGTCTTCGAGCGATCCTGCACAGGCCGCGCCTCTGGTCGAGGCCCGGGGGGTCTGCGTCCGCTTCGGCCGGCTGAACGTTCTCGACAATGTCGACGTCGCCGTGCGCCCCGGAGAGATCATGACTCTCGTCGGGCTCAACGGTGCGGGCAAATCGACCCTGGTCCGCGTCATTCTGGGCATCGTGAAGCCGGATTCCGGAGAAGTCAGGCGTGCGCCCGGCCTGCGAATCGGCTATTCGCCCCAGCACCTGCACCGCGATCAGATCCTGCCGATGACGGTGCGGCGTTTCCTGACCCTCGGTGCGCCGGCGCCGCGCGAGAGGCTCGCGGCTGCGCTGGAGGAGGTCGGCGCCGGTTCGATCGTCGATTTCCCGCTGGCCGAAATCTCGGGCGGAGAGCTTCAACGCGTGCTGCTTGCGCGTGCGCTGCTGCGCGAGCCCGGCCTGCTGGTGCTCGACGAGCCGCTGGCGGGTGTCGACGTCACCAGCCAGAGCGACCTTTACAAGCTGATCGCCACGATCCGCGACCGCTACGGGTGCGCGGTAATCCTGGTCTCGCACGATTTGCACCTCGTCATGTCGGAGACCGATACCGTCGTCTGCCTCAACCGGCATGTGTGTTGCAGCGGCCGACCCCAATCCGTCGTTCGCCACCCGGAATTCATCGCGCTGTTCGGTTCGCAACTGGCCGACACGCTCGCCGTCTACCAGCATTTGCACGATCACCGCCACGACGCGCTCGGCGAACCGATGACGGCGGAATCCGGCGCGGCGCAGGATTCCGACCACACCGGCCGGCGCCCGTGATAGAGGACTTTTTCCTGCGCGCCCTCGCCGGCGGCATCGGGGCGTCGATCGCCGCCGGCCCGGTCGGCTGCTTCGTCGTGTGGCGGAACCTGGCCTATTTCGGCACCGCGCTCGCCCATGCCGTGCTGCTCGGGGTCGCGCTCGGTTTCCTGCTCGACATCGCCCCGATCCTGGCCGTCTTCGCGATCTGCCTGCTGCTGGCGCTCTGCCTGCTTCTGCTCGAGCGCCAGCGCTACATATCGGTCGACGCCCTGCTCGGCGTGCTGGCCCATGCCGTGTTCGCGGCGGGGCTCATTGTCGTCGCCTTCATGGAACGGTTGCGGGTCGATCTGATCGGCTACCTGTTCGGAGATATTCTCGCCGTCGGCGTCTTCGATCTGTGGCTGATCTTCGCGACCGCCGTCATCGTCATCGCCGCCTTGGCCTGGCAATGGCGCAACCTCCTCTCCATTACCGTGAACAGGGATCTTGCGGCCGTGGAAGGCGTGCCGGTGGAAAGGGTCCGCCTCCTGCTGCTGTTCCTGCTCGCGGCGGTGATCGCCGTGGGCATGAAAATCGTCGGCATGCTGCTCGTGGTGGCGCTCGTGATCGTTCCGGCCGCCGCCGCCCGGCGCATGGCGACGACGCCCGAGCAGATGGCCGTGGCGTCCACGGTGATCGGGATCGTCTCCATCGTCGCCGGCCTGTTCGGCGCGCTGGAATGGGATGTGCCCGCCGGGCCGGCCATCGTGCTCGTCGCCAGCGCAATCTTCGCCGTGAGCCTGCTCATCCCCGTCCGCGGCCGCGCCGATTGACCGGCGGACCGGGCGGCCGCCGCCGTTCAGCCGCGCCCGCGGTAGTAATCGATCAGGATTTGCGCGACTTCCGGCCGGGAGAATTCCGGCGGCGGGGCGGTGCCCTTGCCCAGCATTTCGCGCACCGCCGTGCCGGAGAGCAGGACGAAATCCTCCTTCGTATGGCCCGGCGCCTCGCGCATCATCACCACCTTGTTGAGTTTTTTCGACCAGGCGGTGTGGTCGGCCCTGAAGAGTTCGATCCGCAGCGCGCCGTCGGGGATATCGTCGAAGATTTCCTGGGCCTCGAAAGGCTCGTAATAGTCTCCGACCCCGGCATGGTCGCGGCCGACGATAAAGTGCGACGCGCCCATGTTCTGCCGGAAGATGGCGTGGAGCACCGCTTCCCGCGGGCCGGCATAGAGCATGTCGAAGCCGTAGCCGGTAATCATCGCCGTGTTCGGCGGGAAATACAGCTCGACCATCTTGCGGATGGTGGCGTCGCGCACCGGCGCCGGAATGTCGCCCGGCTTCAGCTTGCCGAGCAGCATGTGGATGACGACGCCGTCGGCATCCAGCCGCTCCATCGCCATCCGGCACAGTTCCTCATGGGCGCGGTGCATGGGATTGCGCGTCTGGAAGGCGACGACCCGGCGCCAGCCGCGCTCGGCGATCTCCCGCCGGATCGACACCGCCGTGCGGAATGTCTCGGGGAAGTCCGTTTCGAAATAGCTGAAATTCAGCACCCGGACCGGCCCGGCCAGCGCGATCCGGCCCTGGGCCCGGAATTCGGCGACGCCGGGATGGGCCGGATCGGTCGTGCCGTAGACCTGTGCCGTCAGCCCGTCGAACTCCGCCTCGGAAAAGGTCTCGACGCCCGTCACCTCCTGGATGGCGAGCACCGGCGCACCCTCGACGTTCGGATCCCTGAGCGCGATCCGCGCGCCGGCCTCCGCGGCGCCGGCGTCATGAACAAGGTTGAGCACCGGCGTCGGCCAGAACAGGCCGCCGGCGGTGCGCATCGCACGCCCGACCAAAAGCGCGTCGGCCTTGTCCATGAAGCCGGCGAGCGGGGTGAAGTAGCCGCCGCCCAGCATCACCGCATTGCTGGCGGCCGCCGACGACACCGTGATTGAGGGCAACGATTCCGCCTCTTGCGCAAGCCGCGCGCGTTCATCCGCATCCGCGACGTACAGGGGGCTAAGACGCGGGGCGCCGTGGGGGGCGATCAGGTTCGACATGCGGTTGTCTCCAGAGAACCGGCAGCGCCGGCGGGCGGGGCGGAATGTCTGCCGCGCGACGCTTCAGGGCGGCTGTCGGACGGGGTCTTGCGGCGTTTTCTCATTTCACGGAAAAAGCGTTGCCTTCAACTGCTTTGTGGGCTTTACGATTCGCGCCTGCGGCGTCCGGCACCTTCCTGATCGCGCTTGTTAAATTCAAAAACTTGAATATGATGCGCGTCCTTGCCTCGGAAGATACCGGAATGTAAGCGTTTCCAACGGCCCGGCAGTTCAGGGGGGACTTGATGGCCATCGAAAATCCTTTCGCCGCCCTGTCGGCGGACGTGTCGCCGGTTGTCATGCAGATCTATGTGATCGTGATGATCCTGTTTGTCGCGGCCGGCACGCTGTTCGATATCCTCCACAAACGGAGCGCCGCATATTTCTTCCGCGACTGGCGCAACGCCCAGAGCAAGGGCAGCGATACGGTCGGCAGCGGGGAGGTGGTCTCGCTCGCCGCCCAGACCCTGGCTTCGGAAGTGCTGACCTCGTCCGAGTTCTGCAACGCCCGGCGCCGGGTCGCGCACCTTCTCACGATGTACGGCTTTCTGGCCTACGCGGTCACGACTGCGATCATGGTGTTCGGTTATGCGGACACGTCCGCGCCGACGCCCGCGGCCCTGCCGGTTATCTGGACGATCGGCGCCCTGATGGTCTGTGTGGGCGGCTACTGGTTCTGGTTCTTCATCCGGGCGGACGTTTCCGCAGAAGGCCATTCGCCGTTCCGGATTATCCGGGCCGACCTGTTCATCCTCTCGCTGCTCGCCAGCACGACTTTCGGCCTGATCTGGTCCTTCGTTCAGCCGGGCGGCACCTGGTGGACCTGGCTGTTCCTGGCGCTGTACCTGATCGCGACGACCGTGCTGTTCGGATCGGTTCCCTGGTCCAAATTCTCGCACATGTTCTTCAAGCCGGCGGCGGCGCTCCAGAAGCGCGTGGCCGAAGCGAACGGGACCCGCCGCAACCTGCCGGCGCCGGCCGACCAGCCGGTGACATTCGGCAGCGCCCGCCGACAGCCCAACCACTACTGAAACCGTCCGCTACCGGTCTTCACCAAGGGAGATAGCGAAAACCCATGCCGACATTCGTCTACATGACAAGTTGCGACGGCTGCGGACACTGCGTCGATATCTGCCCGTCCGACATCATGCACATCGATACGACCTATCGACGGGCCTACAACATCGAGCCCAACATGTGCTGGGAATGCTATTCCTGCGTGAAGGCCTGCCCGCAGAACGCGATCGACTGCCGCGGATACGCCGATTTCGCCCCACTCGGCCACAGTGTCCGGGCCCTGCGCGAGGAGGAGAAGGGGACGATCTCCTGGAAGATCAAGTTCCGCGACGGCAACGTTAAAGACTTCGTCTCGCCGATCCGGACGACGGACTGGGGAACGATCCAGTCGCCCTCCGACTATGCCGCGCCGGATGCCGGGGAGTACAAATCCCAGGAACTGGCGCACGAACCGGATTCCCTGAACATCGAAGGCGGACTGCCGGCGCTCGCGCCCGATCAACTCAAGCAGGGAGTGGTCTAGTGGGCCTGTTCTCGCGCAGAAAAACCGTCTTCGTCGATTCCGACGTTCTCGTCATCGGCGGCGGCATGGCCGGCTGCGGCGCCGTCTACGAATCCCGCTACTGGGGCCGCGACCTCAAGGTCGTGTGCGTCGAGAAGGCCAACATCGAGCGCAGCGGTGCGGTCGCCCAGGGTCTCTACGCCATCAACTGCTACATGGGCATGCAGTGGGACGAGAACCAGCCGGAGGACCATGTCCGCTACGCCCGCAACGACCTGATGGGCCTGGTGCGTGAGGATCTCGGCTACGACATCGCCCGCCATGTCGACGGCACGGTGCACAAGTTCGAGGAATGGGGCCTGCCGATCATGAAGGACCCGGAGACCGGGCGCTACCTGCGGGAAGGCAAGTGGCAGATCATGATCCACGGCGAGAGCTACAAGCCGATCGTCGCGGAGGCGGCCCGCAAGGCCGCGACCGAGGTCTACAACCGGATCATGGTGACCCACCTCCTGACCGACAAGGGCAACTCAAACCGGGTCGCCGGCGCCGTCGGCTTCAACGTGCGCACCGGCGATTTCTACGTCTTCAAGGCCAAGGCGGTCATCGTGTCGGCGGGCGGCGCCTCGCACATCTTCAAGCCCCGCGCGGTCGGCGAAGGCATGGGGCGGACCTGGTACGCGCCTTGGAGCAGCGCCTCGGCCTACGCCCTGCCGATCCTGGTCGGCGCCAAGATGACCCAGATGGAGAACCGCATCGTCCTGACCCGCTTCAAGGACGGCTACGGCCCGGTCGGCGCCTATTTCCTGCACCTCAAGACCTACACCCAGAACGCCTACGGCGAGGAATACGAATCGACCTGGTACGAGCACACCAAGCAACTGGTCGGCGACTATGTCGACCGGCATCCGGTGCCGACCTGCCTGCGCAACCACGCCCTGCTCGAAGAGGTCAAGGCCGGCCGCGGCCCGATCCGCATGGTGACCAAGGAAGCCTTCCAGGACCCGCACAAGGAAACGGTCGGCTGGGAGAATTTCCTCGGCATGACGATCGGCCAGGCCGTCGTCTGGGCATCGCAGAATATCGACCCGAAGCACATCAACCCGGAACTGACGACGTCCGAGCCCTATGTCATGGGCTCCCACGCGACCTGTTCCGGCGCCTGGGCGAGCGGGCCGGAAGATTACGCGCCCGACGAATACCAGTGGGGCTACAACCGGATGATGACGGTCGACGGCCTGTTCGGCGCCGGCGACACGATCGGCGGCACGGCGCACAAATTCTCCTCCGGCTCCTTCACCGAGGGGCGGATCGCCGGCAAGGCGGCGGTCAACTACGTCAACGATCTGGGCAGCGACGGGCCGCAGGTCGACGAACAGGAATACCGGGCGCTCGAAAAGACGGTGTTCCAGCCGATGGAGAATTACTCGGTCGGCCGGAACGAGATCGTCGCCGGCACGGTCTCGCCGAGCTACCTGCTGCCGATCCACGGCCTCCAGCGTCTCGAGAAGATCATGGACGAGTATGTCGGCGGCATCAGCGCCCACTACACGACCAACACGCCGCTGCTCGACCGCGGCATCGAACTGCTCGGCATGCTGAAGGAAGACATGAACCATATCGGCGCCGAAGACCTGCACCAGCTTCAGCGCGCCTGGGAACTGCACCACCGGGTTCTGGCTTCCGAGAGCGTGACCCAGCACACGATGTTCCGCGAGGAAACCCGCTGGCCGGGCTACTATTACCGCGCCGACCATCCGAAGCTGGACGACGACAACTGGCACTGCTTCACGCTCTCCCGCTACGACCGCGACAGCGACAGCTGGGAGATGGAAAAGGCGCCCGTCTACCACATCGTGGATTGAGCGGAGCGCGGTCGTCTCGATCGGGCCCGCTGAAGCAAATTCCTCTGCGAATGGGTGTGCCGGACGGGCCGGACGCCGGAAAGCGGCCGGATTTTGAACAAATGTTCAATATCAGGTTGCCCAAGTCTTTGAAATTGCTCTGTTTTTTGGAATTAGACAGAGCGGTCTTTCAAAAATGTTTTTTTGCGCCCGGCAGCCCTAACCCTTTGAAATCGTTGGAAACACACCCTTCGGAAGTGCGCAAAAGCAACCGACATAGGAATTTTTCCAGCCTCCCGGCCGTGCGGGAGCGCCCGTCGACACCGGGGGCGGCACCGCCGGGCAGGATCGGGGCTAGGATGGCCCGGCGGAATCGGAGGGTCGAACCGGACGGGGTCCGGCCGTCAAGCCCAATGGCGCACAGGATGGCCGACTGCGGCGGCGGGCCGGAAAGCGGGAAGGGTCCCGCACGATCCCCCGCCTGGTTCTTCGTTTGCTTCTTATTTTGGGGGGAGGCGGCCGGCCGCGGCAGGCGCACTTCGGGCGTTGACAGGGCCAATATAGGGCGCGGGATCTGCCGTGTCAAGGAATATTATCGAAAAAAAGGAAATATTTTTTTGAGACCGGCCCGGCGGAGCCCGCCGTATCGAAGGGTTGCCGAAGAGGACGCCTCGCCGCCGGGGCTCCCTCCAGGACGGATATGATCCAGGCGCCGGCCCGCCCGTCACCCCGGCGCCCTGACCCGCACCGTCAGGATGTCCGTGTCGTGATACTGCTGGTGATGAACCGACGACGCGACATGGCGCAGCAGGCGTAGCGAGAATTCCTGCTCCGGCGGCGGTCCGGCCGCCTGCTCGCCGAGCAGCGCGATCCGGTCCTGCAGATTTTCGTCGCCCGTCCCGGCAAGGAATTCGAGAACGGCCTCTCCTTCCTCCTTGTGGGCAACGAGGAACAGGCGCCGGGGCGTTGCGTCCGCCCGTCCTTCCTCCCGTTCCAGCAGCGTGAGCACCGTTTCCTCCCCGGCCGTGTCGAGCCGGTCGACCATTCTTTCGTCCCAGCCGCTGCGCGCGGCGAAGTCGGCGAGGAATTTGCGTAGCTCGGGCAGGCCGGCTGCGGCGAACGGCAGCTCGATCCGCTTCGGCCGCGGCTTGGCGATCTCCACGAACAGGGTGAGGAGCAGGGCCACCAGGCCGCCGGCCGTCATGCCGTTCTGCAGGATGCCGCCGGCGATTTCCGCAAAGATTTCCGGGAAGATGACGCCGTTCTGGAAGCCGACGCCGGCCCAGAAGGACACGCCCGCGATCAATCCCTTGCGATAGTCGAGGCCGTCCTGGACGACGATCTTCATTCCCAGGACAAAAAGCAAGGCCAGCAGAACGGTGACATAGGCGGCGGCGACGGGGTTCGGGATCGCCAGGACGACGGCGAGCGCCTTGGGACAGAAGGCGAGGACGATGAAGATCGCGCCGGCCGCCATGCCGACGGAGCGCGCGCCGACCCCTGTGAGCTCGGTAACCGCAATGCTGGTCGAATAGGTCGTGTTGGGGACCGTGCCGGCCAGGCCGGACAGCAGATTGCCCACGCCATCGGCCGATACCGCGCCCTGCACGGCGCGAAAGTCCGCCGCCCGCGGCTTGCGCCAGGAGACGTGCTGGATGCCGACGGAATCGCCGATCGTTTCGAGCGCACCGACCAGGGTGACGAAGACGAAGGCCGGAAGCAGCGACCAGAAGACCGGCCCGAAATCGAGATCGAAGCCCGGCCATGCGCCGACAGGCAGGCCGATCCACGCTGCGTCGGCGACCCGCGCCGTATCGTAGATGCCGAAATAGCCGGCGACCCCGCAGGCGACCGCAATCCCGATCACCGGCGCCCACAGCCGCAGCGCACCTTTCGCCTTCAGGGCGATCCCGACGATGACGGCGACGGCGGCGAGAGCGCACAACGGCGCCGCGGCGGCCGGCGCGCCCTCCGGCACGTCGCCGAGCATCTTGAAGATGATCGGCATGACCGTGACGGGAATCAGCATGATCACGGTTCCGGCGACCGTCGGCGTGAAAATGCGCCTGAACAGGGACAGGCGCGACGCGAGCGCGAACTGGAACAGGGAGGAGATCACGACCAGGGTCGCGAGCATGGCGGGCCCGCCCTGCGCGATTGCCGCGATGCAGACCGAGATGAAGGCGCCGGAGGTTCCCATCAGCAGGACATAGCCGGCGCCGATGCGGCCCAGCCGCATGGCTTGCAATACGGTCGTCACGCCACTGACGATGACGGCGGCGAAAACGGCCCAGGACATGAAATCCGCCGCGCCGCCGGCAGCCCGGATCACGATGACCGGCGTCAGCACCACCCCGGCGACGGTGATCATGGCGAGCTGTGCGCCGAGGCCGAGCGACAGCGATACCGGCGGTTTTTCGTCCGGCTCGTAGCGAACGCGCGCGTTCATGCCGTTCGTATCGTCGGCCATGTCCCGGTCCCCCGTTCGGCGCAACGCGGCGGTTTGCCCTTACCGGGCGCGGTCGCGGCGACGCTCGGCCGCAACGTCAGCCGATCGCCTGCCGCGCCTCCTTCGTAAGTTCTTCTCCTGCGCCGGCGGTGGCGCCCGCGAGCAGGTCGATCCAGTGTTGGCCGTGAGCCGCAAGGCGGTGGGCGAGGCCGATCCGCCGCGACGGTTCCGGCGAAGCGAAACGCAAGAAACTCAGGCCGGGCGTTGCCGCGCCTTCGCACAGCGCGGCAGTTTCGGGCAAAAGCGTGAGTCCCGAACCGGCCGCTACCAGGCGCGAAAGCGTGGCGAGGGATTCGGCGCCGCGGCGAACCTCCTGCTGGCGCCACATGGAACAGGCGCCGAGAACCTGATCGGCCATGCAATGGCCGTCCGCCAGGGTGAGGAGCGGGCCGATGTCCGCGCGCGACATATCCTCCGGATTCGGCACGAATCCCTGCGCGCGCAGGGCGTCGAGCCGTTCGGCCCGGCCCGCGACGATGAAGCGGTCCTCGAACAGGTCCCGTTCGGGAAGTTCCATCATTCCCAGCGGAAGCGAGACGATCGCCGCGTCGAGCCGGCCTGCGAGAAGAGCGGAAACGAGATCCTGTCCTGTCGCCTCCAGCACGTCCGGCTCGACCCTGGGCGACGCTGCGTTCAGCCGCTCCATCAAGCCCGGAAGGAGATACGGCGCGAGCGAGGAGACGATCCCGAGCGCGATCCTGAGCGTCCCCTGTTCATACTGTTTCCCCATGGTCTCGAGCAGCAGCGTCTCGTCCAGGACCCTCAGCGTCTGCTCATGGACCTCCTTACCGAGCCGGGTAAGCAGAACGCCGCGGCTCTCCCGCTCCACCAGCGGGCCGCCGAGCGCGGCTTCCAGTTCGCGGATCTGCAGGGACAGCGCGGGCTGCGAAACGAAAACGCTCTCGGCCGCCCGGCTGAACGAACCGTGTTCGACCAGCGCCTGAAAATAGCGGAGTTGACGCAGGGTAACGGGCAAGGGGGCGGTCCTCTTGTGTACGCAGACTCTGCACGGCGGGGCACGGCGGGCACGGCGGGGTCGTATCGCACCGGGGAAATTCGGCCGGCCGTGCCGAGCAAAGCCGAAAGCCGGGCGCAGGGCAACGGTCTTTGCAGCCCTTTGGCGCCAAAGCGGAGGCGATATAACCGTTTTATCCGGTTTCCGGATAGCACAGCGGCGTCGACGCCGCTAAACGGCATCCCGGAAACGAGGGGCCGACATGACCGATTCCGTCGAAGCGACAAAGCAGGGCGCCGCACCGTCCCGGGCGGCGCACCGCATGGATGCCGGCGATTGGGGCCTGCTGCTCAGCCTGTCCGGCCTGTGGGGTCTCTCCTATCTGTTCCAGAAAATCGGCCTGTCCGAACTGCCGGTCTTTTCGGTCGTCCTGGCGCGAGTCGGGCTCGCGGCAATTCCGCTGCTGATCGTGCTGTATGCCGTGGGTCAGCGTCTTCCCGTCGCGCCGCGCCTGTGGGCGGGCTTCATGCTGATCGCGCTGCTCAACAATGTGTTGCCCTTCTCCCTGATCGTCGGCGGTCAGCAATGGATCACCACCGGCATGACGGCGATCCTGATCGGCACCACGCCGATGATGAGCGCCGTGCTCTCGCACCTGCTGGGCGGCGAGCGGCTGACGGCCGGGCGGGTCGCAGGTGTTCTGATCGGGCTGGCGGGACTGATCGTCCTGGTCGGGCCGGAAGTGCTCGGCGGCTTCACCCTTGGCCTGACCGGGCAGCTTCTCACGCTGGGCGCCGCCCTGTCCTACACCCTGGCGGCGATCTACGGGCGGCGATTCCGGGATGTGCCGCCGCTGGTCCTCTCGACCGGACAGCTGGTCTGCGCTTCGCTGATCATGTTGCCGATCGCAGCCCTTTCCGACCGGTTCTGGACGTATCCGGTCAGCGGGGGCGTGTGGGCTGCACTGCTCGCGCTCGCCGTGTTCGGCACCTCGCTCGGCTACATTCTCTATTTCCGGCTGCTCGCGCGGGCCGGCCCGACCAACCTTCTGCTCGTCACCCTGCTGGTGCCGGTCGGCGCCACCGTGACCGGCGCCCTGTTCCTGGACGAGGCGGTGACAGCCACCGCCCTTGCCGGCATGGCGTTGATCTTTCTCGGCCTCGCGGTCATCGACGGCCGCCTGTTCGCGCGGATGCGCCGCCGGTAGCCGGTAATCCCGGCTCGGCAGGCGACCGCGGTCAGTCGATTGCCTCGAAGCGCCAGTAGCGCGCCCAGCGCATCAGTTCTTCGTCCGACATCTGGAACAGCACGGCATCCTCCGCCGCGCCGTGTTCGGCCGTCTTCCACGACGGCGAAACGAAGGTGTCGCCGTAGGCCCAGTCGATCGCCGTGCCGTCGACGACCGACCGGCCGCTGCCCTGCATGACCACGAACACGCTGTTCGCCGTGCAGCGGTAGGGCCGGCCCCGGAAGCCGCCGTCCATGCGGTGCATGGTGATGGCGATGGTCGGCATTTGCGGCGTCTCGTAGCGGATGCGCCGGTCGAAATGGCCCTCCGGATCGGGCGCCGCCGCGTCCAGCTCGCGCAGCGTGCGTTCCATCGGGAAACGATAGGGCGACTCGGTGACGACCCGTTTCACCGGCTCCATGCCGTCGGGATGGCCTTCGACATACATCGGCTCCAGCAGATGGACGAGCGGCACGTCCAGCCCGTCGAACCAGTAAGCCTGTTCGGCGCCGTCATGGCCGTGGCCGTGCCAGCAGCCGCCCGGCGTCAGCACGATGTCGCCGGTCAGCATCGGGTGCTTCTCGCCGTCGACGATGGACCAGGCGCCGTCGCTGTCCAGAATCATCCGGAGCGCATGCGGCGCGTGGCGGTGGCTGGCTGCCTGCTCGCCGGGCAGGATGGTCTGGTAGGCGCAGATCAGGGTGCGCGCCGTGGCGATGTCGTTGCCGGGGATCGGGTTGCGCATGATCAGGTTGCGCCGCTCGGCGAGATCGGTCCCGATCAGCCGCGCCGCGCCGTCCATCGCCGCCCGCGCCTCTTCGTACTTCCAGTGCGCCGGCAGGAAATCGGTATGGGGTTCGCGATACAGGATCGGCACGTCGCGGTCGATCCAGCCGGGCGTCAGGCCCCGTTCGGCCGCCCGTGCCGTCAGGCTGTCGAGATCGGGCGCGTTGCGCAGGTCGTCGTAGGAAAGGATCGCGCCGTCCATTGGAAGCCTCCCGGTGAGCCGAACGGATACCGCAGTCTATCGGAAGGCCGGACCTCCGAGACAGTTCTTTTCCGTTCTTTTCCGTCGGGCAGGCCGCGCCCGATTCGCCGGATATATCCATCGCAGGCTCGGGACAAACGAAACCGGGGTGACGGATGATCCGCCGGCGCCGGAATTATCCACAGAAAATGTTGCGTCGGAAATGCCCGAATCGCAACGGTTCGCCCGGCGGCGCTCGGTCCGGAAAACGGCCGGGAAGGGCGGCTCCGATTGCACACAAAGCACAATAATGATAGCGTGCAGCTGCACTGGTATGTCCTGCACGCTTCGGTGCAAGCACAAAGGGGATGGAAAAATGGCACAGGATTCCGGCGATCAAAACTCGGGCTTTTTCGGCTCGCAAGACGACGTTCACGAGGAATTTCACTCCAAACCGGTCCCCTTGGGAAACAGGCTGGGATTTGCCGAACCCGCCTGGGTCTGGTCCGGTTTCGGCATCGCCTTCATCTGCGCCGTCATCGGCGGCCAGATCCAGCAGGGAATGGGCACCGTCGATGCGATATTCGCCATCCTGCTCGGCAATTTCATCCTCTTCGTCTATTCCGCGCTGATCGGTTACCCGAGCGGCAAATGGGGGATCAATTTCCCGTTGGCCGTCCGCTACGTGTTCGGGCGGGCGGGCGCCGTGGTCCCGGTGATCATACTCGCCCTGCTGGTGACTGGCTGGTACGCCTTCCAGGCATGGCTGACCGCCGATATTCTCAGGGTCGCCTTCGGCCTTGAGGGTGCGGTGGTGGTCGGCATCATCGCGCTGATCGCCGGCATCATTTACGCCATTCCGGTGATTTTCGGAATCCGCCAGATGGCGCTGGTCCGCAAGGTTGCGATTCCGGCGATGGTGATCTTCGCCGCCTACTACCTCATTACGCGGGTGTTTCCTGCAGGCGGTTCGATCTTCGAAGGCGAGGGCAACGGCAAGATCGCCTTCTGGACCGGTGTCGGCATGGCCTGGGCGACCTTCGCGGTCTCCGGTACCATGACCGGCGACATCGTGCGCTATTCGCGGACGGGCAATCAGGCCGTCGGCGTCACGGCGGTCGCCTTCATGTTCTCGAACGCCCCGTTCATGGTCATCGGCGCGCTGATCTCGGCGACGATCACGGATCCCGGCACGGTCTACTTCTTCGATCAGAAGTCGCTGGCGGTGCTGATCCCGCTGGTCGTGCTCGCCATCCTGAGCAACTGGTCGACCTGCGATGCCTGCCTCTACAACGCGGCAATGGGCTTCACCAACTCGATACCGGGCTTCAACTGGCGCAAGGCGGCCATCTTCGGGTCGATCATCGGGCTGATCGCGGCGGCAACGGGCTTCATCAGCGACATCGTGGTCTGGCTGCTCACCATCGGCCTGCTGGTCCCGCCCATCGGCGGCGCGATCATTGCCGACTATTACGTCATACGGGGCGACAAGGGATTCGCGGTCGAACGCAGCGCGTCGGTCAATTGGGCGGCCGTGGTCGCCATCATCGTCGGCGTGGTGCTGGGCTACATCGTGAACGTAGAGTATCCGACCTTCCTGTTCGGCATCACCGGCCTCGTATCCTCCTTCGTCGTCTATGTGATCCTCGCCAAGGCGGCGCCGGCCGCCATGGGTGCGGACCTCGGCGAGGAAAGCACCGGCGCGGAAGCCGAGGCGGAAGCATAATTGCTGCAGCGCGCAAACCGCCCCGGAGCCGGCGGCTCCGGGGCGGTGCTTCCGCTTTCGCGATACCCGGGTTACGGTTGCGTTTCCGATTCGCAATCCCGGGCTCCCCCAAGGAGTCCCTGAAGAGGAGCAAGGCATGACCAGCGGCAACGACATCTGCCGGATGACGGCGCTCGAGATCGCCAGCAACGTCCGCGACAAGTCGATTTCCCCGACCGAGGTCGCGGAAGCGTCGATCGCGCGGATGGAGGCCCTCGATCCGGTGCTGCACGCCTATTGCACGCCGACGCCGGACCTGATGCGCGACCAGGCCAGAGCGGTCGAGGACAGGATCATGCGCGGTGAGGACGCCGGCCCGCTGGCCGGCGTGCCGGTCGGGATCAAGGATCTCGTCGTCATGAAGGACTATCCGACCGTGTCCGGCTCCATGGCCTACAAGGACTATGTGTCGGACGTCGACGATGTCGTGGTCGAGCGGCTGAAGGACGCCGGTTCGCTCATTCTCGGCAAGACCAACGTGCCGGAGTTCGGCTATTCCGGGGTCGGCCACAACCCGGTGTTCGAGACGACGCGCAACCCGTGGAACACCGATCTGACGCCCGGCGGCTCGTCGGCCGGCTCGGTGGTCTCGACGATTACGGGCATGACGCCCTACGCCATCGCATCGGACGGCGGCGGCTCGATCCGCATCCCCTCCTGCCTGACGGGAACCTACGGCCTCAAGGCCTCGATGGGCCGGGTGCCGCTGTGGCCGGGCACCAAGGATGAGCGCTATCCCGGCGTCTCCTCCTGGGAATCGATCGAGCATATCGGCCCGGTCGCGCGTACGGTGCGCGACGCCGCGCTGATGATGACGGTGATCGGCTCGGGGCCGGACGCGCGGGACCGCCACACCCTGCCCGGCCCGGAGTTCGACTGGCTGGATGCCTGCGAGGGCGACCTTTCCGGCCTCCGGGTCGCCTACAGCCCGGACTGGGGCTATGCCGCCGTCGATCCGGAAGTGCGCGCGCTCATCGATGCCGCCGCCCAGGCGTTCGAGAGCGATCTCGGCTGCACCGTCGAGATCGCCCATCCCGGCTTCGAGGATCCCTATCTGGCGTTCTGGGGCCTGGTCGCGCTCGAATCCGATCTGCGCGGTCTGCGCAAGATGGTCGAGGAACACGGCCACGAGATGACGCCGCATCTGGTCGATTTCATCACCCGGCCGTGGACGGCGGAAGACCTGACCGACGCCGTGATGGGCCGCAAGGCGGTGACCAACCGGATGGCCGCCTTCATGGAGAATTACGACATCCTGCTGACGCCGACCCTCGCCGTGCCGGCCTTCCCGGTGCACATGCAGGGGCCGGAGAAGATCGACAACCGGATCGTCGAGCCGTTCAAGTGGCTGGCCTTCACCTTCCCGATCAACATGACGGGCCAGCCGGCGGCCTCGATCCCGGCGGGCTTCACCGAAGGCGGGCTGCCCGTCGGCCTCCAGATCATCGGCCGGCATCTTGACGATCCCACCGTGCTCCGCGCCTCGGCCTGTTTCGAGGCTGCGCGCCCCTGGGACCACGTCAAGCCGCCGATCCTCGCCGAGATGGGGCTGGCGTAGGGCGGATACTGCGGAAGGAATTCCGCGCCGCTCTCTCGGTCATTTCGACCGGAGCGCGGAAGGCGCGGAGCGGAGATATCTTTCCGCACGGTGCCATGAGCCTCGCGCCGTAGAGAAAAGATATCTCCGCTGCGCGGCCCTCCGGGCCGCTTTGGTCGATATGACGGTTGGAGGTGACTCCGGGCGGACCCGAGCGGGCTTCCGTCACGGATGCTGCCCGAGGGCGCAGGAGCGTGCCGCTCCGGAATTGCGAACTATAAACTGAACGCTTCCAGCGTCGCAGGGTGGAACAGCTCCTCGACTTCGACCCCGCGCGGGGACAGGCCCTGGGCGTGGTGGTAGCCGAGGAAGGCGTCGAGGGTCTTTTCGTTGCCGGCCACGCCGTAGCTCCAGAAATCTGCGCCCATCAGCGAACGGGCGCGCTCCAGGCTGTCCTCCAGGAACGGCAGGGTCGCCTTGGCCGCCGAGGTGTCGCCGAGCGCGGCCTGCGCCATGTCCTTCGCCCGGGCGAACGCCTTGAGCAAGGCGCCGGGCAGCCAGGGATGATCCTCGGCCAGCGACCGCCGCAGCGCCAGCACATGCATGATCGGAAACACGCCGTGACGCCGGTAGTACGCCTCCGCGGCGGCGGAGGAATCGCCGAACAGGCGGCTGACCTCGGGATGTCCCTCGTCGAAGCAGCGGATCGCGCGCGGCCCGATGAAGCCGTCGATCTCCCCATCCGCCAGCAGGCCGTTCAGGGTCGCGCCCTCCGGCGCCGGCTCGATGCGCACATCGTCCGGCAGATCCAGCGCGATCTTCTCGGGCCGGCCCGGCGTGTCCATGCCGCCCCGCACCCAGATAATGTCCGACGGCCGGACGCCGTGATCCTCTTCCAGGATGCCGCGCGCCCAGACGTTGGCGGTGAGCTGGTATTCGGCGATGCCGATGCGCCGGCCGCGCAGGTCCTCCGGCCGCCCGATGCCCTTATCGGTGCGGATGTAGACGGAGGTGTGGCGGAAGGCGCGGGACAGGTAGACCGGCACGGCGATGTAGTGCGGGTCGCCGCGCGCCACGGAGATGACGTAGGACGACAGCGACAGTTCGCAGATGTCGAAGGCCCGGTGGCGCATGGCGCGGAAGAACATTTCCTCCGGCGTCAGCAGCATGACCGCCGGGTCGACGCCGTCGATCTTCACCCGGCCGTCCGCAATCGGGCGGGTGCGGTCGTAGTCGCCCATGGCGATGGAGAGACGCAGATCGCTCACCTCGGGGTCCCCTCCGGCTGTACGGCTACCTGCCGCGTGAGTTCTACGGGCGCGCCGCTGCGGGCCGATTGCAGGATGGCGTGGCACACCTCCAGGCTGGCCAGGCCCCAGCGGCCGGTCTGGACCGGCTCAATACCATCCCGGACCGCCGCGACCAATGCATCGAGGACCGGCGTGCGCGGATCGGCGAGTCGGGGCGCCGGCTCGAAACGCCGTTCGTCGGCGTAGATCCAAATGCCGTCCGGTGTCAGCCGGATGTCGCCGCGCTCGCAGCAGACGACGACCGGGCCGAAATGCTCGTGGTGCGGCGCGGCGGGCGGCGCGTCAGCCGACCCGAAGGTGCGGGCGCGTTTCAGGGCCGCTTCCGCGTCCGGCGTCGGTGCGTCGGCAAGCGTCCGGCGCGCCCGACCATAGTCGTCCGGATCCTTCTCGTGGCCCAACTCGCCGATCCAGCCCATCCACTCGTCGCTGTCGAAGCGGCCGTAGCCGGAATAGGTCAGGCTGACGAACGCGCCGCCCTCGAACGACAGCAGCCCGCTGTAGGCGCCTTCGGCCGGCCGTGCCGGGTCCCAGGCCCCGGTGAAGGCGCTGACCTGCGTCGCCAGCCCGCCAGCGAGCAGGCGCACGACATCGACCTGGTGCACCGCCTGGCTGAACAGCACGCCGCCGCCCTCCTGTGTGCGCAGTTCTTCCGGACGGCGAGGGCGATAAAGGAAATCCGTGTAGTTGAAGGCGTGGATCATGCGCACGCGGCCGAGGGCGCCGCTTTCGATCGCCTGCCGCGCCCGCGCGACCGGTGCGTCGAAACTGTGGGACGGCCCGACGATCAGGGCGACGCCGGCGCGCTCGCACGTGTCGACCATCGCCGCGCCGTCGGCCATCGAGACGGCGAGCGGCTTTTCGACCAGCACATGCTTGCCGGCCGCCGCCACGGCGACCGCCTGTTCGGCGTGCAACCCGTGCGGCGTGGCGATGTAGACCGCCTCCAGGCCGGGATGGGCCAGCAGCCCGTCCAGATCGGCATAGCCCCGGCCGCCGAATTCCGTTTCGAATGCGGCGCGCGAGTCCGCGCGCGGCGCGCACGCGGCCACGGGAGCGATCCGGCGGTCGGCGCGCAGAGCCGGCGCGGTGAGCGCAAAGGCCCGGCCCAGCCCGACGATCCCGAGGCGGACCGGCTTAGAGGTCAAGGGTCAGCTCTCCGCCGTGGGCGCGCGACACGCACAGCATGATGAAATCCGCGCGCTCCTCCGGCATCAGCACCTTGTCGCGATGGTCGGCCTCGCCGGCGAGCAGCCGGGTCTTGCAGGTGCCGCAGACGCCGCTCTCGCACGAACTCGGCACGCGGATCCCAGCCCCGCGCAACGTCTCCAGGATCGGCAGATCGGCCGGCACCGCGACGGTCCGGCCGGAGCGGTGCAGCACGACGTCGAACGGGCGGTCGTCCGGCCGCACGGCCTCGACCGGCCGGAAATCCTCGAACTGCACCCGGCCTTCGGGCCAGTGGCCGGAGACCGCCTTGACCTCTTCCATCAAGGATTTCGGACCGCAGCAATAGACCAGGATGTCCGCCGGTTCGGCAAACTCGTCCCAGAAATCGTAGAAGGCGTCGGGGTTGCCGCCGTCGTGATGCACGGTCAGCCGGCCGCCGAAGCGGGCGCGCATCTCTTCGAGATAGGCGCTCTCCGCAGCGTTGCGGGTGCAGTAGATCAGGCGGAAGGGCCGGCCTTCCTCGTCCAGCCGGTCGGCCATGGCGCGGATCGGCGCGATGCCGATGCCGCCGGCGATCAGCAGGTAGCCCGGCGCTTCGGTCAGCGGGAAGCTGTTTGCCGGTGGGTCGGCCCGGAGCGTCCCGCCGACCGCCGCCTCTTCGACCATCGAACGGGAGCCGCCGCGCGAGTCCGGTTCGTGTTTCATCGCGATGACGTAGCACTCCGGCGCGCGGCCGTCGTTGACCAGCGAATACTGGCGCATGGCGCCCGAAGGCGTCTCCACGCCGATATGCGCGCCCGGTTCGAAGGGCTGCAGCGCCGCCCCGTCCGCCGGTTCCAGGGTGAATTCCCAGATATCGGGCGTCAGCCCGCGCTTGCCGGCGACGGTCAGGCGGGTCAGGGCGGTCGAATCGGCCATCTCGGATCGTGCGTGAGCCTCGGCAGCGCCGTCGAACTGGACGGCGACTGCCCTCCGACCTAGCATATCGGTGGATTTTCGATCTACGTGTCCAAACGGAGCCATGCTGACCGCCCCATGCTGACTGCCGAGGAAAACGACCTGCTGACCCGCGTCGAGGGCGACGCCCCGATGGGCCGGCTGATGCGCCAGCACTGGGCGCCGGTCTGCCTGGTCGAGGAGGTCGCCGAGCCGGACGGCACGCCCGTGCTGGTCGAGGCGCTCGGCCGGCGCATGGTCGCCTTCCGCGACAGCGACGGCCGGCTCGGCCTGCTCGACGAGAAATGCCCGCACCGCGGAGCCTCCCTGCTGCTCGGCCGCAACGAGGAATGCGGCCTGCGCTGCCTGTATCACGGCTGGAAATACGACGTGGACGGCCGCTGCGTCGCCATGAGTTCGGAGCCGGAAGCCGGGGCCCTGATGGCGAAGGTGCGAGCCCGCGCGTATCCGGTCGTCGAATGGGGCGGTTTCGTCTGGGCCTGGCTCGGCGAGCCGGCGGCCGCGCCGCCCTTCGATCCGCCGGCCTTCGCGCCGCGGGACGATATCGACATCGCGATCCTGAAGATCCGCGTGCCGTGCAACTGGGCGCAGATCCACGAGGGCCAGATCGACAGCGCCCACTCCTCCAGCCTGCACTCGTCCGACATGGTGCCGGCCCGGGTCGCGCGCGCCTCGGCCGACGACAAGTCCTGGTATCGGCCGTCGACCGACAAGTCCCCGCGCATGCAGATCGAGCGCACAAGCTACGGCTTCCACTATGTCGCCATCCGCCGGCCGGTGAAGAACGCGGCGACCCACAACTATCTGCGCGTCACCGAGTTCGTCGCGCCCTACACTTCGCTCATCCCGCCGAACAACCGGCACCGGGTCGCCAGCGTGATCGTGCCGGTCGACGACGTGAACAGCATATTCTACTTCATCGCCTGGGACGGGCCGGACGTGCCGACGACGGAGGAATGGCGGGAGTTCCACCGCACCCGGCGCGGCATCGACCTGACCGACGACTGGGCGCCGCGCGGGACGCTGGACAACCGCTTCCTGCAGGACCGCGCAGCGATGAAGGCGGGGAGCTTCACCGGCATCGAGGGCATCCCCAACCAGGATGTCGCCATGTGGGTCTCGCCCGGCCCGATCGTCGACCGGACGAGGGACTTCCTCGGCGCGTCGGACCTCGCCGTGGTCGAGTTCCGCAAGCTGATGGTCGAGGCGGCCCGCGCCGTCGCCCGCGGCGAACCGGCCATCGGGACCGCCGAACCGCGGATTCCCCAGGGTACCATCAGCTCCCTCGAAGGCATCTACCCGAAGGACGAGGACTGGCGCACCCTCAGCGCCACCGGCTCGCAAACGCGCCAGGCGGCGGAATGACGTAGCGGGGCGCTATCGGTTGCGGGGCGGCAACCACCGGGAACGACACTGGATCGAAGTGCCGCGCGGAGCCGCGCCAGCCTTCCGATCGATCGTTGGAATTTGGCGCTTACGCGGTTTCTAGCCCCGGCGCACAACTGCCCTTCTTCCTCTCAGCGATTTGCCAGCCGTATCGCGACCTCGGCCAGAACCCTGGCGCCGGCGGCAAGGTCGGCCGCCGATGCGTTCTCGGCTTCGTTGTGGCTGACACCGGCTTCGCAGGGCACAAAAATCATGCCGCTCGGGCAGAGATCCGCCATGAACTTGGCGTCGTGCGTGGCGCCGGACGTCATGTCCATATGCCGGAGCGCCTGGCGCCGGGCGGCGCTGCGGACAAGATCTCGAACGTCAGGGTCGAATTCAGTCGGTGGCGCGTTCATGGTTTCGACAACCCTGACGTCGCAGTCTTGTGCCTCGGCCCGGCACACCGGTTCGACCTGGTCGCCAAGCCGGGTCAGGATATCCTGGTCCGGGTGCCGGAAATCTATCGTGAAGACGACGCGCCCCGGTATCGTGTTCGGCGAATTCGGCGCCACCTCGAAGCGACCGACGGTAAAGCGCACCGTGTCGGACTCGTCGAACATCAGAGCCTGCAACTTTGTCACCATGGCGACGGCGGCGGCCAGGGCATCCCGGCGATTGCTGCGCGGCGTGGTGCCGGCATGCGCCTCCTCTCCACCGACCTCGACCTGAAACCACCTGAGCCCCTGGATTCCCGTGACCACACCGATGGTGTTTCCGGTCGATTCCAGGACCGGACCCTGTTCGATATGAGCCTCCACATAGGCGGCCATGGGGGAGCGAAAGTCGCGCCGTTCCGAAACCGGCGCCGCCTTGAGCGTACCGGCCAACGCCTGTTCCACCGTGACGCCATCGCTGTCCGTGGAGGTCAGCACGGTTTCCAGCTGCAGGGCGCCGGCGAAGACCGCCGAGCCCATGGTGGCGGGCTGGAAGCGCGCGCCTTCCTCGTTGGTCCATACCACCAGTTCCAAAGGACGCCCGGTAACAACGCCTGCGTCATTCGCGGCTTCCAGGACTTCCAGCGCTGCGAGAACGCCGAAGACCCCGTCGAAATTGCCGCCGGTGGGCTGGGAATCGAGGTGCGAACCGGCGACAACCGGATCCGATGTCGGCTGTGCGCCGGCGCGGCGGATGAACAGGTTGCCGATGGCGTCGACGCTGGCGGTGAAGCCGAGTTCCGACGCCCATTCGAGCATCAGGCGCCGGGCCTGACCGTCCTCGGGAGTCAGGGCCTGGCGATTGACGCCGCCGCGTCCCGTCGCGCCGATCGCGGCGATGTCCATGTGACGCTGCCACAAGCGGTCCTCCCGGATCGCCTCGACAACGGCGGCAACGGATACGGCATCATCCGCCATGAAAATTTCCCCGGCATTCATGCGATACCCCATCCATACGTTCAGAGAATTCCACATTCGCCCCGGCTGAGGAATTCGCCCGCGCCCTCGCGGCCCAGCCATTCGGCGCCGTCGACGATCAGTTGACCGCGCATCAGAACCTTCTTGACCCGCCCGGTGACCGGGCGGCCCTCGAACAGCGAGTAGTCGACCCGGCTGTGGTGCTCCGACGCGCGGATCGTCCATTCCTCGTCGGGATCGAACAGGACGATGTCGGCATCCGAACCGACCGCGATCGTCCCCTTGCGCGGGAACAGGCCGAACAGCTTCGCCGGCGTGGTTGCGGTCAGCTCCACGAACCGGTTGATCGACATCCCCTGCTTGCGGACGCCGCCGTCGTACATCAGCGGCAACCGGGTCTCGATACCCGGCGCCCCGTTGGGTATCCGGCTGAAGTCGTCCACACCTTGCTGCTTCGAATACTTCATCCCAAACGGCTGCTCGTTGAAGCAGAAGGGGCAATGATCGGTCGAGACGACTTCCAGATCGTTGGTCTTGAGACCGCGCCACAACGACGCCTGGTGCTCATGTCCGCGCAGCGGCGGTGTCGCCACATATTTCGCCCCGTCGAAGTCGGGGCGATCGTACTCTTCGTCCGTAAGAAACAGGTAATGCGGGCATGTCTCGGCATGGACCCGGATGTCACGGTCGCGCGCCTCCCGCACCGCGGCGAGCGCCTCACCGGCGGAAAGGTGGACGACATAGAGCGGCGCATCCGCCAGTTCCGAAATCCGGATTGCACGGTGGGTCGCCTCCCCCTCCATCAGCGGCGGCCGCGTGAGCATATGCTGTTTCGGCGACGTGCGGCCCTCCGCCAACGCCTCCTCGATCAGGACCTGAATGACCGGACCGTTCTCTGCGTGCACACAGGTCATGGCGCCCTGTCCGCCGGCCATGCGCATGGCTTTGAACATCGCCCCGTCCTCAATCATCATGACGCCGGGATAGGCCATGAACAGCTTGAAGCTGGTGACGCCCTCGCCGGCGATCAGCGTCTTCATGTCGATGAGCGTCTGGTCGTTGACCTGGTTCAGAATCACGTGCGCGCCGACATCGACGCAGGCACTCTCCCGCCGCCTGTGCCAGTCCTCGAGTCCGACGAGCGGGCTTTCTCCGGGGGGTTGATTGCAGAAGTCGACCACTGTGGTCGTGCCGCCGAAGGCCGCCGCCTTCGTGCCCGTGCCGAAGGTGTCAACGGTTTTTGCTACGCCGAAATCCCAGTCCAGGTGCGTATGCACGTCGACGCCGCCGGGCAGGGTGAGGAGGCCGCTCGCATCGTGAACCTCGACATCGTCGCCGACGGGAATGTTCATGCCGATGGTATGCACCCGGCCATTCTCTATCAGAATGTCGGCCGAGTAGTTGTCGACTGCGGTAACGACATGCGCGTTCCTGATCAATACGGTTGCCATTTCCCCCCTCCCGGTTTCCGCCCCAATTCAAGAATGGATGCCGTCAGCTAAACGGCTACTCTTCCCATGTTATCATGCTGGCGGGAAGCCGACCCATGCCCAAGATCGCCCTTGTTTGACGACACCGGGTTTGCCCATGCCGCCAGCAGGGTTCCGGCTGTAGCGATCACACTCGGCTCGATCGCGTGGGCCACCGACCTCCCGCTCTGAAGAGGAGGCGGTTTGGGGAAACGGGTGGCACTTTCGACCTGCTCAGGCCGACATGAAGAACAGGTGGCCCGGAAAGGCTGATTCGGAAGCCCGCTGCCGAACCCTACCGCACCAGCCGGATCCGAATCACGCCCTTGACCGGGGCGTGCGGATCGACCGGTTTGCCCTTGCGCAGGACCTGCACCCTGCCGGCGCGCGCCAGGCCGATCGCCTCCTCGCGCACGATGCGCGACCAGCGGTGCGCCGATTGCGCGGGCGCTCCGGGCCTGCGCCGCTCCTCGGCAAAGACCTTCGCGACGTCGCCCGGCCCGATCGAGCCCTCGCCCGCCGCTTCGGCGAGTTCCAGGATGATGTCGCGGACGGTCCGTTTCTTCGGCCGGCCGCCGGATGCCGGAGATCCCTCTGGACGGTCGGTCATGGCGCGTTCCTTCCCGGCGATTCCCCCGGCGATCCCCGGGCGATCCCCGGGGCGATTCCCGGCGGCGGTCTTGTTGAACGGGCGGCTTTGGGCCTACGGTGGCGCTGCACCGGACCGGCGCCGCGGGATAGCGCTGCCCGGCCGGACACCGCCGGAGCATAGCATGACGGAACCCGCCTCCCTGGGCAGCTTCGATTATGTCATCGTCGGCGCGGGCTCGGCCGGCTGCGTACTGGCCAACCGGCTGTCGGAGGACCGGCGCAACCGGGTGCTGCTGCTCGAGGCCGGCGGCAGGGACAGCTATTTCTGGATCAAGGTGCCGGTCGGCTATCTCTACACCCAGGGCAACCCGCGCACCGACTGGTGCCTGAAGACGGAAGCCGAGGCCGGCCTGAACGGCCGGGCGCTCAACTATCCGCGCGGCAGGGTGCTGGGCGGCTGCTCCTCGATCAACGGCATGATCTACATGCGCGGCCAGGCGCGCGACTATGACGGCTGGGCCCAGATGGGCAACCGCGGCTGGAGCTGGGACGATGTGCTGCCCCTGTTCAAGAAGTCCGAGCATCATTTCGGCCCGGCCGACGAGTTCCACGGCACCGGCGGCGAATGGCGGGTCGAGCCGCCGCGGGTCGGCTGGGAAATCCTCGACGCCTTCGAGCGCGCCTGCAACGAGACCGGCATCGCACAAACGCCGGACTTCAACGACGGCGACAACGAGGGCACCGGCAAATTCATGGTCAATCAGCGCCGGGGCGCGCGCTGGAACACCGTACAGGCCTTCCTGAAACCGGCGCGCAACCGGCCCAACCTGACGGTCCTGACCCACGCCCAGGCCAAACGCATCCGCTTCGACAGCAGGCGGGCGCGAGGCCTCGATTTCTGGCTGAAGGGGGCGGAGACACGGGCCGAGGTTGCCGGAGAACTGATCCTCGCCGCCGGTTCGATCGGCTCGCCCCATCTGCTGCAGGTCTCCGGCGTCGGGCCGGGCGCCCTGTTGCAGGACCGGGGCGTGGCGGTGCTGCACGACCTGCCCGGCGTCGGCGGCAATCTCCAGGACCATCTGCAATTGCGCCTCGTCTACCGGGTCTCGAACGTCGTGACCCTCAACCAGAAGGCCAACAGCCTGTGGGGCAGGATGGCGATGGGCCTGCAATACGCGCTGTTCCGGCGCGGGCCGCTCACGATGGCGCCGAGCCAGCTCGGCGTGTTCGCGAAATCCGATCCGTCGCGCGAGACCGCCAACCTGCAATATCACGTCCAGCCGCTGTCCCTCGACAGGTTCGGCGAGCCGCTGCACCGCTTCCCGGGCCTCACCGCCTCGGTGTGCAACCTGCGGCCGGAGAGCCGGGGCACGGTCGCGCTGAAGTCCCCCGATCCGAAGGAGCCGCCGGCGATCGCGCCCGACTATCTCTCGACGCCGGCCGATCGGCAGGTCGCGGCCGATGCGATCCGGCTGACCCGGCGGATCGTCGGGGCGCCGGCGATGCAGCCCTATGAACCCGAGGAGGTGCTGCCCGGCGCGGCGCTCCAGTCGGAGGACGAGCTGGTCCGGGGCGCCGGCGACGTCGGCACGACGA
Source organism: Alphaproteobacteria bacterium (assembly GCA_965220685.1). Classification (GTDB taxonomy): domain Bacteria; phylum Pseudomonadota; class Alphaproteobacteria; order Bin65; family Bin65; genus Bin65. The sequence continues at coordinate 268,139 of CBDCQR010000017.1, forward strand.
TCTTCCACCCGGTCGGCACATGCAAGATGGGCAGCGACCCGCAGGCGGTGGTGAGCGACCGGCTCAGGGTTCGCGGGCTGGACAATCTGCGCGTGATCGACGCCTCGATCATGCCGACCGTGACCTCCGGCAACACCAACAGCCCGACCATCATGATCGCCGAAAAGGGCGCCGCCATGACGCTGGAGGATGCGCGGGCGTGAGCGGTTGGAACGGACCGTCAAGCCGGGTTTCACTCCGGTTCGACCTTTATATCGACCGTAGCGGCACGGAGCAGGGACCGCCGGCACGGCCCGGGCGTGTGCCCCGTGGCCCCGGAACAAAGCCGGGGCAGCAAGGTGCGCCCAAACGGAGGATCATGACGAATCATGACATTTTCCGACAGCGCGCGGCCCGTTGTCCCGCCGCGCCGCCGCGGCTAGGGTGCCGCGCGACCTGCGGCAGAGCGGACGGCGAGCGATGGCGGACGGCATTCCCTTCGATCGGGAACTGGAATTCGAATACGGCCGGATCGCGGGCGTCTCGCCGCTGATCCGCCGGGTCATCGCGCGCAACGGCGGGCCGTTTACCTTCCACGGCACCGGCACCTATGTCATCGGGCGCGGCAAGGTCGCGGTCGTCGATCCCGGCCCGCTGCTGTCGTCCCATATCGAGGCCCTGAAACACGCCCTGCGCGGCGAGACGATCACGCATATCCTGATCACCCACACCCACCGGGACCATTCGCCGGCCGCCGCGCCGCTGAAAGGCGAATGGGCGGCGCCGACCTACGGCTACGGCCCGCACGGCGGCGGCCGGATCGAGGCCGGCGCGGTGGTCGAGGCCGGCGGCGACGAAAGCTTCGTGCCGGATATCGCGACGCGGGACGGCGACGTCATCGAGGGCGACGGCTGGACGGTCGAGGCGGTTCACACGCCGGGCCACACCTCGAACCATCTGTGCTTCCATCTGAGGGAGGAGAACGCGCTGTTCAGTGGCGACCATGTCATGGGCTGGTCGACCACGATCGTCTCGCCGCCCGACGGCGACATGGCGCACTATGTCGCCAGCCTGGACAAGCTGATCGCCCGCGTCGATGCGGGGGACGACGCGATCTACTGGCCGACCCACGGCGCGCCGATCCGCGATCCCGGCGCCTTCGTCCCGGCGCTCAGGGCGCACCGCATGGGCCGGGAGGAACAGGTGCTCGCCTGCCTGAAGGACGGCCTGACGTCGATCGCGGACATGGTACCGCGCATGTATGCGAACGACGTGCCGCCCGCCATGTATCCGGCGGCGGCGCGCTCGGTGCTCTCCCACCTCGTCTGGCTGGTCGAGAAGGAACGGGTGCGGGCAGAAGGCGAACTCGGCACCGGAGCGGCGTTCCGGTTGGCGTGAGGGAATCGGCAGTGAGGACAAATTAGTCACACCAGTTATTGCTGAGATGCAGCGCCCGGGTATTTGCCTGAATGTGAATCGGGATCGCACCGCGGAGTGTTGTGTACTGAGGAGATCGAGAAGATGCTGGTTGCGCTGCGCAACGGAGCAAGAATCGAAGCCGGAGCAGCAGATAAAGGGCCGGAGTATTGTTGCCCAAACTGTAGGGGGCAGGTGATATTAAAGAAAGGTAGGAAAGTAATTCACCACTTCGCTCACAAACCACCACATACTTGTGCTTGGGGAAGAGGTGAAACCCGAGTACATTTGGATGCTAAGAAATTGTTCAAGAATGAATTTATTTGTCGCGGACTACACACTGAGGTGGAATGTGAAGTGCCATCTCTTCTGGGTCCCGATAGGCGAGCAGATGTACTCGTCTGGTCTCCCAACGAAAAGCGTTTCGCTATTGAGCTCCAGCACTCTGCCATTGACTGCGAAAATCTAGTACAACGGACGCAAAGCTATATAAGAGAAGATGTTCGGGTAGTATGGATTCCTTTTTTGCATAGCAAGTACGTTAGCCAAATTGAGGTGGCTGGTCCTGACCAAGAGGGTGATTTTCGTATTGCTAAATTTACGCCCCGGCCGCTGGAGAAATGGGTTCATGCATTGTATTACGGAAAGCCTTGGATGTACGATCCTTATTCTAAGAAATTATATCAGTACAAACTTAAGCCTTACTATTTATATAAAGAATCTGCCGAATGGTATGATGAATATGGAGACTATCAGTACAAAGAGGGTGGGGAATATAAGGTCAGTAGATGGAAGGAGCTTGTACTTTGGGGGCCGTATCGACTAAACGAAGTTCGAATATGCAAATTGGATCGAAGGGAATGGAGGAAAGATACGCGATATTATCCTGGCGGCACAATTGGAAATTTACTTCTACTGTCTGAGGGTAAGCGTATTCAATCGTAGCGCACGAACGGCTTGTCGAGGCGGTAGGCGAACAGGGGAAAGGTATCGGCGTGCGGCTCGGCCAGCCGGCGCTCGATTTCGCCGAGCATGAAGTGGGTGACGTCGAGCAGGCCGTAATCTTCGGCCCGTTCGATCGGGAGCCATTGCAGGTCGGACAGTTCGCCCGAGCCGCCGATGCCGCCGTCCTCCGGCCGGTACGCCGCCATGAAGAAGCGGGCGTGGAAGCGGATCGGGCTGTAGGGCGAGGTGATCGCCCGGGCGAGGTAGGTCAGGCGCGCCAGGTCGGGCGCCTTGCCGCGGGCGCGCATTTCCCGCCAGGTCTCATCGTCGGCCGCGCCGACATCGCCGTCCGCCGCCAGCAGCAGGCCGGTTTCCTCGAAAGTCTCGCGGATTGCCGCCATGGCGAGCGCCCGCGCCTTGGCGGCGTTGCCGCGCAGGCCCATCCTGGCGACCGGCGCGGCAAGCGGCGTTGCGGGCAACGCCTCCCAGTCGTGGCTGTCGAGCCGGCCGCCCGGAAAAACGAAGGAGCCGGGGACGAATTTCGCCCGGTTGGAGCGCTGCCCCATCAGGATCTCCGGCCGGCCGGCACCGTGGCGGACCAGGATCAGCGTCGCGGCGTCCCGCGGCGTGACCGGCTGACCCTCATGGCGTTTGCGCGGATGGCCGAGCCGGTGCGACAGGGTGAAGTTCCGGGTTCTGGGTGGCATAGAGTCTCACTCACAGCCGGCAGCCGCCGCGGCGGAAGCGAACAGGCGATCAGATGTCGTCGAAAGCGCCGCTGCGGCCCTTGCCGCCGGCAAAGCGCGTGGCGCCGCCGACCGCCTCCCGCTCCAGCGGTGCGACGCCTTCCCGGCCTTCATAATGCAGCGCCTCCTCGAGCGGCATGCCCCATTGCCGAATGGCGCTCATGCGGTCGGTCTGCATGCAGAGCTGCGGGAAGCGGGCGAGTTCGTCAGCGAGCGCAACGGCGCCTTCCAGCGCGGCGCCCTTCGGGACCAGCCGGTTGGCCAGGCCGAACTCAAGGGCCTCGGGCCCGCGCACGGGCCGGCCGGTCAGGATCATGTCCATCGCCCGGCTGTGGCCGATCAGGCGCGGCAGGCGCACGGTGCCGCCGTCGATCAGCGGCACGCCCCAGCGCCGGCAATAGACGCCGAACACCGCATCCTCCGCCGCAACGCGCAGATCGCACCACAGGGCCAGTTCCAGGCCGCCGGCGACCGCCGGCCCCTCGACCGCGGCGATCACCGGCTTGTCGAGCAGCAGCCGCGACGGGCCCATCGGGCCGACGCCTTCGGGTTCATAGGGGATGGCGCCCTGCGAGGCCGACAGGGCCTTGAGGTCGTAGCCGGCGCAGAAGGCGCCGTCCGTTCCGGTGAAAACCGCGACATCCACCGAGTCGTCGTCGGCGAAGGCGAGGAACGCGTCGCGCAGGGCCCCGGCGGTCTGCGGATCGACCGCATTGCGGACCTCCGGCCGGTTGATCGTGACGATGCGGATCCGGTTGCGTGTCTCGACCAGGACGTTCCGGGTTTCAGCCATGTGGCGGATTACTCCTGCTTGGCGGCGTGTCCGCCGTCCGGGGCGGGCTTCATTTGCGGCCTTTGCCCTTTTTCTTTTTCGGCTTCTTGGCAGGCGCTTCGAGCCGGGCGACCCTGGCGCCCATTCTCATCAGCGTCTCCAGCTTGGATTGCGGCAGCTCCCGGACTTGCTCGTACCAGCCGCTTGCCGCCTCGAGAAAGTCGTGCATCGCCCGTATCCGGGCGACGGCGTCCTTGCCGATCGCGTCGTCCGCCCGTGCATCCGAGAGGCATTTGGCGAGCGCTGCCAGCGTCGGGTCGATCTCCCGTTTCTTGCGCGCATCCGCGACGCGCCCGGCGGCGGTCCACAGATCGGTTTCCGCCAGGAAATGGTCGCGCCGGTCGCCGATCGCCTGGGTCCTGCCGATCAGGCCCCAGGATTGCAACTCCCGGATGCTGGTGCTGACGTTCGAGCGGGCGACCTTCAACGTATCGGCGATTTCGTCGGCCGGCAGCGGCTTTCCGGCGACATAGAGCAGGGCATAGATCTGCGCGACCGTGCGGTTCAGTCCCCAGCGCGAACCCATTTCGCCCCAATGGAGAACGAACGCCTCCATGACCGGAGAAAGCTCCATTGCAGCCTCCTTATTTCGGAAAATTCTGAAATAACATGTGAAAATGCAACGCGAAGTCAACAAACGATCGGGAGGCGCCTATCGTGCGGGACCGTTCTCGTCGGCAGCGCGTATGCGCAGGGTGCCCAGGTCTGACCGCCGCCCCGCGGTCACACGGGTGCGCCGCCCGCTGACGCCGATCAGCCATCGCTCTCCTTCCGGCGGAAGAACCGCCGGAAAATAGTCGGCCGCGGGCAGGTTGCCGAAGGTGACATGTCCGTTTCCGTCGGTCTTCGATATCCGGTGCAACGGCCGGCCGTGGCAGGGCGAGCGGCCGCCCTGGAGGATCCTTCCCGGCGGCGCCGCGCACAGGTCGATCCGGGCGTTTGCCAGCGCGCTGCCGGAAGCCCCGACGAGGCGGAAGGCGAGACTGCCCGGCGGTTTGACGAGCAGCGGCGGCAGCGGGGATCCGCTGCCGAGCACGGCCACGCCGGCCAGATCGTTGGAAGGCAACGCAGAATCCGCCATGCGCCGCCAGCGCCATTTCCCGCCGTCGTAAACGCCGAGGCCATAGCGGGTTGCGGCCCAGACCCGGCCGCTGTCGTCCGCGGCCAGGCCTCTCACCGGCGCTGCGGCGGTAAACCGTGTCCAGAATTCGTTCCGATACCGGGTAATCCGGCCGTAGTAGCCGAGCCACAGGGCACCGTCCGGCGCTTCGGCGATGACCCGGGCGCTGCCGGGGCCTGGGACATTCACCCAGCTGCTGCCCTGTCTCCTGGCGAGGCCCCGATCATGTGCCAGCCACAGGCCGCCACGGCCGGCATGCACGCCGGTCAGGCGCCAGCGCGCCGGCAATCCGGCTCCGGCCCTGAATATGCGCCAATCCATGCCGTCGAACCGGGCCGCTATCCTGTTGCCGGCGACAACCCAAAGCCGGCCGTTCCGCTTGATCGCCAGATCGTCGATCCAGCCGGCCCGGGCGGCGGCCAGCACTTTGTCGATGGAATGGCTGAGCCATGTCCGGCCGGTCCATTTCGCCAGGGTGCGGCCGCCTGAAATCCAATAGCCGCCGGTCGGATCGCAGGCGATCCGCCGGGCCGGGCTGCCCGGAGTCCAGTGCATCAGGTGGCGGTTTTCGCCGGCGAACTCGTGCAGGCGCCTGCCTGTGGAAACAACGATCCGGCCGTGGCAGGCCGCGATGGCATAGACGAAATCGGAAGCCAGCGCGCCGCCGTTCCGGGTCCAGCGCATCCAGTTGCCTCCCTTGAGGCAGGCGACGCCGAACCCCCTCGTGCCGACGCAGACCTTGCCCGGAGCGGCGGAGTCCCGATCCTCCGACGCCGATTGCGCGTCCGGCGCGCCGACCGGCAAGGCCAGCGCCAGTGCGACGACGGCTGTTGCCGACGGACCTGCGGCGGTCCGAAGACGTCCGGAAAGCAGGCAACAACTCATTCGCCGATTGGCGGATCGGCCCGCCGGGCGGGAATGCCGGGCGCCCCCGCGTCAGCCGGCGGCAAGCAGCGCTTCGGCTGCCTGCTTCGCCCGGGCGGCGGTGGAGCGGTCGCCGGTCAGCTGGGCGACGACGGTCGCCCCTTCGACCAGCAGGTAAATTTCTCCGGCAATCCGCGCCGGATCGGGCGCGCCGGTGGCTTCGGCCAGTTCCCGAATCAGGGCGAGCAACTGTCCCTTGTGGGCGAGCGCCGCCCGGTGAACCGGATCGTCGTGATCGTCGAACTCGCCGGACGCCTTCAGGAAGGGACAGCCATGGAAATCCTTGCCGGCGAACCAGGCGTCCAGCGCATCGAACAGGGCAAGCAGACCGTCTTCCGGCGCCGCGGCACGCGCCTTCGTTTCGGCGGTGAGCCAGGCGATATGCTCTTCGTCCCGCTTTTCCAGGGCCGCCAGGATCAGCGCCTCCTTGGAGCCGAAATTGTTGTACAACGTCATCTTGGCGACTCCGGCTTCGGCCAGGATCATATCGATTCCCGTCGCGCGAAAGCCGAAACGGCAAAACAGCCGGAGCGCTGTGTCGACCAACTGGTCTTTCTTTCTGGGCCTCATGGTCGGCGTCCCTGTGGTTATTCTGCGGGCCGAAACAAACAGACGTAACTATACCGTTTTGTCCAGTTTTTCAATACGGGTTACTTGTCGACCGCCGGACGCGGCTGACGAATAGACAGATCGGTCAATGCAAACGGCGGGTCGGTTCCGGGATGTCCGGGTCTTCCGGCTCGTCCATCGAAACCGCCATAGGGCTCGCCTGATGATGGATCATGCGCCATTCGCCTTCTTCGTGCCGGAACATATTGGTCGCCGCCAGCGTATGGCCGCCGAGGCGCTCATGGCACAGGACGATGGCGACCTCGTCGAATATGTAGGGCGTTGCGTTGCGGCATTCGATGGCGACATCCTGCTGGTGGGAGAGGATCTGCCGCCAGCTGTTGAGGACCTCTTCACGGTCGGTCAGGATATCCCAGCCCGGATGGATGCACGCGACCGGCGAGCGAACCGCCAGCAAATCCTCCAAAGCGCCGATATCGCGCTCGCGGAAGGCGCGATAGAACTCGCTGTTTGCAGTCAGCACGGCCCGGATGATGTCCCGCATCGGTCCGCTTCGCCCTCTCACCCCTTACGGCACGGCGCCCGGCCCGGTGGTCGGGGCCAAGCCGCCGTTCGTCCTTCGGAACGACATTCTGTCCCAGGCGGGACCGCCGTTCAACGCCGTTTCGTCGTGGCGCCGGCGGGGCATCCCGATCGGGGCAATCGGACCGCGGAAAACCCGGAATGTTCGGGGTCGCGATCAGTCGGGGATCACGGCCGTGGTTTCGATTTCCACCATGGCGCCGGGCTCCATCAGGCCCTTGACCTCGATCACGGCCATCGCCGGATAATGGCGGCCGATCACGTCTCGCCAAGCCTGGCCGACGGCACGGGCGTCGTCCAAATATGCCTTCTTGTCGGTAATGAACCACGTCATCCGGACGATATGGTCGGGCCGGGCGTTCGCTTCCTTCAGGATCGCGACGGTATTTTCCAGCGCCTGCCTGAACTGGGCCGTGAAATCGTCGGAGACGACCCTCTCGGTAACCGGATCCCAGCCGATCTCGCCGGCAACGAAAACCAGGGATCCTTTCGCGGCGACGCCGTTGGAATAGCCTTTGGCGCGCGGCCAGCCGGGCGGTTGCAAAAGCTGCATCTCGGTGGCTCCGGTAAACAAAGGGGGTGGACAGAAATTTTAGGTCTGAATATTTTATATCTAAACTATTTTTCGACTGTCCAGTCCCGCGTTTGGGCCGCTTTGCCCGATTGTCCTGCCTCTCCCCAGGTTTCGCCCCACGCCATGAGCGCCACCGCAAAGACCGCTCTCCAGTCCGACCTGCTCAAGGGACAGCACGCCCTGGTCACCGGCGGCGGGCGCGGCATCGGCGCGGCGATTGCCGGCGCCCTGGCCGCCCAGGGCGCCGCACTCACGCTGCTCGGCCGGACAGCGTCCTCACTGGAGGCCAAACAGGCTGAACTGGCGGAGGGCTTCGGCACTGCAGCCGGGATCGCCACCGCCGACGTCACCGACGAAGCCGCCGTCGAAGCGGCATTCGCTCAGGCAGTTGCGGACCGCGGCCCGGTCTCCATTCTGGTCAACAATGCCGGGCGCGGCGACAGCGCTCCCTTCAAGCGCACGTCGACGGAATTCTTCATGCGCATGGTCGAGATCAACCTGCTGAGCACCTTCCTGTGCATCCGGCAGGCGCTGCCGGCGATGACCGAGGCGGGATACGGCCGCATTATCAACATCGCCTCGACGGCGGGTCTGGTCGGCTACCGCTATGTCACCGCCTATGTCGCATCGAAGCACGGAGTGGTCGGCCTGACCCGGTCCCTGGCTCTGGAAACCGCGAAATCCGGCGTCACGGTCAATGCGGTCTGCCCCGGCTATGTCGAAACCGACATGACTGCCGATACCATCGCCAACATCGTCGAAAAGACCGGCATGGATGCTGAAGCGGCGCGGGCCCAGCTGGCGCAGGGCAACCCCCAGGGCCGCCTGATTGATCCGGAAGAGGTCGCGAATGTCGTGGTCTGGCTGGCCCGGCCGGACAGCGGCTCGATCACCGGACAGTCGATCCCGGTGGCGGGCGGCGAGGTCATGTGATGGACGGCGACGTCAAGCCGGGTGGCGCTGTCGACCGCGAGACTGCGGCGACGGCCGACGACAAGCTGGAATTGCGGGTCTGGCTGCGCCTGCTGTCGTGCGCCAACCGCATCGAGCAGGATGTGCGCCAGGAACTGCGCGCCGCCTTCGGCATGACGCTGCCGCGCTTCGACCTGCTGTCGCAGCTTGAGCGTGCACCCCAAGGCCTGACGATGGGCGAGCTTTCCCGCCGGCTGATGGTGACCCGGGGCAATGTTACCGGACTGATCGACCGGCTGGTCGAGGAAGGCCTGGTCGAGCGCACGCCGATGCCGAAAGACCGCCGGGCCCATATCGTCAGGCTGACGCAAAAAGGCGCGACGGCATTCCGCGAAATGCTGCCGAACCACGAGGCGGTGATCGCCGCCAAGCTGGGGGCGATGAAGCGGTCGGACCTGCGCCAGCTGCAGAGCCTTTTGGGCCGCCTGAAAGATCACTTGCACGACAAGACGGCCAGCGGCTGAGCGCCGTTTCCGTCCGCCGCACCTTCGAGGAAGCCGATGCCCGAAACCGACATGCTCAAACGTCACGGCCGCACCTTCGGCCAGATGCTGGAAGACACATCGCCGTCGCTGGCGGCCGACTATGCGCCGGCGCATTTCAAATGGGAGGTCGACGGCAAGGTCGCCACAATCACGCTCAACCGGCCGGAAAAAAAGAACCCGCTGACCTTCGAAAGCTATGCCGAACTGCGCGATACCTTCCGGGCGCTGAGCTACGCCGAAGATGTCAGGGCGGTGGTGGTGACGGGCGCCGGCGGCAATTTCTGCACCGGCGGCGACGTCCACGAGATCATCGGCCCGCTGCTCGATCTGGACATGCCGGGCCTGCTCAACTTCACCCGCATGACCGGCGACGTGGTGAAGGCGATCCGCACCTGCCCGCAGCCTGTCGTCGCCGCGATCGACGGCATCTGCGCCGGCGCCGGCGGGGCAATCGCCATGGCCTGCGACATCCGCTTCGGCACGCCGGAAGCCAAGGTGCTCTACCTGTTCAACCGGGTGGGGCTGGCCGGCTGCGACATGGGCGCCTGCGCAATCCTTCCGCGCATCATCGGCCAGGGCCGGGCCGCCGAACTGCTGTACACCGGACGCGCCATGACAGGGGACGAGGGCGAGCGCTGGGGCTTCTACAACCGGCTGGTCGACAGCAGCGAACTCCTTGGGATGGCGCAGGCGTTCGCCGCGCGGCTCGCCAACGGTCCGACCTTCGGCAATTCCATGACCAAGAAGATGCTGGACATGGAATGGAACATGGGACTGGAGCAGTATATCGAGGCCGAAGCCCAGGCCCAGGCGATCTGCATGCAGACTCAGGATTACCACCGCGCCTACCACGCCTTCGTGGCGAAGGAAAAACCGGTGTTCGAGGGCAACTGATGCCGGATTCGACCTATCTCGACTGGCCGTTTCTCGAAGACCGGCACCGGGAACTGGCGGCGGAACTGCGCGCCTGGGCGGAGGCCAACCTGCGCCCGATGGAGCATGAGGTTCACGGCAAAACAGATGTCGACGACATTTGCCTGCGCCTGGTCCGCATGCTGGGCGAGGCCGGCTGGCTGAAATTGACCGTGCCGGCGGCCTATGGCGGAACGCATGAGACGCTTGACGTTCGCTCCATTGCCCTCGGCCGGGAGATCCTCGGCTACTATCTCGGCCTCGCCGATTTCAGCTTCGTCATGCAGGGGCTCGGGACCGGCGCGATCACGCTCTACGGCTCGGACGAACTGAAGGCTGAATACCTGCCGCGGGTTGCAGCAGGCGAGCGGATCGCGGCACTGGCGATGTCGGAGCCCCAGGGCGGCTCGGACGTCGCGGCGCTCGAGACGACGGCCGAGCTTGACGGCAATCATTTCGTCCTCAACGGAACCAAGACCTGGATCTCGAACGGCGGCATCGCAGACCATTACGTCGTGATCGCCCGGACCGGCGAGGCGCCCGGCGCCAAGGGGCTTTCCGCATTCGTTGTCGACGCCGATTTACCGGGTTTCCGGGTCGCAGGTCGGATCGACGTAATGGCGCCCCATCCTCTGGCGACTCTGTCTTTCGAGGATTGCCGCGTTCCGGCCAGCCACCTGCTGGGCAATCCGGGCGAAGGCTTCCGGATCGCGATGGCCAATCTCGATATTTTCCGGACGACGGTCGGCGCCGCCGCGCTGGGCATGGCGCGCCGGGCGCTCGACGAAGCCGTGGCCTATTCCCAGAGCCGCAGGGCGTTCGGCCAGGTGATCGGCGAGTTCCAGCTCATCCAGGCCAAGATCGCCGAAATGGCTGTCAAGGTGGATGCCATGGCCCTGCTGGTCTATCGCTCCGGCTGGACGAAGGACGTCAAGAATATCCGGGTGACGCGCGAGAGCTCCATGGCCAAACTGTACGCCACGGAAGCGGCCCAAGACGTGGTCGACGAAGCGGTGCAGATTTTCGGCGGTCAGGGCGTGACCGTAGGCCAGAAGGTCGAAGAACTGTATCGTGAGATTCGCGCCCTGCGCATCTATGAGGGAACGAGCGAAGTGCAGAAACTGGTGATCGCCGGCCAGACGATAACGGCCCTCGGGGCGGCCCATGGCTAGAATTCCCGGCGATGGCGTCACCGCCTACAAGGATACCTTCGCGCGGGACAACCTGCCGCCGAAGGATCTGTGGCCGGAGATCGACTTTTCCGGGCTGCCCGAGCTGGCGGCCTATCCGGACCGGATGAACGCGGCTGTCGAACTGCTCGACAAGGCGGTGACGGAGCTGGGCTGGGCCGGGCGGCCCTGCATCCGCTATGCCGGCCATGTCTGGACCTATGCCGACCTGAAGGCCAGGGCCGACGCCGTGGCCCGTGTGCTGGTCGAGGATATGGGTCTCGAAACCGGCAATCGGGTGCTGCTGCGCGGCCCGAACAACCCGATGATGGCGGCCTGCTGGCTGGCGGTGCTGAAGGCCGGCGGGATCGTCGTCGCGACGATGCCGCTGCTGCGCGCCCGCGAACTGGCCTATATGGCGGAAAAAGCGGAAATCCGCCATTTCTTGTGCGATATCGATCTCCGGGCCGAGGGCGACGCTGCGATGGAGCGGGCGCCGCTCCTGCACAAGGTGAAATTCTTTACCGCCCTCGGCGACGGATCGGATCGGGCGGCCGACCTCGATCGGGCCGTGGGCCGCAAGCCGCCCGGTTTCGACAATGTCGATACCGCGGCCGACGATGTCGGGCTGATTGCCTTTACCTCCGGCACGACCGGCCAGCCCAAGGGCACCGTGCATTTCCACCGCGACATCCTCGCGATGTGCGACTGCTTCCCGAAACACGTCTACCGGCCGTCGCCGGACGATATCTATGTCGGCACGCCACCGCTCGCCTTCACCTTCGGGCTGGGTGCGCAGCTACTTTTCCCCATGCGGACCGGCGCCTCCGTCGTCTTCTATCCCGGCCCGCCGGGCCCGAATCTTCTGCTCGAACTGATCGACGAAAACCGCTGCACGACGCTCTACACGGCGCCGACCATGTATCGCGCGCTCGCCGACAGGATCGCGGAAAGCGGAAACGCCCCCGCATCCCTGAAACAATGCGTTTCTGCCGGCGAGACCCTGCCCCTGCCGACCTTCGAGGCCTTCCGGGCCGCAACCGGAATCCGGATCATCGACGGCCTGGGCTCGACCGAGATGATCCACATTTTCGTTTCGGCCGAGGGCGACGACATCCGGCCCGGCGCCACCGGCACCGCGATCCCCGGCTACGAGGCCTGCATCGTGGACGAGGCCGGAAACATCCTGGCGCCGCCCTGCGAAGGCCTGCTGGCGACAAGGGGGCCGACCGGCTGCAAGTATCTCGATAACGAGGAACGGCAGCGCAGCTATGTCGTCAACGGCTGGAACCTGCCGGGCGACCGCTATCGCCAGGATGCCGACGGCTATTTCTGGTATGTCGCGCGGGCCGACGACATGATCGTTTCCGCCGGCTACAACATCGGCGGCCCGGAGGTCGAGGATGCACTGCTCGACCATCCGAAAGTCAAGGAATGCGCCGTCATCGGCGTGCCCGACGAGCAGCGCGGCCGGATCGTCAAGGCCTTCGTAATCCTGCGTGATCCGGCGGAGGCGGGCGAGGCGACCGCCGGAGAACTCCAGGATTTCGTGAAGGCCGAAATCGCACCCTACAAATATCCGCGCGCCATCGAGTTCGTGCGCGACCTGCCGCGTACGGAAACCGGCAAGGTCCAGCGCTTCAAGCTGCGCCGCCTGGAGGAAAGAAAAGCCCGCGAACGGGGCGTTCGCGTGCAATGAAGCGGGGCGCCGGACCCGGCGGCACGGCGCCGGGCGTTATCGAGACCGCCGGTCCGGCCGGAATCCGGTTCCGGTTCGGGAAGATTCAGGAACGAGCATGAAGATCAACTGCCTCGGCGGCGGGCCGGGAAGCCTGTATTTCGCGATCCTGATGAAGAAGTCCTTCCCGGACGCCCAGATCACGATCTACGAGCAGAACCGCCACGACGACACGTTCGGCTTCGGCGTCGTCTTCTCGGACCGGACGATGGAAGGCTTCCGCGAGGCCGACGCGCCGACCCACGAGGCGATCATCCGCTCGTTCGAACACTGGGACGACATCGACATCCACATCAAGGGCCGGGTGCTGAAATCGACCGGCCACGGCTTCGCCGGCATGTCCCGGGTCAAGATGCTGCTGCTGATGCAGGACCGCTGCCGCGAACTCGGCATCGACATGCGGTTCGAGGAGCGGATCGACGATCCGGAATCCCTGCGGGACTGCGACCTGCTTTATGCCGCTGACGGCGTCAACTCGGTCGCGCGCGACCGCTGGGCGGACCGGTTCCGGCCGAAGCTCGATTTCCGGCCCAACCGCTTCGTCTGGCTCGGCTCGGATTTCAATTTCCCGGCCTTCACCTTCCATTTCATCGAAAACGGCCACGGCCTGTGGCGGACGCACTGCTACCGCTACGTCCAGGACATGTCGACGCTCATCATCGAGTGCACCGACGAAACATTCGCCAACACCGGGCTGGAGGTTACCGACGAGGATGCCACGGTCGCCTACGTTGCCGACCTGCTGCGTCCCTATATCGGCGATGCCGGGATCATCAGGAACCGGTCGCACTGGCGCCAGTTCCCGAACATCTCCTGCGAGAACTGGTCGTTTGACAATGTGGTGCTGGCCGGCGACGCGGTGCACACCGCGCATTTCTCCATCGGCTCCGGAACCAAGCTGGCGATGGAGGACTCGATCGCCTTGCATGGTGCGATCCTCGAAACCGGAGGAATCGCAAAGGGTCTTGTGCAGTATGAGGAAACCTACCGGCCGCAGGTCGAAAGCCTGCAGCGCTCGGCGAAGGTATCCCAGCGCTGGTTCGAGGAAACCGAGCGCTATTACGACAATCTGGAGCCGATCCAGTTCGGCTTTTCGCTGCTGACCCGCAGCCTGCGCATCAGCCACGGCAACCTGCGCCTGCGCGACGCCGACTATGTCGAGAGCGTCGACAGATGGTTCGCCGTCGGCGCGGCCAACCGGTCGGGCGTGAATCTGCCGGACAAGCCGCCGCCGCCGCCCATGTTCACGCCGTTCCGGCTGCGCGACATGGTGCTGGACAACCGGATCGTCGTCTCGCCCATGTGCCAGTATTCCGCCGAGGACGGCATGCCCGACGACTGGCACCTCGTCCATCTCGGCAGCCGCGCCATGGGCGGAGCGGGTCTGGTCATTGCGGAAATGACCAACGTCAGCCGCGAGGGGCGGATCAGCCCCGGCTGCACGGGCATCTACAGCGACGACCATGTCGCCGGCTGGAAGCGGATCACCGATTACGTCCACCGCCATACCCAGGCGAAGATCGGCCTGCAGCTCGGCCATTCCGGCCGCAAGGGCTCGACGACCCTGCTCTGGGAAGGCTTCGACGAGCCCTTGCCCGACGGCAACTGGCCGATCATGGCGGCCTCGCCGCTGCCCTACAAGCCGCACAGCCAGGTGCCCAGGGAGATGGACCGGGCGGATATGGACCGGGTGGTCGAGGAGTATCGCCAGGCTGCCATGCGCGCCGAGCGGGCCGGATTCGACATGCTCGAAGTCCACATGGCGCACGGCTATCTGCTCAACAACTTCGTCTCGCCGCTCACCAACATCCGGACCGACGAATACGGCGGAAGCCTGGAAAACCGGATGCGCTTCCCGCTTGAGGTTTTTCATGCGGTTCGCGATGTCTGGCCGGAGGAGAAGCCGATCTCAGTGCGGATTTCGGCGCACGATTGGAAGGCCGGCGGCACGACGCCACCGGATGCCGTAGAAGTCGCCGGCCTGCTCTATGCGGCGGGCGCCGACATCATCGACGCCTCCTCGGGCCAGGTGGTGTCCGACGAGGAGCCGGAATACGGCAGGCTGTTCCAGACTCCGTTCGCCGAGCGCATCCGCCTGGAGCTTGACCGGCCCACCATGGCGGTCGGCGCGATCAGCTCCTACGAGGACGCCAATTCCATTCTGGCCGGCGGACGGGCCGACCTGTGTGTGATCGCCCGGGCCCATCTGTACGACCCGTACTGGACCCGCCACGCGGCCTACGAAATGGACCGGATCGGCTACGGCAAGGTCGAATGGCCGCCGCAATACGATACGCTGAACCGCGGCTATATCTGGCGCTTCGATTCGGCGGAGAAATAGGGTCCGGTTGAAGGGGGTCCGGCAGCGACCTACTTTCGTTCCGCCCGCACGCGGATCGGAAAGAACGATGGCGCTCAATATCGAAGACCCCGAGACCGACCGGCTTGCCAAAGCTCTAGCCGACGCGACCGGGGAGAGCATCGAGTCTGCGGTGAAGACGGCGATCGAACAGCGGCTGACACGGGAATGCTCGACCGAACGCGAACGCGAGCGCAAACTGGAAGCAGCCCGGGAGATCGTGGCGCGCGTCTCGAAACTGCCGCGGAAAAATCCTGACAAGTCGGCACGCGAACTTGTCGAAGACCTTTACGACGAACACGGCCTGCCGAAGTAATGGTTCTCGATTCGTCGGCCGTTGTCGCGATCCTGCTGCGAGAGGGGCCGGCATTCGTCAAGGCGCTTGCGTCCGCCCGCACGGCAATCATCGGCGCGCCCAGTCTCTTGGAAGTCTGGATGGTTCTTCTCCGGGAGTACCCGGATACCGTTGAAGCTGAATTGGAACGGTTTCTGTCAGCTTTCGACGTAATTCTCCAGCCCTTCGGTCCGGACGAATACCGCCACGCCGCCGACGCGTTCCGCCGGTACGGCAAGGGGCGGCATCCGGCGCGGCTGAATTTCGGCGATTGCATGGCTTACGCAGTGAGTAAGGCGACCGGGGAGCCTTTGCTGTTCAAGGGCGCGGATTTTGCGAAGACCGATGTGACCCGGCACCCGGCTTCCGCCTTCGAATAACCGGGTCAGGCCCGCCGCTTGCGCCGCCTGTTCTGCCGGCGGGCGACGCCCTTCTGGTCACGGGCCTTGTCTTCGGCAATCCGCTGGTCGCCTTCGGGCGGCAGGCCCAGGGCGACGAGGCGCGCCGGCAGGGCGGCCATCACGGCGTCGCGCCGCCCGTCCGAATAGGCCAGCCAGTTCTCCACCTCTTCGCCGCTGCGCCCGCAGCCGAAGCACCACCCGGTCGTCCGGTCGAGTTCGCACACCAGGAGACAGGGCGACTTGACGGTCACGGCGCCGGTCTAAGGATACAAGCCATCGACCTGCGCCCTCATCTTCACCAGCCCGGCGACGGCATCGATCGCCGGGGTGTCCACCTCGACCAGCCGCGCCAGTTCCTGCACCGCGCAGACCAGCGCGTCGATCTCCATTGTCCGGCCGGCGTCCAGATCCTGCAGCATGGAGGTGCGATGTGCGCCGACCTTGCCCGCGCCGTCGATCCGCTTGTCGAGGTCTAGTCCGAACGACACGCCCAGCGCCTCGCCCACGGCCTGCGCCTCGGCCATCATGGCGGCGATCACCGGGCGGACCAGCGGATCGCCGGCCATTTGCCCCAGGGTCGCGCCGGTGAGCGCGCTCACCGGGTTGAAGCTCAGGTTGCCCCAGAGCTTCAGCCAGATTTCGTCACGGATGCGCGGCCGGACCGGCGCAGAAAAGCCGGCGGACTTCAGCGCCCCGGCCAATCGCAGGATCCGGTCGGACTTGCCGCCGCCGGGTTCTCCGAGCGAGAAGCGGTTCAGCGAAATATGGCGGATTACGCCGGGCCCGATCGCTTCCGCCGCCGGATAGACCACACAGCCGATCGCCCGTTCCGGACCGATCGATTGCCACTGGACGCCGCCCGGATCGACGGTTTCGAGGCGCGTGCCGGCGAGCGCGCCGCCGTGTTCGTGAAAATACCACCAGGGCACGCCGTTGGTCGCGGTGACGACGGCGGTTTCCGGCCCCAGCATCGGCGCTATCTGCAGCGCTATGACCGGCGCTGCATTGGCCTTGACCGCGACGATCACGGCGTCCTGCGGACCGGCCTCGGCGGGATCGTCGGTCGCCGCCGGCCAGCCGATCCGCGTTTCGCCGTCGATATACAGGGTAATGCCGTTCTCGCGGATCGCCGCCAGGGTCCGGTTCCGGGCAATCATGGTGACGTCGGTCCCGGCGCGGGCCAGTTCGCACCCCAGATAGCCGCCGATGGCGCCCGCGCCGTAGATCGCGATCTTCATAGATACTGAGCCAGTTTCTCGTGCAGGCCGATGCGCTGGACCTTCCCTGTCGCGCCTTTCGGAATTTCCTCGAGCACGATAATGCGGCGTGGCACCTTGAAGTCGGCCAGCCTCCGGGCCGCGAAGTCACGCAGGGCGCGCTCGTCAACGCCGCTGTCGCCGGCCGGCACAACTGCGGCGGCAACTTCCTCGCCCAGCTTGTCGTGGGGCAGGGCGAAGGTGACGGCCTGCGCGACGGTGGGGTGATCGAGCAGCACCTCGTCGACCTCGCGCGGCGAAATCTTCTCGCCGCCGCGGTTGATGATTTCCTTCAGGCGCCCGGTGATGGTCAGATAGCCGTCGCCGTCCAGCGTCCCCTGGTCACCGGTGTGAAACCAGCCGCCGGCAAAGGCTTCCGCATTGGCATCCGGATTCGCCTCGTAGCCTGGCGTGACATTGGCGCCGCGGATACAGACTTCGCCGACAGTTCCCGCCGGCACCGGCCGGTTCGCAGCGTCGAGAATCGCGATATCCGGTCCGGCCGCGACGCCCACGGTGCCCGGTTTGCGCGCGGCGGGCGGCAGCGGGTTCGACGCCATCTGATGCGCCGCTTCGGTCATGCCGTAGCTTTCGATCACCGGGCAGCCGAACGTTTCCTCCAGCGCGGCCATAACCTGCGGCGGCAGGGAAGAGGATGACGAACGGATGAAGCGCAGGGCGGCTTCGGCTATCGCGGCCCTGTTGCGGCCGGCACGCGACAGGATGGCCTGGTGCATGGTGGGGACGGCGCTGTACCAGCTCGGCGCGGCCTCTGTCATCCAGCCGAAGAAACGCAAGGCATTGAACCCCGGCGCACACCAGACCGAAGCTCCGGCGGCGAGGCTCGACAGCACCGCACCGATCAGACCGTGTATGTGGAACAGCGGCATGATGTTCAGGCAGCGATCTCCGGGTGTCAGTCCCAGCGTCTCCGCGATGTTGCGGGCCGAGGTGCAGATATTGCGCTGGGTCAGCGGGACGATCTTCGGCCGCGATGTGGTGCCGGATGTATGAAGGATAAGCGCAATATCGTCGGGACCCGGCGCCGAGGTGTCGGCGGCCGATTTTCCCCCGGTCCCGGCAAGGGCAAACGCACCGGCCGGTTCGGCAGCGTCGCGCGACAGCTCTATCACCGGCACCGACAGTTCGGCCGCAACCGCGCGTGCCGGACTTTCCGTATCCCGTTCGACGATCAAGGCGTCGGCGCGCAGATCGCTCAGATAGAATCGGAATTCCTCGGCCCGGTAGGCCGGGTTGAGCGGCGCGGTAGTGGCGCAACCCGCCAGAGCGACGAACGCCGCCGCCATTTCCGGACCGTTGGGCAGCACGATGGCGACCCGGCCGCCGCGGCCGATTCCGCAATCGGCAAGGCGTGCCGCGGTCCTGCCGGAGAGCGCGCGCAATCCTTCATAGGTAACGCTGTCGCACTGTTCGCCGCCGATCGAGGGCGCCCCGGCGGCGCCGGCTTGCAGCAGGTCCAGAATCGTTTCCGGCTTGTCCATGGGCAGTCGCAACTGGTGGAAGTGCCGGCAAGCCGGCCGTTGGGAGGGCGGCGGCTACTTCTTCCGGTTCAGGCCGGCCAGCGCCTGCATCTGTTCCTGCAAGGCATCGATCTGCGCCTGCATCAGGGCAAAGGGGTCGCCTGCTTCGGATGCCGGTTTGCGATCCTCGCGCCCGGCCCCGCCGGTCGCCTGGTACGGATTGAACATCGCCAGCGCCTGCTTCATCATTTCCATGTTCTGCTGGCTCAGGTCTTCCAGCGAGCCGAACGGGAACATGCCGTCGAAGGCCTGGGTCATGTATTCGCGCATCTGCTCCTGGTTGTCGATGAAGCTTTCCATGCTGTGCTCGAGGTATTTCGGCACGAGTTCCTGGAGCGAATCTCCGTACATGCCGATCAACTGGCGGAGGAAGCCGATGGGCAGGAGGTTCTGCCCCTTGGCTTCTTCCTCGACGATGATCTGGGTCAGGACCGAGCGCGTGATGTCGTCACCGGTCTTCGCGTCGTAGACCACGAAATCGATGTCGTTGCGGACCATGCCGCTCAGGTCGTCCAGGGTGACGTAGCTGCTGGTCGCCGTGTTGTAGAGGCGCCGGTTGGCGTATTTCTTGATGACGACCTGGCCGTCGTCCCCCGGCTGTTTCCTGCTGGGCATGGCGGTGCAGCCCTCCTGCATATTCCGGCGCCCGGGCGCAGCCGTGCGATCCCCATGGGCAGGGGAGCCGGTCCGGTAAGCCGATTTTCCCAACACTGCCAGCAATTTGCCGCAATGCGCAAGATTCATTTCGCAGGCGCGCAATGGCATCGGCGCGAAGATAATGCGGGCGCAAACAAATTGGCCCGGATATCCGGCCGCGCTATGGTGGACCATGACCGGCACAGAAGACGATTCCACCCAACGCGAAACGCCGGATCCTCTGGACGACCTGGCCCGGCAATATCTGAGCCTCTGGCAGGATCAGCTGACCGCGCTTTCGGCGAACCCGGCCGTTTCGGAGGCGATTACCGGATTTTTCGCAAAATGGGCCCAGGGTGCCGCTCCTGGTGCACCGGCGGGGCCGGCAACCCCGACGGGGGAGGCGCAAGATGAACTCCGACCGGATCGGCCTCAATCGCCGGATGTCGCCGCGCCCCTTCGGCCTGCACCTGTGGATGGCGACGATCGCCTCGACGAGCTGCTTGAGCGGCTTGACCGGATTGAGGAACGGCTGGCCCGGCTGGAACGGTCCTGAAGCGCGGGCGCTTCGCGCGCGCCTCGCACGTCACAGCGACAACGCCATAGCCGCCGCGGTCGGCCGGCTTTCGGCAGAGGTGTTCGGCGATTTTCTTGCCGGCGTCGCGGCCTATCGGAACCATCCCTACCGGCGGGCCCTGCCGGAGCCGCCCGTTGTCGCCAGCTACGGCTCGGCGCGCCTGCTCGACTACACCGCGCCCGCCCGGGCGGGCGGGAACGCAGGGCCGCCGCTCCTGCTCGTGCCTTCGCTGGTCAACCGCGGCTATGTGCTCGATCTCATGCCGGATGTCTCGCTCGCGCGGTTCCTGTCGGAAGCCGGCGCGCCGGTCTATCTGCTGGAATGGAACATACCGGACGCCGAAGAGAGCGGTTTCGACCTCGCCCGGCTGACAGCCGAACGGCTTGCGCCGGCGCTCGCCGACGTCGCCTTGCGGGCCGGGCCGCCCGCCCTGGTCGGCTATTGCATGGGCGGATTGCTCGCGCTGATCCTTGCGCAGAAGCGGCCGACGGACCTGGCCGGTCTTGCCATGCTGGCGACGCCGTGGGATTTCCACGCCGAACGGCCGGAGCAGGCGCGGGCGCTGGCGCATTTCACCGGAACCTGGCTGCCGGCGCTCGATGCGCTCGGGCAATTTCCGGTCGACGGGCTGCAGGCGCTGTTTGCCGCCAACGATCCGATGGTGGCGTTCAGGAAGTTCCAGGCCTTCGCCCGCATGGACCCGGACTCGGAGGCGGCGCGGCGCTTCGTTGCGCTGGAAGACTGGCTGAACGACGGCATTCCCCTGCCCCTTCCCATCGCGCGCGAGACCCTGCACGGCTGGTATGGCGACAACCTTGCCGCGAGGGGACGCTGGACCGTCGGCGGCACGGCGATACGCCCGGAAGAGATCGACCTGCCGGCCCTCGCCATCATCCCGGACAAGGACCGGATCGTGCCGCAGGAATCGGCCATGGCCCTCGCCCGTCTGCTGCCGCAAGCCGAAATCCGCATCGCCCGGGCCGGCCATATCGGCATGATGGCCGGCCGCCGCGCGGAGCGTGAGACCTGGCGGCCGCTTCTGGCATGGCAGCAATCCCTGGCCGCGTAGCCGTATGGCTGTATTTGGAGTGACTGCGACGATAGCGCCTTTATCTCGCAAGTGCACTTGAAAATGCTGCAGTGCAGCATTATGCTTATAGCCACGCTCGAAAATTACCGTATATCCATTGCGGTTCGATTGTTCCCTTTACAGGTTCGGACCGGACCGGCAAGCCCGCTGAGCATCGGCGGACCGATCGCTAACGGCTCTTCGGGCCGGCTCTTCAGGAGGAAACATCCATGACGGACGTCATCATCGCCAGCGCCGCCCGCACCCCGATCGGCGCCTTCAGCGGCGCCTTCGCCACGGTGCCGGCCGCCGATCTCGGCAGGGTCGCCATTGCGGCGGCAATGGAACGCTCGAACGTCGCCGGCGCGGATGTCGACGACGTGATCATGGGGCAGGTTCTGACTGCCGATACCGGTCAGAACCCGGCCAGGCAGGCCGCCATGTCCGCCGGCGTGCCGAAGGAAAAGACCGCGCTCACCATCAACCAGGTCTGCGGTTCGGGCCTGCGCGCTGTCGCGATGGCCGGCCAGGCGATCCAGGCCGGCGATGCGGAGATCGTCGTGGCCGGCGGGCAGGAGAGCATGAGCCAGTCGCCCCACGCCGCCCATATGCGGGCCGGCACCAAGATGGGTGACGTCGCCTTTACCGACACCATGATCAGGGACGGCCTGTGGGACGCCTTCAACGGCTACCATATGGGCACCACGGCCGAGAATGTCGCCGAGCAATGGCAAATCACCCGCGACGACCAGGACGCATTTGCCGCCGCCAGTCAGGCCAAAGCGGAAGCGGCGCAGAAATCGGGCAGGTTCGCCGACGAGATTGCGCCGGTCGTCGTGCCGAACCGCAAGGGCGACATAACGGTCGATGCCGACGAGTATCCCCGCCACGGCACGACGGCTGAGACGCTCGCCAAGCTGCGCCCGGCCTTCTCGAAGGACGGCACCGTGACGGCGGGCAATGCCTCGGGCATCAACGACGGCGCGGCCGCGCTCGTCCTGATGTCGCGCGAGCAGGCCGAGAAACGCGGCGTTGAGCCGCTCGGGCGCATCGTGTCCTGGGCCACGACCGGCGTCGATCCGGCGCTGATGGGCTCCGGCCCGATCCCGGCGAGCCGCAAGGCGCTGGAAAAGGCCGGCTGGAGCATCGACGATGTCGACCTGGTCGAATCGAACGAGGCCTTCGCGGCGCAGTCCTGCGCCGTTGCCAGGGATCTCGGCTTCGACATGGACAAGGTGAACGTCAACGGCGGCGCCATCGCCCTCGGCCATCCGATCGGCGCTTCGGGCGCGCGCATCCTGACCACGCTGCTCTACGAGATGAAGCGCCGCGATGCCAGGAAGGGGCTTGCCACGCTGTGCATCGGCGGCGGCATGGGCATCGCCATGTGCGTGGCGCGCGACTGACTGTGGGAGCAATCCTCCCGCATGGCGGCGCGGCTTTTCCGGGCCGCCGGCCAAACCTCTAGCTGAACCCAGGGAACGCGGCGCGCCACGGCACGGACCGGCGGGCTGCACAACAGGAGACTGACATCATGGCGCGCGTAGCACTGGTCACGGGCGGAACCCGTGGCATCGGCGAGGCGATTTCCATTGCGCTGAAGGACGCCGGCTGCAAGGTGGCGGCGAACTATGGCGGCAACGACGAGCGGGCGAAGGAATTTTCCGACCGCACCGGCATCGGGGTCTACAAGTTCGACGTCGGCGACTTCGAGGCGGTCAAGGACGGCGTGGCGCAGGTCGAAGCCGACCTCGGGCCCATCGACATCCTGGTCAACAACGCCGGCATCACCCGCGACGGCACCATGCACCGGATGCCGTACGACAACTGGGACGACGTCATCCGGACCAACCTCTCGTCCTGCTTCAACTGCTCGCGCGCCGTCATCGAAGGCATGCGCGCCCGCAAATTCGGCCGCATCGTCAACATCGGCTCGATCAACGGCCAGGGCGGCCAGTACGGCCAGGTGAACTACGCCGCCGCCAAGTCCGGCATCCACGGCTTCACCAAGGCGCTGGCCCAGGAGGGCGCCGCCCAGGGCATCACGGTCAACGCCATCGCACCCGGCTATGTCGATACCGACATGGTGCGCGCGGTGCCCCAGAAGGTGCTGGAGCGCATCATCCAGCGGATCCCGGTCGGCCGCCTCGGCAACGCGAAGGACATCGCCCGCGGTGTGGTCTTCCTGACCGGGGAGGACGCCGACTTCATCACCGGCTCGACGCTCAGCATCAACGGCGGCCAGCACATGTACTAGGCCGTTTCGGGGCGGGTTCCGGGCGGCTCAGGCCCCCTTGAACTCCGGCACCCGTTTCGCAGAGAAGGCGGCGAGTCCTTCGTTCATATCGCGGGTGCGGGCGCTGGCGGCCATGGCGAGCGTTTCGAGCTCCATCTGGTGCTCGGCCCCGTTGGCCCAGGTCTCGGCGAACAGCTGCTTGACCCGGCCGTAGGCGAGGGTCGGCCCATCGGCGTAACGGCGAGCCGTGTCCATGGCGGCTTCGGCCAGTTCATCGTCGGGCACGACCCGGGTGATCAGGTCGATGTCCAGCGCCTCCTGCGCCGTCAGCGTCGGGTTGTCCAGCGCCAGGCGTTGCGCCACCCGCAGGCCGACCAGCCGGGGCAGGAACCAGGTCGATCCGCCGTCCGGGCTGATGCCGGACGCCGTATACGCCATTTTGAATTTCGCGCTTTCCGCGGCGATGACGATGTCGCCGGTGATGGCGAAGCTGAAGCCGCCGCCGGCCGCTGCGCCCTGGACCGCCATCACGACCGGCGCGTTGCCGCGCATCAGCCGCGACACGGCCGCGTGGAAATAGGTCGTCGTCACCTTCAGCGCTTTGGCGAGCGCGGCCTCGTCCTCCATTGCCAGCATGTATTTCAGGTCGCCGCCGGAGCAGAACATCCTGCCGTTGGCCCGGACGAGGATCGCGCGGACGGACGGATCCTCGGTCAACTCGGTCGTCGCGTCCCACAATTCCTTCGCCGCGTCAGCGTTGAGCGCATTGTTCGCCTCCGGCCGGTCGAGGGTGATGATGCCGACGCCGTTGTCGGCAGCGCATTGAATGAAGTCAGCCACGCGGTCGCTCCTGTTTCGGGGATGAGAAAGCCGTGCCGTCGGCGGACGGACCCATGGATCCGGGGGACGGGTTGGTGCGGACGGCAAAGGCGGTCTCGCCGGCGATTTCCCGGTAATGCTGCAGCGCCCAGGGGACCGACGGGAAGGCGAATTCGTCTTCCGGCAGCTCGTCCCAGCCGAACAGGCGGACCTCAGTGCTCTCCGGCCCCGGTTCGATGGCCGGCGATTTGAGCGTCGCGCGATAGAAAAGCTGGACCTGGCTGATGCGCGGGATGTTGTAGAGCGCGAACAGGTCGTGCACCTCGATCTCGGCGCGAGCCTCCTCCCAGGCCTCGCGCGCGGCGGCGTCCTCGGATCGCTCGTGCAGCTCCATGAAGCCGGCCGGCAGGGTCCAGTAGCCGATACGCGGCGCGATCGCCCGCCGGCACATAAGCACCTTGTCTTCCCACACCGCCACGGAGCCGACGACGATCTTCGGGTTGTCGTAGTGGATGAAGCCGCAATCGGAGCAGACCAGCCGCTCGCGCTCGTCGCCCTCCGGGACCTTCCAGACGTCCGGTCCGACATCCTGTCCCGTGCCTGCCCGGCCGCCGGAGCGCGGGCGCGAGAGCCGGTCCCCGGACTTCGCGGGGCCGGCCGGTCCGGGTTTCAGGGGGGTGGCCGGGTTATGCGTCATGAAGGCAATTTGACCGGCTTCGGGCGGGCTGACAAGACACACGCCATGGCAGAAAACCCCGCAGCGCCGCCGCGCCCCGGACCGAAAGACAATCCGGCGGACGGCAAGCCGCCGACCGCCGGGGAGATGATCAAGCTGATCAGCGGCTCGACCCCGCACAGCCAGGAACTCGGGCTGGAGGTGGTTCACTCCGCGAGGGGCATGGCGATCATGCGCCTGCCCTGGCACGAGCGGCTGGTCGGCAACCCCGACGAACTGGTGCTGCACGGCGGCGTCGTGACGACGCTGCTCGACAGCGTGTGCGGCATGGCGACCCTGAGCGCCCGGCAGCCGCCGGAGCGCATCGTGACTCTCGACCTGCGGATCGACTACCAGCGCCCGGCCACGCCCCGTCTCGACCTGTTCGCCCGGGCCGAAGTCACCAAGATGACGCGCACCATCGCCTTCCTGAGCGCCGTGGCCTACCAGGACGATCCCAAGGATACCGTCGCGCTCGCCACCGGCACCTTCATGTTCGTCGGCAGCCGCAAGAAGAAAGGCGGCCCGGAAGCCGATAAGGGCGCCGGCGGGAGGAAGCCGGCATGAGCGCCACGCTGGCCGAGCGGCTTGCGGCGGCGCGCGAGTCCGGCGACCCGAACGCCATGGCCGAGGCGATTCCCTATGCCCGTTTCCTCAACATCACCGCGGCGCTCGACGGCGACGACCTTGTTTCGTGCATGAATTACAGCCCGCACATCATCGGCAACCCGATCCTGCCGGCGATCCACGGCGGCACGATCGGCGGCCTGCTCGAGACCGCGGCGATCCTGAAGCTGCTGTGGATGCAGGAAACCCTGCGGATTCCCAAAACGATCACGATCACGGTCGACTATCTGCGCTCGGCCGGGCCGAAGGATACCTACGCCCGCGCCGGCGTGACCAAGCTGGGCGCCCGGGTCGCCAACGTCCGGGTCTTCGCCTGGCAGGACGATCCGGCCCGGCCGGTCGCCGGCGCCAATGCCAATTTCATGCTGTCGCCGGCCTGAGCGGGTTTGTCCTCGCAGCTTTTCTGCGGATGGTGCGGCGCGGGCGGGTCGCGTTGATCGGTCCCGGCGGCTGGGATACGGTCGTCCGGCACTTTTGCGTATGCGGCCCCGCGGACGAAGGGAACCCGGACATTTTTCTGCGCAACTACTGGTATGTCGCAGCGTGGAGCGAGGAAATCGGGCGTAAGCCGCTGCAGCGCTGGCTGCTCAACGAGCCGGTGGTGATGTGGCGGCGCGGCGACGGAACGCCCTGCGCGCTGGCCGACCGCTGCCCGCATCGCGGCGCGCCCTTGTCGAACGGCCGCGTCGTCGGCGACGACATCGTCTGCGGCTATCACGGGCTGGGCTTTTGCGGTGACGGAATCTGTACCCAGGTGCCCGGCGTCGAGAAGCTGCCCGCCGGCCTGTCGACCCGCTCCTATCCCGTTGCCGAGCGCTGGGGATGGATTTTCCTCTGGATGGGCGATCCGGCGCTGGCCGACGAAGCGACGATCCCGGACTATCACTGGAACGACGATCCGGGCTGGGCCGGCCGTGGCGAAACCCTGCCGGTCGCGGTCAACTACACGCTCGTCCGCGATAATCTCCTCGACCTGTCCCATGCCCATTTCGTGCATCAGGAAACGCTGGCCACGGACGCCGTGGTCGATGCGCCGGTAAAGACCGAATTCGACGGGAAGGCCCTGCGGGTTATCCGCGACATGCGCGGCATCGAGCCGTCGCCTTTCTTCAAACGGCTGTGCGGCTTCAACGGCACCGTCAACCATCGTCAGGAGGTCGCGTTCACCCCGGCGGCGAATATCGTGATCAGCGTGCGGGTCAGTGCGACCGACAATCCCGACCACGCCGTCGAGAACCGGGTGCTCAACGCGATGACGCCGGAGACCGACCGCTCGACCCACTATTTCTGGTCGCTCCAGCGGGATACCGCGCTCGACGACGAGGCGCTGACCGACGCCATGTTCACCGCCAACCGGGACACCTTCTTCGAGGATGTCGCGGTCATCGAGGCGCAGCAGAAGATGCTCGACAGGGCGCCCGAGCCGGCGCGCCCGGTGCGCTGGCATATCGACAAGGGCGTCGACCGGGCGCATCGCTGGGTGGCGAAGCTGCTGAGCGAAGAAGCGGCGCAGGCCGACCGGGCCGCCGCGGAATGACCGTGCAGCGATGGGCGGGCAAACGATGATCGGGCAAACGATGACCGGTCTGACCAATTTTCCGCGTCATTCGCCGGTCCTCGCGCAGCAATTTCGCGATGCCGGATTCTGGAACGACGACCGGCTGGCTGATTATCTGGAGCGGTGGGCCAGGGAAACGCCGGACAAGGTGGCGATAGCCGCGCCGGACCGGGACATCACCTACGCCGAATGGCGCGATCGCTCACGCCGCTTCGCCAATGCCCTGCTCGGCCTCGGCCTGAATCGCGGCGATGTGGTGGCGATCCAGTTTCCCAACCATCCCGAATTCCTCATCGCCTTCCTCGGTGTGGCGATGATGGGCGGCGTGCTGTGCACCCTGCACATGCCTTACCGCGCCGGCGAGATGGCGCCGCTGATGAACCACGGCCGGGCGCGCGCCGTCATCTGCACCGCCGGCGACGAAAAATACGATGCGCCGGCGACGATGGCGGGCCTGAAGGCGCACGTACCATCGCTCGAGCACATCATCGTCATCGGCGGCCGCGGCGCGGGGCTCGATTTCGATACCCTGATCGACGGCGCGAGCGACGCTCCGGTTGCCGATCCGCCCGCTCCCGACGATCCGGTCATCCTGTGTTTCACCTCGGGCACCTCGGCGTCGCCCAAGGGCGTGGTGCGGACCCACGAGACCTTCACCTCGAACCTGCGCATCTATCCGCAGACCATCGGCCTCACCGCCGGGGACCGGGTGCTGGTCGCGCCGCCCTTCACCCACGTCTTCGGCCTGTCCTGCGGGATGCTCGGCCTGTGCCACGGCGCGACCAACGTCCTGATGTCGCTGTTCTCGCCGGAACTCTATGCCGACCGGCTGGTCAACGGCCGGCCGACGGTCGTGTTCTCCGCGCCGGCCCACGTCGCGGCGACGATCAAGGCCGGGCTGCTCGACGGCGTCGGCCTCGACTCGATCCGGGACGTAATCGTCGCCGGTTCGGTCTGCCCGCCGGATGTCGCCGCAGAGCTGGAGCGCCGGTTGCCGAACGGTCGGACGGGGCAGTTGTTCGGCATGACCGAGACCATTCTCATCATGCAGACACCGCTCGACGCGCCGCCGGAGGTCCGCCACACCAGCACCGGCCGCAAGACAGACGGTATCGAGGTGCGGGTCGCCAGTCCGGAAGACGATGCCGAAGTCCCGAACGGCGCCGAGGGCGAGCTGCAACTTGCGGGTTACAGCATCTTCCCGGGATATCTGAACAATCCTGAAGCCAATGCCGGGGCTTTCGCCGCCGACGGCTTTTTCAGGACCGGCGACCTGGCGACCGTCGATGCCGACGGCAACGTCGTCATCACCGGCCGGGTCAAGGACGTGATCAACCGCGGCGGTATCAAGATCAATCCGACCGATGTCGAGAACCTTCTGCAGGCCCATCCGGCGATCGTGCTCGCGGCGGTGGTCCCGATGCCGGACGATGTGCTGGGCGAGCGCATGTGCCTGTTCGTCGCCCTCGCACCCGGCGCGGGCCTGACCTTCGAGGAAGTGACCGGGTATCTCGAAGCGAACGGCGTCGCGAAGATGCGCTGGCCCGAGCGGCTGGAAATTATCGACGAGATGCCGATGACGCCGACCCGGAAAATCCAGAAAGGCGAACTGGCAAAACTGGTGGCGTAGCGCGGGCCGGATTCGCGGCCGATCAGAAATTGTAAGCCAGTTTCGCCCCCACGAAGCTGTCGTGGCGGGTCGGATAGACGGTGGCGTCCTTCTTGCCGACGTGAAGCATGAGGATCGCCTCGGCCTTGACCGAGACGGAATCGGTAAGGCGCCGATCGAATTCGAGCGACAGGGTTCGGGTGCCGAAGTCGAGATCGGTAAGCGTGCCGAGGGTGAAGGCCGCGCCCTGGACGTCGTTGAGCGACAGGCGCACGCCGAGGAAAAGGTCGTTCTGATACTGGTTGGTCGAGCGGCGCCGGCGCCCGTCGATCAGCCATTCGGCGAGCAGGCTCAGATCGGCTTCCGATTCGAAGATCCCGCTGAAGGTGTATTCGCCGCCGACGACGAAGGCGGCGTAGTCTTCTTTCTTGCCGGGGAGGTTGCTGGCGCCGCTGCGGTGGATGGCTTCCAGTTTGAGCAGCCAGGATTCGATCGTGAGTTGGGCATCCAGGCCGTACTGGCGGATCTGCTCGTAATGCGGCGCGAGAGGCCCGTTCGGAACCGGTTTTCCATTGATGAGAACCGGTATCTCGTTGTTGTCCAGAAGAAAAGATGTCGGCCGCATGACCGGTTCCCGGCTGGTGCCGTCGAAGATGCTCAGGCCGATGTCGAGCGGCCCGAAAGTGTGGCTGTAGCGGGCGGCAAAATCGAGATGCCAGTCCCCCGCCGCGCTTTCGTAGGTCGCGAGGTCGTTGTCGATAATCAACCGGGGACGCAGCCTGCCGGCGCGGCCGGGAAAGGTTCGCAGACGATGGAAGGAGATCACGAAGAACTCTGCCACGCCCCAGTCGCCGGAGAGCGTAAGGTGGGCCATCGGCTGACCCAGCTTGACTTTCTCGTTGGGATTTTCGACGAGATCGGTCTGATTGACGATATCGACCAGATTGCGCGTTTCTGCGACGCCCCAGAACACCCGGTCGATCCCGAGGCGAACTTCCCATTCGCTTTCGCCCAGAGGACCGTTCAACAGCAGGTAGGCTTCGCGCAGGTCGGCGTGGGTCAGGGTCCGGTCCGCGGCGTCGAAACGGAGGAACGGAACGATGGTGACGCTGAATTTCTCCGGATCGTTGAGATAAAGCTGGGGCTCCGCGACGAAGCCGGCGTTATAGCTGCGCTGGCCGTCGAACCCGGCGGACCGCGGAAACCAGCGAGTCTCGAAACTGATCTTGCCGGAGAGTTCGTGCTCGGCGAAAGCGGCACCGGACGGCGCCAGCGCCGCGCAGGCGGCCGATACGACCCAAAGCGCGCCGCACGCTGCGCGACAGATGGCGGCGCGAAATCCCATCAGCGAACCCGTTTCAGGCCGGTTCGCGTGAATTCACTTTCGCTGATCTTGCTGCCGAATTTGTAGCCCGACCACATCATGACCGTGCTCTTGCCGGTCAGGTGGTTCACCATGGCCATCTCGTTGGCGCGCCAGAACCGGTCGAGATAAAGCTTGTACTTGCTCAGTGTCAGCGTCTTGAGATGCGCGTTCTTGCGGTCGTAATAGGCGACCTTCCAGAGGCGGAAATCCTCCTTGTCGCGCCAGACGATCTGGCGGCGGTAGCCGGACCGCTTGGCCGTCGGAACCTGCTCGACCACAGAGCATTTGCGTTTGCCGCACGCCTCGTCGCGCAGGAATTTGTAGGTGTATTTCTCGACCTCCTGGGCGCCCAGGTCCTCATAGGAGAACTCGCTGCCCATGAAGGATCCGGAGCGGTTCGACGAACTGATGCGTTTGACCCGCTTGAGCGCCGGCAGATAGAGCCACTGGTCGTCAGCCTTTTTCCTGTGGGAATGGATGAGGAACGCCGTGCCCTTGACGTTGCGCGGCCGGTCGAACACGAACAGGCTCTTGTTGCCGGTGCCTTCGGCCTCGAGCACCTTGATCCGGAGCTGGCGCCGGCTCTCCTGCCCGCGCTTGTTGCGCAGCACCATGGTCTGGTTCGCGGTGAAATTGCCGAAGCCTTTGTCGCGGTCATAGGCTTCTTTCGCGATCTTGAGGCCGGCCTCTTCGGGAGAAGCTGCGCCGGCCGGAAGCGGCGCAGCCAGCGAACCCGCAATCAGCAGAACGGCGGCACAGATTGTCGAACCGGTGGAATACGCGGGGATCATGTCTTTCTCCGATCGATGGCCATCAACAGCGGCGGGAGAAGCAGGAAATCGGCGAGCAGAGCGAAGCCGATGGTAACGGAAACCAGAATGCCGAGTGACCAGCTGATTTCGAATCCCGATGCTGCAAACACCAGGAAGCCAAGGCACAGAACGGCGGTTGTGGTCCATAACGCATGGCCGACGATCCGGAAAGTCGAGCGCACGGCCTCCGGCGCGGATACGCCCTCGCGGCGCGCCTTCAGATACTTGGTCAGGAAGTGGATCGTATCGTCCACGACGATGCCGAAGGCGATCGCCGTCATTACGGATCCGGCAAGTCCTACGCGGCCGACCAGATAGCCCCACACGCCGAAGGCCAGGGCCGCGGGAATGAAATTGGGCACGAGGCTCACGAGGCCGAGGCGAATGCTGCGGAAGACGAAGATCAGAATCAGCGAAATGAGCGCCATGGCGATAATGGTGCCGGTCAGCATGCTCTGAATGTTCCGCTGGGAAAGATGCGCGAAGACGATGCTGACGCCCGACGCTTCTGAGGCGAGACCCGGTGCGTTGGCCCTGATCCAGGCTTGCGCCCGCTCATCGAGTTCGCGTTGCCTCTGGGATGTCAGGCTGCGCATCACGACCGTCATGCGCGTCGCCGATTTTCCGACGTCGATCCGGTCGTTCAGATCCATGCCGCCCGGCAGCGAAAGTTCGTAAAGCAGCAGGAACTGGGCGGCGAGTTCCGCATCTTCCGGCAGCCTGTAGGAGGCCGGATCGTCGGCGTGCATGTTCTTGTTCAGGCGTTTCATGATGTCGGAAAAGGCCTGAACGTGGAAAACTTCCGGCTGCACCCGGAACCATTGGGCGAAAGCCTCGACCTTGCGCAGGTAGGCGGGCTCGGTAATGCCGCCTTCGCGTCCGGATTTCAGCGAATATTCCAGCGTTTCCATGCCGGTCAGGTTCCGGATGACGAAGTCCGTGTCCTGGCGGAACTGGTAACGCTCGCTGAGATACCGCGTCCAGTTGTCGGTCAGTTCGATCCTGGAGATGCCCGTAATCAGCAACACCGTCACGAGCGCGGAGCAGGCTAGCAGGACCTTGCGCCGGGCGACCACGAAACCGCCGAAACGGTCGAAGAAGGCTGTCTTGTCGCTGCGCGGCGCCCTGGCTCGCAGAGGCAGGATCGACAGGAGCGCCGGCAGGAATGTCAGAGAATAGACGAACGCGCACAGCACACCGAACGCCACAAGATTGCCGAGAACCCGGAAGGGCGGCGAGTCCGAGGCGTTGAGGCTGAGAAAGCCGATTGCGGTGGTCAGCGACGTGAGAAAGACCGGCCAGGCATTGATGCGCAACGCTTCTGCGATTGCCGCATTCCGGTCCATGCCCTTGCCCATGGCCGCCAGGGTGCTCGAAACGATGTGGACGGAGTGGGCGATGGCGACCGTCATCACGATGATCGGCACGCCAGAATTGGCCGGGTTGAACACCGTGCCGATCCAGCCCGCAAAACCTACCGTGGTGTTGATGACAAAGCCGAGCACCGCAACGATCGCCACCGTACCCAGCAGGGAGCGCAGGAGAAGGGCCGCGGCCAGAACGATGATCAGGAACACGATCGGCGCGAGGGATTCCATATCGTCCCTGGTCGCGTCGGCGAATGCCCGGTTCAGGGGAACGTCGCCGGTCAGGTAGTAGGCAATATCAGGATTTGCAGCCCGCTGACGGTCAAGCTGCGCATTGAGGTAGTCCGTGATCTCGACGACCGCGGCATCCGGATTGTCGGGGAGCGCAAAGGTGATTGCCAATCCTGCCACTTTACCGTCGCGGGAAACCAGACGGCCGACGAGCTCCGGCTCGCTTAGCGCGATCTTTTCGATTCGCCGGATATCCTGTTCGCTCAGTGCCGCAGCGTCATCGACCAACGGCTCGACGATGAGATCGTCTTCTTCCGCCCAGGTATGGTTGTAGTTGGCCAGCGAATCGGCCCGGGTCGAAAACGGCGTTTTCCACGCTGCCTCGGTCAGGGCTTCAAGGGCAATCAGGGTGTCGCGGGTAAACACCGTGCCTTTGCCCGGTGCGACCGCTATCAATGCCGTATTGGTTGCGCCATAGACGTTCTCGAAAGCGTTGAACGCTGCCAGTTGCGGATTGTCGGCGTCGAACAGGCTGCGGTAGTCGTTGGTGACGCCGATGAATCTGGCCCCGGCGGTCAGCGCAAGCATCAGAAGGCCGGCGAGCCCGATGACCAGCCATCGGCGGCGCAAAATTGCGGCGGTGTAGCGGTCCAGCGGCACGGACGTCATCGGTTCAGCGAACGGTGCCCCGGCAGGGAAGGGCGCCCGACCGGCATACCGCGCATTCCCGCCGGCGCGGCCGGTGCCGGGGCGCAGTCCGCTATCGGGAAGGCAGCATAGACCGGCTTCATCGCGCCGGTCCTACCATTGGGACGATTGTTCGGCATAGACATGGTCCGGCAGTTTGTAGCTGATGCCCTCCTCGTCGAACATGGATACGTCGAGAATTGTCGTGAGGTTCACATTCTCCCGCGCCCGGTTCGGGACCAGCCGGTTCCTCAGGCTCTCGATCCGGTTCAGCGTGCGGAACCGCCATAATGTCCCCGAGGATTTTTTCTCCGGATACATAAGCTGCTCGGCAAGTTCGTCGCCGATCAGGGCACGCGAAATCTCAGCTATGTAACCGGCCAGTTTGCGCCGTGCGCGGGATTCGTCCATGCCTGCGAACAGGGGCGCCGAATTGATCAGCGAGGACGCAAGGACGGCCGATTCGAGCGAAGGCGGCGGTTCGCAAATCCGGCCGACCTTGAAGATTTCCAGCGCGTCCGGTTCGTCGCGGAACAGAATCGTCTCGGGAATGCCCATCAGGTAGCCGGAATACCGCCATACCGCCATGAAGCTTCGTCGTTCCTCTTCGTCGAACTTCCCTCCAAGTCGCTCCAGATGGTGCAACAACCTTGCCGAAAAGGCCGCGACGGCAAAGCCGACATGGGCCGCACTGATCGGCGTGCCCAGCTCGTCGACATCCCATTCGCCCGAATTTGCGATCAATGTCCGTATTTTTGCGTGGACCAGCCTTACACGGATGGAATGCGTCCAGCCGTCGTTATGCATTTCCATGCCCCCGGGCATGAAAATCTCCAGCATGTGACGGTTGTTCTGCTTGAGCCGCCTGATGCCCTGGTCCCGGAGTTTGCCGGTCAGAAAAAAAGACTTGGCGATATTGGTCGAAAATCCTTCGACCAGAACGCCGCCCACCATACCGGCGAGCACGAGCCGCGTATTCCTGTGAAACATCCGGCAACCGGGCAGGAACGCGGAATAATCCACCCAATCCGGTGGGTTGGCGCAGGAGTCGAAAAACGCCCTGATAGACGCCGGCGCGCTCCGAAGCGCGGTTTCGTCGTCTCCGTGCATGCCCGCGCGGATCAGCCGGCCCGATTCCTCGGATCCAAGGGCCGTAAGGTCGGCGACCATCGCATCGGCGACGGGATCGCCCACGGTGGTGTGCGCGACGTAGTTCTCTGCCCGCCCGGCATCGACCGTCCGGCCATTCGCATAACCATCGATATAGGCAGACGGTATTTTTTCCATTCCAATGACCTGAACGGCCGCAAGATTGTCTCGGAGCGCCCGCCCCCGAGCCGGTACCGGTTCCGCAAGAAATTTGCTCACGTCAAGCCCGGCAGCGGAACCGCGGCCAGGCTGTGCAAGTGGTTCATTATACCAAAAACTGTCTTTTGCACTAATATGCTGGCAACGGGGCTTCTCGCCGGCTTCCATATGTCTCGACGGGCGTTGCCGCGCCGACGATCCGGACGCGCGAGCCGGGCCGGATGCCGGGCGGGTAATCCGAAACGGAAATTGCTGCACGCTGGCGGAACCTCCGTTTCAAATCGGTGCCGAATGGTGTGCTGGTTGACATGAATGGGTGCGCGTAGGATTTTGGTGCGGGGTCAATTTTCGACAGGAAATCCGGGATGTTTCAGCGCGGCCGTTTCGGCCGGAGCGAACTCGCGGCGGTGGGGCGGCACCTGCGCCTGCACCGGGTCGCCAAGGGTTGGTCGCTTAAGCGACTATCCGAGGTTTCGGGTGTCAGTGTCGCGGCGATCCGCAAGATCGAGTTGGGCGAGTCAAACCCCGGCCTGCTCACGGTTCTGGCATTGCTCGAAGCCCTGGACAAACCGGTCGACCGGCTGATCGGCGAGATCGCGGAGCGCAAACGGAGCATCCATCTGGTGCGCGCCGCTGAGCGCGAGCGCGCAGCGGCCAACGGAGCGAAGACGATCCCGCTTTCGGCCGGCCTGGGCAAGGCGGCGATGGCCGGGCGCTATGTCCGTCTGGACGCTGGCGAACCCCTCGCGGCGGCCGAAAACCGCCCGATGTTCGGCTTTGTGCTCGACGGCGCAGTCTGCGTCGATCCGACCGAAGGCGCCGCGGAAACCTGCAGAGAGGGCGACGCATTCCATCTGCTGTCGCAGCCGCATGGCGCGGTCCGCGGCGGATCGGCCGGCGCGTGCCTGGTCCTCGTCGATCAGGCGGCCCCGGCATAACGGCTGTTGCTCGGCAGTCCGCAGTCCACGGAGGAATTCAGCGGTTCGATGACGACAGACGCCCGGCAGAAACGATACATCGTGGCGACCGACGTTGGCGGCACCTGTACCGACACCATCGTGGTTGCGCCGGGCGAGGCGTTTATCATGGGCAAGGCCCTGTCGACACCGCCGAATTTCGCCGACGGCGTGCTCGATTCGATCGCCCGGGCGGCGGAACAGATGGACCTCGGCGTCGAGGACCTGTTTGCGCAGACCTACCTGTTCATGCACGGCTCGACGGTGGTCGACAACACCCTGCTGACCCGCGGCGGCGCGCCAACCGGACTGATCACGACCGAGGGCTTTGAAGACACGGTCTTCGTCACGCGCGGCGCCTACGGCCGCTGGGCCGGCCAGCCGGAGGACTGGATCAAGCATCCGGTGGCGAGCGACCGGCCGGCGCCGCTGATTTCCGAAGACGCCGTATGCGGCGTGCCCGAGCGCGTCGACTACAAGGGCGCCGTGCTGCTGCCGCTCGACGAGACAGCGACTGAGCGGGCGGTGCGCCACCTCGTCGGCGAAAGAAGGGTCGAGGCGATCGCGATTTCGTTCCTCTGGTCGTTCTACAATTCGGAAAACGAGCGGAAGGCGCGCGATATCGTGCAGCGGGTCGCGCCCGGTGCCTATGTCACCCTGTCGAGCGACATTGCGCCGGTGCCGGGCGAATACGAGCGAAGTTCCACGGCAGTCATCAACGCCTACGCCGGCCGCATTACGAGCGAATACCTGACCGACCTGAAGGTGCAACTCGCCGGCCGCGGTTATGGCGGACCGGTCATGGTCATGCAGGGCTATGGCGGGCTGCTGCCGTCCCAGGAGGCCGCCGACCGCGCCGTCGGCATGATCGAGTGCGGCCCGGCCGCCGGCGTGATCGGCGCCAAGGCGCTCGGCGACCTGATGGGCGACGCCGACGTGATCGCCGCCGACATGGGCGGTACGACCTTCAAGGTTGGCGTCATCCAGAATGGCGAGATCGAATATGCCCGCGAACCGCTGGTCGACCGCTATCACTATGTCGCGCCGAAGATCGAGGTGGTGTCGATCGGGGCCGGCGGCGGCAGCATCGTGTCGCTCGATCCGCGCACGAACGTCCCGCGCGTCGGCCCGCGCAGCGCCGGCGCCGATCCGGGCCCGGTCTGCTACGGCCGCGGCGGCGCAGAGGTAACGCTCACCGACGTATTCACGCTGATCGGCTATATGGATCCGGACATCTTCCTCGGCGGCGCCATGACGCTGGACATCGCGGCGGCGCGCGCCGCCTTCGAGACGCAGGTCGCCGGCCCGCTCGGCCTGCCGGTCGAGGAAGCCGCCTTCGGCATCTTCCGGGTCGCCTCGGCGCAGGTGACTGACCTGATTCACGAGATCACCGTGGAGCGTGGCTTGGACCCCCGCGATTATGTGCTGCACGCCTTCGGCGGCTCCTGCCCGATACTCGCGTCCAGCTTTGCTGCCGAACTCAATGTCAAACGCATCATCGTGCCCTACACGGCGTCTGTGAACTGCGCCCTGGGCTTGGTCTCGGCGGATATCGTGCACGAATATTCGGTCACGACTACCCTGCCGGGGGATACCGAACCGGAACGGATCAACGTGCTTTACGCGCCCATGATCGAAAAGGCGCGGGCGCAACTGGCCGCCGAAGGGTTCAGCGAGGCCGAGACCGCCATCGATTGGTCCATCGACCTGCGTTATGCTCGCCAGGTGCATGAAGTGACGACGCCGGTTTATGGCCGCAAGCCTATGGATGCAGCGGCGCTCAAGGGGCTGATCGACGATTTCGAGGCGCTGTACGAGCGCAAGTACGGCAAGGGGTCGGCTTATCGCGAGGCCGGGATCGAAATGACCCTGTTCCGGCTCAGCGCCAGCGGTCGGCTGCAACGGCCGGACATCGAATCCCTGCCGCTTGAGGGGCCGGATGCCGGCCATGCCCGGATCGGCCGGCGCGAGATCTTCGTCGACGCACGCAACGGCATGGCGCCGGCCGACATATACGATTTTACCAGGCTGCGTCCCGGCAACGATATCGCCGGGCCCGCGGTCATTCACACCCCGATTACGAC
Source organism: Alphaproteobacteria bacterium (assembly GCA_965220685.1). GTDB lineage: Bacteria > Pseudomonadota > Alphaproteobacteria > Bin65 > Bin65 > Bin65. Next base: position 305,651 of record CBDCQR010000017.1, read on the forward strand.
CATTGTTGTGCAGGATGCCCAGCGCGCCCGCATGGACGAACTGCGCAACATCGTTATCGACTTCCGCTGAGGCGCGGTCATGGACCCGATTACCTTCTCCATCATCCGGCACCGGCTGTTCCGCATCGTCGACGAAGCGGTGATCACGCTGAAGCATGTCTCCGGCAGCGCGATCACCAACGAGGGCCACGACCTGATGGTCTCGCTATACCGGGCCGACGGTTCGCTGCTCATGGGCGGCGTCGGCTTCCTGCACCACCTGACCAGCGCGGCCGAGGCCTGCAAAGCGATCATCCGGCGCTTCGAGGGCGACATCAACGAAGGCGATATCTTCCTGTTGAACGACCCCTACACCGCCGCCCTGCACACGTCGGACATCTACCTGGTTTCGCCGATCCATCACGACGGGAAGCTGGTCGCCTGGAGCGCCTGCTTTGTCCATGTCTACGATATCGGTGCAATGAACCCGGGCGGGTTCGCGCCAGACGCGCAGGACATCTACACCGAGGGCTTCAGCTCGCCGGGCATTCGCCTGGTCGAGAAGGGTACGCTCAAGCAGGATGTCATGGACACGCTGCTCAACATGGTGCGGTCGCCCGAGATGGTGTCGCTCGACATGCGTTCCATGATCGCCTGCAACAATGTCGCCCGGGACCGCATGCTTAGCCTGATCGGAAAATACGGCTACGACACGGTGGACGTCGCCTGCCGGCAGTTGATCGACCAATCGGAAGACCTGCTGCGCCAGCGGCTTGCGGAACTGCCGGACGGCCAATGGCAGTCCCGCCAGTATCTCGAGGTCCTCGACGAGGTCTACGAGGTCTTCCTCACCATGACCAAGAAGGGCGACGAACTGGTCTTCGACTTCACCGGCTCGTCGCCCCAGGCCGCCTATTCGGTGAATTGCACCAAATGGGCCTCGCTGGGCGGCCTGTTCGCGCCGCTGTTCCCGCTGCTGTGCTATGACATTACCTGGAACGAGGGGGTCATCCGGCCGATTACGATGATCGCCCCCGAAGGCACCGTCGTGAACTGTACCCGGCCGGCGCCGGTTTCGGTCGCGACTGTGGGCGCGATCCAGTCGGTCAACAACGCCGCCTGCTCGACCATCGGCAAGATGCTGGAGAGCAGCGGGAAGTACCGTGGCGAGGCAACGGCGGTTTGGCACGCCAATCATTTCGCCATCTTCAAATTCGGCCGGAACCAGCATGGCGGCGACGCCATCGGCATCTTCACCGAGACTTTCGCCGGTTCGGGCGGTGCGCGCACTTTCGCCGACGGCATCGATGTCGGTGGCGAGATTCCGAACCCGATCTCGCGCATGGCCAATGTCGAAACGGTCGAGGCCGGCTTCCCGATCCGCTACCTGTTCCGGCGGCGCATGACCGATTCGGGCGGCCCCGGCAAGTACCGGGGCGGTGCGGGCATGGAATTCGCCGTCGTACCGCACGATTCGCCGGATGGCGGCATCCACTACGTCATCTCCGGCAAGGGCGCGGATTTCCCGATGAGCGACGGCCTGGCCGGCGGCTATCCGGGCGCGCCCAACCGTTATGTCTGGGTCCGGAACAACGATGCGGAACAGGGCGAGAAGAATGTCGATCCCCGCTTCGTCCAGTCTCTCGACGACATGCCGGGTGAGCAGGAAACCGTCACCTGGGGCGTGTTCCCGCTGATGGGCGAGGATGCGCTCTATGTCGGCTGGAATGGCGGCGGCGGTTACGGCGATCCGCTGGAGCGCGAACCCGATGCGGTGCTCGAGGACTGCCGGACCGGCGTCGTGAGCGCGCAATCGGCCCGCGACGTCTACGGCGTGGTTTTCGCAGAAGGCAACGGAGCGGTCGATGCGGCGGCGACCGAAGCCCTGCGCGCAGCAAAGTACAGCGAGCGACTGTATTCGGAGGCGGCCGAATGAGCGATCCGGATGGCGGCGGGACGGGCGGCGTTCTGGAACTTCGCGGCGCCAACCTGCATTGCGGCCGGTGCGGCCACGATTTCGGCCCGGCTGCCGCTGGCTGGAAGAAGCGGACGCTGGTGCGCGAAAGGCCGATGGCAGGCGCCGGCGGCGCGCCCTACCGGAGTCGGGGGCATGTCCTGCTGCGCACTTTCCTGTGCCCGGGATGCGGACGGCAGCTCGCCGCCGAGACGGCGATGAAGGACGCGCCCATTCTCGACGACCGGCTGCACGCGGTCCAGGCAGGCTAGGACCCTTGTTTACCGAGCGGCCGACAGCATCGGGGCGCAGCGCCGACGCTTCGCCGCGTCGGCCCGAACCGAAATACGATGTCCAGCATGTCGGCCCGCGGCTGCGCGCGCTGCGCCTGGAAAAGGGCCTGACCGTCAACGCGCTGGCCGCAATCGCCCAGGTGCCGCCGAGCACGATCAGCAAGATGGAGAACGGCCGGCTGCAGCCCAGCCTTGTCCATGCCATCAACCTGGCGATGGCGCTGGGCGAGAATCTGGGCTTTCTGGTCGACCGCTACCGCGCCGAGCCGGAGGACGTGGTCGTGGCGCGGCGCGGCGACCGGGCGAGGATCCAGTATCCGGAACTCGGCATTGCGCTGGAGGATCTGAACGGCAATTTTCATTCCGGCGTGTTGGAGGCGCGCCTGGGTGTGTTGCAGCGCGGCGCAACTTCCGGCGCCGAGACGATGAGCCATGTCGGCGAGGAATTCTGCTATGTCGTCGACGGCACGATTCGCTACGCCATCGACGGCGAGACCTTCACCCTGGAGACCGGCGATTCGCTGCACTTCCGCTCGGAACTGGCGCACCGCTGGGAGAACCGCCACGACGGCGTAACCACCGTCGCTTGGGTCTTCTCTGACGGCCTGTCCTTCTGAACCGGTTGCCGGCCTGCGGCGGAAATAACGGATAACGCACATGCACAGCATCGAAATCAGGCAGGAAATCGTAAACCGCGTGCTGGCCCGGCGCGGACGCTATCACCTGTTCGACCGCCTCGATCCGGCGGAGACGGCGATGGTCGTGATCGACATGCAGGAAACATTCGTTGCGCCGGAGTCGCCCGCCGAAGTGCCGGCCTCGCGCGGCATCGTCACGCCGATCAATGCGCTGACCCGGGAGCTGCGTTCGCTGGGGGTCACCATCATCTGGGTCAACCACGCCAATGCCCATAACAGCCGGGCCAGCGACTGGGACATGTTCTTCGACCATTTCGTCGCCGCCGACGTGCGCCGCCGCACGATCGAGAGCCTTGCGCCGGATGGCAAGGGCCAGCAGGTCTGGCATGAACTGGACGTCGGAAGCGACGACTTGAAGGTCATCAAGAACCGCTACAGCGCGCTGATCCCCGGCTCGTCGCCGCTCGAGCGGGTGTTGCGCAGCCACGGCATCCGCAACCTGCTGATCGCCGGCACCAAGACCAACGTGTGCTGCGAGGCGACCGGGCGGGACGCCATGATGATGGATTACCGTACGGTCATGGTGTCGGACTGCCTGGCCGCGCTCTCCGACGACGAACACCGGGCGTCGCTCGAAACCTTCATCCAGCAGTTCGGCGACGTGATGGCTTCCGCGGAGGTGCTCGCTGTGCTGAAGAACAAGGGGAACATGTAAGGCGCCGCCGTCGGTCGAGGCACAATCGATCCGAAGCGGGGACGTGTGTTCCCGCATACGGCGATTACGAAGAGAAATCGGGTCAATCCGGCTTGCGCGCCTTGTGGTAGTACATGGGCGTGAAGATCCCGAGGCGCCCTGCGGCCACAAGGCTGTCGGCCGCCACGTTGAGTACTTCCGAAATCGCCAACGATCCTTTGGGTACGGCGCGCACGCCTTCCAGGACGCGCAGGACCGCCGAAGTGATTTTGCGGCCGAGCGGTGTTCTCGGCAGACCTTTCAGCGAACGCGCACTGCCCTCCAGTGGCCGATACCACGGCGTTCCGGGGTCGGCGTCCCGGGCGCGGTCGCGCGCCTCGATCCCTTCGAAACCGGCTGCGCGCAGGCCGTCGGCAATATCCGTGAACGAAGCGATTTGCGGCAGGGCGTTGCCGTACTCGATACCCTCCCTGATTTCGCGATGCTCCGGGTTGCCGTCGTCGTACAGCGGGGTCATGCACCAGTCGTAGCCGGCGAAAGCCGCTCCCGGCCGCAAGATCCGGAAGGCTTCGGCATAGGCGGCCGTCTTGTCCGGCGCATGCGGGAGCGCTTCGATTTGGTACGCCGCGTCGAAACTCTCATCTTCCGCCGGTATATCCAGAAAGTCCCCGCGTAGAACGCTGCAGCGATCGGCCAGGCCCGCCTTGCGGTTGTATACGGCGCACTTCCCGACCTGGTATTCGCTGATATTGAGCCCGACGATCGATACGCCGAACTCTCGCGCGATCGAGCGTTGGGGCCCGCCCACGCCGCAACCTATGTCGAGCACTTTCATGCCCGGCTTCAGGCCGATCGCTCTGCCCAGATAATACTGATGGCCGGCAAGGGCCTCCTCAAATGACGCGCCGTCCATTCCCGGTGCGAAGTGAAACGACCGGCCCCATCCAAATTCGTAAAAGTCGGTAATCAGGTCGTAGAACGCCTGTACCATCAGGGCGTATTCTTCGCGGCCCCGCTGCTGGCTCCTGAGGTATTTCGACAGCGCTTCAGCCGTATCCTCCGGCCGGATTGCCTTGGAAATGGGGTTATGAAAATCAGCCGGCATGGCTGTTTTCTCCAGACAGTTCTTCGGCACGATCGTCAGGGTAGAACTGCCGGTACCACCTGCGCATTTTCCACACCGGGCCGTCACCCGCAGCCAATATTGGGCGTTGCTGGTATATTTTTCCTTTCCAGATCTCTACGTCCTGCCGCCACTGAGAAATCCAGTTCCCGATGACGTAGGAAACGAATATTCGCGGCACGCGACGGGGGGCGAACCATCGGAAAATTATCCGTTGCTTCAACGGCTCCACCGGCGTGTGCGTCTGGAACATCGTGACTTTGCCGATCTTCGGCACGTGGAAATCGAACTTCACGATACTGCCAGGTCCGAGAAAGGTAATCAGCGCACGGGATCTCGTTTTTTCGTAAACCCGGCCTCCGATTTCGAGCGTCGCCTCGTCTCCGAAATACGAAACGTGTTCGAGCGTTTCGTCGAGCGACCACGAAGGCTCATGCCGAATTCTGACCCAGGGTAGTTTAATGCTGGTCCACGGGATGTGCATTACGGCGTGAAGTTGCGAAAAGTGCCGAAAATCGACGCTGTTCTCGGCAAATTCGATAATGTGCATATCCTGTTCGCCTGCATCGTACTGGCCGCGACAGACAAACTGCCGGCTGTCGATCTTCGGCTGAGGCGGAAGCCGATAGGGCGCCGGGGCGCCCTGACGCGCCGACCGGTAAATCATGATCATGCCGTAATAGTCGATCGCTTCCCAGTGCCGGTGGGCGGTGGGCAGATCCTCGGCGTCGGGCCGGTCGCGAACCCTGCCACCTCCGTCAACCTGCCAGCCGTGAAACGGGCATTGCAACCGTTCTCCCTCGACCAGGCCATCGGCAAGGTTCGCACCCTGGTGCGGGCAGAACACCTCCACGGCGGCGATCCGGCCCTCTGTCCGGCTGCGAAACAGCGCGATCTGCTCACCCAGGCACTGGACGTGCCTGACTTCTCCCGGTCGGATTTCACTGGATGCTGCAACCCTGTACCAGCCGTCCGGATAGGGCGGCGGGTAAGTGCGTTCCCGGTAGCGTGTCAAGTTGTCGGACATCGAGCAGGAGCCCTTTCCGGCTCCGTATATGGCGCGGCCTGTTAATTGTTTTTCACGGGTCGCCGGTCAGCCTCGAAAATCGGCGACTCCGATTTCAGAGCAGCATTGTAACCGGAATTTGCGGCCTCCGGTAAACCGGCCCGGCCCACGGCATCAAGAAACGCGTATTGTGCACGGCAGTGCCGGCGCGGCACGGTTGTGCGGAAATCCGCTTCGCCACCCGGCCGCATTCTATTGTTTCGGCGCCGATCCGCCCAATATCCAGTGACAGCGAACGGGCGCGGCCGTTAACCGGAACCCGCCCGCATAGGGAGGCATTGCGAATATGGTCGATCCCTTTTCGATCTTCGTCGTCGTCGTCATCGTGCTGGCGATCGCACTGGTCTTCATGGGTGTGAAGACGGTGCCGCAGGGCTTCGAATACACTGTCGAACGGTTTGGCCGCTACACGCGGACGCTGGCGCCTGGCCTGCATCTGATCGTGCCGCTGGTCGACCGGATCGGCCGGCGCCAGAACGTGATGGAGCAGGTCACGGACGTTCCATCCCAGGAAATCATCACCCGCGACAACGCCATGGTGACGGTGGACGGCGTGGTGTTCTACCAGGTGCTCGACGCGGTCAAGGCGTCCTACGAGGTCCGCCGCCTCGAACTGTCCATCCTCAATCTCACGGTGACCAATATCCGGACGGTTATGGGCTCCATGGACCTCGACGAACTGCTGTCCCAGCGCGACAAGATCAACGCCGACCTGCTGCGCGTCGTCGATGAGGCGACCTCGCCCTGGGGCGTCAAGATCACGCGCATCGAGATCAAGGACATCACACCCCCGGCCCAGCTGGTCGAGGCCATGGCGCGCCAGATGAAGGCCGAACGCGAGAAGCGGGCGACCATCCTGGAGGCCGAGGGCGTCCGCCAGTCCGAAATCCTGCGCGCCGAGGGCCAGAAGCAGGCCCAGATCCTCGACGCCGAAGGGCGGCGCGAAGCCGCCTTCCGGGACGCCGAGGCGCGTGAACGCGAGGCCGAGGCCGAGGCCCGGGCGACCGAGATGGTCTCCAAGGCGATCGGCGAGGGCAACATCCAGGCGGTCAACTATTTCGTCGCCCAGAAATATGTCGGTGCGCTGGAGACTATCGGCAGCGCGCGCAACCAGAAAGTGATCCTGATGCCGCTCGAGGCGTCGGGGGTGATCGGCGCGGTCAGCGGCCTTACTGAAATCGCACGCCAGGCGTTCGGCGACGGGGACGGCGGCGGAAAGCCGGCGAGCGGTACGGTGCCGAAATCCGGCGGCGGCTGACCCGCGGGCCGGGAGTAACCGACGATGATTGAATGGGTGCAGGACGTCTCTTTCTGGCATTGGCTGGCCTTCGGCGTCTTCGTCATGCTGATCGAGGTACTGGTACCGGGCGTCATCTTCCTGTGGCTCGGCATCGCCGCAGTGATTACGGGCCTCGCCTATGCGGCGATCCCTTCGATGAGCTGGGAGATTCAGGCGATCCTTTTCGCCGTGCTCTCGGTCATATCCATCTTCATCGGCAGGCGCATCGTCGCCGCGCGTCAGGCGCCGACCGACCACCCGACGCTCAACCGGCGCGGCAGGACGCTCATCGGCACGCAGCACACGCTGGATGCCGCGACATCCGGCGGGCGCGGACGGGTGCGCATCGGCGACAGCGTCTGGCGCTTTACGGTCGCGCCCCAGGGCAGCGAGCTTGCCGCCGGCACACGCATCGCTGTCGTCGACGTCGACGGCACGACCCTCGTCGTGGAGGCTGCCGCCGAGGCCGCTGCGGAGAGTTAGGCTCCGCATACCTGATACTTCTGCCCGCTGAAGAAGCCGGATGCGCGAACGGATAGAGATTTACGAAGGCGACATCACGACGTTGCGCGTCGACGCCATCGTCAATGCGGCCAACAATGCGCTATTGGGCGGCGGCGGGGTCGACGGCGCCATTCATCGGGCCGCGGGGCCGCGTCTGCTTGAGGAATGCCGCACGCTGGGCGGGTGCGATACGGGCGACGCCAAGGCGACAGGCGGCTACGAATTGCCCGCCCGCCATGTGATCCACACGGTTGGCCCGATCTGGGAGGGCGGCGAGCGCGGCGAACCCGATTTGCTGGCGCGCTGCTACCGCCGCTGTTTCGGGATCGCGGCGGAGAAGGGTGCCGCGTCCATCGCCTTTCCGGCGATCAGCACGGGTGTCTACGGCTACCCGCTGGACCGGGCGACCCGTATCGCCCTGACCGAGACCCGGGCCCATTTCGAAAGCGGCAGCGCCCCGGAAAGGGTCGTCTTTGCCTGTTTCGGCGCGGAGGCGCGAGAGACATACACGGCTGTGCTCGACGAATTGTTCGGCGGGCAATAATACCCGGGACAGCGCGGCCCGGCAGTGAGGCTGTCAGAAGATGCCCGCCTCCAGGCCGGCCGCCATCGCCGCTCCGATTTCCGCAACCTGTTCGACAAACGCTTCGTCCCAGTCGCCCCGGCAGATCACCGGCTCCTGCACCGCGCGCCAGCGCAGGCCGGTGAGGATGGTTTCGACGCCGCGCCGCGTGCCGGTCCCGTCATGGCCGGCGCGGATATAGAGGCAATAGGGCAGGCCCTGGGTGTGGTCCAGGCAGGGGTAGTAGCAGCGATCGAAGAAATCCTTCAGCGCTCCGCTCATGTAGCCTAGATTTTCCGTGGTCCCCAAAATGACGGCATCGGCGGCGAGGACATGCTCCGGCTGCGTCTCGAACGGGCTCTGCGCGACGACGCGCACGCCGTCGCCGTCCAAGGCGCCCCGCGCCGCGTCGGCTGCGGCATCGCGCAGGCGCCGCGTATTGTACGACGGCACATGGCCGACGATCAGGAGTTGTCTTGCACCGTCTTCGTCGGTCACTTCGGAAAGGTCCGTTTCGGAGGCGATTCGGTCATGGTGCATTCGGCTTCGGGATCGGGTATTTTACATCATCCGGCCAACCTGTCCGCGGAAGCGAAGCGAAAGCGGAATGCTGGCCGTTGACGGTACTGTCTCGCCACGGTTTCCTTTGCCCGGCGCTGAACCGGCAATTTGCCGTGCTACCTGCCGCCCACACGGAGTTCTGCATGCGAATCCTGTTGATTGTCTCCATTTTGCTCGCCGGGGCGATCGGCATGGTCCGGCCTGCCGCCGCCCACCCGCATATTTTCATCGACGCGCGGGTTGTATTCCACATGGAGGACGGCAAGGTCGTGGCGATCAGCCAGCACTGGACTTTCGACGCGGTATTCGGCGGCGTGGTGATCCATGCCTTCGACAGGAACCGGGACGGCAAGCTGGACGCCGGCGAAGCGGAGATGGTGCGCCGCGGCGCTTTCGACGCCCTGAAGGACTTTAACTATTTTACCGTCGTGCGGCTCGGTCGCGAGGAGATGAAGCTCGAAAAGGTCACCGGCTTTGCCGCCGCGATTGAGGACGGCCGGCTTACCTATCGCTTCACGCTGCCGCTGCCGCGGCCCGTCGATCCGCGCGGTGATAATCCGGCACTCCTGTTCATCGACAAGACCTACTATGTCGACGTCGACCTCGCGAAGCAAAATCCCATAACCTTCGCCGGTGCAGCCCCTGCCGGATGCAGGACGGTCATGCGGGACGATTTCGAAAACCCGATCTATTTCGGCCTTATTGTGCCGCAGATGCTCAATTTCAACTGTCCTACCGGATGACTTTCGGCGGAATTGGGCCAAAGCCAGTGTCGCGCAACGCCATGTCCGCCCCATCTGAATGCATATGTATGCGTCGATGATTCCGGACCGCGGGCTTCTGCACCGCCTCGTCCTGTGGGCAATGCTGGTGCCGGTGCTCGCCGTCGGAATTCCGGCAACGGCGGCAGGGCCCGTGGCGGCGCAGAACCCCTTCGGCCTCGACCCGAAGGGAGCGCCGGCCAGGCCAGGCGCCGCGCCGGCGGAAAAGGCGCCGCAGCGGTCGCAGTTCCGCCCGCCCGCCGCCGTGCAACGCTTCATCCTGGTAGTCGCGCGCTGGCAGCGGCGGCTGAACGACAATCTTGCCCGGCAGGTCAATGCCTACAAGTCCGGCGGCGCCATTGCGCCGGTGCTGGCCATCCTGCTGCTCTCCTTCCTCTACGGCCTGTTCCACGCGGCCGGGCCGGGCCACGGGAAGTTCGTCGTCGCCGCCTATTTCCTCGCCAACCGGGCTTCGCCCCGGGACGGCGTGATCATGAGCGGGCTGATCGCCCTGACCCAGGCGCTGGTGGCGATCGGACTGGTCAGCGTCTTCGCCCTGTCGCTGGATGCCGGCACGCTGGAATTGATCGGCAATGCGACCTGGGTCGAACTGGCGAGCTATGCGCTGATCGTGTTGCTCGGCCTGTGGATGATCTGGGGCGGCATCGTCGGCCGCGGCTGTTCTCACGGGCATGGGCCGGGCGGGCATCACGAGCATGAGCATGGCGACTTCGGACCGGCGGAGCCGGGCCTCCGGGCCATGGTTCCCGTGGCTGTCGCCGCCGGGCTGCGGCCCTGCACCGGCTCGGTGATCGTGCTGCTGTTCACGCTGGCCAACGGCATCTTCATCGTCGGCATTCTGGGCTCGCTGGTCATGGCGCTGGGCGTGGCGATCACCGTATCGGCGATCGGCCTGGCGGCGATTTACGCCCGGCGCGGCGCGGCCCGGGCCTCAAACACGAGACCCGGCCTGGCAATTTACCGCAATCTGGCGCACCGGGTCGCCGGTCTGGCGGGCGGCGGCGGCATCGTGCTGGTCGGCGCTGCGCTCGCGCTGACGGCGGCGGAACGCCTCGGGTTGCTTGCCTAGCGGAAAATTCGCCCGGAATGCGCCGTCGGATCGGCCGAAGCGCCCCCTTGCCCTTCGGGCCGAATGGCGGCACAACCCCGGTGTTTTCAACTTCGAAAAAAGGTAACTGCCGGCATGGGTGCGAAACTCGGCATCGGCGCGACCTTCCCCGAACTGTCGATCGATCTGGTCGACGGCGGAACGATGCGCCTGCCCGACGGTCTGGATACAAAGTATCGGGTCATCCTGTTCTATCGCGGTCACTGGTGACCGTTCTGCCGCCATCAGTTGGATGGCTTCGGCAAACAGCTTGACGGGCTCCGCGAAGCGAACGCGTCCGTGGTCGCCGCGAGCGTCGATACGATCGACAACGCAAGGAAAATAGCCGACGGCAAGGGTTTCCCGTTCGGCTACGGCGTGAAGCGGGACATCGCCGATACACTGGGTTCCTGGTGGGAAGACCGGCGCCAGATCATCCAGCCGTCCGAGTTCATCGTGAACGGCGAGACCGGCAAGGTGGTCCTGTCCAGCTACAGCGACGGCCCGCTCGGCCGGCTCGACGCCGGCGACGTCATCAAGATCGTCAACTTCTACGAGTCGCAGGCGAAGAAGTAGAGGCCTGCTGCGTTCGCGACGGCGGCGGCCCCTCCCCCGGTTCCGCACGGCCGGGGGAACGCCGCGCCACGCAATTTGTGAGGTGTTCCATGCCTACCGATCCGGTCCTCTACGAAAAGGCCGGCCGCGTCGTCACAATCACGCTGAACGATCCGGACCGGCGCAACCCGGTCTCCGGCCCCGAGACGATCGACGCCCTGGTCGGCGCGGTCGGCCGGGTGCAGCGCGATGCCGAAGTCTCGGTCATGATTCTGACCGGCGCGGGCACAGCCTTCTCGTCCGGCGGCGACGTCAAGGCGATGCGCGACCGGGCCGGCATGTTCGGAGGTCCGGGCCAGCAGCTCGCCGAAGGTTACATGTACGGCATCCAGCAGATTCCGCTGGCGATCTACGGGCTTGACGTGCCGACCATCGCGGCGGTCAACGGGCCGGCGATGGGCGCGGGCTGCGACCTCGCCTTCATGTGCGATTTCCGGATCGCCTCGACGACCGCCCTGTTCGGCGAGGTCTTCGTCAGCCTGGGTCTGATCCCGGGCGACGCCGGAAGCTGGTTCCTGCCGCGGCGCGTGCCGTGGGAGGTCGCCGCGGAAATGACCTTCACCGGCCGGCCGATCGCGGCCGACGAGGCGCTCAGCCGGGGCCTGTGCATGAAGGTAGTGGAGCCGGAAGCCCTGATGGACGAGGCCCGGGCGTTCGCCGGCGTGATTGCCTCGAAGCCGCCGAAGACCGTGCGCCAAGCCAAGCGCCTGTTGCGCGCCGCGATGAAGACGGACCTGCCGAGCTTCCTCGAGAGCGCGGCTGTCAGCCAGGCCCTGTGCCACCAGAGCGAGGACCATCTGGAAGCCGTCAACGCCCTTCTTGAGAAGCGGCAAGGCGACTATTCGGGGCGGTGAGACGGCGCCTGATCGATCGGGCACGGAACCGCCGAGTTTCGAACCGGTTTTAACCGGTCCGCTTGCCGCGTCGTTTCGGCGGTGCCGATCCCGTGAAAGTCCCTTGAATCCGCTGAAAAGTCGTGCTTCACGGCGGGTTTCGGCGGTTGCCTCCGCCGCAACGCGTACCAGATAGGTACCGGGGCCGGGCCATGAGCGAAGCGATTACCTTTACGCTGGATGGTAAATCCGTCACGGCCGCGCCGGGCGAGACGATCTGGCAGGTCGCGGACCGTTTGGGCACGGAAATTCCGCATCTTTGCTATGCCGACGAGCCGGGCTACCGCGCCGACGGCAACTGCCGCGCCTGCATGGTGGAAGTCGAGGGCGAGCGGGTGCTCGCCGCGTCCTGCATCCGTCTGCCGACCGAAGGCATGGCGGTGCGCACCGCTTCCGAACGCGCCAAAGCCTCGCGCAAGATGGTCTTCGAGATGCTGCTCGCGGACCAGCCGGCCAGGGAGGTCGCGCGCGATCCCGACAGCCGCTTCTGGCAGTGGACTGACCGGGTCGATCTGGAAGAGAGCCGCCTGCCGCCGCGCGCGACGCCGGCGCCTGATGTCAGCCATCCGGCGATGGCGGTCCATCTGGACGCCTGTATCGACTGCAACCTCTGCGTCCGGGCCTGCCGCGAAGTTCAGGTCAACGACGTGATCGGCATGGCCGAGCGCGGCCACGGCTCGAAGATCGTGTTCGACATGGACGACCCGATGGGCGCCAGCACCTGCGTCGCCTGCGGCGAGTGCGTCCAGGCCTGCCCGACCGGCGCCCTGATGCCGGCGAACCTGCTGGACGCTGCCGGCGTGCGGACCGGATTTCCCGACGAAACGGTCGAGAGCGTCTGCCCCTATTGCGGCGTCGGCTGTCAGATCACCTACAATCTGAAGGACGGCAGGCTGCTCTACGTCGACGGCCGCGACGGCCCGGCCAACGAGCAGCGGCTGTGCGTGAAAGGCCGCTTCGGCTTCGACTATGCCCACAGCCCGCAACGCCTGACGAAACCGCTGATCCGGCGCGGCGATGTTCCGAAATCCGCCGACATCGTCATGGATCCGGCCAACCCGCTCGAATATTTCCGGGAAGCGAGCTGGGAGGAAGCGCTGGAACGCGCCGCTGGCGGGCTGCGCCGCATCCGCGACGAGAAGGGGCCGAACGCGCTCGCCGGATTCGGCTCGGCCAAGGGCTCCAACGAGGAAGCCTACCTGTTCCAGAAGCTGGTGCGCACCGGTTTCGGGACCAACAATGTCGACCATTGCACCCGGCTGTGCCATGCCTCCTCGGTCGCGGCATTGCTCGAAGGCATCGGCTCCGGCGCCGTCACCGCGCCGTTCACGGCCTGCCGGGACAGCGACGTGATCTTCGTCATCGGCGCCAACCCGACGGAGAATCACCCGGTCGCGGCGACCTATTTCAAGCAGGCGGCGGCGCGCGGCGCGACCCTGATCGTCGCCGATCCGCGCGGCCAGGCGTTGGCGCGCCACGCAGGCCACATGCTGCAGTTCAAGGGCGGCACGGATGTCGCGCTGCTGAACGCGCTGCTCAATACGATCGTCGAGGAGAAGCTCTACGACGAGCAGTATGTTCAGGCGACTGTCGAGGGCTTCGCCGCCTTCGCCGAGCATATCCGGCTCTTCACGCCGGAGGAGATGGCGCCGGTCTGCGGCATCGGCGCCGAGGAATTGCGCACGGTCGCCCGCAAGTTCGCCCGGGCGGAGCGCGCGATCATCTTCTGGGGCATGGGAATTTCCCAGCATGTCAACGGCACCGACAACGCCCGCTGCCTGATCGCGCTGTCGCTGATCACCGGCCAGGTCGGCCGGCCGGGCACCGGCCTGCATCCGCTGCGCGGGCAGAACAACGTCCAGGGCGCGTCGGACGCCGGGCTGATCCCGATGTTCCTGCCGGACTACCAGTCGGTCGAAGACGCCGATTTGCGCGCGCCGATCCAGGACCTGTGGGGCGGTACGCTCGATCCGAATCGCGGCCTGACGGTGGTGGAAATCGTCAACGCGATCCTCGCCGGCGAGATCGACGGCATGTACATCATGGGCGAGAACCCGGCAATGTCCGACCCGGATACGGCCCATGCCCGCGCCGCGCTCGCGAAGCTCGATCATCTGGTGGTGCAGGACCTGTTCCTCACCGAGACCGCCTGGCACGCCGATGTGGTGCTGCCGGCCTCGGCCTGGCCGGAAAAGACCGGCACGGTCACCAACACCAACCGGCAGGTCCAGATGGGCCGCCAGGCGCTCGCCCCGCCCGGCGAGGCGCGTCACGACATCCGGATCATCCAGGACATCGCCCGCGGCATGGGCATGGACTGGAATTACGACGGCCCGGCCGACGTCTACGCCGAGATGGCGCAGACCATGCCGTCCCTCGATAACATCTCCTGGGAGCGGCTGGAGCGCGAAAGCGCGGTGACCTACCCGAGCGCGGCGCCGGACAGGCCGGGCGAGGAGATCGTGTTCGGCGACGGCTTCCCGACGGCCAACGGGCGCGGCAAGCTGGTGCCGGCGGCACCGCAGCCGCCGGGCGAGCGGCCGGACGCCGATTATCCGATGATCCTGACCACCGGCCGGCAGCTCGAGCACTGGCACACCGGCGCCATGACCACCCGGGCGACGATTCTGGAAGCGCTGGAACCGGAGGCGGTCGCTTCGCTCAGCCCGACCGACCTCGAGCGCCTCGGCATCGCGCCGGGCGACCCCGTGCGGGTCGAGACGCGGCGCGGCGCCATCGACCTGGCGGCGCGGATGGATACCGCCGTGCCCGCGGGCACCGTCTTCATCCCCTTCTGCTTCACCGACGCGCCGGCCAACCTGCTGACCGACCCGATGCTCGACCCCTGGGGCAAGATTCCGAGCTTCAAATTCTGCGCCGCGCGGGTGACGCCGGCGGAAGCTCCGGCCGTTGCGGCGGAGTGAACCAGGGGCGGTTGCCTACAGTACCCAGGCGACCAGCACGAAGCCGCCGAGCAGCAGCACGGTGAAGACCGCGAAGGCGAGTTGCGCGTTGCGGTTGATGAAGCGGTCGATCAGCGGGCCGAAGAGGTAGACGGCGCCGGCGACGAAGAAATAGCGCACGCTGCGGCCGATGAGCGAGACCAGCGCGAAGCTGGCCGGGTCCATCTGGAAGAAGCCGCTGGCGATGGTCACCACCTTGTAGGGCACCGGCGTGACCGCTCCGATGGCGACGAAGAGTTCGCCGTATTTGTGGTACTCCGCCCTGAGGAGCGCCATTTTGTCCATCGCGCCGTAGAGTTCGAGCAGCGGCCGGCCGAGTTCCTCGAAAGCGAACGTGCCGATCAGCCAGCCGAAACAGCCGCCGGCGACCGAGGCCACAGTGCAGGCCGCCGCGAGCCGCCATGCCCGGGCGCGCACGGCCAGGACCATCGGGATCAGCAGGATATCCGCCGGCAGGGGAAAAAAGGTCGCCTCGGCAAAGGCGAAGGCGACGAGCCACCAGAAGGCGTGCGGATGCGCCGCCTTCGCCATCGCCCAACCGTAAAGCCGCTCGAGCACCGCCGCCGTCCCGCACAGTTCCGGATGCACAACCGGCGGCCCGCAGCCGCGCCCGCCGTCCGGCCCGGATGGTGCAAGCCGTTACCGCCCTGTCAAGCCATCGGTAGCCGTGCTGCGCAATCGAAAAGGCCGCGGCGCCTGGGGAGGGCAGCGCCACGGCCTTTCCGGAGGAGAGGCGGGAGTGCGGAGCGGGAATCCTGCCGCCGAATTCCCGTTCCACCACGTCCCGGCCGGTTCGGGATAACCGCTCCGGTCTGCCGACCGACGCCGGGGTTCGCGCCGTATCGACCGGACCGAATGTCCCACCGGCCTGTGGCAGGATTACCGGCCAATCGCGGCAATTCCGCGATCATTTGAGGCAATTTCGTGACCCGGCCGGCGAACGCCGGCCAGCCGGACCCGCGTTATGCCCCGGCATCGGGTTCAGTCTTGCCGGGTTCCGCCTTCCGGAAGACGGCGCAGAAATTGTTGGCCGGCATCGGCACCGCCTCGACGAACGAAAGTCCGTTCTCCGCCGCCAGCACGGCCACCTCTTCCAGATCGCGCACGCCCCAGTCGGGATCCTCGCGGCGGAGGGCGGCATCGAAGGCGGCGTTGCTCGGCGCGGTGTGGGCGCCGCCGCGTTTGAACGGGCCGTAGAGCAGCAGCTCGCCGCCGGCGTTGAGCAGCCGGCCGGCGCCCCGGAGCAGGGCGGCGGTACACGGCCACGGCGCGATGTGGATCAGGTTGCAGCACAGGATGAAATCCGCTTCCGCGACCGGCCAGGGCGTGATGCGGACATCCAGGTCGAGCGGCGGCGCAACATTGGCGAGGCCGGTATGGGCAGCCCAGGCGGCAATGCTCTCGCGGCAGGCCGGATCGGGATCCGACGGCTGCCAGCTTGTATCGGGCCGCAGGGCTGCCATATGGACGACATGCTCGCCGGTGCCGCTGCCGATTTCCAGCACCCGGGCGCCCTGCAACAGGCGGGGCAGCACGACTGCGGCGATCGGGTCGCGGTTGCGCGCAGCGGCCGGGGCGTGGCGGCGCCGGTCAGGGTGCATAGCCGTCATGCGCCGGTTTTCCCGCCGCGCTGCACCGAAAATCGCTTGAAACGGGCGCGGCGCCACGATAAGCCGCTTGGCATCGTCATACGACAGTTCCGGATGGAAGCCGGGGGAGACATTCCGAATGACCTATGTCGTCATCGAAGCCTGCATCAAATGCAAGTATCAGGACTGTGTGGAGGTCTGTCCGGTGGACTGCTTCTACGAAGGCGAGAACATGCTGGTCATCCATCCGGACGAGTGCATCGACTGCGGCGTGTGCGAACCGGAATGCCCGGCCGAGGCCATCCTGCCCGATACCGAACCGGATGTGGAGCGCTGGGTCGAGGTCAACCGCACCTACGCCGAGCAATGGCCGAACATCAAC
This sequence comes from Alphaproteobacteria bacterium, assembly GCA_965220685.1. Taxonomy (GTDB): domain Bacteria; phylum Pseudomonadota; class Alphaproteobacteria; order Bin65; family Bin65; genus Bin65. The sequence continues at coordinate 322,615 of CBDCQR010000017.1, forward strand.
CGCAAGGGCGAGACGCCGGGCGACGCCGATGACTGGAAGGACGTCCCCAACAAGTTCGAGGAACATTTCAGCGACCAGCCGGCGGCGCAGTAGGGACGGCGCGCGGAATATCCGGCGTCCGGGGCCCGGCGGGCCATCCTGCCGCAGTGCTGCGGCTGCATTGCCGCGGCCGTAAAACTGGAAATTTCCGTTTTTTTGTGATAGGTTACACGCATCCGAAAGGGGGATCGGCTGCGGCTTGCGGTCGGCTGCCTATCGGGGCGTACCGGTTAGCGCCGTCCGCAGGATATTCCGGTGTTCGGCGCTTTTTTGTCGCCGGCCTTTCAGCGGGCCTGGCCGGCGCTGCGCCGGGGCATGGAGAAACAACGGGGGTGAGGAGCGGCATGGCTGTAAAATCCAAATTCAAGAAAGGCGATTACGTTGTCTATCCGACGCATGGCGTCGGCCGGATTACCGGTACCGAGAAACAGGAGATCGCCGGACAGCACCTGCACTTGTTCGTTATTGAATTTCCCAAGGAGAAGATGACGCTGCGCGTCCCCGTCGCCAAGGCGGATACCTCCGGCCTCCGTCTGCTCGCCGACACCGCGGTTATGAACACCGCCTACAAGACGCTCAAGGGCAAGTCGCGCGTCAAGCGCACCATGTGGAGCCGCCGGGCCCAGGAATACGAGGCCAAGATCAATTCCGGCGACCCGGTCTCGATCGCCGAGGTGATCCGCGACCTGCACCGCAACGCCGGGCAGCCGGACCAGTCCTATTCCGAGCGCCAGATCTACCAGGCCGCCTTCGAGCGCCTGGCCCGCGAAGTCGCCGCCATCGACGGCCTCGACGAAGATGCGGCCGTGGAAAAACTGGAGCGGGTGCTGGAAGCGGCGTGAAGGGCGACGGGCGCAGGCCGTGATACCGAGACGGCAAACTCTTCTGGCACCCAATCCGCCAATTTTCTGTTGTAGCTGAAATCCGATTCCTGTGAACGCTATCAGCCGCTGACTATGCAGTGCTGCTGCGTGTGGTCGCGCTGATGGCACCGACCCAAAAATGCATTGACACTGACCTGTGAACGCTGTACACAAAAATCTGTGTACGGCGTTCACAGGCGCTGCGAATGGCACCAATTGACGACGAATTGGTTGGAATCAACGAGATCGCCGCAATAGCGAAGGTTTCGCGTCAGGCGGTTGCCAACTGGCGTGTGCGGTCGATCGACTTCCCAGAGCCAATCGCAGAACTGGCGTCCGGACCTGTGTTCCGTCGATCACAGGTTCGTGTTTGGCTAAGGAGGAGAAGTGTTCCAATGGCTCATGTGATTTCGATCATCAACCTTAAGGGCGGTGTCGGCAAAACGACGACGACGGTTGCCTTAGCGGAAACGATGTCAGGCGAATTTAGTAAGCGAGTCCTTGTTATCGACCTCGACCCGCAGACCAATGCGACCACGATGTTAATCGGCGAAGAAAAGTGGCGCGAACTAAACGATGAAGACCGCACTCTAGCGCGTCTTTTTGAGTACGCTCTTGAGTCGAACAGCAGGCAATTTGAATTTGACAATGCGCTGCAGAAACACGTTTCAGATGTTTCGTCAGCCTATACTGTCGATCTTCTTCCCTCAAGCCTAGACCTCATCGACGTTCAGGATCAACTTGCCTCGACACCCAGTGGGAAATTTTATTCTGTGAATCCAATTGAGTTACTGTGGCGTGCTGTGAAGGCTCGTCTCGATGACTACGACGTGGTGATTGTGGACTGCCCGCCAAACTTGGGTATCATTACCCTAAACGGGCTTCGAATTTCGCAGAGCTACATTATCCCAACTATTCCGGATATTCTATCAACATATGGAATTCCACAAATCGTTACTCGGGTTCGTGAGTTCTCGGAGGAAATCGCAGAGCCGATTGATCCGTTGGGGATAATCGTCACAAAATTCCAGAGCAATTCAACAGTGCATAGGAACGTAATGCATGAACTGAAGGCGGCAAACGACGCTCCTGTCTTCGAAACAATAATTCCCCAATCCAACGACATCGCAGCGGCAGCGGAACACTTGCCCTATTCTCGCACATTGAAGGGGAAATACGGATACCGAGGCCAAGCAAGCTCTTACATAGATCTTGCTACGGAGATACTCGAGAAATTGGAGTGATCGACGATGAAAGTCAAGAGAAGGCTTTTTGAGTTGGCTAGAGCCATATCCGACGAGGCTGAGCGTAATCCAGTGTTTGCAAAAAAATTGGGCGATGTGCTGGGTTTGGAAAATCGCCGGCAAGAGAAATCTAGTTCAAGACCGAAAGTCGCTGGACGTCCAAAGAATCGTCGTCCTCCGGCGGCATTCGATCCTGTCGCAGTAATTCGAGAAAGCGGTGAGGATGAACTTAGATCGCGCCTCTCAAACTTGAGCCTTGAACAACTAAGAGATATCGTTGCAGACTACGGCATGGACCCGGGGAAGCAGGTAATGAAATGGAAGGATTCTAACCGAGTTATATCCAGAATATTGGAGATTTCACTAACCCGATCTCACAAAGGTGACGCGTTTCGCGCAACGTAGCGAAATTGGCACTGACATGATGGTTCCCCGTTCTATCAAGTTGACTATATGTGTTGTAGGCATAGCGTGCCATTGTACACGGTACCTTGCGTTGCAGAGTTCGTCCGTCAGCATTCCTTCCTTCAAACCTGCCCAATGGCTCTTACTCCTCCCGCCTCCGATCCCCGCCTGTCCCGCCTGCGCGCGATGATTGCGGAGAAGTCCGTGCTGCGCGGGCAGTTCCGGCTGGCCTCGGGCGGCGAGAGCGGGCTGTTCTTCGACATGAAGCAGACTCTGCTGCTGCCCGAGGGGCTGAGCCTGGTTGGCAGCCTGCTGCTGGAGAAGGTGCTCGAAAGCCGGGCGACGGCGGTCGGCGGCCTGGTGCTCGGCGCCTGCCCGATCGTCGGCGCCATCGCACAGGCGAGCTACGCGATGAGCGCGAGCGGCGGCGGGCGCGAGATCGCCGCCTTCTACGTCCGCAAGGAGCCCAAGAACACCGGCACCCGCGAGCTGATCGAGGGCCATAACATCGCCGGCCACGAAGCGGTCTACATGATCGAGGACGTGACGACCAAGGGCGGCTCGGTCATCAAGGCGATCGAGGCGGTGCGACGCGAGACACCCTGCGCGGTGCTCGGCGTGCTGACCGTGGTCGACCGCGAACAGGGCGCCCGCGCGGCGCTCGCGGAGATGGGCCTGCCGCTCGACGCCCTGTTCACCATGAGCGAGTTTGCGTGAGGCCCCCTCGATACGCCCCTTCGGGCCTACTCGGGATGAGGGACTTGGAATAGTGTCGCGGTCCGAACGCTAAATTCACCCTCACCCTGAGTAGCCCCGGATGAAATCCGGGGCGTATCGAAGGGCCGCCCCCTACAGAATCTGCCCCAGGAATTCCTGCGTGCGCGGGTCCTTGGCCTCGTCGAAGAAGGTGGCGGGCGGGCCGTGCTCGACGATCACGCCGCGGTCGGTGAAATAGATGTGGTCGGCGATCTCGCGGGCGAAGCCCATCTCGTGGGTCACCAGCATGCAGGTCATGCCCTCCTCGGCCAGTTCGCGGATCGTGACCAGCACCTCCTTGACCGTCTCGGGATCGAGCGCCGCCGTCACCTCGTCGAACAGCATGACGTCGGGCTGCATGGCGAGCGAGCGGGCGATGGCGACGCGCTGCTGCTGGCCACCGGAAAGTTCGCCGGGGAAGCTGTCCTCCTTGCCGTCCAGGCGGACCTTGCGGATCAGCGCCCGGGCCCGCGCCTCGACGCTCGCCTTGTCCTCCCTGAGCACCAGCACGGGCGCCATCATGACGTTTTCCAGCGCCGTCTTGTGCGGGAACAGGTTGTACTGCTGGAACACCATGCCGACCTTCTTGCGCAGCTCCAGCTTGTTGAGTTTCGGGTCGTTGACCTCCTGCCCCTCGACCGTGATCGAGCCGGAATCGATCGGGTTCAGGGCGTTGACGCAGCGGATGAGCGTCGACTTGCCGGAGCCGGACGGCCCGATGATGCAGATCACCTCGCCCTTCATCACGTCGAAGGAAATGCCCTTCAGCACTTCGAGTTCGCCGAACGACTTGTGCACGTCCCTGAGCGAGACGATCGGCTGGGCAGGCGTCCAGTTTCCGTTGGCGGCGTCGGTCATGCCGGGATCCTCCGGTGCGGCCTGTTGCATGCCCGCTGGAGCTTGCCCATCAGAGCTTAACCGCGTAGCGGCGCTCCAGCCGCAGGGTCAGGCGGGCGATCGGGTAGCAGTAGGCGAAGAAGATGACGAGGGCGAAGCCGTAGAAGGGGATCAGCAGCTCGGGATGGTTGTTCTCCGATTCCATGGCTTGGCGCGACAGCGTGATGAGCTCCTCGACGCCGAGCAGCGAGCAAAGCGGCGTCGCCATGGTCAGGATGGCGTACCAGTTCATCCACGGCGGAATCATGCGCTTGAAGCATTGCGGCAGGATGATGCGCCACAGCGTCTGCTGCCGGGAATAGGCCAGCGATTCGGCAGCCTCCCACTGGCCGGTCGGCACCGACTGCACCGCGCCGCGCACGACTTCGGAAATGTTGGCCATGATCGGCAGCGACAGGCCGAACACCGCCTTCATCCAGTCCGGGATCTTGATGATCGTATCGCCGAGCGCGATCTCGAACGGGAAGGTCAGCATCACGATGAACAGCAGGACCAGCCAGGGCGAGTTGCGGAACGCCTGGGTGAGGAACCAGCAGACGCGCCGGACCGCGCCGCTCAGCGAAATCTGGCCGAGGCCGAGCAGGATGCCGAGGACGGTGCCGATCGCCATCGTGGTGATCGAGATCACCACGTTGAGCAGGAAACCGCTGGAAACGAGGAAGGGCAGCCAGCGGACCAGTGCGTCGAAGGCGTCGGCGAAGCTGAACTTGCCCTGGGCGGACGCGGACATCGGCCAGACCATAACGATGGCGGCGAGCAGCGCGATACCGCCGAGCGGCAGCCACAGCCCGGCGCGCGCCAGCCAGCGGCTGAACAGCAGATCGTCCGGCTCGCCGGCCGCCCGGGCCCGGACCGGCCGGAGCACCGCGAAGCCGCCGGCCGCCGGCGCATCGATGCCCGGGATCGGCCGGCGGCCCATAGCGCGCGGCATCGGCCGGCTCATCGCCCGCCTCCGCCGCCGTAACCCGGAATCTGCATCCGGCGCTCCCAGCGGTTCATGCCGAAGACAAGGAAGCCGACCAGCGTGATGTAGACGATGAACATCAGCACCATGCAGGCGTTCTGCGCGGTGGAATAGTCGTTGTAGATGCTGACGAGCTGGTAGAGCAGTTCGGGCACAGCGATCGCCAGCGCCTGTGTCGTCGTCTTGACCAGATTGACCAGATTGTTGTTAAGCGCCGGCAGGCTGACCCGGAAGGCGAGCGGCAGCACGACATAGACATAGGCCTGGAAGCGGCTCATGCCGAGGGATTCGGCGGCCTCCTGGGTCGATTGCGGCACCGCCTCGATGCCGGCGCGGAAGATCTCGACGTTGAAGGCGCCGGCGAAGAAGGACAGCGAGATGATCGCCCAACCGACATTGGAGACGATCGGCTGCTGGAGATAGCCGTCGGGCGAATAGGTCGGCGTGAACTGGCCCAGCGCAAAATAGAAGAACATCAGCTGGACCAGCGGCGGCGTGTTCCGGAAGAACTGGATGTAGCCCTGGACGACGCTGCGCACGACGCGCGAGCGCGCGCCCTGGAGCCAGGCCCCGACCAGCCCGATCACGACGCTGAAGACGACGCAGACGACGGAGAGCTCCAGCGTCACCCACATGCCTTCGAGGACGCGCTCGAGCTCGTTGTCGTCGTAGATGTAAATGAAGTTCCAGGATGCATCCCGCTCGGCGAGATCCCGGAAGAATGTCTGGATCGAATCCCACATGAACCGCGTTCCGGGCGCGGGCAGCTACGCTCGGGTCGGCACGGCCGGTAAGCTCCTCAGGCGGAAAGGGCGCCCGGACCGGAATACCGGCAGGGCGCCCTCCGACGTCAAAGGCCCGAACGGCCGGCCGGGGCTACTTGCCCGCGAGCCAGTCGCCGTATTTCTTATTCTTGTCGGCCAGATACTGGGTTGCCTGGATGCCCCATTTCTTTTCCAGGGCGATCAGGCGGCCGGACTGGTGCCAGTTGTACGTCATGCCGGACATGAAGTTGCCGAAGACGCAGTTCAGTTCGGCTTTCGGCACGGCCAGGCCCCAGGGGTTGTCGTCCTCGCTGTTCAGGGGCATCTCGAAGTCGTTGTACTGGCCGGACGACAGGTCGGACATGATCGACGAATCGTCATAGACCCAGGCGATGCACTTGCGGTCGCGCAGGGCCTGCTTGGCCTCGGCGTTGCCGGTGAAGGCGATGATCTTGGCGCCATACCGCTTCGAGACGATCTTGTTGTAGAACGCGCCCTGCTTGCCGCACACCGGCTTGCCTTTCAGCGCCGTCCATTGGCGGATCTTCAGCGCCTTGGGCGACATGACGTTGGTGCCTGAGGTGTAGTAGTTGGGCTGGGTGATGCCGACGATCTTGCGCCGGTCCTTGCGGTCCGACATGGTCGCGATCATCATGTCGATCTTGCCCTGCTGCAGGAACTGCATGCGGTTCGACGACTGCACGGCGACCAGCTCCAGCTTCACGCCCATGGCGTCCGCAACGTCCTTGGCCATGTCGGCCTCCATGCCGACGATCTTGCCGCTGGCGTCGCGGTAGCCCCAGGGCTTGTAGTCGGCCTTGACGCCGACGACGAGCGTGCCGCGGGCCATGACCTTTTTCCACACCTCGTTCTTGCACTGCGCCGCGAGCGCAGACGTCGAACCCAGCGCAACGGCGATGCCGGCGGCGGCGAGAACCAGTTTCCTCATGATTTCCTCCCAGGAATATGCAGGCGTGCAAGGAGGCGGCGCACCCTGTCGCGCACCGCCGGAATGCCGCTCAGCCCTACCATTCCGCCGCCTTCGCGGGCAAGGGGCGTGTGACGGGCGCAGGCCTGGATTTCGGACCGGTTGGGGGCAGGCCGGCTTCCGCTCTGCTCGGAAGCCGGCCCGCTGCGAGGCCAGAGTACGGTGGGGCGGCCCCGCAAGTGCTGTGCACTTCTCCGGCGGAGGAAGGACCGGACCGTGCAAATAAAGGATATTCAAGGAAAAATATTAAGTAAAATACCGTTTTTCTCTTAACTCTATAATAATTTTTTATACGCATAGATGCCGCGAGACAATGCGGAAATGCCGCCGGCCAGGCCGCCGGCAGGCAGGCAGCTATCGGCGCCCAGGTCCACGATGGCGCAAAGCGTCCGCTCCAATCCCGATTCGGCCACCTTCCGGCTCCGCTCGTCGCTCAGGCGACACCGCAGGATTTCTCCCAGCAGACCAACCCCGGTGCCGATATTCTGGACCGCCATGCCCCGGAGTGCCGGAAGGTCTGCCGCGCCGCCAGCGGCAAAGGCCTGCTGCATCCATTCGACGGTGACCGCTTCAGCGCTGTCGGGAAGCGCGGGCTTTTGCGCCATGCCATCCTGCTGCCGCTAGTTGCTGGCGTCGCAGGCTAGCACGGGCCGCCGCGACGGAATGCGGAAAACCGGACCGCCGAACCGTCGGGCCAGCGGCATGCCTGCGCGCCGGATTTGTCGCCGGCGTTCGGGATTGATATTTCTTCGGAAACATGACGAAGAGATATCGGCAAGCTGGCACCGGAGCCCGATCATGCAGAACGTCCTGTCTTTCTTCGGCCGGATAGCCGGCCTGGCAGTCCTGCTGGGCTGTGCTGCCCAGACCGTGCGTGGGGCGGAGTTGCCGCCCGTCCAAACGCTGCAAAAGCTGATGGGTGCTCCGGCGCGGGCGGTGCAGGTCTACGAGCCGCATCTGAGCGTCGGCGACAGGCATGTCGCGATCCGTTACGTCGGCTATCCGGCCGTCGCGGTTTTTGAACGCATCCTGGGCAAGGAATGGCAAAGCAAGGGGGAAACGGTCGAATTCCGCGCCCTGGACGGCTTTGTCTCCCGGCTTCCCGTCCGCCGGTTCCTCAGGGAGCGGGCTTATCTGGTCTTCGCCCGGCAGGACGGCGCCCCCTTCACGGTGAACAATCTCCGGCAGAACGAGAAGGACGTGCCGCTCGCGCCCTACTATCTGGTCTGGGACAATATCGCGAACCCCGCCCTGATCGCCGAGGGCGCCCGCAACTGGCCCTACCAGGTGAAAGAGATCAATCTGGTCGCCCTGTCCGACGCGGCGCTGCTGCCGAAAGGCCTCGACCCCCGCTTCCGGCCGGGCGCCGCGCTGGTGAAGACCCATTGCCTGCAATGTCACAAGGTCAACGGCTTCGGCGGCGAGAAGTTCGAAGGCAACCTGGCCGAAATCGTCAAGGACTCCGACCGGGCGGACTTTCTCCGGCTGCTCCTGGTCCCGGCGTCCGGGCGCGAGGGCGCGACGATGCCGGCGCTCTCCGACCGTCTGCCCGAAGCCGAACGCCGGCGCATCGCCGGAGCCATCTTCGATTATCTCCAGGCGGTGCCGGTTCTGCCGTAGGGGATCGGAGAGGGCGGCGAGGATCGAGCGGCGGCCTGACCCCGCATTGTCGCCTGGGCGGGGCTTGCGCTAGAATGGACGGGTTCCCCGGCGGCACACCGTCCTTCGTCTCATTGCGCATCCCCGGCCCATGATCCGCGTCCAACAGGAAGATTTCGATCCGCAGGCCGAGGCCGCCGCGCTTGCCGAAGGGCGGACGGATATCGGCGGCATCGTCACCTTCACCGGCCTGGTGCGCGAACTGATCGACAACGAGGGCCGGCCGGCGGCGATCTCGGCCATGACGCTCGAGCATTATCCCGGCATGACCGAGAAGATGCTGGCCGAAATCGAGGCCGAGGCCAACGCGCGCTGGCCGCTCGCCGCCAGCCTGATCATCCACCGCTACGGTCGGCTGGAGCCGGGCGAACGCATCGTCTTCGTCGCCACCGCCTCGGCGCACCGCCATGCCGCTTTCGAGGCCAACATGTTCCTGATCGACTGGCTGAAGACCAAGGCGCCCTTCTGGAAGCTCGAGGACGGCGTTGCCGGCCCGGCCTGGGTCGCCGCCCGGGGCAGCGACGACGAAGCCGCGGAGCGCTGGCGGTAGCGCGCTGCGCGTCCCTCCTAGGGCTCGCCCTCTGCCGTATTCCCGTCGGCCAGATCGGTGCGCACGGCGTCCTCGACCATGCGGGCCGGCGGCGCGGGCAGGCTGCCATCCTTCCCTTCGCCGAAATAGAGGGTGACGTGGGGGAACGGGATCTCGATGCCGCGGGCATCGAAGGCCGACTTGATGCGCCGGTTCATCTCGCGCCGCACGCCCCACTGGGTGCCCGGCCGGCACTTGAAGCGCGAGCGGATGACGACGGCGCTGTCGCCCAGTTCCTGGAGGCCGGCGACTTCCAGCTCCTCGACAATATGGTCCCGCCACTCCGGATCGGCGCGCAGGGTGTCGCCGGTCTCGCGGATCACGGCGATCACCGCATCGACATTCTCGCCATAGCCGACGCCGTAATCCAGCACGGCATAGGAATAGTCCTTGGTCAGGTTCTCGACGTCGTCGATCGAACTGAACGGGATGGTGTGCTTGGCGCCGGAATAGGCGCGCAGCGTGACCGAGCGGACGGAAAGATCCTCGACGATGCCGCTCCGCCCGGCCACCGTCACGAAATCGCCGATCGCCATGCTGTCCTCGACGATGATGAAGATGCCGGTGATGACGTCCTTCACCAGGGTCTGCGCGCCGAAGCCGACGGCGAGGCCGAGCACGCCGGCGCCGGCGAGCAGCGGTCCGATATCCAGGCCGATCTCCGACAGCACGATCATCGCCGCAATCACGACGATGGCGACCAGCAGGGCCTTTTCGACCATTGGCAGCAGGGTGCGCATGCGCTGGGCGCGCGAGCCCTCGCCGGCCTCGTCGAGCCGCGACAGGTAGCGCGCCGCCGCCGTCTCGATCAGTTCCCACAGAATGAAGGCCCCGACCGTCACCAGCAGGACGACCAGCACGGTGCGGACCAGCGCACGCCCGGCCGGAGTCTGCAGCAATTCGGCGACGCCGAAGCCCCAGACATCGAGGATCGCGAGCAGGGCTACGACCATAACTGCACAGAACAGGGTGCGGCGCACGGCCGCCAGGTAGCGGTTGGCGCGTTGTTGCAGACCGGGATTCTTCTCGATGAGCGCGGCCTCGATCCGGAACAGGCGGTCGAGCAGCCGGCCGAGCCCGGCGATCAGTGCCGCCGCGGCCAGCAGGATGACGGCGCTCAACGCCGTGGCCCGCGCCATGAATCCGATACCCCCTTCGACGTCGAGCAGCCAGACGAACAGGCCGGCCAGCACATAGACGATGGCCACGACATGCCACAGGTCGCCCAACCGGCCGAGAGCCCGGCGCATGCCGCGGACCGGCTTCGCCGCGTCGCCTTCGGCAGCCGGCGCGCCGCGGAGGCGCTCGGCGACCGGCCGGCGGTTCTGCAGGATCAGCACGATCAGCATGGCCGCCACGACGAGGCCGAGCAGATGAAGCAGCGCGGCATGGGCGCTGCCGGGCAGTTCGAACGCAGCGAGCGCTTCCAACGCGACCGCTCCGTAGACGACGGTGTTCGCCAGCCGGCGCAACCAGACGTAAAGATATGCGGCTGCGCCGTCGGAAAGCGGCAGCAGGCGCAGGCTGCCGACCCGCGGAGCGAGCACGGCGCGGCCGGCGGCCAGGATGGCCCGAACCAACACGAAGCCGAAGATAAGGGTGAGCGCAACCCGGGCAGTCGTGGCGCCGGGCGCGAGTTGCGGCAACACGGCATAGGCCGCGGCCGCCAGGGCGGCGACGGGCAGCAGGTCCAGCATGGTGCGGATCGCGAGGCCGCCCGCGCGGACGGCGAGCGCCTCGCTCTCCCGGTCTTCCACCCGCCGGCGCGGTCCGCGGAGCAGGAGCCGCATCAGCCATTCCGCAAGCAGGCCGAGCAGCAGCGCCAGTCCGGTTTTCCACACGCCGCCGATCAGCGCCGCACGCTCCGCTTCGCCCGCGAGACGGCTGCGCAGCCACTTCCAGGCCCTCGGCAGGTCAGTGACGATACCGGCGAGATCCTGGAGGCTGCCGGTCAGCGTACGCGCCCGCTCGGCCAGACGTTCGACCAGCATCGGTTCGGTCCGCGGCGAGGGGTCCTTCGCCGTCTCCGCCGCCTTTTGCGCCGCAATCAGCGCCTTGAGCTGCGTCAGGAGGCGTTTGCGCTCCTGCTCGTCCTCAATGGTGGCGACCAGTTTTTCGAGCGCCACCCGGTCGATTTTCTGCGCGCCTGCCGCCGGCGTTTCCTGCGCTGTCGCCGGATTTGCCGCCAGCCCCTGCGCCAGCAATATTACGGCACAAGCAGCGCCCAGAAGGGACAGCAGGCTAAGGCGAAGGCGGTGGAACATGGTCCGGATCAGGCGTATCTTTCCAAAGGTTCCGGCACGATCCGGCGGCGGCAGCATAGCAACCGCAGCGGCGCCGGCAAACCGCCTGCAATGAGGCGCCCCTGCCGGCAGGCCGGTCAAACCCGGAGGCGAAGCGATACCCGATGTCGGCGACAATCTGGCATAACCCGCGCTGCAGTAAATCGCGCCAGACCCTCAAGCTGCTGACCGATCGCGGCATGGCGCCCGCCATCGTCGAGTATCTCAAGACTCCGCCGGATCCGGCCGAACTGCGCGATGCGCTGGCAAAGCTGGGTATGGCGCCGCGCGAACTGATGCGGCGCAAGGAACCGCCCTACAAGTCCGAAGGCCTCGACGACGAGAGCCTGCCGGACGATGCCCTGATCCAGGCGATGCACGATCATCCCGTCCTGATCGAACGGCCGGTCGTGTTCGCCGGCGGCAAGGCGGCACTCGGACGACCGCCGGAACGGGTTCTGGAAATCCTGTAGCGCCCGGCCGATATCGTGGCCGTCACATCGGCAACGCATTCCGAACGGCCCGGCCGGCAATCGGCGGCAGTTACGCTGGGCGGCGAACCGGCCCTGCTCGACGGCTCCGGCGCCCTGGTCCTGCCGGAGCGTCGGACCGTCGTCTTCGCCGACCTGCATTTCGAGAAGGGCTCCGCCTATGCCGAACGCGGCGCCCTCCTGCCGCCCTGGGACAGCGCGGCCACGCTCGAGCGGATGGAGGCGGTGCTGGCCTGCCATGTGCCGGACCGGGTCATCTGCCTCGGCGACAGCTTCCACGATACCGGCGGCGGCGGCCGCATGGCCGGTCCGCTCGCCGGCCGGTTGCGCCGTCTGGCCGACCGCTACGACTGGATGTGGATAACCGGCAACCACGATCCGGAGATTCCCCAAGGCGCCGGCGGGTGCGCCGTCGACCGGTACAATCTGGGCGGTTTGCTGTTTTTCCATGAGCCGGAGGAACACGGGCAGGACAGGCGGGCCGGCAGTTTCCAAATCTGCGGCCATTTCCATCCCAAGGCGCGTATCAGGGCCGGGCCACGGCGTATTACCCGGCCGTGTTTCATCGGCGATGAATGGCTCCTGATCCTCCCGTCCTTCGGCGCGTATACCGGCGGTCTCGATATTATGAACCCGGCGATCGCCAGGCTGTTTCCCGGCGAATTTACGGCATGGCTGATCAGCAACGGCGCGGTTTACGCCTTCCCATCCACCCGGACGCGGTTCCTGCCGTTCGAAACCTGATGCCGGCATTCGATCCGCGCATCCGGACGCGCGTTCCAGAATTCCGGGCCGGGACAGGGAATCCCTGCTATGAACGGCGCAGCCCGACCGCCGGCAGCGTCGGCCCGCATGGCCCTGCCGCCCGACCCAGGATTTGCCCTTTGGCCGAGAACCCCAACCGGATCAAACCGTCTGCTGCCGCCACAGGTCTCGGCCGCGACAGCGCGGTGATCGGGCTGGTCTGCACGGCGCATTTCTTCAGCCATTTCTACATTTTCGCGATCCCGCCGATGCTGCCTTTGATCAAGGCCGATCTCGGCGTGAGCTACACGGAAATGGGCCTGCTGCTTACGCTGTTCAGTCTGTCCTCGGGTGCGGCGCAGTATTTCATGGGCGTGCTGGTCGACCGGATCGGCGCGCGCTGGGTGCTGACGGGCGGCATGACGCTGCTCGCCGGCGCCATCGCCATGATGGGCGTCGTGCCGGTCTACGGTGCGCTGGCGGCGTTCGCACTGGCTGCCGGGCTGGGCAACAGCGTGTTTCATCCGGCGGACTACACGATCCTCGGCGCCCGGGTGCGGCCGGGCCGGATCGGCCGGGCTTTCAGCTTCCACACCTTCTCCGGCATGGCTGGTTTCGCGGCGGCGCCGGTTGTCATGACCTTTCTGGCAGCAGCCTGGGACTGGCGGACGGCCTTCGTCATCGTCGGGGTCGCCGGCCTGCTGATCGTCGGGCTGCTCTTGAGCCAGATGCGCCTGCTGGACGAACGCGGGAGCAGCGAGCCGGCCCTGGCCAGGACGCCGTCGGGGCTCGGTCTGCGCGCCGTCGTTTCGCCGCCGGTCCTGTATATGTTTCTGTTTTTCTTTGTCGTCGCAATGGTGTCGCTGGGCATGGCCGGCTTCATGCCGGCGGCGCTCAACACGCTGTTCGGCATGGGACTGGTCGAAGCCAACCTGATCCTCACCGGGTTTCTGGCGGCGACAGCGGTAGGCGTGCTGTTCGGCGGTATCGTGGCGGACCGGATGCAACGGCTGGATCTGGTCGCCGGCGTCGGATTCACCTTTGCGGCGGCGGCGCTGGTGATTGTCGCGATGACCAGGCTGCCCTATCCGGCGATCCTCGCGGTCTTTCTCTTTGCCGGATTCATGATCGGCATGATCTCGCCGTCGCGCGACATGATGGTGCGCAACATCTCCCCGCCCGGCGCGAGCGGCCGGGTCTTCGGTTTTGTCAGCGTCGGGCTCGATCTCGGCGGGGTGGCGGCGCCGGTCTTCTTCGGCTGGCTGATGGACCGCGGCCTTCCCGAAGGCGTGTTTATCGGCGCAGCTGCAGTCCTAATGGTGGCGATCGTCGCCGGGGCCGGCGCCAACCGCACCGTCGCCCGGCCGGCCGCGGCAGCAGAGTAGGGCCGCGTGGGATAGCTTCCCGCCGCATGGACTGCGCAGGCGGCTATCCGGTTGCGGCCTGTCCTGCCGAAACCGCCGTAAACCGCGTGTTCATGCCCATGTTCCACAGGCCGGCCAGATGGCCGATGATTTCGTCTTCCGAAGGGAAGCCGGTTTCGTCGGCCAGGGCTTTCGCTTCGACCTGAACCGCCGCGCGCCGGCGGTCGAGGAGCGCCGCGAACCGCCGCCGCGTCCCGATCCGGGCAAAGGCAGGCTCGCTCCCGACCCGGGCGCGGACCAGCGCGGTGTCGTGGTCGAGGCCGAGCAGGTCGCCGAGGCGCCAGAGCGCCAGGATGCGCGCGTCGAGGGTTCCAGGCGCCAGTTTTCTCAGGATGCGCAGATGGTTGCGGTGGTACTTGATGCGCTTGCGCCATTCGTGCAGCGCGAGGACGGTGCCGGTGCGCTCGACCTCGGCCGCCGCGGCGAGCACCCGGCCATAGGTGTCGCGCAAGCCCGGCTCCAGCGCCTCGAATCCGTCGGCCCGAAAACTCCAGTCGGCGATGCCCAGGCGGAATTTCAGCAGCAGCCAGTGGGATTCGTCGAGCCGGCCGTCCAGGTCGCCTCCAGCCCCGGCCAGCATTGCAAGCCGTAGCCGGGTCATGCCGGCGCGGATCGGCCCGAAGCGGCGCCCATCGAAGCGCCGTCGCGCAGACCTGACGAAGGCCGCCATCTCCCGGTCGTAGACCGCCAGGGTGACATCGGCATCGCGCAGGCCGGAAAATGCCGCCGCTATATCCCGGAGCGCGGCATTGGCCGGCTTGTACAGGCCGGCTTCTTCCAACGGGCCGCGCGCCAGCCGCAGCACGGCACGCACCTTCTTGCAGCGCTTGCGCATGGCGTAGACCGCTTCGGAGCGCGTCGCGGCCGTGTTCTCGATCGTGGCGAGCGCCCGGTCGAGCTGTTCCAGCGCGATCCGCTGGACGGCGTCGGATACCGTTTCGCCCGGAAGGATGGCGTAGGGCAAGCTGGAACGGCCGCGTGGTCGAAAGGCACCCTACCATACCATACCGGCCGGCCGTTGCGACAGCGCCGCGCAAAACCCGGCCGGAGCGGAATGGCCGGGCAGTCGAACAGCGCGTTATGGAGCCAGCCCGACGCAGCACCCGGCACCGTCTCCGAGATCTGAATAGAAAAAGGCCCGCACCGAAGTGCGGGCCTTTGTTGCTGAGCTGTCGGGGACAGCAGCGTGGGCCGAACCCTAGAAGTCCATGCCGCCCATGTCGGGCATGCCGCCGCCCGGCGGGCCGCCGGCGGCCTTCTTCTCCGGCTTCTCGGCGACCATGGCTTCGGTCGTGACCAGCAGGCCGGCGACCGAGGCCGCATCCTGCAGGGCCGCGCGGACGACCTTTGTCGGGTCGATGATGCCGGCCTTGACCAGGTCCTCGTATTCGCCGCTCTGGGCGTTGAAGCCCCAGTTGGAGTCCGCGTTCTCCATGATCTTGCCGGCGACCACGGAGCCGTCCTCGCCCGAATTCTCGGCGATCTGGCGGACCGGCGACTGGATCGCCTTGCGCACGATGTTGACGCCGACGCGCTGGTCGTCGTCTTCCACGTTAAGCGCATCGAGTGCGGACATCGAGTTGATCAGGGCCACGCCGCCGCCGGCGACGATGCCTTCCTCGACCGCGGCGCGGGTCGCGTGCATCGCGTCGTCGACCCGGTCCTTCTTCTCCTTCACCTCGACCTCGGTGGCGCCGCCGACCCGGATCACCGCAACGCCGCCGGCCAGCTTGGCCAGCCGTTCCTGCAGCTTCTCGCGGTCGTAATCGGACGTGGTCTCTTCAGCCTGCTGGCGGATCTGGCCGCAGCGGCCCTCGATCTGCTCCTTTTCGCCGGCGCCATCGACGATCGTGGTCTCTTCCTTGGTGATCTCGACCTTCTTGGCCGTGCCGAGCATGTCGAGGGTCACCGACTCGAGCTTGATGCCGACGTCCTCGCTGATCACCTGGCCGTTGGTCAGGATCGCGATGTCCTCGAGCATGGCCTTGCGGCGGTCGCCGAAGCCCGGCGCCTTGACCGCGGCCACCTTGAGGCCGCCGCGCAGCTTGTTGACCACCAGGGTGGCGAGCGCCTCGCCCTCGACATCCTCGGCGATGATGAGCAGCGGCTTGCCGGATTGCACCACGGCCTCCAGGACCGGCAGCATGGACTGCAGGTTGGACAGCTTCTTCTCGTGGATCAGGATGTAGGGATCGTCCAGCGTCACCTTCATCTTTTCGGCGTCGGTGACGAAGTAGGGCGAGAGGTAGCCGCGATCGAACTGCATGCCTTCGACGACTTCCAGTTCGGTCTCGAGGGACTTGGCCTCTTCGACCGTGATGACACCCTCGTTGCCCACGGTCTCCATGGCCTTGGCGATCATGTCGCC
This sequence comes from Alphaproteobacteria bacterium, assembly GCA_965220685.1. Classification (GTDB taxonomy): domain Bacteria; phylum Pseudomonadota; class Alphaproteobacteria; order Bin65; family Bin65; genus Bin65. The sequence continues at coordinate 339,092 of CBDCQR010000017.1, forward strand.
GACCTCGCGGTCGCCGTTGGCGGAAATGGTGCCGACCTGGGCGATCTCGTCGTTCGACTCGATGGTCCGGGAGCGCGTGCGCAGGTCGTCGACGATCGCCGAGACGGCCAGGTCGATGCCGCGCTTCAGGTCCATCGGGTTCATGCCGGCGGCAACCGCCTTGGAGCCCTCGCGCACGATGCCGTGGGCGAGCAGGGTCGCAGTCGTGGTGCCGTCGCCGGCTTCGTCGTTGGTCTTCGAGGCGACCTCGCGGACCATCTGGGCGCCCATGTTCTCGAACTTGTCTTCCAGTTCGATTTCCTTGGCGACCGTGACACCGTCCTTGGTGATGCGCGGCGCGCCGAATGCCTTGTCGAGCACGACGTTGCGGCCTTTGGGGCCGAGGGTGATCCGCACCGCGTCGGCGAGGATGTCGACGCCGTTCAGCATCCGCGTGCGGGCGTCGGTCGAGAATTTAACGTCTTTCGCAGCCATGGCTGGAGTCTTCCTCCTTGAAAGCTGGTGTTCAGTGGTTCGAACGGCCTCAGGCGGTCTGCGCCGCCGGCGGCCGGGGTGTCGGTTTCAGGTTGCCGGTTGTCCGGCCGGAATCAGGCGGCCTTCTTGACCTCTGCGCCGTCCTCGATGATGCCGAGGACGTCGCTCTCCTTCATGATGATCAGTTCTTCGCCGTCGATCTTCACTTCGGTGCCCGACCATTTGCCGAACAGAATGCGGTCGCCGGCCTTGACGTCGAGCGGAGTCACCTCGCCCTTGTCGTTCTTGGCGCCGGAGCCGGCGGCGATGATCTCGCCTTCCATCGGCTTTTCCTTGGCCGTGTCGGGAATGATGATGCCGCCGGACGTCATCTCGTCGTCGTCCAGACGGCGCACCAGAACACGGTCGTGCAGGGGACGAAAATTCATCTATTGCCTCCTTTCAGAAACAATGTCGCGTAGCTTGCGATCGGGTGTTTGTCGGTTGGACCGGGGACGGCGTCTCGCTTGCACTGACGACAGGCCGGTTGTTGGCACTCCCTCCCGACGAGTGCTAACGCCGTTGCGACGCCCATTTAGGGGAACGCGCGGCCCTGTCAAGGCGGCTGTTTTGAAAAATTCGCCGAATCGGGCAGTCCGCCGCAGCCTTGACGGGCGTGACGGACGGTCCGCAATTCCCTACACACGCCGCCGGAACCGCGCTATCCGAGCCGGGCGGAATTTCCCTGGGGAACCTATCCATGACCATTCGGACGACCACGGACGCCGGGCGCGCCGGTTATGCCGAGCAATTCTATCCGAATGCCGAGACGCTGGGCGCGGACGAAATGCGGATCACGGCGCTCGGCACCGGCCGGCCGTTCCTGCGCCGGTCACAGGCCAACGCGTCGTGGCTGGTCGAGCTGGGCAACGGCGACAAGTTCGTGTTCGATTTCGGCTTCGGCAGCCAGATGAACTTCACGGCGCTGGAAATTCCCTACAACGACATCACCGCCTGGTTCGCGACCCATCTGCACACCGATCATGTCGGCGATTTCGGCCAGGTCTGGATCGGCAGCTGGGCCGGCGGCCGGCTCAAGCCGCTGGTCGTCTACGGACCGTCGAGCAACCGGCCGGAATACGGCTTCCGCCATTTCGTCGAGAAGCAGATGGAAAGCTACCGCTGGGACACCGACACCCGGGTCGGGTTCCTGCCCGCCGTCGGCGCCGAGGTCGAGATCAACGAATTCGACTATTCGAAGGTCCACACGGTCTACGAGCAGAACGGCGTGAAAATCACCAGTTTTCCGGCCGTGCATATCTATGACGGGCCGGTCAGCCTGAAGCTGGAATGGAACGGCCTCAGCTTCGTCTATTCCGGCGACACCACGCCGAGCAGCTTCATGATCGACAACGCCAGGGGCGTCGACGTGCTGGTCCACGAGACGTTCAACACCGTCGGCCAGCTCATGGAGCGCTCCGGCTATGATGAGCGCACGGCCCGCGGCATTGGCACGATCGCCCATTCGGATCCCGGCGAGGCGGCGCACGTCATCGCGCAGTGCGATCCCCGCCTGTTCGTCGCCTTCCACTTCTTCAACGATTTCGACACGGCAGGAGAGATGGAGGCCGAGATCCGCAAGCACTGGCAGGGCAGGCTGGCGCTGGCGACCGATTTCATGGTGATCAACGTGACCGCCGAGCATGTCGTGACCCGGATGGCGCGGGTGTCGGAGCATGTCTGGCCCAACAAGGCGCGCCACGAGGGCTTCGGCAAAGCCGAACGCAAGGAGCGGATGGTCATGTCCGACTGGCTGCGCGAGACCCAGGTGTTCCCGAAGTTCTGAGGCCGCCCGCCCCAAGCGCCTTACAGCACGGCCTGAAGGGCCCGGCGCACCTCCGGGGTCCAGCCGACCGTGATCGTGCCGCGGGTCGCGTCGATGACCGGGCGCTTGATCAGGGGCGGGTGTGCTTTCAGCAGGGCCCGCGCCTTCCCGGCGTCGAGGCCGGCCCGGTCAGCTTCCGGCAAGTCCCGCCAGGTCCGGCTCTTCCGGTTGAGCAGCGTTTCCCAGCCCACGGCGGCGATCCAGGAATCGAGTTCCGCGTCCGTAAAGCCATCGCCGCGGACATCGCGGAACTCGTACCGGAAGCCGCGCTCCGCCAGATAGTTCCGCGCGGCCCGGCAGCTGTCGCAGGTCCTGAGGCCGTATACGATAACGGTGGCCATGGGCGGTCTCCTATCCGGGTCCTGCGCCGGCCGGGCCGGCCGATTCGTGCCCCGATCCCGCTGCTGTTTCCTGTGCCGGAGGGCGTTTGTCGAGAGGGATCTGCACCGTTGCCCGCAGGCCGGGACCGGCGGCGGCGAGGGTCAGCGCTCCGTCATGCAGCCGCGCGACCGCATCGACCAGGGCGAGGCCGAGGCCGGAACCGCCGGTCGTCCGGCTGGAGTCGGCCCGGTAGAAGCGCTCGCGCGCCCTCTCCAGCGCCTCGCCGTCGAGGCCCGGCCCCCGGTCCCGCACTGTAAAGCGCACGAGTTCGCCGGCCGTATCGAGATCGAGGTCGATCACCGCCGGCTGTGCCGGATCGCCGGCCCCGGCGCCATATTCGATGGCGTTGTCAAGCAGGTTGGCGCAGGCCTGGAACAGCATGTCCCGGTTGCCTTGCACGGTAACGGGCCGGTCGGGCAGGGCGCGCGCCAGCGTCGCGCCCGCGTCCTCGACCAGGGGCTCGTACAGGTCTACCACATCCAGTAGCAGGATCCGCAGGTCGACAGGCTCGAAGCTGCGTCGCGGCGCACCGGAGTCTGCCTGGGCGATGCTCAGGATGGCGCTGAAGGTCGCGAGCAGCCGGTCGGTCTCCTCCAGCGCTTCCTCGGTCAGCGCTTTCTTCCCGCTGTCGGACAGGGCGTCCGAAATCTGGCGCTCCAGCCGCTGGCGGATCCGGCCGAGCGGGCTTCGGAGGTCGTGGGCCAGGTTCTCCGACACTTCGCGCATCCCGAGAAACAGTTTCTCGTTTTGGGCCAGCATGGCGTTCAGGCTTTGCGCCAGCCGGTCGAACTCGTCGCCCCGGCCGGTTTCCGGCACCCGGCGGGTAAGGTCGCCGGCCATGATTTCCCGGCTCGTCCGGTTGATGCTGTCGATCCGGCGCAGGACCAGCCAGCTCAGCAGGCCGCCGGACGCGACGGCGAACAGGATGGCGACCATCCCGGCCAGGATCAGCGTCTCGCGGGTCCGCGCGGTCACCCGCTGCTGCTCTCGAAGGTCGTGGCCGACCAGCAGGTAGAGGCCGCCCCGCAGCCGGAACATGCGTCCGCGGGCTTCGCCCCGAACGCCGGCCGGGCTGTCCGCCGTGCTGCCACCGCGGAACGTAAAGGTGACCCAGCGGCCCGCGTCGGGCTCCTCCGTCGGCCACGCCGCAATATTGCCGGCCAGCCGCTTGAATCCGGGATCGACCACCAGATAGATGGCGCCCGGCCGGCTGCGCTCGCGGCTCCGGCGCTCGACGGCGCGGATCAGCCCGATCGAGCCGAACTGCCGGTATTGCTCGGACAGGCCCTTGATCTCGGCGTCGATCGTGGCCTCGACCTGCCGGGTGACGGCTTCGACGGAAGAAAAATACAGCGTGGCGACGACGGCGATGGCCGCGATGCCGAAGATGGCGCTGGCCAGCAGCGAAAGCTGGAAGACCCGCGATCTAATCAGCCGGATCGGGAACACGGATACTGTACCCGGCGCCGCGCACCGTGTGGATGAGCGGCCGCTCGAAATCCCTGTCGATCTTCTGGCGCAGCCGGCTGACATGCACGTCGATCACATTGGTCTGCGGGTCGAAATGGTAGTCCCAGACATGTTCGAGGAGCATCGTGCGGGTGACGACCCGGCCGGCATGCTGCATCAGATATTCCAGCAGCCGGTATTCCCGCGGCTGCAGGTCGATTCGCCGGCCGTCGCGGACGACCTCCCGGGTCAGCCGGTTGAGTTCGAGGCCCGCCGCTTGCAGGACGGTTTCTTCCCGGTAGGCATCCCTGGACCGCCGGCCCAGCGCCTCGACCCGGGCGAGCAATTCCGAGAAGGCAAAGGGCTTGGTCAGATAGTCGTCGGCGCCGGAGCGCAGGCCTTCGACTCGGTGGCGGACCTCGCCCATCGCGCTCAGGAACAGGACAGGCGTGGTCCGGCCCGCGCTGCGCATTGTCTCGACGATGGTCTTGCCGTCCACCTCCGGCAGCATCCGGTCGACGACCGCCACGTCGAAGGGTTCGCCGATCGCCCTGACCAGCCCGTCGTGGCCGTCGCGGGCCAGGGTCGCCGTATGGCCGGCCTCCTGCAGACCCTTGGCGACATAGTCCGCGGTTTCGGCGTCGTCTTCGATGACGAGGATTTTCATGGCGCCGGTTATACCCGGCCGGGATGGCCCGATGAACAGGCTTCCCGGCCTCTCTTCATCGAAACGCCCGCATCGGCCCGCATTGGAAAGCCGGAACGAGACGAGCCCCGGACGCCGGCGGTGAGGAGGAAACCGCGGCATCCGGGGCTCCCGAAACGCCCCGGGAAAGTCGCCGGCCGGAACCGGCGGGAGAGGGAGGCGTTGCGAAGCTGTTCTGTCCTCAACCGAACTTCACGGCGACGAAGATCGGACTGCCGCGCCGCAGGATGCGGAGCAACACCGCCTCCCGGCCGTCGCGCCGCGCTTCGTCGACCCGGCGCTTCATGGCGTCGGGCGTAGCCACCTTGCCGCCGTTGACATGGGTCACCAGGTCGCCGGTGCGCAGGTTCTTGGCAGCGGCCGGCGAGTCCGGCCGGACTGCCAGGATCACGACGCCCTCGGCGTCGGGTTCCAGCCCGAAGCGACGGCGCAGTTCGTCATCGGCCGGCGCGACCGAAAGGCCGAGTTCCGCCGCGTCCTTCGGTGCAGGGTCTACACTCGCCGAGGCCTGCTGGGTACCGCTCTCGGCAACGAGCACGGTCAGGGACTTGCGGCTGCCGTCGCGCCAGACGACGGCATCCACCGACCGGCCGGCTTTCGTGTAGGCGACCTTCCGCACGAGGTCGCGGATATCCTTGACCTCCTTGCCGGCCCAGCCGACGATGACATCGCCGGTTTTCACGCCGGCGCGCGCGGCCGGACTGTCCGGCATCACGATGGCGACCAGGGCTCCGCGCGGCTTGTCGAGGCCGACCGCCTCGGCAATGTCGTCCGAGACATTCTGGATCTGCACGCCCAGCCAGCCGCGGCTGATCTTGCCGCCGCTCTTGAGCTGCGCGATCACCCGCCGCGCCGTATTCGACGGTATGGCGAAGCCGAGGCCGACGCTGCCGCCGGTCGGCGAATAGATCGCCGTATTCACGCCGACGACCCTGCCGTCCATGTTGAAGGTCGGTCCGCCGGAGTTGCCCTTGTTGATCGGCGCATCAACCTGCAGGAAGTCGACCAGCGCCGCGCTGCCGAGGCTGCGGCCGCGGGCCGAGACGATGCCGGCGGTGACGGTGCTGTTGAGGCCGAAGGGGTTGCCGACCGCCATGATCCAGTCGCCGATGCGGGTCTTGTCGGAATCGCCCCACGCGACGTGCGGAAGCGGCTTTTCGGCCTTTACCTTGAGCAGCGCCAGGTCGGTCCTGGCGTCGTGGCCGACCACCTTTGCGTCGAGCCGTTTCCCGCCATCGAAGATCACTTCGACACGGGTTGCGCGGTTGACGACATGGTGGTTGGTGACGATGAAGCCGGACGGATCGACCACGAAACCCGAGCCGACGGCGCGGAAGCGGCGTGGCGGCGCGGACGGGCCGCCCTCGCCCGGACCGTCGAAGAAGCGGCGGAAGAATTCGTGGTAGGGCGAGCCTTCGGGAAACGGGTTGCGGAAATTCGGCGAAAAGCGCCGGTCGTTGGAGCCGCTCTTGCGTTCCACCGCAACGCTGACGACAGCCGGTTTCACCTTGGCGGCAAGATCGGCGAAGCTCTGCGGCACGCCGCGCGCCTGGACGCTGGCCGGAAGCATCGCGAAGGCGGCGAGCGCCCCGGCGCCCAGAGTGAGAATCAGGCCTCGTGACGGCGTTCGCCGTTGCCTTCCGGCACGGGCGCGATCGGCCAAAGCTGTGGTCATGGGAAGGCCTCCTGTTCGCATGATCGGGCGGTGAAGGCGCAATTCGGGCGCCTCTTCCTGACAGGCAATATAGGTCGCCCTGCCTCACATTCCGCTGAAAGAAACATTAACGATCGGTAAGGTTGTGCGTCGCCGGTCGCGGCGTTTAGCCGGCCGTTGGGACATTGCAGCCCTTCCGGCGCTTCCCGGCGTTGCTATATTCCGTTCGACGTTCGGAAAAATTCAGCCGTTGCCCGAGGTTTCAATGACCGATTATCGCGCGCCCGTGGCGGACATGCGGTTCGTTCTCGATCACGTCGCCGGCCTGCCCGGAATTGCCGCGCTGCCCGGCTACGAGGAAGCGACCGGCGACCTGGTCGATGCCGTTCTTCAAGAGGCCGGCCGGCTGGCCGGCGAGGTGGTCGGGCCGCTGAACCGGCGCGGCGACGAAGAGGGCGCCGTCCTCGAGAACGGCGTGGTGCGGACGCCGGCCGGGTTCCGGGAGGCCTACTGGAAATTCGTCGAAGGCGGCTGGAACAGCGTGCCGTTCGATCCCGGGATCGGCGGCCAGGGCCTGCCCTGGGCTCTCAACACGGCGGTTTCCGAGATGTGGGGCGCGGCGAACACGAGCTGGTCCCTGTGCCCGATGCTGACCGTCGGCGCCATCGAAGCGATCGGGGCCCACGGCACGGAGGAGCAAAAGGCGACCTACCTGCCGAAACTGGTGACCGGCGAGTGGACCGGCACCATGAACCTGACCGAGCCGCATGCCGGCTCCGACGTCGGCGCCCTGCGGACGAAAGCGGTGCGCGACGGCGGCCGGTTCCGCATCCGCGGCCAGAAAATCTTCATCACCTTCGGCGACCAGGACTACACCGAGAATGTCGTCCACCTCGTGCTCGCCCGGATCGAGGGCGGGCCGCCGGGCGTGAAGGGCATATCCCTGTTCCTCGTGCCCAAGGTGCTGGTCAACGACGACGGCTCGCTCGGGCCGCGCAACGATTTGCGGCCGGTCTCGCTCGAGCACAAGCTCGGCATCCACGGCAGCCCGACCTGCGTCATGGCCTATGGCGAGAACGAAGGGGCGATCGGCTATCTGATCGGCGAAGAGAATAACGGCATGGCCTGCATGTTCACGATGATGAACAACGCACGGCTCAATGTCGGCGTCGCCGGCCTTGCCACCGCCGAGCGGGCGTGGCAGCAGGCAAGGGCCTTCGCCATGGAGCGGACCCAGGGGCGGGACATCGCGACCGGCGAGCAAAACGTGCCGATCGTCCGCCACCCGGACGTGCGCCGGATGCTGATGGACATGAAGGCGAAGACCGAGGCCATGCGCGCCCTGTGCTACTACACGGCCGGCCGCATGGATGTCGCCAGGAGGCATCCGGACGCCGAGGTGCGCGATGAGGCCCAGGGCGAACTCGACCTGCTGATCCCGGTCGTCAAGGCCTGGTGCACCGACACCGGCTGCGACGTCGCCTTCACCGGCGTCCAGGTCCATGGCGGGATGGGCTTCATCGAAGAGACCGGCGCCGCCCAGCACATGCGCGACGCCCGCATCCACCCGATCTACGAGGGCACCAACGGCATCCAGGCCAACGACCTGATGGGCCGCAAAATCCTGCGCGACGGCGGCGAGGCGGCGCTCGGCTTTATCGCCGGCATGGCCGCGGACGCCGCCGGCATTGCCGCGTCGGCCGACCCGGATGTCGCGGCGACGGGCAGGGCGCTGTCTTCTTCCGTCAAAGCCCTCGGACAGGCGACAGACTGGATGCTGGCGACCGGCCCGGACGATATCTGCAAGGCCTCGGCCCACGCCGTGCCTTATCTCACCCTGTTCGGCAACACGGCCGGCGGATGGCTGATGGGCAAGGCCGCGGCGGCGGCGGTCGCCGAGGGCGCGAACGGCGCCAATGGGGGCGGAAGCGCCTGGTGCGGGGCCAAGATCAAGACGGCCCGCTTCTACGCCGATCACATCCTCAGCCGGTCCGGCGGCCTGCTCGCCGGCATCGCCGACAGCGGCGATACGGTGATGGCGCTGGCGGAAGACCAGTTCTGAGCGCGCCGGCCGATTCTCCGGTCCCTCGCGCGGCCGCCGGGCAGGCCATGACCCGGGACGCCGCCGCAACGCATCTGCTCGCCGAGTTGTGGGACGCCGGCAATCTTTCGGACGTCCGCGCCGTCGAGGAGGCACTGGTCCGCGCCGCGCGGGCAAGCGGCGCCACGGTCCTGCACAGCTACATGCACCCGTTCGGCGCGCAGAAGGGCGTATCGGGCGTCGTCGTGCTGGCCGAATCCCATATCGCGATCCACACTTGGCCCGAACGGGGCTATGCCGCCGTCGACGTGTTCATGTGCGGGGCCTGCGATCCCTACCGGGCGGTCGCCGTGTTGCAGGAGGCCCTGGCGCCGGGCCGCGTCGAGATATCCGAACACCGCCGCGGCGTCGCGGGCTGAGCGGCCCGATGAACGGGCCAATGAACGGGGCGGCGATGGACTGGTTCGACGAGACCCTGCATGACGGCATCCGGCAATCCCTGACCGTAGACCGCCTGCTGCACCGCGAACATACCGGACTGCACGACCTCGCGATCTTCGAGAACCGGCTGTTCGGGCGGGTCCTGGCGCTGGACGGCGCCATCCAGACCACCGAAGCGGACGAATATGTCTATCACGAGATGCTGGCCCACCCGGCGATCCTGGCGCGGAAAGCCGCGCTTTTCAGCGATCCCGGGGGCAGCGGTCCGGAGGACGGGCTGGACATCCTGATCGTCGGCGGCGGCGACGGCGGCTGCCTGCGCGAGGTGCTGCGCCATCCCGAAGTCCGCGCAACGCAGGTCGAGATCGATCCGCGCGTGGTGGCGCTGGCGAAGGCCTGGCTGCCCGCTCTGTCGGCCGGCGCGTTCGACGATCCGCGCGCCGAACTGGTCATCGCCGACGGCGCCCGGTTCGTGGCGGAGACGGACCGGCGCTTCGACGTGGCGATCATAGACTCCACCGATCCGGTCGGTCCCGGCGCCGCCCTGTTTACCGAAGACTTCTACCGCAACTGCAAGCGCTGCCTGAAGAAGGGCGGGGTCCTGATCACGCAGAACGGCGTGCCGTCCCTGCAGGGCGGCGAGCTTGCGGCGAGCCATGCCGCGTTCCGCAGGCTGTTCGCCGACGCGGCCTTCTACCTGGCGCCCGTGCCGACCTACAATGGCGGCTTCATGGCGTTCGGCTGGGCGACCGACGATGCCGGCCTGCGCCGCTGGAGCAGCGCCACGATCCGGGACCGGATCGACGCCATCGGCCTGACGACGCGCTATTTCAATGCGGAGATCTTCTCTGCCGCCTTCGCACTGCCGAACGACATTCGCAGCCTGCTGCGCGCGTAGGAAACCCGGCACGCCGCGATTCCGGCCGCCGCCGGGTTCCGCAGCCAAGAAAAAGACAGACCGGTATATCTATAGTGTTTTTTGCACGGGACCGAGGCGCTGGAGGCGCCGGACCACAATATACTGCGGTTACATCTGTCCAAACCGCAATATGTTGCGTTTTGAGCTCAGGTATACATTCCTTCTCTAAAAGCACCTCAACAGTTTGCGAAAAATTCCCTACCCGCTCGGAACTGCCACGGCGATCCGGTCCGGAACAGACCCGGACTGCGAGCCGGGACGGCAGGGGAGGGGCGCTCGGCCCGGGCGCACTTCTGCACCATGCTGGGAAGGAAGATAGGGCTTTGAATCGGACTGTCAAGAGAAAATTTTATTATTTTCGCAAATTTTTCTTAGCCCGCTGCGGTCGCAGATTTCGCCCCTACCGGGCTATCCGCCAGGCCGCGCCCGGCCGTTCCCGAGGACATCCAGCGCTGCCGCGTGCAGGGCGGGCGAGGACGCGGCAAGCGTCAGTCCGGCGCCGGCCTCGAGGGTCAACCGGTCGCCGTCCCAGTCGGTCATGACGCCGCCGGCATTCTCGATCACCGGGACCAAAGCCATGTAATCCCACGGTTTCATGTCCCCTTCGACATGCAGGTCGATCAGGCCGCTCGCCAGCAGTCCGGCGGCATAGCCGTCCAGGCCGAAGCGCGTCAGACGGGCCGCCGCGCGAAGCCGCTCATAGGCCTCCGCCGCCGCCGCGCCCCCGAACACGGTCCCGTCGAACATGTCGGGCGCGGTCGTGAACATCGCCGCTTCGGCCAGCGGCCTCGGCGCGGCCGTGCGCACCGGCGCACCGTTGAAGGTCGTGCCGCGGCCGCGCGCGCCGACCCAGCGTTCGCCGGAAACCGGCTGGTCGATGACGCCCAGGATCGGCTCGCCGTCGCGCAGCAGGGCGATCAGGGTCGTGAAGGTCGGGACGCCGCAGATGAAACTGCGCGTGCCGTCGATCGGGTCGATCACCCAGACGAATTCGCGCGCGGCCCCGTCGCCGCCGAATTCCTCGCCCACGATGCCGTGGCCGGGGCAGCTTTCCTCCAGCAGACGGCGGATTTCCCGCTCGGCGGCCTCGTCGGCGATCGTGACGGGGCTTTCGTCGTGCTTGTCGGCCACGGCGACGCCGCTGCGAAAATGCGGGCGGACGACCGCGCCGCTCGCATCGGCAAGCCGGTTCGCAATCTCGACGAATTCTTCGGGGCAAACGCCGGTCATTGCGCTGCGCCGCCCCTTCCCGTCCGGGGCGCCCGACGGGCGACTACTCCGGTTTCCCGGCCGCGTCGCCTGCCTCGGGAAGCGGCAGGGGCTTGTCCGTCTGGGTGCGCAGGAAGGCGATCACGTCAGCGCGCTGCTTGTACTTGCGCAGGCGGTACGTCATTTTCGTGCCCTTGATCTTCGCGCTCGGCCGCTTGAGGAAGGTGTACATTTCATCGAAGGACCAGTTCCCACCGGCCGCCTTCATGGCCTTCGAATAGCTGAAACCGCCGGCCGTCGCCTTCTCGCGGCCGACCACACCCCAGAGATTGGGGCCGACGCTGTTGCGGCCGCCCTTGTTCCAGGTATGGCAGGACTTGCACTTGCTGCGCACCAGCTTCTCGCCCTTGGCCGCGTCGGCGGCGGCCAGGGCGACCGCGACCGCCGGGTCCGGGGCGGCCTTTTTCGCCGGCGCGGCGGTTCCCGGCGTGTGCGCGGCCTCGGCCTTGTAGGAGAAATGCTCCTCCGGAACGAGAATATCGCCCACCTTGCTGATCACCAGGGCGCTGATGCCCACGACCAGGACAGAGGCGGCAAGGGAGTTGATATTCATGGCGGCGACCGGGCTTTCCCTGCAACGCAGGCCCCGCGACCCTGGCCGGCGAGACGCAGCATTTTGCAACGTCCCGGCAGGGCCGTTCCCGGATCGCCGCGGCACGAGATCGGGCGCGGCGCCGACGGACCTGAACACTCGCCTCCGGTTATAGTGACGGGCCCGCAGCCCCGACAGGCCGGGACTTGGCGACACGATGTCACATAAATCCTTTGCGAACCGCGGGTTACGCCCAATCCATAGTTGAGGCCATGACCGACGCCATGACCGATAACGGCCGGGAATCGCTGGTAATTATCCCCGCCCGGCTGGCCGCGACGCGGCTGCCGGACAAGCCGCTTGCGACAATTGCAGGCGCGCCGATGATCGTCCATGTCTGGCGCCGCGCGGTCGAGGCGGATGTCGGCCCGGTCATCGTTGCCTGCGCCGACCGGGCGATCGCCGACGCGGTCGGGGCCGCCGGCGGCGAGGCCGTGATGACCGATCCGGACCTGCCCTCCGGCTCCGACCGGGTCCATGCCGCCGCGGCGATCCGCGATCCCGGCGGTCGCTTCGGCATCGTGGTCAACCTCCAGGGCGATCTGCCGGCGATCGATCCCGCCCTGATCCGCGCGTCGTTGATCCCGTTACGCGAACCGGCGGTCGATATCGCGACGCTCGTCGTGCCGACCGCCGATCCGGGCGAGCGCGGCAACCCGAACGTCGTCAAGGCCGTGATGAGCCTCGCGGATCGCGCCGCGGTCGGCCCCATGGTCGGTAGGGCGCTCTATTTCACCCGGGCCGCGGCGCCGGACGGGCCGGGCCCGGTCTGGCACCATATCGGCATCTACGCCTGGCGCCGCCCGGCCCTCGACCGCTTCGTCGGCCTGCCGCCGAGCCCGCTGGAAAGACGCGAAAAGCTGGAACAGTTGCGCGCGCTGGAAGCCGGCATGCGCATCGACGCGGCCGTGGTCGACGGCGTACCCTTCGGAGTCGATACGCCGGAAGACCTTGCGCGAGCGCGGGCATTGCTGGAACAAGACGCATGATCGAGACCGCCGCCAACCGCATCGCCTTCCAGGGCACCCTGGGCGCGAACTCCCACATCGCCTGCCGCCAGGTCTACCCGGATATGCAGCCGCTGCCCTGCGCCACCTTCGAGGACAGCTTCGCCGCCGTGCGCGAGGGCGGGGCGCGGCTCGCCATGATCCCGATCGACAATTCGGTCGCCGGCCGGGTGGCGGACATCCACCACCTGCTGCCCCATTCCGGCCTGTACATCATCGGCGAACATTTCCAGCGGGTCGAGCATTGCCTGCTCGGCACGGCGGACGCCGAAATCGGCGGCCTGAAGGAGATCCACAGCCATATCCATGCGCTGGACCAGTGCCGCGACCTGATCGCCGAGCTGGGCGTCGTGCCGGCGATCCATTTCGACACCGCCGGCGCGGCGCGCGACGTCGCGCAATGGGGCGACAAGGCGAAATGCGCCATCGCTTCCTCCCTGGCGGCCGAAATCTACGGGTTGAAGATCCTGCGCGAGCAGATCGAGGACGCCGACCACAACACGACCCGCTTCATCATCATGGGGCCGGAGCATCTGACGCCGGCCGCAGGCAGCCGCAAGACGATCACCAGCTTCGTCTTCCGGGTCCGCAGCGTGCCGGCCGCGCTCTACAAGGCGCTCGGCGGCTTCGCGACCAACAACATCAACATCACCAAGCTGGAAAGCTACATCATCGACGGCGCCTTCACCGTCGCGCAGTTCTACGCCGACGTCGAAGGCCACCCGGACGAGCAGGCCATGAAATGGGCCTTCGAGGAGCTCGATTTCTTCACCACCGAATGGACCCTCCTCGGCACCTACCCGGCAAGCCCGTTCCGGGGATAGGGCGGACTTACGGGTCGGAACCGGGCAGGCCTGCCGCCGTTCACGACGCGATCCCGAGGAACAGTGCGAGCGCCCGGTTGACGCGGTTCATGTCTGCCTCAGCAAGCTGCCCGAATGGCGCGCCGAGCTTTTCCGAGCGGATGGACATGGCCTTGTCGACCATGACGAAAGACGGCTGGCGCAGGCCGTTGTCCGGGGACGGATCGACCGGCAGGCGGAAAAGCGGCGCGTCCGTCACAGCGGTAGTTACCGGGAGGACGGTGACCGTGGCGTGGTCCGCAAAGAGCCCGGACTGGATAACGAGGGCCGGACGGGGTTTGCCGAAATCGCCGGGCAATGCGACGGTGACGAGGTCGCCGCGCCTCACCGCCGGGTTCCCGTCCTTTCCAGGTTCCTCCTCACTTCCAGGGTCCGAAATCTTCGAGCGCGGCGTCGAGGAAACCGCCGAGGTCCGCGTCGGCGCGATCGGATGCGGCCGCCAACGCGGTCTGGCGACGGCACTCTTCGGCAAAGCCCGGCGCGCGCGAATCGGGCACCCAGAGCTGCACAAGGCGCAATCCGGAGGCCCGGCGGGCATCGCGATGCTTGCGGACGCGACGGGCGGCGGAACGGTCGGTCATGGCTTTGCCTTCGGCAGTCTCTTGCGTTACATGTAACACAAATCGAGGCGATGACAATCCCCGCGCGGCGGTCTGCTCGACCACGCGGTTCGCTCATCGCCGTAGGGGAGGGTTTGAAACGGTACAGACCGGATAGATAGGTAACAGTTTAGACCGGATAGATGGGTGACAGGTTAAGGGAGTTCCGGGAGGACCGGATATGCCCTGGAGAGAGACCTGTCGGATGGACGAGAAGCTGGATTTTGTGTTGGCGTGGCATCGCGGCGAGGCGCCGATGACGGCGCTGTGCGCGGCGTACGGGATCAGCCGGAAGACGGGCTACAAGTGGCTCGGCCGGTACCGGGAAGGCGGCAGGTCCGGTCTGGAGGAACGTTCGCGCGCGCCTTTGCGCCACGGCCGTTCGATGGCGCCGGAGGTTGCGGAGAGGGTCGTGGCGCTGCGCCGGGCGCATCCGTTCTGGGGTCCGCGGAAGCTTCGGGCGGTGCTGATGCGCGAGGATCCGGGGACGGTGTGGCCTGCGGCGAGCACGATGGGCGATCTGCTGCGCGCAGAGGGTCTTGTGCCGCGCCGCCGGCTGCGGCGCCGTCTGGCGTCGCCGGCGCGCCCGTTCCGGGCGGCGGCGGCTCCGAACGACGTCTGGTGCATCGACTTCAAGGGCTGGTTCCGGACCGGGGACGGCGCGCGCTGCGATCCGCTGACGATCAGCGATGCGTGGAGCCGGTATCTTCTTGCCGTCGTGATCGTGCCGCCGCGCACGGCGCCGGTCATGGCGGCGGTCGAGGCGGCGTTCCGGCGCTACGGCGTGCCGCTGGCGCTGCGCTCGGACAACGGCACGCCGTTTGCCAGCACGGGCGCGGGCGGCCTGTCGCGCCTGTCGGCGCGCTGGGCGAAGGCCGGCATCGAGCTGGAGCGGATCGATCCGGGCCAGCCGCAGCAGAACGGCCGCCACGAGCGGATGCACCGGACGCTCAAGACGGAGACGGCGAAGCCGCCGGCGGCCAGCGCTGCGGCGCAACAGGCGCGCTTCGACCGCTTCCGGGAGGCGTTCAACACGATCCGGCCGCACGAAGCGTTGGGCCAGGTGCCGCCGGCAACGCTCTACCGCCCTTCGCCGCGGGAATGGCGGGCGCCGGAAGAGCCGGTCTACGACCCGTCGCACGCGGTGCGCCGGGTGCGTCCCAACGGCTGCATCAAGTGGGGCGGCGCGGAGGTCTTCGTCAGCGAGGCCCTGGCCGGCGAGCGCATCGGCATCGCCGAAACCGACACCGGCGACTGGATCGCGCGCTTCGCCGGCATCGACCTCGGACTGTTCGACCGACAGTCCATCAAACTGAGACGCTTCCGGGCGGCCCGGCCGGGCCGCCCGAAAGCGAAACAAACCGAAAACACTGTTACCCATGTAACCGGTCCATAGTGTCACCCATGTAACCGGTTGCTCAAACCCTCCCCTACAGATTGAGCGCCGCGTACTAGCCGGTTCGCGCAGGATCGCTTATGTCGTTCGGACAAAGGCCCGGCTTGAGAGGATCTCCCGCTATGTTCTTCATCCCGCGACGCAAGCTGGAGATGCCCGCGCCGGGCCGGGCGCTGAAGGGGCGGGCACAGGCGATGCCGGTCGAGAACCGGCACCATGTCAACGGCAACCCGATCAGGCCGCCCTTCCCGGACGGCATGGAGGCGCTGATCGTCGGCATGGGCTGTTTCTGGGGCGCGGAGCGGGTCTTCTGGCAGGCGCCCGGAGTGTATACGACCGCCGTGGGCTACGCCGCGGGCGAGACGCCGAACCCGACCTACGAGGAAGTGTGCAGCGGCATGACCGGCCATAACGAGGTCGTGCTGGCCGTCTACGATCCGGCGACGATCCCGGCCGAAGAGATGCTCAAGCTGTTCTGGGAGAACCACGATCCGACCCAGGGCATGCGCCAGGGCAACGATGTCGGCACCCAGTACCGCTCCGGCATCTACTGCACGACGCCGGCGCAGAAGGCGCTCGCCGAAGCGACCAAGGCGCTGTTCCAGGAACGGCTCGCCGCCGCCGGCTACGGGCCGATCACGACGGAAATCCTCGACTCGCCGGCATTCTTCTATGCCGAGGATTACCACCAGCAGTACCTGGCGAAGATTCCGGGCGGCTATTGCGGCCTCGGCGGCACGGGCGTGACCTGCCCGGCCGGCGTCGCCGTCGCGGCGGAATAGGCCGGCGCCCCCTTCGGCAAGCTCAGGGCAGGCTTTCGATGCGCCCCAGCCCTTCGATACGCCCCGCCCTTCGATACGCCCCGGCCCAGGGGGCCGGGGCTACTCAGGATGAGGAGGAGGGGTGTGACTGAAACATATCCCCCAACCCCCTCATCCCGAGTAGGCGCGCTTGCGCGCTGTATCGAGGGACGCCCATTCGGCGCGCACGTCCGGGTCCGTCTCCGCTGCTTCGGCGCCGGACCGCAGGGCAGCCGCCCGGTCCGGATCGAGCCGCCGCAGCGCCCAGACCGCCGCGCCGCGCACCAGCGCCGATCCGTCCTGCAATCGCGTCTCGGCAGTCGCGGCCAGTTCGGCACTCACGCTGTTGCCGATCGCGACCAGCACATTGCGCACGAAGCGGTCGCGGCCAATGCGCTTTACCGCCGACTTGCGGAACAGGGCCCGGAAGCCGGCGTCGTCCAGCGCGGCGAGCTCGGCCAGGCGCGGCGCGGTCAGTCCGGCCCGCGGCAGGAAAGCCGGTTCCTCCGTCTGCCGGGCGAACTTGTTCCACGGGCAGACCGCCAGGCAATCGTCGCAGCCGTAGATCCGGTTGCCCATGAGGGGCCGCAACGCGCGCGGGATCGGCCCCTTGTGCTCGATGGTGAGATAGCTGATGCAGCGCCGCGCATCGATCCGGCCGGGCGCCGGGAAGGCGCCGGTCGGGCAGATGTCGAGGCAGGCCCGGCACGATCCGCAATGGTCGGTCTCCGGAGGGTCCGCCGGCAGGTCGAGGGTCGTGAGAATGGTCCCGAGGAACAGCCAGCTGCCGAAATCGCGCGAGACGAGGTTGGTGTGCTTGCCCTGCCAGCCCAGCCCGGCCCGTTCGGCGAGCGGCTTTTCCATCAGCGGTGCGGTATCGACGAAGACCTTGACCTCCGCGCCGAACCGCCCGGCGATCCACCGGGCCAGCGCCTTGAGCCGCTTCTTGACGACGTCGTGATAGTCGTCGTTCTGCGCGTAGACGGAGATCGCGCCCCGGTCGCGCTGCGCCAGAATGGCGAGGGGGTCGCCGGCCGGCCCGTAATTCGCGCCGAGCACGAGGGCGGTCCTGGCGTCCGGCCACATGCGCTCCGGCGAGCGGCGGCGCGCCCGGGTCATCGCCAGCCAGCCCATGTCGCCGGCATAGCCGCGTGCCAGGAAGCCGTCGAGATCGTCGCCTGCCGCCGCAGGCAGCCGGGCCGGCGTGAAGCGGACGGCGTCGAAGCCCAGCCGCGCCGCCTCGGCCCGGATATCGGCGGCGGCGCTCATCCCTCGGGGTCCGGCGGGCTTCCGGGTCAGCCGCGCCCGCGATAGGGCGCGACGCCCTGGTCGGGCAGCCACAGGCCCGCCGGCGGTTCGCCGGTCTGCCAGAACACGTCGATCGGCATGCCGCCGCGCGGGTACCAGTAGCCGCCGATGCGCAGCCAGGCCGGCGCCAGCGCGTCGACCAGCCGCTCGGCGATGCCGACGGTGCAGGCCTCGTGGAACGCGCCGTGGTTGCGGAACGAGGTCAGGAACAGTTTGAGGGACTTGCTCTCGACGATCTTTCCGTCCGGCGCATAGTCGATCACCAGATGGCCGAAATCCGGCTGACCGGTGAGCGGGCAGAGCGAGGTGAACTCCGGGCAGACGAAGCGCACCAGATAAGTCTTGCCGGGGTGTGGATTGGGGACAGATTCGATGACCGCTTCGTCGGGCGAGGCGGGGATTTCCGTCGGCTGGCCCAGTTGACTGAGCGTATGGATTTCGGTCGGCGCGGACATTGTCTCCCTTTCGGGCGGCCTCCCTCTCGGGGGTGCTGCGGCGGTCGCTCAGGCGGCCTGCGGATCGAAGGCCGCTTCGGCCGCGGCATGTTCCCGGCTGTATAGCGCGAAATTGCCGGTCTCGACCGCGGACCGGATGTCCCGCATCAGATCCTGGAAACGCTGCAGGTTGTGCCAGGTCAGCAGAATCGGCCCGAGCATCTCGCCGGCCTTGAACAGGTGATGCAGATAGGCCCGGCTGAAGCGCCGGCAGGCCGGGCAGGCGCAATCGGGATCGAGCGGCCGGTCCGCCCCGGCATGGCGGGCGTTGCGGATGTTGAGTTCGCCGCCCGGCACGAAGGCCTTGCCCGTGCGGCCGGACCGGGTCGGCAGGACGCAGTCGAACATGTCGATGCCGCGGGCGACCGCGCCGACGATATCGGACGGCCGGCCGACGCCCATCAGGTAGCGCGGCCGGTCGGCCGGCAGGGCCGGCACCGTCAGGTCAAGCATCTCGAACATGGCCTGCTGGCCCTCACCGACCGCCAGGCCGCCCACGGCGTAGCCCTCGAAACCGATTTCGGCCAGCGCCGCTGCGGATTCGGCGCGCAGGTCCGGGAACACGCTGCCCTGGACGATGCCGAACTGGCCGTAGCCCGGCCGGGCGCGGAAGGCGGCGCGGCTGCGTCCCGCCCAGCGCATGGACAGGCGCATCGAATCCGCCGCCGCGGCTTTTTCAACGGGCCAGGGCGTGCACTCGTCGAGGGCCATGGCGATCGTCGCGTTCAGATCGTCCTGGATTTCCGTGGAGCCTTCGGGCGTAAGCCGGTGTTCGCTGCCGTCGATATGGGAGCGAAAGACGACGCCCTCTTCCGAAAGGGTGCGCAGGCTGCCCAGCGACATGACCTGGAAGCCGCCGCTGTCGGTGAGGATCGGGCCGGGCCAGTCCATGAACCGGTGCAGCCCGCCCAGTTCCTTCACACGGGCCGCGCCCGGCCGGAGCATCAGGTGATAAGTGTTGCCGAGCACGATCTCCGCGCCGGTCCCCGCGACATGCTCCGGCAGCATGCCCTTGACGGTGCCGGCGGTGCCGACCGGCATGAAGGCCGGGGTCTCCGCCGTGCCGTGCGCCGTGTGCAGCCGGCCGCGCCGGGCCGCGCCGTCGGTCTCGCGCAGATCGAACCTGAACTCAATCTGGGCCTGCCTCAAGACGCGCGCTCCAGCAGGCAGGCGTCGCCGTAGGAGTAGAAGCGATAGCCGCATTCGACGGCGTGGGCGTAGGCGGCCTTCATCCGCGCGGTTCCGGCGAAGGCGCAGACCAGCATGAACAGGGTCGAGCGCGGCAGGTGAAAATTGGTCAGCAGCAGATCGGCGCTGCGGATCGGCGAACCGGGGACGATGAAGATATCCGTCTCCCCGGCGAAGGGGCGGACCCGTCGCATGTCGTCGGCGCAGCCTTCCAGCAGGCGCAGGCTGGTCGTGCCGACGGCGACGATCCGGCCGCCCGCCGCCCGCGCTTCGTTGATCCGCTGCGCGGTTTCGGCCGGCACGGTCCCGGTTTCCGCATGCATCCGGTGGTCGGCCACCCGCTCCGCCTTGACCGGCAGGAAGGTGCCGGCGCCGACATGCAGGGTGACGAAAACATGTCCGACGCCGCGCGCGGCCAGCGCTTCGAGCAGCCGTTCAGTAAAGTGCAGCCCAGCCGTCGGCGCGGCGACGGCGCCGCGCTCGCGCGCATAGATCGTCTGGTAATCCTCCCGGTCGCCCCGGCACGCTTCCGCTCGGGCGATATAGGGCGGCAGCGGCATTTCTCCGGCGGTGTCGAGCGCGTTCAGCACATCCGCCGCCCCGGCCTCGAAGGCGAGCAGGATTTCCCCGCCCGCCCGTTTTTCCAGAACCGTCGCTTCGGGCAGGCCCGGGCAGCGGACCGTGTCGCCCGGCTTCAGCCGCTTGCCCGGCCGCGCGAAGGCCAGCCAGCGCGTCTCCGCCTCGCTTTCGCCCGGCATCTGCCGGTGCAGGGTCAGTTCGATCCGGGCCTCGCCGCGCGCCGCCGAACGGATGCCGCGCAGCCGCGCCGGGATCACCTTCGTATCGTTCATCACCATCAGGTCGCCGGGGCGCAGCAGGGCCGGCAGGTCGCGCACCGTCCGGTCGGCCAGACTGTCGCCGACCCCGCCACCCACACGGAGCAGCCGCGCCGAATCCCGCGGTCGCGCCGGTGTCTGGGCGATCCGGTCTTTCGGCAGGGCAAAATCGAAGTCGTCGACGCGCATCGGGTTTCCGGCGGCGGGTTACGGCTCGGCAGTTTCCCTACAGCAATTGGCTTGCGGCTGCGAACGTGGTAGCGGGCCGTATCGTCGCTTTTCCGCACGGCACGGCCGCTCCCCCCGCGGGCTCCCCCGGGGGGACCGGCCCGCCGGCAGGGCAATGCCGAGGCACCCGATGACAACGGCGGAGACCCCTTCAGGCAAGGGCGCCGGGGATGAGAATTTTCCCGTCGGCTCCTTCCTGCTGCCGCGGCGGCTCCGACCGAAGGTTGCGATCTTCTACGCCTATGCCCGGGCGATCGACGATATCGCCGACAATCCCGCGCTCGATCCCGACGACAAGATCGTCCGCCTGGACGGGTTCGACCGTGCGCTGACCGGTGAGACCGGCGATCCGGCTTACGAAAAGGCGCACCGCGTCCGCGAGACCATGGCGGAGACCGGGCAGGTCATCCGCCATTGCCGGGACCTGATCGTCGCTTTCAAGCAGGACGCGGTGAAGTCCCGCTACGACGATTGGGACGACCTGATGAATTATTGCCGCCATTCGGCGGCGCCGGTCGGGCGGTTCCTGATCGACCTGCACGGCGGGCCGGACAGCGCCTGGCCGGCCGCCGACGCCCTGTGCAACGCCTTGCAGGTCATCAACCACCTCCAGGACTGCGCCGACGACTACCGCAATCTCGACCGGGTCTACCTGCCCGGCGACTGGATGGCGGCCGAGGGCGCGTCGGTCGAGGAGCTGGCTCTGGACGCCATGCCGCCCGGCATGAACCGGGTGAAGGACCGCTGCCTCGACGGCGTCGACGCGCTGCTTGCCGAGGCCCGACCGCTCATGCCGGCGCTGAACAGCCGCCGCCTGGCCTGGGAGAGCGCCGCCATCCTCGCCCTGGCGCACAGCCTGTCGAGGCGCCTGCGCGCCGGCGACCCGGTCGCATCGCGCATCGAACTGTCGAAGCCCCGCGCCGCCCTGGTCGCCGGCCGCGGCGTGTTCGGCGAACTCGGCCGGGCCTGGATGATGCGTTCGCGGTCGCCGACACCGGGGACGTGAGGTGGGCGTCGAAAATGCGTGACGCCGTTCGATGGCGGGCGATAGAGTCGGCCTGTAAACGTGAAGGCATTGCCGCGCCGACAGCCTGGTTCCGTGACTGCAACCGCTGCCCACCCCGACCGCCCGCCGCCGTCCGGCCCGGATAACGGCGCCGACGGCCTGCCGCCGCCGGATTTCGAGGCGCTGACCCACGCGCAGGAGATCGTCCAGGCGTCGGGCACGTCCTTCCTGGCCGCCATGAAAATCCTGCCGGAGGACCGGCGCATGGCGATGTTCGCAATCTACGCCTTCTGCCGGGAGGTCGACGATATCGCCGACATGGACGCGCCGGCGGCGGAAAAGATCGGACGGTTGCAGAACTGGCGCCGGGAGATCGAACGGGTCTACCGCGGCGATCCGCAGATCATGACCCTGCGCGCGCTGGTGCGGCCGGTGCGCCAGTTCCGACTTGAGAAGGAAGACTTCCTCTCCGTCATCGACGGCATGGAAATGGACGCCGTCGAGGATATTCGCGGGCCCAGCCTTTCGACGCTCGATACCTATTGCGACCGGGTGGCGTCCGCGGTCGGCCGGCTCTCGATCCGGGCGTTCGGCGCCGAGGGGGAGCGGGGCCGCCGGGTCGCCCATCATCTCGGCCGCGCCCTGCAGCTGACGAACATCCTGCGCGATCTGGACGAAGACGCAAGGCGCGGCCGGCTCTACCTGCCCGCCGAACTGATCGACGCGCAGGGACTGGAGTCGCGCGATCCCTATACGGTGCTCGGCCATTCGGCCCTGCCGGCGATCTGCGCCGAGGTCGCACGCATGGCCAAGCAGCACTACCGGATGGCGCTGCAACACATGCGCCGGAGCCGGCGCGGCCCGATGCGGCCGGCGCGCATGATGATGATGGGCTACCGTGCAATTCTGGCTGCGCTGGAGCGGCGCGGCTGGCAGCGCTATGCCGAGCCGGTGTCGCTCTCCCGGCCGCGCAAACTGTGGATCGCCGTGCGCTACGGGCTGATCTGAGCCGGATGACGTCCGATACCGCCTCCCGGGCCTGGGTGATCGGCGCCGGCCTCGCCGGCCTGTCCGCCGCGGTGCGGCTTGCCGGACTGGGCTGGTCCGTAACCGTGTTCGAGGCGGCCGGCCAGCCGGGCGGGCGCTGCCGCTCGTTTCACGATTCCGCGCTCGACCGTACGATCGACAACGGCAACCACCTGCTGCTGTCCGGCAACCGGTCGGCCATGGCGCTGCTGCGCGACATCGGGGCGCCGGACCCCCTGATCGAGGTTGCACCCGCGCGCATTCCCTTTGTCGATCTCGGATCGGGCGAACGCTGGACCCTGCGGCCGAACCGCGGGCCGCTGCCCTGGTGGGTCTGCGCGCCGGGCCGGCGGGTGCCGGACACCGGACTTGCGGACTATGCCGCCGCCCTGAAGCTGCGGCGGGCCGGGGACCGCACGGTCGCCGAGCTGTTCGACGGACCGCCGGGCTCGGCGCGCCGCCGCCTCTACGAACGGTTCTGGGAGCCGATGGCGGTCGCCGTGCTCAACACCGAGGCCGCCGCCGGCGCGGCCCGGCTGCTCTGGCCGGTGATGGCGGAGATCCTGTTTCGCGGCGAGACCGCCTTCCGCCCCTGCATCGCGCGAACCGGCCTGTCGGAGAGCTTCGCCGATCCCGCGGTGACATGGCTCGAAGCGCGGGGCGGCAGGTTCCTGCCCGGCGTCCGCGTCCGTTCGGTTTCCTTCGGCGATGCCGCGGTGTCGGCGCTGAACGCCGGCGGCGAGACGGTCGCGGTTGCGCCGGGCGAACCCGTCGTGAGCGCCGTGCCGCCCGCCGCCTGCGCCGCCCTGTTCCCGGACATCGCGACACCGGCGGAATACCGGCCGATCGTCAACCTGCACTACGTCGTCGGGGAGGGGGTCGCGCTGCCCGGCGGCCTGCCGTTGCTGGGCCTGATCGGCGGAACGGCGCAATGGCTGTTCCTGCGCGGCGACGTGCTCTCCGTCACCATCAGCGCCGGGGTCGCCGAGGCCGCCCTGCCCCACGACCGGCTCGCCGTGACGGTCTGGAACGACATCTGCCGGGCGGCCGCCGCGGCCGGGCCGATCCCGCCCGACCGGGTCCCGCCCTGCCGGGTCATCACCGAAAAGCGCGCCACCATCGCCCAGACGCCGGCGCAGGACCGGCTGCGCCCCGGCGCCCGGACCCGCCGGCGCAACCTGTATCTCGCTGGCGACTGGACCGACACCGGCCTGCCGGCGACCATCGAAGGCGCGCTCCGGTCGGGCGAGACCGCCGCAAATGCGATCGGCCGCCCGCCGGCAGCGGGATAGGCGTCCCTCGATACGGCGCTGGCGCGCCTGCTCGGGATGAGGGTGTGTAATGCGTTCACTCCCCTTCACCCTCACCCTGAGTAGCCCCGGATGAAATCCGGGGCGTATCGAAGGGTGGTCAGGGACGGAGCCCGCCGGCCAGGGCGACATAGTCCGGATCGTCGGGCGGAATCAGGCCGTGGCGGATCAGGAAATCGATGATGACCAGGTTGCAGTTGTCCTTGAATTCCCGCGTTTCGGCCACGGTCCCGGCGACCCGTTCGATCGGCCAGAGGGCGAAACTCTCGATCTCGCCGTCGGTGTTGCGCGGCACGAAATCCGGCGGCAGTTCCAGGTCGAAACAGAATTGCACGTCGGGCTTGAGGCCTTCCGGCGCCTGCTGGACATAGGTTATCGCGCCAACCGGCCGGGCCTGCCGCGCCAGGGCTTCGGGGATGTCCGCTTCCTCGGCGCATTCCTTGACCAGGTTTTCCATGAGGCCGAGCCCCGCGGGCTGGCCGCCGGCCACCATATTGTCCAGCCGGCCCGGATAGGTCGGCTTGTCCATGGCGCGCCGTCCGATCCACATGTGCAGCCCACCGTCGCGCCGGGTGTAGCCGTTCAGGTGAACGCCCCAGGCGCGCAGCCCGAGAAAGGGCACGGCCGCCCGGTCGACGACGAATGCGGGCGTTTCGCCGAACCGTCGCGCCGCCGGATAAAGCTCGCCGCGCAGCCGCGCGATGGCTCCGGCCTCCGACAGGCGCGCCGCCGCCCCGGCCATGGCCTCGTTTCGCGCCTCCACCGCCCCCGGCTCTCCGGCAGCCAGGCCGTCCGCAAAGGTCAGGCTGCCGTCACCCGCCCGGACGATGGCGGCGGTGGCGGAGAGCAACGCCTCGATCCGGTCGTTGCGCACCGCGCCAAGGCGCCGGCCGTCGACGGCAAACGTCGAAAAGGCCGCCGGATCGTGCCGGTTGATTTCGCGAATCCGGTCCAGGAAGCTCATGCGCGGCCCGCAGGGTTGCCGGCTCGTCGCCCGCTCATGCGGGCGCCGTCACGGTCAGGCCGATCACCAGTCCGCCGATCAGGCCGCAAACGCCGAGAACGAGGGCCGCCAGCGCAATCCGGACCGGCCATTTCCGGCCGCGCCCGGCGATCAGCGCGATCCCGGCCATGAGCACGGCAGCCAGCCCGGCCGGCAGCGGAACCATCAGGCCGGCGACGGCCATGGGAATGGCCAACAGCGACAGGGCGACGGAAAAGGCGGCGCGCGTCCCGGATTGGTGCGTCCGGGGTTGGCGCTTCCGGGGCTCGCGCGCCCGCCGCCGGGCGGCCTTCGGCGGGGGCCGCTTCTTTCCGGCGGGGCGGGCCGATCGCTTCTTTCCCGATTTTGCAGCGGCACTCATGACGCTGTCTCAGGCAGCGCATCAGTGGAGGTATTCCGGACACTCCCGTTCCAGAATCCGATGCACCGAACGGAAGTGGTTCTCCGCCATGTCGACCTCGTCTTCCGCGATCTGTTGCGCGGTCATTTCGGCAACGTCCTCCGGCACCGGCCGCAGCGGCTTGCCGGTCGACAGCGCCATGACCTGGTGCATCGCCGCGCGTTCGAGGTAGTAGAGCCGGTTCCAGGCAAGCGGCACGGTCCCGCCTGTCACGATGACGCCGTGGTTGGCGAGAAACAGGGTGGAGCGGTTGCCCAGCGCCGCCGCGATCCGGTCGCCCTCCTCACGGTACCCGGCCAGACCGTTATAGGCGTCGTCGTAGCTGACATCGTTGTGGAACATCAGCGATGTCTGGCTGAGCGGCAGCAGCGTCGGGTCTTCCAGCATGGTCAATGCCGTCGCATGGGGCATGTGGGTGTGCAGAACGCATTTCGCCTGCGGCGCCGCCTTGTGCAGGCGCCAGTGGATATGGAAGGCGCTGGCTTCCGGCGGCTCGTCGCCTTCGACCAGGGCGCCGTCGTCGTCCACCAGCAGCAGGCTGGACGCGGTGACCTCCGACCAGTGCAGGCGACGGGGATTGATCAGGAACAGGCCGTCGGAGCCGGGAACGGCGAAACTGAAATGGTTGCAGACGCCTTCGCCGAAGCCGAGCCGGTCCGCCATGCGCAAGGCGGCGGCAAGGTCCCGGCGCGCCTGCCGGATCGTTTCGTTCCGGGATTCGGTCGGATGGTTCGCCACAGCCGGCGCCTCCCTGAATGATCTGTCGGGCCGATGGCGCAGGAATGTGACCGCCGCCTCCCGGCCGGTCAAGACTGCGCCGCGGCGCTCCGTTCAACGCCGCTGCAGCTAACGGATTTTGCACGCCTTCGTGAACGAAAGCGATTGGATTCGCCGGGGGCCATGCGTAGGTTTGTATGGCTTTTTTCGCCACTCACCGAGAAACGATCCACCGGAGGATTCCATCATGAAAACAGTCAATGCGTTGACCGTTGCTGCGGCCGTTGCCGGCGCCCTTTCCCTGGCCGCCGTCACCGCCGCAACGCCGGCCATGGCCGCCAAGGTCAAGTGCTACGGCATCGCCAAGGCCGGCCAGAACGATTGCGGCAACGCCGCGGGCACCCACAGCTGCGCCGGCCAGTCCAAGGTCAGCTACAGCGGCGACGACTGGAAAGGCGTCGCCTCGGCCGACGCCTGCATGCAGGCCGGCGGTCAGACGAAGCCCTTCAAGGGTATGAACCCGAAGAAGAAGTCCAGCTGACGCCGGAGAGTTCGAAGGGGCGGCGCGGCCCGGCCGCGCCGCCTTTATTTTCGCCTGCGCCCTATCCGCCCCTGTCATGTGCGGACGAAGGGAAGCGTCTTGCCAGTTGTGCGCGGGCGTCCAGATATAGAGGGCCGACAGGCGGTAGCGAATGGCGATAGCGAATGGCGGCAGGGGACGGCATAGCCATCGAACACGGGACCGGGCTGGCTGACGCTTTCGCGCGCGATCCGATCCCCGCCGCCGCCGGTATCGGTCTGCGCCATACCCATTACGGCGACTTCCTGAACGGCCGGCCGGCGACCGCCTGGATCGAGGTTCATTCCGAAAACTATCTGTGCCCGGGCGGTCCGCGGCTGGCGACGCTCGAGGCGATCCGCCGGCACTATCCCCTGAGCTGCCACGGCGTCGGCCTGTCGCTCGGCAGTGCCGAAGGGCTTGATACCGCCCATCTTGCGCTTTTGCGGTCCCTGTTCGACCGGTTCGAGCCCGGCCTGGTTTCCGAGCACGTCTCCTGGAGCACGACCGGCGGCGATTATCTGAACGACCTGCTGCCGCTCCCCTATACCGAAGAGGCGCTGGACACCCTGGTGCGCAACATCGGCCAGGCGCAGGACGCGCTGGGCCGGACCATCCTGATCGAAAATCCGTCCTCCTACGTCACCTTCGCCGAATCGGCGATTCCGGAGTGGGAATTCTGCGTCGAAGCGGCGAAGCGCAGCGGCTGCGGCCTGCTGCTGGACGTCAACAACATCCACGTCAGCGCCTTCAACCACGGCTACGACGCGCAGGATTTCATCGATGCGATTCCCGGCGAACTGGTCGGCGAAATCCATATCGCCGGCCATGCCGACACCGAGTGGGACGACCGGCCCGTGCTGATCGACGATCATGGATCGACCGTGAAAGAGGCGGTCTGGGGCCTGCTGGACACCGCGCTCGCGCGAATCGGGCCGAAACCGGTTCTCATGGAATGGGATCTGGACCTGCCGCCGCTCGGCGTCCTGCTCGGAGAAGCGGCGCGGGCGCAGGCGGCGCTGGACAGGCTCGGGCCCGAGCCCCGGATTCCGGACGATGCTGCCTGACCTGCAAGCGGCCTTCCGTGCCGGAACGATCGGCCGCGACGGCGAAGCGGTGGCGGCGCTTGCCGCCGGCGGCATGCAAAACGGCCATCGGTTCGGCATCTACCGGAACAATATCTACCGGTCGCTGGCCGGCGTGCTCGAGGCCGCGTTCCCGACCGTCTACAATCTGGTCGGCGATGAGAATTTCGCCGTGCTCGCCCGGCGGTTTATCGCGGCGCACCCGCCGCAACGGCCCCAGCTGTTCGCCTATGGCGGCGACTTCGCGGCCTTCCTGGCCGGTTTCGCACCGGCGGTCGAGGAACTGCCCTTTCTGCCCGACCTCGCGCGGGTCGAGTGGGCGGTGAACGAGGCGTATTTCGAAGCCGATGCCGAGACGCTGAACGCCGGACATCTGGCCGGGGTGGCGCCGGAGAGCTATGCCGGGCTGCGCCTCGGGCTGCATCCGACGGTGCGCCTGATCGAAGCGGACTGGCCGGTCTGGGACCTGTGGGGCGCCGAGGCCCTGCCGGATTTGGGGCCGGATCCGGGGCCGGATTCCGGGCTGCCCGGAAAGCGAGAAGGCGGCCAGCGCGTGCTGGTGCGCCGGCCGGAAAGCAAGGTCGACGTGGTCATGGCGACGCACGGCGACTTCGCCTTCCTCGGCGCGCTTGCCACCGGCGATACGCTCGGTGAAGCTGCCGTAGCCGGCGCTGCCGCCGACCCGGAATTCGATCTTTCGGCCTGCCTCGCCGGACATCTGGCGGGCGGCACATTCCATTCCCACGTCAATGGCGATGCCAGCTGATTCCGGCGGGGCATCCCGGAACATCAGTCACGCAAGGAGCCGATCCCCATGAATATGACCGAAACCAGGGCGACGAAAGAGGGGCTGGACGGCCTGATCCAGCAGACGTTCCGCCTCTTCGAACTGATCCCCTATTCGCTGCTCGCGCTGGGCGCGCGGTTTGCCGTCGGCCTGTTCTTCTTCCGCTCGGCGCTGACCCGGGTCGGCGAGAAGATCGACCTCGGCTTCATGAGCATCCCGCTGCCCTGGGCGATCGCGGACAATCAGGATTTCGTGTTCGCCGAATACAAGTATTTCGGCTTCGAGATGCCGGAATGGTTCCACGCGATCAGCATGCATCCGATCGTCTGGGCCGAGAGCATTGCGCCGCTGTTCCTGATGGTCGGCCTGGCGTCACGCTACGCGGCCTTCGTCCTGTGCGTCATGGCGCTCGTCATCGGCCTGGTCGTCTATCCGAACTTCTTTTCCAAGGAGACGCTGGCGATCGCCGTGCTCGCCGCCATCGTCTTCAAGGGCGGGCCGGGGATCATTTCGCTGGATGCGCCGCTCCGGCGGATGCGCTGGCCGAACAACTGATCCTGCGTCCCCTTCGACTTCGCTCAGGGCAGCGCCTCGATACGGCGCGCAAGCGCGCCTACTCGGGATGAGGGAATATACAATCCGCTTGCAATATCCTCCCTCACCCTGAGTAGCCCCGGATGCAATCCGGGGCGTATCGAAGGGCGGGGCGTATCGAAGGGCGGGGCGTATCGAAGGGCGGCCTAAAACACCCAGTAGCCGCCGTCGATCAGGTGGCTGTCGCCGGTGTGGAAGGCCGAGGCGTCGCTCATCAGGTAGACGGCGATGCCGCCGAAATCCTCCGGCCGGCCCCAGCGGCCGACGGGCGTGCGGGGCAGGGCGGCTTCGGCGAAACGGTCCCAGGCGAACAGGGTCTCGGTCATGTCGGTCTCGATCCAGCCGGGCAGGATGACGTTGGCGGTGATGCCGTGGCGGGCGAAATCCACCGCCATCGCCCGGATCATCGAGACGACGGCGCCCTTGGTCGCGCCGTAATGCTCATTGCGCGCCGCGCCGGACAGGGCCGCCAGGCTCGCCGTGGCAACCAGACGGCCGCCGGGATCGCCCTTCTCCGCGCGGTCCACCATGTGCCGGGCGGCGGCGCGCAGGGTGTAGAACGCGCCGTCCAGATTGACCTGCATCACGCGCTGCCATTCGGCGTCGTCGATCTCGAAGAAGCTGCGCTTGCGCCCGGTGACCCCGGCGTTGGCGAACGCGCCGTCGACCCGGCCGAACTCCGCGAGGGTCTCGGCGAAGGCGGCCTCGACCGCGGCGCTGTCGGAAACGTCGACCTGCTGCGTGCGGACCTTGCGGCCGGTCTCCGCCAGCCGCGCCCCGGCGGCGGCGTTTTTCTCGGCGTTGGTGCCCCAGATGCAGATGTCGGCGCCCGCCTGCGCCATCGCCTCGCAGAAGCCGAGGCCGATGCCGCCGTTGCCGCCGGTGACGAGCGCAACCTTTCCGGTCAGGTCGAACGGCTTGTACATGGCGGGCTCCCGGCGATGAAGACCCGTCTATAAAGCCGAACCGCCGGCCCCGTTCAAGTGCCGCCCCGTTTTGGCGGCATCCCGGTCTTGAGTCCCTCAAGGCGGCGGCATGAGCAACCGGAAAGGTGGGTGACAGATTGGACCGGTTGCACGGGTAACGGTTTTCCCCGGTTCGCTCGGCCTCCGCGCGGCCCGTCCGGATTTCTGAGACGGCAATCGCCTGTCAGATCGGCCGGCGGCACGGCTTCGACACTGCCGAACCCGTCGTTTATTCGGTTGACAAGCCCATCTCCGGATCGCTATATCTTCATGCGAAACGCAAGCCCAGCTTGCCTTCATTCCGAGGCCCGCGCTCCGGCGCGGGCTTTCGCGTTTTCGGGACCGACGGATTTCCTGTGACCTATATTGCGTACTTGGACGAATTCGGCCATGTCGGTCCTTACATCGATCGGACACACCCAAAGCACAATGACAGCCCCGTGTTCGGCCTCGCCGGCTTCGTCCTGCCCCTGGATGAAGTCAGGGGGTTTGCGACATGGTTCTTCAAGCGAAAGTGCGAATTGCTGGCTTTCGAAATCGCCCGGTCCGAGGAACACCCTGCAATGTGGGAGAAGAAGGGATCGAGCCTCTACACGGTCAGGAACGTTGCAACCTACCCCGAACTCCGCAAGTTCACGAATCGCCTGCTCAACAAAATCGCAAAGCTCGGCGGGTTCGTGTTCTACGTCGGCATCGAGAAAACTGCGCCTGTCGGCATTCACAATCCGAATCTGCTCTATCGGAGGATCCTCAGCGAGGCCATAAAACGCCTCGATGACTTTTGCATCGACGATTGCAATCCAGCGAGCAATTTTGTGATGGCGCTCGACGAGCACGACCAACGCGCCGCCCTGATTACCGAAGCATCACGCAAGATGTTCGGAGGGGCGCAGCCGAGGCGTCACCTTATCGAACCCCCGTTTCAACTGGAGAGTCACCGATACCAGACGTTGCAGGCTGCCGACTGGATTGCCGGGCTGGTTGGCCGCTTTGGCGCAATTTGGGTCGACCCGGACGGCTTTCAGGAAAATACCGTCTTCCGGAAATACTTCGAGGACCGGCTTCGCCGCGCCAGCCGGAGAAGCGGAATACGCAACTGAAGTCTGGGCTCCAGGAGCCTTATTTGAAACCTCCCCCACGGCCTCACCGACTGGACCGGTGTTCGCGACAAACGTCCGAGGCAGCAAACCGGTTTCCGTGCCGGGAAATTCAAACTGAATGGCTGCCGCCGGCCCTTTACAGGCGCGGCGGGCGCGGGCATGGATGGCGGAAGACGAACCGGAGCGGGAAACGGTAACGATGGCGCGTGAAACCTTCACCTGGCGGCCGGAATGGGCGCACATCTCCTATGCCGAGACCAGCCAGTTTACCGAGACCTACGGCTTCGCCGGCAGCCACGGCGCGGTGAACCTTGAAGGCATCCGCTTCCTGCCCGAAGGCCGGCCCTCGGACACGCTGCTCGTCTACATGCATCCGGCCTCGACGCTCCAGCTCCTGCCCATGCCGCGGGCGATGGCGCGCCACGGCGTCCATGTCCTGTGCGCCGCCAGCCGCTATCCGAAGAACGATACGGCGCTGATCATGGAGAAGGTCGCGGCCGATCTCGGCGCCTGGGTCCGCCACGCGAAGGAGGTCTGGGGCTACGACAAGGTTGTGCTGGTCGGCTGGTCCGGCGGCGGCTCGCTCTCGCTGTTCTACCAGTCCCAGGCCGAGAACCCGACGATCACCCACACGCCGGCCGGCGACCCCTATGACCTGACCGCCGCGGGACTGGTTCCCGCCGACGCGCTCATTTTCCAGGCCGCGCACCTGTCCCGCGCCGTGGTGCTGACCGACTGGATCGACCCGTCCGTGCGCGACGAGAATGATCCCGACAACCGCGACCCGGACCTGGATCTCTACGATCCGCAGAACCCGAACCGGCCGCCCTACAGCGCTGACTACATCGCCCGCTTCCGCGCAGCACAGCTCGGCCGGATGCGCCGCAAGACGGCGTATGTCCGCCAGATGCTCGAGGATCTGAAGAGGCGCGGCGGCAACGAGGTCGAGCGCAGCCTGATCACCCACCGGACGATGGCGGAGCCGCGCTTCCTCGATCCCGCGCTGGATCCGAACGACCGCAAGCCGGGCGCCTGCTATCTCGGCGTGCCGGAGACGGTGAACAGCGGCCCGGTCGGGATCGGACGCTTCTCGACCCTGCGCGCCTGGCTCAGCCAGTGGTCGCCGGACGATACCAACGCGCATGGCGAGAAATGCGCGCGCACGGTCAGTGTGCCGTTGCTGGCGATCGAGAATTCGGCCGACGATGCGGTGCCGCAACCCCACACCGGCATGATCCATGCCGCCGCCGGCAGCGCGGACAAGACGATGAAGGTCATCAAGGGCGCCACCCATTACTATCTCGGCCAGAAGGACAAACTGCAGGAAGCGGCCGACACCTGCATCGACTGGCTGAACGCCCGAGGCTTCTGTGCCTGACCCGGACGGCCCGGCGGCCGGCGGCCCGCAAATCGGCGGCCTGGAAGGCCGGGTCGCTATCGTCACCGGCGGCGGCCAGGGTATCGGCCGGGCGGCGGCCCATGCCTTCGCGGCCTGCGGCGCGCTGCCTGTGATCGCTGACGTCAAGGGCGACAAGGCGGCGGCGGTGGTCGAGGAGATCGGACCGGCTGCGCTGGCGGTCGCGACTGACGTCGCCGACCCGGCCTCTGTCGAAGCGCTGGCCGAAACCGTGCTGCGCGCGCGGGGCCGGATCGACATCCTGTTCAACTGCGCCGCGATCTTCTCGACCCTGAAGATGCGCCCGTTCTGGGAGATCCCGCTCGACGAATGGCGGCGGGTGCTCGACGTCAATGTCACCGGCACGATGCTGGCGACCAGGGCGGTCGTGCCGGCCATGCGCGAAGCCGGCTGGGGCCGGGTCATCAACGTCTCCTCGGCCGCGGTCAACCGCGGGCGCGACCGATACCTGCATTATATTGCATCAAAATCCGCCGTGATCGGCATGACGCGCTCGATGGCGCGGGAATTAGGCGACTTCGGCATTGCAGTAAATTGCATACTGCCCGGCGCGACCATGACGGAGATCCCGCGCGAGACGACCACGGCCGAGGGTTTCAGGGCCTTCGCACAGACCCAGTGCTTCAAGCGCACGGAAACGCCGGACGACCTGATCGGCGCCATCCTGTTCCTCGCCTCGCCCCAGACCGGCTTCCTGACCGGCCAGTCGCTGACGGTCGACGGCGGTGGTTCGCACCTGTAGGGCATGAACATCCTGTTCGTCTGCACCGGCAACATCTGCCGGTCGCCGACCGGCGAGGCCGTGCTGCGCCGCATGGCCGACGCCGCCGGACTGGGCGACGCGGTGACGGTCGATTCCTGCGGCACCCATGCCTACCATATCGGTCAGCCGCCGGATGCACGGGCGCAGGCGGCCGGCGAGCGGCGCGGCTACGATTTCTCCGGCCAGCGCGCCCGGCAGATCGCCATCGCCGATTTCGACCGGTTCGACCTGATCCTGGCGATGGACGGCGGCCATCTCGACCGGCTGAAACGGGCGGCGCCGGCAGGGCGCGGCGACCGGATCCGCCGGTTTCTCGAGTTCGCGCCAGACGCCGGGCGGCCGGACGTGCCCGATCCCTATTACGGCGGCGCGGAAGACTACGAGCTGGCGCTCGACCTGATCGAAGCCGGCTGCCGCGGCCTCGTCGCGATGCTGCGCGAAGAAAAGCGATCGGCATGACCGGCCTAGGCGAACTCTGGAGACTGGACGCCACGGACCAGGCGGCGCTGGTCCGGCGGGGCGAGGCGAGCGCGCCCGAACTGGTCGATGCCGCCATCGCCCGAATCGAACGGCTCAATCCGGCCCTGAACGCCGTCGTGTACCCGATGTTCGAGCGGGCCCGGAAGGCCGCCGCGGCCGATCTGCCCGAGGGACCGTTTCGCGGCGTACCGTTTCTCCTCAAAGACCTTGCCGCGGAATTCGGCGGCGCGCCGATGACCGAAGGATCGCGGTTTCTCGAAGGATACGTCTCGCGCGGCGACAGCGAACTGGTCGCCCGCTACCGCGCCGCCGGGCTGGTGACGCTGGGCAAGACCAACACATCCGAATTCGGCCTGCTGCCGACTGCGGAGCCGGACCTGTTCGGCCCGGCGCGCAATCCGTGGGATACCGGCCGCATGACCGGCGGCTCCAGCGGCGGTTCGGCGGCGGCGGTCGCCGCCGGCCTCGTGCCGGTCGCCCACGCCAACGACGGCGGCGGCTCGATCCGCATTCCGGCCTCCTGCTGCGGCCTGTTCGGCCTGAAGGCGACGCGCGGGCGCAATTCGCTGGCGCCGCACTATGGCGATATCGGCGGCGGCATCGTCCACGAACACGTCGTCAGCCGCTCGGTGCGCGACAGCGCGGCGATCCTCGATGCCACCGCCGGCGCCGTGCCCGGCGATCCCTATGCCCCGGCGCCGCCGGCCCGGCCGTTCGCGCAGGAGGTCGGGGCCGATCCGGGCGTGCTCAGGATTGCGGTGATGACCGGCTCGATGAACGGCTGCGACGTCCATCCGGATTGCGTCGCCGCGGTCGAGGATGCGGCCCGGCTGTGCGAATCCCTCGGCCATCGCGTCGATTATGCCGAACCGGATATCGAGTGGGAGACCATCGCCAGGCTGTTCTCCAACCTGTGGACCGGCATGTTCGGCGGGGCGGTCGCCGACTGGTCGCGCCGCCTGGGCCGGGAGCCGGCGCAGGAATTTTTCGAGCCCTGGACCTGGCGCATGTACGAAGTCTCGCAACAGGTCGGCGCGGCCGACTATCTGCTCGCGGTCCAGGATGCCCAGCGCATCGCCCGCATTGTCGGCCGCTTCTTCGAAGACCGGGACATCCTGCTCACGCCGACCGTCGCTGCGCCGCCCCTGCCGGTCGGCAGCTTCGTCTGGACGGAGGAAACCCGCCGCTCGGCCCGGCAGGCCGTCGCCCGGTTCAGTTCCCACACCCCGCTGTTCAACGTGACCGGCCAGCCTGCGATGAATGTGCCTCTGGTCTGGAACCGGGACGGGCTGCCGGTCGGGGTCCAGTTTGCCGGGCGTTACGGCGACGAGGCGACGCTGTTCCGCCTCGCTGGGCAGCTTGAAACGGCCCGGCCCTGGAAGGATCGCTGGCCGGCGATCGCCGTCTGACCCCGGATCCTGTGGCTGGAGCGCGACGACCCGGCCGGTTTCGACGGGCCTGCCCGAACGTGCGGTGGCGCGGAAGGCCGGCGGCCAGGGTGTCCGGCAGGTAGCCGCTACATTCGCGCCGGCGCCGCCGCGTGTCGCGAAGCGGCCGAGGCGGATGCGGGGCCCGCCCGCGCCGCATGGTATAAGCGATGACCGCCGAAAAAATCCGGGTATCGAGAAGCAAGCACACATGACCGTTACGCATGAACCGCAAAGTTGCGTTCGCTGCGCAATCACCGATCTGGTGAGCCGCTACGCCCACATCATCGATCGTCGCGGGGCTGACGCGGTCGAGGAATTCGCCGCGCTCTTTGTCGAGGACGCGAGCTTCGACGTCCTGCCGCGACCCGAGGGTGCGTCCTTCCCGGCGCGCGGGTCGATGGTCATTGCACGGCTCATGTTCGGCCGGCGCGATGCGGGAGATGCGATTGCCAAACGGCGGCACCTGATGTCCAGCGTTCTCGTCGACGACCTTACGGAGTCCCGCGCGCGGGTGAGCTCGGTGCTGACGCATATGAGGCTCGATCAGCCGGTTCCGACGATCATCAATACCGGTTTCTACGACGACATCGTCGTCCGCGGCGGCGACGGGCAATGGCGGTTCGAGAGCCGCTTTCTCACCATGGAGTACGGTTTGGCCAAGCGCCCGCAGATCGATACGCCCACGCCGTAAGCCGGCAGCCGTCAGGCAAAGGGGCGCTGCGCTGAGCTGAGGCAACAGGATCGAAGCGATTTCGAAAAGAGGGGACACCTGTGAACAACGATGCACCTTCGGCTGCCGCGGTAAGCGCGGACGCATTCGTCGCCATCAGCGCCCTCGTAGCCGACTACGGCCTCGCCATAGATGCCGGCGACTTCGAGCGCTTCCGCCGAATCTGGGCCAGGGATGCCCAATTCGATGCGGAGCCCGATCTCGGAGTCGTGGATGTCCCGCTGGTCGGGCGCGATGCCATTGTCGCCGCGTTCGAAACGATGCGCGCCAGGCCCAGGGATCGCCGCACCCGCCACTACACGATGAACCTGCGTCTCATGCCAGGCGAGCGCGGCACGGTGCACGGCCTGTCGGCGCTGCTCGCCGTAGCGATGCTGAAGAGCGACGGATCGCAGGTGGTGCACCGCACCGGGTGGTACCGCGACGTGTTCGTACGCGAAGACGGCGCGTGGCGGCTGCAAAGCCGGCTCCTGCAATACGACGTGGCCGATCCGGGACCCCGGCCGGCTGCGAGCGAGGTCCGGCCATGAACGCGATCGACTTTCGCCTGCGCAATGTGACGGCGGCCCCGGCGGCACACTGGCTCTTGAAAAAAAGCCCTTGCCGGGCCGCCTGCCGCACAGGCCCGGTCCCGGCCGTTCCGGCTGAAATCTACCGCCGGCCGAACAGCCGTTCGAGATCGTCCAGCTTCAGTTCGACATAGGTCGGCCGGCCGTGGTTGCACTGGCCGCTGTGGGGCGTGGCCTCCATCTGCCGCAACAGGGCGTTCATCTCGTCGCCGTTCATCGGCCGGCCGGCGCGGATCGAACTGTGGCAGGCGATCGTGCCGCACACCTCGTCGAGCTTTTCCTTCAGCGAAAAATCGCCGCCCAGATCGACGACCTCGTCGGCCAGGTCACGCACCAGGCCCTGGATGTCGCCGTCGCCGAGCAGCGCCGGATATTCGCGCACGACGATCGCGCCGCCGCCGAATTTCTCGATTGCCAGCCCGAGTTCCGCCAGGTCGCCGCGACGGGCGATCAGGGCGTTGGCCGCGTCGTCGTCCAGCTCGACGACTTCCGGGATCAACAGCCCCTGGCGCTGGACGCCGCCGTTGGCGAGCGCCGCCTTCATCTCCTCGTAGACCAGCCGTTCGTGCGCCGCGTGCTGGTCCACGATCACAATCCCGTCCACGGTCTGGGACACGATATAGGTCCGGTGGACCTGGGCCCGGGCCGCCCCCAGGGGATTGTCGAAGGTTGTATCGTCGACTTCCCGCGCCTCGACAGACTGCGCCGACGGCGCCGAGACGCCGTCAAACGCGTCCGTTGCGGGCTGTTGCGCGGCGTCGGGGCCCTGCCACTCGGTCGTCGCTTCGGCCATGCCGTCGAAGGCCGGCCGGTGGCCGTTGAACGGATGCCCGGCAGCGTGGGACGGCGCCGCACCGTTCGACGGGCGGAACGAGCCGAGTGCGGCGTCCGAAACCGTCGACGACGCGCGATGCCCGGCCTCGGCCAGCGCATGGCGCAGGGCGCTGACGATCAGTCCGCGGACCGTCCCGGAGTCGCGGAACCGGACTTCCGTCTTGGCTGGATGGACGTTCACGTCCACTTCGGCCGGCGGAATGTCGAGAAACAGGGCAACAAGCGGATGGCGGTCGCGGGCCAGGAAATCGCGATAGGCGCCGCGCACGGCCCCGGTCATCAGGCGGTCCTTTACCGGCCGGCCGTTGACGAAGAGGTACTGGTGCCGCGCGGTTCCCCGATGCAGCGTCGGCACGCCGATATGGCCGGTCAGCCGTATGCCGTCGCGCATGGCGTCGACGCGTACCGCATTGTCGGCGAAATCCTTGCCCAGGATCGCCGAGAGTCGCGTCAGGCGGACATCGAACATGTCCCCGGTGTTGACCGGCAGCGCAATCAGGGGGCGTTCGCCGTCGCCGCGCAGGCTGAAACCGATTTCCGGATGCGCCATCGCCAGGCGGTTGATGGTGTCGCAAACCGCCTGCTGTTCGCTGCGCTCGCTCTTGAGGAACTTGAGCCGCGCCGGCGTGGCGTAGAACAGGTCGAACACCTCGACCTTGGTGCCGCCGGGCATCGGCGCCGGTCCGGGAATGCCGCGCAGGCCGCCGTGAACGTGGATCGACCAGCCCGAATCGGTTTCCGTCTCCCGGGTTGCGATCTTGAGCCGGCTGACCGCGCCGATCGAGGGCAGCGCCTCGCCGCGGAAGCCGAGGGTCGAAATGTTGACGAGGTCGTCGTCCGGCAGCTTGCTGGTGGCGTGCCGCTCCACGGCAAGCGACAGGGCCTTGCGCCCCATGCCGCAACCGTCGTCGGTCACGGCGATATAGCTTCGGCCGCCGTTACGCACGACCGCATCGATCCTGCGCGCACCGGCGTCGATCGCGTTCTCGACCAGTTCCTTGACGACGGCCGCAGGGCGCTCGATCACCTCGCCCGCGGCGATCCTGTTAACAACATCTGGTGGAAGGAGACGAATCATTCACCAAATAATGTAATTCATTTTATTGCGGATTTCGAGAGGTAATCGCGCGTCAGTGCCTTTGCTGCGTCTACCGCCGGCTGGGTGTAGGGATCGACCCCAAGCATGTATCCGGCGAGCGCCGTCTCGATCAGAAAATGCATCGCCAGGGCGCCGACGGTTTCCGCGTCGACTCGTCTTCCGGCAAGACGGATCCGCCGCACCGGACGGCCGTTTTGTACCAGAATATCGGCGGTTGCGCGCGCTGCGGCCTGCATGATCTGGCCGAGAGTCCGGCCGTCCATCCAGTCGAGCCCGAGGTCGTCGGGGCGCAGTGGCGGCGTATCGGCGGGCGGCAGGTCGATGAGCGTGTAGACGCCGACCGGTGGGCCGTCGAGCCAGAACTGGAGCTGGCTGTGCTGGTCGACCATGCCGAGCGCCGGATAGGGCATGCTGCCGCAGCCCTGCTTGCCCAGGCTCTCCGCCCAGAGCTGGGCGTACCAGAGGGAGAAGTCCGCCAGCCGGTCGGCGTAGGGCATCAGGATGCTGGCGCTCGCGCCCCGCTCGCGCATCAGCGCAACCTGCATCGCCGCGCCCAGGGCCGGCGGGCAGTCCGCCGCCGCGTCCGCCGTCAACGCCTGGTCTGCAACGACGCGCGCGCCGGCCCTGGGCGCGCGGGCGTCGACACCGTCGATGGCGGCCGGCAGCAGCCCGACATTGGCGAGAATGGACATGCGGCCGACCACGTCCGCTTCGTGGTCCACAATCCCGATGCCGTGCCGCAGGGCGAGCCGGCGCAGCGGCGACTCATCCGGTCCGGTGACGACAAGAAACCGCTTCGCGGCCTCGGCCGGGCCCAGCGCCTCCGCGGCCTCGGCCCAGGACGACGCAAAGACCGCCAGAGTCTCGGCGGTAGCGCCCGATTTCGAGACGGCGAGGAAGGCGCAATCCGCAACACCCCCTTCCAGCGCCCGGCCCAGGGTGTCCGGATCGGCATTCTCGATGAACGTCGACAGGCCGGCCGATGCGGTCGCGCACAGCGTCCGGGCGCCAAGCGACGATCCGCCCGCGCCGATCATGAAAATCCGGGATGCCCCGCCAGCCAGAGTCCGCGCCGCCGTTTCGATCTCCGGCAGGTCGTCGTCGCGAAATGCGTGGCGCATCAGCGGCGCGCCGGCGGCGTGCTCGTCGCGCAGCCGTTGCAAGGCGCGCCAGGCCTCGTTGCACGCGGTGTCGAGGGCGGCTTGCGGCAGGCCGCCGGCGCCGGACGGCGCCGCAAAGATTCCGGAAATATCCTGCGAATAGAGGGGCGTCATCGGGATCGGCCGGCCCAGGTCGGCGCCGGCGGAAAGCGGCCGGCCCCGAAGCGTTCAATGGTCGATTGTCACCCGCCAGTGCTTACAGGCCGGCAGGCTTGCCGACAATGAAGAAGGTCAGCCGGTCGGGTTTCAGCAGGCTTTTCGCCACCCGCCGGATATCCGCCAGGGTGACCTTTTCGATATAGCCGTTCCGTCTGGCGAAATAGTCCCGCTCCAGGCCCTCGAACTGCAGACCGACCAGCATGTCCGCGATCCGCGAAGAACTCGAAAAACGCAGCGGATAACTGCCGGTCAGGTATTTCCTGGCCGCGGCCAGCTCTTCGGCGGTCGGCCCGGTTTCAGCGATTCGGGTCCATTCCTTCCGGATGATCGCGACCGATTCGGCCACCCGCGCATTCTCGGTCGCGACCGCGCCGAGCAACAGGGACGTGCGCCGCATCGGCCAGAGATAGGAATAGACCGAATAGGCCAGGCCGCGTTTTTCGCGCACCTCGACATTGAGGCGGGATGTGAAGCCGCCGCCGCCGAGGATGTGGTTCAGGACATACGCCGCATAGTAATCGGGATGCCGGCGCGGCAGGCCCGGCTGTCCGAACATCGCCACGCTCTGCGGCGTATCGAACCGCTTGACGACAATTCCGCCTTCGAGCTTCGGCGCGGCGGCCGGCACCGGGCGTGCCTTCCGTCTTTCCGGCAGGCCGCCGAAGGCCTTGTCGAGCAGCGCCGCGAGCCGGGCGGGGGTCACGTCGCCGACGACGCCGACGAACAGGTTGTCCCGGGTGAGATTATCGGCGACGAAACGCTGCAGGTCGGCCCGGGTAATCGCGCCCAGGCTCTTTGTCGTGCCGGAAACCGGGCGGCCGTAGGGATGTTCCGGATAGGCCGACGACCAGAAAGCGCGCCGCACCAGGTAGCGCGGCCGGCGGCTGTTGCGCAGGTAGCCCGACTGCAGGCCGGCCCGCATACGCTCCACCGCATCGGCATCGAAACGCGGCCGGGTGAGCGCCAGCCCGATCATCCCGAAGGCCGTATCGCCGTTGCGGCTGAGCGTCCTGAGCGCGCCGTGGAACTGGTCGCGGCCGACTTCGAATTCCAGCCGGATCGAGAGGTTTTCGAGCTTCTTCTGGAAGGCCAGGGCATCCATCGGCCCGGCCCCTTCGTCCAGCAGGGTCGACGCGAGTTCCGCCAATCCCTCCTTGCTGGCCGGATCGAACGACCCCCCCGCGCGAAACCCGAAGCTCATCGACAGGATCGGGTTGCTGTGATCCTCGACCAGCCAGGCGACGATGCCCGACCGGCTCACGACCTTGCGCACCTCGACCGCGGCCGATGCGGCGGAAACCGCAAACAGGGCGAGCGCGCCGAGAACAAGTGCGCCGAGAACAGACGCGGGGGCCGGTCCGGCGATGCGCCGACGGGCGCTCATTGCCTCTGCTCCTTGGCCTTGTCCGTTGCTGCGGGCTTGTCCGGCAGCAACAGGGCGGTGACCGACTTGCGCCGTTGCAGGACGTGGCGCGCCGCGGCGTTGACCTGGTCGACCGTGACCGCGCCGATCCGCGCCGGCCATTTCTCGACGTCCTGCACCGTCCTGCCGATCGTCAGCGACGTCGCGATGGCATTGGCGCCGGTCCGAAGGCTGTCGCGGGCAAAGATCGCCATGTCCTGCAATTGCCGCTTCGCCGCCTCGACGTCCTCTTTCGGCACGCCCTTTTTCAGGATCGTCGCCAGTTCGTCGTCGACCGCCTTTTCCAGCCGGCCGATGCCGACGCCCGGCCGCGGCGACGCAAACAGGTAGAAACTGGACGGTCCGCGCCGGCTCGCGCCATAGTCGCTGCCGGCGGCTGTGGCCAGCTTCCGGCGGACCACCAGGCTCTGGTAGAGCAAGCTGGTGGAGGACGCGCCGAGCAGCCGCGCCAGCACCTGAAGGGCGTAGGCGTGCTCCGCGCCGCTGCTGTTGTAACCGGGCGCATAGTACATCCGGCTGAACGAAGGCCGGCGCACGCGGCGGTCGCGGTAGATCACCCGGCGCTCGGCGCGCTGCGGCGGCTCCAGCAGACGCCGGTGCGGCGGCGCCTTCAGCCGCGGCACGGGACCGTAGTATTTCTCAGCCAGGCGACGCACTTCAGCGGGATCGACATCGCCGGCGACGACCAGGACGGCGTTATTGGGGCCGTAAAACCGCCTGTAGAAGTCCAGCGCGTCCTGCCGCGACAGCTGCGCCATCTCGTGCATCCAGCCGATGATCGGGCGGCCGTAGCCATGATTGAGGAAGAGGGTGCGGCGCGCCTGCTCCCACAGGATCGAGGAGGGGCGCGCCTCGGTACGCGAGCGCCGTTCCTCCAGGATGACGCGCCGTTCCTGCACGATGTTGTCTTCCGTGAGCACGAGGTTCGCCATGCGGTCCGCCTCGATCTCCATCATCCGGGGCAGGCGGTCCCTGGCGACAAACTGGTAGTAGCCGGTGTAGTCCCAGCTGGTGAAGGCGTTTTCCCGGCCGCCATTGGCGGCGACGATCCTGGAAAATTCCCCGGATTTCAGCGTTTTTGTGCCCTTGAACAGCAGGTGTTCGACAAAATGCGCAATGCCTGACTTGCCGGCCGGTTCATCGATGGCGCCGGCCCTGTACCAGACCATATGGAGGGCGACCGGCGCCCGCCGGTTGACGATGACGACCCCGCGAAGCCCGTTCTTCAGGGTGAAGGTCTGGGCGTTGAACAAGCCCTGGCGCCCGGGTTCGGCC
This sequence comes from Alphaproteobacteria bacterium, assembly GCA_965220685.1. Lineage (GTDB taxonomy): Bacteria > Pseudomonadota > Alphaproteobacteria > Bin65 > Bin65 > Bin65. The sequence goes on from CBDCQR010000017.1 coordinate 381,492, forward strand.
GCAGCGGCCGGAACGCCGGCCGCCATCGACCCGCCTATCAGCATCAGGGCGGCAAGGGCCGGCCCCGTACGCGCCGCGCGGCGCGCAATTCGTCGACCGATCAAGGAGTTCTCCTGCATTGGCTGACGCGCCCGGCGGCAGGGAAAACCGCCCGCCCAACGCTTTACGGGCGTTTCATGGCCGCAACTTGTGGCCGGGATGTGGCAATATCATCGACCGGGGCGCGGTCCGCCGCCCCGGGGCGCCGCGCAGACCGCAGCAGCGGTGAGAAATCCGGGCTAGCTTTTCTTCTTCGACGGTTTGAGGAGTTCCTTTTCGCCCCTGCTCGGATCGCCTTCGTTGACGATCTCCTTGCCGCGGGTCTCGACCCGGTCCTCGCGGACGATCTTCCGGTTCGTGTTCAGCGTCCGGCCCCTGACCGTTTCGCCGGCGGCACCGGTCTTGAGGTCGATCTTCTTCGGATCGCCGACCTTTTCCGGAGCCTTGCCGGCGCCGGCTTTCGGCGCGTCTCCGGGTTTGCGGGTATCGCCGCCCGCGGCCTTGCCGGCTGTCGGCCGTTGCCCGTACCCCGGCGGGATCGCGAGCTTTGCCGTCTTGCCGTCGCCGGCACCCTTGGTCGCCGACTGGTCGAGTTCCTTCGCGATCGGATTGATGCCGCTGAAGGCCTCGCCAAGGGTCTCGCAGCCGCCCAGCGCCAGCATCGCACCCAGGGCGATCGCGATCCCGAAAGGCCGCCGGACAGGGCGTTCGTGTCTCGTCATCGCCTTCGCCTCTCCATCGTTCCACGGAAATTCCAGGGGGCCGATTCGTTACGCTATGTAGCGTTTTTCCTGCCGCCGAACAAGGAAACGGCCAGGATGACCGCCACGCCGCAGGTGATCGCCGCGTCCGCCACGTTGAACGCCGCGAAATGCCAGCCGCCGACGTGAAAGTCGACGAAGTCCACCACGGCGCCCAGCCGCGCCCGGTCCACCGCATTGCCGATCGCACCGCCGGAGACCAGGGCGATCGCCAGCGTCATCCACCGGCCCCGCGCCGTGCGCAGCCAGACCAGCAGACCGGCCACGATGACCAAGCTCAGACCGACGAGAAACCAGGGTTGCCAATCGGATTCGCGGTTGAACAGCCCGAAGCTGACGCCCCGGTTCCAGACCAGGACGATGTTGAGGAACGAGGTGACCTCGATCGCCGGCCGGGCGGCGGAGAGGGCGCCGAGAACCCAGACCTTGCTGACCTGGTCGAGCGCCAGGATCAGGGCGCCGAGGCCGGCGACGAAGCCGTATCGCCGGACGGCCATATCCACCCTTCAGCGCAGGGCCCGGACCCGATGGGCCCGGACCGCGTCGGCACAGCGGCCGCAGGTTTCCGGCACGTCCGGATCGGCGCCGACATCCGGCAGTTTCTTCCAGCACCGGGCGCATTTCGGATGTTCGGCCGGCGCCGGCGTTACGGCGACGCCGGCGATTTCCGCCATCGAGAACGCGCCGCGGGGATTGGCCTTCGGCGTGAGCGCGGCCGCCGAGGTGATCGCGATTTCGGCAAGGTCGACGCCGTTCATGGCCTCGACATAATCGGGCGTCGCTTCGACCGCCGGAGCGGCGTCCAGGCTCGATCCGATCCGCTTGGCCGCCCGCTCCTCCTCCAGCGCGCCGGTGACGACGCGGCGCAGCGCGCGCACCTTCGACCATTTGGCGGCCAGGGCGTCGTCGCGCCACGCCGCCGGAATTTCCGGGAAGGTCCGCAGATGGACGCTGCCGGCATTGTCGCCGTGTCGGGCCGCCCAGGCCTCTTCGGCGGTAAAGCAGATCACCGGCGCAAGCCAGGCGGTCAGGCAGTCGAACAGGATGTCCAGCACCGTCCGCGCCGCGCGCCGCCGCTGCGAATCCGGCCGGTCGCAATAAAGCGCGTCCTTGCGGATATCGAGATAGAAGGCCGACAGTTCCGTGGCGCAGAAATGGTGCAGGGCGGCGTAGAAACCGTGGAACTCGAAAGCGTCGCACGCCTTGCGCAATTCGCCGTCGAGCGCGTGCAGCCGGTGCAGCACCCAGCGCTCCAGTTCCGGCATATCCGCCGATGCCACCTTCTCCTCCTCGGAGAAGCCGGCGACGTTGCCGAGGATGAAGCGCAGCGTGTTGCGCAGGCGGCGGTAGGTGTCGGCCTGCTGTTTGACGATCTCCGGTCCGATGCGCAGGTCTTCGGAATAGTCCGAGGCGACGACCCACAGGCGCAGGATATCGGCGCCGTACCGGTCGCAGATTTCCTGGGGCGCCGTCACGTTGCCCAGGGACTTGGACATCTTGCGGCCTTCCTCGTCCGTGACGAAACCGTGGGTCAGCACGGCCTCGTAGGGCGCCCGGCCGCGGGTGCCGCAGGATTCGAGCAGCGAGGAATGAAACCAGCCGCGGTGCTGGTCCGAGCCTTCGAGATAGAGCGAGGCCGGCCAGACCAGTTCGTCCTGCTCCTGCTCCAGGCAGAAGGCGTGGGTGCAGCCGCTCTCGAACCAGACGTCGAGGATGTCGTCGACCTTCTGCCAAGGGCCGTCGCTGTGCTCGGCACCCAGGAAACGCTCGCGCGCGCCGTCCGTGAACCAGGCATCGGAACTTTCTTCGCGGAAGGCTTCGACAATGCGCTCGTTGACCGCCGGGTCGTTCAGCACCTCGCCGGTCGCCGGGTCGGCGAACACGGCGATCGGCACGCCCCAGGCGCGCTGGCGCGAGATCACCCAGTCCGGCCGCTGCTCGATCATGGCGTACAGGCGGTTGCGCCCGGCCGCCGGCACGAAGCGGGTCGCATCGATGGCGTTGAGCGCCACCTTGCGCAGGCCTTCCGCCTCGCCGTCGCCCATGCCGATGAACCATTGCGGCGTGTTGCGGAAAATGACCGGTTTCTTCGAGCGCCAGGAATGCGGGTACTGGTGCGTCAGGCGGCCCCGGGCGATCAGGGCCTCGGCCGCTGCGAGGGCCGCGATCACCGCCCTGTTGGCGCCGCCTTTCTTCCCCTTGTCGGTAATGATGAATTCGCCGTTGAAGCCGGGCGCGTCTTCGGTGAACGCGCCGTCCGCGCCGACGGTGAAGGGGATGGCGGTGTCGATGCCCCGGGCCTTGATCCCGGCTTCTCCGGCCGTCCAGATCTCGAAGTCCTCCCGGCCGTGTCCGGGTGCAGTGTGGACGAAGCCTGTGCCGGCGTCTTCGGTGACATGCTCGCCGGCCAGCAGCGGCACATCGAACCCGTAGCCGCCCAGGCCGGCCGCGCGCAGCGGATGGGCGCAGGTCGCCGCCGCCAGATCGTCCGCGCCGACCGCCCGCCGCTTCTCGAACCCGTCGACCCGTGCCGTGCCCATGACGTCGGCGGCGAGGGCGTCGGCCAGAATCAGCCGGTCGCCGGCTTTCGCCCAGTTACCGTCGGGCGCCGCGGTGACTTCGTAAAGGCCGTAGGGGAGGCGGCCGGAATAGCAGACCGCCCGGTTGCCGGGAATCGTCCACGGCGTCGTCGTCCAGATGGCGACCGAGGCGCCGACAAGGTCGCCCGGCCCGCCGACCACCGGAAATTTCGCCCAGATCGTGTCGGACTCGTGGTCGAGATATTCGACCTCGGCCTCGGCGAGCGCCGTGCCCTCGACGACCGACCACATGACCGGCTTCGAGCCGCGGTAAAGCTTTCCGCCGCCAGCGAATTTCATCAGCTCGGCCGCGATCAGCGCCTCGGAGTCGAAGGTCATCGTCAGGTAGGGATCGTCCCAGCGGCCGATCACGCCGAGGCGCTTGAACTCCCGGCGCTGAACCTCGATCCAGTATTCGGCGAACTCCCGGCATTCGCGCCGGAAATCGTTGATCGGAACGGCGCCGCGGTCCCGGCCCTTCGCGCGATACTGCTCCTCGATCTTCCATTCGATCGGCAGGCCGTGGCAGTCCCAGCCCGGAACGTAATTCGCGTCCTTGCCCAGCATCTGCTGGGTCCGGTTGATGAGGTCCTTGAGGATCTTGTTGAGCCCGGTGCCGATATGGATGTTGCCGTTGGCGTAGGGCGGCCCGTCGTGCAGGATGAACTTCTTGCGGCCTTTGCTGATCCGGCGCAGCTGGCCGTATAGGTCCTCGTCTTCCCAGCGCTTCTGGATTTCCGGCTCTTTCTTCGGCAGGCCGGCGCGCATGGGGAAGTCGGTTTGCGGCAGGAAAATCGTGTCTCGGTAGTCGACGGTCATCGGGTATTTCCGGGATGAAACCGGGCCGGACGCGCCCGGTATGATACTGGAACGGTGAGAGCGCCCGGCGCGATTAGCGCCCCGCCGGGAGGGCGGCGATAATTCGGCGCGCCGCCGCCGCATCCTTCGCGATCTGCGCTTTCAAGGCGTCCAGTCCATCGAATTTCCATTCCGGCCTGACATAATCCACGAAACGCACCCTGGCGAGCCGGCCGTAGATATCCCGGTCGAAGTCGAAGATGTTGACTTCGAGCAGGAGCTTGTCGTCGCCGATCGTGGGGCGTTTGCCCAGATTGGCGACGGCGGGCAGCCAGACCGGCGCACCGCCGTCCGGTTCGTCGAGCGCGACCAGAACAGCGTAGACCCCGTACCGGGGGCGCAGGTAATCGCTGATATCCAGGTTCGCGGTCGGGAAGCCGATGGTCCGGCCGCGCCGGTCGCCGGGCAGGACATGGCCCTCGATCTCCCAGGACCGGCCGAGCAGGGCCGCCGCGGTCGCCGGGTCGCCGTCGCGCAGCGCCTGCCTGATCCGGGTCGAGGAATAGCTGGCGCCGGTTTCGTCGTCGACCGCGGGCACGACGGTCAGGCCGAAGCGGCCGGCTGCGCTGTAGTCTTGCAGGGTCGCGACCGAACCGCCCCGGCCCTTGCCGAAGACGAAATCGTAACCGACGACGACGCGGGCGATTTGCAGCCCCGCGATCAGGATTTCCTCAACGAAGGCTTCGGCCGTTCGGCCGGCCATCGCCTCGTCGAATGGCAGCACATACAGCAGGTCGATCCCGAGCGCTTCGAGCTGGCGCACCTTGGAGCGCAGCGGCGTCAGCCGGAACGGCGCCTGCTCCGGCCGGAACCAGGTGCGCGGATGGGGCTCGAAGGTCAGCACGCCGGCCGGCGCACCTGCGCTTCGGGCGGCCTCGACCGCGGCGCCGATTACCGCGCGGTGGCCCTCATGCACCCCGTCGAAATTGCCGACCGCGACGACCGCGCCGGCCGCCTCGTCCCGGATTTCCCGCCATGTCCGGATCAGCCGCATTGCGCGGCCGGTCAGCCGTCGCGCGACGGCACCTTGACCATCGCTTCCCCTTCGATCACCGGCTCGCCGTTCACCATGCAGATCGTGTCGAGTATCGCCCGGCACTTCTCGTCATTGAGTTCGCGGACGGTGAGCCGCGTGTTTACGGTATCGCCTGCGCGCACCGGCGCCATGAAGCGGAGCGACTGGCTCATGTAGATCGCGCCCGGCCCGGGGAGCTTGTTGGCGATCACCGCCGAAATGAAGCCCGCAGACAGCATGCCGTGCGCGATGCGTCCTTCGAACAGCCCTTCGCCCCCGAACTGCTCCGACAGGTGCAGCGGGTTGATATCGCCGGAAACGGCGGAGAAATTGGCGATGTCGGCCTCGGTGACCGTGCGCGAATAGACCGCGGTCATGCCGATTTCGAGGTCCTCGAAATAATATCCGTGGAGTTCGGCGCTCGTTACGGGCGCATAGGCCGGGCCGCGATCTTCGGATCGCTGGTCGAGGGGCATCGGTTGTCCTCCGAAAGCGGGTGAAACGGGGCGCGCGCGAAGCTATGGGCGGGCCGGAACCCCAACAATGCGACCGAAGGTATCCGGCTCCGGCATCCGTGCCGGGACGCCGGCGACCGACACCCCTGAAATCTCCGAAACGCCCCGAACCGGCGCGCGTCTACTCCGCGGCTTGCCGGATCGCGGCCTTGCGCCGCCCGGCCGGATCGCGGAACAGGCGCATCAGTTCGGCCTCGCGCTCCGCGGCGCAGGCCATGCCGGCTTCCTTGATGTGGCCGTAGCCGCGGATGTCCTCCGGGATATTGGCGATCTGCACCGCCAGATCGTGGGTTTCCGCATCAAGCCCGTCGATCAGTTCGCGGACGGTCTTTTCGTAATCGGCGATCAGCCGGCGCTCGGCCTTGCGCTCCGCCGTCCGGCCGAACGGGTCGAACGGCCCGCCGCGCAGGCGCTTGAATTTCGCCAGCACGGCGAAGGCGGTGAAGATCCACGGGCCGTATTCGCGTTTCTCGAGCTGGCCGGTCTCGGGATCGCGCCGGGCCAGCAGCGGCGGCGCGAGATGGACCGTCATGCGGTGGTTGCCGTCTTCGAAGGCCTGGGCGACCTGGCGGCGGAAATCGCCGCTCGAATAGAGCCGGGCGACCTCATACTCGTCCTTGTAGGCCATCAGCTTGTAAAGGTTCCGCGCCACGGCGAGCGCGAAGCCCGACTGGCCCTTCGCCTTGTCCTGCTCGGCCGCCTCGGCCATCCGCACCAGACTTTCGTACCGGTCGGCCCAGGCGGCGTTCTGGTAGGCCGTCAGGTCTTTGCGCCGGATCGCGGCGATCTCGTCGAGCGTCTCGGCCCGCTTCGGCCTGAATTCGAGCGGCGCAACCGGGAACGCAATCTTGCGCACGGCATCGAGGTCGACCGCAGCGCGCCGGCCCCAGTCGAGCGCCCGTTTGTTGGCCGTCACGGCGACGCCGTTCAGCTCGATCGCCTCCAGGATCGACTCCTGCCGCAACGGCACCATGCCCTTTTGCAGGGCGTAGCCGAGCATGAACATGTTGGTCGCGATCGAATCACCCATCAGGCGGGTCGCGATGGCGGTCGCTTCGAGCGCCTCGAACCTGCCCTTGCCCACCGTCCGCGCGACGATGTCCAGCAGGGCTGCGCTCGGAAACTGCAGATCCTTGTCCCGGATGAAGCCGGCGGTCATCGTCTCCTGGGTGTTGACGATGGCGCGGGTCTTGTCCGCGCCCATCTTGGCGAGCGCAGCGTAGCTCGACGTCACCACCAGGTCGCAGCCGATCACCGCATCCGCCTCGCCGGCCGCGATCCGCACCGCGTGAATGTCCTCCGGCCGCTCGGCGATGCGGATATGGCTCATCACCGCGCCGTTCTTCTGCGCGACGCCGGTATGATCGAGCGTGGTCACGCCCTTGCCCTCGATATGGGCGGCCATCGAAATCAGGGCGCCGACGGTGATGACGCCGGTGCCGCCGATGCCGGTCACAAGGATGCCGTAGGGCTCGCTACAGTCCGGAACGGCCGGATCGGGGATCGCCGCGTCCGGCAGGTCGGCCGGGCGCACGGTTGCCGCGGCCCGCCGCGGCGCGGCGCCGTGCACGGTCACGAAGCTCGGGCAGAAGCCCTTGATGCAGGAGAAATCCTTGTTGCAGTTCGACTGGTCGATCTTGCGCTTGCGGCCGAACTCGGTCTCGACCGGCGTGACCGACATGCAGTTCGACTGGACCGAGCAGTCGCCGCAGCCTTCGCACACCCGCTCGTTGATGAAGACCCGCTTCGGCGGATCGTAGAATTCGCCCCGCTTGCGGCGGCGGCGTTTCTCGGCCGCACAGGTCTGGTCGTAGATCAGCACCGACACGCCCTTCCACTCGCGCAGGTCGCGCTGCACCCGGTCGAGATCGTCGCGGTGGTGGAAGGTGACGCCCGGCGCAAAATGCATCGAGGTCGGATACTTGTCCGGCTCGTCGGAGACGATAACGACCTTCTTCGCGCCCTCGGCATAGACCTGGAGGGAAATATCGGCGACCGTCGGCTGGCCTTCCACGGGCTGTCCGCCGGTCATCGCCACGGCGTCGTTGTAGAGAATCTTGTAGGTGATGTTGACGCCGGCCGCGACGCAGGCCCGGATCGCCAGCAGGCCGCTGTGATAGTAGGTGCCGTCGCCCAGGTTGGCGAAGATGTGCCCGGCGTTGGAGAAGGCGGCCTGACCGATCCATGGCGTGCCTTCGCCGCCCATCTGGGTGAAGGTCGCCGTGTTGCGATCCATCCATTGCGACATGAAATGGCAGCCGATGCCGGATACCGCCCGGCTGCCTTCCGGCACCCGGGTCGAACTGTTGTGCGGGCAGCCGGAGCAGAAATAGGGCGTCCGGTCGAAACTGACCGGCCTGGCGGCCAGGGCCTTCTCCTTGCGGTCGAGAAATTCGAGGCGGCTGCGGATGCTCTCGTCGTCGTGGAACTTGAGAATCCGCTCGCCGATCGCCCTCGAGATCGTGGCGGGGGACAGATCGTTGGACGCCGGGAGCAGCCAGTCGCCCTTCTCGTCGAACTTGCCGACGACGCGCGGCCGCGTTGCCGCGTCCCAGTTGTACAGCTGCTCCTTCAGCTGATTCTCGACAAGCGCGCGCTTCTCCTCGACGACGACGATCTCTTCGAGTCCCTGGGCGAATTCCCGGACGCCGTCCTTCTCCAGCGGCCAGATCATGCCGACCTTGTAGAGCCGGATGCCGATCGCGGCGGCTTTCGCTTCATCGACGCCCAGATCCTGCAACGCCTGGCGCACGTCGAGATAGGATTTGCCGCACGTCGCGATGCCGAGGCGCGGCCGCGGGCTGTCGATCGTCACCCGGTCGATCCGGTTGGTCCGGGCGAAGGCAAGCGCGGCATACGCCTTGTGCCGGAGCAGCCGGTCTTCCTGTTCGTGGATACCGTCCGGCCAGCGGATGTTCAGGCCGCCGTCCGGCGGGGTATAGGCGTTCGGATAGTCGATCCGCACCCGGTCCGGCGAGACGGAGACGGACGCGGCGCTCTCGACCACTTCGGCGACCGTCTTGAAGCCGATCCACGCGCCGGTAAAGCGCGACATCGCCCAGCCGATCAGGCCGTAGTCCAGCATTTCCTGGACGTTGGACGGATACAGGACCGGCACCATCGCCGCCATGAACATGTGGTCGGACTGGTGCGGCAGGGTGGAGGAACTGGCGCCGTGGTCGTCGCCGGCGCAGATCAGCACGCCGCCATGCTTCGACGAGCCGGCCGCGTTGCCATGCTTCATCACGTCGCCGCAGCGGTCGACGCCGGGGCCCTTGCCGTACCACATGGCGAAGACGCCGTCCTTGGCGGCGTCGGGAAACAGCGGCAGCTGCTGACTGCCCCAGACCGCCGTCATCGCCAGGTCTTCGTTGACGCCCGGCTCGAACTTGATGTGGTGGCGGTCGAGATATTTCTGGGCGCGCCACAGGTTCATATCCAGGACGCCCAGCGGCGAGCCGCGATAGCCGCTGATAAAGCCGCCCGTGTCCAGGCCCGCCGCAAGGTCGCGCTGGCGCTGCATCATGGGCAGCCGCACCAGCGCCTGGATGCCGGTCAGGAAAACCCGGCCTTCCTCCAGTTCGTATTTGTCCTCGAGGGTTACTTTTCGCTGCGGCGTGGCGGCCATGGGCTCGGAAAATCCGTTTCAGGCAATACCGGTTTGTGCCGGTAACCTAAGTGTATCGGCGCGGGACGCCAAGCATCGCTTTGGCATGGGCTTCATTCCGGGCGGGCTGCCGCCGGCCGGCGCCCGCTCGCGGCGTCGCCCGCCACGTTTACAGCATTATGACGGCTTGTTAGAACCGCTCCATCGCATGCGGGTTGCCCGGTCAACCGGCTCGAACGAAGGGCGGGTTCGACCCGGAATGTATATCCCGGAAAGAACGATCCTCTCCGGGGCGAGGCGGGGAATTTCATGAAACTGATCGCCGGCAACAGCAACCGGCCGCTCGCCGAAGCGGTCTCCGCCTACCTAAACGTACCACTGACGCAGGCCAACGTGCGCCGGTTCTCCGACATGGAGGTGTTTGTCGAGATCGAGGAAAACATCCGCGGCGAGGATGTTTTCGTCATCCAGTCGACATCGTTCCCGGCCAACGACAACCTGATGGAATTGCTGGTGATGCTGGATGCGCTGCGCCGCGCGTCGGCGCGCCGGGTCACGGCCGCGGTGCCCTACTACGGCTATGCCCGGCAGGACCGCAAGACCGGCCCGCGGACGCCGATATCGGCAAAGCTGGTCTCGAACCTGATCACCACGGCCGGCGCCAACCGGCTGCTTACCATCGATCTCCACGCCGGGCAGATCCAGGGCTTCTTCGACATTCCGGTCGATAACCTGTTCGCCGCGCCGGTCTTCACCGCCGATATCGACCGGGAATACGGCAAGGACAACGGGGCCGGCGAGGCGGTGATCGTGTCGCCGGATGTCGGCGGCGTGCTGCGCGCCCGGGGCATCGCCCGCCGGATCGGCGCCGACCTCGCCATCATCGACAAGCGGCGCGAGCGGGCCGGCGTCTCGGCAGTGATGAACATCATCGGCGACGTCAAGGGCCGGGTCTGCATCCTGGTCGACGACATCGTCGATTCCGCCGGAACCCTGTGCAACGCGTCCGACGCCCTGATGAATGCCGGCGCCGAATCGGTGGCGGCCTATGTCACCCACGGTGTCCTTTCGGGCGGCGCGGTCGGCCGGATCGCCGGATCGCCGATCGGCGAGATGGTGATCACCGACTCGATCCAGGCGACCGAGGCCGTCCGCGTGTCCGACAAGCTCCGGCCGCTCAGCATCGCGCCGCTGATCGGCGAAGCCATCCGGCGGATAAGCGAAGAGACCAGCGTCAGCAGCCTTTTCAACTGATCCGGTTTCGGCCGCCACGGGCATTGCCGGCGATTCGCCGCGGCCTCCTGTCGCTTGATTGCGGCGTCCGCCCGGACCCATATCGCGGCGTCCGCGCGACACCCTTGGAGGTCGCCGGGCGTATTCTCTGAAAGTCGGGACAAAATCGGAGATCGACGATGAGCGACTACGCTGTGCTCGAAGCAGCGGCGCGCGACCGGGCCGGTAAGGGGGCCGCCCGGGCGATCCGCCGCGAGGGCCGTGTGCCGGGGGTCATCTACGGCGGCGGCCAGGATGCCGTGATGTTGACGATGGACCCCAGGGTTCTGCACGCCCGGATGCGCAAGACGGGGTTTTTCGCAACCCAGTTCCATGTCGATGTGGCCGGGAAAAAGCACCGCGTATTGCCGAAGGAAGTACAGTTCCACCCGGTCACGGACGATCCGATCCATGTCGATTTTCTGCGCGTTACCGACCGGACGCGGGTGACGGTCGAGATACCGGTCCGCTTCGTCAACGAAGAGGCCGCGCCGGGCCTGGAGGTCGGCGGCGTGCTGAGCGTCGTGCGTCACACGGTCGAGGTGGCGACGGCCGCCGGCAACATTCCCGAAGAGATCGTCGTCGATCTGACGGACATGGAAATCGGCGATTCCGTCCGGATCGGCAGCATTTCGCTGCCGGAGGGCGTGCGGCCGACCATCGCCGACCGCGATTTCATGATCGCCTCCATCGCCGCGCCGATGCAGATCGTCGAGGACGAAGAGGAAGACGAGGAAGACGACGAAATGGACGTCCCGACCGTTGCCGAGGACGAGGCGGCGCAGCAGGACGACGAGGACGGCCCGGCCGAATCCTGATCCCGCACCGCTGCGGAGTTCCGGCGCGGCGGGCCATACCGTAGGGCGCAGCCATGTTGCTCCTGGTCGGACTGGGCAATCCGGGGCCGAAATATGCCGGCCACCGCCATAATTTCGGCTTCATGGCGCTGGACGAAATCGTGCGGCGCTACGGCTTCGGGCCGTGGCGCGGACGCTTCGCCGGCGCCGCCGCGGACGGCGAGGTTGCCGGCGTCCGCGTCCTGGCGCTCAAGCCGATGACCCGGATGAACCTGTCGGGCCGTTCGGTCGGCGCGGCGGTGCGTTTCCACAGGCTCGATCCGGCCGATGTCGCCGTGCTCTACGACGAACTCGATCTCGTTCCCGGCAAGATGCGGGTCAAGACCGGCGGCGGCCACGGCGGCCACAACGGCATTCGCGATATCGCCGCGCGCATCGGTCCGGACTTCCGCCGGGTCCGGCTCGGCATCGGCCATCCGGGCGACCGGGACCGGGTGACCGGCTATGTCCTGCACGATTTCACCAAGGCCGAGCGCCGGACCGCCGATGCAATGATCGATGCGGTTGCCGAAGCTCTGCCCCTGCTGGTCGGCGGCGACGACAACCGCTTCATGACGAAGGTCAGCCAGACCATGAATCCGCCGCCCCCGAAGCCGCCGAACCCGGATCCGCCAATCCCGGAGTCGCCCCCTGAACCGAAGGGCCCGCCGGCGTCCGAAGGCTCCGCAGCGCCGCCCGCCGCCGAAGGGGATGCCGGATAGATGGGGTTCCGCTGCGGCATCGTCGGGCTGCCGAATGTCGGCAAGTCCACCCTGTTCAACGCCCTGACGGCGACGGCGGCCGCAGAGGCGTCGAACTATCCGTTCTGCACCATCGAGCCGAATATCGGCCGCGTCGCAGTGCCCGACGACCGGCCGGCGGCGATCGCGGCCCTGACAGGCTCCGCCGCCGCCGTCCCGGCGCAACTGGAATTCGTCGATATTGCCGGGCTGGTGCGCGGGGCGAGCAGGGGCGAGGGACTGGGCAACCGGTTTCTCGCCAACATCCGCGAGGTCGACGCCATCGCCCATGTCGTGCGCTGCTTCGATAGCGGCGCCGTGCACCACGTCGACGGGGCGGTCGATCCGGTGCGGGATATCGAGACCGTCGAAACCGAACTGATGCTCGCCGACCTGGAGAGTTTGGAAGGCCGCGCGGATAACGCCCGGCGGCGCGTCACCGGCGGCGACAAGGAAGCCCGGGAACGGCTGAAGGCGATGGAGCCGGCGCTGGCCGCGCTCGAGGCCGGGCATCCGGCGCGGCAGGCGGATATCCCGGCCGGCTCGGAAAAGGTGTTTCGCGACCTGCAACTGCTCACCGCCAAGCCGGTCCTCTACATCGCCAATGTCGACGAGGGGTCGGCAGCGGCCGGCAACGGCTATTCCCGGCAGGTCGAGGACCATGGCGCCGCCACCGGGGCGGCTTCGGTGGTCATCGCCGCCGCCATCGAAGAGGAGTTGGCACAGCTTGAGGACATCGCCGAGCGCCGGGCGTTTCTGGAATCGCTGGGTCTTGGCGAACCCGGTCTCGACCGGGTGATTCGCGCCGGCTACGAACTGCTGGGCCTGATCACCTTTTTCTCGACCGGGCCGAAGGAAACCCGGGCCTGGACGGTGCCGCGCGGCGCCACGGCGTATGAGGCGGCCGGCGAAATCCACTCGGATTTCCAGCGCGGTTTCATCCGGGCGGAAACGGTTTCTTCGGAGATTTTCCTCGAAGCCGGCGGCGAACAGGCGGCCCGGGAGGCCGGGAAAATGCGCAGCGAGGGCCGGGACTATCCGGTAAGAGACGGCGATATCATGCTTTTCCGCTTCAACGTGTAGGGGAATACCAATGGGCGAATGGATCGGAGTTACCGCGGAAGACGGCCATGAGTGCCGGGCCTGGCTCGCGCGGCCGGAGGGCGCGGCGAAGGGCATCGTCGTCGTCATGCAGGAGATTTTCGGCGTCAACGATCATATCCGGCGGGATACCGACAAGTTCGCCGGCCACGGCTATGCCGCGATCGCGCCGGCGGTCTTCGACCGGGTCGAGACCGGCGTCGAACTGGGCTACGACGAGGACGGGTTTGCCAAGGGCCGCAGCGTCGTCGGCGAACTGGGCTGGGACGGTCCGCTGCTCGATGTCCGGGCCGTGGCGGATGCTGCCGCGTCGGCAACCGGATGCGGCGGCCCGGCGTTCGGCGTCGGCTATTGCTGGGGCGGCACGCTGGCCTGGCTGGCGGCGACGCGCCTCGCCATCCCGTCGGTCGGTTACTATGGCGGACGCACGGCCGGGCTGGTGGACGAACGGCCCCAGGCGCCGGTCATGCTGCATTTCGGCGAACGGGACCATGCGATCCCGATGAGCGATGTCGACACGATCCGCGCGGCGCACAGGGGCGTGCCGGTCCATGTCTACGATGCCGGCCACGGCTTCAATTGCGACGCCCGCAAGGACTACGACCCGGCCGCCGCCGGCCAGGCGCTGCGGCGCACCCTGGCTTTCTTCGAATCGCTGACCTGAGGGAACGCCGCGGCGCGCGCGGTCAGACGGCGCAGAATTCCAGGCTCACGCCGTTGGCCTGCGATCCCGTCACGGCGACGGTCTGATCGTCCTTGCGGGTGTATCCGATGCCGCCGGCCTCCAGGGCCCTGACCGTCTCCGCCGGATCGGTCACCGAAAGCGCCATGCCGGCGACGAACGGGGGCCGCCATTTGCGCCGCCTGAGTTCCGGCAGGGCGTCCCCGGCGGCGGCCTCGGTCAGGAAGCGCAGTTCGGTCGGGCCGACCTTCACGCTGAATTCCTGCCCGCCGATCTCGGTCACGGCATCCCGGCCCAGAAACTTCTTCCAGCCGGCCTGGGCCGCGCCGGTACTCCTCACCACGACGGTCATCGAGTCGATGCCGGTGACGCCGTTGGGGTGATCCGTCCATTCCGGCCGCCAGACCAGATCGCGGGTCAGATGCTGGCAGACGAAGGACGATACGCCCGGCGTCGCCCCGTTGAGGTAAACCAGCTTGAAGGCCGGTTCGACCTCGCCTTCGGGAAGTTCGAGCAGGCGCGACAGGTCGGCAGGTCCCTTGTAGCCGATCGAGGCGGCTTCGAGGGCCGTGCTGACGGCTTCCGCCTCTTCTGCGGAAAAGGCGAGGCCCATGAGCCCTTCGCGGAGCTTGAGAAACCGGTCCAGCTTGTTGGTGAATTTCTCCGGATCGACGATGCCGAGCAACTCGACATAGTCAGTCTCGAACATGATGCAGTAGTTCGCCGTGCCCCAGCCCCTGTGCCGGCCCCGCGGGGTTATCGTGAAGCCGAGCTTCGCCCATTTCCGCCGCGCCGCTTCGAGTTTGCGGACGCCGACGATGGCGTGGTCGATTCCGGTAATCGGAACGGGCATGGGACTCCGGATATCTGGCCTGGCAGGGTTCAAGTGCCCGAAGCGTAGACGCGGGAACGGGGCGAATCTTTGTGGCACCCGGCCCCTGCGACACCATGCCGGATTTTGCGAAGGCTATCGGCGCGTGGAGGCCGGATTCTGGCCGTAAGTCGCGAATTTTCCAAGGATTCTCTGCATTTCCGCGTCGTCCAGCTCAACCGGCTCGCCGATTTCGAGCGCCTTGAGATACATGGCAGCCAGCGTTTCGACCTCGACGGCGAGCGCCAGCGCCGCGTCGAGCGTGTATCCGCACGCAATCAGGCCGTGGTTGGCGAGCAGGCAGGCCCGCCGGTCCTCAAGGGCGCGGACCGCGTTGGCCGACAGTTCGGTCGTGCCGAAGGTGGCGTAGGGCGCGCAGCGGATATCCCGCCCGCCGGCCGCGGCGACCATGTAGTGGAAGGCGGGGATGCCCCTGCCGTGGCAGGCGAGCGCCGTCGCATGGACGGCATGGGTGTGGACGACGGCGTGCAGGTCCGGGCGGCTGCGCAGGATATCGCAATGGAAACGCCACTCGCTGGACGGCAGCCAGTCGCCGTCGTAACGGCCGTCCGGATCCATCCAGACGACTTGAGCGGGCGTCAGCGCGTCATAGGGAATGCCGGTCGGCGTGATCAGCAGCCCGTCGCCGGCCCGCACGCTGACATTCCCGGAGGTGCCCCGGTTGATGCCGAGCGGCTCCAGCTGCCGCGCTGCCGCGATGACCGCCCTGCGCAGCTTCATATGGCGCGGCGGGGCCATATCGCCTCAGCGGTTGAGGACGCGCCCGGCCACCGCATCCAGCCTGGCGGCCATCGCCGGGTCGCGTGCGTCCGGCGCGGTGATGATGGCGTATTCCAGCGCCGTGTGGCAGCCCTCCGGACAGGCGCCGGTCCGGCCGGCCAGCCGCAGCGCCGCGTCCCGGACCAGCGCGCGGCCCTTGCCGGCGTTCGCCAGCAGCACGCCGATGACATTCTCGACCGAGACGGCATCGTGATCCGGATGCCAGCAGTCGTAATCCGTCACCATCGCCACGGTCGCGTAGCAGAGCTCGGCTTCCCGGGCGAGCTTGGCTTCGGGCATGTTGGTCATGCCGATGACCGAACAGTCCCATGAGCGGTACAGGTTCGATTCGGCCAGCGTCGAGAATTGCGGCCCCTCCATCGCCAGGTAGGTGCCGCCGGCGCTGACCGGAATGTCCAGCGCGGCGCAGGATTCCGCAAGAATGCCGCCGAGCCGGCCGCACACCGGATGGGCGAATTCGACATGGGCCACCAGCCCCGCGCCGAAGAAGCTCTTGTCCCGGCCGAATGTGCGGTCGATGAACTGGTCCGGGAGCACGAAGGTGCCGGGTGCGAGCTCCTCCCGGAACGAGCCGCAGGCGCTGACCGAAAGGATTTCCGTCGCGCCGGCACGCTTCAGGGCGTCGACGTTGGCGCGGTAGTTTATCGAGGTCGGCGAGTGGACGTGGCCGCGCCCGTGCCGGGGCAGAAACACCATCCGGACGTCGCCCAGCCGTCCGAACAGCAGCTGGTCCGAGGGCGCGCCGAACGGGCTCTCGACGGTCTCCCAGCGGCGGTCCTCCAGCCCGTCGATCCCGTAGATCCCGCTGCCGCCGATGACGCCGATCACGGGCGGCCGGTCCGGAGAGTGAATGTCGGTGGCCATCGGACGGATCAGCCTCGCGCCAGCTTCAGCAGCTTGACCGACGTGTCGGCGAGCGTGGCGGGATCGACGACCTTGCCGCTTTCCATCAGCATCCGGGCCGGGCGCATCTCGCGGCCGTTGTTGACGGTGTTCACCGCGACGATCCGGCCGCCCGCCATGTAGAATACGGTGAACCGGCCCTCGTCCGGGTCGCCGCGCCAGAGAAGACTGTCCCAAGCCTCGGGCGCGCCGGTCATCTGCAGGTTGACATCGTGCTGGTCCGACCAGACCCACAGCGAGTCCTCATAGGCCTCGTCCGCGCCGCACAGGTTGCGCGCCACGGCCGCAGCCTGGTCCTGGGCGTTCTGATAGCTTTCGAGCCGCAGGCGCCGGCCGGCGAAGGCGTTGGGCTGGCTGGCGACGTCGCCGGCGGCCCAAATGTCCGGGTGCGAGGTCCGCCCCCGGTCGTCCACGACGATGCCGTTGTCGACCGCCAGCCCCGCGGTCCGGGCGATCTCAACATTCGGGAGGATGCCGATGCCGATGACGACGACCGTTGCCGGAACGACAGCGCCGTCGCCCAGCCTGACGCCGGTTGCGGAACGGCCTCCTTCGATTGCGGCGACCGAAACGCCGAGCCGCAGGTCGACGCCGCGGTCCCGGTGCATCCGGGCGAACCAGTCCGCGACCTCCGGCGCCAGGCTGCGGCCCATCAGCCGGTCGGCCGCTTCGAGCACGGTGACTTCGGCGCCCCGTTTCACCGCGCTGCCCGCGATTTCGAGGCCGATGAAGCCGCCGCCGATCACCGCGACTTCGGTTCCCGCTGCGATCTGCGCCCGGATCGCTGCGCTGTCTTCGATCGTGCGCAGGTAGAAAACGCCGTCGAGACCGGCGCCCGGCACCGGCAGCCTGCGGACCCGCGCGCCGGTCGTCAGCATCAGCCTGTCGAAACCGATCGTTTGCCCGTCCGCCAGTCCGACGGTCTTCGCCGCGGCGTCGATGGCGGTTGCAGCCTTGGCGGCGATCAACTCGATCCGGTTCTCCACATACCAGGCCGCATCGTGCAGCCGGACCTTCTCGAGGCCGGCGTCGGTGACGATCAGGTCTTTGGAGAGCGGCGGCCGCTCGTAGGGGACGTGCGGCTCCTCGCCGATCAGCAGGATTTCGCCCTCGAACCCGTATTGCCGCATGGCCTGGGCCGCCCGCCCGCCGGCGTGGCCCGCTCCGACAATCACATGGGTCCGGTTTGCACTCATCGGCAGCAAGTCCCGTTTCACTCAAGGATTGTGCCGCCACGATGCAACGGTCAGCGACGCAGCGGCGTCATTGAAGCGGGAAACTTCCCGAACGGCGCCGGTTTGCCAACCCTCAACAGGCCGTCCGTGGCGATAAAGCCGGCGCCCTGCCGGCGCGGATGGAACGCAGCCGCTGTCTACCTGCAGCAGGGGAGGGTTTCAAACCCTCCCCTACGGTCCCCGGTTCACATACCACGTCTACGCCCGACGTTTGTCGGAGAGGAATTCGGACCCTGCCTCCAACCGAAATTGAAACCGATACACCATCAAATTTTCCTTGATAATTACATAACGATATGTTTATATCAATCTGTCAGCAATTGTTTCGAGCCGTGTCAGGGCGGCCCGTTTTCCGGGGAGGCTTTCCGGTCGTGGACCAGTTGCTTCTGGGTTTGAAGGCGGCGGCGGAGGGGACGCGCCTGCGCATCCTTTCGCTTTGCGCGCATGTCGAACTGACGGTGTCCGATCTGGTGCGCGTGCTGGGACAGTCGCAACCCCGGGTCTCGCGCCATCTGAGGCTGCTGGTCGAGGCCGGCCTGCTGGAGCGCCACCAGGAAGGCAATTGGGCGTGGTATCGCCTGGCCGAAGCAAGCAGCGGCGCACGCAACGCCGAGCTCGCCCGGCAGCTGATCGACCTGATTCCGGAAAGCGACGAGATCCAGGCCCTCGACCTGGTCCGCCTGGAAGAGATCAAGGCGGAACGGGCGCGCATCGCCGCCGACTATTTCCGCGCCAACGCGGCGAGCTGGTCGGAGGTCCGCGCCCTCCACGTCGATCCGGCGCAGGTCGATGCCGCCCTGCGCCAGGTCGTGCTGCGCCAGCCGGTCCATAACCTGCTCGATATCGGCACGGGCACCGGCCGGGTGCTGGAACTGGTCGCACCTGAGGTAACGAGCGCCATCGGCATCGATCTCAGCCGCGAGATGCTGGCCGTCGCCCGGCACAATCTGGACAAGGACGGGCTGCGCCACTGCCAGGTCCGCCATGCCGACATGTACCAGCTGCCCTTCGGACAGGAGCGTTTCGATGCCGTGACGCTGCACATGGTGCTGCACTATTCCGAACGGCCGGCCCATGTGCTCGCCGAGGCCGCGCGGGTGCTGAAGCCCGGCGGCCGGGTGGTCGTGGTCGATTTCGCGCCCCACGGCATGACGGCGCTGCTCGACCAGCACGCCCATCGCTGGGCGGGTTTCGAGGACGGCGATATCCGCCGTTGGTTCCGCGCGGCCAGCCTGTCGCCCGAAGAGCCGGTGATGCTGGACGGCGATCCGCTGACGGTCGCCATCTGGTCCGCGGCACGGCCGGCCAACGATGCAGCGCCCGACACCGACATGAACTCCGAAGGGAGGGCGGCTTCGTGAGCCGGCCGCCGCGATTGAGCTTCGAATTCTTCCCGCCTGCCACGGAACGGGACGAGGCTGCGCTGTGGCGCACCGTCGAAGCCCTGGCGCCGTTCGGACCGCGTTTCGTTTCGGTCACCTACGGTGCCGGCGGCTCGACCCGCGCCCGGACCGACCGGATCGTACGCGCCATCAGGCAGGATACCAGGCTCGAGCCGGCGGCGCATCTGACCTGCGTCGGTGCCACCCGCAAGGACGTCGATGCCCTCGCAGACGGATGGTGGCACGCCGGCATACGCCATCTCGTCGCGCTGCGCGGCGATCCGCCAAAAGGCGCAGCCCGATTTGCGCCTCATCCCGGCGGCTACGAGAATGCCGCTGCCCTGGTCGCCGGTCTGCGCCGCGTCGCTGATTTCGACATTGCGGTGGCGGCCTATCCCGAATGCCATCCGGATTCGTCGTCACCGGAGGCCGATCTCGACAATCTCAAGCGCAAGCTTGACGCCGGCGCAGCCTGTGCGATCACCCAGTTCTTCTTCGAGCCGGCGACCTTCCTGCGCTTCCGGGACCGGGCGCGTGCGGCCGGCATCGAAGCGCCGATCGTACCGGGCATCCTGCCGATCACCAACTTTGGCCGGGCGGTCCGTTTCGCCGGAGCCTGTGGCGCCACGGTCCCGGCCTGGCTCGCTGAGCTTTACCGCGGCCTGGACGACGATCCCGAGACCCGGTCGATGGTTGCGGCGGCCCAGGCGACGGAATTATGCCAGCGGCTCCAGGCCGAAGGCATCGAAGCGTTTCATTTCTACACCCTGAACCGGCCGGCGCTGACGGCGGCGATCTGCCGGCGTCTGAGCGTTCGTGCCCCGCTGGAAGAGGCCGCCTGACCGTGAAGCGCAAGACCGACACGTCCTTCCGCCCTGCCGCCGCCGCGCTGGAGGCGCTCGCCGCCGAGCGCATCCTCGTCATGGACGGCGCCATGGGCACGATGATCCAGGCGGCCGGACCGACGGAAGAGGATTTCCGGGGCGACGCCTTCTTGCAACACGACCGGGCCCTGCAGGGCGACAACGATCTCCTGAACCTGACCCGGCCGGATATCGTCCGGGGCATTCACGACGCCAACCTGGCGGCCGGCGCCGATATCCTGAAGGCCAACACCTTCAACGCCAATGCGATCTCCCAGGCCGACTACGGCCTGGCCTACCACGCTGCGGAGATCGCCCGCGCCGGCACCCGGATCGCGCGGGATGCCGCGGACGCGGCGATGGCGGCGAATCCGGCGCGCCGGGTTTTCGTCGCCGGCGTGCTCGGCCCGACCAACCGGACGGCCTCCATCTCGCCGGACGTCAACGATCCGGGCTACCGCAACGTGACCTTCGACGAACTGGTCGCGATCTACCGCGAGAATGCCGATGCGGTCATCGCCGGCGGCGCCGATATCGTCCTGGTTGAGACGGTCTTCGACACTCTCAACGCCAAGGCCGCCCTGTTCGCCGTCGAGGATTCCTTCGAGGCGCTCGGATTCCGTTTGCCGGTCATCGTTTCGGGCACGATCACCGACCGTTCCGGGCGCACCCTGTCGGGGCAGACCGTGGAAGCCTTCTGGACTTCGGTGCAGCATATCCGGCCGTTCGCCATCGGCCTGAACTGCGCGCTGGGCGCCGAGCAGCTGGGACCCTTCGTCGCCGACCTGTCGAGCGTCGCGGCGGCCCGCGTCAGCGTCCATCCCAACGCCGGCCTGCCCAACGCCTTCGGCGGCTATGACGAAACGCCGGAGCAGACCGCCGCCTTCCTCGGCGCCTGGGCGCGGGACGGGCTGGTCAACATCGTCGGCGGCTGCTGTGGCACCACCCCGGCGCATATCGCGGCGATCCGGGCCGCGGTCGATGGCGTCGCGCCGCGCACGGTTCCGGAAGCGCCCGCCAGCCTGTCGCTGTCGGGCCTCGAGCCCTTCCATCTCGCCGCCTGACCCGCGCCATCAATCTCCGATGACCGAAACGCCGAACAGCGCGCCGGAATCCGTCTCGGGGCTGGCCCCGGCCATGAACGCGGCCCAGCGCTTCGTCATGGTCGGCGAGCGCACCAACGTCACCGGCTCGGCGAAGTTCCGCAAACTGATCGTGGCCGGCGATTTCGAGACGGCGCTCGATATCGCCCGGGAGCAGGTCGAGAACGGCGCCCGGATCATCGACGTGAACATGGACGAGGCGATGCTCGATTCCGGGGCGGCGATGGTCCGGTTCCTCAACCTGATTGCCGCGGAGCCGGACATCTGCCGCGTGCCGGTCATGATCGATTCGTCGAAATGGTCGGTCATCGAGTCGGGGCTGAAATGCGTCCAGGGCAAGGCGATCGTCAATTCGATCAGCCTGAAGGAAGGCGAAGCGCCGTTCCTGGAACAGGCGCGGCGCATCCGGCGCTACGGCGCGGCGATGGTCGTCATGGCGTTCGACGAGACGGGGCAGGCGGACACCGTGGAGCGCAAGGCCGATATTTGCGCGCGCGCCTACCGGCTGCTGACCGGGCAGGCCGGGGTACCGCCCCAGGACATCATCTTCGATCCCAACATCTTCGCCGTCGCGACCGGGATCGAGGAGCATGACAGCTACGGCATCGCCTTCATCGAGGCGACGCGGCGGATCAAGGCGGCCCTGCCGGGCAGCCACGTCTCGGGCGGCCTGTCCAACCTGTCCTTCTCCTTCCGCGGCAACGAGCCGGTGCGCCGGGCGATGCACTCGGTGTTCCTGTACCATGCCATACCCGCGGGCCTCGACATGGCGATCGTCAACGCCGGCCAGCTCGACGTGTATGACGAGATCGACCCGGTCCTGCGCGAACGGGTCGAGGATGTCGTGCTGAACCGCCGGCCGGACGCGACCGACCGCCTGCTCGAAATCGCCGGGGACTATCGCGGCGGTGCGGTGCAGCGCGCAAAGGACGATAGCTGGCGTGCGGCTTCGGTCGAGGACCGGCTGAGCCACGCCCTGGTTCACGGCATCGCCGACCATGCCGAGGAAGACGCCGAAGAAGCGCGCCTCAAGCTCGGCAGGCCGCTGGCGGTGATCGAAGGGCCGCTGATGGACGGCATGTCGATCGTCGGCGACCTGTTCGGCGCCGGAAAGATGTTCCTGCCCCAGGTCGTGAAAAGCGCCCGCGTAATGAAGAAGGCGGTGGCGTGGCTGGAGCCGTTCATGGAGGCGGAGAAGAGCCGGAAAACGGCCGCCGCGGGCCGGATCGTCACGGCCACGGTCAAGGGCGACGTGCACGATATCGGCAAGAATATCGTCGGCGTCGTCCTGCGCTGCAACGGCTACGAGGTGATCGACCTCGGCGTGATGGCGCCGGCAGAACAGATCCTCGACACCGCGGAAAGAGAGGGCGCCGACCTGATCGGCCTGAGCGGCCTGATCACGCCCAGCCTGGAGGAGATGTGCCGGGTCGGCGCGGCCATGGACCGGCGGGGCATGACCGTCCCCCTGCTGATCGGCGGCGCGACGACCAGCCGGATGCATACCGCGGTGAAGATCGAACCGTCCTACAGTGGGCCGGTAGTGCATGTCGCCGATGCGTCGCGCGCCGTCGGAGTCGCCGGGGCGCTGATGTCGCCGAAGCGAAAGGCCGGCTTCGTCGCCGAGACGCGTTCGGCCTATGCGGCAATGCGCGAGAGCCATGCCGGCGGCCGGCGCGACGGCGTGCAGACCGACCTGACCTCGGCGCGCGCCAACGGGTTTCGTCCCGACTGGTCGGGCTATACGCCGCCGGAACCGGCGGTGGCCGGCCCGGTCGTGCTGGATAACGTGGCCATTGCGGATCTGGCGCCGCGGATCGACTGGACGCCTTTCTTCCGCACCTGGGAACTGGCCGGCGCCTGGCCCCGCATTCTCGACGATCCGGTCGTCGGCGACGCGGCCCGCGCGCTCCATGCCGACGCGCTTGCCATGCTGGAAAAGATGGCGGCGGAAGGCTGGACCCGGCCCAGGGGCGTCGCGGCCTTCTGGCCGGCCGCCGGCACCGGCGACGATATCGAATTGTACCGGAGCGAGGACCGGCGCGAAATCCGCGATACGCTGCGGATGCTGCGTCAGCAGACCGCCCGGACCAACCGGCCGAACTACAGCCTGGCCGATTTCGTCGCGCCGAAGGAGAGCGGCGTGCCGGACTGGGTCGGCGGCTTCTGCGTCACGGCCGGACGGGGGATCGAGGAGACCGCCGCGGATTTCGAGCGGCAGAACGACGACTACGGCGCGATCATGGTCAAGGCGCTGGGCGACCGGCTGGCCGAGGCCTTCGCCGAATGGCTGCACGAAAAGGTCCGTAAGGACTATTGGGGCTATGCGGCCGAAGAAAGTCTGTCGAATGAGGACCTGATCGCCGAGCGCTATCGCGGCATCCGGCCGGCGCCGGGCTATCCGGCCTGTCCGGAGCATACCGAGAAGCGCCGCCTGTTCGCGCTGCTCGACGCCGAACGCCATACCGGCGTGCGCCTGACCGAAAGCTGCGCCATGACGCCGGCCTCGGCGGTCAGCGGCTGGTATTTCAGCCATCCGGAAGCGCGCTATTTCGGCGTCGGCAGGATCGGCCGCGACCAGGTGGAGGATTATGCCGCCCGCAAGGGCTGGACCGTCGCGGAGGCCGAACGCTGGCTGGCGCCCAGTCTCGGCTACGAAACGGGCCGCCGGCCGGGTTCGCCGGCAGAGCCGCCGCCTGCCGACCCGGGCGAGGCCACAGCGCCGATCCCCGTCGCGGCGGCCGCCGGCTGAGCCGGCATCCGGCCGCGCACCCCGCTGCCGGAGCGCCGTTTCGCGGGCGCCCTGGAGCCTGCCCGTTTCAATCTGAAGCGCCGTCGCGGCGGAATTGCGCCCTTCGATACGCCCCGGCCCCGGGGGCCGGGGCTACTCAGGGTGAGGGTGAGAGTTGTCACGGTCGAGGGAACGCCCAAAGACCCTCATCCCGAGTAGGCGCGTCAGCGCCGTATCGAGGGGGCCGTATCGAGGGGCGCCTCTCCGCCGCGGTTCCATCCAGAGTGGATACGCCCTAGCCCTCAGCCGCCAGATAGTCCTCGACCAGCGCGAATTTGCGGATCTTGCCCGACCCGGTGAGCGGGAATGCCCCGACCTCCTGCCAGACCGCAGGCGTCTTCTGCGGTGAAATCCGGGCGCGGCAATGGCGGTGCAGTTCCTCCGGATCGAAGTCCCGGCCCGGCTCCAGGCGGACGAAGCAGGCGACGACCTCGCCCCATTTCTCGTCGGGCAGGCCGACCACGGCGACCTCGGCGACATCGGGATGCTCGAGCAGCGTGTTCTCGATCTCGGCCGGGAACAGGTTCTCGCCGCCCCGGATGATCATCTCCTTCACCCGGCCGGTGATACGCAGATAGCCCTTGCGGTCCAGCGTTCCGAGATCGCCGGTGTGGAGCCAGCCGTCGGCGTCGATGGCCTCGGCGGTCGCCGACGGGTTGTCGTGGTAGCCGATCATCACGCAATAGCCGCGGACGCAGATCTCGCCGACTTCGCCGACCGGCAGGATACGGTTCTCCCCGTCGACGCTGCGGATCGAGACCTCGGTCTGCGGCATCGGCAGGCCCGCCGTGTTGCAGACGATGTCCAGCGGCTCGCCGGCATGGTGCTGGGTGATCAGCGGCGCGGATTCGGTCTGGCCGAAGACGGTCTGGAAGCTGCAGCCGAAGCGCTCGACGCACCTGCGCACCAGTTCGGGCGCGACCATCGAGCCGCCAGAGACCGCGATCTCCACCGACGACAGATCGCATGGCAGTTGGTCCAGGCATTCCAGCATGGCGACCAGCATGGTCGGCACGCCAAGGGCCGCCGTCACCCGTTCGCGTTCGATCAGGCGCAGGACGGCGGCCGGGTCGAACTGCTTGACGAGGAATACCGGGCAGCCGGCCTGGAGCGCGCCGAGGGTGATCATGCCGCAGCCGCTGGTGTGGAACATCGGCATGAAGTTCGCCCACACCGAGTCCGGCCGCGTGTCGGTGCGCCGGGCGAAGAAGCGCGCATTGTTGGTCAGCGCCCGGTGCGACAGCACCGCCCCCTTCGGGAAGCCGGTGGTGCCGGAGGTGTACTGGATCTGCGCCGCATCGCCGGGCGCAACGTCCGGCAGCGCCGCCGGCCGGCCGCCGGTGCGGAACAGGGCGTCCGGGTCGTCCAGGTCGACGATCTCGCGCACCGCATCGAGCCCGCCGGCTGCTGCGGCGCCGATCTCCGCCATGGGATTGCCGCGGAAGCTTGCCACAGAGAACAGGGCCGACGCGCCGGATTGCTCGAGGACGTAGCGCAGTTCGTCTTTCTGGTAGGAGGGGTTGGCCGTCACCAGGACAAGACCGGCCAGTCCGCAGGCGAACTCCATCAGCACCCATTCCGGCACGTTCGGCGCCCAGACGACGACCCGCTCGCCCGGCGCGTAGCGCGACGCCAGCGCCGTCGCGAGGCGTTCGCTGTCGGCCAGCAGCTCCGCGAAGGTCCACTGCCGCCTGCGTTCGACCGCCGGGGGATCGATCTCGACCAGGGCGGTGGCGTCGCCGCGCTGCCGCGCCGCCTCGCGCAGGATGCCGCCGACTGTCGTTTCCAGCACGACATCGTCGGTCTGGGCGGGAATGTAGGAGTCGGTGAGGTCGAAGCGGTACATGACGCAAAATTCCGGGGTTTCGCCGATGTCCGGGTTATCCGCGGGCAATGTAACGAAGGCGGGCGCGACCGTCCCTGCCTAATTGAGGCGGGTCGCCCGCCCGTCAGCGGTTGACCAGCGCGACGCCGAGAATGGCGACGGCCATGCCGGCGAGCGCCAGCGGGCCGAGGGTCTCGCCGAACAGCAGCCAGGCGAAGAAGGCGACGAAGGCCGGCACCAGGTAGAACAGGCTGGCGACCTTGCTGGCCGCGCCGCGCCGGATCATCACCATGAGCAGCCAGACCGTCACGATCGACAGCACGACGGCGAGCCAGAACAGGGAAATCAGGAATTCCGGGGCGGTGAAGTCGACCCGCCAGGTCTCGGTCAGTTCCGCGCCCACCGCGACCAGCACGCCGGCCGCCGCGTACTGGAACACGCCGCCGGACGCGGGATGGACGTCGGCGCAGAAGCGCTTCTGATAGATCGTGCTGGCCGTGATGCCGAGCAGGGAAATCGCCGTAAAGCCGTAGCCGACGAGGCTGCCCTCTGCCTCCAGGCCGCCGTCCAGCCCCATCTTGCGCCACAACACCATGGTGACGCCGGCAAGCCCGAGCGCGAGTCCGAGCCACTGGACCGGCCGGACCCGCTCGCCGAGCACCGCGCCGACCACGCTCGCCGTCAGCACGGGCTGGAGCGAGACGATGAGCGCGGCGACGCCGGCCGGCACCCCTTCGGCAAACGCGATGAAGACGCCGCCCAGATAGAAGCCGTGCAGCAGCACGCCGACAACCAGGCTGTGACCGGCCTCGGCCCGCGACGGCCAGGCCGCGCGCATGACAAGCGCCAGACCGAGTATCAGCGGCACCACGATGGCGAAGCGGACCGCCATGAAACTGAGCGGTTCGGCGTAGGGGATGCCCAGCTTGGTGAAGATGAAGCCGGTCGACCACAGCGGCACGAAGGCGAGCGGCAGCAGAATATCGGTGGCGGCGGGTCTTTCGGCGATAGCCGCACACTCCTCGGGGCGGGTTTGGGGCGGCCGGTCTTCGGAAGGTGGTCGTTTCGAAGCCGGGTACTCTGAATCTACTTTCAGCCGGCGGGAGCGATCAAACCAGTGTGTCCACCAGCCCCGCTTCGATGATTCGCCGGTCCCGGGTCAAGAGCGTGGCGCCGAGCACGCGGGCGGTGGCGACTAGGATGCGGTCCGCCGGATCCCGATGAAAGGAGTCTGGTAAGGCAGCCAGTTCGGCCGCAACCGGTGGCGAGATGCCGTGGCGCCGCACCAGCGGTGGCGCGACCGCCTTTTCCAGCCACTCCCGCAGGGGAAGCTTCAGGCGAATGCGCCCCAGGCCGTGCAGGGTCGCCACTTCCCAGAGCGAGATATCGGACACAAGCAACGGCGCCGTTTCGTCGGTCTCCTCAATGACTTCCCGCTGTTCCGCCGAAAGCCGGCTGCGGTCGCCATGCCACCAGAGCAGTATATGGGTGTCGAGAAGCGCAGCCATTACTTCAAACTGTCCCAATGCTCCTCCGGGACCGCCGGTCCGAGGATATCGCCAGTGACGACGACCGTGCCTTCGAGGTCCGCCTGGGGATATCCGGTGTTCTCCGGGAGGTGAGGTGCGAGTTCGGCGACAGGCCGCCCGCGTTTCAGGATCACGATCCGTTCGCCGGTCGCCTGAACGCGGTCCAGGATAGCCAGACATCTGGCCTTGAAATCAGAGGCGTTGATCGTTTCCATATGACTAGTATTCATGACTGGTCATATGCTGTCAAGGCGTGCTGCGTCTCAATTGAAATACTTGACAACCGCAAATGTTCATACATAATATTTGCAAACGCAAATACCGTATTGCAACCGGGAGCGACGGTCATGGAATTCGGCTATTTCACGCTCAGCGACAACCACTATCCGGACAATCCGCGCACGCCGAACGATTTTGTGCTCGATATCCGGGAGCAGGCGATCCTGGCCGACCGGCTGGGCTACCACTCGGTCTGGATCGGCGAGCATCATTTCGATTCCCTCGGCGTCAATTCGCGGCCGGACCTGCTGCTCGCCAGCATCATCCCGGAGACGCGCCATGTCCGCCTCGCGCCGGCGGTCGCCGTGCTGCCGCTGCACCATCCGGTGCATGTCGCGGAGACCTGGGCGACGCTGGACCTGCTGTCGGGCGGCCGGGTCGATTTCGCCGCCGGGCGCGGCTACGACCGCCGGGAATATGCGCCCTTCGGCGCCGACTTCATGAAATCGGCGGAGTATTTCGAGGATGCGATCGAGATCATCCTGAAGGCCTGGGGCGACGGGCCGTGGTCGCACAAGAGCCGGTTCCACGACATCCCGGAAATGGAGATCACGCCGAAGCCGGTGCAGAACCCGATCCCCTTCTACACGGCGTCCTTCTCCAACACCTCGCTTGAGATCGCCGCGCGCCACGGCACCAACGTCATCTGGGCGCCGTTCGCCGCCGGCATGATGTATGGCGGGCTGGACAAGGCGGCCGAAGCCTATCGCGAAACCTGCGCGCGCATGGGCACCGAGCCCGGCCGCAAGATGTGCAGCTATTTCATCTATATCGACGAGGACGACAGCTACGGCCGCGACAAGCAGATGGACTATTTCAAATATTGCTGCCTGCCGGCCTTCACCGGCGACCCGGCCAAGGCGCCGCCGACCATGCACTATTTCCGCAAGATCATCGACATCCTCGAGAACATGCAGGGCGAAGACCTGACCGACAAATCCATCCTGCTCGGCCCGCCGCAGAAGATCGTCGACAAGCTCAAGGAGGTCGAGGAGGCCGGGATCGACGAGGTGATCCTGTATTTCAACGTCGGCAACAAGGACAAGGCGGTCGTCGAGGCGCAGATGCACCTGTTCATGGACGAAGTGGCGCCGCATTTCGACGGCAAGCACAACGCCCGCCGGGCGCAGCTCAAGGCGGCGTGATTCCGTTGTCCTTCGACCTCACCGCGTATCTCCCCTACCTGATCAACCGCACGGGCGTCGAGCTGGCGGCGGCGTTTTCGCGCGAGATTGCGCCCCACGGCGTCACCCTGCAGATGTGGCGGGTTCTGGCCGCGCTCCAGCATCGCGACGATCTGAGGATCAGCGACCTGGCGGACCTCACCTCGATCGAAATCTCCACCCTGTCGCGGCTGGTCGGCAAGATGGAGCGGCAGGGCATGGTGAGCCGCCGGCGCGGCCCGGAGGCGGACGGACGGGTCGTCGCCGTCGCCCTGACGCCGGTCGGCCGGGCGACGGCGCGCGCCATCGTGCCGGTCGCCCGGCGCTACGAATCGGTTGCGCTGGACGGTTTCACGGCAGAAGAAGCCGCCGCGCTCAAGCAGATGCTGGTCCGGGTCTACGACAATCTGGGCGGCGACGCGCTCGACTCCGCCGCCTGACGGCCGACGCAGGAACCCGGGACGCCCTAACTAACCGTGGGCCGCCTCGAAACCTTCCAGGAAGGAGAAGACGTTTCTTCCCAGGTCCGGCACATGGTATCCGCCTTCCTGAATCAGCGCCGTCGGAACTTTCAGCTCGCCGATCGCCCGGGCGATGCGGTTGAAACCGGGTGTGGTCAGGCAGATGCCGCGCAGCGGGTCCTTCTCGTAGCCGTCGACGCCGAGCGCGACGAACAGAATATCCGGCCCCCAGGCGGCAATGCGGTTCAACGCCGTGTCGAGCGCGGAAAGATAGGCGTTATCCCCGGTCTCCGGCGGCAGCGGCAGGTTGAGGTGACAGCCGTCACCGTCGCCGGCGCCGCGCTCGCCGGCATGGCCCGCGAAGAAGGGATAGTAGTCCGCAGGATCGCAATGCAGCGAAACGGTCAGCACGTCGGGCCGGCGATAGAAGATGCCTTGGGTGCCGTTGCCGGCATGGACGTCGACGTCGAGGATCGCCGGCCGCCTGCCGCGGCGCACGGCGTATTGCGCGGCGATGGCGATGTTGTTCAGGAAGCAGAATCCGCCGGCCATGTCGGCGTAGGCGTGGTGGCCCGGCGGGCGGCACAGGGCGTAGGCGGCCGGCGCGCCGTCGAGCACCAGCTTCGCCGCGTGGAGCGCCGTATTCGCGCTGCCGCAGGCCGCCGCCCATGTGCCCGGCCCGACCGGGCTGGAAAGATCGGTCGTATGGAACCCGACCTGGCCGAGCAGGCTCGCCGGACGTCCGGCCATGTGCCGGCCGGGATGGATGTTCGGCACGACCTCGCCGCCGGACTGGCCTTCCGCCTTCCATCTCCGGTATACGCCCGAAAGAAAATCGAGGTATTCCGCCGTATGGACATCCGCCCGCGGGCCCGGGCCGAAGTCGTCCGGGGCGACGGTTTCGCCGCCCTGCGCCTCGAGGGCGCGCACGATGGCCTCGGCCCGCGACGGCATTTCCGGATGGGGATGGAATTCGCCGGCCTTGAAATAGAGCTGCGGGTCGTGGCGGGCGTGGCCGGGATGGAAAACGATGGGCAGCATGGGCAGGCGCCGGTGCGGTCGGGAGGCGCCAACGCCTAGCCGACCCGGCGCCGGCTTGCAACGCCGACGGCTGTATCGAAAGGCGGCGCGGCATTGCATTCGCGCCGTACGCTGCACAATTCTCCTACCTCTCGCGGCTGGAAAGCCCCGGATAGCGGCCGGAGCGAGGATGCATGAAACGGATCGACTGGTATTTCGACTATATCTCGCCCTACGCCTATCTGCAGTCGCAGCGGCTGGGCGAATTTGCCGGAATCGCCGAAATTCGCCCGGTGCCGGTGCTCTTCGCCGGCCTGCTGAACGCGACCGGCAACCTGGGCCCGGCCGAACTGCCGGCCAAGCGCCTGTGGACCTACCGTTTCTGCCAGTTCACGGCCGGCCGCCTCGGCGTGCCCTTCCGGATGCCGCCGGCCCACCCCTTCAACCCGCTGCGAATCCTGCGCCTGTCCATCGCGCTCGACGGCGATCTCGCCGCCATCGACGCCATCTTCCGCTTCGTCTGGGCCGAGGGCCGGGAGCCGAACGCGGAATGGCCGGCGCTGACCGAAGCGCTGGGCGCGGCGGACGCCGATGTCCTGATCGCGCAGGAGCCGGTCAAGGCGGCCCTGAAAGAAAACACGGACGCGGCGGTCGCCGCCGGAATTTTCGGCGTGCCGACCCTGGCGATCGACGGTGAGTACTTCTGGGGTGTCGACGGCACCGATTTCGCCCACGCCTATCTGGCCGATCCGGCCATCCTCGGGACTGACGCCATGAAGCGGCTGGAAACCCTGCCGGCCGCGGCCGAGCGGCGGCGCTGACCGCGGCCGGACCCGGTGCCGGAGCGCCCGCACCTCGCCTGCATCGTCGCCGACCTGCGGCTCGCCCGGATCGCGCTGCGCGAGGCCGCGGCCGCGGGGGCCACCCTGGAGTTGTGGAGCCCGCCGGACGGCGCCCGCAGCCTGGGTGTCGGCTACTGGGCGGCCCTCGACCGCGCGGTCGCAAAGGCCGCGGAACCCGGCCTGGCCGCGACGGTGCTGGATTGCGGCGCCGCGCCGGGTTTCGCCCTGTCCGCGTTTCGGGAGGGTCTATGCAACGTGCACGTCGCCGTCCGGGCCGACGTCCGGGAGAAACTGGCGTCGATCGCGGAACAGTGCGGCGGGGCGCTGCATCCCGGCCCGCCGCCGGTTCTCGACCTGCGCGACCGGCTGGATCCGGCAGCCTCCTGTCGATTTGCCCTGCAAAACCGGGGCAGCCGAACCGAGGCCGGGGACGCCGGGAACCGAAGTTGAAGGGCGCCGTCGAAGACGCCCGTTGAAACCGCCCGCAGCCTTGTCTAAGCACAGCGGGGAGAAGGAGGGGCCCGCGGCGCGCCGGCCCGTTGGAACGAGCCGAAGGGGATAGCCGAGCCATGAAGATGACGTCCACGGTGCGCCGGATCCTGAAGAACTACGAGAGCGACTGTCCGGGCACCAAGGGCCAGCTGGCCCGCATCCTGATGACCGGAAGGCTCGCGGGCACCGGCAAGGTGGTCATCCTGCCGGTCGACCAGGGCTTCGAGCACGGCCCGGCGCGCAGCTTCGCACCGAACCCCGAAGGCTACGATCCGCACTACCATTACCGGCTGGCGGTCGACGCCGGGCTCAACGCCTTCGCGGCGCCGCTCGGCCTGCTGGAGGCCGGCGCAGATACGTTCGCCGGGCAGATCCCGACCATCCTCAAGGTCAACAGTTCGAACAGCCACGCCCGGGACAAGGACCAGGCGATCACCGGCGGGGTGGAGGATGCACTGCGCCTCGGCTGCGCCGCCATCGGCTTCACCGTCTATCCGGCGTCGGACAGCCAGTTCGAGATGATGGAGGAAATCCGCGAGATGGCGGCGGAGGCGAAATCGGTCGGCCTCGCCGTCGTCATCTGGTCCTATCCGCGCGGCGGCGGCCTCTCGAAAGACGGCGAGACCGCGATCGACGTCTGCGCCTACGCCGCCCACATGGCCGCGCTGCTCGGCGCCCACATCATCAAGGTCAAACCGCCGACCGCGCATATCGAACAGGACGAGGCGCGCAAGGTCTACGAGGCGCAGGGCATCGACACATCGAGCCTGTCCGCCCGCGTCGCCCATGTCATGCAGAGCGCCTTCGCCGGCCGCCGGCTGGTCGTCTTCTCCGGCGGCGCGGCCAAGGGCGACAATGCGATCCTCGACGAAATCCGCGCGCTGCGCGACGGCGGCGCCTCCGGCTCGATCATCGGCCGCAACAGCTTCCAGCGCCCGCGCGACGACGCCCTCGCCCTGCTCGACAAGGTGATCAGGATTTACAGGGGGCAGCTCTAGCGCCGGGGCGGCGGCGGGCGTTATGAGCGATCCCGGCTGCCAGCTTTACCTGATCACCCCGCCGGCCTTCGAGCCCGCGGTCTTCGCAGAGGACCTGAAGGCGGCGCTGGATGCCGGGCCGGCGGCCTGCCTCCAGCTTCGCCTGAAGGATGCGCCGGACGATACAGTGCGCCGGGCGGCCGAAATCCTGATGCCGGTGTGCCACCGGCACGACATCGCCTTCCTCGTGAACGACCGGCCGGATCTGGCGCGCGAGATCGGCGCCGACGGCGTTCATGTCGGGCAGGAAGACGCCGCTTATGCCGAAGCGCGTGCCCTGGTCGGCGAGGAAGCGACCGTCGGCGTGACCTGCCACAACTCGCTGCATCTGGCGATGGAGGCGGCGGAAGCCGGCGCAGACTATGTCGCCTTCGGCGCCTTCTTCCCGACCCGGACCAAAGAACCGAAGGCACAGGCGACGCTGGAAACGCTGGAGAGCTGGTCCGCGGCAACCGTCGTGCCCTGCGTCGCCATCGGCGGCATCGCCGTGGAGAACTGCCGCCCGCTGGTTCGCGCCGGCGCCGATTTCCTCGCCGTGATCGGCGGCGTCTGGAACCATCCGAACGGCCCGGCCGCCGCCGTCCGGGCATTCGCCGCGATCCTGGAGGCGCGCGCCGCCGCCGGATGATATGCCCGTCTGCAAGGAAGAAATGCCGGGCCCGACGAATCATTCTGGCAATTTGCAATTCTTGCGCTGATATTACGAACCGATATATTTCGGAACACGGCCGGCGGCGGGACGGGCTACCGGGCAACGGTCGGACGATCCGGACATTTTGCATCGCCCGTTCCCGAATCCGCCGGCAAAACCTCCAGGTGAGCGTGAGCGCGGCGATGCCCCAGGAAACATCAGACTCAGCCAGTCGTCCCGACAGGCCGCGGTGGCTCGGTTATGCCCAGTTGGGGCTTATCCTGGTCGCTATCGTTGTCGCGCTGTATTTCGCCCGAGCGCCCGACCGGGTCGAGCGCGGGGCGACGGCCGCCACGACGGCCGGATCGGACAAGCCCGCCGTGCGCGTCGTCCAACCGGCTGCAAAGAATTACACCTTCGCCGTGCGCGTAACGGGGACGGTGACCCTCGAACGCAGGACCAAGGTCGTCTCCCAGGTCGTCGGCCGGGTCGTCTGGGTCTCGCCGAAATTTACGAACGGCGGGTCGCTTCGGGCGAACGAGACCTTCATCAGGATCGATCCGGCCGAATTCGAGATCGGGGTTCGGGCGGCGGAAATGCGGGTCAGGGAAGCCGAAGCCAGCCTGCAGATTCAGAAGTCTCTTGCGAAGGAAGGCGCCGAGAAGTTCGCGAAGGCCAATCCGGGCGCGGAGATTCCCGAGCGGGTTCGCCGTATTTCGCCGATCGCCAGAACGGAAGCCCGGCTGGGCCGGGCGCAGGCGGCGCTGGAATTGGCCAGATTGCAGCTCGCGCGCACGAACATATCGCTGCCCTACGACAGCCGGGTGGTGCGTTCGGACGTCGACGTCGGCGAACTGGTGGGCCCGGCCGAAAATGTCGGACGGTCCTGGGTGCTCGGCGTCGTCTATCGGCCCGGCACATTGCAGGTGAGAGCGCCGGTCGAGCCGAAGGACCTGAAAAATTTCGCGCCGATGGTCGGCCGCGCAGCCCGGATATCCACCTGGTCCGGAAAATTCAGCGGCGAAGTGGTCCGGGTCTCGCCGCTGGTCGCCCCGCGCACCCGTCTGGCGTCGATGTTCCTGCATTTCGCCAAGGATACGCCGCCCGCTTCACTGCCGGCGCCGGGCACCTTCGCGGAAATCGTTGTAGCCGGGCCGACGCGCGACAATGTCTTCGTGCTGCCGGAGGCGGCGGCGCGGGATCGCGACAGCGTCTGGGTCGTCAGAAAGGGCGCGATGGCATCGTTCAAGCCCAAAACGCTCGGCCGCACGGCGGACGGCTGGATCGTCGAGCCGTTCGATGCCGGCGACGGCGTTGTCGTGGGCGTGCTGGCCAACGCCAGAGAAGGATTGCAGGTGACGGCCAGGGCCATCCGGTCGCCCGAATAGCCCGGCCTGGAGACGGACGCTGCACGCGCCAGGCGCGCCATCGCGAGGGACTATCGTGAAAAACGGACCGATCGCATATTTCGTCGGCAATCCCGTCGCCGCCAAATTCCTCCTGATCCTGCTGATCGTCGGCGGCGTGTTTTCCGGGATTCAGCTGACCGTTCAGCACCTTCCGGAAATCGACCTGCGCACGGTCAGCGTGACCGTGCGGGTGCCCGGCGCGTCGCCGAAGGAGGTTGAGGAGGACGTCAACCGCCGGATCGAGGAAAGCGTGGTCGGCCTTCCCGGCGTCGCGCGGGTCGTGGGCACCGCCTCGCAGGGATTCTCCAGGTTCGACGTCGAACTCGAAACCTTCGCCGATGCCGGCGAAGTCCTGGCCGATGTCCGCAGCGCCGTCGAGGGTATCGAGAATTTTCCGCCGGCCAATGCAGAACGGCCGCGGGTGGAACTGAAGAAACTGGCGATCGAAGTGATGACGCTTGCTGTCGCCTCGTCGACCGCGCCCGAGAATGACTTGCGCCTTGCGGCGGAAAAACTGCGCGACGATCTGCTGGCGCTGCCGTCGGTCTCCCAGGTCAAGCTGCGCGGCACGCGCAACCGCGAAATCGCCATCGAGATGAACGAGGAGGAATTGCGCCGCCACAACCTGACGCTCGCCAGGGTCGCGAGAATTGTCAGGCGGGTCTCCCGCAACGCGACGTTCGGCGAGTTGCGCACCCGTGCCGGCGGCGTGGTCCTCCACGCGGTCGGAAAACGGCAGATTGGTGAGGAATTCGGGAATATACCGCTGATTACGCGCGTCGACGGCACCCTTGTAACGCTCGGTGACGTCGCCACGATCCGCGACGGCTTCGTCGACGAGGACATCCTGTCGACGGTCGACGGCAAGCCGGCGGTTTTCGTCCGGGTCGAAGCCTCCAGGGAGCAGTCGCTGCTCGAAATTTCCTCCAACATCAGGAAACGCCTCGAAACCTACAAGCCGCCGCCGGGGATCGAAATCCGCGTCTGGAACGATACGGCGGAACCGATTTTCGACGTTCTGTCGGATATCGTCCGCAACGCGGCGATCGGTGTCATCCTGGTGTTCGTGTGCCTGTTCCTCGTTTTCGATCTCCGCCTCGCATTCTGGATTACCCTGGGTATTCCCCTGTCGTTCGTCGGCGCGCTGATGTTCTTCGATCTGGCGAACCTGACGCTGAACCTGGGGACATTGTTCGCATTCTTCCTGCTGATCGGCATCGTCGTCGACGATGCGGTCGTAGTCGGCGAGAGCGTCGCTGCGGAACGCGAGCGGGGAAAGAACGCCGTGGAGGCGGCTGTTTCGGGGGCGCGGATCGTCGCCGGGCCGATCTTCGTCGGCGTATCCACGACCGTGCTGGCATTCGTGCCGTTCCTGTTCGTGACCGAAGGCAGCCTTCAGATCGTCCAGCCGTTCTTCTGGGTCGCGCTGTTCGTTCTCGCCGTATCGCTGGTCGAAGCCTTCTTTGTCTTGCCTTCGCACCTTTCGCACGAGCGGCACTGGAGCCTCTCCCCGCTGCGCGAAATCCAGGCCTGGGCACGCGAAGCGATCGACCGGATGCGGGATTCGATCGTGGCGCCGGCGGTGTCCTGGGCGGTCCGCCATGTCTGGCTGACGATCGCCTTCGGCCTGGTATTTTTCGTTGCCGCTCTTGCCCTGCTGCGGTCCGAGCAGGTTCGCGTGGTCATCCTCGACAACACGGCGAGCCGCTCGAACACGGTCCAGGCAAACCTCGAGTTGCCGGTCGGCGCGCCGTTCGAAGCCAGTGCCGCCATCGCCGAAAGATTCGTCCGGGCGGCCGAGGCGGTCGACAAAGAACTCGAAGGGACGGCAATCGATTCGATCAGCGTGATCGTCGGCAACGTTAGCGGCGTCTCCCGCTCGCGCACCGGCGAAGAACAACGCAACGGCAGCCACCTGGCCTCGGTCCGGCTCCATCTGCACGACCGGCCGCTGCGGCGGTCGTCGCCCGGGGAAATCGAGCGGTTGTGGCGCCGGAATATCGGCAATCTGCCGGGACTGGCGAAAGTCTCGGTCCAGACCACCCTTTTCCGGATGATGCCGTCCGTCGCCTATGCCCTGGTTCACGACGATCGCGAAAAACTCGAGCAGGCGGCCCGCGAACTCAAGGCGTTCATCGGGTCCGTTCCGGGCATCTACCAGCTTTCGGACAGTCTGGTGCCGGGCAAACGGCATTTCGTCGTCCGGGTCACGCCGGCCGGCAAGGCCGCAGGGCTGACGCCGACCGGGATCGGCCGGCAGTTGCGGGCCAATTACCACGGCATCGAGGTCCAGCGGATCCAGCGCGGCCGCGACGAGATACGGGTCGTCGTGCGCTATCCGGCGGAGCGGCGGCGCAGTCTGCGCGAGCTCGCCAGCGAGCGGATCCGCCGGCCCGGCGGCGGCGAGGTGCCGCTGTCCACCGTGGCCTGGATCGAGGAAAAGCGTGAGCTCGCCGCGCTCACCCGGATCGACGGCAAGAGCACCGTGCTGGTCAACGCCCACGCCGAACTTACCCAAATCACGCCCATTCAGGCGCGGCGGAAGATCGACCGCGAGTTCCTGCCCGGCCTGATCGCAAAATATCCCGGCCTCGGCATATCGGATGACGCCGGCGTGCGGCAGGAGAGGCATCTGTTCGAGACGTTGATCTTGCTGGTGCCTTTCGTGTTGATCGCGATGTATGCCCTGATGGCCGGTTTCCTGCGCAGCTACTGGAAGCCGGTGGTCGCCATGGCGGGCGTGCCGGTCGCGTTTGCGGGCGCGATATTCGGCCACTGGATCCTCGGCTGGGATGTCACGGCGTTGTCGCTGTTCGGCGTCGTCGCCGTCGCCGGCGTGATCGTCAACGACTCCCTGGTGCTGCTCGACCGCTACAACGCGATCCGCCGGGACAACGACATGCTGCCGGCGATCGCCGCCGCCTCTGCGGCGACGCGCCACCGCTTTCGCGCCGTCTTCCTGACCAGCCTGACGACGGTGCTGGGCCTCTCGCCCCTGCTCTACGCGCGCGGCGACGAGCTGCTTCGTTTCGTGCCGTTCGTGGTCAGCATGCTCGGCGGCCTGGTCGCGGCCGGCATCTTCACCCTGTTCATCCTGCCGACACTCGTGATGATTGTCGACGGCCGCCGCGAATGAGCCGGAGGGCGGGCCGGACGCCTCAATAGCCGAGCGCGCAGCCGTCCCTTCGCGGATCCGAGCCGGCGGAGAGCACGCCGCGCTCCCGGTCGATCAGGATGCCCTGGCCGCCGCCGTGGGGGCTTTCAGCGGGCACGACCGCGTGGCCGAGGGCGCGCAGGC
Organism: Alphaproteobacteria bacterium; assembly: GCA_965220685.1. Classification (GTDB taxonomy): domain Bacteria; phylum Pseudomonadota; class Alphaproteobacteria; order Bin65; family Bin65; genus Bin65. The sequence goes on from CBDCQR010000017.1 coordinate 419,432, forward strand.
CGGCAACGGCGGCTTCCGGCACGCCGCGCTCGGCGACAACGGCGCCGCCGTCGTGGAACACCCGCGGGCAGTCGATGGCCTGCTGGATGTCCATGCCGAAATCCCACAGGTTGGTGACGACATGGGTCTGGCCGACCGGCTGGAAGGGGCCGCCCATCACGCCGAAGGCCAGTTCGCACCGGCCGTCGTTCAGCACCATCCCCGGAATGATCGTGTGCAGGGGCCGCTTGCGCGGGCCGACGCAGTTGGGATGGCCCGGCTCGACGACGAAGCCGGCGCCCCGATTCTGGAACACCACCCCGGTCTCCTCCGAGGCGATGCAGCTGCCGAAGCTCCAGTAGACCGAATTGATCAGGCTGACGCAGTTGAGGTCGCGATCGACGACGGTCAGGTAGACCGTATCCCTGTGCTCCGGCATCTCGGCCGGTGGCAGCGCGTCGATCGCCCGGTCGCGCCGGATATGGCTGCGCAGCCCGGCGGCGAAATCGTCGGACAACAATTGCTCGACCGGCACGTTGCTGCGGCGCGGATCGCCGACGAAGGCATCGCGCTGGGCATAGGCGAGGCGCTGGGCCTCCATCTCCAGATGCAGCCGTTCTGCGCCGACCGGGTCGAGGGCGGAGAGATCGAAGCCCTCCAGGATATTGAGCATGATCTGCGCCGTGATGCCGCCGCCGTTGGGCGGGATTTCGAGCACGGTCCGGCCGCGATAGCCGGATTCGAGCGGCGCGACCGGCTCGTGGCGCTGTCCTGCAAAATCCTCCTCCGTGTGGCAGCCGCCGACGGCGTCGAGCGCGGCCAGCATCGCGTCGAGCACCGGCCCGGCGTAGAAGCCGTCGCGCCCGCGTTCGGCGATCGCGCGCAGCGTCCGGCCGAGCGCCGGCGAATACCAGACATCGCCGGTCGCCGGCAGCGCGCCGTCCTTCAGATAGAGCGCTGAGGCGGCTTCGTTGCCGCGCAGCCCGTCGAGCCGGCCGGCCCACAGGGCCCGGGTCACCTCGCCGACGGTGAAGCCTTGCTCGGCGCAGGCGATGGCCGGCTGGAGCACCCGATCGATGCCCAGGGCGCCGTGGGCGTCGAGGATGGCGCACCAGGCGTCGACCGCGCCCGGCACCGTCACCGATTCGACGCCGTCGGGGTCGATCTGCCCAATGCCGCGCTCGATCAGCGAGTCGACGGTGAGGCCGGCCGGGGACCAGCCGGAGCCGTTGATGCCGACGACCGGCCCGTCGCCGCCCTTCTGGTAGAGCATGAAACAATCGCCGCCGATGCTCGTGCTCATGGGTTCGACCACGCACTGCACCGCGCAGGCGGCGATCGCAGCATCGACCGCATTGCCGCCGGCGCGCAACATGTCGATGGCGGTCAGCGTGGCAAGGGTGTTGGACGTCGCCGCGGCGCCGTTGAGGCCATGGACGACGGAACGGCCGGGAAGCTGGATATCGCGCATGGCGGGACCCTGTCTGCGAATGCCGGTCTTGAAACGCCGGCCTTAGAACGGTTGTGCGGAACGCGCCCTCCGTGTAGCACGGGAGACGGAAACGGCAAGGGCGGCGGACCGGCCGCCGGCGCGCCGGCGGCACAGGGAAACGGGGAAGGACGCGTCATGGATGTCAAAGCAGCGGTGGCACACAAGGCGGGCGAAGCGCTGACGATCGAAACGGTTCAACTCGACGGCCCGAAGGCGGGCGAGGTCATGGTGGAGGTCAAGGCCACCGGCATCTGCCATACCGACGAATTCACCCTGTCCGGCGCCGATCCGGAGGGGCTCTTCCCGGCGGTCCTCGGCCACGAGGGCGCCGGCGTCGTTGTCGAGACCGGGCCGGAGGTGACCGGGCTCAAGAAGGGCGATCACGTCATCCCGCTCTACACGCCCGAATGCCGGCAGTGCAAAAGCTGCCTGTCGCAGAAGACCAACCTGTGCACGGCGATCCGCGGCACCCAGGGCCAGGGCCTGATGCCCGATGGCACGAGCCGGTTCAGCCTGAACGGCGACAGGGTGTTCCACTATATGGGTACCTCGACCTTCGCCAACTACACGGTGCTGCCGGAGATCGCCCTGGCGAAGGTCCGCGAGGACGCGCCGTTCGACAAGATCTGCTACATCGGCTGCGGCGTCACCACGGGTATCGGCGCCGTCATCAACACGGCCGGAGTCGAGCCGGGCTCGAACGTGGCGGTGTTCGGCCTGGGCGGGATCGGCCTGAACGTCATCCAGGGCGCCCGCATGGCGGGCGCCGACCGGATCGTCGGCATCGACATCAACCCGTCCAAGCGCCCGCTCGCCGAGCAGTTCGGCATGACCGATTTCGTCAACCCGGACGAGATCGGCAACGACAAGGTGGTCGAGGCGGTGGTCGACATCACCGGCGGCGGCGCGGACTACAGCTTCGAGTGCATCGGCAATGTCGAGGTCATGCGCCAGGCATTGGAATGCTGCCACCGCGGCTGGGGCGAGAGCATCATCATCGGCGTCGCCGGGGCGGGCCAGGAGATCGCGACAAGGCCGTTCCAGCTCGTCACCGGGCGGGTCTGGCGCGGCACGGCCTTCGGCGGCGCGCGCGGCCGGACCGACGTGCCGAGGATTGTCGACTGGTACATGGAAGGGAAGATCAACATCGACGACCTGATCACCCACACCATGCCGCTCGAGGACATCAACTCGGCCTTCGACCTGATGCACGCCGGCGAGAGCATCCGCAGCGTGGTGATTTACTAGGAAATCAATAATGACTGAATCCACTTTGGCTCGTGCGATGATTGAAGCACGAGCCACTTTTTTCCCCCAATCAGCTCGATTAGTTCCAGTATTGCAGGTAACTGGAACGCTTAATTCACAAGATATAGACACCAGTCTTTACGACGCGCGTAGAGAAACATTACGCTGGATACAGAGAAGATCACAGAAACTTCCCAGCAATGCGTGGGATTTTGAGACCTTTGAACTCGAATACGGAGGGACCGGAGCGGTTTCTCTAAAAGAAGAAAATACTGATTACTGGATAGCTCGCCTAGTTGACCCAGACAAGAATGTTGCTGGTCGAATATGGACAACAGAAATTAGTGTCGTTAAGTCTGATGAAATAGCACATTTCGGACTCAAGCAAATTGTTCAAACACGGGAAGGGGAACCTGAATTCGTGCCCGCGATACCTGGCGTATTGCGTCAGATTGTCAACGCTTGTAGATTGGAAGTAGATAATCAAGTATTGGAAGAAACGGCTTGGACCTTAGAACAAGAAGGAGAAATTGATGATTTGCTTTCGCTAATTTACAACCCGAATCGACGTTTGCCAATCTATGTTGTGACTCTAGGCGAGAATGAGAGCGATTCAAGCACTGCAATACTGAACGTAATAGATTTAGCAAGACGATGTGTCGGTCTTGCGCATGTTGCCGTTGTGCCAGGCCCGCTTACTTTTTTACTGACAGATCAACTGGATAAGCAATTCTCAGTATTCCGCGGTGCGGTTCGGACCTATCTACCACATTTCGACCAATATTCTGATAGCCCATATGATCATCCATTGGCGATGCCTGACAGAATTGCAAATTGGGGCAACAGGGGTGCCGATGATTTTACCGATTTTCTGGTAAAAAGAGCGGCGACAAATAGCTTCAGGTACCGGAGTAAAAAAGATCCTATTCCTTCATTTACTCTGGTTAAAGAAGCAATAGAGCGTCAACATAGAGAGAGTAAAGCTGATGTTGGCGCAGACTTTGAAGCTCAGTTAGAATTGGCCAATTTAGCGATAGAAGACATTCAGAACCAGCGAGATGAATGGGAAGATCTAGCGTCGAGCGTAGAGCAGGAAATGCAGGAGGAACAGGAGAGGAGTTCTAAACTCGAATCTGATATGTTTAGACTCAGACATAGGATAGTGGAACTTGAGGAACAGCTGGAATCTACCCGTATTATACCTGTAGAGATTGATATCCCAGAATCTCATAGCGAAATTAAAGAATGGTCGGAACGACATTTAGGAGATCGCGTTGTTTTGACAGGAAAGGCTTTCCGAGCGGCAAAGGCGGCGGTATTTAGCGATGTGTCGCTTTCTTACAAGGCCTTGTTGATGATGGCAAATGAGTATTGGAAATTGAAAGCATATGGCGGCGAACAAAGAATCAATGCTTTCCAGACAAAACTTAGGGAACTTGGCTTGGAAAATTCAAGAGCCGGGGATAAAACAAAGCTGCATGAGCAGGGAGATGAATTTTTAGTGAATTGGCGTGGTTCTAAGAAATTACTCGAATGGCATCTAAAGAATAGTGTGTCGAGGAATCCGAAAAAGGCCTTTCGGCTCTACTATTTTTGGGATGACGAGACGCAGCAAACAGTTGTGGGTTCTCTTCCCTCTCATCTTCGTACAAGGCTGACGTAGGTTGGGGGCATCGACTTTATGGGCGGCGCACTTGAACTGTCGTTCTAGTAGCGCCCGCCAAGCGCAGACCCGTGACGTTTCTAGTCAGCGTTCTTTTCTTGCGATTATCCGTGGCTGCTGATCCTTCGATTGATCCTGCTCGAAGCCGGCTCGCCCGGGCCGCGCCCTATATCGCGCTGACCGCGGCGGCGGCCTGCTGGGGCGGCACCTGGACCGCGGCACGCGGCTCCTACCAGGACGTATCGCCGGCCGTCATGGCGTTCTTCCGCTGGGCGGCCGCTGCTGCGGTGCTGCTGCCGATCTTCGGCGCTTCCATATGGCGCTATCGGGCGGCGCTGCGCCGGGAGTGGCGCACCGTTGCGCTGCTCGCCCTCGCCGGGGCGATCGTCTTCAACTACATGATCTTCCGCGGCACGCAGACGACGACCGCAATCAACGGCGCGCTGCTCAACGCCTCGGTGCCGATCTATATCGTGCTGCTGTCCTTCGCCGGCATCGGCGAACGCAACACGGCCGGGCGGATCGCCGGCATCGGCATCGCGCTCGCCGGGCTGGTCGTGGTTGTGACCCACGGCAGCTGGCAACGCCTGGCCGGCCTGGAGTTCGTCGAGGGCGACCTGTGGATCGCCGGCGCCATGTTCCTCTGGGGCCTTTACACGATCGGAATCCGCGGCTGGAACAGCGCAATGCCGCCGCTCACCGGACTTGCGGCCATGGCGGGAGTCTCGGTCCTCGGTCTGGCGCCGATGGCGGCCGCCGAGCTGGAGTTCGGCGGCCGGCTGGTCCCGACCGCCGAAGCGGTTCTCGGCATCCTCTATGTCGGCGTCGTCGGGACGGCCGGCGCCTATGTCCTGTGGAATTTCGGCATCCGCCGGGTCGGCGCCGCCGGCGGCAGCCTTTTCCTCTACCTGATTCCGGTGTTCGGCGCCGTCTTCGCCGTAACCATCCTGTCCGAGCAGATCGCCCTTTACCATCTGGCCGGCACGGCGCTGATCGTCGGCGGCATTCTGATCGCCAACCGGCAAGGCGCGCCGCCGGGGCCGTAGGCCGTCTCGAAGGATGCCCTGCGGCCGGGAGCCTCTGGCATCGCGGCTGCGCCCTGTGCCATGACAGGGCGCAACGCTATTCCACCGGCCATACCACTGGGGAACCCCGACCATGTCCCTCGAAACCGTCAGCGCCAGCAAGTGCTTCGGCGGCACGCAATATGTCTACGCCCACGAGGCGCGGACGACGCGGTGCCGGATGCAGTTCTCCGCCTATGTGCCGCCCCAGGCCGCGGACGGGCCGGTGCCGGTGCTGACGTATCTGTCGGGGCTCACCTGCACCGAGGAAAATTTCACCGTCAAGGCGGCGGTCCAGCGCCATGCGGCCGAACACGGCCTGCTGGTCGTCGCGCCGGACACCAGCCCGCGCGGCGAGGCGGTGCCCGACGACGAGGCCTGGGACCTCGGCACCGGCGCCGGCTTCTACGTCAACGCCACGCAGAATCCCTGGGCCGGCCATTACCGGATGTACGATTATGTCGTCGAGGAGTTGCCGGACGTCGTCGGCGCCAACCTGCCGGCGGACATGGGCCGCCGCGGCCTGTTCGGCCATTCGATGGGCGGCCACGGCACCCTGATCGTCGCCCTGCGCAACCCGGACCATTACCGGTCGGTCTCGGTGCTCGCACCGATCTGCGCGCCGACACAGACCGGCCTGGGCCAGAAGATTTTCGGCGCCTATCTGGGCCCGGACCGCGCGGCCTGGCGCGACTACGACGCGACCGAACTGGTGCGGGCGGGGAACACGTGTTCCCCGATCCTGATCGACCAGGGCGACGAGGACGAATTCTTCAAGACGGGCGCGATGAACATCGACGCCTTTCAGGCGGCCTGCGCGGCGTCGGGCCAGCCGGTCACCCTGCGCATGCAGCAGGGCTACGACCACGGCTATTTCTTCGTCCAGACCTTCATGGGCGACCATGTCGCCTACCACGCCGGGATGCTGAACGGCTGAACGACGAAAAATCCGTCAAGAAAAATGGTGGGCGCGGCTGGGATTGAACCAGCGACCCCTACGATGTCAACGTAGTGCTCTCCCGCTGAGCTACGCGCCCTTTGCCCACTGCGCCCAATCCCCCAGGGAGGTGGCGGCGGATCCGGATGAAGGCGGGTATATCGCGCACTTGGCCAAGCCATGCAAGGTCCCGGCCGGATGCGCAGCGGCCGAGGATGTCGCGCCGCCCGGGGCCGGACGGCAACACGCGGCCCATACGGCGCCATCGGGCGGTGACAGGCTCCGCCGCATCGGGTAAACCCGGAGCCGTCATGGAAATATCTTTCCCGCCCTCGCCGTCCGAACCGTCCGCACCGGAAGAATTCTACAAGGGAGGCTGGCTGCACGCGCCGGCCTTCGACGTGCTGGAGCCGGTCCAACAGACCGCGCCGGCGGTCTTCGCCTCGCCGCACAGCGGAGCGGACTACCCGCCGGAATTCGTCGAGGCGTCACGGCTCGACCCGCTGTCCCTGCGCAAGTCCGAGGACAGTTTCGTCGATGAACTGTTCGCCTCCGCGCCGGCGATGGGCGCGCCCCTGCTGCGCGCCCGCTTCCCACGCGCCTTCCTGGATGCCAACCGCGAACCCTTCGAACTGGACCCGCGCATGTTCGCGGATCCGCTGCCGGCCTATGTCAACACGCGTTCGCCCAGGGTCGCCGCCGGGCTTGGCACCATTGCCAGGGTCGTTTCGTCCGGCGCCGACATCTACCGCCGCAAGCTGCGTTTCGACGATGCGCTGCACCGGGTCAACGCCTGTTACCGGCCCTATCATGCCGCGCTCGCCGGGTTGGTCGAGCGCACTCTGGCGCAGTTCGGCTTCTGCCTGCTGATCGACTGCCATTCCATGCCGTCGGTCGGCGGTCCGGCCGATGCCGATTCCGGCCGCCGCCGGGTCGATATCGTGCTCGGCGATTGTCACGGGACGTCGTGCGACCGGCGGCTGACCGAGCTTGCCCGGCGAACGCTCGGCCAGCGGGGCTATATCGTGCGGCGCAACGTGCCCTATGCCGGCGCCTACACGACGCGCCATTACGGCGCCCCGCAACGCGGCGTCCACGCCTTGCAGATCGAGATCAACCGGGCGCTCTACATGGATGAAGCCAGCCTGCACAAGACGCCCGGCTTCGCCGCGCTGGCCGGCGACCTGGCCGCATTGATCGGCGAGCTGACCCGGGCGCCGATGGCGGCAGCCGCCTGATTCCGAAGGCGGCCGAAAGCGGCAGAGGTTTGGACCCGAAGACTGCGCCGAGGCCGCTGATCCGCGACGCCGCCGAGCGCGACATGGCGGCTGTCGCCGAGATCTATCGCGGCTATGTGCTGGACGGCCTGGCGTCTTTCGAAACCGACCCGCCGTCCGCCGGCGAAATGGACCGGCGCCGCCAGGGCATACAGCACAGCGGCCTGCCCTACTATGTCGCCGAGGTGGACGGTGCGGTTGCGGGTTACGCCTATGCCGGGCGCTACCGGGCGCGCACCGCCTATCGCTACACCGTCGAGGACTCGATCTATGTGTCGCCCGATCGGAGCGGCCGCGGCGTCGGTCTCGCCCTGTTGTCCGCCCTGATCGAGCGCTGCACGGCGCTCGGCTATCGCCAGATGCTGGCCGTGATCGGCGATTCCGGCAACGCCGCGTCTATCCGGCTGCACGAAAAGGCCGGCTTCCGGAAGGTCGGCCTGCTGCCTTCGGTCGGCTTCAAGCTCGGCCGGTGGGTCGACTCGGTGTTGATGCAGCGCCCGCTGGGCGCGGGAGATTCCGGTCTTCCGGACGTAGAATGAGACGCCCGAATCGATACGCCCGCTGCGCCGCCCGCCGCGGCAACAAAATTGGGCCGTGCGGTGGCACGGCCCAAGTTTAGGGAGGAAACGCCCAAGACAATCATCGCGACAGGTGCTGGCGAAGCGTTCGCCGGCACGGGCGTGTGCCGCTGTCTCTATATGCTGGCCGGGCTATGGAATTTCAACCTTATTTTGCAGTGCAAAAGAATTTTTCATCAAGAAATCCAGTATATTAGGGATTTCTTATGCCGTTTTCGGCCGTCATTGCTGCAATGCAAAAATTGCATGGGTTCCGCCGGACCGGCATGAAATGTCCCTTTCGGGCGCGGCGGCGTCCGCGATATGGTCGCCCTGTCTGTGGCCAGCCGGACACGCAGCGTGACAGAAACTTCCGCATCCTCTTCCGGCGAGCGGCCTCTCGCCTGGTTCGATCTGGAGGACGAGAACCGCCTGCGTGTCGGCGGCGTATGGCGGCTGGCCCAGGTCGGCCTCCTGTCGCGGCGGCTCGAGCGGGCGGGGCTGTCCGGCCGCGCGGTCCATGAGATCGACGCCAGCGCCCTGACCGCACTGGACAGCGCGGGCGCGCAGCTGTTGGTCCGCGCCGTATCCTCGCCGGATGCCATCACCGGGGTGGACAAACGGTATCGGGGGCTGTTGCGCCGCGTGGCCGACGCCGAGACGGCCGCCACCGACCAGCCCAGGCCGCGGCGCCCCGGCGGTGCGGGCGCCCAATTGGCCCTGATCGGCTGGCGGACCGTTGGCGTCGGCATCAGGATATGGGAACTGCTCGGTTTCTTCGGGCTGTGCATCGTTGCGATCGCCGGAGTCATAGTCCGTCCCTGGACTCTCGACGGGCGGGCGACCTTCCATCATCTCCAGGCCACGGGCCTCAACGCTCTGCCGATCATCGGCCTGCTCGCCTTCCTGATCGGTGTCGTCGTCGCCTTCATGGGCGCGTTGCAGCTGCAAAAGTTCAGTGCCGGCATCTATACGGTCGACATGGTCGGCATCGCCATGTTGCGGGAACTGGGGGTGCTGTTCGCGGCCATCATGGTGGCCGGACGCAGCGGCAGCGCTTTTACCGCCCAGATCGGGACCATGTCGCTCAACGAGGAGGTCGACGCGATGCGGGCGATCGGCCTCGATCCCGTTGCCGTTCTGGCGACGCCGCGGATCGTGGCCCTCGTGATCGCGCTGCCCCTGCTCACCGTCTATGCCGATCTGGTCGGCCTTGCCGGCGGCGCCGTGGTGAGCCTCGCGCTGCTCGATATCGGTATCCCCCTGTTCCTGGAACGCCTGTCCAGTGCGGTCGATACAACGGCATTTCTGATCGGTCTGGCCAAGGCCCCGTTCTTTGCCGCCGCCATCGCGATCATCGGCTGTTTCGAAGGCTTCAAGGTGACCGGCAGCGCGGCGAGTGTCGGCCGGCGGACGACCACCTCGGTCGTCGAGGCCATCTTCGCGGTCATCCTGATCGACGCCGCCTTCGCGATGGCCCTGTCCTGGCTGAATATATGACCCGGAAGGCGAAGAATGCGGCAAAGCCGGAACCGGCAGTCACCGTGCGCGGGCTGGAAAACCGTTTCGGCGCAAACCTGCTTCATGACGGGCTGGACCTGGATGTCCTGCCCGGCGAAGTGCTGGGCGTCGTCGGCAGCTCCGGCAGCGGCAAGACCGTGCTGATGCGCAGCATTATCGGCCTCAACCGCCCGCGCACCGGCGAGGTCAGCGTGCTCGGCGAGAACCTTTCGGCGTTGCGGGGCCGTCAGCGCAAGGCGCTGCTGGCCCGGATCGGCGTGCTGTTCCAGAACGGCGCCCTGTTCAGCGGCCTGACGGTGGCGGAGAATATCGCCCTGGTCCTGAAGCTCCACACCGGGCTGGCGCCGGGACCGATCGACCGGCTGGCGCGGCAGAAGATCGATATGGCCGGCCTGCCCCAGGATACGGCCGGCAAGATGCCCGCGCAGCTCTCCGGCGGCATGCGCACCCGCGCCGGCCTGGCGCGCGCGCTCGCCCTCGATCCCGAGATCGTCTTTCTCGACGAACCGACCGCCGGGCTCGACCCGATCGGCGCCGCCGATTTCGACCGGCTGATCCGGGAATTGCAGCAGAGCCTGGGCCTTACGGTTTTCATGGTGACGCACGATCTTAATTCATTGGTCGCGATTGCCGACCGAATTGCTGTATTGGTGGACAGGAAAATCCGCGTCGGACCGCTGGATGAGTTGCTGAACGATCCGCATCCCTGGATCCAGGCCTATTTCCGCGGACCGCGCGCGCGAGCGGCGCACGACGCCGCCGGCTCCGGGCACTAGTGGCGGAGGCTGAGCGGGAACGGTGGAAACCAGGGCAAGTTATGTGCTTGTAGGCGCCTTCGTGCTCGGCCTGATCGCCGCCGGGGTGGTCTTCCTGTTGTGGATCAGCGGCAGCGGCGGGCGCTCCGACGGTGTCCCGATGACGGTCGAGTTCCGGCAGGACGTTACCGGTCTGAACAAGGGCGCCGTCGTGCGCTATCGCGGCATCCCTGTCGGTACCGTGCGGGACATCCGGCTCGATCCGAAGAATCCGGAATTCGTGCTCGTCGGCATTGTCGTGCGTTCGGATGCCCGGATCTATCCGGATTTCGTGGCGGCGGTCGAGCAGCAGGGCCTGACCGGAATCCCCTTCATCCAGCTCAAACGGCCGCCGCAGTCCCAGCGCCGGTCCGATGCCCGGCCGGTCGCAGCCGGCGCGATGACCGGGGCGCTTCGTGCGCGGCGCATCCCCGGGACGCCGACCAACCTGCAGCGGCTGATCGAAGAGGTGCCGCGGGCCGTCGTCGCCTTCCGGACGCTCGCCGAGCGCGCCACCGTGGCGGTCGGCCGGCTGGACGAGGCCTTCGGCGGCCCGTCGGGCAAAGGGATCGGCGAGATCGTTCAGTCGCTGGACAAGGCGGCCAGCGAGTTTGCCACCTTTTCCGTCGAGGCCAGCGCATTCGCCAGGGACGCCCGCGCAGTCGCCGGGGATCTGCGCCCGGCCGCCAAGGAATTGACCGTTGCCATCCGCTCGGTCCGCGCACTGGCGGACAAGGCCGCCGGGTTGACCGACAAGGCCGAAGACGTGCTCAGCGACCGGAACCGGAAGCGGCTGGAACAGATTCTCAACAACGTGGAGCGGGCCTCGAACGACGCCAGCCGTTTCGTCCGCGAGGCCGAGAAGCGCGCCAAAGAGCTGGAACCGACGCTCAAGGAACTGCCGAAGACGCTCGGCAACATCGCCGGGCTCTCCAAGAGCGCCACCCGCCTGTCGGAGCGCGCGTCCGGGTTCCTTGACGACAAGAACCGGCAAAGGGTCGACCGGATTCTCGGATCGGCGGAAACGGCGGCCGACGATGTGAAGAAAATCGCCCGGGAAACCAGGGAAGTCACCGAGAAGATCCGCCCGGCGATCGAGAAACTGGGCGCCTCGCTGTCCCAAATGGCCGATACCGTGACGAAGATCGACGAGGGCGCGGAGGCCTTCTCCCGGATGAGTCGCGATATCTCCCGGCTCGTCGAGGAAAACCGCCGGCCGGTCGCCCGTTTCCTGAATGCCGGCCTTTACGATGTTTCGCAGTTCGTCGCCGACGGCCGCCGGTTGATGCGCGATCTCAACCGGCTGGTCCGGCGGATCGAGAGCGATCCGTCCGGCTTCTTCTTCGGCCAGCAGGGCGGCCTGAACCCGAGGTCCCGATGACAGCCACCCGATCCCGCCGGCTCCATCGCCCGTTTCGCGGCGGGCTGAAATACCTGTTGCCGCTGCTGCTCGTGCTGGGCGGATGCGCCTCGATAATTCCCGGTGCGGATCGCAAGCCGCCGCAGCTTTACGAACTGAGGCCGACCGGCGGTTTCGCCGGGAAGCTGCCGCGCGTCCGCGCGCAGCTCCTGGTCGAAACGCCGACCGCCTCCGCGAGCCTGCGCAGCAGCCGGATCGCAATAAAGATGCAGCCGACCAAGCTGGATTATCTCGCCGATTCGGAATGGACGGATCTTGCGACCAACCTGATGCAGACGCTGCTGGTTGAATCCTTCGACAATTCCGCCCGGATTGCCGGCGTCGCACGCCAGGGCAGCGGCCTGAGAACCGATTTTCTGCTGAAATCCGACCTGCGCGAATTTCACGCCGAAATGTACAAGGGAACGCCGGCGCGCGTCCGCATCCGCCTCCATGTCCGTCTCGTGCGCTGGAACGACCGGGATATCGTCGCGTCGCGCACCTTCGAGGCGGCGGAGATCCTGGTTGGCGCGAGCAACGAAGCCATCGTCACAGGCTTCGACGCGGCCGTCGGCGGCGTCCTGAAACAGGTCGTCGAGTGGTCGCTGCGCCAGATGCATCGCCAGCGCGGCCGGCTTACCGTCCGATAGTTCCCGGATTGCGGAGGGGCCCCCGCCGGGCCTATTTGCCGAGTGCCGTCGCCGCGTCGGACAGGTGCAGGCCGGCCACCCCGGCGATCACGAGCGCCAGCGACACCGCCTTGCCCCAGGTCAGCGGCGCGCCGAAGATGACGATGGCGAACACGGCGACCAGCGCCGTGCCGACCGCCGCCCAGATCGCGTAGGCCGTCGACAGTTCGATGGACTTGATGGCCAGCGCCAGCAGCGCGAAGGAGCCGGTGTAGAGAACGACTGTGGCCAGGGTCGGCCAGAGCCGGGTGAGACCCGCGGAATATTTGAGCGAGATCGTCCCCGCGACCTCAAGCACTATGGCGATGGCAAGATAGGTCCAACCGATCGCCATCGCTTTGGCCGCCTAGAGCCCGAAATTCTCGAACTTCTTGTTGAACTTGGCGAGCTGGCCGCCGGTATCGACCAGCCGGTGCACGCCGGTCCAGGCCGGGTGGGACGTCGGATCGATGTCGAGCTTCAGGCGATCGCCCGCCGCGCCCCAGGTTGACCGGGTCTTGAATTCGGTTCCGTCTGTCATCACGACGGAAATCTCGTGATAGTCGGGATGGATGTCCTGCTTCATCGTTCGGTCTCGGCGAAGGGTTGGCGGCCGTTCCGCCCGACCGGCGGAAGGGGCCTGTGCCCGGGAGCGGCGAATATGGTTGCGGGCGCAACCGGAAGCAAGCGGCAGACCGGCGCAGGGCCGCGCGCCGGCGCGCCGCAAAATTCGGGCGTGGACCGGACTGCCGGATCGCCTCCTACCGCTGGGTGAGGCGGATTTCGATGCGGCGGTTCTTCTGGTAGGCCTCTTCGGTCCGGCCCGAATCGATCGGGTGGTGCGGGCCGAAGCCGGCGGCGAGCAGCCGCCCGGCCGGGATGCCCTCCGCGATCAGGAAATTCACTACGGCGATCGCCCGCCTGGCCGACAGCTCAAGGTTCGACCCGCCCCGGAAGGGCCGGGCGTCGGTGTGGCCGTCGACCCGCAGGATCCAGTCGATATCGTCGGGAATCCTGTTCGCCAGATCCTTGAGCGTCGTCGCCAGCTTGCGCAGCTCGACCTTGCCGCCGTCCTGCAGTTCCCAAAGGTTGGTGGCGAACAGGACCGATGACGGGAAGACGAAGCGGTCGCCGACGATCTTGACATCCTCGCGCGTGCCGATCGTCTTGCGCAGCTCGCCGAAGAATTCCGACTTGTACTGCTTCAGCTCGTTGACCTGCTGGACCAGCGCCGCCTTCAGCCGCCGATCGAGATCCGAGATCTTGATCTGCTGCTGCTTGCCCTTGACCTCGGAGGCTTCGAGCGCCTCCTGAATTGACAGCAACTGTTGGCGCAGGCCGGCAATCTGACGGTTCAACAGGAGCACCTGTCGTGCCTGAGCGCCGGAAAATTTCCGCGCGTCGGCAATCCGCTTCTCGGCGGCGCTCAATTCTGCATCCAGACCCTTGCCTTGCTCCTGCGCCGTTGCCAGACGTTTGCGCAACGCCTCGCGGTCCCTTTCGACCGCGGCGAGGCGGGCGATCAGCTGGTTCTGCCGTTCGATCAGCAACCCTGCCCTTCGGCCGATGAATTGGCGATCCTGCAGCGCGGCAGCGAGGCTTGCACGCAGGGCGGCATTCTTCTCGCGCAGTTCGGCGAGTTGGCCGGCAAGCTGGGCCCGTTCCTGTTCGAGCGCCGTCTGTCTGCCGGTCAAGGCGGTGACCCGGGCCTCCGCTTCTGCCCCGCCCTGCTGCGCTTGCGCCAACTGTTCGGACAACCGCTTGTTCTCTTCGTCGAGCTTCGCAATCCGTTTAACCAGCGCCTGAACTTTCGCGTCCAGATCCGCTCGCTCCCGGCCCAGGGCGCCGGCCTTCTTGTCCAGCTCCTCCCGTATCGCGATCATTTCGGCCAACTGGCTCGCCAGCCGCTTGTTCTCGTCCTCGATCTCGGCCAGGCGCCGGGTAATGGCCGCGAGGTGGCTTTCCAGCTTCAAACGCTCAACGGCCAGTCGCGCGGCCCGCGCCGCGGCCTGCTTGCCTTCTTCAGCCAACTTCTTTGCGTCCGCCTCGGCCCTCGTTATCGCGGCGGCCAGTTCTTCGGCCCGCGCTTCAGCGCCCCTGCGCGCGGCAGAGATCCCCGTCAGCCGTTGACGCAGACTGGTATTCTCAGCGTCGAGGCGCGCGATCTGGGCGGTCAGCTTCTGCTGCTGCGCAGCCGCTTTCGCCGCATCCGACGCCGCCGTTTTCTCGATTTCACCGCGCGCCGCCGTTTCCGCCGCCAGCCGGGCTTCGAGATCCCTCAGGTCAGCCGACAGGGCGGCCAGCCGGTCTTTCAGCTGTACCGCCTCGCCGGAAAGTCCGGCGACCCGGGCTTCCGCGTCTTTGCGCGCGGCCGACACGGCGGTCAGACGCTCGCGCAGCTTCTTCGCCGAATCGGACAGGAGCGCAGCCTCTTCCGCCAGCTGGCCTTCCAGCTTCTTCACGTCGGCAGAAAGGTTCGTTGCCCGGGATTGTGCCGAATCGCGCGCGGCGACGACCTCGGCAAGCCGCTTGCGCAGCGCCGCGTTGTCGGATTCCAGGCGCGCGACCTGCGCAGTGAGATCCGCCTCGCGCAGGCCGGCTCTGGCCGCGTCCGACGCCGACGCCACCTCGCGTTGCCGGCGCGCCACGATCTCGTCGGCCAGCCGGGTCGCGAGGCGCCGTTTCTCCGCTTCCAGTTCCGCCAGCCGGGTTTCCAGGCTGGACTTTTCCCCGGTCAACGCCTCGATCCGTTTTCCGAGACCGGCAGCCTGGGCTTCCGACGCCTTGCCGGACTTGAGCGCTTCGGCGAGTTGCAGCGCGAGGCGGTCGGCCTCCGCTTCCAGGCTCGCGATCCGCAGCAGCAGGCTCTTCTTGTCCTTTTCCAGCGTGTCAAGCTTGACGACCAGGCCCTGCCGGTCGGTCTGCAACTGGCCGATCTCGCCGCGCAGGGCTTCCCGGTCCGTCTCGAGCGCCGTCAACCGGCCGCGCAGGCCGGTCAGGCTGGCTTCCAGTTCCGTCTTCTCGCCGGCCAGCCGGTCGCGCTGGCCCAGCGCCGTCTGAAGCTCCGCGGTCAGGTCGGCGATCGTCTTTTCGGCCTTGGCCGTCCGCCCTTCAGCCGCTTCGATCTTGGTCTGCCCCTCTTCCAGCTCCTTGGACAGGGTCGCGATCTGCGTCATCAGCCGGTCGATGGTGCGGTCGCGGCCGACCAGTTCCTCGCCGAGGAAGAACTGCGCCGTCATGAAGATCATCGAGACGATGACAAAAACGATCAGCAGGCCCGACAAGGCATCGACGAAGCCGGGCCAGATTTCGAAACGCCGCTGCGGCTGTTTGCGCCCTGCCATCTAACGCTCCGTTTCTTCCAGTTCCAATGCTGCCTGGACCGCCGTTTCCCCGCCGCGGGACGAGACCGTTGCGAGCGTGCGCGCCAGAATTCTGAATTCGTTGCGCAATTCCTGCATCATTTGCTGCCTCGTGGCAGCCGACTCCTGGACCGTTTGCTGCAGAACCTGGCGCTGTTCCCGGTTGAGTTCCATCAGCCGGTTGCCCACGGCGCGGAACTCCGCATTCAGCGCCTTCACCATTTCCTGCCGGCCGAAGGCCTGCTCGTCCGCCAGTCGGTCGAGGACCGGCTTCAGGGCAATCTGCGCTTCGGCCAGATTGCGCAGCAGGGCCTGCTCCCCACGCATGTTGTCCGCGATTACGGCGAGTTCCTGCGTCAAGGCGCCAAGGTTCCGGCCCGCATCCGCCCGATCCCTTTCGGATTCCGTCAGCGATTGCTGGATATTCTCCATAATCTCCGCGGTATGCTCAAGCAATGCCTGAAGATAGGCTTCTGCCGATTCCGGCTCGTCTTCGCCGAATTCCGTCGGCAGCGACGACAGGCGGGTGACGCCGGACAGCCAGTCTTCCAGCCCGGTGTAAAAGCGGTTCTGCGCCTGGCCGGCCTGCAGGTCCAGAAAGCCGACGATCAGCGAGCCGCCGAGGCCGAAAAGGGACGTGCTGAAGGCCGTCCCGGCGCCGCCGATGGAGGTCAGCAGATCCGCCTTGAACTTCTGGAAGACCGTCTTGAAATTCTCGCCGCTTTCGACCGTCAGGTTCTGGATCGCACTCGACACCGCCTCGATGGTTTCGATCAGTCCCCAGAAGGTGCCGAGCAGGCCGAGAAAGATCAGGAGCGCGATAAGGTAGCGCGATATCTCCCGGCCTTCGTCCAGCCGCGCGCCGACGCTGTCGAGGATCGAGCGCATGGTCGTCGCGGTCAGGCGCAGCGGACGGTTGCCGCGCTCGCCGATCATCGTCGCCATCGGCGCGAGCATGCGCGGCGTGCCGGCTTCGGCCGGGTCGTGGCTCTGCTGATAGCGTCCGATCCAGCCCACGTCGCGCCACAGCCGCGCGACCAGCCACACGCAGAACACGATGCCGACCAGCAGGACGACGACGATCAGCCCGTTGAGAAAGACATTGGCCGCAAACGCGGCCACCAACCGGTCGCCGACGACGATCAGCCCGGCACAGACGACCACCAGGAAGGCGGTCATGCGCAACAGGTAGCGCGCGGGGATGGTCAAGGGCAGTGGCTCCGCCGCTGGGGACTTCGTGGCCCGGGCGCCGCCTTCGATCGTTCCATACGGTAAGGTATGTTACAAAGGATCCGGTCGGAGCCCGGACGCTTCACTGTACCGGCCGCAGGGCTGCGCGACAATGGCGCTTCACCGCTGCATCGTGGGAAAATTTGACTTATTCGCCGGAAGTCCCGGCGCTTCCCATCGCGTCGCCGACGATGCGGCGCAGATCGCCGTGCAGCGCCGTATTGCTGGCCAGCACCTCGGCGCCGCTCCACGCCCGGTCGCGCCCGCGAGCGTCGGAGACCGTGCCGCCCGCTTCGCGCACCAGCAACAGGCCGGCTGCGACGTCCCAGGTCTCCAGGTCGAACTCCCAGAAACCGTCGTAGCGGCCGGCCGCGACCCAGGCGAGGTCGAGCGACGCCGCGCCGAACCGGCGCACGCCGGCAACCGCGGGCAGGATGGCTTCCAGCGTCGCGCCGTAGGCCGGATGCTTCGGCTTGCCGCGATAGGGCAGGCCGGTCGCCAGCAGGGCGTCGGCCATAACGCTGCGCGACGAGACCCGGAGCCGGCGGTGATTGAGGAAGGCGCCGCCGCCGCGTACCGCCCAGAACAGTTCGTCGGTCAGCGGCTGGTAGACCGCGCCGGCGACGACCTGGCCCTTCTCCTCGTGGGCGATCGACACGGCGAAATGGGGCACGCCGTGGAGAAAATTGGTCGTGCCGTCGAGCGGATCGACGATCCAGCGGTCGCCGCCGGCGGTTTTCGGTGCGTCGGGATCTTCCGCCCTCGGCAGGCTGCCGCTTTCCTCCATCGTCAGGCCGAAGCCGGGCCGGCCCTTGCGCAATTCGTGGAACAGGATTTTTTCGGCCCGCAGGTCGGCGGCACTGACGAAATCCGAAGGGCCCTTGCGCGAGACCTGCAATTGTTCGACCTCGCCGAAGTCGCGTACCAGGGCTCGCGCGGCCTTGCGGGCGGCCCCTTCCA
Source organism: Alphaproteobacteria bacterium (assembly GCA_965220685.1). Taxonomy (GTDB): domain Bacteria; phylum Pseudomonadota; class Alphaproteobacteria; order Bin65; family Bin65; genus Bin65. Next base: position 437,583 of record CBDCQR010000017.1, read on the forward strand.
TAACGTTGACGATGGCTGGCTTCAGGGCCATGGCAGGCGGCCTTGCGCTCTCGAGCGGTAACCGGGCGGCGGTCCGGCCGGCGACGGGGCGCCGACCGGGCGGCAACCCGAAACGGTTATTTCGCGCGCTCCATGTAGCTACCGTCGGCGGTCGCGACAACGATCCGGACGCCGGCCTCGATATGCGGCGGCACCATGATGCGCTCGCCATTCTCGAGCACCGCCGGCTTGTAGGACGAGGAGGCGGTCTGTCCTTTCACCACCGCGTCGGCCTCGACGACTTCCATGACGACGCTGTCGGGCAGTTCCACGCTGATCGGCGACCCTTCGTAGGACTGGACGGTCACCGTCATGCCGTCCTGCAGGAAAACCGCCGGATCGCCGATCGTCTCGCGGTTCAGCGTGATCTGCTCGTAGGTCTCCGTCTCCATGAAGGTAACCTCGTCGCCGTCGGCGAAGAGGAACTGGTACTGCGTTTCGTCCAGCCGCACCTTCTCGACGCTCTCCGAGGCCCGGAACCGCTCGTTGAGCTTGGTGCCGTCGCGGATATCCTTCATCTCGGCCTGCAGATAGGCGCCGCCCTTGCCGGGCTGGGTGTGCTGGATCTTGGCAACCCGCCACAGGCGGCCGTTATGCTCGATGATGTTGCCGGGACGGATGGCGTTGCCGTTGATGCGCATGGGAGGCGTCTGTCTCGATTGCCGGTTTTGCCGTGCTGGATGCGGGCCGGGAAGCTATCACCGGCGACCGGAGGGTTCAATTCGCCCCGCCCGCCCGGCGGCGCGGCGAAGTGCTCGCGCCTCGTTCCGGCAGCGCCCTATTCCGCCGGCGCCGGCAGCCGTCCCTTGATGATCTTGCGGGTCGGCGTCATCGGGAACTCGTCGACGACGACCAGCTTCTCGGGCAGCTTGTTGCGCGCGATCCGGTGTTCCATCAGGAACGCGCACAGCGTCTCCAGGTCCGGCGCTTCGGCGCCGGGGTTGAGCTGGACCCAGGCGCAGGCCTGTTCGCCCAGCACGTCGTGGGGCACCGGGGCGACGGCGGCCATCTGGACCGCCGGATGGGCGCTCAGCAGGTTCTCGATGTCCTGCGGATTGAACTTCACCCCGCCGCGGTTGATGATGTCCTTGATCCGGCCGGTGATGGCGACGAAGCCGTCCTCGTCCATGTAGCCGAGGTCGCCGGACCTGAAGAAGCGGTCGGCGGTGAAGGCGGTCTCGTTGGCCTCCTTGTTGCGCAGATAGCCGGGAAAGACCATCGGGCCGCGGATCTGGATTTCGCCTTCCTCGCCGCGCGGCCGTTCCGCGCCGGTTTCCGGATCGGCGACGCGCACGGTGCTGCCGGGCGAGGCGCGGCCGCCGAAAACGGCGGATTTCCCGATGCCGTCCTCCGGCCGGGTGAACATGCCGGCCTGCAACTCGGTCATGCCCCAGAGCTGGCAGACCCGGCAGCCGGGCCAGGCCTCCTGCAAGGCGTGCAGCATGGCCGGCGGCGCGGCGCTTCCGGCGAACAGGCACATCTTCATGCTGCTGAAATCGTGCTTCCCGATCAGGCCGGCCGCCGTCATCGCCGCGCCGTGGGCCGGCGCGAACCAGACTGCCGTGGGTTTCATCTCCTCGATCGCCTCGGCGAGCGCCGGCGGCGTGAAGGCGGGCAGCAGCAGGTTCGCCATGCCGGTCACGAGGCCGAGATGGAACGCGTAGAGCCCGTAGAGATGGGTGAACGGCGCGGCGGAAAGGATGCGGTCGTCGGCGGTCAGGCCCTTCTCTGGCGCGCTCATCCGGGCATTCGACAGCATGTTGTGGGAATTGAGCGGCACGCCCTTGGGCGACGACGTGGTGCCGGAGGTGTAAAGCAACAGATGCGGGTCGGCCGCCGAAGGTGCGTGGCCGATCTCGATATCCGGATCGGCGGCGATCAGATCGTCCAGGGAGCGCGCGCCATCCGGCGCTCCGCCGACCGCGATGACATGCTTGAGTGTCGGCAGCTGCGGCTGAAGGTCGAGCGCCGCCTGCGCCGCCGACCAGTCCTTGGCCGCGCCCATGCACACGATCGCCCGGGAGCGGCCGTGGTTGATCAGGGTCTGAAGCTCGGCGTCGCGGTAGGGCATGTGGACGGTCTGGACGACGCCGCCGAACCAGGTCACCGCCAGGTTGGCGATCGCGAATTCCGGGATGTTCGGCAGCTGCACCGCCACCACGTCGCCAGGCCGCAGGCCGAGTTGCCACAGGCCCCTGGCAACCCGCTCGGCGGTGTCGCGCACCTCTTTCCAGGTGAGCGTCCGGTCGGGCAGGACGTAGGCCGGCGCGTCCGGCCGCTCGGCGGCATTGCGCTCCAGATACCGGCGCTGGGTCTCGTTGCGCCACCAGCCCTTCTCGACATAGTCGCGGGCCTGGTCCGGCGGGTAGTTCATGGCGGCGCGCAGTTCCAGCGCGTCCTCGCTGTAGCGGAAATGGTCGAGATGGGGGGTGAACCGATCGGTGCGGAAGCGTTTGCCGCCGCCCAGCTCGAGCAGCCGGGCGTAATGGCCGGTGCGGAAGCGCCGGCGCTCCATCAGGGTGCGGATATAGAGCACCTGGTTGCGGCTCAGGCCGATCCGCTCGGCGATCTCGGCGTCCGACAGGCCCATCAATTCCCGGTGGCGCTCGACGGCGTCCCAGTCCTTCTCCCGGTAGGGATCGCCTTCGCGGATCTGGTGGTTGTGCGACATCCGGAGAATGATCTGTCCGAAGGTCGCCATCATCTCCTCGGTCACGCCGATCTGCCGGCGGTTCAGCCCGCGGGCCATTATTCGGCGGCCTCCGCGTCGAGCCGGTATTCGTGACGCAGGATCGGATCTGCCCGGGGCGCCTGGGTGGCGACCGGACAGACCCGCATGCATTCGAAGCATTGCGCCAGCAGGCCGCCAGAGCCGACGCTCATCTTGTACCACAGCATCTTGTTGTCCGGATCGAACAGGGCGTCCTCCCGGTCGTCCTCGTCGGTCGCGCGGATGGCGTCCATGATCGCGGCCGGAACGGTCTCGTACTGCTGGGTCATCTCGGCACAAGCGGCCATGTCGTAGCGCATGACCTTCTGCTTGCCGGTCTCCTCGTCGACCTCGCCGTCGAGGCACTGGACCGGGCAGAATTTCATGCAGGGCGTGCGCTGGATCGCGCGGTACATGTTCACGCAGGACGGCGCCGGGCACGGATTTTCGGCGAGCGGCGCGTCGGGCTCCAGCTCCAGTTCGGTGAACACGCTGGCGAAATACATGTAGCCGTAGTCGGGATGGAGCAGGATATCGCCGGCCAGCGAGCGGGCGCCGATGCCGGCCAGTTCGGCATGGACCTTCAGGCTCTGCAGCGGCACGCGCGGGCCGGCGTCCGGGTCCATGTCCGGCGGGCAGTAGATCGAGCGCAGGCCGAACTTGTTCTCGATGTAGAAGGCGAGGCCGTAGGAAATCGAGTAGGCGCGCGTCTCGGTCGAGCCGAAATAGCCGAGCGCCTTGGCCGGCACGGTCCAGGCGCCCTGGGTCTGGCCGCCGACGCCGAGCGCGATCACCGACTTCACCCGCGGCATGATATCCGCCGGCCGGTAGCCGGGCGGGCAGATGCGGTTGACCGCGTCCAGGTCGGCGACGCCCGCGGCAAGCGCGCCCTTCTTCAGGCAATAGTTGAGCACCGCCTCCTTGGCGGCGGCCTTGTCGATCTCGGCTTTTCGTTTCGGCATCGCAACGGCCTTTCCGGGTCAGGGCGTCCGCCAGTCCGGCGCGCCGCTATTCTGGGCCTGCGCCGCCGCATCGCGCAACAGGCGGCGCAGCATATTGCCGTTGCCCGGATTGCGGGGGATTTCGGCGCAGAAGAAATAGCCCTTCGGGCGCATGAAGCCGGGCAGGTCCGAGGCCCGGACATGGGCATCGAGCGCGTCGGCGTCGGCGTCGCCGACGATGCAGCCGACCACGGTCTGGCCCCAGCGCTCGTCGGGCAGGCCGATGGCGCAGCAGTCCTCGACGCCGGGCGCGGTCTGCAGGACGGCCTCGACCTCGCCGGGATGGATGCTCTCGCCGCCCGAGCGGATCATGTCGTCGACCCGGCCGCGCAGGGTGAAATAGCCGCGTTCGTCAAGAGTGACGACATCGCCGATGCGCACCCAGCCGTCCTGCACTTTTTCCGCCGTCGCGTCCGGCCGGCCGAGATATTCGCTGAAGATCGTGTCCGCGTCGGCGGCGACGAGCAGTTCGCCCTCCTCGCCGGGACCGATAAGGTCGCCCGGCCCGCCGCCGAGCGCCACCACCCGCAGGCGGGTGTAGTAGCCCGGCCGCAGCGCCAGATGGTCGCCGACCGGCGCCGGGTTGTAGGCCGAGCACATGGTTTCCGTGGTGCCGTAGATGTGGCGGATCTCGGCATTCTCCCAGCACCGGTCCATGTGGTCGATCAGTTCTTCGGGAATGTTCGAGCCGCCATAGAGCACGCGGCGCAGGGAGCGCAGCTTCTCCGGTGCATAGTTCGGCGCTCTGGTCAGCGCGTAGTACAGGGTCGGTGCGGCGAAGGTGTAGGTGAGCTGCTGCCGCTCGATCAGGTCGACCGCGGCGGCCGGGTCGAACGCGCTCATCACCTGGTAGCTGCCGCCGAACGCCAATGTCACCAGAAACACGCCGTAGAAGCCGATGGCGTGGGCGAGCGGCATGAAGCCGAGCGCACGCGTGTGCGGCCCGTGCAATACGCCGCCCTGGGTCGCCAGCCACAGGATGCGCGGCTCGGTCGTGCGCTGGGCCAGGACGACGCCTTTGGGCAGGCCGGTCGTGCCGGAGGTGTAGAAGATGATCGCCGGGTCTTCGCGGCCGAGCGCCGGACGCGGCGGCAGGTTTGCGGCATCGGCGCGGCAGGCCGCGAAATCCTCCGCAGCGCCGACAGCAGCGCCGGGTGCGAACAGCGGCGCGCCGGCCGGCAGCGCCGCGGCGACGGCCCCCACCGCATCCGGGTCCGGCAGCACGAAGGCGCCCTTCATGTCGCCGGCGGCCACCAGCCGGCCGATATCGACGGGCTTGAGGCGCGGATTGACCAGGGCCGGCACCGCGCCCAGCCGGGTGAGCGCGAGCAGCGCCAGCCCGTGCTCCAGGATGTTGGGCAGGCAGGTCGCCACCCGGTCGCCCGGCCCGATGCCGCGCGCGGCGAAGCCGGCGGCGATCGTATCGAGTTCGGCGATCAGTTCCCGGTAGCTGAATTGCCGGTCCGTCCGGTCGTCCCGGATCGCCAGCGCGTCGGGCGACCGGTCGGCCTGGTTCCAGACGAGGTCGTAGGCCGTCGGAGGTGCGGTCGGCGCGGTCATCCGCTTACCAGCCCGGCCGGTTCTTCCACCACCAGTCCGGCTTGTAGCGCTTGCCGTAGCCGAGCGCGTTGTCGAGCCACAGGGCGATCCGCCGGCCCGTCCCGCCGGCGAGCTTCTTCCAGAGCCGGAAATAGAGCCGGCCGAGGGCGGTTTCCGGCAGCTTGTTGTAGGGACAGACGCGGATGCAGATGCCGCATTCGGTGCCCTGATTGGCCCAGAAGCGGAAGCATTTCTCGCCGTCGACATTCCACTTCTTTATGCCGACGAAGTTGGAGGGATTGTGGTAGGCGCCGTCGGGTTCGCCGTCCGGGATCGCCTTGGGCGGACAGGCGTCCGAGCATTTGCGGCACAGGTCGCAGAACTCCTTGACGCCGAATGTCTTCGGTTTGTCGTGGACCAGCGGCAGGTCGGTGAAAATCTTGCCGAAGCGCAGGCGCGGGCCGAATTCCGGCGTGATGACCAGTCCGTGCCGGCCGTATTCGCCGAGCCCCGCCTGGATCGCATAGGGGATGCACTGGGCCGTGTCGTTCAGCGAGGCGACGGCGTTGTAGCCCAGGTTGCGAATGAACTGGGCGAGCGACATCAGCGTCAGCCCGTCCTTGGAATAGCCGTAGCCCGCCGCGGTGCCGCCGAGCGCAGACGGCATGGTCTGGATCACCTTGCCGGGCATTTCCGTTCCGATGACGATGCAGTGGGGCAGGCCGGCGCAGTCGGCATTCTCCTTTTCGGTACGCGTCTTCGCGTTGAAACGCCTGGTGTAGTGCCAACGCAGGTCGGTGGAGGTGATGCCGATCAGGTCGGCGCCGAAGATGCGCGCTGCCTGCTTCAGTTCCAGCGACATTTCTGCCGGATCCTCGACCGGCTCTCGGGTCGGCGCCGGCGGGGCGTAGGGGGCGAGGTCGTCGAGGAACCCGTCGTGGCGCTCGTCCTTCAGCTTGCGCTCGATCAGCAGGTTGGCGCCGACCCAGGCGGCGTTGCGCATGGCGAAGTCCTTGACGCGGTACCCCTCCGTCTTCCGCACCCCCAGCCCGTGGGTGAACATCGATTTGAACCAGTCGAGCGCCTTCTCGGAGCGGACGGTTTCGTCCCACTGCGCCCGGGCGAAGGTGTCGTTGCACGCGTTGAAGCGCTGGAACTCCGGCTCGATCTCGAAACCGCATTCGGCGTCGTCGGCCCGGTGCAGCGCGCCGTCGAACCGCGCCTCCAGCGTCGGCGGATTGTCGGCCGACAGCGGCTCGGGCATGTTGCGGCGGGCGGGCTCAGGCATGGCTCTTAGGGATCTCCGGCCCGCTACAGCGACTTCGGGTCGCCGCACAGTGTTTCGGCCCAGCGAACGACACTCTCTGCAATCTCAACAGCTTCACGATACTCCGCTTCTGAGATGGGCAACTCTGCGAAGGGATAGCGGGTCGCGCTCGCGTAGCGCGACAGGCTTCCGGCGCGGAGAAGGCCGGGCTCGATGGTCTCCCCGTTGGCTTCGAGCGTACCGAGCAGCAGACGCAGGTCGTGGATATACGGAAATTCGATGCCGCGCATAATCATCACGCCCTTGATGGCTTTTTCCGCCGCCTGCTGGGCGTCGAGGCACAGATCCTCAAAGTAAATGCCGGTGACACGGGTCTTCGCTCGCAAAAGATTGCTCCGCGCGCGGTTGAGCCATTCGCGGGGATCGTCGGGCGGGTAGCGCTCAGGCGGCATTGTACACCGTCCGGCCTTCCCGCAGCGCGGGCTTGAAGACCAGAGGGTGGGCATTCCGGTAACGCTCAACATCGTCCGGAGTGGCAACGACGACATCGATTGCGACCGGCACGCCGTACAGTTCCCGGTAGATTGTGTCGTACACGCGTTTCCGCTCGCGCCAGTGCGTGCCGTAATTCTTCACAACGAGGAGATCGACGTCGCCATGCAGGCTCCTCTCGCCGCGGGCGGCAGAGCCGAAGAGGACAATCTTTTCGGGCTGGCACGCTGCGACGACCCGTCGGACGATATCGTCCAGCGTATCGGCATCGATCGACCGCCCGGCACTGCGGTGCGCCACGGCTGCCGTCGCACCAGGGGCCGTGTTCGCATCGGCCATCTTCGTCCTCCCGGAACCGTGCGCAGGCATTCGAAGCCTTGCGCGGGCATTCTCCCGCAATCTAGCCCTGATTTCTCGCCAATGTCACGGCCCGCCGTTTCCGCCGGGACGGCCCTACGGCCAGAGCGCGTCGAGCGGGAAGGTGATTGCTTCGAACGGCGGAATCGAGACAGGGTCGTCGTTGCGCGCCGTCGCGATGAGGACCCATTCGCCATTGCGCAACTCGAACGCTTCCAGGTCGCGCGCGCCCGGATCGATGAACCAAAGGTGGCGGACGCCCTCGCGGGCGTAGACCGGGCGCTTGCCGTGGCGGTCGAGATCGCGAGTCGAGGGCGACAGCACCTCGCAGACCCAGTCCGGCGCCAGGGTGAAGAAGGCCGTATCGGGAAAGTCCGGCATCCGCTCGCGCCGCCAGCCGGCGATGTCCGGCACCACAATATCCTCGCCGAGGTGAAGCTCGGGCTCGTCGATGATCCACCACCCGCCCGGACCGCCCCGTCCCCTCTGAAATGGACTGCCGAGTTCCATGCCGAGCGCTGACGACGCCGCTGCATGCGGCGGCGCGGGTCGGGGATGGGTGTAGAGCGTCCCGTCGACAACCTCGGCGACCATATGCGCCGGCGCGTCGATCACGTCCTGATAGGTCGCGCGGCGCCGCGGTCGTTTGAGGGCGGCCTGGGATGGGGCCATGTCGGATAGCTCCCGATGGCGGGGCACCGACTATACCATGGAGGAAGCCGGCGCTGTAGGACGCTGGACGTCGGCGCCGCGCGCGGCTCACGCGGAAAGCGCCGGCCGGCCGTCCAGCACGCCGCTCATCTCGATGACCTCGGCCATGGCGGCTTCCTGGCGCGGCGCCATCAGGTGGACGCCGCGCACGCCCGGAACCTCCCGCAGTTGCTGGATCAACTCGGCGCAGATCTTCTTGCCTTCCTCCCGCTCGTCGCCCGCGCCTTCGAGCCGCTTCAGGATCGCCTCGGGGACCGAGACGCCGAACAGGTTCTCGTCCATCCATTTCGCCTGGCGCAGCGAGGCGAGCGGCCCGATGCCGACCAGGAAGGCAAGCTTTTCGGTAATGCCGAGGTCGGCAAGCCGGCCGAAATAGGCTTTCGCCGTTTCCAGGTCGAAACAGTACTGGGTCTGGGCGAAATCCGCGCCGGCGTCGATTTTCGCGCGCAGGCTCTTCGGCTCCCAGTCGGGCTTCGGCACCATCGGTGCGTCGGCGCAGCCGATGAGCAACCGGGGCGGCGCCTTGATTTCGCGGCCGGCGTTCAGCATTCCCTCGTCGCGCATCCGGCGGGCAAGCCGCATCAGGCCGGCCGAATCGAGATCGAACACCGGGCTGGCGTCCGGCTCCTCGCCCTTCTTCGGGTCGTCGCCGGTCAGGCACAGGATGTTGGGGATGCAGAGCGCTCCGGCGCCCAGAATATCGCCCTGCAAGGCGATCAGGTTGCGGTCGCGCACCGTGAACTGCAGCACCGGCTGGATGCCCTGCCGCATCATGGCGCCGGCCAGCACCAGGCTGGAGACGTGGGCCTTCGCCGTCGCGCCGTCGGTGACGTTGACGGCGTCGGCGACGCCCTTCAGCGGCGCCACCCGCTCGAGCAGGGGCGCCAGGTCGGTCGTCGCGGTCGGCGAGGTCTCGCAGGTCACGGCGAAGCCGCCGGCGGCCAGCACCCGTTCCAGATTGCCGCCGGACTTCAGTCCGTTCGCCGATACCGATCCGTTCATTGTCTTTTCCGCCATACCTGATATTCGCCGCCTGCGGCCCGGCCGCCCTTGCCGCCGCCCGCGGTTATCGGCCATACAGCAGGATGCCCTGCGGCGGCAATCCGCCGGGGACGGGAGCGGGTGACGAGGCGAAAATGGCGCAGGCGGCAAAAATGGCGGTCACGGTCGATCCCGAACCGGAGCGCGCGGGCGAGAAACACGCCTTCCGCTTCTTCGACAACCGCGAAAAATACCTGATGTTCGTCACGACCTGCTCGGAGAAGTGGGAGGTGGCGCAGCGGGTCGGCCGGGAAATCCCGTTTCTGAAGCCGACGCCGCCGGCGCTCAACCTGTTCGACGCCGGTGTCGGCGACGGCACCGTGCTGACCCGGGTGATGCGCAACCTGCACCGGCAGTTTCCCGCCATACCCTTCTGCGTCGTCGGCAAGGAAATCAGCATGGAGGATGTGCGGCTGACCCTGGAAAAACTGCCGGACCGTTTCCAGGAGCACCCCCAGCTCGTCGTCGTCATCACCAATCTCTACTACGCCGAATCGCCCTGGCTGCGCGTCAACCGGCCGGAGACCAAACCGGCGGTCAAGCGCTGGAACATCGCGCTGGAGGGCAGCACGGCGCACGAATTCGACGAGCAGGTCCGCAATCTGGGGCCGGTCCTGGCCGAAGGCTGGCAGACGAAGACCAGCGAGAAAACCGGCAACCCGCTCTATGTCCAGCCGTCGATCCTGGTGCTCTACCGCAAGGACCGGGCATTCGCCCTCGATGGCGTGATCCCGCCGCCGGGCGGCGCGCCGGCCGGCTACGATCTCGTGATCGCATCGCAGCCCTACCGGGCCCGGCTCAGCGCCGAAATCAAGGTGCGCAACGTGCTGGGGCCGCTCGCCCGCGCCCTGTCGCCGGGCGGGCGGATGATCGTCATTCAGTCGACCGGCAAGGATCCGGGCATGGAACTGATCAACGCCGTGTGGGAGGAGGAATTCCCCTTCGTCACCCCGCGCCGCGATTTGATCGCGGCGATGAAAGAGGCGCTGGACCGGAGCCACAACGATCTGAACTACGACGCGTTGCGCGACGACGAATCGCTGTTCCGCTACGAGCTGCACGCCCTGCCCGACGAAATCGGTGAGAACATCGGCACCTCGACCCTGCTGGCGGCGTGGAATGCGGCAACCTACGTCGCGCAGATCGAGGACGACCGCATGGTCGACGTGCTGCGCGACGGCGACTATCTGGAGGCGGCCCGAGACGTGCTGAAACGGCATGGCGGCCTGTGGTTCGAGGACGAGAGCTTCCTTGTGACCCGCGGCTTCGCGTGAGACCGGGCGCGCGGAGCAGGAAACGATGCCGTGAGCCTCGACCGACTGTCCTTTATCGGCGAAGCAGAAATCGCCGCTGCCCTTCGCTGGCCGGACCTGATCGACACTATCGAAGCCGCGATGACTGCCTTTTCGGCGGGCCGGGTCGGCCAGCCGGTGCGCCAGATGATTCCGGTGCCGGGCGCGAACGCTTTCATGGGGGCAATGCCGGCGATCGGCCCCAAGATTGAAGAGGCGGTCGAAGGTGCGCCCGGAGAGGCGATGGGCGTAAAGGTCGTCACCCTGTTCCAGGGCAACGCCGGCACCGACATTCCGACCCACCAGGCCGCCATCCTGCTGTTCGACATGGCGAACGGGTCGCCGCTCGCCGTTCTGGACGGCCGTCTGATCACCGAAATGCGCACCGCGGCCGGCACGGCGGCCATCGTGCGCAAGCTGACCTCCGAGAGCCCGAAGACTGCCGCCATTCTCGGAAACGGGGTTCAGGCGCGGGCCAATGCCGCGGCGCTCCGCGCGGTGCGGGAGATCGCCGAGCTGCGCCTGTGGGGCCGTAACGAAGCCCATGCCCGGCCGGTCGCCGAGGCACTCGGCGCTGTCTTCCATACCGAAGCCGAAGCGGCGGTGCGCGATGCCGATATCGTTGTCTGCGCGACGTCGGCGACAGAGCCTGTGCTCAAGGGCGGCTGGGTCCGGCAGGGCGCGCTGGTCGCCTCGATCGGCTGGAACGGTCCCGACGGCCGGGAACTGGACGACGATGCGATGGCCCATACGGTGCTGGTCGAGTCGCGCGACGCCGCGCGGGACCAGGCGGGCAATGTCCGCGGCTCGGGCTGCGATATCTTCGCCGAAGTCGGCGAGGTCTATGCGGGCACGAAAATTGTGCCGGAGCGGGCGACGGTCATCTACGATTCGGTCGGTATCGCGATCCAGGATGTGGCGGCGGCCCGGCTGGCGTTCGATATGGCCTGCGACCGGGTCGCCGCAGTCGCGCCGGATAATTGCGCATGAGCATTGCACCCCTCACACTCGGGCAGATTCTAAGCGCGCAGGCGCGGGTGCAGCCGGAAAAGCTGGCCGCGCGCGACCTCGAGCGTGCGATGACCTACCGGCAATGGAATGCGCGCGCCTGCCGGCTTGCCAACGCGCTGACCGGCCTCGGCCTCGCAAAGGGCGACCGGGTGGCGGTCCTCGCCTACAATCGCGTCGAATGGGCGGAAATCTACGCGGCCGCTGCGAAATCGGGGCTGGTCGCCGTGCCGATCAACTTCCGCCTGACCGGCCCGGAAGCGCGCTACATAATCGAAGACAGCGGCGCTTCGGCGCTGATCGTCGAAGATGCGCTGATCCCGGTCGCCGAAAGCATTCGCAACACCGTCGCCCTGCCGGAGGACCGCTTCATCGCGATCGGCCTGGCTGCCGGGTCTGCCGGGTGGCGCGACTATGAGGGCCTGCTGGCTGCGGCTGCGGACAGGGAGCCCGATGCCACCGTCCTGCCCGACGACCCCTGGTGCATCATGTACACCTCGGGCACGACGGGAAATCCCAAGGGCGCGATTCGCGGCCACCGCGGCATGGCGATGCTGGCCCTGATGACCCAGGTCGAAATGGGCCTGCACCGCGGCGACGACGGGCTGCTCGTCATGCCGATGTGCCATGCCAATTCGCTCAACTTCCTCACTGCATTTATCTATTGCAACGCGACGGTCACGATCTTTTCGCGCAGGAGCTTCGATCCGGCGTTGTGCCTGCGCACCTTCGCGCGGACCGGGGCCACCTTCACCTCGCTGGTACCGACCCACTACACCATGCTGCTCGACGTTCCGGCATCGGAACGCGCCGCCGAAGGCTTCGAGCTTGTCGCGAAGTTGCTGGTCTCCTCCGCCCCGGCACGCGCCGACACCAAGCGCGCGGTCATGGAAATGTTCCCGAAAGCCGGACTCTTCGAACTCTACGGTTCGACCGAGGCCGGGTGGGTCACCATGCTCCATCCGCACGAGCAGTTCGAAAAACTCGGCACCGTTGGGCGCGAGGTGATCGGTTCGGCGCCGGTCAGGCTGCTCGACGACGACGGCCGCGAGGTGCCGGACGGCGAGCCCGGCGAACTCTTCTCGTGCGGCCCCTACGCATTCGACGGCTACTGGAACCTGCCCGACAAGACCGCCGAGGCGTTTCGCGGCGACTATCTCACGGTCGGAGACGTCGCGCTGCGCGGCCCGGACGGCTACATCCGCGTGATCGACCGCAAGAAGAACCTGATCATCTCGGGCGGCGAGAACATCTATCCGACCGAGGTCGAATCCGTTCTGGGGCGCCATCCGGCGGTCCGCGACGTGGCCGTGGTCGGCCGGCCGGACCCGAAATGGGGCGAGAGTGTCCAGGCCGCGGTCGTGCGGCAGCCCGGTCACGATATCGGCGAGGCCGAACTGGTCGCCTGGGCGAAAGAGCGCCTCGCCGGCTACAAGCGGCCGCGCGAGATCGTCTTTCTCACCCAGGAGGAGATGCCGCGCAACGCGACGGGAAAAATCCTGCACCGGACGCTGCGCGAACTGCTTGCCGCGCGGTCCGGGGCGCCGCCCGAATGACGGGCCACCTGACTCCGACCTGGTAAGACGCAAACGGAGAGCGCCGATGACCACCGCTGCGGCAGACGGCCCCGAGCGCCGGGACTCCAACCGCGACGAGACCAGCGTCGCCGTCTGGATCGCCCGCGCCCTGAAAGCGCGCGGCGTGGACCGCGTCTTCGGCCTGCAGGGCGGCCATATCCAGCCGATCTGGGATCGCGTGGCGCAGGCCGGCATCCGCATCGTCGACGTGCGCGACGAGCGGGCCGCGATGCACATGGCCCACGCCCACGCCGAGCTTACCGGAAGCCTCGCGGTCGCGATGGCGACGGCAGGGCCGGGCGTCACCAACACGGTCACGGCGGTCGCCAATGCCGCGCTCGCCCGCGTGCCGGTGCTGCTGATCGGCGGCTGCGCGCCGCGGGTGCAGGACAATATGGGCCCGCTGCAGGGCGTGCCGCAGACCGACATCATGCGCCCGATTACCCGCTATGCCCGAACGGCGCGGATCGCCGAACATGTCCTGCGCGAATTGGACGAGGCCATCGCCTGCGCCGCCGGGGACACGGGCCAATCCGGCCCGGCCTATATCGAGATCCCGACCGACGTGCTGCGTGTGCCCGTCGCCCGGCATCTCGTGCTCGACGAGTGGCTCGAACCGGCGCCGCCGCGCCGCCTGCCGCCCGATCCCGCCCGGGTCGCCGAGGCCGCCGCCGCGATCCGGGCCGCCCGCCGGCCGCTGGCGATTTCCGGCCGCGGCGCCCGGGGCGCGGCGGAAGCGGTATTACGCTTCCTCGATGCGGCCGACGCGCTCTATCTCGATACCCAGGAGAGTCGCGGCCTCGTCCCGGCGGACCATCCCTCCGCCGTGGGATCGATGCGCGGGGCGGCGATGGCCGGGGCGGACCTGGTGATCACGCTGGGGCGCAAGCTCGACTACCAGCTCGGCTTCGGCTCGCCGGCGGTGTTCCCCGAGGCCCGGTTCGTCCGGATTGCGGACAACGGCGCCGAACTGATCGATAACCGCCGCGGCGCGCCGGAGGTGCTCGCCGATGTCGGGCTCGCGCTCGATTCCATTGTCGAAGCGCTCGGCAACGATGCCGGCGCGCGCGACAGCGCATGGCTGGACGGCCTGCGCGGCAAGCACCGGGAGCGCGTCGCCCGCGGCGCCGGATCGTCAACGCCGAAGCGTTGCGCCGACGGCAAGATCCACCCGATGGCGATCTTCGACGCGATCCGCGAGACCGCCGATCCGGACTATATCGCCATCGCCGACGGCGGCGACCTGCTGAGCTTCGCACGCATCGGCCTCGACTCGCGGACCTACATGGACGCCGGCATCTTCGGCTGCCTCGGGGTCGGCGTGCCGTTCGCGGTTGCCGCGGCGCTCGCCTTTCCCGACAGGCAGGTGATTTCGGTCAACGGGGACGGCGCCTTCGGCATCAACGCGATGGAGATCGACACCGCCGTGCGCCACGGCGCGAAGGCCGTCTTCATCGTCTCCAACAACGCCGCCTGGAACATCGAGCGCCACGACCAGGATATCAACTATGGCGGCCGGATCGTCGGCACCCTGCTCGAACACTGCGACTACGCCGCCCTGGGTCGCGCGCTCGGCGCCCACGGCGAGCGGGTCGAAGACCCGGCCGACCTGCCAGGCGCCGTCGCCCGCGCCCTCGAGCGCGCCCCCGCCGTCATCGACGTCGTCACTTCGCAGGAGGCCGTGTCCTCCGACTCGAAAAAGGGCCTTGGCTTCGTGCCCGAATACCACGCCCTGACGGTGTGGGACGAGGCGGAGCGCCGGCGTCGCGGCGAAGCGTGAAGCGCCGCTCGATACGCTCCGGATTCAATCCGGGGCTACGGGGCCGGTCAGCGCGGATTTCTCTCCACGGTCGCGGCCTGCGCCGGGTTGGCCGGCCGCCAGCGCGGCACGCGAGCGCTGCGACGCCGAAACCGCGCCGGCCGCTATTCGGGCGCATCCGACGTGCCCGCCGACCTATTCCTCGCGACGTAACGTGAAGCTTTCCCGGCGGATCTTCCGGCAACTCATTGCAGTTCGGCCCGGTCCTTGAGGAAGAAGCGGCTGCGGTCGGTATCCGGCAGAGCCTCCAGAAGCTTGTGCGTCTCCCGATAGCCGGTCTCGATCAGCGGCAGACCCGCCCGGAAATCCGTCATCCCGATCGAACCCAGGTCGGGTCGGATCAGGAAGTCGGCCTCGACCCGGTTCTTCTCGATTCGTTCGAACGCCCCGACCATGAGCGCCTTCAGAAGGGTGTCGCGAAAGTTCGGAAACCGATACCGGCGTCCCTTCAGCCTGAAGAACATGAGCAGACTATCCATGAATCCAAGGTTCGGGGGAAAATCGTAGCTGGTCTCGTCGATGCTCGTGTCGGTCACGTCCACAGCGACTATGGCGCTCCCCGGAGGCAGGAGCCGGCGCATCACGTCAACCGGGAGGTTGTTCACCAAGCCCCCGTCGAAGTGCAACGCGCCGTCTTCGATGACGGGCGAAAGGATGCCGGGAATGGCCGCGCTGGAGCGTACGCTTCTCCACAGATTCCCCTGCCGCCAGGTGGTTTCCGTGTTCCGGTTCAGGTTGCAGCTCACGCAGAAGAACGGGATTTGAAGATCCTCGATGCGCCGATCGCCGAAGGTGGCCACCAGGGTGTCCGTCGGGCGCCTGTCGTTGAACATCGACACTTTGGGCATGGTGAAGTTGCGCAGCGCCATGTGGTCTGCGTTCGCCATGGCGGCATCGTGCACCATGCGGCGGTATTCGTCATAGACCGGGTTCTCGGCATAGCAGGCGGCGACGAACGCCCCGCTACTGGCCCCCCCGATGGCGTCTATGGGAATTCGAGCCTCCTGCAGCGCGCGCAGCGCGCCGAGATGAAACCAGCCTCGGGCTCCGCCGCCCGACAGCACCACGCCCACCGCTTCGCCGCGGAAAAACCGGACCAACCGGTTGTAATCCGACCGGTTGTCGAGTTCGACGTGATGGACGAGGTCGAAGGCGTCGTCCTCCAACCAGGGCCCGGCGCGCCTGGGGACACCGGGCCGACGGACGAGCAGCAATTCCCGCCGCACATCGTAGGAGAAGACGCGCGGAAACTGCTCCTCCCATTGCCGGCGGCAGATTTCCGGGGAGGACCCTGCGTCCACCAGCCACACGACCGCATCGAAGAAGCTCTCGTAGAAGAGTCCCAGACGGGGATCCGACACCTCCGCCTCGAAGACGAGGCAGGTCAGGTCCAGGCTCAGATACTCGACAAGGTCGAGGAAGAACGACGCATCGTTGCCGAACTGCGTCACGACGTCGTTCGAGGACACCAGCCAGGATCCCGTCACCGAAGAGAGCCCCTCCCCGAACCGCTCCAGGAACGCCTCGATCGTCGGAGTGCTCTCGGTTCGGACCAGCGCGATCTTCTTCAGCTGTTCATTCTTGGTGACGAACTTCTGGATGTTCTGCGTGTGGCGCCGAGCCTGAAGCCGGGCGAGGTCGAGCAGGATGGAGGGATGCTCCCGATGGAGTACGGCGAAGTCGTCCCTGGACAGCCGGAACAGCTTGCTGTCGGTCAACGCCTTGATGGTCAGGTCTCTCGGGTCGCTGGAAATGAGCCCGTTCTCGCCGACCGTCTCCGCGGGACCGATGACCGAGACGACAATCTCCTCGCGCCGCTCGTTTCTGGCGACAGCGACGAGTCGTCCCTGCAACATGACATACAGAGCATCCGACGGGTCGCCTTCACGAAAGAGAACATCCCCTTTCGCAAGGCTTCTTCCGCTCATGCGGGCTTCCCAGAGGGCGCGGCCTTCCTCGTCCAGGGAGGGGAACAGGTGACGCAGCCCCCTCCGGCCGACTTCCCGTAACGATTCTTCTTCCTGCGACATGCTTCACCCGTTGAGCTTCGAAGCCCGTACGGTCGAACACACGGCCGGCCCCGGTGCGGTGTACGGCTCCCCGGGATGACGGCACTTCAGGGTGAACACAGGACTTGCCCCGGACAATCCAATCCTGCCAAGCGTTTATATTCTCCAGGTTCCAACAGAATTCGCCGCCCGGATGGAACGGGCCCCGCCCCGTCACACGCCCAGATAGCGGTGCTGCAGGTCCTCGGCGGCGCGGAGTTCGGCGCTGTCGCCGGTCCAGACGACCTTGCCCTTCTCGATGATGTAGTGGCGGTCGGCGAGCCGGGTCAGCGCCTCGACATTCTTGTCGACCAGCAGGATCGATTCACCGTGCGCCTTCAGCATGTCGAGGGTGCGCCAGATGTCCTGGCGGATCAGCGGCGCCAGCCCCTCGGTCGCCTCGTCCAGGATCAGCAGCTTCGGGTTGGTCATCAGCGCCCGGCTGATCGCCACCATCTGCTGCTCGCCGCCGGAAAGCTGGTTGCCCATGTTGCGGCGGCGCTCGGCAACTCCCGGAAACAGGTCGAAGATTTTTTGCAGCGTCCAGGGATCGTCGCTGCCGTGACGGTTCTCGTGGGTCGAGATCAGGTTCTCCTCGACCGTGAGATTGGGGAAGACCTGGCGGCCCTCCGGCACCAGGCCGAGGCCGGCCCGCGCGACCCGGTAGGGCAGCCAGTTGCGGATGTCATCACCGTCGAAGGCGATCGTGCCGCGCCGCGCCGGCGTAAGGCCCATGATCGAACGGATCGTGGTCGTCTTGCCCATGCCGTTGCGGCCGAGCAGGGTGACGACTTCGCCGTCGTTGACCGAGAGGTCCATGCCGAACAGGACCTGGCTCTGGCCGTAAAAGGTTTCGACGCTTTCGAGGGTCAACATCGCCCAGCCCCGGTAGTCCGCGCCCGTCAGTCTTCGCCGAGATAGGCGGCGCGGACCTCGTCGTTGCCGCGGATCTCGTCCGGCGCGCCGGTCGCGATGGCCTCGCCGTAGACCAGCACCGTGATCCGGTCGGCCAGCGCGAAGACGGCATCCATATCGTGCTCGATCAGCAGGATGGTGTGGTCGCGGGCGAAGCCGCGCAGCAGCTCGACCATGTGGGCCGATTCCTCGGCGCCCATGCCCGCCGTCGGTTCGTCGAGCAGCAGCATCGACGGGCCGGTGGCGATCGCCATGGCGATCTCGAGCTGGCGCTGCTCGCCGTGGGACAGGTCGGCGGCCAGCGTATCGGCGCGATGGCCCAGGCCCACGGTTTCGAGCGCCTGGCGCGCCGGAGCGCGCAGCGCCCGGTCGGTCTGTGCCGGCTTCCAGAATTTGAAGGAATGGTCGGCATGGGCCTGGACGGCGAGCGCGACATTGTCCTCGGCGGTGAAGTCCAGAAAGATGCTGGTCACCTGGAACGACCGGGCCAGGCCGAGCATGGAAATTTTGTGCGCCGGCAGGCCGGCGATATCGTGGCCGTCGAAGATGATCTCGCCGCTGTCCGGCCTTATCGCGCCGCTGAGTTGCGCGATCAGGGTCGTCTTGCCGGCGCCGTTCGGGCCGATGATGGCGTGAACCTCGCCGCGCTCGACCGACAGGTTGACGTTCCGGGTCGCGTGGACCTGGCCGAAGCTCTTGGACAGGTCGCGGACTTCGAGATGCAGGCCGGGGCGAAGGGAGTCAGCCATCCGACCGGCTCCCGGTCAGCGCCGCCAGCCGTTTCAGCGGACTGGGCCAGCCGGCGTAGTCGACGCCGAGTTTCACGATCAGCGACAGCAGGACGAAGGCGAGCACGATGGTGAGCGGCGTCGCCAGCGTGATCAGGAACAGGAAGATCGCGACGGCTACGACGAGCAGGACGAGGCCGACGGCGAAGCGCGGCATCGCCGCCCAGTTGTCCGGGATCAGCCCGAACAGGCCGCGCTTGGCGAACAGCACGAGCAGGACGAGCATCGGGCCGAACACGATCATCCAGTAGTCGCTGCCGACCAGCTCCTGCAGGAACTCCTCGATGCTCAGGAAGGCGAGCGCGCCGAACACCGGGCCGAAAATCGTGCCCATCCCGCCCATAATGACCATGATCATGATCTCGCCGGAGCGGATCCACATCATGTATTCCGGGGTCAGGAATTCCTGGTGGTTGGCGAACAGCGCGCCGGCGACGCCGCAGATCGTCCCGGCGATGACGAAGGCGGTCAGCCGGTAGCGGTAGACCGGATAGCCGAGCGCCGCCATGCGCACCGGGTTGGAATAGCTGCCCCGGATGACCATGCCGAAGCGGGAGTTCACGAGGCGGCGCAGCAGCAGCAGCGACAGCAGCAGGGCGCCCAGGCAGACATAATAGAGGGTTGCGCCGTCTCCCTCGTAGATCATGTCGTCGCCGATGGTGAAAAAGGCGAAGTCGCTGCGCTCGTCGACCGTCATGCCGTCGTCGCCGCCGAACGGCTCCAGGCTGATGCCCAGGAAGAACAGCATCTGGGTGAAGGCCAGCGTGATCATAATGAAATAGAGGCCGGTCGTGCGCAGCGAGATCGCGCCGATGACCAGCGCGACCAGCGCCGAGCCGACGATGGCCGCGGCAAACTGGAAATAACCGCTGGCCAGGAAACCGTAGGCGCAGGCCTGGCCTTCCTCGACATCGGCGCACAGGTCGCCGAAATAGCGGGCGGATACGGCGACGGCATAGGTGCCGAGGCCGATATAGGCGGCGTGGCCGAAACTGATCATGCCGCCGTAGCCCAGGATCAGGTCCAGGCTCGCCGCGGCGATGGCGAAGATCATCATCTTCGCCATGAAGGAGATCATGAACACGTCGTCGGCCGCGCCGGCGACGATCGGCAGCACGGCCAGGCCGATCAGGCCGAGGACCATGATGACGAAGCGCGGATCGGCGAAGGAGAATCTGATCCGCGGGTTGAGGTTGGATATGCCGTGTCCGGCCATGGTCGCGTTCTCCCGTCCCGCCTAGCCGGTGCGGGCCGGGAACAGCCCCTCCGGCTTGAAGAACAGGATCGCCGCCATCAGGATGTAGATCATCATCGAGGCGATCGCCGGGCCCGCCGTCTGGGCGAATTCCTCGTTCAGGAAGGCGCGCAGGATATCGGTCATGAAGACCCGGCCGCCGATCTCGACCAGACCGACGATGATCGAGGCGATGAAGGCGCCGCGGATCGAGCCGATGCCGCCGATCACGATCACCACGATGGCGAGGATGAGCTTTTCCTCGCCCATTCCGCTTTCGACCGATTCGATCGGGCCGATCATGATGCCGGCGAAACCGGCCAGCGCTGCGCCGATGCCGAACACGATGGTGTAGAGCGCGATCACGTTGACGCCGAGCGCGCCGACCATGGCGCGGTTCGACGCGCCGGCGCGGATGCGCATGCCGACCCGGGTCCGGGTAATCGCGATATACAGGCCGATTGCCACCAGGATGCCGGCCAGAATCACGATCAGCCGATAGAACGGGTAGGTGAAGCCGAGCAGCGGGAACGGGAAGTTGATCGATTCCGGCAGCTTGAATTCCTGGCTCTCGGCGCCGAACACGACCAGCACCATCTGGTTGAAGAAGAGGATGCAGCCGAAGGTGGCCAGCACCTGGTCGAGGTGATCGCGGGTGTAGAGCGTCCGGAAGGCGAGATATTCCAGCCCGATGCCGAGCAGCAGGATCACCGGCAGCCCGGCGATGGCGGCGAGCAGGAAGCTGTCGGACTGCTGGAACACCCACGCCGCCACGTAGGCGCCCATCATGAACATCGAGCCATGAGCCAGATTCACGAAGCTCATGATGCCGAGAACCAGCGTCAGCCCGCCTGCCACCAGGAACAGGAAGATGCCGAACTGCAGCCCGTTCAGAACCGTCTCGAAGATCAGCTGGCCCATGAGCCCGGCAATTCCCTCCCGGCTGATTCCGCGGGCCGCAGCCGGCCCGGCCGGACAAAGACTGCGCCCGGCGTCCCTGCCGCCGGGCGGTTCCGTGCATTCAACTGGCGCGCATAGAAACGGCGCAGCCCGGCAGTGTCAAGCCGGGCCGCCCGGCGGGCGCGTCAGGTAACGGTGCCGCGGGCGCGGAAGCGCGGCTCGTTCCACCGGCCGCTGTCCATGATCCTGGACAGCACGTCCACCGCGTCCCAGATATCGACATAGCGGGTATAGAGCGGCGTGAAGCCGAAGCGCAGGATGTCCGGCGCGCGGAAATCGCCGATGACATGGCCGGCGATCAGCGCCTGCATGATCGGGAAACCCTCCGGATGGGCGAAGCTGACCTGGCTGCCCCGGGTGGCGTCGCGCGGCGAGACCAGCGTGAAACCGTGCCCCGCACAGCGGGTTTCCACCAGCTCGATGAACAGGTCGCCCAACTCCAGCGACTTGGCGCGGACAGCGGCCATATCGAGATCCGCCATGGTATCGAGGCTGGCTTCGAGGGCGGCGAGGCTCAGGACCGGCGGCGTGCCGCACAGGTTGCGGGCGATGCCCTCGGCCGGCGCGTAGGACCAGTCGAAATCGAAGGGTGCGGCGTGGCCCATCCAGCCCGAGAGCGGCGGCCGGATACGGTCCTGAAGCCGTTCGGCGATGAAGAGAAACGCCGGCGCGCCGGGGCCGCCGTTGAGATACTTGTAGCCGCATCCCACGGCGAGGTCGGCATCGGCGCCGTTGAGATCGACCGGCACCGCGCCGGCGCTGTGCGCCAGGTCCCACAGCACGAGGGCGCCGGCTTCGTGCGCCTGCCGCGTGACTGCCGCCATATCGTGCATCCGCCCGCTGCGGTAGTCGATATGGGTCAGCATGACGACGGCGACATCGTCCCGGATCGCACCGTCCAGTTCCGCGTCGCTCTCGACCAGGCGCAGTTCGTGGCCGCGGCCGAGCATCCCGGTGAGGCCCTGGGCGATGTAGAGGTCGGTCGGGAAGTTGCCCTTTTCCGAAACGATGACCGCGCGGTCGGGCCGTTCGGCCAGCGCCGCTGCGAGCAGCTTGAACAGGTTGACGGACGTCGAATCGGCGCAGACGACCTCGCCTGGCCGTGCGCCGATGAAGGCGGCGAGCTTGGCGCCGCAGCGCCCCGGCATGTGGTACCAGTCGTGGGCGTTCCAGCTCTTGATCAGGTCCAGGCCCCACTGGTCCTCGATCAGCTGGCGGATGCGGTCCTTGGTGATGTGGGGCAGGGCGCCCAGCGAATTGCCGTCGAGATAGATCATGCCGTCGGGCAGGTCGAAGCGCTCGCGCATGCGCGCCAGCGGATCGTCGGCGTCGCGTTGCAGCAGGTCGTCGCGGTTCAGGGTCGTCATTGCGCTGTCCGCCGTTCGGTCGAGGTGCCCGGCCCCGGCCGGGCCGGCAGCATAGCGCGGCGGGAAGATTGCCGGAACCGCCTCTCGAAGGCGTCTCCGTTACTTCCACCGGAGCCGGGCATACCGTATTAGGAGTTCTTCCTGACGACGCAGGGCGGGGACGCGAAATTTATGCCGGCCGGAAGCTCCGATCCCGCAACCGTCGGCGTTCTGCTTGCCGGTGGCCGGGCGCGCCGCATGGGCGGCGGCGACAAATGCCTGCGTCCGCTCGCCGGCCGGCCGCTGCTCGCCCATGCGATCGAGCGGATCGCGCCGCAGGTCGGCCGCCTGGTCCTGAACGCCAACGGCGATCCGGCCCGCTTCACCGCCTTCGGCCTGCCGGTCGCCGCCGACATCCTGCCCGGCCAGCCCGGCCCGCTTGCCGGCGTCTTGACCGGCATGGCCTGGGCCGCCGCCAACGCGCCGGACGCGGGCTGGATTCTGACGGCTGCGACGGACGCGCCCTTCCTGCCGCCCGACCTTGCCGAACGCCTTGGCGCTGCGATCCGGCGCGACGGCGCGGATATGGCCTGCGCGGCATCGGGCGGACGGCATCACCCGGTGATCGGCCTGTGGCCGGTCGTCCTGCGCGGCGAACTGGAATCCGCCCTGCGCGACGAGGGAATTACGAAGGTCGACCGCTGGACGGCGCGGTACAGGCTCGCGGTCGCCGATTTCGACGCCGGCCCGCCGGACCCGTTCTTCAACGCCAACCGACCGGAAGACCTGGAGACGGCGGAAAGGCTCCTGTCGGGCGCCTGAGGCGTGGGCGCGGGCCGCTTCCAGGACCCGCCCGGCGGACGGTCAGACCCGGCCGTGGCAGTGCTTGTATTTCTTGCCGGAACCGCAGGGGCAGGGCGCGTTGCGCGAGACCTTGCCCCAGGTCGCCGGGTTGCCCGGATCGACGGTATCCGCGGCCCGGCGGGTGCGGACCGGGCGGGTGCGCGCCGGCGCGATAACGCCGCCGTTGCCGTTGGTGAATTCCGGCTCGGGTTCCAGGGCATCCAGGGCGTCCAGGTCCATGCCGGCCATGCGCGCCATGTCTTCCAGCGATCCGAGCGGCGGCAATCCGAAGGGCGCAAGGTCGTCGCCCATGCCGGGGCCGGACTGTTCCCAGGCCGCGCTCTCGTCCTGGGGCAGCAGGCTTTCCGGATCGGCATCCAGCTCGATTTCCAGATGGGAAAGCGCACCGACGGTGGTTTCCTTGAGGCCGGCGAGCATGACCTGGAACATGTCGAAGGCTTCGCGCTTGTACTCGATCAGCGGATCCTTCTGGCCGTAGGCCCGCAGGTTCACGGCCTGGCGCAGATGGTCGAGCTGAAGCAGATGCTCTTTCCATTGCTGGTCGAGAATCTGGAGCAGGACGCTTTTTTCTGCGAGGCGCATCAGCTCCGGCGAATAGGAAGCGGTCTTCTCCGCCATGTGCCGGTTCACGGCCTCAAGGATGCGCTCGTAGATTTCCTGGTCGGCAATGCCCTCCTCGGCCGCCCATTCCCGGATCGGCAGGTCGAGGCCGAACACTCCCAGGATGCGGGTGTGCAGGCCCTCGATATCCCATTGTTCGGCATAGGCGCCTTCGGGGATCGCGTCCTCGACGATCGCCTCGATGGCCTCCTCGCGGTATTCGCGGATCCTCTCCGAGACGTCGTCCGTCTTCATGATGCCGATGCGCTGGGCGTAGATCACCTTGCGCTGGTCGTTCATCACATCGTCGAACTTGAGCAGGTTCTTCCGGATCTCGAAATTCCGTTCCTCGACCTTGTGCTGGGCCCGCTCGATCGCCTTGTTGATCCAGCCGTGGACGACCGCCTCGCCTTCCTTCAGGCCGAGGCGTTGCAGCCAGGAGTCCATGCGGTCGGAGCCGAAGATGCGCATCAGGTCGTCCTGCAGCGACAGGAAAAAGCGCGAATTGCCCGGATCGCCCTGGCGGCCTGAGCGGCCGCGCAGCTGGTTATCGATGCGCCGGCTTTCGTGCCGCTCCGTGGCGACGACGAACAGGCCCCCGGCCGCGATCACCCGTTTCTTGCGTTCTTCGACCTGAGCACGGATTTCGGCCTCTTTGGCATCGCGCTCCGGGCCTTCCGGAAGGTCGCCCAGCTCTTGGACGATGCGCATGTCGGCGTTGCCGCCCAGGCGGATATCGGTGCCGCGGCCGGCCATGTTGGTCGCGATGGTGACCGCCGCCGGCTCGCCGCCCTGGGCGATGATGAAGGCCTCGCGCTCGTGGTGCCGGGCGTTCAGCACCTGGTGCGGGACGTTCTTTTCCTTGAGCTTCCCGGAGAGCAGTTCGGATTTCTCGATGCTGACCGTGCCGACCAGCATGGGCTGGCCGCGTTTCGAGCAATCCTCGATCAGGTCGAGCACCGCGTTGTCGCGTTCCGCGCCGGTGCGGTAGACCTCGTCGTCCTCGTCGGTGCGGTCGACCGGCAGATTGGTCGGCACGTCGACGACTTCCAGCTTGTAGATGTCGATGAACTCCGCCGCTTCGGTCATGGCCGTGCCGGTCATGCCCGCCAGCTTCGGATACATGCGGAAATAGTTCTGGAAGGTGATCGACGCGACGGTCTGGTTTTCCGTCTGGATCTGGACCCGCTCCTTGGCCTCGAGCGCCTGATGCAGCCCTTCCGAATAGCGCCGGCCCTCCATCATCCGGCCGGTGAACTCGTCGATGATGACGACCTTGCCGTTCTTGACGATGTAGTCGGTGTCGCGCCGGAACAGGGTATGGGCGCGCAGCGCCTGGTTGGCGTGGTGGACGACACTGACATTCTGCATTTCGTAGAGGCTGCTGCCGCTGAGCAGCCCGGCCTCGTCCAGCAGGCGCTCGAGATGTTCGTTGCCGGCGTCGGTCAGCGCGACGGTCTTTTGCTTCTCGTCGATCTCGTAATCGTCCGGCGACAGATTCGGGATGATCTTGTCGACCGCCATATACAGTTCGGACGTGTCGTCGGTCGGGCCGGAGATGATGAGCGGCGTGCGCGCCTCGTCGATCAGGATCGAATCCACCTCGTCGACGATCGCGAAGTTGAACGGCCGCTGGACCATCTCCTCCAGGTCGAACTTCATATTGTCCCGGAGATAGTCGAAGCCGTACTCGTTGTTGGTGCCGTAGGTCACGTCGCAGCCGTAGGCCGCGCGCCGCTCGTCGTCGCTGAGCTCCTGGGTTATGCAGCCGACGGTGAGGCCGAGGAACTTGTAGATCTGCCCCATCCACTCGGCGTCGCGTTTTGCGAGGTAGTCGTTGACCGTGACGACATGGACGCCCTTGCCGGCGAGCGCGTTCAGGTAGACCGGCAGGGTCGCGACCAGCGTCTTGCCCTCTCCGGTCTTCATCTCGGCGATCATACCGCGGTGCAGGATGGTGCCGCCGATGAGCTGCACGTCGAAATGACGTTCGCCCAGGGTGCGGCGCGACGCTTCGCGCACCGTGGCGAACGCGTCGACCAGCAGATCGTCCAGCGCCTCGCCGTTCTGATGGCGTTCCCTGAGCCAGCCGGTGCGGGCCGCCAGCTGCGCGTCCGACAGTGCCTCCATCTCCGGCTCGATCCCGTTGATCCGGTCGATCATCGGCTGAACGCGGTTGATGTAGCGTTCGTTGGCCGAGCCGAAGAATTTCTGGGCGAGATTGCCGAACATCAAGGGCTTTCCTGAAACAGCGGGCGCGTCCCGGCCGCTCCGGGAAGGGGAGCAAACACGGCCTTCGAAGCGCAGGGGCTGCGTGAATTCCGGGTCAAGGACAGATAGGGGGGGCGCCCAAAGCTGTCAACGAACCGCGCCGCTCCTGCCGCTGTTACGCCTCGCCGCGCAGGATCGCACCCGTCGTGGCCCGCATCGCCGCCCGGTAGCCGTCCGCCGTGACGGTCAGATGCTCGCGCAGGACCGCATGGAACGCCGGCAGCCGGTGGAACGGCACCGCCGGATAGACATGGTGCTCGACATGATAGGGCATGTTCCAGGCGATAAACCGCACCAGCCGGTTGGTGAAGGTGGTCCTTGTGTTCTCCAGCATGTTCGCGACATGCGGGCAGCCGGTGTGCTCGGCCAGCAGGTAGACCCGCAGGAACGGCTGGCCCAGCAGCGCGGGCAGCATCCAGAGCCACAGCAGGGCCGCACTGCCGGCGAAGATCGAAAGTCCCGCCGCGGCCGCATAGACGGCAAGGAACGACCGGGCCTCCCACACCACTTGCGCGCGTGCCGCCGGCGGCACGAAACCGTCGCGGTTGCGGCCGGCGGCGTTGACCAGCAGCGTGCGGACCTGGCTCGTCCAGTACGGGCCGCCGGCAATCAGCCAGGCGAGGCCCGCCTTCGACCGCGGCAAGGGCCGGGCCAGCTCCGGATCGCGCGCCGGATCGTGGGTGTAGCGATGATGGTCCATGTGGAAGTGGTGGAACCAGACCGGCGGCAGCAGGTTGACGAGCCCGGCGCCCCAGCCCGCCGCCGCATTCAGCCAGGCGCTGCGGAACGGCGTCTTGTGCACCGCCTCGTGCTGCAGGCAGAACAGGAAGACCAGCAGGATGCCGTGGATCGGCAGCAGCACCGGCCAGCCCGGCGCCTCCAGGGCGATCAGCGTTCCGGCAACGCCGAGCGCCGCCAGATGGCCGGCAAGATGGGCGAGGCCCTTGCGGTCGGAGCGTTGCAGGAGCTCCCGCCGCTGTTCCCGGTCCAGCCGGCCGACGGCATCGCGATGGTCGGTCGCATGTCGTGTCGGTTCGTCTGCGTCCATCGATCCCTGCACCTTGCCGCGCCGGCCATTGAGCGCCCGCAGGTTCCGGCCTTACATTGGCCCCCGTCGAACGCGATAATGTAGCATAGCCGAAGCCCGATGAACCCGCCTGAATCCTGGTTTGCCGCCGACTATGCCGAGGCGCGCGCCAAGTTCCGCGCAGCGGCGGAGCGGACCGGTGCGGTCATGGAGACCCACGTCAATCCGAACGCCCGGCAGCCCGGCGGGGGCGCACTCACGACCGATGTGGCCCGGCTCGGCCCCGCGCCGGGCCCGGCGGCGGGCGGAGCGGCGGGCGTGCTGATCGTTTCGTCCGGCACCCACGGCGTCGAGGGCTTCTGCGGGTCCGGCTGCCAGGTCGGCATGCTGGAGACCGGCGCGTTCGATCTGCTGCCCGCCGATTGCGCCCTGGTCCTGGTCCACGCCATCAACCCCTACGGGTTTGCCTGGCTGCGCCGTGTGACCGAGCACAATATCGATCTCAACCGCAACAATCTGGATCACGGCGCGGGGCATCCGGCGAACGAGAAATATGCCGAAATCCATGCCTGGCTGACGCCGCGCGACTGGACCGGGCCGGGGCGCGAAAGGGCCGATGCCGCCATCGCCGCCTATATCAGGGAGCACGGCATGTTCGCCTTCCAGGAGGCGGTGAGCGGCGGCCAGTACGATTTTCCCGACGGCCTGTTTTTCGGCGGCCGGGCACTCTCCTGGTCGGCGCAGACCTGGCAGGCCATCGTCGACGCGCACTGCCGCGGCGCGCGGCGGGTCGCCCATCTGGATTTTCACACCGGTCTCGGCGACCATGGCGCCTGCGAAATCATCAGCGTCGAAGGCGCGGACGGACGCGGCGCGGACCGGGCGCGCCAGTGGTACGGCGACGAGGTGAAATCGCCCGAGCGCAACGACAGCTTGTCCGCCGCCGTGACCGGTTCCATGGAAAACGGGTTCGACGGCATCGCCGGGGAGGCCGAGGTGACGAGCGTCGCGCTGGAATACGGCACCCAATCCCTGCCGGAGGTGCTCGAGGCCCTGCGCGCCGACAACTGGCTGCATCTCTACGGCGATCCGGGATCGGACGAGGGCAGGGCGATCAAGCGGCAGATCCGCGACGCCTTCTACGGCGACGAGCCGGAATGGAAACGGACGATCTGGGCAACGGCCGACCGGGTGGCGCGGCAGGCCGCGGCCGGTCTTTCGGGATAAGTGAATTACTGAACTCAGCAAAGATTGAACCAAGCAATGCCAAAAAGTTTTTGGAAAATTCGTGGGTACGGCAGTACAATAGGAATCTTATGGAGATCAGACGATTGCTATACGTTGCCGGACCCTTTCGAAACTGCCGGTGCTTTGTCGCGAAAACGCCGTGTGGTCGGGGAGTTGCACGGCAACATGTTTCAAATCTGCATTCCCGCTTGTATATAGGGCAAGCAGACCGCGCAATCATGCTTCTGTAGGAGTCAGACAGCGGAGTAATTCCCAACGACTGGTTGACGGAATTACCGACGCTACAGTGGTGGAGACAAAAGCTTATGCCTTGGCCAGACTTCACAGAGTTGACTTTCGGTTACGTTTTCTTACGGGAATTTGAACAAGATTATGTTCATGGCGGTCGTTTCCCGAAGGCGCCAGACTTCATTAGCCAATGGGACGAGGCGAGCGCGGGCTATGATGTTGAAATAGCTCTAAGTGACTCAACTCCGGTCTACTTGCAGCTTAAGCGGTCCTTTGTCCTGATACAGAGAAATGCCAAGGAAATTCGCGATGGTAAATTCTACTTTCCGAGAGTTTACCGTATGTACCTTCACAAGAGAGCGCGTTATTGTCAGCATCGTGCATTGCAAAACTTGGAGGCGCAAGGCAACGCAGTCTTCTATGTCACCAGTCAAATGTATGAATCCGAGGAGCTTGCGGATGCCTACGATACTATGAGTGTTGTGTCGCAGGGGTCTGCTCTGTTTTCGCCAAATCAAATCACTCTTCCCAATTACACCGAAAATCACCATGTGAGCTTCAAGGCGGAGGATCAGTTTGGATATATTTATTCGAGGGAACCCGAACGGTTTAGGCGAAAGTTCATGGGCATTGACCGATTGTTGCCGGTTTTGCGTGAAAAGCGGTTGAGTCTTGACGACAATCGAAAGCTGCTTTCTGATACTGTGAATTTTTTCTCTGCGCGCCTAAATGTTCGAGACCCTGTTCGAAAATTGATCGTCGAAAGGCCTGTCGAACAGCAAGCCTCCATCTTGGCGTACTTCCTTCTTGATGCGCAGCTCACGTTTGTGAAAGAAGAAATCGCCTAGGCCGACCATGTCCTAGGTTCGGGGTGAATGAGCCGCGAGGCAAGGGAAGACGTGTCGGGAAGTCAGCGAAGGTGGCCAGCCATCTCCACGGCGTACCCTTGAGGGCGCCGTAATAGAGGTTGAAACCGTCCACATAAACGAACGTGCGCATCCGGGTTCGCTCAAAAAAGCAGGGGTCTCCGAAGAGGCCCCGCGCCCTGCGGTCGAAACCGCAAGGGGTGTTGCCTGCAATCTAGGCTTACCTGCCGGTAATATCAATCTCGTTCGACCGGCTATCGCGACTGCGGGTATTTCGTGATAGTCGGAGGCGGTACCGGTTCGATCGGGGCGCTACCGGAGAGTCGGATGCGCCAAGCGGCCGGGCAGGAAGCGGCTCGAACAAGGCGCAAAATGACAACACCGACCGCCGAAGTGATCCTGCCGAGCCCGGAGTTCGACGCCACGCTCGCCTTCTTCCGGGAAACCCTCGGCTTCCGGCTCGACGCCATCCATCCGGCCGACGATCCCGCAATCGCCAGCCTGTCCGGCTACGGGCTCCGGCTGCGGCTCGACCGCGATGCCGAAGGCCCGCCGCCGGCGCTGCGCATCGCCGGCGCCGATCCCGCGACGCTGCTGGGCGGCGCGCGCACGGTGACGGCGCCCAATGGCGCAACGGTGACAGTGGTCGAGGCCGATCCGCCGCTCGACCTGCCGCCGCTCGACCAGAAGCTGACAATTTGCAGGACGGGCGGCGCGAATGGCGGGGGCGGCTGGGGCGTCGGCCGGGCCGGGATGCTCTACCGCGACCTGATCCCGGAGCGCGAGGGCGGCCGGTTCATCGCCTCCCATATCCGCATCCCGGACGGTGGGCCTGTGCCGGACAACGTCCATTTCCACAAGATCCGCTTCCAGATGATCTACAATTACAAGGGCTGGGTGCGGCTGGTCTACGAGGACCAGGGCGAGCCCTTCGTCATGGGGCCGGGCGATTGCGTGCTCCAGCCGCCGGAGATTCGCCACCGGGTTCTGGAATGCTCGGATGGACTGGAGGTGATCGAAATCGGTAGTCCGGCCGAACACATGACCCTGCTCGACCACGACCTGCCCCTGCCGACGGGGCGCCACCTGCCGAAGCGGGACTACGGCGGCCAGCGCTTCGTGCTCCACCGGGCGGAGGGCGCGTGCTGGGCGCCGGCGGACATGGCCGGCTTCGAAGCGCGCGACCTCGGCATCGCACAGGCGACCGGCGGGCTGGCGGAGGTCGCGGTGCTGCGGCAGGAAGCCAACGACGTCGACGTGGTGGTTCAGCATGGCGGCGAATTCCTTTTCCACTTCGTGCTGGACGGACGGCTGACCCTGACGGTCGACGGCCGCACGCCGGACGCCCTGGCGGCAGGCGACAGCTTCACGCTTCCCGGCGACATGCCGTGCCGCGTCGGCGCGGCGTCCGGGCCGCTCGAACTGCTCCGGGTCCGGCTGCCGTAGCGGCGTATCGAGAGCCTGCCCTGAGCGAAGTCGAAGGGGGCGTTCTTGGTCGTGTCGGAGGGTCCAGCCGAAACGGACAGGCCCTAGAACGCCATACGCAGTTCGAGGCGGCCGCCATATTCGGCGTCGCGGGAGAGCAGGCCGCGTGCGGTGGCGGCGGCGTGCAGGGCGAGAGTGCCCCGGCGCCAGGTTGCGCCGGCGTCGAGCAGCAGCCGGGGCGCCGGATCGCCCGCCTCCAGCCGTTCGGCGAACACCGCGACCGTGCTCTCCTCGCTGAGGGTGCGCTCCGCGCCCAACGCGCCGCTGAGCGCCAGGCTGTCGGCCCCGCCGTTCAGCGTCAATACCGTCCCGGCGGCGAGGCCGATGCCGGCCCGCACCCGGTCGGCCTTGCGGAACGAGACCCGGGAGCGCACGGTATCGGTAAAGCCGCCCATCGAGATGCCCGCGCTGTTGAGCCAGGCCCGGGCCGTCAAGCGCGTCCCGCCGCCCAGGTCGAAGCGCCGGCCACCCTCCAGGTCGACGGCATGGGCAAGGCCGGTCGCGCCTTTCTTCAGGCCGCCGCGGGTGGAAGAGGAAAGATCGGCGCTGTAACGGGTCAGCGTCAGCCGACCGGTTGCGTAGAAGCCGCTTTCGTTGCGCCAGTCCAGCCCGCCGGCCAGGCCCCAGCCGGTCGCGGCGATCCGGCCGCCGCCGGCCGGCGACGAGACCCGCGCCGTGCCCCGGACCAGCCGCGCCCCGGCCCAACCGGTCAGTCCGGCGCCGAGCCGGAAGTCCATGCCCGCTTCCGCGGCATAGCGGGTGTAGCGGAAGCGCCCGCCGACCGTGGCCCGGCGCGGCCCGAAGGAGCCGAAGCCGCCGGAAAACCGCAGCCACAGCGGCGAGCCCAGACGGCGCAGCCGACCGCCTTCCATACCCTCCGCGCCCTCCGCCCCAAAGCCACCCATACCGGGGCCGCCCATACCGGGGCCGCCCGTCTCGTCCAGCCGCAGCAGGGCGCCGGGCAGCGCTTCGTAGACCGCGGCCCGCGGGGCGTAGCGGTCGATGAAGGAGTCGGCCGAGGAGAAGTCGAGCCCGGTAAAGCCCTCGACCAGCGTCACGTCGCGCGCGCCGTTGGGCGCCCACAGGCCGGTGCGCCCGCCTTCTTCGCTGTCGTAGAGCGGCGTGCCGTTGACCGCATACACGGTCTCGCCGCCGTCGTTGACGATCGTGCCGTCGAGCAGGCCGGCGGGGGAACGGCCGTCCGGCGTCAGGTGGACCAGAAGCCGGCGCGGCACAGTCTGGCTGTTGACGACGGTGTTGCCCGCCGCACGGACCGCGACGCCGGAGAGGGCGCCGACCACGCCGCGCGGCCCGATGAACACCCGCCCGCCGCCGGCCAGGAAGATGCCCGCGGCGTCGCCCGAGCCGCCATAGACCCGGCCGTTCACCCGCACGGTCTGCCGCCGGTAGCCGTCGTCGTCCAGCGGGGACGCGCCCGTCACCGCGTCGTTGTCGTCGAGAGATCCCGCGGCGATGCCGTGCGCATCCGCGCCGCCGGCCCGCACGGAGCCCCCCACGTCGATGAAGATGGCGCCGGTGCCCGCCGACGTGCCGAAGTTGAGCACAAGAATGCCGTGGGCGCCCGCGCCCGCCGTGGCGATGCTGTGGCCGCCGCCGGTGCGGACACTGACGTTGCCGCCGTTCTCGACCTGATAACTATAGGCATTGACGCCGTGGGACTGAACGCCCCGGGTCTCGATGGCGCCGCCCCACAGGTCGATGACGATGTCCCCCCGGCCGTAGCGCGATACCAGGACTCCGTGGGATCGGGTGGCCTGCGAGGTCGCGTCCAGCGCCGTGCTTTCCGTGACGATGCGATGGTTCCGGCTGACGATGCGGATGTCGCCGGCCCCTAACATTGAGACAACAACTCCCTCAGCGGTCACCCCGCGCGTCGTCACGCCGCCGCCCGAAAGCCGGATATTGACGTCCCCGGCGCTGGTGTGTCTTGCAGAAATACCTTGGGCATTGCTGCCTCCGGCGGTTACGGAGAGTCCCCGGAGGTCCAGGAGCATATCGCCTGCGCCGCTGTTGAAGCTTTGGGCGAGAACGCCATGGGCCTCGTCGCCTTCCGTCACGATGGAATTGCCGCCCCGCGCCGTCACCGTGATGTCGCTGCGGCGCGCCGGGTCGTTGCCTTTGGCCTCGGCAACAATGCCGTAGGCTCTGTCGCCCGACGTGACGATCCGGACGCCGCCCAGCAGGTCGATCCGGATGTCGCCCGCGATATCGGCCCTGAGGTCGTTGTTCTGGATCGCCGCCACGCCGTGGGACCAGATGCCGGCGGTCTCGAGGGTCACGTCGCGCAGGCGGATCGCGATGTCCCCGTCGCTCTTGCGGACGGTTTCGACCGCTCTGGCGCTCCCACCCGCGGTCCGGATCGCGGCGCCGCCGCCGATATCGAGCACGATCGCGCCGGCCCGGCCGGAACCCGCATATCTTTGCTCGAGAAATATGCCGTGGGAGAAGTCTCCCTGGGTGACGATGCTGCCGCCGGTCACGACGGCGGCGATCGTCCCGTCGACCGTCGAGTCGGCGTAGATGCCGCGGGCGGACGCACCCGCGCCCGACCGGGTCGTCCTAATGTCCGCGAAGGACACGCGCAGGAAAACGTCGCCCGTGCCGCCCTGGTGCGTCGCCAGGATGCCGTGGGAAAGCTGCCCCGCCGTCCCGATCGTGTCCGAGCCGGATTCGATGACGATGTTCCCTTCGCCGGAATGGGACCCGACAATGCCGGACTCCGTGTCCCCCGTCGTTTCGAGGGTGAGGCCCGAGGTGCCGATCGCGATATCGGCGGTGGAGGCGGCGTCCTCGACGCATTGGATCCGCTCGCCGGCGGCCGGCGCGTTGCTGCATACGGCCGGCGTCTGTGCCCCGG
This sequence comes from Alphaproteobacteria bacterium, assembly GCA_965220685.1. GTDB lineage: Bacteria > Pseudomonadota > Alphaproteobacteria > Bin65 > Bin65 > Bin65. The sequence continues at coordinate 471,194 of CBDCQR010000017.1, forward strand.
CCGGCGCCGCATACGCCACGGCCGCCAGCGCAACCAGCCCCGCGGCCAGGCGGCGCGCCGGCGCAGCCCGGCGCCGCTCGTCTGGCTGCCTGTGCCGGGGCGGAGAGTATCGCCAGCGCGACGATGGCCGCTGCGACGCCTGTCGCAAGACATCCGATTTGCTTTGCGAGAACATGGCCGCTCTTCTCCCCGCCCATCTTCGGAGCGATTTTCCGGCCGGCCGTTTCGCGGGAGCCGATGCGAAGGCAAGGACATTGTCCCTGCAATGCTTGGGCCGAGCCCGACAGCCGACCGCTGCGAGTCGTGCGAATCTAGGCGATGGGCAGCGCCGCGACCCCGGCAACATTGCGGGGATCGGCCGGAATTATTCCGTTGGAGAGACCGGGTTAAAGCAGAGGGCCGCCGGCCCTTTCGGTGCCGACCCCGGCGACGGCCGGCGTGTCGAATTCAGGATCCGGGATCGGGAGAACCGGCGAGCGACAGCACCTGCCGCACCAGGTCGGCCTGCCGTGAGATGCCGCGCTTCTCGAAAATCTGCCGCACATGCCAACGGATGGTCTTTTCCGTACGGCCCGTCGAAGCGGCGATATCGCGGACGGTCCTGCCCTCGGCCAGCAGCACCGCCACCCGGCTTTCCGCCGGGGTAAGGCCGAGGACCGCCCCGACAAATTCGGGATCGACTCTTGCCGGCTCGCGGTCGACTACCAGCACGACCGCGGCGATGCGCCAGGGGCGGAAGTCGATCTCGCCGCCGCCGACGGGATTGATGTGCACCGTAACTCCGGGCAGGTGGTCCGGGCGGCCGATCGGGAGCGAACCGCCCGCTCCCTGTCCGCCCCAACCGGGCACCGCGCGCGCCAGCGATGCCTGGAGAGCGGCGTCGTCGGCGGGCAGCCGGGCATGAAGACATCCGCACCGGTCGAGCAGCGCATCGCCCTTTCGCAGCATGTCTCCCGCGCGGTCGTTCGTCGATACGATCCGCCCGCAACCGTCGAGGTGGACGATGCCGAGCCCGTTCGTCTCCAGCAGCGCGGTGAGGGACATTCCCAGAGCCCTGGCCTCGCCGAGCGCCTGTCGGACAATCACATACTGCCGAAGATGGGGAAGCAAATCCCGGATGAGCGCCGTCTGATAGAACGAACAGCCGTCCCCGCCGACGGGATCGGCCGTGCTCCAGATGATTCGCGATCCGTTCGGTCCGTCCATGCGGACATGGATGCCATTCTGGAATTGGGAAACCGGCAAGAACTCGTTGTAAACCGCCGACGCCTTCAGCTCATCTTCAGTGTACAGCCTGGTGGTGTGGACCACGTCGCTGTCGGGCAGGCGAATAAGGCGCGGTATCCGTTCGTCCCGCGGGTAATGGACGTCGATATATTCGCGCTCCAGGGCGCAGTCGCGTTCGCCGCGGTAAGAGAGCCGCGCCAAGTGGATTTCGACGTCGTCCGGGGGTTGCCCGCTCGCGAAGGTCAGCATGTTGCCCTTGGTCCGGCAGGTCTCGTCGATGAGGGCGGAGCATGCCGGCCAGCGGGTGTCGTCGAGCACGGCATCGTGCAGCGACGCCAGAATGCGATCGAACGCCGTTCTATTGGTCATGGCGCCATCGACAATTCCCGAGAAACTCTCAGCAGTCCCCGCGAATATGGTGGATCGCCCAATGTTAGGCCATTCGGAAACTGGCGCACCCCCGCAAAATTACCGGGACAGAGCAATGATCTCGGAAACATCGATCACCGCGTCGGTGTCGTTGACCTCTCCGACGGCGATGCCGTGCGCATCCGCGCCGCCGGCCGTAACGGAGGCCCCCACGTCGATGACGATGGCGCCGTCGCCCGCCGACGTGCCGAAGTTGCGCGCAAGAATGCCGTGGGTCTCCGCGCCCGCTGTGGCGATGACGATGTCCCTTCGGCCGTAGCGCCCTGCCTCGATGCCGAAGGCTCCGGTGAAGGCGCCAGCGCCAGGACCGCGAGCGCAACCGGGGCGGCGGCGATGCGGCCCGGCCGCGCCGTTGCATTCCCGCAAGGTCCGGAAACGCCGGAGTCCTTCAACGGCCCCGACAGCATCGCAACGACTCTTCGAATTTGTTTTCAGGTGCATAAGTATCGTTCAATCGCTTAACCTGATCAACAGGGCAATTGACGGCTACGGGGTTCGGGAAAGTCCGCCGCCCCTGCCACCCGTCCTGCCGCGCCCTGCCGCGCCCTGCATCGTCGCAACAGGCCGCCTGCGGGCTTGCCATGCAGGCGCCAGGAGTGACAGGATTCGGGGAGCCAAGCGGTAAGGAGCCCGCCATGATTTCGCGCCGCTGCTTTTTGGCAACCTCGGCTGCGGCGACGCTGCTGCCTTCGGCGGCCCGCGCCGTCGGTGCGCCGATGCCGATCTTCGACGCCCATATCCATTTCAGCCACGATGCGGCAGAGCTGCATTCCGTCGCGGACGCGGTCGCCTTTATGGAGAAGGCCGGGCTGAAACGGGCGCTGATTTCGAGTTCGGGCGATGCCGGGACCCGCGCGCTCTACGCCGCTGCGCCGGATCTCGTCCTGCCCAGCCTGCGCCCCTATCGCCGGCGCGGCGAAATCAGCCGCTGGGTCGACGATCCGACGGTGATCGATTTCCTCGAGGACCGGCTCAAGCGGTTCCGCTGGGTCGCGGTCGGCGAATTCCATCTGTTCGCCGGCCAGACGGAAAAGGCCGTGCCGCGGCGCATGATCGAACTGGCGCGCCGGCACAATCTTCTGCTGCATGCCCATTCCGACGCCGGCGCCGTCGACGGGATATTCGCCCAGTGGCCGGACGCGCGGGTGTTGTGGGCCCATGCCGGGTTCTCCGGTCCGGACATTGTTGGCCCGATGCTGGAGAAGCATCCGAACCTGTGGACCGACCTCGCCTTCCGCAGCGAACACGCCCACGGCGGCCGGGTCGACGACGGCTGGCGCAGCCTGTTCGCCGCCTTCCCCGACCGGGTCATGGTCGGCACCGATACCTTCACCCCGGAACGCTGGCACTATGTCGTCGAGCACGCCAACTGGACCCGGGAATGGCTGCGCGACCTGCCGCCCGACCTCGCCGAGAAGATCGCCTGGCGCAACGGCGAGGCGATGATCCGGCCGCACCTGGCGCAGTTGCGCTAGCGTGCGATGATCCGGAGGCGCCTGCGCGGACCGGCGGTCGCGGCGACGTTTGCGCTCGCCCTGACGGCCGGCAGCGCGGCGGCCTGCGAGCGGCCGCAGGGCTGGACCGGCGCGCAGAGGATCGCCGGAAAGACCTGGTCCGTATGGTGGCAATCCGCCCCGGCCGCCATCCCGGTCGGCGCCCATTTTACCATTCGCTTCCGGCTCTGCGGACCGCCGGTCCGGCAGGTCAGACTGCGCGGCTGGATGCCGGACCATCGGCACGGCATGAACTACCGGCCCGGTGTGACTCTCAGCGGCCTGTCGGGCGCCGCCGAAGGGCTGCTGTTCCACATGCCCGGCCGCTGGCAGCTCATTCTGGATATCGCCGGCGACGCGGGAAGAGAGAAGCTGACCGCGGAAACGGTTCTGGAATGAGCCGGCGATTCTGTATTCCGTCCATTTCCACCCGTCGAAGCGACACGAAAGGGAGCGCTCGGGTCGAAAGGACGGGGGGAATTGACGGACCGAGGAGCCTCAAACCGGCGGCCTCCAAATGACTGTAATCATTAGAAAATTAGTAGTTGCATACCGTATACTATTGATTTTGATACTATTGGCCTTCGCCACACATCCGGCCGGGGCGAGCGATCTTACGGCCGGGGAAAGGCGGAAGATCCTGCGACATGGGCCATGGCCGCCGGCGGCCGTTCCCGATCCGAGCAATCGGGTTTCCGGCAAGCCGGCCGCCATCGCCTTCGGAAAGGCGCTGTTCTTCGAAACCCGCCTGTCGCTCTCCGGCACGATCTCCTGCGCAACCTGCCACCGGCCGGACGCGGGCTGGACCGACGGTCGGGCCCGTAGCCGCGGCCACGAGGCGGTCGACCGCAACGCGCTCAGCCTGTTCAACCTGCGCTTCAACCGCTGGTTCGGCTGGGACGGCGCGCAGGACACCCTCTGGGCGCAGAATCTGCGGCCCTTGCTCGACCGGCGCGAGATGGGCATCGGCGCGGCCGGTGCGGCCCGGCTCGTCCGTGCCGACCGCAATCTCTCCTGCGGCTACCGGCAGACCTTCGGCGAAGCGCCCGGCCCGGACGACCAGCGGGTTTTCGTCGATCTCGGCAAGGCGCTGGCTGCGTTCCTGGAGACCCTCGTCACCGGCCGCACGCCGTTCGACGATTTCCGCGATGCGCTCGCCCGCAACGATGCCGCCGGCCAGGCCCGCTACCCCGCCGCCGCCAAACGCGGCCTGCGCCTGTTCGTCGGCCGGGGCAACTGCGCCTTCTGCCATTTCGGCCCGGCCTTCACCAATGGCGAATTCGCCGATGCCGGCGTGCCGCATTTCGCCGGACCCGGCCGGGCCGATCCCGGCCGCTTCGGTGGCATCCGCAAGTTGCGCAAGAGCCCGTACACCCTGCTGGGGCGGTTTAACGACGATCCGGCGCGGTCCACTGCCGTCAAGACCCGCCATGTCCGCCTGGCCCACAGCAACTTCGGCGAATTCCGGGTGCCGGGCCTGCGCAACGCGGCGCTCACCGCGCCATACATGCATGCCGGCAGCCTCCAGACGCTCGCCGACGTGGTCCGGCACTATTCGACCCTCGACGAGGAACGGCTGCACGCCGGCGGGGAACGGATCCTGCGCCGGCTCGACCTGAGCGCGCAGGAACAGGCCGATCTGGTGGCGTTTCTGGAGACTTTGACGGAACGCGAGCCGGGCCCCGAAGTCGAGATGCGTAACGGAGATTTGCAGTGCAGATAACTGTTTTCGCCTTCGCCACCGATTGAATTATTTCCGGAATCCGCTATTCTCCCGCCATGCCGTCCTTTCTCGAATTCGAAAAACCGATCGCCGAACTCGAAGGCAAGATCGAAGAATTGCGCCACCTGACGGACGGCGGCGCCCTCAACATTGCCGAGGAAGTCGGCCGGATGCAGGAGAAGGTGGAGCGCATGCTGCGCTCGACCTATTCGAAGCTGACGCCGTGGCAGAAGGTGCTGGTTGCGCGCCATCCGGAGCGCCCGCACGCCTTGGAATACATCGAAAACCTGTTCGAGGATTACCTGCCGCTCGCCGGCGACCGCGCCTTCGCCGAGGATCGCGCCATCGTCGGCGGCCTTGCGCGCTTCGACGGCCGCTCCGTGGTCGTCATCGGCAACGAGAAAGGCCACGACACCGAATCGCGCCTGACCCACAATTTCGGCATGGCGCGGCCGGAGGGCTACCGCAAGGCGATGCGCCTGATGCGGCTGGCCGAACGGTTCGGCCTGCCGGTCGTTACGCTGGTCGACACGTCGGGCGCCTATCCCGGCAAGGGCGCCGAAGAACGCGGCCAGGCCGAGGCGATCGCCCGGTCGATCGAAACCTGCCTCGATCTGGAAACGCCGCTGATCGGCGTCGTGATCGGCGAGGGCGGCTCCGGCGGCGCGATCGCGCTGGCCGCGGCCAACCGGGTGCTCATGCTGGAGCACGCGGTCTATTCGGTGATCTCGCCCGAAGGCTGCGCCTCCATCCTGTGGCGCGATTCGGATGTCGCGCAGGACGCCGCCGACGCGCTCAAGCTCACGGCGCAGGATCTGTTCGACCTGGAGGTGATCGACGCCATCGTCCCGGAACCGGTCGGCGGCGCGCACCGGGACAAGGATCTCATTTTCGGCAACGTCAGGGACGCCATTGCCGGGGCACTCGAGGCGCTGCTCGAATTCGGCGGCCCCGTTCTGCGCAAACAGCGGCGCGAGAAATTCCTCGCCATGGGCCAGAAGGGCCTGGGGTAGGCCCCGCGCGCCCGGTCGGCTTCAGCCGTCGTCCGGCCGCTCCGCTTCCAGATCGGCGCGCAGCACGTTCTTGGCGATCTTTTCGATGGTCGAGCGCGGGAAGTCGTCGACCAGGCGGACTTCTCGCGGCACCTTGAAATCGGCGAGAGATTCCCGGCAGGCCGCGATGATGCGCTCGCCGTAGTCCGGCGGCGCATTGTCCGCCCCGCCGTCGACCAGGATGTAGGCGACCGGCACCTCGTCCAGCATCGGATGCTTCCTCGCGACAACGGCGACCTCGCGGGCCAGCGGCTGCTCGGCGATCACCCGTTCGACCTCCGATGCGGCCACATTCTCGCCGCCGACCTTGAGCATGTCCTTGGCCCGGTCGGCGAAGCTGCAGAAGCCATCGCTGTGGACCGTGATCTTGTCGCCGGTCGTGAAGAAGCCTTCGTCGTCGAACGCTTCGGCGGTCGCTTTCGCGTTGCCGAGATATTCGGCGAACATGGAGAGCCCGCGCACGCCGCGGATGAACAGGTCGCCGGTCTCGTCCGGGCCGACCGGGTCGCCGGCCTCGTTCAGCACACGGATATCGTATTCGACCGAGGGCTTGCCGACGGAGAGCGGCCGGTTCGGCAGGTGGACGTCGCCGACGAAGCCCTGGGTGATGGTCTCCGTCATGCCCCACCAGCCGATGGTCTTGACGCCGAATATCTCGTCGGTCGGCGGGCTGCAGATGCCGTTGCCCATCAGGCGGAAGGTGTGGCCATCGGGCACGTCGTGGTCCATCAGCGCCTTGTTCATGAAGGGCACCATGCTGGTCCAGGTGCAGCCGTTGCGCGCCGCCACGTTCCAGAAGCGGCTGGCCGAGAAGCGCGGCTGGACCACGCAGGTCGCAGCGGCCCAGAGCGAGGCGAGCACGGAATAGGCCTGGGCGTTGGTGTGGAAGATCGGCAGATAGGTCAGGTGGCAGTCGGTCTCGCGCAGGTCCTCGTGGACGGCGTTCATCCGGGCGCCCCAAAGGCCGTTGCCGTGCAGCCACAGCACCGCCTTGGGCCGGGAGGTCGTGCCCGACGTGAACTGGACCGAGAGCGGCGCCATCGGGTCGGCCGGCCGGCGCGGCGCATCGGCGGGATCGCCCGCCAGCCGGGCGAAGCTGTCCCCGCCCGGTACGCTTCCGGGCCCGCTTCCCGGCGCACTGCCCGGTGCGGGCGCTTCGCCATTGTCGGTTTCGGTGACCGCGACCCAGCGCAGATCCTTGCAGGCGCCGCCGATCATGGCGGCGAATTTCGGCTGGGTGATCGCCGCGACGGCGCCGGAGTGGTCGGCGAAGTAGCGCATCTCGTCAGCCGCCGAGCGGGCATTGGTCGTCACGCAGATCGCGCCGATCTTCGCGCAGGCGAACCAGGCGAACAGGATTTCCGGGCAGTTGTCGAGATGGACCAGGAGGCTGTCGCCGGCCTTTATGTCCCGCGCCGCCAGGCCCGCCGCCACGCGGTCGACCTCATGGGCGAATTCGGCGAAGGTCCAGCTCGCGCGCGGTCCCTCGAACGGCTCCCACACCAGGAACGGCTTGTCCGGATGACTGGCCGCCCGCGCGGCGACCAGCGCCGGGATATCGAAGCCGGCAAACGGATGGACGAAGGGCGAATCGATCCGGCGCATGGCGGGGGCACCTGCGATTGGCGGGGTGCGCCGGTTTTAGGGCAAGCCGGCTTGGCGCGGAAGCCCGGCTCCTCGGGGTCGCCCGGCCGCCCTTGCGATTCGGCGGGCGCTGGCTTCTATTGCACCGGACGCCATTCAGCGGACGGAGCCATGAGCGGCAGGCAATTCCGGATCGACCGGGGCGGCAGCTTTATCGATGTCGCAGCCGATGCGCCGGGCGGCCGGCCGGCGGCCCGCAAGCGGCTGCCGGTGACTTCCCGGCGCTATCCCGACGCGCTCGCGCGCCGGATCGTACAGAGGAACGTCGCGACCCTTCTTGCGCCATGAACCTGAAGAACGCGGAAACCTTCGTCTGGGCAGCGACGCTTGGGAGTTTCACAGCGGCGGCCGACCGGCTGGGAGCGACCCAGCCTGCCATTTCGGCCCGGATCGCGGCCCTGGAAGAAGAACTGGGTGCCAAACTGTTCGACCGAACGGGCCGCAGGATGCAGCTGACACCGGCCGGCCTGGATCTGCTGCCCCGGGCGGAACGTTATGTGGCGCTTGCAGCGGAAATAAAGGCGGCGATCGGCGACCGGAACGCTCCTGCAGGCCTGGTCCGGCTCGGCACGTCCGAGACGCTGGTCCATGACTGGATCCCGGAACTGATCCGCCAGGTTCACGCCAACTACCCGGGCGTGTCGCTGGAACTGTATGTCGACCTGTCCGTCAATCTGCGCGAGCAACTGGTTGCGCGGGAGTTGGACATCGCCTTCCTGCTCGGGCCGGTGTCGGAGCCCAGCATGGTCAACCAGGCCTTGTGCGCCTACGAGATGGTGTGGGTGGCGGGGCCGGCAATGACGCTGCCGCCCGGACGCCTGACGCTGGAGGCCATGGCGAAAGTGCCGATCGTCACCTTCCTGCGGCAGACCCGGCCGCATCTGCAGATCCGGCAGGCGCTGAGCCGGCCGGACCTGCCGACGCCGCGGATCAGCGGTTCGAGTTCCGTGGCGACGATGATTCGGATGGCGGAGGACGGCGTAGGCCTGGCGGCGGTGCCCCTGGACATTGTCCGTTCGCAGATCGAGGACGGCCGCTTGCGCCTGGTCGATACGGATCTGCCGCTCGCGAGCCTTGTGTTTACATCGACCTGGCCCGCCAGCCCGCCAAATCCTCTGGCGCAACTCATCGGCCGCCTGGCGGACGATGCCGCGAAAGGCAGCCGAAACGTCGTCGCTGAAGCGTAATTATTATAAAAATTTTTTATCTTTAATGCAAAAAACAATCAATTTGTTTGATTTAGGCGCTACTCGTACGATTGGCGCTCGAGGAGCGGTGTCAGGCGGCAACAAGAAACGAATTTGACACCTGAGGCGCCGGACGGCTGTTCCGACCAAATTTCCGGACGAGGAACCAGTGGAGAATATCATGTCGAGAATGACAACCACGGGATTGCGCCTGGCAGCCGGGGCGGCGCTGGTCGCCGGCGCCATCGCGATCAACACCGCACACGCACAGGACCTGAAGCGCCAGACGTTCAACGCCGTCGGCACCTGGGGCAACCTGAACAACTTCAAGAAACATGAAGGCCCGTTCTGGCGCGATGTCGTGCCGAAGGCCTCCGGCGGCAAAATCACGGCCAAAGTCCAGCCGATCACCGAAGTCGGCCTGAAAGGATTCGAGATGACCCGGCTTCTGAAGCTGGGCGTGTTCGATATGGCGTTCGGCGTGATCGGCTATGTGGCCGGCGAAGACCCGGTCTTCGAGGGTCCGGACCTGTCGGCAGTCGCCCAGGACATCGGCACGGCGCGGGCCATCGTGAATGCATACCGGCCGATCATGGCCAAGGCGTTCGAGGAAGTCTTCGAAGCCAAGCTCATGGTCCTCTACCCGTTCCCGAGCCAGATGTTGTGGTGCAATGCCACGATCGAAAAGATCGAAGACCTCAAGGGCAAGAAAATCCGCGTCTACAGCGCCACCCTGGGCGACTTTGTGGAAGGGGTCGGCGGCGTCTCCGTCACCATCCCGTTTGCGGAAGTGGTGCCGGCCCTGGAAAAGAAGGTCGCCGATTGCGGCATCACCGGCACGACGCCGGCCTACAACGCCAAATGGCATCAGGTGGCGACGCATGCCTATGCCATGCGCGTGGGCTGGGGCATCTCCTTCGGTGCGTTCAACCTGAAACGCTGGAACAAGCTGGACGCCGCCACCAGGGCTTTCTTCACCGGGCAGTTCAAGATGCTGGAGGATCGCATGTGGAAGACCACCGGCGCCGAAGACGCCATGGGCCTTTCCTGCAATACCGGCGGCAAGTGCACGATGGGCAAGCCCGGCGGGATGAAACTCGTGACCCCGAGCAAGGCCGATCTCGGCAAACGGACCGGAATCCTGCTGAGCCATGTGTTGAAACGTTGGGCCGAACGCTGCAAAAAGAAGCGGCCGAACTGCGTGAAGGACTGGAACGCGACCATCGGCAAGGTCATGAAAATGACCATCGCCGACTAGCCGCGTTCACTGCAACCAGCGAATTGGGGCCGGTGCGATCCGGAATAGCCGACCACCGGCCCCTTTTCGTGACACCTCCGGAATGCCTTGTCTTCTGTCGACTCACCTGACAGCGGTCCCGATCCGGTGCGCGGAGGCCGCGAACCCGGCGCCGAAATTGTCCGCCACCTGACCTGGATTTCCCGGTCGGCCGTCTGGATCGGCGGCGCAGGAATCCTGTTCTCGGCCGGGCTCGTGACCGTCGAAATACTCATCCGCAAGTTTCTCGGGATAAGCCTCGGCGGCGCAGACGAAGTGTCGGGCTACATCTTCGCCGTCAGCACCATGTGGGCCCTGCCGTTCGCGCTTCTGAACCGTGCAAATGTCCGGATCGATGTCGTCTACATGCGGCTGCCGGCCTGGCTGCGGTCCTTCCTGGACGTTTTCAGCCTGATCCTTCTCGTCTGCTTCGTGGCCGTCGTGCTCTGGCACTCGCTGAACCTGTTCATCGAAAACCGGGCCAACGATACCCGCTCGATCACGCCGCTCCAGGCCAGGGTATGGATCTGGCAGGGATTATGGGTCCTCGGCATGGTCCTTTTCGTGCTGGTCGCCGCGGTCCTGTTCGTTCTTGCCGTCGCCGCCCTGGTCTATTGGCGGCACGACGAGGTCGCCGGCCTGATCGGCAGCCGCACCAGCGAGGAAGAGATCGCCAGCGAGACCGCGTTTCTGAACGAGGATACGGGCGGCGGCCGCCCGGATGGACGCCCGGACGGAAGCAGGGGCGTGTGACGTGGCAACGAACATTCTCGTCCTGCTGCTCATACTGTTGGCTGCGAGCGTACCGGTCGGCGCTGCCATCGGCGTGCTCGCGATTATTGTCGGCGAAGTCTATTCGCCCATGCCCCTGGTCCGGGCGATCGCCGAAAACCTGTGGCAGACCGGCCGGGAATTCATCCTGATCGCCATCCCGATGTTTATCCTTCTGGGCGAAATTCTGCTGCGCTCCGGCATCGCGCAGCGCATGTACGATGCGATGGCGAAGTGGCTGTCGTGGCTGCCCGGCGGGCTGATGCACTCCAACATCGGCGCCTGCGCCATGTTCTCCGCGACGTCCGGCTCCAGTGTGGCGACCGCCGCGACCGTGAGCACGGTGGCGCTGCCCGAAGTCGACAAGCGCGGCTACAACGAACGGCTGTTCCTCGGCACGCTGGCGGCCGGCGGTACGCTCGGCATCCTCATCCCGCCGTCGATCAACCTGATCGTTTACGGGCTGTTGACCGACACCTCGGTGCCGGATCTGTACCTGGCCGGTTTTCTGCCGGGCTTCCTGCTGGCCAGCCTGTTCATGCTGACCGTGATGATCGCCTGCCTCGCCCGCCCGGACTGGGGCGGAGAGCGCATACGGGCGACATGGCGGGAGCGCTTCGTCGCGCTGATCGATCTGCTGCCGCCGGTCGTGCTGTTCGTCGTTGTGGTCGGGTCGATCTATGCCGGATTCGCCACCCCGACGGAGGCGGCGTCGCTCGGGGTCGTTTTTGCGCTGATCCTGGCCGCCTGTTACGGCCAGTTGTCGATACGCATGGTCGCGCGGGCGGTCGAGGGCGCGATGACGACGACGGCAATGGTGATGCTGATCATCCTGGCCGCCGTGTTCCTGAACTTCGTCCTGGGGATCGCCGGCGTGATCCAGGCGATGACGGCCGGGATCACGGCGCTCGGCCTGTCGCCCTATGAATTGCTGTTCGCGATCATCGTCTTCCTGGTCGTCCTCGGATGCTTCATGGAGACCTATTCCATGCTGATTCTGACGGCGCCCCTGCTGGTGCCGATCGTCGCGCAGCAGGATTTCGGGCTGGCGAGCGCCGACGCCAACAAGGTGTGGTTCGGCATCATCATGATCATCCTGCTGGAAACGGCGCTGATTACGCCGCCTGTCGGGGTCAATCTGTATGTGGTCCAGGGCGTGCGGGGTCGGGGCTCGATCACGGACACGATTTCCGGCTCGCTGCCGTTCGTCATCACCATGTTCGTGATGATCGCCCTGATCGTTCTGTATCCCCCGCTCACACTGAACCTTTTCCAGGACTATGCGGTGCCGGTGATTTCGTGGTTCTTCGTCGATTTCCTGGGCTCGATGTTTTAGGGACCGGGACAGGAGACCTGCCATGAATGACGTGAATGTCTCAGTCGCCGCCGGCCATATCGATGTCCTGGTCCGAGGCGCCCAGGCGGCGCGCGCGCCGATTCGCGGCGGCGCCTATACCGGCCAGACCAGCGCGCTCGGGCCGGGGATCGTCCAGGGCAATGTCGCCGTCCTGCCGGGCGACTGGGCCGACGAATTCCTGCACTTCTGCCGCCGCAATCCAAAACCGTGCACCCCCATCGCCGTCTCCGAGCCGGGCGATCCGATGCTGCCGGAACTGGGCGACGACATCGATATCCGGACCGACGTGCCGGCCTATCGCGTGTTCATGGACGGCAAGCAGGTCGCCGAGCCGACGGACCTGCACGACTGGTGGCGCGACGACCTGGTGACCTTTGTCCTGGGCTGTTCCTTCTCCTTCGAGCAGGCGCTGGTCCGGGCCGGTCTGCGCCTCCGCCACTGGGACGCCGGCACCACCGTCCCGATGTACAAGACGACGATCGAAACCGTCGCCACACCGCGCTTCTCGGGCCCGACGGTCGTATCCATGCGGCCGTTCTCGCCGGCCGATGCCATCCGCGCGATCCAGGTCACGTCGCGCTACTCCAGCGTCCACGGCGCGCCGATCCATTTCGGGGATCCGGCCGCCATCGGCATCGCGGACATCGATACGCCGGACTATGGCGACGCGGTCGAGATCCGGGCCGGCGAAGTGCCGGTCTTCTGGGCCTGCGGAGTCACCCCGCAAGCGGTGATCGAGCGCGCGAAACCGCCGCTCTGCATCACCCACAAGCCCGGTTCGATGCTGATCACGGACCTGCCGAACAGCGCGCTGGCGGTATTCTGAGGGGCGCGGCGGGACCGGTATCGCCCCGGCGCAGAACCGTGGCGGAAGGGCGCCCTTGGCGATAACCTGAACGCCGGACCGCGCCGGCGCGACCATGACAAGACCTTGCGCTTACTAATTCCGCGAGAGCAACGGATTGCAACGCGATGAATACGACCGACACCTCCGGATGCGGCTGGCAATTCTGGATCGACCGGGGCGGCACCTTTACCGACGTGGTGGCGAAAGCGCCGGACGGGCGGCTCGCGACCCACAAGCTGCTGTCGGAGAACCCGGAGCGCTATCCCGACGCCGCGATCCAGGGCATCCGCGACATGCTGGGCCTGGCCGCCGGCCAGCCGATCCCGGCCGAAGCGATCGACGCCGTGAAGATGGGCACGACTGTGGCCACCAACGCCCTGCTCGAGCGCAAGGGTGAGCGCACCCTGCTGGTCGTCACCAGGGGCTTCGCCGACGCGCTGCGCATCGCCTACCAGGTCCGCCCGCGCCTGTTCGCGCGCAACGTCGTGCTGCCGGAGCTGCTCTACAGCCGCGTCGTCGAGGTCGACGAGCGGGTCATGGCCGACGGCACGGTCGAAACGCCGCTCGATCTCGCCGGTGCCGAAAGGGACATCCGCGCCGCCTTCGAGGACGGCTACCGCTCGGTCGCCATCCTGTTCATGCACGGCTACCGCTACACCGACCACGAGAAACGGGTCGCCGCCCTGTGCCGGGACATGGGTTTCGCCCAGGTCTCGGTCAGCCACGAGGTCAGCCCGCTGATGAAGCTGGTCGGCCGCGGCGACACCACGGTGGTCGACGCCTACCTGTCGCCGATCCTGCGCCGCTACGTCGACCGGGTCGCTGCAGAGATCGGCGATACCGCGCTCATGTTCATGCAGTCGAACGGCGGCCTCACCGACGCGCGGCGCTTCCAGGGCAAGGATTCGATCCTCTCCGGCCCGGCCGGAGGAATCGTCGGCGCCGTGCGGACCGCCGGGATGGCCGGCTTCGACAGGCTGATCGGCTTCGACATGGGCGGCACCTCGACCGACGTGTCGCACTATGCCGGCGAATATGAGCGGGCCTTCGAGACCCTGGTCGCCGGCGTGCGGATGCGCGCGCCGATGATGCAGATCCACACCGTGGCGGCCGGCGGCGGCTCCATCCTCCATTTCGACGGTGCGAAATACCGGGTCGGGCCCGAAAGCGCCGGGGCCGATCCGGGACCGGCCTGCTACCGCCGCGGCGGGCCGCTCACCGTGACCGACGCCAACGTCATGCTGGGCAAGATCCAGCCGGATCATTTCCCCGCCGTGTTCGGGCCCGGCGGCGACCTGCCGCTCGACCGGGACGTTGTCGTGCAGCGCTTTGCGGCGCTGGCCCGGGAAATCGAGCGGGCGACCGGCGATACGCGGACGCCCGAACAGGTCGCCGAGGGCTTCCTGACCATCGCGGTCGAGAACATGGCCAACGCGATCAAGGAAATCTCGATCCAGCGCGGCTACGACGTCACCGAATACACGCTGGCCTGCTTCGGCGGCGCCGCCGGCCAGCATGCCTGCCCGATCGCCGATACGCTGGGCGTCACCCGGGTCTTCATCCATCCCTTCGCCGGCGTGCTCTCCGCCTACGGCATGGGGCTCGCCGATGTCCGCGCGCTGCGCGAGACCGCCGTGGAGGCGGTGCTGGACGCCGGCCTGGTCGGCGCGTTGGGCGCCACCCTGGACACGCTCGCTGATTCAGTAATATCGGAAATTTCCGATCAAAATGTTCCCGATGAAAATATCACCGTTCACCGCCGGGCCCATATCCGCTACGACGGCACCGATGCGGCGATCGTCGTGGCCGCCGGGACGCTTGAGGAAACGGTCGCCGCCTTCGAGGACGCCCATCGCCAGCGCTACGGCTTCACGGTGCCGGAAAAGCCGATGGTCGTGGAGGCGGTCTCCGTCGAGGCGGTCGGCGCGACCGACCGGGTCGAGGACGCCGTCGTTGCGCGCAGGAGCGACGCCGCGCCGGCCGCGATCGACCGGGCGCGCTTCTTTTCCGGCGGAGAATCGCACGAATCCGCCATTTTCGACCGCGACCGGCTGCAGCCCGGCGACCGCATCGCCGGTCCGGCGATCGTCCGGGAAGCGACCGCGACCACCGTCGTCGAGCCCGGCTGGGCCGCAACCGTGACCGACCGCAACCATCTGGTGCTCGAGCGGGTCGTGGCGCTCGACCGCGGCGTCGCCGTCGGCACCCGGGCCGATCCGGTGATGCTGGAGGTGTTCAACAACCTGTTCATGTCGGTCGCCGAACAGATGGGCTCGGTGCTGGAGAACACCAGCTACTCGGTCAACATCAAGGAACGGCTGGATTTCTCCTGCGCCATCTTCGGCCCGGCCGGCGACCTGATCGCCAACGCGCCGCACATGCCGGTCCATCTCGGCAGCATGAGCGAGAGCGTGCGCGCGATCGTCCGCCGGCGCGCCGGCACCATGCGGCCAGGCGAGGTCTACGTTCTCAACGCGCCCTATGCCGGCGGCACCCATTTGCCGGACGTCACCGTCATCACGCCGGTCTTTGCAGAAAATAGACAGACTATTCTGTTTTTTGTCGGCTCGCGCGGCCATCACGCCGATATCGGCGGCATCACGCCCGGCTCCATGCCCCCGGATTCCCGCGTCGTCGAGGAAGAGGGCGTGCTGTTCGACAACGCCCTGCTGGTGAAGGACGGCCGCTTTCTGGAGGCGGAGACCCGCGCCCTGCTGACCGGCGCGCGCTATCCGGCGCGCAACCCGGACCAGAATATCGCCGACCTCAAGGCCCAGATCGCCGCCAACGAGAAGGGCGTGCAGGAGATCGGCCGCATGATCGGCCAGTTCGGGCTCGACGTCGTCCACGCCTATATGGGCCATGTCCAGGACAATGCCGAGGAGCAGGTGCGCCGGGTGCTCGACCGGCTGTCGGACGGCGAGTTCGTCAGCCCGATCGACGCCGGCGGCGAGATCCGCGTCGCCATCCGGGTCGACCGGGAGCGGCGCACGGCGGATATCGACTTCACCGGCACGTCCGATCAGTTGCCGAACAATTTCAACGCGCCCTCGGCTGTGTGCCGCGCCGCCGTGCTCTATGTCTTCCGCACCCTGGTGGACGAGGACATCCCGATGAACGAGGGCGTGCTCAAGCCGCTCAACATCGTCATCCCCGACGGCTCGATGCTCAAGCCGCAATACCCGGCCGCCGTCGTCGCCGGCAACGTCGAGACCTCGCAGATCGTCACCAACGCGCTCTATGGCGCCATGGGCGTGCTCGGCTCGGCCCAGTCGACCATGAACAACGTCACCTTCGGCAACGACCGGCACCAGTATTACGAGACCGTCGCCGGCGGCATGGGAGCCGGGGAGGGCCATGACGGGGCGAGCGCCGTACAGACCCACATGACCAACGCGCGCCTCACCGATCCCGAAGTGCTGGAATGGCGCTTCCCGGTGCTGCTGGAGGATTTCCGCCTGCGCCACGGCTCCGGCGGCGCGGGGCGCTGGCGCGGCGGCGACGGCTCGGTGCGCCGCCTGCGCTTCCTGGAGGACATGACGGTCGCCATCCTGGCGTCGCGCCGCATCCATGCGCCGTTCGGCGCGGCGGGCGGCGGGCCGGGCGCGAAGGGCCGCAACTGGGTCGAGCGCGCCGGCGGCAGCACCGTCGCCATGACCGGCACCGACAAGTGCCAGGTCGGCCCCGGCGACGTGTTCGTGGTCGAAACCCCCGGCGGCGGCGGCTACGGGAAGCCGGCGGCAATGCGCGAGGCGGCGGAATAGGGCGATTGCCGCGATGGCGAGAGGGCACCCTGTGGAGCGGCTGACCCAAAGGCTTCGCGACGCCGAAGCGGCATTGGCGCGGTTCGGTGAGGTGCTGGCGATCGAGAGACCGACCGACATCGTGCGCGATGCCGCGATCAAGCGCTTCGACTTCACCTTCGAGGCCATGTGGAGGGCGGCGCAGCGCTACCTCGCGGACAGGGAGCAGATCGAGGCGGGGTCGCCGGGCGCCGTGATCCGGGCCTGCCGGGAAAGCGGGATCGGCGACGAGGACACGGCCGAAGCGCAACTGTACGCCGCGCAGGACCGGAACCTGACCGTCCATGCCCATGACGAAGCGCTGGCGCAGGAAATTTTCGCGCGGCTTCCCGGACATCGCGACACCCTCGCCGCCTGGTTCGCGGACATCGCCGCCCGCGCGCGGCAGCGGCCGTAGACTTCAGCGAAAGTCCGGTTTTGTAGGGGGGGTGAAACCCTCCCCTACGTTCCCTCCAATCCCGTCGATTCGGGCCGGGCGCGCTTCCCTCGCCGTCATTCCGACCGGAGCGCCCCGGATTTAATCCGGGGCGCGCAGCGGAGGAAGCTCAACGCAGGACCAGGGGTTTCTTGCGGGTGAGGCCGAGCCGGGATTCCTCCGCTACGCCCCGGCCCTGCGGGCCGGGGCTCCGGTCGGAATGACGGCAAGGGGTTTCGCAGAGGAATCCTCCCTTGTGGGAGCGGCAGGGGAGGGGGACTCCGCGGCCGAAAGGACGTGTAGGAAAACATCAAAAAATACACTTGCCATTCTCACATTATTTCCTATATTGCCGAACAGGAACATATAGCGAACGATGAGGATATCCCCATGCCCGTTTCCTTCCCCCTGTCCGAGCCCCGCGTCATGCCGCGCTTCGGGCTGCTCTCGACCCGGCAGGAGGCCTTCTGCCGCCATTTCGTCGCCTGCGGAAACGCCGCCGAGGCGGCGCGCCGGGCCGGCTATGCCGAACGCTCGGCGCGCCAGTCCGGCCACGCCCTGCTGGAGCGGTCCCACATCGTCGAGCGGGTGCGCCAGATCCGGCTGCTGTGGCGCCAGACGGCGCGGGCCGAGGTGCAGATCCTGCTCGCCCGGCTCGAACAGGTCTGGGAGGCCGCGGTGGCGGCCGAGGCGCCGCAGTTGATGCTGCGGGTCGTCCGGTTCCAGGCGGAGCTGTCGGGTGTCTCGCGCGAAGGCCGGTGCCACCGCCCGGACTTCTGGCCCGTGCCGGACGAGGACGAGTTCGGCGAGGTCGCGGCGGCGGCGGGCATGGCGGCGCCCGGCCCGCTGGCGCAGGCGGTGCAACTGGGCCGCGAACGGGCGGAGCGGGCGCTGGCCCGGCACGCGGCGCAGGGAGCGGGGCCGGACGGGTCCGGCGAAGCGTACATCGCCGGGGCCGATGCGGCGGCGGCCGGACGGCTGCGCGCCGAGATCGAGGAGCGCGGGCGGTTGCTCGACCGTCCCGCCCCGGCGCCGGACTCGGACCCGGACGTTCCGCCGGCCGACCGCGACGCGCCCCTGCAGCCGAAGCCCGGTTTCGGCGAGGAGCCCGACATCCGGGAGGACGACGAGGCCTATATCGACGGCGTCGAAACCAACTGGATGAACGATGTGCGCGGCGGCTGCGAACCGATCGAGCCGTGGCCGGACGCCCCGCCCCACGAGGACCCGTTCGTGTTGGAGCAGGACGATCCGGATGAGGACGGGAAGCCGGAGGACGGCCCGGCGGAGGATGACCCGGAGCAGGAAGGGAAGCCGAAGAATGCCCGGCGGAGGGCGACCCGGCGGAGGAAGGGAAACCGGAGGAAGGGAAGCCGGAGGACGGCCCCGGCGTCCCGCCTGGAAACCGGCAGCGGCGGCAAGCCGAACGGGGCGGCGCATGACATTTCATGACAAAACATGACATTTCATGACGCTCCCGTGTCGGGGGCGTCCGGAGGGTTTCGCCTATCGCAGCGCGGGGATCGGTGATACCACCGGTCTGACGCGCGATACCGGAGTTCCCCCGCAATGATCCCCGCCATTCCCCTGCGCGCCGCCGCTGCGGCGTTGGCATTGGCTCTGCCCCTTGCCGTGCAATCCGGTGCGCCTGTGCAGGCGCAGTCGTCGACGCCGGCCACGGACCCGGTCGTCGCCACCGTCAACGGCGAAAAGGTCATGCTGTCCGATCTGCGGGCGCTGCATGGCGACCTGCCGGAGCAGATCCGGAAGATCCCCCTGGATCGTATCTACCAGCCGCTGCTCGAGCAGGTCATCCAGATCAAGCTTCTGGCCGCGCAGGCGCGGGCCGACGGGCTGGACAAGTCACCGCCCGTCGAACGCAGGTTGCGCGCCCTGGCCGACCGGGTCCTGCAGCAGGCCTACCTGGAGGACCGGATCGACAAGGCCGTCACGGAGGACCAGCTCGCCAGGGCCTACAAGGAATTCGCCGCCGGCCATCGCGGCGACGAGGAAGCGAAGGCCCGGCATATTCTGGTCAAGACAAAGAAGGAGGCGATGGCGGTCATCGAGGCCCTGGAGAAAGGCGGCAGGTTCGCCGAACTCGCGCGGAAGACATCGATCGGCCCGTCGAAGGCCGGCGGCGGCGACCTCGGCTGGTTCGCCAGGGGCCAGATGGTCAAGCCGTTTGCCGACGCTGCGTTCGCTTTGAAAAAGGGCGCGTATACCGGCGTTCCGGTGAAGACCCAGTTCGGCTGGCACGTCATCCTGCTCGAAGACCGCCGCCGCAAGGCGCCGCCGCCGTTCGAGGCGAAGCGGGAAGAACTCAAGGCGGAACTGGGCCGGAAGCTGGCGATTGCAGCGATCGAACGGCTGCTGAAATCGGCCACCGTCGTGCGCTTCGGCCCGGACGGAAAGCCGCTTGACGATGCGGCGCCGGCCCGGAAAGAAGACGGGCAAGAAAAGAAACAGTAGGACTGGATCGGTGTAGACCGTCTCCGCGCCGTCCGGCGCCGCCGCGTTCGCGCGCGGCCGGGGCCCGGAAACGCAGCCGGAGACGGGCCGCAAATCGCATTATGGCTCTTGAAAAATCGCCGCTCGCGCCCGAGCGGTTTCCGGACCTGCCGGCGGTCGGCGGCGTGCAGATCGCCGGCCGCGCCTGCGGCCTGAAACGCAGCGGCGCGAAGGATCTGATGCTTGCCGGGCTGGCGCCGGACACGACCGTTGCCGGGGTCTTCACCCGCTCGCTCTGTTCCTCGGCGCCGGTCGACTGGTGCCGCGCCGCGCTGCCCGGCGGCCGGGCGCGCGCGATCGTGTGCAATTCCGGCAACGCCAACGCCTTCACCGGCAAGGCCGGCGATACGACGGCGGAACGGACCGCCAAAGCCGCCGCCGCTCTGTTCGGCTGCGCCGAGGGGGAAGTGTTCCTGGCTTCGACCGGGGTGATCGGCGTTCCGGTCGGGCCGGACCATATCGGCGACTGCCTGCCCGGACTGGCGCGCCATCTGAGCGCCGGCGCCTGGCAGGACGCGGCCGAAGCGATCATGACGACCGACACCTTCCCCAAGGGCGCCGGTGCGCAAACCGCAATCGGCGGCACGCCGGTCAGCATCGCCGGCTTCGCCAAGGGCAGCGGCATGATCGCGCCGGACATGGCGACCATGCTGGGGTTCGTCTTCACCGACGCCGATATCCCGGCGCCGCTGCTCCAGAAACTGCTGACCCGGTCGAACGACCGCTCCTTCAACGCGATCACGGTCGACGGCGATACCTCGACCTCGGATACCGTGCTGTTGTGCGCCACCGGCGCCGCCGGCAACGCGCCGCCCACGGACCTCCGGGCCGTCCGGGATTTCGAGCGGGCGCTTGATTCGGTCATGATCGACCTGGCGCAGCAGATCGTGCGCGACGGCGAGGGGGCGAGCAAGTTCGTAACCGTAAACGTGAGCGGGGCGGCCTCCGCCCGGGCGGCGCGGCGCATCGGTCTGACCATCGCCAACTCGCCGCTGGTCAAGACGGCGATCGCCGGGGAGGACGCCAACTGGGGCCGGATCGTCATGGCGGTCGGCAAGGCCGGCGAGAAAGCGGATCGCGACCGCCTGTCGATCGCCATCGGCGGCGTCACCATCACGGAAAACGGCCAGCTGGTGCCCGGCTACGACGAGACGCCGGTTGCCGGACATATGCAGGGCGCGGAAATCGATATCGACGTCGATATCGGGATCGGGCGGGGCAGGGCGACCGTCTGGACCTGCGACCTGACCCACGGCTACATCAGCATCAATGCCGACTATCGAAGCTAGGGCCGCCGCGTTTCCGGTACCGGCCGGCTGCGACCCCGGCGAACGCAGCGGGACGGCGGAAGCGCCGGACCGTCCGGTCGTGTTCGTTGCGGCCATCGCCCTGGTCGACATCGACAACCGGGTCCTGATCGCGCAGCGGCCGGCGGGCAAGGACATGGCCGGCCTGTGGGAGTTTCCGGGCGGCAAGGTCGAGCCGGGCGAAACGCCGGAGGCGGCCCTGATCCGCGAGGTGCGCGAGGAACTGGGCATCGACACAGCGGCGAGCTGCCTGGCGCCGTTCAGTTTCGCCTCCCACGCCTATGCGGATTTCCACCTGCTCATGCCGCTTTACATCTGCCGGAAATGGCTGGGCGAGCCCGCGCCGCGCGAGCATGAAGCGGTAAAATGGGTCCGGCCGATGCGCCTCGGCGACTATCCCATGCCGCCGGCCGATGCGCCGCTGGTCGCCATGCTGCGGGACTTTCTTTAGCGCGCCGGCCGGCGCGTCCCCGATGGAGGCGAAGATGCAGGTCAGCCTGCTGGGCACCGGATTGCCGTTCCCCAACCCGCGGCGGTGCGGGCCGGGCTATGCGGTGCGGGCCGGCGCGCACAACCTTGTCGTCGACTGCGGCTCCGGCATCGTCCACCGGATGGTCGAGCTGGGCCTGATGCCCAACGAGGTCGACCATCTGTTCATCACCCACCTCCATTCGGATCACTTCATCGATCTGGGCCATTTCATCGTCACCCGCTGGATGATGAGCGACGACCGGCCCTGGCACGTCTACGGGCCCGAAGGCACCCGGAAGACGGTCGGCCAATTGCTGGACCTGCTGCGCCCGGACCTCGAGCTCCGGATGCGGATTCGAAAGGTACCCCGGGAAATGCCCGTCATCCGGGTCCACGAACTGACCGAAGGTCCGGCGCTTGACGTCGACGGGGTCGCGGTCACTGCGTTCGACGTCGCCCACTATCCGCTCGAACAGGCGTTCGGCTATCGCTTCGAAACGCGGGACCGGCGGATCGTGCTGTCGGGCGACACCAGCCCGTGCGAAAACCTGGTCCGGCATGCGCACCGGGCCGACATCCTGATCCACGAGTGCGTGCAGTACGACAAATGGACGTCGCCGCAGATCGACCACAGCCACACGCCGCTGGCGCATACGTCGCCGGAGCGGCTCGGCCTCGTCGCGCGGGACGTCGCACCGGGATTGCTGGTCACGACCCACATGCTGCCGGATTCCGAACCGGACGAGCTGAGAGAGATCATCCGCCGCGACTATGCCGGGCCGCTGGCCATCGGCGAGGATCTGATGACGTTGTAGCTGCGGCGGAGGGCGCGCCGGGCTATCCTGTTCCCGGCGACCGCGGCGGCAGGCAGGGCGGGGGCGTGCGATGGACTTGGGTTCGGCATGATCGAGGGTGAAATCGGGCCGGTCCTGGCCTTCGGCGCGATTATCGTGGCGCTGATCCTTTACGCCGCCCCCAGGGTGTCGATGGAGCTGGCGTCACTGGCCGTCATCTGCCTGCTCCTCCTGGCGTTCCACATTTTCCCTGAAGCCGGCGCCGGCGGCCGCAACGCGCTGGGCCCGGCCGAGTTGCTGGCCGGTTTCGCGAACCCGGCCCTGCTCGCTCTCCTGGGGCTCATCATCATCGGGCAGGGCCTGGCGCAGACCGGCGCGCTCGACCACGGCGCACGGGCGCTGCTCGGCGCCGCCGGCGGGCGCTCCGAGGTGGCGCTGTGCCTGTCCCTGCTGGCCGTGTTGCTGGTCAGCGGCGTGCTCAACAACGTGCCCGTCGTCGTCATCTTCATCCCGATCCTCCAGACCTTCGCCAGCCGCGGCGGCACGGCGCCCAGCCGTTCCCTGATGATCCTGAGCTTTGCGTCGATCCTCGGCGGGATGACGACCCTGATCGGATCGAGCACCAACCTGCTGGTCTCCGGCCTGCTGACCGATCTCGGCCAGCCCGGCTTCGGCTTCTTCGATTTCACCGTGCCGGGTCTCGCCGTGGCCCTGCCCGGCCTGCTCTTCGCGCTGCTGGTCGTCCGCCGTTTGCTGCCGGACCGCAGCGTCGGCGACGACTCGACTCCGGCGACCGGCCGCCAGTTCCTCGCCCAGATCGACGTGGTCCGGGACCGGCCGCTGGTCGGGCTCCGGCCGGCCGGCGGCTTTTTTCCGCAAATTGCCGACGTCACTGTCCATGCCATCCAGCGCGGCGATGCGAGCCTGCTGCCGCCTTTCGAAGAGGATGCAGCGCTGCAGCCCGGCGACATCCTGATCGTGAGCGCGACGCGGGCGGCCCTGACCAAGGCCGTGCGCGGCCAGATGGACCTGCTGCATCCGTCCCTCGGCGACGCCTGGGCGGCACGCGAGGACGAGACCCATGGCAAGCCGCCCTGGCTGCGCGGCCGGCAGCTGCTCGGCGAGGTCATGGTCACGCCGGGATCGGAACTGATTGGCCGGACGCTGGAGCAGATCGGATTCCGCTATCGTTACAACTGCGTCGTCGTCGGCGTGCAGCGCCGCGCTGCACGCATGCATCGGCCGATCACCGACCTGCCGCTTGCCGCCGGCGACGTGTTGCTGGTGCAGGGCACTGCCGAGGCGAAGGCGGCGCTGCGCGGCAGGCCCGGCATCCTGCCGATCGAATGGTCGGCGAGCGAGGTGCCGTCGGCGCCCGAAGCCTGGCGCGCGCTGGCGATTTTCGGCGCCGTGGTCGGGCTTGCAGCGCTGGACATTCTGCCGATCGAGATCGGCGCGCTGGCCGGCGCTGCCGCGATGCTGGCGACGGGGGTCATGACCCTGCGCCAGGCGGCGCGGGCGATCGGGGCCGATCTGGTGCTGGTTATCGCCGCCGCCCTGGCGCTGGGCAAGGCGCTGCAGGCGACCGGCGGTGCGGAGATCCTGTCCGACCTGCTGGCCGGCGCCCTGGCGGGCGCGCCGGTGCCGGTCGTGCTGTCCGCCTTCTTCCTGCTGGTCGCGGTACTGGCCAACCTGGTTGGGACCAAGGCGGTAGCGGTCCTGTTCACACCGATCGCGGTCTCGCTGGCACTGGGGCTGGAAGCGCCGGTGGAGCCGTTCGCCGTGGCCGTGGTCTTCGGCGCCAACTGCGCATTCGCAACGCCGATGGGCTATCAGACCAACCTGCTGGTGATGGGCCCGGCAGGCTATCGCTTTCAGGACTTCGTGCGCGCCGGTCTGCCGATGCTGCTCTTCGTGTGGGCGACGGTGAGCGTTGTGCTCCCGCTGTATTACGGCCTGTAGCGGGCAGCGCCGGGCGCGGACGCGGAAGCGCTTCCGGGTCGCATCAGGAGATGCCGGGCCGGCCGCGGCTGCACCGAAAAGGCCGCGCCGGGACGCCCAATGTCTCAAGATCGCTGCTCATGTTGCTGAAATATCGCTGTAAACCAGTTTTGGATTTTTCAAGAATTGGTGTAGAATAACGAAATGAAACTCCTATTTCCGGTGTCGGAGGGCAATCCGGATGGGAAAGGTGTTGAGACAAGTCGGCGCTGTCGCAGCTATCGCAGCAGTATTCGCGGTCGCGAATGCTGTCTCAACGCTTGCCGGCACACCTGAGGTTCTGGCCCGGGCTACGGCTGCCGATCGGTCCGCTCCAGGACCGAATCCCCCGAAGGGGCCGGCTTCCGGCCCGTCATTCGCCGAATGGATCGCCGCACTCAAGACCGAAGCGCGCACGAAACGGATCGGCGAAGCCACGCTGACCGCAGCGCTCGACGGACTGCGCCTGAACCGGCGGGCCCTGGAACTGGAGTCGCACCAGCCGGAATTCGTTACGCCGGTCGGCGCCTATGTCGCCGCGCTGACCGGCAAGAAGGCGCTGGCCACCGGCCGGGAAAAAAGCCGGCGGCACGCCGCCCTGCTCGCCAGGGTCGAAGCCGCCTATGGCGTGCCCGCGCGATACCTGCTGGCGATCTGGCGGCTGGAATCCGACTACGGGGCGAATTTCGGCGCCTTCCCGGTGATCGAGACCCTGGCGACGCTGGCCTATGCCGGCACGCCGAAGCGCCGGCGGTTCTGGCGCCGGCAGTTGTTCGGCGCATTGCAAATCGTCGACCGCGGCCACGCGCCGCTCGACCGGCTGGTCGGCTCGTGGGCCGGCGCGATGGGCCATACCCAGTTTATCCCGACCACCTTTCTCGACCATGCGGTCGATTTCGACGGCGACGGACGGCGCGACCTGTGGCGCAGTCTGCCGGACGCTTTCGCCTCGACCGCCAGCTATCTGAGGAATTCGGGCTGGCAGCCGGGCCTGCCATTCGGCTGGGAAGCGAAGCTGCCGGAGGGATTCGACCTCGGCCGGGCCCATATCGGGGAGAGCCGGAGCGTCGCCGAATGGCGCGCCCTGGGCGTCCGACGCGCCGACGGCCAGCCGATCCCGGAGATCGACCGACCGGCCAGCCTGATCGTGCCGGCCGGCTGGAGCGGCCCGGTCTTTCTCGTTACGCAGAATTACCGCGCCATCCTTCGCTACAACAATGCAGCGGCCTATGCGCTGACCGTGGGCCTGTTCGCCGAACGGCTGGAAGGGCAGGGCAGGCTGGTCGTTGGCTGGCCCGCAGCGGACCGCCTGTTGTCGCGCTCCGAGAAGGCAGAGCTGCAACGAAGGCTGATGGCGCTCGGCTACGATCCGGGCCCGGTCGACGGAAAGGTCGGCCCGGAAACCAGGAAGGCGATACGGGCCTTCCAGAAAAGCGCCGGGAAACCGGCCGACGGTTACGCCAACCATGCATTGCTGGAAGCGGTTCGCGAGGCCGCTCACCGGTAGGCGGCGGGGTGAAGAGAGGGCAGACGTCGATCCGCGGCGCCGGGCGCCGGCGGATCGCTGACAGAGGGTAGGTCGAGATGCTGTTCCTTCATCGCTGGAACCGGCCCGCCGGGTCGTGGCGGCCGGTTCGAAACATCGCGCTTCTATCCATTGCCGGCGGCGTCCTTGCCGCGTGCGGTGGCGGAAACTGGGGCTCCGGCAAGGATGCTTCGGCACAGTACCGGGCCTGTCTGAACAAGGTTTCCGCGCTCTACCGCTATTCGGGCAGCTTCGACGGTTACCTGAGCAAGGCGAAGAAAATCGGGCGCCGTTGCGGCATCCGGAGTTCGACGCTCCACGCGGGCCTCGGCCGGTTGAACAACCGCAACGTCGGGGTTTCGGACTATGCCGAAGTGGACGGCATCGAACTGCGGGAGCAGATCGCCGACGCAACCGGCGCCGACGGTGTCCTGCTGGCCCGGCGTCGCGGCGGCAACGCCGTGCGCGATTATCTGGATTACCGCGTAACTCCGGACCTCGTTCGCAAGGGCCGGAGCATGCGGAAACGCTATCGTCGCCTGCTCAGGCAAATCGAGCGGCGGTATCGCGTTCCGGCGCACTACCTGGTCGCCTTTTGGGGCATCGAATCCAGATACGGCGCCGTCACCGGGCGCCACCGCGTCGTGCCGACCCTCGCCAAACTCGGCTATCGCAGCAATCGCCGGCGCTTCTTCTCGAGCGAACTGCTCGGCGCGCTCATGATCGCCGACCGCGGCTTCGCGCGTCTCAGCCGGATGTACGGCAGCGCCGCCGGCGCCATGGGGCAGACACAATTCATGCCGTCGGCCTACATCTACTATGCCGTCGATCACAACGGCGACGGCCGGCGCGACATCTGGCGGAGCAAGGCCGACGTGCTGGCCTCCATGGCGAACTACAGCATCAAGCGCGGCGGCTGGGACACCCGCGTTCGGAGCGCAATCTATGAAGTGCGCCTGCCGCGCCGCCTGAAGGTGAGCCGGACGGGGTTCTACAACATGCGGCCGCTCGACAGCTGGCGGCGCGCCGGCGTTCGCCGGATCGACGGCAAGTCCCTGCCGCGCAGCCGGGCAAAAGCCTCCGTCTATTTGCCGGCCGGTTGCCGCGGACCGGCATTCCTGCTGACGAGAAACTTCCGCGCCATCATGCGCTACAACAATTTGATCGAATACGCCTTTGCCGTTGCCGTACTGGCAGAGAAGATCGAGAACCGGTTCCGGATACGCAAACCCTGGCCGCGGCACGATTACGTCCTGACCAAATCGGAACGGGCCGACCTGCAACGCAGGCTGACCCGGATGGGCTATGGCCGCCTCAGGGCCGATGGGATCCTTGGCGAGAAAAGCCGCCGGGCGATCCAGCGCTACCAGGCGCGCAAGGGGCTGTGCCCCAGCGGCCATGCAAACACGCGGCTGTACGACCATGTCAGGCGCCGCCGGAGCGGCGGTACCTATTCCGGCGGCGGCGCGTTACCGGGGCCGGGGCCGGTTATCGAGCAGGCGGAGGCGCAATAGCGCGGAACCGCCCGTGCGCGGCGGCGGCCGACGCAAATCGCGATCCGGCTATTCCATATCGACCGGCACGCCGGGCCGGTTCTTGCCGCTCCGGATGACCTGGATCGACTGGACGGTCGTGACATGGCGGGCGGAGGTCAGCCGCGTCGTGACCTCGTTCTCGTGCGCGGTGTTGCGCGCCACGATCTTGAGCAGGAAATCGCCGGCGCCGCGCACCATGTGGCATTCGCGCACCTCGCGCCAACTGGCCATTTCATCCTCGAAGGCGCTCAGCACTTCCTGGGCCTGGCTGTCCAGGCCGACCAGGACGAAGAACAGCACTTCGAAGCCCAGGGCCTCCTGGTCGACCTGGGCGTGGTAACCGCGGATATAGCCGGCCTCTTCCAACGCGCGGACCCGGCGCAGGCAGGGCGGCGCGGAAATGCCCGCGCGCCGCGCCAACTCGACATTGGTCATCCGGCCATGTTCCTGCAAATCGCGCAAAATCTTCAGGTCGATGGCGTCGAGGCGAACCCGCTTGCCGCTTGCTGTCGTCGGGCGTGCTGGCATGGACGGTCGTCATCCTCCCCGAGTTCCGCCGCCCCGCATTCGGGGCCGTTTCAGAAAATTTCCCTGTGACAATCGGTTTTTGCGCCGGGATTGCCTGTCCAATGCCAGACACGCAATAAAGTTTCAACAATTTCCGAATCATTCGCAAATATGAAGGCGGGCCGGCGATGACGCAGCCGCTCACCGTCTGGGCGGTGACCGAAGGACATATCGGGACGGAAAACCAGGCCCGCGGCGTGGCGGAAGCGCTGGTCGGCAGCGGCCCCGGCGCTGTCGTCGTCAAGCGAATCGCGGTTCGCGCGCCTTGGCGCTGGCTGCCTCCCGCCCTTTGGCCGGCGCCGCTGACGGCGCTCGGCCGCAACGGCGATTTGCTCGAACCGCCGTGGCCGGATGTCCTGATCAGCTGCGGGCGGCGGGCGGCGGCGCCCAATCTGGCGGTCCGGAAACGCAGCGGCGGCGCCACCCTGTCGGTGCACATCCAGCGGCCCTACATGCCCAGCGACCGGTTCGATCTGGTTGTGGCTCCCCGGCACGACGGTCTGGACGGCGCCAATGTCCACGTCACCCGTGCCGCCGTCCATCGGGTAACCGCCGAGCGGCTCGCAGCGGGCCGCCGCGATGCTGCCGGATGCGCGGATCCGGCCCGCCACGCCGTAACCGTGCTGATCGGCGGTTCGAACCGGCGGCACCGGCTGACCGAAGCGATCGCCGCCCGGTTCGGCGACCGGCTGGCCGCTCTGTGCCGCCGTCGCGCGATCGACCTGCGCCTCACGCCATCGCGCCGCACGCCTCCGGCGATCGTCCGCATCCTGGCCGGGAAGCTGGCCGGAACCGGGGCGGAAATCTGGGACGGTTCGGGCGATAATCCGTATTTCGACTGGCTCGCGATCGCAGACACCATTGTCGTTACCTGGGATTCGGTGTCGATGACCTCGGAAGCGCTGGCGACGGGCAAGCCCGTCTATGTTCTGCCGCTCGAGGGCGTATCCCGGCGAATCGACCGGTTTCATGCCGGCTTGCAAGCGGACGGCTATACCCGCCCGTTCGACGGGGCGCTGGAGCGCTGGGACTACGCGCCACCGGACGATACCGCCGCCGCCGCCGCCGCGATCCGCGCCCGGCTGCGCGCAAGCGGGCAAGCGGGCGGCGCCATGCGCTCAGGTTGACCCTGCCATTGCTTCCGGGCGGGCCCGACCGTATTTTTCTGCCGATGCGCCGCCGCTCCCGCAATCGGCAGAATCCCGTCCCGGATTGCAATTAATGCCACAGACCTTCCACGACCGTGTTCTGATTATCGGCTCCGGCCCGGCGGGATACACCGCCGCAATCTATGCTGCGCGTGCAAACCTCGCGCCCCGGATGGTGATGGGGCTCCAACCGGGCGGGCAGCTGACGATCACAACGGATGTCGAGAATTATCCCGGCTTCGCCGACGTGATCCAGGGTCCGTGGCTGATGGAGCAGATGCGGGCCCAGGCCGAGCATGTCGGGACCACCATCACCCATGATCTGGTCGTCGCGGTGGATTTCACGCAGCGGCCGTTCCGCTGCGTCGGCGACGGCGGCGACGTTTACCTCGCCGAAACGGCGATCATCGCGACCGGCGCCCAGGCGCGCTGGCTGGGGCTGCCGAGCGAAGAGAAATTCATGGGCTTCGGCGTTTCGGCGTGTGCGACCTGCGACGGCTTCTTCTATCGCGGCAAGGAAGTGATCGTGGTCGGCGGCGGCAACACCGCCGTCGAGGAAGCGATCTATCTGACCAATCACGCCACCAGGGTTACGCTGGTGCACCGCCGGGACGAATTGCGGGCGGAGAAGATCCTGCAGGATCGCCTGTTCGCCAATCCGAAGATCGAGCCGCTCTGGAATACCGTGCTCGAAGAGGTGATCGGCGACGACGATCCGCCGGGGGTGACGGCGGCCCGGCTGCGCAATGTCCTGACCGGCGAGATCGTGGAAAGGCCGGTGGACGGCATCTTCATCGCGATCGGACACGACCCGGCCACGGCGGTTTTCCGCGAAATGCTGGCGATGGACGAGGAGGGCTATATCCTGGTTGAGCCCAATACGACCGTGACCAGCGTTCCCGGAGTCTTTGCCGCGGGCGACGTCGTCGACAAGGTATACCGGCAGGCGGTCACCGCCGCGGGACTGGGCTGCATGGCGGCGCTGGATGCCGAGAAATTCCTGGCGGAACGGGAGATTGCGACGCCGATGGCGGCGGAATAGGCGGTCGAACCGGCGTCGGGCCGCCGCGGGCGGAATAGCATGGTGGACTGGGACAAACTACGGGTTTTTCTGGCGGTTGCCGATGCCGGCAGCTTCACCCATGCCGGCGAGGTTCTGCATTTGAGCCAGTCTGCCGTCAGCCGGCAGATCGGCGCGCTCGAGGAAACGCTCAACACGGCGTTGTTCAACCGGCACGCCCGCGGCCTGATCCTCACCGAGCAGGGCGAACTGCTGTACCGCAACGTCCGCGAGATGGCGGGCCGGCTGAACGAGACCGAGGCCCTGATTGCCGAAAGCAAGCAGAAACCGGAGGGGCCGCTGGTCGTCACCGCCCCGACCGGACTGGGCTCGAGCTGGCTGACGCCGCGCATCGGCGAATTTCTGAAGAAATATCCGGATATCGACGTCAGCCTGCTTCTGGCCGACGGCGATCTCGACCTGGGAATGCGCGAAGCGGATGTTGCGATCCGCCTGATCGAACCGACCCAGCCCGATCTGATCCGCCGCTCCCTGATGACAATTCACAATCACGTCTACGGATCGACGGACTATGTCCGCCGGCACGGCATGCCGAAGACGCCGGCCGATCTGGACGACCATCGTCTTATCACATTCACGGATCATCCCCCGGCGCCGGCCTTCGTGAATGCCGACTGGATTCTGCGGGCAGGAGCCAACGGCGCGCGGCCGCGGACGCCGGTCCTGCGCGTCAACAGCGTCTACGGCATTTTCCGGGCCGTGCGCAGCGGCGTCGGCCTGGCGCTGCTGCCCGACTATCTGGTGGACGGCAACACCAGCATGGTGCGGGTCCTCTCGGAGACGGACGGACCGGCGATGACGGCCTATTTCGTCTATCCGGAAACCTTGCGCAAATCGGCCCGCGTGGCGGTATTCCGCGATTTCCTGATCCGGAAGATCGCCGAGACCCGTTTCTGATCCGGCCCGGCGCGCCGGTTTCCGGTTACACCAGCCATGCACCTGCCGCATGGCGAATTTGTCGCATCGGCCCTACTGAATCGACGGGTTCGGTTGCATAATCAACGGTGTGGATGCGCGGCGTGGCGCGGCATTGCCCATTGGAACCGTAAGGCGTCTGTTTCGTTTTTCGGTGAGGTCAGTCGTTCAGCGCGCTGCTTCCTCCCAGACGTGAAGCCTCCCTGTTCCTGAGTCCCGGAAAGCTGCTTTCCGGGACTCATTTTTCGCCGGTTGCCGGCCCGGCGGCCGGCGAATTCCTTCAGCCCATCAGGCCGGGCAGCAGCAGGGCGATTTCCGGCATGGCGATGATCATCGCCAGGCCGATGAGGCTGGCCACGACGAACGGCCAGACGCCGGCGAAGATCGCCCAGATCCGGACATCGGCAAGCACCGTCTTCACGACGAAGACATTCATGCCGATCGGCGGCGTGATCAGGCCGATTTCGACGATGATAATGGCGACGATGCCGAACCAGATCAGGTCGACGCCCATCGGCTCGATCACGGCGACGAAGATCGGGATGGTCAGCAGCAGCATGGCCAGGCTGTCGAACACGCAGCCGAGCAGCAGATAGATCACGCACATCGCCAGGACGACGCCGACCGGCGAGAGCTCGAAATAATCGATCAGGCTGACGATGCCGTCGACCATCCCGGCGAGATTGGTGAAGTTGGCGAAGATCAGTGCGCCGAAGGCCACGACGAAAATCATCGACGTCGTGATTCCGGCCTCGATCAGCGGCTCGACGACGGCGCGCCAGCTGAATGCCCTGCGATTGTACAGGGCCATGAACAGGAACAGCAGGCTGGCGGCCGCGCCTATCCCGGCGGCTTCCGACGGGGTGAACACGCCGAGATAGATGCCGCCCAGGATGATCGCGAACAGGACGACCACGCCGCCGACGCTGATGACCAGTTCAGCGACATTGTCCGGCCGTTCGACCTCCGACCGCGGCGCGAGGCCGGGCTTGAGTCGAACGACGGCCACGATTGAGACGATGTACAGGACGGTCAGCAGGATGCCGGGGATGACACCGGCGATAAACAGCTTGCCGATGTCGCTTTCCGTCAGGATGCCGTAGATCACCATCGGCACGCTGGGCGGGATCAGGATGCCGAGGGTGCCGCCGGCGGCGATCGAGCCGGCCGCCAGGCTGTCGGCGTAGCCGTATCGTTTCATCGACGGCATGGCGACCTTGGCCATCGTCGCGGCGGTCGCGAGCGACGATCCCGACACCGCGGCGAAGCCGGCGCATGCGCCGACGGTTGCCATCGCGAGGCCGCCCGGCGCCCGGCCGAACACCATGTTGCCGGCGGCATACAGGCCGTCCGACAGGCCGGCGCGGTGGATGAAGACGCCCATGAGCACGAACAGCGGCAGCACCGCGAGCCCGTCGTTCAGGCCCATGTCGATGATCTGCTGCCCCGCCATGGTCATGGCCGGCTCGGCGCCTTCGACGATGGCCTCGAAGAAACCCGCATCGTCGCTCTCGCCCCGGACATAGGCGAAGCCGACGGTCCCGACGATGATCAGCGAGTAGCCCAGCGGAACGCCGGAAAAGCAGATGGCGAACAGCGCCAGGAAGCCGACGAGCGTTGCATCCATTGCGGCCGGCTCCCGCTCAGTCGACCTGG
This sequence comes from Alphaproteobacteria bacterium, assembly GCA_965220685.1. GTDB lineage: Bacteria > Pseudomonadota > Alphaproteobacteria > Bin65 > Bin65 > Bin65. The sequence continues at coordinate 503,908 of CBDCQR010000017.1, forward strand.
GACATCATCGACACCCCGGCAGGCCGGGTGGCGATGCCGCGGACCAGGAACGCGGCGAGCAGCAGCTGGATGATCAGCGTCGCCGCCGCAAAGCCGCACATGACATAGGCGATCGGCGCGAACGGCCAGCCGAGATAATTGGTGATCTGCTTGGCCTCGGCGAGCAGCAGGCCCTGCTGGTACATCAGGTAACAGATCAGCGCGAGCGCCACCACGGAACACAGGGTGACGAAAAAGACCTGAAGCTGCTTGGTCCGGCCGCGAAAGAACTCCTCGAACAGCGAAACGGTGATGTGGTTCTTGTTCCAGGTCACGATCGGCAGGCCGCCGAAGATGGTCAGCCCCATCAGGAACTTGATGACTTCCTCTGCGCCGGCGATCGGCTGGTTCAGGACATAGCGGCTGAAGACGTTCGCGAACACCAGCGCCATCATGGTGAAGACCGACAGGCTGACCACCGTGAGAAGCGGGATCGTCAACGCCTTCGGCAGGGCGACGGTGTGCGGTGGCGGGCTGGCAGCGTCGTTCATGCGGTGCTCCGGCGGGTGTTCTTCCGGTACGTTGCGGTTCAGGCCACCGCAGGTTTCGACAGGCGGCCGGTTCCTCCCCGGCCGGAACAAGCCTGGGCGGGCGCCCTGAAAGGCACTGCAACAAAGCACGGCTTGCCGGCCGCCGTCGAGTCGCGCCCCCCGGCGCCCCCTGCAATGTGGTGTCATGAAATGTCATGATTCGTCATGATCGCTTCTTTCTTCGCCCTCTCCCGTCGTTCCGACCGGAGCCGCCCGCCGGATCGCTGTTTTCATGTTTTGTTTTGATCGTTAATTTTCCGATTCCGCCTAACCCCTTGCAATTACGCAATTTTTCGTCTGACCGAAAAAGAAGACAGACCGGTCCATCCACCGTGTTTTTTCGCCGGACTTAGGTGCAAAAGGCTGCCGAAAACGCAATATGTTGCGGTATGCGGCTAGGGCAAACACAAAATATTGCGGTTCGTAAGCCGTAATTTTTTCGCACTTTTTTGTACAAGGTTTCTTTTCATATGGCTCTTTCTTGCACCCCGGCCTCTCCGTCCGAATCTGCGCCCCCGAAGCCGCGCGCCCCAGGCCGGGCCCGCACCCACACGGCGCCGCGCCGCCCCTCGGAAACGCAGTTTTGTTCATTTAATGTTCTCTATAAGGATGTCAAGTCCGATTCGGTAATTTCTCAGTTTGACTTACGGTGCCGGACCAAACCCGTTCCCTCGCCGTCATTTCGACCGGAGCGGCGCAGCCGCGAAGTAGCCTGCCCTGAACTTGTCTAAGGGGAGAAATCTGTCCGGTACAATGCTTCGGACCGTGTTCCGCCAATGAAAGATCTTTCCGCTCCGCCCCGGATGAATCCGGGGCTCCCGTCGAAATGACGGAGAGGAGATCGACTGCGGCCGGCACGAGGAGTCAAATTCAGACACTCCCTAGTTTCTTTACCATTGGACAATTGGTAAAGAAATCGATATCGTCATTTCCAAAGAGGATTTGCCGGGAGGAACGGTCCCATGCCGCGCGTGAGCGCCAAACGCCAGATTACGCTCCCCGTCGATCAGTGCAGAGAGGTCGGGATCGCCGCCGGGGACGAGTACCGCAGCTTCGTCGCCGATGGACGGATCACCATCGTCCGGAAAACCCCCGGCGCTGCCAGGGGCTTCCTCAGTCACCTGGCCGGGGATCCCTCGGTCACGGACGAGGAATCCCTTGAGAGCGCCCTGGGCGGGCCGCAGCCTTGATCGCCGCCGATACCAACGTCCTGCTCCGGTATCTGCTGCATGACGACGCGGCCCAGGCGGCGCGGGCAGGCGCCGTCTTCGACGCCGGCGAGACCGTGCTGATCACGGACGTCGTCTTGGCGGAAACCGTGTGGACGCTGTCCGGCCGCAGGTATCGGCTGGGCAAGGCCGAACTGGCGGCTGTCCTCGAGCGGCTGTTCAGCGAGCCGAACATCCGTTTCGAGAATGACCAGACCGTCTGGCGTGCCGTGCAGGCGTACAAGGGCACCGCGCCGGCAGGCGGGGCCGGGCCGGCGAAGGGCGCGGGTTTCGCCGATGCGCTGATCGCGTTCAAGGCGCTGCATACCGCGTCCGGCGCCGGCGAGGCGTTGACCGGCGTATACACGTTCGACGCGGCCATGCTGCGGCTTCCGCACACCGTCCCGGCATAGCGCGAAAAGGCTGCATGAATTTCCGCAACTTTGCAGCGCCGGATATTCCTCCGACGGCGGGGCAAAGCCGGCGAGAACTTCAAACGCCGTTCGTTCGTCGACAAAGACAATATTGCTGCCCCGGACTTGTTCCGGGGCCCAGAGTCGCCCGGCACCGCTTCGACTTGTGGCACTGGACCCCGGATTAAATCCGGGGTGGCACTATTGGTTTGTCGAGGCTGAAAGAAAGTGGCAGCAGAGGTTTTCGCCTGCCTTCCCCGCGCCGCTTCCCCGACAGTTTCGGAGGGCTGTATCGGGAGGCGTCAGCGCAGGGTGGTGCCGCCGTCGATCGTGATCGACTGGCCGGTCATGAAGTCGCTGTCCGAAGAGGCGAGGAAGATGAGCGCACCGACGAGATCCTCCGGCTGCTGGTCCCGTTTGATCAGCCGCGCCTGGGGCGCCATTTCCATGAACCGGCCCCATTTTTCCGGGTTGGCGAGAATCTGGTCGCTCAACACGAAGCCCGGGCACAGGCTGTTGATCTGCACATTGTGCTCGGCCAGTTCCCGGGCGAGCGACTTGGTCATCACCCAGACCGCGCCTTTCGAGGCCGTATAGTGCGGCATCATCGGCGGGCCGACATGGACGACGCCGGAAGCGATGTTGACGATCTTGCCGGCCTTCTTCTCCATCATGATGGGCGCGACCGTCTGGATGCACTGGAACTGGCCCCGGACATTGACCTGCAGCATCCGGTCGAACTCGTCGGCCCCGATCTGAAGGAACGGCTTCGGCGTGAGGCTGGCGAAAATGGCGGCGTTGTTGACCAGAATGTCGACCGTGCCGAATTCCGCCACCGTGAAATCGGTCATCGCCCGGATCTCGTCGAGACTGGAGATATCGGCCCTGACGAAACGGGCGGCGTCGCCGATCTCGCCGGCCAGAGCCGAGCCGTCGAGGATGTCCGAAATCACCACCCTGGCGCCTTCGGCGGCCAGCGCCTTCGCATAGACGGCGCCGATGCCCTGCGCGCCGCCGGTCACGATCGCCACCTTGCCTTCGATACGTCCCATTCCTTTCCCCCCTGAACCGCTCACGCCACGAAGGGCGAGAGCATTGCCGTGTCGGTCAGCCGCATGCGCTCGGAAAGCATGCGCCCGGTCATGTCCTGCAGTCTGTTCCGGGCCGCCGGATCGGACCACAGATTGTTCATCTCGTGCGGATCGGCATTGCGGTCGAACAGCTCCCCGGTCTCTTCGCCCATGATCCGGGTCAGCCGCCAGCCGTCGTGGATCAGCGTCCAGGTGCGCAGCCCGAAATCCATGTCGATATGGACGGCCGGGCAGTCCTCCTCGATCATCAGGCCGGCGCGCCCGGGTTGCTTGCCGGTTGCCGCCGCGCCGGCAATATCGAACCCCTGCATGCCGGCGGCCGCGGCGACGCCGGCCCGGTTGAGGATCGTCTGTGCAATGTCGATCGAGCCGCCGAGAACGTCGCTGCGCCGGCCGGTAATTCCGGCCGGATCGGCCCAGATGAAGGGCACGCGGATCACGCCCTGATAGTGCAGGCCCTGTTTCAGCATCAGGCCGTGGTCGCCCATGAAGTCGCCATGATCCGAGGTGAAGACGACCACCGTGTCATCTTCCAGGCCCAGCGCTTTCAGTCCGGCGAGGATCCGGCCGACCTGGTCGTCCATGCAGGAGACCAGGCCGTAGGTCAGCGCCAGGATTTCCTTGGTGTGCCGTTCTCCGGCCAGGAATCCCCACATGAAATCGTCGTGTTTCCGGCCTTCGGCGGCATGGGCGCGCAGGGTCCGCAGATAGCGCGGCTCGTCCCGGTTGACATGGCCGTGGGACGGCGGCGGCGGGATGTCCGCCGGATCGTACATATCCCAGTATTTTCCGGGCGGGCAGAAGGGGTTGTGCGGATCCGGGAAGCTGCAGAACAGGAAAAACGGATCGTCCGATCCGGCCTGCTTCTCCAGCCAGTCGATCGTCCGGTCGGCGACCCATGTGCTGGACCACAATTCCTCCGGCACCGCGGTGCGCCAGGCCTGGGGAGCGGTGACGCCGCCCCTGTCGAGGCCGTTCGGCGGGCCGACCTTGCCCGCGATATCCGGGTCCTGCCGGGCGCGCCAGACGGCGTAGTCGCCGCCGACCCAGTCGCCGTGCCCGTTGGCGACTTCGACATGGTCGAAACCGTAATAGGGCGTCGGCACCCGATAATCCGGATTCGCCAGCCACTGTCCGGCCCACTCCATGTCGTATCCCGGACCGGTGCGCCATTCGCGCGTGGCGTTCCAGAGGGCGTCGTCGCGCGGCATCGGGGATTCATCGACGCCGCGCGTACGGCGCGACCGGTCGTGATCGATACCCGGCTGCGGTACCGACATGGCAGACTTTACGCTCGGCGGCTCCGGCGCTTCGAGCGAGGCGTCCAGCTTGGAGATATTCTGGAAATGCGCCTTGCCGATCAGCCCGGTGTTGTACCCGTCGGCCTTCAACAGGTCGACGAACGTGACCGCATCCAGCGAAAGCGGGATGCCGTTCTGGCGCACGCCGTTGGCGCTCGGCGTGCGGCCGGTCAGGATGGTCGCCCGGTTCGGCATGCAGATCGGGCAGGAAACGTAGAACTCGTCGAAGGCAAGGCCGCGGCGGGCGAGGGAATCGATGTTCGGCGTCCGGAGGACCGGGTTGCCGTAGCAGCCCAGGTGATCGGCCCGGTGCTGGTCGGTGATAATGAACAGGAAATTCGGTTTCTTCGCCACGCGACGCGCTTCCTACAGGTGCACGGAACCGCCGTCGGCGGCGATCGTCTGGCCGGTGATGTAGGCGCTGGCGTCGGACGCGAGGAAAACCGCAAGGCCCGTGAGGTCGCCGGGGCGGCCTAACTCCTTGAGGCATTGCACCTCGATCATTTTCTCCCGGATGGCGTCGGTCCGGCCGACATTCTCGACCTCGGTCTCGATCAGGCCGGGCATGATGGCGTTGACGGTGATGCCGTCGGGCCCCAGCTCCCGCGCCATCACCCGGGTCATGCCGATCACCGCGCTCTTCGATGTCACATAGTGCATGAAGCGCGGCAGGCCCATCGGCACCGTGCTTGACGAAATGTTGACGATGCGGCCCCACCTTTTCGCCCGCATGTCCGGCAGGACAGCGGCCGCGCACAGCATGCTGCCGGTGACGTTCACCCGCATCACCCGGTCCCATTCCTCCAGCGGGATGTCTTCGAATCCGCAGCGGCCCAGTCTGGTGAAGATGGCCGCGTTATTGAGCAGAATGTCCGTGCCGCCAAACGCCTCGCGCACCGCAGCCGCCATCGCGTCGACGGACGCCGGCTCGCCGACATCCGCCTGCACGGCGATTGCCGAGCCGCCGGCGTCCGCGATTTCGCCGGCGACCGCTGCGGCGTTGGCGCCGTTGAGGTCGGCCACCGCGACGTTGGCGCCTTCCTGCGCCAGAGCCAGGGCGTAGGCGCGGCCGATACCCTGCCCGCCGCCGGTGACGATGGCGGTCTTGCCGTCCAGAATTGCCACAGTGCGCCTCCCTCCCGATGCCGCGGCAATGTTCCAGCGTCGCGGCAGAAAGGCAAGCCGCCGGGCGGCGAAGCCGCGTTGTGCCGCACAATCGGGCAGGCGTCGGAATGCCGGATTTGTCCGGTGTGCAATTCGGCCGGCCGCGGGGTATAGTCCCGGCGCAATCCTTCGCCGCGCAGGCTCGCCGCATTCGTGCGACGGGTCTGCGCGTCTTTCCGGGGCGTGGGCGGCTCCGGGCCGCGTCCGGCACGCAGGAAAATCGGCAATGAGACTGTCGTGAGGCAGCGGACTGTTTTGTGGGCGGTGCTGACGGCCGGCGCATTCGTGCTGACGGCCGGCGCTGCACACGCAACCGGAGCCGATTCGCGGAACAAAGGCGCAGCGGCTGCGCCGCTCGGACTGGAAGAGCTGTTCAAGCGTTTCCGGATCGATGAGCGCAGCGTCGGCTATGTCGCCCTGGATGCCGCCACAGGCGCGGTCCTGACGGCGCGGCGCCCCGACGGCGCGTTTGTGCCGGCCTCCGCCATCAAGGCGCCGACCGCGGTCATGGCGCTTGAGGTTCTCGGTCCGGCGTATCGTGCGCAGACGCGCCTCTACAGGTCCGGAACGGTCGGGGGCGGCGCCCTGAAGGGCGATCTGGTCCTGGTCGGCGGCGGCGATCCCGAACTGTATACCGAGGATTTCCTGCCGATGATCCGGGCGCTGAAGAAGCGGGGAATCCGGCGGATCGAAGGCCGGTTCCTTTTCGACGACGGTTTCTTTCCGGAGGCCCGGGCGTTGAGCGGCGCGCACAATATCGATGCCGCTTACAATCCGGGCGTCGGCGCCCTGTCGCTCAATTTCAACCGGCTGCGGCTGAACTGGCGCAGGTCCGGCAAGAGTCTGAAGGCGCAGATCTTTTCCAAGACCGACAAAATGGCGGTGCCGGTCGATATCGTGACCGCCGGAGTCGCGCCGGCCGGAACGCGGGCGCGGCGCGGTGTGGTCCGCGCCGTCGAGGGTGGGACGCCGCGCTGGATGGTCGTGCCGACGACAAAGCGGAGCGGCGCCATGTGGGTGCCGGTCAAACGGCCCGGCCTTGTGGCCGCCCATGTCTTTCAGCAACTCGCCGGGCAGCACGGAATCGCCGTGCCCGATCCCGAGCGGGGCGCTTTGCCGGCCGGCGCTGCGCTCGTCGCGGTCCATCGCTCCGAACCGTTGATCGAGGCGGTGCGCCACTTCCTGAAATACAGCAACAATGTCGCGACCGAAATCATCGGCCTTGCGACGACCCGGCGAATTGCCGGCGCGCCGCTGGACCTCGCGCAGTCCGGTGCGGCGATGGCGGCCTGGTGGCGCCGGCAGATTCCCGGCGTTGCCTCATCCGGCCTGCGCATTGCCAACCATTCCGGGCTGAGCCGGGAGACGCGCATTTCGCCCAGGCAGATGGCGGCCTTCCTGCGCTGGGCGCGCAACCGGGATTATGCCGGCCGTCGCCTGTGGGACCTGATGCAGCCCTATTGGGTCGGCGCCGGAAAGGCCCGCGCGACGAGGCCGCGGCTGCGGAACGGGAATCATGCCGGGTCGCGGCCGGACCGGAGTGCTGCGGGCCGGTCCGGCCCGGTGCGGTCGGCAATGCAGATACGCGGCAAGACCGGCACGCTCAACCACGCCCGGTCCCTCGCCGGATACATGGTGACCCGGTCGAAGCGCGAGGTCGTCTTCGCCGTGTTCCTCGACGACAACCGCGCCCGCCTTGCCGCCGCCGAAGCGGGCCGGCGCTACAGGCAATTGAAGCCGGCCCGCTGGGCGTGGCGATCCCGCGTGGTGCTTAACAACATCGTCCGCAAGATAATGCTCGAATTCTGAGGCACCGGCCTCGCAAATCCGAAATCTCCAGGAGCCTCGCCCATGAAGTTCGGAATCGGTCAGCCCGCGCCCCGGCGCGAAGACTGCCGCTTTCTCACCGGCCGCGGCAGATATGTCGACGACATGAACTTTCCCGGCGCGCTGCATGGCGCGGTGGTCCGCTCTCCGCACGCCAGGGCGAAGATCCTCGCGGTCGATGCCGAAGCGGCGCGCGCGGCGCCGGGCGTGACGGCGGTCTGGACGATCGACGATCTGGACGCCGCAGGGATCGGCGACGTGCCGTGCCACACCTCGCCGGTCGTCATGGGCGAGCCGCCGCCGAAATTCTGGCCCGCCCGTCCGGCCCTGGCGCGCGGCGAGGTCCGCTATGTCGGCGAGCCGGTCGCTTTCGTCGTCGCCGGGAGCCGCGCCGCCGCCGAGGATGCCGCCGATCTCGTCCTGGTCGATTACGACGACTCGGCGCCGGCGGCGACGATCGCGCAGGCCGAAGCGCCCGGCGCGCCGAAAGTCTGGCAGGATGCCGAGGATAATATCTGCTTCGCCTTCGAGCGCGGCGACGCGGCGGCGGCCGGCGCGGCCTTCGAGAGCGCCGCGACGACGGTTTCGCTGCAGATCTACAACAACCGGGTCTCGCCCAACAGCATGGAGCCGCGCGCGACGGTCGCCACGGTCGATCCGGCAGACGGCCGCCTGGTCGTCTACACGGCATCGCAGAATCCGCACGGTATGCGGCCGGTCCTGGCGGCCAGCGTCTTCGGCATCCCGGAGACCGAAATCCGTGTCGTCAGCCCCGATGTCGGCGGCGGGTTCGGCATGAAGAACAACGCCTTTCACGAGGATGTGCTGGTCTGCCACGCCGCCCGGGTGTTCGGCCGGCCGGTGCGCTGGACGTCGAGCCGCGCCGAGGGGCTGCTCAACGACACCCACGGGCGCGATATGCTGGCCGATGCCGAACTGGCGCTGGATGCGGACGGCAAATTCACCGGATTGCGCGTGCGCGCCCGCTACGCGATGGGCGCCTACCTGTCGTCGGCCGCGCCCGCGGCGGCGCTCGTGGGCTGCCTGATCTACAGCGGCGTGTACGATATCCCCGCCGCCTACCTGTCGATCACCGGCTACTTCACCAACACGGCGATGGTCGGCCCCTATCGCGGTGCCGGCCGGCCCGAAGCGATCCACGTTATCGAGCGGCTGGTCGATCTGGCGGCGCGCAAGACCGGGATCGACCCGGTCGAACTGCGCCGGCGCAACATGCTGGCCCCCGACCGCCTGCCCTACACCGGCCCCTTCGGGCCGACCTACGATACGGGCGATTTTCCCGCGCTGCTGGACAACGCCCTGACCGCCGCGGACTGGGACGGCTATGCGCAGCGCGCGGCCGCAAGCGCGCAGGCCGGGAAGCTGCGCGGCCGCGGGCTGGCCTACTTCATCGAGACCTGCGGCCTGTTCAACGACCGGATGGAGATCCGTTTCGACGAAGGCGCCGGCGTGACCATTCTGGCCGGCACCCACAATCACGGCCAGGGTCACGAGACGGTTTTCGCCCAGCTGGTTTCGGAATGGCTCGGCATTCCGCCGGAGCGGATCCGTTTCGAGCAGGGCGACACCGACAAGGTCGGCTTCGGCCGCGGGACCTACGCCGCCCGCAGCATGACGGTCGGCGGCAACGCCCTGCGCGACGCCGCGGACAAGGTGATCGAGCGCGGCAAGCTTCTGGCCTCCGTGCTGTTCGAGGCGGCCCAGGAGGATATCGCGTTCGACAACGGCGAATTTTCCGTCGCCGGCACCGACAAAAAGGCGGGCTGGGCGCAGATCTGCCACGCCGCCTTCGTGCGCGGCGGGCCCACGGCCGCCTTCGGGCCGGGCATCGAGGCGACCGGCAGCTTCTCGCCGACGACGCCGAATTTCCCGAACGGCTGCCACATCGTCGAGGTCGAGCTCGACCCGGAGACCGGCCATGTCGCGGTCGACCGCTATACCTCCGTCGACGATTCCGGCGTGGTGCTCAACCCGCTGCTCTACGCCGGGCAGATCCACGGCGGAATCGTCCAGGGCTGGGGCCAGGCGATGCTGGAGCAGGCACTCTACGACGAAGACAGCGGCCAGCTGCTGACCGGCAGCTTCATGGACTATGGCATGCCGCGGGCCGACGATCTGCCGGCCTTCGCGCTGGGCCACCTGAACACGCCATGCGCGACCAATCCGCTGGGCATCAAGGGCGCGGGCGAGAGCGGCACGGTCGGCGCGCTGCCCGCGATCGTCAATGCGGTGGTCGATGCGCTGGCGGATGCCGGCGTGACCGACATCTCCATGCCGATGACGCCCGCGAAGGTGTGGGCGGCACTGAACGCCTAGCCTGCCGCGCGGAGATAGCGGTTCATCCGGCGCTCGCCGAGGCGGAAGGTTCCGGTGACGGCCAGCGCCAGAGTCAGGTACATCGCGGCGGCGTAGAGGTAGACCGTATCGTCGTAGCCGCGCGAGAAGACCGAACGGGTCTCGCCCATCAGGTCGTAGACGGTGATCGTGCTGACCAGCGCGCTGCCCTTGAGCAGCAGGATGACCTCGTTGCCGTAGGCCGGCCAGGCGATGCGGATCGCGCGCGGCAGGACGATCCGGCGATAGACCGTCACCCTGGACATGCCGCAGGCTTCGGCGGCCTCGACCTCGCCTTTCGGCACGGCGGCGATTCCGCCGCGCAGGATTTCCGCAACATAGGCCGTCGTGTTCAGGGTCAGGCCGAGCAGCCCGCAATATTCGGCGTCGCCGAGCACGATCCAGAACGGGCTTTCGCGCACGGCCTCGAACTGGGCGAGGCCGTAGTAGAGCAGGGCCAGCTGGACGATCAGCGGCGTGCCGCGGAAGAAGTAGATGTAGAGATAGGCCGGCACGGCGATCCAGCGCCGGTCCGACCGCCTTGCCAGCGCGAGGGGAATCGCCAGGACCAGCCCGATCACGCAGGCCAGGGCGACCAGCTTGACCGTGACGGCCGCGCCGTCGATCAGCCGGTCGCCATATCTGATCCACAGGTCGAGCATCGGTGTCAGGCGCCCCGGCGCAGGGGCCGCCGCAGGAGCCGGCGCGGCACGGCTTCGCCGGCGACGCCGCGATTGGCGTGCCGTTCCAGCCGGGCGCGGAAGAAATCGGAGACGATGGTGAGCAGCAGGTAGAGCACGGTCGCCGCCAGATAGAACACGAACGGGCGCTGCGTTGCCTCCGCCGCCACGCTGGTTTCGCGCATCAGTTCGTCCAGCGCGATGACGCTGACCAGCGACGTGTCCTTGAGCAGGACCATCCACAGGTTGCCCAGACCCGGCAGGGCAAAGCGCAGCATCTGGGGAAAGCGGACCCGCAGGAAGACCTGCCGGCGCGTCATGCCGACCGCGACCGCCGCCTCGATCTGGCCTTTCGGCACGGCCATGAACGCGCCGCGGAAGACTTCCGAGGCGAAGGCGCCGAAGATCAGCCCGAGGGCGAGCGATCCGGCGAGCCGCTTGTTGAAGTCGAAGCCGCCGTCATGGCCGAAGAGCTTGAGCAGCGCCTCGATCGCCGCGCCGCCGCTGTAGTAGACCAGCAGGATGATCAGCAGTTCCGGAATGCCCCGGATGAGCAGGCTGTAGGCTTCGGCGATGCCGCGCAACACCGGCGCGCGCGAGAGCTTGGCGCCGGCGGCCGCCAGGCCGAGGGCGAGGCCGATCGCGAGGGAATAGAGCGCGATCTCCAGCGTGACGAGGGCGCCGACGACGAGCTCATCGCCGAAACCCGTGTCGCCGAACTGTAGAATTTCGGGAATCATCCCGCCGCCGTAGATACGGAGGTCCGAACGCGAAAGAAAAAGCCCCCATCCGGCGGGAGGGGGCTTCTATGGTTCGTCTCGAGAACCGGCATCTAGTAGATGTCGAACGGAAAGTATTTCGCGTTGATTTTCGCGTAGGTGCCGTTCTTGCGCAGGGCCAGGATTGCGGCGTTCACCTTTGCAAGAAGTTCAATGTCATCCTTGCGCGCGGCGATGCCGATCTTGTCCTCGTTGCTGATCTGGCCGCCGGCCATCTCGAAGCCCTTGTTCTTCTTGACCCAGTCGTAGGACGGCAGAAGGTCGGACAGGATGGCGTCGACGCGGCCGGCCTTCAGGTCGAGCCAGGCGGCGGTCTGCTTGTCGTAGACCTTGATCTTGGCGACCTTCCGGTAATTGTCTTCGAGATACTGCGAACTGACCGTCGCGCGCTGGGCGCCGAGGGTCTTGCCCTCGATGCCGTCAGCCGTCGGCTTGAAGCCACTGCCCTTTTTCGCAACGAACTGGAGATAGTTCGAATAGTAGGGCGTGGAGAAGGCGACCTTCTTCTTGCGTTCCTCGGTGATCGACATGCTGGCGACGATCAGGTCGTATTTCTTCGCCAGCAGGCCGGGAATGATGCCGTCCCAATCCTGCGCGACCAGCGTGCATTTCGCCTTCATATGCGCACAGATGGCCCTGGCGAGGTCGACGTCGAAGCCGACCAGTTCGCCCTTGGCGTTCTTGCTGTTGAAGGGCGGATAGGCGCCTTCGGTGGCAATCCGGAGGTCGCGGCCGGCGGCCGGCGCCGAGAGCATGGCCGCGCCGACCAGTGCGGTAGCGGCAAGCAGAGCGAATTTGCGGATCATGGCGGTGAGTCTCCCTGACCGAATCGATGTTTCGTCGATTGGCCTCCCCCGGCACATGACAGGCGCCTGATTCGGCTTCCACCCTCCGGCCGGGGCACTACGGCCGAGACCAGCTTACATCGGCCGCTACATCTGGCTAGACAGAAATTGCTGCAACCGTTCGGACTTCGGCGCGCCGAACAGGCCGGCCGGCGGGCCTTCCTCCTCGATCCTGCCCCGATGCAGGAAGATCGTGCGGTCCGACACCTCGCGGGCGAAGCCCATCTCGTGGGTGACGACGATCATCGTCCGGCCTTCCCGGGCGAGGTCCTGCATCACGCGCAGCACCTCGCCGACCAGTTCCGGGTCGAGCGAAGACGTCGGTTCGTCGAACAGCAAGACCTTCGGATGCATGGCGAGCGCCCGGGCGATGGCGACGCGCTGCTGCTGGCCGCCGGAAAGCTGCGCGGGATAGCTGGCGTGCCTGTCTGCCAGGCCGACCTTTTCCAGCAGCGCCATGGCTTCCTCGCGCGCCGCGGTCTTGCTGCGTTTCAACACCCGGACCGGCCCTTCGGCAACGTTCTGCAGCACCGTCATGTGGGCCCAGAGGTTGAAGCTCTGGAACACCATGCCGAGCTGCGAGCGGAGCCGCACGATCTGCTTGCGGTCGACGCCGGTCAGCCGGCCGGCGCGGTCTGTGCGGACCTGGAGTTCCTCGCCGTCCAGCACGATCCGGCCGCGGTCCGGAATTTCCAGGAAATTGATGCAGCGCAGGAAGGTGCTCTTGCCCGAGCCGGAACTGCCGATGATCGCGATGACTTCGCCGGCCGCCGCGGTCAGGGACACGCCGTTCAGAACGTCGAGCGCGCCGAAGCTCTTGTGGATGTCTTCGACGACAAGCGCAGGCGGCGGGGACCCGGCGGGATGTTCCGACATCCGTCCATCTTCTAGTGCGTATCCGCTATGGATGGAACCGAAGTGAGGCGGCGCTTCCCGCCCGGCCCTCCGATCGGTTACAAATGGTCTGCGGACCGAAAGGAGACACGGCATGAACAGACGGCTGACCGCAATCGTCGAACGGGAGGGCGATGGATACGTCGCGCTGTGCCCGGAAGTGGATGTCGCCAGCCAGGGAGACACCGTGGCCGACGCGCGAGACAATCTCGCCGAAGCACTGACCCTGTTTTTCGAAACCACCTCCGCCGAGGAGATCGACAGGCGGTGCGGCGTAGCATCTTCGGCATGACCGCAACGCTGCCATTGGAGAAGTCAAAACGGCGCCAGGGATTCATCTGTAAGGTATCGGTACCTAAAAACGCCGCCCTAACCCGCATTTATTACAAGAATTGTCGCCCCGGCCCCCGAGCCGGGGCCCAGGGCTATAAGGCAAAGCAGTGGATACCTGATCGGCCTGGTCGAGGCCACGACGCAGGCGGCCGAGGCCGAGTTCGAGCGGGAATGGGAGGCGCAGCGAAAGCGGCGGTCCTGATCAAACGGCCGCTTTTATCGCCGTTCTATTTGTATCCTGCCGGGCACTTCGGCCTGCGCCTTTGATAGCAATTCCGCTCGCCGCTCCGCTTCTGGATGTCCTCGTTAGAGTATTGAACGCAACCCTCCCACTTCTGGGTCACGCCGCGGGGCAGCGGCCCCATTATCCACATATAAGATTCTCCGGGCTTAATATTCATTGCACCGCCGGAAGAGCACTTTATCGGTGCTCCTCTGTCCACCTCGTATTTCAGTCCGTGCAGGTGCCGGACTCTCAAAAACACTTCGTGCGGGCAATTGTTGGTGAATTTGACGTTGAGCTGATAATCGTCGGAAGACCCGTCCGCCTCGCTACGGGCTCCGGGATGGGCACACGAACTCCAATGAGCGTCGCATTGACCAACGTCCTGATGACGTATGCAGCTTCCAGCACGCGGAATACTGCCGGCGGTTTCGGTCCTTGCGGACCGCATCTTTTCCCTCAGCTTCGACAGAAGCAGGTCGGTCAGATACCCGGTCGGCTGCTGGCCGAGGGCCTTCTGCAAGGCACGGATCGCCGCCCTGGTGCGGGCGCCGAAAATGCCGTCGGGGACGCCGGCATTATGGCCCAGGTCGTTGAGGGCCTGCTGGACCGCCTTGCGCTGGATGCGGCTCAGGAACAGAGCCGCTTCCGCGGTGGCGGCCGCCGAGCTGCGGGGCGCCCGGGGCGGGTCGGCGGCCTGTCGGCCGGGTTGTCGCCGGGCGGTCTGGCGGTTCTCGAACTTGGCTTTTTGCAGGGCTTCAAATTTACGGACCAAAGCCCTTATGCGGTCACCATCCGCATTGCCAGAATAGCCTTTATCGTAAGGGTTAAACCTAAATGTTGCACTATCACGAGATTCAACTGATGATTTGGTTCCGAGTACGGTATCGGTTCTTTGATCTGTTCTTTTGACACATTTTTTTGTACCAATTAAGCGATAGCTTTGCCCGGATCTCTGCCATTTTTTGACACAATTAAAGTGAACGGCACCTGTTTTACTGTTAAGCCAACCTGACGTTAAAGTGCCAATATTCGATAAAGAAAAGGTCAATTCCTTCACGGTTTTTTGAATATTATTTTCGTTCCATCCCCACACCCTCGATATATTTGTCCGAATAACAACCCTTTCCCCTTGAAGCAGGAAGGTCGTTCGTCCATCAATCAATCTGGACACGAGAGATCGCGGATTAGAAAACCGCCATTCCCGGTATTTTCCGTTCAACTCTCTCGCAACTTCGACGATCAATCGTCGAAGTTGGCCATCCTCCGTGGCCTGGACGGTATACCACGCCTGAGCGGTAGCGGGCGGCGCGTGGAACGCCGCCGCCAGGGCGAGCAGAAGAACGGCGAAGATGCGTCCGGACATGATTGCCTCCTCGATCGGAACGTATCGGGGAGGACCGGTCCGCAGCGCGTAACGGGCCGGTCCACCTAGCCGAATCGCGAGCAACCGGGATGACGACCGGGCCGGCAGAGCTTACCCGCTCGCCGGAAGCGGGGCAACACGGCCGGGAAAACGGTCGTTGAGCGGCCGGCGGAGCCTCTGGAGGGCCATTGGCGCTCCATAACCGGAAATCCCCCCGTCCCTCGACGCGCGTGACGGCGCTCTGCGGGCTTTCTCCGGGGCATGAGAGACTGAAAAGCTCGGGGGCCGGATGAACACCGGCCCCCTGCATCCCGAAACTGCAACGCCACCACAACAAAGCAGGGGATGCCGACCACGCATAGCGCAGGCCGGCGGCGCCATCAACAGTCAGACCAGGCGAAGCTGCGGCGCCTCGGCCTGTGCCTAGACGCCCTCGCGATGCCTGGTCGCGGGATCATGACGAAGGGCCGCCTTTCATCGTCCTTGAGGGTCTGGCGGTCGATCGCCGCCAGGACGGGCGTAGACCGTTCGACGGTGAGCACGCCGTCCGGTTCGAGCCGATGCAGGGCCGCCATGTCGACAATCTCCTGACTGGTCACAGAGTGCGGTACAGTTCCGGGTAACAGCAACTATCCGCGGCGCGGCGTGGATTGGATCGCAGGGCTGCGAAACCCTGCCGCCCATCTCTGAGCGCACCGCCCGTCGCGCGATTCTGGACCCCGGCTCGGGGGCCGGGGTGACATGAATTTCTTGCGGGAAGCGCTCCCTACCCCTCCCTTGCCCACAGTTCGCGGCAGAGGACGCCGACGCGGTCCTCGATGGCCTGGGCGGCGTCGAGGGCGAGGTCTTCGCGGAAGCGGCTCGCGACGATCTGGCAGGCGTTGGGCAGGCCGTTCAGCGTGCCGACCGGCGCGATGGCGCAGGGCAGGCCGAGCAGGTTCAGCGCCGAGATGAAGCGGGCGGCGGTGAAGATTTCGTAGACCCGCTGCTGGCCTTGCAGATCTTCATTCAGGAGATTGACCGGCTGGACCGAGGCCGGGGTGAGGATGAGCGGCGTCTCCTC
Organism: Alphaproteobacteria bacterium; assembly: GCA_965220685.1. Lineage (GTDB taxonomy): Bacteria > Pseudomonadota > Alphaproteobacteria > Bin65 > Bin65 > Bin65. The sequence continues at coordinate 520,019 of CBDCQR010000017.1, forward strand.
GAGCTGCGCCATCCATTCCCGGACATGGCGGGAGCGCTGCGCGATCGCCGTCATGTAGCCCTTGAGGTCGAGCCGGTTGGAGAAGGCGAGATAGGCGTCCAGCGTGTCGGTGAGGGCGGGGGTGGCGACCCGGTCGATGATCTCGCGCTGCATGGTCTGGACCTCGGCCATCAGGATGTCGGTCCACATCTGCCAGATCTCTTTCAGCCGCGGCGCCGGACCTTTCTCGACCGCATAGCCGGCGTCGGCCAGCATCGCGGCCGCCGCGTCGACCTGGGCCATGACCGCCGGGTCGCAGTCCATGTCGTCGTCCGGCTGGGCATGGAGCACACGGATCGGGCGCTCCGGCGCCGGCCCTTCCAGTGGGACCGGGCACCAGAACGGGTCGCGCCAGTCGCGCGCCGCCATCGCCTGCAGGCCGAGCCGCACGCTCGCGACCTCGCGCGCCATCGGGCCCTGCACCGACATGAGCTGCGCCATCAGCGGCCGTTCGGCCGGCGCGCTCGGATTGTAGGCCGGCACCCGGCCGAGCGTCGGCTTGATCGTCGCCAGGCCGTTCGACCAGGCCGGGAAGCGCAGCGACCCACCGATATCGTTGCCGTGGGCGATGGCGCCGATGCCGGCCGCCACCGCCGCGCCGCCGCCGCCCGACGAGCCGCCCGGATTGTGCAGCGGGCTCCACGGGTTCTTCGTCGGCCCGTGCAGCGGGTTGTCGGTGAAGGCGCGGAAGGAAAATTCCGGCGTGTTCGTCAGGCCGATGGCGATCGCCCCCGCCTTGCGCAGGTTGGCGACGACCGGCGAATCGTCCGGCGCGATGACGTCCTGAAACGCCGCGATGCCGTTGGTGTTGGCCTGGCCCTTGAAATCGATGTTGATCTTGACCGTGACCGGGACGCCGTGCAGCGCGCCGAGCGGCCTGCCGGCCGTCCGGTCGGCATCCGCCTGCGCTGCCGCCGCCCGGGCCTCCTCGCGCAGGTCGATCACGACGGCGTTGAGCGCGGGGTTCGTGGCGTCCATCCGCGCGCTGTGCGCCTCGACCGCCTCGGCAGCGGAAATTTCGCCGTCGCGAATGGCGGCTGCGGTCGCCGGGGCGGACCATTGCCAGATCGGGCGGGCGGTATCGGATAGCGTCATGGGGCAGTCCTGAAACGAAGTGGCGGGCGGCGCCGGGACGGTTCGAAGCCGTGCCGCCGTCCGGGCCCTTGGGGATGCCCGTAGAGATACCGGTTTTCGCCGCCGTGCCAACAGCCGAATGCGTCGATTCTGCCGTGCGGCGCCGGCCTGCCTCGCCGCGAACGCCGCCGGCGGCGCGCGAACCACTTGCATCGGCGGGCGGGCCGGAGCGACAATGCCGGCGTGACCGACAAACCCGAAATCCGCGGCGCTCGCGAAGCGGGCGCGCGACGCCCGGTGCGCTGACGGTGGCCGTCGTGGACAGCCTCGAAGCGCTGCGTGCGCACTATCGCGCGCCGGGCGAACGGTCCCGCCGGAAAGTCGTCGACCGGCTCGACGACCATTGCCGGACCTACATCGCCCATGCGCCGTTCCTCGTGATCGGCACCAGCGCGGTGGACGGCGGCCCGGGCGACGTCTCGCCACGCGGCGACCGGCCGGGCTTCGTTCACGTCGTCGACGACCGGACGATCCTGATCCCCGACCGGCCCGGCAACAACCGGCTCGATACGCTCACCAATATCCTGGAAAATCCGGAAGTCGCGGTGATCTTCATGATCCCGGGCTTCGACGAAACCCTGCGCCTCAACGGCCGCGCCGGCCTGACCGACGATCCCGAACTGCTGGAACGGTTGGCGATGGGCGGCAAGCCGGCCCTGATGGCGATCCGCGTGCGCGTGCGCGAAGCCTATATCCACTGCAACCGCGCCCTGCGCCGGGCGCGCCTGTGGGACGAGGAGAGCAAGCCGGACCGCGGCATCCTGCCCGGAGGCGGCCGCATGGTCCATGAAATGGCCGGGCTGGACGGCGATCCCGAAGAAGCCGACCGCACCTATCGGGAAGGGACGCGGACGTTGTATTGACGATTTCCGGTCAGCAGCCGCTCCGCTATCCGCCCTCCCGCCGCCCAACTTCCGGAAACCGCGATGTTCAGGCTCATATCCTCAATCGGCGTAGTCATGGCCACCTATGCCGGTTTTGCGCTGCTGGGCCCGGTGCTCGGCCCCGCCGATTTCCGGATGGCCGCGTTCCTGGTTGAACCGGCCTGGTCGATTCCGCTGCCGTCGGGCGGGATGTGGCCGGTGGATTTCCGCGTCCTTTTCCTTCTGGTCGGCCTGATGGCGCTGGCTTTCGAGACCCTGAAGACGGCGCGCGCCGGCGGCAGGACGCTGGGCTATCGCCTGCTCGCGATCCTGTGGCTCGGCGGCGGCGGCGCCCTGTTCCTTCTGGTCGGCGGATTCGGCACCTCGACCTTCCTTCTGCTGACCGCCATGGCGGGGTTCGACGCGGCGTCCGGGCTGCTGGCGCCCCTGTTGAGCAGCCGGCCGGACGCCGAGGTCCCGGACGAGGAGTCCGAAGCGCCCCGGCTCGAAGCCCCGCCAGCCGAAATGCCGGCCGCCGATGACCTGCCGACGCGCGAACCGCCGCCGCCCGTCGACAGATAGTCGACAGATAGAGCGTCGCCGCGCCGCCGGAAGGTCCGCCGCGCCGGCTCTGCCGCGGCGGGTAACGCGCTTCGCCCTCGCCTTATTTCAGCCCTAGGTTTCCGGCAAAGGAATTTTGGATTTATCGAAATGGAACGGCATGGCACAGTCCGGAGCGAGACGCCCCGGCCGGCCGGCCGCCGTTCGACAGGTTTTCGGCGTCAAAACCGCAAAGGACGAACCCGCCGCCCGATATGCGCCTGATCAGGCTTTTGCTGTTCCTCGCCGTCGTGGCGGCTTTTGCCGCCAGCGTTCCCGCTTTCTTCCCGTCGCTGATCTGGCAGATGCCGAAGGCCGGCCCGGATTCCGCGACGGCCGACGCCGCGCGCGGCGCCTATCTGTTCGCCATGGCGGGCTGCGCCGGCTGTCACACCCGCAAGGGCGGCACGCCGCTCGCCGGCGGGCGCGAGATCGCCTCGCCGTTCGGGGTTTTCGTCTCGCCGAACATCACGCCGGATACCGCCACCGGGATCGGCGGCTGGACCGAGGCGGATTTCATCCGGGCCATGACGCTGGGCCTGTCGCCCGACGAGCGGCACTATTATCCGGCCTTTCCCTACGTCTCCTACACCAGGATGACGCCTGACGACCTGCGCGACCTGTGGGCCTACCTGAAGACCATTCCGCCGGTCACCGGCCGGACCGGGGGGCACCGGCTGGCCTTTCCCTACTCGTTCCGGCCCGGCCTCGGCCTGTGGAAGCTGCTGTTTCTGGAACCGGGCCGCTACCGGCCGGACCCCGGGAGATCGCGCAGCTGGAACCGCGGCGCCTATATCGTGACCGGGCCTGCCCATTGCGGCGAGTGCCATACGCGGCGCAACGTTCTGGGCGGTCTGCGCAACAGCGTCCGGCTGGCCGGCGCGCCGGACTATGGCGACGGCAAGACCAAGATCGGCGGCGCGCCCAACATCACACCGCACAAGGCAAAGGGCATCGGTTCCTGGAGCCCCGAGGAGATCGTGTTCGCCCTGCAGACCGGTGTTACGCCTGCGGGCGACGTGTTGGGCGGCGAAATGGAAGAAGTCGTCACCAACGTCACGTCGAAGCTGACCGACGCCGACCGCCGGGCGATCGCCGAATTTCTCGGAAGCGTGCCGCCCAAGGCGCTGGAATAGGACGATGCGGCGCTTGCCGGCCGGGCGCGCCGGGACGCAGGATCAGAAAGACTTGGGGAAAGGGAGTAAACCATGCCGACGGTGACGAAAGAGGCGGTATTTGCTGCCGCGGCGGACGATATCTGGGCGATCGTGCGCGAATTCGGCCGGCTCGACGATTGGCTGCCGCCGGTCGTCGTCTGCCGGACCGACCGCGACGGGATCGGGGCGCTGCGGACGCTCACGCTTGGCGACGGCGCGGTGGTCGTGGAACGGCTCGAAGCCCTTGACGACGCAGCGCGGACCCTGACCTATTCGATGACCGACGCCGGCCCGATGCCGCTGGTCGATTACGTCTCGACGATCGCGGTGCGCGCGAATATTGACGGCACCGCGACCATGAAATGGTCCGGCAGCTTCGGCGTGTCCGGCGCGGATGAGGGCGAGGTCGTCGCCTCGATCGAAGGGCTGTACCAGACCGGGCTGGATTCGGTGCGCGAGAAGCTGGCCGGATAGGCCGGTTGGGATAATTCGTCGGACCTATCGGTATTACTCCGGCAACCGTTGTAGGGGAGGGTTTGAAACCCTCCCCTACGCCAGGTGCGCCGCGACATCGGCATTCCTGCGCCAGCGGCGCCATACCGGCGACCGCCGCCAGGCGTCCGTAAGTGCGCTAACCCTTCTCCGCCTTCTTCGCGTCGAAGTATTTCTTGGTCGTGAAGCTCAGGCCGCGCTCGGCGTAGCCGCGGCACTGGCGGTCCTTGAACTCGACCGCCTTTTCCCACTCGTCCACATCATAGAATTCGCGTTCGGCGACGCAGCGGATTTCCGATACCGTGCGCGCGTCGAGGCCGAGCTCTTTCGCGATCTCCTCGTCGGACAGGCCGGGCTGCCGCTGTTCGGCCGGCATATGCTCCGGATAGTTGACCTGGATCGACTGGGCCATTTCCACCACCCTGTCGCGGTATTTCCGGTAGACCTCGGGATCGACGAAAAAGAAGGGCATGGCCGGCTCCTATCGCAACTGGCGCTTGTCGGCGCCCACGGGGCAGACGCGCATACATTCGAAACACTGGCCCTGGCTGATGTTGGCGTAGGTCATGGACCACAGCGTGCGGGTCATCATGTTCGAGTTCAGGATCATCCGCCGGCGGTCCCGGTCGTCCTCCTCGAACAGCTTTTCCATCGCCTTCTGGAAGCCGGGCACCCAGTAGGTCTGCACCCTTGTGGTGCAGCGCGCCGCGTCGAACCGCCGGCTCGCGATGCGGCCGTCCTCGATCGCGCCGCCGATGCAGCCGTCCTCCTCGATCGGGCAGACCGCCATGCACGGCGTCTTGCCGATCTCGTCGTACATCTCCACGCATTGCGGGGCCGGGCAGGCCGGGGTCTCCGGCTGCGGATCGGGCGCCAGCGGCAGGGTGGTGATGACGGCGGAATAATACATGAAGCCGTAATCCGGATGCAGCACCGGACCCGCCAGGCTGGCCGAGCCGCAGCCCGCCAGTTCCGCTGCCAGCGACATGCTGAGGAAGGGCTGCCGCCCCTTGTCCAGCGCCTGGGGAACGTTGAGGGCGTAGTAGCCGTAGGTGCGCTCGATATGGGTCGCGACCCGGTTGCCGAGGGCGGCGATGCGGTCGGTCGTCGAACTGACCTCCATATGCTCGTATTTCGGGCTTTGCCAGTCGGCTGCCCGCGGCTGGGCGCCGCCCATGACCACGACGGATTTCGCGCCGGGCAGATAGTCCGCCGGCCGCTTGCCCTCGGGCGCGGCGGTGAAGGCCCCGGCATCGGCGACGCCCATGACCAGGGCGCCGCTCTTCAGGGCGAAGGCGCGCAGGTCTTCCTTGATGTTGCTGTCGGTTCCGGCGGCGGTCGGTGCGTCTGCCATGGCGCTTACTTCAGCTTGCGTTCCTTGCGCCCGATCGGGCACACGCGCATGCATTCGAAGCACTGGGCCACGCTTTCCTTGTAGAAGCTGACCGAACTGCACGAGCGGGCGAAGAAATCCGAGTTGATCATCATCCGCCGCTTGTCCCGGTCCTCCTCCTCGGCGATCTGCTCGAGTGCCTTCTGGAAGCTCGAAATGCCGAAGTTCATCGAGCGCGAGACGCAGCGTTCCCGGTCGTAATAGACGTGCTCCATGTTGCCATCCTCGTCGATCGAACCGTCGAGGCAGCCGCCGTCGTCCGCCGGGCAGGCCGCCATGCAGGGCGTCTTGCCGATATGGCGGTAGGTCTGCACGCACATGGGCGCCGGGCACACCCCCTGTTCGAGCATGTCGTCGTAGTCGAGTTCCAGCGTCGTCAGGCAGGCCGAGTAGTAGAGCAGCCCGTATTGCGGATTGAGGATGATGTTGGCGGCGAAGGAGCGGGTGCCGCAGCCGGCGAGCACCGCGGCCAGCATCATCGACATGCGCGGCTGGTAGCCGGCGGTCGGCAGGGCCGGGCCCTGCATGGCGTAGTAGCCGAGCTTCCGCTCGATATGGTCGGCGACGACGTGGATCGCCCGGTCGTTGGCGAAGTCGTAGCCGTTGACCTCCATGATCCGGTGGTCGGGCGACTGCCAGGCCCCGGCGTTCGGCCCGCGCACGCCGACGACAATGACCGATTTCGCGCCGGGCAGAATGTCGTCGGGCCGATACCCCTCCGGCACATAGTCTTCCCAGCGTTCGACCGGCGCGATCCCGACCACGTCGCCGCCGGCCTTGAGCGCGAGCGCCTTGATATCGGCGGTCTGCCGGGTCCGTTCCGGCAGCCGCGGCGCGGGCTCGCCGACGTCCGGGCGGGTTGCGCTGGTGGTGGGCATGATTCTCCGCGGGCAGGGCCGGCGCTCATTCGAGGTTGCCCTACACGTTAGAGAATTGCCGGTCCCGGTCAACACGGTCGGCGGCGCCCGGTCGGGATTGGGTCGGGATAGGGCGGAAGCGGGTCCGGACGGGCAAAGGCCGATAGACCTGCCGCGCCGGTTGCGCCAGACTGTCGGCGAACGGGAGCGACCGGGACCGCGGCTGAGGGCGCCGCGACCCGACCCGTCGGCGGGGGATGGCGCAGGAATGTCCGATCCGTTTCAGTTGCCGGCGTCGCGAGACGACATCCGGGCGATCCAGAGCCGGCGCAAGCGTGCGGCCTTCGAACGGGCGAAGCGGGCGAAATGGTATGCCGCCAGGCTGGACGGCATCGATCCGGGCCGGCTGGACGAGCCGGAGGAGTGGGCGAAGATCCCGGTCCTGGACAAGGAAGTCCTGCGCCAGTGGTCGCACCGCGAGTTCATGGACCAGCTCTGCATCGTCGACAACACGGACATCGCCGAGTACTGGCGTTCGGGCGGCTCGACCGGCAAGCCGGTCTTCTATCCGCGCACCTTCGCCGACGTGGACTACGGCATGCTGTCGTGGCGCCGGGCCTGGGGCGTGACCGAAACGCCGCCGGGCGAGCTGGCGCATATCTGCTTTCCCATCGGCGTCCATCCGGCCGGGCAGGTCTGGGCGCGCGGCGCCCACGGCGCGGGCGTCGGCGTGTTGTGGGCCGGCGCCGGCAACGCGATGCCGACCCGCGCGCAGCTTGAGCTGATCGCCAATATCCGGCCTACGGTGCTGGTCGGCATGCCGAGTTTCGCGCTGCACATGGCGAATATCGCGGACGCCGAAGGCATCGACCTGCGCGAGAGCAGCATCACGCGGATCATCACCGCCGCCGAGACGCTGTCGGATGCCAAGCGCGAAAAGCTCAGCCGCGACTGGGGCGCCGAGGTGTTCGACGTGTTCGGCATGTCCGAGGCCGGGCTGATGGGCGGCGAGGGCAAGGCCCATGACGGCATCCACATCTGGACCGATCTCTATTTCATCGAGACGGTGGACGAGCAGACCCTGGAGCCGCTCAACGACGAGCGGCCGGGCATGCTGCTGGTCACGCCGCTCGTGACCGGCCACGCCACGCCCTTCCTGCGCTGGAATTCCGGCGACATCGTCTCGCTGCACGACGGCGGCGCGACGGGCCACCGCTATGCCGGGCTGTTCCCCATGATCCGCCACGCCCACCGCACCGCCGGCTTCTTCAAGGTGCGCGGGATCAACGTCAACCACACGGATTTCGAGGATTTCATCTTCGCCGACCCGAAGGTGAACGATTTTCAGGTGGTGCTGAACACCGGGGAGTCCGGCCTGGAGGACGTCCTGCTGCGCCTGGAGCTGAAGCGCGGCGCAGATGCGACCGAAGCGGTGGATACGCTGCGCTTCAGGATCCGCCAGACCTTCGAACTGGCGGTCGCGACCGAGGTGCTGCCCAACGGCGAACTGGGCAAGGACTTCGAGAAATTCATGAAGGCCCCCCGCTTCGTCGACCGGCGGGTGTAGCTGTCGGGGAGGCCGGGCCGGAACGGGTCCGCCGGCTGCGCGGCACGAGGCGGCCCCGGCGCTGAAGTATTCCGTCGAATCGACGACATTGTCCCGGTCCGGATTTCTGCCGGTTCAAAATAATACCCGGCGAATACTTCACCGGTTCGGGTAGTGTTCGGATGATTGACGAAGATACGAAGACAATATGGAAGGATACGCCGATGGTGGACGGTTCCCTGCAAAACCGCACCGCGCTGGTCACCGGAGCGGGCTCGGGCATGGGGCAGGCCCACGCCGAACTGCTGGCCGGGCGCGGCGCTCACGTCATCGTGCAGGATATCGTGCCCGAACGGACGGAAGCGGTTGCCGGGGCGATCCGCGCCGCCGGCGGTTCGGCCGAGCCGCTGCCCGGCGACGCTGCGGATATCCGCGCCATGCAGGCGGCGGTCGAAGGGATCGCCGGGGCACGCGGCGCGGTCGATATCCTGGTCAACAATGCCGGTATCTCCGGCCGTCAGCTTCCGTTCGAGCAGATCGACGAGGCCGGTTACGACGCGATGCTGGCCGTCCATGTCAAATCGGCCTTCTTTCTCAGCCAGGCGGTCGTCCCGGGGATGAAGGCCCAGCGCTGGGGGCGGATCATCAACGTGTCGTCGATGTTCGCCATGATCGGCAGCCCGAACGCGCCGCACTATACGGTCGCCAAGGGCGCGCTGCTGGGGCTGACCAAGGCGCTGGCGCGCGAGCTCGGCCCGTGGAACATCACCGTCAATGCCCTGGCGCCGGGCCTGGTCCGCACCGAGATGACCCGCCTGAGCCTCGGCGACGATGCGGAATTCGACCGCCGCGCCGCAACGCTGCCGATGCGGCGGCTCGCCGAGCCGCGCGACCTCGCCTATGCGGTCGCCTTTCTGGCGTCCGACCAAGCCGCTCTGATGACGGGCCAGACGATCAGCCCGAACGGCGGCAACGCCATCGTCGGCATCTGAAACCGGCCGGCGCCGCAGGGGAAGGTTCTCGGCCATCCCCTGCGGCGCCGGGCGCAGGACCGGAAACGATCCTGCGGGTCTGCCGTACTAGTTCTTGCAGGGCAGCGACTTGTGCTCGCCGAGCAGGACCCACTCGCTGTTTTTCATGGTCATGACATAGCCCGGCAATTGCGCATCGCCGGTCTTTTCGAAACAGATCTGGCCGATCACACCGTTGTAGACGACGGTGTGCAGGCCGTCGCGGATCTTCGTGCGCTCTTCGGCCAGCTTTGCCGGATCGCCGGTGACTTTCTGCTCTTCCATGACCTGCTTGAGCAGATAGACGGCGTCGTAGGCCGACGCGTCGACATGGTGAGGGAACGGCTTGTCGACGCCGCGCTTCTTGTTCTCGGCGACGAACTTGCGGGTGAATTCGCGGCTGCGCTCGTCCTTCTTGTACCAGAACCAGGCCGAGAAGACCGCGCCTTCGCCATCCTTGCCCATCTGCCGGGTGATTTCCGGATCGGCCCAGATCTGGGCGCCGATGATCGGCGTCATGACGCCCTGGCGGCGCATTTCCTTGAGCACGCGGACGGCGACCGGGGTGATGCCGGCAAGGCCGACATAATCAATCTTCTGTCCCTTGAGTTGCGTGACCTGGGCGGACACGTCGACCGCCTTGGTCTCGAAGCCGATCGGCGCCTTGGCGAGCTTGACGCCGTTCTTCGCGAAAATCGGCTTCATGATGAACAGGCCGACGGCCTTGGATACGACATCGTCGGTACCGTGCATGATCGCCGCGGACTTTATCGACATGCCGCGCTTCTTGAGCGTCGAAATCACCCGCTGGAACTGAAGGCCCTCATTCTCCGTCATCCGGAAGGCGTAGGAGAATTTGTCCGCCAGCTTGGGCGCGGAGGAGGCGTTCGGGATCTGGACGATCTTCGCCCGCTCGCCGGCGGCGAAGGCGACCCGCGCCTCCGAGGACGAGAAGGGGCCGACCACGGCCAGCGCGCCGTCGTCGCGGGCGAATTTCCGCACCGCCACCACGGCCTGCTTCGGATCGCCGGCCGTGTCGAACTTGGCGACCCGGACTTTTCTGCCGTTGATGCCGCCGGCCGCGTTGATCTCGGCCACCGCAATGTCGATCGCCACTTCCGTGGTCTTCGCGATGGTCGAATAGATGCCGGTCAGGCCGAGGCTTGCGCCGATCACGATGTCATTCTGCGCTGCCGCCGGCGTTCCCGCCGCAGCACCCGCCGCCACCAGGCCGGCGGCCAGAAGGGTTTTCCTCATGCTCATTTCAATCCTCTTCTTTGCGGGCCTCCGCCCGCGCTCCCTCATTGCCGGCGCCCCCGTTCCAGCCTTGGGGCCGGGGCCGGCGGCGCTCAGTTCCCGCCGAGATACGCCTCTTCTAGGCGATCGTCGGCGAGAAGCTCCTCGGCCGTCCCGGACAGGACGGTCGCTCCGAGTTCGAGAACATAGCCGCGGTGCGCGGTCTGCAATGCCATGTGGGTGTTCTGCTCGACCAGCAGGATCGTCAGGCCGTCCCGGTTCAGGTCCGCGATAAGGTCGAACAGGCTCTGGACCAGGATCGGCGACAGGCCGAGGGACGGTTCGTCCAGCATCATGATCCTGGGTTTCGCCAGCAGCGCGCGCGAGATTGCCAGCATCTGCTGTTCGCCGCCCGAAAGCACCGAAGCCATCATGTCCCGGCGCGCCGCGAGGTTGGGAAACCGGTCGTAGACCTCGTCGATTTCCCGGTCGAAATTATCGCTGCGGGAGTAGGCGCCCATCTGCAGATTCTCGTGCACCGTCAGGCTGACGAAAATCTGCCGGCCTTCGGGGACCAGGGTCAGGCCGGCGCGCACCCGCTTCGGGCTGCTCCAGCCGGTCACCGTCTCGCCGTTCAGCCGGACCGAGCCGCCGGCCGGCTTGACGGTGCCCTGCACCGCCTTGAGCAGCGAGCTCTTGCCGGCGCCGTTCGCGCCCAGGACGGTGACGATCTCGCCTTCGGCCAGATCGAGATCCAGCGCCTTGATCGCGTGGTTGCGGCCGTAGCGGACATCGAGTTCCTCGACCTCAAGAAGCATCTGCCGCCCCTTCCGCCGACCCGCGCCCGGCCATGCTGGTGTCGCTGCCGAGATAGGCTTCGCGGACCAGCGGATCGTCGTTGACCTCGGCCGGCGTGCCTTCGAAGATTTTCTTGCCGAAATTCAGCACCGCCACATGGTCGCAGAGATTGTGCACGAAATGCATGTCGTGCTCGACGACCAGCAGGGTGACGCCGCTTTCGGAAACCTTTTCGAGCAGCGCGAGCAATTGCTGCGCCTCGACCTGGTTGAGGCCGGCCGCCGGCTCGTCGAGCAGCAGCAGCCTGGGCTGCGCGACCATGGCGCGGACGACTTCGATCCGCTTCTGCACGCCATAGGGCAGGTTGGCGACCACTTGGCCGGGATAGGTCTCGAGCCCGGCTTCCTCCAGCGCCTCCTTTGCCGCCGTGGCCCAGCGGTTGCGCGGCCTGAAGCCGAGCGGATACAAAAGATCGCCGAGCCGCCGGGCGCGTGCATGCTGGCCGAGCATGACATTCTCGACCGTCGAGAGGTGCGGCATCAGCCGGATGTTCTGGAACGACCGGGACATGCCGAAGATCACCCGGTCCTTGGCCGGCACATGGGTGATGTCCCGGCCGTCGAGCACCATCGTCCCTTCGTCGACCGGGTAGACGCCGGTCAGCAGGTTGAAGACGGTCGTCTTGCCGGCGCCGTTCGGCCCGATCAGCGCGGTGCGGCTGCCGCGCTTCACGGCGAAGCCGACATCGTCGATGACCTTCAGGCCGCCAAAACTCTTGTGCAGACCTTCGATGCTGAGGACGTCGTCCGCCATCGCCGCCCCGCCTATGCAGCCCCGGCGGCCGGCGCCGGGCCGGACCGGCCGCCGAACGGCATGGCGATACGGTCGATCAGCGTCCGCGTGACCAGGCCTTCCGGCCGGAACACCATCATAAGGACGATAATCGCGCCGAAGAAGATGAACCGGGATTCCGCGATCCAGGCCTGGCCGCTGGCCGTCGCGATCTGGCGCAGCGCCTCCGGCACGATGGTGAAGAAGGCCGCGCCGATCAGGGGCCCCCAGGCCGTCTGCGTGCCGCCGAGCAGGACGTAGAGCAGAATGTAGATGCTCACCAGAACGTTGAAGGTCTGGGTCTCGATATAGTTGTAGTGATGGGCATAGAGGGCGCCGCCCAGGCTCATTAGGGCCGCGCCGAGGGTGAAGGCGGCTACCTTGGCAAGGCGCACATCGACGCCGAACAGGGTCGCCACGGCCTCGTCGTCGTGGATCGAGCGCATCGCCAGGCCCAACCGCGTCGACATCAGGAAAAAACACAGCAATACGACCAGGATCGTGACCGGCACGACGACGAGGTAGTCGGCGTGGGAGTCCACCGGATAGCCCGCGGCCGCGCCGAGGAATTCCAGATTGATGATCAGGCCGGCGACGACTTCCGCGAAGGCGAAGGTGGCGAGCACCATGTAGACGCCGCGCGTGCGCAGGATCGGGAAGGCGATGACGAAGCCGATCGTCGCGGCGAACACCATGGCGGCCGGGATCGCGAGATACATCGGCACGCCGGAAGCGTTGAACCAGGCGCTTGCATAGGCGCCGATGGTGATGAACCCGGCAGCGCCGAGATTGAGCTGCCCGGAAGCCGCCGGCAGGAAGATGCCGTAGGCGTAGATCACGTTCAGGCACAGGATGATCAGCTGGGATTCGAGATAACCGCTCATCGCCGCACGCTAGAACTTGCCCTTGCCGATGGCGGTGTGGCCGAACAGGCCGGTCGGGCGGACGATCAGGATCAGGAGCAACAGGCCCCAGATCGGGATTTTCTTGAAGGTGGCGCCGACCATGTAGATCGACATGACCTCGACCATACCGATAAACAGGGCGCCGACGATCGCGCCCCAGACATTGCCCAGGCCGCCCAGCACCATCCCGGCGATGGCGACGGTGGCGACCGTATCGCCGACATAGGCGTCGACGGTCGTGTAGTTGATCGTGAACAGGATGCCGGCGATGGCGCACAGCAGCCCGGTGATGACGTAGACGACCGGCACGATCCGGCCGACCTCGACGCCCATCAGGGGCGCGGTATCCGGCCGCTCCGCGATCGAGCGCAGCGCCCGGCCCAGCTTCGTCGTTTTCAGCATGACCGACAGGCCGAAGACGATGGCCAGCGACAGGATCAGGCTGAGCAGCTGCGGCACCGAGAACAGCACCGGCCCGACCTCGAAACTGGCGTTGCCGAAGGGCGAGGCCGTGGTCAGCGCATCCGACCCCCAGGTGCTGATGACCGTGTGCTCGATGACGATCAGGAAGCCGAGCGAGCTGACCAGCGGCAGGGCGTGTTCCGTGGCGTCGCCGTATTTCGCCTTCATGTAGCGGTAGGTGAAGCGCTCGATCAGCAGCGAAAGCACCGAGACCGTGAACAGGGCGACGAAGATTCCGACGACCCAGCGGCCACCCTTTCCGGTCGCTGCGTCCAGCCAGGCGAAGACCTCATCGCCCGGTTTCGACGCGACGATCTGCCAGAAGATCAGCAGGGCGACGGCGGCCAGACCCAGCGCAGCGCCGGATTTGACCGGCGCCGGCAATCCGGCGTGCTGCAGCCGGTCGGCGGCCATCATGGCAAGCACGAGCAGAACCGCAATCGCGGTCAGGTCGAGGGCGATGCCGTGTCCTTCCAGAATTGCCCACATCAGGACGGAGGCGAGCATGAACAGCGCCGGCACCGTGAAATTCAGGAAATTCAGCATGCCGATGATCAGGGTGAACGCGACCGCCACCATGACGTAGACGCCGCCCAGCATCAGGCCGTTGACGATTTGCTGGGGAAGCTGGGACAGGTCCATGGAGGGGCGCCGGCAATCCGCCCGTCAGGCCGGAATGTGGGAACTGTGGTTTTCCAGATACCACGCCGCGATGGCTTCGCGGGTTGCCCACCACACGCCCTCGAACCCCCGGGCATAGTCCAGGAACTCGCGCAGGGCCCGGATCCGGTAGGGATGGCCGGCGACATGCGGATGCAGGCCGACATTCATCAGCCGGCCGCTTTCCGCGCCTTCCAGGTAAAGCTGGTCGAACTGCTCCTTCAGCAGCTCCAGCGCCATCCGGGTGGACATGCCGCGCCGGTGGAAGAAGGTGAAATCGTTGATCTCCACCGAATAGGGCGTGGAGACGATCGGGCCCGACGGCGTGCGGATCAGGTAGGGCTGCTCGTCGTTCATGTAGTCGCACAGGAAGATCAGGCCGTTTTCCGCCAGGATGTCGGCGGTCTGCGAGGTGCCGCGCAGCGAGGACGACAGCCAGCCCCGGGCCGGCTTGCCGACGACCTGTTCGTAGACGTCGAGGGTGCGCCCGATCAGGTCGGCCTCGGCGGCCCGGTCGAACTGGTAGTTGGTCAGCAGGTCGCCCTGTTCGTAGTTGTGCGCCACCAGCTCCCAGCCGCGTTCCCTGACGGCGTCGATTACCGGCCGCCGTTCCAGCCCCATCTTGGCGTTCATCGTGCAGCCCGCGGGCACGCCGGCCTTGTCGAAGGTGTCGATCATGCGCCAGACGCCGACCCGCTGGCCGTACTCGCGCCAGGTGAAGTTGTGATAGTCGGGAACGTTGCCGGGCAGCGGATCGGGCAGCACCGGCGGGCCGCCGGCGTAATAGGGCGCGGTCGTATCCTTCACCAGGTCCCAGAATTCCAGATTGATTGTCAGGATAAGCGCCAGGCGCGCGCCGTTCGGCCATTTCAGCGGATTGCGCGCGGGCAGGGGGATATAGTCGTAATGCATGGTTTCGCAGGATGCTCCCGGCGCGCCTGCGCCCGCTGCATTTCGCGCAGTAAAGTGCATGTAGCCGATGGAGTATGTCAACGCGGCCGGCGGCAGCCGTATCTGCCGGAGTGCCGCAGAGAATCGGCAAAAACCGAAGAGTTGGACCGGAAGGGCGATGGGCGACGGCTATATCCGGAATGCCTGGTATGTGGCGGCGTGGCATCACGAGCTTCCCGGCGGCGCAGACCGCGCGCCGCTCGCCCGCACGCTGCTCGGCGCGCCGGTCGTGCTGTTCCGGCAGGCCGACGGAAGCCCGGCGGCCCTGGAAGACCGCTGCCCGCACCGGCGCATGCCGCTCTCCATGGGGTCGGTCGTCGGCGACAACCTGCAGTGCGGCTATCACGGTTTCACCCTGAACGCCGCCGGGCGCTGCGTGCGCATACCCGGCCAGGACAGCATCCCCGAGGCCGCCCGGGTGCGCGCCTATCCGGTTGTCGAGAAATGGCGCTGGATCTGGATCTGGCCGGGCGATCCCCTGCATGTCGAGGGGCATTGCCAGCTTGTCGTGGACAATCTGATGGACGGCTCGCACGTCTCCTTCGTGCACAAGTCGACGCTCGGCACCGACGATGTCGCCGACATTCCCGTGCGCGCCGAACGCGACGGCGACCGTGTGCGCATGACCCGCTGGATCCTGGACCGGCCGCCGGCGCCGATCTACGCCGCGCTCGGCGGGTTTGAGGGCAATGTCGACCGCTGGCAGATCATTACCTTCGCGCCGCCCTCCATGGTGGTGGTCGATATGGGCAGTGCGGCGGCCGGAACCGGCGCGCCGGAAGGCGACCGCAGCCGGGGCGTGGAACTGCGGTCCTTCAATCTGATCACGCCGGAAACCGACCGGAGCTGTTTCTATTTCTATACCCATGTGCGCAACTTCGCGCTGACGGATGCGGACGTGGACCGGCGGGTCAGGGATCTGTTCCGCGAAGCGTTCCTGGAGGACAAGGCCGTCATCGAGGCGGTGCAGCGGGGCAACGAGCGATTCCCCTACAGCCCGCGCGTCGATGCCGCCTTCGACCGGGCGCCCACGATGGCGCGGCGCACCGTCGAACGGCTCGCCAGGCAGGAAGCGGCGGCGCTCCGCGCCGTTGCCGCGGAATAGCCGGAAGGAGGGGGCGCATGGCGGAAACGGACCGGGTGATCGTCGCGGGCGCGGGGCCGGTCGGCATGACCGCCGCCGCCTACCTGGCGCTGCACGACATTCCGGTGCTGGTGCTGGAGGCGGGCGACGACCTCGCGACCGACCTGCGCGCCTCGACCTGGCATCCGCCGACCCTGGACCTGCTGGATTTCTTCGACGGCATCGTCGCCGAGCTTGCCGGCTGGGGCCTGGTCGCGCCGACCTGGCAGTATCGCGACCGGGAGACCGGCCCCGTCGTCACCTGGGATCTGGGCCTGCTCAAGGACGACACCGGCCACCCTTACCGGATCCAGGCCGAGCAGTGGAAGCTGACCCGCCTGCTGCACCGGCGCATGGCGGACGTGGCGCATTTCGATCTGCGCTTCGGCCACGAGGTGACCGGGGCCGGCCAGGACGGCGACCGCGCCTGGGTCGCCGCGAAAACCGCGGAAGGCATCGGGAAATTCGAAGGCCGCTGGGCGATCGGCTGCGACGGCGCGAACAGCGCGGTGCGCCGCTCGCTGGGCGTCGCCTACGACGGGCTGACATTCCCGGAGTTGTTCCTGACGCTTTCGACCGGCTTCGAATTCCGCGGGCCGATGCCGGACCTCACCCTGGTCAACTATTTCGCCGATCCCGAGGAATGGCTTGTGCTGCTCCGGGTCGTCGACGCCTGGCGGGTGCTGTTCCCGACCGGCCCGGACGAGGACATGGAAGTTGCGCTGACCGACGAACGTGTGCAGGAGCGGCTGGACGGCGTTGCGCCGGGCTGCGGGCCGTTCGACGTCGTGCACAAGACGTATTACCGGGTCCATCAGCGGGTCGCCGACGCCTACCGGATCGGCCGCATCCTGCTGGCCGGCGACGCCGCGCACATCAACAACCCGCTCGGCGGCATGGGTATGAACGGCGGCATCCAGGACGCCTTCAGCCTGTGTGAGAAGCTGGTCTCCGTCTGGCGCGGCGAAGCGGAAGAAACGGTGCTCGACCGCTATGAGCGGCAGCGCCGGAAGATGGCGCTGGATTTCGTCCAGCAGTCGACCGTCCGCAACCGCGAGACCCTGATGGAGACCGATCCGGTGTCGCGGGAGAAACGGCACGACGAGATGCGCCGCACGGCCGGGGACCCGGCGAAGGCGCGCGAATTCCTGCTGCGCAGCTCGATGATCGCCGGGTTGCGAGAAGCGGAGAAGATTTCCTGATAAATGCAATATATTGCATGATATAGGTATTATAATGCCGGCTACATCCGGCTGACCCGGGAGGGAAACCATGGTCGATTCGATCGGTCACCGCATGAAGTTCGGCGTCATCGCGCCGTCCACCAACACGGCCGTGCAGCCGGAATTCGATTCCTTCCGGCCGTGGGGCGTGACCAACCATTTCGCGCGCATCCACATCCCGGACAATCCGGTGCGCAACGACGACGACTTCAATCAGCTGATGGTCGATATCCGGGCCGAGTTGATGGTGGCGATCGACCGGGTGGTCACCTGCTCGCCGGGTGCGGTCATCATGGGCATGTCGGCCGAGACCTTCTGGGACGGGCTCGAAGGCTCGAAGATCTTCCACCGCAACTGCGAGGCGCGCGCGGGCGTGCCGGTCTCGATGGGTTCGGACGCCTGCCAGGCGGCGCTGCGCAAATACGGCGATATCAAAAGGATCGGCGTGGTCACGCCCTACATGCCGGTCGGCGACGGGAATGTCCGCAAGTTCTTCGAGGATTGCGGTTTCGAGGTGGTCGCCCTCAAGGGCCTGAAATGCGCCAGCCCGCAGCTGATCGCCCATGTTTCGGAGAAGGAACTGCGCGATGCGATCGTCGAGGTGAACGACAGCCGGGTCGAGGCCATCGTGCAGGTCGGCACCAACCTCGCCATGGCGCGGGTCGCGGCGATCGCGGAGTTCTGGCTCGACAAGCCGGTGATCGCGATCAACACGGCGACCTACTGGTGGTCGCTGCGCCAGCAGGGCATCGACGACAAGGTCTACGGCTGGGGCAGCCTGATGCAGGATTATTGAGGCTGCCCGGGGCTCGCGGTACGCTGAGGTTTCCGGTTACCGAATTGCATCCCATCCTGTGTCGACATCGTAGAGCGAGAGGACGGGATCGCCGGAAATCAGTGTGAGCGATTCTATCGCCGCTTGCGCAACGAGCATTCGATCGAACGGATCGCGATGATGCAGCGGCAGACTGCCGGCACGCTTCGCATGGGCCGCGTTGATGTCGAGCAGGGCGAAACCGATTTCGGTGAAACAGGCGGGCATTGTTTCGACTGCAGCGGCAGCGGCGGGAAGTTTCCCGAGCTTCGACTTGATCGCGATTTCCCAGATCGTCGCCGCGCTCACGAATGTTTCCGTATCGGGATGTGCCACGATATCTCGAATTCGTCGGGGAATCCGGTGGTCACCTTTCAGCCACCAAAGCGCGACATGCGTATCGAGGAGGACGCGCATCGCAGTCAGCGATACCAGGCCTCAAGTTCTTCGTCCGGAAGGGGTTCGAAAAATTCCGGACCTACGTCGATAAGCCCTTTCATAGAGCCGAAGCCCTTCGATTTGTCCACCTTTGCCGCATAGGGCACAAGACGGACAACCGGCCGGTCGCCCCGGGCGATGACGATTTCCTCGCCCGCCTCGACGCGTTTGATCAGTTTCGACAAATGGGTTTTTGCGGCGTGCACCGTGACCGTTGCCATATCGGTTTCCTTGACTAAGGTTTAGCTAAAATAGCGGCTGCTGCAATTTCATGCAAGCCTTCGCGCCTCATCCCCCGGTATCGAGGCGGAACACATCCCGGCGGTGCGCGATGCGGCCGGCGCATCGGGCCGGCGCAGGCGTTTCGCCCTGGCCCGGTTACAGACCGGTTACAGCCCGGTTAAAGAATGCCGGGCTTCTCATGGTGCCGGTCGCGCGCTCCGGCGGCAGCCTCGTCCGGCGGCAGGCCGTCGTCCCACAGGCGCGCAATATAGCGCTCGGCGGTACGGCCGTTCGAGCGGTCCGAACACAGCCACAGGATCGGCGCGCGCATAATCCCGGGCCGCAGCAGCCCGCCGTCGGCGCCGCGCTTCTGCTGCATGTCGGGCAGGATCGCGGTGTCCGTCGCGCCGCCCGGCAGAAAGACGTTCACGGTCACGCCCGTGCCCTCCAGATCCTGCGCCCAGACCCGGCTCATCGCCTCGAGCATCGCCTTGCTCGGGCCGTAGGGCGAATAACCGACGCGCACGATGGTGACGTCGCTGGTCGAGACGTTGACGATCTTGCCGAATCCCCGATCGATGAAATGGGGCGTGAAGGCGCGCGCCATGTTGAAGACGCCGTTGATGTTGGTGTCGACGATCTCGCGCCAGCCGTCGAGCGGCGCCTCCCAGAATTTCGGCCGTTCCTCGACATAGTCGGGATGGATCAGCTTCATGCCGCGGCCGGCATTGTTGACCAGGCAGTGCGCGGCGCCGAATTTCTCCAGTGTCCGCTCGCGCACGCGCACGCAATCGCCGTAGTCGCGCACGTCGGCCTGCACGGCGATGAGCCGGTCCGGCCCCGCGATGGCCTCGGCCTGCGCGACGGTATCGGCCAGTTCGCCGGCTTCGCGGGCGCTGGTCGCCGTCACGCGCGCGCCGGCCTCGACCAGGGCGAGCGCCATTTCGAGGCCGAGGCCCCGGCCGCCGCCGGTGACCACAACGACGCGGTCCCGGAGTGACGGGTAGAGATCGGCGGCGTCTGTCATCGCTGTTCCCTGCGGGAAAGGTTTCTCCGCTCCCGTTCGGCAGGCTCAGGGCAGGCTCTTCGGCCGGTCGAAATGACGGGTGGACCCCGTCTCACGCCGCCATCGCCCGCTTCTCCCCGAACCAGCCGGGATAGGCGAACAGGGCGGACGAACCGCCGGTGTGCAGGAAGACGACCTGCTGCCCGGCCCGGAACGCGCCCTCGCGGACCAGGCCGAGCAGGCCGGCGAAGGCTTTCCCGGTATAGACCGGATCGAGCAGGATGCCCTCCAGTTCGGCCATCGTGCGCACCGCTTCCAGGGTCGAGTCCGCCGGGATGCCGTAGCCGGGGCCGACGAAGCGGTCGTCCACCCGGATGTCGGCGGCCCCGACACCGGCAGGCAGGCCGATATGGGCCGCCGTTTCGCGCGCTAGGTCGAGCACTTTCGCTTCCTGCGGGGCGGATTCGGCGCGCACGCTGACGCCGTAGACCGGGATGTTCGATCCGGCCCCGAGCAGGCCGGTCACCATGCCGGCGTGGGTGCCGGCGCTGCCGCTGGCGAGCACGACGGCATCGAGGCCGAGCCCGGTCTCCTCCGTCTGGGCCACAAGTTCGGCCGCCGCATTGGCGTAGCCCGCCGCGCCGACGGCGTTCGAGCCGCCGCCCGGAATGGCGTAGACCCGGTCCACGCCGCCGGGCAGGCCCGCGACCAGTTCGGCCAGCGCGGCCTCCATGTCGTCGCGCGGCGGACAGCGATGAACGGTGGCGCCGCACAATCGGTCGAGCAGCACGTTGCCGTTTTCGGCGTAGTCCCGGTCGGTAAAGCCCGTGCGGTTCTCCAGCAGGACGTGGCATTCCAGGCCGAGGCGCGCGGCGGCGGCGGCAGTCTGGCGGGCGTGGTTGGACTGGACCGCGCCCTGGGTTGCGACCGCTTCGGCGCCGCGTTCCAGCGCCGCGCCCATCAGGTATTCCAGCTTGCGCGCCTTGTTGCCGCCGGTCGCCAGCCCCGTGCAGTCGTCGCGCTTGATCCAGATCTCCGGCCCGCCCCCCGGCCCAGCAAGCGCTCCACTCAGCCGTTCGAGGGGCTCCAGCGGCGTCGGCAGATGGGCGAGGCGCACGCGAGGGAGGTGGTCGAGGTTCATGGCGGAGCTTTCCCTGCTGCGATGGCGGCGGGACGGTAGCACGCTTGCGGCCGGGCTGTCCTTCCGCGGATCAGGTCCGCGCCGGATCGTCCGGCCCCCGCAGACCGGGGTGGCCACGCGGCAGGAACAGCCGCATCGGAATCGGTCAACGCGAGTCGACGCGGCGCCGATGCGCCTCCAAGGCGGCGCGGAGCCGGTCGTTCGGCGGCGGCGGATCGGCCAGGGCGTCGAAGAACCGCATCGCGTCCTCGCGCCCGAGCGCCATGGCTTCGTGCCGGTGGACGGCCTTCTCCGCACTCTCCAGCGCGCTGTGTTCGGTGGTCCCGGGAGCCATGATGCCGCCCTCCTTCAATGGTCGCGAAGTGCGTCGTTTCGGTGCCCGAAACAAGGTTGCGCCGGTTTGGGTCTTTCGGCGGTTGGTGCTCAAATCCCCCTTACCTTCGGCAGCATGAGGAACTCCCAGGGCGAGGGGAAATCGCCGACCGGGACTTCGATGACCGTCGGGCCGCCGCCCTTGAAGGCTTCGCGCAGCCGTCGCCGCAGGTCTTCCGGCGTTTCCGCGCGCAGGCCGCGGGCGCCGAAGCTTTCGGCGAGGCGCGCGAAATCCGGGCTGGTCAGGTCGGAGGCGATCGGGCGGTTGTCGTAGTTCTCGATCTGGAAGCGTCTGGCGTTGCCGTAGGCGTGGTCGTTGAACACGACGGCGGTGAGCGGAATGCCGTAATGGACGGCGGTCGCCAGTTCGGCAATGCCGAACAGCGCGCCGCCGTCGCCGGCAATCGCGACGACCGGCACGTCCGGGTGGGCATGGGCTGCGCCGAGGCCCGACGGGATGCCCCAGCCCAGGGTGCCCTGGTAGGCCGAGGTCAGATGGGTGCGCGGCCGGTAGGCGGGATAGGCCAGGCGGGCGACGTAGCCGACCTGGGTCAGCTCGTCGACGAAGATGCCGTCGCGCGGCAGCGCCGCCCGGATCGCGTCCAGCCAGGCCATCTGCGGGCCGAGCCTGTCCCGGTACGCTTTGGCGAAGCGCGCCTTTTCCGCGGCGGCCCGGTCGCGCCAGGCGCCGCGGTTCGCCTCCTTGCCCTCGAGCGCCGCAACGAGCAGCGGCACTGCATCGCGCGCATCGGCATGAACCGCAACATCGGGCGCGCGCACGCGGCCGAGTTCCTCCGGGTCGATGTCGATATGGATGATCTTCATGGCGTCGTCGGTTCCCCAGAGCATCTGCTGGTTGAGCCGCGTTCCGATGCCGAGCACGACATCGCAGAGCGGCCACAGCGCATGCCCGACCGGTGCGCCGATGCTCAGCGCGTGCTCGCTCGAGACGACGCCGCGGCCCGTGCGGTAGGCGACGACAGGGGCGGACAGCATTTCCGCCAGCCGCGTGACTTCCGCGCTGCAATCCAGCGCGCCGCTGCCGACGACGATGAGCGGCCGTTCCGCCGCCTCGAGCATTCCGGCGGCGCGTTCGATGGATTCGGCGTCGATTTTGGGTGCGGGGTCGGCCGGCGCAGTCAGCGCAGGCGGAACGCCGTCCACCGGCGATTTCCAGACGTTGACCGGAACCTCGACTCCGGCCGGCCGGCGCCGGCCCGACTGGATTGCGGTCAAGGCGGATTGCAGGACGGCATGGGCGTCTTCGCCGCCGGTGATCCGGGCGGCCTGCTTGGTCAGCCCGGCCAGGATGCCGAGCTGGTCCGGCAGCTCGTGGAGCAGCCCGAAGCCCTTGCCGACGGCGCGCAGCGGGATCTGTCCGGCCAGCGCCAGCACCGGCGCGTTGGTCGCGTAGGCGGTGGCGAGGGCGGCAGAGGCGTTGAGGACTCCCGGGCCGGGCACGACGGCGAACGCCTGCGGCCGCCCCGTCGCCAGGGCGGCGCCCAGCGCCATGTAGGCCGCGCCCTGCTCGTGCCGCGCCGCGACCGGCCTCAGCCGGTTCTGCCGGTCATAGAGGGCGTCGAAGAAATCGTCGTTCTGCACGCCGGGCAGGCAGTAGAGATTTTCAATCCCGTTCTCGATCAGGGTTTCGACGACGAGTTCGGCGACGGTCTCGGGCATGATTGCGGCCTCTTGCGGCAGGGCCGGCGATGATACCTTGGGGGCAATCGCTGGCAACCGCCTCGGCGGCCACGATTCGGCGCGGTCTCGCACGCGGCCGGGCGATCGATTATGCTGCCGATCCTGTACGACCGACCGAAAGGCGGGACAGATGGACGGCAACGTCGACGCGGCCGGATTGCAGGTCGTCCGGCTTCGGCCCAATATCGGCGCGGAAATCCGCGGCGCCGATCTGGCCGCCGGGATTACGGCGGCGCAGGCGGCGGCGATCCGGGCCGCGCTCAACGACCATGAAGTCGTTATCCTGCGCGACCAGCACATTACCGCCGATCAGCAGATGGCCTTCGCCCGGCATTTCGGCGAGCTCTCGATCCATCCCTTCTCGCCCAACCTGCCGGACAAGCCGGAACTGATCGTGCTCGACAATTCCGGCGACAATCCGCCGTTTTCGACCGATGTCTGGCATACGGACGAGAGTTTCCGCAAGGCGCCGCCCATGGCCACGATCCTGTGCGCCAAGGTATTGCCGCCGCTGGGCGGCGACACGCTGTTCGCCAGCATGACGAGCGCCTTCGACGGCCTGAGCGACCGGATGCAGCAGCTGATTTCCGGCCTGGAGGCGGTGCACGATTTCAAGCCGTTCCGCGCGCTGTTCCCCGATACGCCGGAAGGCCGCCGGGCGTTGCGCGAGCTCGAAGACGCGTTCCCCGGAACCGCCCATCCGGTCGTGCGGATTCATCCGGAAACGAAGCGCAGGGTTCTGTTCGTCAACCCGCAGTTCACCATCGGCATCAAGGGCATGAAGGAAGAGGAGAGCCGGACCATCCTCGACTTCCTGTTCCGCCAGGCGCGTATTCCCGAATACCAGTTCCGCCTCGAATGGGCGGTCGGCACGGTCGCCTTCTGGGACAACCGTTCGGTGCAGCACTATGCGACCCACGATTACCTGCCGCACCGGCGCACGATGCAGCGGGTGACGCTCAAGGGCGATCCGGTCTTCGGCCTGATCGACGAAACCCTCCGAACGGGCGATCGGTCGGCCGACGCGGCGCGCAGCGACGGCGGCGTGGTCCGCCAGTTCGCGCGGAAAAAATCCTGACCGGTCTCGCGCCGGCCGTTAAGGACGCCGGGCATGGCGCCGGCAACGGCGGCGCTGCCGATACGACGCATCGGTCACCGGGCTGCCGGCTTTCGCGGAATGCCGCGAGGCGCTAGGTTCGCCTGTCGAAATCGAGCGGAGGGAGGCCGGCCATGGGCGCCAGGGTATATCGCGACTACGACCAGGAGGCGCTCGACGCGGCCTACAACGCCCGCGCGACGGTCGATTTCGACGCCACCATTGCGGAATGGGAAGCCGAGGCCGCGGCGGCCCGCAAGGCGCTGGACTGCGACCGGAACAGGTCCTTCGGAACGTCCGATATGGAAGTGCTGGACGTCTTCCCCGCCGGCAGCAGGGGCGGCCCGATGCACCTGTTCATCCATGGCGGCTACTGGCGCGCGCTGACCAAGGAAGAGCACAGCTTCGTTGCCGCCGGGCTGGTGCCGGCGGGCGCGACGGTCGCGGTCAACTCCTACGACCTGTGCCCCGAGGTGACGCTCGACACGATTATCGAACAGTGCCGGCAGGCCGTCGTCTGGTGCTGGAACCATGCAGCGGACTACGGCGCGGACCGGGACCGCTTCTTCGTCTCCGGCCATTCCGCCGGCGGCCATCTCACCGCCATGATGCTGGCGACCGACTGGACGCGCTACGGCCTGCCCGCCGACGCCATCAAGGGCGTCACGCCGATCAGCGGTCTGTTCGACCTCGAGCCGCTGCGCCTCGCCTATATCAACGAGTGGATTCAACTCGAGGCGGCCGATGTTCCGCGGGTCAGCCCGGTGCACAACCCGCCGCCGCCCCGGCCCGGCAAGAGCGCGCCGGTGACGATCTCCTACGGCACGAAGGACCCGGCCGAATTCGGCCCCCAGGCGGACGCCTACCTGAAGTCCCTGGCGGATAACGGGATCGAGGCGGACCTCTACGTCCAGGGCGGCGCCGACCATTTCGCCGCCGCCTTCTGCCTGCGCGATCCGGAAAGCCCGCTCGCCCGTCTCATCCAGGCGCAGATGGGGCTGTAGTGGACGGTCAAACACTTCCCTGCCTCGGCAGCAGGGAGCCGGTTTCCCGTCCCGGCGGGCACATATGCCGCCATATCCCGGAAATCGATCTCTAATCGATTAAAAGAACGCTTGCGGAACAGGCGGGAGCGGCGATAGATTCCCTTGTCTCAACAGGTCGATGAGGGAGCCGGTGAAATGTCGAAACGGGCGGTTGGCATCCTTGTCGCGACGATAGCGCTTGTCCTGACGGCGGCTGTGTCCCTGCCGGCAGCGGCGCAAACCTTCGACGATGCGGTCGTGGCCTACAATCGCGGCGATTATGCGGCGGCTTACCGGGGATTTCGACGCCTGGCCGAACAGGGGGATGCCAAGGCCCAATACCATCTGGGCACCCTTTACGAGCATGGCACAGGCGTTCCGCAGGATTACGCCGGCGCGGTGCGCTGGTATCGCAGCGCTGCATTGAAGGGGAATCCGGAAGGGCAGACCGCGCTCGGATACATGTACCATGCCGGCAAGGGCGTTCCGCGCGATTTCGCCGAAGCCCTCTGGTGGTACCGCCGTGCCGCGGAACAGGGCGACGCTTTCGCGGAATTCTATATCGGGTACATGTACTACGCTGGCGAAGGCGTGCCGCGGGATTACGCCGAAGCCGTGCGCTGGTATCGCCGCGCTGCCCAGCGCGGCAACGACATGGCCGAATACAATCTCGGCCACATGTTCGAACACGGCCAGGGCATTCGGCAGAATTATGCCGAAGCCATGCGATGGTATCGTCGCGCCGCCGGGCGGGGCCACGCCAAGGCCCAGTACCAGCTCGGGCTCCTGTTGGCGTTCGGCAGGGGTGTGCCAAGGGATCACGCTCAAGCTGCCCGATGGTATCGCCGCGCCGCCGAACAGGGCCTTGTTGAAGCGCAAATCAATCTCGGAAATCTGTACGTCTTGGGCCAGGGCGTGTCGCAGGACTATGCCCAGGCGGCGCAATGGTACCGCCGTGCGGCTGCGAAGGGATCCGCTATCGCTCAGAACAATATCGGGCTTCTGTACGAGGGCGGCAACGGCGTGCCGAAAAGCCATAAGCAGGCCGCGCACTGGTACCGCCGCGCGGCCGCGCAGGGATACGATATCGCCCAGAACAATCTCGGGCTGCTGTACGAAAGCGGCAAGGGCGTCAGGCAAAGCTATGGACAAGCTGCCCGCTGGTATCGCCGCGCCGCCGCGCAAGGGTATGCCGGAGCTCATTACAACCTCGGGCGGTTGTACGAGACAGGACGAGGCGTCCGGCGCGATTTCATTCGGGCACACATGTCCTACAACTTGGCGGCTTCTCGCTCTTCCGAGTTGGACGAAGACATTCGTGTGGCAGCCGTGCGCGGCCGGGAACGCGTTGGGGCAAAGCTGAGCCCGGCCCGGATGGCCCGGGCCCAGCGGATGGCGCGGGAATGGCGCCCCGGCACGAACGCGGCGCCTGCGCCTCCGGCCGCCGACACGGAACAGAACCGCAAGATCGTCGCCGCGGTGCAACGGGGCCTCGCCGGTCTCGGCTACGATCCGGGCCCTGCCGACGGTATTCTCGGCGCAAGAACCCGCGCCGCGATTCGGGCCTTCCAGAAATCGGTCGGATTGCCGGTGGACGGCCGTCTGTCGGCAAGGCTGATGGATTCGCTCGTCGCTGCCGCCGTTGCCGCCGGGAGAGTCGCCACCCGTTCCGGCGCGAAGCGCCGTGCGCTGAAGAAGGTGGCTGCCGGGTCCGGCTTCCGCGTCAGCGCGGCCGGTCATATCCTGACCAACGCGCACGTCGTCGAGGGTTGCACCGAGGTACGGGTCCCGCCGGCACCGCACGCCCGGTCCCGCCGGGTCGCGGTCACCGCGCGCAACGATTCGGCAGACCTCGCCTTGCTTGAGGGGCCGCCGGACGGGCGGGCTGCCGCATTTCGCAGCGGCCGCGGCATCCGGCCAGGGGCCGGTATCATCGTGGCGGGCTTTCCGTTGCACGGCCTGCTCGCCAAGGGCGTGAATGTCAGTGTCGGCAGCGTCTCGGCCCTGGCCGGACCCGGCGACGACAACCGGCTGATCCAGATTTCCGCTCCGGTCCAGCCGGGCAACAGCGGCGGTCCAGTGCTCGACTATTCCGGCCATATCGTTGGCGTCGTCGTGGCACGTCTCGATGCCGTCAAAACCGCCCGCGCGACCGGCAGCATCCCGCAGAACGTCAACTTCGCCGTCAGCGCGGGGACGGCGCGCGCCTTCCTCGATGCGGAAGGCGTCGCCTACGCCACCGCTCCGTCGGTCGAGAAACGCGCGCCGGAAGACGTCGCGGCGGCGGCGCGGAAGTTCACAGTCCTCATCGAGTGCTGGAAGTAGCGGCGGCGGTTCCGGCAGCGCACCGGTCGCAACGGAGCGTTCGAGGCCCCGTCGTCAATTCCTGAAGGCTGCCGAGCAGAATCGGGAAAACCGGCCTCCGACAAAAGCGGCGTACGGTTGCAGGAAATCCAGAACCGGCGATAATCGAAATTCCGCAACGATCGGGCGGGGGAGCCGGTAGGATGACGATGCGGGCGGTTCTGCCCTTTGTCCCCGCGGTAATGCTTGTCCTGTCGGTTGCGTTCGCATTGCCGGCAGCCGCGCAGACCTATCGGGAATCCCTGGCGGCCTATAAACGCAGCGACTACGCAACGGCCTATCGAGGATTTCGGCGCCTCGCCGGACAGGGTAACGCCAGGGCCCAGTATTTTCTTGCAAACATGTACGGCAAGGGCCGAGGCGTTCGCCGGAATTACACGACGGCCGTACGGTGGTATCGCCGCTCTGCCGAACAGGGCGATGTCTATTCGCAGGCTATGCTCGGGGTCCACTACGAAACCGGCGTCGGCGTCCGGCGGAACCTGATTTACGCGCACAAGTGGTTCAGCCTTGCGATCTCCCGATCCACAGTCGGGCAAAGGGGCGTAAGGGATTATGCTGCGAAACGTCGAAACAACCTGGCGAGGCGTCTGACCGGATCGGCGCTCAGCCAGGCGCGATGGCTCGCGCGGAAATGGCGGCCGCGCAAGGAAACGGCGCTCCGGCAACCACCGCGAAGAAACGCCCTCCGGCCACGCCAGGTCGCGTCGCTGCAACGTGCCCTGGCCCGTCTCGGCTACGATCCGGGACCCGCCGACGGCGTTCTGGGTCCGAGATCCCGGGCCGCCATCCGCGCGTTTCAGGCGTCGGCCGGTCTGCCGGCGAACGGCCGCATATCGAAGCGGTTGGTGAACGCGGTTGTCCTCGCGCTCCGGCGCGCTTCCGCTTCCGGCCCGGCCCGCCGTTCTCTCAGAATGGCGGGCACCGGGTCCGGTTTTCGCGTCAGCGCCGGCGGCCACATCCTGACCAACGCGCATGTCGTGCGAGGCTGTCGCGAAGTGCGGGTGCCGCCGTCGCCGAACGCCCGTTCCCGGCCGGTCGCCGTCGGCGCGCGCGACGACGGCGCCGATCTTGCCCTGCTCGTCGGTCCGACGGGCCGGCCTTTCGCGGCGTTCCGCCAGGGCCGCCGCATTCGTCCCGCTGCGAGCGTGATCGTCGCCGGCTATCCGCTCCACGGCCTTCTTGCAACCGGGCTGAACGTCAGCAAGGGCATCGTCTCCGCGCTGGCCGGGCCGCGAAACAACCGGCGCATGATCCAGATTTCCGCCCCGGTCCAGAGAGGAAACAGCGGCGGGCCGGTGCTGGATTCGGCCGGCAACGTCGTCGGTGTCGTCGTATCGAAGCTCAATGCCCTCAAGGTTGCCCGCGTAACCGGCGACATTCCCCAGAACGTGAATTTCGCGGTCAGCGCGAGAACGGCGCGGGCCTTCCTCGACGCCGAAGGTATCGCCTATTCGACGGCCCCGTCGGACGTTGCCCGGACGCCGGAAGACGTCGCGGCGGCGGCGCGGAAGTTCACCGTCCTCGTCGAATGCTGGAAGTAAGGGCAGGCGCGCCCGCGTTTCCGGTTGCCAAAGCGCTCCGGCGAACTCAATTCCGCGAGGCAGCCAGCCCATTTTTTGAACACGGATCGCCAGCATGACCAATTTGGCCACGGAACCGTTATACGAGACCGGCAGCCTCGGCGCCTTCCGCTACATGGCGCCGGCGGCGGAATCCTCGCTCTACCGCAACGGCAAGGTGCTGACCCGGCGCGACCTCGACGGCAGCGACAGCGGCTTCGAGGGCATCGACCTGGAAAGCCGCGAAATGTCGATCGTCGACGCCCGCGACCTGGCGCCGGACGAGCAGCCGACGCTGGCGGCCAACGGCTTCGAGCTGCTCGACCGGCCGACGGCCCATCCCGGTCTCGATTTCCTCGATCACGAAGCGGTGGTCCGGACCTACTATCCGGAATGCGTGGCGATCATGCAGGCGGCGACCGGCGCGGCGACCGTCGCGGCGTTCGACCACAATGTCCGCTCGGCCTCCGGCAAGTCCGACAAGAAGCGCATCGCCGGCGGCCAGCAGGTCCAGGGGCCGGCCCATGTCGTCCACGGCGACTACACGCTGACCAGCGCGCCCCAGCGGATGCGCGACCTGGCGCGCCCGCCGACCCTGAACGACACCTACCGCACGGCGCTGGCCGAGGGCGAGACGCTGCTCGACGCCGGCGCGGTCGAGCGCGCCATCGAGAGCGGCCGCTTCGCCCTCGTCAACCTCTGGCGCAACATCGCGCCGGAGCCGGTGGCGACCCGGCCGCTCGCGCTGTGCGACGCCGAGACCGTGCAGCCGGACGAGCTGGTCGTCTTCGAGATCCATTACAGCGACCGGGTCGGCGAGAATTAT
This sequence comes from Alphaproteobacteria bacterium, assembly GCA_965220685.1. GTDB lineage: Bacteria > Pseudomonadota > Alphaproteobacteria > Bin65 > Bin65 > Bin65. Next base: position 549,866 of record CBDCQR010000017.1, read on the forward strand.
TTCGCCAAGCACAATGTGCGCCACCGCTGGGTCTACTGGTCAGGCATGACGCGCGACGAGGCGCTGCTCATCAAGCAGTGGGATTCGGCGGGCGAACTGGCCCGGACCGGGGGCGCCCGGCCCGACGCCGACGCCGAAGGCCGGTCCAGCACCTTCAGCTTCCACAGCGCCTTCAAGGATCCCGCCACGCCGCCCGACGCCCCCGACCGCTGGAGCATCGAAGTCCGCTGCGCGCTGATTTACGGGTGAGGGGCGGCAGGTGCAGTGCCGGCCGGTGCGATTCGAATATTCTCTCGCTTGACCACATAGATTTTGACGCTATATTGCGTGAAAATTCGTGAGGTCCGGTGATGCAGTTTCAGGAATTCATTGCGGACGAGGCGTTTTCCCCGGCACTCATCGCCGACGCGCTGCGCACGACCAAGGCCGAAATCGCCGGCACGCTGGGGTTGGGAAAGGATGCGTTCGCACGGGCTTCGCGCATCCGCGCGCGCAAGACCCAGGTCCGCCTGCGCCACATGCTGGAAATTCTCAACCGCGTCGAGGCCGTGACCGGATCGCCGCTCGCGGCCTATGCCTGGTTTCGCGCAGAGCCGCTGCCCGGTTTCGGCGGCGCGACGCCGGACCGGCTGGTGCGGGAGGGCAGGGCCGAGGACGTGCATGCCTATCTCGACCGGATCATGGACGGCGGCTACGCCTGAATTCGCAGCTCTCCGATGCGGTTCCGCGGGCTGGTTTACCGGGCCCACAACCCGCAATGGTCGTGGACCCCGCTATCCGGGGAAGGCGCGCGCCGCCGTGGCGGGCGCTTCAACCGGCCCGGCGTTCCGGCCCTCTACACGTCGCTGGCCCCGCTGACCGCGATCCGCGAGGCGCAGCCGCTGGGCCGGCCGATGCAGCCGCTCACCCTGTGCGCCTATCAGGTCGATGCCGAACCCGTGTTCGACGCAATGGATGCAGAAAGCCGCCGGGCGTTGAAATTAACCGAAGCCGATCTGGCCTGCCCCGCCTGGGAAGCGGAGATGCGGATCGGCGCTGTTCCCGCTTCGCAGGCTTTGGCCGACCGCCTCATCGCGGCGGGCTATGCAGGGATGGAGGTACGCAGCTACGCCGCCGGAGCGAGCCCGGAAGACCTTAATCTCGTTCTATGGCAATGGAACTCTGACCGCCCAGTCCGCGTCATCCTCATTGACGATGAAGGCCGGCTCTCCGGCGACAGAACATCGTGACGGGTTGGCTCGCCTCCCGTTGCTCGGAAAATCCCGACAGCCGGTCCTGCAACCGGCGGTTTGCTGGAGCGGCCGAAGAGCCTATCGTGACGCTGGCGCAGTCCTGAAGGAGCGAATCACATGAGCGGACCGTATGAGGGTATTCGGATCGTCGACCTGAGCGCGATGCTGTCGGGGCCGTGGGCGACCTCAATCCTGGGCGACCAGGGCGCCGACGTGATCAAGGTCGAGCCGCCGGGCCGGGGCGACCACACCCGTTCGCTGGGCAACCGGCGCAGCGGCCTGTCGTCCGCGTTCCTCAACATCAACCGCAACAAGCGCTCGATCACCATCGACCTCAAGAAGCCCGGGGGCCGCGGCCTGCTGCTGAAGATCGCCGCGACCGCCGACGTCTTCGTCCAGAATTTCCGCCCCGGCGTGGTCGAGCGGCTGGGCGTCGGCTACGACGACGTGGCAAAGGTCAATCCGCGGATCGTCTACCTGTCGCTCTCCGGCTTCGGCGAGAAAGGGCCGTGGACGCACAAGCCGGTCTACGACCCGGTGATCCAGGCGCTCAGCGGCCTGACGACCATCCAGGCCGGTTCCGACGGCGAGCGCCCGCGGCTGGTGCGCACCGTTCTGCCGGACAAGCTGTCCGCTATCACCGCCTCCCAGGCGATCGGCGCCGCCCTGTTCCGCCGCGAGCGCACGGGCGCGGGCCAGCATGTCCGCCTGTCGATGCTGGATGCCGTCCTGTCCTTCCTCTGGGCCTCGGACTTCAACGCGCAGACCTGGCCCGGCGCCGACGTTTCCGACCAGGCGGCGGCCAGCGTCATCGACCTGATCTACCAGACGGCGGACGGCTACATGACGGTCGCCGTTATGACCGACAAGGAATGGCGCGGCCTGTGCACGGCGCTGGCCCGGGAGGACTGGCTCGCCGACGACCGCTTCGCCACGCCGGCGGCGCGCGCCGCAAATGTCGACGCGCGGCTCGAACTGATCCAGCAGGTGTTGCTCGAACGCACCACCAGCGAATGGATGGAACGTCTCGAAGCCTGCGGCGTGCCCTGTGCGCCGGCACTGACCCGGAACGAAGTCGTCGACCATCCGCAGGTCGTCGCCAGCGAGACCCTGATGGAAACCGAGCACCATGCCGCCGGCCGGCTGCGCCAGGCCCGCACCGCCGCCCGCTTCGAGGGCTCGCCCGCGACCGGCCTGGCCGGTGCGCCGCAGCTCGGCGAGCACAGTTCGGAAATCCTGTCCGAAATCGGCCTGAGCGCAGCGGACATCGCCGGCCTGCACGAAAGCGGCGTCATCGGCGGCGAAACCGATCCGGCGCTGGGCGCCTATCCGGAGGCGGCGGTGTAGCGCGCCGGCAGGGCGAAACGAAACGGGGTTCCGAATGCCGGATTATCTGGTTATCGGCGCCGACCGCGGCATCGGCCTCGCCGTCTGCCGGCAACTGGCGGCGCGGGGCGAGACGGTCGTGGCGGCCTGCCTCGGGCGAGGCGAGGCCCATGACGGTTCCGGGGTCGAGGCGATCCCGGAGATCGACGTGACGTCCGGAGCCGCGGTCGCGCGCATGGCCGGGGCGCTGGCGAAGCGGGGCGGCAGGATCGACTGCCTGATCCACGTCGCCGGCGTGCTCGGCCTCGACGCGCTGGGCAGCCTCGACTTCGGCGACGTGCGCCGGCAGATCGAGATCAACGCCATCGGGCCGCTGCGTGCGGTCGAGGCGGCGCTGCCCCATCTGGCAGCCGGCGCGAAGGTCGGGATCGTCACCAGCCGGGTCGGTTCGCTGGCCGACAACGGCACCGGCGGGATGTATGCCTACCGCGTCTCCAAGGCGGGCGCGAATATGGTGGCGCTCAACCTGCACCACGATCTGTCGCAGCGGGGCATCGCCGTGGCGGCGCTGCATCCCGGCATGGTAGCGACCGACCTGACGAAGGATATCCCGGGGGACTTCGACTACATCATGCCGGACGAGGCGGCGGCAGGGCTGATCCGGCGCATGGACGCGCTCACCCTCGAAACCTCGGGCCGTTTCTGGCACGCCAACGGTGAAGATCTGCCCTGGTGACGGCGGCGGCCGGCGCCGCCGCGCGGCGGGGTCTCGCGAAGCGCACCGCTCGCGGCTATAAGGTTGCCTGCCGCAAAACAGGGAAGCCGGGCCCATGACCGCACTCGCCGAACTCCCCCTCATCCCTACGACGCTCACCGGCAGCTACGTCCAGCCGGACTGGCTGGTCGACCGGGAGAAGCTGACCGGCCGGCCGCCGGCGCGCGCCCGCGGCGACGATATCTGGCGCATCGGGGGCGACGGGCTGGAAGAGGCGCAGGACGCGGCGACCCTGATGGCGATCCGCACCTTCGAGGAGGCCGGGCTCGACATCCTGACCGACGGCGAAATCCGGCGCGAAAGCTATTCCAACCGCTTTCACACGGCCCTCGACGGCATCGACGTCGACAACCCGGCGATGGTGCCGGGGCGCTCGCCGGGCAAGATGATCCCGGTGCCGCGGATAACCGGACCGCTCGCCCGCCGCCATCCGGTCGAGGCGCGGGATACCGAATTCCTGCGTCGCCACACCGGCCGGCCGATCAAGATGACCCTGCCCGGACCGTTCACCCTGTCCCAGGTCTCGGTGGACGAGCACTACGGCGAAGAGGAAGCCGTCATCATGGCGCTGGCGGAGATCGTGCGCGAGGAGGTGGGCGACCTGTTCGCCGCCGGCGCCGACATCGTCCAGCTCGACGAGCCCTGGATGCAGGCGCGGCCGGACAAGGCGAAGCACCTTGCCGTGCCGGCGATCAATCATGCCTTGCAGGACGCCGCCGGCCCGACGATCGTCCATCTGTGTTTCGGCTATGCCTATGCGGTCAAGCAGAAGCCGACCGGCTATTCCTTCCTGCCGGAACTCGAGGCCTGTGCCGCCGACCAGATTTCCATCGAGGCGGCGCAGCCGAAGCTGGACCTGTCGATCCTGGAATCGCTGCCGTCCAAGCAGATCATGGTCGGCGTGATCGACCTCGCCGATCCCGAGGCCGAAAGCGCCGAAACCGTCGCCGGCCGGCTGCGCCGCGCGCTCGACGTGCTGCCGGCGGAGCGCATCGTCGCCGCGCCGGATTGCGGGATGAAATATCTCGACCCGGCGGTCGCCCGCGGCAAGCTCCAGGCCCTGGTCGACGGCGCGGCTATCGTGCGCCGGGAACTGAACGGATAGGCCGGCTGGCTCGGACCTCCCGCCTTCGCGCCCGTCACCGGGGTGTGGGGTGACGGGACGGTCGGACCGACGGGGGAGAGGCTGGAATTGGCAGGCCGGACGGGAAGGCTGCGGCCGTAACCGGGGCTGCGCCTAACCCGGATCTCTCACAAGAATTGTCGCCCCGGCCTCCGAGCCGGGGCCCAGGGCTACAGGGTAAAGCGGCGGATACAGGTCCGGGCGACGGCAACGATCCGCGGCGCTGCGCGGATTGGATTGCAGGGCTGCGAAAACCCTGCCGCCGACCTCCGAACCTACCGCCCGTCGTGCGACTCTGGACCCCGGCTCGGAGGCCGGGGTGACATGAGTCTTTATACTAACCGATTATTGTAAAAGAGATTTCTTGCCCGCAAGCCTCGGATGTGCCCGTTCCTTGTAAGAAATCCGGGTTAGCTGCCGGGATTGAAAGCGTGGGCAAATCGCTCCCGGTATTCCGCCAGTTTCACGCGGAACTCGGGTTCGGTTTCCCGGCCGGACACGGCGTGCGGAGAGTCTTCGGAGACGGCGCTGTAGGGGAAGTCGTCAAGCCGCTGCATGCTCGGCCGGCTCGCCATACGGTCCCACCAGGCCCGGGTCAGCGGATAAGGCTCCAGCCAGAAATCGAGGAAGCGGACCATCTCCAATACTTTAACGAAGGGTGCAAGATTGGTTTCCGCCAGCGTAAACCGGTCGCCCATCAGGTACGGCCGGCCGTCGGCCAGCGCCTGTTCCATCAGTTTGAAGATCATCTCGAACGAACCGATCGCGCGCATAACGTACGGCGAGGAAACGCCTTCCCTGATGACCGACTGCTGGCGATAAAGCCGGTCGATGCTGGGAATGACTTTCCAGCGTTCCTCCATTTTCTCGCGCGGAACGGTCAGGCGGAATTTCGTAACGAAATTGACGACCGCCGTGGCTTCGAACGCTCGCTCGTCAAACAGCTTGATCCATTCGTCCATGTAGTATCGTTCGGCGGGGTCGCCGGGCCTCAATGGCGGGTCGGGCCGCAGATCGTCAATATATTTGCAGATCAGCGATGACTCGCGGATCGGCTTGCCGTCATGAACGAGGGTGGGCACGACTCCCTGGGGATTGAGCCTGAGATATTCGGGCTGGAACTGGTCCCGGTTCATCAGGATCATCTTTCGGGGGATCCAGTCCGTAATTCCCTTCTCCGCCAGGGTGACGACAACCCGATTGGAACAGATGGAATCGGTTTCTTCGAGATAGTACAGTTCAAGCGTCATATCGGCCTCGCGCTTCGCGTTCTTTCGTCAAAATTTTTGATGATTCCAGCATGCTCTTCGGCGGGTTGCAGATGGCTTCGTTCCACGGCTTGCTCGACGGCGCCGAAGGCGGAGTTGCCGTCATGGCCGAAAGGCCCGATACGAATGGAATCGCCGGATTTCACGATCGTGTCAACGGCGGCGGGATGAGGTGCCGGCGGGGCGGAGCAAGTTGCGCCACGGGGGTGGCGATCTCCTGGCCATGTCTCCGTTTCACGATATTCCGGTCCTGACGCCGGCGGAATTCCTGGAACGCCTCACCGGCCGGTAGTGGGCGGCGACGCGGCGACGAAGAAATGTCCGGCAGCCGGGAAAATGATGGTACAACCGCGCTCGCGGTTCGCTGGCCGCCCACATTGCGCGCCCTTCGGGAAGCTCCATGAACGTCACCGCCTATGCCGCCTCGGTCGGCCATTCGGTCTGGTTCAGCCACGACCTGGGCGAGAGCTGGAACCGCGCCTTCACGCCGACCGGCGGCATCTACAACGAATCCCGCGCCTGGTGCGTCGCGACCCATCCGGCGCGGCCCGGCGACGTGCTGGCCGGCACCGATCTCGGCGTCTATCGCTGGACCGTGGCGGCCGACCGCTGGGAGCATCTGCCCTCGCCGATGGACGGGCTGCACATCCTGCAGATCGGCCAGTCGCCCCACGACCCGGACGTCATCTTCGCCGGCACGCGCCCGGCGCAGCTCTATCGCACGGCCGACGGCGGCCGGACCTGGCGGCGCTGCGAGGTCGGCAACAGCGTGGAATGCGAGTTCATCAACACACCGCGGGTGACGTCGATCCATTTCGACCCGCGCGACCGCGATACGATCTGGATCACCATCGAGATCGACGGCGTGTTCGTCAGCCGCGACGGCGGCGAGAGCTGGGAGAAATGCATCGCGGGGCTGAAGAGCCCGGACACCCACAATCTCGTCTTCTTCGACGACGATGACGGAGACGGCCGCACCATCCTGTGCTCGACCGAGGAAGGCCTGCACCGCAGCCGCGACGAGGGCCGGAGCTGGCAGTTCGTCGAGGTGCCGGACGCGCCCTGGCCCTATTTCCGCTGCATCGCCAGGCGCACCGACGATTCCGGCGTCATGTTCCTCTCGGTGGGCGACAAGCCGTCGGGCGAGCAGGGGATGCTGTTCCGCAGCCGCGACAGGGGCGAGACCTGGGCGGTCGTCGACCTGCCGGAGCCACCGAACACCACGATCTGGTGGATCGCGACCAACCCGGCGGACCCGGACCTGATCTTCTTCTGCACCATCTTCGGCCAGATCTTCCGCTCGACCGACGGCGGCGAGACCTGGCAAAAAATGCGCCGGGAGCTGGGCGAGCTACGCATGATCGCCTGGCAGCCGGCCGCCTGAATCTGACTCAGCCCCGGGGGGAGGGAAGCCATGCCGCACAATCTGGAAATGCCGCAATACGTCATCGACCGCATCATGGCCAAGCGCGGCAAGCTGGAGGTGTTCGACCGTTTCGATCCGGCGCGCACCGCCCTGGTCGTCATCGACATGCAGAACTTTTTCGTCGCCGAGGTCGAGACCGCCATCAGCATCGTGCCCAACATCAACCGGCTGGCCGATGTCGTCCGGGACCGCGGCGGGGTCGTCGCCTGGGTACTGCTGACCGTGGCGGACGAGATGGGCGGCGAGAGCCAGTGGCCGATCTACCACGACTATTTCTTCACCGAGGCCAAGATGCACGCCCACAAGGACGGCCTGACCGAGGGCAGCGAGGGCCACGTGCTCTATCCCGACCTGGTCGTGAAGGACGGCGACCTTATCAGCCGCAAGAACCGGTTCAGCGCCTTCATCCAGGGTGCGTCGGACCTGGACGGGCAGCTTCGGGCCCGCGGTATCGAAAACCTGCTGGTCTGCGGCACGGCGACCAACATGTGCTGCGAATCCAGCGCGCGCGACGCCATGATGATCGGCTACCGCGCGGTCATGGTGCTCGACGGCAACGCGGCGCGCTTCGACGAGGATCATCTCGCCGGGCTGACCAGCTTCTGGCAGAGTTTCGGCGATGTCCGCACGACCGACGACGTGATCGACAACCTGCTGCAGGCGCCGGCCGCGGCGCAGGCGGCGGAATAGCCGGTTCCGGCACGAGGGAGGCGACGGCATGAGCGACATCCTGCGCATTCCGGGCAACGTGCCGACCCGGAGCTGGGGCTCGGCTTACAAGGACTTCGTCTGGGCGCTCGGCATGTCCGACGATTTCTCGCTCGATTTCGAGGCGCAGGCGAAGCGCGCCTTCGACGCGCTCGACCGCGGCCTCGCCGCCGCCGGCACCGACAAAACCCGCCTCATCAATGTGCAGGTCTATCTCTACGACATCGGGCGCAAGGGCGAGTTCGACCGCTGGTGGGCCGACTGGATCGGCGACGAGCCGCAGCACTGGCCGATGCGCTCCTGCGTGCAGGTCACCTTCGCCGGCAACAACAAGATCGAGCTGCTGGCGGTCGCCGCCCGGCCGGACCCGGACGGCTGAGGCCGGGGCCGCTCCGGTGTCGAGCCATTTCCTCTACCGGCCGCATGTGCGGTCCGGCGGCAAGGTCTACACGCCGGATCTGGTCATCGAACTGGCCTGGGTGTCTTACGGCCAGGGCAAGGCCGTCGCGCTTCCGGTCGACCGGCTGACGACTGCGACGGCGATCCAGCAGCCGGGCGGTAGCCAGCACGGCATCGCAGCCATCGCCCTGGTCGCCGCCGGCGACGGGCCGCTGCTCACCGTCGCCTCTTTGCATTCGGCAAGCTTTTATGCGCCGGCGCTTCTGGCCTGCGCCAAGCCGCTCAGCCGGCAGGCCTGGCGGCTCGCGGATGTCGCGCCCCATCTCAACCGGCTGAAATTGCGCAGCTGGCATCTGACCGGGGACGAGCGCAGGCCGGCAACGGAAGAATCCGCGGGCCGCGTCGCCGGCTTTGACGCTCTCGACGACCTGCCGCCCGAACGCGTCATCCTGTTCGCCGCCCGCCAGGCAGGGCGACCGCACGGCAAAGCCGACGGTTTCGAAGTGGAACTGGAAGACCCGGTGCGCGGCGAGACGCTGAGCCTGAGCTATACAGCCGAGAATATCGCGTGAACCGGCTCTTGCCGGCGCTCACTCGGCCCGCCGGTCCCGAAGCCGCCGGCGCGCTTCCTTGAGCAGGGCCCCGGCGCCCCAGCCGTTCTCGCCGCTGCCCTCCAGCGCTTCCATGATGGCGATCAGGTTGTCGTCGCGGATGCGTTCGAGTTCGCGGATCGAGCGGCCGGCGGCCTGCGCGTCAGATTGGTCCGCAATGGCGTCGATCAGCGCGTCGTCCAGCTCGGGAACGTCGGTCAGCTTCGACCACGGCCAGGCGAGGCAGGGGCCGAACTGTTCGAGGAAATGGCGCATCCCCGCTTCGCCGCCGGCCAGCCGGTAGGTCTGGAACACGCCCATCTGCGCCCAGCGCAGGCCGAAAGATGTGCGGATGACGTCGTCGATCTCCTCGACCGTGGCGACGCCGTCACGGACCAGCCACAAGGCTTCGCGCCACAGCGCCTCCTGCAGCCGGTCGCCGATGAAGGCGTCGATTTCCTTGCGCACGACGACCGGCTTCATGCCGATCCCGGCGTAGAAGCCGGCGGCGCGCTCGACCGCTTCGGGATCGGTGGCCTCGCTGCCGACGATCTCGACCAGCGGCAGCAGGTAGACCGGGTTGAACGGATGGCCGACGAGCAGGCGGCCGGGATGGGTCAGACCGCGCTGCATGTCGCTCGGCAGCAGCCCGGAGGTGGAGGAGGCGATGACAGTGCCGGCCGGCGCCGCCGCGTCGATCCCGGCGAGCACCTCCCGCTTCAGGTCGAGCCGTTCCGGCACGCTCTCCTGGATGAATCCGGCGCCGTCGACCGCGTCGGCGATGCTGGCCGCGAATCGCAGCGTGCCCGGCGCCGGGCGGTCGTCGCCGAACAGCTTGGCGAAGGCGCGCTCGGCGTTTTCGAGCATGGCGCGGGCCTTGCGTTCGGTGTCCGGGTCCGGGTCGCAGATCGAAACGTCGATGCCGTTCAGCGCGAACCGGGCCGCCCAGCCGCCGCCGATCGTGCCGCCGCCGATACAGGCGGCTCGTTGTATGCCGTCCATCATGGACTTCTCACCGCCGCGCGGCGGAGATACGCCCCTTCGACAAGCTCGGGGCAGGCCCTTCGATACGCCGCTTCGCGGCTACTCAGGGTGAGGGGTGAGCAAAGGGAGAATCCGTTCCAGTTTCCCAACTCCCTCATCCCGAGTAGGCGCGTTTGCGCGCCGTATCGAGGGACGCTTCGCCGCCACGGTTCCATCCGGGACCGATATGCTATGGCCGAACGCCGCCCGGTTCAGGGCTTGCGCAGCGCGAGCATTTCGCGCACCGCCGCCGGACCGAGCACCCGCACGCCCATATTCTCGGCAACGCCGACCGCACGCGCCACCAGGTCCGCGTTGGTCGCGAGTACGCCCCGGTCGAGCCAGAGATTGTCCTCCAGCCCGACCCGGATGTTGCCGCCGGCGAGCAGCGCCAGCGCAACATAGGGCAGCTGGTTGCGGCCGAGCGAGAAGGCCGAGAAGGTCCAGCCTTCGGGCAGGTTGTTCACCATCGACATGAGGGTGCCGATATCGTCCGGCGCGCCCCAGGGGATGCCCATGCAGAGCTGGACCATCACCGGATCGTCGATCAGGCCCTGCCCGGCGAGCCATTTGGCGAGCACGAGATGGCCGGTGTCGAACACCTCGATCTCGGGCCGCACGCCGAGCGCCTGCACGCGCCGTGCCATCGCCGCCAGCATGGCCGGCGTGTTGGTCATGATGTAGTCGCCCTCGCCGAAATTCATCGTGCCGCAGTCCAGCGTGCAGATTTCCGGCAGCAGTTCGGTGACGTGGGCGAGCCGTTCTTCGGCGCCCGCCATGTCGGTGCCCTCCGGCGACGGCGGCAGCGGCCGGTCGGCCGGGCCGAGGGTGAGGTCGCCGCCCATGCCGGCGGTGAGGTTGAGCACGACATCGACGCCCGAATCGCGCACCCGTTCGACGACCTCGCGGTAAAGCGCCGGATCGCGCGCCGGCGCGCCGGTCTCCGGATCGCGGACATGGACATGGAGGATCGCCGCGCCGGCTTTCGCAGCCTCGATTCCCGCTTCGGCGATCTCGGCCGGGGTGACCGGCACCTTGTCCGACCGGCCGGTCGTGTCGCCGGCCCCGGTCAGCGCGCAGGTGATAAAGGTTTCGCGGCTGGGCTGGAGCGCCATGTGCGGGGTCTCCCTGATCGGTCGGCAGCGCAGATACCGATTGGTGCCGCGCCGGTCAATCGGTCTCCGGCGGGACCAGGTCTTCGAGTTGGGGAATGAGGCGGGGAATGTCCTCGTTCACCGTCTCCCATACCCTCGTCAGATTGACATTGAAGTATTCGTGCACAAGACGGTGCCGCATCCCCACTATCTCGATCCACGGAATTTCGGGATGGGCAATTCTTGTTTCAGCGCTGACGCGAGACGCGGCCTCGCCGACGGTTTCAACCGCTTTATGGATCGCGAGTTGCGCCATGCGGTTTCGGCCGAATGTCGCAAAGGTCAATCCTTCCGCCATTTCCGATGCTTCGCGTGCCGCCAATAACATGTCGAGCAGCAGGATCTCGTCACGCCGCATAGATAGTCTCGGCTGCACCCAAAATGGCCTTCCGGCGCAGGTAGTTTCGGCTCTGTTCCACACCCTGTCGCTCGACCAGATCGACATCGCGTTCGAGTATCGATCCCAATTCGCGCTCCATCCGAACCAGATCGAACAGGGAATGGCGCGCCTCTTCCCGAAATGTTGCCAGCACATCGATATCGCTGTCCGGCCCGAAATCGTCCCGCAGGACCGATCCGAACAGGGCGAGTTCCGTCACCTGCCAGCGTTCGCAGAAGGCGGCGAGCCTTTCCGGTCGCAGGCCGATCCGTGCTTGCAGCCGTTCTCCGTTGCCGGTCTTCCCGGTCTCTGTTCCGGATGGCTCGGTCATCGCCCCAGCCCCACGATTATCGGTCTTTCGCCACCCGGCTGGCCGTTATCCGGACGGCCGCGCGGCGTTCCCCCGAAGTGGCCTCTCACGCTTCCCAGGTAAAGGGCTTGCCGAGCATTATCCGGCGTTCCTTCGCGTCGTACCAGCCGGCCGGGCGGTGCTCGCTCGTGTGCATGTAGCAGCGGATGCGGACCTCGCGGCTGCCCGGCGCGAAGGTCAGCACGCGGCTGTGCGGCATGGCGTGATCCTCGACGAAATGGCGGGTCAGCGGCGCGGCGTTGACGAAGGTCGTGCCGCCGTAGCGGGTCTCGACATGGGATTTGCCGCCGCGCTCGTCGTCCGGGTTCGTATGGGTATGGCCGCCGAACCACAGGTCGACCGCGCCGGGATTGTCTTCCAGGTAGCGCTCGAACCGGCCCGAATCCGCGGCGCCGCCGATCCAGTAGAGATAGGAGGCGCCGTTCGGCGTCCCTTCGGCGTAGTAGCCATGATAGTCCATCCGCCAGGCGCCGTCCGGCCCCTTCTTCATGCCTTCCCACTCGCCGCTCGCGACGGTGGTTTCCTTCAGCACATAGTGATGGACCGTCACGACGATCCGGTCGGCGCGGCTGCGCTCGACCATGTCGGCCCACCAGTCGAAGGTCTCCGCGGTCACCACCCCGCCCGGATTGCCGCCGAGCGGGCCGCGGCCGAGTTCCTGCGAGCGCTCGTTGACGTCGCTCATCATCAGGAAGCGGACGTTGCCGACATCGAACCAGTAGCGCTCCCAGTTGCCGTGGATCGCATAGGGATAACGGCTGCGATCGACGCCGGACGTCGCCGTATTCTCCCCCATCGGGTCGATCCACTTGCGGAACCAGCTTCCTTCCGGCTCGCTGAGAGGGTCCCGGTCGTGGTTGCCGCACACGCTGTAGACCTGCTCGCGGCGATGGTCGCGCAACGCGCCGAACTGGCGGACGATCTCCGCACCCTCCTCGTCGGTCGGGGGGCCGAAGGCGGAGCTGTAATCGCCGACATTGATGCAGACGTCCCAGTCGAACGGCGGTGCGCCCGCCCCGTTGCCGTCCGCTTCGCCGCGTTCCGACTGCCGGACGGCATCGGCAATGCTCTCCCGCCCGCGCGTCTTGTCGTGGAAGACATGGGCGCAGCCGTTGGCCCACAGATGGAACGGCCGGTCGCCGGGCGTCATCGTGCGAGGTTCCCGCGCGGGCGCCGGCCGAGCCAGAAAACGGCGCCGGCGCTGACGACCAGCATCGCGATCAGGAACGGATGGCCGAGAATGTCGGAAGCGTCCTCGAACAGGATCACGGTGTGGCGCAGCGAGCGCTCCACCATCGGCCCGAGGATGAAGCCGAGGATGAAGGCGATGATAGAGAAGTCCAGCTTGCGCATCAGATAGCCCAGAACTCCGAACACCATCATCGTCGCCACGGCGAACAGCCCGCCGCCGGCCACGAACGATCCGGTGATGCACAACAATGCCACGGACGGCATGACGATGCTACGTGGCGTCCGCACGGCCAGCGAGAACAGCCGCAGCCCGACGCTGCCGACCAGCAGGTTCATCAGGTTGGCGACGATCAGACAGCCGAACATGCCGTAGACGAGCACGGCATGGTCCTGAAAGATCAGCGGGCCGGGCGTGATGCCGTGGATCAGGAACGCGCCGGCGAGCAGCGCTGCCGCCACATTGCCGGGTATGCCCAGCGTGAGCAGCGGAATCAGGTTGGAGCCGACGACGGCGCTGTTGGCCGCTTCGGTGGCGGCGACGCCCTCCAGCCGTCCCTTGCCGAACTCCTCCGGATGCTTCGACGCCTTCATCGCGGCGCCGTAGCCGAGGAAGCCGGCCAGGCTGGTGCCCAGCCCGGGGATCGCGCCGATCACCGTGCCGATCACCGCCGAGCGGGCGACCGTGCCGCGCACCTGCCGGAAATCGCTGCGGGTGAAGGCATTGTCCTCGCGGACCTCCGAGAATCCGACCGAGGCCTCGCCGGCGGCATCTTCCCCCATGAAGAACCGCTCGATCTGCATGACGACCTCGGAAAAGGCGAGCAGGCCGATGGCGACGCCGGCGAAGGACAACCCGTCCTCCAGTTCGAGCACGTCGAAGGTGAGCCGCGGAATGGCGGCTTCGGGATCGATCCCGATCAGGCTGAGGAGAACGCCCAGCGCCGCCGCGATCAACCCCTTGATCATCGAATTGCCGAGCAGCGCCGTCACGAAGGTGAATGCGAAGATCAGCACGCCGAGCAGCTCCGGCGGCCCCATCTTGAGGGCGATGACGGCGAGCGGCGCGGCGACCAGGATCAGCACGATATCGCTGAAGGTGTCGCCGGCGACGGAGGAGTAGAGCGCCGTTTTGAGCGCCTTGCCGGCCTTGCCCTGCTGCGCCAGCGGGTGGCCGTCGAGCGCCGTGGCCGCCGCTTCGGGCGTTCCGGGCGTATTGAGCAGGATGGCCGAGATCGAGCCGCCGAACTCGCCGCCCTTGTTGACGCCGAGCAGGAAGGCGATCGCCGCCAGCGGCGTCATGTAGAAGGTCAGCGGCACCGCAATCGCAATCGCCATCGGGCTGCTCAGCCCCGGAATCGCCCCGACGGCGATGCCGAGGACGACGCCGAACAGCACGAAGCCGAGCGTGAGCGGCGTGAACGCCTGGGCCAGGCCGGCGAAGATCGCGTCCATAGCGCTACGGCAGCGGGATGGTGAGGAGCTGCCAGAAGACCGCCCACAGGACGAGCGGGGCGGCGACGGCGACGGCGGCAATCGGCAGGGGGCGGCGGAGCCGCATCAGCAGCATGGCGCCGACAACCGCGGCGGCGCCGCCGATCAGGTAGCCGGCCAGCGCGACGATGGTCAAAGCGGCCGCCAGCCAGCCGGCCACCAGCAGAACAAAGACTGCGTGGCGGCGGGTCAGTGCCGCTTCCCCGTCCGCCGATCGTCGCAACAGGCTGCGCAGGGCCAGCAGCGCGGCCAGCCCGGTCAGCAGGACGGCGACGACCTGCGGCATGAAGGCCGGCGGCAGGTCGTCCATGCCGGGGTCCTCGACGGTCGCCGGAATGAACAGCAGTAGCGTCGCCAGCCCGAAGACCGCGAACAGCGCGCCGGCCGCGCCGTCGAGGGCGCGCATGGGCGCCGGTCCCGCAAGGCGGCCGGAACCGTCCGCCCTGCGCCCGCTACTTCTTCTTCAGGCCCGCCTTGACCTTGGCCCAGGCGGCGGCTTCGGCCTGGACTTCCTTGGTCAGACCCCCGGTGCCCTGGTAGTTGGCCGCCAGCCTGCGGCGCTTGATGAAGGTCTGGACCGGCTCAGACAGGATCGCCGCCTTGAGCGCTCCGTCCAGCTTCGCCTTGATGTCCGCCGGCAGGCCCTTGGGCGCCGCCATGATGTAGGCGCCGCAGAAGGAGATGTCGTAGCCCATTTCCTTCAGCGTCTGGACCTTGTCGGACGGCGCGTTGAGCCGCCGGTCGTCGGTCGCCGCAATCACCCGCACCTCGCCCTTGCGCAGATAGGGGATGTGGTGGCCGCCGCTCCAGCCGAGGTCGACATGGCCGCCGAGAACCTGCTGGATGACCGCCGGCGTGCCCTTGACGTTGATGACGCGCAGCTTCACGCCGTTCTTCCCGGCCAGATGCCGGAGCAGGAAGGTCGCCGGCGGCGCCGGGGACGACGCCGAGAGCGCCGTGCCGCCCTTCGCCGCGGCAAAGGCGTCCTTCAGCGACTTGTAGGGCGATTTCGATCCGGCGAAGATCACGCACTGCGCCCGGGCGATCGAGGCGAGCAGGGTGGCGTCGTTCACGCCGTAGCGCTTCTTGCGGGCGAACACCGGGTTGAACGACCAGGTGCTGGTGACGGCGATGCCGATCGTGTAGCCGTCCGGCTTCGCCTTGGCGAGCGCCGCCGCGAGCAAGCCGCCTCCGGCGCCGGCCTTGGCCGTCGGCACCACCGGCTGGCCGAGCGTCCCTTCCATATGCTTGGCGATCAGCCGGCCGACCGTATCGACCCCGCCGCCGGCCCGGAAGCCGACGAGCATCGTAATCGGTTTCTCGGGATAGCCGGCCGCGAGGGCTGCCGCGCCAAAGCCCGTGGCGGCGGTCAGGGCGGCCAGCCCGGCCGCTGCGAAGCGCGCCGGAATTCGAATAGTCTTTTTCATCTCGGATCTTCCTCCCCTGAGGCGTCGGACGCGGGTCCGGCGCCCCGTTCATTCCGGACCAATGCGTGCGACAGCGCCGCTGCATCCCGGCGTCGCCGTTGCGCACGCAATCGGTTCGCAAGTGTGTCCCGACCCGATCGCCCTTTCAAGAGGCGACCGGGCCACATTGCGTGCAGGCAAACCCGCAGGATGCCAAGCAATTCGGGGCAGAGGAACCGGGCTGCGATGGCCGTCCGGGGCAATCGGGCCACGCCCGCGGCGCGCCCTTCGATACGCCCGCCCTTCGATACGCCCCGGATTAAATCCGGGGCTACTCAGGGTGAGGGAATGTGTGGGTATGGCTCTTTTTGCCCTCATCCCGAGTAGGCGCGCAGCGCCGTATCGAGGGACGCGTGCCTGCGCGTCAGCGCCGGGCTTCGGTCATGTCGGTGCCCGAATAGACGGAGCCGATCATCCGCTCCATCGCCGTCGCATGGGCGGCCAGCGCCGCCGGGTCGAGGTCGGCGCAGGGCCTGGGTTCATGCTCGAAATTGCCGAGACGATCCCGGCCCCGCACCGGCATGGCGGAATCGTCGATCTTCACCTGGCGGACATAGGTCGGGATGTAGCGGACCGCGAGGCCGATGCGCCGGTCGGGCGTGGCGTTCGGCTTCGAGCCGTGGACCAGCCGGATATGGTGCAGCGAGAATTCGCCGGCTTTCAGCGGCACATCGACGGCCCGGGCGTCGTCCACCTCCATCTCGATTTCCTGGCCGCGGGTCAGCAGGTTTTCGGCGGCGTAGGTGTCGCGATGGGCGATCTGCTCCAGCTTGTGCGAGCCGGGCAGGAACTTCATCGCGCCGCTCTCGACCGGGGCGTCCGTAAACGCCACCCAGGCGGTGACGACATCGGCCGGCTCCAGGCCCCAGTAGGTCGAATCCTGATGCCAGGAGACGAAGGCCGGGTCGTTGGCCTCCTTGATGAAAAAATTGGTCGTCCAGCACAGCAGGTCCGGCCCGAGGATATCCTCGACGGCGTCGAGAATGCGCGGATGGTGGACGATCTCGTCGGCCCAGCGGAACAGCAGGTGCACCTTGTGGCGCATGTTGGAATGGATCGCGTCGCCGGTCCCGGCCTCGTAGGCCTCCAGCGCGTCGCGATAGCCGCGCGCCTCGGCGGCCGAAAAGGCGCGCAGCGGGAACAGGTAACCGTCGCGCTCAAAGTCCGCGATCTGCGCCGCGGTCAGCATCTTGCCCATCGGGGTCGTTCTCCGTTCCGGATTTTCCGCCCGCCTGCCGGTCCTTCGATACGCCCCGGCCCAGGGGCCGGGGCTACTCAGGATGAGGGGGTGTGAGGTTGAGGCATTTGAACTCCCAACAAAACCCTCATCCCGAGTAGGCGCGCCAGCGCCGTATCGAGGGAGCCGTATCGAGGGGGTCGTATCGAGGGCCGCTCAGTTTTTCGTCTCGCTGCCGGCGTGGAAGGCGAACACGGCGCCTTCCTTGATGCCTTCCGGCCAGCGCGTGGTCATGGTCTTGAGCCGCGTGTTGAAGCGGATGCCCTCCATGCCGTGCATGTAATGGTCGCCGAACAGGGAGCGTTTCCAGCCGCCGAAGGAATAATAGGCGACCGGCACCGGAATCGGCACGTTCACGCCGACCATGCCGATCTTCGCCCGGCTGAAGAAATCGCGCGCGGTATCGCCGTCGCGGGTGAAGATGGCCGCGCCGTTGCCGTATTCGTGGTCGTTGACCATACCCAGCGCGTCCTCATAGCCCTCCGCGCGCACAACCGAGAGCACCGGGCCGAAAATCTCCTGCCGGTAGATCGACATGTCGGTCGTCACCCGGTCGAACAGGCACCCGCCGATGAAGAAGCCGTCCTCGTAGCCCTGCAGCCGGATATCGCGCCCGTCGACAAGAAGATCGGCGCCGGCGTCGATGCCCTCGGCGATCAGGCCGTGGATGCGGTCGAGGCTCTGGCGCGTGATGACCGGGCCCATCTCGGAAGAGGGATCGGTATAGGGCGCGACCTTGAGGCTCTCGACCCGCGGCTTGAGCGTGTCGACCAGCCGGTCGGCGGTCTCCTCGCCCACCGGGACGGCGACCGAAACCGCCATGCAGCGTTCGCCGGCCGAGCCGTAAGCCGAGCCGATCAGCGCGTCGGCGACCTGGCCCATATCGGCGTCCGGCATGACGACGAGATGGTTCTTGGCGCCGCACAGCGCCTGCACCCGTTTTCCGGAAGCCGTCCCGCGGGTGTAGATATATTGCCCGACCGCGGTGGAGCCGACGAAGCTCACCGCGTCGATATCCGGATGGTCGAGGATCGCGTCGACCGCCTCCTTGTCGCCGTTCACCACGTTGAACACGCCGTCCGGCAGCCCGGCCTCGGAGAGCAGCCCGGCGATGCGCAGCACGACCGACGGATCGCGCTCCGACGGCTTGAGCACGAAGGCGTTGCCGCAGGCGATCGACACCGGATACATCCACAGCGGCACCATGGCCGGGAAATTGAACGGCGTGATGCCGGCGACCACGCCGACCGGCTGGCGGATCGCGAAACTGTCGACGCCCTTTGCGACCCCCTCGGAATATTCGCCCTTGAGCAGCTGGGGAATGCCGCAGGCGAACTCCACCACCTCGATGCCGCGGGCCATCTCGCCGCGCGCGTCCGGCAGGGTCTTGCCGTGCTCGGACGACAGCATTTCGGCCAACTCTTCGAGATGCGCCTTCAGCAGGCCGCGAAAGGCGAACATGACCTCGGCGCGCTTGGCCGGCGGCGTCGCGCCCCAGGCCGGCTGCGCCGCCTTCGCAACGGCGACGGCACGGTCGACCTCGGCCGCCCCGCCCAGCGCCACCTGCGCCGTCACAGCGCCGGTCGCCGGATTGTAGACATCGCCGAACCGGTCCGAGTCGCCGGCCCAGACCTCGCCGGATACATAGTGCTGGACGGTGTTCATCGCTCGGGTCTCCTTTCAGGCGATGGCGGCAGGGGTGCCGGTGTACCGGGCCCTTCGCCTGAGGCTTCATTCTCATGAGCCCGCGGTCCGGCGCAACCGTATCGTTGCAGCAATCCCGGATGTGTGCGGTTCCGGAAAACCTTGCATTTCAGTATCGTGTCAAACAGTATATATAAAATAGATACAAAGGAGCCAGCGCATGGGCGCAAAACTGCATATCGCCAAATGGGGTGGCAGCTTGGCCGTGCGCATTCCGAAGGCCATCGCGGAGCAATGCGGCGTGTCTGAGGGTTCGGCCATGGAGATGGAAGCGCAGGACGGAGGGATTGTACTGCGGAAACGGCCGCACGATCTCGCAGACATGCTGAGCCGGATTACGGCGGACAACCTGCATGAGGAACAGGACTTCGGCGAGCCCCAGGGCAATGAGCAATGGTAGGGGACAGGTATGTCCCGGACACGGGAGACCTTGTATGGCTCAGGTTTTCGCCCCAGGCCGGGCATGAACAGGCGGGGCGGCGGCCCGCCCTGGTCCTGAGTCCGCGGGGCTACAACGAGAGGACGAGCCTCGCGCTGTTCTGCCCCATCACGTCCCGGGTCAAGGGGTACCCCTTCGAAGTTCCGCTGCCCGCCTCCGGCGCCGTTGCGGGCGTGGTCCTTGCCGACCAGATCCGGTCGCTGGACTGGCGCGCGCGCGGCGCCCGATTCGAGGAGCAGGCCCCGCCGCAACTGGTATCCGAAGTTCGCCAAAGACTGGCCGTTCTCTTGCCGTAGGACATTGCTGGCCGCCCAACGGTCCCGGCCTCATCCCAGCGGCGCCGGTTCGCCCTCGAAGACGGTGCCCCACACCGGGATGTCCCTGAGGTCTTCCGGCGGCGTTTCGAAGGGGTCGGCCTCCAGCACGGTGAAATCGGCCTTCTTGCCGGCGCGGATGCTGCCGATCTCGTGCTCCATGCCGAGGACATAGGCGGCGTCGACCGTGATCGCGCGCATCGCCTGCTCGACCGTCAGCCGCTCCTCCGGCGCCATGACCGCGCCGCTCTCGCTCAGCCGGTTGACCGCGACCCAGGCCGAGGTCAGCGGCAGGGCCGGCGCCATGGTGAAATCGGTGTGCAGGGCGAAGGGGACGCCGTGGCGCGCCACGGTGCCGAGCCGGGCGATCTGCGACGCCCGCTCATGGCCGAAGCTGTGCCGGTAATAGGCGTCGGCCAGTTCGTGGACATAGTAGACGTTGGCCGAGACCAGTGCGCCGAGATCGGCGATCCGGCGTACCTGTTCCGGCGTCGAGACGCCGAAATGCTCGATGGTGAAGCGGTGGTTCACGCGCGGCCGCTCGAACTGCAGCTTCTCCAGCACGTCGAGCGCCAGCTCCAGGCCCATGTCGCCGGTGCAGTGAACGTGAATGCGGAAGCCCTCGTTCCAGAAGGCGCGGGCGAGCGCCTCGACCTGCTCGGGCGGCATCAGCCATTCGCCGTGGTGGCCGTCGATGAAGCCGGGTTCCTGGAGCTGCATCAGTTCGGCATAGAAGCCGCCGTCGGTGAACAGCTTGACGCCGTTGCCGAATTGAAGCCGGTGCGTGCCGCGCGCCGCCATTTCCCGGACCCGTGCGACCTCCGCCGCCTCGTCGCCCGGCGCGCCGCCGCGTTCGGTCGCCCGCGGAATCATCTGGCAGCGGAAGGGAATCTCCGGCCGGTCGAGCACTTGCACCAGCGCCGGCCATTCCATCTCCAGGTCGGCGAGCGGCACCGCCATGTCGCCGATGGTGGTGTGGCCGCCGGCATGGACGGCGCGGGCGACCTGCTCCAGCCCGCCGAGAAACCGCTCCGGGGCGTACAGATAGCCCTTCATCCCGTTGAGCGCGACGGACAGGCCGGTCTCGTAGAACCGCCCGGAGTCCGGATCGATCTGCTCGTGGCGCGCCAGCTCGTCCCGGTCGAGGCCCATCCAGTCGATGGCGGCGTCGTTGGCGATGATCTCGTGGAATGAGCGCTGCCACACGAAGATCGGCCGGATCTGCGAGATGCCGTTCAGCGCCCGCCGGTCGACCGTGCCGTGCCAGATCTTGTGATAGCCCCAGGTGACCAGCGGCTCCGCCGGGTCCGCCATCTGCGCGTCGATTTCCGCCAGCCGGGCGAGATAGGCGTTGTGGCCCTTGACCGGCGCGGCCACCCGGCCGGGCAGCTTCCATTCCATCGCCGTGATGAAGTGGCAGGGCAGGAGGACCGCCGCCAGCGTGGGGTGCAGATGCGGGTCGATGAAGCCGGGCATCAGCACGCGGTCGCGGAAGGTGTCGTCGATCCGGTGCGGATGCGCGTCCAGCCAGGGTTGCAGCGTTTCGAGCGTGCCGACCTCGACAATCCGGTCGCCGCGCACCGCGACGGCTGTGGCAACGGGTAGCGACGGGTTCAGGGTGCGAATTGCCCGCGCGGTATAGACTGTAAGGGCTTTCATGTGCTGATATCCCGCCGGCCCGGTTCCGGGCGCCTTCAAACCCGATATTGCAGCTTCTGTGCAGTGTCAAACCTGCCGGTTGCGAAATACGGCCCGATGCCCCGGAAGCGGAGCAGTGCTGTTGCAGCCCGGCGGTTCCGAATGCCGCCCGGCTCCGAAGGGAGGAACTTCATGCTCAGGAAATTCGGTTTCGCGGCCCTCGCCGCAACCGTGGCGGCGGGCGCCGCGACGGCAGTCGCCGCCGATACGCCCAAGAAAGGCGGCACGCTGGTTATGGTTTCCAGCCAGGTGCCGCGCCACTTCAACCCGGCGGTCCAGTCCGGCATTGCGACGATGGCGCCGGGCGCGCACATCTTCGCCACCCTGGTCCGGGCCGACGCCGACTGGAAAATCCATCCGTACCTGGCGAAAAGCTGGACGACCTCGGCGGACGGCAAGTCGGTGACCTTCAAGCTGCGGACGGACGCCACGTTCCACGACGGCAAGCCCGTCACCTCGGCGGACGTCAAATTCTCGATCGAGACCCAGAAGGCCAACCATCCGTTCAAGACCTCGCTGGGCGCCGTCACGGGCGTCGAAACGCCGGACGCCCACACCGTCGTCGTCAAGCTGAAGAATCCGCATCCGGCGCTGACGCTGGCGATGTCGACCTCGATCGTGCCGATCATCCCGAAGCATGTTTACGGCGACGGCCAGAATCCGAAGACCCATCCGCGCAACATCAAGAATGTCGTCGGCTCCGGCGCCTACATCCTGAAGGAATACAAGCGCGCGCAGTACATCCTGCTGGAGCGGAACCCGAACTACTTCCTCAAGGGCCGCCCCTACATGGACCGGATCATCTACAAGATCATCCGCGACTCCTCGAGCCGCGTCATCGCCATGGAGCGCGGCGAAGGCAGCCTGCAGCCCTTCATGTCGGAGGTCGCGAGCATCGCGCGGTTGAAGAAGGACAAGGATCTCGTCGTCACCGACAAGGGCTATGCCGGCATCGGGCCGAACACCTGGCTGGCCTTCAACACCAAGGAAGGCCCGACCAGCGACGTCCGCGTCCGGCAGGCGATCGCCTACGCGATCGACCGCGCGTTCATCACGAATGAACTGCACCGCGGCGTCTCGACGCCGTCGACCGGGCCGATCGTGCCGGGCTCGCCCTTCTACACGAAAGAGGTGGAGACCTACGATCTCAACCTGAAGAAGGCCGAGGCCCTGCTCGAAGAAGCCGGCCACAAGAAAAAGGCGGACGGCACCCGTCTCGAGCTGACCATCGATTATCTGCCGGCCGTGCCCGACGTGCAGCAGCGCATTGCCGAATATGCGCGGGCGCAACTCAAGAAGGTCGGCATCAAGGTCACGGTGCGCAATTCGCCGGATTTCCCGACCTGGGCCAAGCGCATCTCCAACTGGCAGTTCGACATGACGATGGACCTGCCGTTCAACTGGGGCGATCCGGTCATCGGCGTGCACCGGTCCTACCTGTGCAACAACATCAAGAAGGGCGTCATCTGGTCGAACACCCAGCAATATTGCAACCCGAAGGTCGACAAGCTCCTGGAGGCCGCCGGCAGGGAGACCGACCAGGCGAAGCGCCGGG
The DNA here is from genome assembly GCA_965220685.1 of Alphaproteobacteria bacterium. GTDB lineage: Bacteria > Pseudomonadota > Alphaproteobacteria > Bin65 > Bin65 > Bin65. Next base: position 572,734 of record CBDCQR010000017.1, read on the forward strand.
CGCTTTATGTCGAATTCCAGAAGATTCTGGCGCAGGAGCTGCCGGTCTACTGGATCAGCGTCCTGCCTTACCATACGGCCTACGACCGGAATCTCGGCAATCCGCCGGTCGGCATCTGGGGCATCGTTTCCCCGATGGACGACATCTACTGGAAGAAGCAGCCGAAATAGGGCGCTACCGTCAGCGTAACGCCTGAGCCCGGCCTTTTTGGCGTAACCCGGATTTCTCCCCACAGTCATGGTCTGCGCGGCGCTGTCGAACCGGCAGGGCAGGAAAGCCGCGCCGCGCGATGCGGGGACATCGGGCAAGCGGCTTGACGCCCCCTGCCGGTTCGACAGCGCCGCCCTCCGGGTCGCGCCCGGACGCCCGCCCGCGGCGTCGCGGGCCTCGCCCGTAGTCCCCGCTACGCGCTTCGGCCCGCTCCTGGCGGGTCGAACGTCCGGACGCGACGCAGGCCGTGACTGTGGGGAGAAATCCGGGTAAAGCTGAAAGATGCGAAGGTCCACGATCCCCGGAGGCCGGCCGTGAGGCTGCCGGCCGTCATCGCGAAGCGCCTCGGCTATGCTCTGGCGCTGCTGTTCGCGGTGCTGGTGCTGAATTTCACCCTGCTCTATCTGGCGCCGGGCGACGCGGCGGAGACCATCGCCGGCGAGGCCGGCGGCGCCTCGCCGGAAATGCTGGCCAAGATCCGCAAGGACTACGGCCTCGACCTGCCTTTTCTCGACCAGCTCTATCTGTATCTTTTGAAGGTCGTTCAGGGCGACTTCGGCCACAGCTTCTACTTCGACCAGCCGGTCACCACGGTGATCTTCGAGAATCTCGGGCCGACCCTGTTGCTGGTCGTCTCCTCGCTGCTGATTGCAATTACATTCGGCACTTTCCTCGGCGTCTTCGCCGCGCGCCGGCCCAACGGCCTGCTCAGCCAGATCATCACGGTTCTCGCCCTGCTCGGCTATGCCCTGCCGGTCTTCTGGACCGGGATCATGCTGATCATCCTGCTCGCTTCGGTCATTCCGCTGTTCCCCACTTCCGGTATGGACAGCGGCCCGCTCGGCGCCGCCGGCTTCGGCTATGTCTGGGAGGTGCTGCATCATCTGGCGCTGCCGGTCCTGACCCTCTCGACGATCTATCTCGCCTTCTACAGCCGCCTGTCGCGGGCCAGCATGATGGACGTACTCGGCGCCGACTATATCCGCACGGCCCGCGCCAAGGGGCTTAACGAGCGGGTCGTCGTGTTCAAGCATGCGCTGCGCAACGCCGTCCTGCCGGTCGTCACCTTCGCGGGCCTGCAATTCGGCGCCCTGTTTTCCGGCGCCGTGCTGGTTGAAACGGTGTTCAGCTGGCCCGGCCTCGGCACCCTCGCCTTCGATTCGATCCTGCGCCGCGACACGCCGACCCTGCTCGGCATCCTGTTCTTCTCGGCGCTCATCGTCATCGTCGCAAACCTGCTGACCGACCTCGCCTACCGGCTGGTCGACCCGCGCATCAAGAGTGCGGCCCGGGCATGACGGCGTCGACGCCAGCCGTTCCGGCGGAAGAGCCCGTCGTCATTGAGGTCGAGCGGCCGTGGCGCGAAGTCTGGCGCATGTTCCGGGCCAACAGGGCGGCCGTGGCCGGGCTTGTCACGCTGCTCCTGATCGTGCTGGTCACCGTCTTCGGTCCCTTCGTCTATCCGGTCGATCCGTTCGCCGCCGCCGGGCCGCTGCTGCTGCCGCCGGGCGAGCAGGGCTTCCTGCTCGGCACCGACCAGCAGGGCCGAGACCTCGTCATCGGCCTGCTCTACGGCAGCCAGTCCACCCTGACGGTCGGCGCGGCGGCGGCGGCGATCACCATCACCATCGGCATCCTGTTCGGCGCGCTGGCGGGCTATTACCGCGGCTGGGTCGAAGAAGTGCTGATGCGCATCACGGAATTCTTCCAGGTGCTGCCGCCCCTGCTGCTCGCCATGGTCGTCGTGCTGCTCTTCTCGCCCTCAATCTACTCCATCTCCATCGCAATCGGCGTGGTCTCGTGGCCCGCCACGGCGCGCCTCGTGCGGGCGGAGTTCCTGCGCCTGCGCGAACTGGATTTCGTCAAGGCCGAACGCGCCATCGGCGCCCGCAACGCGCGGATCATCTGGACGATCATCCTGCCCAACGCCGCCCCGCCGCTGATCGTTTCGGCGGCGCTCTCGGTCGGCATCGCGATCCTGTTCGAGGCCGGTCTCGCCTTCCTGCAGCTTTCCGACCCGAACGTCATGAGCTGGGGCTACCTGATCAGCGTCAACCGCCCGCAGATCCTCGAGGCCTGGTGGCCGGTCACCTTCCCCGGCCTCGCCATCTTCATCACCGTGTTGTCGGTGAGCCTGATCGGCGACGGCCTGAACGACGCCTTTAACCCGAAGCTGAGGCAGCGATGAGCGCGCTGCTCGAGGTCCGGGGCCTGTCGGTCGAGTTCGACCTCAAGGACGGCGCGGTCTCCCGGGTCATCGACGGCCTGAACTTCGAACTGGCGGCCGGCCGGACGCTCGGCATCGTCGGCGAATCCGGCTGCGGCAAGAGCATGACGGCGCTCGCCATCATGCGGCTGGTGCCGGTGCCGCCGGGGCGGATCGCCGAGGGCGCCATCCGGCTCGCCGGCGAGAACCTGCTCGACGCCACCGAGGCGCGCATACGCGAGGTGCGCGGCAACGACGTCTCGATGATCTTCCAGGAGCCGATGACCTCGCTCAACCCGGTCTATACGATCGGCGACCAGATCGGCGAGACCGTCCGCCTCCACCAGGGCTTGAGCCGCCGGGAGGCGCGCGACCGGGCCATCGAGATGCTGCGCGCGGTCAGCATCCCGGCGCCGGAGAAGCGGGTGGACGAATATCCGCACCAGCTTTCCGGCGGTATGCGCCAGCGCGTGATGATCGCCATGGCGCTGGCCTGCCAGCCGCAGGTGCTGATCGCCGACGAACCGACCACGGCGCTCGACGTGACCGTGCAGGCCCAGATTTTTGATCTTCTGAAAGAACTGCAACAACAGACCGAAGCCGCCGTCATCCTGATCACCCACGATATGGGCGCGATTGCGGAAATGGCCCAGCGGGTCGTCGTCATGTATGCCGGCCGCAAGGTGGAGGAGGCGCCGGTCGACGAGATGCTGACCAACCCCAAGCATCCCTACACGCGCGGCCTGATTACCTGCGTACCCCATCTGGAGGCCGAGCCGGGGACGGAGCGCCCGCCGCTCATGGAAATTCCCGGCGTCGTGCCGTCGGTCGCCGAGCTGGGCCGGGGCGGCTGCCCCTTCGCGCCGCGCTGCGCCGAGGCGATGGACCGCTGCCGGCGGGAGATGCCGCCCGAAACCGCCGTCGGCGAGGACCATACCGCGGCCTGCTGGCTCTATTCCGAAACGGAGGCGGCGGCATGACGGGCCCGGCAGCTTCCGCAGCGGCCGGGCCGCGCCCCGACAACTTGCTGGAGGTCCGCGGGCTGAAGGTCCATTTCAGCTTGGCGCGCCGCAAACCCTTCGCGCCGGCGCCCAAGGTCCACGCCGTGGACGGCGTGTCGTTCGATACCGCCCGCGGCGCGACCCTCGGCCTGGTCGGCGAATCCGGCTCCGGCAAGACGACGACCGCGCTGGCGGTCATGCGCCTGGCGCCGGTCACCGAAGGCAACATCCTGCTCAACGGGCAGGAAATCGGCCCGCTTTCCGGCGAAGCGCTGCGCCGCCAGCGCCGCCACATGCAGATCATCTTCCAGGATCCGTACTCGTCGCTCAATCCGCGCCTGCGCGCCGGCGAGATCGTCCGCGCACCGCTCGACCAGCTCGACGTCGGCGACCGGGAGAGCCGCGACGACCGGGTCGCCGAACTGTTCCGCCTGGTCGGCCTGCGCCCGGAGCAGCAGGCCCTGTTCCCGCACCAGTTCTCCGGCGGCCAGCGCCAGCGCATCGGCGTGGCGCGCGCGCTCGCGACGCAGCCGGACCTGATCGTCTGCGACGAGCCGGTCTCGGCCCTCGACGTAGCGATCCAGGCGCAGATCCTGAACCTGCTGCGCCGGCTCCAGGAGGAGTTCGGCCTGACCTACCTGTTCATCAGCCACGATCTCGGCGTCGTGCAGCATATGTGCGACGACATCGCGGTGATGTATCTCGGCCAGGTGGTCGAGCATGCCGACCGTGTTTCCCTGTTCCGCGAGCCTTTGCACCCCTACACCAATGCGCTGCTGTCGGCGGTGCCGTCGGCCGATCCGGTCCTGCGCGACCGGGCGAGCCGCATCCGCCTGGTCGGCGATCCGCCGAGCCCGATCGATCCGCCGCCGGGCTGCCGCTTCGCCTCGCGCTGCCCGTTCGCCGAAGACCGCTGCCGCGCCGAGGAACCGGCCCTGCGCGCCGTCGGCTACGGCCACCGCGTCCGCTGCCACCTGGTGAGCGACGACGGCGTCCCGCCGCACCGGGCTTCGAATTGACCGGGCCTTCGGCGTAGCCCGCCGCCCGCCTTTCACAGGGCGCCCGCCGGTTCTTTCCCGGGGGCGGTGCAGGCGACGAGGCCGGCGATCAGGGCGGCGAAGACCGCCCAGCCCTGCCAGGCGCCCATCGTGAAGAGCGTGAGCGCAGAGATTGCAAGCCACAGCGCCGGGACGATGGCGAGCAGGCCCGTCCACCGGCTGCGCGGGGCGAGCGCGAGCAGGGCGAGGGTGGCGATGGCGGTCGGGTCGGGCGCGATGGCGAAGACCTCCGCCTCCTGCCACGGCCGCCCGTCGAGCGGCGCAAGCAGCGGCCAGGCGAACAGCGCCGCGGCGAGGAGCCCGATGCCCGCCCTGGCCCGCGTCCCGCGCCCGGTGAAGGCCAGCCGCCCCGAAATCCCGAGCGCTGCCAGCAGCGCGGCCTCGGCGTAAAAGCCCCAGGCCAGCATCGGCGCGGCCCAGTTGATCGCGCCGTAGCGCAGCGCCACGAACTGCCACCCGGTCCAGAACCAGGCCGCGGCCAATGCGAAGACGAGCGCAGGGCCGCGCCACCGCCCGGACGGCCGCCGGCCCCGCAGCAGGCAGGCAACGAGCACAAGGCCGGCGGCCAGCAGCAGGAGCTGGGCCGGCCAGACCGCCGCGTTTTCCAGCGCGAACAGCCGCCAGTAGGCGCGCGGCGAAAACAGCAGGAAATCTTCCGGCGCCCAGGACCCGGCCATCGAGCGCCCCTACGGCCTCTTACAGGTCGCGCACATGCTCCGCCATACGCCGGCGTATGGCCGCATCCGGCATGGGTCCGAAAGCGGCCGACTTGTTCTCGCGCAGATGGTCGGCCCGGCTGGTCGCGGGAATGGCGACGGTCACCGCAGGGTGCGAAAGGATGAATTTCAGCAGGAACTGCGGCCAGGTCGAAACGCCGATCTCCCGCGCCCAGCCGGGCATCGGGCGACCGGCCAGCCGGTCCGGCAGCCGGCCGCGCTGGAACGGCCGGTTGCAGATGACCGCGATGCCGCGCTCCCGGGCGAGCGGCAGCAGCCGGCGTTCCGCCTCCCGGTCCACGATGTTGTAGGTGAGCTGGACGAAATCCGGCGGCCGGCGTTGCATGACCGTTTCCAGTTCGCCGTGCCGGCGGCCGTGCGAGGTAGTGACGCCGGTATAGCGCAGCCGGCCCTCCGCCTTCATCGCCTCCAGCGTGTCGAGGTTCCGCTCCCAGTCCCACAGGTTGTGGACCTGCAGCAGGTCGAAACGCGCGACGCCCCAGCGCCGCGCGGTTTCAGCGATCTGCACCGGGCCGTTGGCGGCGGAGGTCCACACCTTGTCGGCCGAGAACAGGCCCGGCGGCCGGCCCAGCCTGGCCAGCGCGTCGCCGATCACCGCCTGGGAGGAGCCGTACATGGGCGAGGAATCGATCATGCCGCCGCCCGCCTCGAAGAAGGCGGCCATGACGGCGCGGCACTCGGCGCGCAGCACCGGATCGCCGCCGACATTGAAGGTGATCCAGCTGCCGAGCCCGACCGCCGGCACCGCCTCTCCGGTCGCCGGAATGCGCTTGGCGAGGGGCTTTGCCGCCGCATTCCCGGGTGCCAGCGCAGCCAGCGCAGCGCCCGCTCCGGCCAGCACCGCCCGGCGTGTCACGCGCATGATAAGCCCTTTCTCTTTCTCTGCCGGACGATGCGGCCCCTTCGATACGCCCCGGCCTTGCGGCCGGGGCTACTCAGGGTGAGGGTGAGGGTAGGATAGGCCACAAACTCCCCTCATCCCGAGTAGGCGCGTCAGCGCCGTATCGAGGGGCGCCCTGAGCGAAGTCGAAGGAGACGCTGCGGCTTCGTTCAGAACGTATGAACGCACAGGATTCCGTTCCCGAACGGTTTGAGAGTCAAGAGGCAGGGCTACCGGCGCAGCTCGGCGACGATGCCGGGCAGGATCGCGCACAGGCGCAAGGCGATGAAGGGGGCGCCCTGCTGGTCGGCGAAGGCGCCGTAGGTCAGCGGGCCGACGATGCGCAGATGCGGATCCGGGCGTCCGCCGGCGCCGAGTGCGCGGCATTCGCCGTCGACATCGAAACCGATGCCGGTCGGATGCGCCGCCGCATATCCGCGCGCTGCCAGGGACGCGATCAACGGGTTGTCCGACCGGTCCGGCCGCAGGTCGGGTCCGGTGCAGTTCACCACGGCGCCGAACCGTTCGCGGCGGCGGTCGCCGCTGCCCCTGCGCCGCAGCGTGACGGACAGGGCGTCGCCGTCGCGTGCAGCCGATTCGCAAATGGCGGCCTCGAATGACAGCTGCCCGGCGGCTTCCGCCCCGGCAATGCGCGCCTCGATCTGCGGCGGCAGCTGGAAGCGGTGGGCGTCGTACCAGACCCGCAGATGGCGCAGGAAGCGGCGCTTCTCCGCCGGCGGCAGGGCCGGCCAGACCTCCCAGACCGAGTCGCGCAGGTCGCCGAAGGGCCCGAACCAGTCGCCGCCCGCGGCTTCGGCCCGGCGCACCTCGGCGCGCAGCGTGCGCAGCAGGCTCAGCGCAGTCCCGTGCCGGCCGTGCGCTTCCGTGAACAGGGACACCGGCCGCCCGATCCGGTCCACGATATCGGGCGGCAGGCCGGCCGCCGTCTCCGGTTTGCGGCGGGGGCGCAGGCCGCGGCGCGCGACCGCCGTGATCGGACCGCCATGTCCGTTGCGCAACAGCACGGCGATCGCGTCCGACGCGGTCTGCGACATGCCCAGGACGAGGACCCTGGCGTCCGCCGGAATGTTCCCCAGCCGGTCCGTGTCCCACGGATCGGCGACGAAACCCGGATGGCCGGAGACCGTGCCGGCGAACGGCGGCGGCGCCCGCGGGCGCTCGTAGCCGGCGGCGATCACGACCAGCCGGGCGTCCAGCGCCTGCCCGCCGGTCAGGTCCAGCCGGTAGCCGGCGGCGCTTCGGCGGGCGGAGAGGGCACGTGCCCGGATGTGCCGGATCGTCGAACCGGACGCGTTGCCGGCACTGTGGCTGCGAAGCTGCTCTTCGACGTAGCGTCCGAATTCGCCGCGCCGCGGGTAGAGAGTGCCGTCCGGGCCCGGGGCCTCCGGATCGCGCTCCGGACCGCCCCGTTCGGCGTACCAGCCGGGCAGGTGGCCCGGCGCGTCCGGATAGACGAAATGGATCGGCAGCGGTGCGTTCAGCCGGTGGTCCGGATCGGCGGTATCGTAAGCGACGCCGCGGCCGGGCCGTTCGCGCGGCTCGACGATGGCGACGTCGAGCGGCCGTTCGGCCAGTCGCGACAGATGGATCGCGAAGACGGCGCCGGTGAAGCCGCCGCCGACCACGGCGACGTCGGCCGCCGTCACCGGAGCCTCCCGGGAAACCTGACCGAAGCCCCGGGGCCTCACATGCGCTTGGCGACCTCCTCGAGCATCACCTCGGTCGCGCCGCCGCCGATCGAGGCGACCCTCGCGTCCCGGCTCATCCGCTCGATCGGGCTTTCGCGCATATAGCCCATTCCGCCGTGCAGCTGGACGCAGTCGTACATCGTCCGGTTGACCAGCTCGCCGCCCAGCGCCTTGAGCATCGAGACTTCCTTGACGCAGTCCCGGCCTTCGGAGACCAGCCAGGCGCAGTGATAGGTCAGGTGGCGGAAGGCCTCGGCCTGGGTCGCCAGCGTCGCCAGCTTGTGGCGCACCACCTGCTTGTCCCACAGCGTGCCGCCGAAGGCCTTGCGGTCCTTGACATATTGCGTGGTGATGTCCAGCGCGCTCTGGATCGAGCCGGCATTCATCGCGCCGGCGACCAGCCGCTCGTTCTGGAAATTCATCATCACGGCGTAGAAGCCCCTGTTCTCCTCGCCCAGGATGTTCTCGTAGGGGATTTCGCAGTCGTCGAAGACCAGCTCGGCGGTGTCCGAACAGCGCCAGCCGTGCTTGTCGAGCTTCTTGGCGACCGTGAAGCCGGGCGCGCCCTTCTCGACGATGAACATGGAAATGCCGCGCGAGCCCTTGGCGTGCGGATCGGTGCGCGCGGCGACGAAGTAGACGTCGGACAGAACGCCGTTGGTGATGAACACCTTGGCGCCGTTGAGCACCCAGCGGTCGTTGCCCTTGCGCTCCGCCCGCGTCTTGAGGCCGGCGACGTCGGAGCCGCCGTCCGGCTCGGTCACCGCGATGCTGCTGACCTTGCGGCCGGCGATGAGGTCGGGCAGCAGGCGTTCCTTCTGTTCGTCGTTGCCCGCGTTGATCAGGTGCGGCACCGCCATCTCGGCATGGGCCGAGGTGCTGCCGCAGAAGCCGCCATAGCTGGATTTGCCCAGTTCCTCCCACTGGGCGACCATGGCGACCGGCCCCATGTCCGTGCCGCCATAGGCCTCGGGCGCCTGGACGCCGAAGAAGCCAAGTTCGCCCATGCGGGCGAACACGCTGCGCGGGATTTCCTCGGCTTCCTCCCAGGCGTCGCCGTGCGGCTCCACCTCCTCCTCGATGTAGCGGCGCGCGGTCTCGCGCAGGATATTGTGCTCTTCGGTGAGATAGACGGTGTCCATGGCGGCGGCCGGAATTCTGTGGAACGGGCGGAACGGTTGTAGTGCTGCGCCGCACGATTGAAAAGCAGCGCCGCGGGGCGCTCGGGTCGAAACTGGTGCAGGGGAGGGTTTGAAACCCTCCCCTACGGCCGATCCTCCTGGACCGTCCGCCCGGCGCTTGCCCACGCCGCGATCAGGGCGGCGACCGCGGCGCCCGGATCGCGGGCGGCCATGACGGCGCCCATGACGGCGGCGCCGTCCGCGCCCGCTGCGCGGCACGCGCCGATCGTTTCGGCGGTCACGCCGCCGAGGGCGAGCAGGCGGCAGCCGGCCGGGCGCAGGTGCGCCGCCGCAGCTTCAAGCGATTCCACGCCCAGGGCCGGCCCGTAGCCGGGCTTGCTGCCGGTTGCGAAAACCGGGCTGAGGGTGACGTAGTCCGCGCCCGCCGCCGCTGCCTCCCGGACCGCGCCGAGGCTGTGGCACGACTTGCCGAGCAGCCGGGAATCCGGCGCCAGCCGCCGCGCCTCCGCGATATCGCCGTCCCGCGGCAGGTGCCGGGCGGCGATGCCGTCGGTTTCGGGCGCCGGTGTCCCGTGCAGGCCGACCGCCGCACCGGGCGGCGCGTTCCGGGCGAGCCGCCGGACCAGGTCGCGTTGTTCGGCCGGCGGCAGGTCTTTTTCCCGGATGCTGATCCAGCGCGCGCCGGCCTCGAACGCGGCCGCGGCGATATCCTCCAGGGGCAGCCGCGCCCGCCGCCGGTCGGTGACGATCATCAGGGGCGGATCGGGCAGGGGGCTGCGTTCGGCTCCGGGCAGGTCCATGGCGCGGAAATCGGGACGCCGGCCGCGCTCAGCCGCCGATCAACCCCATCTGCGGGCTCGAGGCCTCGGCGTGGTCCTTCTTCGGGATGCGCCCGGCGAGGCGGGCGGCCCGGCCGGCGGCGACGGCATCGCGCATGGCCCCGGCCATCAGCACCGGATCGAGGGCCTTCGCCACCGCGGTGTTGAGCAGCACCGCGTCGCAGCCCAGCTCCATCGCCAGCGCCGCATCGGACGCCGTGCCGATCCCGGCGTCGAGGATCACCGGCACCGGGCTGCGGTTGCAGATCAGTTCGATATTGTAGGGGTTGGCGATGCCGATGCCGGTGCCGATCGGCGCGCCCAGCGGCATGACCGCGGCGCAGCCGGCGTCGGCCAGGCGCTGGCACACCACCGGATCGTCGGTGCAATAGGGCAGCACCTGGAAGCCGTCCGCCACCAGTTCCCGCGCCGTGCCGGCCAGCTGCTCGACATCCGGATACAGCGTCTCCCGGTCGCCGATCAGTTCCAGCTTGATCCAGTCGGTCTCCAGCGCCTCGCGCGCCAGTTGCGCGGTCAGGATGGCGTCCCTGGCGCTCATGCAGCCGGCGGTGTTGGGCAGCAGGGTCCAGTCCGCGCCGAGCAGGTCGACCATGCTCTCGGCATAGCCCTCCAGGCTGATCCGGCGGATCGAGACCGTCGCCACCTCCGCGCCGCTCGCCCTCAGCGCGTCGAGCATGACCTGCTGGTTGGGATAGCCGGAGGTGCCGAGGAACAGGCGGCTGGCGAAGCTGCGCCCGGCGATATCGAAGCGGTTGTCGGTCATCGCGAGATGCTCTCCCTAGCCGCCACGGAAAGGCTTGACGATCTCGACGGCGTCGCCGGCGCCGAGCGCCCGATCCGTCCAGTCCCGGCGCGGTACCACGGCCTCGTTCACGGCAACGGCGACGCCGCGCGCTTCGGCGTCGATGCCCTGTTCGTCGAGCAGGGACCGCACGGTCGCTGCGGCGGTGTCCACCGGGTCGCCGTTCAGCACGATCTTCATCGCCGGCTACTCCGCCGCCAGCGCCGCCGGCCCGGACTGCAACGCCGGATCGAAGCGCGCCAGCGTAAACGGCGCGAGCGCCGGGTCCAGGTCTCCGGTCAGGACGAAGCGGCTCACCAGGTCGGCGGTCACGGGCGCGAGCAGGATGCCGTTGCGATGGTGGCCGGTCGCGTAGACCAGGCCGTCGACCGGGCCGGGCCCGAGGATCGGCGCATCGTCGCGCGAGCCCGGCCGGAAGCCGACCCAGGTTTCCGCGATCGGCAGCTCCTCGATCCCCGGCAGGGCGCGCCACGCCGCATCGAGCAGGGCATACTGGCCGCCGGCGGTGATCGTGTCGTCGAAGCCCTTTTCCTCCACCGTCGCGCCGATCAGCAGGCGGCCGTCGCGCCGCGGCACGAGGTAGACGCCCGGCGCCCACAGCACATGGCGCAGCAGCGGCGCCTCCGGGTCCATCTGCAGGGCCAGCATCTGGCCCTTGACCGGGCGGACCGGCGGCAGGGCGGCCGGTTCGAGCCCGCCGATCGTCCGCGACCAGGCGCCGGCGGCGAGGACGACGGCATCGGCCGGCACGGTCTCGCCCGCGACGACGATCCCGGCGGCGCGTCCGTCGCCGATCCGGACGGCCTCGACCCCGGAGTCCGGATGCAGCCGCGCGCCGGCGCGGGCAGCCGCCTCCGCCAGCGCCGCGGTGAGCGCGCGGTTGTCGACCTGGTGGTCGTTCGGGCTCCAGACGGCGGCCGGAATCCGGGGATTGAGATACGGTTCGCGCTGCCGCGCCTCGCCGCCGCCGACCAGCGCGACGTCGACTCCGGCGTCGCGGTGAAACGCGTGAAGGAAGCGCAAGTGGCGCTCGTCGTCGCGCGTCAGGGCGACGACCAGCGTACCGTCGTCGCGATAGCCGGTCTCCCGCCCACTGGCCGCTTCGACCTCCGCGGCGAAGGCCGGCCAGGCCCGCTGGCTGCGCAGGTTGAGCTGCAACAGGGCCAGTTCGCCCGGTTCGGTCTCGACGCCGGTCGCGAGCATCCCGGCGGCGGCGTGGCTGGCGCCCCGGCCGATCGCGCCCCGGTCGAAGATATCGACCCGGCAGCCGGCCTGGGCCAGCCGCCAGCCGATGCCCAGCCCGCACACGCCGGCGCCGATGATCGCGACGGTTTCCGGGCGCCGGGTATGGGAATGCGGGGTCTGAATCGGACGGCTCCCTACGCTGGCATGACCCAGGTCAGGTTCGACGGGTATGATCTCAGACGCCCGGCCCACCGGCGGCAAAAGCAGCGGCAGCGACCGGACGACACCCCGGCGGAACTTCGATGCCGCAAGACTAGCACCCCTGTCCGCCATCGCGCCAGTGGCGTTGCGTCGCCGGCTGTTCGAAGCGTTGCGAAATGCCGGAGTGTGTCCGTCCTGGATGGAACCGCGGCAGCGAGCCGTCCCTCGATACGGCGCTGGCGCGCCTACTCGGGATGAGGGAGTGTAGTGATTTCACTCACTTTCACCCTCACCCTGAGTAGCCCGGCCCCCGGCCGGGGCGTATCGAAGGGCGGGGTGCACCGGAGCGTCGCTGAAATTGCCGGCGGGCCCCGGTGTCAGCTTGGCTCTGGACGCCGGATCGGGGTCCGGCGTGACACGGAGAAACGTGTCAACGCCGGCGCGCGGCGAATGCGGAATCCAGGAATGTCAGGATCTGCCGGTCGATGCGGTCGAGGAAGGCGCGGCGGTCGAAGCCGGGCGGATCGCGGGCCGGTTCGCCGACTTCGTCGATCAGTGCCGCAGGGAAGGGCGCGATGAAGGCGAAGTGGTGTGCCTCAGGGTGATTCACGAGGCGTGCCCTGCCGGCCATCAGGCGCACGATATTGTCCTCGTGCCACGGCCGGCGCAGGACCTTATCCCGGCCGAGGCGATGGATTTGCACCGGGGCCGTCACTCCCGCGAAGGCGCCGGGGCCGAACAGCGCGCCGACCGGTGCGACGGCCACGGCCGCCCGGACCCGCCGGTCGGTCAGGTCCGGCAGTCTGCCGCCGACAGGCCCGCCCTGCCGTCCATAGCTGCAGAAGGCGGGATCCCGATCGCGGAATTCGGTGCAGTGGCGGGCGAGAACAGTCATGTCGGCCCGGCCGCCGATCAGGGCGAGCACGCTGTAGCCGCCGGCCGAGTGGCCGATGGCGGCGATGCGTGCCGGATCGATGCGCGGGCCGAATTCGGGATCGGCGAGGAGCCGGTCGAGGGTTGCGCTGAGCTGGCGCGGGCGCCGGACCCAGTTGGCAGCGGTGCCGCCGTAGCGGCCGTCGCGCCAGTTGTCGCCGCTGTGCTCCGGCGCCGCGGCGATGTAGCCGGCCTGCGCCAGCTGGATCGCCGTGCCGCGATGGTTCAGGCGCCCGCCGCCGGTGCCATGGGAGATCAGGACGAGGCCGAAGCGGCCGCCGGCCAACGGCGCATTGCGGGCCGCCATCATGGCGAACGGCCCTTCGACGGTCCGCCCGGACGGTAAGCCGGTGGGATACCAGACGGCCACCGCCATCCGCTCGCCGCCGGCCTCGACCTGAATGTCGCGGAAGCCTGCACCGTCGGCGCGCGCGCCGGAAAATCCCAGAACCAGAGAAAGAACGGCCGCTGCGAGCGCCTTCACGGGTACGACAGGTCCGGCGCGTCTCATGCCGGTTCGACAAATCTTGCGATCACCTTCTTCTCGCCGACGCTTTCGAAGATGACCGTCAGCTTGTCGCCCTCGGCGCGCTTGACGACGCCTTTGCCGAATTTCTCGTGCCGGACGGGATCGCCCTGGCCGAAGGCGCTGGCGCCGCCGCTGCGGATCAGGTTGGCCTCGCCGTCGATGATGACGGGCATTTCGCGCGCGATGCGCTTGCGCCCGCCGCCGCGCCCGCCGGATTTCGGCGCGAGCGGCGCGGTGTTGTTCCAGCCGTCGTCGAAGCGGCCCCGGTTCGCGGACCCGGCGCCGCCATTGCCGAAGCCGCCGCCCCCGAATCCTTCGGCGCGCCGCCTGCCGCCCGTTTCAACCAGCCCGGCCTCGACAACCGTTCCGCCCGGCCCGCCGGACCGGCCGGCGTAGAGGCCCTGCTCGGTCGCGACCTCGACATGCTCGGGCGGCAGTTCGTCGATGAAGCGGCTGGGCAGGTTGGAGGCCCACTGGTTGTGGATGCGCCGGTTGGCGGCGAAGGAGATATGGACGTTCCGGCGCGCCCGGGTCAGGCCGACATAAGCGAGGCGGCGCTCTTCCTCCAGGCCGGCGATGCCGCGTTCGTCCAGCGTCCGCGGATGCGGAAACACGCCCTCCTCCCATCCCGGCAAGAACACCGTGTCGAATTCGAGTCCTTTCGCTGAATGCAAGGTCATGATGTCAACCATGTCGCCCTGCGCTACCCCAGTTGCCTCCATCACCAGCGCGATGTGTTCCAAGAATCCGCCGATATTTTCGAATTCCGCCAGCGCGCGGACCAGTTCCTTCAGGTTTTCGAGCCGCCCCGGCGCGTCGAGGGACTTGGCCTGCTGCCACATCTCCGTGTAGCCGCTCTCGTCGAGCACGGTTTCCGCCAGATCGATATGTGAGGTGACTTCCGCCATCCGGCGCCAGCGCTCAACCATCTGCACGAAACCGTCGAGTGTCCGACGTGCTTGCGGTCGAAATTCTTTCGAGGACGTTGCGAGCCTAGCAGTGTCGAAAAGTGACCCGCCCCGGTCGGCGCGTAGATTGTGCAAGGTTCGCAATGCGACATCGCCCAGCCCCCGCTTCGGCTTGTTGACGATGCGCTCGAAGGCAAGATCGTCGTCGGTCGAATGGACCAGGCGCAGCCAGGCGACGGCATCGCGGATTTCCAGCCGCTCGTAAAAGCGCGGCCCGCCGATCACGCGATAGGGGATGTTCAGCGCGATGAAGCGTTCCTCGAACTCGCGGGTCTGGAACCCGGCGCGCACCAGGATGGCGATCTCGTTCAGGGCGTGGGCCTTGCGCTGTAGATCCTCGACCCGGTCGGCGACGCTGCGCGCCTCTTCCTCGCCGTCCCACACGCCGGTCAGGGTCAGCTTGTCGCCGCCCTCGGCGGCGGTCCACAGGGTCTTGCCGAGGCGGCTGTCGTTGCGGCCGATCAGGTGGGACGCGGCGGCGAGGATCGGCGCGGTCGAGCGGTAATTCTGCTCCAGCCGGATGACCGCCGCGCCGGGAAAGTCCTTCTCGAAGCGCAGGATGTTCTCGATCTCGGCGCCGCGCCAACTATAGATCGACTGGTCGTCGTCGCCGACGCAGCAGATATTGCCGTCCTTCTGCGCCAGCAGCCGCAGCCAGAGATACTGGGCGACGTTGGCATCCTGATATTCGTCTACGAAGATATAGCGAAACTGATTGTGGTATTTCGCCTGGATATCCTCATGCTCCATCAACAGGGACAGGTTGTGCAATAGCAGGTCGCCAAAATCGACCGTGTTGAGGTTTATGAGCCTTTCCTGATAGGCGGCGTAGAGCTCGACCGCCCGGCCGCCGGCGAAATCGCCCGCTTCCGCGGCCGTCACCTGCTCCGGCCCCTTGCCCTTGTCCTTCCAGCGCTCGATCATCCAGTGCAGCAGCCGGGGCGGCCAGCGCTTCGTATCGATATCGGCGGCTTCAAGCTCCTGCTTGACGAGGCGCACCTGGTCGTCGGGGTCGAGGATCGTGAAATTGGATTTCAGCCCCACCAGCTCGGCGTGGCGGCGCAGGATGCGTGCGGCGAGCGCATGGAACGTGCCAAGCCAAACCTTCGAAGCTTCGAGCGGGTGAATTAGTTCATTCACCCGGTCGCGCATCTCCCCAGCCGCTCGGTTGGTAAAGGTGACGGCGAGGATTTGCGAAGGCTCTACCCGGCCTTTCTTCAGTAAATATGCGATTCGTGAAGTCAGTGTTCGGGTCTTGCCTGTCCCGACGCCGGACAGCACCAGCAGTGGACCTTCTGAATATTCCACCGCCTCGCGCTGCTTGTCGTTCAGGCCGTCCAGCCATGCCGGATCGTCCGCCGCAGACGGGGCGACGGCAGCGCGTCGGGACAGCGGGAGAGGGTCGGCGGCCGGCTCGGTCATCGTCCGGCGGAGTATAGGCCGGCCCCCACCGGAGGGCTATCGGGAAGCCGTGACCGGCGGCGCAAAGACCGGAGGATCAGGCCGCGCCCGGTTCGGCGAACGGCCTCGCGTGGGTTTCCTTCAGCGCCAGCCAGATCAGCAGGCCGGCAGCGTAGGTGGCGGGCAGCAGCAGGAAGGCCTCCTCGTAGGCCGGCAGGGCGTAGACCCGCGCGCCGTTCACCGTTTCGCCGGCCCAGGACAGGTCGAGCAGCAGGCCGATGAGGGGCTGGGACACCGCGCCGCTCAGCACCGTGCACATGTTGATCAGGCCGAGCGCGGTGCCGGCCGAGCGGGCGTCGTTGTGCTCGCGTCCGAGCGCAAACGCCGTCACCATCGCCGCGCCGCCGAAGCCGGAGAGGAACACGCAGACCTGGAAGGCGGCGAAGGGCAGGTCCGGCAGGTAGATCGCGGCGCCGATCGTCGCCAGGCCGAGCAGTCCGCCGGCCAGCAGGACCGGCTTGCGCCGGCCGATCCGGTCGCTCAGCAGGCCCCAGAGCGGTCCGCCGCAGGCGACGCCCAGCAGCATGGCCGCCATGGCGAAGCCGGCCGCGGTGGTATCGACGCCGAAGCGCGCGACGGTATAGGGCACGCCCCACAGGCCGCCGAAAGCCAGGATCGGCACCGACATCAGGAAGGCGAAGGCGGCGATGAGGAAATTCTGCGGCCGGCGCAGCGCGCGGGCGAGGCTGCCGCGCATCGGTTCGGGCCTGGCCGTTGCCGGCACGGCACCGTCCGGCGCGGTGCGCTCTGACGACCGCGGCCGGTCGCGGATCAGCAGCCAGGCCAGCAGGGCGTGGATCAGCGCCCAGGCGGCAAGCGCGACCATGTAGTCGCGCCAGCCGAGCGCCCCGACGGCGGCGGCGAACGGCCCCTGCCCGACCACGCCGCCGGCGAGGCCCACCGCGAGGGCCACGCCGCTGAAAAACGCGAAACGCCGCGCCGGCAGCCAGAGGGCGGCAATGACCATGCTGCCGACGAAGGCGAAGGCGGCGCCGAAGCCGATCAGCGCCCGGCCGGCATAGGCCAGCTCGATGGACGGCGCGAGGCCCATGACCGCGCAGCCGAGCCCTGTAACCAGGACCGCGACTGTAATCACGCGGCGCGGCCCCCACCGGTCGGTGAACAGGCCGCAGGGGATCTGCAGGGCGGCGTAGGCCCAGAAATAGACCGCCGAGAGGTTGCCGACGATCGCGCCGCCGACCGCGAAATCGCGCATCAGCGGCTCGACCGTGATCGACGGCGCGACCCGCAGGACCCAGGCGTAGAAAAAGAAGGCGGCCGCCACGAGCCAGCCGGCGTAGGCGAGCAGCGGGATCGTTTGCCTCGGCCTTTCCGGGGGCGGGGCAACCGTCGGGGCGGGAGCGGCCGGCGCGTTCATGGCCGCACCAAGTAGCGCCGATGCCGCCTGCCGGAAAGGCCGGTCCCGGCATGGGCCCGATGCATGGGCCGCGCCTGCCCGACGCCTCTGTCGCCGCCCCCAACCTGTCGCTGCACGACCTTCCCGCCAACGAAGAAACGGCCGCCCGGAATCCTATCCGGCGACCGGCCCCGTGCCGGACAGGAGCAGAAAGGTCACGTTGTCCTGGTGGGGCCGCGCAGCGGCGCGCACGGCGCGATCCAGGGCGTCGGCCGCCGCGTCGGCCCTGCCGTCCGCGGCGAGAAGCTCGCGCGCGATCTCCGCTTCGGTGAGGGTCTCGAGGCCGTCGCTGGCGATCAGCAGACAGTCGCCGGGTTGCAGGCGGCAGGCGCGCGATCCGCAATCGACCAGGTCCGGCGGCCGGCCGGTGACCGCCGAGAGCAGCATGTGGCGCCGCCGGTCCAGGCGCGCGGCCTCGGGCGACAGCTCTCCCGCCAGGACGAGTTGCTCCAGGACCGGCGCCATCGAATGGTCCGCATTCAGCCGCTCGAGCGCGCCGGGGGCATACAGCCACATCGGCGAATCGCCGACGCTCAGCCAGTCCAGGCGGCGGCCGTCATAGAGGGCGGCGACAACGGTGGTCCCCATCCCGCGGAGCTGTGGATCCTCGAATTCCCGTTCGCGCAGGCGTGCGGTCGCGGCGTTCAGGCAGGTGCGAAACCGGGTTTCGACCGGGCCGTCCAGACCCGGGAATTCGCCCACGAAGGCCTCGACCGCGATACGGCTCGCCGTCGCGCCGCCCGCAGCGCCGCCCATTCCGTCGGCCAGGACCATGAGGAGCGCCGTCGGCGTGCCCTGTCCCGTCATGTCGACATCCAGGGTCGCGTAGGAATCCTCCTGGTAGGCGCGCGCGCCCTGCCATTGCCGGCCGGCCAGCGGCCAGCGGGCGCTTCCGGACGGCCCGGCCGCCGTCGGTCCTGACGCAATGTCGCCCATGTCCTGCGGACTCCCGGAATTCGCCGCCCGATAATGCCAATATGGCTCGGCATGGCCATGGGACGCCGAAACGCAGGCCAACCCGTCGCGATCGCCGGGATCGGAGGGGCAGGGGGCTGCGCCGCGCCGCCTTGGCGTCGGGCCGCCGGGCGCGATACAATCCGGCCGAAGCAGCATTCTGCAGCCACCGCACGACAGAAGGAGCCGCCCGCCATGCAGGCGCCCGCCTATCGCTACAGCGGCAACCCGGACGCCATCCGCGCGCTGGTCCGCCCGCGCGAGGTCCACCGCGACGTCTATATCGACGACGAGGTGTTCCGGCTCGAGATGGAGCATCTGTTCGCCAACACCTGGGTCTATGCCGGCCACGCCAGCCAGGCGCCGGAGCCGGGCGATTTCATCACCTGCGAGATCGGCGGCAAGCCGCTGCTCATCTCCCGGCACACGGACGGCGAAATCTACGTCAACTACAACCGCTGCGCGCACAAGGGCACGCGCATCGCCGGCGAACCCTGCGGCAACGCCGGCAAGATGTTCCGCTGCCCCTATCACGGCTGGGCGTACCGGACCGACGGCTCGCTGCTTTCCGTACCGCTGCGCAAGGGCTACGACGGCACCGGCTTCGAGGACACGGCGATGGTCCGCGGCCTGGCGCCGGTGAAGAATTTCCGGGTCTACCGCGATTTCATCTTCGTCAAGCTGAACGACGGCGGCCCGGATTTCGAGGCGTTCTTCGGCGACAGTCTCTCGACCATCGACAACATGGTCGACCGCTCGCCGGAAGGGCGGCTGATCCTGGAAGGCGCGCCGCTGCGCTACATGCACCGCTGCAACTGGAAGATGCTGGTCGAGAACCAGACCGACACCTGCCACCCGATGGTCGCCCACGAGAGCAGCGCCGGCACGGCGGTGAAGGTGTGGAAGGAGACCGGGCGCAACGACCGTCATCCGGCGATCGAACTGCTCGCCCCCTTCACCTCGACCTACAAGTTCTACGAGGATTTCGGCATCCGGGTCTGGCCGAACGGCCACGGCCATACCGGCGTCACCGATTCGATCCATGCCGACTATTCGGAAATTCCCGGCTACTGGGAGATGATGGTGGACACCTACGGCGCGGCGCGGGCAAAGGCGATCCTCGGCGATATCCGCCATAACACGGTCTATTTCCCGAACATCATGGTGAAGGGCCCGATCCAGACCCTGCGCGTCTTCCTGCCGCTCGCCGCCGACCGGACGCTGGTCGAAAGCTGGACCTTCCGCCTCGCCGGCGCGCCGGACCAGCTGTTCGCCCGCACCCTGCTCTACAACCGCACGATCAACGCGCCGACCTCGATCGTCGGCCACGACGACCTGGAGATGTACGAACGCATCCAGACCGGCCTGCGCGCCGACGGCCACGAATGGGTCAACGTCCAGCGGCTCTACGACGAGGACGAGGAGCCGGACGCGACGGTCGTGGTGAACGGCACGTCGGAGCGCCAGATGCGCAACCAGTTCAACGCCTGGGTGCGGTACATGACCCTGGATATGACGGGGGACATGACGGGGGACATGGACCCGGCGGCGGCCATGAGCCCGGCGCCGGCCGCCGGCGCCGAACGGCCGGTTGCCTGATGGGAGCGCCCGGGAAGACGGAGACCGGAAGCCCGGTATCCGCAGAGGACATCGTCGCCTTCGTCTATGCCGAGGCGCGGCTGCTCGACGAGCGCCGCTACGAGGACTGGCTCGACCTGTTCGCCGAGGACGGCCGCTACTGGATCCCGGCGGAATGGGACCAGACCGACCCGGTGATGCAGCCCTCCCTGCTGTACGAGGACCGCTTCATGCTCGACGTGCGCATCCGCCGGCTGCGCGGCGTGCGGACCTACAGCCAGAAGCCGAACAGCCGCTGCGTCCACGTCCTGCAGCAGCCGTCCGTCGAGGCGATGGACGACGCGGCGAACAGCTACCGGACCTGGACGCCGTTCCACTATGTCGAGACCCGCAGCGACGAGCGGGAGTATTTCAACGGCTGGGCGCGCCATGATTTGATGCTGGAAGGCGGCGCGCTGAAAATCCGCCTGAAGCGCATCGACCTGGTCAATCTCGATGCGCCGTTCGGCAACATCCAGCTGTTCATGTAGCGGAACGCCGCCGGCCGGCGCGCCGGCCGGCATCACGGAAGGACCGGAACGGAATGAGCGAAAACACGGGCCGCTATACCGCGGTCGTCACCGGGGGCAGCGCCGGCATCGGCGAGCGGCTGTGCCGCGACATGCTCGACGCCGGCTGGAAGGTGATCTGCGTGGCGCGGCGGCCGTCGCCGATCGGCCATCCGGACCTGTCCTCGGTCTGCGCCGACCTGCTCGACCCGCAGGAGACCGCCGCCGCCGCCGCCGAAATCGCGAACCGGGACGTGACGCACATCGTCCACAATGCCGGCCTGATCCGGCCGAACCTGCTGCCCGAGGTCGTGCCGGAGGACATGGAGACGCTGACCCACATCCACCTGACCGCGCCGCTGCTGCTCACCCAGGCGGTGCTGCCGAAAATGCGCGAAAACGGCTTCGGCCGCGTCGTCTTCGTGACCTCGCGCGCCTCGATGGGCGTGCCGACGCGCAGCGCCTATTCCGCCACCAAGGCCGGGGTCCACGGCATGGCGCGGACCTGGGCGCTGGAGCTTGCGCCCGAGGGCGTCACGGTCAACGTGGTCGCGCCTGGCCCGATCCTGACCGACAATTTCTGGGGCATCATCCCGAAGGGCTCGGACCGCGAGGCGCGGCTGGCCGACAACATGCCGGTCCGGCGCATCGGCGCACCGGAAGACGTGACCCGCGCCGTCATGTTCTTCGCCGACCCGGACGCCGGCTTCATCACCGGCCAGGTCCTGTTCGTCTGCGGCGGCGCCAGCCTGGGCGGAATTTCGCTTTAGCTTAGCCGACGCATTCGGGGACACCCTTCAATACGCCACTTTGGGGGCTATTCAGGGTGAGGCAATGGTACTTGCGTTTGCAAATACTAACCTTTTCCCGGGCAGATCTGGATCGAATGCGGGGCTACTCGGGATGAGGTCCCTCGATACGGCCCCTGCGGGGCCTACTCGGGATGAGGGTGTGTAGTTAGCTCGCTCCTCTCCACCCTCACCCTGAGTAGCCCCGGATTTAATCCGGGGCGTATCGAAGGGCCTGTCCTGAGCGACGTCGAAGGGGCGTTCCCGGTTGCGCGGGCGGTTCCGACAGAAACGGATATGCTCTACCGGATTCTCAGCTTCGACAGCCGCGCCCGGGCGATGCCGTAGCGCGTCTTGAGCGCCATCTCGACGGGCAGCCAGATTCCGGCCTTCTCCAGCCGGACGACCCACATCTTGAGCGGGTGCAGCTTCGGCACCTCCTTGAAATGGCGGGTGCGGAAGCCGGCGACGCGCTTGGCGTGGAGCAGGCAGACGGTCGCCTTGCGGGGCAGCTTGTGCCCTTTCACGCGCAAAGCCTTGCCGTAGCGATGGAAGCTCAGATGGATATCGATCCGGCGCCGGCCTTCGAACATGGTGGCTTCGTATTTGCAGGGCGGCCCGCCGCGCGGCACGACCAGGCCGTTGAGCAACGCGGTGAGCGGGTCCACGGTCCCGCGCTGCATGTCCGCCGGCACCGTCTTGCGCTTGCTCTTCGGTTCCGGCGGGTCGATGCGGGTGGCAATGTCGCCCGCCGGGGTCCAGGCCATCGACACGGTGCGGTAGCCGCCCCGCCGCATGAGGTAACGCTGGTGCATCGTTTCGGGCACCATGACGGCGCCGTTGACGCGCCCGGCGCTGCGCCAGAAGGTTCGATTCTTGGCCAGGGCTTCGACGACGCCGGTGCTGCGCGCGTCGAATTCCGCCGTATAGCGGCCGTCCGCGATGTCGGTCCGGAACCGCACCCTGTAGATCGGCAGGCCGCCCCAGGTGACCGTCCACTTCACCGAGATCCGGCGGTCGGCAAACGCAGTATCGCCCGCGGCGGCGGTGG